>NZ_ATWN01000022.1 GCF_000421265.1 Thalassospira lucentensis MCCC 1A00383 = DSM 14000 | reverse complement strand
GTTGCGCTTTACATTGCGCTGCGGCATGATCCTCCTAAGTTAATAAGAGGCCCCAACGCCTCACCCTCAGGGAGAAGACATCATGCTGACAGGAAAACGCGCACTTGTAACCGGCTCCACCAGTGGCATTGGCCTTGCGATGGCAAAGGCACTTGCCGGGGCCGGGGCGGACATCATGCTTAATGGTTTTGGCGACAAGGACGAGATCGAAGCCACCCGAAAATCACTTGAAACCGACTTTGGTGTGACCGCCTATTACAATGGCGCGGACCTGTCCAAGCCCGATCAAATCGAAGCAATGATGAAAGATGCCGCCGATAAATTTGGCGGCGGTGCCGACATCCTGATCAATAATGCCGGTATTCAGCACACCGATCTGATCGAAGATTTCCCGCCAGAAAAATGGGACGCGGTGATTGCGATCAATCTGACATCAGCGTTTCACACCACGCGCTTTGCCCTGCCGTTTATGAAGCAAAAAGACTGGGGCCGGATCATCAACACCGCATCCGCCCACGGGCTTGTTGCCTCCCCGCAAAAGGCGGCCTATGTCGCGGCCAAACACGGCATCATGGGCCTGACCAAGGTTACCGCCCTTGAAACCGCCGAAACCGGGATCACGGCAAATTCAATTTGCCCCGGCTGGGTACGCACCGAGCTGGTCGAACGCCAGATCGAAGCCAAGGCCAAGGAAGGCAACATTTCCGTCGAAGAAGCCGCAACCCACTTGGTCTCGGACAAACACCCGTCCAAGCAGTTCGTCACACCTGAACAGATCGGCAAAACTGCCTTGTTCCTGTGCTCGGACGCAGCCGATCAAATGACCGGCACGCACATGTCGGTTGATGGCGGCTGGACGGCGCAGTAGCGCACACCAAAGCAAAAAAGCCTCGACAGCAAACGCTGCGGGGCTTTTTTTTTGCGCCATTAACTACCACTTCTCAGCTAAAAACAGACCGCCCGCGCCCCAGCGAGTGAACACATTTTAGAAAAAACTCATCTTTTAATTGCGGAGGCATGATTTTCACAAGTATATTTCCAAAAATAATCACTTTTGTTTCCTGTGAGAAATTTAGATGGCCAATGTACTAGAGCAAGTCAAGATTAGCGGATTTTGGGGCACAAAAATCGTTGACCTATCATTCTATCGACATCTAAATTTTATTATTGGCGTGAATGGATCAGGGAAAACAACGTTTATAGATATATTGAGCGCAGCTTTACGCATTGACCTAGAATCTCTTGCAAGCTCCCAATTTGAAAAGATTGAGATTACGCTGAAATCCACCAGCTCGAACAAAAAGCCCAAGATTATCGTCGAGAAAGAAAATGGCGACGATTTTTCCCCTACTATTACGTATCATTTTTACGAAAAATCTTCTGAATCAGCCCCTTCAACTTATGACTTTGAAGATATACCTCAAAGCAGAATGCGGGGCCGCAGAGTACGCTCACCAATACATTTCCACACCACTTTGCACGAAAGAATCTCTTCTCTTCTAAATCTGAAATGGCTACCAATACTACGCACCCACAGCATCCAAGATTTTGAGTACAGCGAACAAGCGAGAGACTTCGTTGATTTAAAACTAGATAGTGTTTTGTCTGGCTTCACCCGGTATTTTTCCTCCATGCAAGCCAAAGATCAGAGACAAACCGACTCATTCCAAGAAACCATTTTCCTTTCCTTACTTCATAAATCGACTGGATTTGGCCAAGAATTGAGAAGAAGCGCTGCAGAATTAAAGATTGAGAGAGAAGAACTCGCTCATATAATGGCAGAATTCAACGTAGACGAAGAAAAATACGCCACGCTAATTGACAGTCACTTCAAGATGCTTGACACCGCAATGAAAAAGCTCTCCGGCGAAGAAGGAATGGAGGCAGTTGATATTGCCGCTATACTTGACAATAATCGACTTATTAATCTTGTTGATCGCTGGACATCTTTAAAAAAAGAACGTTCTGAAATATACAGAACTCGCGAAAACTTCATCGACATTATGAATGATAGATTATCAAGAAAACGATTAATAATTAATGATCGAAATGATATTTTCGTTGAAACTCAGTCTGGCAAACAATTCTCTCCAAAATTTCTATCATCTGGAGAGAAACAGCTATTCATATTATTAGGTGAAGCACTACTGTGTGAAAGACGACAGGTTACTTATATTGCCGACGAACCCGAGCTTTCACTTCACGTTACGTGGCAGTCTGAACTTGTTAATTCCCTAATAAAACTCAATCCAAATCTTCAAATTATTTTCGCCACACATTCCCCAGATATCGTCGGGAGACACCAGGATAGAATCATTGAAATCGAGGACCATACAGTATGAGTTTTCGAAGAAGCAACGCTGGGCTGAGCGCCATCAAGTACTTCAAGAAGGCCGACTACATTGTCTATGTTGAAGGAAGCTCAGATATTACATTTTGGTCGAAGATGTTCAAAGAATTTCGCCCAGACCTAAAGCTGTCATTTGATGATAAATTTGGATCAAATAATATTGATCCGATAATAAACGATATTGAAACGGGGAAGATAAGCGGAACATTAGTATGTAGAGACCGAGACTATCTATCAATGTCTCGCTTACATTATCATCCCCACGTCCTGTATACTTACGGATACAGTTTTGAGAATGACTTGATTAACGAACGCGCGGCTCGACACGTCGTTTGCCAGATGGCAAATAGTTTTGTCCAACCTAATTACGTCGAGAAGCATTTTAGAGCTTACCTTGCTAGGGTCCAGACTCATTCAAATCCAGTAGCAAACGAGCGCAGCAAGGCATAATGCGGCCATGAAGTTGTTAGCATTCTTGTCGTAGCGAGTGGC
>NZ_ATWN01000020.1 GCF_000421265.1 Thalassospira lucentensis MCCC 1A00383 = DSM 14000 | reverse complement strand
CAATCACCTTCCTCCAGCGAGGTATCTACTTGCCGACAAGGCCTATGACGCGGACCACTGGCGGGCCTGGCTCATACGGAGAAAGATCAAGCCCGTCATCCCCAACAAGGCCAATCGCAAGCAACCATATGCCTTCAACCGGAAGCGCTATCGCGGACGTAATGTCATTGAGCGCATGTTTGGCCGTCTGAAAGACTTCCGACGGATTGCCACTCGCTACGACAAGAATGCTAACAACTTCATGGCCGCATTATGCCTTGCTGCGCTCGTTTGCTACTGGATTTGAATGAGTCTGGACCCTAGTCACACCAGCGGTATTTGTAGGCAACCAGGGAATTGTCATGAACCTGCGTCAGTTGGGTATCGCTGCCAAACTGATAGATTTCCTGCCATTCCACGCCAGAGCGCATATGCAGAAGGTTGCGGATCGTCGGGCCGTCATAGCCCGACCCCGCCATTTCCGGAAGATAATCCGTAACCTTGTCATCCAGACTTTTGATGAAACCATCGTTAAGAGCCAAGCCGATCAGGGTAGAAACATAGGACTTTGCCACAGAGAAGGTCATAAAGCGCGTCGTGGCATCACTGCCGTTTCGGTAGCTTTCATGGACAATCGCCCCATCCTTGACCTCCACCAACGCATTGGTGGATGTGGCTTCAAGATATTGCGCCAGGTTGACCGTCTCTCCATTCAGCGTATAGCCATCATCAAGCGAAACCGGTTTCTCGGGAAGCTCCCATACATTATCGCCTGCCTCAACTGTCCGGGTCGCAAAGATCTGGTTCATGTGTTGAAACGTAAGCATATTCAAAGCCGGTGCGAACATATGCGCACGGGCTTTGATCATGGTTGGTGTCAACCAGCGTGATCCCTCATCCCCGGCAAGAGCAGGCACCGAACTGGTCATAAGTCCAGCAGCCAGCACTGCGGTGCCCACAAAATGATTGCGCAACGACATACCTCAGTCTCCCTTTTAATTATCTTTTATCTTCAGCGCAGTAAGCCCCCGTCTGAGGCAGAACTACATGATCAACATTCACCCGGTCTGCACTATTGCCGTGGGTCAGCAGCACTCAGGCAAGCTCTGCCCGTTCAATCAAAACAGCGATACCTTGCCCGCCACCAATGCAGGCGGAGGCGATGCCGTAACGGCCATTGGATTTTTCCAATTCGCGGGCCAGGGTGTTGGTGATCCGTACACCGGTCGCCCCCAATGGGTGACCAATCGCAATCGCGCCGCCATTGACATTGACTTTGTCTTCATCAAGGCCAAGCTCGCGGATGCAGGCCAGTATCTGCGCGCCAAAGGCCTCGTTAATCTCGATGCGATCAATCTGGTCAAGAGTCATGCCGGTTTGATCCAGAACTGCCTTGATGGCTGGAACCGGACCGATGCCCATGATTTCCGGCGGAACACCGACCGCTGCCCCGGCAATGATGCGCGCACGCGGTGTCAGGCCATACTTGCGAACATAATCGGCACTGCCCAGAACAACGCCCGCCGCCCCGTCAACAACGGCCGAAGAATTACCGCCCGTTTGCACCCCACCAAAGGCAGGGCGAAGCTTTGCCAGAATGTCATAAGGCGACGGGCGGACATGACTGTCGCGATCAACCTGATCTATCTTGCGCGGCAAACGGATCGAACGCGAACTACCATCGGCAAATTCAAAGGTTTCGTTGATCACAGTGGTGATTTCACCGGCAAGGAAGCCGCCCTCCTGTGCTTGCACGGCGCGGGCAAAGCTGCGTTCCGCAAAGCGATCAACTTCTTCGCGGGTGATACCGTATTTCTTGGCAAGGTTTTCGGCGGTATCGCCCATCGTGCAACTGACCGCCGGATCAAGAAGTGCTTCCCACAGGAAATCCTTGAACTCCACCTGCCCCATGCGGAAACCACTGCGGTGGGTATAGGCGCTAACCGGGTTGCGGCTCATGGATTCAGTCCCGACGCAAAGCGCGAGATCCCCGCGCCCCAGCGAGATATGATCGGCCGCCTGCAGGATCACCTCAATTCCGGTGCCACAAATCCGCTGCACAAGATGAGCAGGACGATCCACCGGCACACCGGCGTAAATGCCGATATGGCGCGGCGTCATATAGGCATCATAGGAGGCCTGCGCCATTGAACCGGCAATGGAGAAATCGATATCGGTCGCATTGACCCCGGCATTTTCGATTGCCGCGCGGGCCGCCTTGATGCCCAGATCAATCGGGGAAATCAGTCCGAATGCGCCGGTATAATCGACAAACGGTGTGCGCTTGCCGCCCAGCAGCCAGACATCTTCAAATTCGGTCCGAAGACCTTTGGCGTTCGCAGTCATTCTGGTTATCCCTTTTTGGCAATCATCACGCTGGCGGGTGACCGGTCGGTGTAAAGGTCGGCGACCTTGTCAGCGCGTTTGGTGAGAACCGCGCGCTGATTGATGGATCCCTTATCGGTGACTTCATGCGCATCAAGTTCCGGCGAGCTTTCCAACAGGATTGCGCGCGCAACAAAGTTCGAACTGCCAGTCGATTTGGCACCGAGCTCATCAAGGCATTTCTGGAAATGTTCGATGACCACCGGGTGGGTCGCGATGTCACGCTCCGTCGCATCACCGGACAGATCCGGACAAAGTTTTTTGCAGGCGGTGAAATCGGCAAAAATCAGCGCACCCACATAGCCCTCATTCAGCCCCGTCAATACCGCGTCACGGACATAGGGAGCGAACGTCTGGGCGATTGCGGTACGGATGGCAGCAACATGCACCCAGGTTCCGGTGGATAGTTTGAAATCCTCGCAAACCCGACCATCAAACAGAAAACCACGATCGATATCATCCGGATCAACAAATTTCAGGGCATCACCGATCAGGTAATAGCCTTCGTTGTCAAAGGATTCCTTGGTCTTGTCGGGTTGTTTCCAGTAACCCGGTGTGATGCTGGGCCCCTTAAGGCGCAGTTCGAGCTTTTCGGCATTGGGCACCAGTTTGACATCAAGTCCGACCGCCGGAAGACCGACACTACCAGCCTGATCAACTGCCCAAGTGGTGGTAAAGGCAAAGGGGGCGGTTTCGGTCGAGCCATAGCCGGTGACAATGACGATCTTTTCGCCAACCGTGTCGTCGGCAATCTGTTCGAGATTATCCCAGAGATATTGCGACAAACCGGCACCGGCATATTGCATCAGTTTCAGCTTGGCAAAGAACGTCTCCCGTAACATCTTGTTTTCGCGCAAGTGCTGGACAAGTGCCTCATAGCCTTTGGGGACGTTGAAATAGATGTTTGGTGATATCTCACAAAGATTGCGCACCGTTTCATGGATGCCACTCGGGGTAGGCTTGCCCTGATCGATATAGAAACTGCCGCCATTATATAGCGCCAGTCCGAAATTGTGGTTGCCCCCGGCAGTATGGTTCCAGGGCAACCAATCAACCATCACCGGCGGTTCGTCCTGCAGAAAGGCCAGCACATGACGCAGCATCATCTGGTTAAAGCACAGCATGCGCTGGGTATTGATGACCGCCTTTGGCATCCCCGTTGAGCCAGACGTAAACAGGAATTTGGCAATCGTGTCTTCGGTGATTTTGGCATTCGCAGCATCGACAGCCGCAGTCGGCTTGGTCTGACGCACATCGGCATAAACATCGCAGTCATATTGCGACAGTGGACTTTCCACGACCAGCAGTGTGGCATCCTTTGGCATGACCGCAGCCAGTGCCTCGGCGTATTTTGCACCATCATCAACAAAGATCAGGCCGGGTTGGAGCAAGTTGCAGATATGACGCAGTTTGGCAAAATCAGTCGAAATCAGGGAATAGGCAGGCGATATGGGCGCATAGGGAATACCGACATACATCGATGCCAGTGCAAGCAAGCCATGTTCAAGGCTGTTGCCTGACAGGATCAGAACCGGACGATCTTCGGAAAGGTCCTGTTGGACCAAGTACTGCGCAAGATTGCGGACTTCATCGCGGGTTTCAAGATAGCTTCGTTTTTGCCAGCTACCGGTCTTGTCACGGCCGGCCAAAAACAGACAATCCGGCGCGTTTTGCGCCCAATGTTCAAGCTTGTCGGTGATGGCACGCGGATAGTCATCGGGTGTTTCCGTTGATTGGATATAGATCGTGCCGTTGTCCTTTTTTGACACCGAAACACGCGTATCTCCCATGCGAACCGAACGGAGTCCGGGTTCAGCAATCATAGGCATGAGACGAAACCTCCAGTTATCATTTTTATATTGTTATAATTCATAACAATCATAATTCATTGCATCAAGCGCAATATCGCTATGCGTGCATAAATCCATCAAAAGTTCGCTGAAATCATTATAATGCTCGCGCGCGCGAGAAGAAATTTTAAACCGTATTTCAGCCCCCTAATGGCGATTGACGTCGCATCGTTACTGTGCAAACATAATTGTTATAAAACATAACAAACTTCGGGTAAGTAAATGCAGATCAATCAGGTTCCCGTCATCATAACCGGCGGCGGAAGCGGCCTCGGCGAAGCCACCGCTCGCACATTTGCGGTTGCAGGTGCTAAGGTTGCGGTCTTTGATCGCAATGGCGATGCCGCCAAACGGGTTGCACGTGAAACCGGTGGAATCGGACTGGAAGTCGACGTGTCTAGCAAGGAGTCGGTCGCGGCGGCCTTCAAGACGGTGAGACAGAATCTTGGCCTGCCGCGCGTCTTGGTGAATTGTGCCGGGATTGGCACGGCCAACCGCATTCTGCCGCGCGACGGCGATCTGCCGATTGATGAATTTGTCAAAACACTGAACGTCAATTTGACCGGCAGCTACATCACCATGAGCTACGCTGCACAGCTGTTATCCGAAGCAACGCCTGTTAATGACGATGGCGAACGCGGTGTGATCATCAATACATCTTCGGTTGGCTATGAAGACGGGCAAATCGGCCAATGTGCCTATGCGGCATCAAAGGGTGGCATTGCCTCCATGACGTTGCCAGCCGCACGTGAACTGGCCCGGATTGGTGTGCGGGTGATGGCAATTGCGCCGGGACTTTTTTCCACGGCCATGACCGACACCCTGCCCGAGGAAGCCCGTCAGGCGATCCAGGCCAACATCCCGTTTCCCAAGCGGCTTGGCAAAGCACAGGAATATGCCGACCTCGCCCACCATATTGTTGAAAATACCATGCTCAATGGCACCGTCATCCGACTGGATGGCGCGGTTCGCCTGCAGGCACGATAGAAGACAGATTGCTTTACGTAAGGAACAAGAACATGACCAACGGCGCGAATGACGTATTAAACGTCGCAATCAACGGATCGATTGCCCGTTTGACCATCACGCGACCTGAAAAGCGTAACGCTGTCAGCGATACTTTGATGGCAGCACTTGAGGCCTTTTTTGCCAATCCGCCAGAAGGGGTCCGGGTTGTTATCCTCGCCGGGGAAGGCGGGCACTTTTCCGCAGGCCTTGACCTTGCCGAACATGTCGCGCGCAATGCGGCTGAAACCATGCGTCATTCACGCAACTGGCATCGCATTATGGACATGATCCAGTTTGGCGGATTACCCGTGATTTCATTGCTTAAGGGTGCGGTCATCGGTGGGGGGCTTGAACTGGCCAGTGCCACCCATATCCGCATTGCGGACGAAACAACGTTTTTCCAGCTTCCCGAAGGACGCCGTGGCATTTTCGTCGGCGGCGGCGCGTCGGTCCGGGTCGGTCGTATTCTGGGCGCGGATCGTATGATCGAAATGATGCTGACCGGGCGCAAATACAATGCCGAGGATGGCCTGCGCCTTCGTCTTACCCACTATGTTTGTGACAGTCCGGATGAAGCAGAGGCCAAGGCGATCGAGCTTGCCAACACGGTCGCCGAAAACGCCCAGCTTTCAAACTATGTGATGATCCAAGCTTTATCCAGGATTGAGGATATGGCCAAGACCGACGGCCTGTTTACCGAAAGCCTGTGTGCGGCGCTCACCCAGACCAGCGAAGATGCACAGGAAGGATTGAAAGCGTTTCTCGAAAAGCGCCCCCCGAATTTCAAATAGTTACCCATAAAAGAGCTGCACGTAATAGCGGCCAAAAGACCAAATCGTGGCAAGAAACCGCACAAAGCGGTCGCTGAAACATTCAGGAAGGAACAGGGTCAACCGACTCAAACCGGTGCGCCCATCATGTGAGGAGACGTTCGATGTCAGGATTTTCCGTTAACCGCCGCCAGATGCTGGGCATCATCGGCGGCGCGCTCGCAGCCCCTGCAATCATCGGCAAGGCGCGTGCAGCCGAAGTCACACTTCGCCTGCATCATATGCTGCCCCCGGTTGCCCCGATGCACAGGGCGTTCTTTGAACCTTGGGCCAAGACCATTCGCGAACAATCCGATGGCCGCATTGATATCCAGATTTTCCCGGCCATGCAGCTTGGTGGCAAACCACCGCAACTTGCCGACCAGGTTGCCAATAATGTCGTTGATATCGCCTGGTCACTGACGGTCTATACCCCGGGTCGCTATCCGATTTCCGAAACGCCAAGCCTGCCTTTCATGGTAACAACGGCTGAGGCCACATCAGTCGCCATGCACAAATTCATGGATGAATTTGGTCAGGACGAATATCGCGGCATGAAGCCACTGGCCTTCCATGTTCATGCCGGTGGCAAGTTCCATATGCGCGACAAAGCCATACAGAACCAGGCCGATCTTGACGGGTTGCAGATCCGCGCGCCGAACCAGAGTGTTGGCAAAGCCTTGTCCATTCTGGGCGCTGAGCCCATCTTCTTCCCGGTGACCGAAATGGCTGTCGGGCTCGCCAATGGTGTGATTGACGGCACCTGCCTGCCCTATGAAGTGGTTCCGGCCTTCAAACTCCATGAACTGACATCTGTGCATTGTGCACCGGCAGCAGGCGGACGCGGCCTTTATGCCAACTCGTTCGCATTATTGATGGCTGGCGATGCCTATGACCGGATGCCCGATGATCTCAAGGCCGTGATTGATGCCAACTCCGGCATCGACCTTTCACGCCAGATCGGCAAACAGTTCGATAGCTTTGAGTCAGTCGGCTACAAAATGTGTGCCGATCGCGGCAACAAGTTCGTCGAGATTCCCAAGGACGAGATTGAACGCTGGCAGGCTGCCACCCTGCCGGTCGTTGATGACTGGATCGAGACGCTTAATGACGCTGGCCATGATGGCAAGGTGATGATTGATCGCCTTAATCAGCTAATCGATGCCGAGACCGCCTGATATGTCAGGAGCCACCCGTGATCACAGTGGGCGCGGCGGCCGCGCTGCGCCCATTCATTTCCTTGGTCAATTTGTTGATCGCGCCTGCATTGCCTCTGCGGGTATAGCCGGTGCGGTGATTGTTGCGGTCGCTGTTACGGTCACCCTGTCGGTAACAATGCGATATATCGGCATTGGCGGCATTCGGGGTGACTTTGAAATCGTCGAAATGGGATGCGGCATTGCCGCCTTTCTGTTTTTGCCGCTGTGCCAACGCAAGGGCAACCATGTCATGGTTGACATTTTCAGCATGGCTTTCCCGCAACGCACCCGCACCCTGCTTGATCAGGTGTGGGAGGCGTTGTTTTGCCTTGCGTGGGTCATTATTTCATGGCGCGTCGCATACGGCCTGATTGATATGTATGACTATAACGACCGCAGTATGCTTCTTAGAATGCCGACCTGGATTGTGTACGGGTTCGCGCTGTGCGGGCTTGGACTTTCATCGCTGACCGCCTTGTCGAACGTCATCGAAAAATTTGTTCCCCCCTCCCCAACATCTTCGTACACGGATACCCCGCAATGAGCCCGGTCGAAATCAGTATCATTATGGTCGTCGTCCTGCTGGCCCTTATATTCCTGCGCATGCCGATTGCATTGGCGATGGCGATTGTCGGGGCTGGCGGATATGTGGTTCTGTCGGGGTGGTTGCCGTTATCGGCCTATCTGAAAACCGCGATTGTCGACAAATACATTTCCTATGATCTTGCGGTCATTCCGCTGTTTATCCTGATGGGGCAGATCGCCACCCGAACCGGCATCAGTCGTGCGATCTTCACCGCGTCCAACGCCTGGCTTGGTCATTGGCGCGGCGGCCTTGCCATGGCATCCGTCGCCGGCTGTGCGGCATTTGGCTCTATTTGCGGATCCTCCATTGCGACCGCGACCACCATGGGCCGGGTTGCACTGCCGGAAATGCGACGCCACGGCTATTCCGGCGCGCTCGGCGCCGGGACGCTTGCCGCGGGCGGAACCCTTGGCATACTGATCCCGCCGTCGGTGGTTTTGATCATTTATGCCCTTCTGACCGAACAGAATATCGTCAAACTGTTTTTGGCTGCGACCATCCCGGGGCTATTGGCCATCCTTGGCTTTATTCTGGCAATTGGCGTTTATGTGCGTCTGTTCCCTGACGAAGGCCCTGCACATCCCGGATTACCAATACGCGAACGCATCAGGTCACTTGGCGGCATCTGGCACGTCGCCCTTGTCTTCATCGCCGTTCTGGGCGGGATTTACGGCGGCGTTTTCACCCCGGCGGAGGGGGCATCGGTTGGTGTCGTCCTGATTGCACTAACCGGTTTTTTGATGCGCAGCCTGTCGATCAAAAGCCTGTTTGACTGCGTGATCGAAACTGCCGGCACCACGGCGATGATCTTTGCCATCATTTTTGGCGCAGATCTTTTTAACGTTGCCCTGGCCCTGACAAGGGTTCCGACGATGGCGGCCGAGTGGGTTGGCACGGCCGGGATCGCGCCGATGACGGTTCTGATGGTGGTCATTCTGTTTTACATCGTCATGGGTTGCATCATGGACAGCCTGTCGATGATCCTTTTGACCGTGCCAGTATTTTTCCCTGCCTTCATGGCGATGGATTTCGGCATGGATCCAACCCATCAGGCCCTTTGGTTTGGTATCATTACCCTGATTGTTGTCGAATTGGGGATGATCACGCCGCCAGTCGGGCTTAATCTGTTTATGATATCGGCGATGGCACCCGACATTCCGACGCAAAAGATTTTCAGAGGCGCGGTGCCGTTCCTGCTGGTGGAGTGCCTGCGGATTGCAATTATTGTTGCGTTCCCGGCGCTGACATTCTGGCTGGTGGATATCGTCGCAGGATAGCTGCGCGCAAAAAGATGGAGACACTGTTGCAAGCAAACAAAAAGAAGCAAGTTGATCCGGATAACGGCATTGCGGGGTTGTCACCCGATAGTCCGTTACGCGGTTTTGTCGGCTATCACCTCAAACGCGCCTATATGTCGATCCATAGCGATTTTGTCGCCAGCCTAACGCATCTTGATCTTAAGCCAACGACATATAGTGCGCTGGCGATCATCAACGAGAACCCCGACATCAGCCAGACGGATCTGGCCCGCGCCCTTGCCATGGAACGTTCGAACATTGTCGTGATGGTCGATGAACTTCAGGCACGCGGATTGATTGTGCGCAACAAGGTGCCAACCGATCGCCGTGTCTATGCGCTGCGAACCACATCCAAGGGGATCGAGCTTTTCCTTGAGGCCAGTCGTGCCGTTAAAAAGCACGAAGACAAGCTTCTTGACGGGTTCGCGCCCGAAGAACGCGCGCAACTTGTAGAAATGCTGATCCGCATTCAGCAGGTCAAATAACGCTTAAATCAGGTAGAGTTCCATGCTGCGACTGTCCCGTGAAATCCACGTTGAATGGGGTCATTGCGACCCAGCCCGGATTGTCTATAACCCGAACTTTTATGACTGGATGGAAGGCGGCCTTCTTGCCCTGTTATCGGTTGCCGGATTTGATCTGGCGACCATGATCGCAAAAGATGATGACTTTCGCGGCACACCGCTGGTCCGTGCCGATGCCAATTTCATGGCACCCGCCCGGGTTGGCGATTTGATTATACATCACGTCGAAGTGTCGCGCTGGGGCGGCAAATCGTTTGACCTTGCCCATCGGTTCACACTTGGGGACGCCACCTTGCTTGAAGGATCGCAAACCCGTGTGTGGGCGCGTGCCAATCCAGACAATCCCGCAAGTCTGTCCGCTGTTCCTGTACCAGATGTGGTCAAGGCCGCCTTGTCTGCAGACAAGCTTATCCGCCTGACACTTCATCAGGAAACGCTAGGTTAAGGGATGCTATCGTGATCCCCTTCAAAGCCCCGATGGATGACATTGTGTTTGCCCTGTCTGCGACACGCGATGAAAGCATCGCCGCAGAGCACGGATTTGACACAGGAATTACTAACGAAATTTTGGATCATTTTGCCCGCTTTGCCGAGGATATCATCGCCCCGATTGACGAACCGGGCGATCAGGAGGGCTGCCGGTTTGAGGATGGCCGGGTCAGGATGCCGTCGGGATTTCGGGATGCCTATCAGGCCTATATTGAACAGGGCTGGCAGGCGATATCATTGGCCGCGGAATTTGATGGTCAGGGGGCCCCGGCCACAGTCTGTGGCGCGATCAGTGAAATACTGGCCGGTGCCTGTCATTCCTTTCAGATGGTCACCGGACTTGTCCCAGGTGCGGCCCGGCTGATTGAGCAATTTGGCATAGATGCGCAACGCCAGACATGGATGCCCAAACTGGCAGCTGGTAGCCACCTTGCGACCATGTGCTTGACCGAACCGCAAGCCGGATCGGATCTTTCGGAAATCCGTACTGTTGCAAGCCAGAAAGACGACGGCAGTTGGGTTCTTAACGGGGAGAAAATCTTTATCTCTGGCGGTGATCAGGACCTGAGCGATGAAATCCTGCATCTGGTTCTGGCCCGAACCGGCACCCGCGAAGATGGCGTGCGCGGTTTGACCCTGTTTCTATGCCCATCCCATACCAGCGAGACCCGGCGCAATGCCATCACGGTGACCCGGATCGAGGAAAAGATGGGTTTGCATGCCTCCCCCACCTGCCAATTGGTCTTTGACGGAGCACAGGCACAGCCGATCGGCCCGGTGGGCAGAGGGTTGATGTGCATGTTCACCATGATGAACCATGCTCGCCTTGATGTCGCATTGCAGGGCGTGGCTCACGCATCCCGCGCCCATCACATTGCAAAAACCTATGCTGCAGAGCGCAAGCAGGGCCGGGGTCGCAACAGCGGCCAACCGGTTTCGATTGATCAGCATTTTGATGTTGCGCGCATGCTAGCCCGTCAGGACATGCTGGCCATGACCGGCCGGTTGATGACCTACAAGACCTTTGCCCTGATGGAGACAGACAAACATTCCGATCTGATTGAATTCCTGACCCCGATCTGTAAATCCTTCTGCACCGATGCCGGGGTTGAAGCCGCCGATATCGGCATGCAGGTCCTTGGCGGGTATGGATACTTGCGCGAATACCGGATCGAACAGACGCTACGCGATGCACGCATCTGCCAGATATATGAAGGCACAAACGGCATTCACGCTCTAACGCTTGCCAGAAGGCTGACCCGCCATAACGAAGGAGCATGCATCAAGGCGTTTGAGGCCCTGATCACAGAATTGCTCGCTGCATCTTCTGGCACTTTCAATTTGGCAACAGAACTCCTCGAATACTGGCGACAAATGACATCAGAAATCGTTGCCAGTGAGGCGCCAGAAAAGTTTGCCCACGACTATATGCAGATCAGTGCTGCGACATATGCTATCGCAATCTGGGTGAACATCATCAGTCAGCACCAATACGCTCGCCATCAGAGATCGTTTAATGTGGCGGAAGCAATGGGACGCGCGATACTGGCCAGTTGCAACGCAAGAAGCTAAAGCCAAATGCTATTCAGACTGCGCGAACGGCTGTCTATGCACCAAACCCTGTGCGCCCACACAAAGGCAAGGAAAACGGTCCTCAAAGATCGATCAAGCAGTCCGGCCAACAGAGATATGAATTATGATCACGGAAATGGAGCCTCACCTATCGAAGGCTCTTTTGCCAACGAGGGCATTGTCGAGTACCACTGTCAACTTTTATGGCGAAAATGTCATCTTTTGTGGCACTCGACAACAACAAAAGTTGTCAGGTGCCACAAAAGGTGACGCCCGACTTTTCAGTAAATCAATCACTTAGCATTCTCGATTGCCAGAAAAGTTGACACGAATTGACACAAAAGATGACAAAAAGTTGCGTGATTGCCAGAAAAGTTGACATTTTCCGACAAAGGCATCTTTTTGGTTCTAATATCCCCTCAAGAACACTTCATTCTGCAATATGTAAAATTTCCGATTTTTTACCTGACACGAACAAAACGCTATCAGCTTCAAACTTAACCAACCTCCACTTTTTGTAAGTATCACCCACCGCGAGACGAACCATATCTCCACCAGCTGCCGGCAAGAACAACCCGATGTATTCACCGTCATCGTTGATCGTGCCAACAACTTTGAGCTCTAATGGTTCCAGGGTCAGAACTCATTAATCTTTAACAGATTCAATGATCTGGAACGCAATATATGGAGTTCCGTAACATGAAGGGTCAATTCTGGCTTTCCGACGAGCAATGGGCGCTGATTAAGCCGCATCTGCCATACCGTGCGGCGGGTCGGCGGCGCGAAGATGATCGGCGCATCATCAGCGGGATCATTCACGTGCTTCAATCTGGCTGTCGTTGGCAAGATTGCCCTGCCGATTACGGTCCATCCACCACGGTCTACAATCGTTATAACCGCTGGTCGCAAAAAGGCATCTGGCAATATCTGTTTGCTGAGTTGACGGCCATCTTGGCGGGCACG
>NZ_ATWN01000019.1 GCF_000421265.1 Thalassospira lucentensis MCCC 1A00383 = DSM 14000 | reverse complement strand
TGATGGCCGTCTGGCGGCGAAAGCCAAAGAACAGGGTGCTGATCCATTCTGATCAGGGTTCCCAATATACCAGCATCGACTGGGCCGCTTTCCTTCGTGAGCACAATCTTGAACATAGTATGAGCCGCCGTGGGAACTGTTATGACAATGCTGCCGAAAGTTTCTTCAACTTGCTTAAACGCGAACGCATCCGCCGCAGGGTCTATAAATCACGGGATGAGGCACGTCAGGATGTCTTCGATTACATAGAAATGTTCTACAACCCGAAGCGCAAACATAGTACCAACGGGATGTTGTCACCCGTCGAATTCGAAAGACGACAAATCTGATCAAACCGGGTGTCTACAATTCCAGGGGCTATTCAATCTGGTTAAACCAACCCGCACACCTATTGTCACACGAACTATCGAAGATTCCATAGAAGAGTACGCGCAACATAGATAGCAGCTTCATTGGCCTGGAGCATGGCTACCAGTGGTCGAAGTGATGCCCTAGCCAGTGCCGGCAGACTTTCATCCTCGTCTTCCATGATGACATCAACAATCCAGTCCAGACGTTCCCGGCCTTGGGCGGCAATTAATCCCATTTCGGCCATGTGGGAACGTAACGCATTAACCAGCATGTTTTGTTGGCGCATCAAAAGCTCGCGAGCCTTGTGCTGCATTAGCGCTGCTTGTTGGTCCTCCGATTTGACCGGAACAAAGCGCATGTTCGGTCGACTGACTGCCTCACAGATCGCTTCGGCATCAGCTGCATCGTTCTTGCCACGACGAACATACGGTTTCACATAGGATGGTGGGATGATCCGGACATCGTGCCCGCGGGCTTCGAGCTCCCGGGCCCAGTAGTGGGCAGTGCCGCAGGCTTCAAGGCCGATCAGACAGGGAGGGAGATCCGAGAAGAATGAAAACATTTTCTGACGACGCAACTGGCGACGAACTGTCACTTTTCCTTTGTCGTCGACACCGTGAACCTGGAAGACATTTTTCGACCCTGTTTACAGCGCGTATCAATTTGTCCTCGTGGAATAAACAATCAGCTCAAACACAAGATAGCGCCGATCCCCACTCCGCGGAGCTTAGCTATCGATTTAATTCTATCCATGAGGTGATGCTGAGTCGTATCCCGCACACAGCGGTTTTTCGCGATCAGCTGAATCGTTCCGCCCGTAATAGTCGCCTGTATCTGAGACAGCCAGGCAGCGGGGTTACTGCATCCCGGCACATTGGAGCGAGCAATCGCCGTACATATTTCCCGCCATTCAGACGGCCCAACAACGTCACATTGACCCGGCATGTCCGCAGCATCAAGCTCACATAGCAGCTCCGGCATCAAACCATCAAGCGCGTCAAGAATGGTTATCCTAGAAGGTCTTTTTCCCTTCTGTCGTAAATTATCCAGCTCCGACCTAACGGCATCAAAACCAACGCGATCAATCGCCTCATTTACCCGCAAACAGGCATTCGCCAACGTCCACGGCTCTGAACACAACCGTTGCCACTTCCTGGCTAAAATCAAACATTGATCATCGACGGTAGGAAGGACGGTTGCACCGGTTCCAGAAACGGCATTCGTCTGTTCCCTTTCTTCCGTGTTTTCTTCTTTATCCGTGTTCTTCTTATTGGAACCGGCACCACGTGCCGGTTTAATACCGGAATCTGATGCCGGTTTAATGGAACCAGATGCCGGTTTAGAACCAAGACCGACCAGTTGATAAGCGTTGCGATTGCGAAGTCTGCCAACGGCCCGGCTCAGCTTTGCCACCAATCCAAGTTCGGCCAAACGCTTGAGCGCCTGACGCACCTTACGATCAGACAGGTTTGCCTCACGAGCAATCGTTTCAATCTTGGGGAAGCATGCCTGCGTGCGATCATTGACGTGCGATGCCAGAACGACGGCAACACAGATTTCGGCTGTCGTCAAATCAGGATGATGAAGGATCTTTGTCTGCACCCAGTGCCAACGGGCAACGGCAGACGTTCCGACCGGTGCTGATTGTTCAGCAACCGCGCCAGTGTGCGCTTGGGAATATGAAGATGTCATGCGTGGTATCGGCAGAGTTCAAACATCGCATTTGCACTTGACAAAGCGATCCCGTCGCCTAAACTTTACCTCAGATTTCGACACTAAGGGCAGCTTAAGCCTTTTCAGAAACCCGTTGGTTGCAGCCGACGGGTTTTTCTTTATCTATTTGAAAAGTCCGGGAAAAATGAAACTCGGTAGTGCCGCCTCCTCTGTTAGAGGCATGCACCCGAACTTTTTCTCTTGTTTCGCGAATCCGTCGAGTCTATATCTCAAAACTCAACGGATCGGAAAGAGTGGTTGCGGGGGCACGCAATTAACTACGCTCTCTTACCCCAATGCCACCCGGAATACTCTACTTTGCGATCAAAGTATCTATTTCGCGCCAATTCTAATTCCCCTCACTCAACCAATATATGACTCATAACCTTCATCTACCCAGACAGATAACCACACCCAACTATCTGGCAATAACAATCTCGCTCTTTCCGCCAGCTCCAAAACATCCCTAAACCTTACCCAACACAAGAAAGCCAGAACAGCATTTCTGCCATTCCGGCCTTCATCGTTCAGGAGCCGACGGGAGCTCTCGGATCCTTCACGGACTAATCGGCAGTTCCGTGCGATCGCCCTCAAGCGTCCATTCCATCGGATCAAGCGTCCTGCCTTCGGCCGTGACAACACCACTCTGATGGAACGACACCGTGCCATATTGCGTATCTTCAATACGATATGTGCCATCCGTATCGACTTGAACCTTGAGCTCGTGATCGGCTGCAAATTTCGCCAGATCACTGGCATGGCCCAGCCGGACAACCCAGATGCTATAGCGTCCGGAAAGACGCAATTCATGCCCGGCAGATCCGCCTGTTTGCACAAGCTCCAGCGGACCGGAAGCTGATACAATCAACGCTCCCCCGCCCGAACGTGCCCACGCCCGGTGTCCGTCAAGCTGCCATTCATCGAACGCCAATGTCGGGAACCACGCATGGGTAAAATCAGGTTGCGGCGCCACACCTTCAAATCGAACAATCGCCAGATCACGATATTGCTGTACCCGCGGGACACTTGCCGATCCGCCCCAGAAGGACGGGCGGCCAAAACCGGACTGAACGATTTCGCCGGGATGGTTGATGAATATCTGTGCGCCCGGCTCCCGACCAATACGCGCCTGAAGAAGCGTTTCCTGATATCCCCAGTCCCGCCAGCGATAAAGCGCAGCACTTCCCATCGCGGTTTCACTGGTTTTGTAGTGATACAGTCGGCAAAACGCATTTTCACCCTGCCAGAAAGTCCATTCCTGTGCGGTATCGCGCTTTTCCCAACAGGCAATATCGGCAAGATCAGGCAACTCAAGCCCATGATCGCGCAACGCCAAAGCCATCTGGGCCAGGCAGTTCACATGTGCACCGAACTGACCCTTGCCCCACAGCAATCTGGCAAGACCGTTCAGTTCCAAAGTATCGGCAACACAAAGCGAATGTTCGTAGCTGCGCCCCTGTGCCCCGGTAATGACGCCGTGATGCGCCGAATTGGCGATCATGGTGATCAGTCGGGTAATGGCACCAGATGCCCGCTTTCGAATGACGTCGTCGGGTGCAAGCGCAAACAGGGCCGACAGCCCTTTAAGATCAATCGGGAAATAGGTTCCAGAATTGAATTCCGCCATTGCGGCGGCTTCGAAATGATCGAACCACGCCATCAGGCGCTGATAACCGGCCTGTTTCTGTGCGATGCCATTGCGATCTGCGCGCCGGAAATGCGACTGCGGCAAGAGATTCCCGGCCAGATAGGCAGAAGTATGGAACAACAGAGCATGGTTTTCCGAGAAATACCATTGAACATCGTTGCCCGGTTCATCCATCCAGTAACGGAAGTCCAGAATAGCGGCATCAATACGCGCGACCAAAGATGCAGGTAGCCGATCCGCAAACACAATGCGCGTCCATAAAAGAGGAACCAGCGCAAAATCGGCACAGTCAAAACACTGCTCGATCCCCGGCAAAACCGTATTGATGATTGTCTCGGCCCGAGCCAGCGCCGCCTCATCTCCGATGGCAACACAAGCAAGCGCAGTCTCGGTATCGGTTTCACCGTTTCTGGCTATCCATTCAAGGCTTTCGGCAATACGTGCATCAAGACTGTCCGGTGCGGGCCCGGTTACAGAACGCCAACTTACCTCAGCGCCAAGCCGCGCCTGGGACTCAAAATCACCACACTTGAATGAAAAGTCGAAATATCGGTAATCCGCAGGAAAATCGTTCGACGATGCCAATCGAACGCGATTTTCCCCCGCAGGGATCTCAAACGGTACATCGTCGTGATCATGCGACATGAAATGCCCGGCGACCCTGATCGTGCCGCCAACCTTGTCAGGAAACGGCACAGGCATGACAAGCCAGATATCATCACTGTCATAGAATTTGTGATCAAGATGCATTGCATCAACAGCCGCCTCGACCGCAGATACGGCCTCGGATTGCGCCGGAAAACAATTTCCGGTCTCTGCCTTTGGTCCATCAATCCAGGTAAGGGCAATTCGGATAACCGCATCGCGCTCGCACAAATCTTCAAACTGAACCGCAACCTCGTTGTGGCCCTGTATTAGATTGGCCTCAAACTCGACCTCGTCCATGGCATTCCGGGTTGCGGGCGAAAGCCACGCAACCGCGCTCCCATTGACATAAACACGCGCGGCCCCGCAAATCCCCAGCCGCAGCCGTGCGGGTCCGGCATCCTTGGCATTGATCGCCGTTCTGGCCCACCCCTGAATATGGGTTGCCCGGAACCAGAACCCCGAAAGATCAAGAAACGGTGATCCACCTGGCAAAATATTTCTTGCCTTCCGCCAGTCAGGGAACGGCAGTTCGGCAATTTCTTTGCCCCGGCGCTCGGCAATATAGGCTGTCCGGCAAGGATAGGTATGCGGGATGAAATTCTTCTCCTTTGTCAGGAAGAAAGTTGAATCCATCTCGCCTTCCATCGGCATGTCCGCCACATCATATGCCCGTTCCTCAAGCGACGTGACCTGCCAATAGGGGACGGATGCTCCGGATTTAAGCAGCATGACTTAACGCAGCTCCTTGATGGCAACCGGCGATACATCGGTATATTCCTGATTTTCCCCGGTCATCCCCCAGACGAAACCATAGGGCCCAGTACCAGCCCCCATGTGAATGGACCAGGCCGGTGACAAAACGACATCGCCATTTGCAACAACCAGATGACGGGTATTGTCCGGACGTCCCATGAAATGCATTACCCGATCTTCATCCGAAAGATCGAAATAGCAATAAGCCTCCATGCGGCGCTCATGCAGGTGCGGCGGCATGGTGTTCCAGACCGAACCCTTCGCCGGATCGGTAATCCCCATCAGCAAAAGACAGGATGGCGCAACCTCTGGATGAATATACATCGCCAACGAACGGCGGTTGCTTTTCTCGGCATCCCCCATCTCAAGAATTTTCGATTCCGCACGCGTAATCAGGCGCGTCGGCACAGAATGTCCTGCCGGAACCGAATTCATGTAAAAGCGTGCCGGTTTTTTGGCATCATCACTGCCCAGCGAAACGGTTTCAGCACCACGGCCGATATACAGAACATCGCGGTTAGCAAGGGCGTAACGCGTTCCGTCCACCTCGATCCAGCCCGTACCGCCAAGGTTTGCAATGCCCATTTCGCGCGCATCAAAGAACAGGTTCGTCCCTACATCTTTGCCATCGCCAAAGCCAAGCGCCTTTTCTGCGGGCACGGCACCACCGACAATCATCCGGTCAAAATGGGTGTACGCAAAGCTGATCTGCCCCGACACAAAGAGGCGCTCGACCATAAAGTTCTCGCGCAACTGGGTCGTGTTCATTCCGTCGATCTGGTCGGGACCGGCACCATAGCGTTGTTCCATAGCCACGGGATATCTCCTAAGGATGTTCCTGCACGTTTGGTCACCTTTTTGGGCGGTGACGCGCTTTGTAAATTTGAAGAAGCAGGAAGATGGCTTCCTGTTCCGCACAAGAAAAAACATCACACCAAGAAATTTTTCGTGCAATATGTAAATAAATTCCACAAACTGATCAGAATCAGGAAAGGGAAAAACATGGCAGTTAGCGGACGCACGAAGATAAGCGACATCGCCTCGCGTCTTGGGGTTTCTACGGCAACCGTATCACGCGCCCTAAGCGGCAATGGTTATGTCCGCGAACATCTCGCCTCCAGAATCCGGGCTGCGGCCATTGAAATGAACTACGCCGTTTCAAGCACCACTGCCGGGCAAAAGGTCCTGATTGTTTCCTCGCAAGAGGCCATGATCGATTTCAAACGCAGCCAGTTCACCATGTACGTCCTTGAAGGGGTTCGCGAACGCGCCGAAAGCCGGGACATCCGGATAGAATCATACATCTATCAGCCCAATCAACGCTTCGAAGACCTCTACAACGCGGCACAGGCCCCGGATTTGATCGGTCTTTTGCTTGTTTCCGTCGATGATGCGACACTCGATTATGTGCGCGCCTCGGATATGCCTGCCGTCCTGGTCAATGGTGACGATCCGGAAATGCAGCTAAGCTCGGTCACGCCGTGCAATCGATCTGCGGCCTCCTTGGCGACCAAACATCTTATCAATCATGGACACCGCCATATCCTGTTTCTCAATCGCCCCGGCAGGCGCACGATCCAACGCCGCTTCGAAGGATGGCGTGATGCGATGGCGGATAATTACAATCCCGATTATGTGATCGATATTGATGACTGGACCGCCGAAGCCGCAAATCAACGCATTGCCGAGATCATCGACAGCAACCTTTCATTCAGTGCGATTGTTGCTGCTGGCGACATCCTTGCAGTGGGAGCAGTGTCCGCCCTGCAAGCCAAAGGTTACAACGTCCCCAAAGACGTCTCTGTAGTCGGGATTGATGGCCTGCCCCAAGGCCAATATATGTCCCCCGCGCTTACATCGGTTAAAATTCCAATGCAAACAGTCGGCGCACTATCGCTGGATTTGCTGATTGAAACCTGCCGACTGACCAATGCCGATATCGAAATGCCCGCACGCCGCATTGAATTGGCGTGCGAGCTCATTAGCCGCGAAAGCGTCTGCCCGCCACTGGCGAAACTACGCTGATTGATATGGTTGGACGATCGAGACCAGGGCATCACAAGCTGCCCTAGCGGGCAAGCCAACCGCCATCAACGTTTAAGATTGCACCCGAAACATAATCAGACGCTGGCGCAGAAAGATAAACAGCCGTTTCGGCAATATCATCCGGGCGCCCCCATCGCCCGGCCGGGATACGATCCAGAATGGCCGCAGACCGATCAGGATCATCGCGCAACGCCTGTGTATTGCTTGTCGCAATATAGCCCGGCGCAATCGCATTCACATTGATACCGCGTGCCGTCCACTCGTTTGCCAGAATACGGGTCAAACCGGCCACACCATGCTTGGATGTGGTGTAGGACGGAACCCGAATGCCACCCTGAAACGACAAAAGCGACGCGATATTCACAATCTTGCCCTGCCCACCGTGCGCAAAGACCTCCTTGGCAAACGCCTGCGAGGTAAAGAACACCGCTTTGGCATTCACATCCATGACGGCGTCCCAGTCTTCTTCGGTAAAATCGATACAATCCGCGCGACGGATAATCCCTGCATTATTGACAAGAATGTCGATATTGGCCCCTTCAAACAGGACCGCCCCCGCCATCGGATCAGCAAAATCAACAATGACTTCGCCTGCGACACCGCCCGCTTCACCGATCATTGCAACCGTTTCGCCGCAGCTTCGTCGTCCTGCACAGACAACTTCCGCACCTGCGCGTGCCATGGCGACGGCAATAGCCTGCCCTATTCCGGCATTGGCACCAGTTACCAAAGCTCTTCGACCGCTCAGCGAGAACGCATTCATGATATAACTCCGCTTGGATAGGATTAGGTATGGGTGAACATCACATCAGCCCAAGGAAACGCGGCAATGCCAACGTGATCCAGGGGACATAAGTGGTCAGAAGCAAGGCCACCGATGTCGCAAAGAAGAACGGCAAAATCGGCCGCACCACCTGATCAATGCGCAGATTGGCAACCGCACAGCCGACAAAAAGGACACTCCCGACCGGTGGTGTCATCGATCCCACCCCAAGGTTAAAGATCATGATGATCCCCAAATGCACCGGATGAATGCCAATCTCGGTCGCAATCGGCAAAAAGATCGGGGTAAAAATCAACACTGCCGGCGTCAGATCCATGAAAAACCCGATGATCAGCAGGCAGACATTCATCACCAGCAAAATCACGATAGGATTGTCAAAGGTCAGAATGGTCTCGGCAATGACATCGGGAATACCGGCAATCGTCATGACATAGGACATGATGCCCGATGCCGCGATCAGAAACAGGATCGAACAACTGGTAACCGCTGACGATTTCAAAACTTCCAGATATTCCTGAAAGCTCGCCATCCGGTACATCAACGACAAAATAAATGAATACAGCACCGCAACCGCCGCACCTTCTGTTGCGGTAAACGCCCCGATCGCAATGCCGCCGATAACCAAAATGATCATCAACAAAGGCGGCAAAGCCTGCCATATCACATGCAGCACTTCCGACCAGCCGACACTACCTTCGGTGCGATAGCCGCGGCGCACGGCAAAAAGGGTAATGACCATCATGACCGAAAGCCCCATCAGAATGCCCGGAAGATACCCCCCAAGGAACAGGGCAGAGATCGACGTCCCGCCGGACACCAGAGAGAAGAGAATCAAAGGTCCGCTCGGCGGAATCAGAATACCAGTTGGCGCTGATGCAATATTCACCGCAGCCGAAAATGCTGGATCATACCCCTCTTTGCGCTGCAACGGCCCCATAACACCACCAACAGCAGCAGCAGCGGCAATTGATGACCCAGAGATAGATCCAAACAACATATTGGCCAGCACATTGGTATGCGCCAAGGCACCGGGCATACGCCCGCCCAGCAATTTCGCCAGATTGATCAGGCGGATTGCGATGCCGCCCTTGTTCATGATGTTCCCCGCCAGCACAAAAAACGGGATGGCCAAAAGCGTAAAACTATCGATGCCCGAAAACATCTTTTGGGCACTTACAAAACCGATAACGTTGGATGGCAAATAAGCAAAACCCGTTACAACCGATGCAACGCCAATCGCAATCGAAATTGGTGTACCAAGAGCGAGAAGGCCGAAAAACAGCGCAAACAGCACAATTGCCGCACCCGCAGGATCAAGCATGAAATCAACAAGGGCATCCATTTCAAACTGTCTCCTGCACTTCTTCAACCGGTGCCAGTTGGCTCCGACCGATCAGAATAATATTAAGGGCCTGCAACAGAATGATCAGGCCCGCCGACACCGGAACCGCAAGGTAAACCATCCCCATCGGGATCTGCATGATCGGCGAAAGCTGCGCCATTGCCGACATACTTGCCCCCAAGCCACCGATCAGCATCGTAAAGCTGGCAAATGCGATGGAGATAACCCCGTTCAGCATCGCCAACCCTTTGCGCCACCACATCGGCCCCAGAAAAACCAGCAGATCAAGCGACAGATGTTTACGACTACCAAAACAGTAAGCCGACCCCAGAAGCGCCATCCATATCATCGTGAATCGAAGCGTTTCTTCCGTGAACAAGGCAGGCGTTGCCAGCACATAGCGGGTGAAAACCTGCCACAGCATCAGGACCACCATGCAGCACAGCGTGGTTGAAATGATCACCAGCAGCAGGCGCTCAATACCATGCTTGAGAAATTGCAACACTTCGCGTTTCCTCCGTCGAAGTCGCCCGGCGCACATTCAGGCATTAATTTTTAGTTTGTTTGTTCCCCAACCATGCGATGTGAAAACAATACCTGCAATCTGAAAATTATTTTCACACACGAATCACTATCCGGCTTTGGGACCAAGACATACGGGAATCGGCTGTTCTAAGGTCATACTTTCCATGAAGAACATCATAAAAGCCAAGTCCCAGAGGTTAGCGCAAAAGGCTTAACACCTGCAGTTTGACCACCAAACATGACTACGATCTGACACAGAAACATCACCTCCAAATGAATGAAATTTTTTTACATATAGAAATTTAATTTTCACAATGACAACTTTATTCATATGTCATCGATGCAACGCGGTGACATTTTCGTCACCGCCCTCAAGGCGGGAAGATGCAAAAGGGAGGAAACAATGAAATATCATAAACTTGCTCTGACGTTCGCAGCCTTTGCTACTCTTGCAATCGGTCAGGCGGAGGCGAAGACCCGTTTGACACTGGCCAACTCGCTTTCAGCAGATCACCCAACCAGCACCGCCTTGCAACAATTCGCCGACGAGGTGAAAGAACGCACTGATGGTGAAGTCACGATCCAACTGTATTTGAATGCAGTGCTCGGATCAGAACGCGAGGTTCTGGAACAACTTCAGAACGGTGCGGTAGACATGACGCGCGTCAGTGCAGGTAACCTCGAAAACTTTGATCCGATCTTCAAGGCCTTTACCCTGCCCTACATTTTCAAGGGCGAAGATCATTTCTATCGTGTCATGACCGGACCAGTCGCAGATGAGGTCTATGGCGCAACCAAGAACAGCGGATTTGTCGGGCTGACTTTCTTTGATAGTGGTGCACGTTCTTTTTACACCGCGAAAAAGCCGATCAATACACCTGACGACTTGTCCGGCCAAAAAATCCGGGTACTAAACTCGAACAGTTCGATCCGTATGGTCGAAATGATGGGCGGCTCTCCGACACCAATGCCTTATGCAGAGATTTACACTGCTTTGCAGATGAGCGTTATTGATGGTGCGGAAAACAATATCACCGCCCTTACCATTGGTCGCCACGGCGAGGTCGCCAAGTTCTATTCTCAGGATGAGCACCTTCGAATTCCCGACTTTTTGGTGATTTCCAACGCTGCTGTCGAAAAACTGACCGACGAACAAAACGCCATCATCAAGGAATCAGCGCTTCACGCTACTGAATCCTTCCGTACTATTTGGGACAAGGCGGTTAAGGATGCGACCACTGAAGCAGAAGAAATGGGCGTGACCTTTGTCACCCCGGATCAGGCGCCTTTCCGCGCAAAGGTCATGCCGCTACTTGACGAATATCGCGACAATCCTGATTTCGGCGGTCTTCTGACCCAGATCCTTGAAACTGAATAACTTATTACTCCGCGCCGTCTAAAGTCTTCAAGAAACAGCGAGATATAATAATATGGGAACCGACACCGTCAGCCTTCGTGACGAATTGAAAGATAAAATCTCTCAGATAGTGACAGGTCTACGCAATCTGCGAGACGAAGGACAGTTCAATGAACCGAACCTGGACGGAACGGCTGGTGACTATGTCAGCTTTGATAGTTGGGAATGGCCGCAAGGTGTCGGACTTTACGGTATTGCGCAACTTTGGCTCCAAACCGGGGATGAGGCGGCGCGGACTATTTTGGAAAACTGGTACGATAAGCAGCTCTCCCGGGGTTTGCCGCCGCAAAATGTGAATACAACAGCTCCCATGCTGGCGCTTTCACTTTTGTGGCAGCAGACCCAGGATCCTCGATGGGAACCGGTTCTTGAAGATTGGGCCAACCGTTTGATTGCAGATGCACCACGCACTGCATCGGGTGGCTTCCAGCATGATGTCTCAGACAAAATCAACACCGGAGAACTGTGGGATGACACCCTATTCATGCTTGCCCTGTTTCTGGCATCCTACGGACAGGCCTCCGGCAGAAAAGATCTGATCGAAGAAGCCAAATTCCAGTTTCTGGTTCATACTCACTATCTTTGCGAAGCTGAGACCGGGCTGTGGTTTCATGGCTGGACCTTTGATGGCTATCATAATTTTGCCCGCGCCCGCTGGGCCCGTGGAAACTCTTGGATTTCTGCCGGCATCCTCGATCTGATTGATCTTACGGATTTGGATGCTGCGACACGCCGTTATCTGTTGTGGGTCGTTAAGGCGCAACTCTCGACCCTGATTGAGTATCAGTCCGAAAGCGGCGCATGGCATACACTGGTCGATGACCCGACTTCTTACGAAGAAATCTCAGCAACCTCTGCAATCGGCTATGCCCTGCTCAAAGGACATCGCCTGGGCCTTGGACCGGAAAGCTGGAAAACAGCCGGTCAAAAGGCGCTGCATGCTGTCTTGCGAAACATCGCCAGCGATGGGGTTGTTCAGCAAGTTTCCTACGGCACCCGCATGGGACATGACCTTGAATTCTACAAGAACATCCCGCTGCATCCGACCGGCTATGGCCAGTCAATGGCGCTTCTATGCCTTGTAGAAGCACTAAATCACAACAACGATCTTGTCAGCATCATCTGAACCGGGAAACGATAGTGGTCACGCATTCACGTGTTTCGCAACCCAATGATCGCGAAACGGCCCAAGAGTGCAGGAACGCTGCAATCCGTTGAATGAGCGTCAGGTCATAAACAATCTCCCCAAACAAACCGGAATTCCCTTAATGAGCCCCGAAAGCAATATCCTATGCATCGGTGAATGTATGGTGGAATTGTCTCCGGTCGCCCCCCGGTCCTGGCAACAGGGTTTTGCGGGAGATACCATGAATACTGCATGGTATCTCCGACAACTGTTTGATCAGACCTGGAAGATCGAATATTTCACTGCAGTGGGAACGGATTTGTTGTCTGACGAGATGCTTGCATTTTTCGAACAATCCGGAATCAGTATAAATAACGTTATCCGGGTTCAGGACGCGCAGCCCGGTCTATATATGATCCACCTGAAAGAGGGTGAAAGAAGCTTTTCCTACTGGCGCGAACAGTCCGCCGCAAAAAGGCTGGCGACAAATACTGATCTGCTTGCCCGGGTCATAGCCCAAAATGAGATCGTGTATTTTTCAGGTATAACCCTAGCCATTCTGCCAGAACAGGATCGTGAAACCCTATTACACCTCCTGCAAAAAGCACGCATGAATGGCCAACAAATCGTCTTTGATCCCAATATCCGCCCCAGACTGTGGGAAACACCCTTTCAAATGAAGCTAATGATTGAAAAGGCTGCGGCAATTTCAAACCTCGTCCTGCCGAGCTTCGCAGATGAGCAGGAAGTCTTTTACGATCGAGACGGACATGCCACAGCAGACCGCTACCTTAACCTTGGTTGTGATGAGGCTGTGGTAAAGAACGGTGGAGGTCCCATTCTCTATAAAAGCAGAACAGGGAAGATAAAAGACATCACCCTGGAAAGGGTTCTGCCAAGAGATACGACCGGCGCGGGGGATTCTTTCAACGCGGGCTTCATCCATTCACGAAGGATGGGAATGACAGCTGAAGATGCCATTACCTCTGCACATGAAATAGCGTCATACGTTGTGCTTCAACCCGGCGCAATCAGTCTGCTTCCATTGAACTGGTCGCGTAAAGAAAAGACATAGTGGTTTTCTTCTATCAAACAAAACACCCCGCCCGGCGAAAGCCGAGCGGGGTGTTTTGATCTAGGGCTCTGTCATATCTCGCACAGGAGCGATTTATAACAGAAGTGGTTGCGGGGGTAGGATTTGAACCTACGACCTTCAGGTTATGAGCCTGACGAGCTACCGGGCTGCTCCACCCCGCGTCAGTGGGTATTTTCT
>NZ_ATWN01000018.1 GCF_000421265.1 Thalassospira lucentensis MCCC 1A00383 = DSM 14000 | reverse complement strand
TGCCGACATCACCGGAGCCGTGATGCTCGCCAATCACCTTCCTCCAGCGAGGTATCTACTTGCCGACAAGGCCTATGACGCGGACCACTGGCGGGCCTGGCTCATACGGAGAAAGATCAAGCCCGTCATCCCCAACAAGGCCAATCGCAAGCAACCATATGCCTTCAACCGGAAGCGCTATCGCGGACGTAATGTCATTGAGCACATGTTTGGCCGTCTGAAAGACTTCCGACGGATTGCCACTCGCTACGACAAGAATGCTAACAACTTCATGGCCGCATTATGCCTTGCTGCGCTCGTTTGCTACTGGATTTGAATGAGTCTGGACCCTAGGTCTCAAAGCGGATGGTCCATCCCGCTTTTTCCTAAATCTCGCATATCCATTGCTCGGACGCCTAATCACTTACTATCGCGCTGGAATATCCAGTCATGATCCGGATGGTTTTGGAAACGCCATTTGCGCATCGGTCCGGCCATGACGTTAAGATAATACATCTCATAGCCATATGGGCTGCCGCACGGATGGTGTCCCTTGGGCACCAGAACGACGTCGCCATCTGAAACCGCCATGGTTTCATCCAACTCACCGTCCTCGGTGAAGACCCGCTGGAACCCGAACCCCTGAGCAGGGTTAAGGCGATGATAATAGGTCTCTTCAAGATACGTCATGTCAGGATAGTTATCCTCATCATGACGATGCGGCGGATAACTCGACCAGTTGCCTTGCGGGGTAAACACCTCGGTCACCAGCAGGCTATCGGCAATTTCTTTATCTTCCATCGCAATCGGATGAATATAGCGGGTATTGGCCCCTTTGCCCCGCTCAACCAGTTCGATGTCATTGATCACCCGTGCCGGGTAATTTCCCTTGCCCGGTGCGGTACAAACCGCAAGCGTACAATCGGTCGTGGCCACCGCTTTCCAGTTCGCCTCATTGGGCGCATAGACGCAAGCTGGCGGGATTCGCTCAAAAACGCTCATGCGTTTGCCAAGTTCACCGAAATCCTGATCATCGACAGAGATGTTTGCCTTGCCTTCGACCAGAACCAGAATGACTTCACGATCCCCTGTTGCTTCGGCAGCACTTTCGCCGGCTTTCAGGTGATACAGACCAAACCCGACATATCCCCAATTGGCATCTTTGGCGGTAATGTCATGCACCTTGCCCTGTGTTCCACTTGGTTTTCTAAGCAGGTCTGCCATCAGATGTCTCCTTTATCCAGTCTGGTATCCAGTCCGGTTTTCTCGGCCATATCGCGGAGCGATTTCAATCCCAGTGACTGGTATTCAAACGGGTTGCGCACATTGGGGTCCTGTTCGGCCTCAATCACCAGCCAGCCGGAATAGCCGTGTTCACCCGCTATTTTCAGGACCGGCTCAAACGCAACGCCACCTTCGGCGTCCCCTGGGACGGTAAAGACACCACGGCGCACACCTTCAAGGAAGCTCAAGCCCTCTTCACGGACCTGCTTGCTGATTGCCGGACGCACGTTTTTACAATGGATGTGGCCAACACGGTCCATGTAACGGGTCGCCAATTCTTTGGGGTCGGCACCGCCAAACCATGCGTGTCCTGTATCTAGCAACAACTTGGTTTTCGGGCCGGTGTTGGCCATAAAGGCATGAATTTCATCGGCAGTTTCAACAATCGTGCCCATGTGATGGTGATAGACCAGTTCAATCCCCTGATCGGCACAAAAGGCCGCAATCAGTTCAACATCCGCGCCAAACTTTGCCCATTGATCACCCGCCAGAACCGGGCTGTCATTAAGGGCGGCATCATCATTACCATGAATGGCGTTTGAGGTTTCGCATACGATGCAAACCTTGCAGCCCATGGCTTTTAGCAAATCGAGATGCGGCTGGATGGCTTTTTTCTCATCCTCGACCGAATGGGTCAAAAGGTTCAGCGAATGCCAGCCAGACACGAATTTAAGACCGTGGGGCTCAAGGGCCGCTTTCAATGCAGACGGCTCGGTCGGCATTTTGTGGCCTTTTTCAATGCCATCAAAGCCGATTTTTCCAGCTTCGGACAAACAGGTCTCAAGGCTGATTTCTGCGCCAAGGGTCTGGTCATCATCATTGGACCAGGCAATCGGATTGGTACCATAAAGGATCATAATTCTAGTCTCCGGGGCGCTGTTTTTTCAGCGCAGCTTCGTAATTTTTGCGGGCTTCGTTCACCGTCGGGCGCACCGAAACTTCTGGCACGGCAACATCCCACCAATGACCACCGGCCTCAGTACTGGGCAGCGGATCGGTATCGATCACAATGACGTAGGATCGATCTGCCTTGCGTGCCCGTTCCATGGCGTCTTCAAGGTCGGTAATCGATGAAACTTTTTCAGAAATCGCCCCCATCGCACCGGCATGAGCGGTGAAATCAATGGCAGACGGTTCAACATGGCGCGCGGTATCAAGAAGGTTGTTAAAACTTTCCCCGCCGGTCGCCATTTGCAAACGGTTGATACAGCCAAAACCACGGTTATCAAGGATCACCGTAATGATCTTGTGACCCAGCATCACACTGGTCGCCAGTTCGGAATTCATCATCATGTAGGATCCATCCCCCACCATGACGACAACTTCACGATCAGGGCGCGCCATCTTCACGCCAAGGCCACCGGCAATCTCATAGCCCATGCAGGAAAAGCCATATTCAACGTGATAGCCATTCGGCTTGGCCGCTTTCCAAAGCTTGTGCAACTCGCCGGGAAGCCCGCCGGCGGCACAGACCACAATCGCATCTTCATCCGTACTGCGCTGAACCGCACCGATCACCTGCGCATCGGTTGGCAACGCATTGCCGGTTGGCAGGGCTGTGACACCATCAACCGCCTCAATCCAGCTTTTCTTAAGCGCCGGATCGACGCTACGTGCTTGATGCTCGCCCAGCGCGTTGCTGAGCTCCGCCAGTGTTACCTTGGCATCGCCAACAACCGAAATTGCATCATGTTTTCGGGCGTCATAGGCCGCAACATTGATCGATAGAATGCGATGGTTCGACCCTTTAAACAGCGCCCAGCTTCCTGTCGTAAAATCCTGAAGGCGCGTGCCCAATGCAATGATCAGGTCCGCCTCTTCGGCAACGGCATTGGCACTACTTGCCCCGGTGACACCGATGGACCCAAGGTTAAGTGCATCATCCCACGCCAACGCGGATTTTCCCGCCTGAGTTTCAGCCACGGGGATATTATGACGATGGGCAAAGTCGCGTAGATCATCACATGCATCGGCATAATGCACGCCACCACCGGCAATGATCAGCGGCTTTTTTGCCGCCTTGATCGCCGCAATCGCCGCGTCAATCTGGTCAAGGTCTGCACGCGGGCGCACCTGTTTCCAGTTTTTTTGCACAAAGAAGCTTTCTGGCCAATCATAGGCTTCTGCCTGAACATCCTGACAGAACGCCAGTGTGACCGGACCACACTCCACCGGATCAATCAGTACGGCCATCGCACGTGGCAAGGCGGTCAAAAGCTGTTCCGGGCGGGTGATCCGGTCAAAATAACGACTGACAGGTTTAAAGCAGTCATTGGCCGAAATCGTACCATCGCCAAAATCTTCTATCTGCTGCAAAACCGGGTCTGGTGCGCGATTGGCAAACACATCACCGGGCACAAGAAGAACCGGCAAACGGTTCACATGCGCCAGTGCCGCAGCGGTCACCATATTGATCGCCCCCGGCCCGATAGAGGTCGTCACCGTCATCGCACGTTTGCGATTGGATGCCTTGGCATAGGCAATGGCGGCATGCGCCATGCCCTGCTCGTTATGACCGCGCCATGTCGGAAACTCATCGCCAATACCGTGCAAGGCCTCGCCAAGCCCCGCGACATTGCCATGCCCGAAAATGGCCCAGCACCCACCAAAGAAGGGATCGCCATCACAGTTCATCTGACAACTAAGGTACCGCACCATTGCTTGGGCGGCGGTTAATCGAACGGTTTTCATGCCGCTCCTCCCGATTTTTTGCGCGCTGCGTCCCAGGTATCACACAGTGCGCGATATTTATTTGCCATTGAGGCAACGGCATCTTCGTCCGTGATCGTACCGCTTAACCATTCGCGTGCAACACCGGCAAAGATGGTCCGCCCAACGGCAAAGCCCTTGACCATGTCATACCGTGCCGCAACTTCGAAGCTTTCGACAAGCTCTGCCTCTGGTGCTTCAAGGCCCAGAACCACAATACCCCGACAATAAGGATCATTTTTGGCAATGGCATCACAGGCATTGTGCCATGCCCCATCCGATTTCATCGGCTCAAGCTTCCACCAGTCGGGATAAACCCCGATATCGTAGAAACGTTCAATCACCTTGGCCGTGGTTTCATCATTGCAGTCGCGTACTTTCGACGGAATGACTTCCAGCAGGAATTCCAACCCGTTGGCCCGTGCTGCATCGGCAAGGCGGACAATGGTTTCTTCCTGATCGGTCTTGGTCTGGGCGTCGTCATCGGGATGATAAAAACACAGGACCTTGACCACATGCTCGACCGGCCATTCTGCAAGCTTGGTGCCAAGATCCGGTCCAATTTCAAGCTGCAAGGGCCGCGATCCCGGCACTTCGACCGGACGTCCAATCCAAAGCCCGGTTCCCGCCGCAGCATAAAGAGCATCACGACCCAATCGACGATCACACAGAATGCCGTATCCAGCCTTATCGCCAGACACCGTCCGCGCCGCGCGAAGGCAAAGTTCCTTGAACGATCCAATGCGGTCACGGGAAACTTTTAACTCATCTGCCAAATCTTCAAGCTGCATGCGATGGTCAAAGGCAAAGACCCGCATTTCCGGCCATGCGCCGGTTCGGTTGGTTGACCAGTGGATTTGTTCAAGCTCTGCGTCATTGCGCAGTTCCGGGGTTTTCATTCCACGATCAAAGAAGAATTGAAGTTCTTCCCAACTCGGGTAGGCCGGCGTACAGCCATGGCGAGACACCGCAAACGCCCCACACGCATTGGCGTATTTAAGTGACGTTTGCCAATCCAGATCGGTTAGCCAGCCTTTGAGCAGACCCGACATAAAGCCGTCACCCGCGCCAAGGACGTTAAAGACATCAACCGCAAACCCCGGCCCGGAAATCCCATCATCAAGGTTCGTACCGATTTTGTCGGCAAAGGCCACCGCCCCCATCGGACCGCGCTTACACACAAGGGTCGCGTTCGAGATGCTCCGAACATTTTCCAGCGCCTTTAGGGTGTTTGTCGTCCCCCCGGCAATGTGGAATTCTTCCTCGGTCCCCACGATCAGATCAAACAAATGCAGGGTTGCCTGCAATTCCTTGGTCACCGTGTCCGACGCAATGAAACGGTTTTCACCATCCCCATGTCCCGACAGCCCCCAAAGATTGGGACGGTAATCAATATCAAGGGCGGTTTTCGCACCACCATCGCGCGCCAGATTTACAGCCTTGAGCACCGCTGCACGGGTTTTAGGATGCGATAAATGCGTTCCCGTGACCGTGACACAGCGTGCATCCGAAATGAAATCAGGATCGATATCCTCTTCGCAGAGCGCCATGTCGGCACAGTTTTCGCGATAGAAAATCAACGGAAACTGTTCCTGATCGCGCACCCCAAGCAACACAAGTGCGCTCAGACGTTCTGGGTCGGTGACCACACCACGGACATCAACGCCTTCAGCGACAAGCTTCTCGCGGATAAACCGGCCCATATGCTCATCCCCAACACGGGTGATCAGCGCGGATTTAAGCCCCAAACGCGCCGTACCACATGCCATATTGGTCGGGGACCCGCCGATATATTTGTTGAACGACACCATGTCCTCCAGACGCCCGCCAATCTGGGCCCCATAAAGGTCAACCGACGACCGTCCGATCGTGATGACATCAAGCCGCTTCATCAAACTGTCCCTCCGAGCGACCCTTCGAGCTGGGCAAGCTCCTGTCCGCCAGCCATCATATCCTGCAGTTCTTCTGGCTTTATTTCGCCGCGCTTTGCCGTGCCATGGGTTTGGCCACGGTTCAACACGGTAAATCTGTCACCCACAGCCATTGCATGACGCACGTTATGGGTAATGAAAATCACCCCGATCCCGGACTTGCGCACCCGATCAATGGTCGCCAGAACATTCGATGTCTGACGCACACCAAGGGCGGATGTCGGCTCATCAAGGATCAGGACCTTGGCCCCGAAATGAACCGCACGCGCAATTGCAACCGTCTGGCGCTCGCCGCCTGAAAGGGTGCCAACTGCTTGTTCTGGCTCACGCAGGTTAATCCCCATGGATGACATTTCATCCATGGTAACCTTGTTGGCGTGTTTGAAATCGATCCATTTGAACGGGCCAAAACTTTTGCGCGGCTCACGTCCCATCCAGAAATTGCGCGTAACCGACATAAGCGGGATCATTGCCAAATCCTGATAGACCGTGGCAATCCCGGCTTCCATCGCATCCCGCGGGCTGGAAAATGCGACATCCTGACCGCTAACCCGCATCACACCCTTGGTCGGTTTGTGAACCCCCGACATGGTTTTGATAAAGGTCGATTTCCCGGCACCATTGTCGCCCAGAAGACAGTGACACTCCCCTTCCATGACATTGAAGGAAACACCTCCAAGTGCGATGACAGGACCAAAATGTTTTTCGATATTGTCCATTTCAATCAAAGGTGTGCTCATTACCGTTCTCCCGTAATCATGCGGCGGATATAGGTATTCATGATGACAGCAAAGATCAGGATACCCCCAAGGAACACCCGGAAAAGCGAGCTTTCAGCACCGGCAAAGAACAGGCCCTGCTGAACCACACCAAAGATCAGCGCGCCCAGTGCCGCCCCGATCACAGAGCCATACCCACCGGTCAAAAGCGCACCGCCAATGACCACACAAATGATGGCTTCAAATTCCTTGAGCAAACCACGGTCTGCAGCAGCAGACCCGAATTCCATCACCTGACAGGTGGCAAACACAGTCGCGCAAAAAGCCGTAAACATGAACATCAGGATTTTAACCCGGTTTACCGGAACACCGACATAACGTGCTGCCTGCGCATCACCACCCGATGCAAAAATCCAGTTCCCGAAACGGGTTTTGGTCAAAAGCCAGTGACCAAAAATGACAAGCCCAAGCGCCCAGACAACCAGCATCGGAATACCATCAACCACCGGCTGGCCCATACGCGATCCACGGGTAAAGGTCTCGATCACACCAATATCGCCCAACCACTGGAAGAACCCCTTGAAGATCACACCACCAAACAACCATGCCAGCGGGTCGCCTTCGGCTGCTTCTTTCACGCCACCAATAATGGTCTGGCGGGTCGTCAAAATGGAAAGCCAGATGGTCAGTCCGCGCAGAATATACAAAAACGCCAGTGTTACGATAAAACTGGGCAGACCGGTCTTGATCACAAGGAACCCGTTCAGCGCCCCAATTGCCATGCAAACCACAAAGGCAGCAATGATCGACAACCAGACCGGCAAGCCCCATTGCACCGACAAAATGGCAATGACCACACCGGCAAAGCCGATCATGGAACCGACGGAAAGATCAAATTCGCCTGCAATCATCAACAGGCAGGCACCGACCGCAATGATCGCGAACTGCGCGGAAACAACGCCCCAGTTCTGAACACCTTCGGCGGAAAACATGCCACTATCACCGGCAATCATAAAGAAGAAAACAAAGACCAGAATCGTACCGCAGATCGCTCCGAGTTCGGGCCTGATCATGGCACGGCGAATGGCTGAGACTTGCTTGATCCGCTCGTCCGACATGGCATTACTCTTTTAACTGATAGAAGGGGTGGCCAGGGGCGGCCAAACTGGCACGCCCCTGACGGGAGGGAGGTTTAACGATATTCGCCGGCGTATTTTTCGACCTGCGCAATATTGTCCTTGGTGATGAAACCCGGACCCGAGTTGATATGACCGGACGGCAGAACGCCGTAACGGGCATAGTTGGTCAGAATGACGACCGGCAGATACCCTTGCAGATACGGCTGCTGATCAATCGCAAAGTCGATTTCGCCCGCTTTGATCGCATCGGCAATCTCGGATGAAAGATCGAATGTGCCAAACATGATTTCGCCAGCCAGACCGCTATCACGAAGCGCTGCCAAGGTCGGATGGGCGGAATTCGGACCAAGGGTCAGAACCGCATCAACATCCTGATGGGAGTTCAAATATGCGCTGACCTTGTTTTTGACTTCCGACGGATCTTGTCCGCTATCGATCATCTGGCTGCCAAGCTCAACACCAAGGGCGTCGGCAAAGCCACGGCAACGTTCGACCGATGCCGGGTTGGTGATGTAATGGTTCACACAGACAAAGCTTTTCGCACCGGCTGCGGCTGCGCGCTTGCCTGCGCCAAAACCGGCATCATATTCTGGCTGACCGACATGCATCAGTGCGCCAAGTTCTTCGGACTGTTCCTGAGTACCAGAGTTAATCGTGATAACCGGAATGCCCTTATCAACAGCATCTTTAACCGGCCCCTGAAGGACGTTAAAGTCTGCGATGGTCACAATGATGCCATCCGGATTGGTTGCACTGGCCTGTTCGACAATACGTGCCATGTCGGCCAGATCGCCGGTCGGTGGATTGCGATATTCAACTTCGACATCCATCTGGTCACCGGCGACCTGAATGGCATTCTTGATCACGTTCCACCAGCTATCTGAATCCGGTGCGTGGCTGATCAGAACAAATTTTTCATTTTCTGCGGATGCAGTCCCGGTCAAACCGGCAAATGCAAATGCTGCTGCCGCAACGGCAGTAAGCGTCTTTTTCATGAGTGCCTCCCTAGTGGCTGATAACGTTGGGGTTGTCCCATTGGATTTATATGATTTCCCGGCAGTCGGTCGTCTTGATGCGTCCTTCTTACCCATGACGGTGTGGGTCGAACCCGATTCTTGAAACCGCTAATAGAATTTTTGTTCTATTTTTATGTAAGATCAACATTTTTTTTCTATTGCGCTGCAAAATCGCGATATTTCGAACGCAGCGCACGGCTCTAAATCTCCGATAACCGCCACTTAAATACCCTACAAAATTCTGCGACGGCACCCTCTGTAGAGAAGGCCGAAAACGCTACAAACTCACGAATTCACGTGCCTTGTGAACGACTCGAACACCGGGGAAAGCTCCGCCAAAACAAAACCGGCGCAACCTGATGGCTGCGCCGGTGAAAAATCGGATCCCTCAAGATGTTTCAAAATCAGGCCGGGATTTCCTTTGCCACATCCACGGTCCGCCCTTCGCGTGCGGACAAGGCGGCGGCCTCGGCAACGATCAGCGCATTGATGCCATCCTGCAAGGTCACCGGAAGCTCGGTGCCCCCCTCAACACCTTCGATGAAGCTGTTCCATTCGATTTGATAGGCTTTGGCATAGCGCTCAAGGAAGAAATGCTCGGGCTTGGCTTTGGTCGCACCGGCACGGGTGATGATCTCGACCGTGTTTTCCAGAACATTGTGCGCCGCCAGCAAGCCGTCTGATCCCAGAAATTCTATGCGCTGGTCATAGCCGTATGCAGCGCGGCGGCTGTTTTTAATCACCGCCATGCGTCCGCCGGAAAACTCAAGTGTGGTAATTGCCGTATCAAAATCACCAGCCTTGCCGATTTCCGGATCAACGATGCTTGAACCGATTGCCGTAACTTTTTCCGGCAACTCGCCATAAATCCAGCACGCCATGTCAAAGTCATGGATCGCCATATCGCGAAAGATACCGCCCGAAACCTTTACATAGCTAACCGGCGGCGGGGCGGGATCGAACGATGTGATCGACAGTAATTCACCCTTGCCGATTTCCCCCTTGTCGAACGCTGATTTCAGACTGTTGAAATTGGGGTCAAAACGCCGGTTAAAGCCAACCATCACAGGCTTCCCGTGCGGCTTGCAGCGTGCAAGGCAATCAACCGCACGCTTGAGATCAAGATCAACCGGCTTTTCACACAGCACTGCCTTTCCTGCTGCGGTTGCTGCCTCCATCAGATCGGCATGGGTATCGGTCGATGTTGCGATCAAAACCGCATCAATCGCGGGATCAGCAATAATTTCTTCGCTGGTACGTACAACCGCGCCATGTGCACGTGCAAGGTTCTGTGCGGCGTCATCAAATTTGTCAGACACGGCAACCAGTTCACTTTGCGGATGGGCGACAATATTAACCGCATGGACCTGACCAATACGCCCTGCGCCCAGCAAACCTATTTTAAGCATTCCGTTTTCCTTCCCTTCGGCGGTGTCGCCATGGTCTTGCGGATGTCTTTTGCATCCGTTTTTGGTGACATGTATTCCATCAACACATGCCATAAATGGAATATTTATTCTGTTTTATCAATTTTTCAATAATTATTTTCCATGAGCCAGTTTGTCGCGCTTTGCCCCAACTGAAACCGCCAGCGCGATTGCCAATGAAATCGTTGCCGAAAGCGCTCTAAAGGCACCCACATCGACCTCGGAAACCGACAGCATCAGCGCGTCGGTTTTACGCATTGGTCCGCTTAACGCATCGCTGATTGCCACCACCTGACTTCCGATGTCATGGGCATAAGCCGCCAGATCAATCGTTTCCTGTGAATAGGGCGCAAAGGTAATCGCGATCACGACATCACCCGTGCGGATCGCATTCCGGGGATTAAGGTTCCCCACACCATCATGCAGTACCGCAGCGATATCCATTTTCTCAAACGCATAGGACAGATAGCTCGCCACGGGAAAGGCACGACGAAATCCGACCACATGGATCATCGGGGCCGCCGCCAGCACATCAACCGCCTTTTCCAGGGTTTTCAGATCAACCGTTGAGGCGAGGTTCTCAAGCGACAGACGCCCTGCCTCAACAAACTCAGCCAGCAAGGCACTGGGGCTGTCATCGCCGGTCGCGCGCAGGTTATCAAGTCGGGTCGCATAATCAGGCCATTTCTGCGCATAGGTTTCGCGAAACATTTTCTGCATTTCAGAAAAGCCGGAAAACCCCATCAGTTGACAAAACCGCATGAAAGCCGATGGCTGCACCCCGGCCCCTATCGAAAGTTCAGCAACGGTCGACACCGCAATCCGGTCGGTATTTTGCGCAACGAATTCGGCACATTGGCGCAGCCTTTTGGGCATGGTTTCCGATATTTCAGCCAGCCGGTGATTGAATTCCTCAAGCGAAACGGGTGCGGTCTGATCACTCATGGCGTTTTGTTTTCCTGTTTTGATTCTGCTTGACGCACGTTGCGTTCCATGATCATCCATAAAATAGAACAAAAATTCTATTTTGGCTAGATGAGGAGTTCCAACAAATGAAATCGCTTGGCATTGGGTTGATTGGCACCGGTTTCATGGGCAAGGCCCACGCTTTGGCCTTTGGCGCGGCAAAGGCCATTATGGGGGATGTTCCAGATTCCCATCTGACTGTTTTGTGCGACACCCCCGCTGACAAGGCTGCACAAATGGCCGACCAGTTCGGTTTTGCTCACGCAACGGATGACTGGAAATCTCTGGTTACCAATCCGGATGTCGATATTGTTTCGATCACCACCCCCAACACCCTGCATTTCGACATGGCAATTGCCGCGATCAAGGCGGGCAAGCATGTTTATTGTGAAAAACCACTCGCACTCACCCTTGATCAAGCCCGCGAAATGCGGGACACCGCCCGTGCGGCCGGGGTTAAAACCATGGTTGGTTATAACTACATCAAAAACCCCGCCTTCACCCACGCCTGCCGGTTGGTGCAAAGCGGTGAAATCGGCGACATCGTTCATTTTCGTGGCTGGGTGGATGAGGATTACCAAGCAGACCCGTCCCTGCCCTGGACATGGCGTGCAAAACTATCGGATGCCGGGTTGGGGGCACTTGGTGATTTGGGCTGTCATCTTGTCTCGATGGCCTATGGCCTTGTTGGCCCGATTGAAAGCCTGATTGCCGACATGCAAACCGTCCATGCAACCCGCCCGCTGGCCGATGGCACCGGACGTGCCAATGTCGAAAACGAAGACACCGCCTCTGCACTGGTGCGCTTTGCCAACGGCGTGCAGGGCAGCCTTTCGACATCCCGTTCTGCCTGGGGACGTAAGAACCGGCTTGCGTGGGAAGTACATGGCACCAAGGGCATGATCTGTTTTGATCAGGAGCGCATGAACGAACTTCAAATCTACTGCAACACAGGCGACACATCACAGCAGGGCTTCACCACCATCCTGACCGGTCCAGAACACCCACCCTATGGCCAGTTCTGTCCGGCACCGGGACATCAGCTTGGCTTTAACGACCTCAAAGTCATCGAAGCCACTGCCCTGCTCCGCGCCATCCGAGACAATCACGCCGCATACCCGGACTTCGACCACGCCTATGAATTCGAAAAAACAATCCACGCCATCGCCCAGTCCGCCCGAGATGGCCTGCGGGTGTCACTCTCGGATTTATAAGCTTGGATTATAGCTGTCAGATGCCAGCAAGAACCCTTCCATGCCCGCTTTACGCAACCTGAAGGCCATTTTCACATGACAGCGAAGCGGCCAACAGATGCGTAAACAGCTTGTAGAAGAAGGAAGATTAGCGTTGCCAACGTTACGCTTCTAGTTTGCCATATTCGCACTGTTGCCGCGGGTTCTAAGCCTCGTCGACGACAAGGACGAAGGTCAGACCAGATCACCTATCACGCGCTCACCTCATGTGCCGCCATCGTTTCGAGAGCACAGTGGTCTTCTTCGCCATGCCCCACAACGCAGAGCAGGCATTGAAGAGCTCCTGCACGAGTGCCGTTGATGGTAGGGACAATTTGATGTTGCAATCATCTTCACACTTAAGTGTCGGAGCTTATGTCATAAACGCCTTTAGTCGAAGAAAAATTGCAGTTCGCCCCATACAATATCGTCAGGCATTGTATGGCGATATCATCGGTAACCGGATAACAAACTCGGCTCCTTCGCCTTCATTTCCGATGACATCAATGGTACCGCCGTGCTTTTGAACAACTATATCTTGGCAAATGGCCAAGCCTTGCCTGGTTCTTTGGTCGTGAAGAACGGGTCGAAGATACGTTCACATAGCTCTTTATCTATCCCGGTTCCGGTATCTGATATTCGTACTTCAATGGAACCTTGGCTTTGTGTCGTCGTAACAAAAATCTTGCCTGGATAAGGTTTGCCCGATGTTTCGATAGCATGAGCTGCATTTACAATCAGATTGAGAAACACCTGATTTAGTTTGCCAATGTCGCACAGAAGATGTGGCAAATCCGGATCGAAATTTTTCTCAAGCGTTGCAACGTGCTTCCATTGGTTTTGGGCTACCGTTAACGCATTTTCCAAAGCCCGGTTTATATCTGCTTCAAATCTGTCCGTAACTCCGGGATGGGAAAACTCCTTCATGGAAGTCACAATATCGGAAATATGCTTTACGCCTTCACGAGATTCAGAGATGGCAGCGTCAACTTCCGCCATGTCTTCCTGCCAAGCGGAACATGTCTGATCTTTTGCCATGTTTTGGGTAACGGTACGAATGCACTGAAGATTGTCACCGATATACTGAGCAGGCGTATTGATTTCATGGGCGATGCCGGCGGCCAATTGTCCGACAGCAACAAAACGGGCGGTATGGACGGCCTCTTGCTGCGCTTTTGCCAATTGCTGACGTTCACTCATGAACTGTTCAACGGCACGAGCCATTTCGCCGATTTCGTCGTTCCCTGTCACGGGCACATAAGAAGGTCTTGAAGTGTCGCTTTCGCCTCTGCGTAAATAGTCACTCACCCTTTGCAGGCGCGATATCACAATTTTCCCTAGGGTTAGAACTCATTAATCTTTAACAGATTCAATGATCTGGAACTCAACATGTGGAGTTCCGTAACATGAAGGGTCAATTCTGGCTTTCCGACGAGCAATGGGCGCTGATTAAGCCGCATCTGCCATACCGTGCGGCGGGTCGGCGGCGCGAAGATGATCGGCGCATCATCAGCGGGATCATTCACGTGCTTCAATCTGGCTGTCGTTGGCAAGATTGCCCTGCCGATTACGGTCCATCCACCACGGTCTACAATCGTTATAACCGCTGGTCGCAAAAAGGCATCTGGCAATATCTGTTTGCTGAGTTGACGGCCATCTTGGCGGGCACGCCCG
>NZ_ATWN01000017.1 GCF_000421265.1 Thalassospira lucentensis MCCC 1A00383 = DSM 14000 | reverse complement strand
CATCATGGATTTTGCGGTAGTCATATACCTGACCGCTGTCTTCTCATATCTGGCGAAGTACGCGGTTGCCTTTTTTAGAATATCGCGCTCCTCGGTGATCCGGGCGAGTTCTTGCTTCAGGCGGCGTATCTCGGATGATTGTTGATCAGCTTCAGCAATCGCATCAGGGGACTTGCTGAACTTCTTCTTCCACACATACAGGGAATGTGTGCTGACACCGAGACGAGCAGAAACTTCCGCTACTGAGTAGCCGCGTTCTGTAATCTGGCGAACGGCATTGATCTTGAACTCATCGGTAAAATGACTCTTGGGCATCGTAAACTCCTTGCCTCACTTTATAAGTGATGAGGTGTTTACAACTCCATGGGCTATTCAACCTATTGGTGTTAAACAGGCATTCTTGTATATGTTCATTCGGGCTTGCCTCCAAGGATGGTTGAAGCGTGGTAACTCCAGTCTCCTTGGTCTGGCCCGAATGGACAACCTATTGAGGTTCCACATCTAGGGCATTGGCATCTTCGGAATACGATGATGCTAAAGTCTAGTGACATAAATCCGTCATCAAAGTTTCATCTAAAAGCGAGAGAAAATTGTTGCGTCAACGATCTTGTTAATTCACCTTCCTGAAGTAATCAAAGGTTGTTGTGATGATGCAATCTAGCGCTTAAAAGTGTATTGCGCTTATTGATATATATTAAAACTAGTGATAGAATTGCTTTGTAGCTATTAAGCCCGATAGGTTGAAGCGAATTTCGCGGTCTCTAATAGCTATAAAGCAATATGTGAGGTTTGACGGCACGCGTTATGAATGAGATAGAATCCGGTCATATCCCTTCTCTTGAATTAAACGAAAATCATTTCCCCATTGTCTTAGAGAATTTTTTTGATAATTCAACTTACGGAAGAATGTATTCTAATCTGCGTAATGTCAAAGTTGCACCTGAAATGCCCAACGGATACGCAGAAGTAAAAGTTTCGAAAGAAATCATCAATCTGATGAGTGATAAGGCGATCAAAAATATCGCGGATCAGTTCTTTAAGGTCAAATGGGTTTTATCTTCAATTGAGCTGCACACACTCAAGCTAGGCGGGGTTTTTGAGCAAGGATTGCCATACCCTTACAGTTCCATTCAGCAAGATGAGATGCACACTTGTGCTAGCGATACTCTACTAAGCTCACCATTGATTCTGAATTTTCTAATACCCCTTTCTACTGAAGGGGCCGTCGATCTTGAGTTTTCAATAGCTGAAAATTTTTCGAAAGGGCACTTGTTTCCCGGAAAGTCGACAGGACGGGTAGCTTTGAAGAGAAATTCCGTCTCTATTTGGTCGGCGCCGCTATCCACTAGGATAAGAAACTCGTCTCGTCAGCCTGTCACATTGGTCAGCTTTCGATGTTCACCGATATTTATTAATCGACCCTTCCATGTTGGTGATTTACTTAATATTCGAGAGCTGAATTCAGCAGACAAAGAAGTATTGAAAGTGCTAGGCATTGGACTCAAGTACCCAAAAATACAGCCTCAGCCAAATTTCGTAATGTCAAAATAAAAGGACTTATGCAAATTGATATCTGAACTAGCAGTTGGCGCAATGACTGATGGTAAGGGTTTATTTACTCTGCCTAATTTTCTAACCACCAGCGCGTGTAATGAAATATTAAGTATTGTACAGTCTTACGAACCTGACGATCTAGGTAGTGTTCGATGTCTTCTTGATAAGTCGCCTCATTTCGAAGATCTCGTTACCAATGAGACAATAGAAGAGATTTGCCTCAAGCTGTTCGGAACTGAGTATCGTCTATCTGCCTTGGGAGCTAGGATCATTCCTTCCCGATCGGATGTAGGGGCAGAGCACTCACATGTAACTACTGCGCACATAGATTATCCGTATCGTGCTGTTGTTCGGCAAACACCTGGCATCGCTTCTCGGTTTTTTGGAGTTCCGTTAGGGCTTCAGGTTCTAATTCCTTTGGTTGATTTGACCTTGGAAAATGGTGCAACTGCTTATCTTCCTGGCAGCCATAAACGGTATCAGATGCCGGACCAAGAAGAGTTCGCTCGCAAGTTAGAAAGCGGTGAAGTTGAAAGACTAGAAATTGGTGCCGGAACGCTTGCCTGTTGGTCTGGACCTATTTGGCATTGTGCAATGCCAAATCAGAGTTCATCTGATAGAGGCGTCCTTACTTTGCTTTTTTCGCCGCCCTTTATCAACCATCCTCACTTGATGAAAAATAACTATGAAAGAACGTGGTTGGAGAGCCGCTCGGAAAAATTTCAGAAGTTGATTTCGATGCATGACTTCGCCGCCATGGTGTTTCCACAACCACAAAAACGGATCTGAATTCATGGTTGATTTGCTGGATTTTAATGTGAGCGAAGCGTATCGCAACATGACCGATGGCGAAGGGATACATGTAGTTGAAAACTTCTTGCCGAAGGAAGCATGTGAGGAGTTAAAAAAAATTACACTCGCATACGAAGCAGATGAATTAGGAACCGTCCGTTGTCTTTTGGATAAATCTGAATGGTTTGAAAGAATTTTGCTCGATGACAATGTTAATCAATTGTGCAGCTTGGTTTTCGGAAGCCGCTATCGGCTTGGGTCACTTGATATCAAAGTTGTGAAGCATAGCGATGCGAGAAGTGAAGAGTTTAACTTTCGACCACATGTTGATTTTCCTGCAAGTGACATGATCGATGGGAGCCCGGGAAAGTTGGGTAGATTTTTCAATGCTCGACTTGGACTTAAACTCTTAATTCCATTGGATGCCCTAAATCAATCAAATGGCGCAATGGTGTACATTCCTAATAGTCATCACTGGAATAGGAACCCAAAAACCGAAAACGGCGAATTCCAGATACGTATGGAAAACAATGAAACCAAAGCACTGACAATTCCTGGCGGTTCGATGGCTATGTGGTTTGGGCCACTTTGGCATGCTGATTTGGATAACCAATCAGATAGATACAAGTTTCTGACGCACATATGTATTACTCCAGAATTTGTTTCCAAGCCGCAAGCAATTTCTGAAATGTATCCTTCTTCATATCTTAGTTCTCGCTGTAATAAGATAAAGAAGATTCTTGGTCTTTTAGATGAGTATCCATCGACTAGTATCAAAACTCATATTGGGGAAAATAATGAAGGAGTTATTCGGAGCTCATGACCGACAAAGTCTGTTGAGTAAGCATGTTGATAGGCATTTGTACACGTCGATTGGATTGTGGTCACTTATATGACGGTTAATTTTTACTGACGCGCTTAATGCGCTAGGTGTCGAAGTGTTAGTGCATGCATCTAATTGCACGAAAGCCATAAGCATATTCGAAGTAAAACAAAGTGAAATATCTTATTGGGACTTTGAGAAATGATATATGAAAAAAAGTGGTTTCAATCTGAAGCTGCAAGCATTTCTTACATTGTGAAGAAGTTGAATGACTTTCAGGTTGTTCGGCTAAAAAGTTCTTTGGAAAAAAAAAGTAGCGATTACGCGCATTTTTTAACTGCGTCACGAACTGCATCTTGTGTAACTGTGGCGATAGAAGACATATTAGTCACAGATTTAGCTCATATTCCGACATTCTTCCATCAGAGTATCGATAAAAAAACGCTGTTTATAAGTTTCCGGTGTTTGGTAGCCTATTGGGCTCAGTACTATGTTGACTTTGTTTTTCGAGATATTCCCTTACCTCTCGAAATTGATCAAGAAGAACTTCTGGAGGTTTTCGAATTCTGGAGGTCTTCGGGCTTAGTGCACTTTGGCTTTCCAGAAGATTTTGACACCATAAAGCACCCAAAAGTTCTGCCAATTGGTGATTTAGGATATCTTAGTGACATCGAGCTGAGCGATATGCAGATCGTGTCAGCTTCTGGCTATTCCACAATTATCTATGATGAATGTGTGCTCCCCTTTCAGAGTATTCGTGATCCAATTGGGTTTCGCGCTGAAGGTGGAGTGGTAACAAGTCTTCCGATGTATGGTCGTCCGTGCATGCTAATGTTGGAGAGTGGTTTCGAGCAGAGATACTTGTCTGGTGCTGATTTTGAAGTAGCCATTTGTGGCGGAAGAATGTGTATAGATGGTGGTGCCGAAGATAGTTTTCTTGCATTTATATATCCTGATGGTCAAACGGAACGAACCGCTAAAGAAGTTTCGGCCGTCGAACTTGTGATTGTCGAACAACGTATTGTCGCAGTTCGGTATGGTGGGGGCACTAGTATCCCAAAAGCTGGTGTAATTGTTCGGGGAAATAAAAATAATCTCACTAAAACTGTCATAGAGGAATTGCGAAGAAAAAATAGTGTTGAACTTAGGCCCAAAGCAATTGTTGGGCTGATTTCAGGTATTCAGTGTGGACCTACGCTAGTTAAAATGGGGGAAAGATGCTCCATGGAAAACATTTTGAGCGAGCAGAAGTTTATTTCTGATAAGGCGCATAAACGAGTAGCACCTATTAATCTTCAAGCCTCCGCAAACAACACGAAAGCAGCAAGGTCGATGCTTGGTCTTACCGTGTGTGGGAAGCTAGTGTTGATTGTTGTTGAGGGGACAGCTTCTAAAGTCGCGCAAAGTAAAGTCAGAGCCATGCGAGGAAAATCTTACGGTGCAACATTCGACGAACTAATAGAAATTGCGCTCAGCGAGAACTTAATCGAAGCTATGGCCCTCGATAGTGGTGGGTCCGTTGGTCTGCGGCAACACGGAGAAGAGATAGTCGTAGGCGGAGACTTTAGGCTGACAGAAGACACGCGGTACGAGCGACCACTGGCACACGCGATTATCTATACTTAAACTTCCTTGCTCAGCAAGCAAACCAATCCCTGAATAGCAAGAGTCTGTACAAAGCGATTGTTGTCCCACAGCAATTACTAGGCTTTTGTTGTAAACGGGTACAATTTTAGGTCGAGAAAAATTTATGAAGTCAATCTATAATTCTCAACTTGAAACAATGACCAAATCAGAAATGCTGAGATTTGTTGATCGGCAATTTGAGCAAAGAAGAGTCCTGCCAATGGTGGTGTTCAAGTATACGCAATGGTCGAAAGACAAAGGAGAAATTTTCAACGAGCTATGTCGTCTATTTAGCGTTGGTCGCAAAGTAATAGTGCGATCTAGCGCTATTGGAGAGGACTCACTGTGTGAAAGTCAAGCGGGTGTTTATCAAAGTATTGTCGCGAAATTAGGCAAACGAAGTATTTATTCTGCAATTTCCCGAGTATTCAAATCATATCACCAGTCTCTGCCAGAAAATGAAGTGTTTATTCAGAGTTACATAGATAATTCAAGTGCTGCAGGTGTTGTATTCACGAGGGATCCAACCAGTGGTGCTGGCTACTATGTTATCGAATATGAGACAAACGGTGAGACAAACGGAGTGACGTCCGGATCAACAGCTGATTTACAGTCTTATACATACGTTCGAGGTTCTAACATTGAGTTGCCGAAAGAACTTGGAGACATTGCAGAAGCAGTATCTGAACTTGAGAACATATTTGGAACGACTCCACTTGATGTTGAGTTCGCTGTAAAGGGCGGCTTTACTTACGTGCTCCAGGTACGGTTACTTGCCTGCCGATACCTACCTTCTGACGTGCCAAGTAACCGTATTCTTCGCGCAATTAAGGGGCAAATTCGGGAGGCTCTCTCACCACATCCTCATGTCGTGGGCGACAATAATATCCTCGGAATTATGCCTGATTGGAACCCGGCGGAAATAATAGGTACGCACCCAAGAACACTTTCTTCTTCATTGTATCGTTACCTGGTCACCAATGATGTTTGGGCAAACTCTCGGAGTGACTTGGGATATCGAAGTATTAAAAATGTTCCTTTACTAGTGATGTTGAATGGCATGCCTTATGTCGATGTACGGGCTAGCCTGAACTCACTGTTGCCCGAAGGTCTACCTTTGCCAGTTGCAAAGAAGTTTGTAGAGGCGCAAATTGGATACATACTAAACAATCCAAGCGTGCATGATAAAATAGAGTTCGAAGCTGCAGCAACTTGCTGGACACCATCAGTTGAAGCCCGCATTGACAAAATTGCTCCTGATATGTCGAACAATGAGCGTGGCATTTTGATCGAAAAGCTTCTCGATCACACCCGAAGTATGATCGAGAGTGCGAGACAGCATTTAGATTTCAACGAGCAATCTTTTCAAGAAATAAGTAATCAACTTTTAGTCCAATCGAATGGTGGTAGAACGGTTGCATGGCGGTTGTACTCAATATTAAAGAACTGCCATGAACTTGGAACTCCTAGATTTGCTAGGCTAGCGCGCTTTGCTTTTGTCGGAACCGATTTATTACGCTCATTTGCCGAAATTGGTTTGTTATCTGAACGCCAACTGATGACGTTTATGGCGGGTGTGAACACCGTCAGCGGTCAGATGCTTGACGATATTTCGGTTCTGGATCGGCGCGAGTTTTTGAAGCGCTATGGCCATCTTCGACCTGGTACTTATGATATTCGCGTTCATCGATTTGATGAAGCTCCGCATGAATATTTTGGCGAACATATCGATCCGATTGAGGTTCAGCGAGAGAGATTCGCGGTTCCTAAGAGTACCAAAATCGAAATTTCAAAAATTCTTAGTCGAGCGGGTTTTAGCAGCGATGCGGATTCACTGTTTGCATTCATTCGAAAGTCGATTGCGGCAAGAGAATGGGCAAAGTTTGAATTTTCAAAGTCGGTTTCTTCAGCCTTGTCAGTATTGACGGAATTCGGAAACGATCACGGATTGACGAGGGAGGATCTGAGTTACGCAAATGTCTTCGATATTCTTGAGGCTTACTCGGGAGGTATTGATCTTGATGACGCGCTGAAGCAGTCTATCGAGCGCGGGCGTGTTATTTCCTCTGGTATGCAGTTTGTTAAATTGCCGCCCATTATTTCCTCAGATTCAGATGTAATGGGCTTTGTAGGCAATGTAAACCGGCCGAATTTTGTGGGTGTTGGTATAATTGTTGGCAATACAGCGGGGATAGAAAGTTCGGACTTGACGGACAAGATCGTTGGAATAAAGCAAGCGGACCCCGGTTACGATTGGATATTCACAAAAAGAATCAAAGGATTTTTCACAGCATATGGTGGTGCAAACTCGCACATGGCTATCCGCGCTGCGGAATTAGGAGTTCCGGCCGTAATCGGTGCAGGAGAAAATTTGTTCGAGCAGTGGTGTGCAAGCCGTGCAATCAGAGTGGATTTCGACTCTCAGCTGGTGGAGCCTTTGGGATGACACTCGTTGCAATCATTCCCGTGACTCTTGAGCGTTCAGGTCGCGGAGAGTTCGTTGACGCACTTGACGTAAACTGGGCGAAATTTTTTTGCCAGATTGGAATAAAGGCAGTGGTATTGCCCAACCTAGTCGACGGCTATGGGCAACTCCTTGAAAGAATTAAGCCAGATGGTGTGCTGCTTAGTGGAGGAGGTGACATTGCAGCGCTATCAGGAAGCCTAACTGAGCGAGATGTCTGTGAGCGCATCATTCTCGACTGGGCTATTTCAAATAAACGTCCGGTATTTGGAATTTGCCGTGGTTTCCAAGTCATTTTAGCCCGCTTCGGTGCAGAATTTAGACAGTCAAAGGTGCATGTCCGCACGCGACACGAAATCGTCGGATTAGAAAACCGACAAGTGAATTCTTACCATCATTACGTAGCAGTTACTGCACCAAAAGAAGTAATGGTGTGGGCGCGCGCAAAAGATGCGTCAATAGAAGCGGCTAGTTTTCTAGATGGGCAAATTAAAGGTGTTATGTGGCATCCTGAAAGATCAGACCCGTTTGATCCAGAAGATTTACAAATCATGAAATCACATTTTGGAGCGAGAATATGACGGCGGCGATAATTCTTGCAGCGGGGCGGGGTAGCCGCTTGGGTGATTTGACAAGCTGTAGACCTAAATGTTTGACCGAATTAAACGGTAGAAGTTTACTCTCGAGGCAAATCAGTGCCTTGCGCGAAGCTGGCATATATCAGATCGCGATTGTGACTGGATATAAAGGCGAATTGCTACATTCTGCGGGTTTGCCTTGTTTTTATAATTCAGATTGGGAAACCACAGGTATTTTTACGTCCCTTTCGCGGGCAAATGAATGGTTACGTTGTGGGGCGGTAATTGTCTCCTACGGAGACATCTTTTATTCTTCCAAGACTATTACGGCTCTGAAAAAGCAAAAAGGCCCGCTTGCTCTAACCTATGATCCTAATTGGTATGAGCTCTGGTCTAAACGTTCAAGCACCCCATTGGACGACGCGGAGAGTTTTGTCTTGGACGATAAGGGGCGTGTCAAATCAATCGGAAAAAAGATTGCATCCCATGTACAAGCCCACGGCCAATACATGGGGCTGATGCGCATGTCCCCTATGGGCTGGAAGCAAATTAGGGAGGCAGCCCAAACACTAGGTTCCAGTATTCGAAAAGCAGACATGACCACTGTTGTGTCGGTGGCAATAGAAATGGGCATGCCAGTAACGGCAATTCCATGCATCGGTAAATGGGGGGAAGTCGATACCGTGGAAGATGTGAACCTATATCAATCCAAGGAATTCATGTTGGATGACTAATAAGTAAGCTCAAGCTTTCTTACAGGTAAAAAGTGAAACATACAGTCACGTATTCGTCGTGTATCGATAGCAACTTCTATCGGTCGTCAACCACCACATTCGTCCAAATATGCCGGGTTAGTTTTGATGAGAAATTTATCGACTGATGATCTCAAATCCCTTCAGCTGGTGCTGTTGGATATGCTTCTCGAAGTCGACCGCATATGCCGGAAGCACAACATTCGATACAGCCTGTTTATGGGGACATTACTAGGGGCAGTTCGGCACAATGGCTTCATTCCCTGGGATGATGATTTGGATATTGCAATGACGCGTTCTGAGTACCGTAGGTTTGCAGAGGTGTGTGCCTTTGAATTGGACTCGTCGAAGTTCTTTTATCAAGATCACATAACTGACCGCTATTATCGTTGGGGATATGCTCGCATAAGGCGAAAAGACAGCGAATTTACGCGATTAGGCCAAGAGCACCTCAAAATGAAAACGGGAATCTTCCTCGACATCTTCCCAATCGATGGTGTTCCAGAAACTGTACTCGGACGCTCTGTACACAGCTGTTACTGTTATGCGCTGCGGAAAGTTTTGTACTCTGAAGTAGGTCGGAAGACAGCACGTACTAAAATCGCTAGAGCCTGCTATTCTATTTTGCGCTTTGTCCCAACGGCGTTTGCACATAACCAGCTTACGTGGCTATCTCGCTTGTGTCTGAAATCTAGACACGTTCGGATAAATTCGTTTCCACTTCCTCGAGATAGAACAGCTGGATATCCCCGCTCATGGTTCGAGGAAGTCGAACGTATCCAGTTCGAAAAGCATTTATTTTCAGCCATCAAAGAAAAACATGAATACCTAATGTACACGTATGATGATTATCTTCAATTACCACCACCAGACCAACAAAAAAACAGCCATATTGCTTCAAAATTTCGCTTACCAAAAGTAATCCAATAACAGAAACAAGTTGGGGGATTGCGCCATATTTTTTTGTAACCAAAAGTCCGTACTGTCACTCTAAGAGGTATCAATGATTAAACTGAACCACATCGACGATGGAAAGTCCTTTGATTTTGGTCGAATTTCTGAAGATTATGCGAAGTTTCGGGACATTTATCCTCCAGAATTCTTTAGCAAGATCCATCAAATAGGTCTGTGCAGTGAAGGCAATACAGTTCTTGATCTAGGGACAGGAACTGGTGTTTTACCGCGTACCTTAGCAAAGTACGGAGCCAAGTTTATAGGCGCAGATATTTCGGAACATCAAATTGCGCGGGCTCGACAGCTATCACAAGGGCTTAACATCGAATATGTCGTCTCGCCTGCAGAAGAAGTGGATTTCCCTGCGAATACCTTTGATACCGTCTTAGCCTGTATGTGTTTCACATACTTCGATAAAACAAAACTAATGCCTCGGATTCATAAAATGCTCAAGGAGAATGGTCGTTTCGCCATTATGTCTTTGGTGTGGTTACCGAAAGAAAGCGAAATTGCAAAGCGAGGTGAAGAGTTGGTTTTGGAGGTCAATCCTGACTGGAATGGTGTTGGTTACGATCGACCGAAATTCACAAAGGAGGGAATACCTGAATCCTACAAGGTTGATTTGTCATCCGGATTTACTGTTGATGAATCCTGTGCCTTTGATGTTTCAATCCCTTTCACTCGCGAAGCATGGCACGGAAGAATGAAGGCTACACGTGGCTTGGCAGCGGCTTCGATTACGGAAGAGCAACGAGCATACTTTGACAAGGAACATTGGAAATATCTAGAGCAGCAACCGAAGATATTTGAAGTACTGCATTCGGCTGTATTTTGTGTGCTTAAAAAAGCCTAATACTGGTACCAATCCTAAAGTCGAACGGACCAGTGAAAAGATGCGAATAGAAAAATTCGCATCTTTTCATTTCTTAATAGAAGGAATGTCTCTTGATAGTGGAACTTGCGAAAATTTCAGCAGCTATTGGTTTTGGATATCTGCTGGGGAGTTTGAATTCGAGCATTATCGTATCTCGTTTCTGGGGTATTGATGTCCGGCAGCATGGTAGTAAAAGTGCGGGTCTAACCAATGTATTGCGAACCCTCGGTGTCCCTGCCGCTATCCTTGTCCTGGTGTTTGACGTTCTCAAAGGGGTCGTTGCCTGCCTGTTCGGCGATTGGCTGGGTATATTCGTCCAAACGGGCGATGCCGTTGATAGTCTAGGCGCGCTTCTAGCAGGGGCAGCAGTGGTCGTAGGCCATAATTGGCCGATATTCTTCAAATTTCGGGGCGGAAAAGGGGCCCTTACCGCTGCTGCTGTAATGATTATGCTCAGTTGGTCGACAGCTTTGATGAGCTTAGGTGTGTTCGCTACCGTGATCCTTTTGACGCGCTATGTTTCGTTGGGAACAATCTTAGCTGTCGTGTTTTTCTCAACGTATACTGTTCTGTTTTCCTCAAGTCACACAATTTACTTTAATGTTACTGTCATATTATTGGCATGTATTATTGTATTTAAGCATCGTGCAAATGTTGTTCGGCTAATGTCTGGCAGTGAAAACAAGCTACGTTTCTAAAGGTATCGGATATATTCCGCACTGTTTTATTCTAAAGATTTTAGATAAAAAAATAAATGGTTTTCCGAGTTATTTGCAAGGAATTTACAATGAAGAAAGTAGTTACCTACGGTACGTTTGACCTTTTTCACATTGGTCATTTGCGTTTGCTGGAGAGGCTGCGTAATTATGGCGATCATCTAACTGTGTTTGTTTCTACCGACGAATTCAATGAAGTGAAAGGAAAGAAATCATTGAGCAAATGTGCGGATAGAGCGGAAGTTGTTGCAGCATTGCGTTGTGTGGATGAAGTTTATTTTGAGACCTGTTGGGATCAAAAGGTTCACGACATAAATCGCCTTGATATTGATATATTCGGCATGGGCGATGATTGGTTAGGGAAGTTCGATTTTCTTTTACCACATTGTCAGGTGATTTATCTCCCCAGGACGGAAGGGGTTAGCTCATCATATTTCAAAAAAAAGTTGAGTAGTGTCTAGTCTACAATTGCTGGTGATTGCAAGCCCGCAGCAGAGATGAACAATCTAATGGAACCCTGTTGTCCCAAAGGAAAAATGATGTCTTGGCTGTGGATAAAAACGATTTTCATTCGAAGGAAACCCGATGATTACAATATACAGTAGAGATAGATACGAAAATTTATTTAAATTGAATATAGTTTTATATGGTGCGGGTATTACTGGTGTAGAAACGTACAATATTTTAAATAATTATTTTGATGGTGTGCACGTCGAAGGCTTCTGCGATACGTATAAGTCGGGGCGTCTGATTGAATTAGATATTCTTACTCCCGACCAACTCGTCGAAGAGTGTGCTTCAACTCCGAAAGTGGTTATCGTTACAGGGTTATCGCACAATGCGTTAGAAATACTCGATAGTCTTACTAGGTCAGGAATTAGAAGGGAGTATATTTATACTCTTGAAGAGCTGGATCAACTAGTTTTGAGTAATTTACAGGATGTACGTATCAATAAATGGTATCGTGATATCAAAGCAATCAAGATTAGTTTGCCAAAGGATACGAAACGTAACCTTTATCAGAACTGGTGGTGCCCGGAGCATTATTGTGACGGCGATGTTCTTGTGTACCAACCAGGAAAAGTCGGGTCTTCGTCAGTCTGTAATAGCCTTTCTTACGCGGGCATCCCTGCGACACACGTGCACATGCTCACTGAAGAATTTATATTTGATCTGGTGCCAGAATTGGCATGGGTGCCTACCGCCTCACAACTGGAGGCTATTCAGTTGGCTTCTCGGATCTGCAACGAAAAAATCCGATCTTCAGCGAGGCTAAAGATAATATCCCTAGTTAGAGAGCCGATAAGCAGAGACTTCTCACATTTTCTCTATCACGTGGATGAGCTGAAGAGAAATAATTACTTCCAAGCGAGTGAGCCATCTCTAGCGAATTGCGCAGAAGGGATATTGCGCCGTGCTACGCAAAATGGAAAGTGTTCTTCTGGGTATCAATTTGAATGGTTCACGAAAGAATTACAAAAAGTTTTTGGAGTTAATGTATTTGAATACCCGTTTAATAGGGAGGCGGGATACACAATAATAAAGGAAAATAATATCGAGTTGTTATTAATAAAGCTTGAGAAATTAAATGAACTTGAATCCGTTATTGGTGAATTTGTTGATGCACCAGACTTTAAGATAATTAATACAAATGAAGCGAGTAATGGAAAAAATAAAAAACTTTATCTATATTTTCGGCAATCAGTAAAGGTACCTGAAGTGGTTGCTGAAATGTACTATGGTGCTAATAAGTATTTTAATCATTTTTACAGCTTAGAAGAGAAAAAAGCTTTCTGCCGAAAGTGGGGGGTAGATGCTTGCTGACAGAGCAGCGAGTAAAGATTGTCTCCGAAGATAGTTGTTTTGGTGACTAGGTGGAGGCAAATAACGCGTCTTTCGTGTTCAGTTTCGGGGAATTCAGTTGAAGTTAAGTGTAACAATACTCGGTTGCGGTTCATCAGTAGGTGTGCCTCGAATAGGAAATGAATGGGGCGTTTGCGACCCAGAAGAGCCTAAAAACCGACGCCTGCGCTGCTCAGTGTTGGTCAACTTAGAAAACAAAGGCGGCAGGACTTCTGTGCTAATTGACACAGGGCCAGATCTAAGGCAGCAACTTCTATCAGTTGACGTAAAGAAATTGGATGCTGTTCTATACACCCATCCCCATGCAGATCATTTACACGGGATCGATGACCTAAGGTCTCTCATGGTCAGTTCTAAGAAAAGTATTCCTGTCTTCATGGATGCTAACACATTCGAGCGGGCGAAATCAGCATTCGGCTATTGCTTCAAGCAGGGAAAATGCACGGAAAGACCTCCCATAGTTCAGCACACTTTGATTGAACCAGAGCGCATGATTACGGTTAATGGTGATGGGGGTGCAATTAGTTTTGAGCCAATATATGTGCAGCATGGGGATATAATGGCACTTGGATTTCGCTTTTCGGGAATAGCATATCTACCTGATGTTTCCTCAATACCGAATTGTGTGTTGGAACGTCTTAAGGCGCTTGAATACTTGATTTTGGATTGCTTGAGGAGGAAACCACATCCTAGTCATTTTAACTTGGAGAAGGCATTAGAAGTATCTACCATACTTCAACCGAAGTCTTCAATATTTACAAATTTGCACGACGATCTAGATTATCAGACTTTGTGTCGCGAGCTTCCAGCTGGGATCATACCAGCCTACGATGGTATGAAGATTGAGATATCTTTGCTTGAGCAATATCGACTGTAATATTCATGAAGATGCGTAGCTGTCTGGCATCTATCGTGCGGATAGGGCGCGCATAAGTATGCCATCGCTAGATTGTGGTGCGTTTGAGGTTCAATGGCGTCGACACAGATTTGCGTTCGTGTCATCTCATTTTGCGCTGTTCACTTCATTATCGGAAAGATCAAAGTCAGGCTTGGGAACACCACCAGATAGTGCAAGAAGGAGCCCAACAACGACGGCATGCACATCCAGGAAGTGTTTCGGTTAAACATTGTTCATTCTTCCTTCGCGAAGGGCAGGATGGCAGCTGTCGGCCTCTCAACATCTGCAGGCAAGGGCCGGCGCGGTCGAAACAGGTTCTTCAGCCGCTCTGCCGCAGCAAAGATTTCCTTATCGGTCGCCTTCGAGAAATCCACGGCCGGTTGCTTATCGGTCATTGCTTGGCACCTGGCATAACGCTCTCATCAAAGCAGGAAGAAATCGCAGTGAAGACATAGAGACTGAATAGCCCCTGGAATTGTAGATACCCGGTTTGATCAGATTTGTCGTCTTTCGAATTCGACGGGTGACAACATCCCGTTGGTACTATGTTTGCGCTTCGGGTTGTAGAACATTTCTAT
>NZ_ATWN01000016.1 GCF_000421265.1 Thalassospira lucentensis MCCC 1A00383 = DSM 14000 | reverse complement strand
CAAACGTGAAGACGTCGAACGTGGCCAGGTTCTGGCACACGTTGGCTCGATCACCCCGCACACCAAATTCGAAGCAGAAGCCTACATCCTGACGAAGGATGAAGGTGGCCGTCACACGCCGTTCTTCTCGAACTACCGTCCTCAGTTCTACTTCCGTACAACTGACGTCACCGGTTCGATTGAGCTGCCTGCTGGCACCGAAATGGTAATGCCGGGCGACAACGTTCAGATGACCGCAACACTCATTGCACCGATCGCAATGGACGAAGGTCTGCGTTTCGCAATCCGTGAAGGCGGTCGTACCGTCGGCGCGGGCGTTGTTGCCAAGATCCTCGAGTAATTTTTAGGATTTTGCACGATTGAGTGCTTGATCTTGGATGTGCGGGCGGATATAAACCGCCCGCACACCCTGCCGCCCGGGCAGGGATGAGCCAGAAAGAAGATAAGCTTTTCAACTTTCTGTCGATCTTGTAGGAGTGTAGCTCAGTTGGTAGAGCATCGGTCTCCAAAACCGAGTGCCGGGGGTTCGAGTCCCTCCTCTCCTGCCAATTTTTCCGGGTCGTGAAACAAAGTATTAGAAAGCGGTGTAACCCCAACAATGGCAAAAACGTCGCCAGCACAATTCGTACAGCAGGTCCGCACCGAGGCAAAAAAGGTCTCGTGGCCGTCCCGTAAGGAAACGACCGTTTCAACCATTATGGTTTTCGTGATGGTTGCTCTTGCGTCTGTTTTCTTCTTTGTTGTCGATCAGCTCCTCGCATGGGGTGTTAAGCTGGTCTTTGGTGTTGGGGGTTAAGCACATGGCGCATCACTGGTACGTGCTTCACGTTCATTCTGGTTTTGAGAAAAAGGTCGCCCAGTCGATCCGCGAGCAGTCCATCAAGAAAGGTCTTGAAGGCGAGATTCTCGAGGTTCTGGTTCCGACTGAAGAAATTGTTGAGATGCGTCGCGGCGCAAAGGTCAATTCCGAGCGGAAGTTTTTCCCGGGATATGTCCTGCTGAAGATGGATCTCACTGACGAAAGCTGGCATCTGGTCAAAAACACCGCCAAGGTCACCGATTTCCTCGGTAGCCGTGGCAAGCCGATGCCGATTTCCGAAAAGGAAGCTCAGCATATCCTGCATCAAGTTCAGGAAGGTGTTGATCGTCCGAAGCCAACCATCTCGTTCGAGGTTGGCGAGGAAGTCCGTGTTTCCGACGGTCCGTTTGCATCGTTTAACGGTATCGTCGAAGGAGTTGATGAAGAACGTTCACGCCTTAAGGTGTCTGTTTCGATCTTCGGTCGTTCAACTCCGGTCGAGCTGGAATATACCCAGGTCGAGAAGCTCTAAGAAAAAACGATCTTGTAAATTGAAGTCGCTGCTTGTATACGCAGGCAGCTTTTAAAGCGCGGGAGGTCAGCCATGACCGTACCGCGCGCTTCTGTAAGAGGTACTCTAATGGCGAAAAAAATCGACGGCTATCTTAAGCTGCAGATTCCCGCCGGCAAAGCCAATCCGTCACCGCCTGTCGGTCCGGCTCTTGGTCAGCGCGGCGTGAATATCATGGAATTCTGCAAGGCGTTCAACGCAGCGACCCAGCAGATGGAACCAGGGATGCCGATTCCGGTCGTCATCACCGTTTATTCCGACCGTTCATTCAGCTTTGTCACCAAAACCCCACCGGCATCCTACTTCCTGAAAAAGGCAGCAGGCATTGCCAAAGGTTCCGGGACCACCGGTAAAGGTTTTGTTGGTAAAGTGACCAAAGCACAGGTCAAAGAAATCGCAGAAGCCAAAATGGTTGACCTCAACGCATTTGACGTTGATGGCGCGATGGCAATGATCGAGGGCTCTGCCCGTGCGATGGGTCTTGAGGTTGTGGAGTAAGACGATGGCCAAGACTGGTAAACGCCTTGCCCAGGCCTATGAGGGCATCGACCGTAACACCCAGTACGAGCTGGCAGCTGCTGTCAAACTCGTCAAAGAAGGTGCAAAAGCAAAATTCGATGAAACCATCGAAATTGCCATGAACCTTGGTGTTGATCCGCGTCACGCTGACCAGATGGTCCGTGGTGTTGTTTCGCTTCCGCATGGTACCGGTAAAACCATGCGCGTCGCCGTCTTCGCAAAAGACGCCAAAGCAGAAGAAGCCCTTAAAGCTGGTGCAGACACTGTTGGCGCTGAAGACCTGATGGAAGCAATGCAGAAGGGCGATCTGAACTACGATCGCGTTATTGCAACCCCGGACATGATGGCTGTTGTCGGTCGTCTCGGTAAGGTGCTTGGCCCGCGCGGCCTGATGCCGAACCCGAAACTCGGCACTGTTACCATGGATGTTGCGACCGCCGTTTCCGATGCAAAAGCTGGCCAGGTTCAGTTCCGTGCAGAGAAAACCGGTATCGTACATGCAGGTATCGGCAAGGCTTCGTTCAGCGAAGAACAGATCCTTGAGAATGCAAAAGCATTCTTTGGTGCGATTGTTAAAGCGAAACCGGCTGGCGCAAAAGGTATCTACCTTCAGCGTGCGGCGATCAGCTCCACCATGGGTGCTGGCGTCAAATTGTCGATCCCTGACATCGCGTCTAAATAAGAAATTCTCGAATTCTGACCGATCCCAAGGGGTCGGTCAGGACCGGAGAGGGTGGTTATAGCCCTCTCTACCTGTCTGTCCCAGACTGCAGGTGAGTGACATTCGTTGCTCTTAATCTCCTGCATAGGCAGAGGTTCCGGTTCTTAGTTTTCCCCGTATGGGGCATCACAAAAGGCTTGGACATCTGGCAAACGGACGGGCGTCACAGACCGGTTCGAAAGGACTGGTCGCGTCTGTGAACCTCCTTGTGGGGTTCAGGGCAAAAAGCAACGTCGGAGACTAAAAGTGAACCGCGATGAAAAACAACAGTTCGTAGCAGAAATGCGCGAAGTGTTCGAAGCTGCGGAAGGTCTGGTCGTTACCCAGTATAAAGGGTTGACGGTCGCAGAAATTACCGCTCTTCGTGCACAGATGCGTGAATCTGGTGCGGGCTTCAAGGTCACCAAAAACCGGCTTACGCGACTTGCTCTGGAAGGCACCAAATTTGCTGGTCTTGCAGATTACTTCACTGGCCCGACCGCGATTGGCTATTCAGCCGATCCGGCCGCAGTCGCAAAAGTAGCTGCGAAGTTCGCAAAAACCAATGACAAGCTTGTTCTTGTTGCTGGTGCTATCGGCGAACAGGTTCTGAACGAACAGGGCATCAAAGCTCTGGCAGAACTGCCGTCGCTGGACGAACTCCGTGCGAAAATGGTTGGTATGATCCAGACCCCGGCACAGCGTATCGCTACGCTGACTTCCAAGCCGGCTGGACAGATCGCCCAGGTGCTGAAGGCATACGCCGACAAAGGCGAAGCCGCGTAAACCAATTATCCAAGATATCTGATGATATCCAAGTTCAAGCCTAGGAGTTATACACATGGCCGATCTTAAGGCACTCGTTGAAGAGCTTTCCAAGCTCACCGTTATCGAAGCTGCAGAACTTTCCAAAATGCTCGAAGAAGAGTGGGGCGTTTCTGCTGCTGCTCCGGTTGCTGTTGCTGCTGCTGGCGGCGCTGCTGCTGAAGCCGCTGAAGAACAGACCGAATTTGACGTCGTTCTGACTGCTGCTGGTGACAAGAAAATCAACGTCATCAAAGAAGTCCGCGCAATCACCGGTCTTGGCCTCAAAGAAGCCAAAGAACTCGTTGAAAGTGCTCCGAAAGCCGTCAAAGAAGGCGCTTCGAAGGACGAAGCTGAAGAAATCAAGAAGAAGCTTGAAGAAGCTGGCGCTTCCGTCGAACTTAAATAATCGACGGCTTCTTGCCAAGGTCTGGGTCGGTGTCCTTTGGGCGCCGACCCATCCGTCTCTGTGCTCCGGGCAATTGTGTTACGGGTGATGCAGCGACGCGAACAGGAATTTAACGGTTGACGCTGCCAAAGGTAATCGTACATAACGGTAGGCTGTTTAGGTCAAAGGTTATCTTTGACGGCGTCGACAGCCGAGGGATCAGTGATCTCATTCAAGTTGGATGTCACATAACATCCACGGTCATAATCAAGTGAACGCCCGCCCCGTACGGGGCTCGGGCGTCGTTGTGCTGTATGCGTTTTGCGCAAGTCGGAAACACAGCATTACAACGACGAACGAGTTCGGACGGTGTGGGGAGGCGCGATTAAAGGAACGATGATGGATAAGTCCTTTACTGGTCGAAAGCGCATCCGCAAAAGCTTTGGACGGATCAGCGAAGTCGCTCCGCTCCCGAACCTCATTGAGGTTCAAAAGAATTCCTACGATAAGTTTTTGCAGACCGGGACCCCGCAGGAGCAGCGGGACGATGCAGGTCTTCAGGAAGTTTTCAAGAGCGTCTTTCCGATTAAAGATTTTTCGGAACGCGCAACTCTTGAATTCGTTTCGTACGAGCTTGAGCAGCCGAAATACGATACCGAAGAGTGTCGCCAGCGAGGCATGACTTTTGCCGCACCGCTGCGTGTAACACTGCGCCTGGTTGTCTGGGATATCGACGAAGACACGGGTGCCCGTTCTATTCGTGATATCAAAGAGCAAGACGTGTATATGGGCGACATGCCGCTCATGACGTTGCACGGTACTTTTATCGTCAACGGCACTGAGCGTGTAATCGTCTCACAGATGCACCGCTCGCCGGGCGTCTTCTTTGACCATGACAAAGGGAAGAGCCACAGCTCAGGCAAATATCTGTTTGCTGCGCGTGTCATTCCTTACCGTGGTTCGTGGCTCGATTTTGAATTCGACGCAAAAGACGTTCTTTACGTCCGTATCGACCGTCGCCGCAAACTGCCGGCGACCACGTTGCTTATGGCTCTTGAAAATGAAGAGTCCGAGAAGCTGCGTGCACAGCGTGCCGAAGAAGGGCGCTCTGTCGATCCGTCGGAAATCGAAGGCCTCACCCCGGAAGAGATTCTCAACTATTACTATGAGTCGGCAGAATACCGCCGCACCAAAGATGGTTGGGTAACCGATTTCAATGCCGAGCGTTACATCGGTCAGAAGCTGGTTCACGATCTTGTTGATGCCAAAAGCGGCGAAGTTGTCGCAGCGGCTGGTTCAAAAATCACCAAGCGTTCGTCGGTTAAAATCACCGAAACCGGTGTCAAACAGATCCTCGTGCCAGAAGAGCAGCTTAACGGCTGGTTCATGGCAGACGACCTGATTGATGGCGAAACCGGTGAGATTCTGGCAGAAGCCGGTCACGAACTGACAGAAGAAGTGTTCGAGCAGCTCAAGGAATGGAATGTCAATTCCGTTCGCTTGTTGATGATCGATCACAACAATGTCGGTGCGTATCTGCGTAACACCGTTGCACTCGACAAGAACAGCAATCGCGAAGAAGCCCTTGTGGACATCTATCGCGTGATGCGTCCTGGCGAGCCGCCAACCCTTGAGGGTGCGGAAGCAATGTTCAAGGGCCTGTTCTTTGACTCAGAGCGTTATGATCTGTCGGCCGTTGGCCGTGTGAAGATGAATGCGCGTCTGAACCTGGAATGCCCGGATACGGTTCGTATCCTGCGTCGCGAAGACATTCTGGAAGTCGTCCGTGTTCTGATAGACCTGAAAGATGGTCGTGGCGAGATTGACGATATTGACCACCTTGGTAACCGTCGCCTGCGTTCGGTTGGCGAGCTGATGGAAAACCAGTTCCGTGTTGGCCTTCTGCGTATGGAACGTGCGATCCGCGAGCGTATGAGCTCGGTCGAGATCGACAACGTCATGCCGCATGACCTGATCAACGCGAAACCGGTTGCAGCAGCTGTTCGTGAATTCTTCGGCTCTTCGCAGCTGTCGCAGTTCATGGATCAGACCAACCCGCTTTCGGAAATCACCCACAAACGTCGTCTTTCGGCGCTTGGACCAGGTGGTTTGACCCGTGAGCGTGCAGGCTTTGAAGTTCGTGACGTTCATCCGACCCACTATGGTCGTATCTGCCCGGTTGAAACGCCGGAAGGTCCGAACATTGGTCTGATCAACTCACTGGCAACCTTTGCCCGTGTCAACCAGTACGGCTTCATCGAAAGCCCGTATCGTAAGGTTGCCGACGGCAATGTGACAGCAGAGGTTATTTACCTCTCGGCGATCGAAGAAGGTCGTTATGTTATCGCACAGGCCAACGAACCGTTGACCGAAGGCTTTAACTTTGCCAACGAACTGATCAACACCCGTAAAGCCGGTGACCACTATATGGCCCGCTCCGAAGAGATCGACCTTATGGACGTCTCGCCGAAGCAGCTGGTGTCAGTCGCATCCGCACTCATTCCGTTCCTTGAGAACGATGACGCGAACCGCGCACTGATGGGCTCGAACATGCAACGTCAGGCGGTTCCGTTGATCCGTTCTGAAGCACCGTATGTCGGGACCGGTATGGAAGTTCCGGTGGCACGTGATTCGGGTGCAACCCTGATCGCACGCCGTGATGGTGTTGTTGAATCTGTTGATGCGACCCGTATGGTGATCCGGGCCACTGGTGACATTGCTGCATCGGCATCGGGTGTCGATATTTACACCCTGCTGAAGTATCAGCGTTCCAACCAGGGCAGCTGCATCAACCAGCGTCCGCTGGTGAAAGTTGGCGATGTCGTTGAAAAAGGCGACATCATTTCGGATGGTCCGTGTACCGATATGGGTGAACTTGCCCTTGGCCGTAACGTACTTGTCGCGTTTATGCCTTGGAATGGTTATAACTTTGAGGATTCCATCCTTCTGTCCGAACGTATTGCACGTGATGACGTTTATACCTCGATCCATATCGAGGAATTCGAAGTCATGGCGCGTGATACCAAACTTGGTCAGGAAGAAATCACCCGTGATATTCCGAACGTCGGTGAAGAAGCCCTTAAAAACCTCGATGAGGCGGGCATTGTTTACATCGGTGCGGAAATCAAACCGGGCGATATCCTTGTCGGTAAGGTAACGCCAAAAGGCGAAAGCCCGATGACGCCGGAAGAAAAACTTCTGCGTGCCATCTTTGGTGAAAAAGCATCCGATGTTCGCGATACGTCGTTGCGTGTCCCGCCGGGACAGTTCGGTACCATTGTTGAAGTCCGCGTGTTCTCACGTCGTGGCGTAGACAAGGACGAACGTGCTCTGGCAATCGAACGTTCGGAAATCGAACGTCTCGCACAGGACCGTGATGACGAACGTGCCATTCTTGAGCGCAACTTCTATGGCCGTCTGAAAAATCTTCTGCTTGGTCAGACGATTGTCGATGGTCCGAAGGGCCTTGATGGCGCAATCACCGAAGACAGCCTTTCGGGTGTTGCACGTGGTTTGTGGCGTCAGATTGCGGTTGCCGATGATGCGGTGATGTCTGACATCGAAGCGCTGAAAAAACAGTTCGAGGAATCGATCGCTGTTCTTCAGGCTCGTTTCGATGACAAAGTTGACAAACTGCAGGCTGGTGACGAATTGCCGCCGGGCGTGATGAAGATGGTTAAAGTCTTCGTTGCTGTTAAACGTAAAATGCAGCCGGGCGATAAGATGGCCGGCCGTCACGGGAACAAGGGTGTCGTATCGCGCATTATGCCGGTTGAAGACATGCCGCACCTCGAAGACGGTACGCCGGTCGATATCGTTCTGAACCCGCTTGGTGTTCCGTCGCGTATGAACGTCGGCCAGATCCTTGAAACCCACCTTGGTTGGGCGTCACGTGGTCTGGGCGAACAGATCGGCGAACTTGTCGATGCTGTTGCTGACGGTCGTGGCGAGATGGAAGACCTGCGTGGCAAGCTTAATGATGTCTACGAAGGCGAAGAATACATCGCTGGCATCAAAGAGCTGTCTGATGGTGAAGTCATCGAGCTTGGCAACAACCTGCGTCGCGGCGTCCCGATGGCCACTCCGGTCTTCGACGGTGCCCGTGAGCCTGATGTTGTTCGTATGCTTGAAAAAGCCGGCCTTGATGGTTCTGGCCAGGTTGACCTTTATGATGGTCGTACTGGTGAGAAATTCCATCGCAAGGTGACGGTTGGGTATATCTATATGCTCAAACTGCATCACTTGGTCGACGACAAGATCCACGCACGTTCGATTGGTCCGTACTCACTTGTTACCCAGCAGCCGCTGGGTGGTAAGGCGCAGTTCGGTGGCCAGCGTTTCGGGGAGATGGAAGTATGGGCACTCGAAGCTTACGGTGCTGCTTACACCCTTCAGGAAATGCTTACGGTCAAGTCGGATGACGTTTCGGGCCGTACCAAGGTTTACGAAGCCATCGTTCGTGGTGAAGACACCTTTGAGGCCGGTATTCCGGAGTCGTTTAACGTTCTCGTTAAAGAACTCCGTTCGCTTGGTCTCAATGTTGAGCTTGAGCAGAACGACTTTTAAGTGTTTGGCGCGCCGGGCTGTCCATAAGGGCAGCCCGGTCGCCATTACGCATCTTTCGGCCTGAAATTGGCGAAACCCGGCGAGACCGGGCATAGCGGGAGAGCCTTTATGAACGAGTTGATGAAGATCTTCGGGCAGCCGCAGGGCACCCAGAGCTTCGATCAGATCCGGATTCAGATTGCCAGCCCGGAGCGTATCCGCTCCTGGTCATTTGGTGAAATCAAGAAACCGGAGACCATCAACTACCGGACCTTTAAGCCGGAACGCGACGGTTTGTTCTGTGCGCGCATTTTTGGTCCGGTGAAGGATTACGAATGCTTGTGCGGCAAGTACAAGCGTATGAAATACCGCGGCATTATCTGTGAGAAGTGCGGCGTCGAAGTGACCTTGGCCAAAGTACGTCGTGAACGTATGGGCCACATTGAACTGGCGGCACCTGTTGCCCACATCTGGTTCATGAAGTCGCTGCCGAGCCGTCTTGGCTTGCTGCTCGACATGACGCTCAAGGATCTTGAGCGCATTCTGTATTTCGAGAACTATGTGGTGATCGAACCGGGCCTTACCCCGCTTAAAATGGGTGAGCTCCTGTCCGAAGACCAGTATATGACAGCCCAGGAAGAATATGGCGAAGACAGCTTCCGTGCCGGTATCGGTGCAGAAGCCATCCGCGATATGCTTGCGGCTATCGATCTTGATGAAGAACGCGAAACCGCGAAAATCGACCTCAAGGAAACCAATTCCGAAGCCAAACGCAAAAAGCTGGTCAAGCGTCTTAAGCTGATCGAAGCCTTCCAGGAATCTGGTGCGCGCCCGGAATGGATGATCCTTGAAGTTATTCCGGTTATCCCGCCAGAATTGCGTCCGCTGGTACCGCTTGATGGTGGCCGCTTCGCAACGTCTGATTTGAACGACCTTTACCGTCGTGTCATCAACCGTAACAACCGTCTGAAGCGCCTGATCGAGCTTCGTGCGCCTGATATCATCGTGCGTAACGAAAAACGTATGCTTCAGGAATCGGTTGATGCGCTGTTTGACAACGGTCGTCGTGGTCGTCCGATCACGGGTGCCAACAAGCGTCCGCTCAAATCGATGTCGGACATGCTTAAAGGTAAGCAGGGTCGTTTCCGTCAGAACCTTTTGGGTAAACGCGTCGACTATTCCGGTCGTTCTGTGATTACCGTGGGTCCGAACCTGAAACTCCATCAGTGCGGCCTGCCAAAGAAAATGGCGCTCGAACTGTTCAAGCCTTTCGTTTACGCGAAGCTGGAACTGTACGGGATGGCAACCACCATCAAAGCTGCAAAGCGTATGGTGGAAAAAGAGCGTGCCGAAGTTTGGGATATCCTTGAACAGGTTATCCGCGAACACCCGGTCATGCTGAACCGCGCGCCGACCCTTCACCGTCTTGGTATTCAGGCGTTCGAGCCTACCTTGATTGAAGGTAAGGCCATCCAGTTGCATCCGCTCGTTTGTACGGCCTTCAACGCCGACTTCGACGGTGACCAAATGGCTGTTCACGTGCCGCTGTCGCTTGAAGCGCAGCTTGAAGCACGTACGCTTATGATGTCGACCAACAACATCCTGTCACCGGCATCGGGTAAACCGATTATCGTGCCGTCCCAGGATATTGTCCTTGGTCTTTATTACATCTCGATGGAACGCGACGGTCAGCCGGGCGAGGGCATGTCCTTTGTCAATATCGCTGAAATCGAACAGGCGCTTGATGCCGGTTTCGTAAACCTGCATTCGAAAATCAATGCGCGTTACAAAACGGTTGATGAAAACAATGAGCCGATCACGGTTCGTGTTGCAACGACCGCCGGTCGTATGTTGTTGTCCGAACTGTTGCCGCGTCATCCGCGCATTCCGTTCTCGACCATCAACAAGTTGCTGACCAAAAAAGACGTCTCGAACGTTATCGATGTCGTTTACCGTCACTGTGGCCAGAAAGAGACTGTTATCTTTGCTGACCGCATGATGGGCCTTGGTTTCAACTGGGCATGTAAAGCCGGTATTTCGTTTGGTAAGGATGACATGATCATTCCTGAAGCCAAGGAAGTTCTGGTGGGTGCAACCCACGACAAGGTCAAAGAATACGAACAGCAGTACCAGGATGGTCTCATCACCCGTGGTGAGAAATACAACAAAGTTGTTGATGCCTGGTCGCAGTGTACCGATGACGTTTCCGAAGAGATGATGAAAGTCATCTCGGCTACGGCCGAAGGCGATAATGTAAACTCGGTTTACATGATGGCCCACTCCGGTGCCCGTGGTTCTGCCGCCCAGATGCGTCAGCTGGCTGCTATGCGCGGCCTGATGGCAAAGCCGGATGGCTCGATCATTGAAACGCCGATTATTTCGAACTTTAAAGAAGGCCTGACCGTGCAGGAGTACTTCAACTCCACTCACGGTGCCCGTAAGGGGCTGGCTGATACCGCACTGAAAACGGCGAACTCGGGTTACCTTACCCGTCGTCTTGTTGACGTCGCACAGGATTGCATCATCACTCAGCATGATTGCGAAACTGCACGTGGCCTCGATATCGCTGCGGTTGTCGATTCTGGCGAAGTGATCGAAACGCTTTCGGATCGTATTCTGGGTCGTTTCACCGCTGACGAGATTGTTAACCCGTCAACCGGCGAAATCATCGTTCCGAAAAACGCGATGGTCGAAGAAGACCATCTTGATGTGATCGAGAAAGCCGGTGTTGAAACCGCGCGTATCCGTTCTGTCCTGACCTGTGATGCCGAAACCGGCGTTTGCGGCCATTGTTATGGTCGTGACCTGGCACGTGGTACCACGGTCAACATCGGTGAAGCTGTTGGTGTTATTGCCGCACAGTCGATCGGTGAGCCGGGTACACAGCTGACCATGCGTACGTTCCACATTGGTGGTGCGGCACAGCGTGGCGCAGAGGTTTCCGGGGTTGAAGCAAACTTCGATGCGACGGTTAAACTGAAAAACCGTGCAGTCGTTGAGAACTCAAGCGGCGTCAAAATTGTTATGGCGCGTAACCTTGAGATCCTGCTGATCGACAAAACCGGACGCGAGCGTGCGAAATACCGCGTACCATATGGTGCGAAACTGCTTGCTGATGAAGGCGATCAGATCGTTCGCGGCCAGAAACTGGCTGAGTGGGATCCGTACACGCTTCCGATCATCACCGAGAAAGAAGGGTATGTTAACTACGTCGATCTTCTTGAGAACGTAACCATTCGCGAAGTCTATGACGAAGCGACCGGTATTGCGGCCAAGACGGTTATCGACTGGAAAAGCATGCCCAAGGCGTCTGACCTTAAGCCGCGCGTTACCCTGCGTAACGAAAACGGTGAGGTCATCAACCTGGACAACGGTCTTGAAGCCCGTTACTTCCTATCGGTTGACGCTATTCTCTCGATCGAGAACGGTCAGAAAGTTAACGCTGGTGACGTGCTTGCACGTATCCCGCGTGAAGGTTCGAAGACCCGTGACATCACCGGTGGTCTGCCGCGTGTTGCCGAGCTGTTCGAAGCCCGTAAACCGAAAGAACACGCGATTATCTCGGACATTCCGGGCCGCGTCGAATTCGGCAAGGACTATAAGAACAAGCGTCGCGTCGTCGTGCATCCGCTCGAAGACTCGGGTCTGACCGAACCGGTTGAATACATGATCCCGAAAGGCAAACATCTTGCCGTTCAGGAAGGGGACTTCGTCGAAAAAGGCGATCAGCTCCTTGATGGTTCGCCGGTTCCGCATGATATCTTGCGTGTTATGGGCGTACCTGCACTGGCAGATTACCTGGTCAACGAAATCCAGGAAGTTTACCGTCTGCAGGGCGTTAAGATTAACGACAAACACATCGAAGTCATTGTGCGTCAGATGCTTCAGAAAGTGGAAATCACCAAAACCGGTGACACCACGCTTCTGGTTGGCGAGATCATTGACCGCGGTGATTTTGATACCGAAAACGAACGTGCCGTCAAAGAAGGTGGCGAGCTGGCCGAAGGTGCACCGGTCCTTCAGGGGATCACCAAGGCTTCACTCCAGACGCATTCCTTCATCTCGGCCGCGTCGTTCCAGGAAACCACGCGCGTTCTTACCGAAGCAGCTGTTTCGGGCAAAACCGATACACTCATCGGTTTGAAAGAGAACGTTATCGTGGGTCGTTTGATCCCGGCTGGTACCGGTGCGGTGATGAACCGTTTCCGTGCATTGGCTGCCGAACGCGACAAAACGGTACAGATCGAGGCAGAAGAAGAAATCGGCGACAACTTTGGCCCGCAGGCCGATGCCGATACGACTTCACTGCCGGCAGGCGAATAACATCGTCGCGCCAATACGTTAAAGAATCAGAGGCGAACCGGAAATCTTATCGACGCACCGGTTCGTCTCGGCGTTTGAAGCGCCAACTCGAAGGCCTTGAGGGTTTTGCTTGACGCAAAAGGGGGCCGTCACTAATATGCGCCCACCAAATCACGGGGGGTGTAACTGTGTCGGTGCCGTTTTGTGCGGTAGCGGGCGGTTTTGCCCCCCATCGCTTGAGTGCGACTCTGACGGCCGTCGAGGCAGGAATTCCTGCTTTTATGGGCGTCCGCGCGTGTTTTTGTACTTTGTGCAAAGACGCGCGGTCGCTCGTCGTGCGTCGATAAGAGCAACGCCCTAGTGGCGTCCGTTGTAGTAAAAGGGAAAGTTAATGCCCACTATTAACCAGTTGATCCGCAAAAAGCGGACACCGCGCACCCAGCGCGATATGGTTCCGGCACTGGAAGCATGCCCGCAGAAACGCGGCGTTTGCACTCGTGTTTACACCACTACCCCGAAGAAGCCGAACTCGGCACTTCGTAAAGTTGCCCGTGTTCGTTTGACCAACGGCTACGAAGTAACGTCTTACATTCCGGGCGAAGGCCATAACCTCCAGGAACACTCTGTCGTGATGATTCGCGGCGGCCGTGTGAAGGATTTGCCGGGCGTTCGTTACCACATTATTCGCGGTACCCTCGATACACAGGGTGTCAAAGACCGTAAACAGCGTCGTTCGAAATACGGCGCGAAGCGTCCGAAATAAGGAGCAGCTCAGATGTCACGTCGTCACGCTGCTGAAAAGCGCGAAGTATTACCTGACGCCAAATACGGCGATAAGGTTCTCACTAAATTCATGAACGGTCTGATGCTCGACGGTAAAAAATCCGCCGCTGAGAAGATCGTTTATGGTGCCCTGGAAGTCATCGAAGGCAAGGGTTCCGACCCTGTGTCGCAGTTCCATGAAGCCATGGACAACGTGAAGCCGAACGTTGAAGTACGTTCGCGTCGTGTTGGTGGTGCTACTTACCAGGTTCCGGTTGAAGTTCGTACCGAACGTCGTCAGGCACTGGCCATTCGTTGGCTGGTTGACGCTGCTCGCAAGCGTTCCGAAACGACCATGGTCGGTCGTCTCGCCGGTGAACTGATGGACGCTGCCAACAACCGTGGTTCGGCCGTCAAGAAACGCGAAGACACCCATCGTATGGCCGAAGCCAATAAGGCTTTCGCTCATTATCGCTGGTAATCTAGACCTTAGGATCAAGAGTCGATTATGGTAAAACGCACTCCGATCTCTCGGTATCGTAACATCGGCATCATGGCACACATTGATGCGGGTAAAACGACGACTACCGAGCGAATCCTTTTCTACACCGGAAAATCCTACAAGATCGGCGAAGTCCACGACGGCGCTGCAACGATGGATTGGATGGAGCAGGAACAGGAACGTGGCATTACGATTACGTCTGCTGCGACGACCTGCTTCTGGAAAGACAACCGCATTAACATCATTGATACCCCGGGCCACGTTGACTTCACGATTGAAGTTGAACGTTCGCTCCGTGTTCTCGATGGTGCATGTGCTGTGTTTGACGCCGTTTCCGGCGTCGAGCCCCAGACCGAAACCGTATGGCGCCAAGCTGACAAGTACCACGTTCCGCGTATGTGCTTTGTCAACAAAATGGACCGTACCGGTGCTGACTTCTTCCGTTGTGTCCAGATGATGAAAGATCGTCTCGGTGCCAATGTTGCTGTCATGCAGCTGCCGATTGGTTCCGAAATGGAATTCGAAGGCGTTGTCGATTTGGTCAAAAACCAGGAAGTCGTCTGGAAAGACGAAAACCTGGGTGCAGAATTCGAATATCGTGATGTTCGTGATTCGCTCAAAGACCAGGTTGCAGAATATCGTGAAGCCCTGATTGAACAGGCGATCGATTTCGATGAAGCCGCGATGGAAGCATACCTTGAAGGCGAAATCCCGTCTGAGGAACTTCTCAAGAAGTGCCTCCGTAAAGGGACGCTTAAAGGCGAACTGGTTCCGGTTCTTTGCGGTACTGCTTTCAAGAACAAAGGCGTTCAGCCGCTTCTTGATGCTGTTATCGATTACATGCCAGCACCAGATGACATCGACGATGTTCGCGGCGTTAAGCCGAACACCGAAGATGAGCCTGATTCACGTCCGCTGAACGACGATGCGCCGTTCTCGGGTCTTGCGTTCAAAATCATGAGTGACCCGTTTGTCGGTTCGCTTACCTTTGTGCGTATCTATTCGGGTGTTCTCGAAGCCGGTTCTTATGTTCTGAACTCTGTTAAAGAGAAAAAAGAACGTATCGGCCGTATGCTTCTTATGCATTCGAATAACCGTGAAGAAATCAAATACGCATGCTCGGGCGACATCGTTGCTCTGGTTGGCATGAAGGATACCACCACTGGTGATACCCTTTGTGATCCGGCCAAGCCGATCATCCTTGAGCGTATGGAATTCCCGGATCCGGTTATCGAAATCGCTGTTGAGCCGAAATCGAAAGCCGACCAGGAAAAAATGGGTCTTGCTCTTGCGCGTCTTGCACAGGAAGATCCGTCATTCCGCGTCAAATCCGACCACGAATCCGGCCAGACCATCATTTCGGGTATGGGCGAGCTTCACCTCGACATTCTTGTCGATCGTATGAAGCGTGAATTCAAAGTCGAAGCGAACATTGGTGCGCCGCAGGTTGCATACCGTGAAACGATCTCGAAAGAGATCGACGTTGACTACACCCACAAAAAACAGTCGGGTGGTTCGGGTCAGTTCGCGCGTATCAAACTTACCTTTACGCCGGGCGAACCGGGTACGGGCTTCAACTTCACTGATAGTGTTGTTGGCGGTAACGTTCCTAAAGAATACATCCCGGGTGTTGCCAAAGGTCTCGAAAGCTCGCTTCAGAGCGGCGTGATCGCAGGCTTCCCGGTTACCGACTTGTCGATCAAGCTGACCGACGGTGCCTACCACGATGTTGACTCGAGCGTCATGGCCTTCGAAATCGCAGCACGTGCTGCTTTCAAAGAAGGTCTGCAGAAAGCTTCACCGAAGCTGCTTGAGCCGATCATGAAAGTCGAGGTAGTTACCCCGGAAGACTATATGGGCGACATCATTGGCGATCTGAACAGCCGTCGCGGTCAGGTCCGTGACATGGACTCCCGTGGTATTGCGCGCGTTGTTAACGCGTTCGTTCCGCTGGCGAACATGTTCGGTTACGTCAACACGCTGCGCTCCATGTCTCAGGGCCGTGCCCAGTTCGTGATGCAGTTCGATCATTATGCTGACGTTCCGCAAGCAGTTGCTGAAGAAGTCAAAGCCAAATCGGCCGGCTAAGGCCCAAGCCAGAATAAACGGAGTTAGTAATGGCTAAAGAAAAGTTTGCCCGTACAAAACCGCACGTCAACATCGGCACCATCGGCCACGTTGACCACGGCAAAACCACGCTGACCGCAGCGATCACCAAAGTTCTCGCAGAGAGCGGCGGCGCATCGTTCCAGGATTACAGCATGATCGACAAAGCACCGGAAGAGAAAGCTCGTGGTATCACGATCTCGACCGCGCACGTCGAATATGAAACTGCAAACCGTCACTATGCCCACGTCGATTGCCCGGGCCACGCCGATTATGTGAAAAACATGATCACCGGTGCGGCTCAGATGGATGGTGGTATTCTTGTTGTGTCGGCAGCAGACGGCCCGATGCCCCAGACCCGTGAGCACATCCTGCTTGCGCGTCAGGTTGGTGTCCCGGCACTTGTTGTCTTCATGAACAAAGTTGACCAGGTCGATGACGAAGAGCTCCTTGAGCTCGTCGAAATGGAAATCCGTGAGCTTCTGTCGTCCTACGACTTCCCGGGCGACGACATTCCGATCATCAAGGGCTCG
>NZ_ATWN01000015.1 GCF_000421265.1 Thalassospira lucentensis MCCC 1A00383 = DSM 14000 | reverse complement strand
CGTACCTCATTTTGCATCCCTGGCGAAGTACGCGGTTGCCTTTTTTAGAATATCGCGCTCCTCGGTGATCCGGGCGAGTTCTTGCTTCAGGCGGCGTATCTCGGATGATTGTTGATCAGCTTCAGCAATCGCATCAGGGGACTTGCTGAACTTCTTCTTCCACACATACAGGGAATGTGTGCTGACACCGAGACGAGCAGAAACTTCCGCTACTGAGTAGCCTCGTTCTGTAATCTGACGAACGGCATCAATCTTGAACTCATCGGTAAAATGACTCTTGGGCATCGTAAACTCCTTGCCTCACTTTATAAGTAATGAGGTGTCTACAATTCCAGGGGCTATTCACGTTCGAATGCAGAAGACTCACAGATCATCAAAGGTGTTGGTTTTTCCGCCTGATTTGACGTCTTTCCGTTGTGTAAGGTCGCACACTTATCACAGCACAGCGCGCCTTACGTCAGATGTGGAGCCACCTGTTTACATCATGTGATCGGGTGCCATCACACCACATAGGAAAGGAAATGGCTGTGAATGACTTTAATCTTTCTCAAGCGCTGCGGGATATTCTGTTCCCGGCAGTGATGATGGCGTTCGTGCTGTTGGGGACGTTTATGACGTCGGCGAATGCCGAGGTTCTGTCGCCCAATGGGGTGTCGATGAGCTCGGCTGAATGGGGCGAGAAGTCGCCCGATAAAGCAGGCGTTACCGTCAAAGCAGCGCTCAGCAATGCCGACAATGCGACAATCGTTTCCGCAATCCCCAGCAGTTCTTCGACCACGCTGAACCTTATTGGTTCCGGGGGCGGTATCTGGTGGTCTGAGGGCGATGGTGCCGAGATCAAGCTGAATATCATCAATTCATCGGGCAGCCAGATCGGGTCTTGCACGGTTTCGTCGACCAAAGGCAAAAACGGTAAATACGTTACTGCTTGCTAGAACGGCCGATAACGATTTTGCTCAGGCACAGAGCAAAGGCCGATTAAAAGTCGGCCTTTGCTTTTTTACCGATGAAATTCCCGATTGTTTGTCGGCGGAAACTCATCTGCCAAGTTTCACAATCAAACACAGTTGGCGTCAGTAATCCGAGTTCCATTTTGAAAGGAAACAGGATGCTAAAATTCGTAGCGACGTCGATATTTTTTCTGGTCTTTGGGATTTTCATGGTCCCGGCTGTGGCCGGAGATTTCAGCAACGTACATGTTGGTACAGCAACAGATTATCAGGCCATTAGTGCGACACAGCTTGCACTGGAATCAACCGATAGCGAAAAAACAACTGTGGCTGAGACGCTTTCCAAGTCACGGGAAGCATCCATACAGAATGCCTATAATGGTGTTGGAAATACGGAACTCTTGGTAACCAAGTTTTGGCACAAGGGCGGTACTTCGTCACTTGATAGCACATGGGAACATATTACCGTCGAAGTCTGGAAGAACGATGAGTATGTCAAAACGTGCCATGCGTATTCGCTGGATGTCGAAATTGGGAAAGGCGATAATCGCCGCCGGGTGTATCAGTCAACCTGCGATTAATCCATAAAGACAGGGGCCGATCAGATGATCGGCCCCTTTAAATCGTGGTCGTTTATGTCACATCACGTTGCGGCGCGATTATTTGCCTGCGGCAACTTCGTCGGCAACCGCATCAACAGCCTGTTTGGCAATGTCGATGACTTTGTCGACTTCGGCCTTGGTGATGCACAGCGGCGGTGCAAAGCCAAGGATGTCGCCATGTGGCATCGCACGTGCGATCATGCCGCGTTCAAGGCAGGCGGCCGAGACGCGCGGACCGATTTTCGCATTCGGATCAAACCGTTCTTTTTTGGTTTTATCGGCGACAAATTCAAGGGCTGCCATCAGGCCAACACCGCGTGCTTCGCCGACCAGCGGATGGTCGCTAAAGGTTTCACGCATGCGGGTCTGCATGTAGCCACCGGTTTCTGCCGAATTGCCCGTCAGGTTTTCGCCATCAACGATATCAAGGTTGGCATTGGCAGCTGCGGCGCAGACCGGGTGGGCCGAATAGGTCCAGCCGTGGCCAATCGGGCCCATTTTGTCCGAACCCTGTTCGAGAACTTTCCACACACGTTCGCCGACAATCACACCCGAAAGCGGCAGATAACCAGAGGTCACACCCTTCGCAATGGTGATCAGGTCGGGTTTCATGTCGTAGTGCATGGAGCCGAAATAGGACCCGGTACGGCCAAAGGCGGTGACAACTTCGTCAGCGACCAGAAGCACGTCGTATTTGTTCAGGACAGCCTGAATGGCGGCCCAGTAACCTTCTGGCGGGGTGATGATGCCGCCCGTGCCCATGACCGGCTCGCCGATGAAGGCGGCAACAGTTTCAGGGCCTTCGCGCAGGATCATTTTTTCAAGGTCGTCTGCACAACGTTTGGCAAATTCGGCCTCGGTTTCACCGGCTTCTGCATTCCAGTAATGGTGCGGGCAGGTGGTGTGCAGGATCGGTGCACGCGGCAGATCAAACGCATTGTGGAAGGCGGCAAGGCCGGTCAGGCTGCCGGTCATGATCCCGGAGCCGTGATAGCCGCGCCAGCGTGAGATGATCTTTTTCTTCTGCGGCAGGCCGCGGATGTTGTTGTAGTACCAGATCAGCTTGATGTTGGTTTCGTTGGCATCCGATCCGGACATGCCGTAATAGACGCGCTGCATGCCTTCGGGGGCGCTTTTGATGATGCGGTCTGACAGGCGAATCACCGGCTCGTTCCCGTGCCCGACATAGGTGTGGTAATAAGCCAGTTCCTTGGCCTGCGCATAGATCGCATCGGCAATTTCGGTCCGGCCATAGCCGACATTCACACAGTACAGACCAGCGAAGGCATCAAGGCTTTCGCGGCCTTCGGTGTCATGGATGTAAATACCCTTGCCGCCGTTGATAATGCGGTTGGGGGTTTCCCCATCGGCATGCTGGCGCATGTGGGTCGACGGGTGCATGAAGTGCGCCCGGTCCATTTCCTGCAGGTCGGCCGTGGTGTTTTTGATGACATTCATTGTTGTTCTCCCATGTGAATGCGGTGGTGTCTGAGGCGCGCGTTACTGTTTAAACGCAGCGCAGACGTATTTGAGTTCAGTGAATTCTTCGAGGCCATGGCGCGATCCTTCGCGGCCCAGACCAGATTGCTTTACCCCGCCAAACGGAACCGGTGCGCCGGTGATTTTGACACAGTTGAGCGCAACCATACCGTATTCAAGCGCATTGGATACCCGGTTTGCGCGGTCATGATCGTTGGTAAACAGATATGCCGCCAGACCATATTCGCTGTCATTGGCCTGTGCGATGACCTCATCCTCGGTGTCAAAGGGCATGACCGGTGCGACCGGGCCGAATGTTTCTTCGCGGTAGATTTGCATGTCCTTGGTCACATCGGCAAGCAGGGTGGGGGCATAGAACAGTCCGCCCATTTTCTTGCCACCTGTCAGAACGCGCGCACCCTTGGCACGTGCATCTGAGACGTGCTCGTCACATTTAGCAACCGCACGGTCATGCATCAGTGGGCCGATCTCGACATATTCTTCAATGCCGTTGCCGACACGTAGTTCGGCAATTGCCTTGGCGTATTTGTCGAGAAATTCGTCATAGATATCGCGCTGGACAAAGATGCGGTTTGCCGCAAGGCAATCCTGACCGCTGGTGGCGAATTTGGCATTAATCGCGTGGGCGACGGCTTCGTCGAGGTCGACATCATCAAACAGGATGAACGGCGCATGACCGCCGAGTTCCATCGACATTTTCTTGATCGTCTGGGCCCCTTGTGACAGCAACAGCCGACCGACTTCGGTTGAGCCGGTGAACGACAGGGCGCGGACATCGGTACTGCCGCACAGTTCGCCAACCACCGGGTTCGGATCACCGGTGACAACGTTAAACACGCCTGCCGGAATGCCCGCACGTTCAGCCAGTTCGGCCAAGGCGGTTGCGGAAAACGGGGTTTCGGTTGCCGGGCGGACAATCATGGTGCAGCCCGCAGCCAAGGCGGCGGCGGCTTTGCGTGTGATCATCGCGCACGGGAAGTTCCATGGGGTGACGGCAGCCGTCACACCGATGGCTTCGCGTTTGACCGACATGTTGCGGCCCGGCAGGTGGGACGTGATGTTTTCGACGTTCACGCGTTTGGCTTCTTCGGCGTAGAAATCGATGAAGCTTGCGGCGTAGTTAATTTCGCCGCGCGATTCATTAATCGGTTTGCCCTGCTCAAGCGTCATCAGAAGGGCCAGGTCTTCCTTGTTTTCGAGCAGAAGATCATGCCAGCGACGAAGTGCGCTTGCGCGGTCCTGTGGCAGCATGGCCGACCATGCCGGGAAGGCTTCCTTGGCCGCGGCAATGGCCTTGCGGGTTTCAAAGATGCCCATGTTCGGGACGGTGCCGATGAAGCTGCCATCGAACGGGTTGGTGACTTCAATAACCTGAAGGTTGTCGGCCGAGCACCAGCGGCCATCAATGTATGCATGTTCGCGCAAAAGGCGCAGATCAGCGAGCTGGCTTAGGGATACGCAACGCTGTTCTTTTGATTGTGCCGACATCGGAACCTCCTTGAAACGGGCTGACGCGTTTGCGACCAGCTTGTTTGTTGAACTGCAAGGAAGTTATCAGTGCGTGGCAAGAGGAGGTGTCCGAAGTGCGCGCCAAATGATGCTTTTTTTTTGGCAGAGCCCGGTCAAATAGGAATGTTTCTTCTGCCAGAGGCGTGAAACGCAGGGGAATCAGTCGTCTGAGGATTTCAGGTATTTCTGCATTTCGCGTTTCTGGCGGCGTTTTTCCATGACAGTGCGGACAATGATCACGGCAAAGAACAGCACGACGATGCTGGTCGACATCGGAAAGGCAAAGGGGATGCCGATCAGAAACATCAATCCCCCCAAGATACTGCCGCCCAGAAGGGCGATAAACCCGCCAAGCATGACGATGGCAAACAGAGAGGCAATCAAGATGGATGCGATTTTATTCATGAAATGACAGGTGCGTTTCTTCGGGTGCAAGGCAATAAACCGGATCAAAGTGCCGATCCGGTTTATGATAAATGCGGGCGACGTTATGTTTGGCTCTGACGTGACGTGTTGAGCCTTAATCGTTGTTTTTACTGCTGAGCTGTTTGGTGGTTTGATCGAGACGGTCAGCCAGAACACGGATCAACTGGATGGCGACCGCCTGATCCTGTCTGACCAGGCCAAGGAATTCGGCCTTGTCGAGTTTCAAGACGGTCATGTCCTCGACCGCACGAATGGTTGCGGACCGGGGGGCGTCGACCAGAAGGGCGATTTCGCCGATGACTTCCTTGGGGTTCACATCGCGCAGTTTTACGGTCTGCATTTCGTCCGTCGTCAGCCAGATTTCACCACGACCGGAAATGACGATATAGGCGGCATCGCCGGGATCGCCCTGTTTTACCAGAACCTCACCATGTTTGAAGGTCAGGCGCGGGCTGGTAAACGCAAGGAGTTTGACCACACTTGGATCAAGCCCGGCAAACAGCGGAATGGTGCGAAGCAGCCGGACTTCCTGATCAATGTCACCATCGGCGACAGTCGTTTCTTCGTCGGATTCGGTGATGTCAGGCGTTTGATCGTCTGATGATTGACCACGGCGCTTAACCAATTTTCCGTTCGACATGTGCAGCAAAGCATCGAACTTTTCATTGTCGTGATCATCGCCATCCACCCAGAGAAGGCTGGTGTTGTCATTCTGTCCGGTGAGATAGGCGATGACGTTTTCGCGCGTTTCACGGTCCAGCGCAGACAGGCCTTCGTCAACCACCAGCAGATCAGGATTTTTGATCAAGGCGCGGACAAGGGCGATTTTCTGACGCAGGGTTTGCGAGACGCGGCTGCCGCCAACGCCGACCTGACTTTCAAGGCCAAGGGCAACAAGTTCTTCGTAAAGACCGCCTTCATGGGCGATTTCAAACAGGACTTCGCCAACGCGTTCTTCGGAATTTGCACGGCCATAGGCAAAGCGACCAAACAGCAAGTTATCGAGGATCGGGGCGGCCGGGGTGTAGCCATCGCCATCGAAGAAGTCGATGAATTTCGCCAGTGAGTCTGGAAGGTTTTCGTGGAACCTCGGCCGTGCAGACAACACCAACTGACGGAAATCGTCATCAATCACCCGAAGACGGTGACGGGCCGGTGTCAACTGCATGGCGACGTCGAGAAGATGCAACTGATCTTCTTTGCGGATGTCGTCAAAGGCAACACCTTCGGTCCGTTTGAGGATGTTCTTCACTTCGGGAATTTCATCGGCCGACACGAAACTGTAGCGGTCAAAGAACTCATGTCCTGCGGGCAGGCCGGTAAACAGTTCGATCATCAGATCAAGTGTTTCGCGGCCCATTCTGACCATGCGTTCATAAAGACCGGTGTCGCGCAGGGTTTGCTGCATGAACGGATGAGACAGGAACTCAAACCGTTCAAAGTGGGTTTGCGACGGCGTGCCAAACACAAGGTTCACGCCCACCGGTGCGTTGTCGTTGTATTTTTCAATGTCATAGGGTTCGACAAGGTCGGACAATTGCCGTTGATCAAGAATTTCCTTTAGCCGTGGCCGGACGGTCAGGACCGATGCAACCAGTTCGGGATGTGCGGCCGGATCAACGCGGCGTTGCAAACCAATGCGATAGATGTCGCGGTCCAGACCGACAACCTCAAGCAGGCGCATCAGTTCGCCGTGCAATTCTTCGCGTGATGAGAAGCCCGGTCCGACATAGTCAATCCAGTTCGCCGACGGGTCATAGGGAATGTTGCCCGAACGCTGAACCTCGTCATACATCTCGCGGGTGAATTGCCATGGCAGGGCTGCCGGGTCTGAAATGTCAATCTGATCGACAAAGTTCGGCAACGGGAACTCAACCAAGTCATTGTATGCTTTGGACTTGCTGGCAACGGCTTTGTCTTTTTCGTCCGCACGTGTAACCGCATTATCATTGTCACCCGTTTGGGGGGCTTCGTCGCTGGTGGCGGCTGTTTGATCGACAATGATCGGGCGATGTTTCAGGCCATACAGCAGGTTATCTGAAATGCTGCCGTTAAACAGATAGGCATCACTCCCGATATAGGCCAGACGTTGGCCGATGATGGCGGCCGGAAGATTGGTGGCATCCATATCGTTGAACTGGATCCGACCACTTGTAGGGTCGAGAATCCGTGCCAGCAATCGTGCGACCTGTGATTTGCCGCTGTCGGCAGAGCCGGTCAGAAGGGCCGTGCCCGGAAGGGGCATGTTAAACGACACATTTTCAACAACGCGGGTTCCGTCATCATCAACCCATGACAGGGCGGTCACATCAAGCGGGCCATTCAGGCGCGGTGACAGCGGCACGGTCAGTTGATGTTCAGATGACAGATCGGGCAGTTCGAACTGCTCGTGGAGCTGGTCATATTTAATCCGCGCGTCGGCAAGGCGTTGATAATAGGCCAGAAGTTCCTTCCACGGGGCGGACATATCCTTATAGGCGGCAAGGGCTGCGACCAGTGCGCCGAAACTCAGGTCCCCGATAATCACCAGATAACCGCCAATCGAATAGAAGAAGAACGGGGTGATCTGGGCGATGAAGTTATTGAGGAACTTGATAAAGAATTTACGGAAATAGATTTCCTTGCGGATTTCAAAAATCCGGCCCAAACGCTGGGTAAAGTGGGTGAGTTCAAACCCGTGGGTTTCGTTGGCACGAATGTCGGTGGCACCGCCAACCGCCTCGCCAATATGTTCGGACATCCGGCGGACATTCTGTACCCGCTGCTTACCCAGCAGATTGACGCGTTTTTGCAATTTCGGGATCAAATATCCCTGCAATGGATAGAACGCGATGGAGGCCAGCCCCATCAATGGGTCCTGAATAAAGATAAAGGCCGAAATCGTAACCAGAATACCGCCCTGATACAGGGGGAGGGAAAAGGCCTCGCCAAAGAAACCGCCAAGCGGTTCGGCCTCGGCCGTGATCATCGAGACGATTTCGCCCTGACTGGTTTTACGAAAATGCGGCAATGGGAAGCGCAACACCCGTTCAAACAGGTTATAGCGCAACCGGCGCAACAGTCTTTCGGACATCACGCCGACATAGACGTTGATGAAATATTTGAACCCGCCATTGACGAAAACAAGGGCGAGGAAAATCCCCGACAGGGCAAACAGATATTCGATCTGATCGAGTTCAACCCCGAGAAGGTCATAGGGCGATCCCGCGCCGCCGATCGCTTCGTTGACGATCAGTTTGGGCAGGTCGAGGGAATAATACAGAAACGGAAATGAAAACAGCGTCACCAAAGTCAGGATGATCTGTTGCAGGCGGCTATATCGCCAGATATAGGCAAAAACCGATTTTGGCATTCGCGCGTCCCGTTTTGTTGGTCAGGAACAAATTGTTCCGGTTGCTCGCTGTTTATTGTTATCGCGCAGATTACCAACCAGACGTGGAATTAGCCAAGGTCGAAACTTTGTTCCGGGCTGATAAATCCGCAAAAACCGTCTGCTTTGGCATCGGGCTTATCATATGCCTGATAATGATACAGCCACATCTTTGCCTTTACCTCGGCAGGGAGCGTGACAAGTTGATCATAATGGGCGTGTACACCTGAATGACGTGGGCCTAATTCGCAATCCTGAAAAATGATATCTGCCTTTTTGTAGAAGGGCATATGTGCATCAGGATCGAATATCGCATCTGTGGTCAGGAAAAAGCTTTTGTCTTTTGCGTGCCCGAACAGCGCGAAGGAAAACATGGTTTTTTCCTCGGTCACGACATGGGCCGCCGGGATGACATCAAACTTCAACCCCTGCCATTCAAACCCGTCTTCGGGTTCAAGAGCGATAACATCGAAATAGGAGGACAGTGTGCTGTTGCCGTGGTCGCTGGTTTCCAGACCACCGCGAAGCGAATGTTCCCATAGCGGTTCGATCAGCTCGCGTGCGGTGATCAGATCGACACGGTGCCCGTCAAAGATAAAATAGTTGGCAAGCGCCATCCATTCCAGACCACCAATGTGATCTGAATGCAGGTGGCTGATATAGACGGCCTCAAAGTCATTTGGCATACAGCCAAGTTTACGCAGCGAATGACGCGCATCTGAACCGCAGTCAATCAGCAGGCGTTTTGGCTGTTCGTCACCCGACGGGGTGGTTTCCAGAACCATGTTGCTCTGAAAGTTGTCGGCTGCCATACAAAATGCCGACCCTGTCCCCGCAAAAGTAAGCTTCATTTTCCCCGTTCTCCCGACCTTTTGACGAAAGACTAGAGCAACATTCCAGAAAGATGAATTAATTTGTTTGGAAAATGCCATGGCGTCGCACAAAGCAGCCAGTATCAGACGCGCAATCGCCCGTGATCACGTGATGCAAAAAATCAGATCTTTGGCAACGTCACCGACCGGACCGGGGGCTGCATGGCAGAAATTTTCAAGTTCGGTGCAATGACCAAACCCGCAGGATAGCTGAAACACGCGCTTTATCAGAAAAGCCTGAAGTTTTTCGGCGGCGGAAAGGCTGACCCGATGTCGGTTAAGGTGGGGGCCGGGACCGTTATTTTATCTCGGGTGCCTTTTCGTCACGTTCCACGCGGGCGTTGAGTTTGGCGAGTTCGTGACGCAGTTCGCGAAGTTCATTCATGATTTCACCATGATCACTTTCGATCTCGTCGCGAGTCTGGGACCCTTCGACATCGACGTGGGTCGACATGGCATCAACCACGATCGCGATAAACAGGTTCAAAACCGCAAATGTCGTCACCAGAATGAACGGCACAAAGAACATCCATGCATGCGGATAGGATTCCATCACCGGGCGGACAATGCCCATCGACCAGCTTTCAAGGGTCATGATCTGGAACAGGGAATACAGCGACGCCCCGATGGACCCAAACCATTCAGGGAAGCCTGCGCCAAACAGTTTGGTCGCCATGACGGCGGATACATAGAACACCAGCGACAATAGGGTCAGAACAGAAATCATGCCGGGAATGGCCCGCATCAGGGCTTCGACCACTTTGCGCATCGAAGGAACCGTCGATATCAGGCGGAATGCGCGCAAAATACGCAAGGCGCGTAGCACTGAAAGCCCCTGTCCGGCGGGCAGGAGCGTAATGGCAACGATGGTGAAATCGAAAACATTCCAGGACCGCTTAAAGAACGAAAGGCGGTAAACAAAAAGCTTCATCGCCAATTCGACGACAAAAATTGCCACCGCGATCTGATCAAGCGCATGCAGGAACGGTCCCGCCACATCCATGATTGTTGAGGATGTCTCAAGCCCGAGAATGATGGCGTTAAGGGCAATAACAGCCGTAATGAAGTTCTGAAAACGGCTGGATTCAATAAACCGGCGCAACATGGTCTGGTGCCTCCCGACAGGGTCGGAAATTGGCGCGGGCTTGCCGGATATCACCGACGGCAGACAGCGCCGGATGAAATAACAACAGGACGCAGTCACCCGAAGATGATCTGCGTCCTGAATGGAAAAATCAGTTCAGGCCTTTGCGGCCCATTTCAAGAAACTTGTCGCGACGGCGGGCTTTAAGAACGCCGCCTTCGACGTCATCCATGCTTTCAAGGGCCTTGATGATGGCAGCACCAACACGTTTGCAGGCCTCGGCTGGTGAACGCTGTGCGCCGCCAAGCGGTTCGGCGATGATGTCATCAATCACGCCAAGCTGAAGCAAATCCTGTGCGGTAAGGCGCAGGGCCTCGGCAGCGGTTTTGGCCTCGTCGCCGGAACGCCACAGGATGGATGCGCAGCCTTCTGGCGAGATCACCGAATAGATCGAGTTTTCAAGCATCAAAACGGTGTTTGCGACAGCAAGTGCAATGGCACCACCCGATCCACCTTCGCCGATGACGATCGAAATCAATGGCACCTTGATATCAAGGCAGGTTTCGATGGACCGTGCGATGGCTTCTGACTGACCGCGTGCTTCGGCATCCGCACCGGGGAAGGCCCCGGCGGTATCGACCAGTGTGACCACCGGGATGTTAAACCGTTCTGCCATGCGCATCAGGCGCACCGCCTTGCGGTAACCTTCCGGGCGGGCCGAGCCGAAATTGTGTTTTACACGGGTTTCGGTGTCGTGACCTTTTTCGTGGCCAATCACCATCACGCTGCGGCCCTGAAGACGGGCAAGACCACCAATGATGGCCTCGTCTTCGCCAAACAGGCGGTCGCCGGAAAGCGGGGTGAAATCTTCGAAAAGATGACCGATATAGTCGGTGAAATGCGGCCGATCAGGGTGGCGTGCAACTTGCGTCTTTTGCCACGGGGTCAGCTTGCCATAGGTGCCTTGCAGCAGTTTGGTCAGCTTATCCTGCAGGCGTGCGACCTCATCTGCGATATTGACTTCGTCATTACCGGTAAGATGACGGAGTTCTTCGATCTTGCCTTCAAGTTCGGCGATCGGTTTTTCAAAATCGAGGAAGTTATGCATCAGGGCATCATATCCGACTGGGAAACAATGGGCCGGAACATAGTATATCGGCCCGCTACGTCAAGCGTTGAGGGAGCCGTTACACATATTTTCCGTTTACGTAAGAATTATGGCGTATGTTCCACAAAACATAATGACAGTTTGCACACGGTTGCCCCACGACGTCCAGTATTCAGATTATTCATTCCATAAAGCGCTAAGAAGTCGCGTTTTTGCGAAGCTCAGGCATGGGCGGTTTGGGGCTGCTCTTTTTTGTCGTGCGCGTAATAGGGCACATGGGTTTCGCCCCATGCCTTAAGGGCCAGAATGATCTGGCGGAGGGTGTCGCCCTTTGCCGTCAGGCTGTATTCAACCCGGGGCGGAACTTCGGCATAGACTTCGCGATGCACCAGCCCGTCTGCCTCAAGCTCACGCAACTGACGGGTGAGCATCCGCTGGGTGACACCCGGCATCATGCGGTGCAGTTCGTTAAAGCGTTTGGTGCCATCAAGCAGATGGTACATCACAACGCCTTTCCACTTGCCGCCAATGACATCAAGTGCGCCTTCCACCGGGCAGCCGGGGCTGCGATTGGGTGCGCAACGGTCCATATTTAATCTCCTGATGCTCTGAAAGCCGCAGTAAAGTCCATTAGTATACAAAATGACACTATGGGTCGAAATTGTGTGTACTTCTTATTGAGGGCATTATGAGGTATCGTCGGCGCATTCACAAATCAAACGTGCGTTGCAAGGAATACAAATATGAAATCCATTGGTATTAACAAACCTGCCCCGGTCGAGACGCCCGGCCTTTTTACCCAGATTGAAACCGAAACGCCGACCGCCGAAGGTCGTGATATTCTGGTGCGGGTAAAGGGTGTCGCGGTGAACCCGGTTGATTTTAAAGTACGTAAGGGTCGGGCCAAGGAAGGTGAATTTACCGTGCTTGGCTGGGATGCGGCAGGCGTGGTCGAGGCTGTTGGCGAAGACGTCACCCTGTTTCGTCCGGGCGATGAGGTTTGGTATGCGGGCGATGTAACCCGTTCCGGGTCAAACAGCGAATTTCAGCTTGTCGATGAACGCATTGTTGCGCCAAAGCCCAAATCGCTTGATTTCGCAGCGGCGGCGGCCTTGCCGTTGACGACGATCACCGCCTGGGAGGCGATGTTTGACCGACTGTTGATTGATCGTACTGCAACCGAAGCCAATGCGGACAAAACCATCCTGATCATTGGTGGTGCAGGGGGCGTTGGCTCCATCGCGATCCAGCTTGCCAAGCTGGCCGGGTTGAACGTGATTGCCACCGCATCGCGCGATGAGACCATTGAGTGGGTCAAAAAACTGGGTGCGGATCAGGTGGTCAATCATCGCCGTCCGCTTAAGGATGAATTGGTCTCCCTTGATGTTGCCGCAGTTGATTACATTTTCTGCACATCTGAAACCGATCAGTATTTTGACGTGATGGCCGAAATCATTGCCCCGCAGGGACGGATCGTGACGATTACCGAAGCATCGAAAGAGCATAATGTGGATTTGCTCAAGGCGAAATCCGCCAGCTTTTCCTATGAATTCATGTTTACCCGGTCGATGTTTGAAACGCCCGATATGATCGAACAACACAAATTGTTGGCGACCGTCGCCCAACTGGTTGACGACGGTGTGATCAAAAATACGGCCTCTGAAAACTTTGGTCCGCTGACGCCGGAAAGCCTGAGAAAGGCGCATGCGCTGCTTGAAAGCGGCAAGGCGATTGGCAAGATCACCTTTGAGGCCATTCCGGAGTAGTCGGAAACTTCGCGGTGTGACAGCCGGACCTGATGCAAGACATCACAAAGGGGCGCCAGATAATGGCGCCCCTTTGAGTTTAACGGGTGTTATGGCGGGACGATTTGGTCGTCAGCTTTCGTTAAGTGCGGCGATGACGTCTGCTTGCCTGACCATGACTTCGGCCTGTTTGATGGAGGCGATATCAATCAGGCGACCATCAAGTGCAACGGCACCGGCGCCTTCGGCCTGAGCTTTTGCCATGGCTTCAAGAATGCGTTTGGCCTTGGTGACTTCGGCGTCTGACGGGGAATAGACTTCGTTGGCAAGGGTAATCTGGCTGGGGTGGATGGCCCATTTGCCTTCGCAGCCCAGCACCATGGCACGCGCGGCCTGTGCGCGGTAGCCATCCGGGTCGGAAAAGTCCCCAAACGGACCATCAATCGGGCGCAAGCCATTGGCGCGGGCCGCGACGACCATGCGGGCAATGGCGTAATGCCACATGTCACCCCAATGGTAATCGCGTGGTGTGTCGCCGTCCTTATCGGTCAAAACCCCGTAATGCGGGTTCGGGCCGCCAATGCCGGTTGTCATGGCCTTGGTCGAGGCGGCGTAATCAGCCACCCCGAAATGCAGGCTTTCATTGCGAGGCGAAGCGGCGGCGACTTCGTGGATGTTTTGCATACCAAGGGCGGTTTCAATGATCAGTTCAAACCCGATGCGTTTTTTGCGGCCCTTGGCGGCCTCAATCTGGGTCGCCATCATATCAAGCGCATAAACATCTGCGGCAGTCCCGACCTTGGGGATCATGATCAGATCAAGCCGGTCGCCGGCCTGTTCAAGAACATCAACAACATCGCGGTACATATAATGGGTATCAAGTCCGTTGATGCGTACCGACAGCACCTTGTTGCCCCAATCAATGTCATTGATCGCAGCGATGATGTTTTTGCGCGCCTGTTCCTTGTCACTGGGCGCAACCGCGTCCTCCAGATCAAGGAAAATGGCGTCGGCTTTTGATTTGGCGGCCTTTTCAAACAGTTCGATGCGGCTGCCGGGAACGGCAAGCTCGGACCGGTTCAGGCGCGCGGGGGCCGGGGTCGGTGTTGTGAAGCTCATGATAACGTTTCTCCAAAACCTGTCATTTCAAGACGGCAACGCGTCGGCAAGTTCGCCGTGCGATGCCTTTGTCGTATTCTTGTGGCGTGTTATTGCGTCCCGTTTTCGGGATCGTACCGTGGCCGCCGTGACAGTCTGCTTTTCTGCGATCATTGTGCGCCGCAGTAGGCTGGGTTTCAATTTATGGTGCAGATGCGAATGCTGGCAAGCTTAAAAACACCGTGTCGTATTGTGCTTTGGGTGCAGACCGATGCTGAATAAGAAAAACTGCAACTACGAAGGACAAAGCAATAGCCCCTTAACCCAACAGCCGTTAGATTACCGCCGATATCATGGTTCGGGATCGTTTCCCAACACGCGTTGCCCCATCTGCAGGTAGTATCAAACGACCCATGCGTCGCGCTTATTCCACCCTTGTTTCCGTCGGACTGGCCCCATTGTTGATCATGGGGGCCTGTTTGGTGCTGGCGATATCACCGAGCCTTGTGCCGGCTGAACTTTCGGGGCTGGTGCGGTATGGCCCGTTTCTTCTGGCTGGGCTGGGCGGGGCCATCGCATGGTGGTTCAACCGTGGGCGCGCGGTTTTTGTCATGCTGCTTTTGTTGGTGTGTTACTGGCTTTTGGTGGGTAATGGGGCGGGTTTTTCGCCCGATGGGATGGCCTTTTTACGCATTGCGACCCTGTATGTGATCCCGGCCAACTTGTTGATCCTTGGTTTTACGGCGGAGCGTGGTGTTTTAAACCCGCGTGGCACTGCACGGATGCTGGTGCTTGGGTTGCAGATTTTTGTCATGCTGATGCTGGCGGGGCAGCCTGATGTCGGCTTGGCACTTCATCGCGTGCTTGATACCCGGTTCATAAATGATGGCGGGTTTCTGTCGGTCATGCCGCATCCGGCCATGATCCTTTCCGTAATTGCGGTGATCTTATTGTTGATCCGTCATAAGCCGCTTGAGACAAGCTTTGCTGCGGCAATCATTGCCATCACGGTGGCAACGGTGATGGGCCCAGGTGCCATTCAATATGGCTATCTGGCAGCAACCGCCGTGGTGCTGGCCGGATTGGCACAGGAAGCGTGGCGGATGGCATTTGTCGATGATTTGACTGGCCTTGCCGGGCGGCGCGCCCTTGGCCATGCCATGGCGGAACTTGGTAGCCAGTACGCGATCGCCATGCTTGATGTTGATCATTTCAAAAAGTTCAATGACACCTATGGGCATGACGTTGGCGATATTGTCCTGAAAAAGGTCGCGCGTGAATTGGCCCGTGTTGGCGGGGGTGGCAAGGCGTTCCGATATGGTGGGGAAGAATTCACCGTTGTCTTTGCCGGGCGCACGGCAGAAAAAGTTCATGAACCGCTTGAAGCCCTGCGCAAACGGATTGCCGAGAATAAAATCACCGTACCCGAAAAGAATAAAACCGTATCGGTGACGATTTCAGTCGGCCTTTCAGAAATTGACGAGGATGTAAAAGACCCTTGGGCGGTTTTGAAGCGCGCCGATCAGAAGCTTTACGAGGCCAAACAGGCCGGGCGTAATCGAGTTTCCGTCTAAATATACAAATGAACTTTCAGTATTTGAATTAAATTTAGAAGAATATTAATTCAAATTTGAAGTAAAAATACACAATTATTGGTTCAATATATTTATTGTTATTATCGTTTTACGATTAGTTTTCTGGTGATAGTCTTTTGGAGTCTTTTCATTGTTTGTGGAGGATTCCAATGCCGCGCATCATCGGTACAAACCAAGACGACGTAATCTGGGACGAATGGACCAATGACACTGTCTATGGTCTGGAAGGTGATGACACCATCTATTTCGGCAGTGGAGACACCATTATCGGTGGTCCTGGGGCAGATACCTTTATTGCCCGGACGAGCCAGGATTATACGCTGTCCTATGAACTGTCAGACGATCCGGTTCATGTCGAGTTTTACAATCATTATAATGACGACCGTGAGACTCGCGATATCGAGCTTACCGGACATGGCGGTGATGCCGAGGGCGATACGTTAGAGTTTTACAACGACGATTATTACCACGAGCAGGAGTTCGACCTCACCGGTTCCGATCATGATGATTATCTTCAGGGGGAGTTTTATTCCGTTGATGGCGGCGGCGGTGCCGATACGATCATATTTGATTATCGGGATGTCAGAAATTTCGGCCCTTATGAGCCAACAGTCACATACGTCAGATCACCAGAAGGTGTCATTTTTGATCAGGACAACATGACCGGTGTTGGTGGTGATGCGGACGGCGACCAGATTTCAATTCTCGATGACACGGAAGAAACCCCCGATCTTAATGTGCGTGGCTCCAATCATGACGACACCTTGATTGCCGGTGAAGAGCGCGGCGGTATCCTGATGGGAGCTGGCGGGGATGATTTTCTTGTCGGAAGCCAGCTTGCCAATGATCTGCGCGGGGAGTGGGGTAATGATACGCTGCTCGGCAATGATGGCGATGATACGTTAAATGGTGGGTCGGGTGCCGATTTCATCAATGGCGGAGAGGGTCAGGATGAAGCCACCTTCATACATTCCAACGAAAGTGTTCAGGTCGAATTGACGGATGGTGCGGCGATTGTCAGTGGCGGCCATGCCGAAGGTGACGTCATTACCGGCGTCGAGGATATATTCGGGTCGCGCTATTCAGACGTCCTGATCGGCAATGATGGCGACAACGTGATTGACGGCTTTTATGGTTTTGATTCGATCTATGGCGGGGAGGGCAACGACACCCTTTCGGGCACTTTCGTCTATGGCGAGGCCGGTGATGACATCTTGCATGGCCAGCAGCACGGCATGGGTGGCCGCGATACGCTTGATGGCGGGGATGGCGACGATACCCTGTATGGCAATGACGGGGGGGATCAACTTTATGGCGGGGAAGGCAATGATACGCTGATCGCCAATAATATTTATTACGACGATTTCTTTGAACCTGACGCGACCGCCATGTGGGGTGGGAATGGTGATGACGTGATTAAGGGCGATGTCGCCAATGACGCTCTGTTTGGCGGGAATGGTGATGACGTTATGAACGGCGGGTTCGGCGATGATTACATGTCGGGCGGTGCTGGCCGGGATGTGATCAATGGCAGCACGGGCGATGACCATGTTTTTGGCGGTGACGGGCATGACGTTCTTAATGGTGGGCGTGGTCAAGACGATTGGGTCGAAGGGGGCGATGGCAACGACCTTCTGACCGGCGGGACGTTTGTTTGGCGTGTGTTTGAAGGCGGGGCGGAACGCGACCGCATCACAGATTTCAATCCCGACGCCGGAGAATTCAGCGACCATTTGATGTTTGGGAAAACGTTTCAAGAAAAAAGCGGCATCGAGGACTTCGATGATTTCCTTGAACACGCCAGCGATAATGAAGACGGCGTCTATATCGATTTTGCCAATGGCCGTCATTACGACTATGGGGTGCAAATCGATGACATGACCGTCGACGAACTGACGCCCGATAATGTCATTTTCGCCGATTATCTTGGATAGCTGCGCGTCAGGCGAGGGTATTGATCCAGATCGAAATTTCCCCCAATCCCTATTTGCGAACCTTTGACGGAGGGCATGATGGTGCCGCTTATCGGAACAGATGGTGACGACGTTCTGTATGAAACCACGGCATACAGTACGTTGTATGGCATGGATGGCGATGACACGCTGATTGGCAATGATGGCATCAGTTCCCTGTTTGGTGGAAACGGGGACGATACACTGATTGGCGGGGGCGGAAATGACCGGCTGACCGGCGGGGCCGGGGTGGATGTGTTGGACGGTGGCTCGGGCATCCGGGATGCGGTGTTCTATGAGGGTGAAAATGCCGCGGATGCGGTCCACGTCAATCTTGCAACCGGCACAGGTGTTGGCGGTGAGGCCGAGGGGGATGTGCTGCGCAACATTGAAGTCGTCTATGGCACGGAATTTGACGATACCCTGATTGGCAGTGATCAAAGCGACGTTCTTTGGGGGCGGGGCGGTAGTGACCTTCTGATCGGGGGTGACGGGGATGATTTTCTGTATGGCGATTATCTTGGCGATACGTCGGGCGACGACACCGTTTTGGGCGGCGATGGCAATGACACCCTGACCGGGCGGGACGGCAATGACATTCTGATTGGCGGCGATGGGAATGATCGTCTTAGCGGCGGGGCCGATGGCGACATCCTGTCAGGTGGAGCCGGGATGGATACCCTTGATTACAATGATAACGGTACCGAAGGGGTGACGATTAACCTTGCGACCGGGACGGCATCGGGTGGCACCGCCGATGGGGATGTGTTTGACGGGTTTGAAAATGTGCGTGGTTCGGGTGTCGCCGACATGATTATCGGTGATGAGGGGCGCAACCATCTGGACGGATTTTACGGTGACGATCATCTGCGCGGTGGTGATTTCCACGATGTCCTGACCGGTGGCGGCGGCAACGACACCCTTGAAGGCGGGGATGGCAATGATCTTCTGACCGGTGATGGTCGGGATGCCTATGGTGCGCCCGGATCAGATACATTTTTATGGACGGTTTTTGAAGGCGGTGCCGAGCGCGACCGCATCACCGATTTTGACACGGGTGAACAGGGCGACAGGTTTGTTTTTGGCAAAACGTTTCAGGAAAAAAGCGGGATTGGGAGTTTCGATGATTTTCTGGACCACGCCAGCGAAAATGAAACAGGTGTGTATGTCGATTTTGCCGATGGCCGTCACTATGGCTATGGCGTTCAGATTGACGGGGTCACGCTTGATGAACTGACATCCGGGCATGTCGTTTTTGATGATAACGATGATGGCCTGCCGCCGATTGACGATCTGTAATCGGTGCGGTGTTAAGCCCGATCAACCCAGAGGAGGACACCTTGGCCAAGATCATCGGAACGGATGCGAATGACAGCCTGACCGGGACTGCCGACGTTGACCAGATATACGGGCTTGGGGGCGATGATCGCCTTGAGGCGGTTGGTGTTGGCGATACCCTGATCGGTGGAGCGGGATCGGATACATTTGTTCTGACCGAAGACTGGCAGGATGTGACGCTCGATTACGCTGATTCTGATGTGGCGATTGAACGCGCATATCTGTATCGGGATGGCACAACCTATGTTCTTGACGGTGCGGGTGATATCGACCGGAGCGATGTTCAGGCCGATTTTGCCAACATCAGCATCACGGGAACCAGATATGACGACGCGTTTAGTGGTCATTGGGAAATGGTGGAAGGCGGGGCTGGTGCAGATCAGTTTGATCTGACGTCGGGCGCTGTGACATATGCGCATTCGCCCGAAGCTATACATCTTGATTTCGATGCCGGCCATTTTGACGGCGGGGATGCCGACGGCGACGTATTTTTAAGTGTGCGAGGCCTTACCGTTCATGGTTCGAGTTATGACGATCATTTGGTGGGGGCAAGTGGCCTTTATAATGACGTTTACCTGCATGGCGGGGGCGGGGATGACCTGCTTGAGGCGCGCGGTGACGGTGGTGCGCTATATGGGGATGCCGGGAATGACACGATGCTGGGCACCAGCGGGAATGATTATTTCAATGGCGGGCCGGGCCGGGACGTTATGATCGGTGGTGACGGGCAGGACCGGATCGACTATCGCGACGCGTCTTCGGGGGTTTACCTCAATCTTGCGACATCGCAAGTCAGTGGTGCTGAGGCGGACGGGGATGTATTTTCAAGCATTGAAGATGTCTATGGATCGTCTTTCGAAGACGTTTTGATTGGCAGCGACACGAACAACGATATTGATGGCTATGCCGGTGATGATTTGATCATTGGTGGGGATGGCAATGATCAACTGGCCGGTGACGGCTACTACGGACCTGCCCCGGTAAGTGTCACCATCAGTGACGATACCATCCTTGGCGGTGACGGAAAGGATGTGCTTAACGGCGGTGCCGGAAATGACATTTTGCTTGGCGGGGCGGATGACGACTGGATCGAAGGTGGTGTTGGTGCGGATGTTCTTGATGGTGGAGATGGCGAAAACTGGCTGGTGTATCAAAAGACCCTGAGCACGGGTTCAGAGGGCGTATATGCCAATATCGAAACCGATGTTGTTTATGGCGGGGATGCGCAAGGGGATGTCATTTCCAATTTCACCCACATCATCGGATCGGCAGAAGATGATTTCCTGATTGGAAATCAGGACCGCAACGAAATATATGGCGGGTTTGGCGACGATGTCATTTCTGGCGGTGGCGGACATGACTTTCTGATTGGGGCTTATGGCGCGGATACCATCGAAGGTGGTGACGGGAATGATTATCTTCTGGGCGGAACCGAAGGACGTTACGATGGCGGCGGGGCCAATACATTCGTTTGGAATGAGTACGAAGACGGGCCTGAGCGCGACCGGATAGGTGATTTTCAGGTTGGGCGCTATGGCGATCGTATCGCACTTGGTTCCGAGTTTCAGGACAAAAGCGGCATTCACGATATTAGTGACGTGCTGGCGCATGCCCAGCAGACTGACGAAGGTGTCTATCTCGATTTTAGCAACGGTCGCGGGCACACCTATGGTGTGGCGCTGGATGGTGTTGAAAAATCAGATTTGGACAGCAGCAATTTCTATTTTGCAGATGACGATGTTCTTGGCTGAGCCGGGGCGTGGCCCTTAAAGCTCGTCAAACTTAAATACCAACCGCATCGATCCGGCTGTATTGGCCAGCGTTGCCAGACAGTTGCTGGCCCGTTCCGGGGCGATGGCAACGGCAAAGCGGGTGGTGTAAATCCGTGCGTCCTTTTCATCGGTGCTTGAGGCGGCAAGGCGCACGATGTTGGCGTTGTATTCAATAAAGATTTCCGAAAGCCGGGCGATTAGGCCGGGTTGATCAATGCCGGAACATTCGATCATGTGGGTTGCGCCGGGGGCGGTGGTGAGTGCCGGGATGGCGGCGATTTCTTCCACCTTGATATCCGCATTTTCCAGTGACAGCGCGTTCAGTGCGCTTTCGCATTCGCTCACCGGGCAGCCGTCAGGCAACTCGCAGCTGGTTTCGAATTTTGCCGTGCCATCCTCAAGGGCAAAATATGTCGGTCCCAGATTGGCGCCGATGTCAAAAATACGGCCAGAGATGTCGGACACAAGGCCGACCCGGTCATTGCAGGAAATGGTGATCCGCGCATTGGCATTCATTTGAGAATCTCCGTCATATTCAAGGTCGCTTGAGGCGATGGCGAAGCTTGAGCATATCATCGCAGTCGCCCGACATGCAGTGATAATTATACCCGCGATCGCAAGGCCGCAGATACGGTCCGATGGCGTAAACGGATTACCGGCGGATGATCACAATCATATGAATGAACTGATCGTCATGACGGCCTCGTAAGCATCCCGACAGCGTAATTTCGAACAGCAATGTTCAACATAACAAACTTACAGGAGTTTGAGAGATGCGTGCGTTCAAAAAAACCGTTCTTGCAGTTGTTGCCGGTGCGACTTTGACCTTTGGCGCAATGTCGGCCAAGGCCGCCGACATTGTCGATACGGCGGTATCTGCGGGGTCGTTTACGACACTGGTTGCCGCAGTGAAGGCCGCAGGTCTGGTCGATACCTTAAAGGGTGAAGGCCCGTTCACGGTATTTGCACCAACCGATGAGGCCTTTGCCAAACTGCCCGCCGGTACGGTCGAGGATCTGCTCAAGCCGGAGAACAAGGACAAGCTTGTGGCCGTTCTGACCTACCACGTTGTGCCGGGCAAAGTGATGTCAGGTGATATCGCAGGCAAGGAAATGATGGTCAAAAGCGTTCAGGGTGACACGATTGATGTGAATGCCATGAACGGCGTGATGGTTGACGGTGCAACCGTTACCTCGGCCGATATCGAGGCCGATAACGGTGTGATCCACGTCATTGATACCGTGATCATGCCGGGCATGTAAGTCGCAGGCCATCTAAGCAACGCAGCCCCGCACGTGTTCGTGCGGGGCTGCTTTTTTTTAATGATGCACGTAATCGGTTTGATCGCCTTGGGCATGTCAGAAAAGGTTCAAAGCGTTGGAATGCTTCCGGATTGGGCCATTACGGGTTGGGCTGCTTTAAAGCAAAAGGGCTTAGCTGACCGGGGTGGTTTCAAGCATATTCTGACGGACGCTGATGGCCTGATGATCAAGGTGTCGGCGTAAATCCATTGCAAGGTCAAGGCAGTCACCAAGGCGTTCAAGATAGCGTTCTTCCTCTGGATCATCCGGGTCGATTGCCAGACAGGACGCAAGATAGATTTCTGCGGCCTGTTCCTGAGTACGTGCCAGCTTGGCGGTCTGCATTGGGTCGGAGTCAGCCGAAAAGGCATCAAACAGGAACGCTTTTTCGCTTGGGCCGAGGTTAAGGGCCTCAATCTGCTTGGCGATACGCTTATGTTCCGTCTGATCAATATGTCCGTCGGATTTGGCTGCTGCGATCATTGCGCGGATCAAGGTCAGGCGAAAATCGGCATCGTCGCGGCTGCGTTCGAGTTCCGGGGAAAAGCCGCTGTCGGCAGGGACGTGGTCAAGATCGGTATCCTGACTGTGATCCTTTGGGGATGCGTTGTTTTTGTAATCGCGCCATGCCTTGTAAGCCAGACCGGCAACAAGGGCTGTGCCGCCATAGGCCAGCACTTTTCCACCCATTTTGCGGCCTTTTTTGGAGCCCAGTACCGCCGACATCAAGCCGCCGCTGATCGCACCACCCACCAATCCGCCACCAACACCACTGCCCAGGCTATTCCCAACCATGTTGGCCAAACCGCCAGATTTGCCGCCAGTATTGCCGCCTTTGTTGGCGAGACTGTCTGCGATGCCGCCCAGTTTTCCGGACATTGTCGAACGCCCGCCACCCGAATTTCCCAAAACATCGCTTAGAAGTTTTCCGATATCCATGAACATCTCCTGCATTTTTTTACTTTGCCCAATGCTCGATATGTTTAGGGGGCGGCAAACGGCAAGACCGATATGGGCAAAGTCGTGCTTTGAGGCCCTTTTTGTGGGCAACGCAGTGATATGGGTCACATTTTCGCGGGGAAAGTCAGGGGGGTTGGGGACGGTTTGCGCAAGACTGTTCAGGGCAAATGACAAAGGCCCGACGCGGGAACGTCGAGCCTTTCAATGGTGCGCCCGGAAGGATTCGAACCTCCGGCCCTCTGATTCGTAGTCAGATACTCTATCCAGCTGAGCTACGGGCGCATTTTATGTTCTACGCTAAATGGCGAAGGCTCGACGCGTGAACGTCGAGCCTTCCGATGGTGCGCCCGGAAGGATTCGAACCTCCGGCCCTCTGATTCGTAGTCAGATACTCTATCCAGCTGAGCTACGGGCGCTTTGTCTAGCGTTTCCGCCGGTTTGCTCTATACGAACTCCCCGTCGGCGGAGCGGAACTTATGCAAACGAGCGGGTCATTGCAAGCAGTAAATTTCAAAAAACCGTATTTTTCCCGTGAGGGCCATTTTCCGCCTTGCTAGGGCGTTGTTTTGCCCGGCTTTGTCCCGTTTGTCGGCATTATGGAGAGGACTCGGCAAAAAAGGGGCAAATGCGTCTTGTTCCACAAGTGGTCGTAGACTAAGATGCATTCAATCCCGGGGGAACAGGGGCTTGTTTCTTCTCATAAAAAGCGGGCCCAGGGAGATTCGCATATTTCTACTTAGGTAATAGATCGAAATGGCCGTTCGTAAAACCTACCTTGCCTTGATTGGCGCCGCCCTGATGCTGGGGGGATGTTCTTTTTCTTCTGAGGCCCTTTGGCCGACACTTGCCGGATCAGACTCCGATACGGAAAATTCCGCTGTCGCTGCTTCTGAACCGATGGGGAGTGATGCCGCAACCAGTTACGATGCGGCGCAAAGCACGCAGCCGTTAACCGGTGTGTCGCAGACCGGAACCTTTGTTGGTTCGCGGGTTGAAAACATGCAGCAGGAGCTGAACCGTCTTAAGTCGGCTCTGAATCAACATAATAACGAATTACAGCAGTTGCGCGGACAGACCGTATCGCATTCGCAGGCCTATCATGGCACTGTGGCGGCGATCAGTGCGCGCCTGCAGGTTGGCACCACGCCGGGTAACCCGGTTCTGGTCCAGCAGTGGAACACCGCACAGTCTGAACTTGACCGTGTGAACGATGATATCGCCGCGTTGAACTCATTGGCCAACAAGGTTGCAGCAGATTCGACCCTGTCGACCTTCTTGCTTGAGTCCGTTCGTTCGGCCTATCAGGTTTCCGGTGCTGTTGACGAAGACCATCGTCAGTTGGCACTGCTTGAAGACGAAACCAACCGCACCACGGTGCTGATTGACCGTCTTCTGAACGAAATCAGCGAAAGCCTTTCGCGCCAGACGTCTTATGTCAGTACGGAGCGGGCGAACCTTAACGCGCTTGCACTGGCTGTTAAGAACGGCGAGATTTTCGGGGACTCACTTTCCAAGCGTGTCTTCCAGTCGCAGGCCGCACCAGCGCCCAGCAGCCAGCGCATGGCATCAACCAGTGATCGTCCGCTTGTGGTGATCCGGTTTGATAGTGCCAGCGTGAAATACGAGCAGGCCCTTTATAACGCGGTTAACCGCGTTCTGGAGCGTCGCCCGCAGGCAAGCTTTGATGTTGTTGCGGTGACACCGAACCGGGGCACCCCGGCACAGGTTGCGCTGAATTCCAATAAATCCAAGCGCAACGCGCAGGCAGTTCTTCGGTCGTTGGCCGATATGGGCATGCCAGGTTCGCGCGTGCGTGCTTCTGATGCGACCAGCGCATCTGTTTCTGCCAATGAGGTCCACGTCTTCGTGCGCTAAGTCGGCAGACAGAACGGATTTTAAGAACGGCTATGGCGGGTGCCTCGATATTTCGGGGTGCCCGCTTGTTTTTTGGGGCTTGTGCAAACACATTATAGTCTGATCATGCCAACTATTGGTGTGACCGAATGATGTGTAACGGACAAGAAGCAAGGTGCTATGGGCGACCTCGTTAATCTGCGGCAGGAACGCAAACGCAAGCAACGCGATCAGAAGGCCAGAAAGGCCGATGCCAATCGTGCCTTGCATGGGCGGTCCCGCCAAGAACGCCGATTGACGGATGCCGAACATCAAAAGGCGGACAAGCATCTTGATGGGCATCGTTTGATGGCGGATGCGTCTGAGCCGGTTTCCGATGCTGGCGCACATGCCGATCAGATCAATTCCGGACTGAATTGCGGACCGGTGGTTTCGGATGATCCTGAAGCCAAGGACGGCGACGCCGCCCCTGTCAAAGATGACAAAACCAACGTCATTTCAATGTTCTCACCCAATATCCCCGACCGCCAATAGGGGCGCCGAATATGATGCCGTTTCTCAAAGCGCTATGACGAACGTGTTCTGTCGTCGGGTTTTGAGGAGGCTGTCGCTGTGCGTAAGGGGAAGGATATCTTTGCCCGGATCTGATGCGCTGTGACAGGTATTTGATGCCAGCAGCGAGATCACGCGGACAGGAAGCAGGCCGATCAAAAGCAGATGCTTGGCGGCCATACCGGCGGGTGTTGCCGGGAATTCAAATCACACTACCGATGATGCGATGCGGGAGTAATGTAGCTTAACGCAGCACACATATTCCCACGCAATTCGGTAGTGGTCACATATCTTCTTTTTACAGTCCAAGATCAAAACGCGGCGCTAGTTCAGAAGCGTTTCTGCTTCGCGTTTGCTTTGATCAAGGGCCTCATCCCAGCCCATAAGCCAGTCTTCATGGTCGCGAGAGTCTGATGGATAAGGGTTTTCAGTCAGTCGATGCGCATCGAGCCCAGCGGAAAATCCAGAGCCAAGGGCCGAATTTGGCAGATAGCGCTGGCGGACCACCGGTGCGTTGGTTTCATACATCTGGTTGCGGAAGGCAGGAAGAGAGCACAAAACGCCGTCATCAATACCGAGCGGGTAAGCCATCATCATGGCCGTGCCAAGTGAGGTGATGGAAAGTTCCGCCCCGGCTGTCTGGCAAATCAGACCCGCCATTTCAAGATGGGTAACCGCATTTTCGATGCGACGCTGCAGGTCAGCGTTGTCTTCAATGGCAACCTGATTGCCATCATCGTCAGTACAGAAAAGGGACAAAACACGCCCCAAAAGCATACTGCGATCAAGGTTTTCACCGGCACTGCGCAGAACCGTCAGCATCAAGGCAGGGTCGCCAGGCGCAAAATTCATAGAACTTGTCATTCATGGGCCTCCGTTCAGATCGAAACGAATTCCCTCCCAAGCGTGCAGCTATTCTGTGGTGGGCAAAGCCCTGCTGCTTTTTATTATTATAGTTTGCAGATATGTTTCTAACTTGTGAAGACAAGATTGCGCTTTGGTTGAAATTTTTATCTTGCTGTGTGGTTTTGGCCCGTCAAACGGCTAATAAACTGAAAAAGCGTGTGGTTTTGCGTTGCCCGCGTGCCGAAAGATTTTTGATATTTTTGATCAATTTATCGGCATCAACCTGACGACGCCGGTTTGATCAGAATGTGACGCATCCCATCAAGCGTTGTTTTGCCGGTTGAAGTTTAGGGTGCATATCGTTGCGGCTTTGTCGGGAAGGTGCGAGCAGATGCGCTATTTTTTGTGCTTTTCAGCGGGCTTTTTATCGTCCGGATTACGCCAGACACGGACCCGGTTGCGCCCGCCTTGCTTAGCGGCATATAGCGCCTGATCGGCCTTTTCGATGATTTGTTCGACGCTGCGTCCCTTGGTCATCGGGGCCGCACCAATCGATGCGGTTACCGGCAAGGTGGTTGTCTCGGTGATGGGGACGGGGGATGCTTCGACCACGCGGCGTAACCGTTCAAGCACACGGGCGCATTGTGTCATGTCGGCGTTGGGCAGGCAGATCAGGAATTCTTCGCCGCCATAGCGATACACCTTATCAAACGGGCGTACATGCGATTGCAGGATGCCGGCAATCGATTGCAGCACAAGGTCCCCGGCCTGATGGCCATGGGTGTCATTGACGGCCTTGAAGTGATCAAGGTCGACCAGAGCAACGGCGGTTGGGACTTCGGTCCGGATTGCGCGTTCGCGTTCGGCGTTCAGGTCGCCCAGCATGGTTTGCCGGTTATAGGTGCCCGTGAGCGGATCGACATCGGATCGGGCAGTCCTAAAGGCCCGTTCAAGGCGGCGCAGTTGGGAAAAAAAGGATTCGGCCCGTAAGGCCATCATGTCGAATTCAGCCGGATCGACTTCGCCGTCAAGCTCACGTCCTTCGATAAGGCGTTTGGCCGACTCGTGAAGTTGCTGATGCGTTGTTGCCAGTGCATGCATTGCAGGTTGGTCAATCAACCGGTTATGGCGATTGATCGCGTACCATGCCCCGAAATCGCAATCATGGTGATGGGTCGCGTCATGGTCATGGTCGTTACCATCGACGTCCGATGGCAACGGAGAATCGGGCAGCACCAGTATCCTGTTCCAGCGCAGCAGCAAGGCAACATGTTCGCCAAGGGCCTTGTCGAGCTCGGCCAGAATGTCGCGTTCGGCATCCGCCATTCCGCCGTCAGCAACACTTCCAGGCATTTTATGGCCTTTGGTGGGGCTTTTGGCAGCGGCTTTATCTGGGGCCGATTGCGACCTGTCACTCATGCAGATGTTCCGGGAAAGATTTCCGTAAAGGTTTGTTTTAACAGGCGGTCGAGTTCTTCCATAGAAATATCGACGCCAAGGTCGGCCAAACTCGTGACGCCGTGGTCGGCAATGCCACAGGGAACAATGCCGCCAAAATGCGACAGGTCGGGTGATACGTTAATCGCGATGCCATGAAAGGTCACCCAGCGACGCACCCGCACCCCGATGGCGGAAATCTTGTCTTCGCGGCCATCATCGCGCACCACCCAGATGCCAACACGTCCATCGCGGCGTTCGCCGGTGACACCGAGCAGGGAGAGGGTGCGAATCACCCATTCTTCAAGGTTATGAACATAGGCGCGCACGTCACGACCGCGTGTTTTAAGGTCCAGCATCAGGTACGCGATGCGTTGGCCCGGTCCATGATAGGTATATTGTCCGCCGCGTCCGGCGTTATAAACAGGAAAGCGATCCGGATCGACAAGGTCCTCAATATGCGCACTGGTTCCCGATGTATAAAGCGGGGGATGTTCCAAAAACCATATGAGTTCCCTTGCTTTTCCCGCATGTATGGCGTCAGCGCGGGCTTCCATTTCGGCCAGTGCTTCGGGGTATGAAACCAACCCGGAGGCGGTGCGCCAGTCGGGGATTTGCGCGGTTGGGGCGATGCTTTGCATTTTTCCTGTCAAATAAGTGAAATGAGCCCTTGATCAGGGGTAATCAATTTGCTATCTCCCTTTTCGCAGCAAGGCAAGCCTACAAACTTACCTCAGTAGCCTTGTTGTTACGACATATGCGGTCGTGGCGGAATTGGTAGACGCGCAGCGTTGAGGTCGCTGTGGGCTAACCCCCGTGGAAGTTCGAGTCTTCTCGACCGCACCAAAAACGCCTCCTCTTTTTAAGAGGGGGCTTTTTTGATTCTGGCCCTTGGCTCAGGCCATAAGATATCATGAAAAAGACCCCGCCAGAAATGGCGGGTTTTTTCGTTTTTGGTTCCTGCTGATATATGCCCTACAATGCGTTTGGAACTGCAAGGATCAGACATGATGCTTGGCCACGGGCGGTGCCGGTGCAAGTGATTGATTTATTGTGCAGTGCCGCGTTGAAAATTACGCAATGCAGCCCTTTGGCAGAACGACACACTGAATGCTTCAAACGTACGGGAAACTGCTTTAGTCTGCGGGTCCCACTTAAATGAATTATCAGGATTTAACCACTTGATGGTTAATTAATGTAAATACCTGAGATTAAAAGGTATTATGATGGCAAATCGAAATGACAAGCTGCGCGAAGCAGCTTTGGACTATCACCGGTATCCCACCCCGGGGAAATTGTCCGTAACGGCAACCACGACCCTTGCGAACCAGCGCGATCTTGCGCTGGCTTATTCGCCGGGGGTGGCATTCGCCTGTGAGGAAATCGTCAAAGACCCGGAAACCGCAGCGGAATATACCGCGCGTGCCAATCTGGTTGGCGTGATTTCCAACGGGACGGCGGTGCTTGGTCTTGGGCCGATTGGCCCGCTGGCGTCCAAACCGGTCATGGAAGGCAAGGCGGTTCTGTTTAAGAAGTTCGCCAATATTGATGTCTTTGACCTTGAAGTTGACGAAACCGATCCGCAGAAATTTATCGATATCGTGGCCGCACTGGAGCCGACTTTCGGGGGGGTTAACCTCGAAGACATTAAGGCGCCGGAATGCTTCATCATTGAGAAAGCCCTGCGCGAACGCTGCAATATCCCGATTTTCCATGATGATCAGCATGGCACGGCAATTTGCGTTGCCGCAGCCGTGCTCAATGGTTTGCGTGTCACGGGCAAGGATATCAACAAGGTTCGCCTTGTGACGTCGGGTGCCGGTGCGGCCGCCTTGGCGTGCCTGAACCTGTTGGTGTCCATGGGGCTTCCCAAACACAACATCACGGTCACCGACCGTTTTGGTGTGGTGTATAAGGGCCGCAAAGATGAAATGGACCCGTGGAAAGACGAATATGCTATTGAAACCAACGCCCGTACGCTAAGCGATGTGATCGAAGGGGCTGATATTTTCCTTGGTCTTTCGGCACCAAACGTCATGGGTGAGGAAGAGCTTCGCAAGATGGGCGAAGGCCCGATTATCATGGCGCTGGCAAATCCGACCCCGGAAGTTTCGCCTGAACTGGTCAAGGAAATCCGCCCCGATGCGGTGATGGCCACCGGACGGACCGATTATCCCAATCAGGTGAACAACGTTCTGTGTTTCCCGTTCCTGTTCCGTGGCGCACTTGATGTCGGTGCGACCGAGATCAACGAGGAAATGAAGATCGCTGCGGTGCACGCCATTGCCGATTTGGCAAAGGCCGAGGTATCGGACATTGTCGCAACCGCCTATGGCGGCATGGAACTTAAATTCGGGCCGGAATATTTGATTCCCAAACCGTTTGATCCGCGTTTGATGATCGAAATTCCGCCGCGTGTTGCCAAGGCAGCGATGGACAGTGGTGTTGCCAAACGTCCGATCAAGGATTTTGACGCCTATCGTCAGCAGCTTGAAGGCTTTGTCTTCCGGTCTGGTCTGGTGATGAAGCCGGTCTTTGATATGGCGCGTGCGCATAAAAAACGCGTTGTCTATCCCGAGGGCGAATCGCGCCGTGTTCTTCAGGCCTGTCAGGTTCTGGTGGATGACGGCATTTGCCATCCAGTGCTTATTGGACGTCGCAGTGTCATTCTTGAACGGATTACCGAGCTTGGCCTGCGCATCGTGCCAGATGAGCAGATCGAAATTCACGATCCGGACGACAATGCGCATTTCGAACAGGATTGGCAGGACTTCCACAACATCATGGGCCGTCGCGGGATCAACCCGGAATATGCCCGTGCGATTGTCCGGACACGTCCAACCGTGATTGCATCCCTGATGCTGCGCCGTGGCGAAGTTGATGCGATGCTGTGTGGCTGTCAGGGCGGCTTCCTGCGTCATCTGCGCTATGTCCGCAACCTTGTGGGTTTGCGCAAAGGTGTGACCGATTTTTCCACGGTCAACATGATGATCATGAAGCAGGGGACGTTCTTCCTGACCGATACGTATGTGTCGGTTGATCCGACCCCTGAACATGTTGCGGAAACCGCGATTATGGCAGCCGACGTGGTCAAACGGTTCGGGATTACGCCAAAGGCGGCATTGATTTCGCATTCCAACTTTGGCAGTCACGAAAACAAATCCGCCTGTAAGATGCGTGATGCGTTGCAGTTGATCCGGACCCAAGCGCCTGATCTTGAGATCGAAGGTGAAATGCATGCGGACGCGGCGATTTCGCAGCCCATCCGTGACCGCATTTTCCCCCATTCGATGCTTAAGGGATCGGCCAACCTTCTGGTGATGCCAACGCTTGATGCGGCCAACATTTCCTACAACATGGTCAAAATGCTGGGCGATGGTTTGCCCGTCGGCCCGATTTTGGTCGGTGCGGCGAAATCCGCCCACGTTGTCAGCCCGTCGATTACGGTGCGCGGCATTGTCAACATGACAGCCATTGCCGTGGTTGATGCGGTTACCCGTAGTCAGGAAGGCGCATAAAATCTATCTGAAATTGTGCCCCTTGACCGGGGCCATGTGATAGCGCAGAAACAGCCGTGTCGGGAGATCGATCAATCGATCCCCGGCGCGGCATTTTTAGGGTCTGAACCCAATCAGGTTGCAGGACGTAAAACCAGCACGCACATCAGGAGGGGCAGATGACAAGTGACGTCGAAGAACTCGACCGTCCTGCGGATAGCACATCCAGCAGCGACGACTATGTTGATCTGACACCTGAATATGGGCGTGAAGTCCTTGATGCGCTTGGCGAAGATGATCATTCGCGCGCGTCCGAACTTATTTCCGAACTTCACTTTGCCGATATTGCCGACCTTTTGGGGTGGGCAAGCAGCAATCAGCGTGAACAGCTTGTTGATCTGATCCGGCCGGACTTTGATCCGGAACTTCTGACCGAACTTGATGACGAACTGCGTGAAGAGGTCATCAGCCGCCTTGGCACGGATGTTGTTGCCGAGGCGATTTCGGAACTTGATTCCGATGATGTGGTTGAAGTCATTGAGGATTTCGATAAGGAAGAGCAACGCGAGTTGCTCGGTGCGCTTTCTGATATTGAACGCGCGCGTGTTGAAGAGGCGCTGTCGTATCCGGAATATACCGCCGGTCGTATCATGCAGCGCGAGCTGGTGGCGATCCCGGATTATTGGTCGGTTGGGCAAACGATTGATTTCCTGCGCTCGGCAAAGAACCTGCCGGAAGATTTTTACGACATCATCATTGTTGATCCGCGCTATAGCCCGGTCGGGATTGTGCCGTTATCACGCGTGATCCGCACCAACCGTCCGGTTCTGGTGCGCGATGTCATGGAATCAGATGAAATGCGCACGGTCGTCGTGACCGAAGAACAGGAAAACGTCGCCCATCTGTTCCGTCAACGTGACCTTATTTCCGCACCGGTTGTCGATGACAGTGGGCGTCTTGTCGGTGTGATCACGGTCGATGACGTGGTCGACGTTATTGACGAAGAATATGAAGAAGACATGATGCGCCTTGCCGGTGTTGGCGAAGAAGATGACCTTTCAAGTGCGATCCTTGATACCACCCGGTCGCGGTTCACGTGGCTTTTGATCAATCTGGGCACGGCGATTATGGCGTCCATGGTCATCAGTGCGTTTGAAAATACGATTGAAAGACTGGTTGCGCTTGCGGTTCTGATGCCAATCGTGGCCTCAATGGGCGGGAATGCAGGTACACAGACCCTTACGGTTGCCGTGCGCGCGATTGCTACCCGTGAGCTTACAAGTACCAACGCATGGCGTGTGATCCGCAAGGAGGTCGCGGTGTGTGGCCTTAACGGCTTGGCGTTTGCGTTTCTGGCCGGTGGGGTGACGTGGTTCTGGTTTGAGGATGGCTTGCTGGGATCGGTCATTGGCGTTGCCATGATCATTAACCTGCTGTTTGCCGGTTTGTTTGGTGCCTTGATCCCGCTTGGTCTGGAACGCGCCGGGATTGACCCGGCGGTATCCTCATCGGTCTTTTTGACAACCATTACCGATGTGGTTGGGTTCTTTGCCTTTCTTGGCTTGGCCGCGCTGTTCCTCCTTTAGAAAATCCATCCCGAACCAAAAAACACCTGTCAGGCGGATGCCGACAGGTGTTTTTTATGGTGGTTTCTGTGTTTGAAAATCAGCTTTTGGCGGTTGGCGACGGATCGGCGTTGCTTAACCGGGGCAGAAGGCCAGTGGTTTTCGAGGCATCTACCGGCCGGGACAACAGGAAACCCTGGATCTCGTCACAGTCGGCTGATTTTAGCATGGCCAGTTGTTCTTCGGTTTCAACCCCGACGGCGACAACTTTGCGGTTCAGGCTTTTGCACAGCCGGATTGCGGGCTGCAAAATGCTGTTTTCAGGTTGCTCATCAAGTGCGAAGTCAAACAGCGATTTTGACAGTTTGATGCGCTGGATCGGGAACCGTTTGAGATACCGAAGGGATGTATTGCCCGCGGCAAAGTGATCAAGGGTCAAGCCAATCCCAGCCTCGGCAAAGCGATAGAACTGTCCAAGGGCGCGTTCGGGATCGCGCATGGCGATGTCTTCGGAAACCTCAACTTCGATGATGCCCGGATCAATTTCGTATTCGGCTGTCAGGTCGAGGATGTTTTTGATCAGGTCGGCCTGAATGAATTGACGGCTGGACACATTCAGTGCAATCGGAACCGGCGCATAACCGGCATCGCGCCATTCGGCGATCTGTTTGCAAACGGTTTCAATGATCCAGTGACCAAGCGGCGACAAAAGCCCGGTACGGTCGGCGACCGCGATGAAATCCGGCGGCAAGCGACGCTTGCCACTATCATCGATCCAGCGCAGCAGGGCTTCAAACCCCGTCAGGTTTTGATCCGATGTGCGATAGCGCGGTTGATATTCCAGAACAAAGCGTTTTTCATCAACCGCCCGGCGTAGCTGCGTTTCCATCGACAGGCGTGCGTGCATCACATTGTTCATCGTCTCGACAAAGAAGCAATAAGACGATTCGGCTGATTTTTGCGCGCGGTACATGGCCGCATCTGCATTGGCGAGCAATTGAGACGGTGCGCGGGCATCATTGGGATACAGCGCAACACCGACACTGACATGCAGCCGGATTTCTTCGTTCCCGCCGGTTTGGATAGGTTGGGATATGGCTTCGACAACGCGTTCAGCGACAAGGGCGGCACCTTCGGCCTCGGAAAGGTCGGTGGCGATGATGGCAAACATATCGCCCGAGAACCGAGCACAGCTGTCTTTTTCGCGCACAGTGGCGCGCAAGCGGCCCGATATGGTCCGCAATGTTTCATCGCCGACATCGGCCCCAAACCGGTCATTGACGGCGCGGAAATTGTCGATATCGACCACCAGTACGGACAACAGCTTTTCATAGCGTTTTGCATGCGCAACCGCCTGATTAAGCCGGTCATCAAACAGCGCATGATTGGGAAGCCCGGTCAGCGGGTCATGTGTTGCAAGATACCGCAGACGGTTGACCGACGCATTTGCCGCCGGGTTGTGGTGCAGGGTGATGTCAACACAATCAGGATTGGCCGTTGATGGTTTCATCGCCAGATTACAGACGACGTGAACGCCTTCGGAGCTGCGTACAATCCATTCGCGGCGCACTTCGTCGTCGCCACGGTTGATGGCGAGCAGCATTTTTTCTTGCGATCTGCGCGATGAACTGCCGTCTGACTGGAATTCGGGGGCCAGATTGTAAAACCGGATGAAGCCGTAATCTTCTTCACGCAGGTCAAAGAAATCAGCCGTTTCCGGCGACATCGATTTCAAATGACCATCAAGCTTGGTGATCGACAAAGCCAGATCATTAATGTCATCACCGGCATTGATGTGATGCATGGTTCGGCGTGCTGCGGCTTGTTGGCGGTTTGCCAGAACAAAGATCGCAATCGTAAACAGGATGGTGGCAAGAACCCCCATGATCAAAATCAGCTGCGGGTTTGTCGTACCAGCACTTGCCAGTTTCGGATCGGCAATGACGTCGATATGCCATTGGCGACCGACAATGTCGGCTGCGGCGGTATGTTGAAGGGTTTCGTCATCACCTTCGCCGCGGATTTCAAACAATACAGTATCGTTTTCACGCACGCGGACAGTGTAATCATTGACCTGTTCGGTATTGATGACAGATGCGAGCATGGACCGAATGCGAAAGGCCCCGTTGATGACGCCGATGATTTGTCCATCGCGTCCCAGAACCGGGCTATAGGCGGCAAATCCGCGTCCGCCTTGCAGAAGTTCAAGTGTTGGCGTGATTTGGGTGCGCCGTTGATCAAGTGCGATGTCTAAAACCGGGCCCGCGACAGGATGGCGTTTTAAATCAGCGCCCATGGCCGGGACGTTGCCCTTGATCGGGGCGACATACAGAATGATGTAATTTGGCGAGATCCAGTTAACCGCTTGCAAGGCGGGAAAGCGGGCCTGAAGCGGGGTTGCCACCGAAAGATAGTCGCGCTCGTCCTCGGGTGGGCCATCTTGCCAAATGTCGGCAAAACTTTCCAGAACACCAAGATTTGCTTCGACAATCTGTTTGACTTGCTGGGCAATGGCAGTGGCCGTGATGTTTGCCGCGGATGCCAAAATAACCCGACGGTTCTCGACTGCTGCTGTCCAGAAGAAGAATGTTGCTGATGCGAAGAAAGCGGCGGTCAGAAAAGCCGCCAACAGCGCGTGCCTTTTGACGCGCGATTGTTGTGTCGCGGCTTTTTCTTCGGTCTGTCTGTTTTCAGTTTCCATGTCTTCCCCAAGAACGACATCTCATTCAGGCGCCCCCGCCCTGAATATGTCAAATGCGCAATAACCGCCCGAACATTAAGGTGTTCTGTATCTTGGCAACTTTACGCAAACGACGAAGGTTTTACGCTGTTGTGCGGGTCATTGTTGTAAATTCAATGATCAGCGTTCTACCCTGCGTTAAGCACTTATATGTGTTTTATGGGGGTATTCTTACACGATTTTAAGGGGTTGGTCGCGTTCAATTGCGCATTAATTTTTAGATCAAAGGTTACGTGCAGGGCGATTTGTCAGGGGTGTCATGCAAATCGGGACGTATATTTAACCAGACGGCCCTGTTCTGAGCTGCCCATCTGGTGTATCTCAGGCGTGCGTCAGGATCCCGTCGAGATTATTTTCTGACCAAAAGTGGCGAAGATCACCTCCGAGAGAGAGTTTATGAAACATCATCAGCGCAACCCCCGTGCACGCGGTGGACGCAAACGTCAATCAGCCCGGCGCGATCCATTGATCGGATTTGAAGCCCCGGTCACGATTGAACAAGTTGGCGCACGCGGCGACGGCATTGCGCATGTCAGCGCACCAGACGGCAGATCAGTTCTGGTGTATGTCGATTGCGTTTTGCCCGGCGACGAAGTTCGTGTGGCGTTGCGGTCGAAACGCGGTGATGGATATGGTGCGGAAGTGGTCGCGGAAATCGCGCGCACGGCACTTTTCAATGAGCCACGGTGTTCGCATTTCAAGGAATGCGGCGGCTGCGCGCTTCAGCATATGGATGACGACCAGTATCGCGACTGGAAACGTCAAAAAGCCAAGGTCGCGGTTCAGCGTGCCGGTCTTGATGCCGATGAAGCCGAACGGCTTGTCGCGCCAGTCGAAGTTTCCCCGGCACAAAGTCGCCGGCGCGCAGGATTTTCTGTGCATGTGGGGGCAACCGGGGTGCATGTTGGTTTCCATGGCCGATTTAGCCACACGGTCTTGAATGTTCCAGATTGCGCCGTTTTGCGTCCTGAGTTGATGGCCTTTCGTGCGGCGTTTGTAACGTTCCTTGAGGCCTGCCCGCCCGATCATGCGCGTGATATCAAGGAAGTCTTCGTCACACTGGCCGATAACGGGTTGGATGTTGTCGTTCATGCGGCCAAGGACCCGGATCTTGATATGCGTCAGGATCTGGCCGAGTTTGCCGATGACAATGACCTTGCGCGCCTAAGCTGGAAAACTGGTGATGAACCCGATGAGCCTGTCGCGGCCCGACGTATACCTGTGGTCAGGTTTCAGGGTGTCGATGTTGCGGTGCCACCGGGCGGCTTTTTGCAGGCAACCCGCGAAGGGGAACGCGCCCTTGTCGCTGCGGTGACATCGGCACTTGAAAAAGCACAGCCGCGGCAGGTTGCCGATCTGTTTTGCGGTATAGGAAGCTTTACCTTTGCGTTGGCACTTGCAGGCAAACGCCGGTCAACTTTAGCGGTTGAAAGTGATCCCCGTGCGGTGGAGTTGTTGCAATATGCGGTGGGTCAGTCTGGTAGCCCGATACAGGTCATCAAACGTGATTTGTTCCGCCAGCCGTTAACCGGCGATGAACTGAGCAACCTTGATCTGGTGTTGTTTGATCCCCCGCGGGCGGGTGCCCTTTCGCAGGCAGAACAATTGGCGGCAACCGGACCGGAATGGGTCATTGCGGTGTCGTGTAATCCGGCAACCTTTACCCGCGACATACGCGTTTTGCGCAATGGCGGGTATGAGCTTGAGCAGGTTGTGCCGATTGATCAGTTCCTGTGGTCGGCGCATCTTGAAATGTTTGCATTATTGCGTCGCACGTAATTCCGTGGTCGCCAAAATACGGCACATGAACAGACCAGTTTGACCCAATGATGCCCATCTTATGTGACGGGCATGTGTGCCCATGCATTTTGGCTTAATTTTTCTCTGCTAATACACTATACTATCGGTTGATATTTCCGCCGGACACCAGGATGGTCAGGTTTATAAGGGTTTTTGAATTTCGTCAGAACCCTTGTTTGCGCAACATGTAGTTGTCTTGCCGGCTTGTTTGTGCGGAAAAGCAATGGAACCGCTTGGTAGTCAACTTCCGATCTATACCAACACTGCGCGTGTGATCGCACCGCAGAACAGGTTAATCGACTCTGACGCCAGCCAGTCCAGTCAAAGTTCTTCGCGTTCTGACCGCAATGCAGATTTCCTGCGCAATGCCAATTACGCCTTTGAAAATTTGCGCGGCTCGCTTGGCGGTGCCAGTGAGTTGCTGTCGCAGGCATCAACAGATTTGTCGCGCATCGGTGATGCGCTTGATGAGATTGATGCGCTGGTCGAATTTGCCGAAGAAAACAGTGACCTTTCCAAGCAGCAACGCGCCCAGTTAACTGCCCAGATCGAAGATTATCTTGCTGATATTGACGGGATTGCCGCCAACAGCAGTTTCAAAGACAAAAACCTTCTGGCTGAAGACCAGACCATCACCTTGCAGGTCGGTTCCGGCACGTCATCGGATAACCAGATTGACGTTGAACTTTTTGCTTCGGCATCCGAGGACCTTGCGACCGGTCTTTCGTCAATTGATCTGTCAGACAATACTGCCGTTGCCAATGCGCGGACCCTGGTGGACCAAGCGCAGGAAGCCCTGCGGGATCGGGAAATTTCACTCAATTCTGATCGCGGTAGTCTGGCCGTGGCACAGGATCAAAACCGGATTTCACAGGTCGCCGGTGATACTGTTCTGCAGGCCCAGATCGCGGCATCGCAAAGTGATCCCGCCGCAGAAACGCAGGCGCGTATTTCTGAAAACCTGCAGGCTTATCTTGGGAATATTTCGGCACAGCTTGAAAATCAGACAGTGACTGTTGGCGGCTTTGGCCTGCCAGAACCGAAATCTGATCCGATCCCAGAACGGGTGGAAGATCCTTATGCCTTTGATCCGTTTGCACCAAACATTGAAAATCAGGATCAGCAGTTTGGATTTACCCAACAGCCAGCAGGCAAAAGAACCGCACCGCAAAGCCGCAGTCAGCCAGCGTTCACCGGGCCAGTGTTTACCGGATATGACAACGGTGGTAATGGGACATCCGCGCGCAGCGGATCATCTTCGGGTGGATCAAGCAACCGGGTTTCGGTTGACGCCTGATCGGCGCTTATTCGCCGCGTGTATGTTTAAGCATCCGTATTTTGGCATACGTGTTTCAGGCATCATAAAAATCATGCCAGTGAACGGTGTTATCCTTCGACCTGCTCGTCCTCATAAAGGCCCCAGAAACCTTGGCGCGGCGCCCAGCCTTCAAAATCACCAAACCGCAATTGGCACCAGTTCATGCTTGCCGGGCAGTCTTCGACTTTGCCAATGACATTGGCAGAAACCAGCGCGATCTTGCGTGCATTTTCGTCGGCGGCGGAATACAGCGTGATGGTGTCATCGGTGACAATCACATGGCGTGACCCAACCAGAAGGCTTTGATGCACCCAGCCTTCGCTGCCTTCCCAATCACGGACTTTGCGCCATGTATCAAATTCGGACACAACTTCCATCGGCATGTTGCGACGCTGATATATCCAGACCTTGGGGTATCGCAGACCCGGCCCGGACCGCAAAAATACCTTGTCTGACCGCAGTGCGACAAAGCGCGGAATGGGTAAGCCGGATTCTTGTGCGCTTGCCACGATGGGTGTCGCGAGGCTTGCGAAAATCGCCAAAGCCATCAAACGATACAAAAAGGTGCGAAAAATTCGCGGCATGTTGCTGGTATTCCCTGCTTTTCTCGGCATGTCGCGTCAGTATTTCGAAAAACGTACGCGAAATAAAATTACAAAAATGACGTCAAAATCCTTGCTTTTGTACCTTTTGGCATGGCATCACTGCAATGCGGCAAGGTGCAAAACCCCGACGTAGACCATTTTGCCAGCAAAAGAGTTAAAAGACCGCATAGGAACGGCGCATGACCAAGAAAAAACCGCTCGTTGTCGTAACCCGCAAGCTGCCGGAAGCGATTGAAACCCGCATGATGGAACTGTTTGACGCCCGTCTTAACATAGATGACGCGATCATGAGCAAACAGGAACTGATTGATGCGGTCAAACAGGCAGATGTTCTTGTCCCGACCGTCACTGACAAGATTGACGCGGCTGTTCTTGCCCATGCGGGGCCGAACCTGCGTTTGATTGCCAATTTCGGGACGGGTGTTGATCACGTCGATCTGCAAACTGCACGGTCGCGCGGCATTACGGTGACCAACACACCCGATGTCCTGACCGAAGATACCGCCGATATGACCATGGCGCTGATCCTGTCGGTTTCGCGCCGCTTGGCCGAGGGCGAACGCGTGATCCGTAAAGGTGACTGGGCCGGGTGGGGGCCGACATTGATGTTGGGTCACCGCATCTGGGGCAAGCGTCTTGGTATTGTTGGTATGGGCCGTATTGGCCGTGCGCTGGCGCGTCGGGCAAAGGGGTTTGGGTTGTCGGTGCATTACCACAACCGTCGCCGTGTGCATCCTGATACCGAAGAAGAACTTGATGCGACCTATTGGGAAAGCCTGGATCAGATGCTAGCACATGTTGACATTGTTTCGGTCAACTGCCCGCATACCCCGGCAACCTATCATTTGCTGTCGGCACGTCGTCTGAAATTGATGCAGCCGCATGCCATTTTGGTCAATACCGCGCGTGGTGAAATCGTTGATGAGCCTGCCTTAATACGGATGTTGTCGGACGGCGAAATCGCCGGTGCGGGTTTGGATGTGTTTGAACATGAACCGGCCGTAAGCCCGAAATTGCTTGAGCTGCAAAATGCGGTTCTGCTGCCCCATATGGGGTCGGCAACCATCGAGGGCCGTGTTGATATGGGCGAAAAGGTTCTGATCAATATCAAGACCTTCGTTGATGGGCACACTCCACCAGACCGTGTGATCGAAGGGCTGTTGTAAGCTAGCTTTTATTTGATGATGCGTTGAAGACATTGGGCGGTCCGTAAGGGATCGCCCTTTTTTGTTGAACACTCCCCATATGCGGATGTCGCCTTAACCCGACTTTGGGCATTTTACGGCTGTCAGTGAATTTGCTTCCAGTGTGGGAAAAGCCGTTAATGTTAGATCGCGGATATGTGCAGGGCGTTCCCTGTGTGTTTGAGGCTATGTCGTCTATCGGTACGGAGGTGTCGTTAGAGATGTCTGAGGTTTTGCTACAGGGCCCCTGTGTGGTGTCTGGCGTGCAGACCGCCTGTGCGGAAGAACTTATCTTTGTTCTATCGGGCGATGTCGAGATTTCTGAAATCGATGGCAAGCCGATGGAGCGTCACGATAACTGTTTCTCTATCCTGCGAGGGCAAAGATACCATTTGAACGTTACCTCCTCGGAACCTGTTAAGCTAATGAGAGTGTTGGTTCCGGCCTTTCAGAATGCTGGTCAAGCCGCGTTAGCCAAGGCTCAAATCACCAGTATGGTTCTGAACTGAACGCGTATGTCTTGACCATATGATCGTGTCGCACATCGCATGGTTGGGATGGCTCCTGACAATCCCTGACAGCAGAGCAGTGATAATCTGCATTGGACGTTTCATTCTGTCTGATGCTTGTTTATGACTGTTGAATTGCATGGATGACAAAAAAGGGGTCATGATGAGTTTGATCTTCGAGGCTGCTGAACCGACGACCATTCCGGTTCAAGATACGAATAGTGTTTTCCCGGTAAACCGCATTTTCTGCATTGGTAAAAACTATGCCGATCACGTGCGCGAAATGGGATCCGACCCGTCTGATACCCCGCCTTGTATATTCATGAAGCCGACCGATTGTCTGGTGGTGGGGAATGGCGATTTGCCATATCCGTCCGCGACAGAAGATTTGCACTATGAGGGTGAACTTGTGGTGGCCTTGTCACGCGGGGGCAAGGACCTTGACCGTGCGGCCGTCGAAGAGGCGATTTTCGGATATGCCGCCGGGCTTGATATGACTCGACGCGATGTACAGGCCGACCTTAAAGAACGCCGTTTGCCATGGGATATGGCGAAATCGTTTGATGGTTGTGCGGTTGTTTCAGCGATCAGGCCAAAGTCCGATGCGGGCAATCCGCATGCAACCAATTTGAAACTGTCTGTTAACGGGACGGTCCGCCAAGACGACACGACAGCAAAAATGATCTGGCCGGTGGTCGATGCGCTTGTGCATTTGTCGACCCTGATTGAACTGAAACCCGGCGATCTTTTGTTTACTGGAACGCCCGAGGGTGTTGGTCAGGTTGTTCGGGGGGATCGCATGGATTTGGCCATTGCCGACGTTGCTGAACTTTCCGTGACGCTGACGTAGTTCTTTGTGTTTTGGGATTTCGGGTCAGAAGCCGATTCCACCCTGCCGCACCACCCCGACTAAAATAAAACGGAGCCCGTTTTGAAAATTGTAAGCTGGAATATCAATTCCGTTCGTCTGCGCATTGAGCAGGTGGTTAAGTTCTTAGAGGATCAGCAGCCAGATGCGCTGTGTTTGCAGGAACTGAAATGCCCGGACGAGCATTTCCCGCATGACGCATTCGAGGCCGCCGGATATGTCCATCGCCATAACCATGGCATGAAAAGCTATAACGGTGTGGCCATCGTATCGCGCTTGCCGTTTGTTGAAACCGACATCAAACATTTCTGTGGCAAGGAGGACCGCCGTCATTGCATGGCGAAGTTTGAGAACGGGGTTGAACTGCATAACTTCTATATCCCGGCAGGCGGCGATGAACCCGATCCGGCGATTAATGTGAAGTTCGCCCACAAACTGTCGTTTCTTGAAGAAATGACCAGTTGGTGGGCGGATCGCCGCGCAAGCGACCCAAACCGTCGCGCGATTCTGGTTGGCGATTTCAATATCGCGCCATCGGAAAATGACGTTTGGTCGCATAAGAAACTGCTGCGTGTGGTTAGCCACACCCCGGTCGAAGTTGAAATCCTTGAAAAGTTCCGCCAGTCCGGCGATTTCATTGATGCGGTGCGTGAAGTCGTACCGGAACCCGAAAAGCTGTTTAGCTGGTGGAGCTATCGCGCGCGCGATTGGCGGGCAAGTAACAAGGGACGGCGTCTTGATCATGTCTGGATGACGCCAAACATGGCGGGAACCACCCGGACAGCTTCGGTGTATGATCTGGCCCGTGACTGGGAAAAGCCATCGGATCACGCACCTGTGGTGGTTGAGTTCAATCTCTGAGAAAAGATACCGATTTTGGTACCAAAACAGCGGGCATGGGAAACCTAGCCCGCTGTTTTGTCATGGGAAATAACTTGATTGTCGCGTCGAACGGCGCAACTCTTATGGTTGAACAAGGCTGGAATTGTGCCCATCTTCTGAATGGCGCACTGTTTCGGTGACAAACAAGGCAGGATACGGGCAATGAAAAAGATACTGATTGGTCTGACGGTGATCGTTTTGATCGTCGTTGCGGGGCTTGTTTATGTGTATGTCAATCTCGACAATATCGTTAAATCCACGATCGAAGAGGCGGGCACACGTGTGACGCTGGCCGATGTGTCGGTGGATAGTGTTGCGATTGATACCACACAGGATTCGGCCGCAATCAATGGGTTGATTGTTGGCAACCCGGATGGGTTCAATACCGATTACGCGTTCTCGCTTGGCAATATTTCGGTCCGCCTTGATGGATCGACCCTGACCAGCGATACCATTCGGGTCATCGAAGTTATCATTGCAGCACCCAGCGTGACCTATGAGCTTGGCAACAACACGTCAAACATCGCCACTATTCAGCGCAATGTTGAAAGTTTTGTTCAGCGTGTATCGGGCCCGACCGGTGCGGGCGGGGCTGATGGTCCTGAGGATGCTTCATCGGAAAATGCATCTGGGACAAAGGTTATTATTGATAACGTTTATGTCCGTGATGGTGACGTAAGTGTTTCCGCAGGCTTCTTGCAGGGTAAGAAGATGTCGGTTGGCTTGCCGGAAATCCATCTCAAAGATGTTGGCAAGGAAGACAATGGTGCCACCCCGGCCGAGGTTGCCGGTGAAATCCTGACCGCGATCAACACGTCAGTGTTCAAGTCGGTTTCAAGCCTGAATGTTGACGGCTTGATGCAGGGCGTTGGCGACCTTAGCAAAGGTGTGATGGGCGCTGTTGGCGGTGCCGCCAGCGGCAGTGGCGGCAAGATCAAAGATGGCGCAGATGCGCTTGGTGGTGCTGTCAAAGGTCTGTTTGGTGGATCTTCTGACAAGGCCGAATAATTGTCCGTCTCGTAACAAGAGATGATCAGAACAAAGATGGCCCGATACGTAAAAAGACGTGTCGGGCCATTTTTTATGGGTAAAAACGGACGGTGTATATCTTGAGTATCTAATGGTCTGGGCGCTTGGAAATTGCTGGTTGTATCCGGTTAACCCCGGATGTTCGGTGTTATGAGAATATGAATTTTCTCTATCCCACTGCTTTTTTTCATGAATTCGACTTCTATATATCTCTGAATAGGGGTAGTTATATCCAGGAAGAATGTTGTCTTGGGGCATTTGATCCGGGCGTTTTGCCGGGTCAAAATTCGGGGTCAGATTGGAAATGATCTGATCGACTGCAAGAACGACATCGGAAAAAACAAAAGGCCAAAATGGCCATCATAGCGAATGTGCAAGGTATCGGAAAAACAGGTGCCACCATATTCGCGATAATGAAATGGGTTTGGGACCTGATTGTCGGTCAGACAAGGAGTAACACCGATGAAAGCTAAACTGCTTGCCGTTGTATCCGCCGCTGCATTTCTTAGCGCGTGCGCGAACATGAATATTCCCGGGGTACGTGACATGGCCGACGAAGGGTCGGCTTTTGACGCAGCCCTTCACCAGAATTACGCCGATCTGGCACAGGCCGAGTATGACGAGGCCGACTGGGCCGACGCGCGGTATTTCACCAGCCGTTCGAAAATGGCCGCTGCCGGACAGGATAGTGGTCCGCAGATGATTGCCGAGCGCACCTTGCCAGAAGGCACAATGGGCGAAATTGAAGTCGCCCGTGCAGACCTTCTTGCCGCACTTGATGGTGGTGGGCGTGACAAGGCAGCATCGCCTGCTGCACGCGCGCAGACGAGCTTCGATTGCTGGATGCAGGAACTCGAAGAAAACATCCAGCAGGAAGACATCGACAATTGCCGTTCTGCTTTCTATCAGGCGCTGGCAATTGTTCAGGCCGAAATTGATACCAGCCCGGTCGCCAAAGCAATGCCAATGGCAATGCCGGTTCCGATGAATGTCTATTTCGGGTTCGACAAATCTGAAATCGACAGCAAAGGCATGTCGGTTGTTGACGGCATTGCAGAAGCCTATGCCAAATACAATCCGGCAATGATCAGTCTGGTTGCCTATGCTGACCGTGCTGGCGATGCAATGTATAACGACATTCTTGCCAAATCGCGTGTTGATGCGGTTGTTAGCGCATTGCGTGCGGCTGGTGTACCGGCAAGCAAGCTTGCCATTAGCATCAGCGGCGAAGCCAATGTTCCGGTATCAACCGCGGACGGTGTTGCCGAACAAGGCAATCGCGTCGTGACTGTTACTTTCGAAGACGGCATGTAACGCCGTCCGACATCAAAGGGGATTTCATCCATGCGTCTTTTTATCGCACTTCTTCTGCCCTGGTTACTGTTCTTTACCATTGGGCGGCCTTTTGCCGGGATTATCTGCCTGATTTTGCAGATCACGCTTCTGGGCTGGATTCCGGCCGCGATCTGGGCTGTCTATGCGCTTAGTCAGTATAACACTGACAAAAAAATCAGCAGCGCCATGGGTGGCGGTCAGGAATAACGGACCCGATCTACGTTGTGTTCATGCATGAACGTGGAAATCCATAGAGTAAAGGCAGGCCTTTGGGCCTGCCTTTCTTTGTTTGGCTTAATGCAGGTGGCGCCGCACACCACCGACAAACCGCGCAAGAATGCGCGAAATGATAAACCGGGTCAGGATAAAGGTGATTGCACCTGAAATGGTGGGCCAATACCATGCCTGCATTTCCGGGCGCGTGCTTTGTTCAACAAGGCCGTAAACAATGGCGGCCAAGGCGGCGGCGAAAAAGAATGCGGTTTTGCGCCGATAGCGGGCAATAAAAGGACCAAGCAACCACATGGGTCAGTGCTGCCCGCCACCAATGTCGCGCGCAAGGCGTGCGGCAAAATCATCGGTCATGCCCGAGACGTAATCAAGGATCACCAGATAAAGATCATACAGGGATGCGCCAATCGGCATGGCGTCGGTGCCGATCAATTCGCGTACCCGCCCTGCACGATAGGGAATATCGGCGTCAGATGTGGCGTGGTGCACATCAAAGGCCGTACGGCAGAAGGTATCAAGCAAAGTTTCAAGGTGGGCGAATGCCCCGACCTCGATCTGGACCTTGCGCCGGTTGAGGATGATTTGCTTTTCAGAAAATGACTTGGCCGTTGTGATCAGCTCGTTATAGGGGCCATTAGCAGAGGCCAGAAGCTCGCCTTTCCATTCGCCGGTCAGAAGGGCTTCTTCGTTGGCAACGAACGCATCGACCAATGCATCGAGCAACCCGGTTATGATTTTACCGCGCAGGAACGAAATTTTGCGGCTGATGTTGGTTTCGCGGTGATAGTCCGCCGGAAGGTCTTCGGAAATGCATGGCAAAAGCATGTTCTCGAGAACCGTGAAATCAACCAGTTCAAGCTCAACCCCGTCTTCGATGTCAATCAGGGCGTAGCAAACATCATCGGCGGCCTCGACCAGATAAACAAGCGGGTGGCGGCAAAAGGCTTGCGCGTGCGTACGGATAAGGCCTGTCGCCTCGGCGACTTCTTCGAGCAGGGCGAATTCCTTTTGGAAGGCACCGAATTTCTTCTTTTGCGGGAAGGGGCTTCCGGCGGCCGACCAAGGGTATTTGATGAAGCTTGCCAGCGTCGCATAGGTCAGGCGCATGCCGCCATCATACAGACCAGTCCGTTTGTTGGTCAGAAGACGGAACCCCTGTGCATTGCCTTCATAGGTCGTTAAATCGGCAAACTGTTCGGGGCTAAGCGATGATGTGTATTCCGGTGCGGCATCTTCAAACCACTGACGAATGGCATATTCACCCGCGTGGCCAAAGGGCGGGTTGCCGATATCGTGCGACAGGGCGGCGGCCTGAACAATGGCGGCCATGTGATCGGGTTCGATCGATGCCGGAAGGCTTCCGTTTTCGTGTAACCGATGACCGACCATCAGGCCCAATGATCGCCCGATGCAGGAGACCTCAAGGCTGTGGGTGAGCCTTGTATGAACATTGTCATTTTCCGGCAGCGGGTGCACTTGCGTCTTGCGCTGCAGGCGCCGGAAGGCTGCGGAAAAGATGATCCGGTCATAATCCTTGTGAAAATCGGAACGGCCAAAGGCGCCAACGCTGGAATGACGGGTGCCAAGCCGGGCCGGTGACAGCAGTTTTTGCCAGTTCATCATCGCAGTCATGGTGGTTTGGGCCTTCCCGACGGGTTCCGGTCTGTCTTGTATGTGGGTCTTTATGAACGGTGTTGGTAAATAAGCATTTTAAATTTTGCATAAATCCAAAAGAAAACGGCGCATCTTTTGACGCGCCGTTTTGCATGTTCAGTGGAAAGCGGGGTGGGTTAGGCGCCCAAACCCTTTTCCATGATCAAATCCAACCGACGTGCAAAATTGACCGGATCAGGCAGGGCTTCTCCTTCGAGAATGCGGGCCTGATCAAGCAGAAGCAGGGCCGCGTCATTCAGGATAGGGGCCTTGGCATCCTTAATCGCAATGTCTGACAGCTTTTTGATCAGGCTGTGCTTGGCATTGATTTCAAGGATACGTGGGCTGATTTGATCCACACGGTTATGCTGCTTCATCAGGCGTTCCATCCGCAAATCCATGCCGGTTTCATCGGCAATCAGGCAGCAGGCCGAACTGGTCAGGCGATCCGATTCCCGAACGTCCTTGATCCCGTCGCCAAGGGCGATCTTGATCGATGCAATCAGGGCATCAAGGGATGCGTCACTTGCGGCATCGTCCTTTTTGTCGTCCTTATTAGCATCGTCTTTGTCATCGGCCTTAACGTCATTAAGATCGGCACCGCCACGGGTGACCGATTTGAAGTCTTTTTCGTCAAACTGGCCAACCGATGGCAACCAAAACTCATCAACCGGGTCGGTCAGAAGAAGAACTTCGATGCCCTTGGCGGCAAAGCCTTCGAGCTGCGGGCTGCGTTTAAGGGCCTCAATGTCTTCGCCGCTGATGTAGTAAATCGCCTTTTGGCCATCCTTCATGCGGGCGACGTAATCGGCAAGCGTGGTCCAACCATCATCCTTCGTCGAACGGAACTTGGCGATCTTAAGGATACGGTCGCGGTTTGAGGCGTCCTCATACAGGCCTTCCTTGACGACTGCGCCAAAGTTTTCCCAGAAGGTTTCGAACCCTTCGGCATCTTTTTTCGCCGCTGTTTCAAGTTCGGACAGGATTTTCTTGGTCAGGCCGTTTTTGATTTTGGTCAGAACCGGATTGTGCTGAAGCATCTCACGCGAGACGTTGAGCGGAAGGTCCTGACTGTCAACCACGCCCGAGACAAAGCGAAGCCATGGCGGCAGAAGGTCATCGGCACCCTCGGTGATGAATACCTTGCGCACGTAAAGTTTCAGATGGCCTTTGCGTTGCGGCTCATACAAATCGAACGGACGCATGGTCGGCAGATAAAGAAGGCCGGTATATTCAATCGCACCTTCGGCGCGGTAATGGATGGTTTTCCAAGGATCATCGAAGGCGTGCGAGTTATGTTTGTAAAACTCTTTGTATTGTTCTTCGGTGATTTCTGATTTTGGCCGGGTCCAAAGAGCGGATGCCTCGTTCAGCGTCTCGTCCCCGTCGCCCTTCATCAAAACAACCGGAATGCCGATATGATCGGAATAGGTTTTGACGATGTGTTTCAGGCGGTGCTCGTCGGTGAATTCTTTGTATTCGTCGGTCAGATGCAGGGTGATTTGCGTGCCGTGGCCTTCCATTTCGGCCTCGGCGATGGTGTATTCACCTTTGCCGTCTGATGACCATTTCCACGCCTGATCTTCACCGGCTTTTTTGCTGACGACATCGACTTTGCCAGCGACCATGAAGGCCGAATAAAACCCGACACCAAATTGACCGATTAGATCAACATCTTTTGGCGCGTCGGATTTGGCAACCGCATCGAGGAATTTGGCGGTGCCGGAATTGGCAATGGTGCCGAGGTTGTCAATCAGGTCTTCCTTGTTCATCCCGATCCCGTTGTCGGCAATCGTCAGAACATTACGAACGTCATCGGTCAGCAGGCGGACCTTGAAGTCAGCATCCCCTGCAAGCAGATCCGGATTGGCAATTGCTTCATAGCGCAGCTTGTCACACGCATCGGATGCGTTTGAAATCAGCTCGCGCAGGAAGATGTCCTTGTTGGAATAAAGCGAATGGACAACGATATCGAGCAGTCGGCTAACCTCGGCCTCGAACCGCATTTTTTCTTCCGTCATGACCTCTTTTTTCTCCTGTATTTCAATCATCTACTGACCATCCCCGATATTGGCAGAAGGTTCAGCAACTCAAAGGGTTAAAGCATAAGCCGTGCTTGATATGCGTCAAGGCACCTTGCAGCGCAAGTCCTCTATCCTAAGTATAGATATAGACGGTTTTTTCCGGGGGCGCGCAAACCACACAATATGCGTTCCCAAATGTCCCGATGCTGCAAAGTATCCGGGGTGAAACGGTGGGGTGCAATGCCCTGCTACACGTCCAAGGCTGTATAACAGGAGGCCGTATCATGAACGTTCCCGTTCAGATCACCTATCGCGATGTTGATCAGTCAGATGCGCTTGATGAGCGTATTCATTACAAGGTGCAAAAACTCGAAGACACCTTTGATCGCATGACCAGTTGTCATGTCATTGTCGAACGTCCACAAGCGTCTCATAAACATGGAAATCGCTTTGCTGTGCATTTCGGCATCCATGTGCCGGGCAAGGAAATCATGGTGAAACGCGACAGTGCCGATCACGCCCATGAGGATGTCTACATCGCACTTAAAAACAGTTTTCAGGCCGCCCGTCGACAGCTCAAGGAATATGCCGATAAGATGCGGAACCATTAAGGTCCCTGTTGGGATTAAATAAAGGACGGGGCGACCGGTTGGTCGCCCCGTTTTGTGTTTCGGAACAGTCCCTATCGGCGGGTGGCGCGAGGGGGCAGGTCCATGGGGGCAGACCCAAGGGGTTTCCGAAACGCAATTGCATCGCTTGCACAGGATAATGTGCGTGGGCTTAAACGTTGCCTGACTGGTAAAGGACGGTGAACCGACCGGGGTTTGCCGGTTCAATCATTGGCCGGACACGGAGCATGTGCTCGGCAAATCGGGGCGATGACGTCCAGTTGTTCAGGTCCGCGCGAGATCGAAAACGGGCCATGATGACAAGCGTTTTCCCATCGTCTCCGCAGAACAAACGCCCGCCAAGAAGTCCGTCGATTTCCGGGGCGACGCGGGTTTGAAATGCTGTCTGAAGCGTGACAAAGGCATCATATTGGCCGGGTTTTGGTGTAACCTGACTGATGGTGATGATTTCATCCGTCGGTGTTTGATGGGGATCACTCATGCACAAACCTCCAGCACCTTTTGCGGTGCCCGTGATGCTTGTTGTGCATGCGGATAGCGCGCATTTCGAAGGGCTGTTGCCCACCACTTCAAGTCACCGACCATGTGGTTCAGAGCATTTTCGCTGCTGGTGGCATTGGTCGGCTGCCCTTGGGAGTCAAACAGGTCCCAGACATTGGGAAAACTGACCACGTCGCGCATGGTGACAACATGCAGTTCAGCAAAGACAAGGCGCAACTGTTCAACGGCGCGCAAGCCGCCAGACATCCCGCCATAGGATACGAATGCCAGCGGTTTGCGCCGCCATTGCGGTTTGGCAGCATCAATCAGCAACTTAAGCTCGCCAGTAAAACTGTGATTGTATTCCGGGGTGACGACGATGAAGGCGTCTGCCTCGCTCAAGGCCGTGTGCAGTTCGCCAATGCTCGGATGCTGATCGTCAACATGACGTGACGGAAGGTCCAGAACAGCAGGATCAATCGTTTCAACGGACAGCTCGGGGTCTTTTTTCAGGGTTTCGACAGCCCAGTTCGCGACCGTGTCACAGAACCGTCCTTCACGCGCACTGCCATAAATGACAGCAAGATTGAATGTCTCTTTCACGGGTTTGACTCCTTGATATTTTCGCAACAAGGAGTAATGCTATAAAACCTTAACTATAGTTCAGGTCAAGCAGGAAAATATGCATCCTGTTTTTCACAGGTAGGGGAACTGAAAATGGTGGAAGTCGGACCATTACAGCGTTATTTAAGTGTTGGTGATGTTGCACGCCGTTGCGGAATTTCCGTCTCGGCCGTTCATTTTTACGAGCGGAAAGGCCTGATCAGCTCAATCCGGACCGATGGCAATCAACGCCGTTTTCATCGGGGTATCCTGCGGAAGCTTGCGATTATCAAGGTGGCACAAAAAACGGGTATTCCGCTTGCAGAAATTGGGGCGGCACTTGATAAATTACCACGCAATACGGTGCCAACGGCCGAGGATTGGGCAAAGCTGTCCTCGCAGTGGCGCGATGATCTGAATGAACGGATTGATCAATTGACCCGGCTTAGGGATCAATTGGGGCAATGTATCGGTTGTGGGTGTCTGTCAATTTCCGACTGCCCCTTGCGCAACCCTTATGATGAGTTGGCACAGGCCGGGCCGGGGGCCAGATTGCTTGAGATGGACGAGCCCGACACACCGTAATTTCCCCACAGACTGTTTGGTCCTGCGTCGGACGCATGGGAGGCTGCGGGCTGAATGCTTGACATTCCAGCGGTTCGAGTGTTGAAAGGCCAGATGAATGGGGCGGCCCGGATCATTGGGCAGTCCATTGAAAGAGTTTGATGCAGATTTCAACCCGATCCGGTCCTCGTATCCTTGCCATATTGGGGCCGACCAACACCGGCAAGACCCATTTGGCCATGGAACGGATGTTGGCACACACGACCGGGATGATCGGGTTCCCGTTGCGTCTTTTGGCGCGCGAAAATTACGACCGCGCGGTGGCCAAGGTCGGCAAGGGTGCGGTTGCGCTGATTACCGGCGAAGAACGCATCCTGCCCAAAACAGCCCGTTATTTCATGTGTACGGTCGAGGCCATGCCGGTGGCCAAGCAGGTCGAATTTCTGGGTGTTGATGAAATCCAGATGTGCGCCGATCCTGAACGCGGGCATGTGTTTACCGACCGGCTGTTGCATGCACGTGGACGTTCGGAAACCATGTTTATGGGGGCGGAAACCATCCGTCCGGTGATCCGCAAGCTGGTTGAGAATGTTGAATTTGACACGCGCGCGCGTTTTTCGACCCTGACCTACAACGGGGCCAAGAAAATCCAGCGTCTTCCGTCTCAGTCGGCCATTGTGACGTTTTCAGCACAAGAAGTGTACGCCGTTGCCGAATTGGTGCGCCGTCAGAAGGGCGGGGCGGCGGTGGTGCTTGGCGCGCTGAGCCCGCGTACGCGCAATGCCCAGGTCGAAATGTTCCAGAATGGCGAGGTTGAGCATCTGATTGCGACGGACGCAATCGGCATGGGGCTTAACCTTGATCTTGATCATGTCGCCTTTGCCGCCATGCACAAGTATGACGGCAAATTCAATCGGTCGCTTTCGGCGGCGGAGACCGCACAGATTGCCGGGCGTGCAGGGCGCCACATGAACAACGGATCGTTCGGGGTGACGGGCAACCTTTCGGGGATTGATCCCGACATCATCGAACAAATCGAATCACATGAATTCGAACCGCTGGCAAAAGTGTTCTGGCGCAATGCGCGACTTGAATTTCGCAGCGTCGATGCGCTGCAAAAATCATTGCGTCGACGGTCAGAGGACCCGTCCCTGATTTTGGCGCGCGAGCCGGTCGATGAAATTATGTTGGAGCATCTGGCCCAGAACGAGGATGTTGCACGGATTGCAACGGCACCGGATCGGGTGCAATTGCTGTGGGAAGTCTGCCAGATTCCCGACTTTAGAAATATCCATACCGATACGCATCCAAGGCTGCTAACATCTATCTATCGTTATCTGGCGAAACCCGGAAGCAGACTGCCAATCGACTGGTTGGGCGAACAAGTCTTGCGTCTGGATCGTTATGATGGTGATATCGATCAGTTATCATCACGTTTGGCAGGTATTCGCGTCTGGACATATGTATCGCATAAGCATCACTGGCTCGAAGATGCCAATCATTGGCAGGAACGTACACGTGCCATTGAGGACAAGCTGTCAGATGTGCTACATGAACGCCTGACCCAAAGGTTCGTCGATAGACGAACTTCGGTTTTATTGAAAAGTCTCAAGGACAAGTCTGAACTCATGTCTACCATCACTGCGAATGGTGAAGTACAGGTCGAAGGTGAATTTGTCGGCCGTCTTGAAGGATTCCGTTTCATCGCTGATGAAACCGATGCTGCTTTCGAAGGCAAGGCAATTGCCAGTGCCGCACGTCGCGCGTTGACAGGCGAAATCGCCCAGCGCGTCAAACAACTTGAAACCGATGAAGACGATAAATTCTCGGTGAATGGGCAGCTCGATGTCATTTGGAGCGGTGCGCAGGTTGGCGTGCTGAAAAAAGGTGACACGGTTCTGTCTCCTGAGGTCCATGTGATCGACAGCGAGTTCTTTGACGGTCCGACCCGCGAACGTGTGCGAACACGTCTGCAGAATTTCATCAATTCCCATATCGAAACGCGGCTTAAAATGCTGACCCGTCTGCGTGACTGTCAGCTTTCCGGGCCTATTCGGGGTCTTTTGTTCCAGCTGAACGAAGGTCTGGGCTGTGTTCCGCGTTCGGAACTTGAAAGCCTGGTCAAGGATTTGTCGGACGAAGACCGCAAAGCACTTGCCAAGCTTGGCGTGCGTTTGGGTGTTGAAACCGTCCATGTGCTTGACGCGCTTAAGCCCGATCCGGTTGAGCTGCGTGGCATTCTTTGGGCCGTTGCGCGCGAACTTGATGCATTGCCAGAGCTGCCGCCTGCGGGCCGCACGTCGGTGCCCAATGACCGGGCGAACTCCAAGGGGTTCTATCTGGCGGCTGGCTATATGCCGGTGGGGCCTTTGGCTGCACGTGTTGATATGCTCGAACGCTTTGCCGCATTGCTGCGTCAGAAGGCACGGGAAAACGACGGCAAAGTCCGTCCTGATCCCGATCTTCTGTCACTTCTGGGCTGTACGGTCGAACAGGCGGAAGGCGTGTTTACCGCACTTGGCTGGCGTGCTGAGGTGACCAAGGTCAAGAAATCGACGCTTGAAGCCAAAGACGCCGAGAAAAATGCACCAGCACCTGCGAAAGCAGAAAATGCTGATGCAGCCAAGGATGCCGTCAAGACGGATGCTGCTGAGCCTGCTGCAAATGCAGAGGCACCAGAACCAGCCGAAGCGGAAGTAACGCAAGCACCGGTTGAGGCGAAAGCCGAAGAAGCCGCCAAAGAGCCAGAAGCAGCAGCTGAACCTGTTGTTGCCAAGGCCGAGGCGGGCGCTGGTGAAGACGCAGCCGACGCAAAACCGGTTGAAACCGACGCGGATGGTGATGAACTGGTCGAAGTTAAATTCTTCGTCCGGGTTGATCGTCGCAAGCGCGGCGGTGGTGCTGCTGGTCGTGGTCAGCGCGGTCCGCGTCAGGACGCACGCGGTGGCAAAGGCGCGCCAAAAGGTAAGGGTGGTAATCGTCCGAACCGTGGCGGTGGTAACGGTGATCGTTCTGGAAAACCGGGTGGGCGCAATCCTGCACCGGTGAAAGAAAACAAGATCAACGAAGACTCGCCCTTTGCTAAGCTCAAGGAAATGCTTGAAGCCAAAGGCTGATCGCGTAGCATATCAATTTCCAGAACGGCGATCCTTTTTGGGTCGCCGTTTTGCGTTTGAAGGCCTGTTGCGTTAAATGATGTTTGATCAATGATACGGGAACCGAGACGGTCGTGACGGAACTTGCAGAAAAGCTTCGGGTTGATAAATGGCTGTGGCACGCACGGTTTTATAAAACGCGGTCACTTGCCAGCAAAGCCTGCCAGGCGGGCCATATTGTGGTGAACGGTCACTCGATTGCAAAGGCCAGTGCGACGGTATCGGTGGGCGATCATCTGCAATTCTTTCAGGGGCCGCATCTTCGTGTGGTCGAAGTGGTCGCACTTGGTGAACGTCGCGGTCCCGCCCCTGAGGCACAGGCGCTTTATACCGATCATTCCCCGCCGCGCGTGGCAAAAAAGGAAGCTGTGTCTGATATTCGCACGGCCCCTGTAGGCGCGCGTGAAGCAGGTTCCGGACGGCCGACAAAGGCAGAAAGACGTGCACTTGATCGTTTACGCGGCGACGATGAGGACATCTAATTTCATTGAAATTACTGCGTTTATTCCGACCCGAAGTGATCCACATCGGGCCAGTACACGAATAAAGTAGGCACTGCATATACTATACTGACGATGATCCATCGTATAGGGTTGTATGCAGATCAGGATTTTCTTGCCAGTGATAAGAGGATCAGGTATTAGATACTATCTATTGGTATAGTTTGTTGCCTTTTGGGTGGTATAAACTTGGATCTTCGGAGTATGTCGGCCCTATGACACGTCACGCCAGACGACATCCCGCATTGAATATCGGGACATTGTCGCATTTGCAGACAGGCCGCTTTGCCTTGTTGGTTGCCGCATTGGTGATCAACCTGTTGTCACTGGCGTTGCCGATTACCTTGCTGCAAGTTTATGACCGTGTGTTGCCGCATAACTCGATCCCGACACTGACCCTTCTTATCCTTGGTGTGATGGCTGCGTTGATGATCGAGGCCATCTTGCGTTTGGGACGGGCGTATGTTTCGTCGTTGTCCGCAGCAAAGTTTGAACATCGCAGTTCACAGGCCGCTGTTGGGCATCTGCTGTCGGCAAGTTTGACCGATTATGACAAAACCGCCCCCGGGTTACATTTGCAGCGCCTTAACAGCCTGAATATGTTGCGTGATTTCTATTCCGGTCAGGCGATTGGGGCCGTCATCGACTTGCCGTTCATTGTTTTGTTCCTGGGCCTGATTGCGGTGATCGGCGGGGTGCTTGTTGCGGTTCCGCTGGGCATTCTAATTGCGTTTTTTATCACCGCACTCGTGCTGGGGCGGCAATTACGCAAGGCGCTTGATCAGCGTAGCCAGTCTGATGAGCGGCGCTATAATTTCATTATCGAAACCCTTACCGGGGTACATACGATCAAGTCGATGGCGATGGAAAACTTGATGATCCGTCGTCATGAGCAGCTTCAGGTTCAGTGTGCCGAGGACGACCTTGTCGCGGCACGTTCCGCCCACGCGGCCGTCAATGCCAGCGCGACCTTTTCAATGCTGACCATGGTTCTAGTTGCCGCCGTTGGTAGTGTTCTGGTGATTGATGGGGATCTGACGGTTGGGGGGCTTGCGGCCTGCACCATGCTGGCCGGGCGGTCTATTCAGCCCCTTCAGCGCGCTATGAGCTTGTGGACCCAGTTTCAGAATATCCGGGTGGCGCGCCAGCGCTGTCAGGAACTGTTTGAGATAGAACCAGAAGACGATGATGGTTCGCCCGAGATGCCGTTGCTCGATGGCAAGATTGAGCTGCTCAATGTGTCCTTTGCGCACGGCGATGGCAAAAAGGTGTTTGATGGTCTTGATCTGGTGATTGAGCCGGGTGAGTCTGTTGCCATTACCGGTGACAACGGGACCGGTAAAACCACGTTGCTGTGGATGTTGATGGGGGCATTACGTCCGGATCAGGGGGAAATCCTGCTCGATGGCAGGGAAATCGGTAACTACAGTTCTGAATCCATTCGTCGCCAGATTGCCTATCTGCCGCAACATGGCGTGATGTTCAAAGGGACGATCATTGAAAACATCACTGGTTTTCGCAAGGACATCGGCGTTGAACGTGTGGTCGAAATTGCCCGCCGTCTCGGGCTTGATGATATCGTCATGCGCATGCCGCACGGCTATGACACCGAAGTGGGCGGGCAGGCATCTGAAACCCTGCCGCGCGGGGTGAAACAGCGGATCGCCGTTGCCCGTGCGTTGATTGATTATCCCCGTATTGTGCTGTTTGACGAAGCTAATAGCTCGCTTGATATCGCGGGTGACAACATCATGACCAGCCTGATGCTGGAATTGAAGAAACATTGCACGCTTGTGATGGTGTCACACCGTCCGTCATTGATTGCGCTGGCCAACAAGCAATATCGCCTGGTTGATCAACGTCTTGTGCCGGTCCTTAAGCGGACCAATCAACGGGTTGCAAAGGTTGGCTCAAAAGGCACTGTCTCTGTTAAGGCGGGGGCGTCGACATGAATATCGACAATATGGAATTTGCCCAAAATTACCGTATGGGCCTTGCCAGTACGGATTCCCAGTCGGATTTTGATGCCTGTCTTTGGCCATTGCTTCAGGCCTTGGGATGGCGCGGCTTGCCCCGTCAGGTTGCCGAAGCTTTGCCGCATATGGATCAGGCGCTTGATCTGACTGATTTTCGCAATGTTCTCGCGCATTTGAATTATCAGTCGCGCGAAATCGATGTGGTGTTTAGCCAGATTGACGACCGTCTGATGCCGTGTCTGTTTGTGCCAGATAATGGCACCGCACTGGTTGTCATTCGTCCGGAAGCAAACGGCATTCGGGTGTATGACGGCGGCACCGACCGTGAGATAGTGATCAAGGCGTCGTCCTTGCCCGGCAGGCTCTATCAGTTCAGCAGCGCAAACCGTCGCGAACGCTATTTCGAAGATGACAAACGCGGCTGGTTTGGCGGTATTGCGACGCGGTTTTCACAGCTTGGGTATCAGTTGTTACTGATTACCTTCATGCTCAACATCATGGCATTGGCGACGCCGATCTTCGTGATGGGCATCTATGATCGCGTGATTGGAACGCGGTCGATTTCAATGTTGATCCAGTTTTCAATTGGTATTGGCATCATCCTGATCATGACATGGGTGCTGCGCACATTGCGCAGCCAGATCGTCAGCCATTTTGGGGCGCGACTGGATACCTTGGTCAGTGGGGCGATCTTTGAACGGTTGCTAGCACTGCCGCCGGCATTCACCGAACGTGCACCGGTCGGTGTCCAGATCTCGCGTATCCGTGATTTTGAAAGTGTGCGCGAGTTTTTCACCGGTCCGATGGCCATGGTGATGCTTGAAATGCCGTTTGTGCCGATCTTTTTGATTGTGATGTTCTATCTCGGCGGCTGGCTGGCCATGGTCCCGATTGCGCTGATTGGCGTTTTTGTCCTGATTGGTCTTATATCCTTCCCCATCGTTTCACGTCGGGTGTCGGAGCTTGGGCGCAATGGTGCCAACCGTCAGGAATTTCTGGTCGAAACGGTCGGAAAGATGTCGGCCCTGAAATATACCGCGTCGGAAAAACGCTGGTTGTCGCGGTTTCGCGAAATTTCGGCTGATACGGCCTATGCCGGTTTCCGGGTTTCGATGGTCAATAACGTGATCAACACGCTGGCACAGATTCTTATGATTTCATCTGGCGCTTTGGTGTTGGCCTTCGGGGCCAATCAGGTGATGAATGCCCAAATGAGTGTCGGTGCCCTTGTGGCATCGATGATGCTGGCGTGGCGTGTTCTTGGCCCGATCAATCAGGCCTTTATCGGTATGCCGCGGTTGGCGCAATTGCGCGGCAGTGTGCGCCAGATTAACCGGCTTATGACGATTGCGCCCGAAGGTGACTTGGTGCCGCGTTCCGTTGATCAGCGTCGTTTTGCCGGGGCTGTCAGTTTTTCACGCGTCAGTTTCCGCTATAGCCCGGAGTCAGACCCGGCACTTGTCGGGGTTAATTTTGATATTAAACCGGGACAGGTCATTGCCGTTGTCGGGGCAAATGGTGCGGGTAAGTCATCGCTGATCAAGCTGGTGGCGGGGATGTATCAACCCCAGGCTGGTGCGGTTTTGATTGATGGGGCCGATATTCGCCAGATGGATCCGCAAAACCTGCGTCAGGCGATTTCATATGTGCCGCAGGATATCGAATTTTTCCGCGGCTCCATTGCGCAAAACCTGCGTTTGGCGAACCCGGTGGCATCACAGGATGATTTGCGGATGGCCTGTATGTCGGCGGGTGTTTTGCAGGATGTCGAGAATTTGCCCAAGGGTTTCTCGACACGTGTCGGGGATCAGCATTCTTCGCGCTTTTCCGCAAGCTTCCTGCAGCGCCTTGCCTTGGCGCGTGCATTTGTTCGCGAAGCCCCGGTCATTTTGTTTGATGAGCCGACCAATGGTCTGGACCAAAAAGCAGATCGGGCGTTTCAGCATACGATCAATCGTTTGCGGGGCGGTTCGACCATCTTTCTCATTACCCATCGGCCAAGTCATCTTGATCTGGCTGATCGCATACTTGTGCTTGAGGCCGGACAGTTGCGTGGTGACGCGCCGCCCGAACGGATCAAGCAGCAAGTGATAGACGGAGGCTACTTATGAGTGACGTGGCAGTTCAGAATACTGCGATCGAGCGGTTCCGTCGTTCACGACGTATGGCGCGCTATTTGTCGCATGCGGTATTGCTTGAAGAAGGTGGGATTTCGATCTTTGTGCGGTCCGCCCTGATTATGCTTTCGGTCGGTTTTCTGGCCCTGATTGCATGGGCGGCGACAACGCAAATCAAGGAAACCGCGATCACGTTTGGTCAGGTCATGCCAACCGGTGCGGTCAATAAAATCCAGCATCTTGAAGGTGGGATCATTGACCAAATCATGATCCGCGATGGTGATCTGGTGGAGAAAGGGCAGGTTTTGATCCGCCTTAAGCCCGAATCAGCGCAGGCGGAGCTTTCGCAAACCGAAACCAAACTTGGCAACTTACGTCTGGAAGCCGAACGCTATCGCGCATTGGCTGAAGGCCGCGTGCCTGATTTTTCGACAATGCTGGGGCAATATCCTGAACTGGCGCTCAATCAGCAGGAAATCTATAATATCCAGACTGAACTTGATGCCAATCAAACCGAAATTCTTCAGGTTCAGATCAAGGAACGCAATGCGGAGCTGGCACAGCTAAGCCAGCAGGAAGCGACCCTTCGTAAATCGCTTGGTTTGCTTAATCAGGAAGTCACCATGCGTCGTTCGCTCTATGAACAGGGGCTTAACTCCAAGGTGCTTTTCCTGAATATTCAGCGTGAACTGAACGAAGCACAGGGCAGTCTTTCGGGTGTGGTTGCCGAAAAGGCACGTGCGCGCGAAACCATCGCCGAAGCAAATTTGCGGCTTAATGAGTTGGAAAAAAGTCAGCGCGAAGAAGCGATTACCGAGCTTGGTCGTCTTGGCGGTGAAATCGCACAGGCCAGCGAAACCTTGCGGAAATTGCGTGACCGTGTCGCGCGACTTGAAATCGTGGCGCCTGCGCGTGGCTATATCAAGGGGCTTCAATTCTCAACCATTGGCGGGGTCATTGCTCCGGCACAGGTGGTGATGGAACTGGTCCCGGCAGATGACGTGCTGATTGCGGAAACCCGTATATCGACTGAGGATATCGGACATGTTCATCTTGGTCAGCCGGTCACGGTTAAAGTCAGTGCCTTCGACTTTATACGATATGGTGGTATCAAGGGTGAATTGGTATCGATATCGGCCTCTACTTTTGTAGACGAAGAAGGCCAACCGTATTATAAAGGTAAGGTTGCTCTTAACGCTGACTCTGTCGGTGAGGGGGCTTCTGCTCAAAAGATCATACCCGGGATGACCGTTCAGGCGGATATTCAGACCGGGGAGAGGACCCTTCTGCAGTATCTGCTGAAACCGGTCTATGTCTCGCTTGATCAGGCGTTCTCTGAACGATGAGCATTTAATTGGTCCCGCTGGAAATGAAATGCTCATTTCTACTGCCCGGCCACACATTTCTCTGGTTTAAATCAGAGAATCTATACTAATGTATAGAGGTGTGGGGTGGGTGTATCCATCTCGCACTTTACGGAGAGTGGGTGAATGGCGGACGATCCTCGCGAAACTGAAAACGCACGTGACAATGGCAACGGTGACTTCAATCAAGAAGATGCACCGAATGATTTGTTGCGCGGTGATGATCAGGGTGACGAAAGCGAAGAGCTGGTTGAGCTGCATGATGATCAGGCCAATGCCCCCAGCGTGCCCGATCAGGAATTAGGATCTGTCCACTACGGCAATCAGGTCTTTAACCCACAGGGCGAGCAACAGCAAACCTTCCGTCGGCGCAACGCATCCAGTCAGCGTCAGGAACGCAGTCAGGCTGCTGAAGCCACCGAAAAGCAAACCATAGCTCAGGCTGAGCAGGCCGAGTTTGATCGCAACGTCGACACGGGTGCAGACACAGCTGATTCCAGTGCCGGTGGGGCGGGGGCGGATGATGTGTCGCTTAAATCGGATCCCAGCACGGTTGACCTGCCTGAAAGCAACCTCTCAACCAACGATACAACCGATTTGCGCGGTGAACGGGACGTTCCCGGCCGTGAAGGCCGTGAAAGCCTTAACCCGGATGTCGTGCCGACCGAAGAGCAGGCTGCTGAGGTCGACGCGGAGGCTGAGGAGCAAGCTCTCGACGAGACCGCGGACACGCAAGACGATACCGTTGACGACATCGTCGAAGATGTTGTCGAAGCTGCCAAAGTTGCCGATGCGCCTGACCTTGTGGCCGGTGATGTCAGTGGCTCGGAAGACAGCGCGATTTCACTTAATGTTTCTGCGGCCCTGAATGATCTTGATGGCGGCAATGAGACGCTCACAATCGTTATTTCCGGTGTGCCTGATGGCGCAATCTTATCGGCTGGTACCGATAATGGTGACGGGACCTGGTCGCTTTCGGCGGGCCAGCTTGCGGGGCTTACCATCACGCCAGCCGACGATTTCAGCGGCAGTTTCGACCTCAGCGTGACGGCGACCAGCCGCGAAAGCAACGGGACAACGGCATCAAGCAGCTCGATCATGACGGTTGATGTTGCCGGTGTTGCCGATGGCGCGACACTTGATGTCTCAAATGCCAGCGGTTCTGAAGACAGCGCGATCGCGCTTAGCATTGATACCGAACTTCTTGATGGCAGTGAAAGTCTGTCTATCACGATTTCGGGCGTCCCTGACGGGGCGAGCTTGTCGGCTGGTACCGATAACGGGGACGGCACATGGTCGCTCACGCCTGAACAGCTCGAAGGTTTGACGATCACGCCTGCGGATGACTTCAGCGGCGAAATCAACCTGACCGTTATGGTGTCGACCACCGACGGCGATGACACCGCCGTCGTGATGGAAGAACTTACCGTCGATGTTGGCGGTACGGCGGATGCGCCGACGCTGGAAACGTCTGATGCCAGTGGCTCGGAAGACAGTGCGATTGCGCTTGATATTGATGCGGGTCTGACGGACTCCAGCGAAACTTTGACAGTAACCATCTCTGGCGTTCCGGATGGTGCGACCCTGTCTGCGGGTACGGATAATGGTGACGGTACCTGGACGCTGTCATCGGGTGATCTCGAAGGTCTGACGATTACGCCTGCTGATGACTTCTCTGGCAGCTTTGATCTGGGCGTCACTGCTCAGTCTGCGGATGGCGAAGATGTCGCCGTAACAACAGATAGCCTGACAGTTAATGTTGCTGGCGTTGCGGATGCGCCAACGCTTGAGACTTCGAATGCCTCTGGTACTGAAGATTCAGCGATTGCGCTTGATATTGATGCTGGTCTGACGGACAGCTCGGAAGTTCTGACGGTTACGATCTCCGGTGTTCCGGACGGTGCAAGCTTGTCTG
>NZ_ATWN01000014.1 GCF_000421265.1 Thalassospira lucentensis MCCC 1A00383 = DSM 14000 | reverse complement strand
ATCCCCTGATCCATCATTCTGACCGGGGATTACAGTACTGCTCTGGCTGCTATCAATCTGTCTTGCGCAAACACAGGATCACTCCGTCGATGACAGATGGATATGATTGCTATCAGAACGCGCTGGCCGAACGCATCAACGGCATTCTCAAACAGGAATTCCTGTTTCACCGCTGCAAGACATTCGAAGATCTCAGGCAACTGGTCAAGGAGGCCATACAGACATACAATACCATGCGACCGCACTTCGCACTGGCGATGCAAACACCAGAACAAGTGCATCAAAAAGCCAGCGGACGATATCCGCTGGCTCCTTGAAAACCGTCAACGTATTTTAGGACGGCACAGTGACCTTCACGGCATGACGCAGACCGAAACGTCCTGTGATGAACTTGTGACGAAAAAGCCGCGAACTGGATGCCCTGCATTTGCGAAAACACATAGATTCCAGTCCATCATATCGATGCAAATACATTTATTTTCAGATACTTAAATCGGTTACAAAGCGTAACAAAGAGTGATTTGTTTGATTGTCATTCCATCGGTAATGTCTGAAGCTAACGAAGCAACGGTTACGACCATTCATAACGCTTCATACAATTTTTGCTCGAAACTGACGGACCTGATTTGGGGGTTACCTTGAACAAGATTACTGACCTAAGCGCCGCATTCGCGCAGACAGGCGTATCGGATAACGATATCGTTTGTCAGCGCACGCTCAAAGCGTCCATCGGCTGTGCCGGTGTCGGGCTGCATTCTGGTCAGAAAATCCGCATCACCCTCCATCCGGCAGAAATTGATCACGGCATCGTCTTCCGCCGCACGGATCTGGCGGAACAGCCACTGTATCCGGCGCGCTATGATGGTGTGATTGATACCCGTCTTTGCACCTGTCTTGGCGATGCCTCAAAGGGCATCAAAATTGGCACCATCGAACATTTGATGGCCGCCCTTGCCGGTGCGCGCATTGATAATGTCCTGATTGACATTGATGCCGACGAAGTGCCGGTCATGGATGGCAGTTCAGCCCCGTTCAACTTCCTGATTGACTGTGTCGGGATCGAAGAACAGGACGCACCGCGTCAGGTGATCGAAGTTTTGAAATCCGTCGAAGTTGATTACAACGGCTGCACGGCACGCATTGAGCCGGGCAACGGCTTTGAAGTTGATTTCGAAATTGATTTCGCCAGCAAGGCGATTGCCAATCAGCGTATGTCCGTCAAATTTGATGACGGCGTTTTCGTTGCCAACATTTCACGTGCCCGTACTTTTGGCTTCCTTCACGAAGTTGAAGCCATGCGCTCCGCCGGTCTGGCGCGCGGTGGGTCGCTTGATAACGCGGTTGTCCTGTCGGGCGACGAAGTCATGAACGAAGAAGGCCTGCGCTACGAAGACGAATTCGTGCGCCACAAAATCCTTGATGCGCTGGGTGATCTTTATACCGCCGGGATGCAGCTTCAGGGCAAAGTGACGGCCTATAAATCAGGTCATCATGTTAACAACCTGCTGCTCAAAGCGCTGCTTTCTGATGAAAGCGCCTATCAGGTTGTCCCGATGCGCAAATCAGCCCTGTATGCCGTTAACGACACGCCGGTTCTGGCAACGGCCTAAGTCAGCGCTGGCTTAAGCATTGCGGCATGAAAATGTGTTGCGATCATGTGATTAAGGCGACCGTCGTGGTCGCCTTTTTTCGTCTCTGAACGGTGAATCTTGCAATGTCTTCTTGCCCGATGAAACCTGATGGCCGATAAAAGTGCCAAATGGGCATACAACTACTTGCCCAATCCCGCCCTCCCCATGATATAGTCCGGCGGATTTTTTAAAACGTGCCTCACGAAGTTCAAGGATAGGTCACAGTGCTGAGTACCGTTCGCGCCAAAAACATCATTGCAATTTGTGGCATGGCCATTCTGCTTGCTGCCTGCTCAAGCAATGATGCGCCGGAATATGTCGAACGTCCGGTTTCCGAGCTGTATAACAGCGCGCAAGATCTGCTTGATGCCAAGGAATACCAAAAGGCCGCCGAGGCGTTTGATGAAGTTGAACGCCAGCACCCCTATTCGGTCTGGGCGACCAAGGCGACCCTGATGTCGGCATATGCCTATTATCAGGACAACAAATACGATGATGCGATCAGCGCGATAGACCGCTTTATTTCGCTCCATCCGGCCAACCCGGATGTGCCGTATGCCTATTACCTCAAGGCACTTTCCTACTACGAACAGATTTCCGACGTCGGCCGTGATCAGCAAATGACACAGGATGCGATGCAGGCACTTGATGACATCATTCGCCGCTTCCCCGACAGCAAATATGCCCGCGACGCCAAACTGAAAAAAGACCTGACGGTTGACCACCTTGCGGGCAAGGAAATGAGTGTCGGCCGGTATTATCAGGATCGTCAGGAATTTCTGGCGGCGATCAACCGGTTTAAATCGGTTCTTGATAAGTACCAGACCACGACGCACGTTCCCGAAGCACTGGCGCGCCTGACCGAATGCTATCTCGCCCTTGGGCTTGAGGGTGAGGCAAAACGCACCGCATCGGTTCTTGGCCATAACTTCCCAGGCAGCGAATATTACAGCGATTCTTATGCACTTCTGGTCGATGACGATACGATCAAGGCCGCACAGGATGATAAAAGCTGGTGGGATTCCGCAACCCAGTCGGTTAGTGACCTGTTCTGATTGTCCGCAGCCGACATAAAAGCCCTTTAAGACTCCGGCGTTAATCGTGTGATATCACAGACGAAATCACACCAGAACACAACAAGAACAAACTGTTCTTGTATGCTGTTTTAAAACATTTTTCGCAGAAGACTGCGGATTGGGTGTTTTTGCCCGAATACCGGCATGCGCAAGACTTGCAAGCGTCTTCAGTATTGGGCACTGTGCAAGTTACAGCGACGTTTTGCCCGATCATCCGTGCCAGACCTGTCTGCTGCCCCGTTAACAACATCAGTACCCAGCGATGCTTCGACGCCTCAGCATTCGGAACGTAGTCCTTATCGACAAACTGGATCTTGATTTTCACGATGGGCTTAGCGTCCTGACCGGGGAAACAGGCGCGGGTAAGTCGATCCTGCTTGACTCATTGGGTCTGGCCCTTGGCGCGCGTGCCGACAGCGGGCTTGTCCGCCATGGCTGTGACAAATGCAGTGTTTCCGCAACCTTTGTCCTGCCGCAAGGGCATCCGGTTTATCGGCTGCTGTCTGGGCAGGACATTGATCTTGAGGGCGAGGAACTTGTTGTCCGGCGGGTTGTCACCGCCGATGGACGATCGCGCGCCTATGTCAACGATCAGGCGGTATCCGTCGGCCTTCTGCGTGATGTTGGCGATTACTGTGTTGAAATTCAGGGCCAGTTTGATCAGCACGGATTGCTTGATCCGACCACGCACCGATCCACCCTTGATGCGCATGGCAACCTTGGCAGCATGGCCCTTGCCGTGCGTGATCATTGGCGGGCCTGGCGCGAAACGCAAAAAGAACTCAACACCGCACGCGCGCGCATTGATAAGGCGCGCGAAGAAGAAGAATGGCTGCGTCATGCGGTCGATGAACTTGAAAAGCTTGGCCCCGAAGAAGGCGAAGAAGAACGCCTTGCCGAAGAACGCCAGTTTTTGATGCACGGCGAAAAACTTGTCGCGGCGTTAAATGACGCCAGCGGGGAGCTTTCACGTGGCAAGGGGGCGGAAAGCGCGCTTCGCAGTGCGCAAAGGTGCCTTGAACGTGAACTTGAAAAGGCCGATGGCCGGTTTGAACCGATTATCGAGGCGCTCGACCGTGCGGCGATTGAGCTTGAAGAAGCCAATCGGTCGATTTCAGCAACGCTTGCCGATCTGAATGTCGATACCGGTCATCAGGAAAATGTCGAAGAACGGTTGTTTGCCCTGCGTGCGGCTGCGCGCAAGTACAATGTGCCGGTCGATGGCTTAAACGCGTTGATGAAAGATTTCCGGTCCCAGATCGATCAGCTTGAATTTGGCGAAAAGGAACTGTCGCGCTTGACCGCCGCCGTTGCCCAGTACCGTTCCGCCTTCGTTGAGGCCGCCGAGAAGCTACATGCTGCGCGTAAAGAGGCCGCCGCCAAACTTGATACGGCGATCAACGCCGAACTGCCGCCGCTGCGTATGGAAAAGGCAAGCTTTGTCACCGACATTGCCAAAACCAACGAAGGCGAATGGGGCAGCGAGGGCATTGACCGTATCCAGTTTACCGTTGCCACCAACCCCGGCAGTCCGCCCGGCGCACTCAATAAAATCGCATCCGGGGGTGAACTTTCGCGGTTCCTGCTGGCGTTGAAAGTTGTGCTGGCCCGTGTGTCAGCTGTGCCCAGCCTTGTCTTTGATGAAGTTGACAGTGGTGTGGGCGGGGCCACGGCGGCCGCCATTGGTGAACGGTTGCATTTGCTGGCCAAGGAACGACAGATCCTTGTCATCACCCACAGCCCGCAGGTTGCTGCGCGCGGTCGCACGCATTTTTATATTGCCAAGCGGGAAACAGAGGGCACCATGGTCACCCGTGTAGATGCCTTGGTCGATGGTGCCCGGCGCGAAGAAATTGCCCGCATGCTGGCCGGTCATTCCGTCACCGCAGAAGCCCGTGCTGCTGCCGACAGCCTGTTAGAACAACCTCGTTAAGCCAGTAGCCCAAACACACAAGGGGGCGACTGGCGAACACTGCATACGGAACAAAAAGAATATGAACGCCGAACACGCGTCAGACATGCCTAATCTACCCGACCTCCCTGCATTGCCCGAAACCAGTACCGAGGCACGCAAACAGCATGCGGAAATTTCCGACCGCATTCGCAGTTTCAACGAAGCCTATTACATCAATGATGAACCGCTGGTTCCCGATGCAGAATATGACGCGCTGTTTAACCGCCTGATCGAACTTGAAACCCATTACCCGACATTGAAGAAAAACAGTCCAACACAGGAAGTCGGGGCGGCCCCGGCCGATGGCTTTGCCAAGGTCAAACATTCCCGCCCGATGCTGTCGCTGGGCAATGCGTTTTCGCGCGAAGACATCGTTGATTTTCTGGCCCGTATTCGCCGGTTCCTAAGCCTTACCGCTCACAGCCCGGTTGAGGTGGTTGGCGAGCCCAAGATCGACGGCCTGTCCTTATCGCTGCGTTATGAAAACCGCCAACTGGTGACGGCCGCGACCCGTGGCGATGGTTCGGAGGGCGAAGACGTCACCGCCAATGTGGCCCATATCGGCGACATTCCCCAAACTTTGCCCGATGATGCGCCCGATGTGGTTGAAATCCGCGGCGAAGTTTATATGGCGCGCTCGGCCTTTCAAAAGCTGAATGAAGTGCAGGCTGCGGCCAACGCCAAGACATTTGCCAACCCGCGCAATGCAGCGGCGGGATCGCTCCGCCAGCTTGACCCGACCATCAGTGCCAAACGCCCACTTGGTTTTTTTGCCTATAGCTTTGGCGAACTGTCGGAAAGTCTGGCCCAGACCCAGTGGGATTTCCTGCACAAGATCGAAGGATGGGGATTTGTTACCAATCCGCTGACGCGTCTTTTGAACGATGCTGACGAGATCATGGCGTTTTACGAGGATCTGGGCAAACAGCGGCCCGATCTTGATTACGACATTGATGGCATTGTCTATAAGGTCAATGACTTTGAGCTTCAGCTGCGCCTTGGTTTTGTCAGCCGGTCACCGCGCTGGGCAATTGCCCATAAATTCCCGGCCGAACAGGCCCGGACCCGCATCAATGCCATCGAAGTACAGGTCGGGCGCACCGGTGCGCTGACCCCGGTTGCCCGTCTTGAACCGGTGACGGTGGGCGGTGTTGTGGTGTCAAATGCCACCTTGCACAACCGTGATGAGATTGAACGGCTTGGCGTTCGGGTTGGCGATATGGTGATCATTCAGCGCGCTGGGGATGTCATCCCGCAGGTGGTTGAGGTGATCCTTGATGAACGCCCGGAAGACACGGTGGAATACGCCTTCCCCGATCATTGCCCAAAATGTAACAGCCACGCCATGCGCGAAGAAGGCGAAGCGGTGACGCGCTGCACCGGGGGGCTGATTTGCCCGGCACAGGCAGTTGAGCGCCTTAAGCATTTCGTGTCACGCAATGCGTTCGACATTGATGGCATGGGGGCCAAGAATGTCGAGGCGTTCTTTGACAAGGGCTGGGTCCAGTCACCCGCCGATATTTTCCGCCTCGAAGACAACCACGCTGACGAAATTCGAAAACTGGAAGGTTGGGGTGAAAAATCCGCGACCAAGTTGTTTGACGGGATCAACGAACGGCGCACCATCGGCCTTGACCGGTTCATCTATGCGCTTGGCATCCGACAGATTGGTCAGGCCACCGCAAAGCTTTTGGCACGGCATTACACATCGATCGGCCAATGGCGCGCGGCAATTGTCGATGCCAATCAGGCCGACAGCGACGCACTCCGCGAACTGATCAATATTGATCAGATTGGCCCGGGTGTCGCCAAGGACCTGATTGAGTTCATGGCAGAAAGCCACAACAAGGATGTGCTTGATGACCTTGAAAGCGTTCTGACCATTCAGGACGTCGAGGCCCCGCAGGTTTCCGACAGCCCGGTCAATGGCAAAACGGTTGTCTTTACCGGTAAGCTGGAACTGTTTTCGCGCAATGAGGCCAAGGTCAAAGCCGAGAGCCTTGGGGCAAAAGTTGCCGGATCGGTTTCAGCAAAAACCGACTATCTGGTTGCAGGACCGGGTGCGGGTTCCAAATTAAAGAAAGCAGAAGAATTAGGTGTTACAGTTCTTGATGAACAGGGCTGGCTTGATCTGATTGCCAACACATAAAACCGTGCCATAGCGGAAAGGGTAGATAGCCGATGGAAGACTTGGGAAGTTTTTTTCGCCGTTATGTCGACGCGCATCTGAAGCTTGAACAAACCGCACTTGATGAATTTTATCATTACCCCAGCCTGATCAATGATCTTTCCGGGGTGCATGCGATTTCATCGGTTGAGGACCTGCACACCTATCATCAGTCTTTCTTCGAAGAATTGAAAACCGCCGATCTGGCCAAGGCAAAATCCATTTTGGTCGAGCAGCACTCAGCCCTTCCCGGCGGAGCACGCGCGATTGTCTCGTTCCGCTTTGGCAATTCAGAAAACAACCTGATCTTTGATTGCGATTACGCCTTTGCCCTGCTTAAGCAGGAAGATCAATGGCAGATCGTTTTCGCCCAGCTTGACGAAATTCGTTACAGCGATCTGTATTGAGGCCCGTAGTGGAGGAACGCCCCCACATACATCCCCATCTGGCTTTCCTGCCTGCGGCATTGGTGCTGGTACTTGGCTGCACCCTGCCTGACGGCCCTGCCCATGCAGACCCCGATTTCGACACCCTTTCGGGAACCGCCCGTGCGGTTGATCCCGATACGCTGGAGTTTGGCTTTCGCCGCATTGATTTGTGGGGGGCCGACGCGCTTGAACGGTTTCAGAAATGCCTGGTGAACGGGCAAAGCACGGCCTGCGGCGCCGAAGCATGGCAAGTTACAACCAACCTTTTGGTCGCCACCCCGGTCACCTGTGAGGTGCGCGGTAAAAACCGCTATCACCGCAACATGGCAGTTTGTCGCAATGCCAATGGTATCGATATCGGGCAAAGCCTGATTGCGCGCGGCATGGCCGTCGCCCGTCGGGATGAAATGCCCGAATATGGCGCGACAGAAGACAGTGCCAAGCAATCACGCGTTGGTGCATGGGCGGGTGAATTCGTTGATCCGCTGCAATGGCGCCGCGGAGAACGACTTCCTGAACATGAAATCGAAATCCGTCGCTGGCAACGCGACGAGTGATCATATCCTCATTGTGACGAACAAGGCTCTGTAGCGCCTGTCCCACGAATGCAGTGTCCAAGTCTGGACCAAAATTTCGACTTGATTACTCTTTGCTTGCTGAAAAGAACGGCCGGGCCAGCAATCGTCCAACACCTGCCAACGTCACACCATTTTTGATTGATGCAACACCAATGATAACGACGGCAAAGCCGGCAATCTGCGGCAAGGTCAAAACTTCCCCCAACAGCAGCCACGCTGCAAAGAATGTCATCGCGGGTCCCGATAGCGAAATCAACGCTGCCTGTGTCGCCCCAATGCGACGAATGCCTTCATACAGCAGGAAGAACGGGATCACCGTGCAAAAGATCGATATCGCTGCCGTCCATAAAACACCATCAACGTTCAGGTTCAGCGGGTTTTGCACGATCAGTTCATAAATAATCATCGATAGACCGGCCATGGTATTGACCAGTGCGGCAAAATGCATTGAACCAATCACCTGGATCATGCGTTGCCCAAAATAAAGATAGCCCGCATAGGTCAATGCCGAGGCAAACGCCCAAAACGCGCCAACCCACAATGTACCTGACACCGCCCCGAAGCCATCCGGGGCCAAAACCAGCACCAAGCCAAGGTAGGTCACCGCAAAACAGAATATCTGGCGTAACGGCGGCAACCGCCATTTGTGCAGACATTCAAGGATCAGAACAATTGCCGGGAAGGTAAACAGAACAATCCGCGATACGGTCACTTCAATGAGTGAGACCGCCGTAAAATCAAACAGCGCGGCGGCAAAGAACAAGCCGCCATATAACGCCCCCCACGCCAGATCGACCGGTTTCATTAGCCGTTCGCCCGGGCGGTTCTTACCAAAGAAATACACCCCGACCCAAAAGAACGGCATCGCGATCATGAACCGTAACAACAACAGCCCATCCACCGTCATCCCCGTCGCATAGACAAATTTTGCCAGAAGGCCCTTCATGGCAAAGGCGGCCGTGGACAGCAGCACAAGCGTTAAGGCCGAACCAACTGGTTTTACAACGGGTTGTGATTGGGGTGTTGAGGTCATTGTGGTCTCCGGTTCTCTCTCAAGCGTCACTATCCTTAGCATTTGGTCATTATTCAATTCGAATTAATTGCTATCAGATATCAGTTTTGGCTATATCTAAGGCAGATTGGATTTAATCGTCGCAGCATCGCAGCCCAAGGATCACCGGCATGGATATCAAACAGCTTCGAAGTTTTGTTCATATTGCCGAACTGGGCAGTCTTTCGCGGGCGGCAGAACGGCTTAACCTGTCGCAGCCTGCCTTAAGCCGTCAGCTTAACCTGCTTGAAGAGGCACTTGATACGAAGCTTCTTGAACGCACGGGTCGCGGGGTCAAATTGACCGAAGCCGGGCAGATGCTGGCGGAACGCGCCCGCGTCATTCTGGGTGATCTCGCACGGCTTGAAGCCGATCTTTCGGCACGGCGCAGTCAGGTAACCGGGCATGTTCATGTTGGTGTGCCGCCCAGTGCGGGCATTGTGATTACCGGTGCGCTGGTCGAAGCATTGCGTGACCGGTTTCCCGATCTGAACATTTCAATTGCCGAAGACCTGACCGGGGATGTTCAGGAAGGTTTGCTGTCGGGACGTCTTGATATCGGCATTCTGCATGACGGCATGATATCGCGCAGCCTGCATGCGGAACCACTGTGGCGCGAAGACCTGTATCTGATTTCCCACCCATCACAGGTCGGTGAGCAGGAAACCGACATCGCGTTTGAAGATGTTTTATCCTTACCGCTCATCATGCCAACCAACAAGCATGGCCTGCGGGCCAAGATGCAGGAAGCCGCCTTTCGTGCCGGTCGCCCCTTAACCCCGGTGGTCGAAGCAGACGCCCTGCGCGTGCTGGTCGATCTGGTGCATCGCGATCTTGGCCATACCGTATTACCGCGAAGCTCGCTTGTGATGGAACTTTCGACCGGACGCCTGCGGGCACGTCGTATTGTCAGCCCGGAACTGTCGCGCAAGGTGATGTTGTCATGGCTGCATGACCGTCCGCTTAGTACCGGCGGCAAGGCGGTTATCGATACACTGCGTGAACTTGCCGGGACCATGCCAATGGCCGCCGAACTTTAAGCCGCGAATTGCGGACTGCAAATATGAAAACCCCGGCAGGTGTTCCTGCCGGGGTTTTCAATTAATCGCCCAAAAGTTTGGACGTTCGATCAGACAGGTGCCTCGGAGGCAGATGATTTCTGCCACAGGTTCAACCCGCCGTCGGTTGCGTATTTATCGATCTCGATCAGTTCTTCTGCACTGAATTCAAGATTATCAAGCGCATCAAGGCTGTTATCAAGCTGCTGCACATGACGTGCACCAATCAGGGCCGATGTGATTTCAGGGCGACGCAACACCCATGCAATCGCCATCTGAGCCAATGTCTGACCGCGACGTTTGGCAATCTCGTTCAGCGCACGTACGCGGTTGAGGTTTTCTTCCGTCAGCATTCCGGTCTGGAACGATCCTCCAAGGGCGGCACGGGAATCTTCGGGCACACCATTGAGATACTTGTTGGTCAAAAGCCCCTGTGCTAACGGCGAAAAGGCAATACAGCCCATGCCAAGATCAGACAGCGTATCAAGTAGACCGTCTTCTTCGACCCAGCGGTTCAGCATCGAATAGGATGGCTGATGAATGACGCAAGGCGTGCCAAGATCCTTAAGGATAGCATGTGCCTCGCGCGTCATCTGCGGTGAGTATGACGAAATCCCGACATAAAGTGCCTTGCCCGAACGCACGATTTGATCAAGTGCGCCCATGGTTTCGGCCAACGGGGTATCAGGGTCGACACGGTGCGAATAGAAGATATCCACATACTCAAGGCCCATGCGTTTCAGGCTTTGATCAAGGCTGGAAATCAGGTATTTGCGCGAACCCCATTCGCCAAACGGCCCCGGCCACATGCGATAGCCCGCCTTGGTCGAAATCACCAACTCGTCGCGGTGTTTTTTCAAATCCTGCGAAAGTGCTTTGCCGAAGTTTTCTTCGGCCGATCCCGGGGGCGGACCATAGTTGTTGGCCAGATCAAAATGAAACACCCCACGGTCAAAGGCACGGCGCATCATGGCGCGCTGGGTTTCATAGACATCGACGCCGCCAAAATTCTGCCACAGGCCAAGGGTGATCTTCGGCAGGATCAAACCACTTTTGCCGCAACGCTTATAGGTTTCGGCGTCATAGCGGTTGGGATTTGCCAGCCACTGTTCTTCGACTTCAGCCATGTCTTCCTCCAGTTATCAACAAGCGGTTAACCGCCTTTATTTGAATCGATCCAATGGACCATTCTTAACACGATCAGAACGTGATTGTCAGTTCCCAGCAGACGAAAAGCCGCCCCAAAGATCGGAGCGGCTTCTGTTTTTCACATCGCGGTAAAACGTTGCGCAATCATGCCCGTTTTTTCTTGATCGGTGCGGTTGCCTTTTGCAACCATTCAAGGTGATCTTCGTCAAGATCATCGGCATAAAGGGCATAGACCTGCGCGTGGTAGTCATTAAGCCACTGCAGTTCATCGGCATTCATCAATTCCGGATCGATCAATTTTCGCTCAATCGGCGAGAAGGTCAGCGTTTCAAAGCCAAGCATCTTACGGTCCGCGCCAACCGGTCCATCGATTTCGGTGACCGCAATCAGGTTTTCGATGCGAATACCGTATTCGCCTTCTTTATAGAAACCCGGCTCGTTCGACAGGATCATCCCCGGTTTCAGGGCAATCTTGTTGGCCGCCTTGGAAATGCGTTGCGGGCCTTCGTGCACGCCAAGGTAACTGCCAACGCCGTGCCCGGTGCCATGATCAAAATCAAGACCGACTTCCCATAACGGCATGCGCGCCAGTGTATCAAGCTGCTGACCGGTGGTACCAACCGGGAAGATCGCGCGGGCCAGTGCGATGTGGCCTTTGAGAACCCGGGTAAAGCGATCACGGTGTTCCTGACTGGGGTCGCCAATCACCGTGGTCCGGGTAATGTCGGTCGTGCCATCGACATACTGACCGCCGGAATCAATCAGGAAAATCTCACCGGGTGTCAGGTTGCGATTACTTTCGGGCGTATTGCGATAATGGCACAATGCACCGTTTGGGCCGCTGCCCGGAATGGTTTCAAAACTGGAATCACGAAACAGCGGGTCCTCGGCACGCAGCGACAAAAGTTTGTCGGCGGCAACGCGTTCATCAATGCTGCCGTCGGCGGCTGCTTCGTCAAGCCACTTGAAGTAGCGGATAATTTTTTCGCCGTCCCGTTTGTGGGCTTTGCGTGATCCTTCGAGTTCGACATCATTTTTACACGCCTTGGGAATGGCAATCGGATCACGACCGACCCGAACGGTCGCCCCCGCAGTACTTAGTTGCATGCGCAACCAATCTGATGCGGTTGCCTCATCCAGTCGCACGGACTGATTGCCCATCGCCTTCAATGCGGCGGACAATTCACCCGGCGCACGCAAGGTTGCTTCGCCCTTCAGCCAGTTAACCGTTTCAGGTGCGACTTTGCGGTCATCGATGAACAGTTCCACCGAAGCATCACCGTTGATGATGGCATAGCCAAGTGCCAGTGGTGTTTGCGGCACATCGGCACCACGAATATTCAAAAGCCATGCAATGCTGTCTGGTGCCGACAAAATGGCACTGTCACAGGAAATACGCGAAAGTGCGTCGGCAATTTGAACACGTTTATCGGCCGTGGACTTTCCAGCATATTCAATCGGATGCGGGCGCACCGGGCCAAGCGGCATGGCCAGTTGTGCGTGCCAAAGTGCGTCAATCGGGTTGGTATCAATCGCGATCAGTTCCGCACCGACACCCTCACAGGCAGAACGTAAATGTGCGGCCTGCTGGACCGTATGCAGCCATGGGTCATAGGCCATTTTCTGGCCGGTTTTCAGATTGTCATGCAGCCAGCCAACAACAGGTTCATCGACCAGATGGCGGTATTCAAACAGATCACGGTTAACCTGCTGACGCACCTGAATGGTATAGCGGCCATCGACAAATACGGCGGCCTTATCGGCAAGGACCACCGCCGCCCCGGCCGAGCCGGTAAAACCGGTCAGCCACGCCAGACGTTCAGCGCGTGCCGGGACATTTTCGCCCTGATGTTCATCCGCGCGCGGCACAATAAAACCGTCAACGCCCTTGGCGGCCAAATAGGTGCGCAAGGCCGCAACGCGTTCTGCCGGATCAAAATCGTCCTTTGCTTCCTTAAACAACCCTTTGCGTTCATCGCGCAGGGCGAGTAACGCCGAGGTAAGTTCATTACTTGGCGAAGGCGCAATCAGGTCAATCCAGTCGGTACGCGTATCACCATCGGCTGCTGCAAGCACACCATCAATCAGGTCAATGATAGCGCGAACATCCTTACGGACCTTGTCGCGTTCAAGCAGAGTTGCAAGTTGGGCATCGCCGGAAATCGTCATGAACATCCTCTTTCGGTACGTGGGGCAGACACCCTATGTAAGGGTTGTTACCGACCCCGCGCAAGCATCAAAGATTTTCCGCATATTTTATATCATTTACCCACGACCTATACCCTCACATGCGTCAGGGGTATGAATGCCCTGCAAGCTTCGCAATACAAATTAGCTAAAGATTAACTTATTACATGTCCGTGACAAAAAGATGCCCTGTCGGGACGTCAATTTGCAGGAGACCAAGAACGGTGATCCGTTTTCCTATTACTGCCCTGAGTATCGTACAATCTCGTCGTCGACAGACGGCCTATGACGGTCTTGAGCGCCTGGCCCTCGGTCAAAAAACAGCGCTCGGCCTTGATACTGGCCCTGCCCATCTGGCAGACGATGAAAACTACCGATCGCCAATCGGTAAAATCGACACACAGGACAAGGATTAACCGGATCAATCCCGCCCGGACTGGTCGGATGCCAAAAGACGCAACGCAGGATCAAGGTTCATGGTCCTAGCGGTAATTTTTGTCTCTTCCCTCTGAAACGGCCCTGCTTCTCCACAGCAGGGCCGTTTCTTTTTGACCAAGCGCGCCCCGCCGCGCCATAGTGCACAAAACAAAGACCATTTTTGGGGTGGCTATGACCAAGACAATCCTTATCACCGGCGGATCACGCGGCATTGGGCGCGCAACGGCCGTTCTTTTTGCCCGCAAGGGATGGAACGTCGCCATCAGTTTTGTCGGCAATCGGGAAAGTGCCGATCAAACCTGTGCGATATGTGAACGGGCCGGGTTTACCGGCAATGCCTTTGCGCGCAAATGTGATGTGCGCGACGAAAATAGCGTTGCCGATTTTTTCGCCGCCGCCCACGAACGGTTTGGCCCGCTTGACGGGGTGGTCAATAATGCCGGGATTGTTGCGCCAAAAAGCTCGCTTGCCGATATGGACCTTGACCGCATGAAGGCGGTTTTTGACACCAATGTTCTTGGGGCTTATCTGGTGGCGCGCGAAGCTGCGCGCATGTTGTCATCGGGCGGGGCACTTGTGAATGTATCCTCGGTTGCGGCAAAACTCGGCTCCCCGGATGAATATGTTGATTACGCCGGGTCAAAGGGGGCTGTTGATACCCTGACCATCGGCTTGGCCAAGGAACTTGGGCCCAAGGGCATTCGGGTGAATGCTGTGCGTCCCGGCATCATTGATACCGAAATTCATGCCAGCGTTGGCCGCCCTGAACGTGTCAAAGAACTGGGACCGGCCTGCGCGCTTGGTCGGGCGGGTGCAGCGGACGAAGTTGCCCAAAGTATTTACTGGCTGATCTCAGACGATGCGTCTTATGTCACCGGTAGCATTCTTGACGTATCGGGTGGGCGGTAAAGACCGCCTCCCCGACTTTCTTTTGCGTCAAAATGCAAAAAGACCACGCACTGCGTGGCCTTTTGAATTCCGATATCCGTTCGGCTTAGCCGACCAGAAGTGTCGTCCAGTTTTCGACCTTGAACCGCTTAATCAGCGACAGGCCAACTTCGCGGTAGGCCGACAGGACAAACTGTTCCTGATGCGATAGCAGGCCCGACAGGATCACAACACCGTCGTTAGACAGGGTGCTGGTCAAATCACGTGCCATGGCCCGCAACGGCCGGGCAAGAATGTTGGCACAAACAATGTCGTAATGCCCAGCCCCCCGAATGCGGGTATCCTGAAAACCGTTGGAGTGAATGGCGGTGACCAGATCGGCAATCTTGTTGATTTTGGCATTTTCACGCGCCACACGCACAGATGCCGGATCAATATCGGCCATCACAACCGGGCAACGCCATGTTTTGGCACAGGCCATGCCCAGAATGCCCGACCCACAGCCCATATCAAGTGCGTTCAGACGCGAGCCTTTTTTCGCCATCCAGTCAATCGCGGCCAGACATCCCTTGGTGGTCTGATGCTCACCCGAGCCAAATGCCAGTCCGGCATCGACCTGAAGCCCGGTTTTGGCCACCGGAACGCCTTCGCCCCAATGCGATCCATGGACATAAAAACGTCCGACCGAAATCGGCTTGAAGCTGCGCAGGTTCTCACTGACCCAGTCTTTTGGCTCATAGGTGCCAAAGCTTACCGCAGGTGTATCAATCCCCATGGCGGATGCCATGATCGACACCGCGGTTTCGACTTCGCCCTTATCAAACGGTTGACCTGCGAAACCTTCAATGCGCCACGGGCCGTCTGGATCACCGTCGCGTTCAAAGTGTGACAGCGCATCACAATATTCAAACAGCGCATCGGCAAAGGCCGCGGCATAGGCGCCATTAACTTCGAACTGGAAGTTATAGCTTAGGACGGGTTCGGTCATATTGCTTCTCGCTTGTCAGGGCTGCGCGCAATCGCCGCCCGGTTAATCAGTCTTCCTGAAATTTGATCCGGGGCTTACCCCGGCAGGATAAAGCTGTCGACCACTTTCTTTGTCCCGACACCTTCGAAATGGATTTCAAGCTTGTTGCCTTCAACTGCGCTTACCGTGCCCGGTCCGAATTTACGGTGACGTACCGCGTCCCCGACCTTGTACTTCGACGATTTCGAATTGCTGCTAAAGCTGACGTCGCCGTCGGGCTTAACGTCAATGACGTTTTTGCGCATTCGGTCCTGCCAGCCGCTTGAGGCAAATTTACGTTCCCCCGCACCCAGAACCTGATTGCGGTTTGAACTTTCATCGGCCCAGCTTGGCATCTTCATCCAGTCATCCGCCCCCCAGGCACCGGGCGAATGATTGCCCCCATGCCCGCCAAGGCCGGTATCACTGATCCGGTCAATATGTTCATCGGGCAGCTCATCGACAAACCGCGACGGCAAGGCCGATTGCCACTGGTTATAAATCCGCCGGTTGGCGGCATAAAGGACCGTGGCACGTTTGCGCGCACGGGTGATCCCGACATAGGCCAGACGACGTTCTTCCTCAAGGCCCTTAACGCCGCTTTCATCCATCGCACGTTGATGGGGGAAGACGCCTTCTTCCCAGCCGGGCAGGAACACATAGTCAAATTCAAGGCCCTTGGCGGCATGCAGGGTCATGATGGTGACTTTTTCGTCCGCATCGTTTTGGACGTTTTCCATCACCAACGACACATGTTCAAGGAAGCTGGTCAGGTTTTCAAACTCACCAATGGCGGAGACAAGCGCACTTAGGTTTTCCAACCGACCGGGGGCGTCAATTTCCTTGGAGGTGCGCCACATATCGGTATAGCCGCTTTCATCCAGCACGGCCTGCACCACCTCAACATGCGACTTGTCGGCCAGCATTTCGCCCCAGCGTTTAAAATCGCCCAGCAACCCGCCGATGCTTTGACGCATCTTGGGTTTGAGTTCTTCGGTATCGATCAAATCGCGGGCGGCAGCGGGCAGCGGTATCGCCTGATCACGCGAATATTGATGCAGGGTCTGAAGTGTGGCCTTACCCACACCGCGCTTGGGCACATTGACGATGCGTTCAAACGCCAGACTGTCATTGGGCTGTGCGACCATGCGGATATAGGCCAGCGCATCGCGGATTTCCTGGCGTTCGTAGAAACGTGGTCCGCCAACAACCCGGTACGGAATGCCAAGGGTGATCAGCCGTTCTTCAAACTCACGGGTTTGGAAACCGGCACGCACAAGGATCGCCATCTGCGCGGCACCAATGCCATTACGCTGAAGTGCCTCGATGTCTTCACCGACCAAGCGTGCCTCTGCCTCCCCGTCCCAGACACCTTTGACAAAGACCTTTTCGCCGGTATCCAGTTCAGTCCAAAGCTGTTTGCCCAGACGGCCATCGTTGAATGTAATCAGCTTGGATGCGGCGGCAAGAATATGCGGGGTTGAACGATAATTTTGTTCAAGTTTGACAACCTTGGCCCCGGGGAAATCAGACTCAAACCGCAGGATGTTGCCAACCTCGGCCCCGCGCCAGCTATAGATCGCCTGATCATCATCACCGACACAGCAAATATTGCGGTGAACCATCGCCATCGCGCGCAGCCAAAGGTACTGCGCGACGTTGGTATCTTGGTACTCATCAACAAGGATATAGCGGAAGGTGTTTTGATACTGCTTGAGCACGTCGGGGTGCTTTTGAAACAGGGTCAGGCAATGCAGCAAGAGATCACCAAAATCGCAGGCATTCAAAACCTTCAGGCGATCTTGATAAATCTGATACAGGTGCTTGGCCCCGCCGTTGGCGAACTCGACACTTTCATTGACGCGCTCAGGTGTCAGGCCCTTGTCCTTCCAGCGCTGAATGATGCCCATCAGCTGCTTGGCAGGCCATTTTTTTGGATCGATCTGTTCGGCGTCCATGATCTGCTTAAGCAGACGGACCTGATCGTCGCTATCAAGAATGGTGAAATTTGATTGCAGCCCGATCAAATCGGCATGACGGCGCAACAAACGGGCAGATAACGAGTGGAACGTTCCCAACCACCATCCTTCAACCGGACGACCAAGGGCCTGTGCGACACGTTCCTGCATTTCCTTTGCCGCACGGTTGGTAAAGGTCACCGCAAGGATTTGATGGGGATGCAGGCGTTCGCTTTGCGCCTTGGTTTCAAGCAAATGCGCAAGCCGGGTTGTCAAAACCCGGGTTTTCCCGGTGCCCGCACCGGCCAGAACCAGCAACGGCCCATCCAGCGTTTCGACAGCGTCGCGCTGCTCGGCATTCAGGTTGTCAAGATATGCCGGGGCCGGAGCGTCTGATAAGCGCATTTCCGGGCTGGCGGCGAATTCATCAATTTCGAAGGGATCATCCATCATGACGGCATATATATCACGCTGTGGTCAGAGGGCCAGTCTTGCATCCCGACCGGGCGACTGAATTTTTTACATATTGCAACAAATCAGGAACATCGGCCAACTCTTTCCCGGCCCAATGACACTTTTTGCGCCCGTTTTGCCGCATCATCCGTGACACACCACTCAGGAACGAGGCATACGCGCAATAAAATCACGGAGAGCCGCAACAACCCGAGTTGCCGCTTTGCCATCCCATAGCTCAATCGGGGAAGCACCTCGCCTTAAGTCATATGGGTCACACTGTTCAATGGTGGAAATCATATTATCCAGCGTCACCAGTTTATTCGTCCCATGGGTGACAGTCACCGGACGTTCCGTCGTATCGCGCAGCGTAAAACAATCAACACCGAGATAACTGGTTTCTTCCTGTAGGCCGCCCGAATCCGTCACAACGAAACGGGCTGTCAAAATCAGACTGATAAAGCCCGCATAGGGCATCGGCTCGCACAGCTGTAAAGCTATCTGGGGATGGGATGGTCGCCACCCAATCAGACGAAGTGCGCTTTGTGTGCGTGGGTGAACAGGAAAGATAATCGGTTGGCGTTCGGCCAGTTTTTCAAGTTCAGCCATGATCGCAATCAGGCGTTTGGGATCATCAACGTTTTCCGGGCGATGCAATGTTACCAGCCCGTAGCCATCGCGTTCCAACCCCAATGCGTGACACATCCGGGCGGCGTCAATAGCCGGGCGTTGGCGTTCCAGACTGTCGATCATGATGTTACCAACACGCACGATGCGGTCCATCGCAATCCCTTCGTGGATCAGGTTTTGATCTGCATCCGGGGATGGTGTCAGCAACAGGTCCGACAAATGGTCTATTTCAATGCGGTTGGTTTCTTCGATCATGCGCGCATCAAAACTGCGCAAGCCTGCTTCGAGGTGGATCAGGGGAATTGCCAATTCATGGGCAACCGTCGCACAGGCAAGAGCGGAGCTAACATCCCCGACGACCAAAACGGCGTCGGGTCGGTCCGCCTGACACAGCGCCTTATAGGCTGCCCTCATTGCATCGTTTGGGAAAGATGGACGTTCTGTGGTCTGGCCTGCGTCCAAGGGCATCAGATGATCGTCCGGTGCGGGCAGACCAAGGTCACGCCAGACCTCGGACGACATGGCAGAATTTGTGTGCTGGCCCGTATGAACAAAGACCGGCGCAATGTCTGACGTATCTTTTAGCGCATGCCAAAGTGGGGCAATTTTCATGAAGTTCGGGCGCGCACCGGCAATCAGATGAAGCTTTGCGGGTCTATGAACCGTCCCCATAAGCGCACCCAGATCAAAACAGCTTCGGCGGGGCATCCCCGCGTTCTTCGCTTTGCAATTCCAAAAGCGCGTTGTTGTAGGCCATCATCGCATCCTTTTCATGGACGAAACCGATCATTTGGCGTTCTTGATCATCATCGAGAACCGGCAAATGTTCTTCGCCGGTTTCTTCCATTAAACGAACGGCTTTTTCGATGCTATCGGTGCGATAAAGCACTGGTGGCTTGGAACGCGCAACCTGGCCCGCCGTCACTTCATCGCCCAGATTGAGATCAAACGCCGCGTGGCGCAAATCGGTCAGTGTGATCGTGCCGTGCAGCTTTCCGTTTTCGTCAACGACAAACAGTTCGGAATAAGGCGCATTAATCAGCTTTTCGCGCACGGCTGGCAGGCCGTCCGTCAGGGGAACTGTTTCGTATTCGCGTTTCATGATGTCAGCGACCTTCATCATGCGCAGAAGGTTGACCTCCCGGCCCCAGCGGGTCGAAAGGCCGCGACATTTAAGCTGCCACTGGAAGAACGAACCGCCATTGAACTGATCCATGATCACCGATGCCAGAACGGACGCCAACATCACTGCGACCGTTAATTCATAATCGCCGGTCAGCTCAAAGATGATCAGGGTTGTCGAAATCGGTGCGCCCAGAACGGCGGCCGCCACCGCCCCCATCCCGACAAGGGTATAGGCCCCATGCCCGGACGACAGATCAGGAAACACATGGGTCGCAAAAATACCAAACGCGCCGCCCAACATCGCCCCAAGGAACAAGGACGGACTAAACATGCCGCCGGCAAAACCAAGCCCCATACAGATCGCAACGACAAAAGCCTTGGCAAACAACAAACCGATCAGGAAAGCCAAGCTATAGGCTTCATACAGCGCATCATTCATTGCACCGTAGCCAACCCCAAAGACTTGTGGGAAGCCAAGGCCAACAACGCCAACAATCAAGCCGGCAATTGCCGGACGCAGCCAAAGCGGTGCGCGCCCCCGATCAGCAACCTTTTGCACAACGGCGATAGCGCGCACAGTCAGCATTGCCGCAACCCCGGCCAAAAGGCCCAACAGGGCGAAGGCCGGGAATTCCCAGAATGACTGGATTTCATGGGACGGAATTAAAAAGGCAACGTCGGAACCATAATAAAGACGCGTAATCACAGTCCCCATCACCGATGACATGACAATCGGTGCAAATGAGGTCCGGGCATAGTGACCAAGGGCGACTTCATGGGCAAAGAACACCCCGGCCAATGGCGCATTAAAAGAGGCCGCCACCGCCGATGCCACACCACATCCCAAAAGCGTTCGCGCAGCACTGCGGCGTAGATGCAGGATACGCGCAAGCCATGCGCCAAAGGATGCCCCCATATGGACAACCGGCCCTTCACGGCCAAGCGATGCCCCGCTGCCCAGTGACACCGCACTGGCAAGCGCACTTTTGATCCCGCAGCGCGTCGACATGCGCGCATCGTGAAAGGACGCTGCATCAATCACATCGGCCACACCATGCGCCCGCCGTTCGGGTAGAAACTTGTAAATGAAAATACCGACCAAAAGCCCACCCGCCGTCGGGCCAAGGATCAGATGCCAGTTGCTCAGTCCCTTCATATGCTCATGAAGGGACTCTTCACCCCAGCCATAGACAAATGACTGCACAAGTAAAATCCCGTCGCGAAACAGGATTGTCCCGCCGCCAGCCAAGGCACCAACCGCCAAGGCCAGTATCGACAAAACCAATTGCTCGCTTTTAGCCAAACGGCGCATGCGGCTGAGCAAAATATTTGATTTGATAAGTTTTTCAGCCATTTCCGCAACACCGGCGAGCAAATATTGAAAGAACAAGGATCATAGGATCGGTGATTGCTGCGAATAAAGGGTAAAGACCGTAAACACCATGTCTAATTTAGCGTTATGGCATCACCGGCAGCATATATTTTGCGTTTTATGGCGTCGCGCTATTTGGCAGGAAAACACGCATGGCCGCATCGCGTGTTTCAAAAAACGATCATTGCCATCTATAAGTGAAATACGCCATGCTGTGGCCTGCAAACGCAGATATAACTGCGCCACCCCAAACCGTTTCTACGGAATTTCGAATTATGAATGAACCTCAACCAACGGGTGCCCCTCCGGCGCGTCCGCTGCCCGGATTTGCTGAATTTGTCTGCCTGATGGCGATCACCATCGGGCTTGTCGCCCTTTCAATTGATAACCTTTTGCCTGCCTTTGGCCCGATCGCCGACGATTTTGGCATTGAAGACGGCAATCGCATGCAGTTGCTGATTTATGTCTTTATGATCGCCTTTGGCCTGATGCAGATTGTGTATGGCCCGCTTGCCGACAGTTTTGGCCGTCGTCCAACGCTCATTGTCGGACTGGGCATATATTGCGTTGGCACGATCATGGCGATCTTTGCTGACAGCTACGACCATTTGCTGATCGCCCGCTTTGTTCAGGGGCTTGGAGCCGCGGCACCACGCGTTCTGACCATGGCAATCACGCGTGACTGTTTTGAAGGTCGGGAAATGGCCCGTGTCATGTCTTTTGTCATGATGGTGTTTATTATCCTTCCGGTATTTGCACCGGCATCGGGCAGCCTGATCCTTGCGCTTGCCAACTGGCATATGATTTTTGTCAGCACGCTGGTTCTGGCGATTGCCATTGCCTGCTGGTACATGCTGCGTATGCCCGAAACCCTGCATCCGGAATACCGTCACAAATTATCCGTCCGCCGGATTGCACGGGACATTAAAACCACGGTCACCAATCGTCAGACGCTTGGTTATTCAACCGCAATGGGAATGATGTTTGCCTGCCTGATGGCCTATATCGGTTCCGCCCAGCAGATATTTGAGACGGAAGTCTATGGTCTTGGCGTTTGGTTCCCGCTGGCGTTTGGCATGATCGCAGCCTGCATGAGTTTTTCGTCGTTCGTTAATGCGCGACTGGTGCGTAAGCTTGGTATGCGCAAAATCTCGCACGTTGCACTCTTTGTCATGGCGCTTAGCAGCCTGATCAATGTTGTGATTGCGATTGCCTTTGATGGCCAACCACCCCTTCCGGTGTTTGGCATTGGTTTGACGGTGACATTGTTCTGCTTCTCGTTGACCATGCCCAACTTCAATTCGCTGGCGATGGAGCCAGTTGGTGCGATTGCAGGAACCGCATCTTCGATGATTGGTGTTTACAGCACGATCATTGGTGTGGTTGCCGGTGGCATCATCGGCCAGCAATTTAACGGGACCGTTACCCCGCTTGTCGGCGGCTACCTGTCACTTGCGCTGATTGGTATTTTGATTGTTGGCATCACAGAACGAGGTCGTTTCATGGAAACGACAAGATAAACTGAGACTAGACAACCTGAGACTGGATAAACTGAGGCTGGCACCATTTTCATCCGGCCCCAGAGAACGTAAAAACCCCGCAGAGTGCAGTCTGCGGGGTTTTTCATTGCGACCGGTTGGGCTTTACGCCCGACGCGGATCGTAATTCAGGTTCGGTGCCAACCAACGTTCGGCCTCGGTCATGGTCATGCCTTTACGTTCGGCATAACTTTCGACCTGATCGCGTTCGATCTTGCCAAGGCCAAAATATTTGGCTTCGGGGTGGGCGAAATAGAACCCGCTTACCGACGATGCCGGGGTCATGGCACAGCTTTCGGTCAATTCAACGCCGACATTTTTATTGGCATCAAGCAGCTGCCACAACGTGCGTTTCTCGGTATGTTCTGGGCAGGCCGGATAGCCCGGCGCCGGACGGATACCGCGATATTTTTCCGAAATCAGATCGTCATTGGCCAGCGTTTCATCCGACGCATAGCCCCAAAGGTCCTTACGCACATGTTCATGCATGCGTTCGGCAAAGGCTTCGGCGAAACGGTCCCCCAAAGCCTTAACCAAGATCGCATTGTAATCGTCATGCTCGGCTTCAAGCTTGGAAGCGATTTCTTCAACCTGCGGACCGGCGGTGACGACAAAGCCGCCGATATAGTCGGTTTTGCCGCTGTCTTTTGGTGCGATGTAATCAGCAAGTGCGCGGTTCGGACGTTTGTTGTTCTCGCGGAACATCTGTTGACGTAAGGTCCGCAGCATCACCGGTTCATTGTGATCAGGTGCCGGGGTTACCTCGATATCGTCATCGACCGAGTTGGCCGGCCAGATGCCCACAACAGCGCGCGGCTTGAACCATTTTTCATCAACAATGCGTTTGAGCATCGCCTGCGCGTCTTCATAAAGGCTGCGCGCGGTTTCACCGACTTTTTCGTCCTTGAGAATATCAGGGAACCGACCATGCAATTCCCAGGTTTCAAAGAACGGCTTCCAGTCAAAGCGCGACACCAGTTCGGCCAGATCGAAATCTTCAAACACGGTAATGCCGGGTTTTGCCGGAGCAGGAACGTCATAGGCGTCCCAATCAAGTTGCACCTTGTTGGCACGTGCATGGCCAATCGCAAAACGCTTTTTCTGCAACTGCTGGGCCGCGTGCTTTTCCGCCATGGCAAGATACTCAGAACGAAGATCCGCGGTAAACTGCTCGCGGCGGGTTTCTGACACGAGATTGCTAGCAACGCCCACCGCACGCGACGCATCAATCACGTAGACCACTGCGTTGTTATAATTCGGTGCGATCTTAACGGCGGTATGAACCTTGGACGTTGTCGCCCCGCCAATCAAAAGCGGGATGTTCAAACCCTCACGCTCCATCTCGGCTGCGACATATGTCATTTCTTCGAGTGATGGCGTGATCAGACCCGACAACCCGATCATATCAACCTTCTCGGCCTTGGCCGTTTCGATGATTTTCTGGGTGGGGACCATCACACCAAGGTCAAGAACCTCGAAGTTGTTACATTGCAGAACCACACCAACGATGTTTTTGCCGATGTCATGGACATCGCCCTTTACCGTGGCGAGCAGGATCTTGCCGTTGGTTTCGCGCACCCCGTCTTTTTCTTCTTCGATGAACGGGATCAGATAGGCCACTGCCTTTTTCATCACACGGGCCGATTTCACGACCTGCGGCAAGAACATCTTACCCGCGCCAAACAGGTCACCAACGATGTTCATGCCATCCATCAAGGGGCCTTCGATGACGTGAAGGGGGCGCTCGGCCTGCTGGCGGGCTTCTTCGGCATCTTCTTCGGCGAACTCGGCAATGCCGTTGATCAAGGCATGGGCCAACCGCTCATTGACTGGTTTTTTGCGCCATTCAAGATCGGCCTTTTTTTCTGGCCCGCCCGTACCTTTGTATTTGTCCGCAACTTCCAGCAAACGGTCGGTCGCATCCGAACGACGGTTCAGGATGACGTCTTCAACCCGTTCACGCAGTTCTTCGGGGATTTGTTCATAGACCACAAGCTGACCGGCATTAACGATGCCCATATCCATGCCCGCCTGGGTGGCATAATACAGGAACACCGAATGCATGGCTTCGCGGACCGGGTTGTTGCCACGGAAGGAGAACGATACGTTCGACACACCGCCGGAAATCTTGGCATAGGGCAAGCGCGCCTTGATCAGCTTACAGGCTTCGATGAAATCAACGGCATAGTTGTCGTGTTCTTCGATGCCGGTTGCCACCGCAAAGATGTTGGGATCGAAAATGATATCTTCTGGCGGGAAGCCTACCTGATCGACCAGCACCCGGTAACTGCGTTCACAAATCTCGATCTTGCGATCAACCGTGTCGGCCTGACCTTTTTCATCAAAGGCCATGACAACCACAGCCGCACCATAACGGCGCAGCATTTTGGCCTGTGCGATAAAGGGTTCGTCGCCTTCTTTCAGGCTGATCGAGTTAACGATCCCCTTGCCTTGAAGACATTTAAGCCCGGCCTCAATGACATTCCATTTTGAACTGTCAACCATGATCGGCACACGCGAGATGTCTGGCTCGGCAGCGATCAAATTGATGAATTTGACCATCGCCGTTTCAGCATCAAGCATGGCATCGTCCATGTTGATATCGATGATCTGCGCACCATTTTCGACCTGCTGACGGGCGACTTCAAGGGCTGCATCATAGTCTTCGTCGACAATCAGCTTCTTGAACTTAATCGAGCCCGCAACGTTGGTACGTTCGCCGATATTGATGAATCTTGAAATGTCACTCATGGGTCTGTTCGATCTCTTTTTCGCACTCAATATCAGGTTTATGCAGCGTCGAACGGCTCAAGGCCGGACAAGCGCATTTTCGGCTCAATCTTTGGCAACGGACGCGGTTTGGACTGACCAACCGCATCGGAAATCGCCTTGATATGCGGCGGGGTCGTGCCACAGCAACCGCCCAAAAGATTGATCATGCCACTATCGGCCCATTCTTTGACCAGTTCGGCCATTTCCGAATCGGTCTGGTCATACTCACCAAACTCGTTGGGAAGCCCTGCATTGGGATAAACCGAAACGCGGCATTCAGCAATGCGCGATAGTTCCTGAACGTAGGGGCGCAGCTGTGCGGCACCTAATGCGCAGTTAAGGCCGATCGAGAACGGCTTGGCATGACGAACAGAGTTATAGAATGCCTCTGTCGTCTGCCCCGAAAGGGTGCGGCCAGATGCATCGGTAATCGTTCCCGAAATCATGATCGGAACGTCTTCGCCACGTTCTTCCAGAACTTCGTCAATCGCAAACAAAGCCGCCTTGGCATTAAGCGTATCGAAAATGGTTTCCACCAAAAGCGTATCCGCCCCGCCGTCCAAAAGACCGTTTACCGCTTCTTTGTAGGCTGTGCGCAACTGATCAAAACTGATGGCTCGGAACCCCGGATTATTCACATCTGGCGACATGGATGCGGTCCGGTTGGTCGGGCCAATCGCACCATTTACAAACCGCACATCACCGGGATGGGCGGCTTCCCATTCATCGCAGGCCGCGCGCGCAATCTTGGCACTTTCGAAATTGATCTCGTAGGCGAGATCTTCCATGGCGTAATCGGCCTGGGCAATTGTCGTCGCGCTGAATGTGTTGGTTCCGTTCAAATCGGCACCGGCCGCGATATATTGCAGATGAATATCCTTGATGATGTCAGGCTGGGTCAGTGACAGCAGATCGTTATTGCCTTTGACGTCCTGTTTCCAATCAGCAAACCGTTCACCGCGATAATCATCCTCGGTCAGGGTGTGCTTCTGGATCATGGTGCCCATGGCGCCATCAAGGATCAAAATCTTGTTTTCAGCCCGTTTGCGCAGCAGGGCAATGCGTTCCTTGCGATCATTCATCATCTTTATCCAGTCATTTTTATCATGCGTTGCAATTGGCGTGCAGAGTTCAGGCAACAGCCTGTTCTGTTCCGCGAATGCCCAGCGCATGACAGATGGCATAGGTCAACTCGGCTCGGTTCAGGGTATAGAAGTGGAAATCGGTCACGCCTTCTTTCATCAACCCTTCAACCTGTGAAATGGCTTCGTGGAATGCAACCATACGGCGCGTGTCGGGATCATCATCAAGTCCATCAAACCGCCAATGGAAGCGTTTTGGTACATCCGCACCACACATCTTGGCAAATCTCAGAAGCGACCCGAAATTGGTCACCGGCAAAATACCCGGAACGATCGGCGCGGTAATCCCCGCTGCCTGACATTTATCACGGAACCGAAGATACGTTTCGTTATCAAAGAAAAACTGTGTAATCGCCCGGTTGGCCCCGGCATCAAGTTTGCGCTTCAGATAGTCAATTTCAAAATCCGCACTGGGCGCATCGGGATGCATTTCAGGATAAGCCGAAACCGAAATATCGAAATCCGCAATTTCCTTTAACCCGGCAACCAGATCGGCCGCATAGTCATACCCCCCCGGTGTCGGTACATATGTATCACCGGCATCGGGCAAATCCCCACGAAGGGCCACGATGGATCGAATGCCTTCGTCCCAGTATTTGCGCGCAATCTGTTCGATTTCCTGTTTGGTATGTCCCACACAGGTCAGATGGGCGGCGGCCGGAATACCGGTTTCGCCCTGAATGCGCGTCACACTGCTGTGTGTGCGGTCACGGGTGGTTCCACCTGCCCCATAGGTCACGGACACGAATGACGGGCTTAATGGCGCAAGCCGATGGATGGATCGCCACATGGTTTCTTCCATCTTCTCCGTTTTCGGGGGGAAGAATTCGAACGAAACCCGCAGGTCATTTTTTGCTGCCGTATTGTTTTGTGCCGTCATCATATCAATCCTGTCTTCACGTTCCCTTGGCCAGGTCTTTATTATAGGACTGGGCCTTTACTATTTCGGGGCAGGCTGCGGATCATTCCGCCGCCTTGTGTGTTTTTTGTTTTGCTGTTTCCATATCTGCCCTGGCAGACCAGATCCGCACGGTTAGCGGCTTGCCCGGCAGGCTTATGACATCGTCAGGGGCAAGTTCACATGCGCGAAACCACGTACTAATTGCCGCATCATCAAACCCCAGACGTCGGTGTGCGTGTTCTTCGCGCAGTTCTTCACGGTCGTGGGATGCGAAATCGACCACAACCAGACGCCCGCCGGGGGCCAGAACACGTGATGCTTCGTCAATTGCTGCTTCGGGTTTTTCTGCAAAATGCAGGACCTGATGCAAGATCACGATGTCAAACATGCCGCCGGGATAGGGCAATTGATACATGTCGGCCTGACGGACCAAACAATTTGAAAGGTCAGCACGTTGCAAACGCGCACGCGCAACCGCCAACATCTCACGCGACATGTCAACGCCAACGCCTTCTTCCGCACTGCGCCCCAGCAGTTCAAGAATGCGACCGGTGCCCGTACCGACATCAAGAATCCGTCCACCAGCAAGATCACCGACGGCATCAAGCAATGCCTTTTCGACCACGGCCTCGTCAACGTGGAGCGACCGGATACGATCCCAATCTTTCGCATTGGCCCGAAAATACTCGGTCGCGATCTGTTCGCGTTGGACCTTAACCTGATCCAGGCGGGCCCGATCAAGTGACAGCGTTTCATCATCCACGGGAAGGAGATCAAGTATCGGCCTGACCAAATCTGCACCCGCACTATTATGCGGGGTACGATAGAATACCCAAGTTCCTTCACGGAATCGGACAAGCAGCCCGGCTTCGCATAACAATTTTAGATGCCGGGACACGCGTGGCTGGCTTTGACCGATGATCTGAGTGATTTCGCTCACGGTCAGTTCGCACTCGGCACAAATCGCTAACAGACGAAGCCTTGTTGCTTCGGCCGCCGCGCGCAATCTTGCCAGAACCTGTTCCATAGCAACGCCTCCCGTTCACGAAAGACAGATATAAAGATATATTTATATCTACTCAAGCCCTATTTTCCTGTCCAAAAGGGGTATGGCAAAAAAGCCACACCAAAAAAGACGTTGATCCTTTTCAATTTTTTGTTCGCTAGCGTTTAAATTCACCCTATGCTACCCACATGGATATTCGAGGCGAAGGCACGACACGACGCCCTTCTTGAGCAGGAAGTAGGTCGGGTTGCGTTTTTTGTGTTTCTGACACAAAAGCGTCGGCGAATTGGGGACAGTGTACGTATCGAACATCGGTTGGCTAAAAATAATGAAGTTTCGAAATCTTCTTTCACTTTGTGCTGTCGGGTCTCTGTCGTTTTTGGCGGCTTGTGCCTCAACACAACCAGCACAGGACATGAGTGATTACGACCCGATCGAACCAGTAAACCGTGTTGTTCATGGCGTGAACGGTGCAGTTGACTTCATGGTTCTGTATCCTGCTGCAATGTGGTACCGCGACATTGCACCACAACCCGTTAAAACAGCTGTCGGAAGTTTCGTGCGCAACCTGAATGAACCGTTGAACTCCTTGAACGCATTTTTGCAAGGTGATCCGGATCAGGGTGCAGCTTCTCTGCAGCGTTTCATCATGAACTCCACACTTGGTTTGTTGGGCTTCAATGACGTTGCTGCAGATTTCGGCATTGAATATCGCCGCGAAGATTTCGGCCAAACCCTTGCCCATTATGGCATTGGTGGCGGCCCTTACATTGTGTTGCCGCTGCTTGGCCCATCGAACCTGCGTGACACGACAGGCATCGCCGTTGATTACGTCGCCAATCCGTTGACTTGGGGCGCTGAAAACAGCGACACAATCAATGCCATTTACTGGGGTGGATTGGGCGCGACTGCATTGCATGCACGCTACAGCACGATTAATCAGCTCAATGAACTGCAGAAATCGTCAATCGACTATTACGCAGCTTTGCGCAGCCTGTATCGCCAGCAGCGAAACACGGCCATCCGCAACGGCACACCATCGCCGATCTCGGAAGTCGAAGATGAAAGCGCATCTTTTGATTTCGATGAAGCGGTAGAAGCCGCCAGCGAATAAATGATAGCCATGCTGAAAAACAAATTCGCCATTCCCGCCGCCACAGCAGTTCTTGCTTTGGCGGCGGCGTGGCCTTTGACAGTGAATGCTGCAAATAACACCTCTGTTGAAGTTGTTGAGATCGCGGCAGAACAAAGTGCATCAGAAGTTATTCAAGCACTTGCCGATCAGGCACTTGCCGACCTGACCGATCAGACCCTTCCTGACGACGTACGCCGTAAGAAATTTGTTGCTCTTATGGATCGTTACTTTGAAATGGATGTGGTGTCGCGCTTTGTTCTTGGTCGCTACTGGCGGTCAATTTCCCAAGAAGAAATCAGCAACTTTGCCACCCTTCTGCAAAACTATCTGGCCTTGAACTATGCCAACCAGTTCAAGGAACTTAATGGTGAGCAGTTTGTCGTCGGTAACGAGACACAAAACAACAAAGACACGTTCGTTAATTCCCAATTTGTCCGCCCTGATGGTCCTCCGGTGAGCATCGTCTGGCGCATGCGCGAATTTGAAAACGAATTCAAGATCATTGATGTGTCGATTGAAGGCTTAAGCATGGGCATTACCCAGCGCGACGAGTTTACATCTGTCATTCAACAGAATGGCGATGATGTCAGCGCACTGACCAAGGCGCTTAAGGCAAAAACCGGCCTCTAATAAACATTCGCTTTGCGATCTGGATATCAAGGTAAAGCCACCACCTTCGGGTTGGTGGCTTTTTCTCTGCTGAAATCACACGCCCCCAAGTACATAAGAAAAAGGCCACCCGAAGGTGGCCTTTTGTCATTCAAACCCGTTGCGCGCGAGTTAGCGGGTCAACGGTTTGTATTTGATGCGGTGTGGGCGGTCGGCCTGATCACCATAGCGGCGTTTATAATCCGCTTCATATTCCTGATAGTTGCCTTCGAACCATTCGACATGCGAATTGCCTTCGTAGGCCAGAATGTGGGTGGCGATACGGTCAAGGAAGAAACGATCGTGCGAGATAACCACGGCACAACCGGCAAATTCCAGTAAGCCTTCTTCAAGCGCACGGAGCGTATCAACGTCAAGGTCGTTGGTCGGCTCATCGAGCAGCAGTACGTTCGAGCCAGATTTCAGCATCTTGGCAAGATGAACACGGTTACGTTCACCACCGGAAAGCTGACCGACTTTTTTCTGCTGGTCGCTACCTTTGAACGCAAACTGCGACACATAAGCACGCGAGCTCATCGGGCGTTTCGCCAGAAGAATCTCGTCAAGGCCATCTGAAACTTCCTGCCAGACGGTCTTGTTGGGATCAAGTGAGGCACGCGACTGATCGACATAGCCCATCTTGACCGTTTCACCGATCTTCAACGTCCCGGAATCCGGGGTATCATTGCCGGTCAGCATCTGGAACAGGGTGGTTTTACCCGCACCGTTCGGACCGATCACACCAACAATGCCGCCCGGCGGCAGACGGAAGTGCAAATCATCAAACAGAAGTTTGTCGCCAAATGCCTTGGTCAGGCCCTCGGCGGTGATAACTTCGGTACCAAGACGTTCGGCAATCGGAATAACGATCTTGGTTGAGTCCGGCACCGCCTTGGCGGCTTCGGCGACGAGGTCGTCATAAGCACGCACACGGGCCTTGGATTTTGCCTGACGGCCTTTCGGGTTCTGACGGATCCAGTCAAGTTCAGTCGCAAGCTGTTTCTGACGGCTGCCTTCCTGACGGGCTTCCTGGGCAAGACGTTTCTGTTTCTGTTCCAGCCAGGACGAATAGTTGCCTTCGTACGGGATGCCCTGACCACGGTCGAGTTCAAGAATCCAGCCGGTAACGTTATCGAGGAAGTAACGATCGTGGGTCACCAGAACGACGGTACCCTGATAATCTTCCAGATGACGTTCAAGCCACGCAACCGATTCTGCATCCAAGTGGTTGGTCGGTTCGTCAAGCAGCAGAATGTCAGGCTTGTCCAACAGAAGACGGCAAAGCGCAACACGGCGGCGTTCACCACCCGAAAGCTTGTTAACGTCTGCGTCTTTCGGCGGGCAGCGCAATGCGTCCATGGCGATATCAAGCGTCCGCTCGAGATCCCAGCCATTGGCGGCATCGATGCGTTCCTGAAGTTCGCCCTGCTCTGTGAGAAGGTTCGTCATCTCGTCGTCGGTCATCGGTTCGCCGAACGACATGCTGATTTCGTTAAAGCGTGCCAGATCATCAACAATCTGACCACAGCCTTCCATCACGTTGCCAAGCACATCCTTCTCAGGATTAAGGTGCGGTTCCTGTTCAAGATAACCAACACGAACACCTTCGGCTGGCCATGCTTCGCCGCCGTAATCCTTTTCGATGCCCGCCATGATTTTAAGCAGGGTCGATTTACCTGCACCGTTGTTCCCGAGAACACCGATTTTTACGCCGGGCAGGAAGGACAGTGTAATGCCCTTGAAAAGTTCGCGACCGCCCGGAAGGATCTTGGTCAGGTCCTTCATGACGTAGATATACTGGTAGGATGCCATTAAATTCCCCATCCAAAAATGTCGTTGGGTCCGACCACACCGGATCGGAAAACTACGGTACGCAATCTGCGCGCACCTGAAATACTTTGCCCGTTTGTAACCGACCGGCCTTCTACAAACAACTTCAAACCGCGCAAGATACAAAGCAAACAGCAGTGGCCATGCCAGAAGGGGTAAAACACGTCCCCCAATTCCGCCTATAAACGCACGCCAGTTCAGCAAAAATGCCCCACGACGCGAGGACATTCGATGTCTTTTAACGTCGCACGGCATTAACTTTGGCGATGAAATCGTGCATTTACACCCCGCAAAACAAACTTTATGCGTTTATTAGGCTGGAAAAATACACGCCATGATGCACTGCAATGTAAATGGCAAAGCGCTGTGATTTTGTTCATGTTTTTCATTTTTTTCAGCATCTTGCAGTCCAATTTTTCCCATTCTCATACGACTAATGATTAGCTTATGGACGCTATCGAAAACTGGTATCGGATTTTAGTGCCATAATTGGATGATTGCGCCATGACGGCACCGATTACAGGCCGCCGACCGAAAACAACATAACCAAGACGTCGGCAGAGGAAATTGTCATTTCTAGGAAGGAGACGCGCGATGAATGACCAAAGCGCAGCCTACTGGAAGAGAAACGTGAAACTGGTCGCAACCTTGTTGGTGATCTGGTTCATCGTTTCCTACGGTTTCGGCATTTTGTTTGTCGACGCCCTTAATACGATCGAAATAGCGGGCTTCCAGCTTGGTTTCTGGTTTGCCCAACAGGGGTCCATCTATGTCTTTGTCGCATTGATTTTCGTCTATGTGGCCAAGATGAACAAACTGGACCGTGAATTCGGCGTTCATGAAGACGACGATTGACGCTTGATCTGGGGAGACAGACAAGATGGATCTTACCACCCTTACCTACATCGCCGTTGGTCTGAGTTTCGCGCTGTATATCGGCATCGCGATCTGGGCCAAGGCAAGCACCACCGGCGAATTTTATGTCGCTGGCAAGGGCGTTAACCCGGTCGTCAATGGCATGGCGACCGCAGCAGACTGGATGTCTGCTGCTTCCTTCATCTCAATGGCCGGCCTGATTGCCTTTCTTGGCTATGGCGGCTCGGTCTATCTGATGGGCTGGACCGGCGGCTACTGCCTGCTGGCGATGCTGCTAGCACCGTACTTGCGCAAATATGGCAAGTTTACCGTGCCGGAATTTATCGGTGACCGTTACTATTCCAAAACAGCCCGTATTGTTGCTGTGATCTGCCTGATCTTTATTTCGTTTACCTATGTGGCAGGCCAGATGCGTGGCGTTGGGATCGTATTTTCGCGCTTCCTTGAAGTCGAACTTATTACCGGTCTGGTTGTCGGTATGGGTATCGTCTTCATCTATGCCGTTCTTGGCGGCATGAAAGGTATTACCTATACTCAGGTTGCTCAGTATTGCGTCCTAATTGTTGCCTATACCATTCCGGCAATCTTTATCGCATTCCAGTTGACCGGCAACCCGTTGCCCCAACTGGCATTCGGCTCCACGATCAATGGCACGGGCGAATTCATGCTTGAACGCCTCAACAGTGTCGTGACCGAACTTGGCTTCCTTGAATACACAACAACCAACAAATCGACGATCGACATCTTTGCCATCACACTTGCATTGATGGTCGGTACGGCCGGTTTGCCACACGTTATCGTGCGTTTCTTCACTGTCCCAAAAGTACGTGATGCACGTTCGTCGGCAGGTTGGGCGTTGGTTTTCATCGCACTGCTTTACACCACTGCACCGGCAGTTGGTGCAATGGCACGCCTGAACCTGACCGAAACCATCCAGCCTGGCGAAGTTGGTGCAGAAGACGGCAATCTGTCCTACGAAGAACGCCCGGACTGGATGAAACGCTGGGAAACCACCGGTCTTCTATCGTTTGAAGACAAAAACGGTGATGGCCGTATCCAGTACTACAATGATGCCAACGCAGACTTCGCGACCAAAGCAGCCGAATATGGCTGGGCCGGGAACGAGTTGACCGTTGACCGTGACATCATGGTTCTGGCCAACCCGGAAATCGCACAGTTGCCAAACTGGGTGATTGCACTGGTTGCCGCCGGCGGCATTGCAGCTGCACTGTCGACGGCTGCGGGTCTGCTGCTGGTGATTTCGTCTGGTGTGTCCCATGACCTTCTTAAAGGGACATTCACGCCTGACATGACGGAAGGCCAAGAACTTATGGCCGGGCGTATTGCGGCGGCCGCGGCCATCGTGATCGCGGGTTATCTTGGCTACAACCCGCCGGGCTTTGTGGCACAGGTTGTGGCATTTGCCTTTGGTCTTGCGGCAGCATCGCTTTTCCCGGTTATCATCATGGGGATTTTCTCCAAGAAGGTGAACCGCGAAGGTGCCATTGCCGGGATGCTGGTCGGCCTGATCTTCACCATGGGCTATATCATGGCCTATAAAGGGATCTTTATCCCGGTCATGATCGAAAACGTTGAGGCCAACTGGCTGTTCGGTATTTCGCCGGAAGGCATTGGTGTGGTTGGCATGTTGCTGAACTTTGCGGTGGCGTTTGGGGTATCGAAAGTTACCGCAGAACCGCCAGAGCATATCCAGCACATGATCGAAGATATCCGTGTCCCCAAAGGGGCCAGCGGTGCCGTCGACCATTAATCGGTCGGCAGGTTTGCTAAATTAAAATCTGTTGCAGGCCCCCGGATCATCGTTCTGATCGGTCCGGGGGCTTTTCTTTTACCGCTTTGTCAGGCAACAATAAATCCGAGCACTTCTTGCGCGACAGGGGACCGGTCGACCATGAGCATCGAACTTGAAGAAATCGCAGAATTCCTCAAACAGCATCATCCGTTTGATCTGTTGCCTGATGACGTGATTGAAAGCCTGCCCAAACGTCTGACCGCGCGCTACTTCCGGGCCGGAACCAAGGTTCTGTCGCCAGAACAGCAATGCTTGCACCTTTATATTATTCGTACCGGCGGCACCGAAACCCGCGACCCGAACGGTCAATTGCTTGCGCGTCTGTCTGAGGGCGAATGCTTTGGCGTCCGCGCGATGTTTCGCAAAGGACGGGCGGCAAACAACATCACAACACTAGAAGACAGCCTGTGTTATTTGCTGCCCGAAAAAGACTTCCACGATCTGGCGGGAAAATATCCGCAGTTTAACTACTTTTTCGCCCAGATGGGCGGGGATCGCCTGCGCCGCGGCATGCAGATGATCGAAAGCCGCGATGATGACCAACTCAAACTCATGAGTGTCAAGGTCGCCGATTTGATTGCACGCGATCTGGTCAGCATTGATCGCAGTGCAACCATTCTCGATGCAGGCAAACTAATGTGCGATGAACGGGTATCGTGCCTGCTGATCACGCAAGACGGTGATGAAATTGCCGGTATCATAACCGATCGCGATTTGCGTAATCGCGTCATCGCGCAAGCACGTAGCTTTGACGAGCCGGTTACAGCGATCATGACCGACAAGCCGATTTCAATTCATCCCGACGATTACGCCTTCGATGCGCTTTTGACCATGACGCGCAACAACATCCGCCACCTGCCCGTCCTTAAGGACGGCAAGGCGGTCGGCATGATCACGACCAACAACCTGCTCGCGCGCCAATCGCTTTCGGCGGTCTATATGGCCGGAAAAATCAGCAAGCTTAACGACCCAGCCGATATGGCAAAGGTCATAGCACAGGTGCCCGAACTGCTCAGCCATTTGATCGAAGCTGGTGCAACGTCACAGAATGCCGGACATATCGTCACAACTCTGTCGGATGCGGCAACCGTGCGGCTTCTTCAGCTGGCCGAGAAAAAGCTTGGCCCACCGCCCGTGCCCTATGTCTGGATGGCTGGTGGATCACAGGGCCGTCAGGAACAAACCGCCATTTCAGATCAGGACAACTGCCTGATCCTTGATGATGCCTACGTTGAAGAAGCACACGGGGCATACTTCAAGGCACTCGCTGAATTCGTCTGCGATGGCTTAAACGACGTCGGGTATGTGTTCTGTCCCGGCGACATGATGGCCAAAACCGCCGAATGGCGACAACCGGCAAAAGTCTGGCAGAACTATTTCAACAAGTGGATCGAACAGCCCGAACCCAAGGCCTTGATGCTGTGTTCTGTCTGGTTTGATTTGCGGCCCATTCACGGGACCAAATCCCTGTTTGATGACCTGCATCGCATCATTGTTTCCAGAGCCAAGGACAACCGTATTTTCCAGGCGTATCTGGTTGGCAATGCGATGACCCATCACGTGCCACTCGGCTTTTTCAAAAACTTTGTCATGATCCGGGGCGGCGAACATGACAGTACGCTTGATCTAAAACATAACGGTGTGGTGCCGATTGTCGATCTGGCCCGTATTCACGCCTTGGCCAACGGTGTTGATGAGGTCAATACGTTTGATCGCCTGCGTGCGGTAAAGGCATTCCCATCCATCAGCACGCAAGGGGCGTCTGACCTTTTGGATGCATTTGAATTCATCAGCATCACCCGCCTTAAACATCAGGTCCGTCAAATTCGTCAGGGCCACGCACCAGATAACTTTTTACACCCCGAAAGCCTGTCGGCGTTTGAACGCACCCACCTCAAGGATGCATTTTCCGTCATCAAAAATCTTCAAAGTGCGCTTGAAACCGCCTTTGGCAAAAGCGGGACCTGATCATTATGGGCCTGCGCCAAAAAATTACCGACAGCCAGTTCTACCGCGACTTGGTTCAACGTCGTGCCACCGGGGCACTGCGCACGTATTATGACGTTCCGGCGGCGGATCCAACGCGACCGATCATGGATACGGAGTTTATCGCCCTTGATCTTGAGACCACCGGTCTTGATCCCAAACGCGACGAAATCGTCAGTCTGGGCTGGGTGATCATTCGTCAGCTTGGCGTTGATTTTTCCAGTTGCGAACATATTCTGGTGCGCCCGACCAAGGAACTCACGGAAAGTTCGGTGGTAGTGCACCGGATTTTTGACAGTGACGTCGCAAATGCCCCGAACATCAAAGCAGCCCTCGAACTGCTTTTACCGCAGATGGCCGGACGTGTTTTGATTTCCCATCATGCCCCGATTGAGCTTGGTTTTCTGGGCCATGCCTGCAAACGATGCTTTGGTGCGCCGCTGCAAATCCCCACCGTTGATACTCTTGTTCTGGGGTTGCGGGACCTTCACCGTCAAGGACAGCCGTTTAAATCAGGGGCTCTGAAACTTGATAACCTGCGACGATCACACAACCTGCCGCCCTTTCGCGCACACAATGCCCTTTCTGATGCGATTGCCGCATCGGGGTTGTTTCTGGCACAGGTGTCAAAACGTGATCCCAAAGGCGTACTTGAGCTTCGCCGTGTCCTGCGATAACTCGATGACAGGACATACCAAGTGTCTTTAAACCAAAATAGAATTTAGGGAGGCACGGTCAGATGTATGTCTTTATTTTTACGACAGTTGTTATCGGCTTTGCCGCAGCAGGTGTCATCATGCTGCTGTTTCGTCTTTTGGGACGAAAGGTGCCGAAGTATGTCATTCCCTTCACCGCAGCAATCGCGATGTTCTGCTATATGATATGGGATGAATATAGCTGGTTTGATCGATATGCATCCCGCCTGCCAGATACCGTAATCATCATCCAGACATTTGCCGATGAAAACGTCTTTGCGCCCTGGACTTTGATCACGGCTCCGATCAATCGCTTTACCGCTGTTGACCGGGAAAAAGTTATCATCAACCCGCAAGCCCCGGATGAAAAGCGCGTCACGACCTTGTTGCTTAAAAAAGGCAGCACCACATTGGCTCTGACCCATCTGGTCAATTGCACTACCGGCAAACGTGGTTACATCACCGATCAGACCAGCCTTGATCAAAGTGGCTTTCCTACCGCCATTGATGAATGGTTTGACCTTAAACCCGACGATCCATTGCGCGCAGCCGTTTGTGGTTGATCACCTACCACCAGTTGTCTTTTGTTTTGTCATGTAAAAGAGTTCAGAATGCCTCACCTGCGTCGGTTACTGGTAGTGCCCTTGTCGTTGCTGTTGCTTGGTCTGGGAAGCATTGCAGCACCTGCGTGGTCAGAGGACATCACCGTCTTTGCCGCAGCCAGCCTGACCAATGCAATTGAAACCGCCGCACAGCAGTATGAGGAAAAAACCGGCACCCATGTTCGGTTATCGCTTGCCAGTTCGTCGACACTCGCACGCCAAATTGCCGCAGGCGCACCAGCAGACATATACATCTCGGCCAATGAGAAATGGATGGACTGGCTCAATGATCAGGGCGTCATCCAGACCAACAGCCGTCAGGATATTTTGGCCAATAGCCTTGTTCTGATTGCACCTGCCAACAGCACAACGCCGCCGACCGATATCACCAAAAGCACTAAAATCACCAACCTGATCGGTCATGACGAACGCATTGCCGTTGGTGATCCCGATCATGTCCCCGCAGGTATTTACGCCAAACAGGCGCTGACAACACTTGGTCAGTGGGACGCGGTCAATCCCCGGCTGGCGCGTGCAGATAACGTCCGTTCTGCACTTGCACTTGTTGAGCGCGGCGAGGCGCCACTTGGTATTGTTTACCGCACGGATGCGATGATTTCCGATGGGGTTAAAATTATTGGGACCTTCCCCGCAGACAGTCATCCGCCAATCACCTACCCGATTGCACTTATTGATCCACAAGACGGCGCCGCAGCCATAAAATTCCTCGTTTGGCTTTTGGGGGATGACGCGGCGACGATTTTTGCCGACTATGGCTTTGACGCCATCGCAACCAGTGTAACCATTACCCCGGATACAGCGGCACAATGATCACTTTGACGCCTGCAGAAATCGACGCATTGTTGCTCAGCCTGCGCATCTCGGGTGTTGCGGTTGCCTGTGCGCTTCCGCTTGCGGTCTTAACCGCTACGGCCTTGGCCCTTGGACGGTTTCCCGGGCGTTTTATTCTTGATGCCTGTGTTCATCTGCCGCTGATCCTGCCGCCGGTGGTGATGGGCTATTTGCTGTTGATCGGATTTGGCACGCGTGCCCCGCTTGGGGCGTGGCTCTATGAAACGTTTGATATCCGGTTTGTCTTTAGCTGGACCGGGGCGGCACTGGCATCAGCAATTGTCAGCTTCCCGTTTCAAGTGCGCGCCATCCGGCTGAGCTTGGAAAACGTCAATCACGGCCTGTATCAGGCGGCTGAAAGCCTTGGCGCGGGGCCAATCGACCGGTTCTTTTCGCTGACCTTGCCACTCGCCTGGCCGGGCATTATTGCCGGTGCGATTACCGCCTTTGCCGCAAGCCTTGGTGAATTTGGCGCGATCATTACCTTTGTCTCGAACATTCCGGGCGAAACACGCACCCTGCCGCTTGCGATCTATACCGCCATTCAAACACCCGGCGGTGAATTGGCTGCGGCCCGGTTGGCTGCACTGTCCATCGGGTTGGCCTTCACCGGGTTGCTCCTGTCCGAACTTGCCATGCGGCGTATCCGCAAGAGGAACGCATCATGAGCATTTCTGTCAGCATCTCGCATCAAATCGGGAAATTCGCACTTGATGCTGATTTCAGCATCGAAGAACCGGGGATCACCGCCCTGTTTGGACCGTCGGGCAGTGGCAAGACAACGATCATTAACATCATTGCCGGACTAACCCGGCCACGGCGCGGACGCGTGCAGCTTGGTGATCGGGTTTTGTTTGATCACGCGCGCAACATCAATCTTGCCATTCGCAAACGCCGTGTTGGATATGTGTTTCAGGATGCCCGCCTGTTTCCGCACATGTCCGTACACGACAACCTTTATTACGGTGCCAAACGCAACCGGTTGAAACTGCCTGCATCTGATCAGCAAGACATCATCGAGATGCTGGGCATTCATAAATTGCTGCATCGTCAGCCGAACAATTTGTCTGGCGGTGAAAAGCAACGTGTTGCACTTGGCCGTGCGCTTTTGGCCAATCCGGATGTCTTGTTGCTTGACGAGCCGTTATCGGCCCTTGATCAGGCGCGTAAGGAAGAAATCCTGCCGTATTTTGAAAGCCTGCGTGATCAACGCAAACTGCCGATCCTGTATGTCAGCCACGCAATTGATGAAGTCGCGCGTTTGGCCGATCAGATGGTGGTGATTGATAACGGCAAAACGCTGGCAAACGGATCGGTATTTGACATGCTGGGCCGAACCGACCTTGCCCCGCTTGCCGGGCAGTTTGATACCGGTACGGTTCTTCCGGCACGGGTCGCCAGCCGCGATCCCAAGGCACAGGTCAGTTTTCTCGATTGTGCCGGGCAACGCATCGTCGTGCCATACCTTGGTCACGCAATAAATACACCGGTGCGTCTGCACATACGTGCGCGTGACGTGATGATTGCCCGCACCCCGCCAGCCGGGATAAGTGCCAACAATGTCATCCCCGTCACCATTACCAGAATGGCCGGAAGCAACAACGACACCCTTGATATCAGTCTGGCCTTTGGCCATGACTTGGACGCCATTCATACCGGCCCGACATCAGACCGGCCAAGCATTCATGCCCGGATTACCAGTTGGTCGGCAAACCGGTTGAACCTTGGATTGCATCAAAAGGTCTTTGCCGTGATCAAATCGGTCACGGTCAATGGGCATCTGCGCGAGCAATAGACCGCAGCGCAATCCGCTATTAAACGACTGGTGTTACAAGTTCGCCACGTTGGTCCCACGCATCAAGATTATCAACAACCAACTGCGCCATGGCATCGCGGGTTTCAACCGTGCCGCTGGCACTATGGGGATACAGAACCACATTGTCGAAATCGGCAAACGCACGGTCCATATTGGGTTCATTGTGAAACACATCCAACCCGGCACCGGCAATCACGCCGTTGCGAAGGGCGTCAATCAGAGCCGGTTCATCGATCACCGACCCACGGGCAATGTTGATCACATAGCCATCTTTGCCCAATGCAGATAATACCGGCGCATTGACAATCCCCTTGGTCGCGTCCCCACCGGGACAAGCCACCATCAGAATATCCGCCCATTGCGCCAGGGCAACCAGATCATCGAAGTACCGATAATCGACCTGTTTGGGGCTGCGCCCGAAATAGCCGATTTCAACCCCACTTGGTTCGGCGCGTGATGCAATCCCCTGTCCGATCCGGCCAAGCCCGACAATGCCAAGCTTTTTACCCCGCACCGACCGCGTAAGCGCCATTGCACCTTTTTGTGCCCATTGACCACTACGTGCCCAATGATCCCCAACCACGATACGGCGCAAGGTGGCATACATTAGCATGATGCCGGTATCGGCAACATCATCGGTCAAAACATCAGGTGTGTTTGACACACGGATACCCCGTGCGCGGCAGGCTTCGACATCAATCGAGTCATACCCGACACCAAAACTTGTAATCACCTCAAGGTTCGGCAAATCGTCAATCAATCCATCGGGCAGTCCAAAACCAGCCGAAGTCACAAGAGCGGTGATGTCTTTGCCGGTCTGGCTCAGGAACCCTTGCTTGTCATCAAGTAGGTCCCAGCGATGTAGGTCATATTTTTGGGCTAGCATTTCCGTGTAGGCCGGACGGACATCCAAAAGGGCAAGAACGGACCGTGACATGAGAGGCTACTCCGATGGGGCAAGGACCTTCAGACTAGTCAACGCATACTTGTAAAACAAGTTGTTAAAACCGTTTACACCACAGTTTCATCTTAACTGCTGCCAGCCCCAGCACCGAGCCTGCGCGATATATCGGCACATAGCGCGACCAGACGTTCCCGGCATTCATCGACGGTAACAATCGAGGTTCCCGACAGACGATGGATGAAGGGGATCGTCAGGGCGGCGACAACCTTGCCCGAGAAATCAAAGATCGGGGCGGACAGGTTCAAAACGCCCCCGATGGTCAAAGATTGGGATTCACAATATCCGGCTTCTCGCACGTCACGCAAATCGGCAAGGAAGGCTTGGTGTTCCTCTTTGCCTTCTCCACCGGCTTCCTGAAGCAACATGTCACGCGCGTCTGGTGCCATCCATGCCGCCAGAACCCGGCCTGATGCCGTGTCATAGATGTTGATCTGCGCGCCAAGGCGTACCGCGGTGATGTTATTATCCGGGCAGTCAACCTGCGCGATGACAAGGACTTTGCCCGAATGAATGATCGCCAGATGCATTGACTGGTTCACATCATTGGCAAGGCGTTGCATCGCCTCCCCCGCGATGGAGGTCAGGCGACGGATTGGCGGATGACGGTGTGCGACTTCGAACATCTTGGTCGTTAACAGATACCGGTCATCATCTTCGCGCTGTTCGACATATCCGCGCTGGCACAGCACCATGAGCATACGGAAAATTTCCGAGGTATTGCGCCCCAGTTCCTTGGCAATGGCGATCTGCGATAACCCATCCGCCTCAGAGGCAAGAAGCTCAAGAATATCAAGCCCTTTTGACAATGCCGGGGCGCGGTATTTTTCTTCTTCCGTTGGTACTTCGGCTTTGCCGTTCATAGGTCCTCTCAGGGGTTTGCGAACCGCTTTTTACATTAGGCGGAGTATATGCGCGCGGGTTGCTTTCTGGCAACCGAACCTGCGTTAGCATAAACACAATATCAAATATAAAATACTCTTTCATTTATAAATCATCACCCTTAAAGTGACGGCAGGAGGAAATTTTTCTATGCCCGACACAATACGCCTCAGGGGAATGACGTGGTCTGATCCGCGTGGCTACGATCCATTGGTTGCTGCGAGTTCTGTGTTTCGTGAACGCCATCCCAATGTTGAGATCGTTTGGGACAAGCGATCTCTTCAGGAGTTTGAAAGCACCCCGGTTGAGGAACTGGCAAGCGCCTATGACCTCATCATCATTGATCATCCCCATGTCGGTGCCGTGGTTGAAAAAAACTGCCTTCTTCCAATCGATCGCTTTGGCGACCAAGACAAGCTGGCACAGTTGTTCGCCGAGACAGTTGGCAAAAGTTTTCAAAGCTATTTTTACAAAGACCATCAATGGGCCTTACCCGTTGATGCCGCCTGTCAGGTGCAGGCATTGCGCCCGGACCTTTTAACCGGCCCCGTCCCCCGGTTTGACGATGCCCTTGCCGAGGCAAAAAAGGGTCGTGTGGTCTGGCCACTGCGCGCCCCCCACGTGCTGATGTCGTTTTTCACGTTACTGGCAAACCATGGCGCACCTTTCCCGGTCACGCGCCACGCACAGATTGACAGCACCGCCGCACGCGACGTCATTGCCGCCATGCAGGCATTGGCCAATCTTGTCGATCCGGCCTGTTTTGACATGGATCCGATTGCCGCCCTTGATGCGCTTGCAGATGGTGATCAATTTGCCCTGTGCCCATTTGTTTACCTGTATGCGCCTTATGGCCGGGTGGGATATCGTTCCCATCGCATAGCCTTCCACGATATGCCGTCACTTGGTGCGTCTGGCCCGCTTGGATCGGCCCTTGGGGGAACGGGGATTGCGGTTTCATCTGGTACGAAACACCCCGAAATTTGCACCGAGTTCGCGCTTTGGGTGGCATCGTCTGACATCCAGCGCGGACTGTATTCCCAGAACAATGGTCAACCGGGCAATGCAGTTGCCTGGGGCGACACGTCGGTGAATGCTCCGGTTGGTGGACTTTATAACAATACCCGCATGACCCACGAGGCGGCATGGCTGCGCCCGCGTCACGCCGGATATATGGCTTTTCAGGAAGACGCATCCGAAATCCTGCTGGATCTTCTTCGCGAAAAAACCACCCCGGATGCTGCCCTTCCCGCCCTTCAGAACCGATTTGACGAAAGCTTCTGCGCATGACTGAACTGTTGCCCCTTGATGGCCTTAAGGTCCTCGATTTTTCACAATTCCTGGCCGGGCCCTATTGCGCCTTAAAACTGGCTGATCTTGGCGCGGATGTGGTCAAGGTCGAACGCACCGGACTTGGTGACCTGTCGCGGTATCTGTATCTGACAGACACCAAGATCGGCGGCGAAAGCACGATCTTTCACGCGATCAACCGTAACAAGCGGTCGGTTGCGGTGGACCTTAAATCAGATGAAGACAAAGCCCAGCTTCGAAAGCTTGTTGCCGACGCGGATGTGATCTTGCAGAACTTCCGCCCGGGTGTGATGGAACGGCTTGGATTTGGCTATGAAGATGTAAAAAAGATCAACCCGACTGTCGTTTACGGTACTGTCACCGGCTATGGGTCTGATGGTCCATGGGTGAACCTGCCCGGACAGGATCTTTTGGCCCAGGCGCGGTCCGGCGTTATGTGGCTTTCGGGCGGGCAGGATGACGGCCCGGTAGCGATGGGGCTTCCGGTGGCCGATGTGCTTGCTGGTTCCGCACTCGCACATGGTGTTTTGGCCCTGCTCTATCGCCGTGCGACCAAGGGGATCGGCGGCTGTGTCGAAACGTCATTGATCGAGGTTCTTGCCGATCTGCAGTTCGAACTTCTGACGACATGGTTCAATGATGGGAAGCGAACCCCGAAACGTTCAAAGAACAACCCGGCCCATGCCTATCTCGCGGCTCCCTACGGTGTTTACCAAACCGCTGACGGCTATATCGCCATTGCCATGGGAAAGCTTGAAATTGTGGCCGAAATCACCGGTATTGGTACAGACATCACAAAGATGGATGCCTTCAAACATCGTGACGAGATCAAGGCCACCCTTGCCGCACGCCTAAAGACATCAAACAGTGCCGACTGGATGGAGAAATTCGTCGCCAATGATATCTGGGCGGCCCCGGTCATGGATTGGGATGGTGTGGTTGAAAGCGGTATCTTGCAGAACCTTGATATGGTTCAGGACATCCGACGGGGTGATGTCGAAATGAAAACGACAAAACTACCCCTACGGATTGATGGCAGCCGCCCGGCATCCTCAAAGGCCGCCCCCAAACTTGGCGAAGCAAATGACCTGCTTGAAAGCGGTTGGTAAGAGGCGAAAGATTACTCCCTAAACTCATAAAGCGCGGCTCCGTTGGGAACCGCGCTTTACTTTTGTCTTCGCTTAAAAGACGCTTAGTCGTCCTTAACGCAAACCTGACGCTGCGTACCCAGCTTGTCGATGCCGAGCTCAACCACATCGCCCTCTTTCAGATAGCGCGGCGGTTTGAAGCCAAGCCCCACACCGGGAGGTGTTCCGGTCGAAATGATATCGCCCGGATGCAGGGTAAAGAATTGCGACAAGTATGCGATCAGATGCGGCACCCGGTAGACCATGGTCGCGGTCGATCCGTCCTGAACGCGTTCGCCGTTCACATCAAGCCACATGCCAAGCTTGTCAAAATCGCCAACTTCGTCCGGGGTCACAAGCCACGGACCGGTCGGACCAAAGTTGTCCGATGATTTGCCTTTGGACCACTGGCCTGCGCGTTCGATCTGATAGGCGCGTTCGGACACATCATTGATCAGGCAAAAACCGGCAACGTGATCCAGTGCATTTTCTTCAGAGACGTATTTTGCGGTTTTGCCAATGACAAAGCCCAGTTCAACTTCCCAGTCGGTTTTTTCCGAGCCACGCGGAATGATGATCGGGTCATTCGGGCCGCAAATCGCCGAGGTATATTTGGCAAAGATAACCGGCTCTGGCGGTACTTCCATACCAGACTCAGCAGCGTGATCGGCATAGTTCAGACCAATACAAATGAACTTTCCGGTCTGCCCGACGCAGGCACCCAGACGTTGCCCGCCATCAACCAGCGGCAGCGATTCTGGATCAATCGATTTAAACGTATCGAGACGGGTAAGAACGTCACCAGCGATGTCGCCAACATGCGCAGACAGATCGCGCAGATTGCCGTTTGCGTCCACAAGTGCCGGCTTCTCTGCCCCGCGTTCTCCATAACGTGCGAATTTCATCTTACTTCACTTCCTTCTTTTCAATTTTCGCTTAGGCAGTCCAGCCGCCATCGACAACGTGAACGACACCGGTGGTAAATCCGCTCTCTTCAGAGGCCAGATAGGTTACCAGTGCTGCTATTTCTTCGGGCTTGCCAATCCGGCCCATCGGCTGACGCCCGATAAAGGCCTTAAGCGCCCCGTCGTAATCCCCGGTCGCACGCAACCTTTCATGCAAGCTTGGGCTGTCGACCGTTCCGGGTGCTATGGCGTTACACCGAATACCCTGTTTGACATAATCGTTGGCAATCGCCCGTGTCATGCCCGCAACGGCCGCCTTGGACGCAGAATAGACCAACCGGTTTACAGGACCAGTCACCGGTCCCGCGACCGAGGACATATTAATGATCGACCCGTGACCTTTTTCAATCATTCCGGGCAGCACGGCACGGATCATGCGGAACTGTGACTTCACATTCAAGTCGAAAGCAAAGTCCCATTCTTCTTCGGTCGCCTCAAGGATCGTACCGTTATGGACAATGCCCGCACAGTTGAACAGAACATCAACGGTGCCAATGTCATCAATCAACGACGTGATCGCCGCCTTATCGGTGACATCCAGCTTTCTGGCCTCGATACCGTCAATGGTGGCCAGTTCCGCAAGGGCTTTGTCGTTGATGTCGGTTGCGATCACATGACCGCCTTCGGCCGCAAGACGTTCTGCCGATGCGCGACCGATCCCCTGCCCGGCTGCCGTCACCAGACACAGCTTTCCTTCAATTCTTTTCATGTTTCCTCCTCAAACGGTCGGCAGGCACGAAGGCCCGATTGGTTCAAACGTTTTATATGTCAGAATGAATTCGCGATGGCCGAGGATCTCGGATTTGGTTTGGGCGCCTTTTGCGACCGAAATCACCAGATCGTGGATTTCCTGTCCGACTTCCTCAATCGAGCGCAGGCCTTCGATGATTGCGCCTGCGTTCACATCCATGTCGTCTTCGAGCGCGCGGTACGTATCTGGATTGGCGCAAATTTTGATCACGGGTGAAATGGCCGAACCGACAACCGACCCGCGCCCCGTGACGAAAAGCGTCATATGCGCACCACTTGCGATCATCTCGACGATTTCGGCATTGTCCGAAATATTCGGGAAGCCAAACCGCACTTCGCCATCGGGCACTACATCCATCAGGTACAAGCCCCCCTTGGGCGGTACATCACCGGGCTTGATCAGCCCCATGATCTGGCTGTCACCGGATTTGACATAGGCGCCGAGGCTTTTTTCCTCGATCGTTGAAAGCCCGCCTGCGGCATTGCCTGCCGCAAACGATCCATATCCAAGGGTTGCGTAATACCGTTCAGCCTTTTCGACGGCCGCCCGCAACTCTTTGCCCAATTCGGGTGTTGCCGCGCGTTCGACCATGATGTCTTCGCAACTGATCAGCTCGCCGGTTTCTTCAAAGATACAGGCCGCGCCTTCGCCGATCAAAAGATCAAAGGCCTTGCCCGCCGCCGGATTTCCCGAAATGCCAGACGTTCCGTCCGATCCGCCACAAATCGTTCCGATAATCAGCTCATCAACACCCATCGGAGCACGTTCAACCTGTGCCACCTTGGTCAGGGCCGAACGCACCCATCCTTTGCCGGTCGCAACCGTTTTTGCGGTTCCACCAGATCGCTGGATCACCAAGGTTTCGACCGGACGGTTGGAGTCAGATACGGCCTTGGATGCGCGAACTTTGTCGAAACTTTCGCAGCCAAGCGACACAAACAGCACCCCGCCGACATTGGGATGGGTACACAAACGTTCCATCATGCGCGCGGCATATTCATTCGGAAAACAGCCGGGAAATCCGATCAGCTGCACGTCGTTGTCATCAAAGCCCGCAACAATTTTGGATGCAACGAAATGGGCACATTCAACAAGGTAAGCCACGACAATCGTGTTTCGGATGCCCTTGCGCCCATCGGCACGAAGATAGCCCTGGAATTGTTGTTTCATGATGACACCTCTGCGCTTTGCCCGTTTGCATCCTGCAATGCATAGGTTGGTGTATAGGCCGAACGAATGTTGTGAACATGAACATGTGCACCCGCCGCGATGGCGTGTGTCGTAATGCCGATGGGCATGCCGTATTTCAAGATACGTTCGCCCTCGGCAATATCACGACAGGCAATCTTGTGGGCCAGTGGGATCGCCTGTGTCAGCGTAATCGTACCGCTGGCAAGTTCCACGTTGGTCCCTTCTGGTGCCAGTTTTCGGGCGACCAGCACATTGTCGTTCGGATGTAAAAGAATGAAAGGTCCTGTCACGGTCGCATCTCCACCATATAGATATGATCAGCAACAAGGGCGGTCTCGTCCTTTTGGTTTGTCACGGTCAGGCGTTCGGTAACCCGGCCATAACCGGGCCGTTTTTCCATCACTTCTTTATCCGTGATTTCGACACGCGATTTGATCGTGTCACCAATAAACACCGGTTTGACAAAACGCAGGCGGTCATAGCCGTATGAAAATGCGACTGGATTTATAACCGTTGCGGTCAATCCAACCCCGATGGTGAAAACCATGGTGCCATGGGCAATACGCTGACCAAAAGGCAGTGTCTTGCAAAATTCGGCATCAAGATGATGGGGAAAGAAATCGCCTGAGTGCCCGGCATGAACAACGAAATCAGTTTCCGTGATCGTACGCCCCGTGGTTTCGCGGCCATCGCCGATTGCGTAGTCCTCAAAATAGGTAACCTGCTCAAGCATTCGGGGCCTCCTTGATCGGATGCATCGGCTGGGCGGAGCTTTCATAGGCAGCTTCGACCAAGGCCATCGTATGCCATGCGTCCTCAGCCGAACCTTCAAGGTCCGCGTCAAGTCCACACGCAAACCGCTGAAGCTGTGCGAAACGCCCCTTGAATGCGGCGATGAACCAGTCACCGACCAGTTCGACCTGCCGCCATTCGCCGTCCGTATTGAGCCAAAGTTCATCCGGCTCGCCCTTGGGATAGTCCAGATTGACCCCAAGCTTCATATAAGCAGCCCCTTTGGTGCCGCAAATCCGAAACTCGCAGGCCTGAAATTTCCGGCCAAAAGCATGGTTGTGATTGATCGAAAGATTGCAGCGGATCTGATCACTGTAATCAAGCATCATGGCACTGCGCGTGTTCGACATACTTGATGACGGATGACCAAGTGTACGCGCATGAATGCCTTTGGGGTTGCCCAAAAGGTCGCGCACAAAATCAAGATAATGGATCGAGTGCAAAAGAATTTCGACGCGCGGCAGATTGGCAAGGAATTCCCACAAATGCCAGGGCGTATCAAGCGCAAGCCATGCATCAAAATCAACGACATCACCAAGCAATCCTTGTGCGACCGCATCCTTAAGCGCCAATGAGTTGGGCGCAAAACGCAGCTGGAAGTTAACCGCCGCCTTGATTTTCTTGCGCCGTAAAACAGAAATAATCCGGTCGGCTTCGGCCAAGTCCGATCCAAGCGGTTTTTGGATCAGGGCGATGGCGCCATCCGGCAAGGCTTCAAGCACACCGACAATTGCCGCGGGCGGCACGGCAAGATCAAAGACAACCCCGGTTTGTCCTGCTGCCTCTTTGACCGTGTTAAATGCCTGAGTGTCGGCACCAGATGCGACTTTTTGCGCCTTGGCAGTATCAGGATCAAATATCCCGGCAACCGGGATACCCAATTCGCGATAGGCCGGAAGATGCGCATCGGTCACGATGGAACCCGCACCAAAGATCACGACGGGCATCGGTGTTTTGGGCATTTCAATTGTCTGGCGTAAATCAGTCATGATGAAATACCTCCTCCATCTCGGCCCACCATTCGCCTTCGTTGCGGCTTTCAAGTGGACGCTGTAGCGGTTCACAGAAAGACCACCAGCGCTGTGTTTCGGGATCAGCCGCCATTTTTGCCATGTCGGCATCAAAATCCGTGCCGACATATTCGAAATAGGCAAACAGCAGGTTTTCCGGTTCTTTCAGGAAAATTGAATAATTGCGGATATTGCATGCGGAAATCTTGGCAAGCACGCCGGGCCATGCATCGGCATGAAGACGCTTGTATTCCGCGATGGCATCCTCACCAATGCCAATCAGTTGTCCGTGGCGGTTCATTGCTGCCCCTCCTTTATTTCGAATGCGCTGCCCGCAAGAGTTAGGGCAGCAAGTTTTTCGTGATCCCAGTCGATGCCAAGCCCCGGAGCGTCAGGGGCAACTGCCATCCCACCTTTACGCGACATAGGGACCGCGATGTCTTCAAGCTGGGGAATGTATTCAAGCCACGGTGCATTGGGCACGGCACAGACAAGACTGACATGCAGTTCCATTAGAAAATGCGGACAGACCGACATGTTATGTGCTTCGGCCATGTGTGCGACCTTAAGCCACGGCGTAATCCCCCCCACACGGGCAACATCGACCTGTACGATCTCGCACGCATTGGCACTGATATAGTCGGCAAACTGCCCCAAGCTATACAGGCTTTCTCCCACCGCGATGGGAACACGCGATTGCGCCTGTAAACGGGCATGCCCGGCAATATCATCAGACGGCAACGGTTCTTCGAACCATGCGATGTTAAGCTGTTCAAGCATCGGCACACGCCGTTTTGCCTCGGCCGCGGTCATCGACTGATTGGCATCGGTCATGATCTCGTACTCATCGCCAAGCGCACTGCGCACCGCTTCGAGCCGGGCGGCATCACCGGAAACAGTTGGTGTTCCAATTTTGACCTTTGATCCGCGAAAGCCGTCTGCCTTTGCGGCCTTGGCATCTTCGACCAGTGCCTTTGGCGGCAGGTGAAGCCAACCGCCTTCGGTCGTATACATCGGCACCGTACTTTTGGCCCCACCCGCCAGAACATGAAGCGGAAGATTGGTTTTGTGACCGCGCATGTCCCAAAGGGCCGTATCAATCGCCGCAAGCGCAAGCGACATGATCGGCCCAACCGCTGTCGCATGTGAACAGAACAAAAGATCACGCCAGATGGCTTCGATGTGGTCTGCGTCCTGTCCCATCAGGCGGGGCAGTAACGTTTTTTGCAACAGTGCCAGAACCGATGGGCCGCCATCCCCGATGGTGTAGCTGTATCCCATGCCCTGTGCGCCGTCCGCGTCATGGAGCACGACAAAGATCGTTTCTTGTGACTTGAACGACTGGATCGCATCGGTGCGCACGACCTTTGGTTCAAGATCGACCAGAAATGCGTTTGCGCGTGTAATTCGTGCCATCAGATGACCTCAGCGTTTCAGTGCCGCGCCGGTTTCGGCGTCAAACAGGTGACATTTGTCGAGCATGATCTGGAATGTCATACGCTCGCCAGTTTGGACCGGACGCGGGTTGAACATCTTGGCCTGTACTTCTTTACCCGCAAGCACCGAGAAAAGCAGTGTTTCTGTGCCCAATGGCTCGGTGAGGTTAACTTCCATCTCGACCTCGGCCATATGTTCACCGTGCGGAAGCGCGTGGCCCACCGGCATGATGTTATCGGCCCGTACACCAAAGGTAACAGCCTGTCCTTCGGCCTGAGAATAGCCCGGCGGCATGGCAATAAGGGTACCATCGGAAAACGCGAGCTTCCCGTCTTTGACAACCGCATCCAAAAGATTCATCGGCGGCGAGCCGATGAATGTTGCAACAAAGGTGTTTAATGGATTTTCAAACACCTCAAGCGGTGTTCCGACCTGTTCGATATGGCCGTCGCGCATGATGACAATACGATCAGCAAGCGTCATGGCCTCGACCTGATCATGGGTGACGTAAATGATGGTCGATTTTAATTTCTGATGCAATTTTTTGATCTCGACCCGCATCTGGGTCCGCAATTTTGCATCAAGGTTTGAAAGTGGCTCGTCAAACAGGAAGACTTCCGGGTGACGGACAATGGCGCGCCCCATCGCCACACGTTGACGTTGCCCGCCAGAAAGTGCACCGGGCTTTCGATCCAGAAGCGGTGTCAGCGACAGGATTTCTGCCGCCTTGTCGACCGCATCGTCGATTACCGGCTGCGCCTGTTTGGCAACCTTAAGCGAAAAGCCAAGGTTTTCACGCACCGTCATATGCGGATAGAGCGCGTAGTTCTGAAACACCATCGAGATGTTGCGTTCGCGCGGCGGAAGGTCGTTAACAACCCGTCCGCCAATCTGCACCTCGCCGCCTGAAATCGCTTCAAGTCCGGCGACCATACGCAGTGTTGTCGACTTTCCACAGCCCGACGGCCCTACCAGAACGACAAATTCGCTGTCGGCGATTTCAAGGTTGATGGAATGAACGACTTCAAGAACGCCGTATTTCTTCACCACATTGCGAAGGGTGACATTCGCCATTTTCTTATCCTTTCACGCCGCCAAAGGTCAGGCCGGCTATGAGGTGTTTCTGCACGAGGAAAGTAAGGATCAGCGCGGGGATAATCATCAAAACCGCAAGCGCACACATCCCCCCCCAGTTAAGGGTAAATTCCGAAGTGAAATCTAAAAGTCCAACCGGCATCGTCTTTGACGTGGTCGAACGCGTCAGCTGGGACGCCAGCGCATATTCGTTCCATGACGTCAAAAAGGCGAAGATACCAGCAGAAGCAATGCCGGAGCGCGCGACGGGAAATTCAACCCGCCAGAAGGCTTGCCACCGGGTACAGCCATCGATCTCGGCGGCTTCGGCCAGTTCCGGGGGAACCTGCCTGAAAAAGCCGTCAATCAGCCAGATCGTAAAGGGCACATTCAACGCGACATAGGCCATCACCATACCCAGATGTGTATCGATGATGCCAACCCGCGCAAAGATGATGAACAGCGGCAAGGATAGCGCCACGCCGGGCACTGCACGCGTCACCATCAGGGCGACAAACACGCCGCCCTTGAACTTGAATTTATACCGGGCAAAGGCATAGCCCCCCGCCATCCCGATCAAGATCGCGATCACAGTCGAGGTCACCGAAATGATCAGCGAGTTGGTAAAATAAGTCAGGACAGGTACGCCCCCCTCGCCAATCCCGCCAAACATTGCGCGGTAATGGTCAAGGTTCAGCTCGTTGGGGATCCAGACAGGCGGTTTTGCCATGATCTCGACCGTTGGACGGAAAGAATTCAACACGATCCAGAGCCCCGGCACACACAGGACCATCATCGCGGAAAACAAACCAAAGAAATGCAATCCCTTAAGGGAATGACGGCGGATGCGGTGGTTCATATTGGTCGCCATTGCTTACGCCCCCATCCCAAGTTCACGCCGGGACTGTGTCAGTTTCTTAAAGAAATACACGGTGAAGAAGATCGCGAGAAAGATCGAGATATAGCCCATCGCATTGGCATACCCCATGCGCGCATCGACATAACCCGTCCGGCCAATCAGGGTCCACAAAAGCTCTGTCCGGCGTGCAGGCCCCCCATTTGTCATGATCTGAACGATGTCATAGGCGCGCGCCACATCCAGCGACCGGATCGCCATCGCGATGTATATGAACGGCATCAAAAACGGCAATGTCACATAGCGAAAAGATTGCAAAGACGTACAGCCGTCAACCTTCGCAGCTTCGAGCGGATCGCGTGGAATGGCATAAAGCCCGGCAAGAATGAGAATCCCAAACACCGATGTTGCCGTCCAGACTTCCGCAAAGATGATCGAAAACATCGCAAGGTTGCCATCGACCAACCATGGGATGGCCTGATCGGTAATGCCCAGCGACTGAAGCGCATTGTTCACAAGACCGACATTGTCGTTAAAGATGAACTTGAACTGGAAACCGACCAGGATCGGCGAGAACATCATCGGGAACATCATCATCGTGCGCAAAAGGCGTTGGCCGCTGGTGACTTTCGACACCATCAGCGCAAGACCAAGGCCCAGCAGCATCTCAAGATTAAGGGCCACGGCCAGCAACAGAACGGTTCGCCCGAAAGCGGCCCAGAACTTCACATCGGTCACGGCTTTTTCGTAGTTAAACAATCCGACCCAGTTAAAAATACTGTCTGGCCGGGTCAGCCGATAGGACGTGAAACTCGAATAGAGCGAGAAAACGAGCGGGATCAGCACGACGGCCGATAGAATGATGATGGCTGGTAATAAAAGAACCAACCACGGAGGGAGCTTCAAGCGCTTCATGAGGATGTCCCGTAGAGCGGCACGGATGACCCGTGCATTTCAGGCGGATGGAAGATTGGACCGGACGACACAGACAAAACCATGCCGTCCGGTATTTCTGGCTTAGTAGACGCCTTCTTCCTGCATCAACTCGTCAACGGAGTCTTGCGCATCGGCAAGCGCCTCATCAACGGTTTTGTCACCAAGAATGGCGGCCTGAAGTTCAGGATAGATGATGTTGGTGGTTTCAACCCAAAGCGGGGTTGGCGGCACCGCAAATGCGGTTGCAGCCGTTTCCTTGAACGCTGCCAGAACTTCGCTGCGATACGGATCGCCTTTTGCCTGTTCGGAAACGTAATCCCAAACAGCGGTTCGTGACGGCAATGGACCAGCTGCACTTTCAAGTTTCTGACTGTCTTCGTTGGTCAGGAAGTCAACAAGTGACGCCGCTGCTTCCTTGTTTTCGCAATCTTCGGTTACAGAGAAACCATGGAACCCGGACCAACCGGTACGCACACCAGCCGAACCCTTGGGTGCCGGGGCGACACCAACATTACCGGCAACTTTCGATGCTGACGGATCGTTAAAGAACCCGGCCCAGCCCGGCCAATCAAGGTTTAATCCGATTGTCCCGGATGCGAACCCGTTTCCAAGGTCATCCCAAAGATAGTTGGTCGTACCAGCAGGAACCGCGCCTGCGTCATACAGATCAACAAACCACTGCAAGGCGCGTTTGCCTTCTTCGGAATTGAAAGCCGGCGAGAAGTCGTCGTTAAACAGCTTGCCGCCTTCGGCAACGACCATTTCGTAATAACGACCAACGATGGCTTCGTCTTTACCGGCATACTGGGTGCCATAGAAGTTCGGCGGATCCGCAAAGAAGATCGCCTGATCTTTTACCTGCGCCCAGGTTTCGGGCACAGCAAGCGGATAGCCGTACTTGTCTTCGAATGCCGCGGCCTTCTCGGCGTCTTCATAAAGGTCTTTCTGATAGTAAAGTGCCGAAACATCAAACTGAGCACGCGGCAGCATGACCAGCTTGCCGTCAAAAGTGGCGGCTTTGATGTTGGCCTGCACAAACTCGGCAACCGTATCCTTGCTCACCAAGTCGCCCAGGTCGGTATAAAGTGCCGAATACTGGGACGCGAAGGATGAGTGGTTCGATCCAACACACCAGTCGGTCGTGCCTGCTGCAATGTCGGACTTGAATTCCTTATCCAGTTCGAAGTGGTTCTTCTTGGATATGATGTTCACTTTTGCGCCGGTCGCGGCTTCCCATTCAGGAATGCGGGCATAAAGTGCTTCATATTGCTGCCCACCGATCAGTTTGGCTTCGATGGTCACCCCATCAAATTCAGCCGCCTGTCCGATGCTACTGACGCTGACAACTGCGGTTACCGCTGCCGCTGTGGCAAGTATGGCGCTCGACGCGCCCTTTAAAAACGTTCTCACTATTTCCTCCCTAAATGGAACGGTCTTCTCCAACTGGCTTTGGCTTCCGCTGCCGTTATTTTGTTAATTTCATATTCGGAAGCATCTTTTATATTTAAACTTGACTTCGATAGTGAGTCAAGTTGAACTCACCAAAGAAATCGCTTAGCCCGTGAAAAAACACAGGATATCCTGCATATCCCACGTAAAATCCCCAATAAGGCCACGCAAAAAAGATCAGGACAAAGAGGAACCTTCATGTTTATCGACACCCATCTTCATCTGGTTTCCCGTCAACTCATCACATACCCTTGGTTGACGGATGTCCCCGCGCTCAACCGTGACTGGACCTATGATGAGTATGAAAGCACGGCCAAACGGATTGGCATTTCAGGTGTCCTGCACATGGAAGTTGATTGCGCGCCGGAATTTATCGAAACAGAAAACGCCTTTGTCGCCGACCTGATGGCGCGACCGGGGAGTTTGATGCGCGGGGCCATTTCATCGGCCCGGCCCGAAGCAGAAGATTTTACCAGCTTCCTCGATCGCCTCGATCCGAAAGTGGTCAAAGGCATCCGCCGCGTATTACACGTCGTTCCTGATGAACTCTCACAAGACACCGGCTTTCGTGCGAACGTTGGACTGATCGGTAAAAAGGGCCTGCCCTTTGACATCTGTGTCAGCCAACGCCAACTTGAATTGGCAATCGATCTTGCCGATGCCTGCCCCAATACGGCCTTCGTTCTCGACCATTGCGGTGTCCCTGACATTGCCGGGGATGGGTACAAAGATTGGGAAAAATCAATCACACGCCTTGCTGAACGCCCGCATGTAAATGCAAAAATTTCTGGCATTTCGGCCTATGCCGCCCCCGACTGGACGCTTGAGACGCTGCGCCCCTATGTCGAACATATTATTGAAAGTTTTGGCTGGGGTCGTGTGCTGTGGGGATCAGACAGCCCGGTTTGCACGCTGAATTCGTCGCTGGACCAATGGATGGCCGCAACGCAGGCCCTGATTGCAGGGGCATCAGAAACCGAACGCGCCGCATTTGCCAGCGGCAATGCTAAACGCATCTGGAACATTGAGCATTTATGACTCTGTTATTTCTTCCGAGCTACGGCTCACCGGCGAACCCGATATATTCTAATACATTGGATTATTTCCAATAACATCCGTTTTGACACCTAAAATGCGGGCTCAGGACTCTCAACCGCAACCATTGTCGCTACACGTCTAATAAACGTGGCGTCAATTGCACAGTTAATCTCTATAATTTTTGTGGCTCAACTGAAATCCTCGAACGCGATCTCAAGTCCTAGCTCGGTCAATCTCCTACTTCCCAAAGAACCTAATTTTGTATCAATCCTCGACGTCAAACAGCTAATTGGGCGTAAAAACATAACCGTATGTTCGGATAACGTTACCGCGTAAGATGACCAAGATCTGATCATTCTCCCGTGGAACATTCCTCCGGGAAGTTCCAAAAAGTGACTGAAATGCCACTGAAGCACAGTGTCTGCCGATAAACCACTAAGGCATCTAATCGCTCAGTTGTTCGAACAACCGGGCAACAGCTTCGGCACCCGGATCGATATGCCCTTCGAGCTGTTCCGCATTGATATAGGATGCGCGTCCTGCCTTGGCCTTAACGATGGTTGAGGTATGCACCGCCCCTTTGCGCGCAGCACTGGCAGCATCCGCCATGCCATTTGTCTCTAGTGCGTCGAGTGCCGGTTTCAAGGCATCGACCATGGTCCGATCCCCCAATTGCGCACCGCCGATCTGCTGCATGCGTTCAAGTCCGTCCTTAAGGGCAGCAACCATGGCCCGGCCGCTTGATGCCGCGTCGCCTGCCGCTGTAAAGAAAATGGCGAGAAGAACACCGGAAGACCCGCCCATTGTCTGGCTAAGTTCCTGCCCGATCGCACGCAAAAGCTGGGTGTGGTCGGCCAGCGGAAGACGGTCGAGTGCGCCGATCAAAGCACGCGCCGCCCCGGCCAATGTCGAACCCGTATCACCGTCGCCTGACTTGGCATCAAGCCCGTTTAGGTCAACTTCGGCGTTGATCAGGATTTGGCAGCACTTGGTCAGAAAGGCCGCCGTTTGTGCATGCTCGGACGGAATCGGCTGGATCGGCGTCAATCCATCAGGAAGTTCGATGATGCTGACCGGCTTAATTGGTGTACACCCCGGCCAAGCCGATGGCGCACATGGGGCCGATAGCCATGCATGGTCCTCCGCACTCAGCGGATAGACCGAGACCGAGAACCCGCGCATATCGAGAGATGTCATCATCGCTGCAGGTCCAACAATCATCTTCAGGTTCTTGGCGATAGACGATTTGGTCAAATCGTTTGTCAGGATCGCCATCTCAAGCACAGATGTTCCACCAAGATTGTTGAGCAACACCACATGCGGTTTGTTTTCCATCACTGCGGCAAGCTTGGCCGTCACCGCCGCCATCGCCTGTTCTGCGTTGTGATAATCGATCTGCTGCGCACCTGCTTCACCATGGATGCCAAGCCCCAACTCGGCCTTACCCGCACCAATGCGGTTTTCCTTTGGTGATCCCGGCACCGTACAGGTGTCAAGCGACATGCCAATCGACTTTGTGCCGTCAATCACGCGTTCGGCCGTCGTCGTGATATCCTCAAGCGACGCACCGCTTTCGGCCATCGCACCCGCGATTTTATGAACAAAAAGCGTACCCGCAAGACCGCGCGGCTGCGGCAGGTCGGGCAGCGCAATGTCATCATCGACAATAACAATGCTGACCTTAAGCCCAAACGCACGCGCACGTTCGGCGGCCAGTCCGAAATTCAACCGGTCACCCGTATAGTTTTTGACAATCAGCAAGCATCCTGCCGGTCCCGTGACTGACAGAATCCCGGCAAGAACCGCGTCAACCGATGGTGATGCAAAGACATCGCCGCACACGGCTGCGGTCAACATCCCCGCCCCGACAAACCCGGCATGTGCCGGTTCGTGTCCCGATCCACCACCGGAAACAAGCGCCACTTTGGATTTATCCCAATCGTTACGAACCACAACACGAATGTGCGGATAGCCGTCAATCCTTGCCAGCTTACCGCCAGAAGCTTTGATTACGCCGTCGATGGCCTCGGTAACGGTTGCGTCTTTGTTGTTTATGAATTGAGCCATGGTCTTCTCCGTCAGGCCACCCGAGCGCCATCGGCGCCAAAGTAGAATGGTTTATTGGGGCGGATCTTTACGATGTCGCCCGTTCTAAGCTCGGTATGTGCATCGGTAACAGTGATGATGTCATGCGACTTGAAGTTCAGATGCAGGCGCGTCTGATCGCCCAAATGCTCAACCCTTTGCACGAAACTATCCTCACCCTCGCCCTGCATGATTTGTTCGGGACGCAGCCCGATTTGGTTGGCCCCCTCAGGTGCCCCCACAAAAACGTCCGCCGGCAACACATTGATCCGCGGCAGCCCCAAACGACTGGCAGCATAGATGCTGACCGGGTCTTCATAAATTTCACGTGGCGAGCCAAACTGAACCAGACGTCCCTTGTCCAGAACCCCGACATGAGTTGCCATGGTCATGGCCTCGATCTGATCATGCGTGACATACAGAAGCGTTGCCCCCGAGTCAGCCTGAATGGATTTCAACTCAACCCGAAGGTCTGCTCGCAACTTGGCATCGAGCGAGCTTAGCGGCTCATCCATCAAATAGACTGACGGTCTGCGCACCAATGCGCGCCCGATGGAAACGCGCTGCATTTCCCCTCCCGAAAGCTCGGTCGCCTTGTTATCGAGTTTGTGAGAAATCTGCAAGATCTCTGCGATTTCTCCAACCTTTTGATCGATCACATCTTTTGGTGTTTTCAGGATCGGAGATTTCAATGGAAATTCCAGATTCTGGCGCACAGTTATATGTGGATACAGCGAGTATTGCTGAAAAACCATCGCGACGTTTCGCTGGGCCGGGGTTAAACCGGCCATGTCGCGCCCATCAATACAAATCTGGCCACGATCAGGCTTATCAAGGCCTGAAACCATCCGCAAAGTTGTGGTTTTACCAGCCCCTGTGGGTCCTAAAAGCACCACGAAGGAACCATCAGGGATCGTCATCGTGACATCGTCAAGTGCGACGTCCGACCCAAAGTTTTTGGCAATACCCGCCAAAGTTACCTCAGCCATGGTTTAGCACCCCTTCATTTGCCTCTGAACGCAATGCGCCGCCGTGTGTGGCATCAAACAACGTGATCGTACGGGGATCAAACCGAAGTCCAATTGCCTGTCCGGTATTGATCACTTCGTGACTTGCAACTCTGGCCTTAAGAAGGCCATTGGGCGTATCAAAGGTAACGATCTGGGTCGTGCCAAGATATTCCGTCGCAATGACCCGGCCACGATAGGCGGCACTGTCATCAAGCGTCACATGCTCGGGACGGATACCAAAGGTCAGCTTGCCATTGGCACCTTCGATACTTTTGGGGACCGGCAAGATCACATCATTTAGCCGCACCTCAGTTCCGCCTGTGCCAATCATCCCGTCAAAATCAAGGAAATTCATCGGAGGAGACCCGATGAATTGGGCAACAAACTTGGTCGCAGGCCAGTCATAGATATCTTGCGGAACACCAAACTGTTCGACCACACCATGGTTCATCACAACAATCTTGTCACCCATCTGCATGGCTTCGAGTTGGTCATGGGTGACGTAAACAGTGGTCGCCCCCATTCTGTCATGTAAGGCACGCAGTTCTTCGGACATATGTTCGCGAAATTCGGCATCAAGAGCGCCAAGCGGTTCATCCATAAAGAACGCCTTCGGATCCCGTACAATTGCGCGACCAAGGGCAACACGCTGACGATCACCACCCGACAATCCGCCAACAGGCCGATCAAGGATATCGGTAATGCCAAGGATTTCAGCGACCTCTTCGACCTGCTTTTTCACCGCAGATGATTTCATTCCCTGACTTTTCAGCGGGTAGCTGATGTTGCCACGGACATTCATGTGCGGATAAAGCGCAAACATCTGAAAAACAAAAGCAATATCGCGCTGACTGGCTGGCTTCTGACCAACTTCCTCACCGTCAATATAGATCTGTCCACTGGTCGGCAGGTCAAGCCCGGCCATCATCCGAAGGGTCGTGGTCTTGCCACAACCCGACGGCCCCAACAGCATAAAGAACTCACCATCTTCAATGGTGAAACTTGACGACTGAACAGCGGTAAACGGCCCGAATTCCTTGCGCACGTTTTCAATTCTAATCTGTGCCATGGGTCACTCCGGGAAGTGGCTGACAACGATGAACATGACTGTTCCTGTCAGCGTGGTGATGAACGAATAGGTATAGAGCGTGATGGCAAAGGGCTGCATCAGCATGACGACACCCAAGGCAATAAGGGCTGATGCCACCATCTCCCATGGGCCACGGCGCAGCCGCAACAGTCCGTTGATGAAATCACTCATTTGCGTACTGCTCCAAATGTGATCCCGCGCAGCAAATGTTTACGTAGCAAGATGGTAAAGACCATAACCGGCACGAGGAAGATCGTCGCACCCGCCGCGACAGCGGGCCAATCCTTACCCCCGACCCCGATGATCGTTGGAATAAACGGCGGTGCGGTTTGTGCTGTGCCCGATGTCAGCAAGACGGCGAAGGCATATTCGTTCCACGCAAAGATCAGACAAAAGATCGCGGTCGATGCGATACCCGTTGCCGCCTGCGGCAGGACCACTTTGTAAAAGGCCTGAAACCGCGTGTAGCCATCAATCAGAGCGGCTTCTTCGTACTCCACCGGAATTTCATCGATGAAGCCCTTAAGCAACCAGACCGACAGCGACAGGTTAACTGCGGTATACAGCAGGATCATCCCCAGATGCGTATCGTTAAGTCCAAGATTGCGAAACATCAGAAAGATCGGAATGGCCACCGCAATGGGCGGCATCATGCGGGTCGACAGGATGAAGAACAGCAAGTCATCCTTGAGCGGCACGCGAAAACGGCTAAAGGCATATGCCGCTGCCGTGCCCAGCACCATACAAAGTGCGGTCGACCCAAAACCGATGATGATCGAGTTCAGGAAACGCTCGCCATAGCGTGACGGGCCGCTGATGATGGTCCCCTGATCACGTGCGATTTGCTCGTACCAGGTTTGCGGCTCCCCCTTGGCTTCAAGCATGTCGTCCGTTGCGCGGGTACGATCGGTGAAAAGATTGACGTATCCTTCAAGCGACGGATCAAAAATAACTTTAGGCGGATAAGAAATGGAATCGGTCGGGGATTTGAACCCGGTTGCGATGATCCAAAGCAGCGGTGCAATGGTAATCAACGCATAGCCAACAACAAGGACCCCGGCGAACCACTTGGTCCCCTTTTTTGGTTCTGTAATCGAAAAACTCATCTTTCTTTTACCTTGTTCAGGGCTTTGACGTAGATTGATGCAAGGCCGAAGACGGTGACAAAAAGGATGACGGCATAGGCCGACGAATATCCGGTTCGCCATTTCTCGAACGCTTCACGTTTCAAGTCGATTGACGTGAGTGTTGTCGTGTTTCCCGGCCCCCCTCCGGTCAGTTGAACGACAAGATCAAACATCTTGAAGTTCTCAATCCCGCGGAACAAAACGGCCAACATCAGGAACGGTAAAACCATGGGAATGGTGATCGTCCAGAACTGCCGCCACTTGGACGCACGATCACATTCTGCAGCCTCATAGATGCTGTTTGGAATGGATCGCAGCCCGGCCAGACAGATCAACATTACGAACGGCGTCCACATCCAGGTGTCGGCAATGACAATCGCCCAAGGTGCCAAATTCACATCGCCGATCATCGAAAAGCTCGCCGGGTCCACCCCGGTAAAGAAGGCAATCACGTAATTAAACAGGCCAATTTGCGGCTGATAGAGAAAGGTCCAGAAATTGCCGACAACAGCGGGTGACAACATCATTGGGAAGACGATAATCGTCGTCCAAAGATCATTCCCCCGGAATTTCTTGTTAATCAGGAACGCGAGGAAAAACCCGATCAGAACCTGCAAAACGATGGTCCAGATCAGGAAATGCGCTGTTGCCTGCATCGTGTTCCAGATATCGGAGTCTGACAGAATGCGTTCGTAATTACGCAAGCCAACCCACTCAACATCCCGGTTAGGACGGTTTACCCGGCTGTTTGTAAAGCTCAGCCAGATGGTCCAGATCAATGGGAAAATGTTGATCGCCAGCAACAGGAAGATCGTTGGTGCCACGAAAATCCACGCAATACTTCGGTCAGACAGACCCCGAATGCGTTGGGCTACGGTTTCCGGCGTAGCCGCGGCGATCTTTTCGATCGGAATATTCTTCATTATTGACGCCCTTAGCCGTGCGGCAGATGCCACGCGGTCTTCACTCGGTCGGAAGGTTGACCCCGACCATCCATTACAGCATGGACGGGGTCGGTTCAGAGCCAGTCATTTCTGACAGTGATAAAGGCTTAGAGCTTGCCTTCGTCTTCAAAGACCTCTGTCCAATCTTCCACCAGACCGTCAAGTGCTTCCTGTGCGGTACCCTGACCCGCAACCACATAATTGTGGATGCGTTCTTGCATCGACAAAAGCAGATCGGCATAGGCCGGTTCAGCCCAAAAATCCTTCACGATGGCCATGCTATCAAGGAAGGTCTGTGCGTAGGGCTGGCTATCGGCAAAGCCCGGATCCTCGACCACCTCACGCAGTGCGGAATACCCGCCAAGTTCCCACCAGCGTGCCTGAATTTCAGGCTGTGCGAACCACTTGATGTATTCCAGTGCGGCTTCCTGCTTTTCAGAATACGCAACAACCGAAATTCCCTGTCCGCCAAGCTGGGCAAACTGCCCGGCGGGACCGGCTGGGTTCGGGAAGTATCCCGACTTACCGCCGCCAACGTTAGGGTCGGCTTCAACGCCCGGCCAGATGAAGGCAAAGTTCATCTGAAGCGCAACCTGCCCGGATTTATAGGCATCAATATTTTCGCTCATGTACCAGTTTGATGATCCCGGAGGCGTCGCGGTATCATAGAGCTCCTTGTAAAACTCCAGACCTTCTGCAGCACCTTTGGAATTCACAAAACCGTCAAGATCATAGGGCTTGTCAGGGTTTTCATACTGAAAACCATAGTTATAGAGCGCATTCGTCACCCCCATGGTGATGCCTTCAGACCCGCGCTCGGTATAGATAGCAGCCCCATAGACGGTCGTGCCATCAATGTCACGTCCCTGGAAGAATTGCGCGATATCCTTTAGTTCCTCAAGCGTTGCCGGCTCGCCGAGTTCGCGACCATACTTTGCCTTGAAAGCTTCGCGAATTTCCGGGCGCTCAAACCAATCCTTACGATACGTCCAACCGACCACATCGCCAAAGGCCGGAAGCGCGTAGTAATTTGGTGTATTCTTTGGCCATTCAGCGTAACCGGTCACAGTTGCCGGAATAAAATCGCCCATGTCGATGCCATTGGCATCGAAAAAGTCATTCAACTTCACATAGTGACCGTTCTCGGCACCGCCGCCAATCCACTGGCTGTCGCCAATCATAAGGTCACATAACTGACCGGCGGAGTTTAGCTCATTGAGCATGCGATCAGCAAAGGACGTCCATGGGACGAACTCAAAGCTCACGCTGTGACCGCTTTTGGTTTCGAAGTCTTTGGAAAGTTCGACCAAGGCATTCGCTGGGTCCCAAGCTGCCCAGCACAGTGTTAAATCTTCTGCGGCTGCCGCATTCGGAAGCGAACCGGCAACGATTGCCGAGGCCACTACCGTCATCAAATGTTTCGACTTCATTTTATTTTTCCTCCCTTTGAAACGTCGCGGCTTCCCAGCCACGGAAGCACTTCTACCACAAGTTTTTGAGGTACGCACCTCAAAAAGAGTATTTTCTGAGTTACGCACCTCAAATTTCTTGCAGTCACGCGCCAAATAGTTGAAAGTAACCTAAGAAAACCCAAGCGATTTAGGCCTGAATAACCAATGAGACCGACCACCAAAGACCTTGCCAAGGCGGCTGGCGTCAGCCTTGCAACCATAGATCGGGTACTCAACGGACGTTCCGGTGTACGACAGAAAACAGTCGATGCCGTCAACGAGGCGATTGAACGCACTGGCTTTCAAAGAAATCAGGTCGCCGCCACCCTGGCCCGCCAAAAAGGATATCGTTTCGGCTTTGTCCTGCCCCGAACGGGCGATGAATTTCTGGATGTGATTATCAAGCACATATCGGAATTTGATCAGGCCAGCCGGGCGGAAATGATCGCGACCAAGGTTGTCCGTATTGATGACCATGATCCGCATCGCGCAGCCAAAACCCTGTCGCGATTATCAGCAGAGGATTATGATGGCATCGCCATTATGGCCCCGGAAACCCCGCAGATTCGCGATGCGCTTTATCGCATGAGGGAACGGGGCATACAGACCGTGGCCTTCATATCCAACCAGCAAGAAGAAGGCAGTCAGCCGTTTGTTGGCATAGATAACATTGCCGCAGGTGCAACCGCCGGGCGCCTGATGGCGCGGTTCCTTGGCCATACCACGGGTTCAATTCTGGTTCTTGCGGAAACCATGCAATCACGCGACAGCCTTGAGCGACGCCTTGGTTTTGATAAGGTGATGAGCCGCGAATATCCGCAATTTGATGCCCTGCCGACGCTTGAAACACACGGGACAGCAGAAAGAACCCGACTTGTTTTGGCAAACGCCTTTGCAGCCCATCAGGATATTGTCGGGCTGTATATCATGGGGTCCGAAGCACGCGTTGCGATCGACCTTGCGCAAAATCTCTGCGGTGAAGAAAAAATCATCACCATCGCCCATGAACGCACACCGTCAACAGAACACGCACTTCGGGCAAAGACCCTTGATGCACTGATTAACCAAGACCCGGGACACATCATCCGCAGTGCCGTGCGAACACTCAGAGCTCAATGCGAAAACCGCGAGACACTGGCGTCCCAAGAACGCATCCGAATAGAAATCCTCATCGCGGAAAACCTGTGAGGCCATTGCAGCACCAAACACGGTAATGCTCTGACGAAGCTGGTCTATAGCAAAAGTCATGCACGATCCGGGCTCAGCTAACCAGGATATCCTGCGGATCGCACATGACTCGAGAATGCGAACAGTTTGACAAACCTACCACTTGAATGACGCGGAACAATCTCACATGCGCCGCAGTTGAGGGCAAAGGCGTTGTTGATTCGTACTGAGTGCACCCGTATTTTCATACTCAGACTACCAACGCGCCGTGGGTTTGGATGACCTTGGCGGATAATGCCTGCCCGGCCCGGATTGCATCGACACAACCCATACCGGAAAGTCGCGTCGCCAAAAATGCCGCATTAAAAGAATCGCCCGCCCCAGTTGCATCGACAATCTTTGACACCTGAGGTGTGGCAATGGTTTTCACCTGATCCTCGCTTAAAAATGTGCAAGGGTTGCCGGCGTTTTTGACGACGACCTCGCGCACTCCAAGGTCGCGATATCTCGCAACAGTTTCTTCTGGTGAATGATCGCCAAACAGGGCGGCTTCGTCGTCGAAACTTGGCAGGATAAATTCGGACATTGCCGCAACGCTTGATATCGCGGCTTTGCAAGCTTCCTCACTCTCCCAAAGGGCGGGACGAATATTGGGATCGAACGCAATACGGGTACGTTCCGACAACGGCTTAAGCAAATCGATAAAGGCCGCACGCCTTTCCGGAGCCAAAATTGCGAGCGTTATCCCCGACAGATACAAAACATCTGCACCATTTAACGCAGACGCCAAAGCGGTCAGGTCGTCGGCCATGTTGCGGGCAGCCGAGTTCTCGCGCCAATAGGTAAAGACACGGTCGCCACCTTCCTGATCAATAAGATACAATCCCGGTCGCTTGCCAGACAGTCGCCGAATGGCCCTGGTGTCAATCCCGGCATCCGAAATAAACTGTGCAATCCGATCAGAATATCGATCACCCCCAAGTGCTGTGACATAGCGTATATGCCAATCATCCGCCGGCGTCGCATTGCGGAAATGCCATGCGGTGTTCAGCGTATCGCCCGCAATGCCCAACTTCCATTGGTCACCTGCACCCCCCGACATCTCGATCATGCATTCGCCAATGGCGACGAAATGGTGTGGTGTCATGGTTTAAGCTCGTGCCCGATGGCCTCAGCCACACCGTCAGACAGCAACACAGATAAACGCGCAATCACACCATCACGCCATAACGGATCGGATAGAAGCTGCTTGGGCATCCAGTCGGGCAGCATCGCGAGGCGATCGTAAATCGATGCCGTATCCTGATTATTTCCCAGTGCGTGAATGATTTCATCGGCACGCGGATCGTTTAGAATTTCTGCTGCTGTGCTTGGTTCAACCTCATTGAGGTGTTGACGCGCAACCGCCATCCATGCGGCAAAGCATAAAGCAAAGGTGCCCAGTTCTACACTGCCGCGCGGCAGGTCACACGCGGGGGCAAAAATGCGCTGGGGCAGCTTTTCGGTGCCATCCATCGCAATCTGGCGGATTTCATGGGCGATTTCAGGGTTGCGGAACCGCGCCAAAAGATCTTCAGCATATTGGGTAAAATCAATCCCCGCCAAAGGCTGCATAGTTGCCGCCGCGTTTTCCATATGCCGAACAATTAGCCGAGATAATCCCGCATCAGCCATGACATCGCGGACATAGCGATATCCGCCAAGTTGCCCCATATAAGCAATGAGAGAATGACTGCCGTTGAGCATACGCAGCTTCATACGTTCGTAGGGCTCAACATCATCCACCATCACCGCACCGCCGGCCTCCCAGGCTGGTCTGCCGTTTGGAAAATCGTCCTCGATCACCCATTGCGAAAACGGCTCCGTCTCGACCGCAGCCGGGTCTTCGAAGCCCAAAAGAAGCTTTGCATCCGCATATGTTGCCGCGGTTGACGCCGGGGTGATCCGATCGACCATCGTTGACGGGAAAGAAACCGTTTGCGCGATCCACTCTGCGAGCTCTTTATCAATGCGCTTTGCGAAATCAATTACGCCGGTGCGCAACAGGACACCGTTTGACGGCAGATTATCGCACGAAACAACCGTAAACGGCGGAAGACCAGCCTGCTTTCGCAATCGCAATCCTTCAACCAGCAGCCCCAGAAGGCCTGCGGGTTGGCGAGGACTTGCAAGATCATACTTAATCGACGGATGCTCGGGAACGACCCGCCCTGAAACCCGATCTATGCCATAGGCCTTTTCGGTTACCGTTATTGTAATGATCCGAATGGCCGGGTCGGCAAGCGCATCAAGGACGGGTTGAATATCACGGGCTGCGGCAAGTGCCTCCGACATGCTGGTGATCCGGTATGCTTTGGGCCCGTCAGAATGGCGTTCGACGACCGTGAATTCACCGTTTTGCGCATTAAGTGCGTCAACAATATCGGTGCTGCGCAAACTGACACCGATGATCTGCCAATCACCGCCTTGAGCCTTCATCGCCGCATCGGTATAGACCGCCTGATGGGCCCGATGAAACGCGCCAATCCCGATATGAACGATGCCGGGGCGCCCTGCTTTTTGACGGTTTTGTGCCTCAGGCATGGCCGATACTGTCATTCTGTCGCCTCCAAACGGTGCGAAAGGGCTTTGATCACGCCGCGCAGCTCCGCCAGACCTTTGAGGCGGCCAATCGCGGGATAGCCCGGCTGTCCTTGTTTATTCAAGTCATCGAGAATGTCGTGACCGTGGTCCGGGCGCATCGGGATATTCCAGTCAGCGCGACCGGCGGCCTTACGACGCGCTTCTTCGAGCAAAACCTGCTCGATCAATGCGACCATATCGGTGTCACCGTCCAGATGCTCCGCCTCATGGAAACTGCATGGCAATCCGTCACTTTCGCGTTTGGTATTGCGCAGATGAATGAAATGAACACGGTCGCCCAGACGTTTCATCATGCCCGGCAAGTCATTTTCCGGATGGACGCCAAGAGACCCAGAACAGAGCGTTATGCCATTTTCGGGCAGATCAATCGCCTGCATGATGAGCGCATAATCGGCCTCGGTCGACATGATGCGCGGCAAGCCCAAAAGTGCAAAGGGCGGATCATCGGGATGGCAGCACATGCGAATGCCGACTTCGCGTGCAACCGGCACGACTTCCTCCAAGAACGCCACCAGATTGCGACGAAGAAGATCGGCATCAATATCGGCATAGGTTGCAAGCAGCGCGCGCAAGTCATCCAACGACAGATTTTCGACCGAACCGGGCAACCCAAAGGCAACCGTACGTTCAAGTTCGGCCCGACGATCACCTGACATCGCGGTAAACCGATGTTGCGCATCTGCGACAATCCCCACAGGGTAGTCATCGCTCGCACCTTCGCGTTTGAGGATAAACAAGTCAAAGGCGACAAAATCAGCCAAATCAAACCGCATACAGGTCGCACCGTTTGACAAACGCCAATTCAGATGGGTTCGTGTCCAGTCAAGAACCGGCATGAAGTTGTAACAAACGATACGGATTCCGGAATCGGCAAGGTTGCGAAGACTTTGTTTATAAACCTCGATATGATCTTTCCATGGGCCAACCTGACGTTTGATTGCTTCGGAAACGGGAAGACTTTCGACCACATCCCATGTCAAACCGGAAGACGCGCCGTCTTGCATGACAGCGATTTCACTGTGACGTTTCGCAATCTCGGCTGGCGTCCAGACGGCACCACTTGGGACATGATGCAGAGCGGAAACAACTCCATGCGCACCAGCTTGGCAAATATCGTCAATGCTGACCAGATCGCTCGGACCGAACCATCTCCAAGTTTGTTTCATGGGTCTCTCTCTGTATTGGCTTGGTGTCTTAAACACCGACTATAAGGGTATAAACAGTATCATGTCATAATTTTGTTGACTAGTATGGTAGTATGCATCATGACTCAGAAAAGCAAGGAGAGATTAATGGGCGATCCTGAACAGAACGACTGGGAAATCACACATGATCTGGCCGTCGGCCCACAGATCCACCGCATCATTCGCGAACGGATTGTGTGCACAGACCTGCTGCCCGGTGTGCGTCTGTCAGAAGCCGAACTTGCAAAGCACTTTAATGTCAGCCGCCAGCCTATACGGGAAGCTTTTATCAAGCTCGCCGACGAAGGCCTTCTGGAAGTACGTCCCCAGCGGGGTACCTATGTGCGCAAGATTTCGGTGGCTGCGGTTCTCGATGCACGGTTTGTCCGAGAAGCAATCGAGGCAGATATTGCTCGCTTCGTTGCAAAGGAACCCAATGATCGTTTTCTCACCCGTCTCGAACAGCTGATCATTGATCAGAAAAAAGTCATGAAAGGCGATGCGCAATCTTTCCTAAAACTCGATCATGATTTTCATCGCTGCCTCGCAGAAGCGGCTGGAAAAACATATGCGTGGAAGATTGTCGAGGATGTTCGCGCACAGCTCGATCGGGTGCGTTACCTCAGTTACTTCCAGTTTCCGATGGACGAAATTATCGATCAGCATGTCCAGATTGTTTCGGCAATCTCATCACGCGATCCCGAAACAGCCAGTGCCGCCATGCGTGAACACCTTCGTGAGATTCTGCATACGCTGCCTGACATTTCATGCTCCAGATCGGAGCTTTTTGACGACGCCAATCCTGCGCCGTCACTCTAAGGCATCAACCAAACAGGGAGGAAAAGATGCTTACAATAAAAACCACCAAAAAACTCATTATCGCCGGTGTAGCAGCCATGTTAATGGGCAATTCTGCGATTGCGGCTGAAATGACCCTTAAACTTGGCCATCTCGCCAACGAACAGAATGCCTGGCACAAAGCTGCGGTTAAATTCGGCGAAGAACTTTCGACCCTTACCGATGGCCGCATCGAAGTTCAGGTTTTCCCGAATGAAACACTCGGCAAGGAAATCGATCTGATCAACGGCATGCAGCTGGGATCTGTCGATATGACAATTACCGGCGAAAGCCTTCAGAACTGGGCACCGATGGCAGCACTTCTTGCTGTGCCCTATGCGTATCCGACACTTGAGGATATGGACGCGGTTGCCAACGGCGAAATCGGTGACAAGGTTGAACAGCAGATTATTGAAAAGGCACGCATCCGCCCGATTGCGTATTTTGCTCGCGGCCCGCGTAATCTGACATCGAACCGCGAAATCAAGAACCCTGATGATTTGAACGGACTGAAACTACGCGTTCCAAACGTGCCGCTTTTCGTTGACGTATGGAAATCACTTGGCGCGCAACCCACACCGATGGCCTTCTCCGAAGTCTTTACCTCGCTTCAGGCTGGCGCAATCGACGCACAGGAAAACCCTCTGGCCCTGATTGAGTCAGCAAGCTTCGATGAAGTACAGAAGTTCGTGAACAAGACCGAGCACGTCCGCTCGTGGATCTATCTGACCATTTCGGAAATCACCTGGGGCAAGCTGTCAGATACCGACAAGGACGCCGTGATGGAAGCAGCCAAACGTGCACAAGCCTATGAACGCGAACTGTTTTCTGCTGATGAACAGCGTTTAACGCAGGAACTGCAAGACAAAGGCATGACCTTTGTTGAAGTCGACACGCAGGCCTTTGCCCAGAAGGCAAAAGATGCTGTTCTTGCAAATGTGTCCGACGAAATCCGACCGATTGTCGAAAACCTTTTCGCAAAATGATTTCGGCCGGTTCGGTCGCTTAGCCGCGACCGAACCTTTTCCGACGGGGAAGTAACGTGTTTTCTGCCAGATTATACGCATTCATCATTGCACTTTGCCGGATCGGAACAGGTGCTGCCTTTGGTCTTCTGATTGGCACGGTTCTGATACAGGTATTTTCTCGATCCTTTATGTCGAGTTCACCTGTCTGGACCGAAGAACTTACCCGGCATGCCTTACTCTTTATGGCAGCGTTTGGTGTCGGACTATCGTTTCGCAATGGTGAATTGGTCAATGTCGACATTGTATGCGACATGCTGCCGAAGCCTGTCCAACGCGCGTTGATGTTTCTTTCTGCCGGATTGACTGCTGCTTTTTGCCTTGTCTTGCTGTCACCCGCCTGGATGTTCGTGTCGATTGGCGTTCTTCAAACCTCTCCCGCGCTTGGTGTACGAATGGACTTTATTCATGCCACCGTTTTCATTCTTCTTGCTGTGCTCGGTCTTTTTGCCGTTTTGCGGATGATACGTGTCATCACAGGCGTATCAGACGGAAGACCTGAAGATACGACGAAGGACGTCCCATGAGCCTCGCTATTCTCCTTGGTGTTTTTGCCCTGGGTCTTGTTATCAGCCTTCCGGTTGCTGTAACACTTGGCCTTTCCTCGCTCTGCTATCTCTTGCTTGAAGGCATTCCTCTGGTCGTCATCCCGCAAAAGATGTTCGCTGGGATGGATGTGTTTGTCCTTCTTTGCATTCCGGGCTTTATCCTTGCGGGCAACCTGATGAATAGCGGCGGGATTACCCCACGCATTGTAAGGTTTGCCAATGCCATGGTGGGGTGGATGCGCGGTGGACTTGGCCTGACCAACGTCGCCGGATCCATGCTGTTTGGTGGTATTTCGGGAACCGCTGTCGCAGATGCGGCATCAATTGGTGGCATGATGATCCCGGGCATGGTGCGCGCTGGCTATACGCCTGCATTTTCTGCTGCAGTTACTGCCGCCTCTTCCACCGTTGGCCCCATCATTCCACCGAGCATGCCAATGATCATTGTTGGCGCACTTTCGGGCATATCGGTCGGAAAAATGTTTATCGCCGGGGCTATTCCGGGCCTATTGATGGGTCTTGCGATGATGGTGACCTGTTACATCATCGCCGTCAAACGTGGGTTCCCCCATCAGCCGTGGCAAGGCGTTGGCGAGCTTGCGCAATCCTTTACCGGCGCCTTCTGGGCACTGGCCATGACCGGCCTGATCATTGGCGGCTTGCTCAGCGGGATCGCTACCCCAACAGAAACAGCCGTTATCGCCAGCATTTACGCCTTTGTTGTTGGATGTTTTATTTACCGTGAACTTCCCTTACGCAAGGTTCCAAAAATCATCATCGACAGCGCAGTGACGGCGGCGGCTATTCTCGCCCTTGTTGGATTGGCGAACGTGTTTGGCTGGATTCTTGTTTCTGAACGCATTCCCCAAATGATCTCGGACGGGGTACTGTCGATCACCGATAACAAATATGTCGTTATCTTGCTGATCAATCTGGTCCTGCTGATAGTCGGCATGTTTATGGAAACCATCGCCGCCCTGATCATTCTGTTTGTGCCCCTTTTGACGCTCGCCACCAATGTTGGTGTCGACCCGATCCATTTTGCCGTTTTCGCCGTTCTTAACCTGATGATCGGCCTAACGACCCCACCGGTTGGCATCTGCATGTTCATTTGTGCGAACATTGCCAAGGCTCCCGTCACCACGGTAATCAAGGCATTGATGCCGTTTCTCCTGACCAACATCCTAATTCTATTCCTTGTTTCCTACATCCCGGCGCTGTCGACCTGGCTGCCGTCTCTGATGGAGTAATTTTTTCAATGCAAACCCGCGTTTGCCGACTTTACGGCCAAAATGATCTCCGTATTGAAACTGAAACCGTCGCGCGTCCGGCAAAGAATGACGTACTGGTCCGCGTTGGTGCGGGCGGCGTGTGCGGTTCGGATATGCATTATTACTTTGACGGTGGCATTGGTCTGATCAGGGTGCGCGAACCCATCATTCTCGGCCATGAGGCTGCCGGAACAATCCTTGATACAGGTTCCGACGTATCTGGATTGATTCCCGGACAAAAGGTCGCAATCAATCCAAGTCGCCCCTGCGGAACGTGTCAATATTGCGCGGAAAAACTACACCAGCATTGCTTGAACATGCGCTTCTTCGGGTCTGCGATGCCCATGCCCCACATGCAGGGATTGTTCCGTGATCTGATAAATGTTCCGGCCAGTCAATGCATCCCGCTCAACCCGGAAATTAATCTCAACGACGCCGCGTGTGCCGAGCCGCTGGCGGTTTGCCTACATGCAGTTTCCCGTGCTGGCGACCTTCATGGCAAGAAAGTGCTCGTCACCGGCGCAGGACCAATCGGCAGCCTATGTGTCGCGGCAGCAAAACGCGCTGGTGCGGCCAAAATCGTTGTCACGGACTTGAAGGATTTTGCCCTTGATATTGCGCGACAAATGGGCGCGACGGATACGATCAATGTCGCAAGCGACGCTGACGCAATGACAACATACGAGGCCAACAAAGGGCACTTCGATGTCTGTCTGGAATGCTCGGCAGCACCTGCTGCACTTGGCTCGGCGATATCGACCCTGCGCCCGCAAGGTATCCTTGTGCAGGTTGGTGTAGCTGGCGAGTTGCCCGTATCGTTCAACGCGCTCGTTGCCAAGGAAATCACTATTACCGGCAGTTTCCGTTTTCACCACGAATTTGCCCAAGCCGTTGAATTGATCAATACCGGCGCCATAAATGTAAAACCAATTATCACTGAGACATTTGACATGGCCGACGCACAGAAAGCCATTGAGATAGCCCGCGACCGGAACAAGTCGGTTAAGGTTCAGCTATCTTTTGCAAGCTGACGTACAAGTATACTCAATAACGTATCAACCAATGAAATGTTGGAAAATTTCCTAGACGATTCCACCACCGCTGCCTTTGCTTGCGGGTCGGATTTGCGCGACCTGTGCACGATACTCCGCGTTACGATAAGTAACAACCGGATCAATCGCACCATTGCAACGATGACGGACCATCGCAAGTATCGGCAATACGTCAGCATTATAGGCGGGCCTCAATGTCCGATTGGCCATCACGACATCATCCTCATCGGGATAACCCTTTCACGAGCAAGTTTTATTCATCATATTCTATTATTTCTATGTAAAATGCCGCAAAAGGCGACACTTCCTATCTATATATGGATTGTTTACCGTCAACTTGGCGCTGCCTTTCGCCGGAACCAAAGAAAGACCGTAAATCGAGGAACCTTAAGCGGCAATCGACCCTCAGCAGCAGGTACTTTCCGTTTGATTCATCTAGGGTTAGAACTCATTAATCTTTAACAGATTCAATGATCTGGAACTCAACATGTGGAGTTCCGTAACATGAAGGGTCAATTCTGGCTTTCCGACGAGCAATGGGCGCTGATTAAGCCGCATCTGCCATACCGTGCGGCGGGTCGGCGGCGCGAAGATGATCGGCGCATCATCAGCGGGATCATTCACGTGCTTCAATCTGGCTGTCGTTGGCAAGATTGCCCTGCCGATTACGGTCCATCCACCACGGTCTACAATCGTTATAACCGCTGGTCGCAAAAAGGCATCTGGCAATATCTGTTTGCTGAGTTGACGGCCATCTTGGCGGGCACGCCCGAGGAAATTTCCG
>NZ_ATWN01000013.1 GCF_000421265.1 Thalassospira lucentensis MCCC 1A00383 = DSM 14000 | reverse complement strand
CGTGATGCTCGCCAATCACCTTCCTCCAGCGAGGTATCTACTTGCCGACAAGGCCTATGACGCGGACCACTGGCGGGCCTGGCTCATACGGAGAAAGATCAAGCCCGTCATCCCCAACAAGGCCAATCGCAAGCAACCATATGCCTTCAACCGGAAGCGCTATCGCGGACGTAATGTCATTGAGCGCATGTTTGGCCGTCTGAAAGACTTCCGACGGATTGCCACTCGCTACGACAAGAATGCTAACAACTTCATGGCCGCATTATGCCTTGCTGCGCTCGTTTGCTACTGGATTTGAATGAGTCTGGACCCTAGAATGACCAAAGGAATGCTGCAATTTATGGAGCAGACCGCAATCTCTCATTGGACATTATTGTCAGATTGAATATGTTCACCGCCATTGGCAAGAAATACGCATTTTGCAGGGAATATTGATGGCAGCGAGAACAACAGTAGTTACGATTACCCATAACGGCGGCCTTGTAATTGGTGGCCTTTTGAAGTCGTTGCCCAAAGACATTCCATTGATCGTTGTTGATAACGCATCAACTGATGATAGCCTTGATATTGTTTCCGAAATTCGGCCAGATGCGCTGATCATTCGAAACAGCAAGGGGCTTGGCTACGGTGCTGCCGCCAGCCAGGGACTTGCAAAGGTTAGTACTGAATTTACCCTTTTGGCCAATCCAGATGCTGTGATGGCCGAAGGCGCCATTGATGCACTTGTCGATGCCGCGGACACCTACCGCGAAGCTGCGATGTTTGGACCGATCCACAAGGATGCAAATGGCGACCTTGAACTCAGCCACGATGTCGAACTGTGGAAGCGAAGGTCACATGGTAAATTGGCCTATGAATGCGCACCAGAAGGCCCTGCTTGTGTCGAATTTCTTTCGGGTGCTGTCAACCTCGTCCGTATGAACGTTTTATCGAAGGTTGGCTTCTATGATCCCGAGATATATCTTTACTTTGAAGATGACGATATGTGCATGCGTTTACGCAAGGCAGGCCACAGCCTTATACTCGTCTCAGCATCGGTTGTAACACATTTGAACGGTGGGTCCGTGCGACCGAACCGCGCGTACTACTGGGAAAAGTTCTGGAACATTGCTTGGTCAAGAATATACTTTGAAACTAAGTACAAAGGACGTCTGGCAGGCGCTTACCTTGGCGTAACATATTGCGCCCGCTTTGCAGGTAAGGCACTACTGCATGGACTAACTTTGCAACGTAAAAAAGGCTGGCGCGATTTGGCAAGGTCCGCCGGTTCGCTAGCAGCCGTGATCGGTGTAAGAGCATCCAAGCTGCCCCCGGCAAATATTCGATAGCAGCATTTGGCGCATAAAACTGAATGAGTGGGACCCTTTTTCTTATGAAGGCAGTAATTCTAGCAGGCGGTTACGGCAGTCGGCTCAGCGAAGAAACGTCGATTAAGCCAAAACCGATGGTCGAGATCGGCGGAAAACCGGTTTTATGGCATCTGATGAAAATCTATTCCGCACATGGTGTGAACGAATTCATTATATGCCTTGGCTATAAGGGCTATGTGATCAAGGAATATTTTGCCAATTACTTCCTGCATCACGCCGACCTCACGATTGATATGGCCTCAAACAGTCTTGAGTATCACAATGCCACTGCCGAACCTTGGAAGATCACCTTGGTCGACACAGGCTTAGACAGTATGACAGGCGGGCGTATCAAACGCGTTGGTGATTACCTGGATGACGACAAACCTTTCTGTCTGACCTATGGCGACGGCCTTGGAAATGTCGACATCTCTGCCAGCATCGAGTTCCACAAGAAGCAGGGTCGAAAAGCAACAATGACGGTTGTCTCCCCGCCAGGTCGTTTTGGTGCAACTGTCCTTGACGGCGACAGGGTTTCCGCATTTCAGGAAAAACCGCTTGGGGATGGCGCACGAATCAACGCCGGATTCTTTGTCTGCGAAAAATCGGTTCTGAACGAAATCACTGAAGACAAAACTGTCTGGGAAGCAGATCCCCTGCGCAACCTGTCTGAGCGTGATGAACTTTCCGCTTGGCGCCATGATGGTTTCTGGCAGCCAATGGATACCCTGCGCGAAAAACAGCTGCTGGAAAAGCTCTGGTCTGCGGGCAACGCACCTTGGAAGGTCTGGTAAAAGATGCTGCCAAGTAAAAACCTTCGTCAGTTTTGGTCCGGAAAACGTGTTTTGCTGACCGGCCATACTGGTTTTAAGGGCAGTTGGACCGCAACGTGGCTGATGCAGATGGGGGCCGAGGTTCACGGCTTTGCGCTTGCTCCCGAAACAACCCCAAATCTTCACGATTTGCTTGACCTACCATATGCCTCAGAGACGATTGCCGATCTTCGAAATCAGGCTGCTGTCAAAAAGATGGTCGACAAAGTTGAACCGGAACTTGTTCTGCATATGGCAGCACAGCCACTCGTACGCCGCGCCTACCGCGAGCCGGTCGAGACCATGGCGACCAATATCATGGGAACAGCACACTTGCTCGACGCTTTACGCGACTGTAAAAATCTGACGGGCGTTCTGGTTGTTACAAGCGACAAGGCCTATGACAACGATAGTTATGATCAGGCCAAAGGCGAGATCATTTTCCGCGAAGACGACCCACTTGGCGGACGTGATCCCTACAGCGCGTCGAAAGGGTGCCAGGAAATTGTCGCGCGCAGCTTTGCGCAAAGCTATTTCCGTGAACGACACATTTCTGTGGTTACGGCACGTGCAGGTAACGTTGTCGGAGGCGGAGACTGGTCTGAAGACCGCTTAATGACCGATATCATCGCGGCCGCCATAAATGATCAGGCCGTTGAACTCCGAAACCCCGCGACAACCCGCCCTTGGCAGCATGTAATTGAACCTGTTTCAGGCTATCTGATGTATTTGCAGGCTGCTGTCGAAGGCAAAACGTCTCTGCCCGCATTAAACTTCGGCCCGAACGGCTCTCATACAGTTGAACATGTGACACGTTTGCTACTCACTGCATGGGGCAGCAGCATGGGAACGGCACAGCAGGATACGTCAAATGCCCGCAAGGAGGCGCTCACCCTTGCATTGGACTCAAGCTTGGCAGCGTCGACATTGTCTTGGCAACCACGCCTTGATTTGCCGTCATGCGTCCAATGGATTGTTGACTGGCATAAAGCACACGTAGACGGGCAGAATATGCGCGAAATAACCGAGGTACAAATCACCTCGTTTGAATCGATGATGGATATAAAATGACAACGCCAACTTGCCGCGCATGCGGAACTGACCTTAAGCATACCCTCGTCGACCTTGGGCTGAGCCCTCTTGCCAACTCATATGTTTCCCATGACCGCGCAGACACAGAAGACCCACGATATCCGTTGCACGCTCGTGTTTGCGACACGTGCTTTCTGGTTCAAGTTGACGACGTGGTTCCGCCGTCAGAAATTTTCAGTCACTATGCTTACTTCTCAAGCTATTCGAGCAGTTGGGTAGAACACGCGCGGAACTACTGCGTCACTGCCGTTAAAAGACTGGAGCTGCATGACCAGTCTTTTGTCGTCGAGGTCGCCTCAAATGACGGGTACTTGCTTCAGCATTTTGTAGAGAAGTCAGTACCCGTTCTTGGCATCGAGCCTGCTGCAAACGTCGCGCAAGAAGCCGAAAAGAAAGGCGTGCGCAGCCTTGTTGCGTTCTTTGGCAAAGAAACAGCTCAGAAGGTTGTCGCGGAATATGGTTATGCTGACCTGACGGCTGCAAATAACGTTCTGGCCCATGTTCCTGACATCAATGATTTTGTGTCCGGCTTTGCCACAATTCTCAAGGACGATGGGGTTGCAACTTTTGAGTTCCCGCATCTCTTGAACCTGCTGGCCAAGACGCAGTTTGATACGATCTACCACGAACATTTCTCTTATCTTTCGCTCTATGCTGTTGAAAAATGTTTTGAGCTGAATGGCCTTAAGGTCTTTGATGTCGAAGAACTGCCAACACATGGTGGCAGCGTGCGTGTTTGGGCTCAAAAAGCAGCGGGCACACGTTCTGAAACTCAGAACTTGCGAGACCTTCGCGCGAAGGAAACCAAGGCAGGTATTGCCACGCTTGCGTGCTATGACGGCTTTGACACCAAGGTGCGCGCGATCCGTAGGAACCTTCTGGACTTCCTTCAAAAGGCAAAAACTGCGGGGAAAACCGTTGCGGCATACGGTGCGGCAGCAAAGGGCAACACACTTTTGAATTACTGCGCCATTGATAACGGCCTAATCGATTTCGTTGTTGATGCGAACCCCCACAAACAGAACACCCTTTTGCCGGGAAGCCATATTCCTGTCCATGCCCCGGACAAACTTAAAGAGTCCAAACCAGATTACGTTCTGATCCTGCCATGGAACCTTCAGAACGAAATCATGAGAGACGTCTCCTATGTTAAGGACTGGGGCGGACAGTTTCTTGTGGCAGTTCCAGAAGTAGAAGTTGTGGGATGAAAATCACCAAGACAGAAGTCCCTGGTGTCGAACTGATCAATCTCGAAAAACACGAGGATGATCGGGGGTTCTTTGCACGTACATTTTGCGCAGAAGAACTATCCCAAAACGGCCATGATTTCGAAATAAAGCAGGCCAACCTGTCCTTCAACTACAAGGCAGGAACATTGCGCGGCATGCATTATCAAAAATCCCCCGTAGGCGATCCTAAAATCGTTCGCTGTATTGCCGGTCGGATTATCGATATTGTGATCGATCTGCGTAAAGACTCGCCTACATACTGCAAATGGACGGCAGAAGAACTGTCTGCGACCAACCGCAAATCATTCATCATTCCCCGGGGCTGCGCACATGGTTTCCTGACGCTGGAACCAGATACCGAGGTGCTGTATCTCATGGGTGCACCATTCGTTCCCGAACTTGCAGCAGGCGTTCGATGGAATGATCCGGCATTTGCGATCACGTGGCCGGAAAATCCGACGATCATCAATGGTCGCGACGCAAATTATCCCGACTACGAGCCTCAAAAATGAAGGTTCTTGTCACCGGCGCCAGCGGCCTCATTGGACCGCATGCCTGCGCGGCTTTGACCTCCGCCGGTCATGATGTGATCACCTGTAGCCGTTCAGAATTAAATGCAAAAGCCAGTCACCACATCGTCGGTGATCTTCTTGACTCAGAATTCCGCAAGAAAGTTATTCGCACAGAACAACCCGATGGCCTTCTTCATCTGGCTTGGCAAACCACGCACGGCCATTTCTGGAATGCGAAAGACAATCCGAACTGGCGGGATGCAAGCATCGACTTGTTAAACCGCTTTCATGATCACGGCGGCAAAAGAGCGACCATCGCTGGCAGCTGCGCCGAATACGATTGGCAAAACTGCACCGAAAAGCTCGGTGAAAGTGCCAATTGCCTGCCCGCTACATTATATGGGCAAGAAAAGCTCCGTCTTGCCCATCACTGCCTCGACCTGAACACACAAGGCGCCTCTATCGCGTGGGGCCGACTGTTCCTGTTGTGTGGCCCGCATGAGAACCCCGGTCGTTTTGTGCCTGCGATCACCAATGCCCTCCTTGATGATCAATCAGCAAAGATGAGTTCGGGAAACCAAGTCCGTGATTTCATGCATGTCGCGGATGCTGGTGAGGCATTTGCACAAGTCTTTGAACACAACGATTTCAAAGGAATTGTCAATATCGCCAGTGGCGAAGGCCACAGCCTCCTGTCGGTTGCAAATTTGCTTCGTACAATTATCGGCCGGGGGGGGCTCGCCCCGGGCAGTATGCCCGACCGCCCGGACGACCCGCCTTTTCTCGTCGCCGACACAACCCTCCTTAAACAAAAAATTGGTTTTCGTCCAAAGTATGATCTGAAAGCTGCACTAGAAACCTGCGTTGATTGGTGGCAAGCCCATGAAATTTAAAGATCGTTTGCGAAAGATTTTCGGCGTTTCGCCTAAATCGTCAAAACTCCCGGATCATGTATCGGTCGGTCGACATTCATACGGACTGAAAAAGAATATGGTCGCTGGGGCATCTATAGACGCCCAGCTCAACGTTGGGTCTTATTGCTCTATCGGTCCTGACGTGCTTTTTTTGTGTAAGGTGGATCATCCTCTGGATTTCCCAAGCACATTTCCCTTCAAAACGCTGTTGTGGAATACCGATAAGAGCAACAAGGACGCTATTACCAAGGGTTCAATCAGTCTTGGTCACGATGTGTGGATTGGCGCGAGAGCCATCGTTCTATCTGGCGTAAAAATCGGTACAGGTGCTGTTGTCGCTGCTGGCGCCATAGTCACAAAAGATGTGCCACCATACGCTATTGTAGGAGGAAACCCCGCTCGATTGATCCGAAAGCGTTTTGACGATGACAAAATCGAAAAACTTCTGGAAACTCGTTGGTGGGAGCTAAATGACGAAGATTTAAAGGAAAAAGAAACCTTGCTTTACGGCAATGTTCAAAATTTTCTCGACGCATTTCAAGATAAGTAACCATCGACTAAGTGTTCGTGACGCTCCATCGATACTGCCAAGATGACTGGACTGCACTGTCAAAGAGCAGATCATCGCCCAAGTCCTGCTACGGCAAATTGCGTGTCGCTCTGAAAATCTCGCCGCGCAACCATTTATGTGCGGCGTTTTCGGCATTCCGCACATGCCAGCTCTGGCTGAATTTATAGGCCGCGAAATCAAACGGAAAATCGCACTGGCCAAATCCCTGCATAACGCCCCCGGCCAGACGCGACGGCAAGGTCGCAATCACATCCGTGCCGCGCATCAAACTGGCGACACTGGCAAAGTTTGACACCTGCAACACTGTGCGGCGTGATCGACCCTGGGCGTGCAACACGTCATCGACCGCCGATGTATCATTATTTCCCAGCATCACGCGGGCATGGGCAGCAGCACAAAACCGGTCAGCTGTATCAGGCGGTTCTGGATGAAACGCCGCATCATAAAAACAGCTCATGTGCTCGCTCAACAGGGCTTGTTGAGCAATATCGCCAAACTTGCCCGTAAGCTGAAGGCAAATCGCATGATCAAGCTTGCCCTCGCGCAACAGCTCAACAACCTGCTCGCCCCCCGTCACCGGTATGACCTTAAGCCTTATGTCCGCTGCACAGGATCGAATGCGCTTTATTAAGGTGGGTAAGATAACCGCCACCTCATAATCATTGGTGCCCAAAACAAACCGTGCGCCATGATCCGGGTTTTGTGGATCAAATGCCCCCACCCGCGTCAGATTACGCATGTCTTGCAATAAGGCGCGGACCCGCACCGCCATTTCATCGGCATGGGCGGTTGGTGAAATACTCCGCCCCGACCGCACAAACAATGGATCACCAATAATCTGACGCAACCGGTCCAGCCCGTGACTGACCGTAGGTTGCCCAACACCAAGACGGTTTGCCGCCCCTGTCACCGATCCTTCGTCATAGATCGTCAGAAACAAACGCAGCAACCGGTAATCAAGATCCAATTCATCGATGTTCATGCATATATATTATCACACTCATCGAATTGATCATATGCATTATTCGGTCCAGATTTCTCCCATGAACAGGCGATAGCCTGACCACCACACATCGGAGAATACAAAATGAAAACATTGATTACCGGCGCCACCGGCCAGCTCGGCAGCCTCGTTGTCACGCACCTGCTTAACCGCATCCCCGCAAGCAACATCTCGGTCAGTGTCCGCACACCATCCAAGGCCGATGATCTGGCGGCCAAGGGCATTGACGTCCGGCATGGCGACTTTGATGACCTTGCTTTGATGACTGCGGCCTTCAAGGATATCGACACCGCCCTGATCATTTCGGGTGAAGCCGACAATGCCACGCGCATTGCCCAACACCGCACTGCGGTTGATGCCGCCAAGGCCGCCGGGGTCAAACATCTGGTCTATACCAGCATCATCGACCCCAAAGCCAATGCCGATTTCACCTATTCGGCCATTCACCTTGATACCGAAAATTACATCAAACAAAGCGGACTGCGTTACACCATCTTACGCAACAGCTTCTATGCCGATCTGTTGATGGCCGGTGTGCCGCATGCGCTTGAAACCGGTGATTTTGGCGCCCCCGCAGGCAATGCAAAAATCACCTATATCCCGCGCAATGATCTGGCCGAAGCCGCCGCAGTTGTGTTGGCCAAACCAACTGATCACCTCAACGCCACCTATGACCTGACCGGAACTAAGGGCGTCACCCACACCGAAATCGCTGGCTATGTCGCAACCGCAACCGGAAAAACGGTCCAATTTGTCGATCTTCCGGCCGAAGTTCATGTCGGCATCCTGCAAAGCATTGGTCTGCCCGGTCATTTGGTCGAAGCCTTATCCGGGCTTTATGTCGGCGCGAAAAAAGGCGACTACGAAACCGTCAGCAACGATTTCAAAACGATTGTCGGTCGCCCCCCGCAATCTGTTGAAAAGTTTCTCGCCGAGGCCCTGAAATGATCCATGCCAAAGCCCTTTTCGCATCGACCCTGATGGCCATCAGCTTTGCGGTAACGCTGCCTTTACATGCTGGCGAGATCGAAGACCGCAACACCGCCAATGTCGTGGCATTTTATGACATGTCGTTCAATCAGCGTGATGTTGACGGCGCGATCACGAAATATGTCGGCGATGACTATATCCAGCATAATCCCTTTGCGCCTGACGGCATTGAAGGTTTCCGAAATGCTGTCACCGGTTGGCTCAATGCAGATGCCAATATCCATGTTGAAATCATCCGCACCGTGGCCGAAGGCGATCTGGTCGTCACCCACGTCAAATCATCCTCATCCGAAGGCGAAAGTGCGGTGATGGATATATTCCGCCTCGATGATGCGGGCAAGATCGTTGAACACTGGGATGTCTCCCAGCCCGTCCCGGCTGAACAGGCCAACGACAACACCATGTTTTAGGACCAGTACCCACAACGAGCATCCCACACCAAAACAGCCGCCCTTTTTAAGGGGCGGCTGTTTTGGCATAAGCCGAACTGGCTGCTTAGAAAGCCATTCTTATCTCAAGGAACAACCATCTGATGTTCTGACATCCCCGAACAATCAGCCCCCGGAAAATGACTATGACACCACCTAAAGACCGAGGTCCGACAACCCCGGATGGTCATCTGGACGGCGGCCAAGTGGCCAATGGAACAGGCGTTCCTCGCTGGTGATTGGCTTGTCATTGATCGATGCGACGCGATGACGCATCAGGCCGTCCTCATCAAATTCCCAGTTCTCATTGCCATAGGCCCGGAACCAGTTACCGCTACCGTCGCTGTATTCATAGGCAAACCGCACCGCGATGCGGTTTTCACGAAATGCCCAAAGCTCCTTGATCAGGCGATACTCGATTTCTTTCTGCCACTTACGGGTCAGAAAGGAGACAATATTCTCACGCCCTTCAAAAATCTCTGCGCGGTTGCGCCACTTGCTGTCGGGCGTATAGGCCAAAGAAACCTTTTCAGGATCGCGGCTGTTCCAGCCATCTTCGGCCATGCGGACCTTCTGCTTGGCCGTTTCTTCAGTGAATGGAGGCAACGGTGGTCGTGACATTGTCTGGTTTCCTTAAATGCTGGAGGAAAAAAGCCCCGGTCGACGCAGGAGCAATCATGCGGTTGGGGGGGAGACCATCGACCAGGGCATTCCCAAACGTTAGGCAGCTGCTGCACTAACCGCTGGGAAATCGATTGGGGTGCCGAACGCTTCGTTGAGGTAGTTGGTCAACGTACTCACGGCCACATGGGCAACTATCTCGACAAGTTCGGCGTCGCCGTAGCCCGCCCCCTTAACCGCTTTGACATCGTCTTCGCTGACCTGTCCGCGGTTCTGTACAAGCGCAACGGCAAAACGCACAGCAGCATCCGCCTCCTCGTCGGTCGAACGACCATTCCGGTTTGCCGCGATCTCGGCATCATCAAGCTTGGCAAGGTTTTTACCAATATAGGTATGCGCTGACAGGCAGTAGTCACAGCCATTGATCTGGGCAACCGCAAGGGCAATACGCTCTCGCGTCTGGGCATCAAGCGCCCCCTTTGCAAGCGCACCACTCAAACCAAGATAGCCTTCAAGTGCGGCCGGACTGTTTGCTGTCAGACGAAACAGGTTCGGAACCGATCCAAGCTGCTTTTTAACAGCTTCAAGAAGCGGCTGGGCACCTGCCGGTGCGGCATCGATAGAAGCAGGAAGTGAAATACGGGTCATGGTCATTTTCCTTTGTGTGTGGAGAGGAACTCTCAACTATGGAAACATATATACAGACCGATCTGTCTATTTGTCAAATTAATTTTTGAACGGTCATTCCATCACTGGAAAACCGTTGATTTTCTGCGCCCTATAGCACATATACATACAGAACGGTCTGACTACTGGAGATATAAAATTGAAATCGCGCCGCGACGAACTTGTCGATACAGCCCTGCGTTTGTTCTACAAACAGGGCTTTAACGCGACTGGAATCGACAAAATCCTGTCCGAATCCGGCGTCGCCAAAATGACGCTCTATAAGCATTTCGGCTCGAAAGACGAATTGATTTTGGCCGCCCTTACCCGGCGTGATGAACAATTTCTCGACTGGCTGACAAATGCGATGGAAACAGCATCACCCGATCCCCGCGCACAACTCCTGTCCCTGTTTGACGCTCTGGAAAAATGGTTTCGGGGGCAGGCATTCAAGGATTTGGGATTTGCTGGCTGCGCGTTTATCAATGCTTCTGGTGAGTTTACTGATCCCGACCACCCTGCTCACCGCCTCGCCAAACAGCATAAGCAAGAGATCGTCGACCATCTTGCCAAGCTTTGCACCAAGGCGGGTGCGACTGATCCTGAAACATTGGCCGAACAACTCGCCCTGCTTAAGGAAGGTGCCATCGTCACGGCACATGTCCGCGGGATCACGGAATCGGCCAGAGTGGCGAAAACAATTGCCACCGGACTGCTTGACGCGGCCCTCCCCGCTTAAGGCAACAACAGAACGACAACCAGAATCACAAAACGGGGCCAAAGGGGCCCCGTTTTTGCGTTCCGTCAGAATGTCGGTTTTTGGCCTTAATTGTCGCCAAGCTCAACCAGCGTCACTTCACCGTTTTCAAGCTTAAGGCCAAGCTGCCCATGCTTAAGGCGCAAGGCATATTGACCATACAAATCACGGCGCCAGCCCCGCATCGCCGGCACATCGGCTTCATCATCGGCGGCAATGTTTTGCAAATCATCGCTCGATGCGACAAGACGTTGGGCAACGCCCTTTTCCTCGGCACAGAGTTTCAGCAAAACCTTAAGCAGCTCAACCGTCGGGCCGATCCCGGCAGGCAGATCAATACGCTGCTTTGGAGTGGGCCACTGATCTTGCGGACTATCAAGGGCGGCCTTGATGGCATCAATAATCGCCTGACCGGGTTTGGAACTGCCAAAGTTGCGCCCGACACCGCGCGTCTTATCAAGATCGCCTTCGGTCATGGGTTGACGCGCGGCAATATCCAGCAACGTATCATCACGCAAAATGCGATTGCGTGGCTGATTTTTGCGTTGGGCTTCGGTTTCGCGCCATTCGCCAAGGGCACGGGCAACCGCCAGGAATTTCGGGCTGTTGGATCGGGTTTTAAGCCGCTTCCACGCTTCTGCCGGATCAATTGAATAGATCGACGGATCGGTCAGTCGGTCCATTTCCTCACGCAGCCAGATCGCACGTCCATTGGCTTCAAGCCGTTCGTGGAATTCTTCGAAGATCACCCGCAAATGGGTGACATCCGACAGCGCGTAACTGATTTGTTTTGTCGACAACGGCCGACGCGACCAGTCGGTAAACCGCATGGATTTATCGACACTTTTGCGCGTGACCTTATTGACCAGCGTTTCATAGCCAACCTGATCGCCATAGCCCAGCACCATCGCCGCCACCTGGGTATCAAACACCGGATGGGGGACCTTGCCCGACAGATGGACAAAAATTTCGATGTCCTGTCGGGCGGCGTGAAACACCTTGATCACGCTTTCATCCTGCATCAGATCAAACATCGGGGTAAGGTCAATACCCTCGGCCAGCGGATCAACCGCCGCACCGTTATCACCCGGTTCGGGACTGGCAAGCTGCACAAGACACAGTTGCGGCCAATAGGTCGAGTCCCGCATAAATTCGGTATCGACCGTGACATATTCGAACGTCCGCAGCTTTTCGCAAAGTACGCGAAGTTCTTCTGTAGTTGTAATTGGTTCCATAAGATTTTCTATAGCATTGCACGCCACAAATCGCCAGTGGGCAATGCAGTGCCGCAGCGCAGGTCTGATCTACGGCACGCACAACCACCAAAACGGCGAAAAACACCGCCAGAGATCAGAATAAGTGATTAGATAATCTCGTCCTCATCCAACAACGGATCGGACTGCAGGTGGGTTTCAATGGCGTCCATGCGTTCCTGCAATTCGGACGGGCGCTTGATCGATGCAATATGGAAAAGCGCATCGCCCTGATTAACAATCGGCAAGTTGGTTCGCCCGATAATAAGCCCGTCTTCGCGCGATGTGACTTCCTCATCCGTCTGGCCAAACGGGTCGGCCACCGCAGCCACCACATCACCGGCATGGACAAACTCACCGGCCAGTTTAAATGTGCGCAAAAGCCCCCCGACGGGTGCGCGCAACCAATGGCTGTTCGATGATTTAAACGCCGGTGCACGTGGTTCACGCACCGCACGCTGCGACGTCATGCCAAGTTTGCGCATCACGCGCAAAACACCTGAAACACCGGCCCGGATCGACATTTCATCAAACCGAAGCCCCTCGCCCGCCTCAAACAATAGGATCGGCACTTTGGCTTCCCGCCCGGCCTGACGCAGCGACCCTTCGCGCAGCGGGCTGGTCAAAATGATCGGGGCGCCAAACGCCTCGGCATATTCCATGATTTCCGGATCATCTTCATTGACCCGGATTTGCGGCAAGTTAACGCGGTTAACTGCGGCCGAATGAAGGTCAATGCCAAAGTCGGACCGCTCGACAATTTCGCTGAGGAAAAGATGTGCGAGCTGGGCCGCAAGCGATCCGCGTGAATGCCCCGGAAAACACCGGTTAAGGTCACGCCGATCGGGTAAATAGCGCGTATGATTCAAAAACCCGAACGCATTGACCACGGGCACCGCCAAAAGCGTCCCGCGCATGCCGCGCAACGCAGGCGATTTTAAAACCCGCCGGATGACTTCCACCCCGACAATCTCGTCGCCATGCACCGCCCCGCTGACAAACAGTACAGGCCCCGGTCGATTGCCATGCACAACATTGACCGTCAGATTAACCGGCGTGTGATTGGATAAAAGCGAGATCGGAATATCAACGATCTTGCGCGTCCCCGGAGCAACCTTTTTCCCGCCAATTTCAAAATCAGGGGTTTTGGAAGACTTGCGTTTTCCCTCGGCTGTTTCGGCTTCGCGCATGCTTTTATCCTTTGCCTTTGGTCCGTACTTTGCCCGGACGGAAATCTTTTTCCATGAAGTCGATGATCATACCGGCAATGTCTTTGCCCGTTGCCCCTTCGATGCCCTCAAGCCCCGGTGACGAGTTGACTTCCATCACCACCGGCCCGTGGTTGGACCGAAGAATATCGACACCACAAACATTTAGCCCCATTGCCTTGGCTGCTTCAACTGCTGTTGAGCGTTCCTGCGGGGTAATGCGGATCGCGCGCGAGGACCCGCCGCGGTGCATGTTCGACCGGAAATCACCTGCCGCCCCGGTGCGTTCCATGCTGGCAACGACCTTGCCGCCGACCACGAAACAGCGGATATCGCTGTTGCCTGCTTCCTTGATGAATTCCTGAACCATGATATCGACACTGGCCCCGCGAAACGCCTCAATCACGGATTTCGCCGATTTCTCGGTTTCGCCCAGAACCACACCAATGCCTTGCGTGCCTTCAAGAAGCTTGATCACCACAGGCGCACCGCCAACAATCGAAAGAACCTCATCGGTTTTCTTTGGATCGTGGGCAAAGGCCGTCACCGGCAGGCCGATACCGCGGCGCGCCAAAATCTGCAAACACCGCAACTTGTCGCGCGAACGGCCAATCGCCACCGATTCATTAAGCGGATAAACCCCCATCATTTCGAACTGGCGCAACACCGCCAGACCAAATGATGTAACCGACACACCAATACGCGGAATAACCGCGTCATATCCGACCAGCTTGACACCACCGTAATAGATTTCCGGCTTCATCGACGTGATGTTCATCGATACCCGCAGCGTACTGATGATATCAATCTCATGTCCCCGCGATTCGGCGGCCTCAACCAACCGTTTGTGGGAGTACAGATTTGGATTACGCGCAAGCATCGCGATTTTCATGCAATGAGCTCCCGGAGTCGGAATGAAAAGGCTCGCAAACGATCAAATCTCGTTTACGGGAACGATAAAACTGTCTGAAAGAAAAAACGATCCTGCCCGTCTATTGTTCCGGTGCATGATCGTTCTGCTCCGCGTCTAACTCTGATCTGGCTTCCCTGCAAGATAAGATTTTGATGGTAGAACCAAAAATCTTCCTGCCTTCATAGCTGTGCGGCCCAAAAGCATGGGAAAGCCCATGATTGAGCGGTTTGCCAAAGAAATCTCAACCTTAAGCCGATGGTGCCCGACCGCAATATGGGTTGCAATAATAAACCGTTCTTCGGCATTTCCGTTCGAGCTGCGAATCTCACGAAGCTCAACCAGTGGTGCGATACATTCAATCCGCCCATGCCCGTCACCACGATAATGTGGCAGGACAAACCGGACAAAATCCTTACCGTCTTGCGTGACAAGCTTTGGATAAAGCGCATGGAGCGACGATGTCCGCGCCCCGGTATCGACCTTGGCCTTGATCCACGGCACTCCCAGATCAGGAAGTCCGATCCATTCGCGCCACCCCAATACGTGACCGCCGTCAATCAGCGCATTGGTTTGAATTTTCAACGACGGTTTGGCTTTGGTCTGCTGTGGGCTCACACGTGCTATCCGGTAATTGATATTGCTGCGAATATAGCCTGCAACCGTAAAATATACCTATGAATTTCGCGTAAATTTACAAGCCCGTATGGCATTATCAATCTGGATTGATATGGGGATCGCCCCCACCATTAACAGCCTAGAGCTCTTCCATAACGCTACGCACAAGCGGCAAGGTCACCGCACGCTTTTCCGCCAGTGCCCGCCGATCGACTGCGGCCACCAATTCGCTTAACGCCACAAAGGATCGCTCGATCCGGGGCAGGATATAACTGATGGTCTGTGGCCCGGCCTGAATTTGCCGATCAGCAAACAGCTTTAACAACAACCCCACCATCAAATCATCATCGGGCGGGGAAATTTCACACACAAGTGCCGCCCCCAACCGCGATTTCAAATCCGGCAACGCCACTTTCCAGCGGGCCGGTGGCTGTGTCGCGGTCAACAATAAATGCCCACCGCGTTCTTTGAGCATATTGTAAATGTGAAAGCAGACGGTCTCGTCAAGGCCGCTATCGGCATCCTCAATCACCAATCCCTTGGCATCGCCCAAAAGGTCGTCAGGATGAACCCCGTCCAGATCACGCGCCATGACACGCAAAGCAGCCGACCTCGCCCGCCACACTTCGGCAAGATGGCTTTTGCCACACCCCTTGGGCCCATAAAGGCACAAGGCCGGCACAGGCCAGTTTGGCCACTGGTCAATCCACGCCACCGCTTCGCTGTTGCTTTGGGCCACCATGAAATCATCGCGTCCCAACGCCGGACGCATTTCAAGGGCCAAGGGCAATTGCTGCGGGGCGACCTCGGCCGAAATGGCATCGGTTTGGCCCGGCAGATTGGCCTTCTGGTTCTTGATATCCTTTTCCGGTGGCGTTTTGGCCCGCGTCACTGTGATCTCAATTCTCGGTGCTCTCAAACCCATCACCCTCTTGGGGGTGGGAACCATGATCATATAAACGACTGTCGAGATACTGTCTTAACCCGTAGCGCACAAGCACCCCGATCACGGCGGCCACCGGCACGGCCAGCATCACGCCAAGCAATCCAAACACGGCACCACCGGCAAGCAGGGCAAACATCACCCAGACCGCATGCAGCCCGACCTTGTCGCCCACCAGTTTCGGTGTCAGGAAATTACCCTCAAGCAACTGCCCGATCAAAAAGACAATAACCACAATCCCAAGGTCAAGCCCGACCCCGAACTGTGCCAAGGCCACCCCGAAACCAACGGCAAATCCGGCAATCATTCCGAAATACGGCACGAACGAGACAAGCCCGGTCATAAGCCCGATGACAAAGCCAAATTCCAAACCCGCCAGTGTCAGGCCAAGCCCGTAAAACAGCCCCAGCAACATGCACACCGTCGACTGCCCGCGGACAAACCCGGCAAGGGTATCGTCAATTTCGCGTGCGCACTGACGAATATCACGGGCCGAACGGCGCGGCAGATAACTGTCGATCTTGGCAACGATCTTGTCCCAGTCGCGCAAAAGATAGAACGACACAACCGGGGTAATGAACAACAGGCTGAGGAAGTTCAGCAACGCCAATCCGCCCGACAAAACATTGGTCAGAACATTGCCGACCCATTTAAGCGCATTGGCGGTCTGGCCCTTGATGGCGTCAGAAACACTTTGCAGGGTTTCCGGCGCAACCCGGTCCAGAACATCCTGCAAATACGGCCCGACATTGGCCTGCAATGTATCGACATAGCCCGGAAACCGTTCAAGGAACCCGGCCAACTGGCTGCCGATCATCGGCACAATCAACAGCAAGACAAACAGGAAAACCAGGAAGAAAAGGGCTGTAATAATGCTGGTTGCCACGGTGCGGCTAATGCCGCGCGCCTCAAGCTTATCGGCCAGCGGATCAAGGAAATAGGCAATCGCCATCCCGGCAACAAACGGCAACAGGATGCTTGAAAACAACCACACCAGGAAAAAGAACCCGATGGTGAAAACCAGCCAGAAACGTGCTTGCTGCCGAAATGTCATGTCTGGTTACCCCTGTTTGTCCAGACGCCCAAAACCGATAATCGTCGAGATACCGCGATGTATTGGGTTGCTGGCAAACCACGGCCTACCATTCCCCCGATGTTAACCGCCAAGTGACAGGCCTTCCAGCCGGTCTGTCCCAACCGGTTGAATGAACCATAGTTCTCCCATACGGGTCAGGCTAAGATTTTGCTGATTAAGGGCGGTTTGCAATTGATCGGTCGATCCGACGAACTCAAGCGAAAGCTGAACTTCGCGGCGCGACATCGCCACAACACGCGCACTACGCACGACCGGCAGGCCAACCATCTTATCTTCGATCTTCGCCCAGTCCTGAAGACCGGTAATCGGGATAAACACCATCAGGCTGCCACCGGTGCTGAAATTAATCAGATTGGCGCGTTTCCAGCTGTCTGAAAGCTGATCGGCAACCGACTTGGCCGCACGTACCAAAGTTTGATCCAGCGTCTCACCGCTCTGGGTGGCTTCGCGCACCCCAAAAACCTGCGGCGCACCGTTCGGGTCATAGCGCGTCACGGTCACATCAACCGTTTCGCCGCCACTCGGGCCACTGACATCGGCACTGGCAACCACGGCAACATTGGCCCCATAGCGTTTGGCAAGTTCCGAAAGCCGCTCCATCGCACCGCTTTCCGCCTGCTCGGCCGAAATAGTTCCGATGTCGCTCAAATCACCAATTGGTGCCTTGATCGGCACCAAACCGGACGCGGCAACATTGCGCGACCAGACATCGCGCCACGGGTTCGGATCATCCCACAGGGTAACAGTCCCTTGCGTGCGATAGACCGGCACCATGAGCACGGGCTTGGATTGCAGTTCGGCAAAGGAAATATCGCGAAAACGCAAATAGTTACGCAGTTCATTGTCCTTGAACCGTACCGTCATGTCCGCGATATAGCGCACCGACGATGTTTTCTCGTTCGACACCCCAAAGTCACGCACCATATTGGTGATCTCGGTCGTATTGGGTGTCGAAAGGGTCTGACGATCTTCGGGCAGTGTCAGGCGCGCCACAACTTCTTCGAACGCACGACGCTGACCGATTTCAAGCGCCTGTTCACGGGCGGCGGCAGCCGTATCTGCACTTTCATCGACATGGACGCCGCTGACGGTGAATATGTCCTGCGCCATTGCGGGGAACGCCAGGATCACGGAAACCGTCGCAGCGCCAGCCAACATCTTGATGTTTTTCAATGAAGTAAGCACTTATGCCTCTTTGCCCTAATCTCGTCGTATGTGATTCTTTATTGCTGCTCTTTGTGGCATGTTGAACGCATTCTGCAAAGAAAACTCTGTCATGCGCAGGTGATCATTGCATATTGTCCGCGTTTGAGTATTTTCGGGCCAGCGGAAATTATCAAGCCCGCGTTTTTTATCAGTAGGACACAGCTTGTTTCTTGCATCTGATTAAAGGCGTCAGTATGGCGGATTGGTCAAACAGCAGCCTTGCAAACTGCGACCCGGACCGCAAGTGACACTTGGATATCAGGACGTACTGATGAAAAACGCGGGGTTTTCCCGCCCATTTATCATGCATGTTTGCTGCCAAGGACCCCAGAAATGACCTCCTCCAATGGCCTTACCTATAAGGACTCCGGTGTCGATATTGATGCCGGGAATGCCCTTGTCGATCGTATCAAACCGCTGGCAAAGGCAACCTCGCGCGCCGGTGTTTCCGGTGGCCTTGGTGGATTTGGCGCACTGTTTGACCTTAAGGCGGCGGGCTATAACGATCCGGTACTGGTATCTTGCACCGATGGTGTTGGCACCAAACTCAAAGTCGCCTTTCTGGCCGACAAACACGACACGGTGGGCATCGACCTTGTCGCCATGAGTGTAAATGACCTTGTCGTTCAGGGTGCCGAACCGCTTTTGTTCCTTGATTACTTTGCCACCGGAAAACTGTCCGTCGATAATGCCGCTGATGTGGTTGCGGGCATTGCCGAGGGCTGCAAACAGGCGGGCTGCGCACTGATCGGCGGCGAAACGGCTGAAATGCCGGGCATGTATGCTGACGGCGAATATGACCTTGCCGGTTTTGCCGTCGGGGCGGCCGAACGTGGCGAACTTCTCGATGGCAGCACCGTTGCCGAGGGCGACGTCATCCTTGGTCTGGCCTCAAGTGGCGTACATTCCAACGGCTATTCACTGGTCCGCAAAGTTGTTGATAAAGCGGGCCTTGAGTATAGCGACGAGGCCCCGTTCGCACCGGGCAAAACCGTTGGCGAAGCCCTTCTTGAACCGACCAAAATCTATGTCAAAAGCTGCTTGGCCGCGCATAAGGCCGGTCTGATCAAGGCCCTTGCCCACATCACTGGCGGCGGTTTGACCGAAAACGTTCCGCGCGTTCTGCCCGAAAACCTGACGGCTGTCTTTGACGCCAGCACGTGGGAATACCTGCCGATCTTTAAATGGCTTGGCGAACAGGGCGGCATTCCGGCCATGGAAATGGCGCGCACCTTTAACTGCGGCATTGGCATGTGCGTTGTGGTCCCTGCCGACAAAGCCGACGAAGCCGAGGCGCTTTTGCGTGAACACGGCGAAACCGTCAGCCAGATCGGTTTCATTGGCCCGCGCGCCGGTGATGGCCCACAAGTCGTGATCAAAAACATGGCCCGGTCATGGGAAAAGTAAGAAAATTGAAACTCGCTGTCCTGATTTCAGGCGGCGGGTCGAACCTGCAAGCCATCCTTGATGCCTGCAATGCGCCCGATTACCCCGCCGAAGTCGTGCTGGTCTTTTCAAACCAGCTCGATGCCGGTGGGCTTGACCGGGGCCGCCGTGCGGGCATCCGGGCCGAGGCCATCTCGCACAAGCGATACGAAGGCGGCCGCGAAGCGTATGATGCGGCGGTCAGTGCCCTGATCGAAGAATCTGGTGCCGATCTTGTTGTCCTGGCGGGCTATCTGCGCTTGGTCAGTGACAGCTTCGTCACCCGCTGGAAAGACCGGCTGATCAATATCCATCCATCCCTTCTGCCAAGCTTTAAGGGCCTTGGCGTTCATCAGGCCGCCCTTGATGCCGGCGTGAAGTTTGCCGGATGCACCGTGCATTACGTCGTGCCCGAAGTCGATAGCGGCCCGATCATCGCACAGGCCGTCGTCCCGGTCCTGCCCACCGATGATGCAGGCAAACTGGCCCAGCGAATCCTCAAACAGGAACACAAGATTTACCCACAGGTCATCCGCTGGATCGCTGACGGGCGCGTTTCTGTCGATGCCAAGGGCATTGTCACGGTTGCCAACGCCAAAACGCTTGAAATGGCCGACATCAATCCGGTGCTAGAACCCGGATGAAAGAACCCGTGGCGGGCGATCCGCAAATGGTTTTAGCCAGCAAGGGGTGAACGAAAGTCTGCCCCTTTTTTATGACACTCATTTGCGCCAAAACAATGTCTGGCCAGATTATGCAGGCCATCGCCACGCCCGTCGCACCTTCCAAGGTGCCGCAACATCAAAGGCCCCAGCCACGATGAAATCCGCTCAACCCACCTCCCTTGGCATTATGCTCGCGTCGCTCATCTTGACCGCGACCACCCTCTTGACCACCACGGATGCCCACAGTGCAACTTGGCGCGAAACCAAATGTACGCTCTATCAGGAAAACCGCGATGAAACCCGTGCGGCCATGCCCGCAAACGCAACCAGTAATGCGTTCAATCAGCAGGAAGACGCCTTCATCGCATCGGGCTGCACGGAACGCATTTACGTCTGCCCGCACAGCAAGGCTGAACTTGCGTACGCCAACCTGATGTCGATCAAAATGATGAATGCTGGCGCGACCGGTTCGTTCCTGCCCTTTGTCTGCGAAGGCGGCCTTCAAACCGATCAACCAACGCAATGATATCTTGAGTTAATTGACATCTTGCACTGCATCAACTTGATGGATATACATTTGAAAAATCCCAAAACGCAGGAGGCAAGTTTGCAGGGTAAAGATTACGAACTGACCGAAACCCACGTTGATATCTATAACGGTTTCACCGTCTTTATGAAGTGGGGCACCCTTTCAGTGATCGGCGTTCTGATCCTGATGGCCATCTTCCTGCTGTAATCTGCCACAACCGGCAGAAATCCAGATGTTCAAAAGCTGCCGTTTACCGGCAGCTTTTTTGTGTTTCACATGATGTCGGTCTGATAGGGGACGACATTAAACCCTTCCGCATCGCTTGGCGGCTCAAACCATGCTGAAATCTGGTGGAATTGCGCATCACTGGCAGCAAACTGATGCGCGCCTGCCTGATTGCGCGCCCGCAGGCGCTGCATGCAAATGTCTTCTGGCAGATTAAGATAATGCAGCCTGTGATCGGCCCCAACATCGTCAAAAACATCGCGCATCCAGCAGCGGAGCTTGACGGTATTGGCCGGAAAATCCAGCACCACCGAAAGCCCCGACATCAACAGCATACTGATGTGCGGCCCCATCACCCGGCGCAGTTTTTCCGATACCGCGACATAATCGGCAACCGAGTGCATCTGATCGCCAAAAAGTGTCGAAAGCCATTCGTCTTCCGCGATCAGGATGGTGCCCGGTTTTCGCGCCAGCTCAGCCGCCAGTGTTGATTTCCCCGCCGCAATTTTCCCGCACAGCATATGCAAAACAGCGGGCGCTTGATCAGCCCCGTTTAAGGGGCGCCGCCCGTTTACGGTTCGTCGGTGTGGTTCTGAAACGGAATGTCGCATTGGTCATCTCCCATGTTGGACAGGCCGGGAGACAGCCATAAAAAAAACCCGCCTCTCCGGCGGGTGGATCTCATTTGGTCAAAACGTCCCTACCCCGCCATCCTATGGTTGGCGGTAAAAATTCGTGCATCGGTAGGGGTCACAACGTTTTCCATGGCAAAATCATGGCACACCCCTTCTGTCATGTCCAGCGGGGCCCACGGTCAGGGGTAAATGGTGACGGGTGAAAGATAATAGTGCAGCGCACAAAAAGAACACTCACACAAAAGATATTCACCCCAGAGTTAAATCACGCTAGAGTTTCACAGGTGCCGTGCGCGATCACCGTGGCGCACGGGCATAAAGTCCGCCGCAAAAGCATCAACAATTGGGCACAACCAACTGGCGGCCCCAAACAACAACTGGGAGGAACCAATGCAAGGAAGCGACTACGACACCAAACTGGTCGAAGACCATCAGCACGGCTGGGAAAACTGGACCAAATTTATGCTCTGGAGCGTGCTCTCCATCGCAGTTCTGCTGCTTTTGATGGCCGCATTTCTGATCGATTGATCGAACCTGCCAGACCGGCACAAAAAAACGCCCCGCAAATCTGCGGGGCGTTTTTCGTTCCGGGTAACCGGAATTTCGTCTTTCGACGCTTAGCCGACGATTTCGGTCTGCGCGAAGAAATAGGCAATTTCGATTGCAGCATTTTCAAGCGAGTCCGAACCGTGGACCGAGTTCGCTTCGATGGATTCTGCAAACTGTTTGCGAATGGTGCCTTCCTCGGCATTTGCCGGGTTGGTTGCGCCCATTACTTCACGATACGTGGCAACAGCGTTTTCGCCTTCAAGCGCCTGGACCACAACCGGGCCAGAGATCATGAAGTCTACCAACTCACCAAAGAACGAACGTTCTTTGTGAACTGCGTAGAAACCTTCAGCCTGAGCGCGGGTCAAAGCGACACGCTTCTGCGCAACGATGCGCAGGCCAGCTTCTTCGATGACGGCATTGATTTTGCCAGTCAGATTGCGGCGCGTTGCGTCCGGCTTGATGATCGACAGAGTGCGTTCGACAGCCATTGGTTTCACCTAGCTACTTAATAAAAAATGGGACCCAAATCGGGCCTGCAGAAGATAAAGGAACCATACATAAGGATTCCCTTATCATCTACAGACCCAAAGGTTGGCGCTATATAAACGGGGTTGGATCGCAACGCAACACATAGTTCTACCCACGCAATCCAGACCTGCGGTTGGTGCATTCACCCGTGCGGCGGCGCAAAAACGCCCAAAAACCCGTAAAACTGCGATTTTCCATCGTGTTATGCTGCGCACATCCGCCCTGGAACGCATAGGGTTACATTTTCAAGAATCCTTGCGTCCAAGCGCTTCCTGCCCTATTGAGGGCACAGAATTCCTTGCGATTCTCCGAAATCGCATGAAAACCGCACCAAACCCAACTCAAAATACTCAAGAGAACGACCGATAAAATGCTCCAAATTACCGACCTGACCTATCGCATCGGCGGCCGTGTCATTCTTGACCAGGTTTCCATGACCATTGCTGACGGACACAAGGTCGGCCTGATTGGACGCAACGGTGCGGGCAAATCCACCCTGCTGAAACTGATTTCCGGCGAACTGGCGACCGATGGCGGCGATGTCCGCCTGTCCAAGCGGGCCCGCATGGGTGTTGTCTCGCAAGAAGCCCCCGCCGGAAGCCGTTCCCTGCTTGAAACCGTTCTGGCTGCGGACACCGAACGGGCATCCCTTCTCGAAGAAGCCGAAACCACCACCGACCCCAACCGCATTGCCGAGGTTCACACCCGCCTTGCCGATATTGATGCGCACACCGCCGAAGCACGCGCCGCATCTATCCTCTCGGGTCTTGGTTTTGATGGCGATGCCCAGAAACGCGCCTGCGATGATTTCTCGGGCGGCTGGCGGATGCGTGTCGCCCTGGCCGCGACCCTGTTCCTTGGCCCTGACCTTTTGCTGCTTGATGAGCCGACCAACCACCTTGATCTTGAAGCCACCATCTGGCTTGAAAACTATCTGATCAATTATCCCGGCACCATCATCCTGATCAGTCACGACCGCGACCTTCTGAACCGGGTGGTCAAAACCATCGCCCATCTGCATGACGGCACCGTGACCCTTTATGGCGGCAACTACGACAAGTTTGCCAAGACGCGGCGTGAACAGCTTGAACTGGCGTCCAAGCATTACGACAAACAAATCGCCCAGCAAAAGCACCTGCAATCGTTCATCGACCGCTTCCGTGCCAAGGCCAGTAAGGCCAAACAGGCACAAAGCCGCGTGAAAATGCTTGAAAAAATGGGCCCGGCGATCCCGGTGGTCGAAGACCGCGGCATTTCGTTTGACTTCCCAAGCCCCAAGGAACTGCCACCACCCCTGATCAACATTCACGAGGGCGATGTTGGCTATGCCGAAGGCAAACCGGTCTTGCGCAACATCAGCCTGCGCATTGATATGGATGACCGCATTGCGCTTCTGGGTGCGAATGGTAACGGTAAATCGACACTGGCCAAACTTCTGGCCGACCGTCTTGAACTGATGTCGGGTGAAAAGGCTTCATCGAACAAACTGCGCATTGGGTATTTTGCACAGCACCAAACCGACGAGCTGCGCGGCGATGAAACCCCGTATCAGCACATGGCGTCCCTGATGCCTGATGTCATCGAACATAAAGTCCGCGCCCAGCTGGGTCGCTTTGCGTTTGAAGGCCAGAAAGGCGACACCAAGGTCAAGGACCTTTCGGGTGGCGAAAAGGCACGTTTGCTGTTTGCGCTGATGACCCTTGACGCCCCGCACATGCTGATCCTCGATGAGCCGACCAACCACCTTGATATCGATAGCCGTGATGCGCTGAACCATGCGCTCAACGCCTACGAAGGTGCTGTGATCATCATCAGCCACGATCCCTATTTGATCGAAGCCTGTGCGGATCGTCTTGTTCTGGTCGCCGATGGCACGGTCACAAGCTTTGACGGCGACGTTGCCGAATATCGCCAGTATCTTCTGGACCGTGCCCGCATGGAACGCCGTGCCAATAAAAACGGCGGCGAAGACGGCAATGGCAATGGCGGCAAGGACGCCAAACGTGACCGTAAGGCCGAACGCCAAAAGGCGGCGGAAAAACGCAAAATCGCCGCCCCGGTCAAACGCGAAGTGCAAAAGCTTGAATCCGATATGGAAAAGCTGACCGCGCGCAAGGCAAAGATCGAACTCGATATGGCCGATCAGTCGCTCTATGAGGACGCCAATGCTGACAAGCTTGCCAAAGTGCGTCAGGAACTCGCCAAACTCGAAAGCGATCTGGCCCAGATCGAAACCAAATGGATGGCCAAGCAGGAAGAATACGACGCCATGGTCGCCTAAGCCATGCAACCGCGCGCACGTATCGACTAGAATTAAAAAGACAGGCGAGGAAATCCCAGCCTGTCTTTTTTTTGTTTTGAAAACGATCAGCCCTGTCGGATCGCAAGCCCGCCATCGACGCCGATGACCTGCCCAATGCTCCAAGCACACGATAAGAGGCTCAGTAAAAAAAAATCTTCCGCATAAATAGGATAGCGATCTGAAAAGACTCATTTTACAAATTTATCGAAATTCAATCGACCAATTAACTCTTTGTCACCAACCCATTGCACCATATAATCCCCATAACGACGAAAACGTCCCACCTTTCGATGGGACGTTTACGGCAACCGCAGATGCGGTCGGTGTTTAGAAGTGAGATCCCAAATATCGACCTTGTTGACGGTATTGTCAATAACCTCAGACGTCGCTGGGGCATCTGCAGCAACCTATGAAAGGAGCTGCCGATGGTTAAACAGTTGGTCGAACTGATTAAAGCCTTGACCGGGCTGACCAACGGTCTACGTGCGCTGATTGGCGCAATCTAAGCAAGATGGGTCGCCCTATGGCGGCCCATTTTTCATTGTGCCCCGAATAGAAGGCCCACACTTGATGAAAAGCACGGGCCTTTTTAGCCGGTTTGCGTTTGAAGGACAAAAGTCGACACCACACATCCGCGCATCGACCCCATCAAAAAAACACAGGCTGGAAATCTCCAGCCTGTGTTTTTTAATGTGTTCCCCGGTCAGGCAGGGGGCCCCTACCCGGCAAATCGCATGGGTTCAGACCCTATCCCGATTTACGGATGCGTTTTTGCTTGTACATTTTGTCGTCCGCCAGCCCAAGCAGTGCAACGGTTTCGGCTGAATCTTCCGGGAACATCGCAACGCCGATGCTCGCCCCGACCGAAATGCTCAACGCCCCCATCTCCATCTGGCGCTGCACCGATGCGGCGATCTTCTGGGCGACCCATTCGGCCTCTTCCTTGTTTTTGACGTCATCGGCAATGACGGCAAATTCATCGCCGCCAAGTCGGGCAACGGTATCGCCGGTGCGCACGGTATTTTTAATCCGCTCGCCAACCTTGCGCAGCACCTGATCGCCGACCTCATGACCATATCGATCATTGATCGGTTTAAACCCGTCCAGATCAATATACAAAAGTGCGATCGAATGACCTTCGGCTTCGGAATGCCCACAGGCAACTTCAAGCCGGTCTTCAAACAGCAACCGGTTCGGCAAGCCAGTCAGCGCATCATGGTTGGCCTGACGCCAAAGTTCCTGCGCGTTTTCCATATGGCGTGAAATATCAAGCCCCATCTCGACGAAATTAACGTTGCTGTCGCCCGGATCGGTAATCGCGCTGATCACGACATTGGAATAGAAAAAGTCACCGCTTTTACGGCGGTTGCGCACTTCCCCTTCCCAAATGCCGTTGGCCCGTGCCGCCATCAGGATTTCGTCAAGCTGCTCGGTGTCTTCGCGCTCGGCCCGCAGGAACGACAACGGTTTGCCAATCGCCTCATTGGGCAGATATCCGGTCATCGCGGTAAAGCCCGGATTGACCTTGGCGATGATCCCGTCCTGATCGGCAACCACTACGCTGTTTTTGGATGCGCGCAACACCTGTTCGGACAGGCGCGCATCAAAGCTTGCGACCAGTTGGCGTTGCCGGGTCCAGGCATATGCCGCACTGCCAAGCGCAATCAATAGCATAAAGGCCACGGTCACAATGATCAGCGTCCCGCGTTCGGGCCACAACAACGCACTGAACGTATCACTTGGCAAATAAGTGCCGACATACAGGTTCAACCGACTGTCGGTTTCGCCCTCCCCCCCAAAGATGACCGACAACGCACGCGATGCATTGCGCGCCAGAAACAGATCAGACGCATCAAGAAGCTGCACCGAATAAAATCCGGTATCGGTTTCAAAACTTTGCAGGCCAAGACGCATGTTTTCCCATGCATTGGGGAAACGGTCGGCAAAAACCCGCGCCACCCCCGTCAGGTCCAGCGCCCAGTTCTCACCGCTCTCCCCGCCAAGGATCCAGTTGCCATCGTGATCAAGAACAAACGGTTTTGCCCCCTCAAGTGCCAGCGGCGCGATCACTTCATCAAGGATCGGCGCGGCACGCAAATTCAGGACAACCACCCCCTGACGGTCGCCAAACTGGTCAAACACCGGGGCCGACAACCGGATCACCGGCTTGATCGGCTTTTCGATCTCGCCAAATTCCTCGTTCAGGTCAATGCCGGAAATATAAACCGTGCCGCGTGGTGCGGTGTGCGCAAGATTGAAATACGGACGGCTTGCCTTGTTCTGAAGATCCCGGCCGGGAACAGCATAGGGAATGCCGCTGCCGTAATTCACCCGCACCGTTTCATCGCCATCAGTATCCAGATAACGGATCTGGTCATAGATACCCCGGCGCAGCGTAAACAGCTTATATTCGTCCGCAAGCTGATCCAAACTCGCCCGCCCGTCAAGCACCGCCGCAAGATGCGTGCTTTCCGACAGGATCAACAGATCGGAAACAACGATATCAATCCGTTCCTGCAAACTCGATATCGACTTATCAAGCGCAAACCGCTGATCATCGGCAATCGACTTTTCGCGCACAGAGGTGCCATCCCACGCCAACAAACCGACAAGAAGAAGAAACACCGCACTTAACGGTGCAAAACACACCAGAAACGACTTGATATGTCCAAGATTGATCATCGCTCATCCTGTCGATGGTTATGGGACAGTCTGCCAAACAGACATCCTGCACAGTCGGCTAAGTCCCCTAATGCGCAAGAATAGTTTGGCTATATCATACCCAACATCCCAAAGACACAAGACACAAGACACAAAACTCTCTCCGTCAGATGCAAGCACTCAAAAAATACTTCAATTTCAGCGGACAAGCGTATCCTGATGTTTCTGGAATGATTTGAAGGTAAGAACCTAGATATAGGTAATTGTCATGCAGATTACGACATCTGCTGACGACATAACGCCGTTCAGATACCGCCCGCCTCCTGCAAACCGCTTTCTCCTTAAAAAGAAGTGCCGGGGTACAGCACTCCGCCAATGCAACTTGCGGTTTTTATTCGATATGAAGTTTGATAGTCTCCGGTCATGAGCACACCAGATAAACCCAAGCTGCTTTCAAGTGGTAATCCGCAAATCCCCAAGGGCGACGGCAACGAACCTGTCCAAGCCTATATTAGCGCCATGCCGGAATGGAAAACAGACATCGGACGCCGCATCGACGATATCGTCGGACAGGTATTTCCCGATGTACGCAAGGCCGTCAAATGGAACACGCCCCTTTATGGCAAGGATGACGGCTGGTTTCTGGCAATGTATTGCTACAAGAAATACGTCCAGATCACCTTCATGCAGGGCACATCCCTGACCCCTGTTCCTCCGGTAAGTTCAAAAACCCAAGGCACTCGCTATCTCAACATCCACGAGGATGATGCGTTTGACGAACCCCAACTCACCGACTGGATCAAACAGGCCATCGGGCTGCCCGGTGTAAAGCTGTAGGCTCAGAACCTAAGTCGGAAAAACCGCGCGGATACGACGTCATCATCGACAATCAAGACATAAGCCTGTCATCCCGCGTCCTGCCCTGACCATCGGCATGTTGTTTAAAGCCCGCTTACATTTGGGCTGAAAGCTGCGTTTGCAGCCATGCGAGATACTCTTGGATCGCGCTGTCATCACGCCTGCAATATGACCATTTATGATGCTTCTTGACGGTGATGAACCCCGCCTGCCTAAGGATATCAAGATGCCGGCTCGCGGTGGGCTGTGCCACGCCAAGCGCCTTGGCAATCAGGGTCATGCACACCCCGAATGCCACCGGGTCGGCCGACCATTGATCTTTGAAATGCTTTTGCGGTTCCGCCAGCAGCCGAAGGATCGACATCCGAACCTCGCTGGCCATCGCTTTAATCTGTATTGACCTGTCCATCGATCAATCATATCGTAACTTAGCTAAATGACAATATGAGATCGTCATGCTGGAACTGCCAAACACATTGAACGTCGCTGGAAATGCCATCAAATGGGGCTGCATTGGCACCGGGCCACCGCTTGTTGCCCTTCATGGCACGCCCTTTTCGTCGCAGGTCTGGCGTCGGATTGCGCCGCAAATTGCCGATCACCGCACTGTCTATTATTTTGATCTGGTTGGCTATGGCCAGTCGGAAATGCGCGACGGTCAGGATGTCTCGCTGGCGGTTCAAAACAATGTCCTTAGCGCGTTTATTCAGGAACTCGACCTTGGCCGCCCGGATGTGCTGGCCCATGATTTTGGCGGTGCGACGGCCTTGCGGGCCTATTACCTCAACGGTTTGCGCTATGCGTCCCTGACAATCTTTGATGCGGTTGCGCTCGCCCCGTGGGGCTCCCCGTTTGTTCAGCATGTCCGCGCCCACGAAGCCGCCTTTGCCGGGATGCCTGATTACATGCACCGCGCGCTTTTGCGGGCCTATCTGCAAACCGCGGCCTTCAATCCCTTGTCCGAGGATGCCTTGAACATCTATTACACGCCGTGGCTCGGCCCCGTCGGCCAACCCGCCTTTTACCGCCAGATCGCCCAAATGGATCAGCGTTTCACCGATGAGGTACAAGGCCTTTACGCCGCGATGGACTGCCCCGTGACGGTCCTTTGGGGCGAACAGGACGACTGGATCCCCTATGAAACAGGCGCAAAACTGGCAAATTTGATCTCTGACACTGCCTGCGTCCCCATTCCCGGTGCCGGACATCTGGTACAGGAAGACCGACCAGAAGCCATCGTTGCCGCCGTGCTGAAACAAATCGCCCGCCCCTGACGGGCAAAATGCGACAACCGCCCGGTTGCCGGGAAAAAGCTGTAAGGCACGCACATCGCATCGATTCCAGTTATCATCATTGATGATTGTACCATAGGGTGGTACAATGACTCACATGTGAAGGAGAAAGCTGGATGATCGGAAGTTTTCGGGACAAATGGCTTGAAGACTTTTACGTCCTTGATCAATCGGGAAAGAAAATCCCGGCTGATATTGACGCCCGGCTGTTTCGCAAATTGCAGTTGATCGATGATGCCACATGCAGCAACGATTTGCGCATACCACCCAGCAACCATTTCGAAGCCTTGCAGGGCAAACTGGCGGACTATCATTCTATCCGAATAAATCGCCAATGGTGGCTGATCTTTCGTTGGGACGATGACAAAGGCGAAGCCACCAACCTTTACCTCGACAACCACAGCTATCGATGAGGCACCCCATGATCATGACAACCAGAAAACCCGTCAGCGTCGGTGAAATGCTTACCGCCGAGTTTATGGAACCGATGGCACTAACCCAGACCGCCCTGGCCGACGCCATGGGCGTCCCGCGCAAACATGTGAACGAACTGTGCAACAACCGTCGCCGGATTACCGCCGATACCGCCCTGATTCTTGCCCGCGTGTTTGGCAATAGCGCTGAATTCTGGATCAATACCCAAACCCGCAATGACCTGTGGGACGCCCTGAACATCCCTGATCGCCGCGAACGCATCGACCGTGCGCGCTCCATTGCCGCCTGATCAACATTTCGTCATTCCCCACCTCCATTCCTGACATGAGCCTGTCAGGAGCGCCCCATGACATATGCTGAAAACCTCTGGCTGTTCTTTATCCTGCTTTCGGGCATCATCATTGTGCCCGGCATGGACATGTTTTTTGTCATCGCCAATTCCCTGACCGGCGGCAAACGCGCCGGGTTATCGGCCACCGCCGGGATCATGCTGGGCGGTGTTTATCACACGCTGCTTGGTGCGATTGGCATCAGTGCGCTTTTGGCCATTGCCCCGTGGCTTTTGAACGTCATGCTGTTTGTCGGGGCCGCCTATATGGTCTGGATCGGCATCACGCTTTTGCGCAGTGCGATCACCGTGGATCGCATCCGGGCGGCCAAAACCGCATCGCTTTGGATCGCCTTTCGGCAGGGCATGATCACCTGCATCCAAGAGCGTCATTCCGGAAATATGAACCATTTTGCCGAGATCGGAATGCTTCCCGGCAAGGAGAAAACCGAAGAGCGTAGCGGTGCTACGGTTGAGGATTTCGACGCTGCGGGGGAGCATTCCGGTCCGGCCCGAAGGGTTTGGTTTTGGCGGTCTTTGGCAGCGTTGCAGCGCTTGAACGATGCCCCGCATCGCCCTGCACGCCGCGCCTTGCCAAAGCGCACGCCAAAAGCCAAACAAAATGATCCATATTTCCGGGATGACGCTCTTATCCCAAAGCCTACTTGTTCATTTTCGCCGTCTATCCGCAATTCATCCGCCCCCATTACGGCCCGCTTTGGTCACAGGCCCTTGTCATGGGCATCATGACCGCCATCGTGCAGCTTGCCGTATATGGCGGGCTTGCCCTTGCCGCCGGAACCAGCCGCACCTTAATGACCGGCAATCCGGGGACCACGATTTTCATCGGACGCGCGGCGGGGGCACTATTTATCGGTGTCGCCCTTCTGACCGCGTGGCAAGGCATGATCACATTCGGCATAACAACTTATGATTGACAGGCCGGTTTAAATGGTCAAATACTTAACCCTATGGTTAAGTATCAAGACGCCGAATTAAACGACATATTCTCAGCCCTCGCCGATCCGACGCGCCGGGCACTTCTGGCCCGGCTCGAAGGCGAAGACGCCCTGTCCATCAGCGCGCTGGCCCAGCCGTTTGAGGTGTCGCTGCCTGCGGTGATGAAACATTTGAATGTGCTGTCCGATGCCGGGTTGATCACGCGTGAAAAAACCGGGCGCACGGTCAGCATCCGCCTTCAGGCCGAACCGATGTCGCACGCCATGCAATGGCTGTCGCGCTATGAACATTTCTGGTCAGAACGCCTCGACCGGCTTGCCGCCTTTGTCGAAGCCGCCCCGGATGCCGAGACCACGGCTGAACCGGCCCAGTCCTCCAAGTCGGCCAAGTCGCCCCATCCAAACGCACCAAAGGCCCCGTAATGGAACGACAAAAACCAAGCCTGACGATCCGGCGTCGCCTTGCCGCTCCGCCCGCAACAGTTTTTGCCGCATGGACCGATGGGCAAAAACTTGCGCAATGGTGGTCACCGCATGACTGCGAAATGATTGATGCCAATGTCGATGTCCGGGTCGGTGGCGGTTTTCGCATCCGGTTCAGGGAACCCGGCCAAGACGGGGAAATTCACGATGTCAGCGGCACCTATGACGCGGTTGAAACCGATCAAAAACTGTCGTTTAGCTGGCAATGGATCACCACGCCCGAACGCACATCGCATGTCACACTGACCCTGACACCCGATGCAAACGGCACGGCAACCATCCTGGTCCTGCATCACGAACAGTTCGCCGATCAGGCCGCCCGCGACGGCCACCAAAACGGCTGGAACAGCACATTGGACAAACTCGAAACCTTTTGCGCCAAGGAGCAATAACCCCCTTGACCTCAACCATGGTTAAGGCCTGAGCATCGCCCCGAATTAAAACCGCGTAGCATACTGGGCTCCCAACTGCGCGGGCGTGATGAACGAGGGTTTCCTTTCCCGTCATTCCCGCGAAGGCGGGAATCCAGAACGCCGATACCGCCCATAAATTTCCGCGATTGGCCCCAATCCGTCGCGGCACAACGCCACCACAAGAAACTTTAGGAAACACAAGACATGAGCGCCCCACAAGCCACCCCCGATCATGCCACACTCAACACCGGCCAACCCGGTGCCAAGGCCACCAGCAAGGAATGGATCGGCCTTCTGGTGCTGACCCTCCCCTGCCTTCTGATCGCCATGGACATGACGGTTCTGCATCTTGCCGTGCCCCATCTGACCGCAAGCCTCAACCCGACCAGCGACCAGTTGCTGTGGATTGTCGATATCTATGGCTTTTTCATCGCCGGATCGCTGATCACCATGGGCACCCTTGGCGACCGGATCGGGCGGCGCAAACTTCTGATGATCGGCGGCGGCTGCTTTGGTGCGGCCTCGGTACTTGCGGCCTTTTCCGATACGCCGGAAATGCTGATTTTCGCCCGGGGTGTGCTGGGCGTTGCCGGGGCGACGCTTATGCCTTCGACCCTGTCGCTGATCCGCAGCATGTTTCACAATGACAAGGAACGCTCCTTTGCCATTGCTGCATGGATGACCACATTCATGGTCGGCACGGCGGCCGGACCGCTTCTGGGCGGTGTGGTGCTCAGTTACTTCTGGTGGGGGGCGGTGTTTTTGCTCAATGTGCCGGTGATGGCGCTGCTGTTGCTGGTCGCCCCGATCCTGCTACCTGAACATAAGGCCGAACGCTTTGGTCGGCTTGACCTGTTCAGTGCCGCCCTGTCGCTGTGCTCGGTTCTTGCGATCATTTACGGGGTTAAGGTTTTTGCCGCTTACGGCTTTGGCATTGATGCGCTTGCCGCCCTTGTCTTTGGTCTGCTTGGCGCGTGGGTATTCTATCGCCGTCAGCGCAAACTTGCCGATCCGTTGCTTGATCTTGATCTGCTCAAACAGAAAACCATCGCGTTGCCGATTGTCATTCAGACCGCAGTGATCTTTGCTGGCATGGCCTATTTCATGTTTCTGTCACAGGCCCTGCAACTTGTCATCGGCCTGACACCCATTCAGGCCGGGCTATCGATGTTGCCCGCCACCCTCGCCGGGATTGTCGGCTCGATGGGCGCGCCGGTTCTGATGGGCCGCTATAAACCCGGACAGGTGATGACCGCCGCCCTGATCCTGACCGGGATTGGCTTTGGCATGCTGTCGTGGCCCGGCAGTGTCGTCAGTCTTTACATCCTGATTGCCGGTGCGACGATCTTTTCACTCGGCATTACCCCGGTTGCGATGATCTGTACCGATATGGTGGTGGCCTCTGCCCCGGCGGATCGGGCCGGATCGGCTGCTGCCATGTCTGAAACCAGTGCCGAACTTGGTGGCGCCCTTGGCATTGCCGTTCTGGGCAGTGTCGGCACCGCGATCTATCGCGATGTCATGGTCAACGCCGTGCCATCGGGCATTGATGCCACGGCGGCGGAGGCCATTCGCAGCACGCTGGGCGGGGCGGTCAATGCGCTGAGCAATCTACCTTTGGCCCTGTCATCCGATATCCTGCCCATCGCCCGTGCGGCCTTTACCGACGGGCTTCAGGTGATTTCGCTCATCTGCACCATTTTGATGGTTTTATCGGCCATCGGCACCCTGATTGCCCTGCGCGATGCCCGCTGTGACACCAATGATGCCAATGACACCAGTGACCGCAATGACGATGACGGCGCAAACGGCGATGCCGTGATCGACCCGACCTTAAAACAGGCTGTCTCCGCCACGGGCCCCGTGAAGTAACCCCGATAAGCGCGCCCGACATCCAAGCGGACGAAAGGCGCACCTTCTCTATCGTTCGCCCCTCAACCGGGACGCGGCACCCGCGGCCCTGACGGCCAAAACAAACACTTGGAACAGCCCAAACGACATAGCCTTACCGCCCCTTGGATCAACACCGCCGACCGACCTGACCAATTTGCCAGACCAATTTGGAGGATACAATGAAACGTCCAGAAATCGTCTCCCGCGCGCAATGGCTCGACGCCCGTAAAACGTTACTCGCCCGCGAAAAGGAACACATGCGGGCCTATGACCGCCTGTGCGAAGAACGCCGGGCTTTGCCCTGGGTCAAGGTCGACAAGGACTATGTGTTTGACACGCCCGATGGCCAAAAATCGCTGGCCGATCTGTTTGACGAACGCCGCCAGTTGATTGTCTATCACTTCATGTTCGGGCCGGGCTGGAAAGAAGGCTGCGTTGGCTGTTCCTTCCTTGCCGATCATTTTGACGGCGCCAACCTGCATCTCAAACATCATGATGTGTCGCTGGTTGTCGTCTCGCGCGCCCCGCTTGCCGAATTTCAGCCGTTCAAAAAACGCATGAACTGGGATTTCCCGTGGGTTTCATCGGCCGGATCAGACTTCAATTATGATTTTGATGCATCCTTCCGCCCCGAAGATGTCAAGGCGGGTACGGCGACCTATAACTTCCGCCCTTATACCGGCAAGATGGAAGACCTGCACGGCGAAAGCGTCTTTGTCCGCGATCCCGACACCGGCGAGATTTTCCACACCTATTCCAGTTATTCCCGCGCCGGGGATGCCCTGATCGGTGCGCACACATTTCTCGACATGACCCCGTTTGGTCGCAACGAGGACGGGGTGATGAACTGGGTGAAGCTGCATGATTTGTATGAGGATTACAAATCGACTGATTCGGGCTGTCACTAGGGTCTGACCCTAGTCCGAGAAAACATACGAAATGTATTTACGCGTTCCGGTTGCGCGTTCCTGATCCGGCCCATCAAGCTTCGAACCCTTGATCATCGGGACGCGCGACCTCCTACTCTCTTGCAAAAACAGGACAATTCTCTTTTTCCCGGTATAATGACATCAATTATCGCGGATAAAAAAATCCGCACCCGCACGAGCAATGCGAAAAAGAGGATTAAATGGACCTGATTTTCACCGGCGCCTTCAGTCTGACCATTCTGGTCGGATCGGTCATGGGCATAATAGCCTTTCTCCAGATGCGACGTTTCAAAAAGAAGCTGCACGTACTGGAGCAAAAACTCAGCCTGTTGCAAGTCACGCCGACGGTGACCTCGACACAAGATGCTCCGATACGAACCGGCCCACAAACCGCGATGCCGGACGACGCCCAAACCCCGCCCCCGGGTAGAACCACTCCCAAAGTGGCCCGAACCACTCAAGACGCGGATAAAGCCAAACCGGCCATGCCGGCCGCAACCGCGATGACGCAAAAGGCACAAAGCCCGGCGTCACCATCTCCGACAAAACGCAACATTGGCTTTGAAGAACGGATCGGCACACGCTGGTCCGTTTGGGTTGGCGGCCTTACGCTGGTTCTCGGCGGCATTTTCCTTGTGCATTATTCCATCGAAGCCGGGCTGATCAGTCCATTGATCCGCATTTTGCTCGCGGCCCTGTTTGCCATGGCCCTGTTTTCCGCTGGGGAATACCTGCGCCGTCAGCCTGCCTTGCTTGCGGCCAAAACCGGCAACAATGCGGGCTATATTCCCGGTGTGCTGACCCTTGCCGGAACAACCACAGCCTTTGCCGCCATCTTTTCGGCCCATATGCTCTATGGCATGATTGGTCCGGCAACGGCGTTTGTTCTGATGGCTTTTGTCGCGCTGGGAACACTGGCGCTGGCCCTGTTGCAAGGCCCCTTGGTGGCCTCGACCGGGCTTTTGGCCAGCTACATCGTGCCGTTTTTAGTGCAGTCAAATGATCCCGCCCCGTGGGTTCTGACATTTTACGGCTTGATCATAACAGCCGGAAGTTACGGCCTTGCTCGAATGCGCGGCTGGCATTGGTTTGCCATGACCACCATGGTTGCCGGTTTCATCTGGGGGCATGTACTCGCCTTTGCCACCCCTGCCGATATGGGTGCTGCTCTGGCCTTTTATGACATTGCCCTTCTTGTCGCAGCGATTGTGTCATTTGCCGTTGGGATTTACCCACGCGATCCTGCACGGGTTCCAGATCGGATTGACTGGAAATCATCGGCTCTCGTCGCCGTCAGTAGCTGGCTTGTTCTCTATCTGCTTCATCACAGTGGGTATGACGCCACCGGCACCACAACCATGATGATCACGCTGGCTTTATTGCTGGCAACGGCGGCGCTGTTCCCGGTTCTGGGTCCAGTCGCACTTGCGGCACCGCTTCTCGCACTGATTGGATATATTGGCTGGGATATTCGCATTTCGGTTGATCCGCTTTTGTTTGATCAACCGATTATCACCGATGCGATGGATAAATTCGGCGTCCTACCCGATGCACAGTCTTTCCTGCTGACCGGGTTTGGCTTTGGCCTGCTACTTGCGCTTGGCGGGTTTGCCGGTTCCCTGTTGTCCACCGCCCGCCTGTTTATGGCCATTGCCGGGGTTTCTGGCCCCATCGGCCTGTTCCTGATTGCGCTTTGGCGCAGTCAAACGCTTGATGTCGATTTGTTCTTTGGCGGCTTTGCCCTTGCTTTGGCCGCAGGTTTTCTTGCCGCACTCTCCCTCATTGACCGCAAAATGCCCGCGTCGGCCCATGGCCGCGATGGCGCCCTTGCCACCTATTGCGTCGGAACAACCGGCATGATTGCCACCGCGATGTTTATTTTGCTCGGCGATGGCTGGTTACTGATGGGGCTTGCCGCCCTTGCGGTTGCAACGATCTGGGTTGGTGGGCGCTGGCCATTGCCCGGCCTTGCCAAAACCGCCCTTGGTATTGCGGCGTTGGTTCTGCTGGCGATTTTCTGGCAACCAACCATTGTCCCGGTTGATCAATTAGGCACCACACCGGTTTTCAATGCCCTTTTGTGGGGCTATGGCGGTCCGGCACTGGTATTTTGGGCATGTGTCTGGAAACTGCGCCAGATCGGTGATGTCCGTCATCGCCTTGCCTTTGAAGGGGTAGCGATTTTCACAAGCCTTGCGGCAGGTGCTGTCGTCCTTCATCACGCCACCAATAACGGGGTATTTTATGCTGCCCCCGACACCCTGATGGAATGGAGCCTGCAGGCCCTTCTTGCCCTGTCGGCCGCCATTGGACTGCAACGTCTGGGTCGATCATTTGGCAGCCCCCTGATGTCCCTATGTGTCCTCAGCCTTGGCTTTGTCGGGTTCTTTTTGCTCGGGATCCTGAATCTTGTGATCCTCAACCCTTTGTTTACCAACGAATTTGTTGGCAACGGGCTGTTCTTCAACCTGCTGCTTTCGGCCTATCTGTTGCCTGCTCTCCTGACCGGCCTGCTCGCAACCCGGCTGTCGGACGGCAAGCCGGAACTCTATCGCCGCATTGCAGGTGTTCTGTCGATCCTGTTGGTATTTAGCTGGATCACACTTGCCATACGTCATGTTTTTCACAGCGGGTACATCGGTATGCTCCTGCCATGGTCCTCGCCTGAACTCTATAGTTATTCGGCCGCATGGCTTGGCTTTGGCATTGCCCTTCTCGCCTATGGCGTCTGGCGCGGGTCGCTGCATCTGCGCATGGCATCGGCGGCTTTTGTCTTTTTGGCGATTGCCAAGGCGTTCCTGTTTGACATGTCCGGCCTCGAAGGCATCTGGCGCGCCCTGTCGTTCATCGGACTGGGCATTGTGTTAATTTGCATTGGACTGTTCTATCAACGCGTCCTCGCCCGACAAAATGACACGCCACCGAAAGATCAGAATGACCAACAAAACACACCCGGCGCCTAATTTGACAAACCCATATCCTCATACAATTTGATTTGGCGTCTTTTGAACATCTGCGCACAAAAAAATCCCGCAAGGTTAAACCCTGCGGGATTTTTCAATGATTTTGAATAATAGCTGGGATTATTCAGAAATTTTGAATACCGGAAGCACCGAACCTTCGTATTTGGTTTCGATGAATTCGCGGATTGCATCATCGTGATACGACTCAACCAGGGTCTTGACCCAAGGTTTGTCTTTATCCTGTGTGCGGGTGACAATCACGTTGGCATACGGGCTGTCATTGCCTTCAATCACAATCGAATCCTTAACCGGATTCAGACCGGCTTCCAGCGCGTAGTTGGTGTTAATCGCCGAGGCATCCAGATCGGTCAACGAGCGCGGAAGCTGTGCGGCGTCCAGCTCTATGAATTTGATATTCTTGGGGTTTTCAATGACATCAAGCGGGCTGACAACAAGACCGGCATCCGGATCAACCTTGATCAACCCTTGTGACTGCAGCACCAAAAGCGCACGGCCACCATTAGTCGGATCGTTCGGAATACCGATTTCCGCACCGTCTTTAAGCTCATCAAGGCTTTTGATTTTGTCGGAATAAATGCCCATCGGGGTCAGGATGTTATAGCCGACCACCGCAAGGTCATAGCCGCGATCCTTGATCTGGTTATCCAGATACGGTTTGTGCTGGAAACTGTTGGCATCCAGATCGCCATCATCAAGTGCCTGGTTCGGAATAACATAGTCCGAGAAGCTGATGATTTCGATGTCCAAACCCTTGGTAGCTGCGACTTTGGCGACTTGTTCCATGACTTCTTCATGGGCACCCGGGGTCACTGCGACCTTGATTTTTTCATTGGCGATTGCCTGCCCGGTCAGGGCGGCAGTCAGAACGGCCGCAGCCGTCAGTTTAAGTAGAAACCGCATGATAAAGCTCCTTGGTTGCTTTGTTTTCTTTGATGTTTTGCGGGAATTCGAAAAATCGAATGTGGGGCGTCAATTCTATATTTTGCGATCAGATGTTGCGTTTATCTGCCTTGCGCGCCAGCCGGTCACCAAACATCTGCACCGCCTGAACCACGACAATCAACGTGATCACCACCAGCGCCATCACATCGGGACGGAACCGTTGATAACCATAGCGAATGCCAAGATCGCCAAGCCCGCCAGCCCCCACAGCACCGACCATGGCCGAATAGCCAATCAGGGTCACAGCCGTCAGGGTCAGGCCATGAATAATCCCCGGCAGGGCTTCAGGCAGCAGCACCTTGGTCACCACCTGTAACGGGCGTGCGCCCATGGCTTGGGCGGCCTCGGTCAGGCCGCTATCCACTTCGCGGATCGCCCCTTCTATGATGCGGGCAATAAACGGAATTGCCGCGACGGTCAGCGGCACGATGGCCGCAGACGTGCCGATGGATGTGCCGACAATCAGCCGGGTAAACGGAATGATCGCAACCGCCAGAATGATGAAGGGGACCGAGCGGGTCGCATTGACAATCGGGCCGATAAGCTTTTGAAACAGCGGTGCTTCAAGCAGCTCACCGCGGCCAGAAGTCGCCAGCAATACGCCAAGCGGCAAACCAAGAGCCGTCGCCAAAAGCAGCGACACGCCGACCATATAAAGGGTTTCCCAAGTCGCCTGAAGCAGGATTGGTGCGAGTGTTGTTAGCATGGCTTAGCCCTCCTGCCCGTCAGATATCGTGGCGGATGCATCAGCATCCGTAGCAGCATCGGTACCCGCCCGAAATTCCATAAATTCATCCGCCAGAAGCGACTGGGTTGTCGCATGCACCGGATTGGCGAAGATGCTACTCACATTGCCTTCTTCGACAATCACACCGCGATCCATCACCGCCACCCGGTCACACAGCGCCTTGACCACCGCCATCTCATGGGTAATCACCACCATGGTCAGGCCAAGGCGTTTGTTGATGTCTTTGAGCAGCGTCAGGATTTGACGGGTGGTTTCCGGATCAAGCGCGGATGTGACTTCGTCACACAGCAAAACCTTGGGGTTGGATGACAAAGCGCGTGCAATACCGACACGCTGTTTCTGCCCACCGGATAATTCGGCGGGATAGCGATCACGTTTGTCATCAAGCCCAACGAGCGGCAACAGCGGATCAACGGCGGCGGCAATTTCCGCCTTGCTCGCGCCGGCCAGCTCAAGCGGCAAGGCGATATTGCCATAGACCGTGCGCGACGACAGAAGGTTAAAGTGCTGAAACACCATGCCAAGCTGGCGGCGGAACAACGGCAAGTCGCGCTTGGAAAGTGTGGTGACTTCTGCCCCATCGACAATCACAGAGCCCGAAGTCGGCCGTTCAAGCAGATTGATGCAGCGGATCAGAGTTGATTTCCCGGCACCTGATCTGCCAATCACGCCGACAATCTCGCCCGCCGCAATATCAAGATCAATGCTGCGCAATGCCGCATGGGCATCGTTGCCGCGTCGGGCAGGATATGTTTTCTGAACGTTCGAGAGCCTGATCATCGGTCTCAACCTTTTCCGTACATACAAAAAAACCGCCGCGGCGAAACCGAGGCGGTCGTACATACGGAGCATATACGCCCTCTCGCTTTAGCCGCATTTTTATCGCGCCCGCAAGCTGAGGAGCAAATCGGCGCGTTCGATATAACTGGTATAATTGACTAAAGCCGGTTCTTCAATGGCAATGATCATGCAATTTACGCATAGCTTTTATGATAGCGCCCTGATTAACAAATGTTTTTTGTATAACCAGACAGAGTTAGCCAGCCTGTTTGGTGAACAGCAACTTAACGAAACTGCGCAGCAGCATCATCTGGTTTGCCAGAAGGTACGGACGGCCAAGCGCCTTGGACATCACAATGCCGCCTTCGATTACGGTTGCCACCATATCAGCAAGTTCATCAATATCGACCGGTTCGTTTGGTGGGTACTGTTCGACAATTTTATCGAGTATCACCCGAAACCGTTTGCGCCATCCAAGAACAGCCTGCTGGTTCAAATCGTAGATTTCACGGTCAAACAACCGTTCCTGATAGCAATACGCGGCAACAAGGCATCCCGGATGCCCTTGCGGCAGATCCTCGACCAATTCAGCGAACATTTTCAACCCGATCAGGAATTGTTGCAACGGATCATCCGCCAGTTCCTTGCCGCGCTCAAACACCTGATCCAGCAGGATTTCGTCCTTTTCGATATGACGAATCAGAAGAGCACGTGCCAGTTCGTTCTTATCCCTGAAATGATAGAAGAACCCGCTTTTGGTAATCTCGGCCTCACAGACAATTTCCTCGATTGAGGTCGCACCGAACCCTTTTTGCAAAACAGCCTGTTCGGTAATTTCAAGAATGCGTTCGCGCGTGCGTTCGCCCTTGCCCTTGGCGGCATCGGTGTTCCCACCGGGCCGATCTATTATCTGGTTCATCACATTACCCTACCACCGGTACAGTTTTTCGTCGCACAGCATACCCCGATTGCGCCAGATTGCCGATCCAATCGCGTATCCATTTGTTTTTGAATGACTTTAAGTAAATTCAAAAACCGCACCGCGTGCGCACTAGAAGAAAAATCCAACCAGAGCGACACTTCGCGCCCACAACTTGCCCCGGCCTAAATAGCGTCAGGGTAGAATTTTTAAAACCCAAAAATGTGAAATACGACGTTATGACCCACCACCATCACAACTTGCCGCCCCTCGCGCCCACCAAATTCATCACCGATGGTGGCCTTGAAACGACCCTGATTTTTCACGACGGGATCGACATCCCCTATTTCGCGTCGTTTGATCTTTTGAAGACGAAGGACGGTTACGACCGGGTTTATGCCTATTACACGCGTTACCTTGAAATCGCCCGCACGGCCAAAGTTGGCTTTATTCTGGAAAGTCCAACCTGGCGCGCAAGCAGCGACTGGGGTCCGTGCACGGGCTATTCCGCCGCTGAACTGGCCGACATCAATGTCAAATCAATCGCCATGATGTCTGATCTGCGTGATCAGTATCAAACAGACGACACGCCCTGCCTGATCAGTGGCTGTGTCGGACCACGCGGTGATGGCTATACCCCGTCAGATCGCATGACCGCCGAGCAGGCCCGCGATTATCATGCTGTGCAAATCGAAAGCTTTGCGGGAACAGCGATTGATATGGTGTCCGCCATTACGATGAATTATCTCGAAGAAGCCCTTGGCATTGCCTTGTCCTGCAAGGACGCACAAGTGCCCTGCGTCATTTCCTTTACCGTTGAAACCGATGGCCATTTGCCAAGCGGGGAAACCATCGAGGAAGCGATTGCACGGGTTGACCATCACACCGGGGTCTATCCGGTTTATTACATGATCAATTGCGCCCATCCCGATCATTTCCGCGACAAGCTTGACGGCAACGGGGCGTGGAAAAACCGCATTTGCGGGGTGCGCGCCAATGCATCGCGCCAAAGTCATGCGGAGCTTGATGCCTGCGAACATCTTGACGATGGCAATCCTGATGAGTTGGGCCGCCTGTATCGTGATCTTGCCAGCGTGTTGCCGAACCTTTCGGTAATTGGCGGCTGCTGCGGGACCGATCATCGTCACGTTACCGCCATGGCCGAACATGCGTTGCCGCATCTTCACGCTGCACGCTAAGCCACAAAACCCACATAAAACCCAAAAAACTACGGGACACGAGCAATGAATATGAGCTTCAAACCAGCCCCCATGTCAGACGCGCCACAGACGACACCGCCCCTTGATATACGGCGCGCCACGCCAAATGACGCCGATGCCATGGCCAAACTGATCAATATCGCGGGCGAAGGCCTGCCGGTGTATCTGTGGCAGAACATGATCGAGGGCAGTGAGACCGCATGGGATGTCGGCCGCAGGCGTGCACAACGTGAAGAGGGCGGGTTTTCATACCGCAACACGCAATTTGCCTTTGGCGAACATCAAATCATGGGGGCGGTAATTGCCTATGCCCAGCCTGATACGGTTGAGCCGGTTAATCGCGATGAAATTCCGGCGATGTTTGTGCCGATCCTTGAACTTGAAAGCCTTGCACCGGGCAGTTGGTACATCAATGTGCTCGCAGTGTTTCCGCCGTTTCGCAATCGCGGGGCGGGATCGGCTTTGGTGCGAACAGCGGAAAACGATGCGCGCGACGCTGGCAAACAATCGGTCAGCATCATTGCATCGGATGGCAATCCCGGTGCCGTGCGTCTTTATGAACGCATGGGCTATACCGCCTGTGCGACGCGTAAAATGGTCAAGGAGGGGTGGGAAAATCCCGGTGAAAACTGGATACTTCTGGTTAAATCGATCTGATCACGTAGAACACGTAAAAGGCAGAAGGCATCAGCTTTCTGCCTTTTTCTCCCACGCCCCTTGCGGGGTTTGCTGCCAATAGGACAGCTTGTGTCCTGCATCTTTCCAGTCTTTCCAGCGCGTGCGGGCTTCGGCCACCGCGTCATGATCGCGGTCATCAAACAGCATGACCACCCGTTCATAATCAGCAATCTTTTCGCTGATCGCCCGGTCGGTCAGAAACAGGAACTGGGCACCATTAGGGTTTTCATCTTCAGACGTTAGCCAGACGGGCTGCATTTCCGGATCGCCATCCGATTTTGCCCCATGGGGCAACCAGCTTGCCGCGTCATAGGTCCAGAGCAGGGTGTTGATGGCATCAACCCGCTGCTCAACCCCGGTCATCACCACAGCACGCTTTTCCCGCTCCAATGTCTTGGACAGCAGGGTCGGGAGTGCGCGTTCCAGCGGCATGCTGGTGAGATGATAGAACCAGATATCAGCCATAGAGGATTTCTATCCCGAAGACGAAAACGGGGCAAGGTGATCATCACCCTGCCCCGGATTAATTTTCAATGCGTTCAGCCCGTCAATGCATCTGGGCAAATGCCCGAACACGCATGCCCCCGAACACGCACGCCATAGGTTCCCGCCTGCGCGGGAATGACGGCGCGGCTTAGGGACAATGTGGCTTTACGCTTCGTAGTTATCAGCCACAAAGCGATCAAGCAGACGCACGCCAAAACCAGTCGCGCCTTTTGGCGTGACTTCCTTGTCGGATGTCGACCACGCGGTTGCGGCAATATCAAGATGCGCCCACGGGCGATCCTTGGTGATAAAGCGTTTGAGGAACTGGGCCGCGGTGATCGAACCCGCCGCACGGCCGCCAACGTTTTTCATATCGGCAATGTCAGATTTGATCTGCTTGTCATAGCCAGCACCCAGTGGCAAACGCCAAACAGTTTCATCAACCGAAAGCCCCGCCGTGGTGATTTGCTGTGACAGGTCATCATTGTTGGAAAATAGACCGGCATTTTCATGACCAAGGGCAATGATCACAGCCCCCGTCAGCGTCGCCAGATCCACAATCAAACGCGGATCGTGTTTTTCCTGAACGTATGTCAGGGCATCACACAGAACCAAGCGGCCTTCGGCATCGGTATTGATGACTTCAATCGTCTGACCCGACATTGAGGTCACAACATCGCCCGGACGCTGTGCGGTTGAGGATGGCATATTTTCAACAAGGCCAATCACCCCGACCACGTTGCATTTCGCCTTACGGCCAGCCAGTGCCTTCATCAGGCCGGACACAACACCAGCACCGCCCATGTCAAACTTCATATCTTCCATGCCAGCCGCCGGTTTGATCGAGATCCCGCCGGTATCAAAGGTCACACCCTTGCCAACAAAGGCGACGGGGGCGTCTTTTTTCTTGCCACCGTTCCAGCGCATGACAACCATATAAGGCTTTTGGGCCGAGCCCATCGCAACGCCCAAAAGCGCGCCCATGCCAAGCTTTTTCATTTCCTTTTCGTCAAGCACGTCAATCTCGACACCGAGCTTTTCCAGCGCGCTGACTTCTTTCATGAAGCTTTCAGGATAGAGAACGTTGGCCGGCTCAGACACCAGATCGCGGGTGAAGAACACGCCTTCGACGACCTTTTTGGCGCTATCGAACTGTTTCTTGGCGTCCTTGTGATCGCGCGCGGCAATCGACAGGCTCTTAAGAACCGGCTTGTCGTCCTTGGTTTCGGTGGTGCGGTATTTATCAAACCGGTAATCACGCAGCATGGCACCGGTTGCGAAATCACAGGCCAGACCATCCATATCAAACAGAACCGACAGGTCTTTCTCCCCGGTCGAAATCGCACGCGTGGTCACCGTGCCGCCAAGTTTCTGGGCGGCGATCACGTCAAACTCCGCTTCCTTGCCAATCCCGAAAACAATCACGCGCGACAGATCAACATTCGACGGGGCAAGAATTTGCAGGCTTTGCCCTGCTTTGCCCTTAAAGGTCGATGACTGGATCGCCTTGGTGATCAGACCACCCGTTGCTTCATCAAGGGCAACCGCACTTGGCATCAGATCGGCACCTTCGGTGGCAAAGGCAATAACGGCACCGCTGGCGGGGATGGCGAGATCGGTAAACGTGATCTTCATGGTGAACAGGACTCCTGTCATGTTTCGGGGCAGTACGACGTCATGCGTCGCATGTTTAAAATGCTGCCCCTAATCTAGCGCTTTAAACGCGCTTGAAAAGGCTTATCGTTGAAAAATCTGCGGGTTTTCATTGAAAGCACACATCCTTGGGATGCCTCCCCGACAGAACCCGATGTCTTGCCCCGCAAGCGGCCCTGTCAAATTTCCCCGTCGCCCTACTCTTAAGCGCAGTGGTAACAGAGGCAAACGGCACATACTATTGGTTGCACATGAAGCATTGCCAACTGTGCAGACCGGCAATCGCATCGCGACAGCCACCGTCAGAGTGCCTTTTAATATCAACATTGCCCCAGACACCACCGCGACGGTTTCCAAGCGAAACCATCACTTTTTGGAGAATGGAGAACACAGCAATGAGCTACTCTAGGGAACAGACAGTTTTCAGCCTGTGCATGGCGGCCAACGCCGTTGCAGATATTCAGGCTGTCAAAGGGGAAACCGGCGACCGGACGGAATTAACCGAATATATGAAGATCGCCCTGAGCGGCGGGGATTTGAAAGCTGCTTCGCAGGACGGTGCCTTCAAAGACTGGAACGGCCCCGTTTGGAAAGGGTTCTTTCCCGAACAAGATGCAATACTTGATGGTGGTGACTGGAAGGTGGTCTGGGGGCCCAGCGTTTATGTCGAACACCCTAATGAAGACAAACTCGGTCTTCGCGGATATGCCGCCAATTCAATGTATGTCGCCTATAGCGCGGCTCGGTCAACCTATGTTCTGGCAATTGCGGGAACCAATCCGAAAAACCTGTCGGATTGGACCGAGGAAGACCTTGATGTTCAGGTAAACAAGACGGCGAAATGGCCCCTGCAATTACCGTTCGACCCTGACGTGAAGCATAAGGACTATTCAACAGAAGATCCGCAAGTATCAGGAAGCACCGCGTTTGGTATCAGTAATCTGCTTACGAAAATGAAAGACCCGACCACAGGTCTGACAGTTGATACATTTCTGGAACAAAGTGCTTCATCTGCTGACACGTTGGTCTTTACCGGTCACAGCCTGGGTGGTGCTTTGGCCCCTAGTCTGGCATTTCATCTCTATCCTTCCCCGCCAGAAAAATGGGCCAATATCGAAATCTACCCTTATGCCGGGCCAACCCCGGGTAACGCAGCATGGCTGACCAAGTTTGAAAGTGCATATCCCTCAGTTCAAGATTACATGAATATCCATGACGTCGTACCGCATGGCTGGAACGAGATTGACGTCATCATCTCGGAACGCAAAACCGCCTTGACTGACAATGGTTCAGGGATTGCAAAAGGTGAAGAATATTACGACAGCATTTTCGGGGTTATCAGGGCATCCAAAACCTACTCTGGTGTCGGAGAAGCGATGACAGCAATGGTAGCCACACTGAAAGGCCGACCTGATGGGGTCGGATATGCCAATATCACGCATAACAAACACGGTGCCGAAGACTTTTCGCAGAACTGGGGAAAATTCAATTGGTCCCATCCTTTGGAAAACACGAACTATGTGATCAATATAGATCCGGAATGGCAGGAATGGCCTACCTTTACCCTTGAAAATCCGATAACGGTCACGAACCCAGATTATGATGCCGATTTAAAGATTCCAGCCAGTCAAATCGGTAATCTGATCTATGCCACGCACATCTATCAATATTACAGTTTCATGGATGTCACACCGGTACAAATGCTGCCCGCCGTGAAGTAAATTTTTGCAATCAGGTAAAATCAAACAGCGAGAGCGACGGGTTGGATTTGATATATTCCACCTCGTTGCTTTCCTGATCCCCGGTACTGTGCCAACCATGCATGTCATAAAATCCATGCGCACGGTTTTTGGGATCGGCCCCGGTTGTCAGGGATATGTCATCGCATCCTTGGGCAAACAGCCATTCTTCGGCCATACGCAAAAGGGCTGCGCCAACGCCACGTCCTTCAAAATCGGGATCAACGAACAAGGCCCAAAGGGTGGCCTCTGTCGGGATGGCGATGGCAAAGCCTGCTGCCGACCCATCCAGATCGGCAATCCAGATGCCATAGCCATCAGACAGCCATTTGCCAAAGGCCGATTTGGTCACGCCGCGTTCGGCAAGCTGGCTGGCCGACAGGTGGTTTTCGCGCACGCGGCTTCGGATGGCAAAAATTGCCCCGACATCGCCGATGCGTGCTTTGCGAATTTTCAGTCCGGCCATGTGTGTTTAAATCCTGCGTCACCTTCATCGGGCGGCGCTTTGGCCAAGCCGTTGCATCACGCGATTATAGTTTAAAAGTTCGATATAGACTTTAAACTTTAGGTGTTATGAAAACTTTTCGATGAGAAGATAATACCATTGTTGCGACCCTTAGTATGATTGCGTATATACAGACGAACATAATCTTTGGTGCAAAGCCTATGAAAAATAAGAATTCAAAACATTCACCGCTTGATAGCCCAACCAATAGAAGCTTTGGGCTTACGGTCGGCGGCATTTTTCTCTTGATTGAGACTTATCGATTTTGGCAGAGCAATATTGTCGATATCGCAGGCGTCATACTATTGACCGTATCATTGCCGCTGTTAACTCTCGGAGTGCTATATCCGCGAATTCTTACACCACTAAATCGTGGATGGATGAAACTTGGCTTGATACTCCATAAAATTGTAAACCCAGTAGTGATGTTACTGCTGTATGTTGTGACGATTTGCACAACAGGCTTAGCAATGCGGGCTTTTGGTAAAGATCCTCTAAACCTCAAATTTGATAAAGATGCAAAGACCTATTGGATTGCGCGCTCGCCGAAAGGCCCCTCGCCTGAAACTATGAAGAACCAGTTTTAATTAGAGAAATTTAGACAAATGAGCTTCTTAATCGAATTATGGTCGTTTCTTAAAGCGCGCAAAAAATTCTGGCTTTTCCCGGTCATCATCGTGATGATTATGTTTGGTGGACTTCTCATAGTCGCTCAGGGTTCCGCTGTTGCTCCATTCATCTACACGCTATTTTAAGCAACAGGAGCTTTGAATGCGCATACTTGGCATCTCAGCCTTTTATCATGACAGCGCCGCCGCGCTTATCGTTGACGGTCATATCGTGGCCGCGGCTCAAGAAGAAAGATTCTCACGCAAGAAGCATGACGAAGGCTTTCCTGTTCAAGCTATCAGTTACTGCCTCGAAGAAGCTGGAATAAGTCTAGCTGATGTTGATTATGTCGCATTTTATGACAAACCCTTTCTGAAATTTGAACGCCTTCTCGAAACCTATCTTGCCTTTGCGCCAAAGGGATTTAGGTCGTTTCAAAAAGCGTTACCTATCTGGTTAAAAGAAAAACTGTTCCAGAAAGATATGTTGCGCAAACTGCTGAAGCGCTACGATGAAAACTTCGATTGGCAAAATAAACTATTATTTGGTGAACATCATCAAAGTCATGCTGCATCAGCCTATTATCCATCGCCTTTCGACGAGGCTGTAGTCTTGACCATGGATGGTGTTGGCGAGTGGGCCACCACCTCTTTAGCTATTGGTCGTGGCAACAAGCTAGAAATGATAAGAGAGATTCACTTCCCCCATAGCTTAGGCCTATTATATTCAGCGTTCACATACTACACCGGATTCAAAGTTAATTCTGGTGAGTACAAGGTAATGGGCCTAGCCCCTTATGGCTCACCAAAGTATGCCGACATAATAAAAAAATACATAATTGATATTAAAGATGACGGTTCGTTCCGCATGGATATGAGCTATTTCGACTACTGTACCGGCCTGACGATGACAAACAATAAATTTGCATCTCTGTTTGGAAGACCTGCACGTACTAAAGAAGACGATGAGCTTGAACAATTCCACATGGACATCGCAGCATCTGTTCAAGCCGTCACCGAAGAAATTGTACTCAAACTCACTCGCTCGCTGGCAAACGAATTTGACATCAAAAACCTATGCCTAGCCGGAGGAGTTGCACTTAACTGCGTAGCAAACGGTAAAATTGTAAAAGACGGCTCATTTAAGAATATTTGGGTTCAACCAGCTTCCGGTGACGCAGGCGGGGCTCTCGGAGCGGCACAAACAGCCTATTTTCATCATCTCGGCATGCCACGAACGACACAAGCTGGCAATGATGCGATGCAAGGCTCGTATTTGGGGCCATCGTTCGATCAAAATGACATTGAAGAACGGTTAAAAAAAGTTGGCGCAAAATTTGAAACGTTTGATATCACAGAAGTAATTCAGAAAACAGCTGATGCTCTGTCAAATGAACGAGCTATTGGGTGGATGCAAGGTCGCATGGAATTTGGACCTCGCGCATTAGGCGGAAGATCGATCATTGCAGACCCACGTTCCGCCCGTATGCAGAAAACCTTGAACCTCAAAGTTAAATATCGAGAATCATTCCGCCCCTTCGCCCCGTCGGTTCTAGCCGAAGACGTAAGTGATTGGTTCGATATTGATTGCACCAGCCCTTATATGCTATTTGTCGCAGATATCGTAACAAAACGTCAGCGACAAATGTCCGACGATGAACGGTCTCTATTTGGAATAGAAAAACTAAACATTCCACGTTCGGATATTCCTGCGGTAACTCACGTAGACTACTCCGCAAGGATCCAGACGGTGCACGCACAGACTAATTCAAGTTATCACGCACTTATTTCAGAGTTTAAAAAAATTACAGAATGCTCAGTGCTGGTAAATACGAGCTTCAACGTTCGCGGAGAGCCAATAGTATGTACCCCAGAAGATGCCTTTCGTTGTTTCATGGGAACGGAACTTGATAATTTAGTTATCGGAAACTGTTTTTTACGCAAAGAAGATCAAGATGAAAACCTCAAGCTAGACTACAAAAGCGCTTTTGAACTGGATTAAACGTAAAATTAAAATATAATTGATATTATAAATCGCCAGAAAAAAAACAAGCGAAGTATTCACCATTATAATATCGCGAATGTTACATCCAAATGTCTTTCATCTTTAGTAATTTTAGATAGCCCTAGGCTGAATCGACATTTACATCCATAGAGTAGCTGCGGCAATATAGACGAAAGAGAGATAATGGCAGGCCTTGCGGTCATATCGTGTGGCCAGCCTTCTCCAGTGCTTGAGCTTGTTAAACGTGCGCTCGACAACATTTCTGTGCTTATAGATTTCCTTGTCGTATTCCCGCTGCTGCTTGCGATTGGATCTTGGTGGAATAACTGCAACAGCCTCCATGGCGGTGATGGCATCCAGTATTTCCTGAGTGTCATAGCCCTTGTCCGCCAGCACATGCGAGGGAGGGAACCCGTCGATCAGTTCAAGAGCTTTTGTACAGTCGTTACGCTGTCCACCGCTCAGAATCAAACGCAAAGGACGTCCAAGAGCATCGACACACATGTGGATTTTGGTGCTCAGTCCTCCTCGGGAACGCCCCAAAGCCTCGTTCTGCCCCCCTTTCCCGTCGCAGCCTGCTGATGGGCCCGAACAATTGTTGAATCGATCATGAGATATTCATTATCGGGCGCTTCGACGAGAGCATCGAAAATCTCTTCCCACACCCCAGCCTTGGCCCATCGCGTAAAACGCTTATGGACTGTTTTCCACTTGCCGTACCGCTCCGGCAAGTCATGCCAGTGGGCACCACTGCGCAAAACCCAAAGCACGCCATTGACAAATTGAAGGTTGTTCTTGCCGCTGCGGCCCCGGCCCGGTCCCCTTCCTTACCGGGAATGAGGGGGTCAATTCTCCGCCATTGATCAGGACTCAGTTCGTAGCGTTTCATTTATTCTCCACTAACCGCTAAAGCGGTGACAGTGAATCAAAATTGGGACGCTTTGGGAATCCCATCAATTAAATGTCGATTGGCCCTAGGGTCAAAACTCATTAACATTTATTAGATTCAATGATCTGGAGCGCAACATATGGAGTTCCGTAACATGAAGGGTCAATTCTGGCTTTCCGACGAGCAATGGGCGCTGATTAAGCCGTGCATTTCGTAAAAGCCATGCGCGCGGTTTTTGGGATCGGCCCCGGTGGTCAGCGATATGTCATCGCATCCCTGTTCAAACAGCCAATCCTCGGCCATGCGCAACAATGCCGCACCAACACCGCGCCCTTCAAAATCGGGATCGACGAACAGGGCCCATAACGTCGACTCAGCCGGGATGGCGATGGCAAAGCCCGCCGCCGAACCATCCAGATCGGCAATCCAGATGCCGTAGCCGTCCGTCAACCATTTACCAAAGGCCGATTTGGTGATGCCGCGTTCGGCAAGTTGGCTGAGCGACAGGTGGTTTTCGCGCACGCGGCTTCGGATGGCGAAAATTGCCCCGACATCGCCGGTCCGTGCTTTGCGAATTTTCAGTCCGGCCATGTATTTTATCCCAATACGCCCTTAACCGGCGGCACTTTAGCCAAGCAGGCGCAATGCACCAGAAAAAACGTCATTGCGCGGGCGATTTAAGCCGTACCGGAAGCCGTTGTGGCCCCTTGTTCTGGCGGATGTTGAAATCCAGCATTTGAGCAATCTGATCAACGGTATCCGCCGGGCAACCGCCTGATAGCGCGGTATGCTTCGAAAATCCTTCGTAAATTTTTATCCGTTCAAGGAATTTCTTGCGTTCTTCTGCCTCATTTAACCCAAATCCACGGCCAACTTGGCGCTTCGCGACTATGTCTGCCGCCTTTTGGTGGTCCAGAGAAGGAACGAGCAATACTGCAACACCTAAACGCCGAATATATTCTCGGTTCGCCTCAACAACCTCATCGGCCTCCTCAAAAATCAAAAACCCAGAAGAAAGTGAAATCACCGTATTGGAGCGACACTTATTAATGACGTCGTTAAAGCAACGCGAATTCATAATTACATATTCGCGATACCCAAAGTCGGAAATAAAATTACGGATATTTGCAACTTCCGAACAGAAATACTCATCAAGATCGACGAAATCATAACCGATACGATCCGATAGGTGTTTTCCAGTCGTTGTCTTGCCGACGCCACCGGGACCGATCAGGAAGACAAAATCATAAAAAGTACTTTCCTTTACGGTTTTCTGAGTACGGGTGCGCTCTATAGGAGACATCGTTTTTGCTTTAACCATTCGTGATCAGCGATATGTCATCGCAGCCGTGTTCAAACAGCCAATCCTCGGGTATGTGCAACAATGCACCAGAAAAAACGTCATTGCGCCGGCGATTTAAGCCTTACGGGCAATCGTTTTGGCCCCCATGTGCCCGGTTTGGGCGCAAACACGCCCCCGCAGTGGGTGCCGCAGCTTTTACATGCGCCGTTCGGATCAAGATTCCAGTCCGACAATTGATACCAGTCGCGGCCAATCAGAAGATCGCCACAGCCATGGCAATAGGTGCTTGATGCCGACTTGTCATGGACATTGCCGACGTAAGGATAGCGGATGCCGTTTTTGATCGCGATGTCGCGCGCCCGGATCAGGGTTTGGGCCGGAGTGCGCGGATGGTCCATCATTTTCCAGTCGGGGTGAAAGGCGGTGAAATGCATCGGCACATCGGGGCCAAGGTTTTCGCGGACCCAATTGGTCATGGCGTCAAATTCGCCGTCGCCGTCATTTTCACCTGGGATCACCAGATTGGTCAGTTCAAACCACACCCCGGTTTCCTGTTTCAGGTATTTTAGCGTTTCGAGCACATCACTCAGGTGGGCCGAGCAAAGCTTGTGATAGAAATCCTCGGTAAAGCCCTTAAGATCGACATTCGCCGCGTCCATATGGCGAAAGAATTCTTCACGCGCCTTATCGCCGATATAACCCGCCGTGACGGCCACGGTGCGAATGCCCGCTTCGCGGCAGGCTTGGGCAACATCGACGGCATATTCAAGGAAGATCACGGGGTCGTTATAGGTGAAGGCCACCGCCGAACAGCCGTGGTCCTTGGCGGTTTGGGCGATCATTTCCGGTGTGGCCAGCGATCCCAGCTTATCCATCTGACGCGCCTTGGAAATCTCGTGATTTTGGCAGAACTTGCAGGTCAGGTTACAGCCCGCCGTGCCAAACGACAGGATCGGGGTGCCGGGCAAAAAGTGGTTGAGCGGTTTCTTTTCAATCGGATCAATGCAAAAGCCAGATGACCGACCCCATGTAGTCAGAACCATCTGATCGTCTTGGCGCGCTCGGACAAAGCACAAGCCCCGCTGCCCGTCTTTGAGCTTGCAAAAACGCGGGCAGACATCGCACTGGATGCGGCCATCATCGAGATGATGCCAGTATCGTCCGGGGACGGTATCGACCTGCGGGGTGGTCATATTCATGGCGCGGGACTTTCGCTTTGCAAAGCTTCCTCTTTGAAAACCTAGTCTCAATCGCTATCTTTTTCAAAAGGTCTTGGTTTTTCAGACAGGTCGCTCGACACGTTCCAGTAACAAAACTCGCGAAAATTCAGGGTAGCACATTGAGTATTTTGGAAAATCTTCTATCCGGCGATCCTCAAAAGGTTTGGGAAGCATCTTTTGATGTCAAGAATTTGCGCGACGAGGAAGAGCTCCGATCAATTGCAGATCATATTCAGGCGATAAAGAAAGCAACCAAAAACATCGACAAGGATAGCGGCACGGACTTAATCACCAACAATTCCCCTTTGAGTTTTGCACTTCTGAAATTGAAATTTGTTAAGGATTCCGCCGGCTGTCAGTGTGAGCTTTACCCGAGCAACCCGTTTTTCAACCCAAACAAGGAGGCAGAGGAAGGGTTAATTATCATCTCAGATAAGGTCGAAGATGCGAAGAACTGGACAGCGGATTATCGATGTGCGTGCACGAAATGCGGCAATAAATTCAAAGTCAAAAAAGTCGAATATCATGGTCCATTGTACGTTTGGACTAATCTCAGTCCGCCCAAGAAGAAACCGCCAGAGACTCTAGTCAAGAAAACCATCAACTACGTCAGGAAGAGGCTATGACGACCATCATCCGCCCGCCTGCCGTTGCAGGGACGTTTTATCCGGCCGATGCCGATCTTTTGCGAAGCGAGATTGATGGGCTATTGGATGCCGCCTTTAAGTCGGAACACGGCCAAGGTGACGCGATCCCCAAGGCGATCATTGTGCCCCATGCGGGGTTGATGTTTTCAGGCAGCCTTGCCGCCCTTGGCTTTGCCACGGTGCGCGCGCTTAAGGGCCAGATCAAACGCATTGTGATTGTCGGTCCGGCGCACCGCATGGCGTTTCAGGGGGTGGCCCTTGCCAAGGCCGATGGGTTTGCCACACCGCTTGGCACGGTTAAGTGTGATTTGGCGGGGCTTCAGACCGCCCTTTCGTGGCCGCAGGTTCAGATTTTGGATGATGCGCACCGCCAAGAACACGGGCTTGAGATTGAGTTGCCGTTTATCCAGCGGCTGTTTGGCGAAAACAGCGACATCGGGATTGTGCCATTGCTGGTCAGTCGCTGTGGCGCGCGCCACGTGCATGAGTTGATTGAAGCACTTTGGGGCGGGCCGGAAACCTTGATTGTGATTTCATCGGACCTGTCACATTTCCATGATTATGAGACCGCACGCCACATGGACAACCGCACGCGCGACATGATTGAGCGGTTTGATGCCGAGGGCATTGATAGCAATGATGCCTGCGGGGCGTTGCCGGTTGCGGGGATGTTGATGTCTGCACGCAAGCGCGGCATGCGGATCAAGACGCTTGGCATGCGCAATTCCGGCGATGTGACCGGGGATAAATCGCGCGTTGTCGGCTACGGCGCATGGGCGGTTTACACCGGATCGGAAAAGATGCGTGAGCGCGATACGCGCGCCGAACCATCGGACGGATTTACCGGTACGACCGAACAGCTTTTGGCCCGACACGGGCCAGAGATGATTGATCTAGCACGGCAATCGGTCTGGCACGGCATCCGTCATGGCGGGCCGCTTAACGCCGATACATCATCTGTGTCCCCGGCCCTTTTGGAGCCCGGTGCGTGTTTTGTGACCTTGAAGAAATCCGGGCAGCTTCGTGGCTGTATCGGATCGGTGATGGCGCATCGCGATTTGGCGACGGACCTTTGCGAAAATGCGTTCAAGGCCGGGTTTGCCGACCCCAGATTTTCACCATTGCAGGAAGCGGATTTGACCGATGATCTGGAAATCTCGATTTCGGTTTTATCCCCCGCACGTGATTTCCCGTTTGAGGATGAGGCCGATCTGATTGCCAAGCTGACCCCGTTTGAGGATGGCATTATCCTGTCGGACGGCAACAACCGGGGCTTGTTCCTGCCGCAAGTGTGGGAGCAATTGCCCGAACCGGCCGATTTTCTGGCGCATTTAAAACGTAAGGCAGGCCTGTCGATGGATCATTGGTCTACCACCATGCGCGCCCAGCGGTTTATCACGCGCGGCATTTCGGGTAAGGATATCGAGACGCACGATTTCTGGAAAACTTCCGATTAAAGGGTCAAGACCATCGCGACCGTTACAAACATCACCGCAACAACAGACCCAAACAACCGCTATGCCGATTTTCTGAGTGCCGTTGCCACCTTCGAAGGGGTTTGGGGGCTTTATCGCAATGGCTGGCTTCTGTGTCCCGGCGATGACGGGCAGAAATTCTGTCCATTTTTCCCATCGCGTGATGATGCCGCACACTGGGAAGATGCGGCCAAAACCGGCTATGTCCCAACCGCGATTACGCTGGTGGAATTGATGGAAAGCCTGCTGCCTGATTTGGCGAAAAACGACATTGTGGCCGGTATTTCCCCAACCCCAGATGCTGGTCCCATTGTGCCGGGCCATGATCAGCTTCACCATGATTTGATCACCGCATTCAAGGCCGCAATCGCCGGGAAATAAAGCAAACCCCAGTTGTCCATCGTTTAGGGTCTGGACCTTGGCAGTAAAATTCCCTATGCCCTTTGCGATACAAATTTCACGCCAACACATGAGATTGCAATGACCATTGCCCTGCCCGCCGATGCCGATGCCCTTGAAAACGGTTTGATCGAAATTGCCCGCAAAGCCGGTGCGGCGATGATGGAAATCTATAAAACCGATTTCGATGTGCGCTCCAAGGAAGATGCATCGCCGGTGACCGAGGCAGATGACGCCGCCGAGGCGGTCATTTTGCCTGGTCTGCGCGCCCTGACCCCGGACGTTAAAATCGTGTCTGAGGAAAGTGCTGCCAAGGGCGATGTGCCCGATGTTGACGGCGAGACGGATTTTTTCTGGCTGGTCGATCCGCTGGATGGGACCAAGGAATTTATCAAACGCAATGGTGAGTTCACGGTCAATATCGCGCTGATCGCCAAGGGTCAGCCGGTTCTGGGCGTTGTCTATGCCCCGGCGATTGAAAAGCTTTATTACGGCGATCCGCGTGGGGCCAAGCTGATCGACGGCGACGTCACCCCGACCATCACCGACATCACGGTGCGCGACATGCCCGAAGACGGGGTTGTTGTCGTCGGATCACGCTCGCACGGCGATCCAGAGGCGATGAAGGCGTTTCTCGGTGATCTTCCGGTCAAGGAACTGCGCCCGGCGGGAAGTTCGCTGAAACTCTGTTTGGTGGCAGCCGGTGAAGCGGACCTGTATCCGCGCCTTGGCCCGACCATGGAATGGGACATCGGGGCCGGCCACGCAGTTTTAAAGGCCGCGGGTGGTGTGATTGAAAATATGGATGGGTCGCGTTTTGTTTACGGCAAGGCCGATTTTCGTAATCCGTTCTTCATCGCGCGCAGCCCATCTGTGCCGGTAAAATATCAGGATTAATCCTTCGCAACAGCGGGCCGAAAACGAATTTCAAAGCATGATCAGCGGCTTGTGCTGTGTGCGCTGCACAAGGCACAGGCCGCAAGTAATTCAGCCAAAAATAAATCGGCTGAAATCCGCAGTTTCCTTGACTTTTTCACGCATCTGAATTACACATGTCTTATCGCCACACAACGTGTAGGTGACGTAAATAGCCGCCGGAATCACGGCGACGCGGTCCATCTTCACCACCGCGGGGCGAAGTCGGGCTAGAGCGTAAATTGGCGCCGCCATTCTGTATGGCGGCGCTGCGCTGTTTATGAGAACTCTTGGGAAATATTCCGTTCGGTTCAGAGGATATTAACGATTTCCAAATACTTTCTTCGCGAGGAGAGTTTTTGGAGATTCGCGGATGCCTTCCAAACAGAAAAATTCAACGACTAAAATTCTTGATCATTGCATGGCAATTGTTTCGGCTGGTCTCGCTGAACTTGTCAGGCAGCTTGTGCGCTTGATATTTTAAGCACTGGCTAAAAGCCATCACACAGATCACACAATTGCTACTTCACGAACATCACAAGCATATCAATCAGAGCCACTGGTAAGGTTAAACCAGCGCTCAGTGCGAATGCCTTTAAAAATATTCGAGCGTACGACATCTCACAGACCGTAAATGGCATCAGATATACTGAACGCTAGCCTGATAAATGGACAACGTCTTTTATAAAACAACACAGATTTTGTAATTGACTTTGAAACCAGCTTGTTTTCCCTCAGTATCATCGCTAGGTATCTCAACAACTTATTCTCTAGACGGATTGATACATGTCTCCGGCCCTGACCATTCGTCCCTATTCCGAAGGTGCGCTGAGCCAAGCGGCGGGAAAGTTGCGTGCGGGTGAATTGGTCGCCTTTCCGACCGAGACGGTTTATGGGCTGGGGGCGGATGCCACCAATGCCGATGCGGTTGCCGGGATTTACGCCGCCAAGCAACGCCCAAGCTTTAACCCCCTGATCAGCCATTTTCCCGACCGCGATGCCGCCGCCGCCCATGCAACATTTGATGCACGGGCCGACAAGCTGGCCGCTGCATTCTGGCCCGGTGCGCTAACACTGGTTTTACCAAAACGTTCCGACAGCACGGTGTGCGAACTGACCACGGCGGGCCTGCCCAGCATTGCGGTGCGCGTTCCGGCCCATCCGATGGCGCGTGAGTTGCTCCGTGCGGTTGGCCGCCCCGTGGCGGCCCCCTCGGCCAATCAGTCCGGGCGCATCAGCCCGACCACGGCCGGGCATGTTGCCCATTCGCTGGGCAATGCGATTGGGATGATTTTGGATGGCGGGCCGTGTGGTGTCGGGCTTGAAAGCACGGTGATTGATCTGACCACGGATCGGGTGGTGATGCTCCGTCCCGGCGGGATTACCAAGGAACAGGTTGCCCAGGTTCTTGGCACCGAGGTCATCATGGCCGAGACCGATGACAGTGCGCCCAAAAGCCCCGGCATGCTGACCAGCCATTATGCGCCGGGATTGCCGGTACGACTTGAGGCCACGGCACCCGACAAAGCCAAATATGGTCATGAAATCCTGCTGGGGTTTGGCGATTGCGTGACCAAGGGGTTTGATGCGGTCTTATGGCTTTCCAAATCCGGGGATGACGTTGAAGCGGCGGCAAACCTGTTTGCCCGCCTGCATGAAGCCGATCAGAAGCGCTTTGACGGGATTGCCATTGCGCCGATCCCCGATACCGGGCTTGGACTTGCGATCAATGACCGCATGAAACGTGCCAGTGCGCCGCGCGCACCGCACCCATCGCCATAAGCGGAGCGATGCCACAATGACCCGCCCGCGCGATGCCGCGATCCTTGAACTCAAAGACCTGCTTGGCCCGAAAGGCTGGAGCATGGAACGTGATGTTCTTGAAACGCACAACCATGAGGCACGCGGCAAATTCGAAGGCCATGCCGATATCATCCTGTTTCCCGCAACCACCGATGAAGTCGCCAAGGCGGTTGCCATCTGTGCCGCGCACGCCATCGCCGTCGTTCCGCAAGGCGGCAATACCGGGCGCTGTGGCGGGGCGGTTGCCGGTCAGGATCAGGTTCTTTTGAACCTGAAACGGATGAACAGGATTGTCGAGCTGGATGCCCGTGATTTCACCGCAACCGTGGAGGCCGGTGCAATCTTGAAATCCATTCAGGATGCGGCCGAGGAACATGATCTTTTATTCCCGCTGAGCTTAGGCGCCGAGGGCAGTTGCCAGATTGGCGGAAATCTTGCGACCAATGCCGGTGGGCTTAATGTTATTCGCTATGGTAATGCGCGTGATCTGGTGCTGGGGCTTGAGGTTGTTTTGCCCGATGGCAGCATCTGGAACGGGTTATCAAAGCTGCGCAAGGACAATAGCGGCTATGACCTGCGCGATCTGTTTATCGGGGCCGAGGGCACGCTGGGTATCATCACCAAGGCGACCTTAAAACTGTTTCCCCGCCCCAAACATATTGCCACTGCGTGGGTTGCGGTGGCATCGCCCGAAGCCGCACTTGATTTGCTGGCACTCGCACGGCGCACGACCGGCGATGCGGTTGCTGCGTTTGAACTGATGTGCGGTTTTGCCCATGACATGTCGGTGACGCATTTGCCCAATCTGACACGCCCGCTTGCCAGCCCGACCGACTGGCATGTTTTGATCGAACTGACGTCATCACGGCCCAAGGATGATCTGCAATCCTTGCTGACCGACCTTTTGGGCGATGCCATGGAAGGCGGGCTTGCGCGTGATGCGACCCTTGCGCAGTCCGATGCGCAACGCAAAAACCTGTGGGCGATCCGCGAAGGCATTCCCGAGGCGCAAGGATTTGAAGGCGGCAGCATCAAGCATGATGTGTCCGTACCAGTGTCCGCGGTGCCCGATCTTCTGACACGTGGTATGGCGGCGGCGCGCGACCTGATACCGGGCATTCGTCCCTGCCCGTTTGGGCACGTCGGGGATGGCAACATTCATTTCAATTTCACCCAGCCGGTGGATATGGAGAAGGCCGACTATCTCGCGCACTGGGAAAGCCTAAACCGCGTCATTCATGACATTGTTTCTGATCTTGGCGGATCGATCAGTGCCGAACACGGCATCGGGCAGCTTAAGCGCGATGAACTGGCTCATTATGCCAGTGCGGAAAAGCTGAAATTGCTGCGTGCGGTTAAGGCCGCAATTGATCCCGACAACCGGCTGAACCCCGGAAAGGTCGTGTAAAGAAAATACCAGTTAGCGGAGGAAAAGAACCCAATGTTTTCTGTTGAGACCTATGCCCCGCTTGATACGCTTAAACCCGTTGGCGACAATATCTGGATCGTCGATGGTCCGGTGATCGGGTTTCAGTATCTGGGCATGAAACTTCCGTTTTCGACCCGGATGACGGTCGTGCGGCTGGCAAACAACAAACTGTTTATTCACTCCCCCATTCGGCTGAGCGATCAGTTAAGGGCAGAAATTGACGCGCTTGGCGATGTCCGTTTTCTGATTGCGCCAAACACCATTCATTATGCCGGGGTCCCCGATTGGCAAAAGGCATATCCAAATGCCAAGGCATTCTGTGCCCCCGGTGTGGCCAAACGCGCAAAATCCGTCGGGCTTGACGTGCAATTTGACGGTGAACTTGCCGATACGCCAGAACCCGAATGGCAAGATGACACCAAACAGATTCTTGTCCGTGGTGGATATCTCAACGAAGCGGTGTTTTTCCATACCGCATCCGAGACCCTGATCCTGACCGATCTGATCGAGAATTTTGAACCCGATAAAATCAAAAGCCCGATCTGGCGGTTTTTCATTCGACTGTTTGGCACCATGGATCCGCATGGCTCGGCTCCACGCGACATGCGGGCGACCTTTATCGGGCATAAAGACAACCTGCGAAAATGCGTTCAAACCATGATCGATTGGAACCCGACACGTGTCATTTTGGCCCACGGACGGTGGTATGACACAAATGCGGTTTCTGAACTCAAACGTGCCTTTCGCTGGGTTCTTAAATAGCAAAACACCAAAGCCCGACAGGTTACCGTAATTGTCTCGGGTCAGGACCTGAGTGAGATTATGCCCGCAACGATAATCATCATGATGCCGGCGAGTGACAGCGCATCGGGCGTTTCGGCAAAGAACAAAACGCCCCAAATGAATGAAAACCCGACATAGGCAAAATCAAAGGTGCCGATCATTGGCGATGGCCCGTTTTGATAGGCAATCGCCGCCCCGATGCTGCCAATCAGGATCGAGGCCGCCAGCATCGCCATTATGCCAAAGTCCGAAAACGTCATCGCACTCCACGGGGCAAGCAGAAAGCCATCTCGCACCTCATCAGAAAGTATGCTGATCAGGGCGGCGGCCACACCGCCGACCGCCACAAAGGCACAGTTTAGCGCAAGGGAAAGCTTGATCGGATGTTCCGCCCGGCATTTGGTCCGGGTCAGGATCATCGCAACGGCATAGAGCATGGCCGACAGTAACGGCAGCAAGGCATAGCCGTTAAAACTCCCGGCATCCGGCCGCAAGATCAAAATCACCCCGGCAAACCCCAAAATGACAGCAAGCCAGCCCTTTTTGCTGATTGTGCTTTGGGTGATGGCGGCGGTAAACAGGGTGATAAAGATCGGCAGCGTGTAATAGGTCGCAGCAGCGACAGACAGGGTCAGATGCGGCAGCGAAAGGTAATAACTGATCCACATCACGACCAGCAAAAGACTGCGCAAGATGGTCCAGCCCACCGCATCCCCAAGGCGCAAGGATGCAGGCGACCGGATCACCAGATAGCCCACAAGAAACGGGATTGCGATGGCCGAGCGGATGACAAAAATCTGCCAGATCACAAAGGTGCTGCTTGATTGCTTGATCAGCGCATCGCCCAATGACAGAGCGAAAACCGTAAAAATGATCGTTCCCACGGCAAGCGGAATACGGTCACGATAATCGGGGACAGGTGAGCTTTTCATGGCATCCAGCATAAAGCGCGGTTCGCGTAAGGCGATAAAACCCTATCACCCTTGCTACCCAAAAATGAACCCCGCATATCGGCAAACAAAAAGGGCGCCCGGACCATCGGACGCCCCAGATATCATAAGTTCTAAGCCGCTGGCTTATTCAGCCGGGCCCGCCCATGGGGCCATGCTGTTAAGCTTGTCCTGACGACGCTCATCGCCCGACTTGCCCCAATCGCCACCAAAGGCAGCCGATTCCCATGAACCGTAGCTTGGGTTTGGCAGCATGAACCAGCGTTCGCCCCAGTAATCCCCATATTTGGCCATGACATCAAGGCGCTCATCAAGCGTGCCATCAATGTCATCGGTGAAATCACCAAAGTTATCACCAAACATCATGATCACACGGTAATCGTCGGCAACTGCCTTACGACGAGGTTCTTTGGCCGAGCCCCATGTTTCGATTTCACCGCGCAGCATGACGTGCTTTTCATCAGCGAACGGGAAGCCGTATTTTTTCAGGTTATCAATCGTCGAGGCTTCTTCCGGGGCTTTACGGTTGGACACGTAAAACACTTCAACGCCCTTGGCTGCCGCCGCCTTGGTGAATTCAAGCGCACCCGGTGTCGGGGTGGATACCATGTCATGGACGAATGCCGCCCAGGTTTTGGAGCTGTAATGAGTGCCTTCGGTGACCACCCATGCCTGATACGCCGAATTATCAAGAACCGTTTCATCAACATCCAAAATCACAGCCGGTTTTTTGGCCATGAAATTGCCGTCCTGCTCAAGGGCGGCGGTCCAGCTGTGATCGCCAATCGCGGCCGGCAGAAGACGGGTCGCCCCAGCGTAAACAGACATTGCCGTGGTTTTATATTCAACCGATGTCTGAAGCCAAAGCGTGCCGTTCAGGCCATCATTCTGGGCCGGTTCCTGCGCACTTGCGCCAAATGCGCAAAACGCACTGGTCGCCATGATGGCGGCAACACCGAAGGATTTTGCAATAAATGTCATTTTAGTCTCCCTGTTGATTTCCCGCCCATTGGAAGCTGACCATACAGACAGGATCTCAGCAGCATGCCATTGCAGTGCGGCAAAGAAAAAGCCTTTTTCCAAAATCACTGGGAAAAAGGCATCTATGACACTTTGATAAAACCGCCACGCGGCAGTTCTCATGCGGGTTTCATGCGGTTGAACGCTTTTCAAACGACGTAAACCCGTCTTCAAGTGCCGGTTCCTCGTGAATACGATCAACCCGCGCATGGGTGGGGCCGTCATGGCAGGCGGCAACCATTGACCGCACTGCCTCAACCGAGCCACAGAATACGGCTTCCACCGTGCCATCGGTGCGATTGCGCACCCAACCGGTCAAGTCGCGCTTTACGGCCTGTTCCACCGTCCAGGCACGATACCAAACGCCCTGTACGCGGCCTTCAATCCGGGCATGAACGGCGATATTGCCAGAACCGGTTGCAGGATCGGGGCGTGTGTCGGTCATGGGAACGTCGTCTCCCTACTTGCTTATTTGGCGGCGTTATTTGGCGGCCTTATTTTGCACCGGGAATTTTGGCGTGCAGATGGGCGGTATCCTGAAACGTCTGTTTCTGTGCATCGGATGCCGGGGCCTGATGGCTGTCTTTCCATGCGTCATAGGTCATGCCATAGACGACTTCGCGTGCACCATCATAATCCATGGAAACACCCTTTTCGCGCGCCGCCGCCAAATACCATTTTGCCAAACAGTTACGGCAAAAACCGGCCAAGTTCATCAGATCAATGTTTTGAACATCCTTGCGGTCCTGAAGATGCGTCACAAGCCCGCGAAAGGCGGCCGCTTCGAGTTCAAGCTTGGTCTGCGGATCAAGGTCGGCCGCCGGACCATTGGCAAGGGAGGCTTCTGTTGACATTTCCGAGCCTGCGCAATCAGACATTCTCCATACTCCCGGCTTTGCTGTGCTGTTCAAGTTTGGCGATCACATCAGGAACATCGGCAATGGTTTCGACCGTGACAAACTGGTCGTTGTCGATTTCGGTCTGATCGACCATTTCATGCACCCATGTGATTTCATAAGGGATGTGGATCGCAGCCCCGCCCGACGCAAGGACCGGCAGGATATCGGATTTCATCGAGTTGCCGATCATCACAGATTCTTGTGGCTCGACACCATAACGGCCAAAAATGTTGCGATAGGTCAACGGGTCTTTTTCCGAAACGATCTCAATCCCGTCAAACAGGTCTTCAAACCCGGACCGGTCGATCTTAAGCTGCTGGGCGATCAGATCGCCCTTGGTGATCAGAACCACCTTGTAATCGGGTTTGCTGGCATAGTGTTTCAGCACGGTCTCGGCCCCGTCAATAATCCGGGTGGGCGCACGCAGCATCGATTTGCCGATTTCGGCCAGCCTGTGAATGTCTTCGGCGCTGATCTTGCGATCTGAAAGCTCAATCGCGGTTTCAATCATCGACAGGGTAAACCCGGTCACGCCATAGCCATAGATCGAAAGATTGGCCAGTTCGGCCTGATACAGGCGATCATCAACCTGATCGGCGGGCACGTAATGACCAAGCATCTCACGCAGTTCGATATGGGCTTGACGAAAAAGCGGCTCGTTGTGCCACAGGGTATCATCGCCGTCAAAAGCAATCAGTTTATACATAGGGACGCCTCGTTTCTTGTTATTGGATGGCAAGCATATATAGGGGTTCAGCCTCGATTTGCGACCATATGGTACGGCCAATCGTGGGTAAAGCCCCGTTTTCTGTATTTAATATGCGTGAAACGGGTCGGAAAGAGAACCATGACCAAATCTTTTTCTGAACACAAAACTCACCACCCACCTCTTAAAATTGCAAAATCCCGCACTATATGCGACCATACTTATTTACACGTCTAAATTCCTCATTCTCATAGAAGAGATCAAATAACGATGAAGCACCAAGAAATACAAAAATGGAAATCAGATGAACTAAAAAAAGAAATAACATTCTTCTATCAACGTCTAGACGAGCTTTTATTTGACTACACCCTAGATAGTTACAAACCACGGATGATGAACCCTCCATTCCTCGCCCAAGAGCTAATTAATGCAATTGATGACACTGAAAACGGGACGATCAACGAAAAAAACATTGATCACATTATAGATGAGACAAGACTATTTGTTGAAAATGATGAGATCGCAAGGGAACTACTACCAATTAGGTTCGATAGAATTTTCCCTGAGAACGAAAAAAATAAAAAAATCGAAAACATAAAAGTTAAATCACAAATATTTCATAAGTCTGTCAGAAATGACTTATACAAAGAAAAATGCTGCGATCTAATTATATCATCCATCACAGACGGTGACCTTACAAAAATAGATAGATACACATCTCTTTTCGTAACAAGTGTAATTGGCTCCGGATATAGCAAGCAACACGTATATAACGCAACTTCCGACTTCTTCAATACTGAGAACATTGATGGAATATCCAGTATAAAAAGATATTTATCTTTATTTAACGGAAAACGTTATCGGTACACATGCTTTATAAACGTAAACAACATAGCAGATCACATTCCATCTCAGCTTTCGCTATTTGACGCTGAAATTATAGATGACCTTCCCGACGTTCTCAAAAATGACGAGACAGCAAAGAAGATATTAAAAATCACAAGAAAAGATAAAATAATAAAGATGACTGACATTAACGCTTTTGACATATTCAAAGCGAAAGAAATATCCGAAGGTATACTTCGCGCGATATCAGACCTTTACTCAGTTTTTCATCACAAGAATAAAATCAGATGGAATCAAGAGAAAGCCGTTATAATTGATGAAGATGAAAATGTATACATAGCCAATAAAGAGACCAATGTTATTTTTCGAGGGAGAGATATGCTTCCATCTCGAGCGGCCAAAGAATTTGATAGGTTACTCAGTAGCTTTTCTCTTATCGGCAGAAAAAGCGCAATTAAGACGTTCCGGGGAATTGTTTCCCTCCATGGCATTTCTCTACTAACAGACAATCCACAAAACCAATTGCTAAACCTTTGGATTGCTCTCGAAACGGTGTGCCCCGGAAATGACCAGAAAGCCAAAATTGCATCGATCTCCGAAGGGGTTGGTTCAATCCTGTTCATCAAGTATCTAAAGAAGTTAGTCTCCAACCATGCCAAGGATATTAATCGATATAAATCCTCAATACTTAAAAAATATGCCAAGAATGATGGATTAGACATCGTTCACTCGTGCTTCAACACATTGGCTTTGAGCAAACATGACGCTCGAAGAGCGGAACTTCAAACATCCATCTCTGGATACCCTCTTCTAGAATTTAGAACACAACAATTACGAAACATTCTATCATCGAAAAAAAATGCCCTCAGAGCAATAGAGAGTCACATAAGACGAGTAGAGTGGCAAATCAGACGCACCTATCGAACACGCAATATTATTGTGCACTCTGGGCAGCGAATCACAAACATTGATCAACTTGTCGAAAACACTCACGCTTACATAGACAACATTCTAGAAACCACTATGGAACTGTCTTGTGGAAATCTGAACTTTGATGATTTTGATCAAGTATTCGAATATTGCCGCCAACAACAGCTTGAGTTGCAATGCATGCTAAACCAAGACGGTCATATTTCTGAGTCGGACGTAAGTTTCATTCTGAGTATTGAGAGGCGCTAACCCCTCTCAACTCAACAAAACACGGTCCTATTCGTTTTTTTCAAACTCAATAATAATCGCATCAACTGACAGGTTTGCGCCCTGCTCGGCGTGGATTTTTTTGACCACACCTTTGCTTTCGGCCTTCAGCACATTTTCCATTTTCATGGCTTCGAGGATGCAAAGCTCTGTGCCCGGCTGGACTGTCTGACCTTCTTCGACCGATACCTTGACCAAAAGGCCCGGCATGGGTGATTGCAGGAAGTTTGACATGTCTGGCGGGGCCTTGAACGGCATCAGTTTTTGAAGTTCCGCCACGCGGGGCAGCATGACCTTGAAACTGCGCTGAATGCCATTGGCCGACAGGCGATAGCCAACGCCTTCAAGATCAATCTGCACACAGACCGGGGTGCCATCGATTTCACCGACAAACATCGCATCGCCGATTTTCCAGTCGGACACAACGCCATAGCTGCGATCGCCAATCGCGACGATGTAATCGCCGTTAACACCATCAAATTCGATATCAAATGCGGTGTGGTCATCGCCCGATACTGCGACCCAGCTTTCGGCAATTTCAAGCGGATGGTCGCTGACCTGTCCGGTGATCCCGGCGTTGCGTTCGGCAATCCGTTGATTGATGTAGCCCGCAACCACAATCAGGATGGCGGGATCATCATTTGGCAAATCATCGGCCGAGAAGCCATTGGGGTATTCTTCGGCAATGAAGTTGGTGGTGATGTTGCCGTCCTGAAACCGCTTATTGGCCATAACGGCGGCCAGGAACGGGATATTGTGCGAAATGCCGCGAATGTAATAGGCATCAAGGGCGGCGCGCATTTCACCAATGGCGTCATCGCGGGTTTCGCCATATGTCACCAGCTTTGCGACCATCGGGTCGTAAAACATCGAAATTTCGCCGCCCTCAAACACGCCGGTATCAACACGTACCGACGCACTTTCGGCCGGCGGTTGATAGCGTACCAAACGCCCGGTCGACGGCAGGAATTCACGGAAGGGATCCTCGGCATAAATGCGGGTTTCCATCGCCCAGCCGGTAAGCGTCACGTCATCCTGTTTTAAGGTCAGTTCCTGCCCGTCGGCGATTTTGATCATCCACTCGACAAGGTCCTGCCCCGTGACAAGTTCGGTCACCGGATGTTCGACCTGAAGCCGGGTGTTCATTTCCAGAAAGTAGAAATTCTTGTCCTTATCAACAATGAATTCCACCGTCCCGGCCGAGCAATAATCGACCGCGCGTGCCAGTGCCACGGCCTGTTCACCCATGGCCTTACGGGTGGCGGGATCAATAAAGGGTGACGGGGCTTCTTCGACGACCTTTTGATGGCGGCGCTGAATGGAGCATTCGCGTTCGCCCAGATAAATCGCATGCCCGTGTTTGTCGGCCAGCACCTGAATTTCAATGTGGCGGGGTTCTTCGACGAACTTCTCGACAAACACCCGATCATCGCCAAAGGAACTGGCGGCCTCAGACGTTGCGCGTTCGAACCCTTCGCGGCATTCGGCGTCATTGCGCGCAATACGCATGCCTTTGCCACCACCGCCAGCAGACGCCTTTAGCATCACCGGATAGCCGACATCATTGGCGATCTTGACTGCCTCGTCAGTGTCCTTGATGACCCCCATGTATCCGGGCACGGTCGAAACACCGGCATCGGCGGCAATCTTTTTCGATGTGATTTTATCGCCCATGGCGGCAATCGCGCCATTCGGCGGGCCGATGAAGGCGATTTTGGCCGCGTCCAATGCCTTGGCGAAGGCCTGATTCTCCGACAGGAAGCCATAGCCCGGATGAACGGCCTCGGCCCCCGTCGATTTGCAGGCGTCGATGATCTTTTCAATGATCAGATAGGACTGGTTGGACGGGGCCGGTCCGATATTAACCGCCTCGTCGGCCATCTGAACATGCAGGGCATTTTTATCCGCATCGGAATAAACCGCGACGGTTTTAATGCCCATTTTGCGGGCTGATTTGATCACACGGCAGGCAATTTCACCGCGGTTGGCAATCAGGATTTTCTTAAACACTATTTTATCTCCCAATATGACGCTTACAGCGGAATGTTGCCGTGTTTCTTTTCCGGGTTCTTGATGTCCTTGTTGCGCAGCATCGCAAGTGACCGACAGACGCGGCGGCGCGTGCCGTGCGGCATGATGACATCATCAATGAACCCTTTGCGGCCCGCAACAAACGGGTTGGCGAATTTTTCGCGGTATTCTTCGGTGCGGGCTTCGATCTTGGCCGGATCGTTCATATCCGCCCGGAAGATAATTTCCACCGCGCCCTTTGGCCCCATGACGGCGATTTCAGCGGTCGGCCAGGCATAGTTGACATCGCCGCGCAGGTGCTTGGACGCCATCACGTCATAGGCCCCGCCGTATGCCTTGCGCGTGATCACGGTGACCTTGGGCACGGTGGCCTCGGCATAGGCATAAAGCAGTTTGGCGCCATGTTTGATGATGCCGCCATATTCCTGTGCGGTGCCCGGCATGAAGCCCGGAACGTCAACGAATGTGACAATCGGGATGTTATAGGCATCGCAGAACCGCACAAAACGCGCGGCCTTTTTCGAACTGTCGATATCAAGGCAACCCGCCAGCACCATTGGCTGATTGGCGACCACACCGACCGTACGACCATCCATGCGCGCCATGCCGACGATGATGTTTTTGGCGTAATCGGGCTGAATTTCAAAGAAATCGCCTTCGTCGACGACCTTGGTGATCAGTTCCTTCATGTCATAGGGCATGTTGGGGTTTTCAGGCACCAGCGTATCGAGCGAGAAATCATCGCGTTTGACCGGGTCTTCGCACAGGCGCGCAGGCGGATCTTCCTTGTTGCACAGCGGCAGGAAGTCCATGAAACGCCGGGTTTGCAAAAGCAAATCCACATCATTGTCAAACGCCAGATCGGCCACGCCCGACACGCTTGTGTGGGTGGATGCGCCGCCAAGCTGTTCATGGGTGACTTCTTCGTGGGTAACGGTTTTGACCACATCTGGGCCCGTCACGAACATGTATGAACTGTCCTTGACCATGAAAATAAAGTCGGTCATCGCCGGGCTATAGACAGCCCCACCCGCACACGGCCCCATGATCAGGGAGATTTGCGGGATAACGCCGGATGCCTCGACATTGCGTTGAAACACATCAGCATAGCCCGCTAAGCTTTCGACACCTTCCTGAATACGCGCCCCGCCGGAATCATTGATCCCGATCACGGGTGCGCCGACCTTCATGGCCTGATCCATGATCTTGCCGATTTTACGCGCATGTGCACCGGAAAGCGCACCGCCAAACACGGTGAAATCCTGTGAAAAGACAAATACCAAGCGGCCATTGATCGTGCCGTGGCCGGTGACGACACCATCACCGGGAATGCGGTTTTCGGTCATGCCGAAATCCACGCAATCATGTTCGACAAACATGTCCCATTCCTCGAACGAGCCGGGATCAAGCAGCACATCAATCCGCTCACGCGCGGTGAGCTTGCCTTTGGCATGCTGATTATCGATCCGGCGCTGCCCACCACCCATGGCGGCCTCGGCGCGTTTTGCTTCGAGTTTGGTGATAATATCTTGCATTCTGCGTGATCCTTGCTGTGGGCGGCCCAATGGCGCACAGGCCCGTCATCCGCTTAACCTTAAGAATGAAATAGCATTATTCGGTACTGGAATGCCAATTATTTCTGGTAGTTTTGCTTTGTGGTAAAATATACCGCAACCACCTGATTTCCCTAACGTCATTGTGATATGCCTGTTTTCTGTGGACTAAAGTCTAGGCCACGTGAAAACGGATGGAAACCACCCCCGACAGCCACAAACGCAATGTGCTGCGTGCTCACTGTCTTATTCTGTTGCGCAATCAATGCTATCACTCATGCAAAGAATAATGTGTGATACGTCGCGACATGAGCCCCCCGTTAACGTTAAGTGACCAGAAATTTGATGTTTAAAATCAAGCCCCGCACCACAGAACCAACTGGCGACGATACGCCTGCCTCATCACTTTGGCGTTATATCTGGCGCATGAGTGGATGGCATCAGGTTGCGGTGTGCAGCCTTGCGGTTCTTGTTGCCATTTTGGGGATCGCCCCGCTCGAGCTCCAGCGCCGACTTGTCGATGACGCGATCAGCAAACAAAACCTCGACCTGCTTGTGACGTTGGCATCGATTTATGGGGCGATCATTATCTTGCAAGGCGTGATCAAGCTTGGGCTGCGCATGTATGAAGGGTGGCTGAGTGAAAGTGCGATCGCACATAACCGCCGCCATTTGACCCGCCTTTATGCCGAAGACCAAACTGGTCACCATGACCCCGACGATAAAAACGCCAACAACAACGGGCGCGCGGTATCGATCATTGGCGGCGAGATTGAAAAGCTGGGCGGGTTTGTGGGCGACGGGCTGTCCCAACCGATTGTCAACAGCGGCATGCTGATCTTCGGGCTTGGCTATATGCTCAGCGTCGAGCCGATTGTCGGCCTGATCGGGGTGATCGCCCTGATCCCGCAGGTCGCGCTTGTCCCGGTTATTCAAAAACGGATCAATGCGCTGATTGAAGAACGTGTGACCAAAATGCGCGATGTCAGCGATGAGTTATCGCAACTGGCACCGGGTAAGAAAAACACCCAGACGGTCGAAGAAATCAATGACGGCGTTTTGCGCCTGTTTGATAACCGCATGAAGCTGTTTTTACTGAAATTCGGGATGAAGGCCCTGATCAATTTCCTCAATGCGCTGGCCCCGATCTGTGTGCTGGTGGGCGGCGGCTATCTGGTTATTCAGGGGGAAACATCGGTGGGTATCATTGTCGCCTTTATTTCCGGCTTTGACCGCATGTCATCGCCGATGCGCGAATTGCTGTCCTATTACCGGGTGGCGTCACAGGCCGCTGTCCAGCACAGGCTGATTGCCAAATGGATGAGCTAGACTCCTCATTCAAACAGTCGCGCATCGACCTGCTTACACCAAAACACGTCACAAACCCGCCTTTGTGACGTCCTTTCTTTCAGAACAGATTGAAACGCTTTTGCACGTCTTGTGAGCACGCAGCAAAGCTGTGGCTCCTCGCCGGGGAAAAGTGTTTTGGCACCTGGTGAAAGGCAGACAGATGGCGCTTGATCCCTCCCTTCTTTCGGGCCTGCAAACAGCGCAGAAGGGCATTGTCCTTGTGATCCGCGATTTGCAGAAACGCCCCGATTACAGCAAACAGCCCGATTTCAAAACCTATGTGACGCGGTTTAATGCCTATAATCAGGCCCTGCTGAATGCGCTGGCGCAAAGCACGCTTTCAAGCGACATGCGTGAAGCCCTGGTCACCCAGTCCAAGAACGATGTCCTGCCCGACATCGAAAAGCTGATCGATGACAATATCGCCCAATCGCAAATGGGACAGCTCAACACCAACCAAACCATTCCGGCCTCTCTGGCACTTGAACAGAACAAAACCCTTTCTGCCGAACAAGCCGATATTCAGTCCCTGAACGCGCTTCTGAGTGTGGACGACACCACGGACACAAAGCCGGAACAGCCCAACACACAGCCAAGCAGCAACGAGGGTTCACCAGAACCCCAAACGCGCCCAGACGACACAACAGAAACGCCCCCACCCCGGCCGTATGCGCCGGAAATCATCCCCGAGACTGAGGTTATTGCGCGCTTTTCCGAATGGGCACGCAGTCTGGGCGGCGAAGATACCGATGCCGCGTGACGGCGGCGTGCCCCCTATACGACAGCACTGACCGCACCCACAGCACAGCCCCCTTTTTGCCAAAGGAACGCACCGATGCCAAATTTAGATCCCGCCAGCCCAGACTTCTACGATCTCGTCATCGTCGGGCGCGGCTATAGCGCATCGACCTATCTGTTCACCGCCGATCTGAGCTGGTGCCAGAAAATCCTGATCATTGCCGGGCCGGATGCATGGGAGCATGTGGTGCGCGGGGATGGCATCGTCAATCATGCCAATTACATCTATGCGCGCGACAATCCCAGCGCACGTATCAATCCCGCCCCCGAAGCACCCGAGGGCAACAAGACCACCCTTAAGGATGAAAACGCTGCGATCATTGCCAAGGCAATAACCTGGCTGCAAGACCAACACGTTGCCATCACCCAAGATGCCGGGATTGCAACAGGAATTGATAAAAAAGACTACATTGCAGAGGCAGACATCCAACGCGGCCAACCCGCCACGATCAAGGGGACGACAAAATACCCGTTTGATGTCAAGAGAGACAGCAGCCTTCCCATTTACGAAATCACATACAACAAATGGGAAAATTTACCCGCGAATGAAGATTGGGACGTTGGCAACATCACCCCAAGCACGGCGAAGGCCCTGAAAGTCGTTTATTGCGGCGGTGCAGGCCCGCATATCGACTATTACAATAATGGGAAATTCAACAAAGCCACCTTCATGGATCTCGATAGCTTCATGCGCAGTGACATTGTCCCTACGCAAGACGGAAACAATAAGGTCGCGCTTCTTGGTCCCAATGCCGGTGTGGATGCCGCCGTCAAAGCCATCAGTAAGGGCTTTGATCTCTATTGGCTGATTTCCGGCCCGCAGGACAGCAATCCGGCATGGCTTTCAACCAAGCACTACACGACCAAACGTAATCCTGATGATCCAAAAACGGGGCAAGATGCCATTGATGATGCAAACGGCTGCATTGTAAATTACCCGAAAAGTGGCCGTCCATCCTTTGTCGGCACGGCGGTTCCAAACGATGCGAACGCCCCTAAAAATGCCCCATACACCATATCGTTTGCTCAAAATGAGGTCTTCAAACGCAGCGACGAGGATACAACATTCACCAATATTGAAGTGGGATATGTCGTCTATGCTACCGGCCAGAATCCGGAAAAGGATGAAAAATCCGGCCCGAACAACATCGTCTCACGCATTGGCCCCGCCAAGGTGCTTGAGACTATTTTGGCAATGGAAAAACTCACACCGATCTATGACACCAACCAGCGTTTCGGTGGCTGGCATGAAACGGCCCTTGGCCTGAAAGACAAGGACCACAGCCCCTATACCGGACTGGAAGTCTTTGGTGCGGCGGCACTCGCCCTTGCCAATTTCAAGGGCGGAAGCAAGGTCAAACAGGCTTTCTTTGAAAGTGCCGGTTTTTATACCAACGCCCTTGATACCAGCATCCAGCCCGGTGCGAACATAGGCGACAGCCTTAAAGCCATCCAAAACAGCAGTTGGAACGACAGTGCCAATACAACGCGTCTGTATGATTACTTCAACACGCAAGACAGCATTCCGACCGTCAACACGTCCATGACCGCGATTTTGCCGCGCCTCTATCTGCAAACGCTTCTTGCTGCTGATCAGCTTGGCGTTGTCAAAAGCCAGATCGAGGCGGCGACCGGGTTCGGGCTGATTGCCGCGTCAACCGACACCCACGAATGGATCGTCAAGGCATCCGCCGTGCAGCAGGCCACCGAGCAGATAAAGCAGGCAATAAAGAACTTACCCAATCCGGCCACTGCCGAGAATCTTGGGCCTTTGAAAGAGGCGGTCGGGAACTACAATACTGCGGTACAAAATTTTGGCGCTGCAGATGAACCTGTGAATGAGGCAGCAGTGGCATATGTCGCACTCTTGTCACAAGAAGATCGTGATGAGTTGCAAGCCGAAGATTTCAGGACAGATCGTTTTGCAATTAACATAAACCAGTCTGGTTACACTCTTTTTTGCGCAGTCGAGCAGCTTAGCGCCTCGGATGACAACTATCTCAATCTGCAAATTCAACAAGACGTTATTAAAAAGATGCCTGCTGCCCAGAGGCAACTGACCAATCTACAAGCAGTCTTTCAAACGCCGACAGCCGATGGCATCCAATCTGCGATCAATTTCAACAGCATGGACAGAACGCAGCTTGCGGTTCTTTTGGCAGCAAAATACCCGGCAATCCTTGCGCCTGATTGGCGGCCAATCACGGCACAGATCCTTGAAGGTCGCAGGTTCTCGCCGTGGGGCTACACACCAGAACAGGTCACCGAAATCGAAACATGGCTCGGTAATGTCAACAAAGGCACGAAATCGGCAAATGAGTTTCCCGACCTTATGGCGTGACGCGCAGCAAAGTCGCAATAAGGCCGCAGGCTCCTAATGCCCTTAGCGGGCCATCAGCAGTTCAAGATACCGTCCGGTGGCGAGAATTTCGGCACGGTGGCGATCGCGGCGCTCGACCGCTTCGGCGTCATCGCCCCATTGTTCAATCGAATATTCCTCATCCAGCAATGCACATTCGGATGCTTGCTGGGCACTGATGCGGCCATGCATCACGGCAAGGCCGATAATGACGGAACCCGATACGGTCGTCAGGTTGTGCAATGCCGTCAGGTAATAATCATCAAACCCGTCAATCAGGCTTTGAATGCCTGCCAGTGCATCCTCGTTTTGGCTGACCGGCATGACGCCCTCGGTCACGACCAGCTCAATACCAAGTTCCTGTGCCACCCAATCAAGCAGCGGCTGCCACGCTTTGGCTTGCCGTTCGATCAGGTCTTCGGGGAATGCCGCGCGATAACACAACAGGTCGGACCGACCATACCCGGTCAGTTCCGCCACCACGGTTGGGCGGTTGGGCCGAACGCGGTCAATGGCAGTTGCCGCACGCTGCATGATCGGCATGGTATGGGGCAGGATTTTTTCGCCCTGCGCATCCCATTCGGCAGCAATTTCACGTGCCAGCACCTCGGACGGCAGCAGGAAGTCTGCCTTGGCCGGTGTTTTCACCGAGCGTCCGTCAAGCTGCACACGCCATCCCGCACCGCTGTCATCAACAGCAGCATCGGCCTTTTTATAGAAGCGACTGATCGTTTGTGTAACCATGATCGCCATATGCCTAAAAGCAGAGTTCGGCGCAAGGGGTTTCAGACGGTTTTACGTCATCAGAACGCCATTTAGGCGATTATCAAAAATTTCTGTATAATTTTTGATCAATTTACCCCATTGACCAAATAGTAAACATCCCTACTCTGCGACGTGAATATGACAAAAGCGCGAAAATGCGCGACAATAATGGACATGGCATGTGCCTTGCTGTGTCGTCAGGGGATTATTTCGGTTGCAGGGCTGATAATAACAGTCCGAAATCAGGAGAGGCTTCATTCGTATGACAAAATTCACAACCCGATTTTTTAGCGCCGCACTTGGCGCATCACTAAGCGCTGCCATTGCCTTTGGCGCAACGTCGGCCAAGGCCGAGATGGACCTTAAATTTTCACTCGACTGGAAATATGAAGGTCCGGCTGCCCCTTATATTCTGGCCAAAAAGAACGGCTATTACGCCGACGAAGGGCTTGATGTCACGATTGACTCGGGCAACGGTTCGGTCGGTGCGATCACACGGGTTGCCAGTGGCGCCTATGACGTATCACTGGCCGATATCAATTCGCTGGTTGAATTTAACGCCACCAACCCGGACCGCGCCATGAAGTCGATCTTCATGGTGTATGACCGTCCGCCGTTTGCGTTGTTCATGCTTAAGAAATCGGGCATCACCAAACCCGAAGACCTGATTGGCAAGACGCTTGGCGCGCCGGTGTTTGACGCATCGCGCAAACTTTACCCGGCCTTTGCATCGGCAACCGGACTTGATGTCGATGCTGTCAAATGGGAAAGCATGGACCCGCCGCTTCGTGAACCAATGCTGGTGCGCGGCGATGTGGATGCGATTACCGGTCACTATTTCACATCCATCCTGAACCTGCAGGCACAAGGCATTGGCAAAGAAGACCTGACCGTTTTCCAATACAAGGATTTCGGCATGGACTTTTATGGCAACGGCCTTCTGGCGTCGCCGGAAATGATGGAAAAGCATCCTGAAGAACTGCGCGGCTTCCTGCGTGCTGTTGTCAAAGGCTGGCGTGCGGCGATTGAAGACCCGGCATCGGCCATCGCCGCCCTTAAGGAAGTCGATCCACTGATTGACCCGGCTCTTGAGCTACAGCGCCTTCAGATGGCGATTGACGAAAACGTGGTCACCCCGGACAGCTTGGAAAACGGTATGGGCATGGTCAAAACCGACCGTATGGCCAAGGCGATTGATCAGGTTGCACTGGCCTTTGGCTTTGAGAACAAGCCGACGGTTGGCGATGTCTTTACCGATGTCTTTATGCCCGGCGAAGCAGACCGCCAGATCAAGTAATCAACACAGACATCCGGGGCAGGTTATCCTGCCCCGGCATGCAATGATCGCGCCCATAACACATAACAAAAAACAATCCGGACAAGCAGGGGGAATGACTGCCGTGTCTAAAAGCTTTGTCGAACTCAACAACGTCACGATGCGCTATAGCGAAGGCGACGAACTCGCCCTCGACACCACCAACATGAAGATCAACAAGGGCGAGTTTGTCGCGGTTGTTGGCCCGTCGGGGTGTGGCAAATCATCCTTGCTGAAACTTGTGTCAGGCCTGATGCCGCCGACCGATGGCATTGTGCTTGTTGATAATAAGGAAGTTTCCGGGCCGCTTAAAATTGTCGGCATGGCGTTTCAGAACCCGACCCTTTTGCCGTGGCGGACCACGCTTGATAACGTTTTGCTGCCGATGGAAATCGTCAAGCCGCACCGTAACCGCCTGCGCAAACATCGCGCCGAATACGAAGACCGCGCGCGCAAGCTTCTGGCCAGTGTCGGGCTTGAAGGACATGAAGACAAATTTCCGTGGGAATTGTCAGGTGGCATGCAGCAACGTGCGTCACTCTGCCGGTCCTTGATCCATGAACCCGATCTTTTGATGCTTGATGAACCGTTTGGCGCGCTGGATGCCTTTACCCGCGAAGAACTGTGGGACATTTTGCAGAACCTTTGGATGGTGCGCCCGTTCACGGTTATTCTGGTGACCCATGATCTGCGCGAAGCATCCTATCTGGCCGATACCATTTATGTGATGTCCAAACGTCCGGGTAAAATCATCGTTGCACGGGAAAACCCCCTACCCCGGCCGCGTGATCAGGAAGTCACCTTTACCCAGCCTTTCACCGATCTTGTCCACGAATTACGCAGTCACATCCGTGACGTGCGCGCAGCATAGAAAGGCGGGCAGATGTCATGAACAAGAAACTCAACCTGCGCAAAGCCTCCCCCTGGCTCAGTGCCATCGGCCTGTTTGTTTTGTGGGAACTGATCGTTCGCATTTTCAACATCCCGCCCTATGTGCTGCCTACCCCGTCCGAAAGCATCATTGTCGGCTGGCAATTCCATGAAGCGATCTGGATGCATGCGACCCACACGCTTTATACAACACTGGTGGGCTTTGCCATTGCCGTGGTGTTTGGCGTGGTGCTTGGCGCACTCGTGGGATCCAGCAGAACGATTTATGACGCGGCGAACCCGCTTCTGGTCGGATTTAATTCGGTGCCAAAGGTGGCGTTGGTGCCCGTTCTGGTCATGTGGTTTGGCATCGGTACGGTGCCGGCCATCATCACCGCATTCATGATTTCGTTCTTCCCGATTGTGGTCAATGTCGCGACCGGGCTTGCCACCCTTGAACCGGAATTGCGCGATGTGTTGCGATCACTCGGCGCAACCCGAAAAGACATTCTGATCAAGGTCGGCTTCCCGCGTGCCATGCCCTATTTCTTTGCCTCGTTGAAGGTTGCGATCACGCTGGCCTTTGTCGGGTCGGTTATTTCCGAAACCGTGGCATCGAACGTTGGTGTTGGTTATTTGATGCTGTCGGCCTCCTCGAAATTCAACATGCCACTGGTGTTTGCCGGGCTTCTGGTGATCGCGGTGATGGGGATTGCGATGTATGAAATCTTTAACGTCATCGAACGCCGGTCAACCAAATGGGCCAACCGCGCCAATCCGACGAATTGATAAAATTTAGGGCCTGAACCCAATCATCAGACAAATATAAAGGCCGGGTTTGACCCGGCCTTTATACGTTATACCATTTGTCGCAAAGCACCCGCTGCCTAGCCCAGATGATAATCAAAGAACGCCTGTGTGCGCGTCCAAGCCAGCTGGGCATCCTCGGCGTCATAGCGCCCGCCCGTTGGATTGGCAAAGGCATGGTCAGCATCATACCAATAGAATTTATACAGCGATTTACCCGCCGTTTCGAGCGACTGTTCAAACCCCTCGACCATTTCCTTGTTGATCGATTTATCAAGCATTCCGAAATGGCCCATCAGCGGAGCGTTCAAGGTCGCAACCTGTTCCGGGGTTTTGTTGACATTGCCGTAATAGATCACCGCCGCATCAACATCTGTGGCAAGCGCGGTATTAAGCGACCAACCACCACCAAAGCACCAACCGACCGAACCAACTTTGCCCGTTGAGTCCTTGTGGTTTTTTAGAAACTCGACCGAGGACTGCAATTTGCGGGTAGCAGCAACCGGGTCCATCCCCGACATCAAGGCACGTGCGCCATCGGGTGTGGTTGCAGGTGGTTCACCGTATAAATCAACCGCAAGCGCGATATAGCCCTGCTTGGCATATTCGGCCGCCACGGCACGAATATGATCATTAAGCCCCCACCATTCATGGATAAGAATGATGGTTGGTGCCGGCAAGGTCGCTGGCATGGCGATTTCGGCCACCATTTTTGCGCCTTCGGGTGTGGTGATGGTGACTTTATCAAGCATGGCCCCTTGCGCGTGGGCCAGAACAGGGTCGGCCAGAACAATCGCAAGCGGCAGGGCAACCGCCCCTTTTAAAAACAATCGACGCTGTTCATCTGTTGCCTTGGGTGGCGGTCCAAGATGTTCGTGTGAGCCACATCCATCAAGCGTACACATATTCAAGCCTCCTTTGATGACAGTTTCTTACGGTGCAATCATTCGCGATGACCGGGGGCATAGGCAAATCACACTCCCGTCATCGGCGCCATAATGTGTTGACCTGCTTTGATACGGACAGTCGGGCACCTTCGATCAATGCAACATTTTCAACAAACTGCCGCTTGCGGTTCGCCCCGTCACCTGATTTAACCTCAGACCATCGAGCCCCCCGCAAGCAGGAGTATCCATGCGCGAAATCGAAACCGTACTGTTTGATCTTGGCGGCGTTCTTGTTGATTGGGACCCGCGCCATTTATATCGCAAGATCTTTGACGATCCGGCAGACATGGAACATTTCCTGAGCGAGATCTGCCATCCGCACTGGAACTTCCTGCATGACAAGGGGGCGCTTAGCTTTGCCAAGTCGATCCCTGACTTGCAACACCGCCATCCCGATCATGCCGATCAGATTGCCGCATGGTGGGATCGTTGGCCGGAAATGCTTAAAGGCCAGATTGACCGCACGGTTCACATCCTTGAGGATTTGAAATCACGCGGCAATGTCCGCCTGTTTGCCCTGACCAACTGGTCGGCGGAAACATGGCCATTTGCGGTCGAACGGTTTGAGTTTCTCAACCACTTCGAAGGTATTTTGGTGTCAGGTCAGGAAAAGCTCGCCAAACCTGATCCGCGGATTTTTGAGCTGACATGCGCGCGGTTCAAACTCAACCCGCGCGAAACCCTGTTTATTGATGACAGCGAAAAGAACATCCAGCAGGCGCGTGAAATGGGCTTTATGACCCATTGGTTTAGTGATCCGGTTAAACTACGCCGCGAAATGATCGAAGAGCGACTTGTTTAAAATTTGCACCCGACATGACAAAGGGCACCTTTAAAAAAAGAGGTGCCCTTTTACGTATCTGGCGCATAGGTCTGTTTTAGCCGCGTTTTTCCCGCAGATACTTGGCAAAGCATTCGCCAAAGGCATATTCCCAGCCCGCAACATATCCCTTGCGCAGGGCCGGTGCGATATCGCCAACGTTATGCCAGTCCTTGTGCTCCAACCGGATCACACAGCGACCAAAATCATTCATGTCAAAGGATACCGCGACACGGGTATAATCCCCGGCATTCCAGCCCGGATGCCAGGTAAAGGCAAGATGTTCGCCCGGCTGCCAGATTTCGACATGACCCCATGAAATGTTTTCACGTCCACGCGCACGTTCGACAATCGCACCGCCAAGACCGGGATGCATATCAACCGCAATGCAGTCCTTCTTGGACAGCGAATGGCTATCGGTTGGCCACCACTGCCCAAATTCGGCGGTGAAGGCCTCAAACGCGTGATCGGGATCAACTGCCACGGTCAGTTCAAAGTTAATCGGTCCGAGTTCCGGGTTTTTAAGCGGCGTCACAATCAATTTCCCAAATACGATCCAGCACGGACGGCAGCTCATCAAAATGGCGGATGACCGCATGTGCGCCCGACGCCGTCAGGGTTTCAATATCATGATAGCCCCATGCAACGCCAATGGCGATCATGCCCGCCGCACGACCCATTTCAATATCATAGCTGGTATCACCGACAATCACCGCATTGGGCGCATCAGCCCCGGCTTCATCAAGGGCCGCCATCAACATTGATGGATGGGGCTTGGACGGATGATTGTCGCAGGTTTGTAAGGTAACAAACCGGCCATCAAGTTCATTGCGCGCCAAGACCGCATCAAGACCGCGTCGGGCCTTGCCGGTGGCAACACCCAACAACCATTGGCGGCGGTCCAGTTCGCTCAGGACCTCGCGCACGCCGGGGAATAGCGGTTCGTGGAAATCAGGTGTCTGACGCAGGGTAAAGAACGCATCCTTGTAGGCCGCCGTCACCGCATCAATCACCTCGTCGGTAACGCGGCGCGGTGCGGCAAGTTTGGCAATGGCTTCTGGCAGGCTCAGACCAATGATGGTGCGGGTATTTTCCAGTCCCGGGCAATCAAGCCCATGCTGGGCAAAGGCATGGTCCATGCAGTGTGCAATCGCATGCTGGCTATCGACCAGAGTCCCATCACAATCAAATACAACAAGTCTAAGCGGGTCATTCGCCATGAGGCATCATCCATCATCATTTTGTATGGCCGCAGACTAGTCGATACCGCCCCAAAGATCGAGTCCCGTAGAGATGCAAATCAGATGCATTTTTTGCTCTGCGGGAAGCATTGGAAACCACTGGTGAATTTCGGATCGCTTTTGAACGCCCTTAACGCGCGCTATACTGTTTTTCTGGCTATCGACAGTATCTGATAACAGCGGAGACAGAAGATGCTCACGCTTAGGGACTGCATAGATTTCAGCGACCTTCGAGAGGAGGAAATACTCGCCATAGCCGAATGTGAGCATATCCCAATTCTAACCGCCCTTGAGGAAGGCGAAAGCATGGTGCACACACCACGTGGCCGCAAACGCATCGCGGTCATGATCAAAAGCCAGGCCGTTATTTGTGAACGTACGGGAAACACCGTGCATGCACGGCACCTTCGCCGCGTTCATGACGCCTTTGTCGGGCGTTTCGGCAAATCTGCGAGGCACCATTAACCAAGACAACCAATGTCATTACAACGCCTTTTGGTATTGACCTCTGACAGGGACGAAAAAGCCGACGCAGTGCGTCGGCTTTTCGCATTTTACCCAAAAATCTTCTGACTTATCTTTTACGCAACCGCGACGGTTTTGCCTTGGGTTTTGGCTTTTCTTCCTTTTCCCGGTGGATTTCCGGGGTGAGGAATTTGGTTGGCGTTTTCGGATCGAAGTTAAGCGCCTTAAGGCTTGTGGCAAAATGTTCTGACACCGGTGCTTCGATCACAACCCGGTGGCCTGTCACCGGATGGGGAAAGTCAATCGCGCGCGCATGCAGATGCATCTGATTTGACATGCCATCAATGAAGGCCTTCGCCCCACCGTATTTACCATCGCCCAAGATAGGGCATTCCATGGCCTCACAATGGGCGCGCAACTGGTGCGTACGTCCGGTCAAAGGCGACAGCGCCAACCAGGCCGCACGGCGTCCGGCGCGGTGCAGCTGCCGATAGACCGTCTGTGCCGATTTACCCTGCTTCTCGTCGATGACCATTTTTTCGCCGCCCTTACCGGCAAGCTTTGCCAGTGGTGCGTCAATCAGGCCTTCGCGCTCAACCGGGGCGCCGGTGACAATCGCCCAATACAGTTTCCGGGTTGATTTGTCCTTGAACGCCTTGGTCAGGGCATGGGCCGCCGACGATGACCGTGCAAGAAGCAGAACACCACTGGTATCCTTATCGAGCCGGTGAACCAGTTTCGGGCGTTCTTTGCTGTCGAGTTTTAGCGCATCCAGCATGCCATCGACGTGAATGGACGTATTGGTCCCGCCCTGCACGGCCAGACCGGCGGGCTTATTGATGGCCAGCACTACTTCGTCATAGAAAATGACGGAATCGCGCAAGGCCTGAAGTTCGGCTTCGCTGGCATTGGATTTTGCCGGGCCGTCGTGTTTGCGCTGCGGACCTTCGGACGCACTATAGTCGCCGTCTTTGGTCCATGGCTCCGAACCGCCGCCCGACATCACGGGAACCGGCGGCACACGAATTTCCTGCCCCGGCTCAACACGCTGGTTGGCCTTGGCACGTTTGCCATCGACACGGATTTGACCGCCGCGCAGAAACTTTTGAACCTGTCCGAATGTAAATTCAGGACAGTTGCGCTTAAACCAGCGATCAAGCCGAACGTCGGCGTCCTCAGCCTTGACCTTGCGCAGAGTGACACCACTCATTGCAGAATACCCCTTACCAGCGCGATTGCGCCAAACAATGCGGAAATGCCAACCACGACAGAGACAATAATATACAGAGCCGTCAGCCCCAGATTGCCCCGTTCATATAGGGTCGCAACATCCAGCGAAAAAGTCGAAAAGGTTGTAAATGCCCCTAAAAATCCGGTGACAAGCAGCGCACGTATTTCCGGCGAAAGCGATAGCTTAAGCGCAGAAACCTCAAGCAGTGCCCCCATCAGGAACGAGCCAACGATGTTAACCGTCAAGGTTCCCCAAGGAAAGCCGCCGCCCATGATCGAGCCCATCATAACCGACACACTGTGACGTGCGACAGCACCAATGGCCCCGCCCAAGGCAATCGAAGCGATAAACAACGGTGAAAATTGCATGGCGCGGAACCTATTCCCTCAAAGATCAAAAGTCACGTGTGAAAACGTCATGGGCCCAAGGCGATAACAAACACTGTAAAATTGGTTGAATTTCAGAACCTTGCCCAACATTAAACTTTTGCATATTATGATTTTACTTATTCATCTCAAAATAGAGGATTTTATGGATTTTCGCAAAATCAGCGTTCTGTGCGTAATTGCTGCATCCTTCACACTTGGCGCATGTTCCAGCAAATATCGCACGGACAACCACCAACTTGTCCAAACCGTCGCATCAGATAGTAGTTTTTATATCATGCAACCCAAAGACGGTATTTTTGGGGACATCAATTATGCTGGCTCAGGTCAAATGTTACTGTTGGAAGTTCACAAACAACTTGTCCCTTATAGCAACGTAGTTGTTGATGCTACCGAAATACAAACCCGTGACGAGGCCTTTGAAGAGGCATTATCTCAAAACATTGATTATCTGATTGATCCGCAAATCTTACATTGGGAAGACCGCGCAACCGAATGGTCTGGTCGCCCTGATCGCATCACTATTCATTATCAGGCTTTTAACGTAAACACCAAAACGATGTTGGCAAGCTCAACGCTCAGCGCGAGCAGCAAATGGGCGTCCTTTGGCGGTGATCACCCTGTTGATCTATTGCCTGTGCCGACAACTCAGTTTGTCTCAGCGCTCCTTGGGAAATCGCTTGATATGGAAAAATGATCTGACGTCTCGCGGTGACACAAAAGCGACCGCTTGATCATACCAAATGACAGGCGGCTGCTTACATCAGGGGGATGTAAGCAGCCGCACATCCCGCAGCCATGAGCGCGTGCGTTTTTCATTTTGCTGAAAATCATCCCGGCCATAGACTGATTTGGCAAACAGACAGAATGTCGCCCCGGCCTGATCCGGGACTGACATCAGTTTTAATTCCACCCAATCGGGAAACTGAAAGACTTTGCTGCGGGCCAGAAACTGCAAACTGTGCGCCCCAACACTCCCGTCGGTCAGCTTCATGCCGTGATCTGGTGCGGTTGCGATAAAGGCCCTCCCCAACTTTGCGACCGACGCATCAAACTGCGGGCTTGTCATCTGTCGACCACCCCGCGGGGCCAGACCATCCGGGCAGGACAGAAAATAGTTTGGCGTATCTGGTAATTCCGAATTGGGATCAAAGACAAACTGTGGCGGCTCCCCCGCCGTCAGCATCATGCCAAGCAATCCGGAAAACCGTACAACGGCAAATATCCCGGCCAAAACCAGAAGTCCCCAGATCATGATTGCTGTCAAACGTCTCACCCGCTGCGCACCTGATTGAAATGACACTTGGCATGTTACCCGCCAACCTCAGCAAACGTAACGCGAAACCCCACAAAAGCAAAATGCCCAACTGTAAAACAGTCGGGCATTTTTTTAAAACAGGTCATCGTTAACGTGCGTTGAGGGAGGGGGGAGATGTTAACGATGCCCCATTTCACATCAGATCAGCACTGCAACAGGTCGATCTTTGATTTGTTTGGTTAGGCCGCAACCGGAAGCGAAGCAGCTTCAACATTGGCAATCGCACGCTGCATGGCTTCTTCTGCGTTCACCGCAAAGCCAGAAGCATCGATGATTTCAACTTCGGTAATGCCGATAAAGCCAAGAACCTGCTTCATGTAAGGCGTTGCAAAGTCAGCTGGGCTGTTGACCGGAACCCCACCTGTGGCAACAACCACGTAAGCTTTTTTACCTTCAAGCAGACCAACCGGACCGTTTTCAGTGTACTGGAACGTCACACCAACGCGGGCAATCATGTCGACCCATGCTTTGAGCGTTGAAGGAACGGCGAAGTTATACATCGGCGCACCAATGACCAGAACGTCGGCAGCCTTAACTTCAGCAACCAGTTCGTCAGAGGTTGCGATAACCTGTTTCTGTTCGGCAGAACGGGAATCTTCCGGGGTGTAAAACGCACCAACGATTTCGCCGGTCAGAGCCGGGATCGCACCTGTGCCGCTTAGATTGCGTTCAACGATTGTGGTTGATGCATTTGCGGAAACAATACGGTCGATCAGTTTCGATGCGATCTGGCGGGAGTTGGAATTCTCACCATTCACAGATGCATTCACGTGCAGAATATTTGTCATTTTCAATCTCCAAGTCCGTGCTTAATTTGATGAAAGCACCCTACTTGGTTTCGGATTGAATGATTATCCTGCGAATTTTCACTTAATTGTTTCCATTTTGATAACTAACCAAACGTCAGTTATTCTCACCCCGTCCCTTTTGTCGTTCCTGGCGTAAGCGATCAAAATACTCCACCCGTTTTTTCAGATCGCGTTCAAATCCGCGTTCAACCGGTTCATAGAAATTCTGTCGGCGCATGCCATCGGGGAAGTAGTTTTGCCCGGAAAAACCATCTTTCTGATCATGGTCGTAGGCATATCCAGTGCCATAGCCAATGTCAGACATCAGCTTGGTCGGCGCATTAAGGATATGGGCCGGTGGCATCAGTGACCCGGTTTCACGCGCAATCTTGAGCGACTTTTTATAGGCGGCATAGCCAGCATTTGATTTTGGCGCCAGAGCCAGATAAATGACCGCTTGTGCCAAAGCCAACTCGCCTTCGGGGCTTCCCAACCGTTCGTACGATTCCCACGCACTGATGCAAAACTGCTGGGCTTGTGGATCGGCAAGGCCAATGTCCTCAACCGCCATGCGGGTTAAACGACGCGCAAGGAACTTGGGATCTTCACCACCTGCCAACATACGATTGAACCAGTACAGGGCCGCATCCGGGTCGGAACCGCGAATGGATTTATGCAGCGCACTGATCAGATTGTAATGACTGTCATCGCCCTTGTCGTAAATCGGCACGCGTTTTTGCACAGTGCGGGCAAGTTCGGCAACGCCAAGCGGACCGTCCTCGTCACTGGGCGGCATGGAAAACAGTTCTTCGGCCAGGTTCAAACAATAACGGCCATCGCCATCGGCCATGGCACGCAATGTTTCGCGGGCTTCGGGCGTTACCGGCAGCTCAAACCCCATTTCCTTTTCCGCACGCACCAGAAGTTCTTCAAGCCCCTGATCATCAAGGCGCTTCAATACCAGCACCTGACAACGTGACAGAAGTGCCGCGTTCAACTCGAACGACGGGTTTTCGGTCGTCGCCCCGATCAGGGTGATGGTGCCATCTTCGACATACGGCAGGAAACTGTCCTGCTGGGCCTTGTTGAAACGATGGATTTCATCAATGAACAACAACGTCGCCCCGCCCGTCGACCGACGCCCGCGCGCACGGTCAAACACTTTGCGAAGGTCCGCCACCCCGGAAAAGATCGCCGAGAGGGGTTCAAACGCCATATCGGCAACATCGGCCATCAGGCGCGCCAATGTTGTTTTGCCACAACCGGGCGGCCCCCAAAGCACGACTGACGGCACCCGCCCGGTCTTGATCATGCGGGTGATCGGACCGTCATCGCCAAACAGATGCCCCTGCCCGACAACTTCGTCGAGTTTCGCCGGGCGTAATCTGTCGGCCAAGGGGCGCGACACCTGACTTTCAAACAATGACGGCATATCGGACCGATAATCTCCAACTTAATCTTGTGACTAGTTTGGCGCGGAACTTATCACGAACATCGATGTGGTTACAGCGATAAGGCATGAATATTGACACCTTGATGATCGAGGTATAGCGTGCAGATCACAAATCAGACGGAAATCTTTATGATGCAAGGCGCTGACTATACAGATCGATCTTATTGGCAAGGGACAATCAAAATGTCCTTGTCGAAGTTCTTTGTTCTTTCCGTTCTGCATCACAAACCGATGCATGGCTATCAGGTCGTTCAGGCGGTTGAAAAAACCACCAATGGATGCTGTTCGCCATCAGAAGGAACCGTCTATCCGGTTTTGAACGAGTTTGAGGCAGGCGGATATATGACATCACATACAGAAGTGGTGAACGGTCGCCAGCGCAAGGTTTACGCCCTGACCGATAAGGGACGCGATGCGTTTCGGGTGGCCACCGAAGCCTGGATGAATGTCACACAGCATATCCTTGCAACCCGCGACGCGGTTACTTCCGACACCGACCAACAGAACCCCAGTGGGAACGATTGCTGTGCGTAGTCCGTTTTTTTGCCCCCATACCTCGATGATCGAGGTATAATATCATGACCACCGTTCCAAAGAAGCTTCCGATTGTCCTTGCACTGGGCACCGTGCAAACTCTGGCCTTTGGGTCAACGCTTTACCTTCCTGCTATTCTGGCCGAGCCAATGGCCAACGATATCGGGGTAACGCCGGGTTGGGCGTTCGGGGCGTTTTCACTTGCCCTTGTGGTGGCGGCTCTGCTTGGTCCGGCGGCAGGGGCCCGGATTGACCGGTTTGGCGGTCGCAATGTGATGACGGTTTCAAGCCTTGTGCTTGCCGTGGGCCTTGCCCTGCTTGGGCTGGCGGATGGTATTGTTGGAATATGTCTTGCGTGGCTGATCATTGGGATCGGCATGGCCACGGGACTTTATGAATCCGCCTTTGCCAGCCTGACCGTCATTTTCAAAAGTGATGCCCGAGGCCCGATTACCGGCATCACGCTGATTGCCGGATTTGCCAGCACAATTTGCTGGCCGATCTCCGCATGGTTTGAAATCGAATATGGATGGCGGATCACCTGCTTTTTCTGGGCGGCGATGCATATTGTCCTCGCCCTGCCCTTGAACCGCTTTTTCATTCCTTCTGGCGGCAAATCGCCCCAGACAGATATCGCACAAAAATTACACGCAGAAGGCCGCCCCGTCGAAACCGTGACAACCAACTATTTTACGATGCCGATGGTGTTGCTGGCTTTTGTCTTTGCCGCCAGTTGGTTTACCGCAACGGCGATGGCCGCCCACTTGCCACGGCTGTTACAGATTTCTGGGCTTGGTACCGCAGATGCGATCATTGCCGCGTCACTGGTCGGGCCTGCACAAGTCATCGGTCGTTTGTTTGAGTTTGGGCTTTTGCAACGTATGCATCCCCTGATTTCAGCACGACTGGCTGCGATCACCCACCCGATTGGAAGCATGCTTTTTCTGATCTTTGCAGGACCGGCCGGCATGATTTTCACCAGCCTGCATGGCATGGGGAATGGTATCCTGACCATTGCCAAGGGCACTTTGCCGCTGGCGATATTTGGTCCAACTGGATACGGAAAGCGACAGGGTTTTCTGATGGCGCCGTCTCGCTTTGCTCAGGCCGCCGCCCCCTTCGTGTTTGGGGTCCTCATCGACGGGTATGGCATGCAGGCACTGTTGCTGACAACGTTGCTGGGGATATTGACCCTGCTGGCGTTGATGGTTCTTAAAGTTTCAGCTTCGGCGAAAGAAACGGATTGATCCGCATCTTTCGCCGAAGAAAACTCAAAGCGTAAATTCGCCGGTCAGGACTTTGCCATCGCGTTTGACCGCGATTTTCCAGTCCTTGCTGCGTTCTCCTGCTGTGACAACTTCCTTCAGGCGGGCAACCGAGTCAATTGCTTCGCCGTTGATTTCAACAATATAGTCGCCGGGTTGTAACCGCGTGCGCCGTGCGAGGCTATCACGCACCACACCAAGCACCACCACACCCGTGCTTAGGGTATTGGTCCCAAGTTCGTCGGCCAGTGCGGGGTTCATATTGGCGATCTTCGCCCCGCTAAACGGATTGCGGCCCTCAAGAATGCTTTCATCGCGCGCAGGCAGTTCCGGTGCGACTTCAAGCGGCAAGGTCAGCATCACCGACGCCCCCTTACGCAGGACCGAAAGTTCCGCCCCGCCGGTCAGCTCCAGGGTCGCAATGCGGAATTTCAATTCGTTGGGGTTATCAACCGCAAGCCCGTTGACGGCAACAACAACATCTCCGGGATGCAAACCGCCGCGTTCCGCTGGGCTGCCGTCGCGAATTTCGCTGATCAGAACGCCATGTGGACGGTCAAGCTCCAACGAGGACGCCAGATCTGCCGTTACCGCCTGCCCGGCGGCACCAAACCACGGGCGGCGCAAATCACCACTGATCAGGCCGCGCATGACCACCTTGACCATATTGACCGGCACGGCAAACCCGATGCCGTTTGATCCACCTGACTTGGTAAAGATCGCCGAATTCACGCCAATCAGCTTGCCATCGATATCGATCAAGGCACCGCCGGAATTCCCCGGGTTAATGGCCGCATCGGTCTGAATGAATGACTGGTAGTCCTGTCCGGTCACACCGGCACGCGCAAGTGCGGAGACGATCCCGCTGGTGACGGTTTGCCCGACCCCGAACGGATTGCCGATGGCCAGAACAAGGTCACCGACCTCGACCGCATCAGAATCGCCAAATGTAATCGATGGCAGTTCAGCTTCGACGCCGCGTAATTTCAAAACGGCCAAGTCCGTGCGTTCGTCCGATCCAACCAGATCAGCATCAAATTCACGGTTATCATGCAAGACAACACGAATTTCACTGGCCCCGTCAATCACGTGATGGTTGGTGACAATCGTGCCATCACCCGAGACAATCACACCAGAACCAAGCGAACGTTCAACGCGCTGACGCGGGGCCCCAAAGGCACCGCCAAACCGATCACCAAAGAATTGCTTGAAGAACGGGTCATTGAAGAACGGTGAGCGCGCGCGTTCCGACACGACCTTTTTGGTATAGATGTTCACAACCGTCGGGGCGGTTTGCTTCACCAGCGGCGACAGCGACATCTTGATTTCGGTCTCGCTGGACGGAAGTCGTCTGTCTTCACTTTGCGCGTGCGCAATGCTGGTGGGGCCGGAAACCGCCATCAGGCAGGTTACCGCAATCGTGAAAATGGTCGGGATCCATCTTGCTTGCACGTCGATCTCTCTTGTCGCTGTCAGATTATCTGGTTGGAAGTGCGCTTGGCAGGAAGTCCATAAACGCACCCTGCCCCCAATTGGAACATCGGAACAGGCAGGCTAAAGAATTAGGGTTTTCAGAACTGCCGCGCAACCTTGGCAGAAATATGAACAAAGGTGCGAAATACTGATTTAAGCTAAATTCGCAGGCAACCTTAGCGATTACATAGCGGAAAACCCCGCTTTCTTTCGCCCGGCTCCGAACATTTTCAAGGTAAAAGAAAACGGGCGACACCGTATGGCGCCGCCCGTTTTTATTTCTTAGAGGCCGAAGCGGTGCTTATTCAGCAGCGGCTTCTTCGCCTTCGCTCTCTGCTTCAACACGGGCGCGGTCTTCTGCACCCTTTGCATCGGCATTGCGTTCAACAAGTTCAATCACCGCAACCGGAGCGGCATCGCCGTAACGGAAGCCAGCTTTAAGAACACGGGTGTAACCACCCGAACGCTCTTTGTAACGCTCAGCGATTTCACCGAACAGCTTGGCAACGATTTTGTCATCACGCAGGATCGAAATAGCCTGACGGCGTGCATGCAGGTCGCCCCGCTTGCCCAGCGTAATCAGTTTTTCGACGTAAGGGCGAAGATCTTTGGCCTTCGGAAGAGTGGTTTTGATCTGCTCGTGGGTGAGCAGCGAAACTGCCATGTTGGCAAACATCGCCTTACGATGAGACGACGTACGATTAAGTTTACGGCCGTGCATACCGTGACGCATGGTAACTCTCCTTAATAACCTGGCTTCGCTCACGAAACCGATTGTAAAACCGCGCCGCCACCCTGATCAAAGCCAGGTCATGCACGTGCGGTGTGGGCAACTAGCCCGCCGGAAACGCCAAACAATTTGGTTTTCCCGGTTTGGAGCATAAATGCTCCGATCACGACCCGAAGGCCGAAGACCCGTTATTAAAACGGATCTTCGAACTTACGAGCGAGTTCTTCGATATTTTCCGGCGGCCAACCGCCGACTTCCATACCGAGATGCAAGCCCATCTGAGCCAGTACATCTTTGATTTCGTTCAGCGACTTACGACCGAAGTTCGGCGTACGAAGCATTTCTGCTTCGGTCTTCTGAACAAGATCACCGATATAGATGATGTTGTCGTTCTTCAGGCAATTTGCCGAGCGGACCGAAAGTTCAAGCTCGTCGACCTTACGAAGAAGGTTACGATTGAACGGCAGTTCGTCTTCTTTCTTCTCTTCGACAACCGCTTCGGGCTCATCGAAGTTGACGAACAGCGACAGCTGGTCCTGAAGGATACGGGCGGCCAAGGCCACCGAATCTTCCGGGGTCAACGCACCGTTGGTTTCAACGGTAAGTGACAGCTTGTCAAAATCGGTATCCTGACCAACACGGGTGTTTTCCACCTTGTAGGCCACTTTACGGATCGGGCTGAAGATTGCATCGATCGGAATAAGACCAATCGGTGCATCCGAAGAGCTGTGACCGCTTGCTGCGACATAGCCTTTACCGTTATCAACGGTAAATTCGATATTCAGCGTAGCACCATCATCAAGATGGCACAGCTCGAGATCCGGGTTAAGGATTTCGATGTCAGCACCGGTCTGAATCTGACCTGCGGTGACGGCACCAGGGCCGGTCGCCTTCAGGGTCATTTTCTTTGGACCTTCGGCATGCATGCGCACGCCCATGGTCTTAATGTTCAAGATGATGTCGGTGACATCTTCACGGACACCCGGGATCGACGAAAATTCGTGCAATACGCCGTCGATCTGGATCGCGGTAACCGCTGAACCCTGGAGCGACGACAGCAGAATGCGACGCAGCGCGTTACCCAGAGTCTGACCAAAACCGCGCTCCAGCGGTTCCGCCACGATCGTACCAACGCGGCTGGCGTCTGTACCCGGAGTAACATCAAGCTTGGTCGGCTTAATCAGTTCCTGCCAGTTCTTTTGAATCACGAGACCCACCTTCGCAACTGGAGCCTAATATAAGGAGAGCAAGTTTTGCCCTCATGAGAAACGCGAAGGGGCCCGGGTGCACCGGGCCCAAACGCGGGGTCGTCCGCAGATCGACGCGATTAGACGCGACGACGTTTACGCGGACGGCAACCGTTATGCGGAATCGGCGTTACGTCTTTGATCGACGTAATCGTGAAACCAACAGCCTGAAGCGCACGCAGTGCAGATTCACGTCCCGAACCCGGGCCTTTAACCTGTACTTCAAGAGTTTTCATGCCGTGTTCTGCAGCTTTTTTACCTGCATCTTCGGCAGCCATCTGTGCAGCATATGGTGTTGATTTACGCGAACCGCGGAAACCCATACCACCAGCGGTCGACCAGGAGATGGTATTCCCCTGAACGTCAGTGATGGTAATCATGGTGTTGTTGAAGGTCGCGTTTACGTGCGCGATACCGTTCGTAATGTTCTTGCGCTCGCGACGACGTACACGAGTCTGCTGAGGAGCTTTCGCCATTGTCTCTGTCCCCTACCTTACTTCTTCTTGCCTGCGATCGGCTTAGCCGGTCCCTTGCGGGTGCGAGCGTTGGTGTGGGTACGCTGACCGCGTACCGGGAGACCGCGACGATGACGCAGGCCGCGATAGCTGCCCAGATCCATCAGACGTTTAATGTTCATTGCGGTTTCACGACGAAGGTCGCCCTCGACGGTGTAATCAGCGTCGATGACTTCACGAACCTTGAGAACCTGGTCATCAGAGAGCTGATGAACACGGGTTGCTGCTTCGATTCCAACCTTAGCGCAAATTTCTTTAGCTTTCGCCGGACCAATGCCGGTGATGTAGGTAAGCGCAATCACGACGCGTTTAGCAGTCGGGATGTTCACGCCAGCAATACGAGCCACTGTGTGAGACTCCTGTTTCCTGTTAACAAACCCTGCGGCAGATCCGGTTGGGTAGAGCGCTGCAAAAGCGGGCCAGCATTACTGCCAACCCGCCAGCAAAAAGACGCCCTGCCCGGGAAATTACCCCAGGATGGCTTCAATCTCGCGCGTAACTTCGTCGATTTCAGCCATCCCGTCAACTGTTTTCAGCTTACCGACCTTTTCATAGTAAGGAATGATCGGTGCTGTTTGCTTGTGATAAGCTTCCAGCCTTGAGGTGACCGTCTCGGCGGTGTCATCCGCGCGACGTTTGAATTCGGTGCTTTGACATACGTCGCAGACACCTTCTTCAACCGGTTTCTGGAACTCGTCATGGTATCCCTGCCCGCATTTGGCACAGGTATAGCGACCGACAACACGGGCCACCAACGCTGCATCATCCACACGCAGTTCAATCACATAATCAAGTGCCAATCCTTTGGTTGCCAGCATATCGTCCAAGGCTTCCGCCTGGGCCGTTGTGCGTGGAAACCCGTCCAGGATGAAACCGTTCTTGGTATCATCCTGGTCAAGCCTTTCAGAAATCAGGCCGATCATAAGATCGTCGGATACGAGTTTCCCCGCGTCCATGACTTCCTTTGCCTTCTGCCCCAGTTCCGTGCCGGCTGCTACCGCTGCACGAAGCATGTCGCCCGTTGAGAGCTGAACCATGCCGCGTCCTGTTTCAAGACGCTTTGCCTGAGTACCCTTGCCCGCGCCGGGAGGGCCAAGAAGGATAATGTTCATTTTCGTCCGTCCCCTGATATCCGTAGTCGCTTCTTTATCGGCGGCGACCACGCAGTTTGGATTTCTTGATCAGGCCTTCATACTGATGAGCCAGCATATGAGACTGAACCTGTGCAACGGTATCCATCGTAACCGTTACAACGATCAGCAAGCTAGTCCCACCAAAGTAGAAGGGTACAGACCATTCTGCGATCAGAAGCTCTGGCAAGATACAAACGAACGCCAGATAAGCTGCACCGATCACCGTCAAACGGGTCAGAATGAAATCCAGATGATTCGCGGTATTTTTACCCGGACGGATGCCCGGAATAAACCCACCGTGTTTCTTCAGGTTGTCTGCCGTATCTTCCGGGTTGAAAACAACCGCCGTGTAGAAGAAGGCAAAGAATACGATCAGGCCAATATACAGCGCGATATAAAGCGGCTGTCCGCGACCAAGCAATGCCGTCACCGTCGACAGCCACACAGGTGCATCAACACCGGTGGTGAACTGTGCCACCGAAAGCGGCATGAGGAGCAACGAGCTTGCAAAGATCGGCGGGATCACACCGGCAGTGTTGATCTTGAGCGGCAGGTGCGAGCTCTGACCTTCCATAACCTTCATGCCAACCTGGCGTTTGGGATACTGGATCAGAACGCGGCGCTGCGCACGTTCAACAAAGACGATGAACGCAATAACCGCAACCGCCAGAACGATGATCGAAATGATCGCAAAGGCTGAAATCGCGCCAGTACGGCCAAGTTCCAAAGTACCGGCAATCGCGCTGGGCAGACCGGCAACAATACCGGCAAAGATGATCAGCGAAATACCGTTACCAATGCCACGCTGGGTGATCTGTTCACCAAGCCACATCAGGAACATGGTGCCACCAACAAGGGTCACAACAGCGGTAAAGCGGAAGAACATGCCTGGGTCATGAACAGCAGCACCGGTTGAACCGGTCATGCTTTCAAGACCAACAGCAATGCCCCATGCCTGCACCGTTGCAATCACAACTGTCAGATAGCGGGTATATTGATTAATCTTTTTGCGGCCCTGCTCGCCTTCTTTCTTGAGAGTCTCAAGAGTTGGCGAAACGGTCGTCATCAACTGAATGATAATCGAGGCCGAGATATACGGCATAATATTGAGCGCAAAGATCGTCATACGACCCAACGCACCACCGGCGAACATGTCAAACATGCCCAGAACGCCGCCTGCATTCTGACGGAAAATGTCAGCAAGAATAGACGGGTCAACACCAGGAACCGGAATATAGGTCCCCAGACGATAAACAATAAGCGCGCCCAACGTGAACCAGATACGTTTTTTAAGCTCAGTCGACTTAGTAAAAGACGACCAGTTCAGGTTCGCGGCAAGCTGCTCGGCGGCCGATGCCATGCACTCATCTCCCAATACACTAAAACTGGAGGGTCCGGTCCCGCAAATTAATGGAACCGGACCCTCACGAAGTCATTATAGGCTTATTCTGCGGTTTTTGCTTCAGCGACCGGAGCAAGAACCTTAACCGAGCCGCCGGCTTTCTCAACAGCTTCAACAGCTGCTTTCGAAGCACCGGTAATCTCGATGTTCAGTTTCGCTTTCAGTTCACCTTTAGCAAGAAGACGCAGACCGTCTTTCTGCGGACGGGCAAGGCCTTTTTCTGCAAGAAGAGCTACGGTGACATTCGCACCTTCTTCAAGATCACCGTTATCAACGGCGGTCTGAAGGGTACCAAGGTTTACAACACCGAACTGTTTCTTGAACAGGTTCGTAAAGCCGCGTTTCGGAAGACGGCGATAGATAGGCATCTGCCCACCTTCGAAGCCATTAATGGCTACACCTGAACGGGACTTCTGACCCTTCTGACCTGCGCCAGAAGTTTTGCCTTTGCCCGAACCGATACCGCGACCGACGCGGGTACGCGCTTTACGCGCACCCGGGTTATCGGCAAGTTCGTTGAGTTTCATCGTTCAACACCTTTTCGATCTGGGGTCAATCAAGCCTCGTCCACACGGACGAGATGTTTGACCTTTGCGATCATACCGCGAACAGCTGGTGTATCTTCCAGCTCACGAGTCCGGTGCATTTTGTTCAGGCCAAGACCCACAAGGGTCTGACGCTGATCTGCCGGACGTCCGATCGGCGAACCCGTCTGGGTAACGCGTACAGTCGCTTTTTTCTTAGCAGCCATATCGAATTACTCCTTTTCGAGAACGGCGGCCGCAGCCGAACCGCTATCGCGACGGGCAACAACGTCACCGACTTTCAGGCCACGCTTTGCAGCGACCTGACGCGGGGACGCACCGTTGACCAGAGCGTCAAGGGTTGCGCGGATCACATTGTGTGGGTTGTTCGAACCGGTACATTTGGACACAACGTCCTGAACGCCCATGGTTTCGAAAACCGCACGCATCGCACCGCCGGCAATGATACCGGTACCAGCCGGAGCCGAGCGAAGGACAACCTTGCCTGCACCGAAATGGCCTTTGGTATCATGGTGAAGGGTACGCCCTTCACGAAGCGGAACGCGGATCATGTTGCGTTTGGCTGCTTCGGTGGCTTTACGGATCGCTTCTGGAACTTCACGGGCTTTACCCGTGCCGTACCCGACGCGACCGCGCTGGTCACCGACAACGACCATTGCGGAAAATGCAAAACGACGACCGCCCTTAACGACTTTCGCGACGCGGTTGATACCAACCAGCTTGTCGACGAGTTCGTTTTCTTCACGGGCTTTCGGCGCCTGCTGCTGCTGTTGATTCTGGTTACGTGCCATGGTCGTGCTCCTTAGAAGTCTAGACCGCCCTCACGGGCGGCATCGGCCAGAGCTTTCACTCGGCCATGGAACAAATACCCGCCACGATCGAAAACGACCGTTTTCACACCAGCTTTAACTGCACGTTCAGCAATGGCTTTGCCAACCAGAACAGCGGCTTCGGCATTACTGCCTTTGCCTGCAAGGGCTTTCTCTGCCGTCGAAGCAGCCACCAAGGTGGTGCCAGCGACGTCGTCGATAACCTGTGCATAGATGTGAGCGTTCGAACGGTGAACACAAAGGCGCGGGCGACCGGCCGCTTTCTGGCGGATCGCAAAACGAACGCGACGTTTGCGGCGCTCGAAAAGGCTTCTCACGTTTTTCATCGTGCCAGTCCTTACTTCTTCTTGCCTTCTTTGCGCAAGATATACTCGCCTTCGTAACGGACACCTTTGCCTTTGTAAGGCTCCGGACCGCGCCAGCCGCGTGCATTTGCAGCGAACTGACCGACAAGCTGTTTATCTGCGCCAGAGATGGCGACAAGGGTCGGCTTTTCAGCGACGACGCTAAGACCCGTAGGGATCTCCATTTCCACGTCGTGTGAGAAGCCAAGCTGCAGAACAAGTTTGTTGCCTTGAACCTGCGCACGATAACCAACACCAGTGATTTCCAATTTCTTGGTGAAACCTTCTGAAACCCCGGAAACGAGGTTCGAGATGTTCGCACGGGTGGTACCCCAAAGGGCACGCGCGCGCTTACTATCATTTTTCGGTTTCACCCAGATCTGGTTATCTTCCTGGGTAACGGTTACGTCCGAGGTCAGAGACAAGTTAAGCTCACCGAGCTTACCTTTTGCACTGATCTGCTCTTCGTTCAGGGTGATGGTAACGCCGTTAGGCACGACCACCGGATTTTTACCTACTCGCGACATCGTTGGCCCTCCTTAGAATACCTTGCAGAGGATTTCGCCGCCGACATTCTGTTCGCGAGCCTCCTGATCCGAAAGAACTCCTCGCGGAGTGGACAGGACTGCGATGCCCAAGCCATTGTATACCTTCGGAAGATCTTTGATCTTCGAATATACACGACGACCCGGGGTCGAGACGCGGTCGATCTGCTTAATCACACCTTCGCCCTCAAAATACTTGAGTTCGATGCTGATTTCACTGATGCCCTTGCGAATTTCACTTACATTATAACCGCGGATGTAACCTTCGCGCTGGAGAACATCCAGCACACCGGTACGCAGTTTCGAAGCCGGCGAGACAACGCTGGATTTCCCAACGCGCTGACCGTTACGGATACGCGTGAGCATATCACTTACGGGATCGGTCATCGACATGTGATGTCCTCCTTACCAGCTGGATTTCACCATGCCCGGGATCTGACCACGTGAAGCAAGTTCACGAAGTGCGATACGGGACAGGCGGAATTTGCGATACACACCGCGCGGACGACCGGACAACTGGCAGCGAATACGCTGACGGATGCGGGCCGAGTTACGCGGCAGCTGGGCGAGTTTAATCACAGCCACGATACGATCCTCAGGGGACGTTTCGCGGTTGCCGATTACCGCTTTAAGGGCGGCACGCTTGGCAGCAAATTGCTTCGCCAGGCGTTCACGTTTGAGTTCACGCTCTACAGCGCTCTTCTTGGCCATGGGCCAACCTCCAGTTAGTTTCCGAACGGAAGATCAAAGCCCTTAAGAAGGGCAAGAGCTTCATCGTCAGACTTAGCCGTGGTACAAATGATGATGTCCATCCCGCGGACCGAGTCAACTTTGTCGTACTCGACTTCAGGAAAGACGAACTGTTCCTTCAAGCCCATGGCAAAGTTGCCACGACCATCAAAGGATTTTTTGTTCAGGCCGCGGAAGTCACGAACGCGCGGAAGCGCGATGGTGACCAAACGGTCCAGGAACTCAAACATACGGTCGCGACGCAAGGTCACTTTACAACCGATGTTCATGCCTTCACGAAGTTTGAAAGCCGCTACCGACTTTTTCGCTACCGTGAAGATAGGCTTCTGACCGGTGATAGCCGCGAGATCCGCAACTGCACCATCCAGTTTTTTGCGATCTTGGGTGGCGTCGCCGACACCCATGTTGATCACGATCTTTTCGAGGCGCGGAATCTCCATGCTGTTCCCGTAAGAGAACTGCTCTAGGAGTGCGTCACGCACCACTTCTTTATAATGTTCGCGCAGGCGCGTCATTTTTCCGTCCCTCACTTGTCGATGACTTCGCCGCTAAGCTTCGCGAAGCGAACCTTGCGACCATCATCAAGGGTCTTAAAACCGACGCGGGTCGGCTTATTTTCTTTCGGGTCAACAATCGCGAGATTGGAAACGTTAATTTTCGCTTCCTTCTCGACAATGCCACCGGCATCAGCACCGGACGGGCGCTGGTGACGTTTCACCAGGTTGATGCCCGAAACCAGAACCTTGTTCTCGGTCGGGAATGCGGCGAGAACTTCGCCGGTCTTCCCTTTGTCTTTACCCGTCAGAACAATGACGCGGTCGCCCTTTTTAATCTTGGCAGCCATTACAGCACCTCCGGAGCGAGCGAAATGATCTTCATGTAACCACGCGAACGAAGTTCACGGGTTACCGGGCCGAAAATACGCGTGCCGATCGGCTCGCCATTCGCATTAATGAGAACGGCAGCGTTACGGTCAAAGCGGATCGCCGAGCCATCGGCACGACGAATTTCCTTTGCGGTGCGAACGATGACAGCTTTGTGAACTGCACCCTTCTTTACACGACCGCGCGGGATGGCTTCCTTAACGGAAACCACGATAACATCACCAACGTGAGCGGTTTTGCGCTTCGAACCGCCCAGCACCTTGATGCACTGGACGCGGCGAGCGCCACTATTGTCGGCAACGTCCAGATTGGACTGCATCTGGATCATGGGTTTACCCCTTGACTATGATTGGGCTGAGGACTCACTCCTCGACCACTACTTCCCAAGACTTCAATTTGGAGATCGGTTTGCATTCGCGAATGCGAACAACGTCACCCGTCTTGAAGCGGTTCTCTTCATCGTGCGCGTGGAATTTCTTCGACTTGCGCACGTACTTTTTATACAGCGGGTGCATGACCTGGCGTTCCACACGGACCACCACAGTCTTGTCGTTCTTTGTAGAAACGACTGTCCCCTGCAATACACGCCTCGGCATGTGTGTTTACTCCTCTGCGTGTCCTGTTAGGCCGCGGTCGCACCCTTCTCGTTACCGAGAAGGGTTTTGATGCGGGCGATATCACGACGGACCTGACGGACCCGCGCAGTGTTCTCAAACTGACCGGAGGCCTGCTGGAATCGCATATTGAACGACTCCTTACGCAGGTCCAGCAGCATCTGTTTTAGTTCGTCAGCGCTTTTAGCGCGGAGATCAGCAACTTTCATCACTAATTACTCCCCTTCACCAAGACGTGTGACAAACTTGGTCTTGATCGGCAATTTTGCCGCTGCCAGCTCGAAAGCTCGGCGTGCAAGATCCAACGGAACACCGTCGAGTTCAAACATAATCCGCCCCGGTTTAACGCGTGCCGACCAATACTCGATCGAGCCTTTACCTTTACCCTGACGGACTTCGGCAGGCTTCTGCGAAACCGGTAGATCCGGGAAAACGCGTATCCACACACGACCTTGACGGCGCATGTGGCGAGTGATCGCGCGGCGAGCCGCTTCGATCTGACGCGCCGTTATACGCTCCGGCTCCAAGGCTTTCAAGCCATAAGCGCCGAAATTCAGTTCGGTACCACCTTTGGCCTGCCCTTTCAGGCGACCTTTGAAGGCTTTACGGAACTTTGTACGTTTCGGAGAAAGCATATCGGGATCTCCTTACTTACGACCGGAACCAGCCGACTCGAGCGCTTTACGCTCTGAAGCCAACGGATCATGTGCCATGATTTCGCCCTTGAAGATCCAGACCTTCAGACCGCAAACACCATAGGTGGTGTGTGCTTCTGAAGTGCCATAATCAACGTCCGCACGCAGCGTGTGCAGCGGAACGCGACCTTCACGATACCATTCGGTACGAGCGATTTCAGCGCCACCAAGACGACCAGCAGCATTAATACGAATGCCACCAGCACCGAGACGCATTGCGTTCTGAACCGAGCGCTTCATAGCGCGACGGAACGAAACACGGCGCTCAAGCTGCTGGGCGATGTTATCAGCGACCAGCTTGGCATCGATCTCCGGTTTACGGATTTCGATGATGTTAACCTGCACTTCTGACTTGGTCATCTTCTGCAGATCGTTCTTGAGCTTCTCGATGTCCTGGCCTTTTTTCCCGATCACAACACCCGGACGGGCAGAGTGAATCGAGATGCGGGCTTTTTTCGCCGGACGTTCGATAATCACCTTCGAGACACCGGCCTGCTTAAGCCGGGTGAAGATGAAATTACGGATCGCAATATCTTCATGAAGAAGATCAGCGAAATCGGTCTTGTTGGCGTACCAGCGGGAATCCCAGGTACGGTTAATCCCAACGCGTAGACCGATCGGATTTACTTTTTGACCCATTACTCGGTCTCCTCACGTTCGCAAACGACGATGCGGATGTTGGAGAACGGCTTAATGATCTTGCCGACACGACCGCGTGCACGGGCGCGCCAACGTTTCATCACGAAGGCCTTACCAACAGACGCCTCTTTGATAAAGAGACGATCAACATCAAGCTGATGGTTGTTTTCGGCATTTGCGATTGCCGATTCCAGCAGCTTTTTGACGTCCTGCGAAATACGTTTGTTGGAGAAGGTCAGTTCTGCCAAAGCAGCTTCTGCCTTCATACCACGGATCGACTCGGCGACGAGGTTGAGCTTACGCGGGGAAATGCGTAAAGCCCGGAGCGAAGCAGCAGCCTCGTTATCCGCCAGCCGACGGATGTCAGCTTTCTTACCCATCGTTACTTCCTCTTCGCCTTTTTGTCGGCCGCGTGACCATAGTAGGTACGGGTCGGCGAGAATTCACCAAACTTGTGACCGATCATATCTTCGTTCACGAGCACTGGCAGAAACTTCTGGCCATTATAAACCCCAAAGGTGAGGCCTACAAATTGCGGCAAAATCGTCGAGCGCCGCGACCAGGTCTTAATTACCTCATTCCGGCCTGAGGCACGGACAGTATCGGCTTTCTTAAGAAGGTATCCGTCAACGAACGGACCCTTCCAAACGGAACGCGCCATAGTCTAGCCTCCTCCGTTAGCTCTTGTGACGACGGCGCATGATAAGCGCGTCGGTCTTTTTGTTCGAGCGGGTACGTTTGCCCTTGGTAGGCTTACCCCACGGCGTAACCGGATGACGACCACCCGATGTACGACCTTCACCACCACCATGCGGGTGATCGATCGGGTTCATGGCTACACCACGAACCGAAGGACGTTTGCCAAGCCAGCGATTACGGCCGGCTTTACCAAGGTTGATGTTTTGATGGTCCTGGTTAGACACGGCACCAATGGTAGCCATGCATTCACCACGAACCAAACGTACTTCACCGGAGGACAGCTTCAGCTGGGCGTAACCCTGATCCTTACCAACAAGTTGCACATAGGCACCTGCTGACCGTGCGACCTGACCACCTTTACCGGCTTTCAGTTCGACGTTATGGATAATGGTACCGACCGGAATATTCTTCAGCGGTGCGGCATTGCCCGGCTTAATATCTACGCGTTCAGCGGCAACAATCTTGTCGCCAATTGCGAGACGCTGTGGTGCTAGGATGTAGGCCAATTCGTCGTCAGAATAACGAACCAACGCGATAAACGCGGTGCGGTTCGGATCATATTCCAAACGCTCGACGGTACCGACAATATCAAACTTGGTACGTTTGAAATCGATCATACGGTAACGACGTTTGTGACCACCACCAATACGGCGGGCGGTGATACGACCAGTGTTGTTACGGCCACCTTTCTTGCGAAGACCTTCGGTCAACGCTTTAATCGGCTTGCCCTTGTGGAGATCAGAACGATCGACAAGAACCAGCTGACGGCGACCAGGAGAGGTTGGTTTAAACTTCTTCAAAGCCATTGTCTTAGATTCCCGTAGTCACATCGACGGAATGACCCTCTTCGAGGGTTACCATCGCTTTCTTGAAATCGCTCCGACGACCGGAAATACCGCGAAAACGCTTGGTCTTTCCTTTTACCACAGAGGTATTGACCGCCTTGACCTTCACCCCGAACAGACCTTCCACAGCAGCCTTAATCTCCGGCTTGGTGGCGTCGATCGCGACTTTGAACGCAACTGCGTTGTGTTCAGAAATCAACGTCGACTTTTCAGTAATATGCGGGGCGCGGATGACTTCGTACATCCGCTCTTTGCTGATGATCGTCATTTGAGACGTGCCTCCAACGCTTCGACCGCACCCTTGGTGAGCACCAAGGTGTCACGGCGAAGGATGTCATAGACGTTAGCACCGATCTCAGGCAACACATCAATTTGCGGGATATTGCGCGCAGCGCGAGCAAAACCTTCGTTGACCTGCGTACCGTCAATGATCAATGCAGACTTCCAGCCGAGTTTGTTGAAAACTGCAACCAGACTCTTGGTTTTAGCATCCGAGAATTCCGCATTATCAAGAACGATAAGCTTACCGTCCTTTGCTTTAGCCGACAGAGCGGTTTTAAGCGCGAGCTTACGGAATTTCTTGGTCAGATCGTGTGCGTGATCGCGAACACGCGGACCATGCACAACCCCACCACCACGGAACTGTGCTGCCTTACGGGAACCGTGACGAGCACCGCCACTACCTTTCTGACGCACGAACTTTTTCGTGGTTGCGGAAATTTCCGACTTTTCTTTTACCTTATGGGTACCAGCACGGCGTTTTGCCAACTGCCAGTTCACCATACGGTGCAGAACGTCGCGACGTACTTCCAGACCAAAGATCTCTTCTGCGAGATCAATGTTACCGGCCTTGGAAGCGTCAAGTTTAAGAATGTCGAGCTTCATGATGCTTATTCCTTATCCTCGGCGACAGCTTCTTCAGCAGCCGGGGCAGCACCCTTAAGCGCGGCTGGGAACGGAAGACCTTCCGGCGCAGCACGTTTCACAGAATCCTTAACAAGGACATATGCGCCCTTGTGACCCGGGACTGCACCATGAACCAGGATCAGACCTTTTGCTTCGTCAGAAGTGACGATTTTCAAGGACTGAACGGTAACACGTGCGGCACCCATGTGACCGGCCATCTTCTTACCTTTGAAGACGCGGCCCGGATCCTGACACTGACCAGTGGAACCATGCGAACGGTGCGATACAGACACACCGTGCGACGCACGAAGACCACCGAAGTTGTGACGCTTCATCGCACCGGCAAAACCTTTACCGATGGAGGTGCCGATTACGTCAACGTACTGACCATCAACAAAGTGAGTAGCAGAAAGTTCTGCACCAACTTCGATCAGGCCATCTTCGCTAACGCGGAATTCAGCAAGTTTGGCTTTCGGCTCAACCTTGGCTTTGGCGAAGTGACCGCGCATCGGCTTCGATACGTTTTTCACTTTCGCTTTACCATAACCAAGCTGAACAGCGACGTAGCCGTCGAGTTCATTGGTACGGTTGGCGACAACCTGAAGATCTTCGACCTTCAGAACTGTTACAGGAAGGTGGGAACCATCGTCGTTAAAGACGCGGGTCATGCCGACCTTCTGGGTAATAAGTCCACTACGCATTGCGGCTTACTCCCGATTAAAGTTTGATCTCGACGTCGACACCGGCAGCAAGGTCGAGCTTCATAAGAGCATCAACGGTTTGCGGGGTCGGGTCGACAATGTCGAGAAGACGCTTGTGCGTACGGATTTCAAACTGCTCACGCGATTTCTTATCGATGTGCGGAGACCGCAGAACAGTGTATTTTTCGATGCGGGTCGGCAGCGGAATTGGGCCGCGGACCTCTGCGCCAGTGCGCTTCGCCGTATTGACGATCTCGCGCGTGGACTGATCCAGCACGCGATGGTCAAACGCCTTAAGGCGAATGCGAATGTTCTGACTATCCATGTAATTATGTACCGGAGCCCTCAAAAGGACACCGGCCCCTCAACTGGAGTTGACGATTGCCGCAAAAGTATAGCGGGCGGCCTATGTAGCCGCCCGCCACACAAAGATCAAGAGAAAAATTACTCGAGGATCTTAGCAACAACGCCCGCGCCGACGGTACGACCGCCTTCACGGATTGCGAAACGCAGACCTTCGTCCATTGCGATCGGTGCAATGAGGGTTGCGGTCATCTGAACGTTGTCGCCCGGCATTACCATTTCGGTGCCAGCAGGCAGCTCAATCGAACCGGTGACGTCAGTTGTACGGAAGTAGAACTGAGGACGGTAGTTCGAGAAGAACGGCGTGTGACGGCCACCTTCATCCTTCGTCAGGATGTAGGCTTCTGCTTCGAATTTGGTGTGCGGGGTGATCGAGCCAACGTGTGCCAGAACCTGGCCACGTTCGACGTCTTCACGTTTGGTACCACGCAGCAGCGCGCCAATG
>NZ_ATWN01000012.1 GCF_000421265.1 Thalassospira lucentensis MCCC 1A00383 = DSM 14000 | reverse complement strand
GCCTCTGGCTCTGAAGACAGTGCGATCGCCCTTGATATCGATGCGGGTCTGACGGATTCCAGTGAGACGCTTACAGTCACGATCTCCGGCGTTCCAGATGGTGCAACCTTGTCTGCGGGTACGGATAATGGTGATGGCACCTGGACACTTGGATCGGACGATCTGGAAGGTCTGACGATTACCCCGGCCGACGACTTCAGCGGTTCGTTTGATCTTGGTGTGACGGCTCAGTCTGCGGATGGTGAAGATGTTGCCGATGTTAGCGGTAACATCACAGTTGATGTTGCCGGTGTGGCAGATGCGCCAACGCTTGAGACGTCGAACGCTTCTGGCAATGAAGACAGCGCGATCGCACTTGATATCGATGCTGGCCTTACCGACAGCTCCGAGGTTCTGACGATCACCATCTCTGGCGTGCCGGACGGCGCGACTTTGTCGGCTGGTACCGATAATGGCGATGGCACGTGGACGCTATCGTCTGGTGACCTTGAAGGTCTGACGATCACACCTGCTGATGACTTCTCTGGAAGCTTTGACTTGGGCGTCATTGCCCAGTCTGTGGATGGTGAAAACGTTGCCAATGTTAGCGATACCATCACAGTTGATGTAGCTGGTGTTGCGGATGCGCCGACACTTGATGTGGCGGATGCGTCTGGTACTGAAGATTCGGCGATTGCGCTTGACATTGATGCCGGTCTTACCGACAGCTCCGAAACATTAACCGTAACCATCTCCGGTGTTCCGGACGGTGCAAGCTTGTCTGCGGGTACGGATAATGGCGATGGCACCTGGACACTTGGATCGGACGATCTGGAAGGTCTGACGATTACCCCGGCCGACGACTTCAGCGGTTCGTTTGATCTTGGTGTGACCGCACAGTCGGCAGATGGTGAAGATGTTGCGACGACCTCTGGGTCGATCACAGTTGATGTCGCCAGTGTTGCCGACGCGCCAACACTTGATGTTATGGATGCTTCTGGCAATGAAGACAGCGCGATCGCGCTCAACATCGACGCAGGTCTGACCGATAGTTCAGAAACCTTGACGATCACGATCTCTGGTGTTCCGGATGGCGCTACGCTGTCTGCTGGTACCGATAACGGGGATGGTACTTGGACCTTGTCGTCGGATGATCTTGCTGGGCTCTCGGTTACACCCCCTTCTGATTATAGTGGTAGTTTCGATCTTCAAATTACAGCGAGCACACAAGACGGCGTTGATATCGCAAGTGTTTCTGACACAGTGATGGTGGATGTGATTGGCGATGCTGATCTGCCTACACTTGAAGTTTCGAACGCCAGCGGTTCGGAAGACAGCGCCATTGCGCTTGATATTGACGCCGGGCTAACAGATTCCAGCGAGACACTTACAGTCACGATCTCTGGCGTTCCGGATGGTGCGACCCTGTCGGCTGGCACCGATAATGGCGATGGTACGTGGACGCTATCGTCGGGTGATTTGAATGGTCTGACAATTACGCCTGCGGACGACTTTAGCGGCTCGTTTGATCTTGGTGTGACGGCTCAGTCGGCTGATGGCGAAGATATTGCGACGACCTCTGGGTCAATCACGGTTGATGTAGCTGGTGTCGCCGATGCGCCGACGCTGAATGTGGCGGATGCGTCTGGCAACGAAGATTCTGCCATTGCACTGGATATCGACGCAGGCCTTACCGATAGCTCGGAAGTTCTGACGGTGACCATCTCTGGCGTACCGGATGGTGCGACTTTGTCGGCTGGTACCGATAATGGCGATGGCACATGGACACTTGGATCGGATGATCTTGAAGGTCTGACGATTACCCCGGCCGACGACTTCAGCGGTTCGTTCGACCTTGGTGTGACGGCGCAGTCTGCCGACGGTGAAGATGTTGCGACGACCAGTGGTTCGATCACAGTTGATGTTGCCGGTGTGGCTGACGCGCCAACCCTTGAGACGTCGAACGCTTCTGGCAATGAAGACAGCGCGATCGCACTTGATATCGATGCTGGCCTGACAGATTCCAGTGAAGTTCTCACTGTGACGATCTCCGGTGTTCCGGATGGTGCGATCCTGTCGGCGGGTACGGATAATGGGGATGGCACATGGACTCTTTCGTCTGGTGACCTTGAAGGTCTGACGATTACCCCTGCGGATGATTATTCGGGATCATTCGATCTGAGTGTGACAGTGACCTCGGCCGACAGCGAAGATACTGCGAGTGTCACCGATGTCATCACGGTTGATATTGCCGGTGTTGCCGATACGCCGACCCTTGATGTGATTGACGCGTCTGGTGATGAAGATAGCAGCATCGCGCTTGATATCGACGCAGGTCTAAGCGATGCGTCGGAAGTTCTTTCCGTCACGATTTCTGGCGTTCCAGATGGTGCGAGCCTGTCGGCTGGTGCCGATAATGGGGATGGCACCTGGACTTTGTCGGCTGGCGATCTTGATGGTTTGACGATCAAACCGGCAGATGACTATAGCGGATCGTTTGATCTGAGTGTGACGGTGACCTCGACCGATGGCGACGATACCGCGAGTGTCTCGGACACCATCACGGTGGATGTTGCCGGCGTTGCCGATGCGCCGACAGTTGAAGCAAGTGACGCGTCTGGTGATGAAGATACCAACATTGAACTTGATATCGACGCAGGGCTAAGTGACGCGTCCGAAGTTCTGTCCGTTACGATTTCTGGCGTTCCGGATGGGGCAACTCTGTCGGCTGGTAGCAATAATGGTGATGGGACCTGGACGCTGTCGGCTGGTGATCTTGATGGTTTGACGATCAAACCGGCAGATGACTTTAGTGGATCATTTGATCTGACTGTGACGGTGACTTCGACCGATGGTGATGATACCGCAAGTGTTTCAGATACCATCACAGTGGATGTTGAGGGTGTTGCCGACACGCCAACCCTTGAGGTGTCGGATGCCAGCGGTGACGAAGGTAACAGCGTTGCACTGGATATCGATGCCGCCGTGACCGATAGCAGCGAAACGCTGAGCATTACCATTAGTGGCGTGCCGTCGGGGGCAACTTTGTCTGCCGGGACCAACAACGGTGATGGCACATGGACCCTGACGTCCGCGCAATTGGTTGGCCTGACGATTGCCGCGGCCAGTGACTATTCCGGCACGTTTGAGCTCAATGTTTCTGTGCAGTCGCGCGATGGTGATGACACCGCAACGACCACCGCCATTCTTGACGTCACGATTGAAGAAATGGTTGCTGCGGATGAAGTTGTCTGGGGCTCTGATTCGAATGATAACATCGAAACCGGATCGGGCAATGACACCATCGGTTCTGGTGGCGGTCATGACACGATTTCAACCAATGCCGGCAATGACACGATCTGGGCCGGGAATGGCAATGATGTAATCTATGCTGGTGACGGTGACGATAGTGTCACCGGCGACGGTGGTGACGATTACATTGATGCCGGTGCTGGCAATGATACCGTTCACGGTGGTGAAGGCGAAAATACGATCTATGGCGGATCGGGGAACAACTACATCACTGGCGGCAGCGATGACGACAGTATCTATGCCAGCGACGGTGACAACATCATCTATGCCAACGAGGGTAATAACCATATTGAAACCGGTGCAGGCAATGACAGCCTGTATGCCGGGAGTGGTGACGACACAATCCTTGGGGGCGATGGCGACAACTACGTCAGCGCAGGCGAGGGTGAAAATTACATAGCAACCGGGTCTGGCAATGATCGCATTACGTCAGGAAGTGACGACGACACGATCATTGGTGGGGACGGCAACAACGAAATAACCGCTGGCGAAGGCAAAAACACCATCTGGGCGGGGTCTGGTAACGATACCATCAGCACCGGTTCGGAAAATGACAAAATTTATGCCGGAGATGGCAACAATACGATTTCCGCGGGTGGTGGGAATAACATCATCGAAACAGGCAGCGGTAACGACAGCATCACCGCAAGCGGCGGCAATGATACGGTCAATGCTGGCGATGGGAATGACAATATCGATGTTGGCGACGGGAGAAACAAAGTCTGGGGTGAGGGTGGTGACGACTCCATCCATGGCACTTGGGGCAATGACAGCTTCTTTGGCGGCGATGGGAACGACATTCTTGTTGCCGACGGCGGCGATAACTATTTCGACGGCGGGGCGGATAACGACACGCTGACCGGCGGATGGGGCAAGGACACCTTCTATGGCGGCTCAGGCGACGATACGCTGAGCAGTGGCGGGGGTGATGACAAGCTGTATGGCGATGAAGGTGACGACACTCTTCTGGGCGGTGCAGGCAGGGATACCCTTGATGGTGGCGATGGTAATGACACACTGTTTGGCGGGGATGACGACGACACCCTGATCGGCGGCATAGGCGACGATACGCTTTATGGCGACGGTGGGTCGGATCTGTTCATCTTTAACATGGGCGAAGGCAATGACTATGTTGATGGTGGAGCCAATGGATGGACCACGGACACCATCGAATTGAACGGCATAGGTGGCGGCAAAATCGACTCGAGTGACTGGACCCTGATCCTTGATGAAGGTGAAATCACCGATTCGAAAAAGCACCATCTGGAACTTTCTACCGATTCGTCGGGAACTATCGTCTTTTCGGACGGTTCTGAGTTGACATTCTCCAACGTCGAACGTATCGAATGGTGACGAATTCGCATTTCGGGTGCCGTCGGGACAAAATCCCGACGGCATTGCCGGTTTTCTGGGGACCAACACCTTGTCACGAGTTGACAGCATGGGTGTGAAGTCCTATACAGCGGACCTCGAATTTTATCGGATTACCTTATTTAGAACGGAGTAAGTGCAGTGAAGCGCACCTACCAGCCTAGCAATCTCGTACGGAAACGCCGCCACGGCTTCCGTTCCCGCAGCGCGACCGTCGGTGGCCGCCGTGTGCTTACCGCACGCCGCGCCAAGGGCCGCAAGCGTCTGTCGGCCTAATGTTGTGACCATTTCGGTGGAACGCCTTAAAAAGCGTACGGAATTCCTCCGTGTTGCGGGCACCCGCCGAAAATGGGTTACACAGGGATTGATCCTGCAGGGCGCACCACGCCCGGGGATCAAACCGGATACAGAATACGCCGGTGAAGACCTGCTCGTACGAGTAGGCTTTACTGTCACCAAAAAGGTGGGAAAGGCCGTCGTCCGCAATCGCGTTCGGCGGCGTTTGCGTGCTGTGGCAGAGCAATTGATGGCTGAACTCGCATTGCCCGGTTGGGATTATGTTGTGATCGGTCGTAACCAAACCATTGATAGGCCTTTTGAAAAGCTGGTTGATGATATGCGGTTTGCCCTGCGCCGAGTCCCTGATGCAAAGCCGTCTCCGGCCGATTCTCGTCGTCCCCGTAAGGGCGGCGGCGCAAAGAAGCCCGGCGGTTCGACAAAGGCAGGAGGTCCTGCGACATGAACTCTTCGAGTCCATCCCCCGGTCCCCTTGCACGTCTTCTTCAAATCGCAGTTCGCGGTTACCAGCTCTTTTTATCGCCTTATATCGGGTGGTCTTGCCGTTATCAGCCGACCTGTTCGGCTTTCATGATGGAAGCATTGGCCCGTCATGGGGCAATAAAAGGCGGCTGGATGGGATTTAAACGGATAATGCGTTGCCATCCATGGGGTGGTCATGGTTATGATCCGGTGCCCGAATGTGGCTGCGAACAAAACAAAGCGTCGTCGGATGGTGAAAACCGATCCCCGGCGCTTTCGTCATGTAAATAGAATAATCGGTCGGTTGATGCTGGCTGAGAAAAGCGGAAAGAAGCGATGAACGAACAACGTAACCTATGGGTCGCAATTGCATCGGCAGTTGTGATTCTCATCGGTTGGCAATTCTTCTTCGCGCCCGAGCCTGGTCCTCAGGTTCGTGAAGCGCAAGTTCGCGAACAGCTTGATGCAAGTGGTAGTAATCCGCCGGAGGCATCCACCGGTGGGCCAAGTGTCCCGGGGGGGCAGCCTGCTGTCCCGACCGTTAATCGGGATGATGCACTGGCGAAATCACCACGTATCGCAATTGATACGGCGCGCGTCGAAGGTTCGATACGTCTTATCGGCGGTGTGATTGATGATATCCAGCTTCAGGATTATCACGAAACCGAAGAACCCGACAGCCCGCTGATCCATGTTTTGAACCCGACCGGCAGCAATGATGCCTATTTCGCGGAGTTCGGCTGGGTCGGTACGGGCAAGGATGTTGTTCTGCCCAGCAGCGAAACCCGCTGGAGCGCAAGTGGCGACACCCTGACGGTTGATAACCCGATTACGCTAAGTTGGGATAACGGTGCCGGCCTGACCTTCAAACGCGAAATTTCCATCGATCAGAATTATCTGTTCACCGTTAATCAGTCAGTGGTTAATAACAGCGGTAGCGAAGTTACCCTGCATCCTTACGGCTTGATTTCGCGCAAGAACAAGCCGCAGACCGCAGGGTTTTATATCCTGCATGAAGGCCCGCTTGGCGTGATCGACGGGACTTTGACCGAGATCGATTATGATGATCTTGCCGATGATGGTGCGGTTGAAAAGAAAACCACCGGCGGCTGGCTTGGCATCACCGATAAATATTGGCTGGTTGCGCTGGCACCTTCCTCGGACGAGGAAATGACCACGCGTTTCAGCCACCATTTTGCTGAAAATACGGACAAGTATCAGACCGATTATCTTGGTGCAGCTCGCACGGTTGCCAATGGCAGCGAAGCAAAGGCGGAAACCCGTCTGTTTGCGGGTGCCAAGGAAGTAACCCTGCTTGATACTTATGCCGAGGACTACGGCATCACCAATTTCGATCTCGCGATTGATTTTGGCTGGTTCTACTTCCTGACCAAGCCGTTCTTCCTTGTTCTACAGTGGATGTATCATCTTGTTGGTAACTTCGGTGTTGCCATTTTGCTGATCACAGTCGCCGTTAAGGCAGTCATGTTCCCGTTGGCGAATAAATCGTACAAATCCATGAGTGCGATGAAAAAGCTGCAGCCGCAGATCACTGAAATGCGCGAGCAGTTCAAGGATGACCGCCAACGTCAGCAACAGGAAATGATGGCGCTGTACAAGCGTGAGAAAATCAATCCTGCCTCGGGTTGTTTGCCAATTATTGTACAGATCCCGGTGTTCTTTGCACTGTACAAGGTTCTGTTTGTGAGCATTGAGATGCGCCACGCGCCGTTCTTTGGCTGGATTCAGGATTTGTCTGCTCCGGATCCGACGTCTTTGTTCAACCTGTTTGGTCTGATCCCGTTTGATCCGCCGCAGATGTTGATGATTGGTGTCTGGCCGCTGATCATGGGTCTTACCATGTTCCTGCAGCAGAAACTCAACCCGGCGCCTGCCGATCCGACCCAGGCAAAGATCATGATGTTCTTGCCGCTGATCTTTACCTTCATGCTGGCAAGCTTCCCGGCTGGTCTTGTGATCTATTGGGCCTGGAACAACACGCTGTCGATCATTCAGCAGCGCTACATCATGTATAAGATGGGGATTTAATCCCCATCTACCCTTTCTGGGTTGATCTTCCCTTCGGGGAAGATCCCCGGAACATGGGGAAGGAAGAACGATGACAGACGAAAACCTGCCGTCGGTAACGTCAATACCGACATACAAAGCACCGCAAATTGAAGCCGGGCGGAAACTTTTTTCCCGCCCGGTTACCTTTCTTTTGGGTGTCGCCCAGCTTGAGCAATTGCCGCCTGAAGACAAAACTGAAATCTGTTTTGCCGGACGGTCCAATGTTGGTAAATCGAGCCTGATCAACGCGATCACGGGCCGTAAGGACATTGCCCGTACGTCCAACACACCAGGCCGGACGCAGCAGCTTAACTATTTTGATCTTGATGGTGCGTGCCATGTTGTCGATTTGCCGGGCTATGGCTTTGCGCAAGCCCCAAAAGACATCGTTGATACGTGGCAAAACCTGATCAAGCAGTATCTGCGTGGTCGGGTAACCCTGCGGCGTGTCTTCGTGTTGATCGATTCACGGCATGGCTTTATGAAAGCCGACCTCGACATGATGAAGGTGCTTGATGAAAGTGCCGTGACCTATCAGGTTGTGCTGACCAAGGCTGATAAGCTAAAAAAGGGACAGCTCGAAAAACGTATCAAGGAAGTGGTCAACGCACTGGTTAAGCATCCAGCGGCCTTGCCAAAAATCTTTGCGACGTCGAGTGAAAAGAATACCGGACTGGCCGAATTGCGCGCTGAAATTGCGTCGCTGCTGTAAAATTGCCGGTCTGATGCGTTAATATCCTGATGCGTTAATATGGGGAAGAGTAGGATGAACGAAGAAATCCGTTCTGAAGAAGATCAATCGGAATCCAGCGCATACCGGACGTTGGCCCGTGCGAAGGTCCTATCCGAAGCTCTTCCCTATATGCGTCGCTTTAACGGTCAGACGATTGTGATTAAATACGGCGGTCACGCAATGGGTGACCCCGAACTGGCGCGTTTGTTTGCGCAGGATGTGGTGCTTTTAAAGCAGGTCGGCATGAACCCGATTGTGGTGCATGGCGGGGGGCCGCAGATTGGCCAGATGCTTAAGCAGCTTAATATCCAGTCGGAATTTGTTGATGGTCTTCGGGTGACCGATCAACAGACCATCGATGTTGTCGAAATGGTTCTGGCCGGGAAAATCAACAAGGAAATCGTTTCAAACATCAATGCCGCTGGCGGCGTTGCTGTTGGTCTGTGCGGTAAGGATGCCAATCTTATCACCGCGCGTAAACTAACGCGGACCAAACGTGATCCTGAAAGCAATATCGAAAAAGTGCTCGATCTTGGCTTTGTCGGCGAACCGGTCAAAGTGGACCCGCATGTGCTTGATTGCTTTATCAATACCGACATTATTCCGGTTATTTCGCCCATTGGTGTTGGCGAAGACGGTCAGACATACAATATTAATGCGGATACCGCCGCCGGCGCAATTGCCAAGGCGGTCGGTGCAAGCCGTTTGTATATGCTGACGGATGTAAAAGGTATACTTGATGGAGACAAGAACCTTGTTCGGGACGCCACCATTGACCATATCAATGAGATGATCGCGGACGGGACCATTCAAGGCGGCATGATACCTAAAACTGAAACCTGCATGGATGCAGTGCAGAACGGGGTTGAAGCGTCTGTAATTGTTGATGGTCGTGCGCCGCATGCGGTCTTGCTGGAGCTGTTTACAGAACGTGGTGCAGGCACGATGATCCGGGCGCGTGAGTAGTCCGGAAAGATTCCACCACTTTAGTATAGTTTTTGCTGGGTAAATCTGGCCCTGCGGGATGAATTAGGATAACTTGGTGCGGAATTTGATGCGAAATCATCATAACCCATTGAGATTTTTTTATAAAATTACCCGGAGCAACCGTTGTGCCGACGACGGAAGAACAGATATCTCGTCATTGGGGGTATGCCGACGCAACCCTGAAAGCTCTGCGTGATCGCGGTTTGCGCCCAACACCCGAACTTTATCATGTGTGGTTCATTTATTTTGCTGCGGAAAACCCGGAAATATTGCGGGTTATTGATGCGGTAAATGCCAGCGGTGATGATCTCGCCGAAGATACCCTTCTGCAGCTATACTATCGGTATATCTTTGACCGTCAGGCCGCCGATTTCCTTCAGCGCGGAATGGAAGATTTTTCGCAGGTTGTCGAAAACAGTGACGAATGCCTGACGTCGGCGCGAAACAATATCCGAAGTTATGGTGAACTGCTGAAAAGTTCGTTGGGGACCCTTCGCGCGCACAAGGACGTCGGGCCGGTTGTGGGCGAGATTGTTGACCAGACCGAAGAAATGAAATCCACCATCGACAACCTTCATGTGCGGTTGGACGGATATCTTAACCGCGTTGTTTTGCTTCAGCGCGAACTTGAGCAAACCCGCGAACGGTCTTACACAGATGGCCTGACCCGCGTTTCAAATCGCATGTATTTCGAAGAACAGTTGTCCCAGCTTGCCAAGGAATATGACAGCAGCCAAGACGCCGAGCCGTTTTGTGTGATGATGGTGGATCTTGATCAGTTCAAGTCCATCAATGACCGGTTTGGTCATCGGATCGGCGACGAAATTCTGGTTTTGATCGCATCGATGCTTAAGGCCAACATCAAGGGTCGGGATATTGTCGCGCGTTATGGCGGCGATGAATTCGCGATTTTGCTTCCGCAAACCTCGCTTGATGATGCGATGGAAGTTGCCGCCGATATGAGTAAACGCATCGCCGCACGTGAGATCAAGGCAAAGAATTCCGGGGCCTCATATGGCCACATGACGGTTTCAGTCGGTGCGGCGGAATATGTTGCCCATGAAGGCGGGGCAAAACTGATTGATCGTGCAGACAGTGCGCTGTACCGCGCAAAAAAGGATGGTCGCAACCGTCACTTTGCTGCCGAGTAAGACATCGTTCTACTGTAAATGTGCCCAAAGGGCGTTGTTTTGCGCGTCTTGTGCATGTGTGCCATGAACGGCGCAGGCTTGCATTAAACAGTGCAAAAGCGTATGTAACCAGCGCCCGACAAGGTGATTGACCTTGCCGGGCGCTCCGCACTTGCCCTTCAGTGAGGGACATTGTGGAATATTTCCCGAACCTGAGATTGATCGCAAAATGTCGAGCATCAAAGAGCCACGCGTCGTTACATTTGGATGTCGTTTGAACACCTATGAATCCGAGGTGATGCGCGACCATGCCAAAAATGCGGGACTTGATGATGCGATCATTATCAATACATGTGCGGTCACGACCGAGGCAGAACGTCAGGCGCGACAAAGCATCCGTCGCCTGCGTCGTGAAAACCCGGACGCCAAGATTTTTGTGACCGGCTGTGCGGTTCAGGTCAACCCGGACAAATTCGCCAAGATGGGCGAGATCGACCGTATTTTTGGCAACGATGCCAAGATGAAGGCCGAAACATTCCTGATGCCCGACCACGAACGTGTTGTCGTTAACGACATCATGTCGGTCGAGGAAACCGCAAGTCACCTTGTTTCCGGGTTTGAAGGCCGTGCGCGCGCCTTTGTGCAGGTCCAAAACGGTTGTGATCATCGTTGTACGTTTTGCATCATCCCGTTTGGCCGTGGGAATTCCCGCAGTGTGCCGATGGGCGAGATCGTTAGTCAGGTGCGCGAACTTGTGGCTAACGGATATGGCGAAGTTGTTCTGACCGGTGTTGATATTACGTCCTATGGTCATGATTTACCGGGCAAACCAACCTTGGGCCAGATGTCACGTCGGTTGCTGGCACAGGTGCCTGAACTGCCGCGTCTGCGCATTTCATCGATTGACCCGGTCGAGGTTGATGAGGATTTATTCCGTTTGATCGAAACTGAACCGCGTCTGATGCCCCATATGCATATCAGTTTGCAGGCGGGTGATGACATGGTTCTCAAACGCATGAAACGTCGTCATTTACGTCAGGACGTAGTGGATTTTTGCCAAAAAGTCCGTGATCTGCGATCTGATGTGACGTTTGGCGCCGATATTATTGCCGGTTTCCCAACCGAAACCGACGAGATGGCTGAAAATACGCTGCGTCTTGTTGACGAATGCGGCCTGATTTACCTGCATGTCTTCCCGTATTCCTCTAGGCCTGGCACACCGGCGGCAAAAATGCCCCAGGTGCGAAAAGACATTCGTAAGGATCGTGCGGCTGCTTTGCGTGCCGCAGGGGATATTCAACTCAACACATTTTTGAAGTCACGCATCGGCATGATCGAGAATGTCTTGGTTGAAAAGGAAAATACCGGCCATACGGAGCATTTTGCTCCCGTTATGCTTGATCGCGTGATAGAAGCGGGCACGATAGCCAAGGCCAAAGTAACCGGCCTTGAAGATGGAAAATTGATAGCGGAGCTTACGGGATGAGTGAAGAGGGGAAGACAAGCTGGTTTGCCCGGTTAAAAAACGGGCTGAAACGCTCCTCCTCAAAGCTGACCACCGGGATTGCCGACATCTTCACCAAGCGCCGTCTTGATGATGATGCGCTTGAAGAATTTGAAGATCTTCTGATTACATCGGACCTTGGGGTTACAACCGCAGCCAAGCTGAGCGCGGAACTGGCCAAAACCCGGTTCGACAAAGAAGTCGATTCTGCTGAAATTCAGCAATTCATCGCCGACGAAGTTGCCAAAATCCTGGAGCCGGTGGCAAAGCCACTGGTGATTGATCCGACAAAGAAACCCCATGTGATTTTGGTGGTTGGTGTTAATGGATCGGGCAAAACCACTACAATCGGCAAGCTTGCAAAAACATATAAGGATCAGGGCTTAAAGGTCATGATGGCGGCTGGCGACACATTCCGTGCAGCCGCGGTCGAGCAGCTTAAAGTCTGGGGTGAACGCACCGATTGCCCGGTGATTGCGCGGGATACAGGGGCGGATGCCGCCGGTCTTGCCTTTGATGCGATTGATCAGGCAAAGCGCGAAGGCTATGACGTGTTGTTGGTTGATACTGCCGGTCGCCTGCAAAATAAGGCGCATCTGATGGACGAGCTTAAAAAGATCGTCCGGGTGATCACCAAGCGCGATGAAACGGCACCGCATGATACGCTTCTGGTGCTTGATGCCACCACCGGCCAAAACGCCCATTCACAGGTCGAAACATTTTCCCAGGCGACAAATGTTAGCGGTCTGATTGTCACCAAGCTTGATGGAACCGCCAAAGGGGGCGTTGTTGTCGCGCTGGCCGAAAAATTCGGCAAGCCGGTGCATGCGATTGGTGTTGGTGAAGCCGCCGAAGACTTACGCCCGTTCGAAGCCAGATCGTTTGCGCGCAGTTTGGCGGGGCTCGAAGACTAGTTTTGCTTTTGCATTTTTAATGCGAGCAGAGAATTTAAAAAGGCAGCCTGATGTGGCTGCCTTTTTTGTTATGCCTTAAGTTCCGCAAAACTTTCGCTGATACGGCTGATTTCACTTTTAAGAGCGTTGATGGGGTGTTGCGCATCGGCAGGCAATGCTGACATGTCAATCTGCGCTGTCTGCTTTGACAGAGCATCTGAGCGGGCTTTAAGGCCATGTGCCAGCCGCTGGTCGGCGTTTTCAAGCAACCAGCCCATAACATGGTCACGCAGTTCTTCTAGACTGTGCAAATCCGGATCAGGTGAGGATGTCGGAAGGCCATATTCGTGCAGTGCCAGTTCAAGCTGACGGGAAATAGCGCGGAGATCACGTGCTCCATCGTTGCAGACTGCTCGCAAGGTGCCGCTTTTGGCCACCGGAAAAATTGCTTCCAACCGGATCGCAAAATCGAGGGTATCTACCATGATGTCGTTGACCAGGGCCCGCTGCGTAAGGTTCGCGTGGGGGCTTTCCTCTTGCGGCGGGCCGTCTGTATCCAAATCAAAAAAGGTGTTTGGCGCAAATATGGGCAGCGCACGGCGATGGATGGTGAAATGTGCGGGAAGTTTACTGATGATTTCGCCGTCGGCAAGGATCGGTGCACCATCCTGCCCGGTGATGGTGATCTCGTCACATTCCATGGTCAGGGCATAGGTACTGTCATCAACAGAGCCAAACAGAAGTTCGGCGGCGATGTCCATGCCGCTTAGCGTATCAACGCTATCGCGGATGGCAAACATGTGAAGGTAGCCGTCATCGGGGCGTTTGGCTTCGCTTGGGCGCAGGCCGCCACCAAAATATCGGCCATTGGTCACGGTCAATTGCCGGAGTGTCAGCGATTGTGGTTCGTTATCGCCACATGTTACCGACAGATCCATCGGTGTCATTTCCTGCCAGCTTTGCCAGTTTGCCACTGCATAACTCACAGCGCCAAATGCACGTTTTAAATCCGGATTGATCCGGTGCCGGGCATCTGCGGGCACGCCGATGCTCGCCGCGTTTACAAAAGTTTGATCATTGACCTGACCAACATCAATCATTGCGATCCGCCCATGAATTGCCGAACGCGCGGCGGTCAAGGGATCATCAAGCAATGTCAGTGTGCGGGCAAAATCATTGGCCGTGCCAAGGGGCAGGGGGATCAACACCACCTTGTGTTCTATCACGGTATCAAGAATGGCATTCATTGTGCCATCTCCGCCGCCAACGACAACGATATCACCCGGTTCGGTGTCGTTGATGATGCAGTCACGAATCTTGGATGGATCCTCACACAGGGTCAGGCTTGTCTGATACCCGGCATCTTCAAACACATCACGTAAGGCTTGGGCACCATTCTGGCGCCAGTCGTCGGGAAGCTTTGATTTGGTCAGCAACAGACTGACTTTGCCCGTTAGATCAGAGTTTTTCACCGGGAACCCCTTTGATAAGGAAAAATGCATTGTGACCGGTGCCTGTGTCAGACACCGGTCAGCATTATGGCAAGATCAGGAAATTGTTGCACGCAACATCCACGCGGATTCTTCATGCACGCCGATGCGTTCGGTCAGAAGGTCGGCGGTTTTTACGTCCTCGACTTCTTCTGCTGCGGCAACGCCGTCGCGGATCAGGCGGGCCATTTTTTCATGATCCTCGACCAGTTCCTTGACCATTTCATTGGCCGGAAGGAGCTTTTCCTGATCGGTGATTTCGGAATGTTCGATCATTTCCGAAATCCCGGTCGGTGCTGCGAAACCGATTGCACGAATGCGTTCTGCCATATCATCATTGGCAACATGCAGATCCTCATAGTGTTCTTCGGTCATTTTATGCAACGAATAGAAGGTTGGTCCGACAACGTTCCAGTGAACGCCGCGGGTTTTGGCATAAAGCACGTGCGACGAACCAACGATCCGGGTGAGCATTTTGGCAAGTTTCTGACGATCCTTGCGATCGACACCGGCATCGACGGGAAATTCCTTCGCAACGGTTTTCATACTGCTATGTGCCATCTCAAAACTCCTTTGGTTTCTTGAGCGTCTTTATGCGACTGCGACAGGCGCAAGACGTACGCCGTATCGCGGGTAGTTGCTTTAAAAACGTAAAGGGGGAGGCAAAAGTTCCATGAATTAAAATCAACATAATTGGAACATTCTTTTGACCCATCCGTTGATCATTGTAAGCAGCGTGCAAGTAATTGCGCTGTATTTCACGAATAAGGAGGTTGTGATGTTTAGTAAAACTGCACTTATGGTTGGTACGATAATGTCTGTTGCTGTTGCCGGTCCTGTATATGCCGGATCGAATGCTGCCACCGACCAAGCAGATACGATGGCAACCGACGACGCACTGAAATCGGACGTCAACAAAATGGGTGACGAGGTCGCGAACGAGTATGAAGACGCGAAGGACTTCACCTATGAAGAGAAAGATGAGTTTCTGGCTTGGGTCGAAGAAAAAAGCGACCAGTTGGGCGACCAGTATGACGAGGTATCAGCGAGTGTGAAACAGGACAGCGAAGAAGCTGTCGATGAACTTGCTGAGGCATGGGATGGTGCAAGCGCCGAGCTTGGTGAGGCGTTCGAAGACGCGAAGGAAGCGTCCGCCGAAAGCTGGGAAGAGGTAAAGCAAAATACCATGACCGCACTTGAAGATGCTCAGAATGCTCTCTCGGACGATCAAACCGTCGAGTAAAACATCACAACTTGAACTCGGTGACGTGACGTTCCGGGAGTTGCAGCCCGCCCATTTCGGGCGGGCTGTTTCTTTGTGCGGGTATTTGTCAGGTCGAGGCAATGGGCGGTTTGAATGGCGAAAAATGAACAACAACAATTACCATCGTCGGTGAGGCAAAAGCTGAAAATCTGGCAGGATCGCCTCGCTACGCTGGCGGCGGGGCGAAAGGGGCTTTGGGGAATTGCGCTGGCGTCTTTCATGGAAACCACAATTATCCCCATTCCCATCGAAATTGTGATCGCGCCGGTAATGGCCGCGTCGCGTGCACGCGGTTTTATTGTCGCGACAGTGACTCTTGCGGGCAGTGTCGCAGGTGCATTGGCGTTGTATCTTTTGGCCTATCTGCTGTTTGACGATCTGGCCCAGCCGCTAATTGATATGGCGGGCGGTCAGGCGCAGTTCGACGATTTGCAAACCAAGTTCGAAACGGGTGGGTTCTGGGTGGTGTTTGCCATCAGTGTCACGCCGGTTCCGATGCAAATTGCCGCATTGGCTGCCGGGGCGGCGTCCTATCCGATTTGGCTGTTTGTCATTGCAATTTCGGCTTCGCGTGCATTGCGGTATTACGGTTTATGGCTTTTGGTTCTGGGCTTTGGGACCGGAATCGCCCGTATATTCGAAGGGCGAAAGCCAAAAGTCAGTCGAAATTCTGGCTGATACAGCATGAAAAAGACAAATGGCCCGGAAAATTACCGGGCCATTTTGATTATCAAACAGAAAATTTATTCTGATTCAACGCGGAAATCGGTTGTGGCTTTGCCATCAGTTTCCGGTTCAGCGAGCTTTTCGTTGATCAATCCGCGGCGGATAAGCTCGCGGATTGCGGCAGCACGTGTCGGCATACGATGCTCAAAACGCCAGTCATCAATGACCTTTAGTTCATCGTCATCCAGCATAATCTGGAGTTTTTCTGTTCTTTTCGGGGATGCCACGTGGGTTTCCTGTCGTTTACAGCGGGACTAATATCCGCCTGAAGCCGTTGATTATCAAGGACTTTAAAATTTTGGAGTAAGTTACGTTAGCGCTGTTTGTTCCATAAGACAACCATCTTGCTTAGTTGACGTAAGTCAATTGAGTTATGTAAGTAATGTAAAGTAATTATGTTTAGTGATGAATGTATATTCAGTCGGTTAACTATAAAGTGTCAAATATGTGTGTTGATGTTGTTATGTATATGCAGCAACTTCACTGTATTGCCTAAGTGAAGTACACGATTTTACTTTAATTATTATTCTTATTTGTTACGGTTGGGCCATCGAACAAGGAGGTTGTGATGTCTAAACAAGTGATGAATGAAATCGAAGATCATGTACCCGCGTTGCGCCGTCATGCATATCGTCTGGCTGGCAGCATGGATCGTGCACAGGATCTGGTTCAGGATACCCTGTTGAAAGCCATCAGCAAAAAGGATCAGTTCGAAGAAGGTACGAGCCTGAAGGCTTGGTTGCACCGGATCCTGTTCAACACGTTCATTTCAGGAAAACGCCGGGAAAAAACGCGTGGTCCGCAAGTGGACTGGGATGATCTTGGTGATGTGTACGGTCATGGTAGCAACCAGATGGCGCGTTTGCAGCTTCGTGATGCTGACCGCGTTCTTGAAGAACTGCCTGAGCAGGAACGTGAAGCAATCATGCTAACGGCTGTTGAGGACGTATCCTATCAGGATGCTGCGGATCAGATGTGTGTGGAAATCGGGACTGTAAAATCCCGCGTTGGCCGTGCACGCCGTAAGCTGCGTGCGTCAGTCGGTCGAATCGAAGCACGTGAACATGCATCCCGTTATGTGTCGGAGGCAGCTTAAAATGTGTGCGGTTCTTGCGATCTATGGCAAGGAGGACATCCTTGCCTACGTTCGCGGGACACTTGGGGGCAAAGAAGAAGAGCAAGAAATTGAAAGTCTTGTAGAAAGTGACCTGCGGGCAGCTGATGTTGTTGAAAGCATACAAGCAGACTATATAGGTGACGACGGGACACTTGATATCGAAGCGTTTCGTCGTCTGAAAAAATTGCGCGAAATGGCAAGTAAAGTAGGGGCATGCAGCTGAGATATGCATTTAATGCATGGAAGTTGATATAAAATAATATTGACTTTAGTGACCAGTGGTCAGATAGTAACGATATATCGAGGTTGACCGTCTTTTCCCTCAACGTCTAAGGCACCTCCTCGAAATTGCCGAAACCGTCCCCCGGTTTCGGCCCTTTTTTTATCTGCATTCCAGTTTTGTACAGGTGATGACGACACAAGCGTCCCAGTGTTTTTGATGCTGTTATGATCAGCGCGTCGAAACTGTCATTTGGAATTCTTGAAAATAATCCCGATATATAAGCCATAACCTGCTGAAACTGACACCAAACCGGGCGAAAGCGAAATATGCATGTTATGGCATGAATGCGATTTCGCTTGCTGATTGAGGAAACCCCAAAAGTTTTTGGTTGTCAGGTGACGGGCGGGCGGTGATAAATCTCTCGCTCCAAGGGCTGTTGTTATTTGCTGTCACTTGAATAAAGTCATGTAGACGCAAAACAACAGGACCAAACAACAATAACAAAAAAGGAGCATCCATTATGGTTTCAGAAGTTCACGGGTCTGTAAGAGAACTGTTTGAATTCACCGACGCCCAAAAGGCACTTGAGCGCATAAAGGACATCTATGCGAACGGTGCCAAAGCTGTCCAAGAGGCCTTTGATCTTTTCGGCGAAGGTAAGCAATCTTCACCTGTGCGGGCATACTATCCGTATCTGGGAATTGAAGTGCCGCCAGAAAAGCTGCATGTCGAAAGCACATTGTCTTTTGGCGCCCCCCGCGACCCCGGTGTTTATGGCACGACGCTTACCCGTCCGGATGTGTTTGAAGAATATTACCGCCAGCAGATTGAGCTTCTGCTGAAAAATCATGACGTTCCGGTTGTTGTCGGTGTGTCGGATCGTCCGATCCCATTGCCATTTTTGGTCGAAACCGCAACGGATAGCATCGGGCCGACCGATATCCGGCAGTTGCAGATGGTCTTTGATATGCCTGATCTGGCGCGGACCGATGATGACATCTCAAACGGTGTTCATTATGGGGTGACTGCCGGGCCAAAGCCGTTGTCGCTGTTTTCGGGCGAACGGGTTGACTATTCGCTGGCGCGTCTGCGCCATTACACGGCAACCGCACCGGAACATTTTCAAAAGTTCGTGCTGTTTACCAACTATCAGCGCTATGTCGACGAGTTCATCGAGTTTGCCAAAGAACAGCTTGATGATCCTGAAAGTCCCTATATCGCCTTTGTCGAGCCGGGGCCGAAGGTCCATGTTAGTAAAAACGCCCCCAAAAAGTGGAAAGAAAGCGGTGATGCGGCAGCGCAGCTGCCTCAGATGCCATCCTACCATCTGATCCGCGAAGACGGGTTGGGCGTGACGCTGGTCAACATCGGCGTTGGGCCGTCGAATGCCAAAACGGCCACGGACCATATCGCGGTCCTGAGGCCACATTGCTGGTTGATGCTCGGCCATTGTGCTGGATTGCGCCGTAGTCAACTTTTGGGGGATTACGTTCTTGCACACGGGTATGTTCGCGATGATCATGTGCTTGATTCCGATCTGCCATTGTGGGTTCCCGTGCCGCCAATTGCCGAGGTGCAAGTCGCACTGGCAAATTCGGTGACCAAAATCACAGGTCTTAAAGGCCGCGAGATGAAGGCACGCATGCGGACCGGGACGGTTGCCACAACCGATAACCGGAACTGGGAGCTGCGTTATAGCGAACTGTTTGTCCGTCTTAACCAGTCGCGTGCAATTGCGGTCGATATGGAAAGTGCGACCATTGCCGCCAACGGTTTCCGTTTTCGCGTTCCGTATGGAACGTTGTTGTGTGTGTCGGACAAACCGGTGCACGGTGAATTGAAACTGCCGGGCATGGCGAACACGTTCTACCGTCAGCGTATCGGCCAGCACCTTCAGGTTGGGCTTGATACGATCGATACACTGCGCCAGGACGTCAATCAGCTTCATTCGCGTAAATTGCGGTCGTTGGACGAGCCGGCCTTCCGGTAAGACGGATAAGACGTTCCGATTTAAACATCAAACCCCTGTCGTTCGGGTAAAACCGGGTGGCAGGGGTTTTGTTATGGTTTGATGACGATTGCCAAATGGTCGGCTTTTGGCTTTCCGCCTTTGGTGCCATTGGATATGGTCTGGCAGCATATGTCATGTGTCGTACGATCAGGGGACGCGACCGGGAATGTCACAAAAGACACCAAATGATACGGCAAAAACCGATCAGGATAAGGGCGGGGCATACGACGCCGGTGCAGGTGTCCTGCCATCCGAAGGGGTCACACTTTGGCAGGTTTTCCTGATCTTTTTGCGTCTTGGCCTGACCAGTTTTGGCGGGCCGGTCGCCCACATCAGCTATTTCCGTGAAGAGTTCGTTCATCGCCGTCGCTGGCTAAGTGATGCGCGCTATGCCGATCTGGTGGCTTTGTGCCAGTTCGTCCCCGGACCGGCCAGCTCACAGGTCGGGATGGGGATTGGCATGGCGCTTGGCGGGGTGCGTGGCTCCCTTATGGCGTGGCTTGGCTTTACCATGCCGTCGGCGATTGTCTTGGCGGTCCTTGGCATAACATTTGTGCATTTTGATCTGGCAGCGATTGATAACGTCATTCGAGGACTGAAATTGGTGGCGGTTGGCGTTGTTGCCCATGCGCTTGTCGGGATGGCGCGAAATCTGTGTCCGGACGTGCCACGCGCCACCATTGCGGTGGTTGCGGCCGGTGTGATGATTGTCAGCGATACAGTGTTGGCGCAATTTGGCGTGATTATCGGCGGGATGATTGCCGGATTTATTCTGCTACGTACTGTAACCGAGCCCGAGAGCTACGATGCGCCAACATCGCATTCCACCAAGGGGGCGGTTTTTGCGCTTGGCCTGTTCTTTGTGTTGCTCGCAGGACTGCCGATTGTCGCCCATTTTGATCACAGCGGGCTGTTTGCCGTCATTGATGGGTTTTACCGCAGCGGCGCATTGGTGTTTGGCGGTGGGCATGTTGTTTTGCCCTTGCTTGAGGCTGCCGTGGTTGATCCCGGTTGGGTCAATCAGGAAGCCTTCCTTGCCGGGTACGGCGCAACACAGGCCGTGCCTGGTCCGATTTTTACCTTTGCCGCTTATCTTGGGGCTGTGCTTCATGCGGGTGAGGGATCGGGCACGTGGTTGATCAGTTCGGTTACGGCTTTGATCACACTCATCGCGATTTTCTTGCCTGCATGGTTGCTGGTGATTGGCATCTTGCCGTTCTGGGATCGTGTACGACATGTGCAAAGCATGCGGGCAGGGTTGCTGGGCGTTAATGCGGCTGTGGTCGGCTTGCTGGCGGCGGTTTTATATGATCCGATCTGGACCGGGGCCATTCATGATGCTTTCGATATCGTCTGCGTCGCCGTGGCCTTTGCCATCCTGCAATGGCGGGTCATGCCGGTGTGGGCCTTGGTCGGGTTGGGGGCATTGCTGGGATATGTCGTTGGTTTGATCTAAGTCGGCGTTTATTCAGCAGGTTTTTCGGTTTGCTCTTGACCCTCACCCCGAGCCTCGCTGTCTGGCAGCTTGATGGCGTTTGGGTCAACCGTTGGGAAAAGTTGGCTCAGGTTGGCGATGAACTGGCGCAAATCAAAAGCATCGCGGTTGCGCGTCAGGCCCAAACGAACAACAACCAGTTCTTTTGACGGAATGACGCTGATGGATTGTCCATCATGCCCAAGCGCGAAAAAGGCATCATCGGGTACCTGCGGTGCACCAGGGCGGTTATCAGTGCCGCCCGGTAGATCAAGCCACCAATGCGCGCCGTAATTTCCATTACCCGCGGCTGGTGCCGGGGTAGTGGAATAATCTACCCATCCTTTGGGTAAAAGACGTGCGCCTTCCCACACACCGTCTTGCAGGAACAACTGGCCGATTTTCGCCCAATCGCGCGCGGTGGCATGCATGAAGCTGGATGCGATGAAGTAGCCATCCTGATCGGTTTCAATCACGGCATTGTCAATGCCAAGCGGACGGAACAGAAGTTCTGCCGGACGTTTCTGGTATGTTTCGCGCGATCCGCTAAGATTGCGGATTGCGGCCGATAGAATGTTGGTTGTTCCGGAGTTATAGGAAAAGACCTCCCCGGGCGGATTGGCAAGTGGTTGGGACACGGCAAACCCGGCGGCGGCCGGTTCGATAAACAGCATCTGCACAACGTCTGATAACGGGTTGGCATAGCTTTCATCAAATTCGAGACCGCTGCTCATATGCAGTAAGTTGTTATAGGTGATGGTCGCGCGTGGGTCACCGGCTTCTGCGTGCCATTCATTGATCAGGACCGGGTCGGTCATGTCGCCAATCATGCCTTCGAACTGCATCCGACCAAGCAGCGCATTAAACACGCTTTTGGTCATCGACCAGCCGGGAAGGGGCGTGTTGGCCGAAATCCCGTCGTCATAACGTTCTGCAATTACCTTGCCTTGATGCAAAATGACAAGGGCGCGGGTTCGGCGTGTCGGTTTCGGGCCGGGTTCATCCATCGCGTCAAACAAAAGGCCGGTAAGCGCGCGGCGTTCAACATCAATCGGCAATGGTCCGGTTAAAAGCGGCCTTGCCGTGATGGGGCTGATAAGCGGGGTGCTATTGCGTAAACGGGTGATCTGGTCCGCATCATTGGCCAGAACGCAGCCCAGATGCGGGCGATACACCGCCCAGCGTTTGCGAAAACCAAAGGCATGTGCGCTAACAGTCTGGTTGCGCAGATCAACATTGGTCGTAATCAATGACAATAGGGGGTTGTTATCGGCCAGAACATCTTCGGCCTGCGCCCGGCTGGATGGCAGCCCGTTTACAAAAATGGCCGAACACATGATCTTTGCGCTGTAACCGGCACCGATCGGGGCAAGCCAGATGAAAAAGCAGGAAACAACCATAAGGCCAAGCAATATCGTGCCGATAAAGATGGCCTTGATCAGTTTCATTCCGTTTTCCCTGTTACGAGCTTCGCAGTACTCCCGACTGCTTCAGAGCATGAGAGTCGCCTGCTTCGATGGACAGGTCAAGTCATCGTATCGTATAGGTCGCCTTATGTTGCACTGCGTTTCTTTGCCGATTTTCCCATTGAAATCAGGAAACCGGCAAAGTAAAGCGCGCCAAGAACCCCCGCTGCCCCGGACCATCCGCTCCGATCGATCATCGCGCCAGCAACAGGTGGGACAATCACGACAAAAATCTCGGCGAATTGGGCAAGCATCCCCTGAAGGGCGGGCATCGAAAGCCCACCTTTGGCAATGCCAGGCAAAAGGGCAAAGCATGTGCCCGCAACCGCCCCCTGACCGATGTTGAAAATGATCAGTGCGGTGAGGCTCAGTGGCATATGCGTGCTGACAAAAAGGGTGGAAATCGCAACTGCCATTATGGGTAAAAACAGCATCAAAATCCGACGTCCGGCAATATTTCGGCCCAATGCCATGCCAGCCCCGACGCTGCCGATGATATTGCCGACAATGGCTGTGGTGCCAATAATTCCGGCGGCGGGTGCGATGCCGATATCAAGATTATCGGCCAGCATTGCGGGCATGAAGGCAAGGGCGGCGGAGGTCGCCCCGGCAAAAGCGGAAAATGTCAGAGCGACGCGTAAGGCCGCACGTGATTTTAAAACCCCGATGACCCCGACCAGAAGCGATTTACGTGGTGTGCTTGTTGTGGGGGGCGTCATAACGGCAAGCAATGGTAACAGGATCACAACCGGAACCGTGCAGGCCACCACCGCCAGCCGCCAGTCAAGCCAAACCAGCACTGCCGCACTGACCCAGTTGCCCATGGCAATGCCGACCGGAATAAACGTGCCCCAGATGCTCATGGCCATGGCAACAATTTTTGGATTATCAAATCCGGCCATCCAGCTTGGTGCGCCGACCACGATCAAAAGATACCCGATGCTGGTAACAACCCGCCCGACATACAGCATGACGGCGACATCGGCCGTGGCAAAAATGGTTGCGCCAAGGATCATCATCAAACAGCCCAGAACAAGCGATTTACGCAATCCGGCGCGGGCGGCCCAAACACCTGTTGGAATGGCGGTCAGCGCACCGGCAGCGGTAATCAGCGATGCCACAAGGCCAAACTCTGCCTGACTTAATCCAAAACCCGCGCGCAGATCTGGTGCAATAGGGCCGATCAAGCCAACCTGCATTGAGGCTGTCAGTCCAAGTCCATACAGGATCGAAATTGCAAAGATCGGTGGCATGTGGAGGGTGTCCGTTTGATGTCTTTTATTTTTGGTTTGCTGTGCAGTTTTGCCGGTGCTTTTAAATCTTGGCAAACATGCAAAAGGCGGATTTCAGATGTACCTGAAAACCGCCTTGAATATCCACGAATGAAATATGCGTGGTTACAGCAAAATGCGTTAGATGGTGTGAGGCGCGTGATCAAACCCGGTTGTCAGCCGCACCGCCGTCCCGTCTGACAGGAAGAACCGTTCCCAAAGGATGTAGCTATCGACAATGCGCATCGGTGCGCCGTCGCGCCGCGATGTTTCAAATGTCAGGTGGTCGGTTTGATCTTCGTGCCAGCCAAGGTCATGCAGGCTTTTTTCCGCAACTGCAATTTCCGGCGTGGCAAACCGCCAAAGTGATGTGCCCAGCAGATCGGAACAATCACGTTGCCATTCATGTTCGCGGGCCTGTGAGGCACAGAGCAACCGGTGGGATCGGTCTTCGATCAAGTGCACGCGCTGGTTCGAATGAATCACAAGCCGTTTGATTGCCTGATCCAGTCGTAAATTGCGCTTGCGCGTCATCATCTGATCAATCAGGTCAAGCTGCACCGGGGCGGGACGTTGCATACCCTTTTCCCAGCGCGAAACGGTTGCCTGCGTGACACCCAGAATATCGGCAAGACGTGCCTGCTTGATGTCGCTTTCGCGACGCCAATGGCGCAGGCGACGGCCAAATTCAGCGTCCGGTGCTGTTTGGAGCAAGGGTTTCATTGCGCCTAACCATATCGTTTAACGTCAAAACGCTACCACAGATCACGGGTTTTTGCAGCAGGCAGATGTGACGGCCTGCTTTACGCAAAGGATATTAGGTCAGGCCGAAAATCGACCGATATCGATCTGGCATTTTCCGTATTTGCGGCTGTCGCACAGTTCAAACCCGTCCAGCGTGATTTCCGGATCGCGTGGGTCACGTTCGGCAATGATCAATGTGTTGCCGTCAATCCAGCCCGCAGCAGCAAGGGCAGTAATGCTGGTTTCAAGCAATTGCTTGCCATAGGGTGGATCAAGGAAAACCATGCTGGCGGGGGCAGATGCGCGTGGTGGCTTGGTAGCATCGGCACGTTGGACGCGTGCCTGATCGCCAAGCTTCAAGTTGGTGATGTTTTCTTCGATCACCGCCAGAGCACCGCGATCGGTATCAAACAAAACCGCCTTGCTTGCCCCGCGTGAAATCGCTTCAAGGCCCAAGGCCCCCGATCCGGCATAGGCATCAAGGATAACGCCATCAAACAGCGGATGGAAGTCATCCTCATACCAGCGCGATGCATGCGACAGGATGCTAAAAAGTGCTTCGCGTACACGATCAAGGGTCGGGCGTGTTTCACGTCCTGCTGGCGGGGTCAGAGCCCGACCGCGATGACTGCCACCTACAATCCGCATGTTCGATTAGTCCTTCTTGCCGCGTGGGCGGTTGCCTGCGGGCTTGCGGCCCGGGGTGCTTGTGCTATTGCCTGAACGACCGGCTGGTTTGCCACTCGGCTTGCCGCGACCGCCCGCGAACCCGGCACCATCGCGCCGGCCGCTGTCACGGGCACTATCACGAGAACCGCCACGTCCATTATCGCGCCCACCATCACGGGCAGTGTTGCCCCGTGGGCCAGTGCCACGTGCACCGGTTCCGCGTGAACCCCCATCACGGTTTCCAGCGTCGCGTCGGCCACTGTCGCGTCCCGCACTGTCACGCCCGCCATCACGGGCATTGCTGCCCCGTCCCCCGGTACTGTCGCGTGGTCCTGTGCCGCGCGCACCGCTATCGCGGTTTCCACCGTCTCTGCCACCAGAGTCTCTGCCACCAGAGTCTCTGGCGCCATCGCGTCCAAAGCCATCTCGGCCACTATTTCTCCCACCGTCTCGACCGCCATCACGTCCACGTCCGTCTCTGGTATCGTCACGGCCACGACCATCTCTGGCATCGGAACCAGCAAATCTGCCACGACCGGGTTTGTCAGAACCTGACGTCCCACCCGACGCATACCGTCCGCGTCCCTTGTCGGTCGGACGGCCCGAACTGCGATCATTACGATCATCACGGTCGTCGCGTTCCGGACGGGCGTTGCTGGCCGCCGGTTTCCCGCGGCCACCTGGACGTGGGGCTGCGCCGATACGCGGCTTTTCCGAGCGCGACGAAGCACTGCGCTTATCATCATGCGAAGAACCACCACGAGGGGCGTCATTGCCACGACGGTCATTGCCGCCATCACGATCCGCCTGGTTGCGGTCACCTTCGGAACGATCCGAGGGGCGTCCATAGGAGCGACCCGCCCCCGGACGGCCAAGGCTTGGACGGCCTGCACGGCTATCGCGCTGCTCGTCATCGGTGCCATTGGCATTGGCGTTCGGGTTTTGGCCCGGACCGCCTTGCTGGCGTTTACGCTGTGCGGGTTGGCCAAAAACAGTGCGCGGTGCTTTGGGGCGCGATGTGCCGCCACGTGCCACGGATTTCTTTTCAGAAACCTTGCTATAATCGCCCTTAAAGAACGCAGCGAGCTGTTCTTTCATCACCTTGCCGGTGATTTCTTCGCAATCACCCGGGGCAAGGCTGCCCAATTGGAACGGACCATAGGACACGCGCATCAAACGGGTGACGGGCCAGCCAAGATGTTCCATCACGCGTCGGATTTCGCGGTTCTTGCCTTCGCGCAAGGTCACCGTCATCCAGGCGTTGGAATCTTTTTGAACATCAACCTCGGCATGGATCGATCCGTAGTGCACACTATCAACGGTGACACCTTCTTCAAGCTGTTTAAGCTTTGATTCTTCAATGCGGCCATGCACACGTACACGATAGCGGCGCGCCCAGCCGGTTGCAGGTAGTTCCAGATAACGGGCCAATTCGCCGTCATTGGTCAGCAACAACAACCCTTCGGAGTTCAAATCAAGCCGTCCGACTGAAATGACACGCGGCACATAGCTTGGCAGATGTTCAAATACCGTATCGCGGCCCTGTTCATCGCGGTGGCTGGTGACCAGTCCGCGTTTTTTAAACAGACGCCAAAGACGCGGTTTTTCTTTTTCCGGCAAGGGTTTACCGTTGACGTAAATCTCGTCTTCGTCGGTCACGGTGACGGCGGGGCTATCAAGCACCTTGCCATTCAGTTTGACCAGACCTTCGTCGATCATGCGTTCAGCATCGCGGCGTGAACATACGCCCGACCGCGCAATGCGTTTGGCAATGCGTTCGGGTTTGTTTTCGCCGGGTGTCGGGGTCTTGTCGCTCATGTGCGGGCCTCGGAAATCAGGGCGTCGAAAATTTTCGCATCGCCCGAACTGATATGAAATTCGGGATGCCACTGGACCCCGAGACAATAACGGTATTTCGGATGTTCAATGCCTTCGATCACGCCGTCAGGCGCGACCGAGTTAATGATCACATCCGGGCCAACCCCATCAACCGCCTGATGGTGGGCGGAATTGACCGAAAGCGTTTTGACGTCACCAACAATTTTCGCAAGCAATGTGCCCGGTTCAACCGTAACATCGTGGCCTGCTTCATCACGCGGATTGGGCTGTTCATGCGCCAGCGCGTTTTTGACACTATCAGGAATGTGCTGGATCAGCGACCCGCCAAGGATCACGTTAAGCAATTGCTGGCCGCCGCAAATCCCCAGAACAGGCATGTCGCGTTTAAGCGCACCTTCGGCCATCGCCCATTCAAACTTGGTGCGGCGATCTTTGGTGACAACCGTATCATGGACTTCTTCTGCACCAAACAGGGACGGCGAAACATCAAACGCCCCGCCGGTCACCACCAGCCCGTCAATCAGGTCAAGCAGATCAGGCACAAGGTCAAGCTCATGGGGCAGCGGCATCGGAATGCCGCCCGCTTGCGCCACCGCACCAGCATAGTTTTCACGCAGCGCATACCACGGGAATTTCGAATAACCGCCCGGTTCTTCGGAATCGAGTGTAATACCAATGATCGGCTTGCGCGTGGTCATGTCGGGTGCAACTTTGCTTGTGGTCATGCTAAGGCGAATAATTCTTGGCGGAAACTACCCTTGCAACCGCCTAAGGGCAACGGCAATTCACGCCGATGCTCTATGCGTTGTGTGCAAAGGCCAAACTGGCATCATCCAAAGGACCATCCAATGATGATGTCTTGACCGATCCAGTGCGAGATTGCACTGTCATATGGCGAGGGCATAACCCTATTGGGTTCAGACCCTAAACGGGCCCTAACATCAAGTAAAAACAAACGCCGCTTTGGCAAGTTGTGCCGCTTGCTCCGTGCAGTGCGTGATCGGGATGGAAAAATCATGAGCGCAGACAGCTTTATGGATATGGCCCTTGAAGAAGCCCGTGCCGCCGCCCGTCGCGGTGAGGTGCCGGTGGGGGCGGTTCTGGTCGATGCCGATACGGGCGAGGTTCTTGCACGTGCAGGCAACCTGACCGAGGAACTCAACGATCCGACTGCGCATGCCGAAATCCTTGTCATTCGCGCGGCAGCCGGGGCCAAGGGCGAACCAAGGCTTCCCAATTGCGATTTGTATGTCACGCTTGAACCCTGCCCGATGTGTGCCACGGCCATTTCCTTTGCCCGTCTGCGCCGGGTTTATTTCGGCGCTTATGACCCGAAAGGCGGTGGTGTTGACCACGGGCCACGCGTGTTTGAAAGCTCATCATGCCACCACCGTCCGGAAGTGTATGGCGGCATTGGCGAGATTGAAGCCGGTAAGTTGCTGAAGGATTTCTTTGGTAGCCTGCGCTGATGAGCGGCATACGGGCTTAGGGGATTTTGCTGGCATCAAACCGGTAGTCATCCGGATTTAAGCCAAGTTCTTTCATCCGGGTTTCATAATCACGGGCAAGATCGGCCATTGTAATTGCCGAAAGCGCGCTTAGAAATGTTTCTGATGCGACGCGCAGCGCTTCGGCGGTGGCCGCATTGGCGGCCTGTTCCATCAAACAGTGCGATTCTTCGTTGCCACAGCCCAGCGCAAAAAGTTTGGGCGCGCCAAGCGCGTCATAAATCCCGGCCAGTGTGATCTCAGACAGGGGTTTGGCCAAAACCCAGCCCCCGCCATGCCCCTTGGTCGAGGTGACAAACCCCTGATCGCGCAATCCGGCCATGGTACGCCGGACAACAGCCGCATTGGTGTTGAGCATCCCGGCAAGCAGATCGGATGTTGCCGGACCCGTCATCTGGTCAAGGTGCAAAAGAGCATGCAGCACGCGGGGCATGCGGTTGTCTTGACGCATCAAAGGGCTCCTGTTGGTTTGTCGATCCTGTCTGATCTTTAACACATGAAACAACCAAAGATACATGAAATTGACAGGTGCGTCGAATCATGTAACTTGTAATGATACATGATTCGTTTATCAAACCACACTGTCACTTGAGCCGAGGCATGACATGAACATTGATCCGAAAATGGACCCGACAGAGTTTTGGGAACAGCATTATGAAAAGGCCACGTCCGAAAGCAGCGGTCGGCCAACGGCGGTGCTGGAGAAATTCGTAACTGACCGGACTTCTGGTGCTGCGCTGGAACTTGGATGTGGCAAGGGGGACGACGCGGTCTGGCTGGCGAAAAATGGTTGGGCTGTGACCGCGATTGATATTTCCGCAACCGCGATGGGCTATGCGCGCGCCAATGCGGTGCGCAACGGCGTTTTGGAAAAGATCACTTTTGATCAACGAGATCTTATGACCGACTTTCCAACGGGAAGCTTCGCGTTGGTGACCGCACAGTTTCTTGAATCCCCGGTGGTGTTTGCGCGCAATTCGATCATCAATCGCGCATCGCGTCTCGTCGCGCCGGGGGGATTACTGTTGGCGACGTCGCATGGGTCGGTGCCATCAGGGTCATGGGAAAAGCCCGATAAATGCTACCCAAAACCAAAAGAGGCGCTCGAAAACCTGAGCCTTGATCTGCGGGAGTGGACGCAGATTTGCGTCGATAATCTTGAACGTTTTGCAAAGGGCCCGAACGGCGAAGAAGGCATGGTGATCGATACGGTCATCGCCCTTGAGCGCAAAGGTTAACTGGCAAACCTTAAATGCAAACGGACCGGCATCGTCATGATGCCGGTCCGCCGTATTTCGGTCTGTTGTGAAACCTGATTTAGCCTTGCTTCTGGTTGGTAAGTCCCGGCAGATGCTGGAACATCCAGGTTTCGCTTAACGGTGCATCATCAAGTTTCAGATACATGCGCAAATCAACCGGGTCAGTACCGGTGGCCTTAAGGTCGAACGCCGCCCGCCAAATCCGGGTATCCATGATCGGTTCGATCTTGGTGCGCACAATCTCGCCACGCGACGTCGAAACGATGACTTCCGGGAACTCGCCGTATTCAAGGGAGCCCAGAATATCGCCTTCAAACTCGACGGAAAACTTGATCTCGTCTTTCGGGCGGGTGGTGCCCGGTTCGCCGCCGCGTCCCATGCGGGTTGCGCTGACCTTGGCGAGTTTTTCCATCGGGAACGGGTTTTCGGCCTGCCAGTACAAACGATATTTGAACTGATAACTGTTGCCCGCCTTGGCGGGTTCTTCGGGGACCCAGAATGACGCAATATTGTCGTGGATTTCGTCATCTGTCGGAATTTCAATCAGCTGAACAGCCCCCTTGTTCCAGTCTTCAAGCGGTTCAACCCACAGGCTGGGACGGCGGTGATAGCGCACCCCATCAAGATAATGGCTGACCTCACGGTCGCGCTGCATCAAACCAAAACCACGTGGCGTGTGATCGCCAAAGGCGGAAGCGCGGATGACTTCGGGGTTATTGAGCTGTCGCCAGATACGTTCACCACTGCCGGTCCAAAGCTCCAAACCGTCAGAATCATGGACTTCCGGACGCCAGTCAAACCGGAATGACTTGTTCTGTTCTGAATACCAGAACATGCTGGTCAACGGCGCAATGCCAAGACGTTCGATGTCTTTACGGATAAACAGGTGCTTTTCGATGTCCATCGTGACCCCTTTGCCACGATAGAGCAGGAATTTATAGGCACCCGTAATGCTGGGCCCATCGAGCAGGGCATAGATCGTTACCGGGTCTTCGGCCGATTTGGCAGGTTCGATGTAAAATTCGCGAAAATCGGGGAACTCTTCGGGGACGGATGTGGCGGTATTGACCGTGATGCCACGTGCGGACAGGCCATACTGGCCTTCATCGCCGATGGCGCGGAAATAGGATGCACCAAGAAATGCCGCCCAATCCTGGGTTTTCCAGTCATCGCGTTCAAGGTTTTCATGCAGGCGGAAACCGGCAAAGCCGCTGTTGTCGGACAGTTTGCGCGCGATGCTGTCTTCGGGCATGTCAAAGTAATCCGGACGATAGACAACTTCACGCGCCGCCCCGTCTTCAAGCAGGTACATGTGTACCGGCTTGGCAAAATACATACCCAGATGGAAGAAGGTCAGCGGATAGGTGCCCGATCCATCGGCAAACGGCGAATGGTCGCGTTTGTAATGCAGCTTTCCGTGGGTGTCGTAATCGATCTTACCGACAATCTCGGGGTCGGGTGCGATGGGGGCAACATAGTCCTTTGTTGCCATCGTCTGCGCCCGATTGATCAGTGCGTCAAAATCAAAGTTCCGCGCTTCGCCAAGCTCAAGCGTATCGTTCGCGGCCATTGCCGCACCAAACATCGACATGCCCGGCAGGATGACACCTGCCGCGGCCACGGATTTTAAAAAACGTCTGCGTTCCAAAGAAGTTGTCATTCACCAAGTCCCGTTTATCGAATATGCCGGAATAATACCTGACAGTGTGGAGGTAATCGGGACAAATGATGGCAAATTCAAGGTCGTAATCACTGCATCTTATGCATGACCCTCCGCAGGAACGACATTTCATAAGAAAGATCGATACCGCCGGGCGATATTGATCTTGGTGGAGTTGCGATACTTGAAATAAACGTGACGACAGTTGCCGGGCGGTTGCGGGGTGCGTGCTGGGATCAGTTGGTTTGATCTTGGCGAAACATCACCATGCCGCCGTGATACAGCACATCATTTTCAAAATATCCATCGGCGGTAAAACCGGTGTCATCCTGATAGGTGACGTAGTTTCCCGAAATTTGATAATCGCCCTGATAGGCCGATTGTTGTGTTCCGCGTGCCTCGTCATAGCGACCGTCAGAACGCAACTCCTGGCGGATATACCCATCCTCGGTGACCCACATGCCAACATAAGGATGCGGTGACGTTTGTAATGCTGTTTTCATCTCTGTCTCCTGCGGGAAGGCTGCTGATGGTGCGAACACCATCAGCAGGAGTATCAAACGTGATAAGAAAACGTGACGTCTCATGATGGAAGCCTGCGTCTTGGTTCGAATTAGTTAGAATGCCGACGCGGTTGGACGGACGATGACTTCGTTGACGTCGACATCTGCGGGTTGATCAAGCGCGTAAAGAACAGCACGTGCAATGGCATCCGGGGAAAGGGCAATTTGACGGAACTGCTTTAGCATTTCCTTGCCGGTTTCATCCGTGATGTCATGGCCAAGTTCGGTTTCGACCACGCCCGGTGAAATTATCGTCACGCGAACATTTTCGCTTTCCTGACGCAGTCCTTCGGAAATGGCCCAAACGGCATATTTGGTCGCACAGTAAACGGCGGCACTTGGTGCGACGACATGGGCGGCAATAGATGCGGTATTGATTACATGCCCGATGCCCTGTTCCTTAAAGATCGGAAGGACGGCGGCAATGCCATTCAAAACGCCGCGAATATTGACATTGATCATATTGTCCCATTCGTCGGTTTTAAGTTCCGCCATATGGGAAAGCGGCATGACACCAGCATTGTTAAAGATCGCATCTACACGGCCAAACATGTTCTTTGCATGATAGACAAGTGCTTCGACACTTTCGCCGTTGGTGACATCGACCGCGCGCGCCATTGCTTTGCCACCCGATGCTTCGATTTCGGAGGCAAGTTGGTCAAGTCGTTCGGTGCGGCGCGCACCCAGAACGACGTTTGCACCACGGCTGGCCAGAAGTTTGGCGGTGGCTTCGCCGATGCCGCTGCTGGCACCGGTGATGATAACGGTTTTGTTTTCGACGTGATTGATTGGGTTCGACATGACATCCTCCGTGTGTTTGTGTCATGGCCTTACTGTGTCGTTTTCGATGCGTTTGATGAATACACAGAACTCGACATCGACTGCCTAATCCTCCAAATCCGGTTTGAGGTACTTTGCGATGCTGTTTCGCGGTGTATACTGGAGCGATGGAAAACAAAGGGTTTGGGTGATGGATAACTTTCAACGGCTATGTCATTTAATTGACAAATACTGTGAACCGGATGGGGCCGTGCGCACCGCGGTTGAACCGGTATGGATGTATCGTTCGACCGGCCCGACCCTTAAGGTACCAACGATTTACAAGCCCTGCCTGTGTCTGATTATTTCGGGTGCCAAGGAAGTTACACTGGGTCAGGAGGTCTATCGCTATGCGCCGGGGCAGTTGCTTGCGGCGTCGGTGGACTTGCCATTGGTCGGGCATGTGACCGATGCGACACCTGATCGCCCCTATCGCAGTTTGTCTCTTGATCTCGATGGGAAAATTCTTGGTGACCTGGTTGCCTGTATGGATTTGAACATTGGGGCCGATGGCGACAGTTTTCGGGGCTTGTTCGTCGAAGATACATCCGAGGGACTTGTCGATGCGGTCTTGCGTGTGGTCGAGCTTCTCGAACACCGAGAAGAAATACCGGTGATGTTGCCGCTTTTGATGCGCGAAGTGCATTATCGCCTGTTAAGAACCGGGCAGGGTGCCTTGATTGCCCGTCTGGCGATGGGCGGCAGCAATATGCAGCGGATTTCAGCCGTGCTGCGTTTGATGAAGGACAATTTCCACAAGCCGCTACGGGTCGATGAACTGGCCAGTCATGCCAATATGAGCCCGTCTTCCTTCCATCATCATTTCAAGCAGGTTACCGCCATGAGCCCGGTGCAATATCAAAAACGCCTGCGCTTAACGACTGCCCGGCAAATCATGTTGGCCGAAATGAAGGATGCGGCCAGTGCGGCCTATGAGGTGGGATATGAAAGTACATCCCAGTTCAGCCGCGAATATGCCCGCATGTTTGGGGCGCCACCGATGCGTGACGTGGCGTCAATTCTAAGCCAGTCATCAGGGCTTGATGGGGCGGAACCTTCCGTTCATTAGGCACGCTAAAATGCGTCTGCGACGTGTGTTGTCCGTAATTCGCTTGACGGGTACGGGGGGCTGTGTGACATCCTATTTGGGTTGGTATCCGAAAGGATAAAGGGAATTCGACGCAGCCGCGCCAATTGGCAAGGTTGCCAACCGAAGCTGCCCCCGCAACTGTAGGCGGTGAGTACTTTTCTGATGAAATGCCACTGGGGTTTACCCTGGGAAGGCAGAAAAGTGTGACGACCCGCGAGCCAGGAGACCTGCCAACATGACGACACTGGACCGGGCGGGGTGCCCCGGAGAATGTCGGCCATGTGTTACGGTCGCTGGCAGGATACCATGATCCTGTCCCTTCTTTGGCCCTGATACCGTCCGCCATTTCCCGACACTTTTGCCAGTCCATTGACGACAGAAAAGTATGTGTTATGTTATAACATAACATTTTTTGATTTGGAGTGTCCGGTTTCAGGAGGAATCTCCTTGGCCGTCATATCCTTGGAAAGGGTACAAAGTGATTACATTGAACAAACATGTTCTTGCAGCCGGGGTGTTTGCTGCGGGACTGGCATCTGTTTCACAAAACGCATCGGCAACGGATTATCCGCTGACCTTGGAAAATTGCGGTCGCACAGTGACCTTCGATCAGGCGCCAACACGTGTTGTTGCGCTTGGGCAAAGCAATACCGAAATTCTTTATATGCTGGGGCTGGCCGACCGGGTTGTCGGGACGGCCGTATGGTTTAATCCGGTTGCCGAGGAATACCGCGACGCCAACGCCAAAATACCGCGTCTTGCCGATAATGATCCCAGTTTCGAAAGTGTCGTTGGGCAGAAACCCGATCTGGTGACCAACCAGTATCAGTGGCATGTCGGCCCAAATGGCGCGGTGGGAACCATTAAACAGTTTTCCGAGCTTTCCATTCCGGTCTATACCGCACCCGCCGATTGCGTGGGCAAAGACAACACTACCGGCGGCGATGGCACGCGCCTTGACGCATTTTCGATGGATTTGATCTATCGCACGATTACCGAAATGGCGAAGATTTTTGATGTTGAAGAACGCGGTGCCGAACTGACGGCGGACCTTCGTGCGCGTGAACAGGCGGCGCGTGATCGCGTCAGTGACGTTGATGGTCGTGGGATCAGTGCCCTGTTCTGGTTCTCAAGTGCGGAACTTGATGTTGATCCGTTTGTTGCCGGGCAAAAAGGCGCACCAGCCTATATCGCCAATGTACTGGGCGTGAAAAACGTCATTGAAAGTGACGATGAATGGCCAAAAGTTGGTTGGGAAACAATTGCACGATCCAACCCCGACATCATTGCGATTGGCAAGATGGATCGTCGTCGCTTCCCGGCCGATGACTGGGAACTCAAGATGAAATTCCTGCAATCGGATCCGGTTACAAGTCAAATGAACGCGGTTAAAAATGATCATGTGATCGTCCTTGATGCGTTGTCGATGAACCCGACGATCCGCACGATCAACGGCATCGAAAAACTGGCCGACGCCGTTGACGGCTTCCATATGGACACCAGCAATTGATCGGTCTGCTTTCACTTGCCTTCACCAACCGCATCAGTGCGACACTTGTCGCGCTGATGCTTCTGTGCGTGACACTGGCGTTTGCTGCATCGGTCGGTGAGACGGCCATTCCAATGCAAACCGTCATCAATACCATCGCCAATCATGTCTGGAATGCCGGGCATGAGGTTGATGTCATTGATGCGGGCATTGTCTGGAATTACCGGTTAAGCCGTGCGGTGGTTGCGGCCAGTTGCGGGGCGTCATTGGCGGTCGCCGGTGCTGTATTGCAGGGCTTGCTGCGCAATGCGTTGGCCGATCCCTATTTGTTGGGGATTTCGGCCGGGGCATCGACCGGGGCGGTCAGTGTCGCAATCCTTGGATTGGGGGCCGGGGTGCTTGGCTTGTCGGTCGGGGCCTTTATCGGGTCGCTGGTGGCATTCGCATTTGTTGCCCTGCTGTCGCTTCAGGCTGGCCGAGGAACCGGGGCGATTATCCTTGCAGGCGTTGCCGGATCGCAGCTTTTCAATGCGATGACCTCTTTTATCGTGACCAAATCCGCCAGTGCGGAAGAAGCCCGTGGGATCATGTTCTGGTTGCTGGGCAATCTAAGTGGTGTGCGCTGGCCGGATGTCTGGTTGGCCTTGCCGGTGGCCATTGTTGGTCTTGTCATCTGTTTTGGCTATTCGCGTGCCTTGGATGCCTTCACCTTTGGCCGGGATTCAGCCGCGTCCCTTGGTGTGCCTGTTCGGCGCGCCTATGTCGTGCTGATTGGCTGTGCCGCCCTGATGACGGCTGTGATGGTCAGTATTGTTGGGTCTATTGGGTTTGTTGGCTTGGTAATCCCGCATGCCGCTCGGTTTTTCGTTGGCACACGCCATAGTGCTCTTTTGCCGGTATCGGCCCTTATTGGTGCGCTGTTTCTTGTCTGTGCCGATGTTTTCTCACGCATGATTGTGCCGGGTCAGGTCCTGCCCATCGGGGTGATTACGGCCTTGATCGGTGCTCCTGCCTTTGCCCTGATCCTCTGTCACGGAAGGGTCCTTCGATGAGTCTTGAATTGCGAAATGTTGATTGGCGGGTCGGTTTTAAAAAAATCATTTCCGATGTGACAATCGCGGTAAAACCCGGCGAGTTCCTTGGTCTGATCGGGCCGAACGGGTCGGGTAAAACAAGTTTGATGTCAGTGCTTTCAGGCATTCGTCCACCATCGGGGGGCAGTGCCCTACTTGATGGTCAGGATGTCAAACGCATCGGACGGCGTAATCTTGCGCGCCGCATCGGATTTGTCGAACAACAGGCCGACACCATTGACCGGATCACCGTGACCGAGGCGGTGTCGCTTGGCAGGACGCCGTACCTTAGTCTGCTGACCCCGTGGTCGCAAAATGATGACGCGGTGGTGGACGATGCCCTTGACGCGGTCGATATGCGATCAATGAAAGACCGTATGTGGCATACGCTTTCGGGCGGCGAAAAGCAGCGGGTCCATATCGCCCGTGCACTGGCACAGGAACCGGAATTTCTGTTGCTTGATGAACCGACCAACCATCTTGATATCCGCCATCAGCTGGGCATTCTCGAACTGGTCCGAAGATTGCCGGTAACGGTGGTTGCCGCCCTGCATGATCTGAACCATGCGGCGATGTTTTGTGACCGGATCGCGATGATGGATGGTGGCAAGTTACGCGCGATTGGGACCCCGCAAGATATCCTCATACCAGAAAATTTGCGCGATGTTTTTGGGGTGTCGGCAACGGTGGAACCCGATAATATCCATCCGGGGCGCTGCATGATCCGATATCATGCCGGGGGTACAAATACAGACGTCGTGTCAGATTTCGCGGAAATGAAAGCAGACACAAAAAAAGACCGGATTGCGTAAATCCGGTCTTTTGAAAATGCGCTGGTGTGGAGGCTTATTTCTGTTCGCGGGCCACTGCACGCCAACCGATATCCCGGCGGCAAAAACCATCCTGCCAGTCAATTGCATCAACCGCCTCATAGGCGCGTTTTTGCGTTTCGGTGACAGTCGCACCGCGTGCGGTAACCCCCAAAACACGACCACCCGTCGCGGTCAGCTTATCACCAGCCATTTTGGTTCCAGCATGCAGAACCTTGACCTTGTCCATGGCGTCCGCCGCGGCAACGTTTTTGATCTCGGTACCTTTTTCGTATGATCCCGGATAGCCTTTTGCCGCCATGACAACCACCATGGCGGTTTCCTCATACCATTGCGGTTTGACGGTATTAAGCGTGCCACTGGCCGCCCCATCAAGGATATCAAGCACGTCTGATTTAAGCCGGGTCATCAGGACCTGACATTCCGGGTCGCCGAACCGGATGTTGTATTCGATCAGTTTCGGATTGCCCGCGTCATCAATCATCAGACCGGCAAACAAGACACCCTTGAACGGGTAGCCTTCGTCGGCCATGCCCTTAACCGTGGGAACAATGATCTGTTCCATGACTTTGGTTTCGACGTCCTTGGTGAAAACCGGGGTCGGGGAATAGGCCCCCATACCACCCGTGTTCGGGCCAGTGTCTCCTTCGCCAACGGCCTTGTGGTCCTGTGCGGCAACCAGCGGAATGACGTTTTCGCCGTCACACACTGCAAAGAAGGATGCTTCCTCGCCGACAAGAAATTCTTCAATGACGATTTCTGTACCGGCATCGCCAAACTTGCCGCCGACCATGCATTCGTCAATGGCATCAATGGCTTCGTCAATTGTCATACAAATGATCACGCCTTTACCGGCGGCCAGGCCATCGGTTTTAACGACAATCGGCGCGCCGTGTGTTTTGACAAACACCTTGGCATCATCCGGGGTTGTGAACCGGCCATAGGCAGCGGTTGGCACCCCGAATTTTGCCACCATGTCTTTCATGAAGCCCTTGGAGCCCTCAAGCTGGGCGGCGGCTTTGGAGCAGCCAAACGATTTGATCCCGGCGGCATCAAGTGCATCGACAAGGCCAGCAACCAGCGGGGCCTCGGGACCAACCACGACCAGATCAACCGTATTGTCCTTGGCAAACGTTACCAGACCGTCGACATCGCCATCGGAAATCGTCACGCATTCGGCCGAATCCGCTATTCCGGCATTGCCCGGTGCGCACCAGAGTTTGGAAATGCGCGGGCTGCGCGCAATTGCCCAGCACAGTGCGTGTTCGCGTCCACCGCCGCCAACGACCAGAACCTTCATGACTTTATCCTTCGACTTGTCCGATTGCTTGATGGTCCGTGCGGGATGAACTAGGCTTGTGACCACACTCATCCCGCTTAACAAATTATGCGGGCTTTTAGCATAAAGTGCCCTTGATGACGCAAGATTTGTTCGACCCTTTTGCCCCGGTTCCTGAAACCCCCGCCAAATCGGGAAATACGCCCGAATTTTCGGTGTCCGACCTGTCCAACGCGTTAAAGAACACCGTTGAAGATGCCTTTTCGTTTGTGCGCGTGCGCGGTGAAATTTCCGGGTTCAAGCGTGCCAGCAGCGGCCATATGTATTTGGCCCTTAAGGACGATAAGGCGGTTCTGGACGGGGTCTGCTGGCGCGGGCAGGCGGGTAAACTTGGCCTTGTGCCCGAAGACGGCATGGAGGTCATTGTTACCGGGCGGCTGACCACATTCCCCGGACGGTCAAAATACCAGATCGTCATCGAGACAATGGAAGTCGCCGGGGAAGGCGCGCTTTTAAAGCTTCTCGAAGAACGTAAAAAGAAGCTGGCGGGCGAAGGGCTGTTTGACGCGGATCGTAAAAAGCCAATCCCGTTTTTGCCCGATGTCATTGGCATTGTCACATCGCCGACCGGGGCGGTGATCCGCGACATCATGCATCGCCTGCGTGATCGTTTTCCACGTCGGGTTTTGCTGTGGCCGGTGCTGGTGCAGGGAAATGGTGCCGCCGAACAAGTGGCCGAGGCTGTGCGTGGATTTAACGACCTTTTGCCCTATGGCCATATTCCGCGGCCCGATGTTTTGATTGTCGCGCGTGGCGGTGGGTCTCTTGAGGATTTATGGGCGTTCAACGAGGAAGTGGTTGCCCGCGCGGTCGCCGAGTCTGACATTCCGGTGATTTCAGCGGTTGGCCATGAAACCGATACCACCCTGATTGATTTTGTGTCCGACCTGCGGGCACCAACCCCGACCGGGGCTGCGGAAAAGGCGGTGCCTGTACGGGGAGACCTGATTGGTCAGATCGAAGAAAACGGATTGCGGTTGTCGCAAGCTGTTCGCAGATTGGGTGTGGAAAAGAAAACAGCGCTTGAAAGTCTGGCGCGGGGTTTGGGCGATCCCAAAAGGATGCTCGAAGAACGCAATCAGATGTTGGACAACTGGGCGGATCGTTTGCCTCGTTCGGCGGTCAATGTCGTGAGCCAAGCACGGGCGCGCCTCAATGAAACCAGTGCACGGCTAGTCAGTCCGCGCGAACAGCTTTCGGAAAAACGTGGTCGGCTTGAAAATGCCGCCGTGCGGCTGGACGGGGCGATGAAGTCGGCCTTGCAGATGCAACAAGCGCGTCTAGATCGGGCCAGTGCCGGGTTGCGCCCAAGTGACGCCAAACGTGATGTTGATCGGGCCGGCAAACAGATCATGGATCTTGGTGCGCGCATGGGGGCAGCGGTGAAAAATACCCTGACCCGTGAAGCCGAAGGACTGGCGCGCTATGACCGGCTGCTGGAAAGCTATTCTTATCGCAATGTCCTGAAACGTGGCTTTGCCGTGGTGCGCGACGGGGCGGGGAATCTGGTGGAAAAATCCGCCGATATTGTCACCGGGCAGGGATATGATCTTGAGATGGGTGATGGCGTGACCCGTGTCACGGCTGGCGATGCGACAACTGAGCCTGCGTCAACGCCAACAGCCCCGACGTCAGGTGGGGCGCGTGATGGCGACGATATGCCGGTTGATGCTGTTGCCTCATCAAAGCCGGAAACGGTCAGCAAACCAAAAGCCGTCAAAAAGAAAGATCCGCAACCAAAAGACGATGACAGGCAAGGGAGCCTTCTGTAATGCGCTTGGCAATCACCACGCTTATCGCCGCAGCAACCGGCATGTTTGCCGCAAGTTTTGCCACCATCAGTGCCAAGGCGGCAGAACCAACTTATCAGGGGCAATTTGTTCAGGGCGGGATTGTGTTTGGTCAAACTGACGCCGGGGATCAGGTTCTGCTAGATGGCACAGCCATTGATACCATCGCAGGTGATGGCCGGTTTGTTCTGGGTTTTCCACGCGATTATGAGGGACCGGCCAAACTGACGATCAAACACGCGGATGGCAGTGTCGAAGACTTTGCCTATGACATCGGCGACCGCGAATTCGATATTCAGCGTATCGACGGCCTGCCCAAGAAAATGGTCACACCTGATCCCGCCGTGATGGACCGGATCAAGGATGATTCCCGTCAGGCCCGCGAAGCGCGCACCGAACGGTTCACCGAAAAATTCCTCGAAAGCGGTTTTATCTGGCCTGCGTTGGGGCCGATCAGCGGTGTCTATGGATCACAACGGATTTTAAACGGTGAACCGCGATCCCCACATTGGGGGGTGGATATTGCGGTTCCGACCGGAACGGCGGTTGTTGCACCAGCCGACGGGATCGTGACGCTGGCCCACCCGGATATGTATTTTTCCGGGGCGACGCTGTTTATCGATCATGGTCTTGGCATGGTGTCGGCGTTTTTGCACCTGTCTGAAATCGACGTCAAAGTCGGCGATGTGGTCAAACAGGGTGATCTGATCGGCAAAGTCGGTGCATCGGGCCGGGCGACCGGACCGCATTTGGATTGGCGGATCAATGTCGGGGCGGCGCGCGTGGATGCGCAACTGCTGGTCCCGCCGATGGAAGACGCACAAAAGGCGGAAAACGCCAAAAACTAACGGGAAACGCATGCCATGAAAAAGCACGGGGCCGTTGCCGCAGGACATGATGTTACCGCAGGTGCCGCTGCCCGTGTGCTTGAGGAAGGTGGCAACGCGTTTGATGCGGTGATCGCCGCAATGTGGGCGGCTTGTGTGGCCGAACCAGTTTTGGCGTCTCTTGGCGGCGGCGGGTTTGTGATGGCCCGACCGGCTGGTAAACCACCGCGCCTTTATGATTTCTTTGTTGAAACCCCGCTTGAAAAACGTGCGCGTGAGGATCTGGAATTTGAAAGCCGCCTTGCGACATTCGCTGGTGGGGTCACACAGGAATTTCATGGTGGCTACGGATCGGTGGCAACGCCGGGCGTTGTCGCCGGGCTGTTTAAAGTTCATGACGACCTTGCGGGGTTACCCATGGCGCAATTGGCCGAACCTGCGATCACGGCTGCGCGTGACGGAATCGAACTGGATGCGTTTCAGCGCTATGTGATGGGCATTGTTGAACCGTTACTTGGGTTTTCACCCGACAGCCGGAAAATCTTTGGCAAACCCGGTCATCAGGGTGAGGATGGCTTCGAATTGCTTGATGAAGGCGTTCTTCATCAACAAGCCGATTTAGCGCACAGCATTGAATATCTGGTCCGAACCGGTGTTGACGGGTTTTATCACGGTGACCTTGGCGATGCGCTGGTGTGCGAAAGTCGTGCATCAGGCGGCTATTTGACGCGGGAGGATTTGGCGGCTTACCGGGTGTTGATCCGTGATCCGCTTTTGGTTGCCGGGCGTAAAGGCCGCTTTGTGCTGAACCCCCCGCCTGCATCGGGCGGGGTTCTGGTTGGATTTGGTCTTAAACTGGCGCGTGATATGGCCTTGGGGTCGTTTGGGTCTGCTCGCCATCTTGAAGCCGTGTCAGGTGTTTTGCATGCCACCGGGCTTGCGCGTGGTGAGTACGGTGCGTCGCCGGTTATCCTGTCAGATGAGTTGTGCGAAAGTTATCGTATGATGATTGGTGATCGCCCGCTTACTCAGCGCGGAACGACCCATATTTCGGTTGTCGATCAGGATGGTAACCTTGCGGCGGCAACCCTATCAAATGGGTCGTCATCCGGGCGGGTGGTGCCTAAAACAGGCATCATGATGAACAACATGCTGGGTGAGGCAGATTTGTCATCCGATGGTTTCCATCAATGGCCTTGTGGGGTTCGGATGACATCTATGATGACCCCGGCCCTTTATCTGGGGGCGGATGGATCATCGGTTGCCTTGGGATCAGGAGGATCAAACCGCATTCGGTCAACCATGCTTCAGGTAATGTTGAACATGGATGCCTTTGACATGACATTGCATGGCGCGGTTGCGGCTCCAAGACTACATGTCGAGGACGGTCTTCTATCGGTTGAACCGGGCTTTGATGAGGCACTTCTTGATGGCTTAAGTATTCAGAACCAACAACGTTGGGAGTCTGAGGATATGTTCTTTGGCGGGGTGCACGCCGCGAAGGTAAGTGCGGATGGCGCAACGTTTTCTGCCGTGGGGGACGCCCGGCGGAATGGGCATCGGATCGTTACCGGGTCGGATCAGACCTAAGGTCAAGGATCGGGGCGGCATCAATCTTTTCCGCGTCCATCATGAAGGCCACGCGCTGCATGGATGTGAGGAGCTGGGTCTTTTCCCAATCGGGCAAGGCTTCGAACTGGGAAATAAACTCTTCATGCAGCATGGTCGGCGCGGTTGAGAGGATTTCGCGTCCGGCATCAGTCAGGACCGTATTGACCACACGTTTATCGGTGGTGCTGCGGCGGCGTTCGGCAAGGTTTCGCTGTTCTAGGCGGTTTAAGATCGTGGTCACCGTTGCCTGACTAAGCGAAACGTGGTTGGAGATGCGTTTGACCGTGACATTTTGCAGCTCGTCAATTGCGCGCAATACCATAACTTGCGGAATGGTCAGGCCGCAGTTTTTCATCATCCGTTTTGAATGCAAATCGGTCGCCCGGATAATCTGGCGCAGGGCCACGAGAATGTCCTGCCAGTAGGCTTCGCTCATGATGTTTCCTTATGAGAGCCAAGTACCAAGAGCACCGTACTGGCGAACTGCAACGGTACGAAATGATTGTTACCGGGTAACGGGCTTTCCCAAATTGTTCAAGGTGATTTGTCTCATGACATTTTATGTCAGACATAAACCCTATCGGAAGCGGCGGATCACAGCGAAGACTAATCCGAATATCGCAATCAGAATGATGGCAACCGTTGCGATTAAAAGGGCCTGTTTGGTGCGCAGGTCATTGGCTTGTTTGCGTTCAACATAGACAATCACGTTGCGGCGCAGCTGATCCATTTCAGGCGTAATGTCAAAGCCGCTGCGATACAGTGTTGCACCGGCACTGGCCAAAAGATCATTGGTTTTGTTGAGTTGTTCGGTGAACAGGGCAAATCGTTCTTCTGTATCGGTGAGATCTCCCAGCGGATCGTCATCCTGTTTGCTGACCTTGGCGATGGTGATCGTTGTGTGGGTCAGTGTGTCGCCGTCTTCAGCAATACAATCAGAAAGGCTTTGGCGGGCTTCATCGGGGGCGCATTCGACCGGACGGCCACCAAATTCTTCGAGCGCCTTTCGCAAATGTTCCTTTAATTGCAGGTCCAGTTGTGAAATCTGCAAACGGATTTCGCGCGCCGTTTCCTTGATTTTATCTGTTTGACTGTCCAGCGCCATGCCGGGCCAGGTAAGAAATACTGATCCCGCCAGTATCATACAAATAATGACCAATATGCGGGACAAGGCAAACGGGCTCCTGAGGTCAGTCGAACATGTTCAAATGACGAGTGTGCCCGATGGGAGTTCTTATTCCGTTAATGAAAGAAACATCGTTTTATCCCTGCACAATATTTGCGTGAGCCGATCATTTCGGCCAGCGTTTATGAGGCCATAACCACTGAGCAGGGCGTTTGCGTATCCAGCTTTCCATGATGGCATTGACCTCCGTCATGATGCTGGCGACATCGGTGCGTCGATCCCCGGTTTTCCGGATCGTCAGGGCGGGATAAAACGTCATGCGGAAATAGGCACCATTCAACCGCTCAACACGAACGGGTACAATCGGGGCATCATATTTAAGCGCAAACTGTGCCAGTGCCGGGGCGGTCATAGCATCACGCCCAAAAAATGGAACCGCGATGCCGTCCGTCATTTTTTGATCGACCAGCATGCAGGCATGGCCGCCATCTTTCATACACCGGGTCAGTTTGCGTGCACCATCTGGGCCCTTTTTGACCAACTCGCCACTGAATGTTTTGCGGGCACGGGCGAACAGGTTATCGACCCATGGATTATCCGGCGCGCGATATACGCTCATCATGTCCATCCCAAGAACGGTTGCGATGCACATGCTGACTTCCCAGTTGCCGATATGACCGGTAAAGAATAATCCCGGTTTCCCGTCATCGCGTGATGCCAGTCCGTGCTCGAGGCCGACAATTTCGATGCGGGGGCCGCCGGGTTGGAGCTTGTGAAGATGGGGGATTTCTCCCGCCGACCGGCCAAGATTTTCCCACATATCGGCAACGATTTCTTCGATTTCGTCTTTGGATTTTTCCGGGAAGGCTCGGGTGAGATTGTTACGGGCCTTTTTTGTTTGGCCCATTTTGGGGCCGAGGTTCCGCATCAGGCAACCGGCAAAATTTGATGCCATATCAATCGGCATCGCCGCAAAGAACCAATACAGGATATGCGCGCCCAATCCTTGAAGCGGATGAGAAAGGTATTTTTGGCGCATCTTGTAAAATTTGCTGTTCTTATCCATCGGCAAGCACCGTTTTAACAATCTGGTTCAGCTGGTCTGGTGCGTCAAACACCAGACGGATGCTAAGGCTGCTTATGCCGCTGCGATTTTCACTTGGCAAGCGCATCAGGTCTTTTTGTGTGGTGACAAGACGCGCGCCCAGTGTTTGTGCACGCGTGCGCAGATCGGAAAGTTCCTGTGCGCTAAACGGGTGATGATCGGCAAAATCTTGGGTTTCAGCAATCATTGCGCCGCATTGGTGCAGGCTTTCATAGAATTTCGCAGGGCGTCCAATCCCGGCAAAGGCAAGAACGCGCTGATGTGCGAAATCCGCACCATTTTCCGTTTCAATGCGCGCACGCACGACCGGAACCGATGCATGAAGGTTGGTGATGAAGTCCGGGGTTTCATCACCAATCAGAATAATGGCCCGAACTTTTTCAAGCCCTGAATCCAGCGGTTCGCGCATCGGGCCAGCGGGGATCACCCGGCCATTGCCAATGCCATATTGGCTGTCGATGACGGCAAAGCTACAATCCTTGATCAGAGACGGGTTTTGTAATCCATCATCAAGGAGAATGACATTGGCCCCTGCAGCACGGGCCATTTCCGCACCAAGGAACCGTTCGCGTGACACCCAAGTCGGTCCACGTGCCGCGAGTAAAAGCGGTTCATCGCCGACCTGATCAGCGCGATCAGATTCTGGATCAACCCGGTGTGGCCCACGCATGGATCCACCATATCCGCGGCTGACGAAATGCGGTGTTCGGCCTAGTGCGGTCAATAGATCAAAAAGGGCAAGTGCTGTTGGTGTTTTTCCGGCACCACCAACAGTGAAGTTGCCGACACAAAACACCGGGCATCCGGGATGGCGCGGCGTTGTTTTCATCGTGCGAACACATCCGCCAGCGCGCCAAAGCAAGGAAAGGGGGGTCATTGCCGTTGCAAGAATTCCGTCTTCTTGCCAGAAACGGGGATCACGCATTGCCGCCCCCGTGTGTCGGAATGTCTGCAATCAGTGGATCGATGGCATCAAGGGTGCGGTCAAGGACTTCTGCCTTGGAACTGGCATAGGCCAAGCCAGCAGCGGCGACTTTTTCGGCCGATGCCGGGTCACGCAGGAACCCGCCAAGTTGCCGTGTCAGGTCATCTGCGTCAGATGCAGGGCGGCAGGCGCCGGCAGCCAGCATCTCCTGGCTGATAATGGCAAAGTTGCTCATATCTGGGCCATGAAGGATCGCACAGCCCAATCGGGCCGGTTCCAGCGGATTTTGCCCACCGGTCGAGCACAAAGATTTACCCATAAAACATACCGGCGCGATACGGTAAAACAGGCCAAGCTCGCCCATGGTGTCGGCAAGATAGATTTCTGTTTGTTCGGTGAGCTGGTGGCCAAGGCTTCGGCGCGATACCTGTAACCCTTGCGCAATCAGGTTGGCTTCGATGTCATCAGCACGAACAGGATGGCGCGGGACGATGATGGTCAGAAGATCGGGATGTGTCGGGGCAAGATTGTGATGCACCTGACCGGCAATGCGTTCTTCACCGTCAAAAGTGCTTGATGCCAACCACACAGAACGATTGCGGATTTGATCGCGCAGTTTACCGAGTTCCTCGTCATTGGCGGGCAACGGCGGGGCAGCGAATTTCAGGTTGCCGACAGCCCTGATATTGGTTGCGCCAAGAGCGGCAAACCTTTCCGTTTCTTCGACGCCCTGTGTCAGGATCAGGTCGAAGGCGGCAATGACCGGGCGAATAAAGGATGGAAAGCGCGAATAGCCCTTAAAGCTTTTTTCCGAGATACGACCGTTGACCAGCACCAAGCGCGTGCCGGCCTTCTTGGCCTTGGTCAGGATATTGGGCCAAAGGTCGCTTTCAAGCCAGAGTGCCAGATCGGGTTTCCAGTGATGGAGGAACCGCGCGACGCACACTTGGCGATCAATCGGGATGAATTGATGAATGACACCCTTTGGCAGGCGTTCATGCATCAGGGCGGCCGAAGTGACCGTGCCGGTGGTGACCAAAATGGACACATCGGTATAACGACGACGGATTTCATCAATCACAGGCAGGGCAGAAAGAGATTCCCCAACACTCGCGCCATGTATCCAGACAAGTTTGCCTTTGGGCCGTGGAGCACTTGGGTGACCAAACCGTTCGCCAATCCGGCCCGGATCTTCCTTGCCGAGACTTTTTCGACGGTTGAGATACAGATACAGAGCCGGACCTAGCAGGCGTGTCGCCGCGCGATAGGCGTAAAACAGGCTCATTTACCGGTTTCCCCCGCCGCAATCGAAGACCGTTTCTGCTTGGGTAGTGCGTCAAGGCCCGCAGGCGGAATGATTTTGAGCCCGAGTGCGCTGTCGGTTTCCTGAGTGAGCTCGGTCAGCGCATTTTCAAGTTCAAGGCGTTTGGCTTCGATACCCGCCGCGTCGAGTTTACGATCCACATAGATTGGATCGCCCCAGTGATAGACGCCGCGTGAAAAGGGTAAGGGCAGAATAAAACGGTCCCAACTGCCAAGAACTTTGCGGTTGGAGGCCGAATAGGTCAGCGGAAAAATCGGAACATTAGCCATGCGGGCAGCCTGAATGATGCCGTCTGAGGCGCGCATGCGAGGGCCACGTGGGCCGTCCGGGGTCATGCCTACAACTTCACCTGCTTTGAGCACCTTTAGAATCTGACGTAAGGCGGCTGCACCGCCTTTGTCCTTGCCGGTCGATCCGGCAATTGTCTTTGGCCCGAAATAGGCAATGGTGCGGGAAATGATTTCCCCGTCGCGGTGCGATGAAATCAACATGTTAAACGGACGGTCACCACCGACCGAGCGCCATGTATAGGGCATCATCAACAGGCGCTGATGCCAGAATGCGACGATAAACGGTTTGCCCTCGGTCAGGTAATGCGCCGGAAGGTCGCCGCCCTTGGTGCGCCAACGCCCTGTCGCGTGGATCAGGCGCACATACGACGCCGCAAGCCAGCACAAGGTGCTGCGCGTGGTTTCGCTTCTGATAATGCGTTTATGCAAGTGCACGCCCGTAAATCCCGAAATTACCCGGATCAGTTTTCATTTTCTTCTGAGAATTGCAGATTATAGAGGTGTGCGTAAGCCCCTCCAAGTGCAAGCAATTCATCGTGTTTTCCTTGTTCCGTCACACGGCCATTATTGATCACACAAATTTTGTCCGCATCAATAATGGTCGACAGCCGGTGCGCAATCACAAAGGTGGTGCGCCCTTTCATCAATTTCGCAAGCGCGTCCTGAATATGGCGTTCTGATTCGGTATCAAGTGCGGATGTTGCCTCATCGAGCAACAGGATCGGAGCGTTTTTAAGCATGGCACGGGCAATCGCGATACGCTGTCGCTGCCCACCAGAAAGCTTAACCCCATGTTCGCCGACGATGGTGTCATAACCGTCTTCTAGCTGGCCGATAAAGTCATGAGCGGCAGCATTGCGCGCGGCTTCTTCGATCTCGGCTTCGGTCGCACCAGCACGGCCATAGGCAATGTTGGCGCGCACCGTGTCATCAAACAGGGTGATTTCCTGACTGACCAGTGCTGTCGCACGGCGCAGGCTTTCAAGTGTTAAGTCGCGAATGTCTTGACCATCAACAGTGATGGCGCCGTTATCAATATCGTAAAAGCGCGGGATCAGGTTCAGGATGGTTGATTTACCCGCCCCCGAAGGTCCGACAAGCGCAACCGTTTCACCGGCCTTGATATCAAGATCAATATCACGAAGGGCTGTGATTTCCGGGTTGTAGGCGAAGGAAACATTCTTGAAATTGATGTTTCCACCCGACACGGTGAGGTCCTTGGCATCCGGGGCGTTTTTGATTTCGGGCTCAAGGTCCATCACCATAAACACGCGCTGGGACGCGGCAAGGCCTGACTGCAAATTCATGTTGATATTTGCCAGACGCTTTACCGGTTCGTAGGCCAGCAAAAGGGCGGTAATGAACGAGAAGAAACTACCCGGATCACTTGCGCCATCAATTACCCGGCTGCCGCCGTAAATGATGATTGTCGTGATCGCTGCACCGCCGAGTGTTTCCATGATGGGGGAGGACCTGGCACTGACTTTTTGCGCCTTGAAGCTCAACTGAAAAACAGTCTCGACCAGTTTTTCCATACGCGAACATTCGTATGGCTCCATGCCATAGGCTTTGACGTGCCGCACACCTTGAAACGTCTGTTCGAGAAGGGTGGCAAATTCACCGATCTGCTGCTGGGTGTTAGCAGACACTTTACGCATGCGTTTGCCAAGCCGGGCAATCGGCAAAATGGCGGCAGGAAAGACCGTGAACGCGATGATCGCCAGTTGCCAATCCTGATAGAACATAACACCGATCAAGACGATAGCCGTCAGGAGATCCTTACCAAACCCGGTCAGGGCGACAGAAACAGCCGCGCGCATGGACGTAATATCACTGGTGAAACGCGTGATCAGCTTACCGGTATTCGTACTGTGGAAGAAACCAATGTCGAGCCGGATGACATGTTCGTAAAGCTTGTTCTGGATATCAGCAAGAATGCGACCGCCGACATAGCTCATCAACACGGACTGGCCGTAGTTGGCAAAGCCCTTCAGGGCAAATGCGAACAGAACAGCCACGCCGACCGGAACCAGCATTGCGCCGTTTTGTTTGACAAATACCTCGTTGATGACCGGATCCATCAAATAAGCATAGCCACCAGTCGCAGCCGCCATAAGTGCCATGCAAATCAGAGCGAGAACAATCTTGCCGAAATAAGGCTTTACCGCATCTTGCACGATACGTTTGACCAGAGGCCAAGTGCGCCAGTGTTCAGCAGTGTGGTCCATCGGATTCTTCGGCAATGATTTGTTCCTGGTCGTTCCGGCCATTTCCAAGTTGTATCAATATGATACACTCTATATGGAATAGGGCTTCAAAGTGTGTCTATCTATATGCGCTGTTGCTAGCATGCTCGAGCATGGGCGGCAAGCTGCAGCGCGCATGTGAAAGATACAAATTTGACCCGCCAATCAGCAGGTCACGCGCAACGACATATAAGATAAAAAAATGAACGAGCAACTGCACGCACTTGTAGAACATACAATGGCGCAAGGTGTCGGGGCACGCGTTTTCGCGCTGCGCTGGAAGGATAGACGTATCTGGATCAAGCAAGCTGTGCCGGCCAAACAAAAGGGCTGGCATCATTTACAACGGTTTCTGGCAAACATTACGGGCATTGCCTTGTTGCGCCCGACGGTCTCGCCCGGCGGTAAAGAAGGCCTTGAAACCGAAGCAAACACTTTGCACAAATTGTCTGAGCGAGGCATTCTGGTGCCCGATTTGGTCTGTGTGACCGAAAACTGGATCGCGATCGGAGATAATGGTGGCATTTTACAAACTCGGATCGAAGATTGCATTCGTGCAGGGGATCATGACGCCGTCAAAAAATTGATTGATGCGGGGGGCAAAGGATTGGCACTGCTTCATCAGGCGGGCGTTGCGCATGGTGCGCCCTTGCTGCGTAACCTGACCATCCGGGATGATGAGCAAATCGGTTTTATCGATTTTGAAGAAGATCCCAATGAACGCATGCCGATCGTTGATGCGCAGGCGCGTGATATCCTGCTATTTGTTTTTTCGATCCAGCGCGAATTTAAAAAACGTCCGGAATTGTTGCGCGCAGGGTGGCGGGCCTATGTCGATCAGGCCGGATTTGACGCACCTCAGATGGTCCCGCTTCGAAAAATCGTTAAGGTGCTGCGCCCAGTTTACCTTATGCTGCGTCCGTTTCGGCGCTGGTTGGGCACGGATGCGATCAATGGGCTTTTGGCTTATCGTATTCTTCGCAATAGCCTGAACCACGAGTAATCCACCAAGGACGTACCAGCGCATTACTGCGCTGGCTGACCAAGTGGTTGATCGCCGATCGTGGTGGTGTTGTCGTCGTCGTCGGTGGTGAAAGATGCGGCCGTACGTGCCGCATCATCAACAGATATGCGGATGGCTTCCAGCCCGTCAAACCCACCTGAAAATGGTGCAAGGTTGTGCAGGAACTGGCTGGCAGAATTTTGCCAGCTGTATTGTTCGGCCAAGGCACGAGCATCTTCGGGTTTAAGTTCAAGGGCGGCCATGGCGGCTTTGCCAAGGTCGGCGTCAATCGCGCCGGCTTTTGTGCCCCGGACAATATCGGCGGGTCCCTGAACCGGGAAAACAGCAACCGGCGTACCTGATGCCAATGCTTCGAGGATAACCAACCCGAATGTGTCGGTTTTGCTGGGGAAAACAAAAACATCTGCGGACGCAAAGGCGTTTGCAAGGTCCTCACCGACCTTTTTGCCAAGGAATTGCGCATTGGGGTGTTTCTGGCGCAAGTCGGTCAGCTGCGGCCCATCGCCGACCACGAATTTGGTGCCGGGCAGATCAAGATCCAGAAAATGGCCAATGTTCTTTTCCACAGCCACCCGCCCGACGAATAGCCAGTGTGGTTTGGGAAAGTCGCCAAAGCTTGCATCTGGTCGGGGTCGGAAAAGGTCAAGGTCAACTCCGCGCGACCAGATATGCAGGTTATCAAACCCCCAGTCAGACAGTTCTTCGCGCAAGCTTTCGGTCGCGACCATCACCGATTGTGATTTTGAATGGAATTTGCGCATCCCACGATAGGAAATCGATAATGGTAAACGCCACCGCGCGTGGATGTATTCAGGGAACCGCGTGTGATAGGCGGTCGAAAATGGCAGGCCCTGTTTCAGGCAATAAGCCCGGGCGGCCTGCCCCAACGGACCCTCGGTCGAAATATGAATGGCAACCGGGTGCAGCGCCTTGATCATTTTGGCCATTTTACGTTTGGCAAACAGGGCCAAGCGGATTTCCGGGTATGTCGGGCACGGAATGGTTTTAAACTGATCAGGCGAGATAACATGAACATCATGCCCCATCTCGTCCAGTTCGCCCCGTACGGTTTCAAGGGTACGGACAACACCGTTGACCTGTGGATACCAGGCGTCGGTTACGATCAGTATTTTCATGCAGTCTTTCCAATCGGAGCATCGCGGCGCTTTTTATCTGTGCCGGATGCGGACTTGCCCGATACATGGGCGATGCGGAACATGGAAATCAGTTTGCCAAGACCCAGCGAGGGGGCGTTGGCAGCATCGCGGCCCGGTGTGGAATGGGTCATGGCCATCTGGCGCATTTCCGCCCAATGGAGAAGTTCAAGCTTGCCGTTCATGTCTTCGACAAGGGCGGTGCAACTTTCGACCCAGTCACCATCATTGCAATAAAGCACATCCCCAATCATGCGTTTTTCGGCATGATGGATGTGCCCGCAGACCACACCATCCACCTTGCGTTTGGCGGCTGCGTGGGCGACGGCATTTTCAAAGTTGCAGATGAATTGAACCGCGTTCTTCACCCGGTTTTTAAGATAGGCCGAAAGCGACCAGTATCCATAGCCAAGGCGACGGCGAATGCCGTTGTAATAGCGGTTAAGGGTGATGGCGAAGTTGTAGGCCGTATCGCCAAGATAGGCGAGCCATCGGGCATATTTGACAACACCGTCAAATTCATCGCCATGGATCACCAAAAGGCGTTTGCCATCGGCCGTTTCGTGGATGTCGTTCATTTTGACTTCGATATGCCCAAAGGTCATATCGACAAATTCACGGGCAAATTCATCATGGTTGCCGGGCACAAAGATAACCTTGGCACCGTTCTTGGCCTTATCCATGATCGTGGTTATAACGGCGTGGTGGCTTTCGGGCCAATGCCAGCTTTTCTTAAGACGCCAGCCATCAATAATGTCGCCCACCAGATAATAGGTGTCTGCCGTTACTTCATTGAGGAAATCCAAAAGAAGATCTGCCTGACATCCACGTGTCCCCAAGTGGACGTCCGAAATCCAGACCGTGCGGTAATGCGGTTGCAGCGTCATCGCTGTCATTGCCGCTCCTCCGTATCCTGCCAAAAGGATGGCTGGAAACTGACTTTAAAGATGCCAGATACTGTCTCCAACCAGTATCGGTTTAAAATAAATCGCGCGAATATATAACCCGTTCACATAAATTTCGCGGTTCTGTAAAGCAACTGTTACATATTTTACTTCATATGCTAGCGGGTACTTACTTTTTATTTCGGTTTTATTGCGGAAGTCGATCCTGAATGACCCATGCCGGAGTGACTGTCATCTTCAACCCGCGTGCGGGCGGAAACAAACAGCGTTTTCTGTCGGAAATCCTGCAACATGCGGGCGTTAAGGTTGAGCTTTTACAAACCACCCATCCGGGACATGCGCGCGAACTGGCGCGCAAGGTTCGCGCCCATCAAAGATTGTTTGTCGCCGGTGGCGATGGATCGTTAAACGAAGCGCTTAACGGGTTGCTTGACGCGCAGATTGACGGTCACGAGGTGCCGCCGCTTGGCATTATTCCATTGGGAACGGCCAACGTTTTGGCGGTGGAAGTGGGATTAAGTCTTCGGGCCAAGGCCATCGCCAGTTATATCAATAACCCAAGCATGGTCTGGGTCCGACCCGGTGTTGTGAACGGTCGGGCGTTTTTCCTGATGGTAGGCATGGGGGCGGATGCCGATACGGTTGCCAATGTTTCCTTGCGGCTGAAGCGTTTGATCGGGAAGGGGGCCTATATTCTTGAAGGATTACGCAACATCTTTTTTCCGCGTCACCGTGATTTTGAAGTCAACATCGGGCGCGAAAATTACCGGGTTGCCGGGGTTGTTGTCACCCATGCCAAACATTACGGCGGGGCGTTTGTCATATCGCCCGAGGCAAGCCTGACGTCGAATAATCTTGACGTGGTTTTGATGCCCGGAAACGGGATCGGGGCCTTGTCACGCTATGGGTTGGCCTTGACGTTAAACCGACTGCACGAACAAAGCGATGTGTCGCTGGTGCAGACCGAACGTGTAACAATCACCAGCCATTGCGGTCCGGCCCCGCTTCAGATTGACGGCGAGAGTGCAGGAAAACTGCCCTGCGAAATTAGCCTGTCGCCTTATCCTGTGCGCTTGATGGTGCCTCCTGCTTATGCCGACATACATAATGCTGACCAGAGTAATCCCAAGCAGGATGGCCGTCCGCTGTTGCAGATTGCAGCGGACTGATCCAATCCAGCCGAGCCCAATCCAGCCCAACCTAAAAATCGTTTGGCGATATCATGCCGAACGGACAGTTGAGATGAATGCATCAACCTCCTTGCCAAGCTGACTGGCAGAACGGGCAAGTTCACGCGCACTTGTCAAAACCTGGGCTGCTGCGACACCGCCTTCGTTTGATGCGGTACTGACATCAATAATGGCGTTTGAAACCTCAGTCGTGCCGCTGGCGGCTTGTGCGATATTGCGGGCAATTTCGCCTGTGGTCGCGTCTTGTTGTTCGACAGCCGACGAAATAGCCGATGAGGTTTCATGGCTTTGGGAGATGACACCGGTAATTTCTTGAACGGCGACAATCATCGACTGTGACGCTGCCTGTACCTTTTCGATTTGCAATGTGATGCTTTCGGTGGCATGCGCGGTTTGATTGGCAAGATTTTTTACCTCGGACGCGACAACGGCAAATCCTTTACCCGATTCACCGGCCCGGCTTGCCTCGATGGTGGCATTTAGCGCAAGCAGATTGGTCTGTGATGCAATGTCCTGAATGAGCCCGACCATGGTGCTGATTTCTTCAACAGATTCGGCGAGCCCCTCGGCGGTTTTCTGGGTGTTTTGCGCATTGCGGACAGCGGTATTGGTGATGTCACCAGCGGTACGAACCTGCATGCCGATTTCGCGCACAGAGGCGGCCATCTCTTCGCAGGCGGTGGCGACGGTTTCAACGTTTGCACTGGCCTGGGTTGCTGCGGCAGAAACGGTGCCTGCCTGTGTATTTGTTTCTTCAAGTGTTGTGGTCAGGGTTTGGGCTGCTGCTTCAAGTTCGGTTGCGGCGGCTCCGACGATCTGAACAATAGCGCCAACGCTGCCTTCGAACTTATCGGCCAATGTGTTCATGGTTTTGTGTTTTTCTTCTGCGGCGCGGTGCTCTGCATCCTTGGCCGCAGCTTCCATTTCACGGTTGCGGATCATATTTTGTTTGAAGACTTCGGTGGTGTCGGCAATGTCGCCGATTTCATCGGCGCGATCGGTGCCAAAGATCTTGGTTTCAAGGTTTCCGGATGCTAGGTCGCGAAGGTTTTTGACAATTTTTTTGATTGGCAACGTGATGGAGCGGGCAAAAAAAAGGCCAAATGCAACACCAACGCCGACAACAACCAAAATGACGATAAGTGTCTTAAGCAGCGCATCGCGAACCGGCGTCATGGCTTCTGACTGATCGACTTCGCCAATAATGGCCCAATTGGTGCCCAGAAACTCAAGCGGACTATAGGCCGATATCACCGGAATACCACGGTAATCGAGGATCTGACGTACCCCGGTTTCCCCTGATAGCGCGAGATTGACTGTGTCGGGGCTTACTTTGGTACGCAGAACAGTTGATTCTTCTGAAAAGCGGGACGCGCTGCGCATCAGAAGGTCCGTACCAACGATGTAGGTTTCTCCGGTTTTCCCCATGCCCGCAGAGACGTGCATGACCTGATTGATCCGATCAATTGGCATTTGAAATGCCAGAACACCCAAAACCGTTCCGTTGGGAGCCAAAACCGGCGTGGCGATAAAGCTCGCTGGGGCATCTTTGCTGGGCGCATAGGGTTCAAAGTCATGAAAAACCATGTCACCACCGGGCTTTTGGGCATTTTCAAGTGCACCACGGAATCCTGTTCCCAGATCGGTGTCGCGCCAAGGGCCATCGAAAAAGTTGGTGGCAAAGTCATCTTCCTTGAACACGGTGTAAACAAGTTGTCCGTCTGGCGCGAACAGGAAGATGTCGTAGTAACCGCGCAGTTCAAGAAACTCGCGGAAGTACGGGTGATACTGGCCGTGTGCAGCACTCCATTGCGAACCATCTCCTGCCTGATCAAGAAGATGTCTCTGTCCGACCGGATTGGGATTTTCCGTGATGTACAGATCCTTGAGGATCGCTGTTTTATCGCCCTTCAGGTCATTCCAGCCCTTAATGAAATCGCCTAGTGCGTGCTGGGTAAAGGGGCTGTGTGCCAGAAGTGTCAGATCTTCGCGGATGGAAGAAAGATAGTCCGACAAAGCGGTTTCGCGTGCCTCGGTCAAAGCCAGAAGTTTGTCGGCGACCGATTGCTTCTGGGTGTGCCAAGACTGATAAGCAAGTGCACTGCCAACTGTTATCGCAGCAGCAAAAATAAGGGCCGCGACAATAGCGGGTAGTTTGAAAGCGATGCGGTTCACGTTTGTTTTCCTCCCGGATACGCCGCCTTGGACGCAGCATTACCGGCCCAGTTAGGGGAAAGGTAAGTGCGTCTGGCATTGTTTTGCGTTCTATCGATCGCCAAAAACCGGGATTCGCCCACGTGATTTTTTCATATCCCAATCTTGTTTCATGATTGGGTAGTATTACAAATGTCGTGTGTTTAATTTCTATTTCAAGTTGGGTATCGATACAAAAATACTATGCCGTTACGTCGACAGGTTAAAATGTACAAGGAGCATGCATGATAGCGCGTCATTTGACAGGGGTTGGGAGATATTCAATTAGGTTCTGGCCCTATGTGTTTTCATAAACTGCTCATACGCAACACGGGCCCAGTCAACATCGACCGGGCCCGTGCATGAGCGAACAAAGAATATCGATAAGTCTTGGGCTAAAATATCCGGGTTATTGCCCGGCTAGCGTCATGCCATCAATGCGCAGCGTTGGGGCGTTGGTGCCGTATTTGAAGGTCAGGTCGCTTGCGGGCACAACAGTTTTGAACATGTCTTTGAGGTTTCCGGCGACCGTAATTTCGGAAACTGGATAGGCCAGCTCACCATCTTCAATCCAGTAGCCAGATGCCCCGCGCGAATAATCACCAGTCACACCATTGACACTGCTGCCGATCATTTCGGTGATATAGAGCCCCGATTTGATCTCCTTGATCATATCGGCGGGTGAAATGGTGCCCGGTTCCATATACAGATTGGTGGTCGACGGCCCCGGAAGGCTGCCGGCCCCGCGCGATGCGTTGCCTGTGGATTTCAGGCCAAGCTGCCGGGCGGAGCGCAAATCCATGATCCAGGTTTTCAGAACACCATTTTCAATCAGGTGACGTTTCTGATTGGCGACACCTTCGGCATCAAACGGTTTGGAGCGAAGACCACGTTTGCGATGCGGGTCATCAATGATGTTGATATGCGGGGCGAAAATTTCGCTGCCCATCGCATCGAGCAGGAAGCTGGTGCCGCGCGCGATACCCGATCCATTGATCGCACCGGACAGGTGACCAACGATGGAGGCAGATACACGTGGGTCCAGAATGACCGGTACGTGCGCGCTTTTGACCTTGCGCGGATTGAGGCGTCGCAGGGTTTTTTCGGCGGCCTTTTTGCCAATATCGACCGGATCGCGCAGGTCGGTGGAAAAGACAGCGCTGTCATAATCATAATCGCGTTCCATGGCCGTTCCCGTTCCGGCAATAACCGAAACCGAAATGTGGCTGCCAGACCCGGCATAGCAATTGGCAAAGCCGTTGGTTGCCGCCAAAGTGACTTGATGACGGCCCCAGCCAGCTTCGGATCCTTCCGAATTGGTGATGCCTTCGACCGAACGTGCGGCTTCTTCACAGGCGGTTGCCCATTCGATCATTTTTGCTTGATCGACTTCGCCCGGTTCACACAGCTCAAGCGCTTCGACATTGAAGGTTTCGGCAAGCTCAGACGGATCAGCAATGCCGCAATAGGGATCTTCTGGCGCGTTTTTGGCCATGGCGACGGCGCGTTCGATCAGTTCATTCAAGGCCGCATCGCTGGTGTCGGAAGATGAAACAACCGCCTGTTGTTTGCCAATCAGAACACGCAGGCCAAGATCAGCCCCTTCGGAACGTTCAAGCTTTTCCATCTTGCCCAGACGCTGGGCCACCGAAAGCGACGTTCCTTCGACATAAACGGCGTCGGCATCATCAGCACCGGCTTTTTTTGCACGGGCCAGAAGATCGGTGATGCGATCAAGTGTCATGTCGGTCTTGGGCATGGAAGCTCCCTTAATTCGGAATGTGATTGCTACTTTATAGGGCGCGCAGACGCATTCGCAAAGGGGCGAAACAAAAAGAGGTTTCGTCTTTGGTTCATTTGCCTTGCTGCCCCAAAGGTGGCGCGATAAAGGGGGATCGGCAAGGGCATGTCTTTTGACGATTTTTATTGCCGTTTTGCTATACTAAAAGAAACGGCACATAAATGGCTGTGAAAGCCGACATACACACGGGAAAAAAACATGAGCAAGCAGGTAATGTTGATGGGGCTTGTTTTCGCGATCTCTTCTGGGCTGGGCGCTACTGCTTATGCTGACGAGAGTCCAAATGCAGATGCTGAGGCGTCTCTGAATGACGCGGGCAAAGCCGACCCGGTATCCTCCAATCAGCTTTATTTCGAAATGCGCATTCAGGGTGGGCAATATGCGCAAAACTACCGTCATCAGATGCTGACCGGTGATTTTACCTGTGATGATGTGGTCGACCGGATTGCCGGGTGGGTTGATCTGGACAGTCCGGAAGGTCCGCGATTTGCAATGCTGTTTGTCACTAATCATGGGGGCAAGGACCAAAGTGAGATCCGTTATCTGCCGTTTGAAAGCTCCGAACAGGTTGCGCTGTGCATTCATGATGAAACTGCCCCGCCGGTCATGAGCTGGCAGGAAAACAGCACCGAGTTCATGGCCGAGGTGATCGGCGATGACAGGCTGTGCAACTTTGCGATCCGGGTCGATGATTTCATGTGCGATGCACCGCAGTTCTTTTATTCAAAAGAACCAGCAGGCAATGGCAATCACTGGCTGTTTTTCCGCAATTGAAGACCCCAACTGCAATGGAAACAGATCCACGTGAGACTTGGGTGAGGAAGCTTGATGAGGGCGAAAATACTTTTCCCCTCATCAACGCATTGGATCGGGCCTAGTCTTTCCAGATTTTCTTGCCTGATCCGGGCAGGCCATAGCGGTCCCATTTTTCATCGACACGGGTGATGATGTCATCATCCATATAGATTTTTTCGCCCCATTCGCGGTTGGTTTCGCCGGGGAACTTGTTGGTGGCATCAAGGCCAAGCTTGCCGCCAAGACCGCTGACCGGGGATGCGAAATCAAGGTAGTCAATCGGGGTGTCGGTAACCGTGGTAATATCGCGCACCGGGTCCATCCGGGTCGAAATTGCCCACATGACGTCTTTCCAATCGCGCACATCAATATCGTCATCCACAACGATAACGAACTTGGTGTACATGAATTGCCGCAGGAATGACCACACGCCCATCATCACGCGCTTTGCATGACCGGCATAGGCCTTCTTCATCGAGACAACCGCAATCCGGTAGCTACATCCTTCGGGTGGCAGCCAGAAATCAACGATTTCGGTAAATTGCTGCTGAAGGATCGGCACAAACACGTCGTTCAATGCTTCGCCCAGAACCGAAGGCTCATCTGGTGGGCGACCGGTAAAGGTCGAGAGGTAAATCGGGTCTTTGCGCATGGTGATCGCGGTGATGTTAAATACCGGGAAATCATCGACCGAGTTATAATAGCCGGTGTGATCGCCATACGGGCCTTCGGGCGCGTATTCATCAAGCGAGACATAGCCTTCCAGCACAATTTCGGCGGTGGCGGGCACTTTGAGCGGGACGGTTTTGCAGTCCACAAGTTCGACCTTGGCACCACGCAGAAGCCCGGCAAACTGATATTCCGAAAGAGTATCGGGCACAGGCGTTACGGCAGCCAAAATGGTGCCCGGGTCCGCACCCAGAACAATGGCGGCAGGCAGCGGATCAGGCTTTTCCTTTTTCCAGCGCGCGTGATGTTGCGCACCACCACGATGTTTGAGCCAGCGCATGATGGTTTTATTTTTGCCCAGCACCTGCATGCGATAGATGCCAAGGTTAAACACGTCGCGTTTGTCGCCGCCATTTTTGCCCGCCGAGGGGCCTTGGGTTACGACCAGCGGCCATGTGATCAACGGGGCAGGTTCGCCCGGCCAGCACGACTGAATGGGGATTTTGGACAGGTCAACATCATCGCCCGTCATGACGATTTCCTGACACGGGGCCTTGGAAACCGTTTTGGGTTTCATTGCCATCACGGTCTTGGCCAGCGGCAGCATCGAAAAGGCTTCTTTGAGGCTGCCGGGTGGTTCGGGCTGTTTGAGGAAGGCCAGCGTTTCGCCGACTTCGCGCAGCTCTTCGGGCTTTCTGTTCATGCCCTCTGCCACGCGGTCCACCGTGCCAAACAGATTGACCAGAACCGGCATGTCATATTTTTTGCCGTCATCCCCGACAACATTTTCAAACAACACCGCCGGGCCGCCTTCGGCCAGAAGACGCGTCTGTATTTCTGTCATTTCAAGGTTGGGGGAAACCGGTTCAGTGACACGAACAAGACGGCCGGTTTTTTCCAGCGCATCCATGAAGTCACGAAGGGATTGATAGGGCATGGCACCTGTCATCTGCTGAGCACTAAAATCTGATTGTCTTCATACGCTTTGCTGCGTCTGGGGACAACCATGCTTGTTGGCAAAGAAGCGTTTGTAACTTTGTAACAGCGTCCCCAAATACAGTCGGGATGCTGCGTTGCAAGGTTATACGAAACTTTGCGGTTTTGGTTGACGTATCATTTCGGTATACAAGGGCAAGGAATTGAGTCGCGCGACCCACAGCGCGCGGCATGGCAAATCACCAAAAGCATGAAGGACGCACAGATGGCCAAATATTGGGTTATCGGGGGCACCTATCAGGATACCGGTTTTGATAAGCCGATTGGCGAAGAAACCAAAGTTGGTCCGTTTGGCAGCTTCGAAGACGCGGAAAAACAGTGGTCTAAAATGGCCTGGCAGTCGGTCGATGACGCAAATTCGCGGTATCGCATCGAACGTTTTGACGAATACTGGGTTGTCGGTGGTGAATATGAAACCACCGAATTTGAAACCCCGGTCGGTGGCAAAGAAGAACGCCATGGTCCGTATAAAACTTTTGAAGATGCCGAAAAGGCATGGTCAAAGCTGGCGTGGCAACATGTCGATAACTGCAATTGCCGTTATCGCGTTGTCGAAGACTAAGCCGGACAGACTTTTGCATGTTTTCGATTTCTGATGCGCATAAAATCACGGATCCCGTGTTGCGCGAGCAGATCGAACAGCATCCACGCGCGCAGGAAATCCTGCGCGCGTTTTTGTATCCCTATGACGCGCCAGATTATGATTTCCTGTTTGCGGATGGCACAGTCAGGCAGATGGTTGCAGGTGATATAGACCGCTTGACGGCTGGACGGACCCCGGTTCTGGCCGTTGGGTCCAACCGCGCGCCGGTTCAATTGGTTCGCAAATTCGCACCACCCCATCATCATGAAGAACCTGTTCCGGTGACGTTCGGTTGGATGACCGACCAAGATATTGTCTATTCTGCGCATATGGCCGGTTACGGCGCACTTCCGGCAACTTTGGCCTCCTCGCCGGGGACGACGGTCAGGGTGGCGGTTACGTGGCTAACACCCACGCAACTTAGTCATATGCACAGCACGGAATCCGTGCCCGATCATTACCAATACTGTCAGCTCGACGGCACAAACATCACACTAGATTGCGGGTTGAAGACAGGCCGGGTTGGCAGTTATCAATCTGTTGCCGGACACGTATTTGATCACGGTGATACCTTTGCACTTGTCGATATTCCTGCGCGCAATCGACGCTTTGTCGCGCGCAGCCAATGGGAAATGTTATCCCAGATCGCCAAACGCGCCGGGCAGGCACCGCATCCAACATTCGTATTAAAGTTGATTGATGATGCGGACTTGCGACGAAAACTGGTGGGACGCTATTTAAAAACGGACAATCCGACACCACGTAGAACTAGTGTTCCGAAATAGCGTTTCATTTTGATCAGTTTCTGTGAACATCTATTATGCAATTAAAGATTGCGTTGATGGATTTTGATGGCAATAGATAAATTCTTGGCAACATAACGCTGGTACACAAACAGATTAACCGACTGCTAAGGTGGAACGATCTGGGATGATTGGATAAAGTGTGCCTAACATCCGAACAAACGATGCTTCTGGGGGGAAGTACTGGGGATGCCGTTTCCTGCAACTGGAAATGCGCGTATCAAGGCTAAGATGGGCCTTGTTGATATAGAGGGAGAAGATGATGTTTGGTGCAGGAAACGATGATGGGCACATCATCGAAGCGATCAAGCGGTCGCAGGGCACAATCGAGTTTACGATGGATGGCAAGATCATCACCGCGAACAAAAACTTTCTGTCACTACTAGGATATGAGCTTGAAGAGGTTAAAGGTAAACATCACAGCATGTTTGTTGATCCGGAATATGCAAAAAGTCCCGAATACAGAGAGTTCTGGGAAAGGCTTGCCACCGGGGAGTTTTTCACAGCCGAGTTCCATCGTTTTGGCAAAGGTGGCAAGGACGTGTGGATTCAGGCGACCTATTGCCCGGTCCTCAACAAACATGGCAAGCCGTACAAAGTTTTCAAAGTCGCCAGCGATGTAACCGATCAGAAACGCCAAACGTCCGACTATGCAGGCCAGATTGAGGCCATCGGAAAGTCACAAGCTGTCATTGAATTTGACATGGACGGCAAGATCCTGACGGCCAATCAGAATTTCCTTGATGCAATGGGCTATACGCTTGCGGAAGTGCAGGGCAAGCATCACCAGATGTTTGTCGATCCGGCTTACGCAAAAAGCCCGGAATACAAGAAGTTCTGGGAAACGCTCCGGTCTGGAAAATACATGTCCGCCGAGTATCAGCGATTTGGCAAGGGCGGCAAGGAAGTCTGGATTCAAGCCAGTTATAATCCAATCATTGATATGAATGGTCGACCGTTCAAAGTCGTTAAATACGCAACCGACGTTACGGCCGAAAAGCTTCGTGCGGCCGATTATGCAGGCCAGATTGAGGCAATCGGCAAGTCCCAAGCCGTGATTTCGTTTGAGATGGACGGCACGATTATTGATGCCAATGACAATTTCCTGAACGCCATGGGATACAAGCTGGCCGATTTGAAGGGGCGAAACCACAACATGTGCGTTGATCCCGAGTATGTCAAAACTGATGCGTATAAAGATTTCTGGGCGGCACTAAGACGGGGCGAGTATCAGTCTGGTGAGTTCAAACGCATGGGCAAGGGCGGCAAGGACGTCTGGATCAGCGCCAGCTACAACCCGGTTTTTGACATGAACGGGCGACCGTTCAAGGTTGTGAAATACGCCTCCGATGTTACCAAGCAGGTCATGACCCGCACAACTGCCGAGGAGCTTGCTGAAGGGTCAAGTGCCAGTGCCGAGGCGGTTGCCAGTGCGTCCGAAGAAATGCTGGCGGCCATTCAGGAAATCAGTGAAAGCATGCATCGGTCCCAGATCGCGGTGAATGACATCGTTGCCAAATCTGAAATGGCCGATGGCATTCGCACAGAACTTGAAAGCACGTCGGAATCAATGTCCGGTGTGGTTCAGATCATTCGCGATTTGGCCGAGCAGGTGAACCTTTTAGCACTTAACGCCACGATTGAGGCCGCACGCGCAGGCGATGCGGGCAAGGGCTTTGCCGTTGTCGCAGGCGAGGTCAAAAATCTTGCGACCCAAACAGCCAAGGCAACCGACCAGATCGAAGCGCAGATTAATTCGATGCTGAGCATTACCAAGCGGGTGGTTGATTCAACACGGGAAATCTCGGAGTCAGCAGGATCAGTCAGTGATTATGTCAACACGGTTGCGTCTGCTGTCGAAGAACAGACAAGTGTTACCCACGACATTTCCAAAAACATTCAGTTCGTGTTTAACGGCATTAACGAGCTCAACAGCTGTGTGAAGAGCATTGCAGGCTAACGCGATCAGCGATCAAACAGAATTTCCCCGGTCTGGCAGTAACTGCCAGATTCGGGTGAATTTTGTATCGGTGTCCTCGACCGCGACATCGACTGGGACCTCATAGGTTTCCAGCTCGTCAATGTTATGGGTCGGGGCATAAGTCCGCCCCGGATCGGCCAGAATAACCCGCGTGCCAAGGCGAGCTTCCGCCATCAGCCATTGTAGAACGGCATTTGCCATGTCCTGTTGATAACAAACGTCACCTGCAAAAATCACATCCCAGCGTTTTTCCGGCGCACTGGTGCCGACAAGGTTATCGGTCGTGGTCGGAAAGGCAACACCGTTGTGTTTGGCATTCAGACGCGTTGCAGTGATGGCCACCGGGTCGATGTCATTGGCCAGAATTTCACCCGCCTCAGCCATGACGCATGCAATGGCCTGCATGCCACCACCACAGGCAAAATCAAGAACCCGCTTACCGCTGACCATTTCGGGATGATCAAGGATGTAGCGCGTGATGGCCTGCCCACCCGGCCATGCAAAGGCCCAATAGGGGGGCGGAATATCAAGCACGCCCAGCATATCCTCGGTCGCCTGCCAAAGCGGGGTGATGTGGGTCGCCAGATGCATCTCGATTTCTGGTGCAAGCGGTACGCGCGCAGGCACGGTAAATGTTTCGATCAGATCGGCAAATTGCGGATCGTCGACGTCGGGTACCAAGGCATCGGCAAAGACGTTTTCGCTCATGGTTTGGGTGCTCTGGGCTTTGGTGCTTTGGCTATGATCATGTGCCGGGAGTATCGGCTTTGACCCTGTGGAGCAAGCGGTTCTTTACGCCGTGCTATCTGTTTCACCATTGCCCAGATACAAAATCACATCACGTGCCTTGGCCTTGGGGATGTCTGTGCCGATAAAAAGCTGATTGCCGCGCACGAGTGCCAATACCGGTGGTGCCTGTTCATGATGCCCCAGAAAATCGTCCCAGCCAAAACTGTCGGTCAGTCGGGTTTGCCGGATGCTGGCCCCATTGCGATAGGCATTGCGAATGTCATCTGTGGTCAGTGGATCGGAACAAAATGGCAGGCCACCCAGTGTTTGACTGGCACTGTGGCGACTGCGATCTTCGGGCGCGCGATGAATGCCGGTCTGAAAGACCGACCGGCGTCCGAATTCCGGGGCAAAGTCGGTGCAGACAAGCGTGTTGTATGCATCGTTATCTGTGGTGGCGATTAGCTTGCCCAAGGCGGATGTATCAAGGTGATGCTCGAACACTTCGGACAGGACTTCACCGTAAAACGTGGTCAATCCTGCTTCACGGGCCGCGCGCAGGCTGTGCCAGCGTGAATCGGTAATGACCACCGGGATGTCGAGTTCATCCAGACGGGTGGCGAGATCAATGGTCCAGCGGTGTGCACCGACAATCAACACACCGGGCGGCCCATTGACCGCAAGATCAAGGTATCGCGCCATCGGGCGAATTGAAAAGCCGTGCAACACAACCGTGGAAAACACCATGGCAAAGGCAAGCGGGATCAAAAGCGCGCCATCGGCATATCCCAATTCAACAAGCTCGGTACCAAACAAGCCGCAAATCGCGACGGCGACAATTCCGCGCGGGGCAATCCAGCCCACCAGAATGCGTTCGCGCCAGTTTATTTTGGAAAAGGACAATGCGCCGATGATTGAGACAGGCCGAACAACAAACAGCATCGCTGCGACAAAAAGCCCATGCCCCCATGTGAGTTCTTCAACCATCGACCATTCCAATGTCGCGGTCAGAATGATGAAGACGCTTGAGACCAGAATGACGGTCAGGGTTTCCTTGAAACGGCGGATTTCATCAATCGCCATCAAATGCGCATTGCCAATGACAAGTCCCAATACGGTGACCGCCAAAAGTCCGGTTTCTTCCTGAACAATGTTCGCCCCGGCAAAGCAGGTCAGAAGGACACCCAGAACCAGCGGCGCTTTAAGGAATTCAGGTATCCAGCCCCGACGAAACACCTGCACGGTGCAAAGCCCGGCGACCAGACCAATTGCAATGGCAATCAGGATGTTAAAGGCCAGGTGCCCAATCGCGGCACTCAGGCCGTTTCCCCGCTGGCTGGCGACAATGATTTCATAGGCCAGAACGGCAAACAGCGCGCCAATCGGGTCATTAACGATGCCTTCCCATTTCAAAAGGGTGCTGGGGTGTTTGGCCATACGCGCGTGGCGCAATAGTGGTGCGATTACGGTTGGGCCCGTCACAATCATGATCCCGCCAAACAGGGCGGCGACCGGCCATGACAAATCGGCCAGATAGTGGGCTGCAAATGCACCAAGAAGCCATGCCAGAAGCGGGGCAATCGTGGTGAGGCGCAAGATGCCGCTTACACTGTGGCGGAGTTCGCGAAAATCGAGTGCCAGGCCGCCTTCAAACAGGATGACAGCCACCGCAACAGCAACAAGGGGCTGTAACAGTGCGCCAAAATCGGTCACCGGATCCAGCAACCCTGTTCCCGGACCAAGAATCAGTCCGAGGGCCGAAAGCAACACGATGGCGGGCACACCAGCACGCCAGGCCATCCATTGGGCGCCAACCCCCGCAAGGATCAATCCGGCAATCATCAAGGCCAGCGGTGCAGTCATAAACACGCCCTTATAAATAAAATGATATCAGACAGATGGTGTGCTGATTTCAAAAACCCAGCCCCACCGCGTTAGATATCAGGCAATGGCAATCAGGTGCGAAATCACGATTGCGCCGAGAACCAGCAAACCGTAATCGCGGTTGGATTTAAATCGTTTCAGGCAGTTTGCCGCATCATCAAGTTTCACCGTCGCGACCTGCCAGCCAAGATGAATGCCTGCAAGGCCCAGAAGGACGAAATACGACCAGTGCAGATCGGCCAGCATCCCCGCAACGCCAAGCAACAAGGTGGTCATGGTATAAAACCCCTTGGCCCATTTCGGGGTTGCATCCCCCAGACGCAGGGCCAGCGATTTCAAACCGATTTTTTCATCATCGTCCTTGTCCTGATGGGCGTAAATCGTGTCATAGCCCAGCGTCCAGAAGAACCCGGCGGCGTACATTGCAATGGCGGCGGGTTCCACCGTGCCGGTTACCGCCGTCCACCCGACCAAGGCACCCCAGTTAAACGCAAGACCAAGGCAGGCCTGCGGCCAATAGGTCACGCGTTTCATAAACGGGTAGGTGATGATGATCGGTAAGGAACAAACGCCGACAATAATTGCCTCAATACGGAACTGCACCAGAACGGCGAGGCCCAGCAACAAGATGACACCAAGGAACAGCAACGCCTGCCAGACCTTTACCTGACCACTGGGAAGCGGGCGCGTGGTGGTGCGTTCGACTTTGCCATCAAAATTACGATCCGCCAGATCATTGATCACGCACCCAGCCCCGCGCATGATCAGCGCACCAACGCCAAACAGTGCCATCATGATGATAATCTGTTTGGCGTTGATGTCGGCTGTTATGCTGCCCGCCATGGCGGTTGACCACCAGCAGGGCAACAGCAAAAGCCACGTGCCAATCGGCCGGTCAAGGCGCAGCAATTTCAGATAGGGGCGTGCGGGGGCTGGTACAAAACGGTCAATCCAGCCGTCTTGGGGCATGTCGTTTTTGCCAGTCTGTATTGGTTGGTTGACCTGTGTCATAATCGACCTATGTAACGCCTAACGAATTCGAACCCAGCCATTTATCGGCTTTGGGCTATGTTTGAGGATATCCATGACAGCAGACGCCACCCGTGCGCGCCAACGCCTTTTCGTCTCTGATCCTATCACGCCGGGATGCGAGATCGAACTTTCCCCTGAACAGTCTCATTACCTTGAACATGTGATGCGGCTCAAGCCCGGAACGCCGGTAAAGATATTTAATGGTCTTGATGGTGAATGGTTGGCAACCATTAACGAACTTCGCAAAAAGAAGGGAAGTGTCGCTGTTGAAAGTCAATTGCGCGCACAAGGGACCGAAGTTGGGCCGACACTTGTCTTTGCCCCGATCAAAAAGCAGCGACTTGATTTCCTGATCGAAAAGGCCGTCGAGATGGGAGTCGGACGGTTACAACCCGTCATTACCCAGCACGGCATTACCGACAAAGTTCGCCTTGATCGATTGCAAGCTCAGGTGATTGAAGCGGCCGAGCAGTGCGAACGCCTGACGGTGCCAGAAATATTTAAACCAGTGCGTCTTCTCGATTGGGTGGCAAATTGCCCGGAAAACCACCATTTGCTGTTCTGTGACGAAACGGGATCCGGGTCACCAATTGGTGAAGTGCTAAGTCAGCTATTGGCAAAGGGCGCTGGCTCGGCTATCGACAATGTCAATGTTATTAACCATGCACTCGTGATTGGACCTGAAGGCGGCTTTAGCGCCGACGAACTTGAACGTATCCGCAAACAGTCTTTTGCCACACCTGTCAGTCTCGGTCCGCGAATCCTGCGTGCTGAAACGGCGGCAATTGCTGCTTTAACGGTGTTTCAGGATCGCCTCGGCGATTGGTCTAACCAACCGGTCACGAGAGATTAGGGGAAGCCCTTATGACTGTCAGCGCCTCCACTGGTGATAGTCCGGCTATTGAAAGCCGGCGCCAGCTTGTCGAATGGTTCGAGTCCGGCTCTACGCCGAAAAGTGACTGGGCCATCGGTACCGAACACGAAAAATTCGCCTTTACCCGCGATGATCTTCGCCCGATCCCCTACGAAGGGGAACGCGGTGTTAAAACCCTTCTTACCGAACTTGCCCGAAGATTTGACTGGGAACCGGTCATTGAAAACGGCAATGTGATTGCCCTTACCAAAGACAAATGTTCTGTATCTCTCGAACCGGGCGGTCAGATTGAATTGTCGGGTGCTCCACTTAAAAACATTCACCAGACCTGTGGTGAAGTGCATACCCATCTTCATGAAGTGCGCGAAATTTGCGATGGTCTTGGCATCGATATGCTTGGTGTCGGGCATAATCCGAAATGGGCGCGTGAGGATATCCCGTGGATGCCCAAGGGGCGCTACGCGATCATGGGCGAATATATGCCAAAGGTCGGTAATCTCGGCCTTGATATGATGCTGCGGACCTCGACCATTCAGGTCAATCTGGACTACGCGTCCGAGGCCGACATGGTCAAAAAATTCAGAACGTCTTTGGCTTTGCAGCCAGTTGCTACGGCCTTATTTGCCGCGTCCCCGTTTGTTGATGGCAAGCCAAGCGGGTTTCTGTCTGCACGGTCGAACGTCTGGACCGATACCGACCCGGATCGCTGCGGCATGTTGCCGTTTGTGTTTGAAGACGGTTTTGGCTTTGAACGCTACGTCGATTACATGCTTGATGTGCCGATGTATTTTGTCTACCGCGATGGCAAATACATCAATGCGGCGGGCAAATCGTTTCGTGATTTCATGGATGGCAAACTTGATGTTTTGCCCGGTGAACGCCCGACGATGAATGACTGGTCAGATCATATGACCACAGCCTTCCCGGAAGTGCGTCTTAAGAAGTTTCTTGAGATGCGTGGGGCGGATGGCGGCCCGTGGAAGCGCATTTGTGCGTTGCCAGCCTTTTGGGTTGGGTTGCTTTATGATGATGCGGCACTGGACGCGGCATGGAATTTGGTCAGTGATTTGAGCACCTCCGAGCGCGAAGCATTGCGTAACGATGTGCCGCGCACGGCCCTTGCCACCAAGTTCAAAAACGGCACGGTTCAGGACCTGTCCAAAGAAGTTCTGGCAATTGCCAAGCAAGGCTTGAAAAACCGTGGCCGCATGGATGGCTATGGCGATGACGAAAGCCACTTCCTCGACAGCCTCGAAGACGTCGCCGAAAGCGGTCGGACCTTGGCTGAGGAATTTTTGGATAAATATGAAACTGAATGGAACGGATCGGTCGATCCGCTGTTCAAGGAATATGCCTACTAAGGCAACGGATCAGGCGGTGAGAAATCACCGCCTTTTTTGTCATGAAAACACATCAGGAAACCTTGCTGCCATGTCTGCCAAAGCCAATCACTGCGAAACCATGTCTGACGTTCGTGAAAATGTGGATCGTGTTGATCGATTGTTGGTCGCATTGATGGCCGAACGGTTGAACTATATCGAACAGGCCGCACGGATTAAGCCATCCCGCGATGCGGTCCGTGATGAAGACCGCATCGAGGATGTGATTACCAAGGTAAAGGCACAGTGTCGCATTGATGGTTTTGACGAAGACATGGCTGAACGCATGTGGCGCGCAATGATGGAAGATTTCATTGCCCATGAATTCATCAAATGGGATGACCTGCGCGATTAAGTTTCGTGTTCCTTGGGGTTATTGTGCAGCCTGACCAAGTCGGGCTTGGATGGCAAACCAGTGGGTAACTGCATCGACCTGATCAGACTGCATCCCGAGGCCAAGCTTGGTCCGGCGCCACAAAACATCGTCTGTGGTGGTGGCCCATTCATTGGCAATCAGGTAGAGCAACTCACATTCATACAGATTTGGCGCAACCTCTTGTCCTAATTGTGAAATTTCAGAGGCATCGCCAATAATCGTGTAAAGGGCCGAGCCATAGCATCGGGCCAGACGGTGCAAAAGTACATCTGGTACCCAGTCAAGCCTCGCCTTGGCGGTGGCAACGAAACGATCAAAATCGCCATCCTCCATATCCCCGCCCGGAAGGATGGCCGAGGCTGTCCAGTCTGGTGCAGTGTTGCCCAGAACCGGGCCAAGCTTTTGCATCGCGTGTTCGGCAAGCCTGCGATAGGTGGTTATTTTACCGCCATAGATCGACAGGATTGCCGGGGCGTTTTCGGTGTCCCCGGTATCAAGATCAAACACATAATCGCGGGTCACGGCGGATGCATTGGCGTTCTTGTCATCATAAAGCGGACGCACACCAGCATAGTCCCAAACGATTTCATCGCGTGTGACGGGTTTGGCGAGATACCCATTGACCAGTTCAAGCAGGTAGTCGATTTCATCGCTGCTGATTTTGACTTTGGCCGGATCACCGTCATAGGGAATGTCGGTGGTGCCGATCAGGGTGTATTCGCGCTGATAGGGGATGGCAAAGGCAATCCGTCCATCGCCGTTCTGGAAGATATAGCAATGATCATGGTCGTGAATGCGCGGCACAATAATGTGGCTGCCCTTGACCAGACGCAGGCCAGCAGCCTTATCCCCAAGTCCGGCATTCTGCACCATTTCGGTTACCCATGGTCCGGCGGCATTGACCACCGAACGGGCCCGCACTACTTGCGTTGAGCCATCGTCTTGCGACAGTTGGGCGTTCCAGTGATCCGCATGGCGGACCAGACTTTTGCACTGTGTCCGGGTGCGAATTTCAGCGCCATGTGCCTGTGCATCCTGCGCATTAAGCACAACAAGACGTGCATCATCGACCCAGCAGTCGGAATAGGAAAAGCCGCTGCCAAATGTTGCCTTTAACGGATCACCTTCGGGCGTCCCGTTAAGGGATACGGAACGCGATCCGGGCAGGCGTTTACGCCGTGCCAGATGGTCGTACAAAAACAGACCGGCACGCAGCATCCATTTCGGACGCAAACCTTTATGGTGCGGCAAAACAAAGGTCAGGGGCCAGATGATATGCGGGGCTGCGGACAACAGAACTTCACGTTCCTGAAGGGCTTCGCGCACCAACCGGAATTCGTAATGTTCAAGATATCTAAGGCCGCCATGGATAAGTTTGGTCGAGGAAGAAGACGTGGCCGAGGCAAGGTCGCGCTGTTCGACCAAAAGAACAGACAGTCCGCGACCGGCGGCATCACGGGCAATACCAGCCCCATTGATGCCGCCGCCTACGACCAGAAGGTCGTACGTTCTTGTCACGTTAGATCACCTTCTTACGCAGGTATGCTGAGATCGCCTCGCCAATGATGACAAGGCCGATAATCGCCAGAAGGATCGTCGCAACGGTTTGCCAGGCAAAAGTATCAATCGCACCCTGAAGGATGATGCCGATACCACCGGCCCCGACAAGACCGAGAACCGTGCTTTCGCGAAGGTTGATGTCCCACCGCAGGATCGATACGGCAAAAAACGTCGGCATGACTTGCGGGATTACGCCGTAAATCAGGATTTTGAACCGCGATGCACCAACTGCCTCAAGGGCCTCGATCGGAGCACGGTCAATTTCCTCAATCGCCTCGCCAAGTAATTTGCCAAGGAAGCCAAGCGATCTGAATACGATGGCCAGAATACCAGCCAGAACACCCGGGCCGAATACCGCGACAAACAGCAATGCCCAGATAATGGTATTGACCGAGCGTGACGACACCAGAATGAACCGGCCAAGCCACAGGGTATAGCGGTTTGGCGTGGTGTTCTGGGCCGAAATCAGCGCAATCGGCAAGGATAGGAAAACGGCAAAGAATGTCGCGATGGTCGCGATATTGATCGTTTCCAAAAGCGTCCATGCGATGTCTTTCCAGCCCTCAAGCGAAGGCGGGAACATACGACCAAACAGATCCCCCATCTGTTGCGGGGCATCCCACAACCATGGCCATATGACATTGATCGTCGATAGTGACCAGACAACCGCAAGTGCGACAAGCCCCATCGCCCCAAAACGCTGCCAGCGTTGCTTGGAGGTATAGCGCGCCCATTCGCGATGCGCGATGGCGTCAGGGCCGGAATTTTGTGTGGTGGCTACCATAGGTTCCTCCTGATCCGGCCGCTGATGGCTTCACTGACAAGGATAACGGCAATGATGCACAGCGTAATCGCCAGCGCGAAGTCATAGTCATAGCGCCCAAACGCATTGAGCAGGGTCGATCCGATACCACCGGCCCCGACGATGCCAACAATGGCGGATGCACGCAGGTTGCTATCAAGCTGATAGATCGAAAGACCAATCTGACGCGGCATGATTTGCGGGATCACGGCATAGAGCATGGTGACGAACGTGCCGCCCCCGGCTGCTTTGATGGCTTCGACCTGACCCCAATCGATTTCCTCAATCCGTTCGGCCAGCATTTTGGCCACGAACCCGATGGAATAGATGGTCAGGGTCAAGATACCGGCCAGCGGACCGAAACCAACTGCCTTCACAAACAGGATGGCAACGATTACCGGATGGAAGGAACGGGCGACGATGATCACGCCACGCCCGATGGTGTAAAGCCATTTGGGCGCAACGTTTGAGGCCGATGCAAAGGCAATCGGAATGCTAAGAGCCAGACCAAGCAAGGTCGAGACAATCGCAATCTTGATGCTTTCCATAAAGCCGTCAAACAGCAATTCACCGCGCAGGAAGCTGGGGGGGAAGGCCCCCTTAAAGATACGTATGGCGCGTGGGATGCCTTGCTGAATACGGTCCCAATCGAATGGCAGCGTGGTGATCGCCCACCAGACATAGGCCGCAATCCCGATAATCAGCGCCCAACGGATCGCCGGATTGGCGATGAAGGGTGGCTTTTTCCAGGTGCGACCCGTTTTTTCAACGGTCGTATTCATTTTGCCGCAACCTCACGCAAATGAGTGCTGCTTTCGGCGCCGCCGCGTTCTTCGGCCGGAACACCGGCATAGATTTCATCCATGGCGTCATTACTCAGATCGACAGGTTCGCCATCGAAAATGATGCGACCAAACCGCATCCCAACGATACGCTGGGTATATTCCTTGGCTTCGTTAACATTATGGATGTTGATCAGAACCGGCAGCTGCAGCTCGGATGCGAGTGCGCGCAACAATTCCATGATCTGACGCGATGTTTTCGGATCCAGCGATGCCGTCGGCTCATCGGCCAGCAGAATTTCCGGTTCCTGCATCAGGGCGCGCACAACACCAACACGTTGGCGTTCACCACCGGAAAGTTCACTCGCACGTTTATTGGCATAATGGGCAATGCCGACACGTTCCATCAGATGGAAAGCGCGGTCGATGTCTTCTTGCGGATATTTACGGCTGACAGCGCGCCATGCCGGAAGGTAACCGAGACGGCCAGATTGGACATTTTCCATGACCGTCAAACGTTCAATCAGATTAAAGCCCTGAAACACCATACCAATGCGGCGACGCGCGAGGCGCAGTGACTTGCCCTCCAGCTTGGTCAGTTCAGTGCCGTTCAATTCGATGGAGCCTGAAGATGGCTCAACAAGGCGGTTGATACAGCGCAACAAGGTACTTTTACCAGCACCAGACGCGCCAATGATTGAAACGACACTTTCGCCCGGCACTTCAAGGTTCAGGTTTTTCAACACTGCCTTTTCGTCGCCATAGCGTTTTACGAGTTCTTTGATACGCAGCATTGCGTTACCCCGGATATAAATGGGCCATTGCAGGGCCCGAAATCATCAGGCCCTGCTGTGGTGTGCGATGGTGTGAACTATTTCAGGTTATCAGGGGTGTATTTGACACCGTTGGCAGCCTGAATTTCGCGAATAACCGCCCAGTCATCCTGATAGGTGATCGGCAGGAATTTCGAGACACCTTTGAACTCTTCGCCAAGGGCAGTGCCCTTCATGTCGAAGGTAAAAAAGGCTTCTTTGATTTTCTCGACCAGTTCAGGCTTCAGATTGTGGGCATAGTTGAACGAGGTGGTCGGGAAAGGCTTGCTCTCGTAGATGATTTTGACTTCTTTGGGATCATACAGATCACGCTGCGCCATACGTTCAACCACCTCGGATGCGACGGGGGCAGCGTCATAGTCGCCGGCAACAACGCCAAGGATCGACTGGTCGTGCGAACCGGAATAGACAACTTCGTAATCCTGCTCAGGAACGATACCCTGACCCGGAAGAAGTGCACGCGGAGCAAGGTTGCCCGAGTTCGAGGTCGGTGAGGTGTGCGCAACGCGCTTGCCCTTAAGGTCGGCAACCGTGTCAATGCCGCTGTCGGTGCGGGTATAAAGCTGAAGCGTATAACCAAAACGACCATCGTCCGCACCCATCAGGGCAAATGGAACCGCACCGGCAAGGTTTACCGCAAACGGGGTCGGTCCGGTCGAGAAGCCGGCAACATGCAGGCGGCCCGAACGCATGGCTTCAACTTCGGCAGAGTTCGACTGAACTGCAAAGAAGTGAACATCTTTGCCAGTGACTTTTTCGAGGTGTTCAAGGAACGGGTTCCAGATGTCGGCATAAACCGCAGGGTCTTCGACCGGGGTATAGGCAAAGACGAGGGTATCAGGATCAACCAGCTGATCCGCAGCCGGTGCATCTGCAACCAGATCGCCATCCATATCGCAATAGATCTGATCAAGATCGCCACGCGCAATGCAATCATCCGCCGCATGAGCAGGAGCGGATGCCATGCCAATCATGCCGATTGCCGCGAGCAAGGTGGTGAGCTTCAATGTGTCTGTTTTTTTCGAATGTGAAAACACGATGTTGTGACCTTTCTTCCCTATGAAAGCCGGGTTTTCCCAGCGATTTTGTGGTTTTGTGGTTTTGTTGTTGTTGCTTTTCCCAACATTATGAATTTGAAAAAGTTTGGAAATCAACACAAAACTGTAACAAAAGGTTTCCATCAATATTGCTAAAGTGCTCCGTAGGTCAGGTAAAACGCCAGTATTGGGGGAGGAATTGCTTTGCGAATTGGAAAAAAACAACGCCAGCAAAGCATTCTGCAGGAACTCAAGCTCCATCCACATGTGAGAGTTGCCACATTGGCGGAGCGATTCGACGTTGCGACCGAAACCATTCGCCGTGATCTTGATGCGTTAAGCGAAGATGGCTTGATCAAGCGCGAGTTCGGCGGGGCATCGGCGCGGCCCATGGGGCATCAGCCTGACCTGATCGAACGTCAATCAGCCGCAGTGGCCGGACTGGACCGTATTGGTATGCTTGCGGCCAATCTGGTGCGCCCGGGTGATGTTGTGATGATTGATGCCGGATCAACAGTGGCCCAGCTGGCACCGTATCTTGCTGTGAATGGCGGGACGCAGGCGCGTACGTTTATCACCAACTGTTATGCGGTGGTTCATGGCATGGGCGATGTGGCCGACCGCGATGATGTGGTTATGTGTCCGGGCGTTTTTGATGTTCGCGAAAATGCCGTGTACGGAAGTGACACCATTGATTTCCTGCGCCGGTTTCACGCCAATATCGCCTTTATCGGTGCGTCGGGTGTCTCCTGGCCGGGCTTTAGTGATGTAAACCGGCGTGCGGTTGCGGTCAAACGTGCGATGATGGAGCGGTCTGACGAAACCTGGTTGATGGTGGATCACACCAAATTTGATCAGCGTTATCTTGAAAATGTCGCCCCGATCGAGGCCCTGACCGGGATCATCACGGATCTGGTGCCGTCGCAGAAAACCATCTCGCAGCTTCAGCGCTCTGGCGTCAAGCTTGTTACGTGGCAGGACGCCCAAACGAAGATCGCCTAACATCTTAAGAATTGGTCTCAATCGGATTTGCGTTACGGTAGGTTCCAGACCATATTCCCCAAATGGCAGTACCCAGAGGATTGCCGTGCCGGGTTTCCCGCCCCGGTCAGTTTGTTTTCTGACACGGAGGATTTCTATCGTGACCAATCAAGTGACCACCCGTACCGAGCAAGATACCATGGGGGCCATTGATGTGCCCGCAGACCGGTATTGGGGGGCGCAAACACAGCGTTCCACCCAGAATTTCCGCATTGGCGGGGAGCGGATGCCAGACGCGTTGATCAAGGCGTTCGGTATTCAAAAACTTGCCGCAGCACGGGCCAATGTCGCGCTTGGAAATCTGGACGGGGAGCTTGCAAGTGCGATTGAAACGGCGGCGCGCGAAGTTGCTGATGGCAAGTTGCTGGATCATTTTCCATTGGTTGTCTGGCAAACCGGGTCGGGTACCCAGACCAACATGAACACCAACGAAGTGATCGCAAACCGAGCCTGTGAAATCCTTGGTAAACCGATGGGGCTGCGTGATCCTGTCCATCCCAATGACCATGTGAACCGTGGGCAATCATCGAACGACAGTTTCCCGGCGGCCATGCATATTGCGGCCGTGGTTGAGATTGAAGAAACCCTCAAACCGGCGTTAAAGCATCTGCGCAGTACCCTTGAAGCCAAGGAAAAAGCGTTCGCCGATATCGTCAAAATTGGCCGAACCCATATGCAGGATGCCGTACCCCTGACACTGGGGCAGGAATTTTCCGGCTATGCCATGCAAATTGAACTTGGTCTGGATCGCATTGATGATGCGATGAAACGTTTACGTAAACTCGCACAGGGCGGGACCGCATTGGGCACCGGGCTGAATGCGCCAAAGGGCTTTGATGTCGAATTTGCCAAGCAGACATCCGACATTACCGGCATTGCGTTTGAAACCGTCCAAAACAAGTTCGAAGCGTTGGCCGCCCATGACGCCTGTGTCGAAATGTCGGGTGTGATGAATGTTCTGGCGACGTCGTTGATGAAAATCGGCAATGACATTCGTCTGTTGGGATCGGGCCCGCGTTGCGGGTTGGGTGAATTGGTCCTACCGGCCAACGAACCGGGGTCCTCCATCATGCCGGGCAAGGTCAACCCGACGCAGGCGGAGGCCCTGACCATGGTCTGCGCGCAGGTTATCGGCAATCATGTTGCGGTTACGGTTGGTGGATCGAACGGGCATCTTGATCTCAATGTGTTTAAACCCGTGATCATTTATAACCTGCTGCAATCGATCCGCTTGATTGCCGATGCGTCCGCAAGCTTTGCCGATAATTGCATTGCCGGGTTGGAAGCCGATCAGGAAAAGATCGATCACTATGTCGAACAAAGCCTGATGCTGGTGACGGCCTTGGCGCCGCATATTGGCTATGACAATGCTGCTGCCGTTGCCAAAAAGGCGCATAAGGATCGTAGTAGCCTGAAAGAAGCAACCATCGCACTTGGCTTCCTTGATAGGGACAAATTCGATGAACTGGTTCAGGCGCGTGACATGACCTGATCGCGCAGGTATTGCTTTTTTGATCAAGGGCCGGACAGATATCTGTCCGGCCCTTGTTGTCAGAGCTTAAAGGCCATAGGCCGCATTGAGCATCGCAGGCACAATCTTGCGGTGGAACGGCGTTATGGTCGCCAAATACGCTTGGCCAAGAATATTGTGGCGTTTTACGGCCGTGATGGCGCGTATCGCGGTCCTCCCCCCTGCGACATGATCAATTTCAATCACAAGTCGGAAATCAAGATGCTTGTCGTTCAGCCCAAGAGTGATTGAGTTATCTGCCCGTGCGATCACGGGAAAAATTCCAATAATGTCGGGGTTTTCAGGGTCATTTACGCCGGGCTTTAAGCCGAATGGTCGCATAGCGAGATCGCGAATTTGCATCAATCGAGAGACCCAGACCGGTCGGGATTGCATGATCTTTTGCGCGGCAATTTCAGGGGTGATGCCCGTGTCTGATGTGGTGATGGCAAAACTGTCCGCCCAATCCGCATCTGGCAGTGCTGGGTGTGGCAGAGTGACGGGATTGGCAATTGCATATGTATGCATGGTGGGGTTCCAATCGCTTTATCTTAGCGCGGCCATGATCATGTGTTTGCGATGGCTTTACAATGATCAATGTCATTGCGAGGGGACGCTATATCGTGCATATCAGGGATATGCCTGTTTTTGCCTGTTCACATAGTGCCAGTTGTGCCCGACCTTTAAGCCGTTTGCTTCAGGTCTGGGGCATGGTGTGTGTTGTTTTGCTGGCCGGTGTCACGCAATCGGGCTTTATCCCGGCACTTCTTGGCGGGCAGGGGATTGGCGTTTCTGGCGCGCAGGCCGCACCCGGCAGTGATCTTCTGCTGATCTGCACCCCCGATGGTATTCGGGCTGTATCGCTCAGTGGTGATGCCCCGCCGACGCAAGACGACAAAAGCAATGCGGCCCATGGGTTCTGTTCCCTTTGTGCGACCCATCATGGTGTGTTTGTTGATTTGGGTGTGCCTGACATTGCTCCGATGTCAAAGATCGGCCTCATCACCTATACCGATGCGATCGGGGCCGCCGCAGGGCATGAAATCCCGCGCATACGTCATTCGCGCGCGCCACCACTTTCCGTCTGATTTCAAAACAAAGCCAATTTATGAAATCGGACCTGTGTGTTGCAGGCCAAAAGACGGATGAAATCCATGAAAAAACTGTTTGCTGTTATTGCGACCATCACATCGCTGTTTGTTGTTTCCAGCGCCTTTGCTGCGGATATTGAAATCAAGGACGCATGGTCCAAAGCATCGCTTGGTCAGGTGCGCAATGGCGTTGCCTTCCTTGAGGTGGTTAATCACGGTGATGCGGATCGGGTTGTTGGCGTACGCAGTGATTTGGCGGAAAAAACTGAGCTGCATACCCACATCATGGCCAATAACGTCATGAAGATGCGCCAGGTCGAAGGCGGAATTGAAGTGCTGATGCATGGCAATGTCATGTTCAAACCGGGCAGCTATCACGTCATGCTGATGGGCCTGAAAAAGCCGCTTGCCGAAGGCGAAATGATAAAGGTGACGCTTGAATTTGAAAAAGCGGGTGATGTGCCGGTGATGATCAATGTGCTTGGTCCGCTTGCCAAGGGACCGGCAGGCATGGGCGACATGGATCATGGCGAGATGAACCACGGCGAAATGGACCATGACAAGATGGATCACAAAACCAACTAGGTGTGTGACCCCATCAAGTCGGGCTGAATATATCAGGGGGAAGGTTTGCGCCTTTCCCCTTTTTTCGTCATGATGTCGGGAAATAAATGCCGTTGATTAAAGGGAAGTACGCCATGCCAGATGCCATCACGATTGACGACCTGATCGCAAAACTCGGCCTGCAACCTCATCCCGAAGGCGGTTATTACGCCGAAACATTTCGATCCTTTGAAACCTGTAATCCGGGCAACCGCTATCTGGGTGTGCGCAGTACGGGAACGGCGATTTACTACCTTCTGACCCCTGATACATTTTCAGGCATGCACATCCTGACCAGTGACGAGATTTTCCATCATTACCTTGGTGATGCGGTTGAACAGCTTCAACTGTTTGAAGACGGCACGCATAAGCATGTTGAAATCGGAACCGACCTTTTGGCCGGGCAAACCCCGCAAATGGTTGTGCCGAAAAATGTCTGGCAGGGGGGACGCCTCAAACCGGGCGGCAAATTCGCGCTTTTGGGCTGCACCGTCGCACCGGGTTTTGATTTTTCCGATTTCTCCATGGGTACTCGCACGGCACTTACTGCGAAATGGCCCACAGCATCTGATATGATTGCGGCCTTGACGCGCGACTGATTAAGTTGGGGCTGCATTTGTTTGCAGTCCCTTTTTGCATCTGGAAATTATTTGCTTCCAGCAAAGCACGCGCTGGCCGAAAACGCATTGTTGGTCGGGTCAATTGTCCGTGCGATGGCATTAATCGCGCAATAAGCGGATGCAACCGCACCTTCCTGCCAACCTGGTAGGTAACTCCAGGTGTCGCCTGCGCAGTAAAACCGGCTGTCTTTGGCAAATGTTGTGATCTGTTTATACACTTCGGGATTTTCAAGCGCGGTATCCGACGCCCATCCGCCGACTTGATGGGGCATATATTGCCAGGCAATCGACATGCCATGATCGACTTTGTCAGCGTCTCCTGGGTGCAATAGGGCGAGACCTTTACGGGCTGTTTCCAAACGTTTCTGATTGTTTTGTTGGGCATACTCGGCGGCTTTTCCACCTCGGTTATAGGCTCCGGTCAGAATGCCAGTATGTGCAGTGAAGTCTTCGGATGGATACCAGATTTGTCCGATATCATCGGTTGTCCATGAAATTCCGCCATAAATTTCGTCTTCGGTTTCCCAGAACCGTTCAGTCCCTTGCCAGCCGACTTTAATCGCGGGCGTCCAAAGGTTCGGGGTTGGATCATTCGCCCCCCATTCTCCGGTTTTCGAGAAGTTTCCAAGGCCAAGTATAAATTCAGATGGAAGATTTTGTTCGCCGAGGATTTTTTTCAACAGCGAAGGTGCAATCGTTGATATGCAAAAATCGAAATCCAATTTCTCAATTTTGGGAGAATAGTCGGGGAACCCAACTAAGAATTTGAGGCTAACAGAATCTTTTCCAACATCGATAAATTCCGCTGCTAAACCTAAAGTCACTAAGTCGCCAACGCGCGTGTCACTTTGTGCTCCGTCACGGTAACTGTTAATCGTTTCGTGAAGCGCACTCGTTGGGACTTTTTGCAACAAAAGCTGTTGCCAAATTCTATCCATACCGCCAACTGGCTGCATCAATGTTGGCTGCCAATCGATATTAAAATTATTAAACAGGAATGATCCTGGCGAGAGTTCGGGATTAGCATCGGCATCGCCAATGAACTGTGAAGCAAGGATGTCATCCAGGCTGATTTGCGAGCGTGTTTTACCCCCGTCGTTCCAGCCCCCCGGTATTTTTTCATAGCCCCCCCTTGTGCTGCCCTCGAATTGGCCGTTTTCGCTAAGATCGCCAAACAGCTGATAGAGATTTTCAAGCTGCTTTTTTTCGTCGGTAGAGAGCGTCTTACCCTGCAGCATGCACCCTTCTTGAATGGCGGTATACATCATCTCCGCCATTTCGCCATAAAGGTTGTAGGTTACATCTCCCATCGGCGCGGGTTTGCCATTGTTGTAAGTAGGGCTTTGCATCAGATTGGACATCGACTGGAAAATATAGGTCTCCAAGTCCACACCAATCTCTTGGCACAAGGCAATCAGATTGACATGATTGGACGGAATGCGACCTGGCCCAGCATTGAGGAATAACTCAACCGGATCGCCCTGATAACCTGAACTCTTCCATTCTTTATCCATGAAGGTACAGGTTTGTAAGTCTGACGCCGGGCTTTCTGATCGCTCCTGATAACTGTCGGCATACATTTCTGGAAACAGATTCGCATCCGGATATTGGCTAAACCACCATTCTTTATACTGCGTATTTTCAGGACGTGCCGTAAGACTTCTACCGCCGTAGCGGTCGTCGGCTTCAAGCACTGCAACTTTGAAACCGGCGTTGGCTAATTTGTAGGCTGCGGTCAACCCCGCAACCCCAGCGCCAATGATGGCGACAGATTTTCCTTTACCGAAATCCGGCGGCAAATCGGGCATCGTGGTTTGGTAGGCAGCATTAGCTATGCGAAAACCTGTCAACAAAGAGGGCGCAGCATATGCGCCAGCCAACGCTGTCATACCTTTTAACAATGTACGTCGCGAGAAAGTGTATTTTGAGCCAGACATCGCTTTTCCCCCTTTTGAAGTGATCTCTCATTTCAACTCAAAAAGGGTAATATGAGAATATACTATTAAGAATAGATCCCTCTCTAATTGTATAGCATCGTCAAATAAAAATCTTGAGTTGCTCTTGCATGGGTGTGACTAGAGCTTTGCGTTCACATTCCGACCTGACATGTGTCGCAAAAGCGATAGGTGTTCTGGACACGCTGAGGATAGTCGTGACATGCTGATTTATCATCGACTAAATAGCATATGCCGTTGACGATTTCGCACGAATAGGAATATCTCTATGCAGCTTGAAACATGGCTTTTATTCATAGGTACGACATTCTTTGTGTCAATCGCCCCTGGGCCCAATAACCTTCTGGCGATGTTTAACGGCGCGCGTCACGGTGTGTCTGCGGCGGCTGTGGGCGGGATTGGTCGGCTGATTGCCTTTGCCTTGATGATTACGGTGACGGCAATGGGGCTTGGCATTGTTTTGGGTGCAAGTGAGATTGCCTTTGGGATTATCAAATGGGGCGGGGCGATTTATCTGGTCTATCTTGGCCTTAAAAGCTGGTTTGCCAAAGTATCGGAAGGAAAGGACAACGGTTCTGATGGCACGGCTGAAGCCCTGATGCCCTATCCCGGTGCGATGACTTTGGCGCGCACGGAATTCTTCACCGCCATCGGTAATCCAAAAGCGATCCTGTTCTTCACCGCCCTTTTCCCGCAATTTTTGGCACCTGATGTGGCCTATGGTGGGCAGTTTGCCGTGATGGGGGCGACCTTTATCGCACTTGAAGGCACAGTTTTGCTGGGCTACGGGTTGATCGGTGGTCAGGTCAAAGGCGTGATCCGTTCAGCACGCCATATGCGCTGGCTAAACCGTATCAGCGGTTCGTTACTGATGGCAGCGGGTGTCTTGCTTGCCTTTACCAGCCGGTCACGAAGCGCGGTCTGATCATTCCGGCAGTATTGCGAAAACACCCCTAAAATGCGCAGGGGCGCAGCTGGTTACAGCGCGCCCCCTTGCTCCCTTGTCTACCCGGAAAACCTGTTTGGCCATCCGGGCGATCACCTGTTGTCAGGCGATTTCTTCGACCCGATGGCACGCCACCTCTCGGCCTTCGAACATGCGCAGTTCCGGGCGGACCTGTGCACAATGTTCGTTGGCGAACGGGCAGCGTTTATGAAACGCACAGCCCGATGGCGGGTTAATCGGCGAAGGCAGCTCACCGGTAAGCGGTTCTGCCTTCACGCGTTGTGCCGGGTCGATCTTTGGCGCCGATGCCAAAAGTGCCCGTGTATAGGGGTGTAATGGCTTGGCAAAGATTTCTTCGGTCGGTCCTTTTTCGGCGACGCGACCGAGATACATCACCATGACGTCATCTGCAATATGTCTGACAACAGAAAGATCGTGCGAGATGAAAACATAGGCGACATTCATCTCTTCCTGCAGGTCCATCATCAGGTTGAGAACCTGTGCCTGCACCGACACGTCAAGGGCGGAAACCGGTTCATCGGCTACGATGACTTTCGGTTCCAAAATCAGCGCACGCGCAATCGAGATGCGTTGACGCTGCCCACCCGAAAACATATGTGGATAGCGGCCATAGAACTCAGGGCGCAGGCCAACCTTGGCCATGGTATCGCGCACCCGTTCTTCACGTTCCTTGCGGCCAAGGTGATCCATATTGAGCAAGACGGGCTCGCCCAGGATCTGACCGACTTTTTTGCGCGGGTTCAGCGACCCATACGGGTTCTGGAAAATCATCTGAACCGTGCGACGGAACATCTTGGCGTCTTTGTCGGAAAGATCACCGACAGCCTCACCATTGATTTTAAGCTGTCCGGCACTTGGCTTTTCAATCAGGGTCAACTGACGGCCAAGGGTCGATTTGCCGCAGCCAGATTCCCCAACAACGGCCAAAGTCTTTTGAGCTTCAAGCGTAAAGGAAACGCCATCAAGTGCCTTGACCGTGGCACTGGGTTTGCCAAGGCCACGATTAACATCGTAGTGGCGGACAAGATCATCGGATTCCAGCAACGGAACACCGGGTTTGGTATCGAGAAAGCTCATTATACTGTCTCCCCGGCAGTTTGGCCGGTGGCTTGACCCGTCGGTTGGCCTTGGTCATTCAGTGGATAGAAACACCGGACATCACGTCCGTTAAAGTCGGTGACTTCCGGACGATCCTGTATGCAGTGATCATTGGCATAACGGCAACGCGGTGCCAGCAAACAGCCTTTCGGGCGGTCATACTGACCCGGAACCACGCCGGGGATTGTGCTCAGCCGGTCATTGCCTGTTGAACGTTCTGGCAATGCTTCAAGCAGGGCCTGCGTATAGGGATGACGCGGTGCTGCAAAAATGCTGTCGGCCGGCCCACTTTCAAACAGTTGACCGGCATACATGACCTGAATGCGGTTGGCCGCTTCTGACACCAAGGCAAGGTCATGGGTGATCAAAAGCAGTCCCATATCGCTGTCGTCCTGCAATTTAAGCAGAAGGTCAATGATCTGGGCCTGAATGGTGACATCCAATGCCGTGGTCGGCTCATCGGCAATCAGAAGGCGCGGCTGACAGGCAATCGCCATGGCAATGACGATACGCTGGCTCATGCCGCCCGACAATTGATGCGGATAGGCGGTCATGCGTGACTTCGGATCGGGAATGCCGACCTGATTAAGCAGATCAAGTGTCCGTTCACGACGCTGCTTTTTGTTGCCGCCTTCATGGACCTTAAGGGCCTCCATGATTTGGGCTTCAACCGTAAAGCATGGATTAAGGGCCGACATCGGATCCTGAAAGATCATGGCGATGTCTTTGCCCGTAATCGCGCGGCGTTTCTTGGCGGGCATCTTGAGCAGGTCCTGACCATCAAAGGTCAGGCTGTCTGCGGTCACGCGACCGGGAAAATCGATCAGCCCCATAATCGCAAGCGACGACACAGACTTACCAGAGCCCGATTCACCGACGATGCCAAGGACTTCTCCGCGATCAACCGAGTAGCTTACTGAATCAACAGCACGAAACGGCTTGTCTTCGGAGCCGAACTCGACTGTCAGGTTTTTAACTTCGAGAAGAGCCATAACTTACCGCTTCATTTTAGGATCAAGGGCATCGCGCAGACCATCACCCATCAGGTTGAAGGCTAGCACGGTGACGAGGATGCAAAGACCGGGGAAGGTGATCACCCACCAGGCGGAGCCAACAAATTCGCGGGCTTCGGCCAGCATGGTACCCCATTCAGGCAGCGGTGGCTGCGCACCAAGACCCAGAAAGCCAAGGGCCGCAGCATCAAGAATGGCGCTGGAAATACCAAGTGTCCCCTGAACAATTAGCGGTGCCATGCAGTTGGGCAGGATGTTGATAAACATCTGGCGCATATGCCCGGCTCCGGCGATCTGGGACGCGATAACATATTCCTTGTTAAGCTCCGTCACCACCGATGCACGCGACAAACGAACATAGTGCGGGAGCTGCACAATCGCGATGGCCAGCATGGCATTTTCAAGTCCCGGACCGAGGATGGCGACAATCGCCATCGCCATGATCAGGCTTGGGAGGGCCAGCATGGTATCCATCATGCGCATGATGGCGACTTCGATCCAGCCGCGGAAATACCCGGCCGTCACGCCAAGCATGATCCCGGCGACCATCGATATGATGACCACAAAAACACCAATGGAAACTGAAAGCTGTGCCCCATGGATCAGGCGCGACAAAATATCGCGGCCCACCGCATCGGTGCCAAGGATATAGCGCGGATCGGCTCCTTCCATCCAGATTGGTGGTTTGAGGAACGCGGAGCGGTCCTGCATAATTGGATCATAGGGGGAGATAAAGGTCGCGAACGCGGCGACAAACAGGATGATCGCAATAACGATCAATCCGACGTAAGCCCCGCGGTTTTTACGGAAATAGTTCCATGTTTCCATGAACGGACTTGGTGGCTTGCTCATGGTGTCGTCTGCGGCATTTTGCGGCGCGGTCGACGGCGTGTTTTGACTTGTCATGTCCCGCGCTCCTTAACGTTTATGCCGGATACGGGGATTGATCACCCCATACATCAGATCAACAAACAGGTTCACACCCATCACGACAAAGGCAATCATCAAAATGCCACCCTGAATGGTCGGGTAATCGCGACGGTTTAGCGCTTCGACAATCCATTTGCCAATGCCGGGCCACGAAAAGATGGTTTCGGTCAGGATCGCACCGGCAAACAGTACACCCACCTGAAGGCCAATGACCGTGATCACCGGGATCAGTGCATTGCGCAGGGCATGGACCATGATGACGCGCATGGGGGTTAAGCCCTTGGCGCGTGCGACGCGAATATATTCCTCGCCCAGAACTTCGAGCATTGATGACCGTGTCATACGTGCGATCACCGCCATGGGAATGGTGCCCAGTGCTATGGTCGGCAGGATCAAGTGGCTCAGCGCACTGGTAAACGCACCTTTTTCATCGCTCAGCAACGTATCGATCAGCATGAAGCCCGTAGTGGGTTCGATATAATAAAAGACCGACAAACGTCCGGATACTGGAGTCCAGCCAAGGGTTGTCGAAAAGAACATGATCAGCAGCAATGCCCACCAGAAGATTGGCATCGAGTAGCCGGTTAACGACAGGCTCATCGTCAGATGGTCCAGCCATTTCCCCCTGTTTATTGCTGCTATTACCCCAAGAGGCAGGCCGATTATGACGGCAAACAATATGCCCATCACACTTAGCTCGATGGTTGCCGGGAACAGGGTTGCGAATTCCTCAATCACCGGGCGTTTGGTGACAAAGGATTTACCCAGATCGCCCTGCAATACGCCGCCGAGATAATTGAAATACTGAACCACAAGCGGCTTATCAAAGCCGAATTCCTTTTGCAGTTCGGCGTAACGTGCGGGATCAACGCCGCGTTCACCCGCCATCATCTGGATCGGGTCGCTTGGGATCAGGTGGATCATCAGAAACACCAGAATGGTAACGCCAAAGAAGGTGGGTATGACGTCACCCAAACGGCGTAAAAGGAAACCTAGCATGCCATCGGGCCTTTATTGCATCCACGCACAGGTAGGGTTGTGGGTGGACGTCTCTCTCTATTTTGCGGAATTGCAAAGAGGCCCGGAAGTCCGGGCCTCTTCGACAAGGTTTTGGTGCGTCTTATTCTTTGATGTCGACACCATAGAAGATGTGACCACCAAACGGATCAATCTTGTAGTCGACAACTTCGTTACGGATCGGTTCGAAAACGATCGAGTGTGCGATGGTTGCCCAAGGCGCTTCACGTTTGAAGACAACCTGAGCTTCTTCGTACAGACGGGTACGCTCAAGAACGTCCGAAGTGGTTTTTGCCTGCTGGATCAGCTGTTCGAATTCGTCGTTACAGAAACGAGCGCGGTTCGAACCACCAACCGCGTCACAGCCGAGAAGCACTGCGAGGAAGTTATCGGGGTCGCCGTTATCGCCGGTCCAACCGAGCATGAAGGTACCCTGTTCACCGTTCTTGGTGCGCTCAAGGTATTCACCCCACTCATAGGAAACGATTTCGGCCTGAACACCAATTTTCGCCCAGTCAGCCTGAATCAGTTCAGCCATACGACGTGCATTCGGGTTGTAAGGACGCTGAACCGGCATGGCCCAGATATCGGTTTTGAACCCGTCCGGGTAACCAGCTTCTGCCAGCATGGCTTTGGCAGCTTCCGGATCGTAGGGATCATCAACGGTATCGTTGTTGTAAGACCAGATCGTTGGCGGGATCGGGTTTTTCGCAGCCGAACCAGCACCCTGATAAACACCTTCGATGATGGCGTCTTTGTTGATCGCCATGGTCAGTGCTTTACGAACCTTCACATCGGTGAACGGTTCTTTCTCGGTGTTATAGCCAAGATAACCAACGTTCAGACCTTCCTGGCTCAGCAGGGTGATGTCTTTGTCGGTATCCATCGCGGTCAGGTCAGCCGGGTTCGGATAAGGCATGACATGGCATTCGCCCGCTTTCAGCTTCTGATAACGAACCGTGCTGTCAGGCGTAATGGCAAAGATCAGATTGTCGATTGCCGCTTTGCCTTCCCAGTATTCCGGGAATGCTTTGTAACGGATAACCGCATCTTTTTGGTACTGAACCAACTGGAACGGACCTGTGCCAACCGGATTGAGGTCAACATTTTCAGGCGTGCCTGCTTCCATCATTTTGTCAGCATATTCACCCGACAGAACGGATGCAAAATCCATGGCCATATTGGCGATGAACGGGGCTTCCGGACGGTTCAGAACGAATTTGACAGTGTAATCATCAACTTTGACGATGTCTTTGATCAGGTCCGGCATGGACATGCCGTTGAAGTACTCGTACGAGCCGCCTGAAACACCATGGTACGGGTGATTTTTGTCAAACTGACGCATGAAGGTAAAGATCACGTCATCAGCATTGAAATCACGGGTCGGGGTGAAGGCATCGGTGGTATGGAACTTGACGCCTTTACGCAGGTTAAAGGTGTATTCCTGACCATCAGCCGACACGTCCCAGCTGGTCGCAAGACCCGGAACGATGGTGGTGGTGCCGCGCTTGAACTGTACCAGACGGTTAAAGACCTGACGCGAGGAGGCGTCGAAGGTGGTGCCTGCGGTGTAAAGCGACGGGTTGAAGCCTTCCGGGCTACCTTCCGAACAATATACCAAGGTTTTTGCCGAAGCAGCAGTCGGAGCAGCAAGTGCGGTCGCTGCAAGCAGACCTGCACCAATCGCCGCTTTGACGAAATTCGCTTTCATTAAATGCCTCCCTCAAGGCTGGCCCGAACACAATGGCACACACCACATGATCTTGTTGAAAGTCATGCTTGGCAGTGTGCGCATTGGAACGGACGGGGTTACCCGATCCAACAACACTCTATGTTGGTAATCGACGAGGGAAAATAATCAGGGTTTCTAGGTATCGTCAACGCTTGCTGCGTGGTTCTACGTAGATAAGGCAAGCCCCTTGAATGATGAATTTATGTCAAGTGTTTGTTATTTTTATGAAAATCACCCCCGCATTTGCGTATGGGAGGTGTGCATTTTTTTCGGGGCTTAGGCGGGGAAACGCGAATATCACGTGTTGGAGATGTGGTTTCAAACGATTCATATCCCATTGAATTTCAATGATTCGTTTGAATAACGTCCCCCGCAAGCACCAGAAACTAACTTATGCGTGCATTAAGTTCGTGGACTTGCGCGATATCCGTGCTCCATGCTGCGACAAAACGATAAACAGTTGAACCAAGCGACGGCCATGGATGAAATTGAACACCAGCCGCACGAAGTTTCTCGGCAAGATCGGTGTCAAGATGGACGAACAGTTCATTGCCGTCTGACGGATGGGCAAGTGTGGCACCGTGCTGGCACAGAATATCGGCAAGAACTGTTGCCGCATCGTTGGCATGGCCCGCATTTTTCAGCCAAACATCGTTTTTAACATAAGCCAGAAGCTGGGTCGCAAGGTACCGGTGCTTGGAATGCAAATGTCCACTGCGTTTGCGGGCCTGCTCAACGCGGGTTTTCAGGTTGTTGTCAAACAGCACAATCGCATCAACGGCCATCGCGCCGTTCTTGGTCGCGCCAAAACTGATGGCGTCCACCCCGGCCTTCCATGTGATATCGGCCGGGTGACAGCCCAGATGCGCAACTGCATTGGCAAACCGGGCTCCATCCATAAACAGGCGTAATCCATGCTTTTTGCACACATCGCCAATCGCGTGGGCTTCTTCAACGCTGTAAACCGTGCCCAGTTCGCTGGCCTGTGTGATGGCAACGCATTCCGGGGCCACCGAATGCACGCCGCGATTTGCCTGTCCGGCGATGAAACGGTCAAGGGCGTCGGCCTCGATCTTTGCGGTCGGGCCATCCATTGGCAAAAGCTTCGCCCCGCCGGTAAAGAACGCAACGCCGGTACTTTCGTCTTCGTTGATATGGGCCTCGTGATGGCAAATCACCCCGCCATAGGGCGATACAAGGGCGGATAGGCTGATGCAATTTGCTGCCGTCCCTGTTGCGACCGGAATGACTTTAACGTCGGTGTCAAACAGTTGGGAAAAGGCGGTATCAAGTTGCTGACTGATATCGTCACCACCATATGCCGGGGCGTTGTCTTTACCTTCTTGGGTAAGGGCAGCGAGGATCTCGGGGCAAAAGGGCGTTACGTTATCAGACGCAAAATTCATCGGTTTTCTCGCATATATCTTGGTGGCAACAGCGGATGGGCCGTTTGTGTTTATGAACGACGTTATCACACGCAATCATTGAAGAAGGCAATGGGGCTGGCATGTGCGTAGGGTGGCCTTTGTTTGAAAATGGACCCGTCTTAGCCAGCGATTGTTTTGCCAAGGTCCCGGATCAAATCTGTGGGGCTGTTCCAAGCACAGACAAAGCGATATGCATCCGGGCCAATAGATGCCCACGGGCGAAAAACAATTCCGGCATCGCGGAGCGTTTTGGCTAGATCGTCATTCATATGAATAAACAGCTCATTGCCCTGTGGTGCGAAGGCCGCCTTCGCACCAAGCGATTGCAGGCTGTCCATCAAGGTCATTGCCGCATCATTGGCATGGCGCGCATTACGCAGCCAAAGGTCATCTTGCACATAGGCCAGAAGCTGTGCGGCAAGGTAACGGTGCTTGGAAAACAGATGCCCACCGCGCTTGCGGCTTTTTTCTGTATGACGGCGCAATTCCGGGTCAAACAGGATAATCGCATCCACCGCCAAAGCGCCGTTTTTGGTCGCCCCAAAACTCAACACATCAACGCCAGCCTTCCACGTGATATCGGCTGGATGGCATTCAAGGGCAGCAACCGCGTTGGCAAACCGTGCACCATCCATGAACAGTCGCATGTCGTGTTTCTGACATACCGAGCCAATCGCATGGACCTCATTAACAGTATAAACTGTACCGAACTCGGTGGTCTGGGTAATGGCGACACATTCCGGATCAACCGAATGCATGCCATTAGGGCTGTGTGCGGTCAAAAAGCTATCAAGTGTCGCCGCCTCGATCTTTGCCGATGGGCCATCAAGTCCCAAAAGCTTTGTTCCTCCGCCATAGAATGCCACCCCAGTTGATTCCGTCATATTGATATGGGCGCGGTGGTGGCAAACCACCCCGCCAAACGGTGACACCAGACCCGAAAGACCAATCAGGTTTGCCGCCGTGCCGGTTGCCACCGGAACAACCGCGACCTCGGTTCCAAACAGCTCGGAAAAGGCGGCATCAAGCTGCTGACTTTTGTCATCCGCGCCATAGGGCAGGGCGGCACTTTCACTTTCGGCTGCGATGGCAGACAGGATTTCGGGGCAGATCGGCGAAACATTGTCAGATGAGAAGTTCATCAAATCCTCTTTGTCGCTTTGGTGGCGGTGGTCTTCTGGTGGGGCTGGAACGGTTGGCCTTCAGCAGAGTGTTGTGATTTCGACAACATGGCAAGAGGCACTATTTGCTGATCGCAACAAAAACACCGTTCCAGTCGGTGGGCGGCGGTGTTGCACGGAAGAGGCGGATGCGCTCCTCATAAAGAACATAAAGTCCGTCGAGTGGCCCAGAGTTGTCAGTGGTGCACGACATTTCGCGGCATTGATCAAGCAAGGCCTTTGCCTCGTCCCAATTCTGGGCACGGTATGCATTTATCATGTTTTGATGTGCGTTACGGTGCAAGGCAAAACCATCCGAGTTTTGCAAGCGTGCATCGCCCAAAAGTGCGTGAATATGAACCGCTTCGCTTTTGCCTTTTACCGCAATCAGATCAAGTTCGAGAATGGCAAAATCTTCTTCAACGCGTTTCGCGATGGCTTCGCCCAGAACGATGTCAACGCCATAGTTTTTTGACTGTCCCTCAAGACGCGATGCCAGATTGACCGCATCCCCCAGAACCGAATAATCAAACCGCTGATCAGACCCCATGTTGCCAACAAGACAGTCTCCGCAATTTATCCCGATCCCGACATTTAGCGGCAAAAACGGGCTGTTTTCATTTGTCGCTTCGGTTTGGCGTTCGATATTGAGTTCATCAAGTGCGCGGCGCATGGCAAGTGCGCTTTCGCAGGCTTGATGAGCATGGTTTTCCACATCAAGCGGCGCATTCCAGAATGCCATGATGCAGTCGCCCATGTATTTATCAATCGTGCCCTCACGCCGAAGGATACAGTCGGTAAGCGGGGTCAGAAGCCGGTTGATCAGGCGGGTTAAGCCTTGCGGATTGGATTTGAACCCTTCGGAAATTGCGGTAAATCCACGCACATCACAAAACATCAAGGTCATGTCACGGGTTTCCCCGCCAAGTTTTAGGCGATCGGGGTGACGGGCAAGCTGTTCGACCAGTGCCGGGGATAAATAGTTGGCGAAGGCTGACCTGACTTGTCGCCGTTCGCCTTCGGTGCGCATAAAGCCGATTGAACTGGTCGCAAGATATACTGCCAAAAGACTGATCAGTGGATAGGCCGGATCAATCAGCAACAATTGGCTACTATAGGCCCACCAGGAAAAGGTGATTGCGCCAAGCGCTAAGCTGCTGCCAATGACCGCGGGCCAAATTGCACCCAGACGTGGGACGGCCAGAACAAAAAATAGACCGAGTATCAATAAGGCAATGGTTTCGGCCTCTGCCGCCCAATAGGGGCGGGTTAGAAAATGTTCAAGGATCATTTGTTCAAGCATCTCGGCATGAACTTCCACACCGGGTAAAACCCGGTCAAGCGGCGTGGACCGCAAATCAAGAAGCCCAGCCGCACTTGTTCCGACCAGAACAACTTTGTTTTGCAGGCTGCCGGTGGGCAGCGCGTCATTCATAACGTCGGCTGAGGAAATATACCGATCCGTCTGATGGCCTGTGAAATGCACCCACATGTGTCCGGCATGATCGGTCGGAATGGTAACTGCGCCAACCCGGATGGCCTCAATCCCCTGTGATTGTGTCCAGCGTTCGCTGCCACTTGCGCCTGACATTCGCACATTCATGGTGCGCGGTGCATCTTGCAGCACCCGCAACATTTCCATCGATAGTGTGGGATATACCGGCATACCAATAGCGGGAAGTTCATGATCAATGGCGGCGAGCAATGGTACCCGGCGGACAATGCCATCCTGTTCGGGCGATACATTGACCAATGCGTTGCCACTGGCTGCATCCTCAATTGCATCAAGATTTTTTGCCGCCCCGGGCAGCACCGGAATAAAATCGGAAAGTGTGCGTCCGGCCTCGCCTGAAACGCTGAAATTGCCGATCTGGCGCGGCAACTTATCGATTTTCTTGGTGGTCAGCTGGATGGCAGTAACCACCTGTCCCGTGCCACGAATGAACTGGGCAAATAGCGCATCATGATCGGGAAGGTTATCGGCCAGAGCCTTGATTTTGTCGGTGTCCGGACCCGATGGCCAATCGTTGACAACACGGGCGGGGGATGTTCGGTCGGGTTCGGCAAACACAATGTCAAACCCGACAACCTGCGCGCCAGCTGACCGCAAACGGTATAGAAGTCCAGCCAACCGGGTACGCGGCCACGGCCATTGACCAAGTTCCTCAAGGCTGCGCTCGTCAATATCAACAATCCGCACCCCGACATCTTCGTAAGTCCGTGGTGAAATGCGATGATAGGTATCAAAAACGCTCAGGCGCAACTGATCAACAAACGGCACATCCTGCCACCGCATAAAAATGCAGGTCAGCAGGACGGCCAAGGGGATCGCATAATGCAGTCCGGCCAAAAGGCGCGATTTACTCAGACGCATGTATCTGGATGCTTTGACATTATTAGTTCAGAGGTGTCGACCCCGAAGCACCAGTTGGTTCGGCGTTTGTTGTAAGTTCAAAATCAATATTGTTGAGATCCTTAAATGTTGCGCTGGCACTACATCCTGCGGCGGAAGCGTTGGTGGTGCAACCACCACCATAATTAAAATCTGTTCCACTAAATGCAGCCGCACCAGATCGACTTGTAAAGTCGAAGCCCAAAATCTCGGCGGACCCAACTGCATTGGTCAAATCGGCCCCACTATCTTTAATCGAGGTGAATTGGATATTGAGAGCGCGTGAAGCAAAGTTTACGGACGCATTAAAATTATAGGATAATGACCCGTTTGCTGCGGTTGTGCTTCCTGTAATTGTAGGACTACTCAGCGATACTTGACTCATTGCATCCAAAGTATATGCAGAATCTGCTGTACTGGTTGCATCGGTGTTTTCAGCATTGTTAAGAATCGAAGCAACTTCGATCTGATTGGATGCTGAACTGGTAGAACTGGCCTGTGCCATCGCAACATCAAGCGTTCCTGCCATGGTCGAGCCTGTCTGGGTGTCGGCCTGACGGAATTGTCCCGATGTTAGGCTTGGTTGCTGGTTCCCGGTGGCGATACTCGAGGTTCCGGCACTGTCGCTCGTAGTCCGGCGCGACGCTGTCCTTACAAGATTGGCCGAAAAGTCATAAGTTGCGACAACGATTGGAAAACGCGCCGGTTCAGTCACAACCGAGTTGCTGACAAAGACGCCGAAATTCTCACCGGTGATGTTTTCGCTGTTGCCGGTCTGATCGGATACGGCAAAGGCGCCGGGGCGCGATGTGGTGTCATTGCGCGACAGCCCCGGCCCCTGGTTGACCGCCATGAAAATCTGCTGATTGGCGCCATCCGGGCTGGATGTATCAAATGTGCCGGGCATGATTTGATTGGCTTGCTCGGCGGAGACCGACCTGATCAGGCCAATGGTGCCGCGAATGCCGATGGAGCCAACCGGAAGGTTGATGTCCATGCTGGCCGGATTGTTGAGTGGGATTTTACCCGTGACAAAGCGCATCACTCCGCGCGCCATGTCGGCCACAATACGGCCATCGCCGGTTACCGGGTCATAGACGAATTCATCAATTGCAATGTCGCTGTTCGGGCCAATGGTAAAAACCGTCTCGTCCAGCAGCAGGATTTGCATCCCGGCATTGGGCGATGTGGTAATGCGGTCCCCGAGATAAACCGGCATGCCACTTTCAACCAACGTGCCGATTTCGCCCGCCGATTTGGCGAGGATAACTTCCCCGGTCACCGCCGCAGAAACACCGGCCATTTCGGCGTTAAGGTCGGCTTTTGCCGGTGCCGTTAGTGACATGCAGAGCGCAAGGGTACTGCCCACTGCAAACGTTTTCATCCATCGCGTAAGGTAACGGTTGGAACGGGTGGTGGTTACATGGTCTGGCATTCCTAGAACTCCCATCGCCGGGTCAGATAAAACTGCGCCCGGGCATTGTGATATTCGTAATTGGGAATGTTTGATTTTGTGTTCAGATATTCACCCGTGATGGACCAATTGATCGGTGCCAAAAAGCTGTATACCTGATCTGCCGCTTTGCTATCCCCAAACAAATCAGACGGCAGTAATTGCGAAAGTGGTGCGCCATAGGTCAATCTTGTCCGTGTGCTGCGATCCGTTCGGTGTTGCGGCGAATTGCCGGTCACCAGAAAATCCGGGTCGCGATAACGATCAATACCATGGCGGATACTTCCGCTTATGTAACTTCCCCCGCCAAATAGATAAGCATGGATCAGCTCGCCGCTCAAGCTGTCATAACTATAATAGGTGCGCGCAGCGTCTTTTTCACCCGCAAAAAGATTAACCGTGGTGCGGTTATTAGGTGTCCACGTGTAGTTACCACCAAGTCGTGTGCCATAGCGTTGCCCGGAATGCAGACGCAGTGCGCTGGACTCAGAGGTGTTTTGATAGCGTTCGTCAGAATAGCTGATATCACCGTTCAAATTAAAGAACGGGCGCGGGTTCCAATCAAGGCGCAGTCGACCCGTGCGCGATGTCAGGTACTTTTCCTTGGAAAGCGATTGTGCGGTTTGGTTGACCGATGGTGTCAAAACCCAATATCCGCCGCGAATACGCGCCCCGGCATCAACCGAAAACGATCCAAGATCAAGGGAGTCCAGTTGCACCTGATCACTGGCATAGCCGGTCATACTGGCAAAGATTTCATGACCTTCCTGATAGCCAAGGTCGTAGCTCAGATCATAGCGCAAAGCCCCGATATAGGCGATGTCATTGGTTGGTTTGTCCGAACTCGACGTGATTTGCGTCAATGTTCCGGTTACCAACTGTTCCTTGTCTGATGCGGCGGCATTTCGGTTGCTGTCGATCTGACTGCCCAGTGTCAAGGTAATGGCCTGCCGCAGGCGTTTGCGACGGCGTTCAATGGCTGAGATATACCGATCAATATCGGCAGCAACTTCTGGTGATACGTTCATCCCCCTTAGGCGATCAAACTGCGCACGCGCTTCATCAAGACTGTCAAGGCGATACAGGACAATCGCGTAATACAAACGCACAGGTGCAAGGTCCGGATCAAGAACCAGAATACGTTCAAGGGTGGCCGATGCGCCGCGCACATCACCGCGCCCAAGTTGCGCCTTGGCCCAGCGGAAATTCAAAACAATGTCATCAGGATTGGCCAGAATGTCGCCATAGGTGATGTCGCCGCCATCATCGGTCTTAAGCAGACGGTTCGCGCGTTCGGTAACATCGGTAAGCCGGTCAAAATCAGTGGAAAACTGACGTGCCTCGTCGGTGCGCACATCGACGCCTTGTTGCGCATCGGCACCGGTTATCCCCATTATCAAGACCCCGAGCACAGCCAATAATGCTGTGCCGTGCCGCGATCGGCTTGTCTTCAAGTTATCCCCCAAAATCTCGCAGATTTTTCCGGTCTCCCAACCGGTCGAATGCAAGGTGCTCAGGTGTCGAAACCCGGCAGACTGCATCCGAAATCTTTTTGAATCTACTTTAGACAGATTATGAGGTACGGGCGCATGATGTAAGCCATGCGCCCGATTGGTGTCCTCGTGATGATCAGCATAGTATCATCATACAATAGGATAAGTTGTCTGTATGGAAATAGGGTATTCCCCTGTTCGGGAGGGGAGGCGGCTTATACCGCCGTTCCGCCCACGGTCAGGCCGTCAATGCGCAGGGTCGGTTGGCCGACACCCACAGGAACGCCCTGACCGTCCTTGCCGCATGTCCCGATGCCATTATCAAGTTTCATGTCGTTGCCAACCATGGAGACCTTGGTCAGGCTGTCGGGGCCATTACCAATCAGGGTCGCACCCTTGACCGGGGCGCCAAGTTTGCCATTTTCGATCAAATAGGCCTCGGATGCGGAAAACACGAACTTGCCCGATGTGATATCAACCTGTCCGCCAGCAAAGTTGACGGCATAGATACCGTTTTTGACCGATGCCAGTATTTCAGCAGGGTCTTTATCGCCGCCGAGCATATAGGTGTTGGTCATGCGGGGCATTGGTGCGTGAGCATAAGATTGACGGCGGCCATTGCCGGTGGATTTAACCCCGGTTAAACGTGCATTCAATCGGTCCTGCATAAAGCCTTTAAGGATACCATCTTCGATCAGAACGGTTTGCTGTGTCGGGGTGCCTTCATCATCAATCGAAAGCGACCCGCGACGATCATGGATGGTGCCATCATCAACAACCGTAACGCCCGGGGACGCAATGCGCTGCCCCAACAGACCGGCAAAGGCCGAGGTGCCTTTACGATTGAAATCACCTTCAAGCCCGTGACCGATGGCCTCATGCAGCAAAATCCCCGGCCAGCCCGGACCGAGCACCACAGTCATTTCACCCGCCGGTGCGGCGACGGATTCAAGGTTCACGACGGCCTGACGCAGCGCTTCGTCCACGGCGGATTTCCAGGTTTTCTCGTCAAAGAAACCGTCATAGCCAATCCGCCCGCCTTCACCGTGGGAACCCGATTCCATTCGGTCGCCCTGTTTGACGACAACCGACACGTTGAACCGCACCAATGGGCGAATATCGCCAATGCGCTGGCCGCCAGAACGCCAGATTTGTACCGCTTGCCAGTTACCCGAAATCGATGCGGATACTTGGGCTACGCGCGGATCGCGTGATCGGGCATAGGCATCAATCTGTGCCAGAAGGTCAACTTTGGCCTCAAACGTTGCCTCACCCAGCGGGTTCACATCCGAATACAGCGATATATTGGTACCAATCGATCCAAGATCGACTTTGCCGGAGCGCCCTTGTCCAACTGCCTTAACGGTTTCGGCAGCCCGGGCAACTGCGTCATTCGAGAGTTCGTTGGAGTGCGAAAACGCGGTGGCTTCGTCGGCAACAGCGCGCAGGCCAAACCCCTGTGCGGTATCAAAATTGGCACTGCGCAGGCGGCCATCATCCCAGACCAGACTTTCAGACTGGCGGTATTCCAAAAACAGTTCCCCGTCTTCTGCTGCGCCAAGCGCGTCATTGACCTGATTTTCAAGCCGTTCGCGATCAAGATCACCTTTGGCGAAAAACAGATTGTCGGTGGTGCGAAGATCGGTCATGAAACCTCCTTGGGGGCCGTCAAAGCGTTGGCCGGGCAAATGATTTTCCCCATATGATGAAAGCACTTGTGACAGTATTTTCCCTTATGCTTTCTGGGGTTTCTGTCACCTTGGACTTTCGTCTATACAGGGTGTGTCGGGTTGCGGTTCAAAATGACGTTTCAAAACCACAGTCCGAACGTTTTATATAGACCGCAATGGCCAATTATGAAAGCCCGTGGCAATGTTTGTTGAACATCCCCAGCGCGTCGCACTGCATAATGAAATTCACGCCCGCCCATTTGGTGGGGTTTCAAGCCCGGCGCGATGTTCTTGCATTGCGTTTCACGCGGGCGAAGACCTTGACGATGAAGTGCGCGATCACTTCCTGTCTTTTTGCCGCCGATACAGCCTGACACCCCCGGCTGCCGACCAGAAATATTACGAAGCCGCCTGTGACGGTTTCACCGTCATTTGGGAGCGTCATGCGGAATTCACGGTCTATGTCTTTAAGCGATCTGCCGAATTTGACGATCCGTTCGAAGACCCGGTGATTAATTTGATCCCGCAGGATTGGTTGTCAGCGACACCCGGACAGTTGATTGTTGGCCTGCACATCGCGGTTGAGAAAACTGGGCGTAACGACGAAGAAATTTCGCGCCTGTTTGATCATAACGGCCTGACCGGCAGCCGGGTTCTGGGTGGAACGGCAAAAGTCTGGACGGACTTTCGCCTGCATGGCGATGGATTTGGCCGCATTCTGATCCGTGATCAGGGGATGGAACAGCTTCAAACCGGGCGTCTGGTTCAACGTCTCAAGGAAATCGAAGTCTATCGCATGATGGCTTTGCTAGCCTTTCCATTGGCCCATTGTGCAACACCCAAGGTTTCCGAGATTGACACCCGGCTGTCAGACATCACCGCTGAAATGGCCAGCAAGACACAAACCAATGACGAAGAAACCCTATCTAAATTGACCGACCTTGCCGCCCAGACCGAAGAAATGGCGGCATCTTTGAATTATCGCTTCAGTGCGGCGCGCGCTTATTACCGCATTGTTCAGGCCCGCTTGATCGAACTTCGCGAAGAACGGGTCGAAGGATTGCAAACCATCACCGAGTTTATGGAGCGCCGCTTGGCCCCGGCGATGCGGACTTGTCAGAATATCGGTGATCGGTTGGAAGTCCTGTCAAAACGTGTCGCGCGCGCCAATAACCTTCTACGCACCCGTGTTGATATCCTGCTGGAAGCCCAAAACCGCGACCTGCTGGCCAGCATGGATCGCAGGGTCAAATTGCAATTGCGCTTACAACAAACCGTCGAAGGCCTGTCTGTCGCCGCCATTACATATTATGCAGTTGGTCTGCTGGGCTATTTGTTTAAGGCGCTTAAGGATACGGGCGTTCCAATCAATGACCGCGTGGCGACCGGGTTGGCGGTGCCGGTGGTATTGGCTGCGATCTGGATTTCGATGCGTCGGATTAGAAAGGCACTGCACCACGCCGATACCTAAATCGGTATGGGTGCTACAAAATCAAAAGGGCAGCTCGTGGGTTGCCCTTTTTACAATATTGCAATTTCGGTGGTTTTGTCAGTCTGCGCGGCGCAGCTTATAGGCTGCATAGGTTGCGGTTCCGACGAGTACTACCGCACCAGCCTGATGCGCGACACCAAGCGGCAACCAGACCACGGACAGCAGGGTCGAAATGCCAAGTGCCACCTGAAGGCAGGCTGCGACCAAGACCAGATGTGTTGCAAAGCGCTGATCTGGTGTCAGGTCCCATTTTCCAGCCCGCCACCAGAACAGAAGTACCAGCACAAAGGTCAGTTTGGCCAGCCAACGGTGATCCCACTGCACGGTCATGTGATCTTCAAACGGCGCCAGCCATGTTGGATCATAGACATAAACCCCATCGGGGATCAGTTGCCCATCCATCAGCGGGAAGGTGTTAAAGGCATATCCGGCATCAAGTCCGGCAACAAATCCGCCTGAAAGGGCGGTAAACACGATAAGACACAGCAATTGCACTGCGCGTTTTGATCCATTGGTTGCGGTACTGCGCGGGGCATATTGGTTAAATCCAACCCACAACAGGGCAATGAAAATCACCAGTGCCAAGCCAAAATGCGCCGTCAGGCGGTATTGGCTGACATCGGGGCGGTCGACCAGACCGCTCATCACCATGTACCAGCCCATCAGGCCTTGAAGCCCGCCAAGGATGAACAGTCCCCACAGTTTCCACTTCGTCGCACCGTCGATGGAGCGTTTTGCAAGGAACCAGACGAACGGGATGAAGAACACAATGCCGATCAAACGGCCCCAAAGCCGGTGAATGAATTCCAGCCAGAAGATGTTTTTGAAATCATCCACGGACATCCAGGCGTTTACTTTCTGAAATTCCGGGTATTGGCTGTATTTGGCATAAAGCGCAGCCCAGTCCGCGTCGTTTAATGGCGGGATGATCCCGGTGAACGGTCGCCATTCAACAATCGAAAGCCCCGACTCCGTCAGGCGTGTCAGCCCGCCAATCACCACCATGATGAACACAAGTGCGGCACAGGAAAACAGCCAGATGGCGACATTTTTATGGGCGACTGTATCTGGGGCCGGGTTTTGAAGGACCTGACCTGACAGGGCGGAGGAGGTACTACTGGGCATTTGGTGGTTCTCTCGTCATTCAGTGCGCGCGGGCACGCTTGCTGGCGGAATTTGGCCCAATATAGGGTGGTTTTCCAAGAAATGCATGAAAAGCTGTACGAATATCTCAATGCCTTCAGATCACTCAGGTTCATGTTAAATAAACACATAAAATAGTGTTGTATAAATTAAAAACACATAAAAAATGTATTGAATTTTTTAATCTCCACACTCATTGTCAGGGTTAACCAATAGAAACCCTTTAGAGGATCGACGATGTTTCCCATCAATCTGGACCTGACGCGGCTTTCGGTCGCATTGGTCGGCAACGGTCAGCCCACGCTGAACCGTTTGCAACAGCTTGACGGTGATGGGGCGAGATACGTCACCGTCTATTCTGAAAACCCGATACCCGAACTGGCCCAACAGGCTGGTGATCGTCTGCATCGCTATTTGCCAAATTCGGCAGATGTCAATGCGGCGTCCATTATGTTTATTGTCGACCTTGGCGAAGAAAAGTCCGCCGAGTTGGCCGCCATTGCCAAGGCGGTCGGCACGATTGCCAATGTCGAAGACGTCAAGGAATACTGTGATTTTTTCTCGCCAGCACGCGTTCAGCGTGGTGACCTGATGATCACGGTTTCAACCAACGGTCATAGCCCAAGACTTGCAGGACGTATACGACGTGCGATAGATAAGTGGCTGGAACCAAACTGGTCAGATCGGCTTACTGCGCTTTCTGCCGAACGAGAAAAGTGGAAAGCCAATGGTGCAAATATGCAGCAGTTGCTTGAAAAGACGGATGAATATATTGATCGTCGTGGATGGTTGCCATGAATGTATTGCGTGAAGAAGACATTCTAACTGGCGGATCCATGTCTCTTGAAGAGGCTACGGATCGTGTTGCGTCTTTGATGAGCCGTTATGGTAATTTGCAGGGTGCGGCTCTGATCGAGCCGATGGTGCATGAAGAATTCAACGGCAAAATCACGATGACCTCATCCTTCGGGACAGAGGCGGCAGCATTGCTGGCGCTGGTGGCCGAGGTTGATGCCAATCTGCCGATCATTTTCCTTGATACCCGCAAGCTGTTTGGTGAAACCCATACGTACCGCGAACAGCTGGTCGATCAGCTTGGTCTGACCAATATCAAGATCATGCGTCCGGACGAAAACAAGCTCAAAGCAGATGATCCCGACGGAATGCTGTTTGCATCCGATGTGGCGAAATGCTGCTATTTGCGAAAGGTTGAGCCGCTTCAACGCGCACTCACGGGCTATGATGCTTGGTTGACCGGACGTAAGCGTTTCCATGGTGGGGAACGTGACGCGCTTCCGGCGATTGAAACGGCTGGTACGCGGATCAAGATCAACCCGCTCGCCGGATATAAGCCCGAAGATATCGACGATATTTTTGAGCATCGCGCACTGCCGCGTCATCCGCTTCAGGCAGAGGGTTTTTTATCCATCGGGTGCATGCCATGCACCGATCGGGTTGATCCGGGCACAACCGATGTGCGTGCGGGCCGTTGGGCCGGGCAGGATAAAACCGAATGCGGTATCCATTACATTATCTGAACATCTCAACATCGGATATCAGAACCAAAACGGCCACCTGTGATCAGGTGGCCGTTTTGAATATAACTTATGGTTCCATTTGTGTGAAACCGGCGTCTTTTTAAAATCCGTCAAAATTATCCCATATTTCATTGAAAAATAAAAAGACATGTCACGTTGCTTTGTGACCCGTCATGCGTTTTTGTTCGTATGGCTAGTTAATCCGATGCTCGTAAAGCTGGTCGAACATGAACCGGTAAGGCGCGGACTGGTTGGACGAAAAGGGCAAATCAACAATGAAAGTAGCGCAAGCTGAACTGCTTGACGTTTTGACAATTGGCATGTTCGAACAACTGCCTGTCAATGTACGCAAAGCAACGAATTCACGTAACTTCTCGGCGGTGTTCTGCGATCAGAATGCCGATTTGTCGCAAGAAGCGATCATTACCCTGCGCGCAGCCGCGACTCACGATCTTTTCCCGATCTATTGGTTTGGTGAAAGTCCACCGGAATTTGTCGATGGTGCCTTTCCCGAAATCAGTCATCAGTTCCTCCATGAAGCAACCCGCGACGCTTATGAAAAGCTAAGCCGGATTGCAAAACTTGGCAGTACACGCCCAAAGGAAGACCGCGAAGGGCTGAATGTTCTGGGCTACCTTGCTACCCGCCAATGTGACGCGGTGCCTGCATGGGCACCCGGAAGCCGATCATCTGTGGCGTATTCGCGACTTCGCCCTGATCTGGCATCGCGAAGCCTTTTGACGCAGTTGTACCGGCAAGGGCTTCTGGAACGTAACTACTGGCGTAAAACCCACCTTTGTGGCCGTTGCGGCTCATCGCGTTTGAATGTTGCCGAAAACTGCCCGGAGTGCCGGTCGTCGGACTTGCAGGAACTCGACATTGTTCATCACTTTTCTTGCGGACATCAGGGGCCACAAGATGCCTTTCAATTAAGCGCAGGTGGCAGGATGATCTGCCCGTCCTGCGAACAAAATCTGGACCATTTCGGGGTAGATTATGACAAGCCCGGACGTGTTGAAAAATGCGGCAATTGCCATGCTGTCACCGAAAGCCCCGATGTATATTTCGAATGCCTTGACTGTGCAGAACTGACCCTGAGTGACGAGGCCCCGCAACGCGACTGGTATCACTACCGTCTTTCCCAGGCAGGCCGCGAAGCCCTGTTGCTGGGCCGGTTGCCGGTCCCCGGTCTTGAAAATGCGCTGGGCGAGTTTGAACCTTCTAAAGATTACGCGACCTTTGTCGCCCTTCTTGACAACGGGTTGAGTACGGCACAGCGTTATGGGCGCCCGTTTAGCATCGCGGCCGTCAGGATTAATACCGGACAGGATGATCTGGATCAGCCCGTCCGGTTTGACAGTGCAATGCGTGAAACTTTGATCAAGCTGTTGCGTGAAATTCTGCGGGACTCAGATTTCCTGTATGCGGCCGGGGATCAGATTGTGTTTGCCTTCCCCGAAACCGATGCCAGCGAATTTGATGCCATTGTCCGGCGTATTGACGCTGGTCTTGGCAAAAATCTTACCGGCCATCCCGATTATCGCTTCGAAGACTGGTCCGACCGTTCCGTGCGCGACATCTTGCGCGAGGTTCGCAATGTTCGCTGACGGTATCAATTATCTGATATCACTAAGCTTTCCGGCATTTTTTGCGATGTTCTGGCATTTCTTTTTGCTGGAGTTACCACGGTTCATGCTGGCCGGGCTTGCGGTCTGCATTGCGACAATTTTCAAAAAGCCGGACGGCCTGCCGCGTAAACCTTTGAACCGTCCTCGTATCTCGGTTCTGCTGCCCGGCCATAATGAGGCGGAAAATCTGCCGCGCGCCATCATGTCGATGCGCGAACAAACAGTGCGCCCCGATCAAATCGTGATTGTTGATGATGGCTCGACCGATAAAAGTGTGGAGGTCGCCAATATCCTGATGCGTGATGGTCTGGTTGATGTGGTTCGGACAAGTCAGGTTCGCGGTGGAAAGTCGGCCGCGGCCAATCTTGGTCTGGCGGAATGCACGGGTGATATTGTGATCATTGCCGATGCGGATACCACCTATGACTGCAACGCGTTTGAGGAATTGCTAAAAGGGTTCGACGACCCGAAAACCGGTGCGGTTGCCGGAAACCTCGGTGCACGTAATCCAGAAGTTTCACTTGCGACCCGTTGGCAGGCTATTCAATACCAGATTTCCATTGGTTTGGGTCGGCAGGTGTCCGATATGCTTGGTGTCTTGTTTATTGTGTCTGGTGCCTTTGGTGCCTTTCGTCGGCAGGCGCTGGAACAGGTTGGTGGCTGGTCGGTTGGTCCCGGTGAAGACGCCGAACTGACCAACAAAATCCGTCGTGCCGGATGGCGGATCCGTTTTGCACCCGACGCATGGTGTTTGACCGATGTTCCCGAAACTTTCGGTCAGCTTGTGCGCCAACGATTGCGTTGGGACAGATCGCTGGTGCGGATGCGTTGGCGGCGCTACCGGGTGTTTCTTGATCCGACAGATGCACAGTTTCGTCTGTCCAATGCGTTGGGAACCATCGATATCCTGTTCTTTCAGGCATTCCTGTCGCTGTCATTCGTGATTTATCTGATTTGGCTTTTTGAAGTCTATGGCAGCTTTGGCTGGATCATCGCGGTTGTGAACCTTCTGGCTTATTCGGCGTTTGGGATTATCGGGTTTGCAATGGCCCAAATTGCCAGTCCGCGTCCGGCAATCGGGCGACTTTGGCTGTATGTCATTGGCTATGGGCTATTTAATACGCTGTTCCTGCGGTTTGTGCGACTTGTCGCCTGCTTTGACGAACTGATTTTCCGTCGGTCCTTTGATGACAACTACGTGCCGCGTCGTGTGCGACATGCCGCGCGTGAAACCCGTGCAGATAATAAGTAGTCGAGAAAATGAAACTTAAAAATCACCGACCATCAACCCGATTGATCCGCGAGCCGCGCGCCATCCCCAAAAAGCGCAATCTTGGACGCTGGATTTATGTTGGCTTGCTTGTGCTTGTCGGACTTTGGGCCTTTGATGTCTTTTTTGGGCAGTTCTTCTTTCTGCGTGGCAATGGTCTTGTTATTGCGCGCCCCTATGTGGTGGCGAGCGAATATATCGGGACGGTGCGTGATATTGCCGTGCGTCAGGGTGACCGCGTTGAACGCGGCGATGTTGTCGCACATTTAAGCTCACGCGAGTATGATGAAGAACTGGCACGGTTGCAGTTTGAACTGGCAACCTTGTCTGCCGACCGTGCGCGCATGACCAGTAAGATCGGCGGCGCACGCCAACTTATTGAACTTGCGCGCAAACGCCTGAAATCGGCGGCTAAATTTCGCACAAGCATGGAAACCGGGCTTGAGGATGGTGTGGCGACCGGCACGGCGTTAAACACGGCCTATGAACGTGAATACACCGCGCGCGAGGACCTTGAACGGATTACGTCCGATATCACCTCGCTTCGTGCGGAACTCGGTGCTCTGTATCAACAGATTGATCAACGCTATGTGCTGATTGACAGGATTGAACGCTCCTACGACGAAGGACGGCTTGTTGCACCGGCTAGTGGCATTATTACCGAGGTTTCAGCAATTGAAAGCAGCGTGATCCGCCCGGGCAATCCGATCATGAAAATTGCATCGGGGAAGCCCTATGTTCTGGCGTATTTCGAAAACGGATCGCTGTATGAACTTGAGCCGGGGCAGGAAGTTACCATGCATTACGGCACCAAAACCCTGCGCGGGACGGTGACGTCGCTTTTGCCGGTATCAGAACAATTGCCCGAAGAATTCCAACGATCTTTTCAGCCGACTAGTCGGGCCCAGATTGCCGAGGTCAAGATTGCTGATGATGCACATCATCCACCGCTTTTTGCCAAGCTCGACATTGGTGGTGGCCTGTTTTCATCTGTTCACCGCCTGTTTGACTGGATGCTCGAAACATAAAGATGGTTGCCCATAACACTGTTACGTCTGCGCAATCAGATCGTAATGCCCTGCAATTTTCGGAACAATGTCACGGCATAACGATCTGTCATGCCTGAAATGTAATCCATCACCCGCATCAGGCGGCTGTAAAGATCGGACGCATCTGAAATCTTGCCAGACAGCAGTTTATCAATCCGGTCCGCCTGTGGCGGCAGGCGCTTGCCGTGATTGATATGTTCGTCAATATCGATGGCCGCGCGGACAAAGCTGTTGAGCAGGCCATTGATGACCTCAAACCCGGCCATTTCAATCGGCAGGACATGCGGCGCGTTATAAATCTTCTCTACCGCGAGTTTTTTACACGCCTTGGCATCAACGCCAAGTGGAGTGTTGGCCAGAAGGTCCCCTTCAATTGTGCCAGTCAAAAGCGCATCTTCATTGGCGATAAACGCATCAACAGCAGCCTTGACCAGATTGCCAATCGCCTTGCCGCGCAGGAACCCGATACGGTCATTTTCCGATTTTTCGGTGTACCAGCTTTCCGTGCGCAAATCGGTCCAGCGTTGATTGGCATCACCCTCATATTTGTCAGGATGGCGCGCAATCGGGGCCAGTGCCCGTTCGACTTCCTCAAACGTCACACAGCCCAATTCCCAGCCATCCTCAAGATCAACCACGGAATAGCAAATATCGTCTGCCGCCTCGACCAGATAGACCAGCGGATGACGGCGCCACGCGCCATCAAACCCGTCCAGCGGTGACATGCCGCATACTTTGGCGATGGCAGATGCAATATCGCGTTCGGCCTGATAATAACCCGGTTTTTTAAGGCCGGTATATTCGCGGCGGCGACTGTCTGGCACCGATGTGCTGCGTGGGTATTTGATAAAACTGCCCAGCGTGCCATAGGTCAGGTTCAACCCCCCGTCAAACCGCTTCATCTCAAGCTGGCTGATAATCCGCAACCCTTGGGCGTTGCCCTCAAAATGGCGGAGGTCTTCAAGTTCCGGTCCCGACAAACGCGATGTCAGCTCATCCTTGGCCAACCGCGATGTGGTGAACCATTCATTGATGGCGTCTTCGCCCGAATGGCCAAACGGTGGGTTGCCTATGTCATGGGCAAGGCAGGCTGCCTGAACCATATAGCCGATATCAGCGACGGTTGTTTCACTGTCTTCGGGCAGCTGTTTGACAATATGCGCGCCAGCCATCAGGCCAAGCGACTGGCCGACCGACCCGACCTCAATCGTATGGGTCAGGCGGGTATGGACATGGTCATTTTCCGACAGCGGATGGACCTGCGTTTTGTTTTGCAAACGCCGGAACGAGGATGAGAAAATCACCCGGTCGACATCAATCTGAAACGGGCTTCTGCCATCAGGCGTTGGATAGGGCGCACCCTCGGGCAGGCGTATTTTGCCATCCCGAAATTCCAGCCGATGTGATGAAAGAAGGTTTTCCCAGCGCATTTTATCACCGGGGGCTTGCGACGCCAATGTCATGGCGGTGCGACTCCCTGTCCGTATCAAACTAATGTTCTTGCGGATGACTTTAGCGATGTGGGGAGTCGGGTGCAATCAGACAAAGCCGATTGCACCAAGTTATTGCCTTAAACCCGGCTGGGCTTAGCCAAACAACCAGCTGCGCGGATTATCAATTGGGCGACCACTAAGGGCCCGCAAAAGACCAATGACATTGCGACCGACAAACCATGCGGTGACGAAAAGCCCCATCAGCCCGACAACAGCCCAGCCAATAAGCGGAATCCAGCCAATCACGAAGGTAAAGAACCCAAGGATAATGGCATAGAGGATGCTGATCCAGAAGGTGCGAATAAGGAACGTGTAATGGCTGTTGGTCCAGTGATCGTCGTCTTCGCGTGCGACATAAGACACGATCAGCGCAATCAACCCGGTGGCAAAGGCGGTAAACAAGGTCGCAATCATCAAGCCATAGCAAACAAGGGCGGTATTGCCGCCACGTTCATCGACAAAGCTTGGTGCATTGTTAAAGGACGCGTCCTGACCGTGCATTTGGTCGTTCATAAAGATAATCCTGTATCGTTTTTGCAATCCCCATTGCGTCTATTCAACATATAGCGAGAAAGTTTAAAAATGCTATCTCTGGTTGGCTGTACTGCGATCCTGTTGCGATTGGCACATGCGGTAACGGGAATTTTACGGCAATAATCCCTGATTATGCCTCGACTCTTGGGATTATCTGCCTACATTTGGCGCCATATCACAAAATGACCGAGAATAAGGATCGTCGTATGTCCGACTATGATTTTGATTTGTTTGTTATTGGTGCCGGATCGGGCGGTGTGCGTGCGGCCCGTGTTGCATCCGGATATGGGGCCAAGGTCGCCATTGCCGAAGAAAGCCGCGTTGGCGGCACTTGCGTCATTCGTGGCTGCGTGCCCAAGAAACTGTTGGTCTATGGCGCGCATTTTGCCGAAGATTTCGAAGATGCATCGGCTTATGGCTGGACCCTTCCCGGTGAACCGACCTTTAGCTGGAAAACCCTGATCGCCAATAAGGACAAGGAAATTGATCGCCTGAACGGCATCTATCACAAACTTCTGGCCGGATCGAACGTCACACTGTTTGAACATCGTGCGACCTTTAAGAACGCCCACACGGTTGTTGTCGATGGCAAGGACGTCACCGCCGAACGCATCCTGATTGCAGTGGGCGGCCACCCGACCACGCCAGACATCCCCGGTGCCGAGCACGCGATCACCTCGAATGAGGCGTTCCATCTTAAAGAGCAGCCAAAACGCATCGTGGTTGTTGGCGGTGGTTATATCGCGGTCGAATTCGCCGGTATTTTTGCCGGACTGGGATCTCAGGTCACCCAACTTTACCGCAGCAAACAAATCCTGCGTGGTTTTGATAACGACATCCGTAGTCATCTGGCCGAGGAAATTGTTAAAAAGGGTGTCGATCTGCGTCTGAACACCAATGTCACCGCGATTGATAAACAATCAGACGGCACCCTGAAACTGACCCTGACCGGCGGGGGCGAGATGGAGGCGGACGCCATCATGTTTGCCACCGGACGTGCGCCAAACACCAAGGGTCTTGGGCTTGAACAGGTCGGGATTGAAACCAAGGACAATGGTGCGATCAAAATCAACAAGGGCCTGCAAACCAGTGTTGAAAACATTTATGCTGTCGGCGACGTCACCGACCATGTCCAACTGACCCCGATTGCGATCAAGGAAGGCATGGCCTTTGCCGATACCATCTATGGCGGCAAACCATCGGCGATGTCGTATCACGCCATCCCGACCGCTGTTTTCAGTCAGCCACCGGTTGGCACGGTCGGTCTGTCCGAAGAAGAAGCGCGTGCCAAGGGCGGTGAAGTGGTGGTTTACAAATCCACCTTTAAGCCGATGCGTCACACGCTTTCAGGCCGCGATGAAAAAACGCTGATGAAGCTGATCGTCGATAAAACCACGGACGTTGTGCTTGGCGCCCATATGGTCGGCCCGGATGCTGCTGAAATCATTCAGGGTATTGGCATTGCGGTGCGCATGGGGGCAACCAAGGCCCAGTTCGATCAAACCGTGGCGGTTCATCCTTCCGCAGCCGAAGAATTTGTCACCATGCGGTTCCCGGTCGGGGAATAAATCCTGATCAAAGAAAACAATTTAGGCGGCCCATTGGGTCGCCTGTTTTAGTTTGCATTCGAAATGGGATCACCAATCGGTACCAAACGTCAAAGGACGCCCTTTGTTGATGATCGAACAGGGTTTTATTGGTCCGCGATGGTCCATGAGAAGTCGGTTTTCATCACGTTCGTAAAATCAGGCCCGCCAAAATCAATTGGTGCGTCATAATTGGCGGGATAACCCGGCGCGTTTGTCGCACCTGTTGCTGCAACATTGGCAGAGCCATGGCAACTAACACAGTTGGACTGGATGCCATCGGGAATTCCGGGGCTTGTTTCCAGATAGGGGTTGTAGCAAAGGTTCATCGTTGCACCACCGTCATAGCTTTGATCATAGGCCGTGCACATCGCATAGCTTGACCAAGGTGCCGCCAGTGATGACGGTTGCGCGGCAAGGCTGCCCGGACTGTCGGTTTCAAAGGCTTCATTCCCCTGCCAATAGAATGTCTGCCAAGTCCAGGAATCTGTTTCCTTACTGTTGACATGCATGGCCATCAGCGCACCAAAATCGCCAGCTGTAATGTCCGGTTGGCCGGTAAAGGCAGCTGCTTCCCCGGCGTTCAGGCTGCGCACAAACATCATGCCAATTGGGGCGTACAGATAACTCTCGCACTGCAATCCCGGCGCAGCGTAAGCGCCCTTTTGTTCATCTGGATTGGCTTTACGCATGCCGGCTGTTGCATGGTTGTCAGCATCGACAATGACGCATGTTTTCCAGGTTTCCGGTGTCGGGTTGGTTGTATTTGTCGTGGCCGAGGCAGCAAGCCCTTGCCAATAGGGCATGATCGACGTGCCAGTGCTTTTAAGCGCGTAATAAACCGGCTTGGTTTCAATCGCGCGGGCGTCAAAATCAAGGATGGCGCGCGCCCCGGCGGAATAGCCTGCCGGGAAATCATTGGCATAATTGTCAATGTTGCTTTTGCCCAAAATGGAATAAATTCCTTGGCCAAACGGCACGATCTGCGGGGTGTTTGCTGACGTTACCCAGGTTCGATTAAATTGTTCGACCTCCAATGTGTAGGTGACCGACGGTTGTGCATCGGCCTTGGCCTTGGGACCGGCCCGTTTAGAATGGCTGAATTGTTTTGGGCGTCGCAGGGCGATTTCTTCTGATTGCTCAAAAAGAAGCTCGCTGGCACCCGATTTTGAGAAAATGGGTTTTAACGCCTGTGTATGATCAGGCCATGTTGTCCAGATGGGTACTTCGATCTCGGCGATTGTCGCGCCGCCGCTGCTAATACTGGTCATTTGCGTCATGCCATTCCACAAGTCCCACCCGTGATCACGGATGTTTTTCAACGCATTTGCCGAGACGGTTTGATCACTTGATCCTGCGTTGGTGATCCACTGTTGAATCACGTAACCCGGTGTTGGAAAATTAAATCCTGCTGGAATAGGCGCAAGGGTTGGGTTCTTTGTTTGGGCTGTTGCGGCGGTGATCATTCCTGCACTTGTGAATGCTAACGCAGTTGAAAGAATGATCGCACGGCACATCTTCTGCGGTTTTGTTGTCATGGCATGATCCCTTCGGGAAAGTTGATGGGATCAGAACCTTAACCTTAAGTTGAATTAGTATCAAATTATATGTTGTTTTCTTTAAGTGCGAGATCGCTGTGGGATCGTCATTTGGCATATATATCCTGTAATATGACCGGCTAGGAACGACTGATCCTTTGGAGCAGGGCATTTGATGCCACGCGGATTCCGTTCAATCACAAAATATTCGAGTTTTGATAGGTTATGAGCCTGTGGTTTCGGGCGGTGCGGCGGGTATAAAGTAAAATCTTTGGGCGCGACTTACCTTGGAAATGCCGTTGTTGTGCGGTGGTTTTGGTGATCGAATTCCTACCAAATTTAAAAAAAAGACAGAGGTTGCGATGCGTTGCGCGAAATGGCTGCTTGGCCTGTTGATGGTATTGGTTACGTTCCATGCCTTGGCGCAAGAGCCGGTGACATATGCGGCAAGTTTTAATTGCGCCAACGCATCACGCCCCATCAAACATACTATTTGTCAAAACGCCGACATTGCCAAGCTTGATCTTGAACTGGCTAAGATCTACGCCGCCGCAACCGAGTTTCCCGATCAAAAAGAACAGATCACAAGCGATCAGTGCGCACGGCTGTAAGGCGTAAGTGATGCTTGAGCAGCGAGTGTTGTCGGCATTGTGAGGCCTTGGGACAACTAAAGCCCAGTTCGACCAAACCGTCGCCGTGCATCCGTCGGCCGCCGAGGAGTTCGTTACCATGCGCTTCCCGGTTGGCGATTAAATATAACCAAGGAAGCTGGATGTGATTCCAAGGCGACATTCATTGGTCAGGATGTCGCCTTTTTTTGTTCCCTGATGTTGGTCAAAACGCCAACGGCGCGTTATCGACAACCTCTTTCATCACAAAGAATGTCCGCGTTTGGCGCACACCGGGCAGGGCAATCAGTTGATCGCCGTGCAGATGGTTGAAATCCGCCATGTCGCGCACGCGGATTTTAAGGAAATAATCAAAATCCCCCGCCACCAGATGGCAATCAAGGATAAACGGCAACGCGCGGCAGGCGGCTTCAAATGCGCCAAAGCTTTCTGGTGTTGAGCGATCCAGCACCACTCCGACCATGACCAACGCGCCGCGATCTACTTTGTCGGGCGCGATCTGAGCGCGGACGTTCTGGATATAGCCGTCTTCAAACAAACGCTGGGTTCGGCGGTGGCAAGTTGCGGCACTGACATTGACCCGTTTGGCGATTTCCGCATTGCCAGTGCGGCCATCTTGCTGCAAGAGGCGTAAAATCTTGTAATCAGTCTTGTCTAGCTCTACAGGCATGCAATATTCTTTCACTTTGATATAGTATTACGGAAGAATATCTGTATTAAATGATCAAAGTAAGTCTTGGGTGGAAATTATTTCCTCAAGTTTGAGAGCACCTTTCATATTTCCTGCGCTAGCCTGAACACGGTTCCAATCCGTTTTCAGGGAGTGCCCGATGAATTTGAACAAGTTTGAAAAATACCCGCTGACCTTTGGCCCGACGCCGATTGAATCTCTGCCGCGTTTGTCCGAACATCTTGGCGGCGATGTTGCACTGTATGCCAAGCGCGAAGATTGCAATTCCGGTCTGGCTTTTGGCGGTAACAAGGTCCGTAAGATGGAATATATCGTGCCTGATGCGATCAAATCGGGTGCCGATACGTTGGTGACGATTGGTGGTGTGCAATCCAACCACACACGGCAGGTTGCCGCGATTGCTGCGAAGATCGGCATGAAATGCCGTTTGGTTCAGGAAAGCTGGGTGCCATTTAACGACGCGGTTTATGACCGGGTTGGCAACATCCTGATGAGCCGCGTCATGGGTGCTGAGATTGAGCTGGTCGATGAAGGTTTCGATATTGGTATTCGCGAAAGTTGGGAAGCCGCCCTTGCGGATGTAAAGGCCAAGGGCGGGGTGCCTTATCCAATCCCGGCTGGCGCATCGGTGCATAAATATGGCGGTCTTGGCTTTGTTGGCTTTGCCGAAGAGGTCCGTGCGCAAGAAGTCGAGCTTGGCTTTAAGTTTGATTATGTCGTTGTTTGTACCGTTACCGGGTCAACCCATGCGGGGATGGCGGTTGGCTTTGCTGCCGATGGTCGGGCGGACAAGGTGGTGGGGATTGATGCGTCCGCCACGCCAGAACAGACCCGTGAACAGGTTCTGGCAATTGCACAGAAAACCGCCGATCTGGTCGAGCTTGATGGTGGCATTTCTGATCGCGACATTACATTAATCGAGGATTATGCCTATCCGCTGTACGGCGTACCGTCCGATGAAACCAACGAAGCGATCCGTCTTTGCGGTCGTCTTGAAGGCATGATGACGGACCCGGTTTACGAAGGAAAATCGATGCAAGGTATGATTGATCTGGTGCGCAAGGGCTATTTCCCCAAGGGATCTAAGGTGCTTTATGCTCATCTTGGCGGGGTGCCTGCGATTAATGCTTATAGCTATCTCTATCGCAACGGCTAGCACGGATAGATAATATTGGATGGCAAAAATGAACAAAGGCGGAGCCTGTTGGCTCCGCCTTTGTGTGTTAGCGTCCGGTAATGCCCGGGAAGATAATCAGCAGGGCGACTGCCAAAATCTGCAAACAGATAAACGGCAGCAATGACTTGAAAATATCGCCCAGTGATATGTCGGGGGGCGCTACGGATTTAAGGTAAAACGCGGCGGGCCCGAACGGCGGTGACAGGAAGCTGACCTGCATGTTCATGGCAAACAGCACCCCGAACCAGATCGGGTCGTAACCGAGGTCTTTAACGATCGGGACAAAGATCGGCATGGTCAAAAGCGCAATGCCGACCCAGTCAAGGAACATCCCGAGGATAAACAGGATCAGCATCATGAACAGAATGATGGTGGTTGGGTCGTCCGAAATGCCCGTAATCAGGGCCGAAACAAACTTGATCCCGCCCATCAGGTTAAACACGCCGACAAGGGCGGATGCGCCAATCCCGATCCAGACAATCATGCCACAGGTCGAAAGTGTTTGAAGGGCCGCACTTTTAAGCATCGCGAGCGAAAATTCACGCCGGACAATGGTCGATGCAATAACCCCGGCAACCCCAACGGCCGATGCCTCGGTCACGGATGCGATGCCGCCATAGATCGAGCCAAGAACACAGAACACGACCAGCATCGGCAAGAACAGACCTTTAAGCAGACGCAGTTTCTCTTCGCGCGGGATATGTTCGGTTTTCGGCGGTGGGGCAATGTTTTTGCCGGTATAAGAACGGAACAGGATATAGGCGACATAAAAGCCCGCCAGCATGAAGCCCGGAATAAAGGCCGAGGTAAACAGATCACCAATAGATACGTTTGCCGTCAGACCATAAATAATCAGGACAATCGATGGCGGGACCATGGTGCCAAGCGACCCACCGGCACAAACCACCCCGATAGCAAGGTTTTTATCGTACCCCTGACGCAGCATCTGGGGCAGGGCAAGCATGCCAAGCAACACGATTTCGCCACCGATAATGCCACTCATGGCAGCAAGAATGACGGCAACAAAGATCGTCTGAACCGCAACCCCGCCCTTAAGACGCCCGCCAAACAGGCGCATGGCATCAAACAGATCGCGGGCAATGCCCGATCGATCAAGGATGGCCGCCATCATGACGAACATCGGGACGGAAACAAAAACAAAGGATGAAACGAATGAAAATACCCTGCTGGTGATCAATGGCACCGCCATCGGGCCAAACCAGCCAAGGGTGAATATAAGGGCGATCAGAAGCGTTACGAACGCAAGCGGCATGCCCGTTAGAAGAAAACCAAGCAGCAGGACGAACATGGCAAGTGTGCCGTATTCAATGCCTAGGGACTGTAATTCAAACATTTAATCTATCCTGTCGCGCCGATCAGATGGGTGACCGTGCAATGACTGATGGGGGTATCAACTTGAAACGGGTGTCATTCTTTCGCGGTCGCGGACATGACAGGCGTTTTGCGGACATAATTGATGGCATGTATCAGAAACTGAACCACCAGCAGGATCAGGATCACCAGCAAGAACAGTTTCAGTATGCCCGGATAGGGAGCGTTAAACGCACTGCCTGTGGTTTCAAAATGAATGTCACCTGTCGGGGTGAGTGTTGCGCGTTTGACCATAAGCCATGCCGCCCAGGCAAAGAAACCCGATGCCGTCATGCAGACAATCGAAATGGCGACATCAAGGGATTTGCGCATTTTCGGCCCGACAATGTCATAGAAAATGACAACCCGGATGTGTTTGTCGCGCGCGGCACAATAAAGCCCGCCGAACACAAAGCCGATGGCAGACAGGAAGGTCGTGGTTTCATGGACCCACAGGGTGGGGCTATTGAAAACATGACGCATGAAAATTTCAAAAATCAGAATGCCCATGGCAAGTATGAAGCCATAGGCAAAAACCGAACTAACCTTATCCACTGCGTGACCCATCAGGCCGGAAACTTCCGGAACCTGTTCGGGGAGTGCATCAGGTACGATGCTTGCGGGGATATCATTATGTGTCGGGTCTACAGGGCTGACAGCCATATTCAGCATTCCTTGCGATGCGGTGAATACAATCCGGCAACAGGGAGGACCTCGTCACCCGGTATCGTCTCTTATACAGGATGCGGCCGGATTGTATTCAAGTCGTTACCGGCGGACATGATCCATGCCGCAGGTAAACCATCTTGTGATCAAAAGATTAGATCATGCCCTGTGCGGTCAGGTATTTGACCAGGGTGTCATAAACGCGCTGTGCGTCTTCTGAACGTGCTGCCACTTTTTCCCACTGGCTGGTGGCAATCTGGCGGAATTTGGCACGCTCTTCGGCAGACCAGTTATGGATGGTGACACCACCGTCTTTACGGGCAGCAGCAACAGCTTCCATGTCTTTCATCGCAAGACGTGCGTCCATGTCATGGGCAAGATCACGGATGGACATTTCCAGGATGGCCTGGAGGTCTGCTGGCATCGAATCCCATTTGGTCTTGTTGACCGAAACTTCCAGCATCGGCATGGAATGGAAGCCCGGATAGACAGGATGTTTGGCAATGTCATGCAGGCCCATCGCCTGGTTGGTCGAGAACACGGTCGCATCCGCCGCATCAATCACTTTTTTATCAAGCGAGGTAAAGACTTCGGACTGCGGGATGTTCACCGGCGAAGCACCAGCTGCGGCAAATACCTGCTGTACCATGCCTTCCGGGGCGCGCATTTTCAGGCCCTTAAGATCGGCAACGCCATCAAGCGGGACCGATGATACAAAGGCTTCGAGGCCCGGAGTAACGGCACCGATGAACTGCAAACCACGTGGGTTCAAAAGGCTGTTCATCAGTTCTTTGCCGCCGCCATATTCGACGAAACGCAGCATTTCAGATGGTGCAGACCAAGCACCGACCGGGTTTGCAATCAGGCCGAAAGCCGGATCTTTACCGGAGAAATAGCTGGTGTCGGTGATGTGGCCGTCAAGAATGCCGGCTGCGATGGCATCTTGTGTTTCGGCATGTTCAACGATCGAGTTGACCGGAAGCATTTCAACTTCAACACGGCCACCGGTCATAACGCCAACGCGTTTTGCCCAGTCCTGTTCCAATTCAAAGTTTGGAACGCCAGCAGAGTCACTCGACTGCATTTTAAGGGTGAATTCCTGCGCATTGGCCGAAAACGGGGCCGCTGCAATCAGGCTGGCAACAAAGGTTGCTCCTACGAGCGATTTAAGGGTCTTGGTCATGTATCTTCTCCCTGGAATACCGGTTTTCCGGCGGTGTTTTCTTTGACAAAGGAAGGACTGCTGTTTTCGCTGGCCTTTAAACGTTCGGTGACCGTGGCAACAACAGTATCGATCGGGGCATCTATCGAGACAGTCACGCAGTTCTCGTCCGGCCCCGGCGGTTCGAGGACTGCAAGCTGACTATCTAGCAGTGCGGACGGCATGAAATGTCCCACCCGGCTTTCAAGCCGCGTTTGGATCACATCACGTGTGCCGTCCAAAAACACAAAAGTCGCCGGGTTGAGTTTCCGACATAAAAAATCGCGGTAGCTTTGCTTGAGCGCAGAACAGGCGATAAAAACGGTGTCTGAACACAGGTCCGACGCACGAATGTCTGCCTGTGCACGGGCCGCATCGGCAACCGCGGCTAGCCATGGCCAGCGCATGTCATCGGTAAGCGGTTTGCCGCTGCGCATATGTTCGACGTTTTCAATCGGATGATGATCGTCGGCATCAAGCCACTGGCTGCGGGTTGCCTTCGCAACGCGCCGGGCGATTTCGGTTTTTCCCGACCCCGAGACGCCCATAACAACGACATAGCTGATCTGCCGATCCATCAAGATATTTCCGCCCGACTCTTTTTTATCAGGGCAGCTTTACGCTTTTGTTTGCCCTGTTGTTTGCGATGTTAGCGCTAACATAATGTTAGCGCTAACATCGAGTCAACAGCCTAATTCACAAGAGACTTGTCCATTATCAAAAGACGTAATAAATGTAAGGGTATGAGGAAACGCAAAGGGGCCGGGCGGCCAACAATTGCTGATGTTGCCAACAAGGCCGGGGTCAGCACCATCACCGTTTCACGCGCCTTGCGCGATCCATCAATGGTGTCCGATCACCTGCGTCGTAAAATCAACAATGCGGTGCGAAAACTCAATTATGTGCCCCATTCGCATGCCAGTGCGCTGGCATCAACGCGATCCAATATTATCGGTGTGATCGTGCCGTCGCTGACCAACAACGTCTTTGCCGAAAGTTTGCGCGCAATTTACGACGCGTTTGGTCAGGGCGCATTTCAGGTCCAATTGGGTAACTCGCGCTACGTCCCGGCGGAAGAAGAACGACTGGTGCGCACCTTTTTGGGGCAGCGTCCGTCGGCGATGATTGTTGCCGGGACCGATCAGACAGATGTAACCCGTCAATTGTTGGAAAATGCCGAATGTCCGGTGGTGCAAATCATGGATGTTGGCGATGACCCGATTGATATGATTGTTGGCTTTTCGCATTTTGAAGGCGGCAAGGCCGCCGGGCTTCATCTGGTACAGCAAGGGTACAAACGCATTGGTTTCCTTGGTGCGCGTATGGACCCAAGGTCACATCGCCGTCTTGAAGGATTTAAGGAAGCCCTTCAGTTCGGGGGGCGCTATGACCCTGACCTGATTATGACCACCACCTTATCGTCAAGTGTTTCACTGGGGGCTGAACTGATCTGGCAATTTTGCGCCCGGCGTCCTGATCTGGACGCGGTTTTTTGTAACAATGATGACATGGCGCTTGGTGCCTTGTTTGGTTGCCAGAAGGCCGGGCTTTCCGTTCCCGACGACATCGGGATTATCGGGTTTAACGATCTTGAAATGATGGCGGCAGCCCATCCGTCGCTGACCTCAATCCGCACTGATCGCTATGCGATTGGCAGACATGCGGTTGAAATGATTCAATCCGTACTTTCGGGCGAAACCCCGGACAAAAAAATTGTCGATCTCGGATTTGAATTACAGGTCCGCCAAAGCACGTCACGTTCTGCTTCTGCAAAAGCTTAGTCTTCAATATTCTCAGGCAGTGAAAAACGTGCGGAAAGTTCTTTCAGGGTGTCACGCGCTCCGGCGATTTTGATGCGTGTGCCTGTGGTGTCAAATTGCCGGTCCAGCACCGTGATGCCGTCCTGACCGCAGGCCTGTTCCAGCGTTCCGGCATCGGAAAAACCGGCAAACAGATCGGCTTCGCCTTGCGGGATGTAATCGATAATCTCGGCTTCGCTACAGGCGGCATTGGCCGCACCGCTATAGGCGCGCACAAGCCCGCCCGTACCAAGTTTTGTGCCGCCGAAATAACGCGTAACAATGACCGCGACATTGATCAGATCACGTCCTTGCAAGACCTTAAGGCACGGAACACCCGATGTGCCGGATGGTTCGCCGTCATCCTTGCCATGTTCAATTAGCTGTTCTTCATCATTGAGATAACGATAGGCCGTGACGTGGTGATTGGCTTTGGGGTGAAGACTGCGCAGTTCACCGATGCGCGTTGCAAGGTCTTCGTAGAAAACCAGCTCGGCCAGAAAACGTGATTTCTTTTCTTCGGTTTCGGCATATGCCGGTCGGGCGATTGTTTTCATCATGCGTTGATAGCAAAGCCTTGGCCGGATCGCTAGTAAGGTGTCGCTAGAAGATAGTGCTAAAGAGTCGCGTACTTACCAATCAGCATCACGCCAAAAATGATCAGCATGACCAGAACGACCTTGCGGAAGGTGGCGGCATCCATGCGGTTACGCACGATGCCGCCGAGCTTGGTCCCCAAAAATACCGGTATCAGTCCGGCAAGTGATATCCAGACGGAATCAAGTGTCATCAGCCCCAGACGCGACAGGCCAAAGGCCATGACGATGCTTGATAAGCTAAAGGAAATGTTGATCGCCTGAATGAAGCGTTTGGGATCAAGCCGGACCGACAGTAGAAACGGCAAAACCGGCATAACCTGTGACCCGGTGATGCCATTGACCAACCCGGTGGCGAAACCCGAAATCGGGGCAATGCGGTCGGCAACGCGATCTGACATCGGGCGGCCGGGCCGCAGGAGGGTAAACACCCCGTAATTCATCAGCACCAGCCCCAATATGGCCCCTGCCATGAGGCCATCAACCATTTCAAGCACAGCAAGCCCGATCAAAAGGCCGGGAATGGTCGCCAGAAACATCGGCCAGAAGCGACTGACGGTTTCGCGGAAATGTCCGGCCTGCGCCATGATAATGCTGTTGCTGACCAATGACGGGATGATCACAAGCGGCATGGCGGCCTTTAACCCGATGCCAAGTGCCAGAATTGGCAGGGCCGATGTCGAGAACCCCAAGCCCGTTGCACCCTTTACGAATGCCGCAATAAAATAGGCGCAGGCAATAATGGCAATTGTTTCTATGGACATCGGGGTTCCGAATGATGGTGGTGGGCGCGGCGCAGTGTGCCCTTAATCTTTGCGATGCGCAAATGGTCTGATGATTGCGGATCGGCGGATTCGCACATACATCAATGTCAGGACCAAGAGGCAATCGGCGACCACCCCATCGCAAATTTCTGGTTTTGAGTGGAATTTTGCGTGAATTTTATGTGTCTTGGCAAAAAATTGCGGGTTTTTGTCATCCTTAAGTCGAGAAGGGGTGGAAATGCGGTGGTAAAACCCGTATCAAGTTTGGCCCGGTTAAATGACCGACGGCACGGCGGAATTCCGCTGGCGAAGTGGATTTGTGTTATAATGCGGCATGACAATGATCATGCACGATTGAGAGGAAGCAAATGAGCAAGAGCTGGAGCATTGATAGCTGGCGTAACCTGCCTGTAAAGCAGATGCCGACTTATCCGGATGCACAGGCCCTCGGGGCCGTAGAGCAAGAGCTCGGCAGCTATCCTCCTTTGGTATTTGCTGGCGAGGCGCGCGCGCTTAAGGAAAAGCTTGGTGAAGTTGCAGAAGGCAAGGCCTTCCTGCTTCAGGGGGGCGATTGCGCCGAAAGCTTTAAGGAATTTCATCCCAACAACATCCGCGACACCTTTAAGGTAATGTTGCAGATGGCGGTTGTTTTGACCTATGGCGCGGCCTGCCCGGTGGTCAAGGTCGGTCGTATGGCCGGTCAATTCGCCAAGCCGCGTTCTGCCGATACCGAAACCATTAATGGTGTTGAACTGCCAAGTTACCGTGGTGACAACATCAACGGGATCGAGTTCACGCCAGAAGCCCGCATTCCGGACCCGCAGCGCCAGATCCGTGCCTATAACCAATCGGCATCGACGTTAAACCTTCTGCGTGCGTTTGCACAAGGGGGCTTTGCTGATCTCAGCAAAATCCACCGTTGGAACCTGTCGTTTGTCGATGGCAGCCCGGCCGGTGAACGTTATAGCAAGATGACCACCCAGATCGATGAGGCGGTTGCCTTCATGCAGGCGTGCGGTATTACCGCGGAAACAGCACCGCAGATGCGCGAAACCGATTTCTATACTTCCCACGAGGCGCTTTTGCTGGGCTATGAGCAGGCATTGACCCGTCAGGACAGTCTGACTGGGGATTGGTACGACTGTTCGGCGCACATGCTGTGGATCGGGGACCGTACCCGTAAGGCCGATGAGGCCCATGTCGAATTCTTGCGCGGTGTGAACAACCCGATTGGCATGAAATGCGGCCCGACAATGGATGAGGATGACTTGATCCGTCTGATCGATATTCTCAACCCGAAAAACGAAGCTGGTCGTTTGACCCTGATTGCCCGCATGGGCGCAGAGAAGGTCAATGATCATCTGCCGCGTCTGGTCAAGCGGGTTAAAGCCGAAGGTCGCAAGGTGGTTTGGTCGTGCGATCCGATGCATGGCAACACGATCAAGGCCACCAACGGCTATAAAACCCGTCCGTTCGATGCGATTCTTTCGGAAGTTAAAACGTTCTTTGACGTGCATAAAGCCGAAGGAACCCATGCCGGCGGTGTTCATTTTGAAATGACCGGAACCGATGTGACCGAGTGCATCGGTGGGGCACGTGAAGTGACGGTAGACAGCCTGTCGGATCGTTATCACACCCATTGTGACCCGCGCCTGAATGGCGGGCAGGCATTGGAACTGGCGTTCCTGATGGCTGAGATGATCAAACAGGAACGCGATGATGCGCGTGAGCTGCTTGCGGCTTCTGCCTGATCTGTCTTGGGATTGATCTGTTTTGGCAAAGGCGTCCGGGAAACCGGGCGCCTTTGTTTTGTCGGGATGGCATATGGTGGACCGGTGTTTGGTACTTGGTACTGATGAGGTCCATGACATCCTTTAGACGTCAATTTTGAGGTCAGAACACGTTTTACGTGATTTTGTTGGTCTTCATTCGATTGAAAAACAGCAAATCCGCATCAATTGACGCCGATTGTTTCATTTTACCTCTACCCAACGGCATCGAATATTCTTAAGTATAGACAAATACAGGCTAATACCTGATGGATATTAGGGATTGAGGGTCGCACATAAATATGACGGATGAAGCGGATTTTGCTGCGTGGCAGAAAAAGGTTGAGGGAACGAATATTTCCTCCACGACGCTTTTGGCGACCGATTATCTGAATCACTTCAACGAAATCGTCATGTTGCTCGAAATGGTCCCAGACATGCCTGACATGATCGAGGATTGCAAAGAGTGGGCTCCAAAAAGCTATCAGGATCATTTCCGCGATAGTGCGTTTTCCGACCGCGAACTGGCGATTGAGGCCTATGATCATGTGCCAAGCCGGTTCCGTGATCCGTTTGAAGAAACCATCAATCACCTCAATACGATTGTCGGCCACGCCAATACGCAGCTTGATGCGATCATTGCCGATGGCAACGAAGAACTGCTGCGTGAAACCGCCAATGCCGTCACCAAATCGCTGCAACGGTTCATGGATGTTGCCAGCGGGATTATCCACGGATCGGCCAAAACCATGAGCCAGGACGAAATCGACGCTGCACTGGATTTGTAGCTTTCACGGTTCCCACCAAAATCACATCGAAGACAAAACAAAACCGGGGCCACTGATGCCGCCCCGGTTTGCTTGATGTGTCTTGTTTCGGTGTCAATCGGGCCTAATTGGCCATATCGGCCAATTCACTATCCAAACGTTTGATTTCCGATTGCAGTAACGGCAGGACGTCTTGACGGGCCGTAGCAACGATTGTTGTCATTTTTTCCATGGCTTTGCGGGCATAGCCATTTGCATTTTGCTGCATGAACAAAATGGTCATCTGTGCTTCGATATCGCCATAAAAGCGACGCACACCGGTCAGAACTTTTGGGTTTACCTCAAGCGTGCGGTCGGAATAGCGCATGGTTTGCCAAACCATATCGTCGAGTTTGTGGGCTTCGCGCGGTGCTAGCGTTTGGGCGTGCCACGTCATCGGGGCCTCTGGATAATCGGCGATCCATGTTTCGACCTTTTCGATATTGTCGCCAAACTCAGCTTCGAGCGATTTTTCCAGATTGCTGACATCGGACATCGTCTGATACCGATCAAAGTCAACGGCGATCTGAAAACCAGCAAAACTTGCCAGATACACACCGATTATTGTGGATGCCAAAATGACGCATTGGGTGAGCCAAAACTCGATGTTCGGGCGACCACTTACGCTTAGGAAGCGGAAGGGGAAAAGAAATCCACGCATGTGTGTCAGTCTTTCGTGGTTGTGAGGCTAAATTTACGGCCTTCCTCACGCGCGCTTTCCGGGATTTCGCCGGTACGCACAAGGAAGTCTTCGAAGGCTTCTTCTAGGTCGACAGGTTCGCCCATCGGAAGGTCTTGGTCGCGAGCCATTTTATACAGCCGGTCAACCCGGTCCTGTGGGTGCGGGTGGGTTGCCAGATAATCCATGACACTGTGCCCGCCCTGCATTTGACCAAGCTTTTCAAAGGTCGTTGCGACTTCGCCAACATGGCCGTATTTCGCCATCAGGATCTTGAGGCTCCAATTATCGGCGTCAAGTTCCTGACTGCGCGAATAATCAAGGTCGGTCAGCAATTTTGGCCAGCCGGCAATCCAGGTGGTCAAAACCGCATCGGTCTGAAACATCATGGCTGACAGGGCAACACCGACAACTTCGCGCCCCAATCCTTCAAGGTGATCGCGCCCGTTATAATGGCCGATTTCATGGCCAAGGATCGACAGCAGCTCGTTCTCGCTTTCGACCAGATCAATCATGCCTGAATGAACAAGGATCAATCCTCCGGGAAGGGCCGCCGCATTTGGTGTCGGATCGGGAACGATCACGACGTCAAAATCGTAGGCCGCTGCCGGACCAAGAGCCGTTTTGGGGATCGAATTGATCAGATCAACCAGATAGTTTTCCGCCAAACTGCGGTCGTCTGCGGTGCGGTGATGGTTGATCAGCTCGGGTTCAAGCTGCGACCAGATGGCAACTTCGTCCTCGACCGAGATTTCATGGCTGGCCCATTCGACCAACAGGCCACTGGCCGCATAAATTCCCCAGCAAATCAGAAGAAATGCTGTGCTTGCCGACAGGAATTCGACGAGCAGGTTACGGTGGCTGATATTAACCCCGTCATCGGGCAGGGCGGATGGAAAGCCGCCCTTTGGTCGATGATCGGTATAAAGGGCGGTGCCAGACACAATCATTTCGATCATGCCGCGACTTAGTTGTGCGGAATCAAACCGAATACCGATAATATGGCTGGCACCCTTGGCGTTGGTGCGCAGGCGCAACATGGCCTCGCGTTTGGCGCGGGTTATTGATGCTTCATGCGCACTAAGGCGCCCACCGACAAAAATGCGCAAGCGGGCCAGAAGATTGCGAAAACGATCTTCGGCAATCACGACTTTGCCGGTTACCATGGCAGTGTCGTGCAGTTTTATGTCACCGGGAATGTTGCTTCCTGAATCAAGAACCTGTCGGGGCAGTAACGACTCATCGCGTTTTAATGCGCGGTCATGTACCCCATCGGCCACGCGGCCGGTCAGATAGGCAATTCCGATCAGGATGGTCAGCAAAATTCCCGGAAGAATGATTTCTTCCATTTTTGGGAATCCTAACCGTTATTTCAGGCGAACAGCGGTGCCATAGGCGAAGATTTCAGCCGCTTTATAGGCAACCTGTGACGTGGCAAAATGCACATCAACAACGGCATCTGCATCAAGCTTTTTGGCCTGTTCGAGCATGCGGCTGGTCGCTTCTCTCTGCGCGTCGTCGAGAAGACGGGTATAGGAACGTACTTCACCGCCAAACAGGTTTTTGAATGCGGCAAAAATATCAAACAGGAAGTTGCGGCTTCTGACCGAACTGCCAAAAACAATGCCAAGGTTTTCGGAAGCTTCGCGTCCGGGGATATAGGAAACGGTGACGGCGGGCATAGGTGCCGTTGAATTTTTGGTGGTGCTCATGTGTTTGCTCGTATTTTAAATTTTGATTTTTTGTGCGCTGCATTTTACAGCGCGGGCAATAGAGCGATATTTGATCGATTTTGCAAGTCATTATCAATTATGCAGAGCTGATATGCAGTGCTGATTTAAGAGCAAAACACTTTGACTTGATGGGAGTGCGGCGTAAATTTTAAGCGCCTTGCACGTTTGGAACAGGCGATATTCGTTATTCGGCAATTGACAGTGCGCGGGGGGGCTCTTATTCCAACATCATGACAAATATGCTTGCCATTGCGATTGCCCAGCTCAACCCGATTGTCGGTGATGTAACCGGGAACCGGGACAAGGTTGTGGCGGCCTGGGAAACTGCGGCTGATCAGGGCGCGGATATCGTTTTGTATTCTGAACTGGTTCTGTCGGGCTATCCGCCCGAGGATCTGGTGATGAAGCCTGCGTTCATGCGCCATTTGCGCGACGCGGTCGATGCGATTTGTGCCCATACTGCCAAACGCGACAATGGTCCGGCATTGCTGTTGACGACACCATGGGACATTGATGGCACACGCTTTAATGCAGTTCTTCTGATCGAGCGGGGCAAGATTGTTGACGTTCGGGCCAAGCAGGACCTGCCGAACTATGGCGTGTTTGATGAAAAGCGCGTCTTTGCCGCCGGTCCCATGCCCGAGCCGATTTCATTCAAGGGCGTCAAAATTGGTGTGCCAATCTGTGAAGATGTCTGGACGCCCAATGTGGTGGCCCATCTTGCCAAGGCGGGAGCCGAGATTTTCCTTGTGCCCAACGGATCACCGTTTGAAGCCGACAAGGGGGGCTTGCGTCGTCAACTGATTGCAGACCGCGTCGGTGAAACCGGCGCGCCGATGATCTATTGCAACGAAGTGGGTGGTCAGGACGAGCTGGTTTTTGATGGCGGCTCGTTTGGTTTGAACGGTGATGGATCGCTTGGCGTGGCTTTGCCGTGCTTTGCCGAGGGGGTTGTCACATCAAACTGGGTCAAGGGTGATGATGGCACATGGGCCTGCGCATCCGATGCGCCCAAGGTCGCACACCCGACCGGCCTTGATGCGATTTATCAGACCCTTGTTCTGGGCTTGCGTGATTACGTCAATAAAAATGGCTTCCCCGGTGTTGTCATTGGCATGTCGGGCGGGATCGACAGTGCGTTGTCGGCCGCGGTTGCGGTTGATGCGCTGGGACCTGATCGCGTGCGGCTGGTGATGATGCCGTCACCTTATACCTCGGCCGATAGCCTTGAGGATGCAGAGCTGTGTGCCAATATGCTGCGAACCGGGATCGAAAGCATTAATATCGGTCCGGCAATGGGCGCGTTTGATCAAATGCTGGCCCCTGCATTTGAAGGGCGTGAACCTGATATTGCCGAAGAAAACATTCAGGCCCGGTCGCGCGGGATGATCCTGATGGCGATTTCAAACAAGTTTGGCCACATGGTGCTGACGACCGGTAATAAGTCGGAAATGTCGGTCGGCTATGCCACGCTGTATGGCGATATGTGCGGTGGCTATTCTGTTTTGAAAGACCTTTATAAAACGACCGTGTTTGACCTGTGCCATTGGCGCAATGAAAATACACCGGCTGGTGCGATGGGCCCGGATGGTATGGTGATCCCCGAACGGATCATTACCAAGCCGCCATCTGCTGAATTACGGCCGGACCAAAAAGACGAAGACAGCCTGCCGCCTTATGATGTTCTTGATGATATTTTGCATCAGATGATTGAAGGTGAGCGGTCTGTACGCGATATCGTGGATAGCGGTCATGACGAGGCGACTGTACGCCGGGTTTGGCGATTGCTCGATCGGGCGGAATATAAACGCCGTCAGGCCCCGCCGGGGGTCAAGATTACGCCGCGCGCCTTTGGCCGTGACAGACGCTATCCTATTACAAATGGTTTCACGAACCTCGTGACCTGAACCACTTGAACTGAAAAGTTTGAAATGACAAAACCTGTCCTGCGATTTGCACCCAGCCCGACCGGGCTTCTTCATGTCGGGAACGCCCGTGTTGCCCTGATGAACTGGCTTTATGCCCGTAAATCGGGCGGCGAATTCATCCTGCGGTTTGATGACACCGATCCGGTTCGCTCCAAGGACGAATATGTCGACGCCATCCGCGAAGACCTTACGTGGCTTGGCATTGATTGGGACCGCGAAGAACGCCAGTCCCTGCGTCAGGATAAATATGACGCGGCGATTGCCGACCTTAAAAAGCGTGAATTGCTGTATCCGTGTTACGAAACCGAAGGCGAACTGAACTGGAAACGCAAGGCCGCCCGCCAGCGTCATCAGGCGTTTATCTATGACCGTAAGGCATTGACGCTAAGCGATGATGAAATTGCCGCGCTGGAAGCCGAAGGGCGCAAACCACATTGGCGTTTCATCCTGACCGACGGCATGGTCGAATGGGATGATTTGGCACGCGGCGTTTGTTCGTTTGATACCGAACATGTGTCGGATCCGGTTTTGATCCGTGAAGACGGGTCGTTGCTGTATATGCTTGGTTCCGTGGTGGATGACCTTGAAATGGGTGTTTCCCACATCATTCGCGGCGAAGATCATGTGACCAATACCGTGTCGCAGATTTTGCTGTATCTTGCACTTGGCGGGAAACCGGGTGCGCTTGAATTTGCCCATATGCCGCTTTTGGCGGGGCCAGGTGGGTCGCAGCTTTCAAAACGTCTTGGCAGTCTGTCGCTTCGTGAATTGCGCAATGACGGGTTTGAGGTCGAAGCATTGGTCGGTCTTTTGACCGGCCTTGGCGCGTCCGATAAAATCGAACCGGCAAGTCTGTCTGAAGTGCTTGAGAAATTCGATCTCGATCATTACGGGCGTTCAACCCCGAAATTCGATCCGGCTGAATTGGCCAGCCTGAATGAAAAAGTCATTCATGACATGTCGTTTGAAGCCGCACGGCCCAAACTGATTACTGCGGGCATGGCAACCGCCGATGAGACGTTCTGGAACGCGGTGCGTGGCAATTGCTGGCGCGTGTCAGAGGCACTGGAATGGTGGGATGTGATCCATCAGCCCGTGGTGCCGGAAATCGACGATAAAGATGCCGAGTTCTTAAAACAGGCGGCTGACCTTCTGCCGGAAGGCGCGCTTGACGGGACGAGCTGGAAGTCTTGGACGACTGCGGTAAAGGATGCGACTGGACGTAAGGGCAAGGAATTGTTCATGCCGCTGCGTAAGGCGCTGACCGCACGTGAACATGGCCCGGAAATGTCGACCATGCTGGTTCTGATTGGCGGGGATAAAGCACGTAACCGGCTGTGTGGGAAGGCGGTCTAAGCATTCTGCTTTGATCGCCGATAAATGCCTGCATTTAACCCGACACCACAGCCAAACGGACAATTATAATGAACAAGACCCTTCGTATCTTTGACACGCTCACCCGTGAAAAACAGGTGTTTGAGCCGATTGACGCCAATAACGTGCGCCTCTATGTGTGCGGGCCGACGGTGTATGATTACGCCCATGTTGGTAATGCGCGCCCGGTTGTTGTGTTTGATACGCTGGTGCGTGTTTTGCGCCATATCTATCCAAATGTGACCTACGTTCGAAACGTTACCGACGTTGATGATAAAATCAACGCGCGCGCCAAAGACAGCGGCGAGACGATTTCTGACATCACCAAACGCACCCATCAGGCCTATCTTGATGACATGGGGGCCTTGAACGCGGCCAAACCCGATATCGAACCGCGTGCGACCGAACATATCGCTGAAATGATTGCCATGTGCGAAAGCCTGATCGAACAGGGCTTTGCCTATGCCGCCGAAGGACATGTTCTCTTTTCGGTCGATAAGTTTGATGACTATGGCAAGCTGTCGCGCCGTGATCGTAAGGAAATGATCGCCGGTGCCCGGGTTGAAGTCGCGCCGTACAAAAAAGATCCTGCGGATTTCGTGCTGTGGAAGCCGTCCGAAGACGACATTCCAGGCTGGGAAAGCCCATGGGGCCGGGGGCGTCCGGGCTGGCATATTGAATGCTCAGCCATGTCGACGCGCTATCTCGGTGAGAATTTCGACATTCATGGCGGCGGATCGGACCTTGTGTTCCCGCATCATGAAAACGAATTGGCGCAAAGTTGCTGTGCCAATCAGGGGTCGAGCTATGCCAAATACTGGATGCATAACGGTCACCTGATGGTTGAAGGCGAAAAAATGTCCAAGTCCTTGGGCAATTTTGTCACCGTGCATGAGTTGCTTGAAAGCTGGCCGGGGGAAGCGATCCGCCTTGCGATGATCGGCACCCATTATCATCAGCCGATCAATTGGACCGAGGACAACCTGCGTCAGGCCAAGGAATCGCTTGATCGGTTCTATACAGCATTGCGTCAAAGTGCAGATGTGACCCCGGAAGATATGCCGGTACCGCGTCTGTTCCTTGAGGCGCTGTGTGATGACCTCAATACCCCACTGGCGATTGCCGAATTCCACAATCTGGTGACCCGGTTCAACAAGGCGGAAAAGAAATACGAGCGTGCGGAAGCCAAGGGCGAGATTCTCGCCGCGGCCAAGTTGCTTGGTATTTTGGAAGCCGACCCGGAAGATTGGTTTACCGGCAGTGCGGGCGAAGACGAAGCCGCCGAGATTGATGATCTGATCAATCAGCGTGCGGATGCCAAGAAGAACAAGGATTTCGCAACCGCCGATAAAATCCGCAATGATTTGCTGGCACGCGGCATTCTGCTGGAAGACTTCAAAGATGGCACGAGCTGGAAACGCGTTTAAGCATCCGGGCTTTCTGAACTGACATACGTAAGGCCGCAGCTTCTTGCTGCGGCCTTTTGTGTTTGCTATGTGATGAGCGCGCTTGGTTCAGGCGGCTTCAGCATCGATTACGTCAAAGCATTCCTGCGCGGCATTCAGTCCGTTAATGGCAGCGGGGAGACCACCGTAAATGGCCATCTGCCATATGGCTTCGATAATCTCGGTGCGCGAAGCCCCGGCTGCCAGTGTATGCCGGATATTGACCTGAAGTTGCGGGGCGGTTTGGCCGCCAAGCACGGTCAGGGCGGAAATTGTGCACAGTTGCCGGGTTTTCAGATCAAGCCCCGGACGGGCGTAATGACGGCCATAGGCCCATTCGACAAGGCTTTCGGCAAAGTCGGGAACCTGCGTGTCATACTTTTCAGCCAACTGGCCTTCAAGCGTTGGGTTCAGGGTCGCAACGATGTCACGGCCGGCATCAAGGGCGGATTTTTGGGTGGTCATTTTCGGGGTCCTTTTAACGGGGTACCCGTCGTGTCGTAACTGGCGATTTTGGCATCGAGGACGTCAAGCGTTTCGGTCAAGCTGATTACCCGCTTGGCCAGTGCATCACGATAGGTTTGAAGCAAACGGCGGCGGGCTTCGATGGTGCTGTCACCTTCTGTGCGCAATCGGGCATACAGCACCCGGTCACGGATCGGCATGCCCAGATCCTTTAAACGGCTCAGAAATTCAAGCCACCGCAGAACATCATCGTCATAAGACCGTCGACCACCTCCGTCGCGATGCGACGTTGGCAGAAGGCCGATCTTCTCGTAATACCGCAGGGTGTGAACAGAAAAACCGCTTTTCTCTGCCACTTCGCCAATCATCATGACGGTCACCTTTTTGGTTGGGTTTGTTCAATCCTGCATCAGGCTAGGGGCTAGAGCGTGCTCTAAGTCAAGCATTAATCTGTACTCGTCTGGTGTCGCATCAGCAGTTGGCATTGGTACGTATTATGCAAGGCGGTTTTTCCGTGTGGTTGCGTATGGGCAGATTTTTGCCCAATTCATGTGGATGATGGTGAACAAACAGTAAGACAGGATGGACCATGTCTGAAATTGATCGTCGAACATTTCTGAAATCTGCCAGTGCGTTAAGTGCCTTGGGCGCTGCGACGGCGCTTGGCGGGGCGGGCCCGCTGTGGGCGCAAACAATTGCCGGGCAAAAACGCCCCGATGTGATCCGCAAGGCGATTGCGTCAACCGGTGAAGAAATTCCGGCGGTCGGACTGGGCAGCTGGATCACCTTTAATGTCGGCAATGATATGGAACTGCGTGATCAATGTGCGGACGTGATGTCCGCCTTCTTTTCTGCAGGCGGGCGGATGATTGACAGTTCCCCGATGTATGGATCGTCGCAGGATGTTATCGGCTATGGGCTTGATAAGCTCGGTGCCCGCGATCAGGTCTTTTCAACCGACAAGGTTTGGACGTCGGGCGACGGGATGGAACAGCTTGCCCAGACCCAGGAACGCTGGAACATCAAAAGTTTCGACCTTTTGCAGGTACATAACCTTGTTGGCATAAACGAAAACCTGCCGCTTTTGTTCAAGCTGAAAGACGAAGGATTGCTGCGCTATGTCGGTGTGACCACATCGCACGGACGGCGCACCGAGGATGTGATGGCGGTGATGAAGAACGAACGCCTTGATTTCGTGCAGGTTACCTACAACCCGATTGACCGCGATGTCGAAGAATACCTGTTGCCGATGGCTTATGATCGCGGCATTGCTGTAATTGTGAACCGTCCGTTTCGGGGCGGTAGCCTTGTTGAGAAACTCGAAGGTGAGCCGCTGCCGGAATTTGCCGCTGAACTTCAGGTGCAAAGCTGGGCGCAGCTGATTTTGAAATATCTGATTGCCCATCCGGCGGTGACCTGTCCGATCCCGGCCACCACCAAACCGGCGCACGCAGCCGAAAACATGCGTGCGGCGACCGGGCTTTTACCCGATGACAAAATGCGCGAACAGATCGCGGCCGTGATCGGGGTTTTAATATGAAGGGGGCACGGTCATGAGCGAATGGTGGAGCTATGGCTTGGCCGATTTCCTGCTGTTTTCGCCACGGGTGTATTTCCGGCTGTTTGAAACGATGAATACAACATGGGGGCTGGCGGTGGTATCGGCCCTTGTTGCCGGGGTCATCGCGGCGGGTTTGGCAATGCGCCATGGCCATCGCGGCAACCGGGTTATTCTGGTGGTGCTGTCGCTGATATGGGCATGGGTAAGTTACGGTTTCATGTGGCAATATTATCAACCGATCAACTGGGTTGTGCCGTATGTCCTGCCCGGGTTTGTCGCGGAGGTCGTGCTTTTGGCAGTTTTTGCCGCACGACCGTTGCCGTTGCGGTTTGGCTGGCGCGGGGACTTTTCATCCGTGGTCGGGGCCGCGTTTATCGGCATTGCCTTGGTGGTCTATCCGTTTGTCGGATTGTTCGAAGGACGGGACCTTATGCAGGCCGAGCTATTTGGCAGTGCGGCAGATCCAACAGCCCTTGGCACGCTTGGTTTTGTTTTGATGGCACGCGGTACCTGGCGATGGCTTTTGGTGCCGGTTCCTTTGATCTGGTGTTTGATTGCCAGTGCCACGTTGTGGGTGATGGATCAGGAAATTGCCATCGTCCCGCTCGTTGCGGTTTGGCTAACGGTCTTTTGCTGCTGGCTCGATCTTAAAAACGGGGTAACGACCCGGCGAATGACGCAGGCAGAACTGGTTGAACCCACTGATTAATTACTGTGTTGTAGGTTTGTATTATCGGTTGATCAAAAGCCCGATGCCGATCATGGTGAACAAGACGCCAAGCAGTCCGTTGAGCCATCCATAACTCAACGATCTGGCGCCACTGTCATGCGTGAGAGGGCATTCGATGTTTAAGGTTTTGTCTAGTGTCTGGGCGCTTTTGTTTGGGATCGTCCTGATCATGCTGGGCAATGGCATGCATTCGACCCTTATCGGTGTCCGTGGCGGGATCGAAAACTTTTCCTCAGCAGAACTGGCCATTGTCACATCGGCCTATTTTGCCGGATTTTTGTCGGGTGCGCGCCTGACGCCGTTGATGCTGCGCCGTGTGGGGCATGTGCGTGTTTTTGCCGCCCTTGGCAGCTTCATGTCGGCGGCACTGATTGCCTTCCCCTTATTGACGGAGCCATGGGCGTGGACGCCGCTTCGCATTCTTGTCGGGTTTTGCATGTCGGGCATCTATGTCACGGCGGAAAGCTGGCTTAATGATGCTGCGACCAATGAAACACGCGGTAAGGTTCTATCGGCCTATATGATTGCGCAGACGCTGGGAATTATCGGCGCACAGGGGCTTTTGACACTGGGTGATGCCGCGACATCGGTGCTGTTTATTGGGGCCTCAATCCTTGTGTCGGTTTCTTTCGCGCCGATCCTTTTGTCGGTATCCTCGGTTCCGGTGACCGAGGCCGCGAAGGCAATGCCATTACGTGAATTGTTTGTCGAGGCACCGCTGAGTACTGTCGGGATTTTCCTGCTGGGCAGTGTGTATGCCACGCAGTCGGGCATGGGGGCCGTTTTTGGCACCAAGATTGACCTGACCACAGCACAGATCGCGTTGTTTATCGGGATGCTGTTTGCGGGGGCGTTGCTGTTTCAATATCCCATCGGCTGGTTGTCGGACCGAATGGATCGGCGCAAGCTGATCTTTGGTGCGGCGTTAATGGGAGGGATATCCTGTGCACTGGGCTGGATGGCCGGCGATCAGCTTTGGCCCCTGATGGCCGCGGCATTCTTTGCCGGCGGGATGACAACGCCGCTTTACGCATTGTTCTTGGCCTACACCAATGATTTTCTGACGCTTGAGGAAATGCCAGCCGCGTCTGGGGCGCTGGTTCTGACCTTTGGCATTGGGGCCATTTCGGGACCGCTTGTCACCGGTTGGGCGATGCAGCAGTTTGGTCCATATGCATTCTGGTTGGTGCTTGTCGTAACATTTGGCGCCATTGCGCTTTATGCGCTCTATCGCATGACCAAGCGTGAGGCGATCCCGACTGACGAGACCGAAAGTTATCTGGGCGTGTTGCCAACAGCGTCGCCGATGGCTGTGGAAACCGCAGGCGTGTGGGCCGCAGAACAGGCTGAAGCAGAAGCGGACGCCGAAGCCGAAACCGAAGCTGAAACCGAGAAAGAAGATCCGGCGCGGCCCTGACGCCAACTTTATCGGTTAAACAGTAACCGGATGCCGACCACGGCAAAGAAAACGCCAAGTACTCCGTTGATCCATCCGGCGGCACGCCGGTAAATCGAAATCGCCGGCGCGGTTGAAAAGGCTGTGGCATAGATCAGATGCATACAGGTTGAAATCATCCCGCACCCGATCACGATGGCAGCCCCCACCCAAAGCGGCGCACCATGGGTAAAGCCGATTGAAATGATCGCGATCCAGGTCAGGATCGCCTTTGGATTGGTAAGATGCAGGGCCAGCCCGCGCAGGTAATAGCCTTTGCGTGTGATTGGATCGCTTACCGGAACATCATCATTTGCACTGGCGGGAACGGGTTTGCGAAAGGCCGTGCGAAACGCCCTATACGACATCCACAGCAAATAAAGCCCGCCAAAAATACGAATGGCGGTCATCGCATCGGCATAGGCCGCCAAGACCGCAGATAACCCGGTCAGGGTTAAAAGGCCGATGGAAAAGGAGCCGGTGCCGATGCCCAAGGCGAAGCTTTGCCCGGCCAGCCGTCCGCGATCAAGTGAAACACCCATCAGTCCAAGCAAGGCCGGTCCGGGGCTGATGACACCAACAAGCAAGGCAAGGTAGGATAGCAAAATACCGGGCAGGTATTGTGTGATTTCAGTAAGCTCAGGCATAGGGGCGTTCCTGTTTAGCGGTGGTGGCAGAGAAAAGTTACTTCACCTTGAAAAGACTGTCGATGGATACAAAAAATCCCCGGTGACAAAGCCGGGGATTTTGAGTTTTGTTGTCGTCGATGTATTACCGAACCGTCTTTCTAAATTCATACGTTTTCGTCGGCCTCTGCATCAGCAAGAATCTCATCGCCCTGACGGGCAATTTCGCTCAGCGCCTGTTCGAAGACTTCTGGCGGGTGGCCACCGGAAATGGCGAACTTGCCATTAACCACATAGGTCGGCACCGAACTGATGCCGGCATTGCCGAATTCTTCTTCCTCGGCGCGAACTTCTTTGGCGAACTCGTCACTCGCCAGAATTTCAGCAGCACGTTCCGGCGAAAGGCCGACTTCTTCGACGGCACGGTTTAGAACGCCATGATCGCCCGGATTTTCGGCATCTTGGAAGTAGGCCGTGAACAAGGCCATTGTCAGCGCGGTTTGTTGGCCGCTTTTGCCTTCTTTCCCTGCCCAATACAGCAGGCGGTGGGCATCAAAGGTATTGTAGATGCGGCTGTCGGAGCTGAAATGGATCGGGAAGCCGACATTTTCGCTCATCATGGTGATGCGGTCACGATTGTCTGTGCTTTGATCGGGCGTGAGGCCGTATTTTTCGGTAATATGCTCGGACAGGTCCTGACCTTCTGGCGCCATGTTCGGGTTCAGCTCGTACGGGTGCCAGCGGACTGTGATGTCAACTTGCTCATCCAGCCGCGCAACGGCTTCTTCGAGGTTTTTATAGCCGATAATGCACCATGGGCAGACCACGTCCGAAACAATGTCGATCTGCAGGGGGATGGTGTCAGTCATGAATTTGCCTTGCGTTATGAAACCGTGTGATGGTCCATCACATAATCGCTGTGACAGCAAACGCAAGAACAGATCATCCATCACATAACAGAAAAAATGTCATCTTCCTGTCGGGCGCACGTCATGGGCCGCACATAAATGATCAAAAACGGTGGTGTCGCGAGGAGAGGTGAAGCGCGTCCAATGGCGTAGGCTTGCTTAGTGGGCGTTTTCGTTTGGCTGACGGCGTGCGTGATCAACCATATATTCGGCAAAGGTTTCCAAAATCGGGCATGACCAGTCGGCACGGGTTTTTTCCCCGTCACGTTCCCATTCGCCGTACCAGCGTTGGTCAATGTCGCGGAAAATGGTGTAATGGGCAAACCGGTCCGTTGCCGTCCAGCAGTTTTTACCTGATCTTTCCCAAGTAAGCCCTGCAAGCATCATGACGTCGATGCCGGTGGTGGCTTTCAATGCCATGGCGTTTGTCCTTTGACAGTGGATGGTTACATCAATTGGTGGAGCAGCAACCAAACACTTTGCAATGTATGGTAGAGTTAAGCATTGAATAAGGAGGGGCGCAACAGTCCAAGGGGACAGGTTTGCTATCCTAAAGAGGGGTATTTTCACCGAAATGAGTGGAAAACGGCTCTGATTGTCGGATTTGCGTAATGCTGTTGCGCTGATGGCGCTTTTCCGGCAATTTGCCTGACTCGCCGGGACCGGTCGGTTTCTGGATTCGAAAGACTACGATCAGTTGGAATGAATATGTCAGACAAGCGCGTCTATCTTTATGACAGTACCTTGCGTGATGGGCAGCAAACCCAGGGCGTGGATTTTTCGACCGCGGATAAAACCGCAATTGCCAAGGCGCTGGACGAATTGTCGATTGACTATATTGAAGGTGGGTGGCCCGGGGCCAATCCAACGGACGATGCATTCTTTGCCAATCCGCCGAAATTGAAAAATTCCAAGCTGACGGCCTTTGGCATGACGCGCCGTGCCGGTCGATCTGCGTCGAATGATCCGGGGCTTGCGTCTTTGGCGCAGAATGCACCGATTGTCTGCATGGTCGGGAAAAGCTGGGATTTTCAAGTGACCGAGGCCTTGGGCATCGAACTTGATGATAACCTTTCGATGATCGCGGATTCCATCGCACACCTTAAAACCAAAGTGTCCGAAGTGATGTTCGATGCCGAGCATTTCTTTGATGGGTATAAAGCCAGCCGCGACTATGCGTTATCGGCAATCAAGGCCGCCTATGAGGCCGGGGCACGCTGGGTTGTTTTGTGTGACACCAATGGTGGCACGCTGCCCGACGAGATTTTTGACATCGTGACCGATGTTTGCAGCCAGATCCCCGGTGCCCATGTTGGTATTCATTGCCACAATGATACGGAAAATGCGGTGGCCAATTCACTGGCCGCCGTCCGTGCCGGCGCGCGTCAAGTGCAGGGAACGTTGAATGGATTGGGAGAACGGTGTGGCAATGCCAACCTGATTTCGATCATTCCGACCCTGATGCTTAAAATGGGATTTGATGTTGGTGTTTCCAAAGATCAACTGACCCAGTTGCGCCGGATTTCGCATATTCTTGACGAACGGTTGAATCGCGAACCAACCCGTCAGGCTGCCTACGTTGGGGATAGTGCCTTTGCCCATAAGGGCGGGTTGCATGTGTCCGCGGTTGAAAAGAACCCGGCCTGTTACGAGCATGTCGAACCTGAACTGGTTGGCAATCAGCGCCATATTCTGGTGTCGGATCAAGCAGGGCGATCAAACATTCTGGCGCGGTTCCGTGAAATCGGGGTGGATGTCGATCCGAAATCCGAAGCGGTCGGCAAGCTGGTTGAAAATGTCAAACAGCGTGAATTTGATGGCTATGCCTATGATGGGGCCGAGGCAAGCTTTGAACTTCTGGCGCGCAAAGCCATGGGTGAGCTTGACCGGTATTTCCGCGTCACATCATTTAGGGTGATTGATGAACGGCGCTGGGGCGATGAGCAGGACGATCAGGTCATCACCATGTCCGAAGCAACCGTAAAGGTCGTTGTCGGCGATGATCAATTCATGTCGGTCGCCGAGGGGAATGGCCCGGTCAACGCCCTCGATGCAGCCCTGCGTAAGGTGCTTTTGACGGTGCCAGAATATCGTGACGCGGTCGAACAGATCGAGCTGATTGACTATAAGGTCCGCATTATAACGCGCGGTGATGGTACGCGTGCGGTAACGCGTGTGATGATCGAAAGCCGCGATGCGGAGGGCAATAATTGGGCTACCGTTGGTGTTTCAACCAACATTATCGAGGCGTCCTATAACGCGTTGCGTGATTCAATCACCTATAAGCTGTTTAAATCAGGCGTGCGCAGCCAGCATGGTTAAGCGGTCAATGATTTGGTTTGTGCCGTCCTAAAATACGTTGACGGTTTTCAAGGAGCCAGCGGATATCGTCCGCTGGCTTTTTGATGCACTTGTTCTGGTGTTTGCATCGCCAGTGCGAAGTGCGGTCGCATGGTATTGTATGTCTGTATGGCCTCCTTGACCAGTTGCCTGAGATCTTCGAATGTCTTGCAGCGGTGAAACAGGAATTCCTGTTTGAGAATGCCGTTGATGCGTTCGGCCAGCGCGTTCTGATAGCAATCATATCCATCTGTCATCGACGGAGTGATCCTGTGTTTGCGCAAGACAGATTGATAGCAGCCAGAGCAGT
>NZ_ATWN01000011.1 GCF_000421265.1 Thalassospira lucentensis MCCC 1A00383 = DSM 14000 | reverse complement strand
ATCCCCTGATCCATCATTCTGACCGGGGATTACAGTACTGCTCTGGCTGCTATCAATCTGTCTTGCGCAAACACAGGATCACTCCGTCGATGACAGATGGATATGATTGCTATCAGAACGCGCTGGCCGAACGCATCAACGGCATTCTCAAACAGGAATTCCTGTTTCACCGCTGCAAGACATTCGAAGATCTCAGGCAACTGGTCAAGGAGGCCATACAGACATACAATACCATGCGACCGCACTTCGCACTGGCGATGCAAACACCAGAACAAGTGCATCAAAAAGCCAGCGGACGATATCCGCTGGCTCCTTGAAAACCGTCAACGTATTTTAGGACGGCACAGTTCGTGTTGCTTCAAACTCAAGGCCGATGCGGGCGCCCTGATTTGCGCCTTAATCAGTGAACCGCGCGCGGTTCCATATCATGTTGGCGGATTGCCGCATTCGCGACAGCATGGCTGTCAAAGGACGCAATGTGCGTGCCGTCAGCGGTGAAAACACCAAAGACCATTTCTTCGCTATCTTCTTCGTTGCTTGGGACTTCGCGAACATAGGCGAAATCATGGATACCAAGCATTGCGAAATCAACATTCGACAACAGGCCGGTGTCTTGCGCCCCGCGTGGGGTACTTTTCGGGCTGAGCTGTGCAGTGCGGTCTGTCATTTGAACCACTCCTTATTAGGCATCGCTGCTTTTGTTGGCGGCTTTGCTGTCTTCGTCATCCACTTTCATGTCGATTGTACGCGATGATACGGCTTTCTTCTTGTTTGACCCAATGGCGATCTCACGCACGACAGGTTCAGGAATAGGCCGGTTCAAATCAACATGAAGCAATCCATTATCCAAATGAGCACCAACGACTTCTATACCTTCTGCCAGCACAAAGGAACGCTGAAACTGTCGTGACGCGATACCGCGGTGGATATAGATACGCTCATTGTCCTCTTCGGTGTGCTTGCCACGAATAATGAGCTGGTTGTCTTCTGTGGTTACAGACAGATCGTCTTCGGCGAATCCGGCAACTGCAACGGTAATGCGCAGCTTGTTTTCGCTGATCTGTTCGATGTTGTAGGGCGGATAGCCTTCTGCCTTGGTTTTCGAAACCTGATCGAGAACGCGTTCAATCTGATCAAAACCCAGCAATAGCGGGCTGTTGAACATGGAAATTCGTGACATTTGCAGCACCTCCTCCGTCAGAGCGAGTGTGAGTAGTGGTCAGACCCCACGCAGAATGCGTTTTTGGGCGCCTGTTTGTTCGACCCGATCCTATCGGCACCGAACGGTACTTTATATTCGAATAAATGTGGTTTTCACCGAAATAGTCAAGTGTTGCCTGTATCAATTGGCTTGGAAACGCTGCATTGCGAAACCCGATATGCCGGTTTGTCAGGTTGCCAGTGCGGGCTTCTGGCCCTGTCGCGTCATTGCCCCGGTTAAGTCTGGCATGGCATCAAGGGCATAATAGGCAACAGACTGATCCTTACCGCGCAGTGCGACTTCATGAAGTACGGCATTCTCGGGCAAGGGGATCGGTCCATGATCAAACAGGGTCTTTGAAATCACCAATGGAACGCCATGTCCCTTTGTCTGTGCTTCAAGCCGTGCCGCGGTATTGATGGTGTCGCCAATCGCACTGATGTTTTCGCGGCCCGGTGGGCCCATTTCACCCACAATTGCCTTGCCCATATGAATGCCAATCCCGATCCGCAAGGCATGGGGAAGTTCTGATTTCAGATGGTCATTAAGCCCCTCGATCCGGCGCAACATTTCGGCCGCCCCTTCAAAGGCATTGAGGATCATGCGTTCGGTATCATCGCTTTCATGACCATAAAGCGCCATCAATCCGTCGCCGGTAAATTGCGCGTAATAGCCGCCTGTGCTGCGCAGTGCCTCGGTCATTTCGGCAAAAAACTGATTGAGGATGAACAATACGTCATAGGGCATTTTCATCTCACCCAGACGGGTCGAATCGCGCAGGTCAATAAACATCGAGACCACTTGGCGCTCGCTGCCCGACAGCCCGCCGGGGCGGCGGCCATCGCGGGCAGATGCGTTTGGCGCCATCAAGGGTACAACTGCCAGATCGTTCTGCGGTCTGATTTGACAGGCGAGGCGCATGCCGTGGGGTGCCTGAATGCTTTTAAGGGCGGCGGCTTCGATCTGGCCGGGTTCGGCAAGCTGATCAAGGCCCGACCCGCAATGCAGGCGGCACGTCGTACAACGACCATGCCCGCCGCAGACTGATGCCATTGGAACGCCGGCATCGCGCAATGCTTCAAGGGCTGTGGCACCGGGCGGTACACGGACGGTGCGGCCGTTGGGCAGGTTCAGGATCGGCCCGCGTTTGACCCGGTCAATGGTCTGGCGTACTTGGCGCACGACAAAGGGGGCGACGGCCAATGCGATGGTCAGGATGATACAGGGGATCAATGCCTTTTCGTAAAAGGCAATAGCCGCATCGTTGACATTGGCGGCTTCAAGCACACCGAAAACATACTTTCGCCCACCTTCTTCGACCCGGCGCATGATCTCGGCTGCGGCGGCACCATATCCGGCAAGTGACAGGGCCGGGATCAGAATGGCAAGCGTGCCCAAAACGTTGCGCCATTTGGGATAGAACGGTTTAACTCGGAGCCAGAAATGAATGCCGATACAGCCATGGGTCCAGACGACAATGACGGTGATGGCTTGCAGGATCCCCTGACTGGGCAGAAATACGGCCAGATCAAGCAATACCCGCTCATAGGGTGATTCAACGTCAAATCCCAGATCAATGACGCGGGTTGCGATGATATGGCGAAACAGAAGAAACGGGATGCAAAGCCCCAAGATCATCTGCGCCCATTCCGATTTGCGCAGGCGCAGCGACCGGCGCCCGGTCAGTCGGCCCGTGGCCAATATGAAATGGGTGACAAGCGACACCAGAAGCAAAATCTCAAGCGGTGGGAACTTCCAGAGTCCTGTGCTGAAATCAGACGCCGTTTCCATAAATTCCGGCGATATGATCCCCGCTGCATGATTAAGCAGATGGGTCAGGACATAGGCAAACATTGTCAGTCCTGAATACAGACGCAGGTTCTGGATCATCTTGTCGGGTGCTCGTGTCTGTTGTGTGTTGCCGTGCGCAAAGGGTCTTGGATGGTCAATGTTTGCGGATGAGTGTGCATCAAACCATGAATTGTCCAAAAGCGTACAATACTTTTGGTTGATAAAGCGTTGCGCGAAAACGGCCATGAAAAAAGCCACCAACGGATGCTGATGGCTTTTAGACTCAGGATCAATATCTCGACGGCAATCAGGCGGCGTTTTGCACGCGCTTGCGGGTCATGAATTTGACAATTGATTTGGCAAAATCGGTACTGCTGATCGGTGTTTCAAGCGAGTCCATTGCCGTCTTATGCACATCATCTGGCAGCAGGTCGGACCGCATTTCGAGAAGCGCCTGCTCATAAGGGCGCATGAATTCCGGATGCGGCTGGATCGATGCGGCATTTTCGCCATACTGCAAGCCGGCGTAAGGGCAGAAATCTGACTGTGCCCAGACGGTCGCACCTTCGGGCAGCTCGACGACCTGATCTTGATGAAACGCATTAATGCGCATGGTGGGCGCACTGTCGGCCAGCCAGTCATTTTCGCCTGTTGTCACAGCATATTCATGAACGCCAACACCCCAGCCCTTGTCGGATTTGACGACTTTTCCGCCAAGGGCTGTGGCGAGAATCTGATGGCCAAAGCAAACACCAAAAACCGGCAATTTGGCCGATACTGCGTCACGCAAGAACTGTTGCAGTTCGATCATCCAGGGTGCGTTTTCATAAACGCCATGTTTGGACCCGGTAATGATCCAGCCATCCGCATCGTTGATTGATGTTGGAAACTGGTCTTGCAAGACGGACCAAGTTTCAAAAGTAAGGCTGGGGTCAACCGCACCAAGAAGCGTTTCGAACATGCTTGGATAGCTTGTGAATTCTTCGCGAAGTTCTTCCGGGGCAAGACCGGTTTCAAGGATACCAATTTTCATGCAGAACCTTCTTGCACTTTGGTGTGGCGCTTATCAGCAGGTATGAGATTTTAGCGCCAAAGACAAGTCCGATCCTGCGAGATTTCAGACAAATTTTAACCAGAAGTGCGAAACTGCCCGGCTTTGGGTGCGGGCGGTTGCACGGTCTGTCGTCACTTGGGTCTGTACGTGCCGTTTAGTTCAGGCGGCTAACACGGCAGACGACCATCCCGACCAGCATCGCAGCGACGAAAATGATGGTATCGGTTTGACCAAACGCCAGCGCGCTTATCGCAGGCCCCGGGCAATAGCCGACAAGCCCCCATCCAGTGCCAAACAGCAGGCCCCCAACGATAAGCTTTCGATCAATTCTGCGGTTGGTTGGAAGCCCCATTTTGCCACCACACAGTGCTTCGTCTCGGTTCTTGGCAAACTGGAAAAACGGTATGGCAACGATCAATCCGCCACCCATAACAAAGGCAAGGCTCGGGTCCCAGCCGCCATCGGCGATTGCCCAGATATCAAGGAATCCAAGAACCTTTTGCGGGTCAATCATGCCGGAAATATAAAGCCCCGCACCAAATATCGCACCGCATAACAGGGAAACAAAAATACGCATCACAGGCCCCCGATCAGATGGCGGGTGACAAGCACGGTTACAAAACCGGCCCCCATGAACGACACAGTGGCAACAAGCGAACGCGTTGAAAACCGCGACAGACCGCAAATGCCATGGCCGCTGGTGCAGCCGCTGCCAAGTGTGGTGCCAAAGCCAACCAAAAGACCGCCAATCACAATGATTGGCATCGGGTTTGTAACCAGGCTGGTGGCCTTGATCGGGGAGGCGATCAGTAAAAGCAATGGACCGGCAATCAATCCAATCACAAAGGCAAGCCGTTCGAAGGTTGCCGAACCGGTGTCATTGCCGCCACGTCCAAGCAAGCCACCAACGATGCCGCTGATCCCGGCGATGCGGCCATTGAGCAAAAGATACATGCCTGACGCCAAGCCAATCAGTCCACCGCCAATCAACGCAGAAACGGGTGTGAAATTTTCCATCTCGATATCCGTTGTGAAATTTATTTATATTAAAATATGCGCAATAATTAATTTGTCAATTTTAAGAGGAAGCATTGAGACCAAAAAGTAAGAATTCCGAGGTACCAAAGGGCGCTAAAATACTGTGTGTATTATCCGCCTTTGCCGATGATTCATTACCATCTTGCCAAAGCCCGGAAATTGGCAGATATAGCGACATACGGTTGAGGCGCCGCGTGCATTGTGCTGCGGTCTTTTCGGATTTCAAAATAGAGATGAGCACAGATCGTCTGTTGGCCAGTCGGCGACTTGATGTTGCCCTGGCCTTGGTTGCGCAGGGCGATTACGCTGCTGCTGCCGAAGTGGCACAAGCGGCAATTTCGGCTGATGCAAGGTGGGACGAAGCCCACTTTACCCTTGGCGACATCTATGAGCGCGCGGGTGAGGCCGAAAACGCGATTGAGGCGTACCGTCAGTATCTTATCCTTGATCCGATTGACCGTATGGGTGGTGAAGTGCGCCTGACCCTTTTGGGGGCGGCTGCCATGCGGGACCGTTTGCCGCCTGACTACGTGCGCGCATTGTTTGATGATTATGCGCCGCGCTTTGAAATCAGCCTGCGCGATCGCTTGTCCTATCGGGGTCCGGAACTGTTGTTTGAAGCAGTTCGCGAGCAACTCGATGCGATGGCAGGCCCGATTGAGGTTCTTGATCTTGGCTGTGGTACCGGGCTTGTCGCAGAAGTCTTTGGCGGTGCGGTCGACATGATTGATGGCATTGACCTGTCACCCCGCATGATCAACCGCGCACAGGCCAAGGGCCTGTATCGGACCCTGATTGCCGGGGATATCACCGCAATGCCCGACGCGCTTGAGACGGGTTATGGTTTGGTGGTAGCGGCCGATGTGCTGAACTACCTTGGCGATCTTGCGCCTGCGTTACGCGCGGCACATGCGCGCATGAAACCGGGCGGGCTTATGGTCTTTAGCCTCGAGCACGGGGATGTCTTCCCCTATGACCTTGGGCCCGGTCAGCGGTTCCGCCATCACGAACGGGCCATGGATGAATGGCTGAGTGAATGCGGCTTTGCTGTTCTGTCTGATGCCTATGGAACCTTGCGTCAGGAAAAGGGAAATCCGGTTGAAGGTCGCATCATGGTGGTCCGCGCAATCGACGGGCTGGACCTTTTGGCGGGCGATGTTGCGCAATTGCGCGAACAAGACTTGCCGGTCGCGCAAACGGTTCATTGATCCGGCCCTTCGAAACGTAAACCGAAACACCTTAACCCGCAGCCTTTGGTTGCGGGTTTTGACTATGGCTGGCGGCTAGTTCTCGATGGGGATTCCGCGAATGACGCTGACTTCGTGATAGAGATCGACATGCGGGTCTTTTTCGATCAGGCGCTGCGCGTCTGTGGCTGAAAGCGGGTGTGTGCCATCCGGGTCAGCATAGAATTTGCAGACAAGCTGCTTTTCAAGGTCAGTTCCGCATAGGGCCTTTTCGAGGGCTACAAAGAACGAAATATCTGTGCCGACATGTTGGTGCACGATTTTTGACGCAAGCTTTTCAGGACGATATCCATTGGCCTCAAAGCATTCAAAAATGATGTCTGATCCGATGCGGCACCCGAAATTCATCACGACCTGTGCCTTGGGTGCATGCTGACGAATGCGGCGCAACAGTGCTTCGTTCAACCCCAGCCCAACAGAGTTGTAGGGATATTCGTCAAAAGCGGTCCACGGGTAATAATGCGCGATATGATCTTCGGCTTGTGTCTCCGCGCCGTCCGGAAGTTCGACAGACTGTGCCTTTCGGAAGGCTGTCAGGCGCAGGTCATTTGGTTCACCGACTTGCGGGATGCAGGCAATCACAACATCGGTCTTGGTGATTTTGCTACGTGCGTCGTCCGTGTCGATAAGGCTGACGCTGCCGTGGACGGGCTCAAAATGTTCGGCGTGTTGCGGCGATAAGCTGCGAAGATTACGTTCGGCCAGCATGACAAGACGCGGGTCAAGATCACTGCCATACGCACGTGCTGCGCCACAGGTGCGCAAAATAAATGCGAGGTTCACACCCGTGCCAACACCGACCTCATAGACGGTTTTTCCCTTAAGCTCGGCCCGTTCAAGCCCTGCCTGAAAAGTCTGTGTCCACGGATCATCTGGATCGAAGGCGAAATCTGGTGCCTCGGGTTCTGTGCCTTGCTTTCGATGACGTTCGGCGGTGTCGTTGGCCGGGTCTTCAAACATAATGCTTCCTGTTGTGTGCGCATCAACCGGTCGTGGGTTGAGGCGGGAAAGTGATCGTCATGGGCGAAACCACCACATCGGGCAGGCATAAAGGCGTAGGGGACCCTTGCGGCTGTCAGCGATGGCCGACAGTCCTGTGCCGATACGCAAGAGCCTTGTTTTCGTCGCGGCCAAATAGCCGCGATGTGACACCTTTAGGGCGTCTAAAAAGGAAGTTTGGCCGGGGTCTATGCCCGGCGCAGGCGAGGCTTGAAATTGTCTTTAATTGATGGTCGCAAACTGGCGAAGATTGCTTGCCAGTTGGACATCGTCAGCCAGATCGCCAAGCGAAACAGACAGGCGTGCACAATCGCAATCCGAGCCAACCAGAACATTCAGTGGCACATTGCTGTCTTTCCGTCCAATTAGCGCCTGCATGATTCGCAGGACAGTCGGGGCTGGGGACAAACCGTTGCAATCGATTGTGTTTGAGTCTTGCATGCCATGTTCTCCTTGTCTTCTGGCGAGTAGGAACGTCGGCGAACCGCCCAAAGACGGTGGTGTCGTGTTGGTGCGGTTAATGTTCCTTCGCTCCGGCGGAGCCACGCAAACAGGAACACGTTCGACCAATGTGCAAACCCCGGTCAAATGGTAACGTCGGCAGTGGATATCTCGTGTGACAGGAACCCTATCATACCACTGCTTTGCCCACCGGGAGGTCATAAGGGCCAATTTTGTCAATTAACCCGTTTTGGTTTTTAAGCTCTTGCGCATTACACCTGCCGTGCGTCGGTACAAGGTGCTGTATTCAAATGCGATAGATTTGGAATCTGCGTTTTTCAGATGTTCCAAACCGGCCCCAAAACATGCCGATATGTGATCGGCCTGACCGATGTTGAGATCAATGGTATGGAGGTGCTGGGTGGGTGTCAAGGATGTATTTGATTACAATTTATGCAGCATAATAATTCGATTAAATTTTAATCATTCATGACCCATGGTCACGTCATGCTCTGCGGCGCACAAAATAACGAGCGCGCTATGTTGCGTTGCACCTATCTTTCCTGCGGAGTTGGGTGCAAAAAAATTACCAGCGGGTTTCAGGCCCTAGTCCCGAAAGCCCGGATCAAGTCGATCGGCAAGGCGCATCTGTGCGTCCCATTCAAGAAGCAGGTCACCATCGTCATAGGCCATCTGGCCAAACTGTTCGGATACCCGCTTTATGATCGCGTCATCGATTTTTTTAAGGGGGCGGCCCATGGACAGGGTCGATTCCTGAATCTCGCACGCCCGGTTGAGGTAAAACATGTTGGAAAACATCTGTCCGGCGGTCTCGCCAACCGTCAGAAGGCCATGGTTTCTAAGGATCAGAGCGACGTTGTTGCCAAGTGCGTCAACGATCCGGCCGCGCTCGTCAAGGTCAAGTGCGATGCCTTCATAATCGTGATAGCCGACCTGGCTGTAATACTGCAGCGCGATTTGGCTCAGCGGCAGCAGTCCTTCTTCAAGGCATGACACTGCGAATCCTGAACGCGTATGTGTATGCATCACCCATGCCGCACTGTGGCGACCCATATGAACCGCACTATGGATCGTGAATCCTGCCGGGTTTACCCGGTGTGGCGAGGCGTCGATTTTATTGCCATCGACATCGATTTTAACCAGCGATGAGGCGGTAATTTCCTCCCACATAAAACCGTAAGGATTGATCAGGAAATGCCCCGGCTCATCCGGTACGCGCGCCGAGATATGGGTGTAGATGGTGTCGGTCATCTTGTAATGGGCGGCGAGCCGGTAACAGGCGGCAAGTTCAATGCGGGTCTGCTTTTCAGCGTCGCTCATCGGGGCTTTTGCTCCGGCTTTTTTCTGATTGGCGCTCTGCATGTTGTCCTCACCTGATTTGATCAAACGGCTTTACTCTTTGATATACACTTGTTTAACTGAGGTTGGAGCATTTGCGCAAACTTTCTTTGGGGACTTTTCTTTATGACGACCGCCGAGCGGATTTATGGTGTTCTTTTGAGCGAAACGATGGATCTAAAAACGTATTATTCGCTCGATTTCGGGGGTGCGGCCCCCGACGTTTGTCTGCTGAACCCTGACGAGGTCACCCGCCCCGAAGACATTCGTTTTGCAGCATGCTGGCTGCCCGGGCCAGATGCCTTTGCGCCATATCCCAATCTGGAAATGGCGATGTCTGTGGGCGCGGGTGTTGATGCGTTGCTTAATCATTCTGGTCTTAACAAAGACGTTGCAGTTTGCAGGGTCCGCGATCCGCATCAGGCCCACTTGATGGCAGGTTATGCGGTGCATGAAGTTGTCCATTTTGAACGTGAGTTTTCCCAAATGGCGCGCAATCAGGTGGCGGCAAACTGGGATCCTTTGCCAATCCGCGCCCCTGCCGACCTTAAAGTTGTCGTGTTGGGCAATGGGTCGATGGGGGCGGCCATTGTGCGTGCCCTGGTGGCGGTGGGATTTGCGGTATCCGTCGCCTGTCGCCGTCCGCCAGAGGCCCCGGTTGCGGGCGTTACCTATTTCACCGGGGATAATTCCGTTGCCGAATCAGTCGTGGGCGTGAATGTGGTGATCAATACCTTGCCCCTGACGACCCATACCGAAAACGTCCTGAACGCCAATTTATTTAGCAGGCTGGCCAAGGGAGCCTGGCTTGTGCAGATCGGTCGGGGCGAACATCTTGCGGAGGCAGATTTTATCGCCGCCCTTGAAAACGGACAACTGAGCGGCGCAACTTTGGACGTATTTCGCACCGAACCCCTGCCAGCCGACCATCCATTCTGGCAAGATCAGCGGTTGCGCATTACCCCGCATATCGCAAGTGACACAATGCCTCATGTTGTCTCTGAGCAGGTCTTGCTCTCTGCCCGGGAGCTGTTGTCGGGCGCGCCGCTTAGTCTGTCGGTCAATCCGGCGCAGGGATATTAGAATTGCGCCAGCCTTGATTATCTTTTGTAATTAATCGATTGTATAATAAATGACAGATCGACACGCGATCCACACGCCATTCGGAAACAGGTGATGAGCAGAAAAACTTTCCAGCGTCTTTCCCTTGATGACCGCCGCCGTTCTTTGATGGAGGCGACACTGACATGTGTTGCCCGCCATGGGCTGCATGGTGCGACGGTGCGCCGGATTACCGAAGAAGCCGGGGTGACGGTGGGCTTGGTGCGCCATTATTTCGGTAATAAAGACGATATGATCCGAAATGCTTATGCCTATCTCGTCGGCCAACTTACTGCGCAGGCCAGCGAAAGTGCAAAACACACGGTGGCGGCCCCTGAAACACAGTTGGCGCGGTTTCTGCGCGCAAATATGACAGCACCCAATATGTCCGAGGAAAAAGTATCGCTTTGGGCTACGTTTATCGGGCGCGTCCGTCATGACGCAGACTTCGCGGAAATTCATCGTGACGGATATCGTGAGTTCCTTAATGTCCTTGAAACCTTGATCGAGCCTGTTCTCATCAACCATCAACGCCCCCACAGTATTGCCGCCTGCAAGCGCCATGCGATTGCACTGAATGGTTTGATTGATGGTCTGTGGATGGAAGGAGCCCTGAATTCCGGCCTGTATGGTCAGGATATTCTGCCCGACTTGGTGATCGAGGCCAGTGAACGCCTTTTGGGAATTCCGTCCGGCGTGCTTGCCAATGCTCAACCGTCCCAGCAACCACAAAGTGAAGTCTCATGAGATATGCCGCAATTACCGACCGTCTCGCCGAACTTGGCGGGGCGAAATGGGCTATACACAATGCTGCACGTGACCGCGGGGCAGCGGGCGAAAAAATCATCGAGCTAACGATTGGCGAGCCCGACATTCCGATTGACCCCGCCTTGATCGACGCATGCGAAGCCTCTATGCGGCGCGGTCGCACCCATTATTCCAATGGCCGTGGCGAAGATGGGTTGATCGGTGCCATTGTCGATAAATACAAACCCTGCTGGCCCGATATCGCACCGGACAATGTCCTGTGCTTTCCCGGCACCCAGACCGCCCTTTATACCGTGATCACGGCACTGGTCGATGCGGGGCAGGGTGTTCTTGTCGGCGATCCTTATTATGCGACCTATGCCGGGATTATCCGGGCTTCGGGTGGGGTGCTTCAACCCGTTCCGCTGGGCATTGAAAATGGCTTCATCATGCAGCCCGATGATCTGAGTGCGGCGGTCACCAAAGACAGCCGCGTTTTGTTGCTCAACACCCCGCACAATCCATCCGGCGCCTTGCTAGACCCGGCGACACTGGTTGAGCTTGGTAAAATTGCCTGTGAGTATGATCTCTGGATTGTCTGTGACGAGGTTTATGAGGACCTGATTTTTGACGGCACCTTTGCCTCCCCGCTTGAAATCGACGCATTGCGGGGTCGCACAATTGTCGTGTCCTCGATCTCGAAAACCTTTGCCGCCACCGGGTTCAGAAGTGGCTGGGCGGTTGGACCGTCGGAGCTGTGCACCAAGGTTTTGCCGATTTCTGAAACCATCCTGTTTGGCAATCAGCCGTTTATCGCCGATATGACCGAGGTGGCGCTGCGCGGGAATTTCGATACTGCCGCACGGATGCGCAAAAGTTATGCGGCCCGCGCCGATCTGATCGAAACCGAGCTTGCCGGTTGCCCGCACCTCAAACCTGGCAAGGTATCGGGGGGCATGTTTGCCATGATTGACATCGGTGCGACCGGGCTTGACGGTGAAGCATTCGCATGGGGCCTGCTGGATGAGCAGAAAGTCGCCGTCATGCCCGGCACGTCTTTTGGTGAAAACGCCAAAAACCTGATCCGCGTGGCCCTTACCGTACCTGATGAGGACCTTCGCGAAGCCACGCGGCGCATTCGGGCATTCGCCGAAACAAAGTCATAGAAAAAGATCCGCAGTCTGATCCTATGACTTTGGCATGTCACCACGAATGATATAGGCCAGTGCATCAACCACTTGCTCAGGCTCGCGCGCAACACCGTTGGCAGCAGCGTCAACTTCTTTAAGGGCGTGATCATGCTCGGTCGGATGCAGCGTAATATACGGGATGCCCAGGGCCGCCGCCTGGCCGGCATCAAAGGCGGCATTCCATTGCTTGTATTTCTCGCCAAAGCGGATGATCGCGATGTCAGCACCGGCCAGTAAGCTCTTGGTGCGCATGGCGTTGAGCTGCGCGCCTTTACGGTCATGCCAGAACTTGTTGTCCTCAGGGCCAAAAATGGCGACCCCGCAATCATCTGAATCTTCATGCACCGTGATCGGGGCGACCAGTTCCACCGGAAGGTCCAATGCCTTAACACCCGTCTCGATACGTTCGCGCCAGTCGCTATGGATTTCGCCTGACAAATAAACGGTCCAAACCATGCTCATCGTGTTCTCCCTGTTTGATTATCGTGATGGGGCGACTGTCCTCGCCGATGGGTCGATGTTGCATGCTAGTGCATCATCCGCATTTCTTCCATGGGGTGGGGGAAACAGATGCCAGTCAAATAAGCCCCGAAACGACAAAACCCGTCGCCAAAGGCAACGGGTTTTGAATGGTGGAGCCGATCAGGATCGAACTGACGACCTCTACAATGCCATTGTAGCGCTCTCCCAACTGAGCTACGGCCCCACTTTGTCCGCGTCGCAACAAAACCAAGGTTTGGGCTGCGGCGCGGCGCATATTTAGAAGGTTCACCATATATTGGCAAGACCTATTTTCAAAAAATCTTAGCGATCATCATCGTTTGATTCGACGTGCTCGTAGACTTCTCCGAGATCATCGTCATCTTCACCAAGATCAGATGCATCTTCGAGAATGTCGTCGTCGACATCCACATCATCATTGTCATCAAGATCGTTGACGTCATCGACATCTTCGTCTTCTTCAGGTGCCGGTTTGGCAACCGCGGCTTTCTTGACCTTTGTCACGCCATCTGGCGTAGCACATTTGGGGCAGATGACCGGGGTACGATTCAAATCGTAATATTTGGTACCGCAGGCGAGGCAGTGACGTTTCTTACCGCGTGCTGACATTACGGCAAATCCTCTTAATTACCGTGATCTTCGAAGAGTATGGCTGTTAAGCGCAAGGTGCTGCGAAGCTGCGCGTATCATCATGTCTAAGAAGCCCAATTGCCATCTTGTTGCCGCCTTGTCAAAAGGAAATTACGCTATTTCCTATTCACTGTGACGATGATGGAATTCTGCTTCATAAATGGTGTAATTCACCTGTCAAAATTTGGGTTCGATACTGGTGCGTTACAATTGCCTGTGCTAGAGCTTTGCCCCGGTGATTGAATGGCTCGTGAGCGCTAAAACCAAGGCTGCAGCGCGATGCTTTTTCAAGTTGGCCCACAAATGATGATCAAATCGTTACTGACAGGTATGGCTCCATGAGTTCTTCGCAGACCAAACGCCCGCTTTCATCGGCCAAAGCAGGTCCGATTTCAGGCGATATCCGGGTTCCGGGTGACAAATCGATTTCCCACCGGTCCTTGATGTTTGGCGGTCTTGCGATTGGCACGACCAAGGTCACCGGGCTGCTCGAAGGTGAAGACGTTCTGGCAACGGCGGACGCCATGCGCAAACTGGGTGCGACCGTCACCCGCGATGATGATGGCACATGGCATGTGACCGGGGTCGGTGTTGGTGCACTTCGCGAACCCGGTAGTGTGATTGACATGGGCAATGCCGGGACTGGCATTCGTCTGATGGCGGGCATTGTTGCGACCCATCCGATCACGACCTTTTTCACCGGCGACGCCTCGCTGTGCAAACGCCCGATGGGCCGTGTGGCCGATCCGCTGGCCGAATTTGGTGCGAAATTCATTACCCGTGATCGTGGTCGTCCGCCAATGGCCGTCATTGGGACTGATGAGGCAAAGCCGATCACCTACACATTGCCAATGGCATCCGCCCAGGTGAAATCGGCCGTGATGCTGGCAGGGCTCAATACCACCGGCACAACCACCGTGATTGAGCCCAAACCATCACGTGATCATACCGAACGCATGTTGCGTCATTTTGGGGTCGATGTGGATGTGAAGGTCAATGATGACGGTGGGCGTACGGTGAGCCTGACGGGGCCTGCTGAAATGAAGGCTGCCGATATTGTTGTTCCGACTGATCCGAGTTCAGCAGCATTCCCGCTGGTCGCGGCCCTGATCCATCGGGACTCAAACGTGACCATTCGCGATGTATGCTTGAACCCGCTGCGCACCGGTTTGATTACCACCCTGATTGAAATGGGCGGTGACATCACGATCACCAACGAACGCGAAGAAGCCGGTGAAACCATCGGTGATCTTGTCGTGACCGGTAAAAATCGTCTGCAGGGGATTGTTGTTCCGGCAGATCGTGCACCGTCGATGATTGATGAATATCCGGTTCTTGCCGTTGCCGCGGCCTATGCGGAGGGTGAAACCCGCATGTGCGATCTTGAAGAACTGCGCGTGAAAGAATCGGATCGTCTGGCCGCTGTTGCGGCGGGGCTTGAGGCCAACGGCGTTATTCACCGGATCGAAGGCGATGATTTGATTGTGACGGGGGGGGCAGTTCCGGGCGGTGGTATGGTTGAAACCCATCTTGATCACCGGATCGCAATGTCGTTTCTGGTGCTTGGTCTTGGGGCGGAAAAACCGGTTGCGGTGGATGATGCCAACCCGATTGCCACAAGCTTCCCAAGCTTTGAAAAGCTGATGGGTGACATGGGCGCAAAATTTGCGCTGCATTCCTGATCAATCTGACCCAATATAGAGAGCAACTATATAATCAGGTACACACAGGGAGCGAAGCAAATGATCATCGCCATTGATGGGCCGGCAGCATCCGGTAAGGGGACTTTGGCGCGTCGAGTCGCGGACGCAATGAACTATGCTTACCTTGATACCGGACTTTTATATCGCGCAACCGGCGCAAAAGTTTTGGCCCAAAAAGCCGACCCTGCGGATGAGGCTATTGCGGTTAAAGTGGCCGAAAACCTCAATGCGGATGATTTGTCCGGCGATGCGTTGCGCAGCGAAAAGGTCGGGACTGCTGCCTCAAAAGTTGCAGCAATTCCAATGGTTCGCGCGGCGCTTCTTGATTTTCAGCGCCGTCTTGCCACCACCCCGCCGGACGGCAAACGCGGGGCGGTTCTGGATGGTCGCGATATTGGAACGGTTGTTTGTCCCGAGGCCCCAATCAAGTTTTATCTGACCGCTTCGGTCGAAGAACGTGCAAACCGTCGGTTCAAACAGTTGCAGGAAAAAAATCCCGCTGCTATATACGAGCGCGTTCTTAAAGAGCTTGAAGAACGGGATGCCCGAGACAGTGCCCGCGATGTCGCACCGCTCAAGATGGCAGAAGACGCAATCCACATTGATACGGACCGTCTGAATGCCAACGCAGTGTATGACGCCGTTATGGCACATATCCATACTCATATGAGTGCGGATGACTGATCAAAGGGCGTTTTAACCGTCAGGCGATGAACGATCCCGAGGTGCCGGTCATATGACCTGTCCCTAAGGTGAACGACTTGTGCGTTCACCTTTTCGCGTATGGAAGGTTCGCCTTTTATATCTGTCCGGGTTTGGACGTTGACTGACACGATCGCCGCGATGTTGCGGCAAAGACCACCGGATACAACCGGTTGGCCAGAATATAGTGACGATACTCGAAAGGAAGTCTGGTTTATGACCACCGCTGAAGAAGCACAATTCTCAACTGGCGAAGATTTTGCCGCCCTGTTGGCCGAAACCCTTGGTTCTGAAGACGAAGGTTTTGTCGGTCGCGTGATGACCGGTTCGGTCGTCAAGAAAACTGACGATGACGCAATCGTTGACGTTGGCCTCAAATCCGAAGGTCGCGTTCCGCTTAAAGAATTTGGTACCGGCGAAGTAAACATTGGCGATACCGTCGATGTCTATGTTGACCGTTACGAAAACAAAGATGGCCTGATCGTTCTGTCGCGTGAAAAAGCGCGTCGCGAAGAATCCTGGGTCGAGCTTGAAAAACAGTTCGCCGAAGGTAAACGCGTTGACGGCACCATCTTTGGTCGCGTTAAAGGCGGCTTTACCGTTGACCTGTCGGGCGCCGTGGCATTCTTGCCGGGCAGCCAGGTTGACATCCGTCCGGTACGTGACGTTACCCCGCTGATGAACAACCCGCAGCCGTTCCAGATCCTGAAAATGGATCGTTCGCGCGGGAACATCGTGGTATCGCGTCGTGCAGTTCTCGAAGAGACCCGTGCTGAACAGCGTGCTGAGTTGATCCAGAACCTCCAGGAAGGTCAGGTTCTTGACGGCGTTGTCAAAAACATCACCGATTACGGCGCATTCGTCGATCTTGGTGGCGTTGATGGCCTGCTGCACGTTACCGACATTGCTTGGAAACGTATCAACCATCCGTCAGAAGCCCTTCAGATCGGCCAGACTGTTAAAGTCCAGGTTATCCGCTTCAACAGCGAAACCCAGCGTATCTCGCTTGGCATGAAGCAGCTTGAAGCTGATCCGTGGGAAGGTGTCGAAGCCAAATACCCGGTCGGTTCGAAATTCGAAGGCCGCGTTACCAACATCACCGATTACGGCGCATTCGTCGAACTCGAAGCTGGTGTCGAAGGTCTGGTCCACGTTTCCGAAATGTCCTGGACCAAGAAAAACATCCACCCGGGCAAAATTGTTTCGACCTCGCAGGAAGTCGAAGTCATGGTGCTCGACGTTGATGCACAGAAACGTCGTATCTCGCTTGGTCTCAAGCAGTGCACCTCGAATCCTTGGGATGCCTTCGTTGCAGCCCATCCGGTCGAGTCTGAGATCGAAGGCGAAGTCAAGAACATCACCGAATTCGGTCTGTTCATTGGCCTGCTCGGCGGCATCGACGGTATGGCTCACCTCTCGGACCTGTCATGGGACCGCGCTGGTGAAGAAGTCATCAAAGAATACAAAAAAGGTGACGTCGTCAAAGCCAAGGTTCTTGACGTTGACGTTGAGAAAGAGCGTATCTCGCTCGGCATCAAACAGCTTTCGGGCGATCCGTTCAAAGAAGCTGTCACCGGCATCAAACGTGGCGAAGCTGTCACTTGTGAAATCACCGAAGTTAACGACGGTGGCATCGAGGTGTCTGTTGGCGACACCGAGCTGAAAGGCTTCATCCGTAAAGTTGAACTGGCGCGTGAGCGTTCAGAACAGCGTCCGGAACGCTTTGCAGTTGGTGAAAAAATCGACGCACGTGTTACCGCGATCGATGCCAAAACCCGCAAAGTCAGCCTCTCTGTCAAAGCACTCGAAGTTGCTGACGAGAAGAAAGCAATGGCGGATTACGGTTCGGCAGACAGCGGTGCATCGCTCGGCGATATTCTCGGCGAAGCTCTGCGCAAGAAACAGGAAACCGGCGAATAAGCCAGCTTCCGACGAAATACGGTCTGCACATTGTGTGGGTCGAAAGGACGGGTCGCGCATTGCGCGGCCCGTTTTCTTTTGTGCTTTTGGTACTTTTTCCCGGTCCCTGATTTCCAGTATTTGACCTACCGGCTTTCGCGCAATTCTGTGCTTTAAGCACTCAGCCAGATTCTCTCCCTCCCTCATCCTGCGGGTTCAACCCGTCATCACTGTTTCTGTCTGCTGGCAAACGCACTGGCATGCATGGGAAAACGCCACTGAAAACTGTATAGGGTCTTCAATTTTGCCGTTCATTTCGGGGGAATGGGCAGGCAAAGGTATAATTTCGCGAAATTTTTGATTTTAAACGCTTTTTGTTCTTGCCTTCTGTGCTGAGAAAAACCATTTGAAAAGACAGGTTTTGCGGGGCACTCCCCGTAAGTAATTGATTGAACAATTAGAACTGGGGCTCCGTCCATGGCACTCGATGCCGATATCCTTCTTGATCGACGTCGACTGAAAAAATCGGTGTTTCGCTGGCGCGTTGTTGCCGCGATTGCGGTGCTGGCCGTAATCCTGATTGGTCTGGCCGGAACCGGTCTGAACAAGGGCGTGTTTGGCACGCTTGGACCCCGGATTGTCGAGGTCACGATCGAAGGTGTGATTACCGAAGACCCGTATCTTCTGGATGCGCTGGCCGCTGTTGAAGAAGACTCGGACGTTGTCGGGGTGATTGTCCATATCAACAGCCCCGGCGGAACGATGGTTGGGGGCGAAACACTTTTTGAGGCGCTGCGCCGTATCGGTGAAACCCGTCCCATCGTTGCCGAGATGGGAACCGTTGCCGCATCAGGTGGCTATATGACAGCGATTGCTGCAGATCATATTGTTGCACGTCGCGGAACAGTAACGGGCTCGATTGGGGTGATTTTCCAATCGATGAATTTTACAGGAACGCTGGAAAAGCTTGGTGTGGAGCCACTGACGGTCAAAAGTGGTCCGCTCAAAGCCGTGCCCAATCCGTTTGAGCCAACAGACGATGCCGCACGAACGGCGATGCAGAGCCTGATTTCCGACATGTTTGACGTGTTTGTCGGGATGGTGGCCGAACGACGTGATCTGCCGATGGATACCGTAAAGACCTTGGCTGACGGGCGTGTCTATACCGGACAACAAGCGCTTGCCAATGGACTGATTGATGAAATCGGTGGCCGTCGTGAAGCTGTGCGCTGGCTTGAAGATAAAGCTGGTGTCACGACCGAAGCGGAGATTGTGCCGCTTGAAATTGAGTACCCGGAAGACGATCTGATGACCACGGTTCTTGAGGGAAGTCTCGGAAAAGTGCTGTCATCTGAGGGGCTTAAACTTGACGGTTTGCTGACGGTCTGGCAACCTCAATAAGAGTTTCCTGATAGGATGATCTAATCCGTGGTTGAGTGAGACTGTTAGAACGAACAGGATGGGGCCTGGAAATGACGAAATCAGAACTGATTGCCCGCCTTGCTGAAATGAACCCGCATCTGTATCAGCGAGATGTCGAACGGATTGTTGCGACGATCTTTGATGAAATCACCGACGCACTTGCCCGCGGAGACCGGGTCGAGCTTCGCGGTTTTGGTGCCTTTTCCGTCAAGCATCGCGACGCACGCGTTGGGCGCAATCCGCGCACCGGCGACGCGGTCCCGGTTGGCGAGAAAAAAGTGCCCTATTTCAAAACGGGTAAACAGCTTCGCGAACGTTTGAACTGATTTTTCCATGTGACCGACGAACGTGACTTTGGTCATGGGCTTGCCCAACCATAGCACAGGGATACCTGTGCCGTTGGGGGCATGGCTTTTGTCTGGTTCTTGCCCCATACTACCGGTCTGACTGTCAAACGTGACCTGCAGCTGGTCTTGAATGTGCGCACTCAAACGCAGATGACGCACATCGACCGGCACAAGGAGCTTAAGTAATGCGCGTCCTCTACTGGATTATTGCCATCCCGATTGCGGTTCTGATTGCGGTTTTCGCCGTATCGAACCGGGCTGCTGTGACATTGTCCCTTTGGCCACTGCCCTTTGAACTTGAATTGCCGCTGTTCTTGCCGATCATGATTGCCTTGTTGATCGGGCTGGGCATTGGTCTGGCGTATGAATGGCTTGTGCATGGCAAACATCGTCGTGCCGTACGTCGCATGGACAGCGAACTTAAACGGGTCAAGGCTGAGGATGAAACGCCAAAGGCCGATCACCCAAAATCGGACCACAAGGCGCTTGGCCACAGCTAAGATCGTCTCAGATCCTAAAGTCAAAGGGCTCCATCAGGGGCCCTTTTTCATTACTGACCGCGCCACATGGCATGGCCCCATGCATCCCTGTTGTCCTATTTGACATTGGCCTTTTGAGCTAAATCGGCTAAGTCATGTCTGGTCCCGTTTGATGATTGTGGGCCAACGCCCGCATCAAACCCCGCAGGAGGACACCCAGCATGGCCCAGAGCATTTCCCCCAAAGACCGTATCTTTTGCGCCATTGATACAACCGATCTTGATCATGCGATTGATCTGGCCTCAAAGCTTTCGGGCGTGATTGGCGGGGCAAAGCTCGGCAAGGAATTCTTTGCCGCCCATGGACCACAGGGTGTGCAGGCTGTTGCCAAAGTGGGCATGCCGATCTTTTTGGATGTGAAATATCATGACATCCCCAATACGGTGGCGGGTGCCATTCGGGCGGTAACGCCGATGGGGCTTAAAATTGTCAATGTTCATGCCGCAGGCGGGATTGAGATGATGAAACGTGCTGGCGAAGCCGCGCGTGAAACAGCGGCCAAGGCCGGTGTGGATGCCCCATGGGTAATTGCTGTGACAATCCTGACCAGTATGGATCAGCACGATCTTGATGATGTCGGGCTCAAAGGGCCGATTGACGAACGTGTCGTCAAGCTGGCCGAACTCACTCAAAAATCCGGGCTGGACGGGGTTGTCTGTTCGGCACGTGAAATCACTTCGGTACGTGCGGCCTGTGGCCCTGACTTCAAGCTGATTACACCGGGTATTCGTCCGGCGTGGGCCGCAAGTAACGATCAGAAGCGCGTTGTCACCCCGGCCGATGCGGTTGCCATGGGCAGTGACGTGCTGGTGATTGGCCGCCCGATCACCAAGGCCGATGATCCGGTTGATGCCGCACGTCGGATTGTTGCCGAGGTATCCTGAGAACTCTCAAATCTCAAATGCAGAAGGCCCGATGTCAATTCGGGCCTTTTTAATGAGCAGATGATCTGGTGGACCAATCGTCCCTTAAGCAATTAACCCATTGCCGCCACTCCCACGACTCCCACCACCCCACCCCACCCCATACGACCTGCTGATTATGCTGCATAGCGCCATGCGATTTTCGCGATGGTCACATTGGGCGTAATTAGAGACAATTGAATCGTTTCAAGAAACCGTGCAAGATGGCTATCTCGCACTTGCACAAAACGCGATGAGCACTTCGGGCCATCACGTTTCACTGGATATTCAGACATGGCTGCTGCTTCTGCCCGTTGGGGTTTGCTCGGGAACTTCCCGATTCTTGCGCTTGCGTCTTTTGGCATCGGGACCACCGAATTTGTCATCATGGGACTTCTACCCGACGTCGCACGTGATCTTGCTGTCAGCATTCCAGATGCCGGGTTGCTGGTGACGGGCTATGCCCTGGGTGTGACATTTGGTGCGCCGTTTCTGGCGATTGCAACGGCACGCATGGACAGGCGCCGGGCGCTGTTGCTGTTGATTGGCATCTTTATCGTTGGTAATTTGCTGTGTGCGATCGCGCCAGATTACTGGTTGCTGATGGCCGCGCGCGTGATCACGGCCTTTTGCCACGGGGCCTTCTTTGGCCTTGGCGCGGTCGTCGCATCAAACCTTGTATCACCGCAAAAGCGCGTACAGGCCATCGCCCTGATGTTTTCGGGTTTAACCCTTGCCAACGTGCTGGGTGTTCCGTTTGGAACCGCACTGGGTCAGGAACTTGGCTGGCGGTCGACTTTTTGGGCGGTTGTTGGCATTGGCGTGTTTGCCGCCATTGCGCTTTACTTTGCCCTGCCGCGCAAAATTGCCGCCTCAACCGGCAGTCTTCTGGCCGAGGCAAAATCGCTTGGTAAGCCGCAAGTCCTGTTTGCCATGCTGATCAGTGTTTTGTCGGCTGCCAGCTTGTTCAGTGTCTTTACCTATATCACCCCGATGTTAAACGAAGTTACCGGCCTTGCTCCGCGTCAAGTGACTTACGTCCTGTTGTTGTTCGGGGTGGGGCTGACAGTGGGCAACTATGTCGGCGGGCGTTTGGGTGACTGGCGTCTGATGCCGGCCATTATCATTGCCTTTGTCATGCTGATTGGTGTTCTGGCTGTCTTTAGCGAAACCCTGACCTCCTTCGTTCCGGCTGTTATCACGGTGATGGTGTGGGGTATTGTTGCCTTTGCGCTGGTCTCCCCACTTCAGATGCGCGTGGTAAGCGAAGCCTCTGATGCTCCTAATTTGGCCTCCACCCTTAATCAGGGTGCTTTTAATCTGGGCAATGCTGGCGGGGCTTGGTTCGGCGGATTGGCGATCACACACGGCGTTTCCTATCAACATCTCCCATGGCTTGGTGCGGTGATTGCTGTGCTGGCCTTGATGTTTGCCATCTGGAGCCACCTGCTTGATCGTCGCGAAGAAGTCTTTGTCGAAAGCGGTGCAAGCGCCTGATACCGAGATTATTTAAAACAAAACCCGTCAGCCTGTTGGTTGACGGGTTTTTCATTGGGGCAGTGCCAAGGATCATCCGATCCACTGATACACCTGATCCCATGTCTGGCTCAGTGTCGGGCCATACTGATCAATGATCAGTTTGATCGAAATCGCGATGGAGGTGACAACAAGCAGCGGACGCACCAGTCGTGCGCCGACCTTCATCACCATGTGCGATCCGATCTGTGCGCCGATCAATGCACCAACCGCCATCACCAGACCAATAACCCAAACGACTTCACCCCCGGCAATGAACATGACAAGGGACGCAAAGTTCGATGTGAAGTTCAGGACCTTGGTGTGCGCGGTGGCCTTGGTCATGTTGAAACCAAGCAACGCGACAAAGGCGATGGAAAAGAACGACCCCGTACCCGGCCCAAAGAACCCGTCGTAAAATCCGATGCCAAATCCGGCGGTAAAGGCAAAGGCACCTTTGCTGATCATTTGGTGCGCATCTATGTCCCCGACGCGTGGGGAGAACAGGAAATAAAGCGCAATCAGGATCAAGAGACCCGGCAGGATCGTCATCAGTATGCCCGGATCAAGCATCTGAACCAAGATCGTCCCCAATGCCGATCCGGTAAAGGTCAGTACAATCGCCAGCACCATGTCGCGCGGATCAACATGCCCTTTGCGAATGAAACTAAACGATGCGGAAAAGCTGCCAAAGCTTCCTTGCAGTTTGTTGGTGGCCAGCGCCTGTGCGGGCGATATCCCCGCCCAAAGCAGGGCGGGGATGGTAATCAGCCCGCCACCCCCAGCAATCGAATCGACAAACCCGGCAAGGGTGGCGACGGCGAACAGGATCGCGAGAAGATCAAAACCAAATTCCATGGGCGACTTTCAGAAAATCACGAAACCGCAAAGGTGGGTGCAAAGCCGGTTTCAAAACATTTTTGGCAGGAGGATCGGATGGGCCGTGCCTGCAGGTTAAAGGGTGCGGCAATCATATGGTTTTGTCCGGCGGCGTCCAGTCGAAGATGACGATGCGATAAACCTCATGTTACCGTGTCAAACGGGTGGCATGATTTTGGGGTGGGTTGATGAAGAATATACTGGCTGCAATGGGGCTGATTTTGTGGGCGATCCCTAGCGTGGATGGGCATGAGATCAAGACATGTAAATGCGATGAAGAATGCTATACCGACGAAATATGGCATTTGGTCTGCGAACGTGACAAAGCTCGTTTCTCGGCAAATGGTCTGCCCGATCCCTCCCACCCAGTGATGACAGGCATTACCGCCAGCAATCAGCAATTCCCCGCGGCCCATGATTTCGACTTTGAAGTGATCCTTAATCCCCGTTTGGCATCCAGTCCGAGTCCAACCCAAGCCGGTCCGGTTGGGGTTGCCGTTAATGGGGTTCCGATTTTTGATCCGTCAACGCAAGGGCCTGCCAATCAGCAAACTGGCAAGCGGCCAAGCGCTTTTGAAGCAGGCGAACTTGACGCCTGTGGCGGTCATGCCGGGCGGGGGGATGATTATCACTATCATATTGCGCCGAAATGCCTGATCGATGATCTGGGCAATGAATGGGTAGATGTCGATAAGAAGCCAGTCGGCTATGCCATGGATGGTTTCCCGATCCTAGCCCTTGGCTGGTTTGATGCGGCGAACTCGGTTGAACAGCTTTTGGATGCATGTCGCGGCATGAAAGACGATAGCGGATCGTATTTCTATAATGTCGAAAGCAAACCAAACTGGAATGTGTTGAACTGCCTGTCTGGTACGCCGCGTGGCTTTGCCAAGGACCGTTGGACCGCGCGTAAGGATCGAACGGGTATGGATATTGTCGGTCTTCCGGTTCCTTTCGAAATAAAGACGACGCGCACACAACACTATGGCGGCGATATTTGCCATGTCATGACCGGCACTTTGCGCGGCGAACAATTGCTGCTGACCAATGGCACAGCACGCAGGATTGGTGCTGAAAATGGTGCGCTGTTTCATTGCAATCAGGCCTGCTATGGCCTGTTCTTTGAGGCAGACCGGAAATCGAACATTCGGGGGCGGGCGATCTATTACGATTACGTCACCCATGGATGCCCTACTGGGTTTGACGCCGCGGGAATCTCGACCTTTTCCCCATATGAAGGCCCGGCCCAGTCACGCAAAGGCCCGGCATCAACCGGCAAAGGTGGACCGGATGGCGGACAAGGTCCCGGACCGGGGAATGGACCACCACCCGGACCGAATGGTCCCCCGCCGCGCAATTGAAATTGATCCTTATTTTGCGCATCGATTTGGTCTAAAACGTGGGACGCTTTCATTAACAAGAGTGCCAGATATGCCCGAATTGCCAGAGGTCGAAACAGTTACCCGTGGCCTGACCCCCGTGATGGAAGGCCATGTTATTGACCATGTGGTGCAACGTCGGCCCAATCTGCGGTTCCCTTTCCCGGAAAACTTCGTCGACCGGATGGCCGGGCGCAAGGTGGATCAGCTGACCCGTCGGGCGAAATATATTCTGGGTTATCTTGATGACGGGCAGGTTTTACTGATCCATCTGGGCATGTCCGGACGCATGACGATCCATGATGACCGGACTGTTGCAGTGCCTGCACCTGAAAAACACGATCATGTTGATTTCGTTATGCAAGGTGGTGCGGTCGTACGCTTTACCGATCCAAGGCGCTTTGGGGTGATTACCCTGATTGCCGCTGATGAGGTGACCAGTCACAAAATGCTGGCGGGCATTGGGCCTGAACCGCTTGGTAATGCGTTTAACTCGGCGGTCTTGGCGGCCGGGATCGCCAAGCGCGCCAGCCCGATCAAAACCGTGTTGCTGGATCAGAAGCTGGTGGCGGGGCTCGGCAATATATATGTCTGCGAAGCCTTGTTCCGGTCGGGCATTGCGCCGAACCGTTTGGCAAAGGACCTCAAGCTTGCGGAAATCGACCGTCTGTACCGTGAAATCAGACTTGTGCTTGAAGATGCTATTCTTGCGGGCGGATCAAGTCTGAAGGATCATCGTCAGGCCAATGGCGAGCTTGGCTATTTTCAGCATAATTTCCGGGTTTATGGCCGCGAAGGCGATGGTTGCAACGCGCCGGAATGTGACAGCACCATCGAACGCATGGTGCAGGCCGGGCGTTCAACATTCTTCTGCCCGACCTGTCAGCGATAACATCCTCGCAGGCGACGCATCGTTCTGCCCTGTGTGTGCCCGCTTTGGCAAGTGGGGACAGGGTGTACTGGTTTCTTTGTGGAGCCACCTGAAATATACCCATCCATACAGACGTCCGGTTGCGGTCTGCCGTTAAAATCGGTAAAACAGTATCAAAATATGGCTTCAAGCGAATCGGCCCCGAAAAATGCGGGCCTTGATTGCGACAAAAGGATCTTAAGGCATGACATACGAAAACATCATCGCGGAGAAAAAGGGCAATGTAGGGCTGATCACCCTCAACCGTCCCAAGGCGCTGAATGCGCTGTGTGCGGCACTGATCGATGATCTTGGGGCTGCACTTGATGATTTCGAATCCGATGACGACATCCGTGCCATCGTCATTACCGGATCGGACCGCGCCTTTGCCGCCGGGGCCGACATTAAGGAAATGGCTGATTACGACTATATGGATGTCTATAAAAACGACTTCATCACCAAAGGCTGGACCCGTGTCGCAAGCTGTCGCAAGCCGACCATTGCGGCCGTTGCCGGATTCGCGCTGGGCGGTGGCTGCGAAATGGCCATGATGTGCGACATCATGCTGGCGGCCGATACCGCAAAGTTCGGTCAGCCGGAAATCACCATTGGCACCATTCCCGGTGCGGGCGGGACGCAGCGTCTGACACGTGCGGTTGGCAAAGCCAAGGCCATGGAAATGTGCCTGACCGGTCGGATGATGGATGCCGAGGAAGCCGAGCGTGCTGGACTGGTGGCGCGAATCGTTCCGGCCGACTCGCTGATGGATGAAGCCATGCAATTGGCCGAAAAAATCGCCTCCTTCTCGGGGCCGATATCGATGAAGGTCAAGGAATCGGTCAACAAGGCCTATGAAATGACTCTGACCGAAGGGCTGATGTTCGAACGGCGTGAGTTCCATTCGACCTTCGCGCTTGAAGATCGTGCAGAAGGCATGAAAGCCTTTGTGGAAAAGAGAAAAGCTGATTTCAAGCACCGTTGATTGTGCCGGGATCGTTATAAGTTGACCCCTGATTCCACGGCTGCATATCTGTATTGCAGCCCCAAAGACTCCTAAGCCGCAGAAAATGAGGCGCTAGGACGGTATCGGGGGTTGACGAGGGGGGCGCCCGGCGCTATAAGCCGCGCTCCGAATTACGTAACATTTGTTTGAAGAGACAGGTTCGCAATGGCTCACCATAAATCGGCCAAGAAGCGCATTCGCCGCAACGCCGCCCGTGCCACCGTTAACGGTGCACGTATCGGCCGTATTCGTACCTACGTTAAGAAGGTCGAAGCTGCGCTGAACGTTGGCGACAAAGATGCTGCTCTGGCTGCGATGCAAATCGCTGAGCCGGAAATGGCGCGTGGCGCACAGCTTGGCGTTCTGCATAAGAACACCGCTGCTCGCAAGGTTTCGCGTCTGACTGCACGCATTAAAGCGCTTTAATTTATCCCTTACGGGATGGCGAGTCGAAGGCCGCACCTCTGGTGCGGCCTTTTCGCTGCCCGGATTTCGGTGAATCACCTTTTGTTCCATGATTCCGCTTGCGCAAAAAACCGCAGGAATCAAGGACCGTTTTGGTCCCGAAATCCTTTTAACGTTCTGTTAAAGATCGCCTTGCCTGATGTGGGTCGCATCAGTACAGTGTTGCGACTTCGCAGGCCGCGCAAAGCGGTCCGTGACGAAGAACCAAAAAACAAAAGGCGCGAGTACGCTTCCAGGATAGTGCGGAAGACCAGCGTGTTGATCACAAACGTGATGAACGCGGTGCAGTACTGTTTTGTCTTTTGCAGTCTTGTTGGTGTTGAAATTGGGATAGCGGGGAAAGGTTCTAACAGTGCAGCACGCCGCAAGGGGAACGCAATCAGCTCTCGGACAGACCAGTGGGGGGATGTCGGGTGAGCAGCAGGCAGCACCAGACGATCATGCGGTAGCAACATGGCAAGTCATTCGTGAAAAGCTGCGCGCCGAATTTGGCGCAACGGCGTATCGCTATTGGCTTGAGCCTGTTGCCCTGATCGGTGTTGAAGCCGGTGTGGCCCGGTTGGGCGCGCCGACTCGTGCCATGCGTGATTGGGTGACACAGCACTATCTGGACCGTATTCAGGCCTTCTGGCACGCCGAAGACCCCAATGTTCATTTCATCGAAATCAACATTGTTTCTGTGGCCAATGCCGGGGCTGCGGGCGCGCGTCGCACATCTGATGCGACCGAAACCCGTCCCGCACAAAATACGTCTTATCGCGACTCGCAAAATTCCCGGGCCAGCAGTGCGGCCAATACCGCGCAGCAGCCCGCCCATTCGCAAAAGTCAAATGGCCGCACGGCAATTGCCAGCATGTCAGATGATGGCATTTCAGCAGCCCTTGATCCGCGCTACACCTTTGATAATTTCGTCATCGGCAAGCCAAATGAGTTTGCCTATGCCGCGGCGCGCCGCTTGGCCGAGGCCGAGTCTGTACCGTTCAACCCGCTGTTTTTGTATGGTGGGGTTGGTCTTGGTAAAACCCACCTGATGCATGCGATTGCCTGGCATATCCGCCGGACACAGCCGCACCGCACGGTGATCTACCTGTCGGCTGAAAAGTTCATGTATCGCTTTATCCGCGCGTTGCGTGACAAAAATACCGTCGATTTCAAAGACCAGTTCCGCTCGGTCGATGTTCTGATGGTTGATGATGTTCAGTTCATCTCGGGCAAGGACTCGACCCAGGAAGAATTCTTCCACACCTTCAATGCGCTGGTTGATCAAGGGCGTCAGATCATTGTGTCTGCCGACAAGTCACCATCTGATCTTGAAGATATCGAAGAGCGCCTGCGCTCGCGTCTTGGATCGGGACTTGTGGCCGATATCCATGCCACCACTTATGAGCTGCGTCTGGGCATTCTCGAATCCAAGGCGGAACGTCAGGCGGTTGAGCTGCCCCAGCGCGTCATGGAATTTCTGGCCCATAAAATTACGGCCAACGTCCGTGAGCTTGAAGGCGCACTTAACCGCGTGATTGCCCATTCCCAGCTTGTCGGTCGTGAGATCAGCCTTGAGATGGTGCAGGATATCCTGCATGACGTCCTGCGCGCGTCCGAGCGCCGGGTTTCCATCGAGGAAATCCAGAAGCGCGTCGCCGAACAGTTCAACATTAAGGTATCGGACATGCATTCGGCCCGCCGTGCCCGTGCGGTTGCGCGCCCGCGTCAGGTGGCAATGTATCTGTCCAAGCAGCTGACAACCCATTCACTGCCCGAAATCGGACGCAAGTTTGGCGGGCGCGATCACACGACCGTCATGCATGCGGTGCGCAAGATCGAAGAACTGCACACCACTGATCCGTCATTGTCAGAAGACATCGATCTTTTGCGGCGGATGCTCGAAGGGTGATCGCTGATTGATATTTTTCATCAAGGCCGCCAAAAACAGGCGGCCTTTTTGTTGGGTTTTATGCAATGAATTCAGTGGGTTTTCCGGCCTGAATTATATGCGGAAAACCGGGAGTCGCGCGGTATGCGCTGGTTTGCGCGTTTTGGGTGTTTTTTGGGGTGTCGACTCCTTTTATTTGCTTGGGTTTAGGCCGTAAAAATCCTTCGATTTCCCGACATGCATGTTATAATGCCTCTTCCTCACCCGTAAGGGTGGGGGTCAGGTGAGAAAACCTATTAAAAATCAAGTTGTTAAACCAATACTGACAGACGGATAGGACGGGCATGAAGCTGACCATCGAACGCGCGGCTCTGTTGAAATCGCTGACCCATGTTCAAAGTGTGGTCGAACGCCGCAACACCATTCCGATTCTGTCCAATATTTTGCTGCGGGCAGAGAACGACCAGCTTTCCCTGACCGCCACGGATATGGACCTTGAGGTCGTTGAAACAACGATCGCGGAAGTTGCCGAAGCTGGCGCGACGACCACGCCCGCACATACCCTGTATGAAATCGTCCGCAAGCTGCCGGAAGGCTCGCAAGTGCAAATCTCGCTTGAGCCGGGCGCAGGTCGTTTGACCCTGTCGGCCGGTCGGTCGAAGTTTAATCTCGCCGTGCTGCCGGTCGATGACTTCCCGGTCATGTCGGGTGGCGATCTGCCGGTCAGCTTTGGTCTGGCTGCTGCGGAACTGCGCGGCCTGATTGATCGTGCGGAATTTGCGATCTCGACCGAAGAAACCCGCTATTACCTCAACGGGATTTATTTCCACGCCACCGACGCCGAAGGCACCAAAATCCTGCGCGCGGTTGCGACCGATGGCCACCGTCTGGCGCGTGTCGAGGCACCGCTTCCTGATGGGGCGGAAAACATGCCCGGTGTCATCGTTCCACGCAAAACCATTGGGGAATTGCGTAAACTGATTGATGAAACCGGCGAGGCAGTTGATATCGCCATGTCTGATACCAAAATCCGTTTTGGTTTCGGTAAGGCGATTTTGACCTCTAAACTGATCGATGGGACCTTCCCCGATTACGAGCGCGTCATTCCATCGGGCAATGACAAAACGCTTGATATCGAGTGCAAAGGCTTTGCCGATGCGGTTGACCGTGTTTCGGCGATTTCGATTGAAAAATCGCGCGCGGTTAAAGTTGTCCTTTCGGGCACGACCCTGACCCTTTCGGCATCAAGCCCGGAACACGGAACTGCGTCCGAGGAACTTGAAATCAATTATGACGCCGAGGACATTGAAATCGGCTTTAACTCGCGCTATTTGCTCGACATCGCAAAACAGGTCAAGGGCGATACGCTCAACCTTCTGATGTCGGACGGATCGTCGCCGACCATCCTTCGCGATACCGATGACCTTTCGGCATTGTATGTTCTTATGCCGATGCGTGTTTGACGGTAAGCGCACAACACAGTGGCTGTTCTTGCCAATAACCTCATGCCAAGAGACGGTGCGTCGATGACAAACCGTCTCGCAGTTTCCCGCATCCAGCTGAGCGAATTTCGCTGTTACGAAAGCTTGCGGCTATCGTTAAACAGCACGTCGGTTGTGTTGACGGGACCAAATGGGGCGGGCAAGACCAACTTGCTTGAGGCGGTGTCGCTGTTGTCGCCAGGCGGCGGTTTACGCCGCGCCAAACTGGGTGAAATTGCGCGGAACTTTCCCGCAAATCCGGATGGTGAAACCCGCGCTTGGGCCGTCTCGGCCGATCTGGAAACGCCAGATGGTGCCTTTCAGGTCGGAAGTGGTCTGGATCCGGCAGCCCTTGCACAGGGACGCGAACGTCGGGCGGTCCGCATTGACGGCGAAACAAAACGCGGTCAGGCATCCTTGGGGCGGGTCTGTGCCGCTGTGTGGTTAACGCCGCAAATGGATCGTTTGTTTCTGGACGGACCATCCGCGCGGCGGCGGTTTCTGGATCGGCTGGTCTATGGCCTTGATCCGGAACACAGCAGCCGGGTTGCCGCCTATGAGCATAGCCTGCGCAGTCGCGCAAAACTGCTTAAGGAAGGCAAGGGCGACGATAAATGGCTGGCCTCTATCGAAGACTCGATGGTGCGCCACGGGATCGCGGTTGCCGTCGCCAGAGCCGACCTTCTGGCGCGCTTAAGCCGGGCGGGGACCATGGCGGTTGGACCGTTTCCCGCTGCGCGCATGGCGCTGGCAGGTGATCTTGAAAACTGGCTGGAAAATCTTCCGGCGGTTGAGGTCGAAGATAAAATGCGGGCGGCATTGCGCGACGGACGGTCACGTGATGGTGCCTATGGCGGGGCGATTGTTGGCCCGCAACGCAGTGATCTTTTGGTGTGGCACGATGCAAAGGGCCAGTCCGCAGATCAATGTTCCACCGGGGAACAAAAAGCGTTGTTGTTGGCAATCATCATGGCCAATACCCGCTTGCAGACAAAAGCACGCGGGGCTGGCCCGCTGCTGTTGCTTGACGAGGTGGTTGCGCATCTGGATGCAGAACGTCGCAAACACCTGTTTGATGAAATCGTGGCGCTTGGCGTCCAAGCCTGGATGACAGGTACGGACCGGGCGCTGTTTGAAGGTTTGGACGGTCGTGCGCAATTTTTCCGCGTGGAAGATGCCACACTGACCCTAGAAACCACTCCGTGAATGCCGAGGTTGTTGACGCTATGACCAACGAAACAGAAGCCCCGAATACTGCCGAAGTCGTGCAGGAGTACGGTGCAGAATCGATCAAGGTTCTCAAAGGCCTTGAAGCGGTGCGTAAACGCCCGGGCATGTATATCGGTGACACCGATGACGGAACCGGTTTGCATCACATGATCTATGAAGTCGTCGATAACGCGATTGACGAAGCCTTGGGCGGGTATTGTGACACCGTCTGGGTACAGCTCAATGGTGACGGCTCGGCGACCATCCGCGATAACGGTCGTGGTATCCCGACCGACATGCATAAAGAAGAAGGCGTGTCCGCGGCCGAGGTCATCATGACCCAGCTTCACGCCGGCGGTAAGTTTGACCAAAACTCCTATAAGGTTTCCGGTGGTTTGCACGGGGTGGGCGTTTCCGTTGTCAACGCGCTCTCGACCCTTTTGAAATTGCGCGTCTGGCGCAATGGCAAAGAACACTACATGGAATTTTCCGGTGGAGATGCGATCAAGCCTTTGGAAGTTGTCGGCGACGCGCCGCTGACCGAAGACGGCAAACCACTTTCCGGGACCGAGGTAACTTTCTATCCAGATGGTGAAATTTTCACCATGACGGATTTTGATCTGCCGACCCTTGAGCACCGTTTGCGCGAATTGGCGTTCCTGAACTCTGGCGTGATCTTGACGCTTCGTGATGAACGAAGCGGCGAGCCGGTCGAACAAAAGCTGCATTACGAAGGTGGTATTCGGGCCTTTGTCGAATATCTTGATCGCAACAAAGCCCGTCAGATCGAAGAAGCCATCGTCATTGTCGGCGAAAAAGACGGCATCACCGTCGAAGTGGCGTTGCAGTGGAACGACAGCTATCACGAAACGACGCTGTGCTTTACCAACAACATCCCGCAGCGTGACGGTGGGGCGCATATGGCCGGTTTCCGTGCTGCATTGACCCGTCAGATCAATTCTTATGCGCAGGAAAGTGGTATTGCGAAAAAGGAAAAGGTCAATCTGTCGGGCGATGATGCGCGTGAAGGCCTGTCCTGCGTGATTTCGGTCAAGGTTCCTGATCCGAAATTCTCTTCCCAGACCAAAGACAAACTGGTGTCTTCTGAAGTCCGCCCGGTTGTTGAAAACATCGTCAATGACAAGCTGGCACAGTGGCTTGAAGAACATCCGCAAGATGCGCGCAAGATCGTCGGCAAGGTGGTCGAGGCCGCATCCGCACGTGAAGCCGCCCGTAAGGCACGTGAGCTGACGCGGCGTAAGGGTGCGCTTGATATTTCGTCACTGCCGGGCAAACTTGCCGATTGTCAGGAACGCGATGCGTCCAAAGCCGAACTGTTCATCGTGGAGGGTGATTCCGCAGGTGGTTCGGCCAAACAGGGCCGTGAACGTGGTTTCCAGGCGATTTTGCCGCTGCGTGGTAAAATCCTAAACGTTGAACGTGCGCGTTTCGACAAAATGCTTTCAAGTCAGGAAATCGGTACCCTGATTACCGCGATGGGCACCGGGATCGGGCGCGACGATTTCAATATTGAAAAAGCCCGCTACCACAAAATCATCATCATGACCGATGCTGACGTCGATGGCGCGCACATCAGAACCCTGCTGTTGACCTTCTTCTATCGTCAAATGCCTGAACTGATCGAACGTGGCTATCTCTATATCGCCCAGCCACCGCTCTATCGCGCCAAGCGCGGTAACTCGGTCCAGTACCTTAAGGGCGACCGGGAAATGGAACAGTACCTGACCGCACAGGGTACTGAAGAAGCAGTTCTGACCCTGACCGGTGGTGTACAGGTTGCCGGTCCTGATCTGGTGCGGGTGGTCGAACTGGCGCGCAAAGCCAAGTCGCTGCTTGAACCGCTGTCGCTCAAACTGCCGATTTCGGTTCTGGAGCAGGCAACACTTGCAGGCGCACTCAACCCGGCCTTGCTTGATGACGATGCCAAGCGCCGCGAAGCCGCAGAAACGCTGGCCAAGCATCTTGATAGCCTCGAAGAAGATTACGACCGTGGCTGGCACGGCGAAGCCCCGCAGGACGAAATTGTTCTGTGGCGTATGTTGCGCGGTGTTGAGCAGCGCCACGTGATTGATGGCAATATTCTACGTTCCGTCGAAGCCCGCGCCCTTGCCGGTATTCTGGGCGAATTGCGTGAACTCTTTGAAAAGGGTGCCGAATTCGTTGCCAAGGACAAAAGCTGGAAAATCAACGGTCCGGTCGATCTGGTCAACGCGGTGATGGAATTTGGCCGTCGTGGCATTTCTGTACAGCGCTATAAAGGTCTGGGGGAAATGAACCCCGATCAGCTTTGGGAAACCACGCTCGACCCGAATGTGCGTTCCCTGCTGCAGGTCAAAGTCAATCACGCCGATGAGGCCGAAGAAGTCTTCTCGACCCTGATGGGTGACGTGGTTGAACCGCGCCGCGACTTTATTCAGTCGAATGCGCTTAAGGTCGCAAACCTCGACGTGTGACGTCACACGAAGAACAAAATCCAAAAAGGCCGAAGACTTCTGTCTTCGGCCTTTTTGGTAGCTAACCCAATTGCTTGGGATAGAGAGCTTAGTAGCATTAGACGATCCCGCCTCCGCTTCCTTTGCTTGCCGGGCGTTGTTTGCCGACAGCATCGCGATAGCCTGCCTTGCGAAAGGCAACAATCGGATCAATTGCGCCACCGGCTTTCTGGCGCGCCATGGCAAGGATCGGCGAGACGTCGGTGTTGTAGGCTGACTTCAATGTTCGATTGGCCATCATTACATCATTCTCGTCCTGATACCCTGCCAATGCAGAATGGTCGACCAGCAATGCCTGTACATAAGCACGCTGAACTTCTATCGCGCTGGAAATCAGACTTTCAATCGGATCGGTCACATTGTGCGATTGATCAAGCATATAAGCCGGATCAAACTTTTCCGGGGCATGGCGTTCAGCATCGACCAGTTCGTTAAAGACGAGGAAAAGCTGATAGGGATTGATTGATCCGCTATCAAGATCATCATCGCCATACTTGCTGTCATTGAAATGGAACCCGCCCAGCTTTCCAAACTGGAACAGGCGCGCGACAATCATTTCAATATTCACATTTGGTGCATGATGGCCGAGATCAACAAGGCAGGATGCTTTGGGACCCAGTTCGGTCGCCGCCAGATAGTTGCTGCCCCAATCCTGAATCACGGTTGAATAGAAGGCCGGCTCAAAGATTTTGTGTTCAATGAACAGTTTCCAGTCATCGGGCACCCCGGCATATACCGATTTCATTGCACTAAGGTATCGTTCAAAACTACGGGTGAAGCTTTGCTGACCGGGGAAGTTCGTGCCATCTCCGATCCAGACCGTAAGCGCCTTTGACCCAAGCTTCTGGCCGATTTCAATGCATTCAAGATTATGGGCAACTGCTTGTTCGCGCACGGCGGCATCACTATGGCTAAGACTGCCGAACTTATAGGATTGGCTCTGAGCGTCCTGATCCTGAAACGTATTGGAATTCATCGCATCAAAACCAAGCCCGTATCCCGATGCCGCTTCACGCAGTTCTGAAAGTTCGTCGACCTTGTCCCACGGGATATGGAGTGACACGGTCGGCGTTGCCCGACCCAGTTGCTGAATAACCGCACAGTCGGCCAGCTTTTCATAAATATTGCGTGGTTCACCAATCCCCGGGAAACGCGCAAACCGCGTGCCCCCGGTGCCGACGCCCCAAGATGGAATGGCCACCGCAAAATTCATCGCGGCCTTGGTCAAGACGTCAATATCGATTCCGCGGCGCGAAAGCTGCGCACCAAGCGCGGTATAATCGCTTTCGAGTGCAGAAATTTCGGCATCATTTTGCTCGGCAATCAGGTCGGCCGAAATTGGTGCCTTTACGGACATTTTGCTTCCTCCCGGACTGTTCTATTGTTCAGCCCTGTATTTGTTTAACGCGTGAATGACGGTGCATGACCAGCATCAACATTAACCACATTGCCTGTCGATTTTGCCGCATTGTCCGATGCAAGGAAATAGATCGCCTCGGCAATGTCTTCGGGCAGAACATTCAGCTTCAGCATGCTGCGCTGACGGTAATGTTCTTCAAGCTGATCGGGCGCCATGTCATAGGCTCTTGCCCGCTGTTCACGCCATTCACCGGTCCAGATTTTCGACCCGCGCAGGACCGCATCCGGATTAACCACATTCACGCGAATGCCAAACGGTGCACCTTCCAGGGCAATACAGCGCGCCAACTGGATTTCCGATGCCTTTGCCGTACAATAGGCCGATGCACCGGGCGATGCCACAAGGCCGTTCTTTGATGCGACAAACACCATGCTGGCCGGACGTTTTTGCAATTTCATGATCTTGAATGCTTCGCGCGCCACAAGGAAATATCCGGTCGACAGAATGTCCATATTGCGCTGCCAGACTTCAAGACTGGTTTCATCAATCGGGGCGGCCGATGAAATACCGGCATTGGACACCAGAATATCAATCCCGCCAAATTCGGCGCAGCTGTCATGCATCAGTTTGATGACGGATTCTTCACTGGTGACATTGACCGGAAGGCCGCGCACCTGATCCTTGCCAAACACCGATTGCAGATCGCTAACAGCTGCTTTAAGGCCGTCTGCATCAATGTCACAGGCAACGACACAGGCCCCTTCCTGCAACAAACGACCACAAGTCGCCTTGCCAATACCACCGGCCCCACCGGTGACAACCGCCACACGACCGGCAAGGCTTTTGGGTTTGGGCATGCGTTGCAATTTGGCTTCTTCAAGCAGCCAGTATTCGATATCAAACGCTTCCTGTTCATCAAGCCCCATATAGGTGCTGACGGTATCGGAACCGCGCATCACATTGATCGCATTGACGTAAAATTCACCGGCGATCCGTGCGGTGGCCTTATCCTTGGCAAAGGACAGCATGCCAACACCGGGGATCAGGTAAATCACCGGGTTCGGGTCACGCATGCCCGGGCTGTTATCGTGCTTGCAACGGTCGTAATAGGATTTGTAATCTTCGCGATAGGCGCTAAACGCATCCCCCAATCCTTCGATCACTGCATCAAGATCTGGCTTTGCAGGATCAAGATCAATGATGATCGGGCGGATTTTCGTGCGCAGGAAATGATCCGGGCAGGATGTCCCAAGACTTGCGAGTGCTTCGAGTTTATTGGAGTTAACAAATTCCAGTACCGCGTCGCTGTCGTTGAAATGCCCGATTTTACGTTCGCCCGCATCAATGAAACTGCGAATACGCGGCATCAGGGTTGATGCAATCGAACGGCGCGTTTGCGCATCAAGGCTTTGATGGCGGACCCCGCCAAAGATTTCCGCACCACGTGTTTTCGCATCAAACCAGGCAATTGCCTTGTTAATGATCTCGACTGTGGTGTTGTAACTTTCTTTGGAACTGTCGCCCCAGGTAAACAGACCGTGGCTTTCAAGAACGACCCCTTTGCTATTGGGGTTGTCGTTGAAATATTGCTCTAACATAAGACCAAGCTCATAGCCCGGTCGTTTCCATGGCAACCAGCCAATGTCATCGCCAAAGATTTCCTGTGTCAACGCGCGACTATCCTTGGAGGCGGCAATGGCAATCACGGCATCAGGGTGCATATGATCAACATGCGGTTTGTTGATATAGGCATGAAGCGGGGTATCAATGCTGGCCGCACGCGGATTAAGATTAAACGTACAATGGGGCAGATAAGCCACCATTTCGTCTTCGAACTCTTCACCGCGATAGAGGCCTTTGAGTGCGCGCAGCTTATCCATATAAAGGGTCGAAAACCCGTCGAGCTTCATGCTGCCGACGTCACCACCTGATCCCTTGACCCAAAGAACTTCTACTTCTTCGCCACCCAGTGGGTCTTTTTGCCAGACCTTGGCTGACGTGTTCCCGCCACCAAAATTCGTGATACGCAGATCCGAACCCAGCAGGTTGGAACGATAAAGCAGTTTTTCCGGCTCGCTTAGACCCGCCGCGTGTTTCGCGTCCCATTTGTTCGGAAGAAGAGTATCAGAAGGAACAGATGACATGATCCTATAACCTATCACTTGGACGTTACACATGGCGGTCTGCTAGAAATGCGATTGCCGCCTCCCATTTTTTCCAAGCAAGTAAACCGGTTTTCAATCACAGTCAATCATAAACGATCATTTTCTTTCAATATTGCATCGCAATATGATCAATTATGACATTTTATGTTTGACAATGATCGAAATTGAGCGAATATCAGGCAACCGGAGAGCACACATGCACGAACGTGAACGACATAGATTGATTTTGCGCGCAGTCGGGGAACGCCCGGTTGTCACGGTCGCCCAGCTTGTCGATATGCTGGACGTTTCCGAAGCGACCATTCGCCGCGACATTGGCGCCCTTGATGATGACGGCAAACTGCGCCGCATCCGAGGCGGGGCCGAGGCGATCAATCCTGTCAAAAGCCAACATCTGCTTGGGCGTCCGTTCTTTGTCACCAAGACACTGAATGTTGCGCAAAAATCGGCCATTGCCGCAAAGGCGGTTGAGCTGTGCGAAGAAGGTGACTCCATCATCATTCACGGTGGGTCAACCACCTATCAGATGGCGCCGATGCTGAAATCCACAAAGATGCAGGTTCTGACCAACTCGTTTCCGCTGGCCGACTTTTTAATGAAGCACAGCGAAAACAGCGTGGTCGTGCCGGGCGGGACGATTTACCGCGAACAGAACATTATCCTCAGCCCATTTGAAAGCGATGTGATCCACAATTTTTATGCCTCTAAGGCATTTGTCGGCGCACAGGGCATCAATGCGATGGGGCTGATGGAAAGCGACCCCATGATCATCCAGTCCGAGCAGCGCCTGATTGCGCAGGCCGAAAAACTGGTGGTCATGATCGACAGTTCGAAATTTACCCAGCGCAGCAACATGTTCCTGTGCCGCCTGGATAACATCGATACCTTGATCACCGATGACGGCATTCGTGACGAGGACCGCGCCATGATCGAACGCGCGGGCATCAATCTTGTCGTCGTCGAACCAAGGCAGGAAGAGGACCACAACACGGCAAGCGCATAACAGAGGGGACACAAAGAGCCCCCGCACCTGCCAAAAATAAAACCAAAATCAATCATGGAGGAAACGTTATGAAGTTCAAAAAGTCTCTGATGGCTGCGGCCATTTTTGCCATGGGAATGGCATCTGTATCGGTACAGGCCGCCGACCCGGTTCGGGTTGGTCTTGTTGTCAAATCACTTGGCAATGGTTTCTTTGAAGCGGCCCGTGATGGCGCAATGGAAGCCGCCAAAGAAATCGGCAATGCCGAGGTCATCTATACCGGCCCGACATCCACGACTGCCGAAGGCCAGATCGAAAGCATCAACTCACTGATGGCCCAGCGCGTCGATGCGATTGCCGTTTCGGCAAACGACCCGGACGCACTGGCACCGATCCTTAAACGTGCAATGGATCGCGGCATCAAGGTAATTTCATGGGACAGTGGCGTTGCCGATGATGCACGCATTGTTCACCTGAACCCGTCAAGCAACCCGTTGATTGGTGCGATGTGCATTAAACTTGCTGCTGATGTTGCCGGGGACGCTGGTGGCGAAATGGCAATCCTGTCTGCGACGCCAACCTCGACCAACCAAAACATCTGGATCGACGAGATGAAGAAAGTGCTGCCGGATTACAGCCAGCTTAAACTCGTTGACACCGTCTATGGCGATGACCTTGCCGATAAATCCTATCGCGAAACCGTCGCGTTGCTGAAGAAATACCCGGATCTCAAAGTCATTGTTGCACCAACCTCTGTTGGCATTGTTGCCGCCGCACAGGCAGTTGAAGATCAGGGTAAAGTCGGTGATGTCTTTGTCACCGGTCTTGGTCTTCCGTCCGAACTTGCCGGTCATGTTGATGCCGGTTCGGTCAAAAGCTTTGCCATCTGGAACCCGATTGATCTGGGATATTCGGCAATGATGATTGCCTATCAATTGACCCAGAATGACGAACACATGTCGATCAAAGCTGGTCGCATGGGGGCCATCTCATTCGACAAGGATGGCAATGGTGCGATGTCCGATCCGTTCGTTTACGACGCATCGAACGTGCACAAGTTCGCCGACATTTTCTAGGACGAACCACGGAACTGGCGGAAATACTTTTCTCCCTGAAGATGTTTCCGCCGCCCTTTTTTCCTTTATCGCATTTTTCAGGCACACTGGGTTTCTGCCCTGCACCTGAAACAGAATTTCCTGTCTCTGAGTTAAAGGCTTGAGAAGCATGAACAGGCCTGTTCTTGAACTGCGCAATATTTCCAAGACATTTCCCGGTGTAAAAGCGCTCGACAGTGTTGAACTGCAACTTTATCCCGGTCAGGTCACCGCCCTGATTGGCGAGAATGGCGCGGGAAAATCAACATTGGTCAAAGTGCTGACCGGCATTTATGCGCCCGATGGTGGCGAAATTCTGATTGATGATGCGCCTGTGACAATGCAGGCCGCGACCGATGCCAAACGCCACGGCATCTCGGCCATTCATCAGGAAGCTGTCATGTTTGATGAACTGACGGTGACCGAAAACATCTTCATCAACAATCAGAACCGCAACATTTTCGGTCTTCTTGACTGGAAGCTGATGCGTAAACGCGCCAAAACGCTTCTGGAATATCTTGATGTCAATGTAGACCCGAACATCCCGTTGCGCGAACTGAGCGTTGCGCACAAGCATCTGGTGTCTTTTGCCGCGGCCCTTTCGGTCAGTTCCAGCATCGTCATCATGGATGAGCCAACCGCATCCCTGTCCCATCATGAAATTCAGGAACTTTATCGTCTGGTGCGCCGCCTGCGCGACGAAGGCAAGGCCATCCTGTTCATCAGCCACAAGTTCGACGAGATTTTCGAAATTTGTGATCGCTATACCGTTTTCCGCGACGGCCAGTTTGTCGGATCGGGTGGCATCGCCGATGTCACACAGGACGATCTGGTCGCCATGATGGTCGGCCGCACCGTCAGTCAGATCTATCCGAAAGAGCAGACCACGATTGGCGACACTGTCATGTCCGTCAAAGGCTTGTCGCACCCGAGCGAGTTTGCCGATATTGATTTCGACCTGCGCAAGGGCGAAATCCTTGGCTTTTATGGTCTTGTCGGGGCCGGACGCAGCGAAGTCATGCAGGCCTTGTTTGGCCTGACTCCGACATCCTCGGGCAGCATGGAGCTTAATGGCAAACCCTTCAAACCACGGACCCCGGGTGATGCGGTTGATCAGGGACTTGTCTATGTCCCTGAAGATCGCCAGCATCAAGGGGCCATTCTGACCCTTCCGATTTTTCAGAACATCACCCTGCCCCAGCTTGGCGGCTTGTCCCGGTCCGGTTTTATCGACATGGCCCGGGAATATGACGTTGCCCGTGAATATGCCACACGTCTGCAACTCAAAGCATCGAGCCTAAGCGAGAATGTCGAAAACCTGTCGGGCGGCAATCAGCAAAAAGTCGTCATCGGCAAGTGGCTCGCGACCAATCCAAATGTGATAATTGTCGATGAACCGACAAAGGGGATCGATATCGGCTCCAAGGCGGCCGTTCACAAATTCATGGGCGAACTGGTCGCGCAGGGGTTATCGGTCATTATGGTGTCATCCGAATTGCCCGAAGTGATGGGCATGGCGGATCGGGTCATCGTTATGCACGAAGGCCGCATTGCTGCACGCTTTGAACGTGATGACATGACCGCCGAGGCCATCGTTACCGCCGCGACAGGAGCCTGAATATGAAAAACACGTCTCTTCTCGGCAAAATGATCTCGCATCGCGAATGGCTGCTGGGGGCCATCATCGTCTTGATGTTGATGGGTGTCGGCTATATCGCGCCGTTCTTTGTGACTCCAGGCAATCTGGCCGAAGCATTCGATGACACATCGATTCTGATCATGCTGGCCTGTGCGCAGATGCTGGTGATCCTGACGCGCTGCATTGATTTGTCGGTTGCCTCCAATATTGCCCTTACCGGCATGTGCGTCGCGCTCTTTAACGTCGCTTATCCCGACACTCCCGCACTCGTCACCCTGATTCTATCGATTGGTATCGGGATTGTACTGGGTGCTTTTAACGGGATTCTGGTTTGGCTAGTGGGTATTCCATCGATCGTCGTGACTTTGGGCACCATGAGTGTTTATCGCGGATTTGTCTTTTTGATCAGCGGCGGCGAATGGGTCAATGCCCATGAAATGACGCCACAATTTCTGGCCCTGCCACGCGCGACATTTCTTGATCTGACGGTGCTGTCATGGATTGCGATTGCCGTCACCTTGGCGCTGTTTGTCTTTACCCGTTTTACCAAGACCGGCTTGTCGATCTTTGCCGTCGGCGGCAATCCAAAGGCCGCTGTCTATAGCGGGATTAATGTTGGCAAATACCAGTTCATCACATTCTGTATTTCCGGTGCGGTTGCTGGTATGTGCGGCTATCTTTGGGTCTCGCGCTATGCCGTTGCCTATGTCGAAGTCGCTGTTGCCTTTGAACTTCAGGTGGTCGCGGCTTGTGTCATTGGCGGCATCAGCATCGCCGGGGGCATTGGTACGATCTGGGGCGCAGCCCTTGGGGCGATCTTCCTTGGCCTGATTAAGAATGCGCTGCCGGTGATTGGCATTTCACCGTTTTGGCAGTTGGCGATTTCCGGTCTTGTTATCGTTCTGGCCGTGATCATTAATTCGCGCAGTGAGAAATGTGGCGGGCGCCGAATCTTGCGGGAGGCCCACCAATGATGAACGAAGAAGTATTGAAACATCCCATGACGAAGGACATCAAGGATCTCCCCGACAACCTAAATGGTGACTGGCGCAATAAACTGATGCGTTGGGAAACCCTTTTGATGGTGTTTGTCGCGATTGCGTTTTTCACCAATACGCAAATATCGCCCTATTTCCTTGATCCATGGAGCCTGTCGGATGCGACGTTCAACTTCACCGAAAAGGCGATCATTGCCTTACCGATGGCGTTGTTGATCATTGCGCGCGACATTGATCTTTCGGTGGCATCGACCATCGCACTGGCATCGGTTGCCATGGGGTTTGCCAATACAATGGGGGCAGGTCCGATTGAGCTTGCCCTGATCGGCATGGCGGTTGGAACCGTAGCCGGTTTTATCAATGGCTGGATCATTACCAGGTTCGATATTCCGGCAATCGTGGTGACCATCGGCACTATGAGCCTCTATCGCGGTATTGCCTATATCGTGCTTGGCGATGATGTCTATCGCAGCTATCCGTCTGACTTTGCCTTTTTTGGGCAGGGCTATGTCTGGGGTGTGCTGTCATTTGAATTTCTGTTGTTCCTTTGTCTTGCGGTTGTGTTTGGGATTTTGCTGCACAAAACAACCTTTGGCCGGCGCGTCTATGCGATTGGCAACAATCCGACTGCGGCGCTGTTTTCGGGCATAAATGTCAAACGCCATCGATTGTTTCTGTTTACGCTTGTCGGGCTTTTTGCTGGTATTGCCGCAGTGCTTTTGACATCGCGCATCGGCTCAACCCGCCCGTCGATTGCAATGGGCTGGGAACTTGAAGTCATCACCATGGTTGTTCTGGGTGGGGTGAATATCCTTGGCGGTGCAGGCAGCATTGTCGGGGTGTTTATTGCGGTCTTCCTGATGGGGCTTGTCACCTTCGGCATGGGTTTGATGAATGTACCGGGCATCGTGATGTCGATCTTTACCGGTTGCCTTCTGATCCTTGTGATCGGCACACCGATCATCTGGCGACGCTTTTTGAATGCGCGCAAAATGCGATCAAATTCCGGGGAATAGTGTCATGGAGAAAATCGCCTTCAAGATGATGCTCAATCCCGGTCAGGCCACCGAATATAAAAAGCGCCACGATGAAATCTGGCCCGCTCTTTCGGCTCTTCTGAAAGATGCCGGAATATCGGATTACAGCATCTTTCTTGATGAAGAAACCAACATCCTGTTTGCCGTCTTGCGTCGGACAGCGGACCATAAGATGGACGCACTGCCCAACCATGAAATCATGCAACGCTGGTGGGAGTTCATGGGCGATATCATGGAGACACACGACGATGGCAGCCCGGTCGTTGTTCGCTTGAACGAAATGTTCCATCTGCCATGACCGATACCCGCGCCATTGCCGTCATAGATATCGGCAAAACCAACGCAAAACTTGTGGTGTGGGATGCTCGGACCAGTGCCATCCTGTTTGAAGCCAGTCGCGCCAATCACTCAATTGATGGCCCGCCTTATCGCCATCTTGATGTCGACGGCCTGTGGAATTTTTACATCGCTGCCCTGCAAGATGCAGCGCGTGAAACCGTGATCGGGCGGATCGTTGTGACCACCCATGGTGCCACCGTTGCGGTCCTTGCCGGAGATGAGCTTGCCCTGCCTGTGGTGGATTACGAAAACACCTATGCCCCGAAAATCAATCTTGCCTATGACGGTGCGCGTGATGACTTCGCAGACAGCCGAAGCCCCTGTCTGCCAGCGGGGCTGAATTTCGGGCGACAGATATTTGCGCTTGAGCAAACCTTCCCCGAAGAAATGGCGCGCGCAACCGACTTTCTGCCCTATCCGCAATATTGGGCGTGGCGGCTGTCCGGGGTGAAGGCCTCTGAGGTCACATCGCTTGGTTGTCATTCAGACCTGTGGCGCCCGCATCAAGCGGATTGGAGCGACCTTGCCAAGACCTGTGGCTGGGCAGGAAAGTTTGCGCCCATGCGCAAGGCGCGTGATGTTTTGGGTGAAATCTTGCCGGAAATCGCTGCCAAGACCGGCCTTCCAACCGACTGCAAAATCCATTGCGGTATCCATGATAGTAATGCGTCGCTGGTGCCCTTGATTGCCAAGGTCGAACAACCGTTTTCGCTTGTATCATCGGGTACCTGGACAATCTGTTTTTCCGTCGGTGCGCACGCGCGACCGGACCTTGATGAACATCGCGATACCTTGTGCAATGTCGATCTCAACGGCAATGCCGTACCCAGTGCACGGTTCATGGGCGGACGGGAATATGCGTTTCTCGCGGATGGTCATACAGATAATCCGGATTTCAGCGACATCAAACGTTTGATGGCATCAGACTGCCTGGCTGTGCCGTCATTTGCCGAAGCAGGCGGACCTTTTGGCCATCTTGTCGGTCATGTGATCAACAAGGCCGAACTGCGAACCGCGCGCGACAAGGCTGCTCTGGCGACAATGTACTGCGCGTTGATGGTGGATTACGACCTTGAAATGATTGGCAGTGACGGGCCGGTGATTGTCGAGGGGCCATTCGCGACCAACACGACCTTCTGTCAATTGCTCGCCAGCCTCCGCCCAGGTCAGCAGGTTTTTGCCTCAACCGACAGCTCCGGAACCAGCTATGGTGCAGCACTTTTGACAGGTCAGACGCAAATGCATCAATCACGCGGTTCGACGCGAATAGACCCGGTCGAGGATAGTGGAATTTTGGCCTACAAGAATTTGTGGCGAAACAAGCTGACAATGAGCACTGAAAGTTGAGATGTTTCGTTGTGGACGTTTAACTGCTCTGCAACAAGTCAAGCGCTTGAAACATGACACATAAATCTGGAAGTTTTCCTATCCCGGCATAAAGGAACTTGGAAGTAACCGTTTGATTTTTCGATATAATTGTTGGAGCTATTTATTTTCCAGATAATTGTGTCAAATCAGTCGATCTATATATGTCACAGACTTCGAAAAAGGCTGTTTTTTGCAAACGGTGTTTCCAGATTTATGCGTCAATTCACAACTCTCCGGCTTTTTATTTTGGTATCTCACGATCAATAGTGTCACTCCGTCTGAGGGACCAGGCAACGAGGCCCTGTGTACTAAGGTCGCGGTTTTACCGCCTTGAAACCTCTGCGAATCATGCTCCGGTCAGCCTCCGGCGTGCGCTGTTATAATTATGTGACAACAGGTTCTCCCCTTTTTCGCACGGCTTGGGGGTGATATTCGTTATTGCTGCCCTATCGACTGGAGAAATGCGGCAATGAAGGAAAACCTGACGCCGACGATCCGTAACTGCGCACGCGCGGTGATCGTTCGCGATGGCGCCATTCTTCTGCTGTGCAAACAAAGCCCGTCTTACGGCACGCGGTATGCGTTGCCCGGTGGCGCACAGGAAGAATATGAAACACTGCAAGCCGCCTTGGTCCGTGAATGCCACGAAGAAATCGGCACCACAGTTACGGTTTGCGATCTGATACATGTCGCGGATTTCTTCAAGCCGCGCAGCACGGACCCGGAAACAAAACGACATACGGTTGAGTTTCTGTTCACATGCGTGGTGCCCGACGATTACGCGCCAACCAATGGGCCGGCACCTGATAAAAACCAAAAGGACGTCTTCTGGCTGCCGCTGGATGAATTGGAAACGGCACCTCTTTCTCCTGAGGGGCTGCGCAGGGTGCTAAGTGCATCGGTGCGACAACACCCGTTTTATCTTGGACGGATCACATGACGTCTGCCTTATCCGCGCCGGTACGCGACAACTTTCGTTTTCTATGGATTGAGGCCAGCGCGCAAGTTGCGGAACTCCGCGATGCATTGGAGCAGGGATCGCTGGACTTGGCGCGCAAGGTCGTCGACCGTAGCGGCTATGTCGACAATCTGAAGATGCGTGTTCGCGACGGCTGTATCTCGGCCATCATGCAGACGCCAAAATCAAGCCCGGATGCGTTGATGCTGCGTGCCGTAGAGTCCATCGCGATTGATTTGGGGCGGCTGACACGGCTGTGTCGCGATTGCGTCGCGCAATACGAAACGCTCGAACATGTTCAGCGTCGAAAGCGCCGCCGCCACGCAGCCCTTCTGGCATATGTCGAACAGGGCCTTCAACTGATCGAACAGGCAACGGACGACGCTGACACCTCAACAGCGGTCAAGGCCATCAAGGTCAAGAGCAAGATCGATGAAGAGTACAAACAGCTTATTCGCGCCTGTAATGCGGATCTGACAAAACGCAAAGACCCGACGGTGGTGATTGCATCGATCTTCATGGCGCAGCGCATCGAAGAGATGGGCACGATTATTCAGGATATGGGTGATGCGATCATATCGGCCAACATGGGTCAGCAATTAACCGCAGATCGCTATCGGTCCCTTTCGGCGACGGTCAAGCGCCTGCGCGGTAACAGAAAGGCCGGCGACATCACAATCGAACCCCTTGCCCAGACACGCTCGGGGAGTGCTATTTCCGGCGTCGCCGATGTGGGGGCGGACGATGACAGCTATATCGCCGTGTTCAAGGATGGCAAACGCCGAAAGCTTAAGGAAGAACGTCAAAAGGTTGATCGGTGGAATGCGATATATCCCGGTCTGGCGCCAAAGATTTTGTCCTTTCACAAAAAACAGGATCAAGCTGCCCTGCTGATCGAACATTTGCCGGGACTGACATTCGAAAAAATCTTGTTGCAGGAAGACCCGGCACTGCTGGACGAGGCCCTTAAGGAATTAAAAAAAACGCTTCGTGCGGTTTGGCGTAAAACCCACGCCAAAAAACCGGTGACCGCTCAGTATATGACCCAACTGACAAAGCGGATGGAGGCGGTTTGCGACATTCATGCCGAGTTCAAAGACGATGGGTGTACGATCGCGGGTCACTCCGTTCTGTCGTTTGACACCCTGATCAAGGCGTGCGCAGCGCGTGAAGCCAAACTTAAAAATCCTTACACGGTGCATATCCACGGAGATTTTAACTTCGACAACATCATTTACGATGCCCAAACCAGTTCCATACGGTTTATCGATCTGCACCGTTCGACGGATATGGATTTTTTGCAGGATGTTTCCGTTTTCATGGTATCGGGCTATCGGCTTCAGGCACTTGATGCGGAACGCCGCCGAAGAGTTCATTACGTTATTGCCGACTTCTATGAGTTCGCCCGTCGTTTCGCGCTCAAGGCCGGCGATGATACGTTTCAGCTTCGTCTCGCACTTGGGCTGGCGCGTTCTTTTGCCACATCGACACGGTTCATTCTCGATCAAACATTGGCCCGCAGCATGATGGCCCGCGCCCGGTTCCTGCTAGAGCGTGTGGCAGCATCCGACCCAGACAAACCCCAAGATTTCACCGCTCCGATCAAGGACCTGTTCATTGACTTATAAGAAAATCGCCGTTGTCGGCATTCCTGGAAAATGGTCGACCGAGGCCCTCGCCGATGCGCTGGAAGAAAAAACCGATTTTCGTCTTGTCGTCGATATGGCCGATGTGACCGCCGATCTTACGACCGGGACATTGACGGCAAAAGGCGTTGATCTGACCAATCTTGATGGTTTGGTGGTCAAAAAAATCACGGAAGTATACAGCCCGAACTCGCTTGACCGTCTTGAGGTGTTGCGTCTTGCCGAAGCGGCCGGCGTGCGTGTGTTCAGCCCGGCGGTCAGCATGTTACGTTTGATAGATCGGCTGGCCTGTACGGTTACCTTGCGTAACGGCGGCATTCCGATGCCCGAAACCCAAGTGACAGAAAACGTCGATGTTGCCGTTAAGGTTGTAAAAACATTCGGTGCGGCCGTGTTTAAGCCGCTGTATTCGACCAAGGCACGCGGGATGACGGTCATAGACTCCACGCAACCCGACGCAGAAATATTGGATGCGGTCACCGCGTTCAAGGCGGAAAACCCGATGATGTACATCCAGCGGAAATTGTCGCTGCCCGGTCAGGATCTTGGTCTGGTCTTCCTTGGTGGCACCTATCACGGCGCCTATGCACGGGTCGCAAAAAACGATGCCTGGAATACGACAATCAACAGTGGTGGAAACTATGCGCCGTTTGAATGCGATCCGGACGTGGTCGAAATGGCCCGCCGCGCACAGGCCCTGTTTAACATGGACTTTACAACCGTCGATGTGGCGCTGACGGATCAAGGCCCGATTGTTTTCGAGGTTTCCGCCTTCGGTGGTTTTCGTGGCGCAAAAGAAGGCATCGGGATCGATGCGGCAGCCCTTTACGCCGACTACATTCTGGATGCTTTGTCATGATCAATCCGGGTACGCCAATGATGTCCAAAGATATCGCAGCACAGATGGCGGGTGGCTTGACCCTTCAGCCAGGCGGGCTCGTGCTTGGGCTTCCGGACATGACGATCCGGGTCCGATCAAACTCCACAGCCCTTCTCGAAAAACTGCGGGCTTATTTTAAACATATCGTGATCGAAGACGGTGACGCGACCGTGGAAATTCAAGCGTTCGAATGCGCCCCCCCGGACCTCGCGCTCGACTATGTTGATTGGCCGCGCGAGGTCGGCAAGATGGGGCGTAAAGACGCGCTGATCGACCTTTCCGATGGTCGTATCGTCAAAAAGGTGCGCACCGGAATGATGTTCCTGCAAAGCGTTGATCACAGGATCGCTGCCGGGCCTTGTCTGGAGAACGACAATCAGGTGATCAATTTTATCAACGCGCAATACATGAACATGCTGCAACAAAACGGATGGGCTATTTGTCATGCCGCCGGTTTGGTTCGCAACGGTTTGGCACTTGGGCTGGCGGGATTTTCCGGTGGTGGCAAATCGACGTTGATGTTGCATATGCTTAACGAAGACGGCACGGCGTTTCTGAGCAATGACCGTCTGTTTGCCCGGCGCACCGATAAAGGTGTCTTTGCTGCGGGCATTCCAAAATTACCACGCATAAATCCCGGAACGGCCCTGAACAACCCGTGTCTGGGTAGCATTGTCACGCCTGAGCGCCGCGATGAACTCGCGTCATTGCCCGCATCGGAACTTTGGGACATCGAAGAAAAGTACGACGTCGATATTGATCAGATCTATGGCCCGGACCGCATTGTCGCGCGTGCGCCGTTATGTGGGTTTCTTGTTCTCAATTGGTCGCACACCGCCGATGCCCCGACCCAGATAAACGAAGTCAATCTGGGTCAGCGACGCGATCTTCTTGCCGCAGTCATGAAATCATCCGGCCCGTTTTACCAACTGGCCGATGGTTCCATGTATACCAAGAGTTCAGTCTTGGATGAAGAAGCCTACCTGTCGACTTTCCATGGCGTACCTTTTTATGAAGTTACAGGCCGCGTCGACTTTGATCAGATCGCCCGAAACTGTCTGAATAGGTTTTTTGACAAAGGCCCGCAAACATGACCCGTGAATTGCTGATATTGCGCCACGGCAAGGCAAAAAACCCGATCGGCATCGCGGACCGTGACCGCCCGCTTAAAACCACGGGCAAACGGCAGGCGCAACGCGTGGGGGCTTGGCTGCAGGACCATGCATTGCTACCCGATGTGACGGTGTGTTCTTCGGCGGAACGTGCCTTTGTCACGGCGCAAAAAATGCTTAAGGCCGGTGGTACGCACGCCCATGATATCGCGGTGGATGACCGGATTTATAATGCTTCTGTGGCCGCCCTTCTTGATGTGCTCGGCATTTTTCCAAGCGCCCCGAACCGCGTAATGATCGTTGGGCATAATCCGGGGTTAGAAGGACTTGTGCATCATCTCGCTTCATTGTCCTTGCCCGGCACAGATGATGGACGACTGCTCAAAACTGGTACCCTCATTCATCTCTCCATGCCCGACGACTGGCGGCAATTGGATCGTGATTGCGCGAAAATCGTTGATTACGTTCGGCCCGATAGCTTGCCGGTGGGCTTTCCTTACCAAACCCCAAACGGTCGGGAATGGCGCGACCGCCCGGCCTATTATTATACCCAGTCTGCGGTGATCCCGTATCGCAGAACTGGGCGGGGGATCGAAATTCTTGTGATCACAGCCAGCAGTAAAAACCATTGGGTCGTGCCCAAGGGAATACATGAACCGGGACTAAGCGCGCAAGATTCTGCCGCCCAAGAAGCGCAAGAGGAAGCTGGCGTGCAAGGGCATGTGCACGCGACCGCAATCGGCAGCTATGCCTACGAAAAATGGGGCGCGACATGTCACGTCAGCGTCTATCCGATGGAAGTAACCGACGAACTCGACCCCGACATATGGGAAGAAAACCACCGGCAGCGCCGCTGGGTTGCGCCCGATGTGGCCGCGCAGCAGATAAAGGAAGATGCGCTAAAAACGATCATTCTCGACTTTGCGGCGTCACTTGCCAAGGAGACCCCATAGTCATGGCCCGACGTTTTGCCGCCCTTATTCGCCACGGCGATTATCATCAACGAACGGGTGCACCCAGCGCACATCAGCCGTTTGCTTTAACAGAACGCGGTGCAGGCCAAGCACGCGCGGCTGCCAAAAGCCTGACCGACATGGCAACCGCACTTGGCGCTGATATTCACCCAGAGATCGACAGTTCACAGATGCTGCGCGCATGGGCTACCGCCGACATTATGGGTGCGACCCTGCAGGGTGATTTTTCAGTAAGCTGTCATGATGCGCTGGCGGAACGCAGCGTCGGTGCGGCGGCAAACCTGCGCATTGAGGAAATCGACGAGATTATCGCGGCGGATCCAAGGTTTGATCCGCTGCCCGAAAACTGGAAATCTGACAGCCATTTTTGTCTGCCCTTTCAAGGGGCCGAATCGTTGATGCAATCTGGGCAACGGGTGGCCGCCCATCTGACCGAACGCTTGGACAGTTTGCCCATGCGCAACACCATCAAGGCATTCGTCGGCCATGGGGCCGCATTCCGCCACGCGGCACACCATTTGGGTGTGCTGGCCTTTGACGATATCGCGCGTCTGAGTATGTATCACGCGCGCCCGGTGGTGCTCGAATGTGCGGCCGACGGCACATGGCACCATGTTGTGGGCGACTGGAAAGTCCGCGGCAATGCGGAACCGGTATTGGATTGAACCGATGACAGAACCGACCAAACCCCAAGATCCGCAGATCGACGTCGCGCTGCCGCAATACAAAGGCCCGTGGCCGTCGTGGTTGTACCCTGAACTTCCCCGTGAAGCCCGCGACTGGACCTTTGGCGGTGATAAATCGTTCGGCGAAGAAAATGGTGATCGCAAGTTGCTGCTGGGTGAGCTTGACCGGCTGACGAAGCGCAAGTTGTGGGTCTGGCCAAAGCGCCCGGTTCTGTTTTTCTCTGATTTACATGCGGATCGAAAGGCGTTTGTCGCGTCATTGGTCGCATCGGGCGGGGTGCGTCGTACCGGGCCAGGCGTGATGAATTTCCGCCTGACCAAACTTGGTCGACAGGCCACATTCATCATCGGGGGGGACTGTTTCGACAAGGGCCCGCACAACCTGAAACTTCTGCGTGCGGTACGGCGTTTGATTGAGCTAGATGCGCGGGTGCGTATTCTGGCCGGAAACCACGATGTGCGGAATCTCCTTGGCATGCGGGCCGTTGGGGCGGACGTCGATCATCGCAACGATCACTTTTTCCTGCGTCTTGGGCCCAAGGTGGTGCCGTTGCTGACCGAGATCCGGGATAGTTACATGACCGGCCGAAATGCGCTTGCCGGTATCCCCAACGAGGCGGAGTGCCGCCGCTGTCTTCTGCCCGCCCCGGACTGGTTTGACGCCTTCCCCAAAATGGCCGCCGATCACCTTCCGGCCAAGCAGATCGAGGTGGAACTCAAGCGGATCCGCAACAAGCTCAGCAGCTTTGAACCGGCGTGCCGTGCGGCTGGCCTTTCCATGCGTCACGTTTATGGGGCAGTGATGAAGTGGCGTGAATTGTTTCTGGAGCCTGACGGTGAATTCAATTGGTTTTTTAAGCGGATGCGGCTTGGGTATCACGTCGGCTCCTTCATGTTCATCCATGCCGGTTTCGACGACGAGATGGCAGACCTTTTACGTGCGGACGGGGTAAAGGCGCTTAACCGGCACTTTCGTGACGCCATGTTCGGGGAACCGTTCGATCTGTATTACGGGTCAATCGCCAATACCATCCGGACAAAATACCGTTCAATCGATAACCGACTAAGCCCAAAAGGTGTGGAAAAACTGCACGATAGCGGTATTCACGCCATCATACATGGCCATCGCAATCTGCTTGATGGGCAACGCATCATGCTGCGGCGCGGGCTGATCAACTTTGAATGCGATTCGACCATCGACCAGCACTCACGGCATAAAGAGGGGCTGACCGGTTCCGGGGCCGCCGTTACGGTGGTGCATCCGGACGGCTATATTCTGGGGATTAGCACGGATTTTCCCTATGCCAAGGCCTTCGAGCCGAAACGCACCCTTACCGCACTTAGCTCTGCGCTCACGTCCGAAGACAAAAGCGGGAAACCGAACCGATGAAAAAGATAAAGAAACAGTTCAGCCACGATTCTCTGCAGGATGCAAATTCGATCAAGGCGATACTGAAAGCCATCACGACCGGACTGGGCAAGGGAAAAGTCGTGCTGAGCGACGACAGGGACGAGATCATCCTCGAACCCGAAGGGCTATTGAACTTAAGAGTATCTGCGTCGCAGGATGAGGATCGAAGCAGTCTGACGCTGCGCGTCAGCTGGCATGCTGACCGGGACGCATCAAAAGACCGGAAACTGGTTGTCGGTGAAAAAAAATAATTGAACAGCCGTGCTGGTATCGCCTTACCGTCTTGTGAGGCGATATTTACGGTCGTGATTTATCGGTCTGTTATCTTTGGGTCAGCCATGTGCGCAGTTCTTTTTCCGCCGCAGCCAAGCCTTCGCGGTTGATGATTTTTCTGGCAATGGCGCTGGAAACGGCACGCGCGCGTTTGTTGAGCACAATGTCCTGATGGTTTTGATCAAGGGCCTCGACATCAAGTTTGCTGTACAAAGACAGCAACCGGTTCTGAACGGTGCGCAGCGACAACTTTCGCCGTGTCGCAATTGCCTTGTCGGGAAGGCCGAGTGCGATATCAAGCAGGATGATATATTCAAACTCGGTCAGGGTATTGCGTGACCGCATCTGTTGATTCTGTATCTGGTGCACTTCGCGGTCAACAACGATTTGTCCCTCAATCAGGACGGAGCGCAAGGCGAGATGCATTCTTTCCTGTGACGCCGTTTTCAGCACATACCCATAAGCGGCTTGATTGGGAACAATCTGGGCAATGCCGCGTAAATAGGCCTCGTCCGAGTAGTTCGACCAAAAAAGAATACGGGTGTCCGGGCGTCGGGCCCAGATGGTTCTGGCGGCATCAATGCCGTTATGTTCCTTCATGCGCAAATCCATCACGATGGCCGTCGTTCCGGACTGCTGTGCAAGGACTTCTGCTTCTTTACCATCCCGCGCAATCAGGATTTCCGCGAGTTCCGGCAGCGCATTTTCGACAATTTCCTTTAGGAAATCGGCATGCATCTTGTCGTCTTCAACCAGCAAAATCTTCATGTTCGGCCCTTTCGGCTTCTTGTGCTGTTTGAGGCAGCTTTACGGTTATTCGCGTCCCATCTTCGGTGCTGTGTTCAAACTTTGCACCTATAAGGTGCGCGCGGGTTTTCATATGGGCGAAACCACTGCCGGGTTTTCCCGTTCTGGTCTGGAATTGGCCATTGTCGCAAATCTCGATTTTCAAATCTCCGCGCGGATCCTGACACGATGCAACAACCGAAATATGCGTTGCTCCTGAATGGAGTACGGCATTGTTGATGGCTTCCTGACATATCCGGAAAATGGCAATTCGGGTGGTTTCGGGTAATGCGTCGACATTTCCGCCTGTCTGGTCTTCTACGTCAAACTGTGGCGTGCAATCGCGGCTGACGGCCCGCTCCATATGCGTAAGTACCGCATGCTGAAAGCCAAAAAGTTCAAGGATTGTCGGGATCGATGTGTCGATGATATCGCGTAAGTCCTGGATCATGTTCTGTATCTGCTGCTGCAGGCGATGATGCTGCACAGTTGTCAGGCCGGGGCGGATGTCGCGGGCTATGCGCGTCAGATCGGCCAGTGTCTGATCATGCAAATCCATTCCGATCCGCTGACGTTCAGCTTCGAGCGCATCGGTTAAACTCAGCGCCCCAAGCCTTAGCCCTTCCTCGCGCGCCAAAATTCGGGCCCGAAATACCGCTTCTGTGTTGGCCTTTTCATTGGCCCGCAACGCATAAAAATAAGGTGCTAGCATATCGGCCAGAATGCGGACCTGCTCGACATGGCGTTCGTCATAGAAGTTTTCTTTTTTCGACGAACAATTAAGCGATCCGACAACTTCGCCCAGAACCTTCATCGCGACATTGACCCGGCTGCGAAATTCGTGATGCAGGATGGGGGCACTTTCCGCACCGGGGAAAACATACCGCGGATCATTAAGAGCATTGCCCGTCAGAAGGTGATCGGTTTTTCCCAAAAGAATATCACGCACCGGCGACTGCCTTACCAACGTTCTGGAGGTGCTCCAGGTTGTTTGGAGACCGACTTCATAGGACGTATTCCACGTCTTGTCGGTATCCGTTAAGCAGATATCCAGATGATCAAATTCAATAATCTTGTCGATTTCGGCTTTCACGGACCCCAATGCGGTGTGGATATTTAGATTGCCTGCAAGAAGATTGGAAATGCGCAGATAATGGGCAAGATCCGACATGAATATTTCCTCCGTCAATCATCATATTGCGATAGGGCAGGACTGTCTTGCGGGAACCCGCAATATAGGGGGGTGGTCCCGCAGCATTGGTGCGGCGAGTGCTCTTTACGGTTTAAATGCAATAATCGAAAATCGCCTTACTAATGATAAGACAAATCAAATGTCGTTCAAAACGGCTAGTTCAAGTCACGACGTGGCGCAGTCACGTCAGGGAGGAAAAATGAAACTCAAGTCAATGCTTCTCGGCGCAGTTGCCGGGACCTTTGTGTTGGTCTCTGGTCAAGCAATGGCCGACACTTCTGAAAAAAAGATAGCACTTTCAAATAACTACGCCGGTAACTCTTGGCGTCAAGCCATGCTTGAAAGCTGGGGAAAGGTTGCCTACATGGCAATCGAAGATGGTCACGTTGCCGCGGCTGATGCCTTCACCACATCGGAAAATCAGGCGACTGAACAGGCAGCCCAGATTCAGAACATGATTTTGCAGGGGTATGACGCAATTGTCGTAAACGCTGCATCGCCAACCGCAATCAATGGTGCGGTCAAAGAGGCCTGTGATGCTGGTATTACGGTTGTGTCCTTTGACGGCATCGTGACCGAACCATGTGCATGGCGTATTGCGGTCGACTTCAAACAAATGGGTCGCGATCAGGTCAAGTATCTCGCAGAACGCTACCCGGAAGGCGGCAATCTTCTTGAAATCCGTGGGCTTGCCGGGGTGTTTGTTGATGATGAAATCAGTGCTGGTATTCACGAAGAAGTTGCCAACACCGAATTCAAGATTGTTGGGTCCGTGCATGGTGACTGGGCTCAGGATGTCGCGCAGAAGGCCGTTGCCGGTATTTTGCCCAGCCTTCCGGAAATCAAGGCTGTCGTAACGCAGGGTGGCGACGGATACGGTGCGGCTCAGGCGTTTGCCGCAGCAGACCGTCCGACCCCGACCATCGTTATGGGCAACCGTCGTGATGAACTTGACTGGTGGAAGGAACAGAAAGATGAAAATGGGTATGAAACCACATCTCTTTCCATTGCGCCGGGTGTCAGTACGCTGGCGTTCTGGGTTGCTCAACAGGTTCTTGATGGTAAAGAAGTCCCCAAAGATCTGACCGTGCCATTCCTGCGCGTCGATCAGGACACGCTCGAAGAGATTCTTGCCGAAACGCCGGTTGGCTCGGTTGCCAATGTGGAATACTCGCTCGATGACGCGAAAAGCCTGATTGAATCGGCGAAGTAAGGCGATAGGATCATGGTGGAAAACCAGAAAATGATCGGCACCCAAAAGGTGCCGATCATTACTCTTGCCGATGTCGGGGTATCCTTTGGCGCGGTTAAGGCCCTCAACGATGTTGAATTGACCATCCTGCCGGGCGAATGCGTTGGGGTGGTCGGTCATAACGGTGCGGGTAAATCGACACTGGTAAACGTCATTAATGGCCGTTTATCGTCAACGCGCGGCGACGTCAGTTATGACGGCGAGCAAAGTGCGGCAGATTTTCGCAATGCCCTGCTGGCCAGAAATGCCGGAATACGCAGTGTGTTTCAGGAACTCTCGCTCTGTCCAAACCTCACCGTTCTGGAGAACTATCGCATTCCCTACCGCAACATGCCGAGGCGGGCCTGGCGGCGAAATGCTGCGTCTGCCGTACGGGCATCGCTGGATGCGGTTTTTCCGGGAAACGCGATTGATCCGTATAGCGTGGTTGACGACTTGCCGATTGCCGACCGCCAGATGGTGGAAATTGCCATTGCATTTTCGAGGCGCGATATCGACGCGCGGCTGGTGATCCTTGATGAGCCGACATCGTCCCTTGATGGTGCGATTGCCGATCAGTTGCTTGCCTATATCAAGAAGTTCTGTGCCGACGGCGGATCCATCATTTTTATCTCCCACATGATGGGTGAAATCTTTGATGTCGCCAGCCGCATTGTTGTGATGAAAGACGGTTTCATCACCCAAGACAACGACGCGCGGCATTTTACCCGCGATGGCCTTGTCGATGCGATGGGCCATGTCGTGCCAGACACAGCAGAAGTTACCGGAGCCAAAAGACGACAGGAATTCGGACCGGAAGTTCTGCGCATGGAAAACGGTCTGAATGCACGTCAGGGCGAAGTGGTTGGACTGGCCGGACTGGCCGGTCACGGACAGGCAGAAGCTTTGGCGCAGTGTTTCTTGGCCCGCACATCGGACTGGTCTGCGTCACGTGATCCCGCCGTCGTCTTTGTTGCCGGCGACAGAAGCCGCGATGGTGTCATGCCCCTGTGGTCGATCATGCGAAACCTGAGTTTGCAAACGTTGGTCGAGTTCAGTCGAACGTTCCTTGTCGACCGCAAAGCGGAACGGAAAGTTGCCGACGAATGGCACCGTAAGATCGGCATAAAAACAGATGATCTTGAAAATCCGATTTTGTCCCTGTCTGGCGGTAATCAGCAAAAAGTACTGTTTTCCAGGGCGTTGGCTTCATCGGCCCCGATTGTCGTCATGGATGACCCAATGCGTGGTGTTGATGTTGGTACCAAGAAGGAAGTTTACCGCATGATTCGTGCCGAAGCTGAAAAAGGACGGACATTCCTGTGGTATTCGACCGAAACCGACGAAATTCTCGAATGTGATCGCGTTTTTGTTTTTCGTGACAGCGAAATTGCCGCCGAACTGCAAGGCGATCAAATCACAGAAGAAAACATGCTGCGCGCATCGTTTGAAATGCAGGAGGCCGGTCAATGAGCCGCGATCATTTGCGCATTCTATTACCGGTCTTGTCGCTGGCAATTCTGTTGGCAGCCGTTTTCTATATGCAGCCACGCGCCATGAGCTATTTCGGGCTTAATCTTCTTTTTAATCTCGCTGTTCCGGTTGTTTTGGCAACGATTGCTCAAATGATGATCCTGATGGTCAATGACATTGATTTGTCCATCGGCACGTTTGTCAGTTTCTGCGCCTGTATCACGGCGACCTTCGTTCAAACCGACCCCGTGGTCGGCTACGCGATCCTGTTTGGCGCGATCCTTGTCTATGCCGCGATGGGCGCCATCATCTATGCGCGCGGCTTGCCAGCAATCGTTGTGACACTTGGCATGTCGTTTTTCTGGTCGGGCATGGCCGTTCTTGTTCTGCCGTCCCCGGGGGGATCGGCACCCGATTGGTTACGCGCACTCATGACGGCAAAGACGCCATTCCTGCCTGTGGCAATCATTGCGCCGATCGTGATTGCGGCGATCATGCATTACTTCGTCAAACGTTCGGCACTGGGTGTTTTGTTGCGCGGCGTTGGCGGAAATGAACAGGCGATTGAACGCTCCGGCTGGTCGGTTATGGGGCTTAAGGCATTTGCTTACGGCGTGGCGGCACTTTTCTGTGTGTTGTCGGGCATGGCGCTTGTCGGCCTTGCGACATCGGCGGACGCCAATATTGCATTGCGTTACACGCTGCTATCGATTGCCGGTGTGATTTTGGGCGGTGGTGAGTTCACCGGCGGGCGGGTATCGCCTGTTGGGGCGGTTATCGGTGCCCTTACCCTTACATTGGCGGCCAGTTTCCTGTCATTCCTGCATCTTTCGCCCGATTGGCAAATCGGTGCGCAGGGAGCAATCCTGATCATCGTTTTGGCTGTGCGTCTTGTCTTTACCCGGCGGGAGGCACTGATATGAGCATGTTGAACAAAAATGACGAGACACAGCATCAAAAGCGCGGTGCGCGTTACCTGCTGAGTATGGTGTCGCGAAAAGCCTGGATCTGGGCCTATATCGCGGCAGGGGCGACCTATATTGCAACGCTGATGGTTGTTTCAAGCAGCGGCGGGGCGGGGGCTTTGCTTTATGCCGCATTCACCTTTGCTTCCTTTGCCGTCATTGTTGGCGTCGGGCAAATGTTTGTTGTGACACTTGGGCCGGGCAATGTGGATCTTTCGATCCCGGCAAGCATGACCCTTGCTGCGACCTTATCGTTGAAGTTCATGGCAACAGATGGGTCGCTGGTTGTTCCGGGCCTTGCGATTGCAATCGGGGTCGGTCTGGGATGCGGGCTGTTTAACTTTTCCCTGATCATGTTGCTGCGTATTCCGCCGATCATTGCAACATTGTCGTCGTCCTTCCTGTTCCAGTCACTGGCGATCTGGTCAAACCGTGGTTTGCGGATCAAACCGCCAGAAGTTCTTGCCGATTTTTCAACCGGTGGGACGTTTGGCATTCCCAATGCTGCATGGGTTGCGTTGCTGGTGTCTGTTCTGGCCTGGTGCGTTCTGGAAAAGGCGATAGCAGGGCGGTGGATACTGGCAACCGGGCAAAACAAACGTGCAGCACGCCTTGGTGGTGTGCCGGTCAATGCCGTGCGCTTCGGGGTCTATGTGAGCTGTGCCGTTCTGGCGGGTGTGGCCGGGTTCATGCTGGCCAGTTTCTCTGGCGGGGCGAACCTGAACATGGGAACGGAATATATGCTGATGTCGATTGCCGTGGTTGTCATTGGCGGGTCGTCGATTGCCGGGGGGAATTCAAATGTTCCGGGCATCTGGGCGGCAGCATTGTTCATGTTTTTGATTGTATCGATGCTCAATTCCTATGGGCTTGGTGCGGGGGTTCGCTTGATGCTGACCGGGTTGATTATTGTGTCTGTGGTCGTACTGGCCAGTAAGCGGGGGCGTCGGGTATGAATGGGCCATATGAAATTATCGATCGGCGCTTTTGTGATCTTGTTCTGGCAAATGTCGCGTTGCGCCGGATTTCGACCGGGCACCTCTGGGCCGAAGGACCTGTGTGGTTCGCAGCACATCAGTGCCTGTTGTTTTCCGATATTCCCAATCAGAAAATTTATCGCTGGATGTGTGACGGTAGCGTCAATGTTTTCCGCGACAATTCAAACTTTGCCAACGGCAATACCCAGGATCGGCAAGGGCGTCTGATCACCTGCCAGCATGGGACGCGATCCGTCACCCGGACCGAACATGATGGTAAAATCACCACGCTGGCAGATCAGTTTGACGGTAAGCCGCTCAACGCACCAAATGACGTGGTGGTCAAATCTGACGGGTCGATTTGGTTTACCGATCCGACATACGGCATTCTCTCTGATTACGAGGGCCATAAATCCAGACCTGAACAAAGCCATCGCAACGTTTTCCGTCTTGACCCTGAAACGGGCGAACTATGGCAGGCCACAACGGAGTTTACCCAGCCAAACGGCCTAGCGTTTTCGCAAGATGAGAAGCTGCTTTACGTTGCTGAATCAGGATCAAGTCATGATGACAGCGTGCCGTCGGTCATCCGTGTTTACGATGTCGATGCCAACAGCATGCTTGAAAATGGTCGTGTTTTTACAACGATTGATAAGGGTATACCGGACGGGTTTCGTGTCGATTGTCATGGAAATGTTTGGTCCTCCGCAGCAGATGGCGTGCACTGCTTTGATGCGGGCGGTGAACTGCTTGGTAAGATATTGGTTCCTGAAACCGTATCAAATCTGAGCTTTGGTGGCCCACGTGGCAACGAGTTGCTGATTACCGCAACAACAAGTGTTTATGCCATTCACGTCAACAGTGCGGCCGCGACCCCATGAGATGTTTGTTTCTTGCGCAAAAACCCGGCGATCCAAATTCCCGAACCGGGTTGAAGTCGCGCAGGAATGAAATACGAACATCTTAAAGAAGAGTGCCTGACCTCCCTCGGGCACTCTTCGCTTTCTCCAGATGTAAATGCACCCATCTTTATCATTTATTTTAAAGGATTAACGGGGCGTGGCGTGAAAATCGGTGGAACGCGGAATTGCCATTTGTGAACGGGCATACTGATACGATCCGGGCGGGGTTACGGGTTGCCGTCGCGTAAAGTTCCATAAGAAATAAAGGAGAGATCATATGCGTAATAAACCGGTTATCGGCTTTATCGGCCTTGGTCTTATGGGGCATGGCATGGCCAAAAACATCCTCGAGGGCGGCTATGAATTGTGGGTGCGCGGGCGCTCGAACAGCACGCAAACGGCATTGATCTGATCAAGCGCGTACAGCAAAGACCGCCACTTTGTGAGGGGGCTTTAAGGTTCGATTCAACGATATCGCGAACCGAACCTTGAATATTTTGTGACGCTTTTTTCGTGTCTGATGACAATAATTGGGCCTAACCGACCACGTTGAAATCCGGGCCATAGGGATACCCGGTGATGTTTTCATTGCTATCCTCTGTGATGACAAGAATATCATGCTCGCGATATCCACCTGCACCCGGTTGCCCGTCAGCAATGGTCAGCATCGGTTCCATACTGATCACCATGCCCGGTTCGAGCACCGTGTCGATATCCTCGCGCAGCTCAAGCCCGGCTTCGCGGCCATAATAATGCGACAGAACGCCAAAGCTGTGCCCATAGCCAAAGGTGCGGTATTGCAAAAGGTCGCGTTCCGCGAAAAAGGCGTTGATCTTTTCCGTCACCGCCGCACAGGACGCACCGGGTTTAAGTAGGCTCATGCCATATTCATGCGCCCCGACATTGGCCTGCCAGATTTTCAGGCTGGCGTCATCGACCTCTCCGACGAACAGGGTTCGCTCAAGGGCGGTGTAATAACCCGAAATCATCGGAAAGGTATTCAGCGACAGGATATCGCCACGCTGGAGTTTGCGCGCCGTGACGGGATTGTGCGCACCATCGGTATTGATGCCCGACTGGAACCACACCCACGTATCGCGATATTCCGCATCGGGGAACCGTTTGGCGATCTCAAGTTCCATCGCATCGCGCCCGGCCATGGCCACATCAATCTCGCGCACACCTTCCTTGATGGCATCGCGAATGGCATAGCCCCCCACATCGGCCACCTGTGCCCCGCTTCGGATCAGGGCGATTTCGGCGGGTGATTTATGCATGCGCTGACGCATGGTGTCGGCGGTGATGTCCCGACTGCGGGCGGGGTTAAGGAACTCATCAAGCAACGCCTTTTGCGCAAGGCTAAGATGATCACCTTCAAAGCCAATCACCTTGCCAGTCCCGGTAACAGACCGAACCGCGCGCCAGTAATTATTCCGCTGCCAGTCGGTATAGGTAATGTTATCGCCATGGCACCGGCGCCACGGTTGGGCCGCATCAATGCCCGCACTGATCGTGACATTGTCGGTTGGTGTGACGACCAGCGCATAAGGCCGCCCAAACGCGCAATACAAAAAGCCGGAATAATAGGCAATGTTATGCATCGAGGTGAAAACGCAGGCGTCAACACCGCACGCGGCCATGATGGTGCGCAATTTGGCAAGGCGCGCCTCATATTCTGATGCCGCAAACGGCAGGATGCGGTCACCTTGATGGAAACGGTAAAATTCTGGACGATCCATTCGCAAAATCTCCTTATCGGCGTTGCCTCAAAGGGGATGTGACCTCCCCCTGTCTTGACAACGACAAAGCAAGATCCCGGCGTTCAGGATGTGTATGAGTGATATCGGGCGCGCATTTTGCACTGGCGACGCCATCGCCTGCCCTGCTGATCTTATCGGGGATTGTGCGCCAATCTGGCAAGAGAAATCCGTTGATCGCGCCGCAATCGGTCATCTTTGGGAGGGGGTGACGACGATTTTCGATACGTTTGTATGGTTAATTGTCATGGTTAAAGTATTTTCTTAACAGCTTGTCGCTTTACTGTTGGGGAACAATATAAAATACGGGCAATTTACGGAATTTTGGCGTGGCCGAGGAAGACGAAGACCATACAGGCGGTGGGCAATCAGCAGCCAATTCCGCAATGCAGAAAATAGCCGAACGCGAAATGCGGATCATACGGCGGCGCATGCGGCGTCGGCGCATGATCACAATCGGGTTCTGCCTGACGCTGGTCGTGGGATCGCTGTTTGGCATGATGTATTCCATTCAGTCCAACCTCGATCTTAGCCGCAACATGATCCGCAGCCCGCAAGTCCGTATTCTGGGCTATGACGGGGCGTTGCTGGAAACCGTCGAGGGGCGCTACAGTCAGGATGTCTCGCTGACAACCATCCCCGAACGGGTGCAAAACGTCTTTGTCGCGGCAACCGATCCGAACTTCTTTAATCATATGGGCGTTTCGGGCCGTGATTTCGCCCGGATCTTTAGCGGTGATCCAGGATCGGGGTCGACCATCACGATGAAGGTTGCGCGAACCTTCTTTAAGACCAAAGCCAACAGTGCGGGACGCCATTTTCAGGAATTCCTCGTCGCACTTTGGCTGGAAATGAAATTCAGCAAAAAGACCATCCTGCGCAGCTACCTTGAACGCAGCTATATCGGACGGGGCATTTTTGGCATTACCGCGGCATCACGCCTTTGGTACGGCGGCCCGGCAGAGCGCATAACCCTGCATCAGGCCGCCGTTCTGGCTGCTGCCATGAGCGATCCTGTCAAGTTTGATCCGCTTTTGCATTCCAGTGAAACCGCCGCGGAAGCCAACGATATTCTGGCAAAACTGGGTCAGTACAAATTCATCGAGAAGGATCGGGTTTCCGCCCTGACATTGCTTGAGCCAAAGCTCGATGTTCAATACGAAGAACATGTTGTCTCGGGCTATCTGGTCGACATGGTTCTTGAAGAAGTCGCCGATATTGTCGGATACAGCAGCCGCGATATCGATGTTGTCACCAGCATTGATCTTAAGGTGCAAAAGCTCGCTCAGGATGTCGTGCGCGAGGTTTCCGAGATTCGCATCAAACCCAAGGGTGCCAATCAAACCGCCCTTATTTCCATCAGCCCGGATGGGCGTATTCGCGCGATCATCGGTGGGGCCAATTACAGCCCGTTTCAGCGCAACCGGGCAACCGACGTGCGGCATTTGCCCGGCCGGATGATTAAAATCGCCACCTATTACTATGCGCTAAACCAAAACAGTGATCCGGCCCAATGGGTTCGGGACAATCGCATGGCGGTTGCCGGGTGGCGGCCGATCAATCCTGATCACGAATATATGGGGCAGATTTCACTGCGCGAAGCTTTCGTCCGTGATGTCAATACCGTGCCAACAACCCTTGCCGATCACTACGGCTTGCTTGATGTGCGCGATTACATCCATGCGATTGGTGTCAAAAGTCCGCTTTCAACAGATATTCGAACTGTGGTCGGCCTTGATCCGGTAACGATGGGCGAAATTGCCGCCATTCACACATTGCCGCAAAATTCCGGCAAACCGGCTCAAATGACGGTGATCAACCGCGTGTCGTATAGCGGGACTGACGAAGCCGCGCTGTATCAGCGCGAAGATCTGGTTCAGGAAAAAAGACTAACCGACGAGGCCATTCAGGGATCATATGTGCTTTACGCCAGTGTGACCGATCCGCAAGTAAGGCTGGACCGGCCGTTTGCCGGGTATGGCACTGTTTCTGGTGGCGGTTCGGATGCGTGGTATGTCGGGTTTACGTCTGATCTGACCACGGTGGTCTGGGCCGGCAATGACGATAACAGTAGAATGGCCGTGCGCGGGGATGTAGAGCTTGCGTCTTTGTGGCGGTTATTTATGCTTGATGCGCATGATGGACTGGCTATCCGTTCAATGATCCGTGCATCATCGCAGCGACGTCGGGAAAATGACGGGGTGAACGATCTGTGGAAGCGCGACTTGAACGGCAATAACTGATAAAATCGTCGCATAACGGGGAGACGGGGGACTCCCTCCTCGGTTGGGGCATAACAATATAAAAAACGCCGGTTGACGCGGTGATGTCGTCTGTCTGATCGCCATGGATCATAATTGGGTTCGTGCCAGACAGGTCGAAAAGCCGTGCGCCCGTATCTGACCAAAAGGTGCATTTGTGGCCCAAAGAGAATTTAAAAGACGGCAAAGCGTCCGCAAGGGCGCGGCCGCCAAGGGATCCAAAACGAAAAAACGCGTCAGCAGCGCAGGAAAGCGCAAAGGCAGTTTATTTTCGCGCATGGGCGATTTGATCCCCGGGCCAGAGGCCATTGCACGTTTCATCGTCCTTGGCAGCATCTGGGTCATGGTGCTTGGCGGTGGTGTCGTTGCCTATTACGGATACGGGCTGCCCGACAAAGTCAGTTTTGATGTCGCCAGCGAACGCAAACCATCGATCCGGATCATCAGTATTGATGGCGCAACACTTGCCACCTATGGCAACCGGTATGGCAATCCGGTCGAAGTACGTGATCTGCCCGATTATGTCGGCCAGGCGTTCGTTTCCATCGAAGACCGCCGGTTTTATGATCATTTTGGCATCGACATCATCGGTATTTTGCGCGCAACCTGGGCCAACCTGACAGCAGGCCGGATTACCGAAGGCGGCAGCACAATTACCCAGCAGCTCGCCAAAAACCTGTTTCTGTCCCCCGAACGCAGTTTTGGTCGTAAGATCGAAGAAGTCCTTCTGGCGCTCTGGCTTGAATTCAAATTCGACAAACAGCAAATCCTGTCGCTGTATCTTAACCGGATCTATTTCGGATCAGGCCTGTACGGGATTGATGCGGCCGCGCGCCACTACTTTGGCACCGATCCACGGCGTTTGAACCTCTATGAAGCGGCTGTTCTGGCCGGATTGCCCAAGGCACCAAGTCGCTACAATCCGATGGTTGATCCGGTTCAGGCGGCGGAGCGCGCCAATCTTGTTCTTGATGCCTTGGTGTCGACCGGGGCGCTGAACAAGGCGCGTGCAGACCGGGCCAAACAAACCCGTGTGCGCACCGCGCGCAAGGCAAATACAGGACCGGGTGTGCGCTATTTCTCCGACTGGGTTCTTGATCGTGTGCGCGATTATGTCGGCTATGTCGATCAGGACCTTCAGGTCCACACCACGCTTGATTCCCGTCTTCAGGAAGTTGCCGAATTCAACCTTGAACGTGCGCTTACAAGCCCCGGTGCGGTGCAAAAACGCGTCGGTCAGGCCGCCCTTCTGGCAATGACCCCTGATGGGGCGGTGCGTGCGCTTGTTGGCGGACGGGACTATTTCGAAAGTCAGTATAACCGTGTGACGCAAGCCCGCCGTCAACCCGGATCGGTGTTCAAGCTCTTTACCTATCTGGCCGGGCTAGACAACGGTTTGGGCTCGAACGACTGGATGCGCGATATCGAAATTTCGATCAATGGCTGGGAACCGCGTAACTTTGATCGCAAACACCACGGCACCATGTCCATTCGTGATGCGCTTGCGACCTCGAACAACTCGATTGCGGTGCAGCTTGCCATGGAAGTTGGCTTGGACAAGGTCATCCAGAAGGCACGCGATATGGGCGTGTCCTCAACCTTAAACAGAGAACCGAGCCTTGCCCTTGGCACCAGCGAAGTTTCGATGCTGGAACTTACTGGCGCCTATGCCATCGTCGCCAATGGCGGTTTTTCGGTGTTCCCGCACGCCGTCAGCAAAATCACCGGACGCAGCGGCGAGGTCTTATATCAACGCACCGATGATTTCCCGTCGCGCTTGATGAACCCGCTGCATGCTGGTGAAATGAACAATATGCTGGCCTCTGTCATTGCCAAGGGCACGGGCCGCAACGCGATTATTGACCGGCCCGCTGCCGGGAAAACGGGCACAACATCGGATTATCGCGATGCGTGGTTCATCGGATATACTGCGGAATTGGTGGCCGGTGTCTGGATGGGCAATGATGATGGCAGTCCGATGGACGAAGTTACTGGCGGTGATCTCCCCGCCAAGCTCTGGCACGACTTCATGCTGCATGCCCATCAAAACCTGCCGGTCCGCTCCCTTGGCAAAGCCGCCTTGGCCCGCTCGAAAAAAATGGGCGAAGATGACAGCTGGCGCGATTTCACCGCCGGTTACAGCTCGGGCAATGAAAAGCAATAATTGGGTGCAAAGTTTTTGCACCTTTATCGCGGATATCGACTCACAGGCGGCCTTCTTGGGGCTGTCTGTGAGCGGTCTCGTATCTAACCCGCCCGTCATTGCCGCGAAGGCGGGAATCTATCTCTATTTCAAGGGGTTATAGATTCGGACTGGACCAAAAAGGGGAGGCAGATTTATTTTTTCCTCTTTCCGCTAAAAGAAAATGAGGAAAAGGTGACTGTTCCCTTTTCCTAATGTTGCGGTATCGGGATGAGAGTTGGAAGGGCGGCTAATGAAGTTAATTGCTTTTAGAATCAGAACTTTTCTAACCGCTATTCTTGTATCTGTGTTGATCATAGGCGGAGGAACGCAAACAAGTTTCGCAAAATGGTCGGATGGAAGAATCCCTGTTTTTACGCCCAGTGAGTTTTCGATCAGTAATAAATTTCGTGGTATTTATTACGTCTTTAATTTTAAAAAACAAACCAAGGGCAACATGGCAGAATTAACATATTCTGAATGCAGCGCCCAAATATGTAAGTTTAGTTTTTCTTATAATGGAATGAATTCAGATTTATTTATTGTAAATCGTGATGACAATAATACTTATTGGGATCTTCATATTGGATTTTTCAAATTTGCATATAATTCGGGAGCGTATGACGGCGATAATCAAAGTCAGTTTCTTTTACACCGTATGTATATAAATGCAGTAATGAAGAAAGATTTTGGGCTTGGATATATTGGTGTCGCTTACTGTAAAGAATTAGAAATATGTTGGCATATTGAAGACGCTGTGAAAAGAAATTCAATTAATTACGATTTATATGAAAAAACGATAGAAGATTTATCCAGATACAAATCTGGAAATGAAGTTATTTTTGAAAATATTAACAAAGCATTTTATTTTTTGAATTCCCTTTCTGATACGAAAATAGATGATAATCGCTAATAAATTGATTGAAAATCGGGCCTGTTTATTGCTTTAGTACTCCACCTCAAGCCATATTTAGATTATTTTATATCCCAGAAAAGAGGGGTTGTACCCTTTTCCTTTCGTGATTTCATGCTCCATGAGTACCAAGCCCTGCCGGTCCGCTCCCTTGGCAAGGCCGCCTTGGCCCGGTCGAAAAAAAATGGGCGAAGATGACAGCTGGCGTGATTTCACCGCCGGATATAGTTCGGGCAATGAGAAGCAGTAAGCTGCATGGCGAACCACGTATTGATGTAGCACACAACAGGCATCCAATCGGGTGCCTGTTGTTTTATGGTCAATCTGTACAAACGCAAAAAAGACCGGCATCGTTACAAGCTAGGATTGCGGTCACGGTCGATACCCTGACGGGTGAGCGTCGCTTGCTGGAATATGTTCTAGTACCGATGTTGCGGCATCGGGATGAGAGTTTGAGGGAAAGATGAGAGCTTATTTTTTCCATATTATAAAGTCAGTCCCATTGAGTTTATTGATTTGCTTCTACTTTTACATTGGAGTTGGGAGTTTTGGGGCTGGTGTATTTTTTGGAATGATTTTTTTTGTAGTATCTTTGTTGTATTACTTGATTTTATTTAAGGTATTTACAGAAAGCTTAATGAGTATTGCGGCAATAGACGTGGTTCTTGTGGTTCTGGTGTTTGCAGCTTTTGGGTTTATGATTTCTTGGTATACTTTTAAATTCTTGCTGTTAGCAATTTTTGTTCAAATTTTATCTTCAGTAATTTTTCGACTGATCTTTAATCGTCTAAAATTTCAACTTGATTAAGGAGAAATGGCGATGTGGTTTAAGTTGCATATGCGGCAAAAGAAAATTGTAAAAGAGGGCTGTTCCCTTTTTTCTTGTCTGTACCGGTGAGCGTCATTTGCTTGAATATGTTCTAGGGCCGATGTTGCGGTACCGGGATGAGAGCTTGAGGGAAAGGTCGTTATTTATGCAACTGAATGACGATAAGAAGAAAACTTTAAAGACTATATTCAAGTTTGCTTTGGGAGGGCTAATTATTTTAGCCATTGCAATTGCTAACAATTACTTCGGTGGTGGTTTCTATATTTCAACAAGACCAGGGTGATTTTGCGATAGTTAATAGTAGTATCAATATTTTAATATTATTGAGAAAAAGGGGCGATTTATTTCTCCCTCTTTCCGCTAAAAGCAAAAAAAGACCGGCATCGTTTTCACGAACCGGTCTAAGTTTGGTTTGCTTTGGCTGCACCAAATTGGGGGTGATGCAGCCAGGGAGTTCTCACCTGTCGGGGCGCGCATTTACTCAGGGAAGAGGGTGGATCACCCCTGATGCGCCGCACCCGATTGGGACAGGGATATGACCCTGTCCCATGGCGAGGGCATCAGGCCGCGACGGCCTGATCTGTGAGCGCTTCGAGGAAGTCCAGACATTCCTCGATCTGCGAAATCTCGATAAATTCATTGGGCTTGTGGGCCTGCTTGATGCTGCCCGGACCGCAAATGATGGATGGGATGTTGCCCTGCTTTTCAAACACACCGCCTTCGGAGCCATAAGACACCTTGCCCGAAATATCGGGGATGATGTTGCTGACCAGCTCAAAGCCCGGTGCATCGGTGCAATCACCCATCCCCGGATAGGAAAAGATCTTTTCCCATGCAAATCCGGTTTCCGGTTCCTTGGCCTTCATTTCGACGTCCAGCGTTTCCATGATGGCTTGCTGGATGTCGGCAATCACCGCTTCGGCGTCATGTTCGGGCAGGTGGCGGATTTCAAAGGTGAATTCGCAATGATCGGGCGTCACATTGGTGGCCGTGCCGCCGCCAATTGTTGTGGTCAGCATGGTGCTGTGCGGGACGGTGAAATCATCGTCAAACGGACCGTTTTCTTCAAAATCACGGGCTTTTTCCGCGATCATGCTGATTGCCCGGCTGGCATATTCGATGGCATTGACATGGTTGGGCGCGAACGAGCTGTGCCCGGCTGTCCCGGTCACGGTCACGCGCATGGAATATTTGCCCTTTTGACCATTAATCACCTTCATGTCGGTCGGCTCACCAATCACGGCAATACGCGGCGGGGTGTCCATGGCGGCCAAATGATCGACCATTGATCCAACCCCGATGCAGCCAACTTCCTCGTCATAGGACAGGCAAAGATGGATCGGGATCGTAAGGTCGCGTTTGACCAGTTCGGGGATCATCGCCAGCGCACAGGCCGAAAAACCCTTCATGTCGGCCGATCCGCGACCAAACAGTTTGCCGTCACGCTCGGTCAGTTCAAACGCCGGGCTGATCCAGCTGTTTTCCAGCGCGGGCACGACATCGGTATGCCCCGAAAGGGCAATGCCCGGAACGCCTTTCGGCCCGATGGTGGCAAGCAGGTTGGCCTTTTCACCGGTTTCATCATAAAACAGGGTACTTTCGATGCCATAATGTGCGAGATAGTCGCGAACAAAATGGATCAGACCGAGATTCGAGTTTTTGCTGGTGGTGTCAAACGCCACCAGCTTGCCAAGCAGATCAATGGCATGATGGAGGCGGGACATATTGGGTTTGCTCATTTTATGTTTCTCGTTTCTCGGATCAGGAAGCCGACTGCGCCGATGCGCGACGGTCACGCCATTTCTTCCATTCGCGACGAATGGTCAAAGTGACAAACAGAATGGTCAGGATGAAGAAGCCCCATGAAATCCAGGACTGGAAGAAGACACCAAGATCACCGCGCGAAATCGCAAGCGACCGGCGCATATTGTCTTCAAACATCGGGCCAAGGATAAAGGCGATCAGGAACGGGGCGGCCGGAATGTTCAGCAACATCATGGCAAAGCCGACAACCCCCATCACCAGCAGAACCGTGACGTCAAACGGGCTGGCCCCGATGGAATAGATGCCATAGACGCACAGGATCAAAATGCACGGCAGCAAAAGGGTCTGGGGAATGCGCGAAATTTTGGTAAAGGCACCTGCCGTCAGCTTGCCTGCGATAAACAGGAACAGCGAACTAAACAGCATGCCGATAAACAGCGAATAAACCTCGCCAAGGTTGTTCTGGAACAAAAGCGGGCCGGGGGTCAGGCCGTGGATCATGAACGCACCCAGCATCACACCCGTGATCACATCGCCCGGCACACCAAGGGCCAGAAGCGGGATCATGGTCGCACCACAGGCACCGTTATTGGCCGATTCTGATGCGGCGATGCCTTCCAGTTCGCCTTCGCCAAACTTGTCACCGTTTTTCGATGTCCGGCGCGCTTCGCTATAGGAGAAAAAGGCCGCCGTTGACGGGCCAATGCCCGGAATGGCGCCAAGGATCACGCCGATGACCGACCCCCGGCAAATCGATTTGATCGATCCACGGAATTCCGAAAGGGTCAGGCGGTTATCGCCAAGCTTCATGGCCTGACTGTTGTCTTCCGGGCGGAACACGATCATTTTGATCAGTTCAGGTAGGGCAAACAGGCCAATCAGAACCGGCACCATGCCAAGGCCTGATTTCATGTCCTCAGACAGGGCAAACCGGTAAGACCCATAGATGTCCTCGCCAACGGTTGCCAGCAACAGACCAAGGCAGGCCGCAATGATGCCCAAAACCAGCGAACGGCCGGAAATACTCGCCACAATGGTCAGTGAAAACGCCATCAGCATAAAGAATTCCGGCGGACCAACGCGCAGCGCAAACATCGCCAAAGGCATGGCAAGGAAGAACAGCGAAATGTTCGAAATGAAGTCGCCGATACAGCTTGAAATCAGCGCCATGTTCAGCGCCTTGCCACCTTTGCCCGCACGGGCCAGCGGATAGCCGTCAAGAACGGTGCAGGCGGCGGATGCGGTGCCGGGCGTCTTGATCAGGATGGCGGAAATCGATCCGCCATAGGTTGACCCTTTATAGAGCGCCACCAAAAGCAAAAGACTGGTCACCGGCGGCAGATAAAACGTAAACGGCAGTGCCAAGGTCACGGCCATCGTCCCGGTCATGCCCGGGATGGCGCCAATAATCACGCCCCCCCAAATCCCGGCAAACATCGCCAAGAAGTTCGGTAACGTTGCCACAGACTGGAAGGCGAAAAGCAATTCATTCCACATAACGATGGGGCTTTCGATCAGATCAGGGTTACGAGGTCAGAAAGACTGTTGGAAAACAGCATGCCTTCGGGGAAGGGCGTATGGGTGACTTCGGTAAAAAGCAGATACAGCAAAACCGGGAAAATGATCGTCAGACCAATCATCCAGACCTTGTTGCCGAAATTACCGGTCATCAGGAACAGAATGCCCAGCAAAAGAACGGTTGCGGGCACAAAACCGATCACCGGCAGGCCATAAACAAAGGTGACAAACAGAACCAGCAACAAGACAAAACGGGTTATGAAAACCTTGTTTCGGTTCACATAGAAACCAAGGCTTGTGACCGTCTCGCCGCTGGCTTTGCGCGATTTTGGAAAGGCCAGAACAAGGGCCAGAATGCCCATGACAAGACCAATCACGGCAACAACGCGCGGCCACATATCAGGCGGCGGGGCAAAGCCGGGAATGAAAGACGGAACCTTCACATAGATCGGGATCAGAACGAACAGGACGATGGCAAAGAATACCGTCGCGACCAGTCCAGCATAGAAATCGCGATTTTGGTTCATGGTTCCGTCTCGCATTTAAAGTCGAAAATTACAGGACGTTAAAAAACGTCTTACTGGATGTAGCCGAACTTTTTGGCCATGCCGTTATAAAGTTCGAACTGGCTTTTGACGTAAGCCGACGGATCTTCATCACCGATGATCGAGATCGAACCGCGTTTTTCTGCCAGATCCAGCCACTGTTCGTCGGTCGCAACGTGGCCAAGAACTTCGGTCCATTTTGCAACAACGTCATCAGGCAGACCCTTGGGGCCGTAAAGACCGCTCCAGCCGCCAACCTGACCAGCCTGGGTGTAACCAAGTTCTTTGGCCGTCGGGACGTCCGGCAGGGCTGCCATACGTTTTGGCGAATAGACCATCAACGGACGCATTTTACCGGCTTCGATGTGGGGCATCAGGGAGCCAGCGGCAATTGCCAGAAAATCAACGTGACCGCCAAGAAGGGCTGCGGCCAAAGCAGAGCCGCCTTTGTATGGCACGAGGGTGGATGCGGTCAGCGGGTCAAGATCAAGATCAGACAGAAGTGCCTGCACAGTGAAGCCATCAATCGCGGTGGGGCCGGATGCGGCATAGGTGGTTGCGCCGTCGCTGTCTTTGATCTTGGCAATCAGATCATCAACGGTCTGGACGTCGGAATTGGCATTCACTGCCAGGATCATCGGGGTCGATTCCAGCATACCCAGGAAGGTATAATCGTCCCAACCAACCGGGCTGTCGGTGTAAACTGCCGGATAAAGTGCCATGCCGACGCGCGACAAAAGCACGGTGTAGCCGTCCGGTTTGGCTTCGGATACGAAACGCGCACCATTCATGCCGCCATTGCCGGTCTTGTTGACCACAACAACTGGCTGTTCGCCGGTGTATTTACGGGCGGTTTCTGCCAGCGCGCGTGCGGCAAGGTCAGACGCACCGCCAGCACCATAAGGTGCAACCAGCGTAATGGCTTTTTGCGGATAGGCATCTGCCTGGGCGGTCGAAATCATGGTGGTTGTCGCAAGGATGGCGGCGGCTACGCCGGCTGCTTTTTTGAGCTTTTGAAACATTTTCATGTCTCCCTGGGTGGTGGTGGCAGTATTGCCGGAGCTCGGGTTTTTCTTTTTGTCTGCACCATCCATAGACAATCCATAACTGTTGGCGCAAAAAATTAATTCCAGTATAACTAATTTACATACTGAAAAAATGAGGCCGTCACATGAACCTGCGCGAGTTGGAAAGCTTTAATGCCTTTATGACCCATGGATCGGTCACCAAGGCCGCACAGGCAATGAACATCAGCCAGCCGATGGTCAGCCGTTTGCTCAACAGCTTTGAAAAGTCTGTTGGATTTTCCTTGTTCAACCGCAAACGCAATCAACTGGTGCCGACCAATGAGGCCCATCAGTTTCACGTCACTGTCTTGCGGTCGCTGAACTCACTTCATGAAATCGAAACCCAGGCCCGCGCCATTGCCAATGATCAGCTGGGCTCTATCCGCATCGCGGCACAGCCGATTTATGTCGATACCTATCTTCTTGATGTGGTCGCAAAATTCAAACTGGCCCACCCCAATGTCTCGATCAGCATCACCGACACCGGCCTTGAAGGCATGCTTGAAATGGTCACAACCCGGCAATGTGATCTTGGGATTGGCATTACCCTTGATCTGCAGGATCCCAATATGGTGGTCACCCCGCTCGCACAGTCGCGTGCGGTCTGTTTGATGCCGGTCGACCACCGGCTGGCCGGGTTTGAAACGATTGATATTGATCTTCTGCGCGGCGAACGCTTTGTCGAACTGTCCATCGGCTCACCCTTGCGCACCAAAATCGACTACATTTTCCAGATTGCCGGCTGGCCGCGCAAAATCGCGGTCGAGGCCCGGACCATTCGCACCATTTCACGCCTTGTCGAACGCAATGTCGGGATTGCGGTGATTGACCCGTTTGCCGCCTTGCTGGTCGATGAAACCAAGGTCGTTGCGCGCACCTTAACGCCGGTCATTGACTGGGACGTGGCATTGTTCACCGCATCACGTGAACTGAGTGCTGTGGAAAAAAGCTTCCTTGGATTTTTGCGCGCAGAATTGCCCCATCTGCGTGAAAGCGGATGTGTGGTGTAACGAATAGTTTACAGTCCGATTTGGGCTGAAAGCTATTATTCATTTTAAATGAATAATGCGGATGATTATTCACCCGCGCCGATCAAATGCCAGCTTGGCCGCAAGGCCAAGAAACACACATCCGGTAAAAATCTGAAAGCCGCGCGCCACCCGTTTTGATCGGGATAAAACAGCCCCGAGTTTCCCGGCAAAACCCCCAACCAGACAATTAATCATCGTCCCGCCGATATTGAGGATCAGACCGAAAATCAAAAATTGCACCAACACCGATCCCCGCGACGCATCGACAAATTGCGGAATGAAGGCCAGCACAAACACGATGATTTTCGGGTTGAGCAGATTAACCACAACCCCGTCGCGCCATGCGCGAAAGGCGGATGACTGTTTGGTTCTGGCTGGTGCCAGATTTTGATCACCGGATCGGAAGGCATTGATCGCCAGCCACACCAGATATACAATGCCAAGCCAGCGCAGTATTTCAAGCGCCACCGGATGGGCCGCGACCAGTGCCGCCAGTCCCAGTCCGGCCAAAAGCGTGTGGATCATCGCACCCGTGGCAATCCCAAGACTTGCGGCATTCCCGGCACGCGGGCCTGATTTAATCCCCTGTCCCAGACAAAACAGCATGTCATTGCCCGGCGTCATATTAAGCGCCAGGGCAGTGGGGATGAAAATCGCCAGTGTTTCAATCGGGATCAGCATGGGGCGTACCTGTAAGGCAGTATTGAATGAGTTGGTTAACTTACTCAGTTAACTTCCGGCACCGTATCGATGCAGGGCAGAGCCGTTTCGTTTAAGCCAGTGTTGCTGTTTCTTGGACGGGCCATAAAGATCATCCACCACAGCCCAGAACCGCGCACTGTGGTTCAGTTCCTGAAGATGGGCGACCTCGTGGGCGACGACGTAATCAAGCACATCTTCCGGGGCGAGAACGAGTCGCCAGCTAAACGCCAAATTGCCATTTGACGAACAGCTTCCCCAACGGGTGCGGGTGTCTTTCAGCGATATGCGATTGATTTTCTTGCCGATTTGGTCGGCATAGTCTTGGGCGCGCGGGGCGATTTCAAGTTTGGCCTGTTTTTTCAGGAAATCTGTCACCCGTCGGTTGGTATGTTCGGGCAGGCCTGAAACCCAAATTACCCCGGCCTCGGCCCAGACGCCCCGTTTGGCATCGGGGACGGCGCGGATGGCGTGGTCTTCGCCCAGAAACGGAATCCATGCGCCGGGCACGAACTGTACGCGGTCGGGCAAGCGTTGAATGTGGGCGGCTACCCAATCGCTATGCTGGTCCAGCATCGAAAGGGCGACTTTTCGTGAAATTCCGGTGGGCACGACGATTTCGACCCCGTCAAACGCCGGATCAATCCGCAGTTTGAGTCGCGACGCGCGCACACTGGGCCGTAAACGGACCGGCAGCGGGCCAATTTTGGGCAGGTCTATTTCGGTTTCTTCGGTGTTTTTGAGCATTCGGAGCGGTTTTTTCCAAAAGCGAGGCAATATTTTACGGGTTTTTGCGCCTTTTTGGCACCAAGCCCAATCTTGGGTCTTGCCCCTCACTAGTGTTTTCCTATACTCCGCGCTCAAGGTCTAGGGCTCTTTGTGCAAGACGGAGCAGATTTTGCATAAAGAGCCGTCGGAGCGCCTTACAGGCTTTTCGGGGCCCGACGCAATCAACAGATTGCGTCTATGACAGGGAACCGGGCACGTGTGTGCCATTCCCTGAAGTGTATTGAAAAAGAAAGGCGTCACTGCAATGAGCGATCAGGTCAAAAAGGTGGTGCTTGCCTATTCAGGCGGGCTTGATACCTCCATCATCCTGAAGTGGCTTCGCGAACAGTATAACTGCGAAGTCGTGACCTTCACCGCCGATCTCGGCCAGGGCGAAGAGCTTGAGCCCGCCCGTAAAAAGGCAGAGATGTTCGGTGTGAAGCAAATCTTCATCGAAGATCTGCGCGAAGAGTTCGTCCGCGATTACGTCTTCCCGATGTTCCGCGCCAATGCCCTGTATGAAGGTGTTTACCTGCTGGGGACGTCGATTGCGCGGCCATTGATTGCCAAACGCCAAATCGAAATCGCCAAGGAAGTTGGGGCCGATGCCGTGTCGCATGGCGCAACGGGCAAAGGCAACGATCAGGTCCGTTTCGAGCTTGGCTATTATGGCCTGAAGCCCGACGTTAAGGTGATCGCACCGTGGCGTGAGTGGGAATTGAATTCGCGTACAGCACTGCTCGACTTCGCCCAGAAGCACCAGATTCCGATTTCGGCCGATAAAGCCGGTGGCGATGAGCCGCCCTATTCGACGGATGCCAACCTTCTGCACATTTCGTACGAAGGCAAGGCGCTCGAAGATCCGTGGACGAAGCCGAACGAAAATATGTTCATGCGTACGGTATCGCCCAAGGATGCACCTGATGCGATCACCACCATCGAAATTGAATTCGAAAAAGGCGATCCGGTTGCGATCAACGGCGAACGCATGAGCCCGGCCACCTTGTTGACCGCTCTTAACGATGTTGCGGGCAAAAACGGTATTGGTCGTCTTGATCTGGTTGAAAACCGCTATGTCGGCATGAAGTCGCGCGGTGTTTACGAAACACCGGGCGGCACGATCATGCTCACCGCGCACCGTGCGATGGAAAGCATCACGCTGGACCGCAATGCGGGTCATCTGAAAGACGAGCTGATGCCGCGCTATGCCGAGATGATCTATAACGGGTATTGGTGGTCGCCAGAACGTCAGGCCCTGCAGCGTCTGATCGATGACACCCAGCGGTCGGTCAACGGTACGGTGCGCCTAGATCTTTACAAAGGCAATGTCACGGTTACCGGGCGCAAATCGCCGAACTCGATCTATTCCGAAGAACACGTCACGTTCGAAGCCGACACCGTTTATGACCAGCACGATGCAGAAGGCTTTATCAAGCTCAATGCGTTGCGTCTGCGCCTTGGCTACGGCAATGACGATCTGAAATAATCACGCATTTTATTGTGTGAGGATTGGAACGAGGGGTGTCAAAGCCCCTCGTTTTCTTTTATCAGCCCGGATATAACGGGTGCGCGCCGTCCTGAGCCCGAAGGTTCAGGCGTTCCAACGAGTTTTGAGAGCCCATGCAACGCTACAAATGCACCGTCGAATATGATGGCCGCCCCTATCACGGGTGGCAGTATCAGGACGAAGTGATTTCGGTTCAAAAGGTGTTTGAAACCGCGATCGAGGATTTCGTCGGTGAATTTGTGCGCGTGTATGTATCGGGCCGGACGGACGCCGGGGTGCATGCGCTGGGGCAGGTGGTGCATTTCGATTTACCGAAATATTACCCGGCCGAAGCGGTGATGAATGCGATCAACCATTATCTTAAACCGGCCCCGGTCGCGGTAAAGCTGTGCGATGAAGTCACCGAAGATTTCCACGCGCGGTTTTCATCAAAAAAACGCTACTACATGTATCGCATCATCAATCGCCGCGCCCCGCTGACCTTTGAAGCCGGGTTGGCGTGGGGGGTTTACAAACCGCTTGATATCGATGCGATGAACGAAGCCGCCCAGCACCTGATTGGCACGTTTGATTTCACCAGTTTCCGCGCCAGCGAATGTCAGGCCAACAGCCCGATCAAGACGCTTGAAAAGCTTGAGGTCACGCGCAGCATCGAAGATCCGCTTGAAATCCGCATCCACACCGAAAGCCGGTCGTTCCTGCATCATCAGGTGCGCAACATGGTCGGGACACTGGTTCTGGTTGGCAAAGGAAGCTGGAAGCCGATTAGGGTGAAAAAAGCACTTGAGGCCTGTAATCGCGCGGCGGGTGGTCCTACCGCACCAGCGGATGGATTGTATTTCGTCAAGGTTGATTACTAGGTCCTGAGCCTAAGTCTAAGTCCCGCCCCCAGACCCTGCTGCATTCATTTGCGACATCTGCTGGCGGGCGGCATTCAGGTTTTCTGACGCCCGGTTTTTCATAATCCACATCCCCCAAAGATAACCAGATTTGGCGTGCGTCATGTTCTGGCGTATCGGTGTGTCCGGTACGTCGTGCCCATGCCGCTATTTATGCGCAGTGCGGTTTGAGGCAATTGTGCAGGTGCGAACCTATGCAACAGGATAAACGACTATACGCAAAGGTTAATTCTGATATTGTATACCTTATAATGGGTTAGGTTCGGGCCTTGATCCTGGCGCTAAGCTATTGATGAAATGTGGACAGAACCATCCACTGTCGATCTTCTGGTTTTGTCCTTGATGGTGATTAGGGAGAGAGCATGTCGAAAAGTTTGGTACTGAAAGTCGCCTTAGCTGCCGTTCTTATTCTTATGAGTGGGATCATTTTGCTGGGCGTGTTGATTATGCAGCGTGTCGATCAACAGGTCGCCAGTGACAGTCTGGCGTCGCAAAAACTCAATCTTCGTGTTGCAGCATTGTTGCTGCAGGATGCCAACCCCGACTTTAAAATGGTGATCACCAAGGATGGCGAAACATCCAAACTGGTGATGCCGGAAATCCCTGATTTATCCTCCCACGCCCTGATTGACCGCATTGGCACGGCCACCGGTCAAACGGCAACCGTGTTTGCCTATGTCCCGGCGGAAGAAGATTTTATCCGAGTTTCAACCAACATCATCAAACCCGATGGTACACGTGCTGTTGGGACAATGCTTGGCAAAGGCAGTGCGGCTTACGCGCCGATCATGTCGGGCAACACGTTCCGCGGTGAAGCGCTTATTCTTGGTACGGAATATGTCACGCAATACAGTCCGATCATGACGCCGACCGGCGATATTCTGGGCATTTTGTATGTTGGTATTAAAAAGGCAGAAGTCGCTGCTGTTGCTGGTGAGATCGAAGCGCGTATCGCCATTGTTGGTGTGATCGTTGCCGTTGTCTCGGCCTTGCTTCTGTTCTTGTTACTGCGTTGGCAGCTTGGCCCGCTACGGGTGCTTGGTCAGACGATTTCGCGTTTCGTTGAACGCGATTTCAGCGAAGAGGTCTCCTTTACCGAGCGCAAGGACGAGATCGGGCTGATCGCCAACGGTTTGGTGCGCTGGCGTGAAACGGCGGCCAAAATCGAAGAAGCCGAAGAAGCCCGTGTTGTTGCAGAAAAACGGTCCAAACAGGAAGCGATTGATCAACGCAACAAATTGGCGGTGGAACTCGAACAGTCTATTGGTCAGATCGTCACATCTGTTCGTGCGGCAACCGGCGGCATGTTGAAATCAACCAACTCAATGCGTGATTCTGCAAATCACTCGGTCAATCAAAGCCAGAAGGTTTCAGAAGCGGCCAATGATTCGGCCCGTAACGTTCAAACGGTTGCCGCGGCAACCGAAGAACTGTCGGCATCGATCAGCCAGATTGGCGGTCAGGTCCACGAGTCGACTTCGATCGCCGAGGCTGCGGTGGGTGAGGCATCGCGGGCCAATGAAATGGTTGGTGGACTTGCCGAAGCAGCCGAGCGCATTGGTCAGGTTGTCAGCCTGATTAACGATATCGCATCGCAGACCAACCTTTTGGCCCTGAATGCGACGATTGAAGCCGCGCGCGCAGGCGAAGCGGGCAAAGGCTTTGCCGTGGTGGCCCAGGAGGTCAAAAACCTTGCCAATCAGACGGCCAAGGCCACCGACGAAATCGCCCAGCAGATCGGGGCGATTCAGGATGAAACCAAGGTCACGGTGGAGGCCATCGAGAAGGTAACCCAGACAATCTCGTCGATCAGCGAAATTGCCAACGGCATTGCGTCAGCCGTGTCCGAGCAAAACTCGGCCGTCAACGAAATCGCCAACAGTGCAACAAGCGCATCTTCAGGATCGAACGAAGTGGTTGCCAACATCGACGAAATCCATAAAGCCGCCAGCAGCAGCGGTGCTGCGGCGGGCGAACTTGATGCGACCGTTGGTGATCTGGCCAAGCAGATTGATACCCTGCAGGATACTGTTTCAGAGTTTCTGTCGCAGCTGCGTGCAGGTTAAATGACAGGGTCGGGTGAGCTTCGGCTCACCCGATGCTACCACCCGCATCGCAACGGGGCATCCCGCCACACGGACGGTTAAGTCGGCATGTTATTTCGGTACGGGGTGTTTCTGGTTTTCTTCTGTGCGGGTCAGGGCCATGGTGACCTTGCCCAGCGCGTCCAGCAAAACGCGTTGTTCCAGACTGTTTAAGCCTGACAGGGCAGTTTCGTTGACCTGATTGACGATGGCCTGAATGTCTTGTGCCTTGTCACGGGCCGCAGCACTCAACCGGATGTGGGTAATGCGGCGATCTTCGCCGTCTTTTTCCCGCTCGATCCATCCATCGCGTTCCATGCGATTGAGCGTCGCGGCCATGGTGGGTTGTTCAATGCCAGCACCAAGGGCCAGCTGCTTTTGCGTGCGTGCCGTGCCATCCGCCAGCGCAAAGAAAACCGGCAGGTATCCACTGCTCATGCCCATGGGTTTGAGTTTCTGGTCAATGGCACGCGCAAACAGGCGTGCAGCCCAATTGGTCATATATCCCGCAGACTGGGTTCGTTTCAGCGGCATGGAGGCTCCTGTGTGCATTTAGATGCATAGCTTGCTATGTAATATATAGTATGCTATTTAAATACGTGTGGCGCCACATCGCAATCCTTGTTCAAAAAGAGATGACGATGTCCATATCAACAAACACTCTATTGCGCACCCTTCACCGTATTGCCGGTGGGGCGGCGTTCCTTTTGATTGCTACGTTCTGGCTGGCAACGGTGCTTGTCGAACTTGGTGGATCACATGTTCAAATCGTTGCGGTTAAAACGGCAGTTGCGTGGGGGGTACTGCTGCTTGTTCCCACACTGGCTGCGACCGGTGCGTCAGGTCTTCGTTTGGCGCGCGGGCATATTTCCGGTGTTTTGGCACTCAAACTGCGCAGGATGAAATTCATTGCGGCCAATGGCCTTCTCATCCTTGTCCCAAGTGCCGTATCTTTGGCGATCCTTGCCAATCGTGGTGACCTGGATGGCCTGTTTGTAGCACTTCAGGCGGTTGAATTGATTGCCGGTGGGGTCAATCTTGTTCTGATCGGGTTAAACATTCGTGATGGGCTGCGCATGCGTCGCCTTGCCGGGCGTGATACCCGGTACCGTGCTCCTCTGGCCCGATGATATTTGTCTTACCCGAATATCCAGTGCCATAAAAACGGGATGGTGATGGCGGTTGCCATGGTGTTTAGCCCCATCGCCAATCCGGAAAAAGCCCCCGCCGTTTCATTGACCTGAAAGGCGCGCGCGGTTCCAATCCCGTGCGATGCGACGCCCATGGCAAAGCCCCGTGCCCGCCAGTCTTTCAATCGCGCCATATTCATCACCATCGGGCCAAGTGTCGCCCCGACAATACCCGTGGCAATGACGCAAACCGCCGTCAGGGCCGGAACGCCACCAATGTTTTCGGCAATGCCCATGGCAACCGGGGTGGTCACCGATTTTGGGGCCAGTGACGCCAGTGTTTCCGGACTTGCGCCCAAAGCCCACGCCAAAAGAACCGTGCTGGCACTGGCAACCAAGGATCCGAATAAAACACCAAAGACAATTACCGGCATGGCGCGTTTAAGCGTTTCGGTTTGACGAAACAGCGGCACGGCCAAGGCAACGGTGGCCGGGCCAAGCAGGAAGTGCACAAACTGTGCGCCTTCGAAATAGGTGGCATAGGGCGTGTCTGTCATCTTGAGAAGAAACGCGATCAGCGCAATGGCAATCACGACCGGATTGCACATCGGGTTGCGGTTGCTTTTCTGATACAGCCAGAACCCGATGGAATAGGCGACAAGCGTGATGGTTAGTCCGGTCAGCGGTTTGGTCGACAGATAAACCCAAAGCTGTGTGATATCGGTTTCCATTACGATGCATCCTTTGCGCTATCTGGGGTGGATACATCGGTTTGTTTAGGCAGAAGCTTTGACATCAGCATCGCGGTCAGCACGATGGCGAGCAAGGTCGAGACAATCAAAGACGCCGTAATCGGCAGCCAATCGCCCTTAAGCCGGTCAATCTGGGTGACAACGCCGACACCGGCGGGCACAAACAGCAATGAAAAATGGATCAGAAGGTTATCGGCCGCATCGGTCAGGACCTTTGGCGGTTTGCGACTGATCAACAAGCCAAAGAACAACAGCACCAGACCGATCACAGGTCCGGGTACCGGCAGGTCAAACAGTTCCGATATGACTTCGCCAAACAATTGGCAAACAAGGATCAGGGCGAATGCGGCAATCATCAATGGCCTCCCGATAGGTGCGGTTCATTTATGCGTTTCTGAGCCTATGACATAATGGCATTCGGGGCTTTAGACTTTTACTAATAACGAAAAACGCCCGTGCCAAAGCGGCACAGGCGTTTGATGTTACGGGTGTTTCCCGGCTTTCTAACAGGGAGCCTGGGCATACATGGATGCCCGCCTTCGCGGGCATGACGTAAAAAGATGGACGGTGGCCGCAAGCAACCATCCTATGCAGCCTGTGGGCGATTACAGAATATCGAGCACGTTTTCCGGTGGGCGGCCCAGAACGGCCTTGTGGCCATTGACTACAATCGGACGTTCGAGCGCGCGCGGATGGGCGCAAAGCGCCTCGATAAGCTCCTGCCCACGCAGATCGGCAATGCCTTCTTCTTTGGCTTCTTTTTTGCGCAGGATGTCTTCGGGCTGCATGCCGAGCATCTCAATCAGTTCTGACATTTCTTGCGGGGACGGCGGTGTGTCGAGATAAAGAATGACATCGGGTGTGATGCCTTTTTCTTCGATCAGGGCCAGTGTCTGACGCGATTTGGAACAGCGCGGATTGTGATAGATGCGGACCATCATGTCTGGGGTCTCCGTATCAACAGGGATGCAAAAGGATGGATTAGTGATAACCGCCTTTGATCCGGCGATCAAATGCCGTCAATCATCGACAACAGATCTTTCAGTTCATCAAGGTCGCTGTTGATGATGCGGGTGGCGGTGTCATAGCCAAATCCCTGTCGGGCGAGGGCGGCCATATCTTTTTCGCGTTTTTCGTCGCGGATATCGGGGCGGCGCCAAGGGCCAAGACGCCGACGACGGGCATAGGCGGCAGCGGCGGCGATGTTTGGATCGGTGCCCCGAACTTCTTCATAGGCGGCTTGGTCGGCTTCGGCCTTAAGTTCCTTAATCGCGTGATCAATCTGGTGCGATGCAATGCCGCGTGCCGATAAGTCAGCCGCAATCACCCGGATGGCCTTGCCCTTGCGCAAAAGCGATCTTGCCCGTCCCTTGGCATAGGCATCATCATTGATAAAACCAGCCTGTTCGCAGGCAGACAGAACCGACTTCATCCAGTTTTCGGCTTCTTCGGGGTCGGTGCCATATTCCGCCGCCGACAGACGTATTTTACCGCGCATCAGTTTTTCAAGCCGGGCACGTGAGGCGGCAAACCGTTCAAGATACCAGGTCGCGTAATTCATCAGATAATCGCGCGTGACACGGCGCGGGCGGTTGGCTTCGCGCTGCTTGTCCTTGGCGTTTTGGGCATTTTTCCGGTTTGAGGTCGAAAAACGGGCATTTCCGACCGGCTTGTTTTCGCCGTCAGACTCCAGGGTTTCCGGGCCTTGGCGCTGTTTTTGTGTCATGTTCGCCATCATGAATGAATACGCACCCTTGCAACAAGTACCCTACTCTCCCTATTTTACCGGCAATTGTCTGCATTTTTCCGAAGGAAATTCTATGAGTGAACTAGCCCCACGTCAGATGGGCGCGGTCAACTGGCTTGGTCTTTGGACGCTGTATGCCAAGGAAGTTCGACGCTTCCTCAATGTGCATCTGCAAACCATTGGCGCGCCGGTTGTGACCAGTCTTCTGTTTCTTGCTGTGTTTCTGCTGGCGCTTGGCCGGGCGGTTGAGACAGTAAATGGCATTGCCTTCGCCACCTTCCTCGCGCCCGGTCTTGTCATGATGACTATGGCGCAAAACGCCTTTGCCAATTCATCAAGTTCGCTGACGATTGCGAAAGTTCAGGGCAATATTGTCGACGTTTTGATGCCGCCATTGTCGCCTGGTGAAATGGTTGCCGGGTTTGCCTTTGGTGCGGTGACCCGTGGTGTGATGGTGGGTGCTGTTACCGCCATTGTCATGGCGTTCTTTGTCGATATCCGCATCCATAACATCTGGGCGATCCTGTATTTCGGGATTTCTGCGTCCTTGATGCTAGCCCTTCTGGGGATTGCGGGCGGCGTCTGGGCCGAGAAGTTCGACCATATCGCGGTTGTCACCAACTTTGTCGTCACTCCGCTGTCGTTCCTGTCAGGCACGTTTTACAGTGCGGACAGCCTGCCCGAAGCGGGGCAGATTCTGGTGCATTTCAACCCGTTCTTCTACATGATTGACGGGTTCCGTTATGGCTTTACCGGCATTTCGGACGGCACCATCATGACCGGCGTTGTTGTGTTGGCAGCGGTCAATGCGTTGCTGTGGTTGCTGTGCTATCGCATGATCAAAAGCGGGTATAAGCTTAAGGCGTAACCACGCCAAACAGCGCGGTCTGGCGCAAAATCCAATCAATCGGGCAGCATCACATCGTGGATGCTGCCCTTTTTCATTGTGGAGGCCAGTTTGTGCTGTACGGTCTACGGGGTTTTGCGGCGTTGACAGACATCAGGAATCTCTTGATACTCCCCGGCTTCCCGGTATTCTGCCGGTACTGACCAAACGGTCAAGAATGTGATTTTTACCCTAATTCGAGGAATGAAAAAGTGATTACTCCCGTCATGCCGACCTACGCGCGGGCCGATCTGGCCTTTGAGAAAGGTGTTGGACCTTATCTCTTTGCGCAGGACGGCCGACGATTCCTCGATTTCGGGTCGGGTATTGCGGTCAATACCCTTGGCCATTCGCACCCGCATCTTGTTAAGGAACTGACCGAACAGGTTGGCAAACTTTGGCATACATCGAACCTGTATCAGATGCCCGGTCAGCAGAAACTGGCCGAACGTCTGATTGCCCATAGTTTTGCCGATACGGTGTTCTTCTGTAATTCTGGTGCGGAAGCCAATGAAGCGGGCATCAAGATGCTGCGCCGGTATCAGCATGTGTCGGGCCATGCGCAAAAGAATCGCATATTGGTCGCGACCAATGCGTTCCATGGCCGGACCTTGGGCACGCTGACCGCGGGCTATAGCGAAAAATACCGTGAGGGCTTTGGCCCGATGCCCGACGGCTTTGACCGGGTGGCGTTTGGCAATCTCAATGAATTGCGTAATGGCATTACCGAAAACACCGGCGGTATTTTGCTTGAACCCATTCAGGGCGAAGGCGGGATTTGCAAGGCGCCTGATGGTTATCTTGAAGGGGTGCGCAAGGCGGCCGACGAGTTTGGCCTGCTTGTGATGTTTGACGAAGTTCAGACCGGCATTGGCCGGACCGGCAAGCTGTTTTGCTATGAATGGTCAGACATGCAGCCCGATATTGTGTCTTCTGCCAAGGGTCTTGGCGGCGGGTTCCCGATCGGCGCCCTTTTGGCCAATGAAAAGGCGGCTTCTGCCTTTTCGCCGGGCATGCATGGGACGACCTTTGGCGGCAATCAGCTGGCAACGGCGGCGGCCAATGCGGTGCTTGATGAAGTTCTGAAACCCGGTTTCCTGGACCATGTGCTTGAGATGAGCGGCTTGATCCGTGATGGGCTTGATGCGATTGCGCGCAAGCATCCGGGCTTTATCGACGAAGTACGCGGCAAGGGCCTTCTTTTGGGCATGAAAACGGTGCCAAACAACGGTGATGTTGTTGCCAAACTGCGTGAGTTGAACCTTTTGACGGTTCCGGCAGGCGACAATGTGGTGCGACTTATACCGCCGCTTAACATCACCAAAACCCATGTTGACGAGGCGCTGACCGCAATTGATGCGTGCGCGGCTGCTCTCGCGTCGTAATGGCGCGCAGTAAGGAAGATTGATTTATGACTGATATTCGCCATTTTCTCGATATCGATGTGCTGCCGTCTGGCACGCTGAACGATATTCTGACCCTTGGGGATTCCGAAAAAGCGGGTAAAGCCCCGTTTGGGGACAAGCCGCTTGCGGGTAAGACTCTGGCCCTTATTTTTGAAAAGCCATCGACCCGTACGCGCGTGTCGTTTGAAGTTGGCATGCGCCAGCTTGGCGGGGATGTTGTTGTGCTTGATGCCGACAGCAGCCAGCTTGGCCGCGGCGAAACCATTGCCGATACGGCGCGCGTTTTGTCGCGTTTTGTCGATGCGATCATGATCCGCACCACCGATGAATCCAAACTTTTGGAAATGGCGAAATACGCCACGGTGCCGGTGATCAATGGCCTGACCGATCAAAGCCACCCGTGTCAGATCATGGCCGACCTGATGACGATCAAGGAACATAAGGGCCGTCTTGACGGGCTTAAATTTGCCTGGGTTGGCGATGGCAATAACGTGTCGGCATCCTTTATCCATGCCTCGTCGAAATTCGGCTTTTCAATGGATATGGCCTGCCCGGCGGGCTATCGCCCCAATCAGGGGATGATTGAGACCGCCAATGCCGATGGCGGCAAGGTGCGGATGACCGACCTTGATAGTGCGCTGGCCGAGGCGGATGTTGTTGTCACCGATTGCTGGGTCTCGATGGGGGACGAAGATTACGATGCCCGCATGGAGGCATTGGCCCCCTATCAGATCAACGCCAAAACCATGGCGCAAGCCAAGACGGATGCGATTTTCATGCATTGCCTGCCAGCACACCGCAACGAAGAAGTCACCGACGAGGTGATCGACGGCCCGCAATCGGTGGTGTTTGACGAAGCGGAAAACCGTCTGCATGCGCAGAAAGGGGTTCTGCTATACTGCTTTAACGGCTTGCCATCGTGAGTAGGCAACCTAAATAAGTCATTACGAATTCGCGAGGGGCGGCTTTAGTCGCCCCTTTTGCTATGCGTCGAGCGCGATATCGAATCGTCTCGACAATGCGGGGCTGGTCTTGTTATACGGCCCCAAACACGCACAACACCGGAAGCCGAACATGCAGATCGCTGTCGATTTTTGCCAGCCTTTCACGCTGGATCATTCCAACATTCGTGGCCGCTTTACGCGCCTTGGCCCATTGGTGCAGACCATCATTGGTCAGCACAGTTATCCTGCGCTTGCCAACCACCTTTTGGGTGAGATGATTGGCCTTGCGGTGCTGTTGTCGTCGTCGTTGAAGTATGACGGGCTGTTTACCCTTCAGACATCGTCGGACGGGCCGATCAGCATGCTTGTGGTCGATGTTGACAGTGAGGGCAACGTACGTGCGTGCCTTCGGGTTGATGAAGACCGCCTCAATACCCTGATCGCCGCCGAAGAGGGCGGGGAAGAGGCGCTTCGTGGGCAGGTTCTTAAACTGATGGGCAACGGGCATATTGCCTTTACGGTCGATCAGGGCGATGAACATGAACGCTATCAGGGTATTGTGTCGCTTGAAGGGGCTACCCTTTCGGAATGTGCAGAGGCCTATTTCCGCCAGTCCGAGCAGCTTGAAGCCGCCTTCAAACTGGAAGTTCATCAGGGTGAGATTGATGCCGACTGGTGGGTTGGCGGATTGTTCCTGCAACGCTTGCCGGTCAGTGCATCTGGCGATGCCGCCACCCCGGAAGAAGGCGAAAAGGTCGCCGAGGACTGGAACAGGTCAAAAATCCTGATGACCAGTGCGACGGAAACCGAACTTGTCGATATTTCACTGTCGGCACATGATTTGATCTGGCGCCTGTTCCATGATGAAGAACCGCGTGTGTTCGAACAGGCGGAATTGCGGTTCAAATGTCGCTGTTCGCGCGAAAAGATCGAAGGCGCGCTTGTGACCTATCCACTCGACGAATTACTGTCGATGCGCGAAAGTGACACCGGTGAAGTTGCGGTGTCGTGCCAGTTCTGCAACACGCGCTATGGCTTTAACGAAGCAGACATTCGGGCTTTTAAGGCCGATGACGCGCAAAGTTCATAAAAAGATTACAGCGCATTAGCCTGTCACAGGCTTGCCTTAATCATCACGCAACGTCACCATGGAAAACCAAATCCATGGTGACGTTTTTGTATGAGTTTTGAATGACGAGGGAGTTTGATTTCATGAAGGTATTGTCCATCAATGGCATGCGCGCAAGCATTGCCGGTGTCATGGTTGCGCTGCTGGCGGCCTGCACCAGCACGCCGGTGGCAAATTACCCCGATGTCACCTGGCGTCATCTTCAACCGATTGTGTTTGCCGCCGGGCCGGTTGAAAAAGTTGCTGCGTGGGATTCAAAAGTGAATGGTTCCATGGCCAGCAGCCTGCCCTTCAGCCTTGGCAAAATGGCAATGAACTGGCCCGATGACCGTATCCAGACGGCCGGTACCAGCGACATGCTGCGCTATTCCGTGACCGAGGCGTCGATCACGTCAAACGCGCTTAAAACGACCAAGGGCATCAAAGGTGCCTTTACCGATGATCAGTCTGAAAATATCGAGTTGAAGGTTGCGGCCAAGCTTGAACTTCTCGATGCCAATGGCGTTCAGAAGGGCGAAGTGCAGGCCATGGCCGCACGGTCGCACACACTTTCAGAATCAATGTCGGTCGCCGAGCGTGAAAAAGCAATTTATGACGAAACAGCCACCTTGCTGATGGACCTTGATCGCGAACTTGAACGTCAGATCAACGCCAATCTTGGACGTTTTCTGGTCCGCTGAACAGGCCCTGAGCCTAAGACGCGAAATTCATTATGTATGACAAAAGCCCGGCAGGTGATCTGCCGGGCTTTTTATTTGTCTGATGATTGCGTTTTACCCGACTTAGCGGAACATCATCACCGGGACATGGCAGGAGCGCACCATTTCGGTGGTGGTGCTGCCGATGATCAGGTTGCGGATGCGCGAATGGCCATAGGCGCCCATGACCAGAAGGTCGATGTTATCGGCTTCGATCCGGTCCTTGATCACGTCTTCGGGTTCGCCTGCGGCGAACTCGGCGTTGACGCTATAGCCTGCGGTGCGCAGGATTTCTGCGGCCTGATCGAGTTTTTCCTGCAGGCTGTCGGTTGATTTGCCAACGCACAGCAAGGTGCAGGGCAAATCGGTAAACAGCTTGCCCGCAGCAATGTGGCGCACAGCCTTCATGGCACTTTCCCCACCATCAAAGGCGATCAGGAATTTCTCGATTGGTTTGAACGCACGTGATGCCACCAGAACCGGTTTGTGGGCGGCCCGGACAACCCGTTCAAGGTTTGATCCCAGATGCAGTTTGGCAAAATCGGCGGCTTCACCGCGTTTGCCAATCACGATCAAATCCGCGTCGCCTTCAAATTCGGCAAGGCTTTCGATCAGATCGCCGTGGCGCAATTTGGTGCCAACGGTTTTAAGCCCACCTTCCTCAAGCCCGGATTTGGCTTCTTCAAGAAGAAGTCGCCCGCGTTTGAGCTCAAGCTTGGCTTTCTGCTCATCCAGATCGGAAAGTTCCTTAAGCAAGGCTGTGCGTGCGCCAAGCTTAAGATTACCACTCAGATCAGCAGGTTCGGAACCCACACCGCGTCGGCCAAGAACATGCATCAGGTCAACCGATGCATCGGTGCGCTCGGCAACCCAGCGTGTGAGGTCGCAAACGCTTTGCGAATAACCCGATCCGTCAATCAATGCGATCAGATGTGTCATGATCGTTCCCCCTAGTGGCCCATCAGGCGTTCAAGCGCGCCGGGCTTATCATGGATGGCCAGTTTATCGACGATTGTCTCGCTGGCTTCATTGAGACCGATCAATTCGACTTCGGCCCCTTCACGACGGAATTTCAGCACGACCATATCAAGGGCTGCAACACTTGAAATGTCCCAGATATGCGCGTGGCTGACATCAATGGTCACTTTGTCCAGCGCCTCGCGGAAATCAAACGCCTTGGTGAAGTCTTCGACCGAGGCAAAGAAAATCTGACCACGGACTTCATAAGTGCGGTGCGCACCAGCATCATCAAGCGTGCTGGTGATGCGGAAAATCTGCGCGATTTTCCAGGCAAAGAAAATACCCGACAGCAACACACCGACCAGAACACCAATCGCCAGATTGTGCGTACCAACCACGGTAATCACGGTGGCGAGCATCACAATCGACGAACTGCGCGGGTGGTGTTTGAGGTCCTTGATCGATGACCAACTGAATGTCCCGATGGAGACCATGATCATGATGGCAACAAGGGCCGGCATCGGAATGATCGCTACCAGATCGCCCAGAACCACAATCAGGATCAGAAGATAAATACCCGCAAGGAAGGTCGATAAACGGCCACGACCGCCCGATTTGACGTTGATCACGGACTGACCAATCATTGCACAGCCTGCCATGCCCCCGATGAAACCGGTGAAGAAGTTGGCAATGCCCTGACCGTAACATTCACGCGTGCGGTCTGACGATGTGTCGGTCAACTCATCGACGATCTGTGCGGTCATCAGGCTTTCCAAAAGACCAACGGCGGCAACCGCTGCCGAATAGGGCAGGATGATCAGGAAGGTATCAAGGTTAAGCGGAATGTTGGGCAAATAGATTGCCGGGAAGGCATCGGGCAATGCGCCCATATCGCCAACCGTGCGCACATCGGCATGAATTGCCAGCGACACAAAGGTCAGAACCACAATGCACACCAGTGGCGACGGGATGGCCTTGGTAATGCGTGGGAACAGATAAATAATCGCAAGGCCACCGGCAACCATCACATAGGTCATATAGCTGACATTGGTCAGTTCGGGCAGCTGCGCCATGAAGATCAAAATGGCGAGCGCATTGACAAAGCCGGTCATCACCGATTTGGACACAAAGCGCATCAGGCTGCCAAGGCGAAGTGCGCCGGCCACCATCTGAATCACGCCAGCCAGAACCGTTGCCGCCAACAGATAATCAAGCCCGTGCTCACGCACAAGCGAGCCCATCAAAACAGCGGTGGCCGCAGTCGCTGCCGAAATCATGCCCGGACGCCCGCCAAAAATCGCGGTGATCACGGCGATTGAGAAGGAGGCATAAAGCCCGACCTTGGGATCAACCCCGGCAATGATTGAAAAGGCAATTGCCTCGGGGATCAGGGCAAGTGCCACCACAAGGCCCGAAAGCACATCGCCGCGAATATTGCCAAGCCATTCAGCCCGCAAACGCGGAAGAAAATCGCTGTTCACAGAAAATCTCCGTCTCCGTCAAGCCCATTCGGTTCGGGGGGCTGTCCCCGGGGCTGGAATGTTATCAGGCGGTATGGCGTCAACCCGTCGGCCATATTGGTCGGCGACCGGGTCTGCGTGCCTGCCCGTTAAGGTGCTGCGTCGCAGCAGGGCTGTACCTATACTAATTTAGGCATCAGCACAACCACAGGGGCAGGGTGCCAAATACATTGTCAGACCCTATTTATACGACTGTTCGATGATCATCCTGAATGGCACGGACAAAGCGATCTATTTCAGAACGGAGGTTCTCGGCCTGAATGGAGACCTCACGTGCGGCATGGGTGACGTCATATGTTGCGGTCTCGCTTTTACCGGCTGCTGCACTGACCCCGTTGATGCTGCTCAGGACTTCCTGTGTGCCATGGGCCGTATCACGTGCACTCAGTGCTATGTTGTTGGTTGCTTCGCCCTGCAGGCTTACAGCATGTGCAACAGTGTCCGAGATTGTATTGATCTCAATCATGACGTCGGAAATGCTTTGCATGGCAACGACCGATTCCTGCGTTGCTTCCTGAATGGCAAGAACCTGTTCGCTGATTTCACCGGTTGCGCGGCTGGTCTGGGCTGCAAGGTTTTTGACCTCATTGGCAACCACGGCAAAGCCTTTGCCCGCCTCGCCGGCACGGGCCGCCTCGATGGTGGCGTTCAGGGCAAGAAGATTGGTCTGGGATGCAATGTCGCTGATCAGAGTAATAACTTCCCCGATCTTTTCGGTACTTTCAGACAGGCTTCGGACAAGGCGGTTGCTGTGTTCTGTTTTGGCAACCGCCCCATTGGCGATCTTGTTTGACGTCCGGACATGATCGCCAATTTCCTCGATGGAGGTGGAAAGCTGTGCGGCGGCAGTGGCAACCGAATTGATGTTTTCGGCGGCACGCTCAACGATGGTCACCACATCGTCGGTCAGATGTGTGGTGTCGGAAACAGCACCAGACATGATATTGGCGGTATTGCCCATGGAACTGGATGCGTTGCCTAACGATGTAACCACTTCGTCCGCCCGGCTGCGGAAGATTTCAACCGCACGCGAAATTTCCATGGCACGGGCGAGCTTTTGCGCGTTTTCTTCTTCGCGCTGGCGGGTCAGGCGGTCATTTTCAAGCAGGCTTTGTTTAAAGTTCCCCAAGGCCTGCATGATCCGGCCAATGGCGTTTTGGCTGCGTGTGGGCGGAATATCCGTTTCAAGTTTTCCTGCGGCGAGGGCCTCCATCATGCGGACAGCCTCGGTCAGCGGGCGGGTAATCCCACGTCCCAGCGACCAGCCGACAATCGTGGCAATAAGGGCGACAATCACCAGGATGACCAAGGATGCGGTACGCATATTGCGGGTTGGGGCAAAGACTTCGTCGGCGGCAACCGTCGCCAAAAGAGCGAGACGCGTGTCGGCAATATCAAGCGGAGCAAAGGCCGATACCACCATGTCACCGCCAAAATCATCGACGGTCATGGTGCCGGTTTCACCGGCCAAAGCACGATCAACCGGTTGGGCGCGGACTTCGCGTTGCAAACTGGTGGGGGTGTCCATCAAACGGGTGTCATTGCGCATCAGGCCATCGGCACCGGCAAGGAATGTGTCACCGGTTTCGCCCAGTCCCTGCCCACCTTGTAAAATGGTGTTAATCCGGTCAATTGGAATACGCACCGCCATCACCCCGATCAGGCTGGTGGCGCCGTCGTCATAAATGGGAGCGGCCATGAAGGCCGATGGTGCGCCGTCGGCCGGTTGGTAAGTGGTGAAATCAACAAAGCTGACCGATCCCGGTTTTGCACCGTGCGACAGGGCAAAGGCCTGCCCTAAACCGGACGCGGCGGCAGTGTCTTTGGTCAGGTCTTCGGAGAAATCACTGGTTTTCGCAACGCTGTAAAGGACATGACCGCTGGCATTGATCAGATAGATATCGGCATAGGACCGCTCGTGGCGGAGCTGTCGCAGCCAAGGGTGATACTGGCGATGGATATCGGAATAGGTCGATCCGTCCGGTGCCTGATCAAGGATGTCGCGCTGATTGGGTGTATTGGGATTTTGATTGATGTAAAGGTCCTGAAGCGTTTCCATCGCCCCACTGCCTAGTTCCGACCACGCAAAATCGAAAATGGTGACAGATTGGCGCAAGGCCGGGCTTGAGGATTGCAGAACCAGATCCTGTTTTATGGATTTGAAATACCCGTCCAGTTCGCTTTGACGGGCACCAACCAAGGCAGAAAGCTTGTCCGTTGCCCCGGAATTTAAGGCATCTCGCGCGATCAAATAACTTGAAAGGGCTGTGGTAGCAGCAGCAATGATGGCCAAAAACGCGATGGTGGTTGGTATCACGCGGCGTAGCGACATCGAGGCAAGGATCGACACGGCGTCCTCCCGGGCGGGTTTTAAAATGAGTGTTCCATTATTGACTATTGGAAAATGTCGATCCGGCGAATTCACTTAATGGTGTGTGACGTGTGAGTGTTTACCCCAAAAGCAAAAGGCCCCCGCAAAGATGCGGAGGCCTTTTTAGTCAGGTCAAAAGCAGTCGCGTGTGGGCGCCTAGCGATTCTGACGGTTATCAATCAGATCATCGACAACACCCGGATCGGCAAGGGTGGATGTATCGCCCAGCTGATCATATTCATTGGCGGCAATCTTGCGCAGGATACGGCGCATGATTTTGCCTGAACGGGTTTTGGGCAAGCCCGGCGACCATTGCAGGTAATCGGGGCTGGCGATCGGGCCAATTTCCTTGCGGACCCATTTGACCAGCTCAACACGGAGTTCCTCGGTCGGTTCCTCGTCGGCATTGAGCGTGACATAGGCATAGATGCCCTGACCCTTAATGTCGTGGGGAACACCCACCACGGCGGCCTCTGCCACCTTGGGATGGGCGACAAGTGCGCTTTCGACTTCTGCCGTCCCCATGCGGTGACCCGATACGTTGATCACGTCATCAACGCGGCCTGTGATCCAGTAATACCCATCGTCATCGCGCCGCGCGCCATCACCAGTGGTGTAGGCATTGGCAAAGGTGCTGAAATAGGTCTGGATGAAGCGTTCATGGTCGCCGTAGACCGTGCGCATCTGACCCGGCCAGCTGTCCTTGATCACAAGGTTGCCATCGGTGGCCCCGGTGAGTTCGTTGCCTTCGTTATCAAGAAGGCCCGGTTCAATGCCAAAGAACGGCAAGGTCGCCGACCCCGGTTTAAGGTCGGTTGCACCGGGAAGCGGAGAAATCAGGATGCCGCCGGTTTCGGTCTGCCACCAGGTATCGACAATCGGACAGGTCCGGTTGCCGACATGTTCGTAATACCATTCCCATGCTTCGGGGTTGATCGGTTCCCCGACCGAGCCAAGGATACGAAGCGATGACAGGTCGGCCTTTTTGACCCAGCTTTCGCCTTCGCGCATGAGCGCCCGGATCGCGGTCGGTGCGGTATAGAAAATGTTGACCTTGTGCTTTTCACAAACCTGCCAGAAACGCGATGCGTCCGGATAGCTTGGCACACCTTCAAACATCAGGGTCGTCGCGCCATTGGCCAGCGGACCATAGACGATATAGCTGTGGCCAGTGACCCAGCCAACATCGGCCGTGCACCAGTAAATATCGCCTTCGTGATAATCAAAGACATACTCGTGCGTCATCGACGCATAAACAAGATAACCGCCCGAGGTGTGCAAAACACCCTTCGGCTTGCCGGTTGAGCCCGATGTATAAAGAACAAACAGCGGGTCCTCGGCATTAACCTCGGTCGGCGGGCAATCGGGCGAGGCGGCGGCACAGGCTTCGTGATACCAGACATCACGCGCATCGTTCCATGCGACGTCCTTGCCGGTGCGTTTGACCACAACCAGCTTTTCAACGGATTTCACGCCGGGATGCGAAAGCGCCTCGTCGGCGTTGCGTTTGAGCGGAACCGCACGGCCGCCACGCAGGCCTTCGTCCGATGTAATCACGACTTTTGCGCCGCAATCTTCAACACGACCGGCAAGGGCTTCGGGTGAGAAGCCACCAAACACGATGGAATGGATCGCGCCAATACGTGCGCAGGCCAGCATCGCAACCGATGCTTCGGGGATCATCGGCAGATAAATGACAACGCGGTCACCTTTGCCTACACCCATCGATTTCAGCGCATTGGCGAAACGGCAGGTGCGTTCATGCAGGTCGCGATAGGTAATATGTTCGGAAACGCTGGGGTCATCGCCTTCGAAAATGATGGCGGTCTGATCGCCGCGTTTTTCCAGATGACGGTCAAGACAGTTGGCCGAAACGTTCAGCGTGCCGTCTTCATACCATTTGATGTAAAGGTCGTTGGCGTCATAGCTGACATTTTTGACTGTGGAGTAGGGTTTGATCCAGTCAATGCGCTTGCCGTGTTCGCCCCAGAAACCCTCCGGATCCTCAATCGACTGCTTGTACATAGCGTCGTATTTGGATTTGTCGATCAGGGCATTTTTTGCGATGTCGTCGGGGACGGGATAAACGTTCGCAGACATATGTGGCCTCTTGTTCGTTTCCTGTTGTCTGTGCGTTCGTACCGGACACCTGCCCGCTCGCAGATAGATGTCTTGGATCGATACGATATTCCGGTGCGGTTCAGGGTCAGAACGTTATGCACATCTGGCCGTTCCGTAACGGGCCATTGTCATGGCAAACCTGATCCTGTCGCTTGGCGCCTATGCTAGTGCGCCGGGGGTCTTGATGGAATACAACTTAAGGCGGGGGGCATTTCACCGAGAAATCGCCAGATTGCCGGGGTGAGTATCCCGCCCATGTCTTGCCGGGGTGGTCATGAGAACGGTGTTGGCTGGGATGCCCTGGACAATGATCTAAAGCCATATTCCATATATGTCTTTGAAATATAGTCTAATTTTAGACGTTCGCCAGCGCCCGTGCGACAATATTTTCATCTGATCTTTCGGATTATTTTCACGTTGCGTTGTGGATTTGACGGAACAAAACAGATACAAAGAACGCAGATGATAATGAAATGGTGGGACAATGGATCCGATATCTTTGGCCGCAGGGGCTGTTTTGGCTTCTGTGGTGGCGCTTATATTTGGCGGATTAATGATCAAACGCATCAAAGATGCCGCCGATGCCCAGACAGAGTCGCGCACAGCCCTTGTTTCGTCGCAGCTTGAGCAAACCGAAGCCACACGTCGTGATTTGGCAAGCGAGCTTGCGATCACCCGCGACAAACTGGCCGAGGCGGCGGAAAAACGTGCCATTGCCGAAACCACAGCCCACCGGGTGCCCACCCTTGAAGCCGAGATGAAAGAACTGCGCACTATTCTTGATCAGTGGCGCGAAAAGGGATCGGAACTTGAAACCGCGTTAGAAAAAGAACGCGAAGCCGCAGCAGAGAAGCTTGCGATGCTTGAAGATGCCAAAATCAAGTTGCTTGATAGTTTCAAGGCGCTGTCGTCCGATGCGCTTAAGGTCAATAACGACGAGTTCATGAAGCTGGCGCGCGAAAACTTTTCGCGCATGCAGGAAGGAGCCAAAGGCGACCTTGAAAAGCGTCAGCAGGCAATTGACGGCATGGTCAAACCGATCCGTGAGCGGCTTGAGGCGTTTGACACCAAGGTCAACGAGCTTGAGAAAAACCGTAAGGAAGCTTACGGCGAGCTGCGCGAGCAGGTCGGCACATTGGTGCAATCGCAAACCAAGCTGACCAAGGAAACCCAGACGTTAAGCTCCGCACTACGCTCAAGTTCGTCGGTCTCGGGGAAATGGGGTGAGTTGCAGCTTCGGCGTATTGTTGAGCTGGCCGGGATGCTCAAGCATTGCGATTTTGACGAACAGGTGCATTTCAATACCGACGAAGGTGTTCAAAAACCCGACATGGTTATTCACCTGCCGGGCGGGAAAAACATCGTCGTTGATGCCAAGGCGCCGACATCGGCCTACCTTGAGGCGATTGACGAAAAATATGACGATGATCGCCGCGAAGCCTTGATGGGCACCTATGTGACCAACGTGCGTAAGGTGATCTCGGAGCTTTCGAAAAAATCCTATTGGAAATCGGTCGACAGCCCGGAATTCGTTGTGCTGTTCCTGCCCGGTGAAAGCTTCTTTTCCGCCGCCCTTGAACGCGATCCGCGCTTGATCGAGGACAGTTTCCGCGATGGGGTGATTTTGGCAACGCCGACCACCTTGCTTGGGTTGCTGAAAGCCGTGTCATACGGCTGGCGACAAGAAGCTCTGGCGGAAAGTGCGCGCGATATCAGTGAAATCGGCTTGCAGCTTTATGACCGTCTGGCGGCCCTTGCCAAGCATTTCTCATCGATGGGTAAATCGCTTGAAAGCACGGTGAAGCATTACAATAAGACATTGGGATCGTTGGAAGGCTCGGTACTGGTGTCTGCGCGCAAATTGAAGGAAAAGCACATCGTTTCCGATGACCGGATGATCGAAGAACCTTTGCCGTCAGAAACCCATGTGCGTGAGATCACCAAGATGGAGCTGATTGGTGGTCCGGACGGCGAAACCGACACGGAATAATATGATCACGTGATCGGCATATGCCCCAACCGGTATCGAACATGGCTGATGTCTGTGTTGTGCGGGGCAGTTTGCTTGACTTGCGGTCACGGAAACCTTATCTCGAAGCGCGAAATTCGCTATAATCAGATGACGCCCCGGATGGGGATCAGTTTTAGATATCAGTTCGAAATCGGATTACAGACCAATGGCCCTGCGTGAAATTCTTATTGTTCCAGACCCGCGCCTTAAGAAAGAGTGCGAACCGGTCACTGAGGTGAATGATGAGATCAGACAGCTTCTAAGCGACATGCTTGAAACCATGTATGCCGCACCGGGTATCGGTCTGGCCGCCCCCCAGATCGGGGTAATGAAGCGCGTGGTGGTCATGGATGTGTCCGACGATAAGGACAAGCCCGAACCCTTGAAGCTGATCAACCCGGAAATCATCTGGGAATCCGAGGATACTTCGATCTATCAGGAAGGTTGCCTGTCGATCCCCGACCAATATGCTGATGTCGAGCGCCCAATTGAAGTCGGTGTGCGTTATCTTGACGAAAATGGCGAAGAACAGGAAATCGAAGCAGATGGCTTGCTGTCGACCTGTATCCAGCATGAAGTTGATCATCTTGACGGTGTTTTGTTCACCGATTATCTGAGCGCGCTTAAACGCAACATGATCCTGAAAAAGGTTCAGAAACTTCAGAAGACCAAAAAGTCTGCGTGATGGCGTATGACGTTTTGGGTGATTGATTCTGAAGGGCCGGTTTTCCGGCCCTTTTGTTTTGGGTGATTTTGGGCGTGGACGCAGGCATGGCTTGTCATTTGTGTGTGATCGCGCCAAATTGCCGCCAAGCGATCAAAAATACCACCGATATGACGATGAATGGACGCATGACATGACCAAACTGCGCATTGCCTTTATGGGAACCCCGGATTTTGCCCTTGTGGCACTTAAGGGGCTGGTGGCGGCTGGGCATGATGTGGTGTGCGTCTATTCCCAGCCGCCCCGGCCATCAGGGCGTGGACAAAAGGAAACGCCAACGCCGGTCCATGCATGGGCGCAAGAACAGGGCATTGAAGTTCGCACACCGGTATCGTTGAAATCCGACGCAGAAAAACAGGCCTTTGCCGATCTTGATCTCGATGTTGCGGTGGTTGCGGCCTATGGGCTTATTTTGCCAAAGGCGATCTTGGATGCGCCGAAATATGGCTGTTTGAACATTCATGCGTCGCTGTTGCCGCGCTGGCGTGGGGCGGCCCCGATCCAGCGGGCCATTCTGGCCGGGGACGTTGCAACCGGGGTGACGATCATGCAGATGGATGTCGGATTGGATACCGGTGATATGCTGTCAGTTGGCGAAATTCCGATCACGGCGGAAACCTATGCCAATGGTTTGCATGATGATCTGGCGACCCTTGGCGGGACGATGATTGTCGATGTGCTGGCGAAATTGCAAAGCGAGGGCTTGAAGCCGGTTAAGCAACCTGAAGAGGGCGTGACCTATGCCGCCAAGCTGGAGCGCGCCGAGGCAAAACTTGATGTCAATGACGATGCCAGCGCGCTTGAGCGTAAAATCCGCGCCTTTACCCCATGGCCGGGGGCCTATTTTGAACTGGGTAAGGAACGGATCAAGGTGCAGGCGGCTGAGGTGACCGATCAAACCGGGCCGGTTGGTGAAATCCTTGATGACAAGCTTTCGATTGCGTGTGGAGTCGGGGCGCTGCGCCCGACCCGTATTCAGCGTCCGGGCAAGGCGGTGATGGATGCAGATGCGGTGCTGCGTGGCTATGACAAACTTGCCAAGGGTGTGGTGCTGGGCTGATGACCGGGTCTGATATTATCCCCAAACCCGCGGGTGCGATCGCACATCTTGCTCTTCGTCCGGCGCGCAATGCCGATGGGGATGGTGTTTCTGATCTGATTGAAGCGGTGTTTGCGCAGTATCCCGGCTGCGTGTTTGATCGGGCGGGCGAATTTCCTGAACTCGACGCCATTGCCGATGATTTTCGGGCGTCACATGGTCGGATGTGGGTGGCTGAGGATCGTGATGGACGTATTTTGGGATGTTTTGGCGTCAAATATGATCCGCCGACACGCGAAGCCGAACTCCACAAGGTCTATCTTGATCAATCCTGTCGCGGGCAGGGCGTTGCCCAGCGTTTGCTGGCAAAGGCGCTGACGTGGCTTGGTGACAAGCATTCCGACTGTGAAACCGTGATGCTGTGGACAGACACACGGTTTGAGGCAGGCCACCGGTTTTATGAAAAATGCGGCTTCGCCCGCACCGGGCAAAACCGCATTCTTGATGATCTTAGCCAATCGTCGGAAATTCAGTTCCGGCTTGATTTTGCCACCTACCGCACATTTCTTGCGATATAGGCTTCTTACCGTGCGGTATTGTTTTGGATGGCGCGGGTGTCCGGGGTGCCGTCCGGGTTCTTTTTGACCGCACGGGCATCGCGGAAGCCAAGCTCCCACGGCGGAACCGGGGTGAATTTTTCGGCCAGAAAGTCAACAAAGGCACGGACCTTGGGCGACAGATGGCGTTTGTGCGGATACACCGCCGAAATCCATGCCAGATCATGCACATATTCGGTCAGAACCGGGGTCAGACGCCCGGCCCGGATATCCTCATGCACCAGATATTCGGCCAAACGCGCCATACCCAGACCGGCAACCACGGCTTCGTGCAGCACATCGCCGTCATTGGCCGAGAATGACCCTTGCGCGCGGAATGACACATGACCATCAGGGGTATCAAAATGCCAGTCATTGAAGCTTTCGCGTGATGACAGATGCAGGCAGTTGTGGTTTTCCAACTCTTGCGGTTTGCGCGGGATGCCGTTCTTTTCCAGATATTCCGGCGATGCGACGATCATGCGGCGGTTGACCGCATATTTGCGCGCAATCAGCGATGAATCTTCAAGGGCGGACAGGCGGATCGCCAGATCATAGCCATCGTTGACCAGATCGGTGAATTTATCATCGAGTGTCAATTCGATGCGCACATCGGGATAGCGCGCAAGAAATTCCGGGATCAGGGGGACGACCTGCATTTTGGTAAAGGCAACCGATGCGTTGATCCGCAAGGTGCCGCGCGGGGCGGCATAAAGCTGGGTGACGACTTCTTCGGCTTCTTCGATCTCGGTCAGGATCGTGCGTGCGCGTTCGTAAAAGGCGCGGCCTTCCTCGGTCAGGCTAAGCTGACGGGTGGTGCGCATCAACAAACGGGCGCCAAGCCGGTCTTCCAGACGCGAGATGTATTTTGAAACCGCCGACGGCGACAGGCGCATTGTCCGGGCAGCAGCCGAAAAGCTTCCCTCCTCGACAGCATGGACAAAGATTTCCATTTCAGCAGCGCGATCCATATCTCGACGATCCTATTTATGACGTTCATTCACAAGTAATGTGCATATTGAGGTAATTCTCTTTCCCCGTAAAGAAAATTAGATTGGGTTCATCGAGAGCGACACGGTCGTCGCCCACACCGAAATATCAGGAGGTCATCATGGCCACTTACGAAGAAATCACCACCCGTTACATCTCTGCAACCGAAATCGAAGCAGGCGTACGTAAAGGTCAGCAGCTCCGCGCTGAGTTCGTCGGTTCCTTCTTCCGTAACCTGTTCAAAGGTTCGGATCAGGTTTCGGATGTGAAACATCCGGCCGGTACCGTTGGCGGTGCTGCCTAATCTACTTCACTTGCGACCTTGCTGGTTGAGCACTGATTGATTTTTCCTCCCCAAGAGGTGCTCCCGCAAGCTGAGACTGATTTCTATCTAGCGTCTTCCTCCCAAGTTTTGACGCTGTTTTCCCGACTGGCCCGGTCACTTTTGTGATCCGGGCCATTTTTTTGTTCGGTCGTCAGGACGCTGAATTTTAGTTTTGATTTTGGCGGCGGTTACTCAGCACCCTGTGGATTAACACCGGGCGGCACGTAAAAGCCCGGCCGTTCGGAAATCCACGACATCACACTTACAATTGCCATGCCACCAATTGTCAGTCCGAGCATCACCTCAATCGACATGTCGGCGGCAAACATCCAGCCATAAATCGCCGGCCCCATCGCGGATGCCAGAACCATGATGGCGGTTAATGTGCTGCGCGCCGCCCCGATTTCATCAAGTGGCACCAATTCGGGGATGATGGCGGTCCGAAGGGTGGTGGCAAAGCCGGTGGTGATGCCGACCAGCCCCATATAAACCAAAATCATCACCGGATGTGTCCCCAGTGACAGCAACAGCACCCCGATCATCACCGGGATCAGATGCCATGGGAAAAGGCGCCGGGCGGAATATTTGTCAATCAATGGCCCGCTGCCAAAGGCACCCAGCACGGATGTGATGGCAAATACGGTAAAACCGGCAGCAAACCAGCCAAGATCAATGCCCTTGTGGTTGGAAATTGCGCCCTGATGGAAAAAAAGCGCAGTCATCACCAGTGGCGGTGTTGCCAGCATCGGCATGCAAAACCAGACATAGACCGAGCGAAACAGGCGTGGATGACCTGTGTCGGCACTGGTTTGGTCTGGTTCGGTTTGCGCCGTATCGGTAAGGCTGTCTGTTTTGTGCGGCGTTGCCGAGTCTTTTGGGTTTTCGGGTGTGGTTTTGCTGGGTGCTGATCGAAACCGTGCATCGGACCGGATCAGCAGGATGGCCAGCGGGATCAGGATCAGAACGATAAACACCCCGGCCGCGCCATAGGTATATCGCCAGCCAAACAACGCGATCATTGCCAGCAAGGTTGCGGGCAAAATGGCCTCAGCCAGGGGAAAGCCAAAACTGGCAATCGCAAGCGCACGTCCGCGATGGAGGGTAAAATAGCGCGCAATACCGGTCATGCTGACGTGGCTCATCAAACCCTGTCCGGCCAGACGCAAGACAAACAGGGCAGCAATCAGCCACCAGACGTTGCTGGCGGTGGCAATCATCAGACAGCCAAGGGCCAACAACCCCATCGTTGCCAAGCTGTAAGACAGGATGTCGACCTTATCGATCCAGCGCCCAACAACCGGCAGGCACAGCGCACTGCCAATCGTAATACCGGCATAGATGTTGGCAAATTCCGTTTCATTCAACGCAAGGCTGGCTGAAATGAACGGCACAAACAGGGCAATCAGAAAGGTCTGTCCAAAGGACGACCCGAAACTGTGCAGTGCGCCAAAGGCAAGCTGCCTTGGGGCTTGGCGAAGCAAAAGAATAAATTGCATGAGGTTTCTAGCAGGAGTTTTGGGGATGGCGTTTAATAGTATGAGGAAACTATCGCGCGAAAAACGGCCTGTCTACTGCCCTGTCGGGTAGGGGCGTGGGCCGGTAAACGAAAAATGCCCGCAAACGATAAGCTTGCGGGCATTTTGCCAGATGATTTGTCTGATGATTTCAGAATGGCTCTAACTTGCCGCCGGGGCAGGTGTCGGGCCGTCCTTTTTGCCTTTCCACCAGTTCAGACCGAGAATGGCGAGAAGGACGACCGTCCCGGCAATCTCGGCGGTCAGGTCAGGCCAGAATACACCAACCGTGGCCGGAACAATCAGAACCCGCGAAATGATGTCCATATGGGCAAACAGATAACCCTCAAGGGCGGCTGCAAAGGCCACAAGACACAAGATCGCGGTAAAGCCGGTCCAAAGAACGATCTGGATTGAACCGCCTTCGATGATTTCCGGGTTAAACACCATGAATGCCGGGATCAGATAGAGCCCCTTGGCAAATTTCCATGCCTGAAAACTGGTTTCCATGGGGCTGGCGTTGGCAATCGCTGCCCCCGCAAAGCCCGCCAGTGCAATCGGCGGTGTGACGTTACTGTCCTGCGAGTACCAGAACACCACCAGATGCGCGATTAGAAGCGGAATGCCAAATTCGTTCGACAATGCCGGACCGACCAGCACGATCAAAACGATGTAGGATGCCGTTACGGGCAAACCCATGCCAAGGATCAGGCTGGCAATCAGAACCAGAACAAGTGCCAGAACAATGTGACCGCCCGAAAACGCGATCATCATCGATGAGAATTTCAGGCCAAGACCGGTCAGGCCGACCACACCAACGATAATCCCGGCAACCGCACAGGCCATCGAAACGGCAACGGCATTCTTTGCACCAAGCTCAAGAGCGGCAATGGTGATTTTGACGCCATTGGCAAGGGCAGATTTCAGCGCATCGTAGCTGGGCTTTTCGCCCTTTTGCGGGGCGACGATGAAGAACCAAAGCACATAGCGAAGGGCGGCAACCGCCATCACCGAAATGATCGCCCAGAACCCGACGCGCATGGGCGAAATGTTCAGGATCAAAAGGTAAATCAGAACCCCAAGCGGCAAAATAAACTGCCAGCCTTCTTTGAGAACCTGTTTCCAATCGGGAAGTTCCGAGACCGGCATGCCGCGCATGCCGTTCTTAAGAGCAACGATGTGGACAAACAGATACACCGTGCCGAGATACAGGATCGCCGGGAAGATCGAGACCATGACGATTTCAAGATACGGCACTTGCGTATATTCAGAAATCAGGAACGCGCCCGCGCCCATCAGCGGCGGGGTAATCTGCCCACCCGTTGATGCCGCAGCTTCGATGCCGCCTGCCTGTGCCGGACGGTAACCAAGACGCTTCATGAGCGGGATGGTAAAGGCGCCCGTGGTGACCACGTTGGCAATCGCCGATCCGCTGATCGAGCCCATGCCAGCAGATGCCAGAACGGCGGCCTTTGCCGGGCCACCGGGTTTTTTGCCTGTGGCGGCATAGGCCATATCGATAAAGAATTTACCCGCCCCTGTGACTTCAAGGAACGCGCCAAACAGCACGAACATGAAGATATAGGTCGCAGCAACCCCCATCGGCAGGCCGTAAATGCCTTCCTGACCAAGGTAAAGTTGCCCGACAAGGCGATCAACATCCGCCCCGCGATGCGACAAAATACCCGGCAACCATTCACCAACCCATGGCAGTGCGCCGCGTGGCCCCGACAGGGCATAGACAATTGCGACGATGCCGATAATGGTCATGCCAAGGCCAACTGCACGGCGGCTTGCCTCAAGCACGGTGACGGTTGCGATGATGCCGATGATCAGATCGGTTTCGCTCCAGAACCCGGCGCGATTGAAAATCGCATCGAGATAGAAGGAAAGATAAAAGCCGGTGGTAAAGGCACCGGCGAGGAAGGCGATATCAATGATCCAGCCCAGCACACCACGCTTCTCGTTGCCGCCAAAAATCGGGAACATCAAGAAGGCCAAGAACATGACAAACGCCAGATGGATACTGCGCTGATAGAACAGGCCAAGCGGTTCGATACCTGCGGCGTACATCTGGAACAAGGAAAGTGCAACGGCGACAACAGAAATTGCCATCACAACCAGTTTTGGCTGTGGCAGGTTGTCCGCCATGGACGGAAGCGGTGCCGGTTCAGACATGAGACTTATTCCCCGGTATCAAGGCGGATGGTGACACGGGTGTGTTCAGCCATCTTTGAAAGATAGATTTCGTCACCATCATTTGTGACGATGCGATGATCAACAGCAAGGCTTCCGACGCGCAGGGCATAGGCATTGCCCGGCACAGGTTCGTCGATATCCTCAATCCAGTAGCCGCCACCTTTGGCGCTGGTGAGGATTCCACGACCCGGATAATGGCCAAGACCTGCGGCAAAATCGGGTTGGTAGGCACGGTGGAGAACCATTTTTCCCAGATCATCGACATAACAGTCTATCACCCCGTCACCGGTTACTGAATGGTTCCAATAAAGGCACCAGCCGGTTTGGCGTGGGATGGGTGTTCTGGCCAAAACGGTTCCATCGTCCGCAATGACCTTAAGTTGGTCGGTTGCGGTGCCCGGTAGCGTTTCGGTGCGCGGGGACGGGCCCGCACATGCCGACAGAAGAATGGTAAGGGCGGCCAATGCTGGCCGCCCCCAATTTAGCGAAATCATGGATACAGTTTCGGCGGAATCGGTGAACCGGTTTCTTCGTAATAACGAAGCGCACCCGGATGCATCGGAATCGGGGTCGAGTTCAGCGCGAAGTCAACGGTGGTGTCGTTGGCTGCCGGGTGAATCGCAATCAGTTCATCAACCTTGTCAAACAGGGTTTTGGTGATCTGATAGGCGAGGTCTTCGTCCATTTCTGCGTTCACGAACAGGACGTTCGGGGTCGAAACGGTGTTGACCGGTGCTTCAACGCCTTCGTAGATGCCTTTGCGCAGGGCATAAGGTGCGAAGGTCGGTTCAGCATCAAGGGCCGCAACGATTTCTTCGTCGGTCAGCGCAATCAGCTTGATGTCGCGGGTAGTTGCGAGGTTGAGGATCGAGCTGGTCGGCGGGCCAACGCTCCAGAAGCCGGCATCGATGTCACCATCACGGAGCGCATCAGCGGTTTCGTTGAAGTTCAGGCGCTGTTCTTCGATGTCATCATAGGTGATACCATTGGCTTCAAGCAGGGTTTTGGCCGAAACTTCGGTGCCCGAACCCGGTGCGCCAACAGAAACGCGTTTGCCTTTAAGGTCGGCAAGCGTGTTGATGCCGCTGTCTGCCATGGTCACGATCTGAACGGCGTTCGGATAGATCGATGCCAGTGCGCGGACGTTATCAAGTTTGCGGTCTTCGAATTTACCGGTGCCGGTGAAACCCGCATAAACGGTGTCAGCAAGACCGATTGCAATGTCACTGTCGCCACGGGAAATCAGACCCATGTTTTCAACAGATGCGCCGGTTACTTCGGCAACTGCGGTGGAACCATCAACATATTTGGTGATCAGTTCGGCCAGGCCACCACCATACGGATAGTAGGTGCCGCCGGTGCCGCCGGTTGCGATCGAAAGCTGTTGTGCCGATGCGGGTGCAGCGGCGAGAATCATGGCTGCGGCTGCTGCAGAAAGCAGATTACGTAGCTTCATGGTAGTCCTCCCTTAGGTTAACGCGTGGTGCGTCGAGATATTCAAAAGATCATTTCAAAACGATTGATCTTTGGGATCGAAAACGACCCTTTTTCGGGGCCTGTTATTTTTGGATTTCAATCGCGACACCGTGAAATGCTGACATGTTTCGCATAATGTGCGCCAGCCAACGGAACCCTGCCAGAAGGACATGCAAAAGAGCATTGTTCAACAGGCAGATCGCTGAAATCTTATGAAAAAAGGTGAAATGCGCAACAGCCAATAACATACCGCCCATTGTGGGCTGGCTGTCAGGTATCCTCCCTTGTTTTCGTTATTTTATCATTTTGGTACTCGGATGTGCAATGTGTATGCCAAATAAGAGAATTAAAATTACTGTTATAAATCAATTGCTTGAATTGGTCGAATTTGCCAAATCGGCGAAATCTTGCTGATTTTCCGTATTTGATCGGCGGATTATTGCCGATGTTTGCGCCGCTTGCATGCCGGATGTTGGGTTCAGACCCTAGACGATTTTGTCGCGCCGAATGTTCAGCTTTTTCATTTTTTCATTGAGCGTGCGCCGGGGAATATCGAGTTCTTCCATCACCGATTTGACGTTGCCATCGTGACGGTCCAGTGCATCGCGGATCAGGCGTTCTTCAAAATGTTTGACCTGATCGGCAAGTGCCAACGCGTTTGCAACCGGTTCTGCCAGATTAAAGCCGCCTTTGAACAGTCGCTGGAATCTATCTTCGGGGCTGCCGACAAGCAGAACATAGCGTTCCGCGAGGTTTTTGAGTTCACGGACATTGCCCGGCCATTCGTGTTTTTTAAGCTGCCCGATCAAGGATGGTGCCGGTCGGTCATAGGGGCGTTCAAACCGTTCAGCGGCACGTTCGGCAAAAATATCAAACAGAAGGGCAATGTCATCGGTGCGATCACGCAAAGGCGTGATTGCCAGTTCGAACGTATTGATGCGAAACATCAGGTCTTCGCGAAACTGTCGGGCGGAAACCGCGTCGGTCAGGTTTTCGTTGGTGGCACAAATCAGGCGAAAATCAACTTTAACCGGTGAATTTGATCCGACACGCACGACTTCGCGCTGCTCGATCACGCGTAGCAGTTTGGCCTGAAGGGCGAGTGGCATGCTTGATATCTCGTCGAGAAAAAGCGTGCCTTTGATGGCATGTTCAATCCAGCCAATCCGCTGCCCAGCCGCCCCGGTGAAGGCTCCTTTTTCATGGCCGAACAATTCACTTTCAGCAGTACTTTCCGGGATGGCAGCACAATTGACCGCGACGAACTTTTCATCGCGTCGGTCACTGAGGTCATGAATGGCGCGTGCGACCAGTTCCTTGCCGGTGCCGGTTTCGCCAGAAATCAGAACCGGCACTTCGGTTGCGGCGATATTGGCGATTTCTTCCTTTAGCGCGTACATCTGTTTGCTGTTGCCGATCAGGCGGCCATCAAGGCTGCCGCGATGGGCAATCTGGCGGCGCAGTTGGCGGTTTTCAATGACAAGACGGCGCTTTTCAATCGCGCGTTCGAGGCTTTCGACAATGTCTTTGGGCTCAAACGGTTTTTCGACGAAATCATAGGCGCCGCTTTTCATCGCCTCGACGGCCATGGGCACATCGCCGTGCCCGGTCATCAGGATCACCGGTATGTCGCCATCGGTGGCAAGAACCGATTTGGTGAAACTGATGCCGTCCATTTTGGGCATTTTCACATCGGTCAGAACCACACCGGCGAAATCAGATGTAATATCGCCAAGCGCATCACGGGCGTCAGCATAGACAGTGACCTCAAAATCAGACAGTTCCAGCCATTGCGCCAGCGACACACGCATGGCTTCATTGTCATCAACAATGATGATGTGTGCCTGACTTTTCGGCGGTGTCTGATTGTCGGTCGTCACGATGTTTGTTCCCTAAGCAGTGGCAGGCGGACTTCAAAGCACGCACCACCCGACGTCATGTTATAGGCTTTTATGCTGCCGCCGAAGTCACGCACAATGCCATATGTCACCGAAAGTCCCAACCCGACACCCTGTCCCGGGTCCTTGGTGGTAAAGAACGGATCAAACAGAAGAGCCAGTGCATCATCATCCATGCCCGGCCCGGTGTCGGAAATGCGCATGATCACGTTGGACTCCGCCGTCGTTAGGTCAATGCGAAGACGTTTTTTCGGGCTGTCGATCATGGCATCAAGCGCATTGCGAATGATATTGACGCAAACCTGTTCAATTCGCACCAGATCGGCATGGACCATTAACGGCATGCGAAGTTCATGGCGTTCAAGCTGACAGTTTTCCGTTTCCAATTGCGGGCTTAGCAGCTGCAGGGCGTTATCAAGGGCGACCTTAAGGTCAACGGGTTCGAGAACCCCGGTTGATTTGCGCGAAAATGTCTTGAGCTGCCCGGTGATGGCACCCATGCGTTCGGTCAAAGATGAAATTTGTGAAATGTTCTGATCAAGCTGTTCAGTCTTGCCGCGTTCAATCATCAGTTTGGCGCTGGCGCAGAAGGTCCGAATGGCGGCAATCGGCTGATTGATTTCATGGGCGATGGCGGCCGACATTTGGCCCAATGCCGCCAGTTTCCCGGCCTGAACCAGTTCGTTTTGTGTGCCGCGCAATTCGTTTTCGGTTTTGCGTCGTTCAGTGATTTCTTCTTCAAGGCGGGTGTTGAGACTTTGAATGCGTTCGAATTCAAGGGCTTCGCGTTGGGAGGCCAGTTTTAATTCGCGTTCGCGCAAGAACAGAATGATCAACATGATCAATCCGGACGCAATGATGGTGATCAGCATCACGGTGCCCTGACGGGCGGTGACGTCGCTCATGGAGGTCAGATAGAAAATCCGCCAATCGCTGCCGTCGATTTTCTTTACATCATACAGAAACTGTTCCGACCCAATCGCAAGCGTGCCTTTGCCATCCGAAATTTGCCCGCCGATGTCGAGGCTATTGAGGTCTTCGCCAACATATTGACGGTTGCGTGTAATGCGTTCGCGATCCGCAGCCGACAGAGGCAGCAAGGTGCGGTATTTCCAATCGCCCCGACTGGTCAGTGTAATCACACCATCGGCATCGGCGACAAAGACAACCTCGCCACCGTCCTGCCAGTTCTTTTCCAACTCGTCGAGTTCCAGTTTGACGACGACAACGCCAATGATCTGATCATTGCGGCTTATTGGGGTGGAAATGAAAAGCCCCGCCCGTCCGGTTGTAACACCGATCCCGAAAAAGAAGCCCTCATGCCCGGCAATGGATTGATTGAAATAGGGGCGGAAACTGTAATCTTCGCCGACAAAACTGTCGGCGGTGTTCCAGTTGCTCGACGCAATCGTCATGCCGCGTTGATCAAGAACATAAAGGGCTGCTGCGCCCGCCCGGCCATTGACTTTTTCAAGATACAGGCTGGCGGTGTGGGCATTTCCGGTGCCAGCAATGGCATCAATGACCTGATGATGGCGCGAGACGACATAGGGTAAATAGCGATACCGGTCGATGGCTGCGCGCAATGAGCTGTCATAAAGGGCCAGACGGGCCTGTGCGGTTTTTTCAAGTTCATTGATTGTCAGATTGCCGGTGGAACTGACGGCAAGCCATACCACAAGCCCCGCGATCATGACCCCGGCCAGACTGAGCGTTACGCGGCTATAGGTGCTTAACCAGTAAAAAATGGCTGCCTCCCGGCGGGTCAGGGATCATTTTGGTGTTCGGCGCGTTTGTGATTGATTGGCATGTTCGTTCCGAACGGATGATTGTTATTTGTCCCCGCAGCGGAAAGTCAACTGATACAAGTATGGGCAGGGCTGGCAAAGCCATGAGAGAAGAGGCCTTAATTATGCCTCAGGAGGTTATTTTTTCGCCACATTGGGGTGTAACTTGTATAGTTATGAGAGTTACGAGAAAATTTTATCTGTCCAAAGGGTGAGGTTCAGGTGAGCAAGATCGCACTTGTAGATGACGACCGGAATATCCTGACGTCTGTATCGATGGCGTTGGAAGAAGAAGGATATGAGGTTCTTACATATTCTGATGGCTCTGAGGCGTTGCACGCCCTGACCAAGGAAGAGCCAGATCTGGCGGTCCTGGATATCAAGATGCCCCGTATGGATGGGCTTGAGCTTTTGACCCATCTGCGCAAGAAAACGCAGATGCCGGTGATCTTCCTGACGTCAAAAGATGACGAGGTTGATGAATTGACCGGCCTTCGTCTGGGCGCGGATGATTATATCAAAAAGCCGTTTTCCCAGCGTTTGCTGATTGAACGGATTCGCACCTTGTTGCGGCGTGCGGAAATCATGCGTGCCGGGGGTGTTCGTCCGAATGGTTCGGATGACGTTGTCCAGCGTGGTGACCTTGTGCTTGATCCGTCGCGCCACATGTGCAGCTGGAAAGGCTTGCATGTGAACCTGACGGTGACCGAGTTCCTGCTTATTCAGGCGCTGGCCAAGCATCCGGGGCACGTTAAAAACCGTGATCAGTTGATTGATGCGGCGTACGGCGAACATATCTATGTCGATGACCGTACCATTGACAGTCACATCAAACGCCTGCGTAAGAAATTCCGCGAAACCGATGACGAATTCAAGGAAATCGAAACCTTGTATGGCGTGGGATATCGTTATCGTGACACAGCCACAGTAGCGGGCTGACACCACGTTTTCGGGCCGGGTTTTTCCCGGCCCGACCAAATTTGCGGGTTTGAATGAGCGACTTTGCCGCCGAAGATAACGACGACCAAACAACGGTCCAGCACGAAACGCGCACAGCACGCATAGAAGAACGTCACGGGCTTTTTTCCCCGCTGACGTGGCGTATTCTGGCGGTAAATGCGCTGGCGTTGTTCGTGCTCGTTGCCGGGATTTTGTATCTTGGCCGCTATAAGCAGGAATTGATCCATTCCGAGCTTGAGGCGATGGCGGTTCAGGCGGAAATGTATGCCGCAGCCCTTTCCACATCTGCCGTCAGTTCCGGCGATGATGCGACCAATCAGGTGAAGCTTGAAGTTGCGCGTGAAATGGTGCGGCGTCTTGTCGGCATTACCGGTGCGCGCACACGTTTGTTTGCGGTTAATGGCAACCTGATTGCCGACAGTCGCAACATCAAGTCATTTGGGGCAGGCACCATTCAGGCCGAAGAACTTCCCGCACCGGGCGATGACGATTTTTTCGCCGAAGTCATGCGCAATCTGACCGATGGGTTGCTCGCCCTGTTTGAAGGCGATCAGCCCTTGCCGCTTTATGTTGATCCGCCGGTTGCCAGTGCAGCCGATTATCCGGAAGTGCGCGCAGCCCTTGCGGGCTATTCACGCGGGGTTGTCCGGGTGGATGGGCAAGGACGGCGGGTGTTGTCGGTGTCGGTGCCGGTCGCCCGGTTCAAACAGGTTTTGGCATCGGTGATGATGACCAAAAGTGGCGATACGATTGAAACCGCCCTGCATGCCGTGCGGCTGGATATCCTTAAAATCTTTGTCTTTGCCTTTGGGATCACGGTTCTTCTGTCGATCTATCTGGCCGGAGTGATTACGCGGCCACTGAACCGGTTGGCGCGTGCGGCCGAGCGGGTCCGACGCAGTAAAAACCGTCAGTTTGCCATCCCCGATTTGTCGGATCGCAACGATGAAATCGGCGATTTGTCGACGACATTGCGCGATATGACCGAAACGCTGTGGGATCGTATGGATGCGATTGAACGGTTTGCCGCCGATGTGGCGCATGAGATTAAAAACCCGCTGACGTCGCTTCGAAGTGCGGTGGAAACCGCAACACGTTTGAAAGATCCAGAACGGCAACGCCGACTGATGGAAATCATCGCCGAAGACGTGCAGCGTCTTGATCGACTGATCAGCGATATTTCCGATTATTCGCGGATGGATGCCGAACTGTCGCGGACCGAATCCGAAGAGGTTGACCTGCGCCCGCTTCTGCAAACAATGGGTGAACTTTACAATGCCAACCCCGATGGGCCGCGCATCAAGGTTGCGGTGCCGGAAAACCTGATTGTTCCCGCCCTTGAAAGCCGATTGACGCAGGTGTTTAGAAACCTGATTTCAAACGCGATTACCTTTACCCCCGAAGGTGGGGAAGTGCGCGTGCGGGCATGGCGAGATAAGAATCAGGCGATCATCACGATCGAAGATGACGGGCCGGGCATTCCGCCGGGCAAGGAAGAGGCGATCTTTAACCGGTTCTATACCGAACGCCCATCGACCGAGAAGTTCGGTCAGCATTCTGGATTGGGGTTATCAATCTCCAAGCGGATTATGTCGGCTCATAATGGCGAACTGAGCGCACAGAATCGGGTGCTTAATGATGAGGTCAAAGGGGCTGTCTTTACCATTCGGTTGCCGCTTGATTGATCTGTGACGGGGCAGAAAACCCTCAGTAATCGGTCATTTATCTATGCGTGTGGATAGGGCCCAGCGTTTGGGGTTTGACAAGGCGGTATGAGCCAAGCATCGTTTTCCATTATGTCCCAAATTCATGCAAATTGTATCCTGATCGGCGCGCATGCTGTTTTGTTGCGCGGGGCATCGGGTGCCGGAAAATCCAGCTTGTCGCTGCGCCTGATGTCAAAGGGGGCAGTGCTTATCTCCGATGACAGAACCGACCTTGTTGCGCGCGACGGACGTTTGATTGCACGTTCCCCCTCCCAGATCGCCGGACTGTGCGAAGTGCGTGGGATTGGTGTGGTGCGTGGATTGCCTACTAAACCTGAAGGCGACGTTCGCCTAATCGTCGATCTTGTTGATGATCCGGACGATGTCGAACGCATGCCGGTCCCGGAAACCGAGCTTGTGTGTGGTATTGAAATTTCAAAGTGGAAATTTTGCATATCTGATCTGGCGGTTGAGGCCAAGATTGGGGTAGCTTTGGCGCTCGCAACGGGTCAGATGCAGCTCGAACCCTAAGTTCAACAGGAAACCGCTTTGCAAGAACGTTCAGAAAAATCACCAGAAAATCCGCAAGATCGATCCGATATGCGTGACGGTTTTGCTGCTGATTATACTGATGCCAAAAACCGGCTGGTTCTGGTGACCGGGGTTTCTGGTGCTGGACGGACGACCTCGCTTAAGATTTTGGAAGATTTCGGGTTTGATGCGGTGGATAACCTGCCGCTTCGATTGTTGCCTGCGCTGATTTCCGGGGCCAAGCACCCGGAACAACCCACCGCGATTGGTCTTGATATCCGAACCCGTGATTTTGGTGTTGATCAGTTTGTCAAAATCATTGCCGAGCTTCGCGATCAACAGGGCGTTGATCCGCTTGTGGTTTTCTTGGATGCCGAAACGTCGGTTTTGCAGCGCCGGTTTACCGAAACGCGCCGCCCCCATCCGTTGGCGCATGATCGACCACTTGTTGATGCGATCGAGCATGAAAAACGCCTGATGGCACCGATTGCCGCAACGGCGGACATGACCATAGAAACATCGCGCCTGAAATCAGCCGAACTGCGCAAGATCCTGCAAGACCAGTTTCACATCGGTGAAACTGAAGGTATGGCCGTTTTTGTCAAAAGCTTTTCGTTCCGCCAGGGGGTGCCTGCGGAGGCCGATCTGGTTTTTGACGTTCGCTTTCTGCGCAACCCGCACTATGATCCCGAGCTTCGTCTTTTGACGGGACTGAATAAAGCTGTTGGAAATTACATCGAAGAAGATCCGGATTTCGCCGGATTTGTCGATGGGCTGCGGGACCTGCTTGAGCCGATTTTGCCGCGCTATGCCCGCGAAGGTAAGAGTTATCTGACCATCGCAATCGGGTGTACGGGCGGCCAACACCGTTCGGTTTATACTGCGCGGATACTAAATGACTGGATTGCCGATCTGGGATATGACGTTCATCTCAGTCATCGTGACAAGCCGGATGAACCGAATTCGGGGGAGTGAAGAAGATGGAGAAAACTGCATGATCGGGATGGTGCTTGTCACCCATGGCGATCTCGCGAAAGAGTTCGTATCTGCCTTGCAGCACGTTGTGGGCGAGCAGGAAAATGTCGAAGCGGTCTGTATTGGACCGGATGACGACATGGAACAACGTCGTGCGGATATTCTGGCCAGTGTCGAAAAAGTCGACAGTGGCAAAGGCGTTGTTTTGTTGACCGACATGTTTGGCGGAACCCCGTCCAATCTGGCGATTTCGATTATGGAACAGGCCCATGTCGAAGTGATCGCAGGGGTAAATTTACCTTTGTTGATTAAGCTGGCATCTGTTCGCGTTGAAGGCACCTTGGCCGAAACGGTCAATGCCGCCCAGGATGCGGGCCGAAAATACATCAATGTCGCATCGCGTTTGCTCAGCGGCGAAGAATAAGACTTAAAACAATAAAATCAGGGCCGGACGTGAAAAATGCGTGTCCGGCCAGTGGGGACATACCGCGGGGACATAGATGGCGCAGAAGGAAAAACGCATTTTAACAATCAGTAACCAGCGCGGATTGCATGCCCGTGCTGCGGCGAAATTTGTTAAACTGGCCGGTGAGTTTGAATCGGCGATCATGGTGCGCAACCGTGGTACCGAGGTTTCAGGTGTTTCGATCATGGGGCTTATGATGCTGGCCGCATCCATCGGCACCGAGATCGAGGTCGAGGCTGTCGGACCTGACGCCAAAAAGGCGATTGAAGCCTTAAACGAGCTTGTCGATGACAAGTTTGATGAAGAATAACCGCTTCTTTGCGGTATAAAGAACTGACGGCTTTCAGGAAATAACAAGAACGAGTTGGCAGAAGATCTGGTTTGACAGTTCCCCCAAAAGACCAATCCATATCCGATGAAAACGCAATGGCCGGCCGGCGGATTATAACCGGGCTGGGGGCATCTGGCGGGATTGTGATTGGTCGGGCGTTTGTTCTGGACCGCCAATATATTCAGGTCAGCCGTAAACCGATTGCCGAGGATGCCGTTCAGGCCGAAAGCAAACGCCTTCATGATGGCGTTGCGCAAAGTATTGATCAGCTCAAGCGTCTGAAATCACAATCTGCCAATGCTGGAAGTGCCGCATCCGAGGAACTTGGTTTCCTGCTGGATGCCTATGTTCATATGCTGACCGAATCGCGTCTGGTGCGCGGGGCGGAAGAACTGATTGTGTCGCGCAAGCTTAATGCCGTGCATGCGGTCAGCGAAGTCATCGACGTCATCGCCAATCAGTTTTCGGGCATTGATGATCGTTATATCGCCGCACGCGCATCTGACATCCGCGAAGTTGGTTTGCGCCTGATGCGCTGTTTGATCGGCGAAACTGATCGGGCGGCCGACATGGCGCCCACCGGCGCGATCCTGATTGCCGAGGATGTCAGCCCGGCGGACATGGCCCGGTTTGAACCCGGCCAGTTGACCGCCTTTGTCACCGCCCTTGGCGGGGCAGAGGGGCATACCGCGATTATGGCGCGTTCACTTGGTATTCCCGCCGTCCTTGGGGCGGCTGATATCATTCGCGGGGTTTCAGGAGGCGATCAGATCATTGTCGATGGGGGGCGGGGTGAAGTCATCCTTGCGCCCACTGATGCCGATATCGCCCATTATACCCAGCGCCGTGAAGATTGGTTGGCCGCGCGTAACAAGCTTGCATCCTTGCGCGATGTGCCGTCGGCGACCCGCGACGGGGTTGATATTGATTTGCACGCCAACATCGAATTGCCAATCGAGCTTTCCGCCGCCCTTGAAAACGGCGCAACCGGGATTGGCCTTCTGCGCAGCGAGTTCATGTTTATGAACAAGGATTACCTGCCCGATGAGGACGAACAATACGCAGAACTCGCCGATATCGTAAAACGGATGGATGGCAAGCCCGTCACGATCCGGACTCTTGATATCGGGGGGGAAAAGCTTGCGGTTGCGCTTCAGGCGGATATGGGAACCGGGCCGAACCCAGCCCTTGGCCTGCGCGGTGTGCGGTTGTCGCTGCGCAAACCGGAACTTCTTGAGGCCCAGTTTGGCGCAATTTTGCGTGCGTCCCTTCATGGTAAGGTGCGCGTCCTGATCCCGATGGTGGTCAGTGTTCATGAAATGACGCGGGCACGCCATATTTATGAGGCGGTGGCCAAACGGCTGCGCAAACAGGGCCATGCAATCCCCGATGATCTGCCCCCACTTGGGGCGATGATTGAAATCCCGGCCGCGGCCATTGCGGTGGATACGCTGGCGCGCGAATGCGATTTCTTTGCCATTGGGACCAATGATTTAACCCAGTATACGCTGGCGATTGATCGTACCGATGATCAGGTGGCGGGGCTTTTTGACCCCTTGCATCCATCGGTGCTGCGTCTGATCCGCGATGTGATCAAACTGTCAAACGAACGCGGTATTCCGGTCAGTGTCTGTGGCGAAATGGCCGGTGATCCGCGCTATATTCCATTATTCATTGGCTTTGGTCTGCGTAATTTATCGATGTCGCCGGTGAATTTGTTGCTGGTTAAGCAACGTCTGCGGCGTCTTGATACGCGCAATTCCAAACATCAGGCGGATCGCGTGATGGAACAATGGGATCAGGCCCGCATCGCCGTGATGCTTGATGATTTCAACGATCTGGCCTGATCGAAACTCAGCACAGGTTTTATCCTCATACAATTTATGATGACCTTTTGATCTTGCTCGACTTTTGTCGGTCGAAAGCAGGATGTAATTTTGCGCGTTGAAATTTGATGCAAGAAAAGACTTGAAAAAGATATAAAGAAATCTTTATATGTCTTCCATCGCAGTCGAATAAACGACTGCCAAAGAATTTATCGGCGTAGCTGCAAGACAGATGTCATTGCGGATGCGCAATTTGTGTTTGATTGGAGACGACATGTCGAACTTTACTGATTGCAAGGTCGCAGACATCTCGCTGGCCGGATGGGGCCGCAAGGAAATTGCGATTGCTGAAACCGAAATGCCGGGCCTGATGGCGCTGCGCGAAGAATATGGCACTGCCCAGCCGCTTGCGGGTGCACGCATCGTTGGTTGCCTGCACATGACCATTCAGACGGCGGTTCTGATCGAGACGCTGACGGCACTTGGCGCGGAAGTTCGCTGGTCTTCATGCAACATCTTCTCGACCCAGGATCAGGCAGCAGCAGCAATGGCGGCGGCTGAAATCCCGGTATTTGCCTGGAAAGGCGAGACCGAGGAAGAATTCTGGTGGTGCATCGAGCAGACCATTACCGGCCCGAACGGCTGGAAACCGAACCTGATCCTTGATGATGGCGGCGACGTTACGCAGCTGATCCACGAAAAATACCCGGAACTTCTCGAAGACATCAAAGGTCTGTCGGAAGAAACCACCACTGGTGTGCATCGCCTTTATGAAATGGCGAAAAAAGGCACCCTTATGGTCCCGGCGATCAACGTCAATGACTCGGTCACCAAATCGAAATTCGACAACCTCTATGGTTGCCGTGAATCTCTGGTCGATGGCATCAAACGTGCAACCGACGTCATGGTTGCCGGTAAAATCGGTGTTGTTGCCGGTTTTGGTGATGTTGGCAAAGGTTCGGCTGCGTCGCTTCGCAGTCAGGGTGCCCGTGTTCTTGTGACCGAAATCGATCCGATCTGCGCATTGCAGGCCGCGATGGAAGGGTACGAAGTCACCACGATGGAAGACGCAGCCCCGGTTGGCGACATCTTTGTCACCACCACGGGCAACATCGACATCATCACGCTTGACCATATGCGTGCGATGAAAGACCGCGCAATTGTCTGCAACATCGGTCACTTTGATTCCGAAATCCAGATCGGGTCGCTTAAGAACTACAAATGGGACAATGTTAAGCCGCAGGTCGACGAAGTCGAATTTCCGGATGGCAAACGTTTGATCGTTCTGGCCGAAGGCCGTCTGGTGAACCTTGGTTGTGCAACCGGCCACCCGAGCTTTGTAATGTCGGCATCCTTCACCAATCAGGTGCTGGCCCAGATCGAACTTTGGAAAAATTTCGCCAACTACAAAAACGAAGTTTATGTCCTGCCTAAACACCTTGATGAGAAAGTTGCAGCCCTGCACCTTGACCGTCTTGGCGTGAAACTGACCAAGCTGTCGCAGGAACAGGCTGAGTATATCAGCGTGCCGCAGGCGGGTCCGTTCAAGCCGGATCATTATCGTTACTAATTGGTCTTTGCCAATTTGCATCAAAGCCGACCCGTTCATTCGGGTCGGCTTTTTTGTGTTCAGCAGGCAAGGTTCCTTGTTAGAAGGAGCAGGTCGCTACCAAAGAGATAGAAATCATGCCCCAGCTTGAAATCGAATATTCTGCCAAACTTCCGATTGCCGATGAGTTGCGCAAGCTCGCGGTTGATCTTCATTATGTCATTGCACGAGAAACCGACGCCGAACTGGCGTCGTTCAAGACCCGCCTATCGCCGCTTGAAAATGTTGTGATTGCCGATGGTGATGACAAAAGTGCCATGGTGCATCTTGATATTCGGTTGCTGTCGGGGCGGAGTGAGGCGGTGAAATTTGCCACCGGCGAAGCCGCCCTTGCGGCCCTGTGTGACCGGCTGGAATGGTTGGTCGGGGATTATGCGGTGCAATTTAGTGTCGAGGTACATGACCTTGATCGGGCGAATTACCATAAGCATGTGACCGAGAAACGTTAAAGCCCAATCCGGGCCGCGTTCGACTACATCAGCAACGCTTCGTGAATCGGGTGATCCGGGCCATAGCGCCCCTTTAAAAGCGTGATCAGTTCGTGTGAGAAGTTTTTGCCTGCATCAAGCAAGGATCGCAATTCGGCATCATTGCGGTCATTGGGGCCGACCTTTTCAAGGCGTGCACGGACTTCCGGGTCAGAAAGTTCGCGCAGGAACCGATCATAAAGGTCGAGTGCCGGAAGGCTTTTTGCACCAAACACGGTTTGTAGACGGGTGATTGGCGGGAGCTGCAAAAGTTCGGACAGTTTTTCGCGTTTTCCCGCATAATCGCGATCTGCTGTTTCAGCGGCCGCAATAATACCGCCGAAATAAAGCATTTTCCGTGAGAATACGAGTTTTAAGCGGCGCGGTGCCCATGCCTTGCTGGCGTCGCCTTCGCGGGTTTTGATTTCAAAATCAACGCTGATGGTGCGGTAATAGCGGATGACGTCATTGACCAAAAAGCGCGCGATTGACTCGCGTGTCACCGTGGTCGTGACGTAATTGGCAATCAGGTCGTCAAAGAATTTACGTTTGCCCGCCTCATTGTACAGCCATTCGCATTCGAGCAAGAACAGCAAGCGCCTGGTGGTGATGGAATTGGTATCACCGTCAAGCCCGATCCGGTTCACCAGTTCTTCGGCGGTGATATAAGATGAAAACGGGCCGTTTACTGCGGGTTTCTTGGTGACCATCTTGCCCAGAATATCGGCGACATCACGGTGCGGGGCTTGGCTTCGTTCGGCTTCACGCCCGATGATGAAGTAATCAAGGTCGGATTGGTCCGATGCTTCGTGCCGTCCATAGGACCCGGTCACAACCACGCAAAAGGTATCGCCATGCAGGCGTTTAGCCAATGCGTCGCGCATTTCCGCCAAACGGTGTGCAGAGTAATTTTGGTTGGTTGCGATGGTTGCCGGTAACAAGATGCGGTCAGTCCTTTGGTGCGACTCGTTAATCACCCACTATCTGCCTATAGGGTAAAGATTAATACCGCGTTTAACTGATATGGCGGATGCCTGTTTGAGGTGATTGACCGGGCGGGGGTTGGAGGCATAGTTTGGCGTGGCGTTCCGCCTTACCTTCCTTTTGAAAGATACCCCCATGGATATTGCCAATCTGCCCTTTGGGACCACTGACTGGTCGCGTATTGAGCCGACTGAACATCGCGGTGACACGGGTATGGCGACATGGCGCACCCAGAACTTTGGCCCGATCCGGGTCCGGATGGTGACATATTCGCCGGGCTATCTTGCTGATCACTGGTGCAGCAAAGGGCATATCTTGTTGTGTCTCGAAGGCGAGTTGGTCACCGAGCTTGAAGATGGCCGGACCTATACCCTGAAACCGGGGATGAGTTATCAGGTGGCCGATAACGCCGAAGCCCACCGGTCATCGACGCAAACTGGTGCAACCCTGTTTGTGGTCGATTGAGCTTTAGCCGAGATAGACCTGACTGGCGGGATAGGAAATCCGTGGCGGAATGCGCCGGGCGAGGAAAAAGCCAAGGGTCAGCGGGCCGACACGGCCGATAAACATGATCACCCCGATGATAATGCGCCCGGCGGTGTCAAGCTCGCCGGTCGTGCCGCGCGATAGGCCGACAGTCCCGAATGCGGATGTGACTTCAAACACCAGATCAAGAAAATCGCCATCATGTGAAATGGTGATCAGGAAAATGCCCAGCATGATGACGAAGATGGAAATCATGGTTAGGGCGAGTACCTTCATGACTTCTTCAAGTCCAATGCTGCGCCCAAAGGCATGCAGCTGATTGTGGCGTTTGAAAAAGGCAATGGTCGCCAGAATAAGAACGATAAAGGTGGTGACCTTGATCCCGCCTGCGGTCGATGTGCTACCCGCGCCGATCACCATTAAAAGCACGAACATCAATGCCGTGGTGTCGTGGATGGAGCCGATATCGACAGTATTGAACCCGGCGGTGCGCGTGGTCAGCCCTTGAAACCAGCTGATTTGAAGCTTGTCGAAAATATTGGGGTAGGCGCCAAGCGTGCCGGGATTGTTCCATTCCAGAATGGCAAACACCGCCACCGACCAGATTGTCAGAATGGCGGTGCCCGACAGCATTATCTTGCTGTGCATTGATAGGCGCTGCCACGTGCGATGTTGTGACATATCGGAAATGACACTGAACCCAATGCCGCCAATTACCAAAAGACCGGGAATAACCAGATTGACGACCGGGTTGGTGGCCCAGTGGGTCAGGCTGTCGGGCATCAGGGAAAAACCGGCATTGTTAAAGGCCGAAACAGAATGGAAAACCGAAAACCACAGGCCCTTGATAAGGCCAAACTCAGGCACAAAAACCAGAAGCAACAAAGCCGCCCCGATCAGTTCGCAGATCAGAACAACCCGCAGGATGGTTTTGACCAGCCCGACCAGACGATCAAGGGACGTTTGACTAAGGTCTTCGCGCAAATAGGTGTGATGGCTAAGCCCGATCGGCAGGCCGAGAACAGATAGGACAAGGGCGGCAAAGGTCATCAACCCCAATCCGCCAAGCTGTATCATGATCAGAATGGCGGCCTGACCAAACAGGGTGAAGTTTGTGCCGGTATCAACCACCGAGAGCCCGGTGACCGTGACCGCAGATGTGGCGGTAAACAGGGCGTCAGAAAAGGTCGTTGGTGTGGTGACCGAAATCGGCAATGACAGAACACCCGCCCCGATCAGGATAAGGGCAAGATAAAGAACCGACAGCAAAAGCGGCGGTGGAATGCGGATCGGCGTTCCGGGGCGGTTCGGAAAAAAGATTTGCATGTTTTTTAGACGCCGTCGCTGAATTTGCGCAGGTTTTCACGGCGTCCAAGTATCAGGAGCCTGTCGCCTTCTGCGATGGTGACGGCACCGGATTCGCAACTTACGAAATCCGATCCGCGTGACAGGCCAAGACAGCGCAGATCATAGGTCTTTTCCAGATCAAGGGAATCGACCGTTTGCCCATTCAGTGAGTCGGGCGTTTGAAAATTGATGACATGCGTGCCATTGCCAAGGCTCAGGTAATCGCGGACTGCGGGGTTATGAAGTTTCTGGGCGATGTGCTGGCCGATTTCCTGTTCGGGCAAGATAACCCGATCAGGTTCGAGTTTTGTCAGGATACGGTGATGGGTCTTGTTGATCGCCTTGACCCAGACAGTTTTCACGCCAAGCATTTTGACATTCATCGTGCAGAGAATGTTGGCTTCCAGGTCTTCGCCAATCGCAATCAAGGCCACATCAAATTTATCGACCCCGGCCTCGCGAAGGGCTTCTTCATCCCGGCCATCGGCGATGACGGCTTCTGACAGGGTATCAGACAGGGCGGCCACCGATTTTTCGTTGATATCAATGCCCATGACGTGATTGCCATACCGCACCAGATCAGAGGCAACCGTACTGCCCACGGTGCCAAGCCCGATGATCACGAAAGTCCGATTGTGGTTCCGGGCCATGTCCGCAGTGTCCTTTTTAACCGATGTGGGTTTATGCCCGCGATGCTACGCCGGGGCATCGTTATCAGTCAAACAGGCAAGCAATATCGTCCTACATCACAGCGCCGATTTGCCACGGGACGAATTCGGCATTGCCAAAGCCAAGGGCTTCGCTTTTGCTTTCGGTTCCTGATGCGACGCGCAGGAACATTTCGAATATTTCGTGGCCTTTGTCTTCGATGGTGACATTCCCGTCGGCAATGTCACCGCAATTGATGTCCATGTCTTCGTGCATGTTTTCATACATCGCCGTGTTGGTCGAAAGCTTGATGCACGGGCTTGGGATATATCCCGACACCGATCCACGACCGGTGGTAAAAGCAATCAGGGTCGCGCCACTGGCGATTTGACCGGTCACCGAGCAGGGGTCATACCCGGGGCTGTCCATAAAGACAAAGCCCTTCTTATCGATGATCTGGCCGAACTGATAAACGTCTGTCAGCGGTGCTGTGCCACCCTTGGCAACGGCCCCGAGTGACTTTTCCAAAATGGTTGTCAGGCCGCCGCGTTTGTTGCCGGGTGATGGGTTGTTGTTCATTTCACCGCCGCGCACAGACGTATAGTTTTCCCACCAGTTGATCCGATCAACCAGTTTCTGGCCGACTTCCACGTTTATGGCACGTCGGGTCAGAAGGTGTTCTGCGCCATAAATTTCCGGTGTTTCCGATAAAATGGTGGTGCCGCCCTGCCGGACCAGAAGGTCGGAAGCATATCCAAGAGCAGGGTTGGCAGTGATGCCGGAATATCCGTCCGATCCACCACACTGCAATCCAACGATCAGTTCGGATGCCGGAACACGCACGCGTTTGACCTTATTGGCGCGAAGGGCGATGTCGCGCAGGATATCCACACCGCGTTCGACGGTTTGGCGGGTGCCGCCACTGTTTTGAATGGTCATGTAATGGAAGTTGCCATCATGACGCAGCTTTTCCGCCCCGACCAAATCTTCGACCTGCATGGCCTCGCACCCCAACCCGACAAGCAAGATACCGCCAAAGTTCGGATGTTTGGCGTAACCTGATAAGGTGCGAAACAGGGTGTCATAGCCTTCGTCATGGCGGCCCATGCCACAGCCGCTGCCATGGACGATGGGCACAATGCCATCGACATTTTCAAGTTCGGCAAACCAGCTGGTTTTTTCTGCCTGCTCGGCCATGAAGCGCGCGACGCTGCCCGAACAATTTACCGAGGTCAGTACACCGATATAATTACGGGTGCCAAACCGTCCGTCACTGCGCGGATACCCCATAAAGAATTTCTGCTCGGTGGCAGCAGGCAGTGCTGCGATATCCTTGGCAAAGTCATAGTTCTGGCGATGTTCGCTCATGCCGATATTGTGGGTATGAACATGATCGCCCGGCGCAATATCGGTGGTGGCCGCCCCGATAATCTGACCATAGCGCAGCACCGGGTCACCAGCCGCAATCGGGCGGATGGCGATTTTATGCCCGCGTGTGACCGGTGCACTCAAGAGAACCTCACTTTGGGAAAGCCGGGCACCCTTGGCCAGATTGCCGAGCGCAATTTCAACATTGTCGCCGGGGTGCAACAGAATGCTGTCTGGGGATGAAGTGGTCATGTGCTTGGACCTCTGTATTGATAGGGGGATTACTGCCGATACAGAAGATCGGGCAGGAACAGGGTTATGGACGGCACAAAGGTCAGAAGCAGCAGTACCGCGATCAGCGGTACGAGGAACGGCATGGTTGCCTTTGCGCATTGCTCAAACGGTACGGATGACACCTTGGAAAGCACATAAAGCACCATGCCAATGGGCGGGGTTAAAAGCCCGATCATCAAATTCAGGATCACGATGATCCCAAGGTGGACCGGATCGATGCCAAGCTGCATCGAAATTGGCAGCAGCACCGGGACCAGAATTGAAATCGCGGCAATCGTTTCCATAAACAGACCGACCACCAGAACAATCAGCGTGATGATCAAAAGAATCAGGGTTTTGTCCTGGGTCAGGGCAAGAAGCGTTTCGGAAAACACGACGGCGGCCTGATTGGCGGCAAGAATCCATGCAAACACACTGGCCGTGCCGACGATCAGCATGATTGATGCCGTGGTTTCGATGGTTTCGACAGACACGCGCACCAGTTTTTTCCAGCTGAGCGTGCGATAGACCAGCATGCCGAGAACAATGGCATAGCTTGCCGCACACACAGCAGCCTCGGTCGGGGTAAATATCCCCGATGCAATGCCGCCTACAATGATCACCGGGGTCAATAGCGGCAGGAAAGCGGTCTGGAACGTCGATCCAACGAGCTTTGGGCTAAAGGCGACATCGCGTGGGTAGTTGCGTTTGCGCGCTATCCACCAGACCATCACCATCAAGGATGCGGCCATCAGCAATCCGGGAATGATCCCGGCCACAAACAGTTCACCGATGGATACAGATGCCATCACCCCGAAAATAACAAGTGGCAGGGATGGGGGGATGATCGGGCCAATGGTCGAGGAAGCAGCCGTAATGCCAACCGAAAAGTCGTCATCATATCCTGCATCGCGCATGGCTTTGATTTCAATGGCGCCGAGCCCGCCCGCATCGGCGACCGCCGCCCCCGACATGCCGGCAAACACAATGCTGGCCCCGATATTAACATGTCCCAGTCCGCCATGGGACCAACCGACAAGCGCGCGGGCAAAGGCAAAAATACGGCTTGTGATCCCCGCGGAATTCATCAACCCACCGGCCAGAATAAAGAACGGAATGGCCAGCAGCGGGAAACTGTTCATGCCATTGATCATGTTATGAAGCAGCACGACCGACGGCATGCCTTCGATCAGGATGTAAATGAGCGATGAGAGGCCGAGTGCAACGGCAATCGGGACACGCACGGCAATAAAAACAGCCAGCGATATCAGAAGGATAAGGAAGCTCATCAGGGTTTACTCCGCAGCAGCACATAAATCTGCCGCACGTGGACGGCGACAAGCACACCAAGGGCGACCATGATCAGCCCGTAGAAGTAATATTTGGGAAATGGGAGAGAGACCATTTTCTGATAGGAGGTTTTGGTCATCAGTTCGTTGAGCGAATAGATGGCAAACCCAAAGAACCCGGCCGAAAGGGTAAGGGCGATGATTTTAAGCCGTGGCAGGGCCCGACCGGCCAGTTTGTCGATGATTTCAAGCCGGATGTGGCTGTCGACGAGCTGACATTTCACCGCACCGACAAAGGCCACCAGAATAAGCAGATAGCGTGCGATTTCTTCGGTCCATGCAAGGGAGTCATTGAGCACGTAGCGGGTAAAGAATTGCAGGAATACGGTCACGAACAGAGCACAGAAAATCAGGAGCGCGGGAATATCGGCCCATGTGAGTTTGAGGCTGGCATGTGTGTCGGCCTCTTGCTGTTCCTGTTCGGTAAAAAGATCCCCGTTAATGTCGGACATGTGTGTCTCCGTCGGAAATCGAACATGGCGCAACCGGGGGAAACAAGGTCCCCCCGGTTGGAAGCTGAACAAGGTTACGCTAGGGTTACCCTTTGATGGCTTCTAGGCGCTCAAAGATTTCTGGATCCCACGGCATGTCGTCGCTTTTCAGGCGCGGGGCGATGACATCAATGAAAGGACCACGGTCGACTTCATTAACCGTGACACCCTGTTCACGGAACCAGTCGGCCAACTCATTTTCGTTTTTCACGATTTCATTGGATGCGCCGATACCGGCTTCCTGAAGGGTTTCAAGCAGAACTTTGCCGTCTTCATCCCCCAGTTTGTCCATGGTGGAAGGCGACACCAGCATGATCAACGAGTTGATGATGTGGCCAGTCAGATTGATGTTCGACTGAACTTCATAGAATTTTTTGAATTTAATGGTCGGAAGCGGATTTTCCTGTGCATCGACAACACCCTGTTGCAGAGCAAGATAGACTTCGGAAAAGGCCATTGGCGTCGGGTTAGCACCGGTTTCCTTGGGGAACATCTGATAGGCAGGGGCATTCGGCGTGCGGATTTTAAGACCCTTCATATCAGCCGGTGTCAGGATCGGTTTGTTCGAGGTCACATGACGCGCACCGTAATAAACCAGCCCGGCGATCTCATTGCCGGTGACACTGGTGTATTCTTTGGACAGTTCGGCAAACAGGTCCGACTTGGTGTAGTTCAACCAGTGTTCGTAACCGCGCAGCGTAAAGGGATAATCGGAGATCGAAATCGGTGGGTATGTCTGCCCGAGATAGGCAACACCGGTATAGATGATGTCGATTGAACCGAGGGTCAGCGCCTCGTTGATGGCGGCTTCCTTGCCGAGCTGTGACGCCGGGAAGACTTCGATTTTATAGCGGCCATCGGTACGTTCGGCGAACAGCTCGGATGCTTTTAAAGCCGCACGGTGATACGGGGTGTCGACTTCATAGACGTGGCCGAATTTCAGGACTTCCTGCGCGCTGGAATTTTTGGGCATTCCGGCAAGGGCAACAAGGGCCGTCAGGCCCATAACGGTGCCACGGATGAGTTTCCGGGTGAACATTGTAACCTCCATGATTTTGAACTCTTTTTTTTGTTCTATTTTCGGTTTCATCTTAGGGAACAGTTGCCATTCATCTCAACTGTCTTTAATGCTTAAAAAACACTTTAAAAGACAGTTGTCGCCGTGGCCCGTTCAGACCGAAAATTCAAGACCAGCTTCAACACATGGCTCGACAGTGTATCGATCGGGAATTCTCCTGATACGATATCGGGTTTGGCGCGATTGCTGGTTGTGAGCCGGACTTTGGCGCGTCGCGTTTTGGAGCGCGCCATTGAGATTAACCTGATTTCATCAAACAGTTTTCCGATTGTATTATTACGCCAACCTCAGAAGTCCGATTACTTTTCGATTTCAGAAATCAGAAGCCTTGAAGAGCGGCTTGAGACTGATTTCATGATGTGGCTGAAAGACGCGCAACCAGCCCCGGGGAGCCGCCTGAGCGAGGCGGCTTTGGCCCGGCGGTTCGGCGTTTCAAATACTGCCATCCGTGAATTTCTGATCGGATTGAGCCGGGTTGGTTTTATCCGCAAGGAGCCACAGCGCAGCTGGATCCTTGAAGGCTTCACCGAGCAATATGCGCTGGAACTTCATGAAGTCCGCCGGATGTTTGAATGCCGTGCGATCCGTGCGATTTTTGACATTCCCGAAGATGAACCATTCTGGGGAAAGCTGTTGCGCCTACGTCAGGAGCACATTCAATTACGCAGCGAAATCGATACGCGGTTTACGGAGTTTTCAGAGCTTGATACCCGTTTTCACCGGACCTTGAATGCTGCCGCCGGAAACCGGTTTATTGATGGCTTTCAGGATTCGATATCGGTGATTTTCCATTTTCACTATCGCTGGTCGAAGAAGAACCAAGTCGGGCGCAATGGATTTGCGGTGGAAGAGCATCTTGAGATTATCGATGCGATCCTCAGACAGGATCAAGGTGCTGCGACGGCTGCACTTGAACGGCATTTGGAAACAGCCCACCACACATTTCTTGCATCTTTACAGCGCGATTAGGTGAGGTCATTGGCCTGGATGATCCTAATCAAACAGGCTGGCCGCAGCAGCCTGTTGAGCCGGGTCGGTCAGGCTGCCGACACGGCGCAGGAACGAATTTTTTTCTTCGTAATAGCGTTTTGACAGGTCGGCGAAGCATTTCACATCGACATCGGCGTTGATGTGAAATTCGCGCTTGGGCACCTTGGTTTTGTTGTCTTCAAGAATGGCGGCGGCGGCACTGAATTTGTTCTGATCAACCGCATCAACAACCCCGTCGAGCTCAATCCGGTTTTTCAGACTGAACAGGAATTTTTTAAAGGTCGGGTGGCGTTGCAAGAACGCCTTTTCGGTCAACAGGAAGTCATCGGCGGCAAAGTCCGGGGCATTATTGACGACAAATTCGCGGCATAAATGGTCGGTGGCAAAGCACATAGGGCCAAAAATGAAATTGCGATAGATGTCTTCTTTAAGCTGCCAGAACTTATCAAGCCGTTTGAGTGATTCGCCATCCAGTTTGACGGCGGCTTCAAGCAGCAATCTTGGATGACAATGGACATAGTTCGGGTGGACGTAAGTCTTGGTCCGACTGATGCCTTCCAGCGTGTCGATATTGACCGGCCCCGACAAAAGGCTGGCATGCGGGTGGGTCGATTTTTTCGACAGAAGCGCGATCACCTCGTCCGGGTCAACGCCATGTTTGACCAGCAGATGATTGACCGAAAGATCAAGCTGGACCTCGCCGGTGATGATCTGATTGGTCAGTTGATGGTGATTACGGTTAAACCGCCGGGCAAATTCCGGTTCCAGCGTATGGGAAAACGGACCATGGCCAATATCATGTAACAGGGCGGCCGCACCGAGAAGGTCACGGTCAGCCTCCGACAAATCCATCAAGCGGCAATATTGCTGCGACAGCAGGGCTACACCAATGGTGTGATCATAGCGCGAATGGCGGATATTGGCCGGTCGTCCATTGGGGTGGAACAGATAATCAATGGCCCCCAAAAACGAGATTTCGCGCAGCCGTTCAAAGGCGTGCGATGCAATCAGCTTTTTGTGTAGCGGACGGTCAAAGGCCGAGGCGATCTGGGATCGTTTGAAATGGTAATTATACTGCGGTGCATCGCGAAACAGCAGTTCCCATTCGGCGATATCTGCGGCATTGAAATTGGTGTCAAACAGGTCGCGAATTTCCGGTCCGGCATCCTTGGAAGCCTTGAGCGCGGCGGATTCCTTCTGTGACGCGGCAGGCTTTGCCTCCGCGTGCTTCGCAAAAAGATCTAGCTGCGGTTTTAGACTCATATTCGGGACGGGTACGCTGTATCTGTTGTTAACGACGACACCGCAGACATAGCCCGATTCATACGCCATGTCATCGCGGTTTTTCCATGGGATGACCCCGTGAAATGCGGCTCCAGCCAAGGCTGTTGCTGCAATGATGCGAAACGGTGGTAAAAGCACCCCGTTTTCACCATAATAATAGCTCATAAACACAAACGGTTAACAACACGTGACACGGCAGGCATCCGATCAAGCTTCTGATCAAGTTCGGCGAAAGGAACAGGTGAAGGTATTTTCGCGCAAATATCCCGGATTTCGGCTGTCGGCAGTCTGGCAGTGGGCGTGCGGTGCGCTGACCATGCTTGTTGTTTCGACGCAACTTCATGCGCAGGATAAATTTCGACTTGATAATGCCCCGGCGATTGTATCGGAACCGGATGGCAATGCCGGTATTGGTGCGACGATTTTTGGCAGCCTTGCGGGGTTAAGCGACCGCGACTGGCTGGTGGTTGGATTAGCCGCATTTATCGGGGCGGCGATTGCAGCCTGGGTTGGCTGGCGACTGTCACTGCGCATGCGCCGCCATCTTGAAGAAGTCGAAGATCACGAACATGAACTGGCCGGTGAAACAGAACTTTTCACCCAGCTTTTATTTGCCGGTCCGGATCCGGTTTATTACTGGAGCCACACAGGATTTGCTGAGGGTGCAAGCCCGGGGTTAAAGCGGGCCTTTAGCCTTGGCGCGGATGGGCGTTTTCCCGATTTGCTTGATCAATTACGCGATGAGGATGCCAAGCTCCTTAAGGAACGGGTGCGCGGCCTTAAAACCGGGCATGAACGGTTTGAACAGTGGGTGAACACCCTTGATGAGCGCAAATACCATGTGACGGGGATGTCGGCGCGCAAAGACCGGTCGGCCGATGTGTTGGCACACGGATTGTGGTTCCGTGATGAAACCCGCCATACCCGTGAACGCGAAAACCAGTTTGGTGATTTTCAGGTTCTTAAATATGAGGTTTCCGGACTTCGGTTGTTACTTGATAGCTTGCCGTTCCCGGTCTGGCGGCGTGACAGTGAATTGCGCCTGATTGATTGCAATGCGGCTTATGCCGATGCGGTTGAGCGGTCCAGCATCGAGGACGTGCTTGAAAATCAGGCGGAAATTGGTGCAGGCATCATTCCCGATCACGGGCGTTCGCTTGCCGCATCGGTGCAGCGCAATGGCGAGGATCTGACACGTGATTATCACGTGGTTATTCGCGGTGATCGCAAATTGCTGCGCATTACTGAAATGCTGTCACAAAACCCAGATGCATCGGATGAACTGATCGGGTTTGCGATTGATTGCACCTCGGTTGAAGAATTGCAGTCCGATCTGTCGCGTCATATTCGCGCACATGCCGAAGTTCTCGAAAACCTTGGAACGGCAATTGCGGTTTACGGCGGGGACAAGGGGCTTATTTTCTTTAACACCGCTTTTACCAAGCTTTGGGATCTTGATGACGAATGGCTGTGGTCAGAACCGACCCATGATGATGTTTTGCGGCGCTTGCGCGATGAACGTAAATTGCCCGAAGTCACCGATTTCAATCAGTTCCGCAATACTGAAAATCAACGGTTTACCGATCTTCTGAAATCAGAAGAAGACCTGATGCATTTGCCAAATGGCATGACGCTGCGCCGGTTTACATCACCCCATCCGTTTGGCGGGCTGATGTTTGTTTATGAAGATGTCACTGACAAACTGGTGCTGGAAAGCAGCTATAACACCCTGATTGCGGTTCAGCGTGAAACGCTTGAAAGCCTGCATGAAGCGGTTGGTGTGATCAGTGGGGATGGTCGTTTACGGCTGCACAATCATGGTTTTGCCGATCTTTGGGGACTTGATCCGGCGTTTCTTGATGCGGCACCGCATTTGGCCGAGGTGGTTGAAAAGTCGCGTGAATACTGGCGTGAACGCGATGACTGGGACAAGTTCAAAAGTCGGATGGTGGCCCGCATCACCAACCACGAACCGATGAATGGGCGGCTTGAGCGGTCTGATAACTCTATTGTTGATTTTGCCATTGTGCCGTTGCCCGATGGGGCGGTGATGATGTCCTATATTGATGTTACCGATACCATCCGGGTGGAACGTGCGCTGCGCGAACGCAACGAGGCGCTGCGCACCGCCGATCAGATGAAATCAGACTTCATTTCCACCGTATCGCGCGAACTGACCAAGCCACTTGATCATATTAATGGCGAGTCGGATCGTTTGATCCCGCATCTAAACGGCAATGTCGCCCGGTCGGTTGAAACCATCCGGTCCGAAGCCCAAAGCATGCTGGCCCTCGTCGATGATATGCGCGATCTGGCGACCCTTGGATCGGGGCAGGTTGCTCTTGAGCTTGATACGGTCGATCCCCGGCGTTTGCTACGTTCGCTTGAAGCCCTGACCCGTGCGCGGTTGGCCGAATTGAATGTGTCGCTTAGGCTGTATTGTTCGCGCAATATTGGTTGGATGGTGGCCGATGAGCGCCGGTTGAAACAGGCCCTGTTCATCCTTGTAACCAATGTCCTGCGCTCCGCCCCGGAAGGCAGTGAAGTTTCCGTCATGGCGCGTCGACGCGGTGAGGATATCGAAATTTCAATATCGCTTTCGGATGAAGCTCCGCAGCCGATGTTGTTTGAAGGGTTGCGCGACGGCGAAAGCCCGTCTGCCCGCCGGGCCCTTGGCATGGCGATGGTGCGCGCGGTGGTCGAAATCCATGGTGGTCGGGTCAAGATCAGCCGCGATGGTCGTGAAATCGCCTGTATCCTGCCCGCGGGCGAAGAAAGTGATCTCTGATCTGTTGATGACTGCGTCAGGCCACGGACAAGTGCCGTATCGATGCTTCTCCGATCAATGAAAAAGGCGCCGGATTTCGGCGCCTTTTTCATGATGTTTTAGCGGTTTATGCGCAGTGTTAAACCGTGAACGGTACGTCCTTGCCTGCGACAAAGGCGTCAATGTTATCAAGGGCGCGAAAGCCCATCGCATTGCGGGTTTCAACCGTTGCTGATCCCAGATGCGGTAAAAGGAACGTGTTGGAAAGATCGCGATAGGCCGGTTCGATGTTCGGCTCACCGGCAAACACATCCAGCCCCGCCGCTGTCAGCTTGCCGGATTTAAGGGCCGCGATCAGATCGCCGTCATTGACCACATCGCCGCGTGCGGTGTTCACAATGATTGCTCCGTCGGGCAGTTTGGAAATGAAGTCGGTATTGACCATACCCTTGGTTTCCGGGGTCGACGGGCAATGCAGTGACAGGAAATCACAATGGGGCAGCAGGTCATCCATGCTGCTGTGATAGGTTGCACCATTTTCCTGATCTTTGGGCAGTTGGCTCCGGTTGAAATAATGGATTTCCATATCAAAACCGCGGGCGCGCTTGGCAACCGCCTGTCCGATGCGGCCCATGCCGATGATGCCCAGTTTCTTGCCGGTGACCTGTGTGCCCATCAAATGGGTCGGACGCCAGCTTGACCATGTGTCATTGCGGACTTCGGCTTCGCCTTCGCTGGCGCGGCGTGCGGCACCGAGAATCAGTAGCCATGCAATATCGGCGGTGGCATCGGTCAGGACGCCCGGCGTGTTGCCAATAATCACGCCCTTTTCGCGGGCTGCTGAGAGGTCAATATGATCGGTCCCGACCGAGAAGGTGGCGATGATTTTGACACTGTCTGGCAAGGCGTCAAAAAACGCCGCATCAATCGGATCACCAACCGATACAAGGGCGGCATCCGCACCATGGCATAGGGTCAGAATTTCATTGCGCGACAGCGGATCGTCATCTTCCTGCGTTCGGATGTCATAGTGTTCCGCAGCGCGTTTCGCGACAGCGTCGGGCAGTCGACGGGTGACGGCAAGAACCGGTTTCATGTGTGTTTCTCCCTGATGAGGATGATTTTTTGCGGCTTATGTTTTTAGAATAACTGTCCAAGTGCCAGTCGGATACCGATGGATGTGATCACCATGGATAACAGGAAATCGGCCATGACAATCGCACTGGCCGTCGGGATCGGAACAGACAGGGTCAAACGCGCGATATAAACGCCGTAGACCAGCATCGCGATGACCGCGACCATGACAAATCCGCCTGGTCCCAGCATCGGGAACAAAACGCCCAGCAACAGTGCGACAAGATACACCGCCATTTGCAGGACGCTTGACCAGTTATAGACCGTGATAAAGCCGATATATCGTTCGGTGCGCCCCAAGATTGGCATCACTTGGTACATCAAGACCGGAAATGCCAGCCATTTAATGACATAGGCAACAACTTCGACGGTCATATAGCGTCCGACCGGGAAATCTTCCGGTGCCTCAAGCAAATCATGCCAGCGTAAAAAGGCAAAAGCCGGGAATACGATGATGGCTGCCAAAAAGGATCGCCAAAATCCGTTTAGGGAAAAATCAAAAAATGTCAGCCCGTTGGCATCGCCACGGGCAATGCGCCAAGTGCCGTAAAGGGCACGCAGGGTTTCACTCGACATGTTCATGCGGGGCTGTTTTCCGACTGTGGGGCAAATGTAAAAATAGATTATGTATCAGGCCGTTCATGGTCCGCAAACAGCTTATCGCTGATTTACCCTCCTTCACAAGGCACCTTGCCGAAACGTCTTTGCGTGTAACACCGGTATTGGGCGGTGGGGCGCGAAAATAAGACAGCAAACACGGGGTGGCGGGAAAAACATGCAGGACAAATCAGACGAATATGCGTTGCGTTTGTCCTTCATTGAGGCGACAGAACCCGGTTCCCTGACCTTGGCACGGCTATATCTGGAGATGGCGACCAGTCAGCATCACAGCAAACGAGATTATGCCCTGAGCCTGTTTGATAAGGCCGATCAGCTTTTTGCCAGCCATTTACCCAAGGCGCGCGATGCGGCGATTGCCGGATTATCACTTAGCCTGAACAACCGCGCGGCTCTTGAGCTAGATGCTGGGCAATGGGAATGGGCAATTGATGCGGCGTCTCAGGCGGTTGCACTGCGTCGGGATCGGTTGAATGGCTGTGTCGGACGCAAGGATGATCTGGAACGACTGGATCTTGGCTATTCACTGGCGGCACTGGTTTTGGCCATGCGCGGTGCGGGTCAACTGGATTTGGCACGCGATGCGGCAGGTGAGGCGATCCGTATCCTCGGCCGGTTTGCCGGGATGAATGATCAGGAAGCTTTTGTCTTGCTGACCAAATTGATTTGTATCTATGCCGAATTGTGTGATGACACCGGTCAGGTTCCCGATGCAGCGTTGCTGTTGCCATTGGCAAAGGCGTTTTACAACAGCAAACGACCACAGGGCCAAGACGCACCGTTGTGACGGCAAGCGGGGCCCTTCAATAAGATCAAGGCGCAACCTTGTATGTCAGGTTGCGCCTTGATGGCTTAATTGATGCTGCTGACCGACCAGCTGACGGTGACTTCCTGATTGGCCGGGACGTCGATGTCCCAACGGATCAGGCCGGGCTGCACAAGGACATGCTTGTGGTTTTCGGCATTAACGACCCAGTCACTTGGCATGTTTTCGTAAATTGTGATCGTTTCTGCACGCGAACTGGTGTTGCTGATTTTCCATTCCAAATCAGCCGTGACTGCGTCGGGCATGTTTGGGCGTGCCTTACGGGTAAAGGATGTCACATGACGTGTACCCGAAACATCACTGGCCTTACCAAGACGTAGGGTGGCTTCGCGTTCAACCGGGGTCAGCGACAGGTTATCTTCACCGACAAAGCGGGTGTCGCCCGATGTGCTGTTGGCAAAAATACGCACAACGCCATCTGGCCACGGACTTTGATTATCCGCCCCGCCTTTGTTGGTGATCTTGATTTCAAGATCAGGGCGGACAAAGTCCGGTTCGCCATTTTGGCCCATATTATAAGCATTGCTTGAGCCATTGAAAATGGCGCGACGGGTGACCGGCAGGGATTGTTTATCAATCAACGGCAAGATCACGGTATCACCATCTTGCATCGAAAGTCCGTCAAACGGGCCATAGACATGCAGGTTTTCAAAACTTTCGCGGTCTGGTGCGGCACCAGTTGAATCGGCCATGGCCGACATCATCATTTCATTGCGGGCTGCCTTGGCAACCGGCATTGGTGCCTGGCTGACGCGGTTGGGATCACCGGCCACCAGACGCAATTGCGCATCATCGAACGCCACCCCGGATTGATTGGTTACCCGTGCAATGGCCGATAGTGTCAGGTTGTTGGCCTCACTGTCATAGTGCCCGACATAGGATGTATTCCAGCCAATCCCACCCAGAAGATAGGCCATCGAAAGATGATCAAGGGCCGATGTGGTGGCAATTTCAGCCTCAATTGATGGATCGGGGGAAAAGCCATCGGGCAGCTTGCTGATGATGATCTGATGGATCGGCACCTGTTCAATTCCGGCATCGGTTTGCACCAGCGCCAGTCCTGACAGGGACAGCAGTTTGCCTTCAATTAGGTCATCATCGCGACGAATGATGACCTCCTTGCCGATCTGATTGCGCAGAAGGGCGGTGATGGTATCAGCACCATTCATCGAATTGCGAATCGACGTCCAGACGAGATCGCTGTTGTTGGGAGTGCCGATCAGAAACGAGTCATCCATCACCGTGGGTGCAAGACCGTCAATCTGAAGGAAACTTTGGCCTTCGGGGATGTCGGCGGTGCGCTGTTCGGCAACCATCGCCAGATTGCCGGGATAGACGCTGAGCTGCAATTTTGTCCGGTTGCTGGCCGAAACGGGAATTGATGTATTGAGCTTGGTGCGGTTTTCAGATGCTTCTTGCGCGCGTGCGGCCTCGATATCCGGACCAAAAAAAACAGCCGTACCCAAAAGTGCGGCCAGTGCAAAACGGTTTCGCAGTGTTACAGACATTCCCGATCCCTTGTCCGGTTAATGTGGTTTCATTCATGCCACTTTCACGCGAAAACATGGCAGGATCAAGGAAGGGAATAGACCAACCTAAATTTGTTCTCAGCTGGTTGGTGGCGCTGGGGTATTGCAAGGTTCGAGCAAAAAGGCACAATGATGCTGGGCTCTTAGATTGAGCCAGAGCAGAACAAGCGTTAAGCCGATTTACGGTGTCTATTTTACAACGTGATGGAAGTCATAATGTCCGGCTTCGGGCAGGTGGTGTTGGTAGGCGGACTGACGTTCCGTATCAATGATAATTGGTGCGCGCAGATTGACTGACATGGACACATCGCCGTTATCTTCGGGCTTGTGCAGAGTGACAATCAAAAGCACAGCGCCGTCATTCTTTTTGATGCCATGGATGGTGAAGGCCTGTTCAAGGTGTTCCGGGTTAATTGTATCGCTGTCCATATTGTAGGGGGCAACGATAAAGGCCAGTTCCGGTTCGGTCAGGCATTGCATCAGGAGAAAACTGCTTGCGCCGTCTCCGGGGAAGTTTGCCAAGGCAAAGACATTATGGTCAGGAAAGCCTTTTAGTCCCGCAGGGAAATAAATGGCTTTGTCCCATTCAAATTCGCGTTCACCAAACAGGGTTGTTAACCTTACAGAAGACGGTACCGCTTGAGGTGCCGGGGGAGTCGTTTCTGTGGGTGTGGCCATCACTTCCTCCTGCTGATCAGTTGTCAGCACATGTGCATGAGATAAAACGCATTTTGGGGCTGTATTGCCCGATTTCAAGGCTTTATTGCAATAACGGCTATGGAATTTAGCTAGTTTTCAAGATCACGGTGAAACAGAACAGGTATTGGGTCACTAAATCCTTTTACCCGAATGGATTCATGCTGTTGATAATGACGCAATAAAACAGATCCTGAAACGGAACTTTCGTTGCGTATCTGGTTGGCGAAATTTTCACTCATCACGGTGTCGGTCTCAAGCTTGCGGGTCGCACGTTCAAGCCGGGCGGCAAGATTGACAGTTGCCCCGATTACAGCAGGGGTTACCGCTTCGCGCTGTCCGATATCCCCCACAACGGCGGGGCCAAAATTAAGCCCGACACCAATCCGGAGCGGTAAGCCGTCATCTGCGGGTTCGCGGGCTTGCCATTCAGAAACCTGCGACACGATGGCCTGACTTGCGCACAGGGCATTTGATGCGGGGGAAGGGAGGTCATCAAAGGCGGCAAAGCTGGCCATCACCGCATCACCGATATATTTTTCGACAATCCCGCCATAGGCACCGATCTGTGTGGTGGCGATCTGGTGAAACTGGTTGAGGAATTTCATGACGTCTTGCGGATCGCGTTTTTCGGCAAAGCCGGAAAACCCGATAATATCGGCAAACATGATGACGCATTCACGGCGTTCGCCAACCCGTATGGGTTCATCGCGATCGGCAAGACGGTCGGCAAGGGCGACGGGGAAGTAGCGCGCCAGATTGCCATGTGCGCGTTCGGCAGCGGCAAACTGGTTGATCAACACGCGTAAGCGCGAAACCATTACCGCACAGGCCAACGTAAACACGACAACAATGACCACTTGTTCGGCCAAGGCAGAGATATCGACAAATTCCGGCAGATTGTAAGTGTCGATCAGTTCCTGTTTTGTTGGGTTCCAGTCGTCACCAAAATGCTGGGAAATAATGACGCCAGGGCGATGCATCAGCCAGACGATGGCCGTAACCCACGCCATCAACAGCCAAAACCCGAACCACAGGATCAGGCGCGGCGAAAATGTCATGATGACAAGCGCCATCATGATCATTGAAAAGACAACACCACGGTCACGCACAACAAAGCCATACAGCCACGCGGGATGGTTGGTGAGCGGATTAAGGGGATCGGGCACCACCGATATATAAACAATCAGTCCGGCATCAATGACAGCCAAAAGATACAGCAGCCATACCCATTTGCCGCCGCGTGCTGCGACCAGCAATTGAATGAAAACACCGGGAATGAACCAGCCGAGAACCTCAAGCAGGGTATAAAGCGTGCCGGTTGGAGAATCCGGTTTGCTGAACAAAAGCAGGATGAAGGCCAGCATGCAGATGCGCAAAAACGCAACAAGGATCAGTCCGCGCTTTTCTTCGCGTGCGACAAGCCGGTCAAACAGTGAGATTGTGGGGTCAGTTCTTGATTGCATCAGCAAGAAGCTGTTTGAGCCCGTCGGCATCCTTGATCACCAGACGTCCGTCACGGCGCGTGATCATGTCGCGCTTTTCAAGTTCACGCAGTTTCTTGTTCACCGCTTCGCGCGTCACACCAAGCATCAGGCCAAGCTCCTGCTGTGACAGCGGAAGGGCAATACGAATGCCTTCGGGGTCCGGGCCGCCATGACGTTCGGCAAGCCACAGGATGCGTTTGATCAGGCGGGCCATAAGATCAAGGAAGTTGGCATCTTCGAGTAAATCACTGACCCAACGCAGGCGGCGACATAAAAGGGCTGTGATATGGCGGCGCAAGGGTGCTTCACGGTCAAATATTTCAAAGAAGTCATCGCGTGAAATAAACAGGAAGCGCGTCGGGCCAACCGCACGGGCTGTTGCTGTGCGCGGTTCACCATCCAAAAGGGCGATTTCGCCAAATACCGCCCCCGGGGCAAGCACGTTCAAAACGATTTCCTTGCCGGTTTCCGACACCGATGAAATGCGAACCTTGCCGGCTTCGACAGCATAAAGACCGTCTGCCGCAGCCCCCTTTTCAAACAGCAACTGACCGTCTTCAAGACGGCGCACAGTGGCCTGAGCAGACAGCTGTTCAAGCAGTTCAGGATCAAGATCCTCAAACAGGAAGCTACCCGCCAGAATACGAGAGGCAATTTTTGCAAGCTGGGGTGATGTGGGGCCGGTGAGAGTGTTCACAGAATTCACTTTGGAAATGGTTTTATATCAGAGTTCATCGGATCAATTTCACAGTTAAACTAGCACAAATACAGGAATTTACAGCAAGCAGTTTTCGAGAGGCATGTTATTGGCGTGATTGTCGAAATGATCCTGTTGCATTTGCCGAGCCGATTCGCATTTCCATCCTTAAATTCCAATCTCTAACCGGCAACCTTGATGAGGGTTTTGATCATCGGTTCTGTGTCGTTTGACGGGGTAAGTGGCTGTTTTTGGTAAAAATATAGAATGTTTGACAAAATCTCCTATATTTTTTAAATTATCCTAATTCCGAAAAGAGGCCGCAAAATAACAAGATTGTTTGAAGCAACCAAGGTCTACGGAATTTTGTTTAATCGGGAGGACGTAATGAAGATGATTTCCAAGGGTGCCCTTTTGGGTGCCGTTTCTATGGCTGCTGCGTCATTTGGGTTTTCAGCGCATGCTGCTGACGTAACGCTGAACTTTGCCCACGTTGATCCGGCAGAGTGGACCACCTCGAAAAAAGGTGCCGCGTCGCAGGTATTTAAAAACATTGTCGAAGCAGAATCCGGTGGCCGTATTGAGGTCGCCCTGTTCCCCGCCGGTTCGCTTGGCGGTGAAACGGACCTTTTGCAAAATACACAGGACGGCACGCTGGCCATGTCGATGGTTTCGGGTCCGTTTTCAAAGGTTTGCCCAGAGGCAGCCGTCCTTGATGTGCCGTATATTTTCCCGAATGCCAATGTGGCATGGAGCGTACTGGATGGTGATTTCGGCAAGGAACTTGCCGCACATTGTCTGGAGAAAACTGGCCTGCGCACCTTGGCTTATGGTGAAACTGGTTTCCGTAACTTTACCAACTCCAAACGTGCCATTGCCGAGCCAAAGGATATGGAAGGTCTGAAAATTCGTGTCATGACCGTCCCGCTGTTTGTTGAGATGGTCAAGGCACTTGGTGGTGAGCCAACCCCGATCCCGTGGCCGGAAGTTCCGACCGCCCTTACCACCGGTACGGTTGATGGTCAGGAAAATCCGATCAGCGTGATCTATGCCAACAAATTCTACGAAATGCAGAAGTACCTCACACTTGATCGTCACGTTTATGGCACCGACTTTATTGTCGTAAACGAAGCGATCTATCAGGATCTGTCCGAAGCAGATCAGGCGCTTCTGCGTCGTGCTGCGGGTGTTGCATCAAACGTTGGCCGTGCAATTCAGCAGTTCAATTCGGCAGAAGGCGTTGCCAAACTGGCAGAGGAAGGCATGGAAGTGACCACACCGACCGCTGAGCAGCTCAAAGCGTTCCGTGATGCAGCACAGCCGGCTGTGATCGAATGGCTTTCGGGTCAGATAGATTCGCAGTGGATTGAAAAGCTGCAGGCCGCTGTTACCAAGGCAGAAGCCTCGATGTAATCGGTTTTGGCGGACCGGGTGTTTCTCCTTTGAGCCTGGTCCGTCCTTTTCTCCCGCCGCCATGCTTTTTCTAAAAGCATTCCGTTGTCCGCGATGATCCGGGGGACCCCCATGCAACGCGTCGAAATTGCGTTTATGCGTTTGCTCGCCGGACTTTCGGGGATCAGTATCCTCGTTGTCTTTGGTGTTGTTTTTGCTGGCAGTGTGAGCCGTTACCTGTTTTCCGCCCCCCTGCAATGGAGCGAGGAGATCGCAAAATATGCGATGATCTATGGCTGCATGTTTGGCGTTGCCTACGCCTATTTGCAGGGCAAACAGATTACTTTCAGCATTGTCATTGATACCGTTCCCGAGAAGTTCCGGCGCAAGCTCAGTCTGCTGGTTGATGTCGCTACATTGGTGCTGGGCGGCATCCTTGCCTATGCCGGGCTGATTTTTGCCGGAAAACGTGGTGGCATTGTCGCATCTGGTATTGGCATTCAAATGTATTGGGCGCAGGTCGCGATTACCGTTGGCGGTATCTGTCTGGTGATCGCAGCTATTTTACGCATTATTTCGTTCTTTAAAGCCGTGTCGACCGGGGGTGAAGCATGATTACCGGCGTTACCCTGCTTGTTTTACTGGCGATTGGCGCACCGGTCGCATTTGCGATTGCACTTGGCATTGCCGCCTATATCGGGTCTGGCACCTTTAGCATCGATTTGCTGCCCCAACGCATTTTCGCTGGCATGGATAGTTTTACCATTTTGGCGATCCCGCTATTCGTGCTGGCCGGTGAATTGATGAATGCCAGCGGCATTACATCGCGTGTGATCAATCTGGCCAATGCGTTGGTCGGTCATGCCAAGGCCGGACTGGCGCAGGTCAATATCTGGTCATCGGTGATCTTTGCCGGACTGTCCGGCTCGGCGGTGGCGGACACCTCGGCCATTGGCCGTATTTTTATCCCGTCGATGGAAAAGGAAGGCTATCCGCGTGATTTCGCTGCCGCGCTTACGGCAGCATCATCGGTGATTGGTCCGATCATTCCGCCAAGTATTCCCGTGATCATCTATGCGCTGATCACAAGCAATGTGTCGGTACCGGCCCTGTTCTTGGCAGGGATTGTTCCGGGCTTGTTGCTGGCGATGGCGCTGTCGATTTATGTCCGGTTCTTTGTAAAGAACTATGCCACCCCGCGTGAACGGATGAATTTCCGTGAAAAGCTGAGTGCGCTTTGGAACGGTGTGATCCCGCTGTTTATGCCGATCTTTGTCATCGGATCGATCCTTGCAGGGATTGTCACACCGACCGAGGCGGCAAGCTTTGCGGTGTTTTATGCGCTCGTTGTCGGGTTGTTTGTGTTTCGCGAACTCAAACCGGGCGACCTTCCGGGGATATTTTCCGGTGCGATGCGTGATTCTTCAAGCATCCTGATCATTATGGGGACGGTGGCTGCGGCCAACTGGTTCATGACGTTTGCCGGTATTCCTCAGGCGGTCAGCCAGTTTGTTCTGGGCTATGTCGACAGCCCGGCCATGTTCCTGATCCTGATTAACCTGATGTTACTGGTGGTTGGTCTTGCTCTTGAGGGTATTGCCGCGATGTTGGTGCTGGTGCCGATCCTGCATCCGATTGCGCTGAGCCTTGGTATCGACCCGACCCACTTTGGCATCATTGTTATTTTCAATCTGATGATTGGCCTGATCACACCACCGATGGGCTTGTGCCTGTTTGTTGCCGATGCGATTGCCGGTGTTGGCATGGCCAGAATGATCAAGGCGATCATGCCATTCTTCCTTGTTGAATTGTTTGTGTTGCTGGTCATCACATTTGTTCCGGGCATTGTCACCTTCTTGCCGGAACTGTTTGGATTTTAGGATACCGTCCCATGTTGAAACTCGGTCTTATCGGTAAAGGCATTTCACGCAGCCAGTCGGCCAGACTGCACGTGTTGCTCGGCCGTATGTGCGGGATGGATGTTAGTTACGACTATCTCGACAGCGATCAGATTGAGGATTTCGATCTGATCAAACAGCTGACCACCTGTTCGGAAAAAGGTTATGCGGGGGTCAATGTCACCCATCCATATAAAACCAGTGCGCGCAAACTGATCACACCGCGTAAACGTCTGCCAGCAGCCCTTGCTGCGGTGAATACGGTTGTGTTTCGCGAAGATGGCTGGCGCGGGGACAACACCGATTTTGTTGGCTTTATGCGCGGCTACAAAAAGCAGTTCGGGGATGCAAAGCCGGGAACGGTTTTACAGCTTGGTGCGGGTGGTGTTGGCCTTGCAACGGCGTTTGGTCTGCGTGGGTTGGGGGCGGATAAAATCCTGGTCCATGACAAGGACATCGCGCGTGGCGAAGAACTGGTTGCGACGTTAACAGCGGCGGATGCGCAGGCCGAATTTGTCGGGGCAGAAAACCTGTCAGATGCGGTGCGCAGTGCCGATGGCCTGATCAATTGTACGCCGATCGGTATGAACCAGTATCCGGGCTGTCCGTTTGACGTTGACTTGCTGGGTGGTCAGAAATGGGCGTTCGATGCGGTTTATACCCCGGTCGAAACGGCGTTCCTGCGCACAGCGACGAAATCGGGGATTGAAGTCATGACCGGCTTTGAACTCTTCTTCTTTCAGGGTATTGAAGCATTCGAAGTTTTCAGTGGGGCAGAAATTGATGCCGATGCTGCAAGACACGATTATTTCAATGCCTATCCCGAGGCATTGACGGGTTAGGGGAGCACGATGAGCAGCAGCACAGTGGCCGAAACGGTCTATAACGAAATTCGCGATGATATTCTGTATGGCGAGTTACAGCCCGGCGTGAAGCTTAAGCTTGATGCCCTGCGCGAACGTTATAACGCCGGGGTCAATACGCTGCGCGAAGTGCTAAATCGCCTTGTCGCATCGGGATTTGTCTTTGTCGAAGGCCAGAAGGGGTTTCGTGTTGTCGAAACATCGCCGTCCAATTTCAAGGAGTTGACGTCGATGCGGCTGCTACTTGAATGCGAAGGTCTGGCCGCCTCAATCAAACAAGGAGATGTCGAGTGGGAAGCCCGCGTTGCCGGTGCCCATCACAAGCTCTCGGCTGTTGAAAAGCAGATGCTTTCCGAAGAAAGCCGTGAACTTACGGTCCGCTGGAGCCAGTATGACCGCGAGTTTCATCAGGCGTTGATATCGGCGTGCGGATCGGATCTGCACATGCGGCTGCACCGCGAAATTTTCGATCAGTTCCGTCGTTATGTGGTGATCGAGCTTAAGACGCACGGCTTTCGCGCCCATGACATTATCGACGAGCATCGCGCGATTTATGACCTCGCGCTGGCGCGTGACCTTGATGGCGCGATTGCAAAACTGACCGACCATATTGAAACCTATCGGCGTCGTCCGCAGGATTGAATTGGCCATGCGCCATCCCGGCGCGTCATGGCTTAACTCCAAATCCCTGCGGTGAATGACCCGGTGCTCACACCTGCATTCCGGAGGGATAATATGCTGACCTCGATCGCAACAGTTTCGTTGTCTGGTGATCTTCAGGAAAAACTCGATGCCATTGCCGCAGCCGGTTTTGATGGTGTCGAGATTTTTGAAAACGATCTTCTGTCCTTTGATGGATCGCCCGCCGATGTTGGCAAGACCATTCGCGATCTTGGCCTCAAGCTGGTGACGTTTCAGCCGTTCCGCGATTTTGAAGGCATGCCCGAACCCCAGCGCACCCGTGCGTTTGAGCGGGCCGAGCGCAAGTTTGACTTGATGGAAGAACTTGGGACTGACCTTTTGATGGTCTGTTCGAACGTATCGCCCCAATCACTGGGCGGACTTGATCGTGCGGCAAAGGATCTGGCCGAACTTGGCGACCGGGCTGCCAAGCGTGAACTTCGCATCGCGTTCGAAGCCCTGTCATGGGGCAAGCATATCAGTGATTATCGCGACAGCTGGGAAGTTGTGCGCCGGGCCAATCATCCCAATGTCGGTCTGGTTCTTGATACTTTCCACATCATCGCGCGCAAGGTGCCGCTTGATGCAATTTCATCGATCCCCGGGGATAAGATTTTCCTGGTTCAGGTCGCCGATGCGCCGACCCTTGAAATGGATCCGCTATCGTGGAGCCGCCATTTCCGGTGTTTCCCGGGGCAGGGCGATTTCCCGCTGGGTGACTTCATGCGCAATCTTGCCATGACCGGCTATGACGGGCCGCTATCCCTTGAAATCTTCAACGATCAGTTCCGGTCAAGCTCGACCAAGAATGTTGCGAAGGATGGCTTGCGGTCGTTGATTTATCTTGGCGATGGGATTGAAGGCGTTAAGGTCGGTGAAAAGGCCGCCATCCTGCCGCCCAAAGCGCATGCCAAGGAAGTTGCCTTTGTCGAGTTCGCGGTTGAGGAAGACACCGCAGAAAAGCTGGCAACCCTGTTGGCCGGGCTGGGCTTTGAAAAACGCGGCAGCCACAAGTCAAAGGCCGTGAGTTGGTGGAAGCAGGGCGACATCAACCTTGTGATCAACTGCGACAAGGACGGGTTCGCGCATTCCTATAACATCGTGCATGGCCCGTCGGTTTGTGCGGTCGGGCTTAAGGTTGATGATGCCAAGGCAACCCTTGATCGGGCGCAATCCTTGCTGGCGGCACCGTTTAGTCAGGCGGTTGGCGAGGGCGAAATTGAAATGCCAGCCATCCGCGGTGTTGGCGGCAGTCTGGTCTATTTCCTTGATGACCATAGCGAACTTTCGCGTATCTGGGATGTCGAATTTGATTCTGCCCAACCAGCGACGACAGACAGTGCAAAAGCAAAACTGCGCGCTGTCGACCATGTTTCCTATTCGATGCAATATGAGGAAATGTTGGCCTGGGTTCTGTATTTCACTTCGATCTTTGATCTGGGGAAAATGCCAACTCTTGATATTCCTGATCCCGGCGGGCTTGTGCAAAGTCAGGTGGTGCAAAGCGATGCGTTGCGCTTGATCCTGAACGGGTCGCAAAGCCCCAATACTCAGCATTCCCAGTTCTTAAACGAGTTCTTTGGGAGTGGGGTTCAGCATCTGGCATTTTCAAGCGACGATATTTTCGAAACCGTTGCTTTTTGTCAGAAGAACGGTGTTGAAATTTTACCGATCCCTGAAAATTATTATGACGACATCGAAGCCCGTTTCGGGCTTGAGCCACAATTGCTTGACCGGCTGCGTGCGGGTAATATTCTGTATGACCGCGACGACGAAGGTGAATATTATCAGGCCTATACCAAGACCTTTGCCAACCGTTTCTTCTTTGAACTGGTGGAGCGTCGGGCGTATCGTGGTTTCGGGGCGGCCAATGCGCCAATCAGGCTGGCGTCCCAGACACGGATGAACCGTCGCAGCGACGTTGCGAAATAAAAATTGGATTCAGGGGAATACACATGAGCGTGCCGGAAATTCTTGTCATCAATGGACCGAACCTGAATCTGCTTGGGCAACGCCAGCCAGAGATTTATGGCTATGACACGCTGCAAACCATCGAAACAAAATGTGCGGCCCTGGCCAAGGATTTGAATGTCACTGTGCGGTTCGGTCAGTCGAACCACGAAGGTGCGATCATTGATCTGATTCACGAAGCCCGTGAAAAATCAGCTGCAATCATTATCAATGCCGGGGCTTATACCCATACGTCGGCGGCCATTCACGATGCGCTAAAAACCTTCGATGGCTATATCATCGAGCTGCATATTTCCAACCCGCATGCGCGCGAAGAATTCCGTCATAAAAGCTGGATCAGCCCGGTGGCTGATGCGGTGATGGCCGGTGCGGGTGCCTATGGATATGAATTGGCAACTCGTTTAGCAGCTGAAAAAACTTCAGGGTCTAAATCCTGATTTTATAAGGATTTTGATGGATCTGTGGTTTGAATAATCACGCCTCAACCCAAATAGTATTCGAAAGGCAGCATGGGGTGCTGCCTTTTTTATTGGAATACACAACGGTGTGGTGGCTGTTAAACCACGCTACGCGACCGAAGGGCTGCGGCCAGCGTGCCATCATCAAGATAGTCAAGCTCGCCTCCAACCGGAACGCCATGGGCAAGACGGGTGACTTTGACCCCGGTTTCGATCAGGCGTTCGGTGATGTAATGTGCGGTGGTTTGGCCATCAACCGTGGCATTGGTGGCAAGGATGACTTCGGTTACTTCATCTGCGCGCGCCCGGTTGATCAATTGATCAATCTTCAGGTCATCCGGGCCAACCCCATCAAGTGGCGATAACGTGCCGCCAAGGACATGGTATTGCCCCTTGAAAGATGCACCGCGTTCCAGCGCCCAAAGGTCTTGGACTTCCTCGACAACACAAATGATGTCGGGGCCCCGGTTATAGTCGGCACAGATGTGACAGGGATCGGTGACATCGATATTGCCGCAATTGCTGCAGGTGGTCATGGCATCCGCCGTCGCACGCAGGGAATCGGCAAGCGGGAGCATCAGCATTTCGGGTTTTTTAAGCATCTGCAACACAGCCCGGCGTGCGGATCGCGGGCCAAGACCCGGTAGACGCGACAGAAGTTTAATCAGATTTTCGATTTCCCGTCCGGTCATCGTGACCCCGTTCTTAATGCAACATGCTTTAGCTTGTATCAAAAACAAAGGGCGGCGCAATGCCACCCTTCATTTTGCGCGATGAATGCGCGAAATTCTTAAATGATCCAACGTCAGATCAGAATGGAAGCTTGAAACCTTCGGGCAGGTTCATGCCGCCGGTGACGTCTTTCATCTTTTCCTGAACCGCAGCTTCGACTTTGACCTTGGCGTCGTTATAGGCAGCCACAATCAGGTCTTCGAGAACCTCGGTATCGTTCGGGTCGACAATGCTTTTATCAAGCGAAAGGCCACGCATTTCGCCTTTGCCATTAAGCATTACCTTGACCATGCCCGCACCGGACTGGCCTTCGATCTCAAGTTCAACCAGACCTTCTTGCATGTCCTGCATTTTGGACTGCATTTGCTGGGCCTGTTTGAGCATCCCTGCAAGATTCTTCATAGCTCGTCGTCTCCTTCGAGATAAAACGCATCGTCATATACTGAACCGCTTTCGTCCTCTTCACCGGCGGTTTCTTCTTGGCCGGGTGGTAGGTGGACGGCAACGATTTTGGCTTTGGGTAAACCTTCAATGATCGCCTTGACCAGCGGGTCGTGCGAGGCATCTGCCTTGCGCTGCTCAAGGGCTTCGAGTTCCTGTTCCTTTAAGGTCGGTGCACCTTCTTCGCGTTCCGAAACACTGACAAGCCACCGTTGCCCCGTAAGGCTATTCATCGCCTTGATCAGTTGCGTCGACAGGTCTGAACGCGCACCGCGTGCCGGGCGAAATTCGATCCGGCCCGGCTCAAACTTCACCAGATGCATATAGTTTTTGACCTGCATGGCGATGCCGGTTGTTTCGCGGTCCTTTGCCAGAAGGTCGGCGACCTCGACAAAGCTTTCGGGCATTTTGGCGTAAACCGGCTGTTCAACCTGTTCAGGGGCGCCAAGCGGGTCGGGGCGACTTTGCGCCACCGCAGCGGCACTGCCGCCGCCGCCATTAACAACCTGCATACGCGGACCGGGACCACCGCCGTTACCGCCGCCACCATTGCCACCACCTTGTGGTGCGTTCGCACCGGTATTGGCCATGTCGCTGCGAAGTTTTTTGATCAGATCACCGGGCGATGGCATTTCCGCAGCATAGGCCAGCCGGATCAGGATCATTTCAGCCGCCTGAATGGGGGATGGCGCAATCCGTGTTTCTTCAAGCCCCTTAAGCAGCATCTGCCACGCGCGGGTCAATTGCGGCATGGCAAGTTTGGCGGCAATTTCCTTACCGCGTTCGCGCTCGATCTGGGATACGCCGGGATCATTGGCCGCATCGGGCGACAGTTTTACACGGGTCAACCAATGGGTCAGGTCCAGCATGTCTTGCAACATCACTGCCGGGTCACCGCCAAGGGCGTATTGCGCGCTTAACAGTTCAAGTGCTTCGTTGATTTCACCCTTCATGGTGAAATCAAACAGATCGAAAATACGTGACCGGTCTGAAAGACCCAGCATATCACGCACTTGCTGGGTGGTGACTTTGCCTGCCCCGTGTGAAATTGCTTGATCAAGAAGGCTCATGCCATCACGGACAGAACCATCTGCCGCACGTGCAATCAGGGCGACGGCTTCTTCTTCGATGTCGGCATGTTCCAGTCCGGCAATGCGGGTGTAATGCGCGCTTAGTTCATCGATTTGAACGCGGCGCAGATCAAACCGCTGACAACGTGACAGGACGGTGATCGGAATTTTGCGAATTTCGGTGGTGGCAAAGATGAATTTCACATGCTCTGGCGGCTCTTCGAGCGTTTTGAGAAGCGCGTTGAACGCACTTTTCGACAGCATGTGCACTTCATCGATGATGTATATCTTGTAACGTGCCGAGGTCGGGCGATATCGCACACCTTCGATCAGTTCGCGAATGTCATCAACACCGGTACGTGATGCCGCATCCATTTCCAAAACATCGACATGGCGGTCTTCGGCAATTGCGCGGCAATGTTCGCAGACACCGCATGGTTCGATGGTCGGGCCACCGTTGCCATCCGGTCCAATGCAGTTCAGCGCGCGCGCAATGATACGTGCGGTGGTGGTTTTACCAATCCCGCGCACCCCGGTCAGAACAAATGCATGGGCAAGACGACCGCTTTCAAGGGCGTTTGAAAGCGTCTTGACCATCGGGCCATGACCGATCAGCTCATCAAAGGTTTTCGGGCGGTATTTAAGCGCCAGAACCTGATATTCGCTTTTCGGGGCCACGGCCTTGGTTGCACTGGCTGCCGGTGCGGCATCACTAGGCGATGTCGCTGCGTCTGGCGCAGGGGCTTCACCTTCGGGCGTATCTTGGCTGGCGGTCTCGATCTGATCCGTCATTCATCCGGTCCGACATATTGTAAACTGGATTGGTTTTAGCAGTTTCAGTCCCGCATGGGAAAGGCCAAGTGGGAAATTTCCCACACAAAACCACATCATGCCTGACAGGGTCAGTTGCATGGAGGATCGGCGACATTCAAAGGGGAGAGATAAAAGGGTGAGAGACTGAACCGCGACCCGGAAAAACTCGTTACGGCTGCTACCTTCCGGTCCTGACCGGGTTGGCGAGCGGTCCGTCCGCAGCCAGCCTCTCGCCCCCTATATCGCGCAGCAGACAGTAAAACGCAAGTGTTGGCTTGGATTTTTTCGATCCTCGCGCAATCGTGGCTTTTTACCGGGCTGCCAGCGCGCTAATGTCGGGCACCGTTGTCCCGGAAAATACCGCCCGGACAGCAGCTTGCCTGCGATGTTGGTCGGTAAATGGAATTTAAGGATACGCGATCTTATGGACAGGCTGTTTTACGAATCCGTTGATCTTGATCGTGATGCGGTGCTGCGAAAGTCAGTAAACTGGCGCCAGAGCCTGCTGGTCGAAGACTCGTTACGTATTTTGATCTGCTATGACGGTGATCCGCTTTTTGCCTGGCCCGAAGACATGGATGCGCATGAACTTGTGGTGGTTGGTGGTTTGGCAATCCGGCATCTGGACGTCGATCTTGAGGCCGCCCAATGGATTTATCTTGGACGCGATGGCAATGGCCCCGTGATGGCCGTGGATATTGCGTCGGTCATTTCGGATCGGGAAGAAGCCGTGCGCCGCCTTGGCGGCGGGTTTGGCGATATGCGGACCCGCATGGCCGCTCTTTCAAGTGACGAGGCCGCCCTTGCCGCACAGGCGCGCGCCCTTTTTAACTGGCATCGCGGGCATCAGTTCTGTGGGGCATGTGGCCATGCGAACCGTGTTGCCGAGGCCGGGTATCGTCTTGAGTGTAGCAATCCTGATTGTGGAAAATCGCATTTCCCGCGCACGGATCCAGCTGTCATCATGCTGATCCATCACGAAGATCACGTGCTTTTGGCCCGGTCACCGCAATTTCTGCCCAATATGGTTTCGGTTTTGGCAGGGTTTGTGGAACCGGGTGAAACGCTTGAGCAGGCGGTGGCGCGTGAGGTCTATGAAGAGGTTGGCATTCGCGTCAAGCGCCCGAAATATGTCGCATCCCAGCCTTGGCCGTTTCCCGGATCATTGATGCTGGGGTTTGTCGCAGAGGCGGAAACCACAGATATCACCATTGATCAGGATGAAATCGAATTTGCCATGTGGGTGCATCGCGATGAGGTGCCGAACCTGCCAGAAAAGGGCATAAATTTGCCGCGTCCAATTTCTATTGCACGCTACCTTCTGGAAAACTGGCAGGACCGCCGTATATAAAAGGGACGCGTTATGCGTCCGCGCAGTGGCCAAATGGTTGGGTCGCCGGGGGCGTAAGGTTTATTAATCCGAGAACTGCAGGAAAGATGTAGTGGCAGCTTTTCGAATAATTCGACATTTTTGCATCATGCTTGCAGCACTTCTGGCGGCGTTTTTTCCCGATGGCGGTGCACCGGCAAAGGCGGCGGAGCCTGTTACGGTTAAAGTCGGTGCGTATGAATACGGTGTTGTTTATTATTTCGAAAACGGCAAGCCAAACGGCATGGTTCCCTTGCTGATCGGGCTTCTGAACGGGTTGCAGGACGACTATGAGTTTCAGCTTGTCGAAACGTCGTCACGCAGACGCTATAAGGCTCTGGTGGATGGGGATGTTGATCTTCTGTTGCTCGAAAGTGCGCAATGGGACTGGCAGGACTACGCCGTGCAATTCTCTGACAAGATCGTCACAGAGAAAGATGTTTATGTAACCCAAAGCAGCACGGCGAAAACAGATGATCCGTTTGCCGATGTCACCAACCAATCGATCCTGTGCGTGCTGGGGTTCCATTATGGTTTTGCCAAGTTCAACTCTGATCCAGAATTCCTGAAACAATCTTATGACGTGTTGCTGCGCTATAACGAAAAGGAAGTCCTGAACGGTGTTTTGGCCCGCGAAGCGCCAATCGGCATTGTTTCAGCAGGTTTTCTCGCCCGTGAATTGGCGGCAACTCCGGGACTGGGTGACCTTATTACCGTCGGTGTACAACCCGATGCCATGTATGACCTTGTGTCGGTCATTGCAGATCAATCGGTCATTCCAGTTGCTGATTTTAATCAGATGATTGAAAAATTGCAGGCAACCGGTGAGGTGCAGCGCCTTTGGCAGGAACTTCATGCCAACACGTCGGGTTAAGTCCGACAAAATTTCCGTGCTTTGGCACTGTCCGACTGCGTAATTACGCAACATTTAATCGAGCGGCGGAATGCGGGCGATGACATTGCGGCGCAGGCTGTCGGGGCGTTCACGCCATGCGACAATGCCATTGTCACTTTCGCTATATCGGGTCGCAAGATCGCATAGATCCTCGATCATCGTATCGGGATCAACATTGCCATAAACATATCCCCATTTCGCAGCACCACTAAAGGCAACCGAACAGCCAGATTTGCAGTTGGTCAGACATTCTGCCGGATGCAGGTCAAAAGGCACATCACGTTCGGCACAGGCGGTTTTTACCCGTTCAAACAGAACCTTGCCGTCGCGGGGATCACTTTGGCCGTCGGCGGCGGAAAAGGTGCAGGTGACACAAATGTTCAGGCGTGGTTTGGCGGTCATTGGGGCAATCTTTGTTGATCAATGTATGGGCGTATAGGTGTGATGGCGCGGCATCCAATCAGCTTGCGGCCTGTCTGGTCAAGTCATCATCCAGATTTCGGTTGAGATAATCCTGTATCACGATGGCAAGTTGCCGGTCGACCAATGGATGGGATGCTTCGGCAAGCATCAAGGCAACCCCAACTGCCGGAAGGGGCGGAAAACCATCACGCGCCTCAAGAACCTGAAACTCATCGGTAACACTGGCCGCGGCAAGTGTTGCCACACCAAGTCCGTCGCGTACCAGATGCAACAGGGACGCGGCCTGTCGGGATGTGGCAAACAGTGTATAGGGCCGATCGGCTTTTGAAATGGCATCAAGCGCCCACGCATGAAACTTGCAATCCTCGGCCGGTAAAACCAGTGGCAAGGGATCAAGTTCATGCTGTTTGTGGATCGGGGATGTAACCCAGACACCCGGTTCATGACGCAGGAAGTATCCTTCTTCGCCGGTTTCAGATCGGCTAATGATCGACAGGTCTAGTTCCCCCTGATCCAGCATCCGGCGCAGAAGGATTGTCGGGTTGACCGAAACAAAGAATTTTGTGGCGGGGTGGGCTTTCTGGATACCGCGCAGGACCAGCGGCAGGATTTTCTGCGCATAGTCATCCGGGCAACCAATGCGGATCGGACGTGACGCATCCTGTGTTCGCAACTTGCCCATAGCCTCGTCCTGAAGCGACAAGATACGCCGGGCATATCCGACAAAGGTGATGCCATCCGGGGTTAAAAGAACATTCCGACCGTCCCGTTCAAACAGTTTGTTATCGACCAGTTCTTCAAGCCGTTTCATCTGCATGGAAAAGGCCGATGGCGTGCGGCCAATCCGGTCAGCCGCCCGGTTAAAGCTGCCTGATTCGGCAAAGGCGACAAAGCTGCGCAGCAGGTCAGAATCCATAATGGCCTCTATGATCAGAATGATTGATCAATGAAATTGAACAGTTGCGTCAAAACTATTCGATTGTTTGCCAATCATCCAGCCGCAAATATCAAACCCGGCCGGCCAATGCTTTTCACGCATGTGCCACAAGGACATTTACAATGATTTTGAACGATTATTTGCTTTCGGGAAACGGCTACAAGGTTCGTTTGCTGCTGTCGATGATGGGAACGGCGTTTGACTATGTCGAACGCGACATCATGAAAGGGGAAACCCGGACACCAGAATACCTGGAAAAGATCAATCCAAACGGCAAGATCCCGGCGCTTGTTCTGGATGACGGTCGGGTTTTGGCTGAAAGCAACGCGATCCTCACCTATCTGGCCGAGGGAACGAACTTCGTGCCAGATGACCGTTTTGAGCGTGCGGAAATGATGGGATGGTTGTTCTTTGAACAGTACGACCATGAACCCAATATCGCGGTGCTGATTTCCTGGTATGAGATCAAGGGATTACCCGAAAATGCCGATATTCTGGCGCCAATGAAGCAGGCCGGGGCCAAACGTGCGCTTGATCTGATGGAAAAACGTCTTTCAAGCCATAACTGGCTGGTGGGAGATGCTCTGAGCATCGCTGATATCTCGCTCTATGCCTATACCCATCGCGCAGAGCTCGGAAAAGTCAGTCTTTCGGGGTGTCCGGGCATTCGGGCTTGGCTTGACCGCATAGAAGCTTTGCCGGGGTACGTCCCCATCACCTGGACGCCATAGGTCGCCGATAAAAAGCAGCCGCCACAGACCGCAGGGGCCAACATGCTTGGAGGATGTGTGTCTGCGGCGGCTGAAAAGCCCTTGTGCGATTAAGGGAGACACAAGGGCGGCGGTGAAAAAGGTTAGGCGGATTTCAAAATCTGATCGGGCAACAACGGGTCGGTTTGGGCGGCGGAGCTTCGGGCCTTGAAACGCGTAAAAGCGGCTTTCACATTCGGAGCGTTCGCAATCATCTCTGGTCCGCCGGGCATGGCATTGAGGTAATGGAGCATCGGCATGATCATCATGTCGGGGATGGTAAAGCGGTCGCCAAAAAGCCAGCCATCGACGTAAGCATCATCCAGAACCCCAAGGTCGTGGGCAATAAGATCGCCCATCTGGTTCATGCGCACGGCGAAGCCCGGATCGTGGCGCTGTTTGGTGTTGGCAAAAACCATTGGGATAACAAAATTCCGAATAATGTTTTGATCCAGCCGGGTCATGGCAAGGCTGATCCACTGGTTCATCAGGGCGATTTTTTCTGTATGAACCGGGCGTAAAAGTGGGCCTGAAAATGTGTCGTCTATATACCGGCAGATGGCCGCTGTTTCATACAAAACCAACTTTCCATGAACCAGAACAGGTACTTTGCCAAACGGATTACGATTGGAAACCTCCGGCGTTGCGCGCTGCCCGGGGAGCTGCACATTCCGAGTACTGAACTCAAACGGGATTTCTTTTTCGATACAGGCGATGCGGACCGTACGCGTCAAGCTGCTGCGGGGCATTCCGATGATCATCAATTCAGACATGCGGTCTTCCTTTGCTGCGAGGGTTCCCATTGCCGTTCGTGCAATGTCGGGTGAAGGGAACTTGCAGACAGGATTAACGAGGATATAATATGTTCAAGAACATATTATCAGGATGTGTCATTGTTTTTGGATCGGCCGCAAAACCACCTTCAAACGGATCTGACAAATGCCCTACAGTCCCGCCCACAAACCCAAAACCCGTATTCGCATCCTGAATGCGGCAACGGCCCTGTTTAAAAAGAACGGGTTTGAGAACGTGACAATTGATCAGGTCATGGCCGAGGCGGGGCTGACGCGCGGTGGGTTTTATGCGCATTTCAAAAACAAGGAAGACCTGTTTGTTGCCTGCGTTGAAAACGGCATGTCGCTTTTATCCTCTCCAATACTGGCAAAGCTGCGCAAAGCGGAACGGACCGGTGGGGATTGGGTGACATCCTTTGCCAAGTTGTATTTGTCGCGGGTACATATTGAAAATCCGGAACTGGGCTGTGCATTGCCAACCCTGTCAGCCGAAGTTTCCCGATCCGGGGTTCGTGCACAGGAAGCCTTTTCAAAACTGATCAATCAGGCGTCTGAAAAACTGGCATGGAAGTTGGCAAAAGAGGACGACGTGCCGGGCATTGATCGCCACATCAACCTCGAATCAGATCAGAAATTGCGCAATGTGCCAGTTCAATACGAACAGGATGCCATCGCGATGCTGGCGATGATGGTTGGGGCTGTTGTTCTCAGCCGTGCGGTCGATGATGAAACCGCTGACAAGGTTCTGGCCTCAGCACGCCATAGCGTCGCGCATTTTCATGCAAATCAATCGATCAGCGGAAAGAAAAAGCTCTCCAAAACTATTTGATCCTCGAGATTATCAAGACTTCATTGAGAATGGGGTGAGTTGCTTATTACGCTCGGCCATCATCTTTCTTTCTGCCAATGCGCCAGCCTCATCTGTCAGAAAGGTGAAAATTGCGAACCGCTTGCCCTTGGTCACCGGCACTGCCTCGTGCAGGAGTGAGCAGGAGAAAACAAGTGCGCCTCCCGGAGGCGGCGCATACAAAGTGCGACCATATTCCGGGAACCTCACCTGTCCGCCTTCGTAATCTATGGCATTGAGGTTAAGAGAGACTGCGAACCGCCGGTGGGCGGTAAACGTCGTGCGGTTATCACGATGACGTGCGAAATGCCCTTCTTCGGCGGCGTCATAGCAGCCTATCCGCAGCGCTTCCATACTGGCGGTTCTAAAGTGAAATGCCTTTATAAGCTCTGGCGCAAGCCGCGAAACGATGCGTGCTTTGACGCGGTTGAAGAGTGGTTCATCAAGCAAGACAACGTCGTTGCGTTTCTTTATCTCTTTCTTTGCTGTGCTGTTGCTTGATGATCCCAAAGAAACCCCATCAGCACGTTTTTCACCATCATCCCAATAACGAAGTAATTCTGCGCATAATTCAGGTTCAAGAACATCCTTCATGACCATCACGGGGGCTTGATGGTTTGCCGCCAGGGCTTCACTATCGTTGTGAATGGACTTACACGTATTGATGATTTGATTGACGTTGGACGAGGTATCTATTCCAGCAAGCCGATTGTTCGGGTCAATCACAATGATGGATGGTCCTGCAATGCCAAGCAGCTTGCGGACTGCATTTTCCTCATCATAAAGCTCAGTGACTTTCTTGTTTGAACTTCCAGCTTTCTTTGGGCTTTTCCTGCCGCAGACAATCAGAAATGTCAAAACTTCTGCAGATTGGGTTTCTTCAAGAAATGGGTCAATTTTCTGCCAATCGGTCTTGCCGGGCTTTTCATCGAGGAACCAAAGAACCAGAGTGTTGCCGGCAATCAGTTGGTCTGTCAGTTCGACAGATTTTCCTGTCTTGTCGGGCAAGGTGATTTTTGGAACAAAATCCCCAATTACGATTTCTGGAATGCGATTTCCTGAATTCTTTGTTCCGGTCATCCTGCAGATATCCTGTACGTACCCAGTGCGAGTTCAATGCGTATCTTCAACTGTGGTTAAAGTATCCCGACAAAACTTCGCTGTAAATCTTACTCAGGTTTTCAATATCCTCGACCATCGCATGCTCATCAACTTTGTGCATGCTTTGACCCACAAGGCCAAACTCCGCGACCTCGCAATACTTCTGAATGAAACGGGCGTCGGATGTACCGCCAGTGGTGCTCATCTCCGGGCGCTTGCCTGTTACTTTTTGCGCGGCATCGGCAATCAGGTTGGCGAGCTTGCCGGGGGTGGATAGGAATGCGTCGCCAGAGATTTTGACCCTTAGCTCATGCGCGCCAGCATGCTCGGCGCAGACATCCTTGATCCATTTTTCAAGATCGACACCGGTGTGCAGATCGTTGAAACGGATGTTAAAGGCTGCAGAAACTTTGGCCGGGACAACGTTGGTGGCACTGTTCCCGGCATCAACGGTGGTGACTTCAAGGTTGCTGGGCTGGAAATGGTCGGTGCCCTGATCAAGTTTACGTGAATTAAGAACATCAAGAACCTTGATCATGCGCGGTACGGGGTTGTCCGCCAGATGCGGATAAGCCACGTGACCCTGTGCGCCATAAATTGTCAGCCAGCCGGTAATCGATCCGCGACGGCCAATTTTCATCATTTCGCCGAGATATTTCGGGTTGGTCGGTTCCCCCACCAGACAGGTATCGAACTTTTCGCCCTGCTGGTCACACCATTCAATCAGCCTGACCGTTCCATTGAAAGCATCAGCTTCTTCGTCGCCGGTGATCAGGAAACTGATGGATTCGTCGAAATCCGGATGTGCGGCCAAAAACGCATCCACCCCGCCAACAAAACAGGCAATGCCGGTTTTCATGTCAACCGCACCACGCCCAAACAGACGGCCGTCTTGGACCTCGCCGCCAAACGGATCGACAGTCCATGCGTCACGATCGCCTGCTGGCACAACATCGGTGTGCCCGGCAAAACAGAAATTGCGGCCCTTGGTGCCCAGACGGGCATAGAGATTGTCAATCGCATCACTGCCATTGCCGTCAAACACCTTGCGTTTACAGTCAAACCCACGGGCTTCGAGCGCCTGTTGCAGAACGTCTAGCGCACCCGCATCAGCCGGGGTGACAGACGGGCAACGGATCAGGGACTGGGCAAGTTCAAGGGCGACGGACATATGGAATTCTCTTGGTTTTCGGTGAAACAGCTGGGGCTTCACAAGGAGCATTGGCGAACAAAAAGAGGCAGAACACAATGATTGTTCTGCCTCTTATAAATCATACGTTCTTACGGTGACAGAAATCAGTCACGCAGCAGTTCGTTGATCGAGGTTTTCGAACGGGTTTTTTCATCAACACGTTTGATGATCACCGCGCAATACAGGCTTGGACCCGGCGTGCCATCAGGAAGCGGTTTTCCGGCAATGCTGCCCGGAACCACAACTGAATAGGCAGGGACGCGACCGACAAAGGTTTCGCCAGTGGTGCGGTCGATGATTTTGGTCGAGGCGCCAATGAAGACACCCATCGAAATGACAGCACCTTCTTCGACGATAACACCTTCGACGATTTCCGAACGTGCGCCGATAAAGGCGTTGTCTTCGATGATGACCGGACCGGCCTGGAGCGGTTCAAGAACACCGCCGATGCCTGCACCACCCGAAAGGTGAACGTTTTTACCGATCTGTGCGCACGAACCAACGGTGGCCCAAGTATCAACCATAACACCGGTATCAACATAGGCACCAAGGTTCACAAAGCTTGGCATCAGAACGGTTCCCGGTGCGACATAGGCCGATCGGCGCACGATGCTGCCTGGAACGGCGCGGAACCCGGCTTCTTTAAATTCGGCTTCGCCCCAACCGTCAAATTTCGACGGGACTTTGTCCCACCAGTTGGTGTTTTCGCCCGGACCACCTGCGATGGTGGTCATGTCATTGAGACGGAAAGACAGCAGAACCGCCTTTTTCGCCCACTGATTGACGACCCATTTTCCGTCAACCTTTTCGGCAACACGCAGTTCACCGCGATCCATAGCACCCAGCGTCTGGTCAACGGCTTTGCGGATTTCGCCCTGTGTGGCGGAGCTGATTTCGTCGCGGTTTTCCCAAGCGACGTTAATCACGCCTTCAAGTTCAGTTCTTTTCATTTTTCGAAGGTCCTTGCGGTCAGCCTTAAATCTGTCGGGCGGAGAATGGTCAAAGCAGGCCTTGAAGTCAACTCCGCCAGTTTACGTAGAAGGGCCTGTTTCGGGCCGCGTTCCGATCCTGATCCGTATGGCAGAAAGCAATAAACGAAGACGGGGCGAATCTCAACGTTGTAACGGTTACAAATCATGCACTTTGTCGCACTTGTACTGTGTGCTGGAAAATGATGGGCGATTACGGTGGCGAAACGGGGGTTAGGACCCGTTGGCGAGGGTCCGCAAGAAACCAACAATGTCGTCGGTTTGGTGATCAATTCTTGGATCGTCACGGCCTGCCTGCGCCCATTCAAGGTCGGTATGAACCCAAACGGTTGTCATGCCCATTTCCTTGGCAGGCAGCAGATTTTTCGCCATGTCTTCAAAATAGACAGCCTTGCCCGGATCAATGCCATCGCGTGTGAGAAGCAGGTCATAGGGGGCCTGTTCCGGTTTGGGAATGTATTGCGCATCGACAATGTCAAAGATCGTTTCAAACCGGTCGGCAATGCCAAGGCGTTCCATCACCCGCTCGGCATGACCGCGCGATGCATTGGTGAAAATAAGTTTGCGTCCGGGTAAATCATCAAGTGCGGCCGCCAAATCAGGTGCGGGTGCGACCACCGAGACATCGATGTCATGAACTTTGCTTAGGTAATCCGCCGGATCAATTTCATGCTCCGTCATAAGTCCGCGCAATGTCGTGCCATAGCGATGGAAATAGTCTTTCTGTACCCGGTATGCTTCATCAGGTTCGAGTGACAGCGTGTCGCGGACATAATTCCCGATCAAGTTGGAAACCTGTGCAAACAGGTTGCAGGCCGCCGGATAAAGTGTGTTGTCGAGATCAAAGATCAAAACCGATCCCGCATCCATGCGTGGCAGGTCCGAGCGGGATTTAAGGGGCGACGTCATTATCAGAGGGCCTCATATCATATGGTGTGAGTGCAAATAGCGTATGGTTCCTTGTAAGCGATCAGCCCGATCTTGCAAACCTTCACACCATCGAATGCAATCAAGCATTGTGGGTATGCCAAATACGCAACCATTTATGGCTCGAATTAAAGGGCTTAGGGGTTTAAAACCCGCCACGAGAACAAAGATATATGGAATGTTTATCGCAAAGGTGCCGATGCGTTAACGGGCCTTTGTTTCTTGCTTGTGGGAAAATTCTACACTTATCCTCGTTAGAATGGGAAATCTCGCCGATGTAAAACCCTTGTTAACACCAATGGGAAGATCATCAGTGAAAGCCGTTTTGACGCGGGCGACGTTTTCGAATTCGGGGGATGGGAAATGTCGGTATTTCTGAGCAGCGTAAGAGGACGCTTTGGATAAGCTTATAAAGGCTCGTACCGCCGAACTTCGAAACGAACGCAATCGCTTTGCAGCACTTGCGTTCGTCTGGGGTGACATCCTTCTGGAACTGGATGGCGACTTTCGGATCGTTTTTGCATCCGGTGCTTCTGACGGCATTCTGGGGCGTCGGCCGCAACAATTGTCGGGCCATCTTTTCCACAGCCTGCTGGCCAAACAGTTTCAGCCGCTGGTGACTGAAATGCTTCAGGTTGCGCGCAGACGTGGGCGCATGGACAATATTCAGGTCCGGTTTGTGCATCCTGACGAACAACTCAGCCCCCCGGTTTCCATGAGTGGCTATTTCCTGCCCGATCTTGGGGATCATTTCTTTGTCGCACTTCGGGTTGCGATCAATGCATTGCCGGCCGATGTCGCCCGATCGATCAAACGTGACCATGCGACGGGCCTTTTGGACGAAGAAAGCTTGTCAAAAGTGGTGACCGAGCGCCTTGTCGCGCAACGCGAAACCGGGACCGAACATAAATTTACCCTGATGACCCTGAATGCGTTTGATCCGTTGTGCAAACGCATGGAACAGATTGAACGCGATGAACTTCTGGCAAGTGTAGGTGCGTTTTTGCGGGCTCATTCTGTCGCTGGTGATACCGCAGGCCGACTTGCCAGCAACCAGTTTGGCATGCTTCATCGTCCGGACGTGCGTATTGGCGAACTTGAGCAACGCATTGCCGACTGTGCGCGGGACGCCGACCCCAAAGGTGTCGGGATTGAAGTCAGCTCATCGGTGACAGATTTCACGGCTGAACTGATCCCGCCGGGCGATTTGGCGCGCGGCGTTTTGTATTCGATCCGACGGTTTTGTGACCGTCAGGAACACGGGTTTACGTTTTCGCGGCTCATGGGGCAGGCCAACAATCTGGTCAATGACACCTTTGCTGCGATGCATGACTTTGGCGCGCGCGTCGACCGATTGAAATTTGACGCGGCCTATCAGCCTATTGTGCGCTTGCCCTCGGCCGAAATTCATCATTTCGAAGTTCTGGTCCGGTTCTATGACGACGATGGGAAATTGATCCCGACCCAGCAACTGATTACGTTCGCCGAACAGGTTAATATGGTCCATCGTCTTGACTTGGCGATGATGCGTCGAACCATAAAATGGATCAGAACGCAGCTTGATCTCGGGTTAACCGTGCGGGTTGCGGTGAATGTTTCCGGCCATTCGTTGGAAAACCCGGATTTTTGCCGGTCGGCCATTGCGCTTTTTGAACGCAATCGCGATGCGCTTGGCCAGCTGATGATCGAGATTACCGAAACATCGGAAATCACCGACATTGATGGTGCTGCCAAATGGATCAGCCGATTCCGCGAATTCGGGATTGAAATTTGTCTGGATGATTTTGGGACCGGGGCGTCCAACTTCCGGTATCTCAGCGCGCTTGAGGTCGATTATGTCAAGATTGACGGTGAGTCTATTCGCCAATCGATGAAGTCGGGCAAGGGGCAGGCCTTTATGCGCTCATTGGTCAATTTGTGTCACTCAATCGATGTCGAAGTCGTGGGTGAGATGATTGAAACCGATGAGATGCGTGAATTGATCACCAAGGCTGGTTTTGATTTTGCACAAGGTTATTTGTTTGGCAAACCCGAAGCCGACATCAGCCTGTATTGGCGCGATGCCAAAACACCGCGGCAATAATATGGGACAGGCATGGTTTTCGCCCCTGAGATTGTCATGCCAGCGCTTCATCTTTGATGGCTATACAGGGCAATTGTTCGTCTGACAGCAAGTAACTTGCGGGCGGTCTGGTCGAAGGGTCAAATCACGCTTTACCGGTTAAATGTTGGCACATCCGGCTTCGCACCGGATGAAATCCCGTATTTCCCCAATATTTTATCATAAGTGCCGTTTTCTTGAATGATTTTCAGGCCAATGTTGAGCTGTTCAAGAAGCTCGTCGGCATTTTGGGTGTGGCGTGTGATGCAGGAATAGTACGGGCTTGTTGAAATGACTTTCGATTTGATGTCGACGGTTTCCGGGCGCCTTTTCTGCAACTCATGCATGGCGTATTCAACGGGTGGTTTGAAGGACAAGACCGCATCCAGTCGGCGCGAAAGCATCAGATTTAGCAGGGTTTCTTCGTCGTGGGCGGTAATAACATCCAAGTTTGCGTTGCGTGCAGTGACTTCCGTGCTGTACCCGCTGACCACGCCGATGGTCATGTTCCGGGCATCTTCAAGCGTTGTGATGGTGTCGAGAATTTCCGACCGGGTTGTAAAAAGCGCGATCTCTTCGTGGCCGAGTGGGTCGGAAAACAAAAAGTCGGTTTCGCGCTCTTTGAGGTAGCTACACGAACATAAACCATCGGCCAAACCAGCCTCAGCAAGGAAATAAGCCCGTTTCCAAGGATAAAACGGCGTTATCAGCGTCAAATTCCGGGTTGCGAATGCAGAACGCAGGATTTCAACGTCATAGCCGGGTCTGGCGGTGTCGTCGGCGATCTTCGCGGGAGGGAAATGGTTGCACGCCAGTGTGACCGTCGTTTGATCACCGGGGGGCGAGATGAGCGAGTTTTGCGCCGTTGCCGGTGTCAGGTGATGCAAGACAAGCAAACAGCCCAGAACACCAGTGCGAAAAGCCAAGCGCAAAATATGTGCAGGTAAATGAGCGGTCACAATATGCTCTGATCCTGATTTCGAGGGGCATTAAGTGTTGAGTGGAGATGCGATGGTAGCATGCCAATTGCCAAGACGAAGTGCTCCTATGGTCTAGGGGCAGAAGTTCTTCGTTAAACGTTTTCTGCTGCAGCCAGTTTATGCGGGAAATTGTTTGCGCGATCCTAAAAGTCGTTTGATTTTGGCTGTAACGTAGAATTTGTCAGAACGCCGTAACGTTCAAGAATGCTGTTGTAATGCCCTGTCGTTTTGATTTTTTCCAATCCGGAATTTAAAAGGTCCGCAATCATTGCTGCATTTCCAGCCTTTTTGGATAGACACGAGAAATACGGATATGCAGCTGTTTCGCGATAAAATGTTGTCAGGTTTTCGTTGGTTTCACGGTTATGGTTTTTGACCATTGTCGTCATCGTTTCATGGAACGCATATATTGCATCAATCCTGCCACCGCGGAGCAGGGCAAACAGTCCTTTTTCAGAGTTTGCGCTGATCGTATCAAGACCTGCTTCCCGGGCAAATTTTTCAAGATTGTAACCAGCAACGACACCGATGGTCAGCCCTAGAGCCTGATCAAGTGTTTCAATCCCTGAAATCACATGCGGGTCTAGGACAAAAAACCCGACATGCTGAAGTCCGATTGGCGCTGAAAATTCAAAAGTGGCTTCGCGTTCAGGAAGGTAGCTACACGAACAAAGTCCGTCGACTAATCCCTGTTCGGCCAAAAGGTGCGCACGTTTCCAAGGGTAAAAGGGGGTGTTCAGACGAACGCCACTGGCCGCGAAAGCAGCGCGCAGGATTTCGACGTCAAAACCGGGTTCACTTTTGCGGTTTGCGATTTTCGATGGTGGAAAAACATTGCAGGCAAGGGTGACTTCGCGGTCGAATTTATCCGTAACGTTGTCTGTGGCTAATGCCGGCACAGCAGCTGTCGCCAAGCCTGCGACGGATACCGCTATAAAGAGGCGGAACATACGACGGGCTGCGGTGTGTTGTGCTGTCTTCTGGTCCCTGACCACGGCAAGCTCATTCCAGAAATTGATTGGTACAAGCAGATGACCATTACATATCAGGTTCGCTTAGATGACAATCAATAGCCCAGCTTGATTGTTAGCGCGGGCAGAGCAAAAAAAAACCGGCACAAAATGTGCCGGTTTTTCTGTGTTGGTTCAAATCGTCTTATTCAGCGGCTTTGACTTCTGCGCTGTTGCGGATCGAAGCTTCGCGAACATCGTTGGTGACATGTTCTTCGAACTTGGTGAAGTTCTTTTCAAACAGGCTGGTTAGATTTGAAGCTGCCTTGTCATAGGCTGCCTTGTCTTTCCAGCTGTCACGCGGGTTAAGCACTTCTGCCGGGATATCACCGCAAGTGGTCGGATATGCCAGACCGAAATAGGGATCGGTTGCAAACTCGGCATTTTCCAGATCACCGTTGAGCGCCGCATTCAAAAGGCCACGGGTATAACCAATCTTCATGCGTGAACCAACGCCATAGGCGCCACCCGACCAACCGGTATTGACCAGCCAGCAGTTTGCACCATGTTTTTCCATCAGTTCACCAAGAAGCTTGGCATAGACCGACGGATGACGCGGCATGAACGGCGCACCAAAGCATGCAGAGAATGCAGCAGTCGGTTCCTTGACACCTTTTTCGGTGCCGGCAACCTTTGCAGTGTAGCCCGACAGGAAGTGATACATCGCCTGTGCGGAAGACAGTTTTGCAATCGGTGGCAGAACACCAAATGCATCACAGGTCAGCATGATGATGTTTTTGGGGTGACCACCACGACCATTTTCCGATGCATTCGGAATGAAGTCGATCGGATAGGAAGACCGGGTGTTTTCGGTGTGACGGGCGTCGTCGAGATCAAGCACGCGCGATTGCTTGTTCATCACAACGTTCTCAAGAACGGTCCCGAAACGCTCGGTGGTGGCATGGATTTCCGGTTCGGCTTCTTTGGAAAGCTTGATCACCTTGGCATAGCAGCCGCCTTCAAAGTTAAAGACGCCGTCATCGCCCCAGCCATGTTCATCGTCCCCGATCAGGGTGCGTGATGCATCGGCCGACAGGGTGGTTTTGCCGGTACCTGACAGGCCAAAGAAGATGGCGGTGTCGCCGTCCTTGCCCATGTTGGCCGAGCAATGCATCGGCAGGACGCCCTTGGCCGGAAGGATATGGTTGAGAACAGAGAAGATCGATTTCTTCATTTCGCCAGCATACCAAGTGCCGCCGATGATCACCATTTTGCGTTCAAAGCTGACCATGACGAAGACGTCGGAACGGGTTCCGTCGACTTCGGGGTCTGCTTGAAGGCCCGGTGCATGCAGAATGGTGAATTCGGGGGAGAAATCACGCAGTTCTTCTTTTTGCGGCTGGATAAACATGTTGCGTGCAAAAAGGTTGTGCCATGCATTTTCGTTGATCACACGTACCGGCAGGCGGAAACGTGGGTCTGATCCGGCAAAGCAGTCTTGTACGAAAAGTTCGGTGCCCTGGAAGTAGGCGCGCACTTTTTGATACAGGCGCTCGAATACTTCGGGGCTGACCGGGCGATTTACATCGCCCCAGTCAATGTCACTTTTGGTGCTTTCTTCTTCAACGACAAAGCGATCCAGCGGGGAACGGCCGGTATGTTCGCCGGTAAGTGCGACAAACGCGCCACCTTTGGCGATTTTGCCTTCGTTGCGACGGATCGCATGTTCGTAAAGGCCAGCAGCGTCAAGGTTCCAGTGAACGGCGCCAAGGTTCTTGAGGCCATGGGTTTCAAGGCCTACACGGCTGACAACGGGTCCTGATTGCAGCACGAATCTCTCCTGGTGGGAAATTGAATTTGGGGGTTAAATTTCAATTCTACACAAAGAATTGTGGGTAACTCTTTGCATCGAGACATATTGTTACAAAGGTGTCTTAAAAGCAACCGGTCCTTTTGCCCAATACCAAGGAAAACGTAGGTGTTTTTGCGTTTGTGAAAATTCTTTGTTCAGACCTGATAATTAAATCTTCACAAACCAAATCATGCCTTGAAGTCGCGCGATTTCTTGCACATTTCGACCAAAATCTCGCGCGCGTCACCGGGGTTTCGGATGGTTTTCGGGAACTCGATTCTGATATTAGAAGACTCGGGGTGTTCGACCGCTAAATTCATGCCGTCGCAGTCAATTGCAATCATCTTCCAGCCGAGGTCTTTGGGGTGATCGGTGTAATGGCCGACAATATCGCCAATGGCATCAAGGTGGTCGGCATTCATATGGTCGATAATGCTGTTATGACCGGTTAAGAGTGCAGGGCAGTCATCAACGATGAATTGCGCACCAGACAACCGACGCTGTTTGCCAAACCCACCCACCCAGTAGGCTGCTTCCACCGCGATCCGATAAAATCCGAAATCGCCAAAGTCGGCGTATTGCGCCGCATCCGGGTTGGCAAGAAGGTATCTTGCGCGCGTTGTCTCAGCGCTGTCTTGTACAGCGCGGCCAAACAAGGTCAGGCGGGGATTATCGGTTTCAGTCGCGATTGGACGGTCATCGGTGGCGGCAGAGCCCGTGAAAAGCAATGACAGTCTGTCATCTGTCTTCAAATGGCGGGTGTGATCAGCAAGATCTGAAATCAGCAAGATCGGGGTGCCATCAACATCAATTGCGGGCACCACCATCGATGCCACTGGCCAGCCATCACCTACTTGCTTATGGCCAGCGGCGGTGGTGGCAAGGACAGCCAGCCGGGAATATCGGCACATTCGGCGCAGGTCAGATGCCGATGCGATTATTTTATCGTGCTTATCAGCCATTTGTGGACCCTTGTTTTCGCCGCTGCGCAAGCGAGTTTTCCAAATTGAATGCACCGAGCAACGATATTGCAACATATTCGGTTGTGCGCCGTCATCTCGGTAAATTGATATGGCAAAAACTAATGTGCGAGTCGCTGATATCGAAGCCTTGAATTTCAATCATCGGATGAAAACATAACTTTATTACATTCGTTATCGTAGAGTACACTGTTTCAATCTTTGATTGAAAAAGTTACAGAATAAGACTCATCACACTCAAGTGCTGACCTTGGCAATATTACCAAATGATTGGTCCAAGAATGTAGTTTTACCAATCCAGATGCATAGTAAGTAACCTTAGAATATTGCAATAAATTCAAAGTTTTGTGGCTTTTAGCATCTTGTCTTTGCCAAAGCCCGAAACGACGAGGTCAAGAACTGACGAGAAGATCGGTCGAAACTTGACAGCCGATTGGGGAGTTGACTTGTAATGCAACAAAATGTCGAGAATGGTCGGCCATCAGATCGTGTAAGCGGTGTGGGTGCAACCAAGGCACCTGCTTCAACCGGTCGCCAGAGTGGTTCATCACCCGATACAGCTTGGAAAGTTCTGATTGTTGATGACGATATTGACGTTCATGAGGCCACCGAATTTAGTCTTTCGACGATCAGAATTCTTGGCCGTCCGTTGCAATTATTACATGCGACAAATGCTAAGGATGCGCTTGGATATCTAAAAACCATCCAGAACATTGCAGTGATTATGCTTGATGTTGTGATGGAAGAACCTGACACCGGTCTTCGTTTGGTGGGAAAGCTTCGTCAGCTCGGCTATACTGAGCCGCGCATCATTCTTCGTACCGGTTACCCGGGGCAGGCCCCCGAAGATCAGGTCATCAGCAATTACGATATCAATGATTATCGCACCAAGGACGAGATGACCCGGACGCGGCTGATTACGTCGCTGACGACGGCAATTCGATCATATGATTACATTCGCAGCCTGAGCGCGACGCGTGCCGGTCTTGAAATGGTGATCGAAGGCACGCAACGTCTTTATAGCAACAAGAACATTGATCTTTTTGCAGAAGGTGTCCTGACCCAGATTGCCGCAATTTTGCGCCTGCGCTCCGAAGGTGCCGTATGTGCGGTTGGAACGCCGACGGGGGATGATTCCAGCAGTATGATCGTCATGGCCGGGTTGGGGCGGTTTTCGGGAAAAGTGGGGTCTGAATTAGGTGATGTACCCGATGTTGATCTGAGCATGGTGCAGGATGTGGCGCCGGACAATGCCACACCTGAATTACGGGATAACAAAATTGCATTGCGGTTTCGCACGGAAACCGGTCGTGAACTGATCCTGTATTTTGAACATAACGGTGCACTACCAAGTTCCGATGTTGTTCTGTTGCAGGTTTTCGCCAGCAATCTTGCGATCTGTTTTGAAAACCTAGATTTGATAAATCATTTGGGGGAGCTTGCTTTTGTCGACCAGCGGTTGGGATTGCCCAATCACAATGCGTTTAGCCGCGAACTTGGCGGATTGGTTTCCGGCAAAACCGACAAAGCGACCGTTGCGCTCGTGGCGTTGGAAGATGCGCCGCAACTTGCTGTGGCATTCGGTTTGGCCTTTGCCGAAAATGTGATGTCTGTGGTTTATGATCGAATGCGCGATGCCCTTGGTGAGACGATCCTGATTGCCCGGCTTGGGGAATATATGTTGGGTGTCGTCGATAGCACAGGCACACTTGAGCAGTCGGCGCTTGAAGGCGTTTTTCACGAAACATTTTTGATGATGGGCAATCGCATTTCGGTTTCGGCATCAATCGGGATTGTTTCTGGTGATCCGACCAATCAGAAGGCATCGGATATTGACCGGGCCGCGCGTAGCACATTGTTGCGTGTGATACAGGATCGTCCAGGTACGACAATGCTGTTTACCCCGGAAATCGGTGACGAAGTTCAAAACACCATCCGGATGAAATCCGCCTTGCAGGAAGCCGTGCTGTCCAAGCAGTTCAGGTTCGTTTTCCAGCCTAAAATTAACACCAAGACAGGAGAGGTTGTCGGGGCTGAAATTCTGTGTCGCTGGATGATGGACGGCGAAAACATATCACCGTCGGTGTTTATCCCGATTGCGGAGCGCGCCGGGTTTAGTTCGGATATTGCGTTACAGAGTCTGGAGGCTGTTTCCGACTTTTGGCGTGACTTGCAAAACGCAGGATTGCTCAGGTTACCGGTTGCCATCAATCTAGCGGTGCCAGATATCTGCAATCCTGATTTTGTTGATGTATTGACCCGCCAATGCGAAGACAGTGACCTTTTGGCTGAACTGGTATCGTTTGAGATCACCGAAACACAGGCGATTTCGGTTGACGACGATGCAACCCGCGGGGTTAAGGCGCTAAAAGATCGGGGCTATAATCTTTGGCTTGATGACTTTGGGACGGGCTATTCGTCCTTGAGCCATCTTAATTCACTGCCGGTTGACGGGATCAAAATCGACAAGTCGTTCATTTCCGGCCTGACGTTTGAAAAGGCGCGGGGCAGTGTGGCGGCCACGGCAAAGGCGATGGCAGACAATCTTGGACTGCGTTCGATTGCAGAAGGTGTTGAAACCCGCGAACAGCATCAGATTGCCCGGCTTTTGGGCATTGAATGCGTACAGGGGTTTTATTATGCCCGACCGATGGCACCGGATGCGTTCATTGAATGGCTGAAAAACTGGGATCTTGACGCGCATGCCGGATCGTAAGGCATCGGCTAAACTGGCGGCGGCCAAGAGCCGTTCGCGGGCCTTTGAATTGATGTCACCTGCGGGACGTGTTTGGTACCAAAGCACCATGTTTTGGCGCACTGCAGTGATTGTTTTTATTGTTGGCGCCGCCGGTATGCTTGGCAGTTGGGGGATCTGGCAATTTTTCGAAGGAAAACGGCAGAACGACCTTACCGCCCGGCAGTTGCTCCTTGATACGGTGACGCACGACAATACGTTACACCGATGGTTTGAAGCGGCATCACAGATTTTGCGAATTGTCGCACAGAACAAATCCATTCGTGACTTTGATCAGCAACCAGATGCGGCGATTGAACAGTTGCGCGTGATCGCCAAAGAGGCAGGTCGGTTTAGCCAGTTGCGCATTCTGGCAAATGACGGGACTGAGCAGCTTCGCCTCGACAGTAAGTTCAATAACCTTGAAGTCGCCCCGGACGAGAGTTTGCAGGACAAGTCAGAGCGGTACTATTTCACCGCCACGACAAAACTTTCTTCTGGTAGCGTTTACATTAGCCCGATTGATCTGAATGTTGAACGCGGCGAGATCGAAACGCCATGGCGTCCAACGGCCCGGTTGGGGACGCCAATCACTGCGGTGGATGGACGTCGCCAGGGGTACCTTGTGTTCAACCTTGATATGGGGGTTCCGCTTTCGGAATTTGGGTTGGATGACAATCAGGTTACCCGAACCGAACTTTTGAATGCAGATGGCTATTGGTTGGCTGGGGTCACAGAAGATCGGCTTTGGGGGTTTATGACCGGCACGTCGGTGAATATGGCGCGCGAACAAAATGAACTGTGGCAAACAATAGTCGGTAGTACGGCCCAAGGACCAACCACATTTGTCCATAATCATCGTTTGTATCACGTAACCCCCCTGACCCGGTTTGAGCTTTCGGGATTAGGTGATCGCGAAAGTGCACAGGACGGGGGCGACAGGCTGTATATTCTTGCCAGTGCGCCGCAATATAACAGGATCGTATCGCCCCATCTGTCTGATATCGTCACTCTGTCTGTTGGTGGTGCGGTGATTGCGATTTTGTCGTTAATCATTGGGATGTTTAATCTGCATCGCCAACAGTCGCATTTGGCGCAACAACGGATTGCCGCCCAGCTTGTGTCGGAACGTCGGATGGCATCCCTTGGCCGGATTGTGGCCGGGGTGGCCCATGAAATGCGCACGCCGATTGGCAATGCGGTGACGGTTATTTCAACCTTGGGCGCGCATCTTGATGACCTTTCGGCAAAGCTTGGTCACAAAGAAATCGACCGGCAGGCCGTCGTTGATGATGTCGGTTACCTGCAAAAAGGGGTCAAGATCGTTCAGAAGAACCTTGACCGCACTGTCACGCTGGTCGGGCATTTTCACCAGACGGCTACCAATCAGTCAAACCACAACCGGCGCCGTTTCGATCTTGGCTCATTGCTTGATGACTTGGTTCAAACGATGCGTGAACAATACGCCAAAGCAGGAATTACGATCCGTTTTGAGGGACCTCAGACCGCGCCAGTTGAAAACTATTCAGATGCCATTGATCAGGTTGTTCTTAGTCTGGTGTCGAATGCAAAAAGCCATGCCTTTGCCAACAGAACCGATGCCCAGATCATCGTGCGTCTGATCGACCTTGACGAACAATTTTATCAGATCGAGGTCGAAGATAACGGAGTTGGTATTGATCCCGCACTCCACGAGCGGGTTTTTGAGCCGTTCTGGACAGAAAGTTCGACAAACCCCGGCAGCGGCCTTGGCATGGCGGTTGTCGGTAATGTTGTTGAAACCGTGATCGGTGGGAATGTGTATATGCGTTCTGTCGTCGATGAGGGGACGACATTTTCGCTGCTTATCCCCAAGCTGGCACCGAAGGGGGCCAGTGGCCAGAAAAGCGGCTTTAGCATCTAGGGCGCGGCGAAAGAGATGCCAAATTGGTTTACTGTGGTTGGGTAGTAACCGGGGGCTGTTTTTCGGACTGTTTTTGCTGGGCGCGGCGTTTATTGATTTGGGCAAGGATGCGTTTTTTGCCGCCGTCGCTTAATCCCATCCAGGATCCGATTTCGTCACCGGTGCGAAAACAGCCCGCACAATAACCGGTTTTGGTATCAAGCACACAGACACCGGTGCAGGGGGATTTGACGGGCATGGATTTCCTGATTGCTGCGGTCGATACTTAACGGACCGGCAATAAAAAACAGTTTCGCCCCCATCGATCAAGCATGAAGCGATCAATGGGGACGTTTTGGTCGGGTGGGGTTTCTGTCAGGACAGATATCACAGACGCGAGAACCAGTTGCTGACTTGGCGTTCTGCTTCTTCGCGTTCAACGCCGTATCTTTCCTGCACACGGCCGATCAATTTGTCCTGCTGACCATCGACCTGGTCAACATCGTCGTCGGTGAGGCGGCCCCATTCGCTTTTGACGTTGCCTTTGACTTGTTTCCAGCGTCCGGCGATTTGATCCCAATTCATTTGGTATCTCCTGCGTTGTTCGTGAGTTTGCCAGTGTTTAAGGCCTTCAAGTGCCTTTGGTGTTTTCACCTTCTACAAACTAAAACGGCTGGGCGGAGGACATGTTCCAGAAACCTTTGGGTATGACGCCCTGACAGATTGTCGTTTCCGGGCGGTTTACTTGCCTTATCGGGCACATAGGGGTATAGCCCGTTCCAATGTTTTCATTGGAGTTGTTCTCGCACAGGACCAATGTGCGGCACGGAGGAAGAAATGCGCGGCTATTTCGGGATTGGAATTGAAGGGGCAAGCAAGCCTTTGAATGTGGGCACCCTGTTTCGTTCCGCCCATGCCTTTGGTGCGAGCTTTGCCTTTACGGTGGATGCGGACTTTCGCAAGGAACGTTCAAATATTACCGATACGTCGAAGTCCGGCGAACAGATGCCGTATTATCATTTCCCCAATCACGATAACTTCTTCCTGCCGACCGGATGCCGGATGGTCGGGATCGAACTCACCCCTGATGCGATTGAACTGCCAAGTTTCAAGCATCCATCGCAGGCGGCCTATATCCTTGGTCCGGAACGCGGCAACCTGTCGCAGGGCATGCAGGATAGATGTGATTTCATCATCAAAATCCCGATGAGCTTTTGTGTGAATGTCGCGATTGCCGCCAACATCGTGATGTATGACCGTTTGATCAGCCTTGGCCGTTTTGCCCCGCGTCCGGTGCGTGCCGGTGCGCCGACTGAACCCAAGCCCGAAGGTCAATATGGTGGCTGGATTTCGCGCACGCGCGAAAAACGCAAAGGCAATCCTGAACAATTCCGCAAAGCCCCGCCGCCCGATTACAGTGTGATCGACGGGGAACTTGACGACGAAGACGACGCATAAGCCGGCCATTTCGGTTTTGACAAAAAAGCAACGGCCGTGAGGGAGGGGCACGGCCGTTGCTGTATCTGACCTGTGGTTTGATGCGTCATTTAGCAGGGGGGGCTTTGACGCCGCACAGGTCAGGTGCGTGGGTGTTGATGCATTTAGTATATTAGGCGGCCTTTACGTCTGATGTTTTCGGTGTGCTGTTGTCGTCGGCTTCGTCAATATTCTCGTCATCCTCGTTGGGCAAATGGCCCTGCGGATTGCGCAGAAGGTTGGCAATCATGCGCATCCCGACATCACCCTGCAGGGTCAGCAGGCTTTCGGGATGAAATTGCACTGCACTGATCGGCAGAACTTTATGGCGCACCCCCATGATGACGCCGTCGTCGCTTTGGGCGGTTACCCGAAGATCGCCGGGCAGTTCATCTGCATTGGCAAATAACGAGTGATATCGCCCGACCACGATGTCATCGGGAAGGCCTTCAAACAGCGGATCGGTTGTATCGAGTTTCACCTTTGACGGTTTGCCATGCATCGGTGTGACAAGTTGACCCAATGATCCGCCGAAAAATTCAACAATCCCCTGCAGACCAAGACAAACACCAAAAACGGGAAGCCCGGCGGCCAAAGCACGTTCAATGCTGTCACGCAGGTGATAATCATCGGGGCGGCCCGGGCCGGGCGACAGGAACACCAGATCAGGTTTGAAATCATCAAATGCTTCGTCTGGGAAGCCGGGGCGTAGGGTCAACGTCTCCGCCCCGGTGGCGCGGATATAGCTTGCAAGGTTTTGGACAAAGCTGTCTTCGTGATCAATCAAAAGCACACGTTTGCCAATGCCCGATACCGCCGGATCAATGGTGATCTCATCCTTGGCATCGCGGGTGACGGCATCAATCATCGCCGATGCCTTGAGCACGGTTTCGTCTTCTTCGGCTTCGGACACGCTGTCATAGAGTAATGTCGCGCCTGCACGGACTTCGGCGATGCCCTGCTTGAGGCGCACGGTGCGCAACGTCAGTCCGGTATTGAGGTCGCCATTACACAGAACCGCACCAATCGCCCCGCCATACCAAGCACGTGAACTGCGCTCGACGGCTTCGATATGTTTCATGGCGGCACGTTTGGGCGCCCCGGTCACAGTGACCGCCCAGCAATGGGTCAGAAACGCATCAAGGGCATCAAACCCGTCGCGCAGACGGCCTTCGACATGATCAACCGTGTGGATCAGGCGCGAATACATTTCGATTTGACGGCGGCCCAGAATGCGGATGCTGCCCGGTTTGCAGACACGGGCCTTATCATTGCGATCAACATCGGTGCACATGGTCAGTTCCGACTCATCCTTGGTCGAATTGAGCAAGGTGCGGATGTTTTCGGCATCCTCAATCGCATCACGACCGCGCGCGATCGTGCCCGATATCGGACAGGTTTCAATGCGTTGACCATTGACCCGGACATACATTTCAGGCGACGCACCAATCAGATGTTCGCCGTCGCCCAGATTGATCAAAAAACCATACGGCGCGGGATTGCGGCGTTTCAGACGGCGGAAGATTTCAGAGGGTGCGGTGGCACAAGAGGTTCTGAAAACGCGGCTTGGGACAACTTCAAACAGTTCACCGCGGGCAAAGCGTGGTTTTGTTTCATCAACAATGGCGGCGTATTCGCCGGGTTTCATGTCGTTTTCAACAACGGCATTGTTGCCGCGTGACGGCGGGTGAGCCTGTGAAGCGCGTTCCAGCCCAACCGTGCTGTGACCATCCGGAGTGATGAATTCATATTCGATTTTGGTGGCCACGCGCGATGCATGATCGACCGTAATCAGGCGATCGGGCAGGAACAGATGTATGTCCTTATGATCGGCGGGGCGGTCCTGGGCCAGATTGATCTGTTCGAAATGAAGCGCGATGTCATAACCAAATGCGCCGTATAGGCCAAGGCGTTCGTCCCCCTTATGGGCAAACAGATCACGCAGGGCACGTACCACGGAAAACAGACTTGGTTGTTGGCTGCGCTGTTCTTCGGGGAACCAGGATGCCGGGGTTTTGACGTAGCCATAAAGCCCGTCGTCACCGTCGGTCACACCTTCAATGTGCGGGTGATTGCCCAAGGTGTTGGAAATGATATCAAGGAGAATCCGGCCACGGTCATTGAGGGCCCGGATGGCAAAGCCGCGTTCGCGCCCGGTAATTTCAAGCGGCGGGGTATCAAACCCCATGTCCCAACGTGAATAGCGCCCCGGAAACTCATAGCTTGAAGACAGCAAAACGCCTTTGGTCTGATCAAGTGCGTCAATCAGGCCTTCGGTGGCGTTTTCATAGGTAATGGTGGTCATCCGACGAATGACAGAGATGCCGCCATCGGTGGTGTAGCGGTATTCGCTGCTGTTTTCTGTTTTCGGGGTCGGGGTGGTCACGTTGTTTACTCCTGTGTTGGCCTTCGCCGCAGGAGGATCGTGATCATCAGAAAAAGAAAAGAAGTCTGAAAACACAAAGCCGCCTGCAAGAATGAGGCGGCCGATTGTTTTAGGGCATGTTTTTTGGCCACCCGCTTATGCGAGCCACCACCAACGATTTGCAATAAGGATCGGGTTCATGCCGTGTGTCTTCATGCCACAAAACATGAGCGTAAAAAATTCCGGCGTCAAGCCTTTTACGCCGGAGGGTTTGTTTCCGCGTCTTTTAGTTCAAGTTGCAGGGGATGATGACAATGTGGACAGGTCAGAATTTCGTCGCTTTCGGTACGATGGACATCGCGAATGTCTTCGACAATTGATTGGGCCTGCTCATCGCTGATGCCAAGGTCTTCTTGATGGGATTTTAGCTTGTTGCGTACCCGGTCGGTCAGGCGTTTTCCCAGCAATTGACGGGTGGCCTGATGGCGATATGCGGTTTCACGGCGGCGCAATTCACTGTTAAAGGCCGATGCCAATATACCGGCCGGAACAGCAACAATACCGATCCCGGTCAGCGAAATGATACTGGCAAGGAATTTACCAAACGGCGTGATCGGAACGACGTCGCCATACCCGACAGTGGCAAGGGTAATCACGCTCCAGTACAGTGCATCAATCAGATTGCCGAACGCATCGGGCTGGGCCTGATGTTCGGCAATATAAATCGCCCCGGCACTGAACACCAGCATACAGGCAAGGGCGGCACTGGCGGCACCAAAGATACCAGCCTGCTGGCGAAATACCAGCAACATCAATTCCAGCCCGGTGGAATAACGGGTGAATTTCAACAGCCGCAACAATCGCACGATACGAACGAAGCGCAGATCAATCGATGTAAACACCCACAGGATAATCGGCAGAATGGCAATCAGGTCGATCAGCGCCATCGGTGTCAGCATGTATCGTAAACGCGCCCAAGCGCCTGAAAAGCGCGGGTCGTCGGGGGCAGACCAAACGCGCAAGGCGTATTCGATGGTAAAGATCAGGGTGCAGCCACACTCGATGATGGCAAACGCGATGAAATAGCGATCAGCAAACTCGTCGACCGAGTCAAAAATCACCGACACAACGTTGATGATGATCGCACTGGCCAGAACCAGATGGACAATCAAGGATAGACGGGACTTCCGGTCTACACCGTGAAGCAATGTCTGTACCTTTGATCGGAATGTCTTTTTCATCGGCGCGTATCCAACTGGCAACTCTTGATGATCGTGCCCGGTGATCTTCGCGCCAATCGTTTCAGAAAAGGTTAAGCATAGACCCCAAGGGGTTAGTAGCCCTTGGCCGCATGGATGAAGTCAGCAATCTTACGTGCATCCTTCACACCCTTTGTCTTTTCGACACCCGATGAAACATCCGCCCATGGTGCGCCGGAAATTTTGATGGCCTCGGCAACATTATCGGGGTTAAGGCCACCGGCCAGCATCCAGTCGCTTTTGAAATGGCGTCCGGTTAACAACGTCCAGTCAAAGGACACTGCATTTCCACCCGGAAGGACGCTGTCCTTGGGTGGTTTGGCATCAAACAACAGGAAATCGGCAATGCCGTCATAGTCAGACTGGGCTTTGTCGATGTCGTCTGCGGTGCTGACCGAGATTGCCTTCATGACTTTCAGGCCAAAGCGTAGCTTGACCTCGGTCACACGTTCGGGGCTTTCTTTGCCGTGCAGTTGAATGACGTCAAGGTTACCTGCCTCAATCGCGGTTTGCAGGGCTTCGTCGCCGGCTTCAACAAACAGGCCTACCTTGAGGATGCTGTTGGGGACCTGCTTGGTCAGGGTGGTGGCCCCTTTGAGCGATATATGTCGCGGGCTTGGTGGGAAAAAGACATAACCCAAGGCATCTGCCCCGGCACTCATGGCCGCAATCAGGGCGTCTTCACTGTTGATCCCGCAGATTTTTACCATGCAACTCATTGGGGCATCCTGTCTTGTCGTCACGCAATTCATAAGGGGGCATCTTAGCACCCATGCTTTCCATTAGCAGAAAGCACCGTAGTCCAACAGGATATTTACAATTTTACGTGGCTTTGCACTGGCAGGAATGCCTTTGCTGCGCTATTTTCCGCCCATGAGCAAGAATACAGACCCTGCCGCGGGCGAAAACGGCGAAAACACAACCCACTTTGGTTTCCGGGATGTCCCTGAAAACCAGAAGGCATCTATGGTGCGCGAGGTTTTCGACACTGTCGCGTCCAAATATGACTTGATGAACGATCTGATGAGCGGCGGCGTTCACCGGCTGTGGAAAGACTCGTTCATTAACGAGCTAAAGCCGCGCCCGGGCATGAAATTGCTCGACGTTGCCGGTGGGACGGGTGATATCGCGTTTCGGTTCCTCAAAAACGGCGGCGGGGCGGTTACGGTCTGTGATATCAACTATGAAATGTTGCATGTCGGGCGCGACCGTGCGGCGGATCACGGCATCTTGCAAAACATCAACTGGACCGTTGGTGACGCGCAGAAATTGCCGATCCCCGATCAGTCGGTTGATGCCTATACAATTGCCTTTGGCATTCGCAATGTGACCCGTATTACCGAAGCCCTTTCAGAAGCCTACCGGGTGTTACGTCCGGGTGGGAAGTTTCAGTGTCTTGAGTTTTCCAAGGTCGTCGTGCCGGGGTTTGATAAGCTTTATGATACCTATTCGTTCAAGCTTCTGCCGGAAATTGGTCGGATGATTGCGGGCAACCGCGAGGCGTATCAGTATCTTGCCGAAAGCATTCGCCAATTCCCCGATCAAGAAACTTTTGCGTCGATGATCCGTGATGCCGGGTTTGAACGGGTGAAATATCGCAATCTGTCGGGTGGAATTGCTGCAATCCATTCCGGCTGGCGGGTTTGAGGAACAGTAACGAATGATCCGGTTTGTTCGGAACAGTTTTCGCCTGCTTGGCATGGCACGGACCTTGGCGCGCCATGATGCGCTGTTTCCGTTGGCCCTTGTCCCGGGTGGCAAACTACTTGCCTTTTTTGCCCGCCTGACAGCACCCTTTTCACGCCGATCAGATTTGCCGCCGGGACGCCGTCTTGCGCGTGCACTTGAAGAACTTGGTCCGGCCTTTATCAAGCTTGGTCAAACACTTGCCACCAGATCCGATCTGATCGGGGATGATGTGGCTGCTGATTTGTCTTCCTTGCAGGACCGTCTGCCGCCATTTTCAGTAAAAATTGCCAAGCGCATCATCACCGAACAACTGGCCGAACCGTTCGATGTTTTGTTTGATCAGTTTGATGATGAGCCGGTTGCAGCGGCGTCAATTGCGCAGGTGCATTTTGCCACCACGCCCGATGGGCGCGAAGTGGCGGTTAAGGTTCTGCGCCCGGATATCAAGGTGCGCTTTGCCCGTGATCTTGATCTGTTTTACTGGGTTGCAGAGATTGTCGAGCTTACCCAGCCGCGTTTGCGTCGTCTCAAACCGATTGAAACAGTCAAGGCGCTGGAAGACAGCGTCCATCTTGAAATGGATCTGCGTTTTGAAGCGGCGGCTGCCTCGGAATTTCGTGATAATTTCGACAGTGATCCGACCTATTACATTCCCCAGATTGATTGGGAACGGACCGCCGAACATGTCATGACCATGGAGCGGGTCAAAGGGGTTCGGATCGATAATGTCGAAGCCCTTGACCGTATGGGTGTTGATCGTTCGGCCTTGTTGGCAAAGGCTGCAGGTGCCTTTTTCCAGCAAGTATTCCGTGACGGTTTTTTCCATGCCGACATGCATCCGGGCAATTTGTTTGTTGATGAAACCGGACAGGTTAGCGTCGTTGATTTCGGCATTATGGGCCGTGTTGATAAACAAACACGCCTGTATCTGGCCGAGATGCTTTTGGGCTTTTTGACCCGCGATTATCATCGTGTGGCAGAAGTGCATTTTGAAGCTGGCTACGTTCCGCGTAATCAGTCGCTTGAAAACTTCCAGCAGGCCTGCCGTTCGATTGGTGAGCCGATTTTGGGCAAGGAACTGGCCGATATTTCGGTTGGGCGTTTGCTGGGGCAACTGTTTCAGGTCACCGAACAATTTGGCATGGAAACCCAGCCACAGTTGTTGATGTTGCAGAAAACCATGATCGTTGCCGAGGGGCTTTCGCGCATTCTCAGCCCGAATGAGAATATGTGGGAATTGTCCCGGCCATTGATCGAGGAATGGATGCGCGAGAACCTTGGTCCGGAAGCCAAGATCAAGGAAGCGACCCTGCAGGCCGGTTCGATGTTGCGTCGGTTGCCGCGTGTGCTTGAGGCCGCTGAACAGGCGTCTTCGGTCTTTACCGATCAGGGACTTCGCCTGCATCCTGATACGATTGCCGCCATGCGTGGAAAAGCGTCAAATGGTCAGGGCAAAAGCAATGGGTTTTCGCGCCATACCTTAATTCTTTGGGTGGCGATTGCCGCATTGGGTGCGGCAGTTTTCCTAAAATAATATTTAAAACAGGACGTATCTGATGGCTGAGCAAGACAGCATGGTGGAAATCAGCACGGACCGTGTGCGTATTGACCATGCTTATTGCTATCACGTGATCGCCAATTCCTATTGGGGAGGTGGACGCACACGCGGCGAGTTTGATAAATCCGTTGAGATGTCGGTGCCGGTTGGGGCTTATTGCGACGGTAAACAGGTCGGGTTCGCCCGGGTGGTCAGTGATTTGATCGCGATTGCCTATGTCGCGGATGTTTTTGTTGATCCCGATTACCGTCGGCGGGGTATTGCGGCAAAGATGATCGATGCCTTGCATGCGCATTCCGATTTGGCGCGGGTAAAACGCTGGCTTCTGGCGACCCATGATATGCAGCCGTTGTATCGACAGCATGGGTATGAAGACCTTGATGACCTTATGATGATGCGGGTTGATGAGGGGGCTAAAGCCCGAAAACCCCTGCGATAGCAGCGGGGTTCAAGAACGGCTTGGCTGGAATGTCATCAGCCCCAAGAATACGCAGGACACAAAAGAAAACGCCACCACGGACAAGCCGGGCGGCGGTTTCTTTTTAATGCAGATATTTGGTTAGCTTTCGCGAACCTCGGCAAGGAAGTTGCCAACTTCGTCGCGCAGCGTACCCGATTGGGTGTTGAGCTTATCAGAGGCGCCAAGCACCTGATGTGCTGCCTCCCCGGTTTGACGGGCGGCAGCTTGCATCTCGTGGATATGGTTGGTGACTTCCTGCGTGCTTTGAACAGCCTGCTGAACCGAGTTTGAAATCTCGGTGGTTGCCTGACCTTGTTCTTGCACAGCCGCCGCAACTTCGGTTGCGATTTCATTTAAGTTGGAAATGATGCTGGTGATGCCATCAATGGCACCGACAGCGTCCTGTGTTGATCCCTGAATGCCGGAAATCTGTGCCGAGATATCCTCGGTCGCGCGCGCAGTCTGGTTGGCAAGGTTTTTGACCTCGTTCGCGACCACGGCAAAGCCCTTGCCAGCATCACCGGCACGCGCGGCTTCGATCGTCGCATTCAGGGCCAGAAGGTTGGTTTGTTCGGCGATGGCCTGAATGATTTGGACGACTTCACCGACTTTCTGTGCCGAAACATCAAGCCCCTGCACCATTTGGTTCACGCGGTTGGCTTCGGTACTGGCGTTTGCCGTGATGTTGGATGTTTCATTTACCCGTGCGCTGATGTCGCGAATGGACATCGCAAGTTGTTCGGCCGCACTGGCGACAGTTTCAACGCTGTGATTGGCTTGCTCAACCGCAGCAACAACGGCCTGTGATCCGGCTTCGTTTTGTTGAACGGCCGCGACCATGGTTTGGGCAACTTGTTGCATTTCACCCGAAGCACCCGAAACACCGTCAACAACCCCCATGACGGTTTGTTCGAACCGTCCGGCAAGGCCTGCCATGGCGTCCCGACGGTTGGCTTCTGATTTTGCACGTTCTTCTTCGCGCTCATGATCAAGCTGGGCAACGCGTTTGGCATTTTCCTTAAAGATTTCGACCGATGACGCCATCTGACCGATTTCATCGTTGCGGCGACTACCCGGAACATTGATATCAAGGTTGCCGTCGGCAAGGGCCGCCATCGCGCCATTGATCTTCACCATCGGGATCAAAATCTGTTGGCGCAAAACGAACCATGTGACGCCCAGAAGGACAATCAGGATGGCGGTGGCAAGGGCCAGTTGGACAATGACGGCCTGTTTGACCTCGGCATTAACGCGATCAAGGTTCCAGGCCGTGACCAGCATGCCACGATACATGTCAGCGTCGCGACGTTTGGAATATTTTGTGATCGGGGATGCGACGATAACAGCATCGTCAGAAATAAAGCTGATGACTTCCTTATTCTCGATTTTCTCAAGATAAGGTTCGATCAACACAGTCAAGTCATGTTTGGGAAGGGTTTCGGACTGGTAGCTACCGATTGCATCGCCATTGGGATTGATCGCAGACAGTGTTGCCAGCTGTGAACCTTCCTTATCGGTGATCTTGCGAAATTCTTTTTCGACGGATGCCCCATCCATCGCGATAAATCCGGGCTGAACGGCGGTCGACAGCATTTCGGTTTTTTCGACCGATTCATTGTACATGATCTCAATCATAGCATTGCGCTGTGACACGGTCTGAATGGTCATCATTGCGCCAAATCCGACGACCAGCAATGCAACAATAACGAGAATAACTTTACGTCCGACAGATGTGCCGGATCTTTTTAGTTCGGCCATTTAAGGTCTCCCGTCCTTTGAAGCCATTTACACCCAGTTTCCCCAAATACCCGGTCAGCTGTGTCGTTTCCGGTGACGACTGTTCTTGCTGATCGGTTTTGTGGCCAATTGTTGTTCAGGCTTGCACCCACTGAACCAATCGACTTTTTTGTTGCCTGCCGTGGGGCAGGAAGGCGTCACACGTTCTCGTGCAACGGTTGTTCTTAATCAAAAAGCTACTCTAAAGGATCACATTATCGAAACAATAATCGATGGTTTTGGCGATAATTCGGTTTGGGGGAATTCAATTGGATAAATCCACTCAATCAGGCGGTATTTTTTGGTAAAATATACTAGGGTGCTCATATGTACGGGGCTGTCGACTCGGTTTGATGTGAATTGGCGGCACCTTAAGCGAGGCTTGCTTGTGCAAAAGCAATGGGTCCAGATTGGTCATGATCTGGGGCGGGGGAACGTAGATGGCTAAAACCAGTACAACAAAGAAACGGGCGACTAAAAAAACGTCGAAAAGCCCGGCCAGTCGGAAACCGGCACAACCGAAAAAAACAGTATCAGAAGAAACAGCGGTGGTTCAGACCACGCTGTCACCGGTCCCCGATGTTCAGACCGTGCAAAAGGCGGTGCAAGATGGCAAGAAAACTGACCCTGAAACGGCGTTAGTGCAAAAGCGTCGTGTTGTGAATGATCTGTTCCAACGTGGGCTTGCGGCCCATCAGGCTGGTCAAATTGATGATGCCATCCGTCTTTACAGTGCAGCCTTGCGTCAGAACCCCGACCAGCCAGACGTTTGGAATAACCTTGGTGTGGCGCTGCGACGGAGCAAACGGTTTGCAGCGGCCCTGATTGCTTATCGCCGGGCGGCGGACCTGCGCCCGGAAAATGCCGGGCTATGGTCGAATATGGGCAACTGCCTGCGTGAAATGATGCGCTTTGACGAAGCACTCGCCGCCCATAAAAAGGCGATTGAGCTTGATGATACAATCAAGTCGCATACGTTTAATACTGGTCTTGTATATCGTGATTTGAACAAGTTTTCAGAAGCACTTGGCTACTTCAACCGTGCATTGGCGATGGACCCGGAGTATGTCGATGCCAATTGGGACAGTGCGCTCGCACATCTGGCGTTGGGGGATTACGCCAAGGGATGGGCGGGGTATGAAACCCGCCGCCAACTGGCCGACAATCCTATCCGTCCTCTCGACAGTGCGCCAGAATGGGATGGCAAAAGCGATTTGCGAGGTAAGCGGTTGTTACTGCGGGCCGAGCAGGGGTTTGGTGACATGATCCAGTTTGCCCGGTTCATTCCGTTGGTTGCCAAACGGGCGGCGCATATCATTGTCGAGTGCCGTAAGGAACTGATGCCGATCATGCGCACGGTATCAGGGGTTGGAGCCGTGGTTGAAAAGGGGCGTGCGTTACCGGAGTTTGATCTGCATGTGCCGCTGCTGAGCCTGCCACATGTTTTGGGCATTGGCGAAGCCGACCTGAAAAAGATTTCCGCTGATCCGTATCTGTCTCCGCCCAAAGGAAAGCAAGTGCGTTTGGCCCCCCCGACGGGCACGGTGCTTAAGGTCGGGTTGATTTGGGCGGGTAAGCTTAATCCGCGTGACCGTTCCTGCCCGCTTGATACGCTGCTTCCGATCCTGTCGGCCAAAGGTGCCGCGTTTTACAGTTTTCAAGTCGATGATCGCCGCGCGGATATTGAAAAAATCGGCGTCACGGCCTTTGTCACTGACCTTGGCGATCACATCCATGATTTCGGCGACAGTGCTGCCTTGATGCAGGCGATGGACCTGATCATCAGTATCGACAGTGCACCGGCCCACTTGGCGGGCGCAATGGGAATTCCGGTCTGGATGCTGCAACTTTACACAACGGATTGGCGTTGGTTGGTTGATCGCGCTGATAGCCCTTGGTACCCGTCCATGCGCATTTACCGCCAACAAAAGCCCGCAGATTGGTCTACGCCAGTTGAAAAGCTGTCAGCAGATTTTTCCACGTTATTGCAGGCGAGAAAGAATGCCCCCGGCGCAAATTAATTGCGACAATGCATGTTTGTTGGCCTTGTGCCGGATGAAGCAAACAGCGAAAACTTGCCATAGACGCAGACTAGGCGTAGGTAAGCGCCTTAATTTTGTAGATAGCAGACCTTAATGGTGTGTCATCGATTACGATCTGAATAAACCCGTTTTGGCCAACAGATCTGGCGCAGGAGAATTCTTGTGAGCGAAGCTTATAACAAAGGTTTCCCGGTTTCCTGGGAACAGATGCATAGAGACGCACGTGCCTTGGCGTGGCGTCTTTTGGAACAGGGCCCGTACAAGGGCATTATTGCGATTACTCGTGGTGGTCTGGTGCCCGCTGCAATCATTGCACGCGAACTTGATATTCGCTTGATTGATACCGTTTGTATTCGCAGTTACTCTGACAAGAGCCGCGGTGATCTGGAATGGCTTAAGGGCATCGACGGTGACGGTACCGATATGCTGATCATTGATGATCTTGTCGATACCGGCAAAACCGCCAAAGCTGTTCGCGAAAAACTGCCCAAAGCGCATTTCGCAACTGTTTATGCCAAGCCGCTTGGCCGTGAAGTCGTCGACAGCTTTGTGACGGAAGTATCCCAGGATACGTGGATTTACTTCCCGTGGGATATGGAATTGTCGGTTAACGCCCCGATTTCCGAACGCGCCCGCTAATCGGCTTTTGAAAGGTATCCGTATTACCTTGTAGCTGGTTGGCCCAGACAAGGAGAATACAGGATGCGCACAGAATTACGCCCGGTCTTCCATCGTCATGCCCGTCTTGCGGCCCGGTGGGCCGGGCGTTTGTGTTTTGGCGTTCTGGTCTTCGGTATCGCGGGACTTACAACCATCGGATCATCCGCACAGCAGGTATCGGAACGGGTTACCCGGACACAGTCACTTTTGTCCGGTGAGGCCGGATATCGATTGTCGGTGTTTGCCGAAGTACGTAACGCGCGCACAATGGCCGTGGCACCGGAACTGGGGGGTGTTTTTGTCGGCACCCGTGGTTCCAACCTGTATTTCGTGCGCGATGCAGATGAGGATGGGATTGGTGAAGAGGTCAATCTGATTGCGGATGATTTCAAACAGGCCAACGGCATTGCCTATCGGCCAGGTACCCTGTTTGTAGCCGATCAGCACCGGATTGTGTCTTATGACCTCAGTGGGTTTGATGGCACAAAGCTTAGTCGTCCGCGTCTTTTATTTACCAATCTTCCGGATAAAAGCCATCACGGTTGGCGTTATGCCGCACTGTCACCTGATGGGGATCGTTTGTTTGTTGCAGTTGGCGCGCCGTGTAATATCTGCAAGGTCAGTGGCCTTGAAGGCACAATTATTTCCATTCCGGTGAATGGTGGTGCACCGCAAGTTTATGCAAGCGGCATTCGAAATTCGGTTGGTTTGACGTTCCATCCCGATACAGGTGACCTTTGGTTCACCGATAATGGTGGGGATCGGCTAGGGGACGACATCCCGCGAGAAGAGCTTAATCATGCTACAGGGCCAGGGGAGTTCTTTGGATATCCATGGTATGCGGGCAGTGACACAAGAAGCCCGCAATTTGACGATGAGGCGGTGCCGCACGAGGTTACCTTCCCGGCATTTACCTTTAACGCCCATAACGCGCCACTTGGTTTTGCGTTTGACGATGGAGATGCGCTTGTGGCGCTGCATGGTTCGTGGAACCGGACCATTCCAGATGGGTATAAGGTCGTTCGGGTTGAGTTTCGCAATGGCAAACCAAGCGTCGAGAATCCGTTCTTAAGTGGGTTCTTACGCAGCAACGGTGAAGTTGTCGGCCGTCCGGTGGATGTGAAGCATTATGTGGATGGATCGATCCTGATCTCGGACGATCATACAGGTGCGATCTGGCGAATGATGCCTGAAGGGTAATCATGGCGCCAAGCCCCGTAAATTAATTGATTGGGCGGGGGGCGATGTTCTTGCATCGCCCGACAAAGACGGCTATAAAACGCCCCGCTCAAGCGGGTGTAGTTCAATGGTAGAACGGCAGCTTCCCAAGCTGCATACGAGGGTTCGATTCCCTTCACCCGCTCCAAGCTTTCCACCGTCACTTTCTGTATTAGTTTGTCGCGCAGGTCGTATTGCTTTGGCATGTGTTGCCACAGCCATCTGACGTGCCATCGGGACAGCATGCTATCAGACGGTTTCGCAAACGTTTGCGGGCACGTTGAACGCGTGACTTAACCGTAGGCAATCTGATTGCATGACGTGCGGAAAACTCTGTTTGACGGGTTCGTTTCAGGTCAATCTCGGTCAGAATATTTTGGTCGTCATCGTCCATGCCCGAAATAATATCTGACAGGCATGCGCTTAGATCGGCTTCATCAGGCTGTGTATCGACCGGGATCATTTCAGCGTGTCCATACCATGTTGGATCACTTTGAAGATTGTTGGTTGTGGAGCGTTTGCGACTTTGTCGGCGATAAAAATCAACGATTTTACTGCGCGCGACAGCGTAGACCCAAGCTGACGGATTACTTGCAGTACTAAGCGTTGACTGGGTGCGGATGATCGCTTCTAGGATGTCGGAAACGACATCCTCTACCTCATTGACAGGGACACGGGTTTGGACAAACCGGTGCAGGCCCTTTTGAAGGGCCTGCCAGTCAGCGGAACTATGGTGTGAGGATGCGAATTTCATTGGTCTTTACGCACAACATACCTGATTGGGGTTTGACGCCTTCTTTGGTTGTTGGTCACAACAACCGACCATCGACGAATTTGTATTCTGTGTTCCGTCTTTGGGATCATCATCAAGGATACGATACCATTCCCATGACAGTCCGTCTGGTTCCGTCGTCCAGAACTTGTCTTGTTTGGCGTGGCAACACCCGGTTTGAGTAACCTCACTTGTTGCAAGATCACTGTTGGTGAGACGCGTTGCGGTTTGAGAAAATTCGTCGACAGTTTCGCATTCAACCCCAATGTGGTTGAGGTTCTCTGGTGCGTTGGCGTTTTCAAACAAAACAAGTTTTAGCGGCGGATGAGTAATTTCAAAATTAGCATAGCCGTCACGTTGTTTGTGGACCGAGGTTGCGAACATATCGCTATAAAACGCAATTGCGCGATCAAGGTTTTGAACGTTCAGGGCAAGTTGCAGGCGCATTGTGTGTCTCCTGTGACATCGATGTAATATCTAGGAAGACGCAAGCCCCAGCAGAAGGATGCAGAGGGATTCAAATTTCCGGAAAAATTTGAAAGAGTACACTTGAAGACTGTGCACTGGTATTGGCCCGTCAGGACAAGATGCGGCTTATGGTGCAGGTGCCAGATAGACGAGGTTTTTGTCGCGCGCTTCTTCATCGCTGCAAATCTTGATGCTGTCTTCTTTGGCGGTGCTATCGGCGAAACGGGGATCAAGGGGCCCGATATAATTGTTTGCCCCCTCAGTCCGATAAAGGCAGTGGCCATTTTCACCATCAAGGCGTTTGCCGTCCCGCCAGTCTATCGGGGCGATCATATCGTCGCCATGGAGGCCGATTTTGGCATTGTCGGCTTCGGTCGATAGGCTGTCATAGCGGTGTGAATAGCCCGGTATTGGCAAGGCTTCGCCGTCGGTAATCATGGCCGCAGCCACGTCCCGTTCGCCAATGCCACATTCAACAATCGGGAAGTCGCCTTCTTTTTCTGAACGTTCCGGGTCACCGGGCCAGCATTGGACGGTGAAGGGGGCCATGGCGAAATATTTGCGCAATTGCATGGCCGATGACATACCACAATCCTGGAAGGTGCCATTATGACGGCACTGTTGGCCGAGTTCAGGAGCATCCATTCCTGCGATGTCGACAACCTTGCCATTGATCATGATCGTATCGCCATCAATCACCTGTATGTCCCGGCCTTCGGCCTTTAGTGCCATCTCGCCGGTCTTTGCAATTTTGTCCCCGGCAGCGTTAACCGGTTTATCCTGCAGGTAAACTGCAAGTGCAAATAATGCGGGTACGGCAATCAAGACAATCAGGTGGGAAAAGCGTTTCAAGCAAACCTCGGTATGTTGGCAGTTGGGTCAGACCCCAAGTATCGCAAGGATGGCACATCAGACAGACCAACAGAACATCTAAAAACAACGGCGAAATAATGACCTTGATGGACTGAGGGGATGTCATTCCGTCAGGGCTTATCCAATAACCGGATGCATTTACGGACGTTTGGCGCTACAAGCGGATTTTGGTCCAGCTGTCAGGGAAGCGGCTTTGTTTCGTCTGCAACCTATCTTTTTCGTCGTCGGGGTCATGGTCATTATCATCGGTGTTTCGATGCTGGTGCCGGCGGCCGTGGATTTGTATTACGGAAATCCCGACTGGAGAATTTTTGCGCAAGCCTCGATGACCACCATCGGCTTGGGCGGAATGGCGTGCCTTGCCTGTCGATCCGATATCGGGCCACGCGTGACATCACGCCAGGGCTATGTCCTGACTGTCGTGTCATGGATTGCGGTCAGCCTGACCGGGGCATTGCCACTGTGGTATTCATCGCTTGATATCAGCTTTTGTGACGCGGTGTTTGAAACGGTTTCCGGTCTGACAACAACCGGATCGACGGTTCTGTCTGGCCTTGATCAAATGCCGCCGGGTTTGCTGGTGTGGCGTTCGATCATGCAATGGCTTGGCGGGATCGGGATCATTGTTACCGCATTAGCGCTTTTGCCGATGATGCGTGTTGGCGGGATGCAGCTTTTCCAGATGGAAAGTTCGGACCGTTCAGAAAAACTCAGCCCGCGCATACGCGACATGTGCATGCAGATTGTGCTGATTTATGTCTCGTTGAGCGTCATCTGCATGTTGCTTTACCGGTTCTTTGGCATGACATGGTTCGATGCCATCAACCACGGCATGACGACCCTTGCGACGGGGGGCTATTCGACGTCGGATATGTCTTTTGCAAAGTTCGATTCCAACCTGGCCCTGCATTGGGTCGGGGTTGTTTTCATGTGTGCGGGGGCCTTGCCCTTTACCGCCTATGCGGTTTTGATCCGTAAACGCAAAATAGGCGCAATCATTGGCAATCAGCAGATTAAGCTGTTCGGCCTGATCATCACGGTTTTTACCCTGCTTTTGACGTTCCGACTGGCGCAGATTTCAGATGACAGCATTTTCCGGTCACTGACCATGGCGGCCTTTAACCTTGTGTCGGTGATTACAACGACGGGGTTTGCGTCGGGTGATTATCTGTTGTGGGGGCCGGCAGCGGTGATGCTGTTTTTCTTTGCAACTTTTATTGGCGGGTGTTCGGGGTCGACAGCGGGCGGGTTCAAGATGTTCCGTCTGTATGTGATTTTCACCGGGCTTCAGGCGCATTTCATGCGGTTGCGCAGCCCGTCAGCAGTCGTGGTCAGTCGTATTGATCGCCACGAGATCACCTCGGATATTTTCAATGCCGTGACGGTCTATGTCTGTCTTTTGGCGTTGAGCTATATGGTGGTAACGGTCGCACTTGGGTTAACCGGACTTGATCTGATCACGTCGATGAGTGCGGCGGCAACAGCACTTGCCAACGTTGGCCCGGGACTTGGCAATATTATCGGACCGGCTGGTAACTTCCAGGCACTGCCCGATTCGGCTAAATGGATTCTTGATGTTGCGATGATCCTTGGTCGGCTGGAATTTGAAACCCTGCTGGTGCTCTTGATGCCGTCCTTCTGGCGCGACTAGGTTTTAACCGGCGGTTTTCGCCGTCTGACCTTAAATATGTCGTGGAACAATCCGATCAGCATCACGTTCTATACCAGACATCCCCGCAGCATATGTGCGATGCGGCAAGGTAGATTTGCCTTCGCTTGATAAATCCCTATAATGCGCGGCCCGCGATGGATCGCGGTGGTCGAATATGACAGCAATTTTTATACGAGGTTAGACAATTATTATGAGTGCCGAAAATCTCCATGTCGGTGTAATCGGCGCAACCGGTGCGGTTGGCGTCGAGCTGATCAACGTTATGTTTGATCGTAACTTCCCTGTAGGTGAACTCACCCTGTTCGCGTCCGAGCGTTCCGCAGGCAAGACCGTGGAGACTAAGTTCGGCACTAAAACCGTCGCGCTGTTTTCTGTCGAAGAAGCCAAACAGTGTGACATTGTCTTCCTCGCTGTGTCGGGTGATTTTGCCAAGGAATATGGGCCGAAGATTGCCGAAGGTGCGTTGGTAATTGATAACTCCTCGGCATTCCGTTTGAATGACGATGTTCCGCTGATCGTGCCTGAAATCAATGGCCATCTGGCCAAAACCGCAAAGCTGATTGCGAACCCAAATTGCACCACGGCGATTGCTGCCGTGGCGCTTTGGCCGCTGCATCAGGCGTTTGGCTTGAAGAAAGTCATCGTTTCAACCTATCAGGCCGCTTCGGGGTCCGGGCAACCGGGTATGAACGAGCTGCGTGAAGGGCTTGCTGCCGGTTTGGCAGGTAAGCCGATCCCCGCTGAGGTGTTTTCTTCGCCGCTGGCGTTCAACGTCATTCCGCACATCGATACCTTCCAGGAAAATGGCTACACCCGTGAAGAAATGAAGGTAACCTGGGAAACCCGGAAAATCTTTGGCACACCTGATCTGCCGATTTCATGCACGGCGGTGCGTATCCCGACCGAGCGTACCCATTCCGAGTCCATCGTGATTGAAACCGAAAAGGTTGTCACCCCGGATGCGGCGCGTGAAGTGCTGGCGAAAGCCAAGGGTGTGAAGCTTGTTGATGATCCGGCCAACAACAAATACCCGATGCCGTTGACCGCGACAGAACAGTATGACGTCGAGGTGGGTCGTATCCGTACGAACCTGATCTTTGGCGATCATGGTCTGGAACTTTTTGTTGCCGGTGATCAGTTGCTCAAAGGTGCGGCTTTGAACGCAGTTCAGATCGCAGAAGCATCGATCGCGGACTAAGCCAACTGGTTTGGACGAGAATGCAAAACGGCCCCGAAATATCGGGGCCGTTTTTTTGTATCGATTTCGATAATCGGGCGGACCGGTCAAATCATGCCAGTGAAATATGATCCGGGCCAGTCGCCTTGGCCGTGTAAAGCGCATTGTCGACCCGCATCATCAAGGTATCGATGTCTTCGCCGTCACGATATTCGGTGACACCGGCACTGATGGTTATGGTGATTTCTTCACGACCAAACCGTATGGGTGAATTGCGGACGTGATCGGCCAGATCGCGTGCCTTAGTCAGCGCGTCCTGTCGATCCATCTCCGGGAACAAAATAACAAACTCGTCACCACCCCAGCGACAAACAATATCAGACTCCCGCACGGCGGTCCGGATATTGGTCAGGACCTCACGCAGGACCGCATCCCCGCCCGGATGGCCATAAGCATCATTGATGCCCTTGAAGTCATCAAGATCGAAAGTCATCACCGACAGCGGTTTTGTCTGGCGTTTGCAGTTTTTCCGGGTGGTGTCAAAAAGCATGTCAAACACTTGCCGGTTATAACTGCCTGTCAGTTTGTCGCGTGATGCCAGTTCTTCGAGGCGGTTCTGATAATTTCGAATTGTCAGATAGGCGGCGAGTCCGACGATAACTGTAATTAGAAGTGAAATGGCAATATTGATCAGCAGCGTGTTCTGGATACGCTCATTCGCGACAAAATCGGTTTGTTCAACGATCAGAAGCCAGCCAAATTCAGGGACCAGGCGGCTGTTGACAAAGTAAGTTGCGCCGTCTTCCTCATATGAAATCGACGACCCGGGTGCGGTCAAGATTTGGGTCGCGTGATAGCGCATGCCGCGACGTTCATGGAGTGAATTCGCAGTTCCAAAACCACTTCCGTTAAGGGTCACTTTGCCTTCGCGGTCGACGAAATAGATCGTGCGACCATATCGCTTTTGATAGGTTTCAATCAGGTTTGTGACCGCTGTCAGCGACAATCCGACGCCAGTGACGCCGATGACATTCCCATCGTAATCACGTACCTGATAGTTGACGAAAATGGTCAAGCGGGACCGGTCGACGGTATCGCTGTCGATATTGACTTCATAGGGTTTGATGTCGTCGCGCGCCTGAAAATACCAAACGTCAGCTGGGTCTTCTTCACTGATTTTTTTGATGACCCCGCTCGGGTGGTAATAATTGCGGGTTTTTTCGGAGATGAAATACGACGTAATCGTATCGTAGCGGTTTTGGATTTCACCCAGATACTTGATGATCTTATCGCTATCCTGTTCACCAGCCAACGCCCAGTCGCGGACAAATGTGTCATGCGCCATCAGCGATGAAATGAAAATCGGCTGCAGAAGATCGCGCTGTATTTCGGAATAAATGTTGTCGCTGGTAAGGGGCAATGTGGTTTCGGAAATCTGTTCTTCAACAGATTCTCGCGCAACATGGAAACTGACAAAACTTGTCGTCAGAAAACCGGTCGCCAGCAGGAGACACAGGACAATTGCGAAGTATAATTTCTTTCCCAAAATGGAAAGCCCCCAAAGAAAGCAATGGCTTGTGCCGCCGTTAATTTGTTCTCTGCGGCAAATTTGACGTTTGTAATGTAGGGCAAATTAAACACGATTGCATCGTCCGAATTTGTTTGGCTTCTCGATTGTCGTTGGGGTGGAACATGGGGATGCGAAAAACTACCCAGTCAGTCAATTGGGCTCAGATCCTCTTGATTTTAAATGATATGCGTCTAATGCGATCAGTATCGGAAAATAATGGCTTTGCTGTCATGATGCGGACAATAGTCTTCGCCTGCCGGATGCCTGATCGGGCAATCGTCAGTACAACGGTGATCAGACGTGAAGCCAAACCAGAAACGGCTGTTTTCCACGCATGGTCGTGCTGCCAGACCCAAAAGACATGACTGAAAAGGTCTGGACTTTCTTCCCGCATGTGCCAAGAATTCCGCAGCATGTGACGAAGAGGGTACATCACAGCCGCAATTTCGGGTATGCAGTGCTCTGGCAAGATACAACAGCAAAGACATCAGGCTGTCCTGCCCATGCGGTAGAACAGCGCGGTAAACATGCCAAGAGGCGTTTCATTGATCGATTTCCGTCCCATTCTTTTCATCATCGGCATTCTGCTTTGTACGCTGGCAGTGGGCATGTTCGTTCCGGCACTGGTTGACCTTTATTATGGTCAGTCGGACTGGCTCGTGTTTTCGGCAGCATCCTTTGTATCGCTGTTTGTGGGCGGCGCGCTGATCATGATGAACCGGATGGAGAACCTTAAAATCAACTCGCGTCAGGCCTTTATCCTGACGACGTTAAGTTGGCTGGTTCTCACGGCGGCATCGGCCTTGCCGTTTGCCTTTTCTGATCTTGATATGTCCTACACCGATGCATTTTTTGAAGCGATGTCAGGCATTTCAACCACGGGATCGACGGTGATTGTCGGTCTTGATACTGCCCCGCAGGGGATTTTATTGTGGCGTGCGCTTTTGCAATGGCTTGGCGGGATCGGGATCATTGTGATGGCGATTGCCGTTATGCCGATGCTGCGTGTTGGTGGTATGCAGCTTTTCCGCATGGAAAACTCCGACAAATCCGATAAGGCCTTTCCGCGTGCAACCCAGATTGCCATGGGTATTGCGGTTCTATACCTTAGCTTTACCGCGCTTTGGGCCATCATGCTTTGGTGGGCGGGGATGTCGCAATTTGATGCGATTGCCCATGCGATGACGACGATTGCCACTGGCGGGTTTTCGACCAAGGATGCATCGGTTGGGCATTTCGATAGTGCCGCGATTGATGTCATCATCACCCTTGGCATGGCGACGGGGGCGTTGCCATTCATTTTGTATCTTCAGATGTTGCGCGGCCGCGGCAGAGCGCTGTTTCGTGATAGTCAGGTACGCTGGTTCATCACCATCGCGTCTTCGATCATTCTCGGTCTAGCCTTTTGGCATTCGGAAACCAATGCCGTGCCATTCCTGACCGCGTTGCGCTATACGTCGTTCAACATTGTGTCAGTCATGACCGGAACGGGCTATGCGACGACCGATTACGGACTTTGGGGCCCGTTTGCTGTCACGGTATTTTTCTTTGTGATGTTTATCGGTGGCTGTGCCGGATCGACCACATGCGGGGTGAAGATTTTCCGCCTGCAGGTTTTGTATGAAATCGCAAAAATTCAGCTGTCACACATGCTACGTCCGCATGGCGTTTTCATTGCCTATTATAACCGTAAACCGCTGTCCGAAGACGTTACTGAATCTGTCCTGAGCTTCTTCTTTCTGTTTGTTTTCTGCTTTATCGTGTTGGCAGCGGGCCTTGGTGCAATGGGGCTTGATTTCATCACGGCTGTTTCCAGTGCCGGGACCGCGATTGCCAATGTGGGGCCGGGGCTTGGTCCGATTGTTGGGCCGTCAGGAAACTTCGCGACATTGCCCGATGGTGCGAAATGGTTGATGTCGATCGGGATGCTGATCGGGCGATTGGAAGTCTTTACCGTTCTCGTGCTGCTGTTCCCGGCTTTCTGGCGGGATTAGGACCGTTTCAGCTTAAAATATCATGTCTTTATTAATCAAAAGCCTCGTCAGATAGTTTACCTGACGAGGCTTTCATTATGTGGAATTGACAAATTAGGACATTTGACCTAATTTTGCGTTTAGGGCGATTGTCCTAGGCGGGTAATGCTGGTGACTGTGAGTTAAGGGCATCAGGCACTCATTGCAGGTATGAGTTGGTTAGGAATTTTCGAATGGCTATCGCGACCCGGGACCGGATCATCGAAACAGCGGATATTCTGTTTTATCAACAGGGGTTTGAGGCGACTTCGTTTGCCGATATTGCATTGGCTGTCGGTATCTCGCGGGGAAATTTTTACCACCATTTCAAAACCAAGGACGACATCCTTGATGGCGTTATCAACCATCGTTTGGCCAATACCGAACAGATGCTTGATCGTTGGGAGATTGAGGGTGGTGACCCGGCGGACCGCATCCGTAGTTTCATCCACATCCTGATCGTCAACGGCGAGAAAATCCGAAAATTCGGGTGTCCGGTTGGAACGCTGTCATCAGAGCTGGCGAAACTGAACCATGCTGCACAAAGCGATGCCGCATCGCTCTTTACCCTGTTTCGAAGCTGGCTCAGTCGGCAATTCGAGCGGCTGGGATTTGCTGGAAGGTCAGATTTTCTTGCGATGCACATTCTTGGTCGCAGTCAGGGTGTGGCAACCCTCGCCAATGCCTTTAACGATGATGCCTTCTTGCGCAGCGAAGTGGAGCTGATGTGTCTCTGGCTTGATGAACAGATAGCGTCGATTGGAAAGTACTGACCTAACTGTACACCACACCCTCATTCCGTTGATATTAATGATTAAAACAGGGAGAAAACCATGTTCACTGTCTTTTTGAGGTTTGCGGAGCACCGTGCAAGGGCGCCCGAATTCATGGATGGGCATAAGGCCTGGATCAAGCAGGGGTTTGATGACGGGGTGTTTCTTATGGTGGGAAGTTTGCAGCCCAATATGGGCGGTGCGATCCTTGCACATGCTATAGCGCGCGATGCGCTTGAAGCCCGCGTCAAGAATGATCCGTTTGTTGTTGAAGGGATTGTAACGGCGGAAATTCTTGAGATCACACCGGCGCGGGCAGATGAACGCCTTAACTTTCTGATGGGGTGAGTCATGAGCAAAACAACAATCGGTGCGGACGGAAAGTGCCGTTGTGCATGGTGCGATTCTGCGCCGGAATTCAACGCTTATCACGACACGGAATGGGGCTTTCCGGTAACCGATGACCGGCGGCTGTTTGAGAAAATCTGTCTGGAAGGATTTCAGTCGGGATTAAGCTGGCGCACGATCCTGACCAAACGTGAGAACTTTCGCGCGGCGTTTGAGGGTTTTGATTTTCACAAGCTTGCAGCGTTTGATGACAAAGATGTCGAACGATTGTTGCAAGATGCAGGTATCATTCGACATCGCGGCAAGATCGAAGCGGCCATCAATAATGCCAAACGCGCCTGTGAAATGATCGAACGCGAAGGATCACTGGCAGCCTATTTCTGGCGATTTGAACCAGACGCTGATGAGGTTGCCATTCCACAAACGATGTCGACGTCCCCAACATCCATTGCCTTGTCCAAGGATTTAAAAAAGCGCGGATGGAAATTTGTTGGTCCAACCACCGTCTTTGCCTTCATGCAAGCCATGGGACTGATCAATGATCATGCGGATGGGTGTTTTTTACGACCCGTAATCGACGATATTCGACGTTCGTTTGTGCGTCCGGTCTGATGGCGTGCGGGGATGATTTCGTTGGGTGGTATGGCTGAGGGAAAGTAAGTCAGGCGATACCGGACCTCGGGTCAGGAGCGGATCGGGGATCGGGATTTTGGCCCGGCATCGCCTTAAAACCAAGGTGCCAAATCAGTCACAAAAGGTAAAATCGAATATTATTTAAATTATGATAGTTTAAAGCTATTAATCCTGTGTGGTACGATTGGCTGCACCACAAAAATCAGGAAGAAACCGGCAGTTTCACACAGAATATCGCGCCATCTGGTCCTGTTGCCGCAAGACGAAGATCGCCGTTGTGAACAGCGATCAATTCCCGTGCGATGGCAAGACCAAGTCCAGTGCCCCCTTGGCGACCGCTGGCTGCAAACGGGATGAACAGGTTCTTGATCGCCTTCTCGGCCAATCCAGGTCCGTTATCAGAGATCAAAACCTCAATGAAATGGCCGTCTTGGATGGATTGACTGTTACCGTGTACCTTTTGGACCGACACCCATACAGTGTTGGCTCCAGCTTCTAGCGGGTTGCGCATCAGATTGCTAAAGGCGCGAAACAGCATGTCATAATCTGCTTCAAGCATGACATCATTGGGCAGATCAATTTCGATCTGTGCCGTGCACGGCAGCGACAGTTTCGTTTCACTCTCGGCTGCGCCGTCCAAAAGTGGGTCGGATTTTTGCAGCAAAATCTGATCGCGGATTTCTTCGATCAGTTCGACAAGTGTGAATTTCACCAAATCACGCGGTGGCGGAGTTTCACGCGCAAAGGACAATGTCTGTTCGCTGATGTAGACCGCCCTTTCCATCGATGACAACAAGCGTGGCACAACCGCGCGGACTTCGTCATCCTGACTTTTGGCGAGCTGTTCGGTCATCAACATGGATGTGGCCAATGCGTTACGCAGATCATGGCTGATCTTTGTGGCCGCCGTGCCGAGTGCTGCGAGTCTTCTTCGTTGATTAAGCATGGCTTGCAGGTCTTGCTGCATACTTGCCAGTTCCTGACGGGCGACACCGATTTCGTCATCCCGATGACCCGGATCGATAACAGCATTTTTGTCCTGCGGCGTTTCACGAAAACGGATCATGTCGCGGGTTAATGTTCGCATTGGCAGGACCATCATGCGATTAAGCGCAAAATAAACCAGCCCGGCGGTAAAGAACGAAATCATCAAAGACAATCCCATGACCCGCCAGCCAAAATCGCGCATTGCCTCAGTCAGGGTTTTCTCATGAACCAGGATCTCGATTTCGAAAGTCGGGGCCATGGACGGCATGCCGATAACACGCAGCATCCGGTTACCGGTTTGGGTCAGGGTGGAAAACCCTTCGAGCAAGGCCATCGGAATGGAAAAGCTGGTCAAATCGACATCCTTGTCGATCTTTGCGGGCATGTCGTCACGCTGCAGCAGCAATTTACGATCTTCGCGCCGCAGGATGACGGCTTCGATCCCGGCATTGGACAGCAGTTCTTTTTCCAGATCATCGGGGATCATTTGATCGGGGGTTGCCTCCAGCGCAAGGGCGGCCAGATACGCGGAATCAAGATGGGCTTCTAGCCAGTCGATGCGAAAACGTGCAACCGACGGGGCAAAAACGAAGACTTCTGCGAGCATCACAAAACTGACCGTCAGCACGAGCAAGCGTGCCGACAGCGATTTGGCCCATGGGGGCAGTTTAAGATGCGGTCTTTCCATAGGGAATGTTAGCCAGAGACGATCAAAAATGTACAGAGATACAGAAACCTGGAGACAAACAGTGCTTTATCCAAGCTTCAACAGGAGCCGAACAATCTTGCGCGTTCTGTCGCTAAACAGGCTGGGCGTATACCAAGCACCGGCAACACGTTTTGAAAGCTCGCCAAGGGTTGGGTAAGGGGCAATAACGCCAGCCATTGCACCTATTTTCATTTTTTGTGAAATCGCCAACGTCCAGATGCCAATCAATTCCCCGGCCTGACGCCCGACAATGCCAGCCCCAAGAATGCGACCCTTCGGGGTGGTGATGACTTTGATAAAGCCGATTGTCGCATCTTCGGCCCGCGCGCGGTCATTTTCTGCGTAGTCCCAAGTTACAACCCGAATGTTATCGCCAAATTTTTCACGTGCAGCTGTTTCATTCAGACCCACTTGGGCAAGTTCCGGGCTGGTATAAGTCACCCACGGCACCGCACTGTGGTTAACCTTTGCGGGTAAACGGAAGAGGGCATTGCGAATGACAATGCCAGCGTCATATCCCGCCATATGGGTAAATTGCAGTCCGCCTGTAACATCGCCGATAGCAAATATTTTCCGGTTTGTTGTGCGTAAGCGCGCATCAACCTCAATACCCCGTTGGTCAAAAGCAACGCCGGCATCATCAAGGCCAAGGTTCTCAACGTTTGGCGCACGTCCTGTTGCCAGTAACAGGTGGCTGCCTTCGATGGTGATATTGGCACCGTTTTGTTCGATCACGACACGGATTTGATCGCCGTTCAATTCGACCTGCCGGGTTTTGGCGTTTTCGTAAAGGCTGATCCCCGATGCTTCAATCTCGGTACGGACCACATCAACCATATCATGATCGTCTTTGGGCAGGATCGTCATCATCTCAATGATGGTGACCTTTGCGCCCAGTTGCCGATGGGCCTGCGCCATTTCAAGACCGATGGGGCCACCACCGATGATGATCAAATGATCCGGGCATGTTTTGGTCTCAAAGATGGTTTCATTGGTAAGGTAGGAAACGTTTTCCAATCCGTCGATTGGCGGAATGGCCGCACGTGATCCTGTGGCAATGACAAATCGCTTGGCTTGAATGGTTTTGCCATCGGCAACGAGTTCACGTGGGGAGGTGAATTTTGCTTCGCCCTGAATGACGGTGCATCCAAGTTCTTCGAACCGTGCAACCGAATCATGCGGAGCAATTCCGGCGATCACGCTGTGCACATGATCCATTGCCCTGGCGAAATCAACGTCGACTGGTCCGGTCGAAACGCCAAATCGCGATGCGGTTCTGACATTATGTGCAGCGTGACCGGCTGCCAGCAGCGCCTTTGACGGAATACACCCGGTATTGAGGCAATCGCCGCCCATTTTGCTCTTTTCAATAAGGACGACACCTGCTCCCATTTGCACGGCACCGGCGGCAACTGAAAGCCCGCCAGACCCTGCCCCAATGACACAGATATCGGTTTTGATGACATCACTCATTGGATGGGACCCTGTTCTTGTTTTTTCGGAGTTTTTTATAGGCAACGGGCAACATTGCCAAAACGGCAAGGCCAATGATTGGGGTTAGAATTCGGGGTTCGAAGATAACACCCAGATCGGGTGTTTTGCCCTGATCAAACAGTGCACCCAACCCATCACCGATTGACACATAAACAAATGTGCCGGGAATGATGCCAACGATCGTACCGAGCACAAAGGATCGTATTTTGACGCCCAAAAGGGCCGGAACGAGGTTCACCAGCCAGAACGGGAAGATCGGGATTAGACGCAGGACCATAAGATAGCTTAAGGCATCTTCGGCAAAGCCCTTTTCCATCTTGCGGATGGCGTTGCCTGCCTTGGCATGCATCAGATCATAAAGCGCATAGCGTGCCGCAAGATAAACAATGACCGCGCCAAGGGTTGCTGCGATCACGACATAGGCGGTGCCAAGCCAGACACCAAACATAAAGCCGCCCGCAATCGTCAAAAGAGATCCGATTGGCAAGGAAAGTGCGACCGAAACAGCATAAATAGCCATAAACGTTATGACGCTTGAAACTGGATTACTGGTGACAAAGTCACGCAAAATATCGCGGTTTTCGCGCAGAGTATCAAATGACAGAAAATCAAGAACCCCAGCAGACCAGGCAAAGACCAATCCTGCAAGCAAGACCGCAACAGGCCATAGTTTGCGCCAAATTGGTTTTGCACCAGATTGGGGGGCTGGGGTTTGGGTGGATTTTTTATCGGTCAAATCAGACGCCATTGAGCTGGTCTTGGTCATTCGTTTCACGCATTTGCATAAACTGGGGCGCAAAACCTCAAATACAGGATTGCATTAATTTCCAGCAGATTAGAACGAAATCTTGTCCGTGGCTTCTGAACTGCTTTCACCATTGCGTGAACCGTTTGTTAGCCGGTTACTTTGCTATCTGACATGCCTCTGCGCAAAATTGAGCAGTCAGAGGTTCTTGACCTTACGAAAGTCTGGTCGTATCGTCTGCGCACTTCGTGGGATTTGTCGACCGGCTTGCGACCACGTAAAAAATCGCTAAAGAGGGGATACATGGCTTCGGCCCTGACCCATTCATGCCGGTCAGGGTTTTTTTGTGTCCGGATCATACCAATATGACCGGGCATGTAGGAGCAAGACGATGACGACCGAAAAAAAGGCTTCAGATAACTGGCGCGCAGCTACCCGTTCTGTCCGGGGTGGAACCGAACGAAGTGGTTTCTGCGAGACCTCTGAGGCCATCTTCATGAATTCCGGATATGTTTATGAAAGTGCTGCCGAGGCTGAGGCCTCCTTTGATGGCAGTGGACCGGAACGGTTTGTGTATTCACGTTTCGCCAATCCGACCGTCGGGATGTTCGAAGAACGCCTTGCTCTGATTGAGGGGGCAAAATATTGCCGCGCAACTGCATCGGGCATGTCGGCGGTTTGGAATGCGTTGATCGCATGCACCAAGGCCGGTGGCCGCGTGGTTGGTTCGCGCGCACTGTTTGGGTCGTGCGAGTTCATTTTGACAACGCTTTTGCCGCGATTTGGTGTTGAAACCGAACTGGTTGATGGCACTGACCATGCCGCTTGGGAAAAGGCATTGTCCAAGCCAGCAGATGCCGTGTTCCTTGAAACACCATCCAATCCGACACTTGAAGTCATTGATATCGCCTTCGTTGCCGATCTGGCGCATAAGGCTGGGGCAAAGGTTGTTGTCGACAACGTTTTTGCTACCCCGGTCCTGCAAAAGCCGATGGAACTTGGTGCTGATATTGTTGTGTATTCAGCAACGAAACACATTGATGGTCAGGGACGGTGTCTTGGCGGTGCCATTCTGTTTAACGACAAAGAATGGCATGATGATCATTTGACAACATTCCTGCGCCACACCGGTCCAAGCATGAGCCCGTTCAATGCGTGGGTTCTGCTTAAGGGGCTTGAAACGCTGAGCCTGCGTGTCGATCAACATATTCGCAATGCAACCGCATTGGCCGAATTCCTGTCGGAACAGCCGAGTGTGTCGCGCGTTATATATCCAGCACTCAAAAGCCATCCACAGCATGAGCTGGCGATGAAACAAATGTCAGGTCGCGGTGGCGGGCTTATTGCGGTCGAACTTGCAGGGGGCAAGGCGGCGGCGTTTTCGCTGCTTGATAACCTCAAGCTGATTGATATCTCCAACAACCTCGGAGACGCTAAAAGTCTTGCGACCCATCCTTGGACGACAACGCATCAGCGCGTCCCGGCCGAGGACAAGGTGGTCATGGGCATTACCGAAGGCATGCTGCGCCTTTCGGTCGGCCTAGAAGATGTCGACGACCTTAAAGAAGACTTGCTTGCCGCTTTGGCCGTTTAGGGGCGGGCAGTATGTGTTGAACTTTTCGGAATTCGGCCCGTACAAAACAGTGCGGGCCGTTTCGTTTCGGGCCATTATTTTGGTCTGTGTACGAAACAGGTAAGCAAATTATGTCAGGTATCTGGCACTGTGGCTCTGAACTGTCTACATATGCGTCATCAACAGTGATCTTGGCTGAGGAAGATGGACTGGAATAAATTGGCCTGGAGAATTGCATGTATTCAACCGTGACCAACGAAATCAAGGTTTCGGTACAGCCGGTATTCCTTGAAGACCAGTCCGATCCGGACACCCATCGTTATATCTGGGCCTATCGGATTGAGATTGAAAATCTGGGATCAAAAACCGTGCAGTTGCTGAACCGCTACTGGCGTATCACTGACTCACGCGGGGAGACTCAGGAAGTCAAAGGCCCCGGCGTCATCGGGGAGCAACCGGTGTTGGCCGAGGGCGAGAGCTTTAATTACACAAGTGGCGCGCCATTGGCCACGCCGAGCGGCTTTATGGTCGGGACTTACGAGATGACAGATATGGACGGGAATCATTTTGATATTCAGATTCCGGCCTTTTCACTTGATAGTCCCCATGGGCAACATACGGTAAATTGATATAAATGCGGGTCAGGAGCCCCACCAAAAAGATAAAAGGATTTAGTATGTGCAGCGAACACAGTTCGGTAAAACGTCCGACACGCGAAGAAGCAGAAGACGCCGTTCGCACCCTTCTTCGTTGGGCAGGTGATGATCCCGAGCGCGAAGGTCTGCTTGGAACACCTGATCGTGTGGCGCGCTCCTATGGCGAGTTTTTTGCCGGTTATCAGCAGGACCCGGCGGAAATCTTGCGCCGTACCTTTGAAGAAACCGATGGCTACGACGAAATGGTCGTGCTGCGCGATATCCGTGTCGAATCCTATTGTGAACACCACATGGTTCCGATCATTGGAGTTGCCCATGTTGCGTATTTGCCGCGCAAACGGGTTGTAGGAATCTCAAAACTTGCCCGCGTGGTCGAAGTGTATTCCAAGCGCCTGCAGATTCAGGAAAAGATGACCGCACAGGTTGCCAACACCATTCAGGAAGAACTGGACCCGCTTGGTGTGGCTGTTGTGATTGATGCCAACCATCAATGCATGAGCACACGCGGTGTCCATCAAACCGGTGTGTCCATGGTGACCAGCCGTATGCTTGGCGCATTTCGCGATGATCCAATCACACGCCGTGAATTCTTTGCGATGATCGGTCGATAATCGGTTGATCAGATCGATGTGAATGACAAAGGCCGCAGCATCATGCTGCGGCCTTTAATTTTGCAAGATCGATTAGATAACCCGCTATTTATAGGGCTGCCTGACTTATTCGCGGAAATTGCTATGACAGGATTTGCATGTCTTAAGCACGTTGCCCAACGCACCTTTGAAGTCTTCTTCCGAGCCATTATTCGCGGCAACGGTTTTGAGTGCCGCGGCGTTGCTTTCAAGTTGCGAAGCCAAACCTGTGAATTTTGACCAGTCATCCCAGATTTCAGGCAGAGCTTCGGATGGATGTTTGTCACTTCCTTCGGGGAAAAGTTTGGTAAAGGTTTCACCCGCATGGGATTCGATGATGCTTGCCGATTCCGCGACAGTCGACGGGTCATAGGGTAAGGCACCTTTCATCATTGGCACCATGATCTTGACCTGCTGACCAATTGCCTTCATGCCGTCCATGCGTTCCTTGACCACGCCCGTCGCACCTTCATGGGCAATGGCGGTGATGCTTGCTGTCATTGTAAGGGCTACGACCGCCCCGATAAAAATTCTCAACTCTCTTGTCCCTGCTTCTTTTGTCATTGTGTGTGTTTAATAAGGATTTTGGCAGCTTATACCCCAAATCGCGAAAGAGTTTGGTCAACGGAATCGACATAAGATCCACCAAATAAACGAACATGAACCAATAATGGATAGAGATTATACAAATCCCGGCGTTCTTCGAAGAAGCCCGGTTCAATCTTGCTCACCTCATCGTACTGTTTGAAAAATTCCGGCGTCAGATCCCCGAACAATGTGCCAAAGGCAAGTTCGATTTCACGGTCGCCATAATAGATCGCCGGATCAATAAGTCCTGCGATCTTTCCGTCTTGACACAGGATGTTTCCACCCCACAGGTCACCATGCAGCAAGGATGCTGCTGGTTTATCCGCGATCAGATCGCCAAGTTTTACAATCAGCTTATCAATCCGGTTTACCAAACGTGTGGGCAAAATGCCTTCCTGATGGGCAGCCGTTGCCATATATCGAAGTCGATGTTCGCCAAAAAACGTGATCCAGCTTTTGCTCTGGGTGCTTGGCTGATGCAGTCCGCTAATCAATGTGTCAAAAGACAATCCATATTGATCGGCTGTGACAGCATGTTGTTTGGCAAGCTGTCTGGCCAAATCACGTTGTACTGATCCAGACATCTGACCATCGTTGGCAATAAAACCCATCACCAGACAACTGGAATCGCCATACAACACATTCGGGCATGGAATGGGGGAATGGTCTGTCAGATACCGCAGCATTGCGGCTTCTATATCCAGATTGGCGTCGGCACCCGCCTTAATAACCAGTGACTGTCCGTTATCCAGATCAACCCGCATGACGGTGGCAACACCTCCGCCCGACAGGTGTGATCGGGCAATGATTTTCGCCCCGGTCAAATCTGTGATCCGTTGAGACAAGATCGGATCAGTCATGGATCAAATACCGTGTTGATCGCGGATATGGGCCAACAGGCGACGGGATGTTTCTTCGATCATATCAAACACATCAGTGAAGCCGTTCGGGCCACCGTAATAGGGGTCGGGAACACTTTGACCGGATAATTTCGGATGGTAATCCAAAAAGAGTTTTAGTTTCTGCTGACTTGCCGAAGGGGCCTGACGGCGCATATTGCGCAGGTGCCCATCATCCATGGCCAGAATATAGTCAAACTCTGTGTAGTCGCCGGGTTTGATTTTGCGCGACCGTATATGGCCAAGATCGTATCCCCGGCTTTGAGCCATTTGGTGTGATCGTGTATCGGGCAATTCGCCAACGTGATAGGCCGAAAGCCCGCAGCTATCGACAGTAACCTGCTCAGACAGACCGGCCGCTGCAACCATGTCCGTAAACACGCCATCTGCGGTGGGCGAACGGCAGATGTTGCCAGTACATACAAAAAGAACCTTGATCACGTGCTATCCAGCAATTTTGATTGGGAAAGCGCAAGACTGACATGCCCCGGAATGTGTGGCAATGGCTGCTTGGGTTGGTGAAAACCATAACGCTGATTTCGCAATCGCAGCAATCATGCAATGTAACAGCTTCGTGACATTTCCAATCTGACCCTGACAGCCATATGATTAGTTTGTATGATCACGCCACATTTTGAATTTTGGTACTGTTTTATGCAGGAATTTGTTTCATTCGGGTTGCACGTTGCGTTGATCCGCCAGTTGGCGTGGTTGCCGCGCGGTTATGACCTTGTGCCGGCAGGGACGGTAGTTACGTCTGCCAAATTGCGCAGTATCATGCTGTCACTCGAAGAGGCAAATGGTCCGGCCGTGCTTGTGCGTCTTGGGCGGCATCTTGCAGCCAAGGAACAGGCGCCGATCCTGACCATGCTGCGCCATGTTGCAACACCGGGCATGATTGCAGATCGCTGGCGCCGGCTCGAAGGATATTCCCACGCGCGCGCGCGAAGCGACTATCAGGTCACGGGGAAGTCCATGACCTTTCATCGCGGTGTCGTGCGTGGTCAGCCTCCGGCGCGGGTTGAAAACCTGTTGTTGCACGGGTTCTTGATTGGGTTGCTTGAGGCCGTCGGGGCCGATTTCATTGATAGTACGATTTTGCCAAGTCACGGGCCTGCTGTGTCGGTCATGCGCAACGGACGTCTGAGTGAGAAATTTAAGTTCAATGGGCGCGGTTTGCGGTTTCGCATTACTTGGAAAAGTTTCGAACCGGTTTCCTCCTCTTATCCGTTTATGGCCAATATGCCCGGAACGGCGCCTTCTATTTCTGCACAGCGACCCATTGTTCAACAGCTCTGTACCATTCTTGAGCAGGACATCGGGCGAAGCTGGACGATTGACGATGTGGCGGCTGCCCTTGATACGTCTGGTCGGACGCTGCAGCGTCGCCTGCAATATGCCAACAGTCGTTTTTCCGATTTGCTGCGTCTTGTTCGGGTGCGCGAAGCATGTCGTCTTCTGTGCGGGACGACATTATCCGTTGGTGAAATCGGCTTTTGGTGCGGATTCACCGACAATGCGCATTTTTCACGTGATTTCAGAAGGTTGGCCAGCATGCCGCCGTCGGTCTATCGCGAAGCAAGCTATGGGCATGCAGGACTGACACGGGCGTAACCATCGTTGGACGTGGATGACCAATGAACGGGCAATGATTGACCCCTTTGGCATCCTTGTTTATCAGCAGATCGCACATGCCACACAATCCTGTGCCCGGCGCGGATGATCTTTCCAGTTTGCGAGGCTGCCATGACCAACGCATCCAAAAACGACGGCCAATATGCCGGTTTCTTGCCGCCTCGTTTTTACGATCGGCCAGATGCTGAAGATGTCATGATCAAAACGTGGGCTGTCGGGGATGGTTTGGTTGATCATTCGGTTCCGGAAATTCCTGCCCCGCTTTCGCTGTTTTTTGATCTGGTGGTACCGGCTGCTCAGCGTGCGGGCGCCACGGGATTTGCGATGCTTTGGCTTGATCGTCATCCGCATGAAGAACCAGGTTGGCGCCTGTCGCTTGGCCAGGTTGGAGCGATCGATGACCTTGAATTGGCGGTGGCCAAGCCACTTGCACGGCTTGTCGGTACAGCAAAACTGGCTGAATTTGAAACAGAAAACTGGCATGTGACCCGCCCATTGTGGCGCAAGCGCGCCGAACCGGTAAAGCTTGTCTTCTGGGGTAATTTTGCCAGTCATGCTCGCGCCATTCTGGGACATGGCGATGGATCAGGATTTTATCAGCCACTTGGTGCGGGGATTCGATCTGATCACGTCGCAGCCTCTTTGCCACTGCTTGAAGATATGCTCGGCGAGCCGTTCCTCTTAAACGGTATGGGGTTTGAAGATGCCCTGCGGTTGGGGATCGCACTTGGCCGTGCGCATCTGATTGAAAGCTGGATTGAGGCCGGTGGGACGGAAAAGGAGCCCTATTTCCGCCCGATGCGCATTTGGCATCAGGCTTGGCTGTCCAATGCGCTGATTGATCCTGCTGTGGCAAGTCTTGCCATGTCGGGTCAACCACCAATGCCTGCGCTGGATTTTTCCGGCACTGCCACACCTGATGCCCGCCGTAAGGCCCTTGATGATGTCTCGGCGTGGCTAACGACTGTCTTCTTTAATGATGAACATCCCGCATTGCGAAATGCCTTTGTTGCCGGGGTGCAAAATGCCGTTTGGCTCGACAGTGACCTTCAGCAATATGTTCAGCCACAGCAACGCGCAGAAATCTTGCAGGGTCTGATGCCCTATTGTCGCTGGTTTTTGGCGATGGCGCTTTATAACCATCTGGGCAATCTCGCTTCTGGGACGGCGCGCGAAGATCAATCGGAATTTTATGCGGCATTGGTTGATACCCTGCCCGAACTGGCCCCGCTTAGTGATCTTGCCACCCAGCGCGATATCGAACAGCACATCATTCGCGTCGATGCCGCCCGGGCGGCATCTGCGTTCGACACACTTGTCTTGCCATTTTGTGATCTGCTGATGCCGCGTCGTTCATTCGATGCGGCACGTGCCTGATCGCACAGAATAGGTCTCACACGCAAAAAGGTCCGCCAGTATCGTGCTGGTGGACCTTTTGTTGTTTTTGGGCTGATTAATGCGTGTGGGCGGCAATCGGTCGGCTTGATACAATCTTGAACCGGATCGCAAGGCCGCTTACAGCGACAAGGCTTGCAATCACAATGCCCCAAAACAGGCCAGGCACACCCATGCCTTGCGTGAATGTCAGGTAATATCCCACCGGGATCATGATACACAGATAAGATACCAGATGCAGTATGGTCGGTGCCCATGTGTCCCCGGCACCGCGCAATGCATTGATCGCCGCATTTTGCCCGCCGTCGGTTGGGAAGATAATCGGCATCAGAACGAGTACCGAAACGGTCGTCACGATTACCGCACCATCTTTGGTAAACAGATGGGCAACTGCATCAGGAAATAGATAAAGCGGCGCGCTTAGGACAAACATCACCACCATCGTGGTCAAAAGTCCGACCCAGCCAGCAAGTGCCATATCAGGTCTGTCGCGTCGGCCATAGGCAATGCCCACCCGAACAGAGGTTGCCGATGCCAGTCCAAGGGCAACCATGAACATCAAAGCCAGCATCGTCATGGCAATGCCATAGCTTGCGGCCGCAACAACACCCAACCTTCCGGCAAAAAGCTGCATGGCGGCAAACGCACTTGTTTCCATGCCCTGGCTGGCACCGGCGGCATACCCAAGATGGCGTGCCTTGTACGATGCCCGCCACCAGCCGGAAAACCCATTGCGAATGCCATAAAGACTATGGCTCTTCATCAACAGAATATAACCCAGTAAACTGAATGCCATGAACCAGCGGATAACGGTTGATGTCCATGCAGCACCTTCAGCACCCAGTTCCGGTAGGCCAAATGCCCCGTAAACCAAGCCGTAATCCAAAACCAGATTTATCGCATTTGCACCAATCATCATCATCATGCCAGGTAACGGGCGCTGCAAGCCTTCAAGGAAAAACGCGCAGGTAATATAAATCATGGCCGCGGGCATTCCGATCGACAGGATCATTGCCAACTCGCCTGCATTCTGTGCGATGTCATCAGGCTGACCGGTCGCGATAAACAGCCACTGCGATTGCCACGTCAGGATCGTAAACAGAATACCGATCAGCACGGCATAAGGCATGGCACTTCGCCAGACCAGACCGGCTTCGATCATGTTGTCGCGCCCGACCGCATGTGACGTCAGGATCATCACCCCTGTCAGGAGCCCGATCCCGGTCACCATCAAGGTCGTGAACGGCGCATGGGCGACATTAAGATAGGCCAGTCCCGCGCTGTCGTAATTACCAACCACGATGGTGTCGACAACCGACATGATCAGCATGCCAAGCCGTGCAATGGTGACGGGCAGGGCAAGCCGGAACAGTTCGCTTAGGTGACGCCGTACCCGGTTATTTGGATAAAGCGGTGTCGGGGATGCTTTTGGCTCAATAGGTGGTGGTGCCGGTGTCCCGTCCTGTGGGGCGATGGTCATCGGAACGTTTCCTTATCATTTTATATCCGCAAAGCCGTGCATCAAAATCTGGTGTGGTGGCGAGATGCCGGTTCGTGGTTGATCATGTCCTTTGGGACATGACTTTTTAAGTGTCGATGTTATCGTGTTGATGGCAATGGTCGATGGGGTATGGCCGTGATCAGTTTTGCCGGATCATCGGTGATTACGGATGTAACGCCCCATGCGAACAGTTCACGCGCACGATCAACATCATTAATTGTATAACAAACAAGCGGCACTCCGGCTTTGACAATCTGGGCGGCACTTACCGGTGTCAGCGCGGCGTGGTCTATATGAATGGCGGATGCACCAAGGCGATCATATTCTGCTTTCCAGTTATCAGGCAGCGTTTCAATCAACCAGCCACATGGAATGTTAGGTGCATGTTTGCGCATTTCGGCAACAGCGATATCGTCGAAACTTGAAATCAGGATTGGAAGATCCTTGGCGCGGTTTAACTCGGCAATGACTTCATGACATAGACGTACCGGATCGCAGCCCGATGGCTTGATTTCAAGGTTCGCACCCATTTCCATAAAATACAGCGTTTCAAGTGTATCGGTCAGGGTCGGAATACGTTCACCCTTATATATGTCTGAAAACCAGGCACCGGCATCGAGCCCGCGCAAAGTGGCAAGATCGCTTTGGTGAATTGGCCCCGTGCCGTTTGTTGTGCGTTCAAGTGTCTCATCATGGATCAGGACACATTTATTATCGGCACTCAGTGTCACATCGCACTCGACCCATTTGGCATTGCGGGCACCGGCGACGCGGAATGCGGCAATGGTATTTTCCGGGGCCTCAATCGAAGCTCCGCGATGGGCGATGATGTGGGGAATCTTGAACACGGGCTTTGCCTTTTGTGATGTTGCGGCAAAACACTGGCAATTGGTGTTGCACTGCCCGGTGCGCCGCTTGAACTTGCTACGAGTCTCTTACGCCAGTTGTTTTCTGTTAAAAAGCGAAAATCTTGTGTCGTTTTGAACGCAGCTATGTGCGCATTGGCCGCGAAGTCATTGGACTCCATATTGTAATTGGTCGGTCAAAGTTGAAAATCTCCGGGGTTTGGGGCGGTATGCGCACATGTGGTGCATGCCATGCATTTGGCTGAACCCTTGGCCAAACCACCCAAACACAAGGGTTTGCGCCGCCCCTTTTGCAGACACCAAAAACAATCGGGCAAAATCTCCAGAAAACTTGAAAAAAGGTGTTTACAGGTTTGTTACTGGGGCCTATAACCCGCCTCCACCGACGAGGCGCGGCGCTGACGAGATTGGCGACGCGGGTTAGGCGGTTTAGGGTTTCGGCCTTTGAGTTCTTTGACATTGTTGATCAGTAGGAAGGGATGCGCGGGCAGCGTTATGGCGCAAAAGTCTGTGCATCCTGGAGACGACGGATCGGTTTGATTAAGACTTCGGTTTTGATTTGATTGATTTGTGGTAACCACCAAATGAATGTGCAGACGTTAATTTTTAGAGTTTGTCTATGAGACAAGCTTGGATTGAACATGAGAGTTTGATCCTGGCTCAGAACGAACGCTGGCGGCAGGCCTAACACATGCAAGTCGTACGAGAAGGTTCTTTCGGGAACTGGAGAGTGGCGCACGGGTGAGTAACGCGTGGGGACCTACCTCTTAGTGGGGGAT
>NZ_ATWN01000010.1 GCF_000421265.1 Thalassospira lucentensis MCCC 1A00383 = DSM 14000 | reverse complement strand
CATGACGCGGATCCGCTCATCCTCAAGCTCCCTTTCAAGACGCTTGATCTTTTGTTCCGGGGTTTCTTCCAATTTGGACATGGCTGTGTGCCTCGCTGTGGACCAGTCGAGCTTACCATGTTTGCGCAACCAGTTCAGGACTGTACTTCGTCCCTGAATGCCATAGCGGTCCTGCGCTTGCTTATAGGTCAGTTCGCCTTTTTCAACCTGATCAACAACAGCCAGTTTAAAGCCCATGTTGTAATCTCGTTGTGTGCGCTTACGACGCACTTTGCCTGAAGTAGACATTGTCATCTCCTGTAGGTGACAACGTATTTCAGGACGTGACAAACAAATGTTAAAAGGCAGCCACCGGGCTGCCTTTTGTCGTATGCGCACCGTGCAATTGATCGACTCTATCGAATTTCAATCACCTCACCAGGTACGGCGATGCGGACCTGATCATTGTGCCCGACAATTCTGGAGATCTCCGCGCGGGCGTCGCGCTTGATGTGATACAGCCAGAAACGTGCGCCGGGCATATCAGATGCCAGTTGCATCACCGTTTCAAGATCACAGTGTGCTGAATGTTGCGGATCATGTTTGGTCAGATAGGTTTCCTGAAACACAAGGTCGGCACGGGTAAACAGTGCGGCGGTTTCCGCCGTTACATTGCCATCCCCGGAATAGGCAAACCCCTTCTCGGCAAAGCGCAACAAAATCGCATGGTTCTGAACACTGTGATCGGACCGGGCAAAACAGCATTCAAACGGGCCAATACTGGTGGTATCGGCAAGTACATGCCAGATCACCTCAAACGGCCATGCTGACCCCAATCCGGTAAAACCAAGCTCCATCAGCTTTTCCAGATGGCTGCGCAGTTGCGGCGTGCACAGAATATGCAATGGTTTTGATCGGCCATCATCGCGCCAGTTCAACATCACCGGCACCAAACCAAAAACATGATCGGGATGCATATGGGTGAAATAAATGGCGTCTATCGCATCAGGGTCGGGATATTTTCCCATCACCAACCCGGGAACCGTCGCCCCACAATCAATCAGCAAACGGTATTCATCTGCCGTCACCACAACAGATGAGTTTGCGTAATTCGGATCAAACGCTTCGCCAACGCCCAGAACATCAATGCGCAGATGGTCGCTTGTCATTGCCCCTACCGTCCATTTCCCACGTCGTTGGTGAAAGCATATTAGGCTCACTATTTTTGCGACTTCCTCGCAAACAACGCAAGTAGTTCTCAAATCGACCAGCCTTATATCGCTAATTTGTCACATAATTACAAAAAGAGCGGCACCTCTCGGCGCCGCTCTGTAATAATGACAATATCTTGCTGTGACGGTGCACCTTACCGCGCAAGAACTTCCGCAGCTTTGCGTGTACGTTCGACCGATACCCCGACGGCACTCGACATGCTCGTGATATCGGAAATACTGGTCGAGAGTGTTTCAACAGCAACAGCCATTGTCTGCATATTCTGCGACACGCCATCTGTAACCGCCGTTTGTTCCTCAACCGCAGAAGCAATACTGGTGACACTGTCACGAGAAATTTCAATTGAACCGCTAATTTTTTCCAACACCTCAACGACTTCGTTTGAAATGCCCTGAACACCGGCGATTTCTGCAGAAATCTGATCCGTCGCCTTGGCTGCCTGATTTGCAAGGTTCTTGACCTCGTTGGCGACAACGGCAAACCCTTTGCCTGCCTCTCCTGCACGCGCAGATTCAATCGTCGCATTCAAGGCCAACAGATTAATCTGACCGGCAATTCCCTGAATAACTTCGACAATGTTACCCATAGAGGAAACAACTTCTGTCATACGCTGGGTTGAACTGTTGGCATTCTGGGTTTGCTCATACGCACGCTGGGTTTCATCGCGCGACTGCATCATGCTCCGCGAGATTTCCGCAATTGATGCGGCAAGCTCTTCTGTACTGGCCGCAACCGTCTGCACAGTTGCGGAGGTCTCTTCTGCTGACGATGCGCCACTGCTTGCTGCCGCATCAAGTTGCCCGATATTTTGATCGATCTCACCAAAATTGGTATCAATCATCGTCTTGAGCTCACCCAGAAGGTTTACCTGTTCAGAAATATCGGTCGCAAATTTGACAACCTTGAACGGGTTCCCGTCCTGATCAAATATCGGGTTATAAGACGCCTCAATCCAGATTTCTTTTCCGTTTTTACTGATGCGCTTAAATTGCGCAGCCTGAAATTCGCCTTTGCGCAGATTTTCCCAAAACTCTTTGTATTCATGACTGTCTTTGTAGCCCGCCGCGACAAACATACTGTGATGCTTGCCGGCAACCTCTTCGAGCGTATAGCCCATTACCGACAGAAAGTTCTCGTTGGCGGTCAGGATATTTCCCCGCAAGTCAAACTCGATCACCGCCTGAGCACGATCAATCGCGTTCAGGGTTCCATCCTTAACCGCGTTTTCCTTTCGACGTGCGGTAATATCAGACGCAAACTTCACCACCTTCGTCAGTTTTCCCCGGTCATCGAAAACCGGATTGTAGGTTGCCTCCAACCAGACCTTTTCCTGATCCTTGCGCACCCGCTGAAAAGCACCTGATGCAAATTCACCTGCACGCAGTTTGCCCCAGAACTCCTTGTAGGACGGATCACTTACAATCGATTGCGGCACAAACATCGAGTGATGCTTTCCTACAATCTCGGGAAGGGTATAGCCCATCGTTTTCAACAAGTTCTCATTCGCATCAAGGATCTTGCCATCTAGATCAAACTCAATCATGGCCATTGAACGACCAAGTGCATCGAGAAGCTGCAATCCAGCACGTGCGCGTGCAGCGCGACTATTCAAACCAAAAACCATAGTAATTTACCCTCCGAACTTGTTCATCATTATGGATTCTGACTTGAAGCACCTACCGTAACGAGGCGATCATCTGACCCATTAAAACTATACCTTAGACTAGGATAAAATATACCAATGGTTGTTTCAACTGAATTCAGAGTTCAGCTTCCGTGTGAACCGCGACACAAAAGCAACTAAATCGCTTAGAGGGTTCTAAATTCTATTTTTTCGCGAATCTGGTCAAATCCACTCAATGTGATCAATGTCACATTTTTCAGGCACAATGCCTTACACGATCACCGTGCAAGGACTTCTGCAGCCTCACGGGTTTTGTTGACCGATGATGCCACGGCATCGCTGGTCAACCGGATGGATTCGAGGTTGCGTGACAGGTCTTCGACCGTGCTGGCCATATCGCGCATGTTCGCACTTACCCCGTCGGTCACAGTCGTTTGTTCGGCCACTGCCGAGGAAATATTGGTCACATCGTTGCGCACGGTTTCGACCGAACTACGAATGGTCCGAAGAGCACCGGCAACCTCGGCTGAAATCGACTGGATACCGGAAATTTCCTGTGAAATGTCCTCGGTCGCACGTGCGGCCTGATTGGCAAGGTTCTTGACCTCGTTGGCCACCACGGCAAACCCTTTACCTGCCTCGCCTGCACGCGCACTTTCAATCGTCGCGTTGAGCGCCAGAAGGTTAATCTGACCAGCAATATTGCGGATGACTTCGACGATGCTGCCCATTTGATCGACCACATTTGACATGCGCTCGGTCATTTCATTTGCGGTTTCGGTCTGATCGAATGCCCGTTCGGTTTCACTTTGCGACTGCGTCATGCTGCGCGAGATTTCCGAAATCGATGCGGCAAGTTGCTCCGCACTCGCCGCCACCGCCTGGGTGATGTCCATGGTATTGTTCGAGACATCAACGCTTTGAACAGTGCGCTGATTAAGGTCGTTGATATTACCGTCAATCTCGGCAAAGTTTCCGTCGATCATTTGCTTAAGGTTCAAAAGCAATTTGGTCTGTTCGGTAATATCAGTCGCAAACTTGATTACCTTGATCGGGTTGCCGACCGCATCAAGCACCGGGTTGTAGGTCGCCTCAATCCAGATTTCCTTGCCGCCCTTACCCATACGATTGAACTGACCAGCCTGAAACTTGCCTTGATTAAGGTTCTGCCAGAATGATCGGTATTCCGATGTGTTCCGAGATTCCTTGGGCACAAACATGCTGTGATGCTTGCCTTTGATCTCATCAAGGCTGTAGCCCATCACCGACAGAAAGTTTTCGTTAGCATTCAGGATATTGCCGTCCAGATCGAACTCAATCACCGCCTGCGACGAACTGATCGCCTCAAACACACTTTGCAAAAGCGCACGTTCATTACGACGTTCGGTAATGTCGCTGGCAAACTTGACGACCTTGATCAACTTACCCTTGCCGTCAAACACCGGATTGTATGTCGATTCCAGCCAAAGCAACTGACCATTTTTGCGCTTGCGCGGGAAGGCACCGCTTAAAAATTCACCGCTGCCGAGCCTCTTCCAGAACGACTTGTACTCAGCCGTATTGGTGATTTCTTCGGGCACAAACATCGAATGATGCTTACCAACAATTTCATCAAGTCCATATCCCATGACTTTCTGGAAATTATCGTTCGCAGTCAGAATTTGACCATTCATGTCAAATTCAATACGCGCCATCGACCGGCTCAGTGCTGCAGCAACCTGTTCTTCTGCCTGCGCATGTTTACCGCTGTTTAAAAAACCAAGTACCACTCTTAAAACCTTTCGAAATTGCGCGATCATGCGCACCTATATACTTACCTATCCTTTTGAGGGATGCGGTAAAATTATCACCACCAAGATCCATTGCCGCAACCAAAAAATTCGCGGAATTAATTCCACGAACTCAGAACCAGGCAACATAACCATGGCCTATTTTTGGGAGAAATTTTGCACTCGACGACAGATCGTTTTGTCCAGACCTCAAAGCATTTTTTGTGCTGCCAACATCAAGGGCGCAAAAAATTTGCACTTTAATTCAAAGACCTGCCAAAAATTTCCGTCACAAGCCAATGTAGAAAAATTGCCCAGTTAGGGGCCCTACACCGCACCGTTATTTTCTCTTCACCATAAGATACGACGAAAAGAATAATTCGGATCAAATTTTGTCAATCACCCATTCCCAGAGCAATTGATCAGGGAAGTAAGCATATACTTTTGAATAGATCAACCGGGAATTGCGCGGGTCTGACCTGCCAGATGGTGAAATTCGGCCTTCATCATCGGAATCGTTTTCACATCTGTTGGTGCTTTCAGAACGTATCCAAATGCTTATTAGAAGTCCTACGATACGTGGGAAAGACCCATCATTTGCAGAATATGATGTTTGAACATTGTGGAAGTAACAGAAAACACAGATGTCACGGACGGTTTTACCGTGCCAGAACGATAATAATCTACGGGAGTCGCTCAACAGAACAGAATTGTGATGATCGCGCTCCAAACATCTTGATGATGTTTTGTCAGTCGCCAAGCGACAGTAGAAACTGGAACCTTACGCGGGCCATTTCACGATATAGCGGGTCAGATCCGGATGGGCTTCTTCTTCGGGGATGCACATGCCCTGTACAGACATGCCTGCGTTGATCGGTGACTTCGGATCCCCGGTCACCAACGGATGCCAATCAGGAAGGCCTTTGCCCTCGGACAGCAACCGATACGCACAGGTCGACGGCATCCACCCCAGTGTGTCGACATTTTCCTTTGAAAGCTGCACGCAATCAGGAACATGTTGCGTCCGGTTGGGGTAATCCTTGCACTGGCAAGACTCGCAATCAAGCAATCGACACGCGACCGACGTGTAATAGACGGCATCATCATACTCGTCCTGAAGCTTATGCAGGCAGCATTTACCACACCCATCACACACCGATTCCCATTCTTCCTGGGTCATCTCGGCAAGTGTCTTAACTTCCCAAAACGGTTTGTTGTGCCGTGCTGCCATGTCTTTATCGGTCATTGTCTCTCTCACATCGGCAAAGATGGCACTCAATATATTGGATACCCTTCGCGTCCATCAAGGCCGCTGCTTATCACATCATACAAGATCGACAATAAGGGAAAATGCCCAAACGCAAAACGGGGTCCTCCCCCTAAGCCCCTTGCAGGCGCGCGGAAATGACATGAAAGAACGAGCCAAACACAGTCCCCCGGACCAAACCGGCCGGACCAAGGGCATCACCCGTTGCATTGATCATCCGGCAGAATGGCGTGCCATCTTCCAAAAGCGTGCTGGCATAATGGAACTCATGCCCGCGCAAAACTGTCCCGGCTGTGCCAAATGGTGTCGGTTGTGTCAGAACCGCCTCGCGGTAGCCCAGATGCAGTTTTCGGTCGGCAAAACTGGTTTCAACCGCCAGAAGTCCCAGCATCTCGTGACTGTGGCCGTCAGCGTCAATCAGCCGATCACCCAGCACCATATAGCCACCGCACTCGCCGTAAATCGTAACATTATCTTCGGCGGCCTTGCGCATTGCCGATTTGAAATGCGTTGCCCGGGCCAGTTGGCCTGCAAAAAGTTCGGGATATCCACCGGGAAGATAAATCGCGTCGGCTGACGGGTCCGGGACTTCATTGTTCAACGGGGAAAAGAAGGATAGCTCCGCCCCGGCCAGCTTCCAGCCATCCAGAAGATGAGCATAGGAAAAGGCAAACGCCATATCGCGCGCAATCGCGATACGTTGCCCCAAGGGGAGAACGTCCGCGGATGCACCCGCGCCCCCCGGAACATAGGGTTTTGCCAAAACTGACGGTGTTACCAATCGCCGAAAGGCCCCAAGATCAACGTCGGCGGCGATGATATCCGCCGCCCGGTCCAGAAACGCGTCGAGTTCTCCGTGTTCACCGGCCTGCACAAGACCAAGATGACGTTCCGGCAATGTCAGATCAGGGCTACGGCGAACAGCACCGATAATCGGAATATCGGGCAGGTATTTGGCACAGGCATCGACAATCATCTGTCTATGGCGGTCACTGCCAACTCGGTTGAGGATCACACCGGCAATGCGGGTATCATCGCGAAACTTGGCAAACCCGGAAATCAGGGCTGCCGCAGACGCCGATTGCCCCTTCACGTCCACCACCAAAACAACCGGCCAGTTCATCATTGCAGCCAGATCGGCCGTCGACCCGGTACCATTGGCCGCCCCGTCAAACAGCCCCATCACCCCTTCGCACACCACAAACGCATTTTCATCATGCTGTGCGGTAAGCTGACGGGTAACAAGGGTGTTGATCTGATCGCGGTCCATCGCCCAGGGATCAAGGTTGATGCAACTTGTCGCGCAGGCCGCCGCCTGAAAGGCCGGATCAATGTAATCAGGCCCGGTTTTGGCCGCCGCAACCGCAATCCCTTGACGTTTGAGCGCACGCAGTACTGCCAGCGTAATAACGGTCTTGCCACTGTTTGACGACGGGGCGGCAATCACAACGCCGGATGTTTTGTCATGCATTTAACAGTACTCCGGCCTTCATCGCACAAACCCCCGCCTTATCTGCCTCACCCGTTGCTTTTGACCGCTTCGGTGATGCCCTTGGCCATATCTTCGGGTGCGGTGCCGTAGTTAAAGTGGCGAATAAATTCACCATCGCGCCCCATCAAATAGACAAAGGACGAATGATCCATCAGATAAGAATCGGTATCTTCCGGTTCGCCTTCCGGGATCGATTTGGCGTAATAGATGCGATAGGCCTTTGCCGCCTCGGACGTTTGGGCAACCGTACCGGTCAGGCCCACCATACGATCATGGAAATGCGGAACATAGGCCCCAAGCGCGCCAATCGTATCGCGTTCCGGATCAATTGAAATAAAGATCGGGGTCACATCGGCGGCAATATCTTCGGGCATCATGTCCAATGCCGTGCCCATGACCTGTAATTCGGTCGGGCAAACATCAGGGCAGAACGTATAGCCGAAGTAAATCAGCATATATTTTCCGGCGTAATCCTGCTGGGTGACAGTATCACCGTTCTGATTGACCAGCTCAAACGGCCCACCAATGGCGGCAGCACCAGATGACTGCGTTTCTGATCCCATCATCATCAGGCGATAGGTCAAACCAATGCCGAGTACCAGCGCAATCGCCAGAATAGCCAGAAGCGTCTTTTTGCTCATGCGCCTTACCTCTTTACTTGCATTTTTGCTGTGGCCCGTACCCGGCCACGAGAAGCATTCAAAACTGTGCGGGCACTATAAATGCCCTTTGTAATCATGCAAGCATCGCAGCTGTGCGACAGCTCACACTTGACCAGACATCTTCAGGTTTTCAGGGATTTGCGGTTCGAAATCTGCCTAGCTAAAGGATTGTGATGCCAGAACAAACAGGATAAGTGCATTAACAATCATCAATCCGCGTCCAACAGGCACCATCAGTGCGCGAAACCGCCCGGCGGCATACTGGCCAATAAACCCGGTCACAAACAGCATCGGCACCGTGCCAAGACCAAATATCGCCATCACCATGGCACCGCTTGCCACACCGCCCGCCGCCGCAGCCAGAACAAGCGCACCATACACCAGTCCGCAGGGGATAAACCCCAGCATCAATCCCAGAAGATACCCCCGCAGCCCAAATGGTGCGGCAAAAAGGGGGCGAATGTGCCTCCCGATTAAATGGTTCCACCAGTGCCCGCCAGTCTTGCCGGATGTTTGGGGCAACAGCCCGCCCAAATGGGGAACCAACCCCATGATCCCGAACACCAAGAAGAACACACCGGCCAGTACCAGCAAGACCGGACCAATCCACCAGACCTGCACCAGAACCGACACACTATCGGCAAAAAAGCCCGCCAAACCACCCAGAACGGCATAGGTGGTGATGCGCCCGAACTGATAGGGCACCAAAGCCGCCCCGGTCAGGCGGCGAAACTCACTCATTTTTTCGAGGGGGAGTTGTTCCATGCGGCTGGTGACCTGGCTGATGACGAACGGTCCGCACATGCCGACACAATGGGTTACACTGCCAACCAGACCAGCAATCAAGGCCGTCAGAAGCACCCCGCCATCATCTTGCAGGATTTGCGCACATTGTGCCCAGCCGCTTTCAAGGATGCGGATCAGTATTTGCTGTTCGTCCATGATCCATCTCGGTTCATTCGGTGGATATGATTGTGACAATCAGCGATATAGCCAACAAGGATATAGATCAATTCGCGACAGGGAATCGACGCAGGCTGAATACATTAGGCTCAGGACCTATTAATTTGGTTTGAATGGTTGACCAGATTTGTGCGGATACGCGGAGCGAAACTGCAGGAAGATATATATCTTTCAAGGTTTTGCGACAAAGTAGCCCGTGCAAATCCGGTCAATCCAAAGGACAGACGTTATATTTGCAAACTCCTGCGTCAAACCCCTTGTCCGGGAGACCAGCCCGCGCGGCGGGCTTTTCCTAGGATTTCACAAATATAACGTCTGCCATTCCAATCAAATTAAGAGGTCCTGAGCCTAGTCTTTTTGCGGATCCGCCGGGGTCGAGATTAACTCAAGAATCTGTTCGAACGGCACAGTCCGGACCTCTTTGACGTCATCTTGCGGTGACAACCAGTTCAGGCGGTCACGCAGGCCAACCACTTTACCAAGGATACAAACCGCAGGCGGTTCAACACCCACCCGTTCAACATCGTCCGCGGCCGTGGCAAGGGTGGTAATCAAAATACCCTGTGCTGGTGTAGTGGCCTGATTAATCACCGCAAGCGGCTCATCCCCGGAACGGCCATTGGCCATCAGCTCGGCTGAAATCCGGCGTAAATGCTTCATTGCCATATACATCACCAACACCGGCGATCCTTGCGCCAACGCTGCCCAATTGATGTTATCTGGCACATCGCCGCTTGATCCATGACCGGTGACAAAGGTCACCGATGAATTACAATCGCGGTGTGTGGTCGGAATCCCGGCATAGGCCGCACCAGCAATCCCGGCGGTAATGCCCGGCACAACCCGAAACGGCACATTATGATCGACAAGGGTCATGCCTTCTTCGCCGCCCCGCCCAAAAACAAACGGATCGCCGCCCTTAAGGCGCAAGACACGCAAATCTTTTTTGGCATAGTCAACAAGTTGCAGTGAAATGTCGGTTTGCTTGGACGACGGACGTCCGCCGCGCTTACCGGCGTAAACACGCTGCGCGTCGGGCCGCAAAAGGTTCAGAATCCGCTCATCGACCAATGCGTCATAGACAACCACATCGGCCTGTTGCATGGCATTGACAGCATGAAGCGTCAGTAAGCCCGGATCACCCGGACCCGCCCCAACCAGCCAAACCCAACCCGGCTCAAAGACCGGAAAATCAAGACCAAGTTTAGTCATTACGCATTACTTTTGTTCGAGCCAATCAGCCCCATCTGTGCAGGACCGCATCAAGAAGATATGTTAAACAATAATCAGACGATAGGTCCAACATATTTCCGTCAGAAATTCGTATTATTCTAAATACAACACAAAAAATTATGTTTAATAGAAAAATTCTGTTCGCAGCATCTGCTGCCCGTGCCATCAATAAAGGGTACGGTGACGTGATTAACAGGAAAAAATCCGACTGATGGCCAGAAAACCTGATGGACCGCTGCGCAAAGGATGGACAACGGGGGCCTGTGCCACCGCTGCCACCCGTGCTGCGTGGCAGGCCATGTTGTCTGGTCAGTTTCCAAATCCGGTCACCATTACATTGCCACGCGGTGAAACACCGTCCTTTGCCTTGGTGAAGGCCGAAACCGGCGATGGATGGGCCCGTGCCAGTGTGATCAAGGATGCCGGTGATGATCCCGATGTAACCCATGGGGCGGAAATCATCGCAACCCTGCGCCGGGCAGAACCAGGCAACGGCATTACGTTTCACGCCGGTGACGGGGTTGGGCGCATTACCAAACCGGGCCTTCCGTTACCCGTGGGCGAACCGGCAATCAATCCAAAACCGCGCGAAATGATGATCGCCCAAATTACCGATCTGGCCGAACAGTTTAACGTAAGACCCGATGTCGAGATCGAAGTTTCCATCCCCGGCGGGCAGGAAATCGCCACCAAAACGTGGAACCCGCGCCTTGGCATTGTCGGGGGATTGTCGGTACTTGGCACAACCGGGATCGTCATTCCGTTCAGCTGCTCGGCATGGATCCATTCGATCCACCGGGGCATTGATGTCGCGCGTGCCACGGGCCGCACCCATGTTGCCGGTGCCACGGGCAAAACGTCCGAGGCCGCCATTCGCACCTTTTACGACCTGCCCGACGAAGCCATCCTGGATATGGGTGATTTTGTCGGTGGGATGCTGAAATATCTGCGCAAAAATCCGGTCGAGCATATCAGCATCTGTGGGGGATTTGCCAAACTGGTCAAACTGGCCCAGGGGCATCTCGACCTTCATAGCAGTCGATCACAGGTTGATTTCGACCGATTGGCACAGACCGTAAAGCACTGTGGCGGTGACGCGATGCTGCAGGACGCCACCCGAACGGCGAATACCGCCAAACTGGTGCTGGAACAATGTCAGGCAGCGAACGTTGATATTGCAGATACGATTGCGCGCCAAGCATGCGAGTCCGCACGTGCAACGCTTGATGGCGCAACTGTGGTCGAAATTGTCATCACTGATCGCGATGGTAAAATCATCGCCCGCCATAGTCCCGGTGATTTCGACACATTCCGACCGCCTGCGAAAAACTAAAATACATTCGGTCTGTCTATTCCGACAGACCCCGCAAAGCCCGATTTCGGGCCAAAACCAAAAAGGTCATTTCTTATGCCGCGTCACCGATCCGCCAAACGCCCGATGCATATCCTTATTTTCGGCGGAACCGGGGATGCAAACCGAATTATACGCAGCCTGCAACACGAATTTGGTCAGGATATCCGGTTGCAGCTTTCGCTTGCCGGGCGGACCAGTGCACCGAGCATACCCGACGGTGTTCCCGTGCGGATTGGCGGTTTTGGTGGGCCCGAAGGCATCATCGCGCATTTCAGGACCGAAAAAATTGATCTGGTCATTGATGCGACCCACCCCTATGCAACCGCAATATCAGCCAACATTGCCAAGGCCTGCCACGCCGTTGCGATGCCCTGCATCCAGTTTCATCGACCTGCGTGGGCGAAAACTGAACAGGACAATTGGATCATCGTTAATTCGATTGAGGAGGCCGCACGTGTTTTGCCTGACCATGGCACCCGTGCCCTGATCGCAAGTGGGGCGAAAAACCTGCATGCCTTTGAAGGTCTGGAAAAAACATGGCTTCTTGTCCGCACCGTTGATGCCCCGCGCGATACATTTGATCTGGCTTATGGTGAATGGCTGTTCGCACGCGGCCCCTTTAGCGTCGAAGGCGAGACCGAACTTCTCGAACGCAACGAGATTGATGTCATTGTCTGTAAGAACAGCGGTGGCAAAGCAACATTTGCAAAAATAGAAGCCGCACGTGACCTGAAAATTCCCGTTATCATGATCGCACGTCCTGGCGGGGAACCCGTCCTGCAAGCGCCAGATGCCAAAACGGTTGTTCAAAATGTGCGAAACTTTCTTGAGCAATTCTGACCTTTTGACTTTGGCCACAGTCTTTCAAAACCAAAACCCCGCCGAAAACTCGGCGGGGTTTTGGTTTATCAGGTCATCTTTGCCGGTAATCCTTACCCGACATAGCCAAACATGCGCGGCAGCCACAGCACCATGTCGGGTATGAGAACAAGCACGATCAGCGCACACAGCAACGCAAAGACGAACGGCCAGATTTCGCGGATAATGTCACGCAGCGGAATGCCCGTCACCCCGTTCAAAACGAACAGCAAAATGCCGTACGGCGGCGTGATCAATCCGATCATAATGTTGATGGTGATCACCACCCCGAAATGCACCAGATCAATGCCCAGCATGCTTGCCGTTGGCAAAAATAGCGGCACAACAATCAACAGCAATGTCGTGGCATCAAACAAGCACCCCAACACCAGAATGATCAGATTGATCATCAACAGGAACATCAGTGGCGACATCTGCGTCGCAGACAGACTGTCGGCAACAAGGGCTGGGATATTTTCGCTCGCCACCAGGTAATTTAGCACCAGTGCCGACGCAATGATCAGCCCGACAACGGATGTCGATTTTGCCCCGTCCAGCACCAATGCATAGAAATCTTTCCAGCTGACCGAACGGTAAAACAATCCGGCCAGAACAAGCGCATAGATGGCCGCAATCGCCGCCGCCTCGGTCGGGGTGGTGACACCACCATAAATCCCATACAGCAAAATGACCGGCAACATCAGTGCCGGAAAGGCCCGCATGGTCAGTCGCGGTATTTTACGCAAAGGCACGACTTCATCACGTTTGAAATCACGTTTGCGCGCGACAATCACATTCAGCACCATCAGAACCAGCGCCATGAACAGCCCCGGCACAATTCCGGCCAAAAAGAGATACCCGATTGAAGTTCCCGATATCAGCGCATAAAGGATCATCGGGATCGACGGCGGGATAATCGGACCAATGACACTTGAGGCAGCCGTCAATGCCGCGGCATAGCCGCCGGGATAACGGTTATCACGTGTCATTAACTCAATAATGACACGCCCAATGCCCGCCGCATCGGCAATCGCCGACCCGGACATGCCCGAAAAGATCACACTGGCCAAGACATTGACATGTGCAAGCCCACCACGAAACCGCCCGACAATCGCAATGCAGAATGTCAGTAAACGATCACTGATCGTCCCGGCATTCATGAAATTGGCCGCCAGAATGAACAGTGGCACGGCAAGAAGAACATAACTGTTAAACAGGCCGTTCAACGCCTGTTCGGCGACAAGACCAACGTCCTGCCCTGACATAAACATATAAGCAATCGATCCGGCGAAGGCCGCGATTGCGATAGGCATGCCAATCGCGCCAAGTAAAAGAAAGGCACCAAGGCTGATGAGAAAGGCCATGCTCATGCCGTTGGCTCCTTGATATCAGGCGCGTCACCGGCAATGACGGCAAGTTCGCGATCACAACTGTCAGCCCGCATCAAACGCCACAGCGATATCACACCGCGAATGATCAGTGCCGCCATAAAGACCGGGAAAATTGCATAAACATAATCAAGGGAAATGCGCGTCACCGGGGCTTTTTCAATCCGCATGAACATCACGTAGTCGACAATCACCGGGAATCCGGCAATGAAGGCAACCGTGATACATCCCAGACCAAGGATCGCCATCACCCGCCGACCACGGGTCGGCGCCATCAGAAACAGCATGTTAAACGACACATGGTCATGTTCACGCAACAAGAAGGCAGACGTCCAGAACACCAGCCAGATATAGAGGATAATGCACACCTCTACGGTCCAGCCCAGCGGGTTGTTCAGGACATACCGCGCAAAAATCTGCAAAAGAAAGGTCCCGAACATCGCGATGAACAATGTCACCGCGACAAGTTCGGCACCTTTTCTAAAATGTTTGCTCAGATCGGGCACGTGTCGATCACTTTACCGCGTTGATCTGATCAACAATGCCGTCCGGCCAATCTTGTGCGAACTCGCTCTCAAGATAGGCGTCCTGCACTTTTTTGCGGAATGCCGCAACGTCGGGTGCATACACCTTCAGGCCTTCACCCTTAAAGAAGTCGACCAGCGATTTTTCGTCGGCAATCCGCTTTTCATTGTTATAGGCGGTGGCAACAGCCGCGGCTTCCTGAACCTTTTCCTGCTGCTCAGAACTCAAATCGTCATAGGTGCCCTTGGCCATCGACAGGAAAATCGCATCGACCAGATGGTCAGTCAGAACAATCTGTTTGGTGACTTCATAGAACTTCACCGCCTTAACCGTCGGCAGCGGATTGTCCTGACCATCAATGGTCCCGGTCTGAAGGCCGGTGTAAACTTCGCCAAAGGCAAGCGGGGTGGCATCTGCGCCCAGTGCATTGCCAAGGAACAGCCACGCATCGGAACCGGGCATGCGCAATTTCACGCCATCAAGGTCATCAGGCGTGGTGATTTTCTTGTCACTGGCAAGGTTAAGCTCACGGGTGCCAAGATAACCGACATCAAGAATTTCGATGTTCATGTCATCGGCAACCATTTTATAGAACTTCTGGCCGATATCGCTGTTGAACACCTTTTTCTGATGGTCCGGATCGCGGATCAGGTAACCGGCGGTAAAGACCGACCATGCCGGGATCTGTTTGGCAATGTCCTGTGCGGAAATCATCGCCATATCAAGGTTGCCACGCTGCATGGCGGCGGGCTCGGTCCCCTGTTTAAACAGGCTGGCATTCAAATGGATTTCAACATCGAACTCGCCCGGTGCGGTTTTTTCCAGCTCATCCTTGAAGACAGTCAGCATCTTGGCGTGCCAGTCCGACTCAACCGCCGGGGTCGAAATACGCACCTTCACCGGGTCGGCGGCAAAGGATGATGTCGCACTCAGAGCCAGCGTGCACAACGCGGCTGAGGCAATTTTCACAAGGCTGCGCCCTGTCAGTAACTTGGTCATTTGTTTCCTCCCTGACGGGTAAATATCTGATTTTCTACGTTATCGTTCTTATTCTTGATCGGTTGGCAGACGAGAATCAACAACATCTGCACTAACACGATACCTATTGTATAACTAACATGTTAGTGTTAGACAACTGATTACATCACAACAGCCAAAACGCCATCTCCTTTGGCGCCAGACAGGAACGCTCCATGACCGCCCCCAGAACCGAAAAATTCGGCATCTCCGCCGCCATCACCACCCCGTTCACCCAAACCGGGGCGATCGATACCGCATTGCTGTGCGCACATGCGAAATCTGTTCTTGATCAGGGATGCGCATCGGTAACGCTTGGCGGCACCACCGGCGAAGGTCCGTCACTGTCATTGAGTGAAACAATTCCGGCGTACAAGGCACTGACCGCCGCATCAATTGATCCGTCCAAGATTGTTTTTGGCATTCTGCAATCGGCCTTGCCCGATGCCATCGATGCCGCACGTCAGGTATCGTCGCTGGGCTGCAAATACATACTGGTTGCCCCGCCCTATTATTTCAAAGGGGTCAGTGACGCAGGGCAGATCGCCTGGTTTGATCAGTTTTTGACCGCAATCAGCGACACCGGATTGAACGTCATTTTGTATCATATCCCACAAATGACGACCGCCCCGATCACCCCGGACATGGTGGGTGCCATAATCAAAGCCCATCCATCGATGATTGCCGGGGTTAAGGACTCATCTGGTGACTGGGACAATGCGATGACCCTGCTCGACCGGTTTTCTGATCGTCATATCCTGATTGGCGATGAGCGCATGCTTGGGGCCGCGATCAAACGCGGCGCATCGGGTGCCATCTGTGGTGTTGCCAATATTGCACCGGGCCTTCTGATCCCGCTTCTTGATGGCAAGGAACCTGATAAAAACCTGACCCCGCTTGTCAATGCGCTGCTGGAATATCCGGTGACCCCGGTCATCAAGGCCCTTGTCGCCCATGTCACAGATACGCCTGCATGGCGACGCGCGCGCGCGCCGCTTGTCGAACTCGATCAGGGGCAGTATGAGTTGATAACAAACACCTATAATCGCCTGTTCGAATCCGGGAACGATTGATGAATGACGCCAAACGGCAGCCACTAAGACAAAGCAGACGCAGCGAAGCCTATGACAGCTTCACTGAACATCTGTTGGCCCGCAATATTCGACCGGGCCAGTTTATCTCCCAGCGTGAGTTGGTCGAGATTACCGGCATGCCGCTTGGCGCCATTCGCGAACTGATCCCCCGGCTTGAGACCGATGGCCTGATCACCACCGTCCCCCAACGCGGGATGCAGGTCGCCCATATCGACCTTGATCTTGTCCGCAATGCGTTTCAGCTGCGTATCTTCCTTGAGCTTGAAGCCGCACGGATGTTCACCGTTCAGGCCAGTGACGAAACGCTGGCGACCTTGCGCAAGGAACACGAAGACGTTCTGAAAGCAGCCGAAAGCGGCATTACCACCGAGCTTCTTGAACACGCACAAAATGTCGACTGGTCCCTGCATGACCAGATAATCGATGCGCTTGATAACGAAATCATTTCAAAGATTTACAAGGTTAATTCCGTCAAGATCCGCCTGATCCGACAGGAAAGATTCCGTCTGACCGAAAACCTTTTGCAAGACGTGATGACCGACCATCTGGCGATCATTGCCGCCTTTGAAACCCGCGACCCGGAACAGGCCGCCACCAGCCTGCGCCAGCATCTTGAAAATGCGCGCGGACGTGCCCTTGGTCTTGGCGACCGGTAAGCCAAAAGCCGGTTATCCCGTTTTCCCAAACAAAAACCGGCCGGAACAGTGTTCCGACCGGCTTGCGCCATCCTATGGATGGAAAGTTCGATGCCCGCGTTTACCCGCGGTTAAACGAAACGACGGAACTCGCCCGATTTGCGCGGCGGGCAGAAACGTTTCAAATAGGTCGGCGCAATAGCCTCAACACTATTTGGCGTAATGCCAAGTTCGGCAAAACCATCTGATCCTTCGGACACCACATTGTCGGTTTTAAGCAAACGCACCTGATCAAGCGTCAATGGCGGCACCGGCAACAACTGCAGGAAGAACGCCTTAATTGATGCCAACCAGAACGGAACGGGCATCAGAATTGCGCGCTGACGGGTGATATGCAGCATGTCGCGCAAAAGCCCCATGAATGAATAGACTTCCGGTCCACCCAGCTCATAGGTTTTGCCTGCTGACTTGCCTTCGACCAGTGCGGTCATGAAGGCATCGGCAACGTCACCGACATAAACCGGCTGGAATTTCGGCCCCCCATCGCCAAGCATGTCGATCTTGCCTTCGCCCAGATCAACTTTCGGCAGGCCCGGCGCTCCAATCACCGGCAACACCGGAGAGAACCGCGCAAGCCCCGCAAATTTGTTCAGGAAATTGTCGTCGTGGCCAAAGATCACCGACGGGCGGAAAATCACCGCATCGGCAAAGGCATCACGAACTGCCTTTTCTCCGGCCAGTTTGGATGTCGCGTAATTGGCACTGGTGTTTTTATCCACCCCCAAGGCCGACATATGCAAAAGCGTTTTAACACCACATGCCTTGGATTCTTCGGCAATACGTTTGGCGGCTTTGACGTGAACATTCAGGAAATTGTTTTTCCCGCGTTCATACAAAACACCCAGAAGGTTGATCACAGCTTCGGAACCGTCGATTGCCTCTTTGATCGAGTCTTCATTGCGCACATCGCAATAAACCGGAACCACCTGACCCAGATAGCCCATCGGTTTGAGTTTTTTCACCCGTTCAAAGCTGCGCGTCGGAACGCGGACGATAAACTCACGCTCAAGCAGACGCTTGACGATATGACGTCCGACAAATCCGGTCCCGCCAAAAACGGTTACGATACGACGATCCATGCTTGCTCTCTCCTTGCCGGTGTCATTGTCCGCGGCGAATTTCCAAGAAAGACACACCGGCGTTAGGTGCCTTCAAGACCGGGTGCGGCGGCCGGTCCGATCCAAATGGTGTCCTGTGGACACTCATATTGCCCACACATGTGACAATATGAGTGTCCACAGGCTCTTGGGTTATATACGACGCGAAACCCGCGTCAACAATGCGCTTTTGTTAATCAGCATCACCGTTGGCGGTGTTTTTTGCCATTAATTGATCATAAAGCGCCAAAAGACCGGCCTGATAGTCGGGGTAGAGCAGCTTCACACCCAACTCCTGCTTGATCCGGGTATTTACAACGCGTTTGTTATCTTCATAAAAGCTTGCCGCCATCGGGCTCAGCGTTGCGCTGGCAAAATCTTGTTCAGCCGGGGGATCAACGCCCAACAATCCACAGGCATGCGCAATCACATCCTGCGGCGGGGCGGCATCATCATCGCACACGTTATAGGCCGCGCCGCAATTGGGCTGCTTGATTGATGCCAGCACGGTCTGGGCAATGTCATGGACATGAATGCGCGAAAACACCTGACCGGGTTTGACAATCCGGCGCGCCCGCCCCGATTTCACAGTTTCAAGCGCGTTGCGTCCCGGGCCATAAATCCCGGCAAGGCGGAAACTTTGCACGCACAAGCCATGACGACGGCCAAGATCAAACCATGCCTTTTCCGCCGCAACCCGTCTGCGCCCGCGCTTGCCACTTGGCAATAACTCATCGTCTTCGGTGACTTCGCCGCCATCGCGGTCGCCATAAACACCGGTGGTCGACAGATAGCCAATCCATGTGCCGTGAGGCAGGATCGCCAGATCGCTACCATGATGGTGAATGACCGGATCTCCCATCCCGCCGGGCGGGGCAGAGACCAGAACATGGGTCACGCCTTTTAGGGCCGCACGGATATCTTCAATCGGCTGATCATCACCAAAGATAAACGGTTCAATCCCGTGCGTTCTAAGCTGTGCGGCTTTATCGGGGCTCCGCGTCGTTCCGGCAATCTTCCATCCATCCTCATGCAGGGCATCTGCGACAAGGCGGGCGGAAAATCCCATTCCGAAACAAAACAGCTTATTGGTCATAAAGGCCTCTGCGCGTTGGCATTCATATGCGGGTCTGAACCCAATTGATGGTCCGCACAGTAACGGTCCCGCACGGCCCAGACAAAACCTTTCCGGCACCTTTTGCCGCAGGCCGGAAAATCGCAATAAATAAGACAATCATTATCTTGCCGTTTTCATGCTGTTTTTTGGGCCGTCATACATTCAGGCATGGTCGCATAGGGGCATTCCCCCTATGCTGCATGCTGCCGACTTCGCCAGACAGGGAGCTTCTTTCACCATGGTACGACGCCCGGCTCGCACATTTTTAAGACAGGCATCTCCGCTTTTGATTGCGGGTATGATCGCAATTGTCTTTGCGCCCGACGCCATTGCCCAGACCGAAAGCAATGGCGGCATGACCAATGAAGAAGCCCAGCAATATAAAGACTGCCTGAAACTGGCCCAGCTCAAACCTGAAGACGGTTTTGAAAGTGCGATTGCATGGCGCGATATGGGCGGCGGCGAACCCGCGCGTCATTGCGTGGCCGTATCACTGATGTCACTTGGCAAATTCGAAGAAGCCGCAACCAGGCTTGATGCACTTGCCCAGGACAGCACTGCCGACAGAGGCGTTGTTGCCGGTATGCTTGCACAAGCCGGACAGGCATGGATGTTAGCCAACAATCTTGAATTTGCCTGGCGCGATCAAACCCGCGCCCTTGAGATTGTTAAAAACGATCCGCAACTTTGGATCGACCGGGCAATGGTGCTTGGCATGGCCGGGGAATATTGGGAATCGATTGACGATCTTAACAAGGCACTTGATCTTGAACCCGATCAGACGGATGCGCTGATTTACCGTGCGACGGCATGGCGGATGCTTAAAAGCTATGATCTGGCGATGACCGATATCGAAAATGTCCTTGCCCAGGAACCCGGCAATGTTCAGGCCCTTTTTGAACGTGGAAACCTGCATCGAATACAGGGTGAAAACGATCTGGCGCGCCGCGATTGGTTAAATGTCATAGAAAATTCAAACGGAACCCCTGTCGCTGATGCGGCAAAAGCGAATATAGAGAAGATGGATGTTCGCACCGAATCAGAATAGGTTCGCTGCGACCTGTTTGCTTTATATGTGGTCGGCGTGACAGACCGTCGACCATAACCGGATAACACCGGATACCTTTGGGGGCCCAAATGCGTCGCACGCTTGCCTTAACTGCCATTGCCGCGTCCATGGCACTTGTTTCTGCCACGTCTTTGGCACAGGCACGTGACCAGATCAGGATTGTCGGATCCTCGACCATCTTTCCGCTGACCACCAAGGTCGCCGAATATTTTGCCAAAACCACCAATGCCCCGGCACCTGTCGTCGAAAGCACTGGTTCTGGTGGCGGGTTCAAACTGTTTTGTGGCGGCATCGGCGAACAATATCCCGACATCGTCGATTCATCGCGCCAGATTACCGGATCGGAAACCGCGATTTGTGCGGCCAATTCCGTCAACAACATCAGCGAGATTAAAATCGGCTATGACGGCATTGTTCTTTTGGGATCGCGCAACGCCCCGTCGATGGCACTGAGCGCCCGCCAGCTTTTCCTCGCCCTTGCCCGGACCATTCCGGTTAAGGGGGCAAGCGTGCCCAACCCGAACGACAAATGGTCAGACATCGATCCGTCCCTGCCGGATTTGAAAATCCGTGTTTACGGTCCGCCGCCCACCTCGGGCACCCGTGACCTGATGGGCCAGCTATTGCTTGATAAGGGCTGTGCAACCTTTTCCGATATCGCCAGCCTTGAGTCATCTGACCCCGACAGCTTCCGTCTTCTGTGCCGGACCCTGCGCGAAGACGGTGCCTATATTCAGGCCGGCGAGAATGACCGCCTTGTTATCAGCAAACTGGAAAAAGACCCGACATCCTATGGCGTGATGGGCTTTAACAATCTTGATCGCAACCGCGACAGGCTGCAGGGCATCCCGATTGATGGTATCGAACCTGATTATGACACCATCCTTGATGGCAGCTATTCCGGGTCACGTCCGCTGTATCTTTACATCAAGGACGATCATCAGCAGCTTGTTCAATCGCTTGGTGATTTTGTCTCGACCTATGTGTCTGACGCGGTGATTGGCGACGAAGGTCTTCTGGCAGACAACGGTCTGGTACCCTTAACCGCCGATGAGCGCAAAGAAACCCATGCGCAGGCAGCAAAGTTCGCTGGCAACTGATCGCATAACACGCACATGATCTAACCCGGCCGGGCCAATCAGTCCGGCCGTTTTGCCATCCAGACCTGATTGGTGGCATAGCGTGGCGGATTGCCTTTGAAGTCAGAAAATTCCGATATCGAAACGAAACCGCAAAGTTCCAGCATCAACCGCATTTCACTGCGATGAACCCAGCGCAGATGATGCCACGCATCTTCTCGCCGAATAACATCCCCGTCGACACCGATTTCCTCAAACCGCCAATGTTCATCGAACCGCTGGGTCAGGGGATCATTGGTGCGTTCCATCGCGGTAATCCGCAAACGACTTCCGGCCTTGCCAATGCCATCGGGCATGGGAAAAATCGGAAGTTCAACCACCTCCGCATCACCTTCGGGCAGGCAATAACGTAAATCAGGGTCGATCAGATCAAAGGCAATCACCCCACCGGGTTTGAGGTGCGCAAAAGCACACTCAAGCGCACGGCGCTGATCATGGGCATCGGTGACTTCCTGCAAGCCGCGAAACGGAATGATGATCAACCCAAATGATCGACCAAGATCAAAGTCACACATATTCGCATGGTGCCATGTCAGCTCAGGATAGTTGGTGCGCGCCTGTGCCAGCATCGCCTCGGACAGATCAAGTCCTTCGACGGCAATGCCCAGTTTGGCAATGGCCGCCGCAATCCGCCCGGTTCCACAGCCAAGCTCCAGAACCGTGCCCCCATTCGGCCCGACAACCTGCGAGGCGATGTTGGTATAAAACGGAATGGGATCTTCGAAAATTTTACGATCAAGATCAGCGCGAAGATCGTAACTGGCGGTATTTAGGCCACCGACAGGGTAGAATTCATCGTGATTGGATGAATCCGTCATTCAAAATCCAGCTCGGCATAATGCGGGGATGCCGGGAAACTTGCCTGCCGGTCTGCCAGAATATCGCGCATCGACGGTCGGGATTTAATCCGCATATACCAATCTTTGGCGCGCGGATGTTTTGACCAGTTGATGTCGCCCATATAGTCGATCACTGAAATCTGCGCGGCGGCGGCAAGATCGGCCATCGTCAAATGATCGCCCGCAAGCCAGTTGCGCCGTTCAAACAGCCAGCCGACATAATCAAGATGATACGCCGCATTGGTCCGCCCGGCACGCAGCACCTTGGTGTCGGGCGTGCCGGTCGCAAAGAAGCGTTTTAGCAACTTCTCACCGAGCAAATGGTCGGTGACTTCGCGGTTAAATTTGCCATCAAACCACGCGACAAGGCGGCGAATTTCGGCACGTTCCTTGGCGTCCGAGCCAAACAATTTCAGATCGTCTGAATAGACTTCATCAAGGTATTCACAGATGACAACCGAGTCACACAGAATCAAGCCGTCCTCATCCTGAAGAACCGGCACTTCGCCTGCGGGATTAAGCAACAGAAATTCGTCGCGCCGCTCCCAGACCGGCTCGGCCTTCAATTCGAAATCCAGCTTTTTCTCGGCCAAAACCAGGCGCACTTTGCGCGAAAACGGCGATAGCCAAAAATGATGTAACTGACGCATAAACCTGAAGATACCCGACCAAGGATGAACTTTTTACAAAGACCGGACTGTTGGCGCGGCTTCTTTTTCAAAGCCACCCGCGACATTCGTTTCAGTACCGGAATTTCAAATCTGTCAAACCACGCGGCACAGATTAAGTAAAGAGCTTCTCATCATTAGAACGGTGATTTTGATGCTTTTTATCCACATTGGCACCTTGGCCGTGCAAAGAAGCCTATCTACCCCGACTTTTCGCCAGTTCCAGCATTCCGTCAAGATCAAGACAGGCTTCCAGATGATCGGCCAATTCATCAAGGCTGGCATCAATCGACGCTTCAAAATTCATCCCGCTTGAAACACCATAGCCGCCAATATGCCCAAAATAGGCTTGGCGAAACGCATCGCTGCCAAACAGCCCGTGTAAGTAACAGCCCATCACCCGACCATCGGCACTGATGGCCCCATCCAGAACCCCGTCCGATGGGCCCCCAAACCGCAACCAGCTGCGCGACCGATCCGGGCCATTGGTCTGCCCCATATGAATTTCATAGCCCCAAAGGGCGATATTTTCCGCTACGCCCCGATCATCGCCGACCGTCACCGCCTCAGTCTTGCGAAGGGTTTTATCCCCGGCCATCACCGTTTCAATGTCAAGCAGGCCCAAACCGGTTTCACTGCCCGGCTGCCCCTCAACCCCGTCCGGGTCATGCACCATCCGGCCCAGCATCTGATAGCCACCACAAATCCCGATCACATGCCCACCGCGACGATAATGGGCGGCAATGTCCACATCCCAGCCCTGATCTTTCAAGAATCTCAAATCGGCCAGTGTCGATTTGCTGCCCGGTAGAACCACCAGATCGCAATCACCGGGGATCACTTGGCCCGGCTTGATCAGCAACAATTCAACCCCATCTTCGGCCGCCAGCGGATCAAGATCATCAAAATTGGCAATACGGGGCAAATGCGGAACGGCAATGCGCATGCGTGCTTCACCATTGCTATCACGGTGATATTTGCCTGCATTTTCCAACGCAACACCATCTTCAGCCGGAAGCTTATATGCCCCCGGCCAATATGTTGCGATACCGTAACTTTTAAGGTTTCCATGCTTGGCAATGATGTCGGTTGCCGGTTCAAACAGGGATACATCACCGCGAAACTTGTTAATCACATAGCCCTTAAGCCACCGGCGATCATCCGCGGACAAAAGCGCATATGTTCCAACAATTGATGCAATCACACCGCCCCGGTCAATATCGCCGACCAGAATAACCGGAATTTCCGCCGCCTCGGCAAAGCCCATGTTGGCGATGTCCGATGCGCGTAAATTGACCTCGGCGGGTGATCCAGCCCCCTCAACCAGCACCAGATCGGCATCGGCTGCCATGATCTCGAAACTTTCAAGCACCTTGGGCAGCAAGTCACGTTTCAAACGGTAATAATCACGCGCCTTTGCCGTGGTCAGAACCTTGCCCTGAACTACGACCTGCGCGCCGATATCTGATTGGGGTTTGAGCAACACCGGGTTCATATGCACCGTGGTTGCCACCCCGGCGGCGCGGGCCTGAAGCGCCTGTGCCCGGCCAATTTCGCCGCCATCATCGGTCACGGCGGCATTGTTGGACATGTTTTGCGGCTTGAACGGACGCACGTGCAATCCACGCCGGGCATAGGCCCGACAAAGCCCCGCCACCAGCAAGGATTTCCCGACGTCCGAGCCGGTACCTTGTAACATCAGGGCAGGGACAGAGCGCACAGTCATTCCGGTTTCAAAACTTTCATGCAAACAGGCTTACATATAGCCATCATCACCCGGCAAACCGCGCCGTCCCCTTGATGGGATCGCAATCAGAACTCAACGCCAATCTGCGCCTTGATGCCCTGTTCGCGGAACGGATGCTTGATCATGGTCATTTCGGTGACCAGATCGGCGGCCTCAATCAGGGTGTCGGGGGCATTACGCCCGGTCAGAACCACATGCTGATCAGGAAGCTTTTCCGCCAAAGCCCCCAAAACATCCTCAAGCGGTAAGAAATCATAACGCAGCACGATGTTGATCTCATCAAGGATCACCATCGAGAAGCTGGGATCACGCATCATTTCGAGTGCCTTGTTCCATGCATCCCGCGCAAGCGAAATGTCCTGTGCCCGGTTTTGGGTTTCCCAAGTAAACCCCGCACCCATGGCGTGAAACTCGCACAAATCGGGGAATTTTTTCAGCAATTTGGCTTCGCCGGTTTCCCAGCCGCCCTTGATAAACTGAACCACGCCAACTTTCATGTCATGCCCGACACAGCGCATCGCCATGCCAAAGGCCGAGGATGACTTTCCCTTGCCCTTGCCGGTGTGGACAATGATAAGGCCCTTTTTATCGATCTTCTGGGCCATCATCTTGTCGCGCGCAGCCTTGATTTTCTTCATCTTTTCGTCATGGCGCGCATTAACGTCCACGTCTGGCTGGGTCTTGTCGGTCATGGTTTTATGCCTTTGTCTTTTCGGGCCGTATCGCTTTGAACATTTGCTGGCGAACAATGCGGCGAAGCGGCCTCGGGATCAAGGGCAGTTTTGCGGGGCGCGGTCGAGATCAAGATGGGCGATGACGCCCTGAAACCCCAGTTTTCGCGCCACCGGGCATAGGCTTTGCGGATCGGTACCGTTATCAATTTCTTCAAGATACTCAACGGCAAACACCGGCTTTCCCAAATCGTGATAAGGTGCAAATTCCCCCATAAAACCAAATCGATAAGCTGATTCCAGCAAGGCAAAATCCATCTTTTCAACCAGTTCAGGCACAAGATCAGACGCATTTTTCTGCCCGATGGCAAGGCCGCGCGCATGGGCCTGATCAATCAGCCAATCGATGTAGCGAAGTTGATCCGCACGCGTCAGGTCAAACCCGGTTTCCTTGCTGCTGTCATCGGCCTCATAAGCATCGATGTTATCAGGCTCAACCGCCAGAAACCCCTTATCGCGGCAAAGATCCAACCGGTCGCGCATGACATCGGCAAACCGTTCGAACCGGCTGAAATCAAGCCAGTTCTCCCCCGGCCAGCCCCAATAGGCATTGCCGATCACATCGGATGGAAAACGATCCCGATCATCGCGCCAGTCTTCGACCGCCCCGACATTGATATAACAAATGGGGAAAACCCCGGCATCGCGCCATTGGCGCACCTGATCAGCAGACGTTTCAAATAAGTCACTGCCAACAACCCTGATATCATCCGCCAGCTCAATATCGCCCTGTAACTGCCAGTGAAACGGTCCCGTCGGGACTTTTGGCCAGTCTGGTGTCGCAGATGTTTGCGCCATGGCGCGCACACTTAAGCCGCTGCTGGCACCGACGCAAAACGTCATAATCGTACATAAAAACAGGAATTTAGCAGTATGCATAAGGGTGCCTTGGCTGTGTTAGCGCAATTTTGCCCTCCCTCTGGCAATTGCACAACCGCGTAAATACAATGCCACGCAAAAGAAAAGCGCGATCCATAAGACCGCGCTTTTCCGACCCCATATCGGGGCACTTCCCCCACCCAGAAGAAATCCTTCAGGTGCTTTTAAGGCGAACCGATTGCCTTATTAAGACTGTGACAGACCAAGATCACTGGTCACCAGATCAGCCCATTTATCGGGTTCACGCATATCGATGTTGCGCAATTCCGGGCGGCGCATCCGGGCCTTGTTAAACATTTGCAACCGATCCCCCGGCGACATCCGCCGCAGGCGCATCAAGGCCTTGCGCACTGCATCGTTGGCCGGTCCGGTCGGCCGCTGGAAGCTTTGTTCGACCACTTCAAGTCGGCGTTCAAGCCAGTTGCGGCTTGCCACAACCTGCTCGATCAGGGCTTTGAATTCGCGCACAACCGGGAAATGATCCATATTAAGGTGGGCTGTGGAAACCGCGGCCCGCCAGACCTGGCGCTCAACCCCTTGCAGGTAGCGCCAGTAAATTTTCACCTTGGCGTCAATTTCCACTTTGGTTTGGTCCGGGCCGGGCAAATGCCGGGAAAGTTCGCTCAGCCCCCGGTGAAGCTCATCAAAGCTCACCGGAAGATGCTGGCCATTAAACCGTTCGCGCACACTCAAAACAGCCGGGATCGCACCCCGTGCAGGACGATAACGTCCTTGCCCGTGCAGATCGGCACGCAACCAATGTGGAATATCGCAATCGGCAATCAGGAAATCGATGATGTCCGTATGCCCGGTATGTCCGGGCAAGGGGGTCTGCGCATAGTCAGGCAGCCTGACATCAGGTCGAACGCTGGTCGTCTTTTCCATCGCGGCCTCCGAACTCTTTGATCGGTCTGCGTTCCCGCGCAGGCGATCCGAATGGGGTGCCCCGTCCCTCACAACTTATTAATAGTTGGTTAATAGAGATATGGTGCGTAAACGAAACGTTTCAACTGCCGATAATGTTCCCGTGGTAAAATTGTTGTGAGTCTGATGTGTGGTGGTATCCCTTAGGCACGGTCACCCAGATCGACTGAAACACTGTTGCGCCGTGGCTGCCACAGACCGCGCTCAATCGCCTCGCGCAGGCGATCGCGGATATCGCGCAAGGCATCTGGATTGTGCTGATCGATAAAGTCCCGCACCGTCTCATCACCAAGATATGCGTCATAGACCAGATCAAAATGATGATCGGCCACACAGCGGGTCGTCGCCGCAAAGGCAAACAGATAATCAACCGTTGCGGCAATCTCGAACGCGCCCTTATAGCCGTGGCGCATCACCCCGTTGATCCATTTCGGATTGACCACGCGGGCCCGCACTACACGGGCGATTTCTTCTTCCAATGTGCGGATTTTCGGGCTTTCGGGGCGCGAATGATCGCTGTGATACACCACCGGCTGCTTGCCCGACAGGCTGCGCACCGCCGATGTCATTCCGCCTTCGAATTGATAATAATCATCCGAATCCAGAAGATCATGCTCGCGGTTATCCTGATTATGGACAATCGCATCGACTTTCGACAACCGGGTTTCAAACAGCCCACGCGCTGCCTCGCCCTCAGCCCCATTGCCATAGGCATAACTGCCCCACGCCAGATAGGCATCAGCAAGATCGTCTTCGTCTTCCCACAGTTTTTCGTCAATCATTGCCTGCAAACCAGCGCCATAGGCCCCCGGTTTGGACCCAAACACCCGAAATGCCGCCTGTCGTTCGGCCTGTGCATCATCAAGCCCCTGATCGCGCAGTTTTTGCGTTTCCTGCGCAACCCGTGCGGCAATCGGATTGCTTTCGGCGGGTTCATCGGTCTGGGCGGCCACCGCACGCACCGCACTGTCAAACAGGTCAATCAAACCGGGAAACGCATCACGGAAAAACCCCGAAATGCGTAAGGTCACATCGACACGTGGACGCCCCAAAACCGATGCCGGCATGATTTCAAACCCGGTCACACGGCGCGATGCACTATCCCATGTCGGGCGCACCCCCATCAGGGCCAGGGCCTGTGCAATGTCGTCACCGCCCGTACGCATATTGCTCGTCCCCCAGACCGAAAGCCCAAGGGCGGCGGGCCATTCGCCGTTATCCTGCACATGACGTTCGAGCAAAAGTTCGGCCGATTTCCACCCCAACTGCCACGCAGCCGGTGTTGGCACGGTGCGGGTATCAACCGAATAGAAATTTCGCCCGGTCGGTAAAACATCTGGCCGCCCACGGGTCGGTGCCCCCGACGGACCGGGTTCAACAAACTTGCCCGCAAGCCCACGCAAAAGCCCCGACACCTCAGCATCGCCACAGCTGACAACAGCGGGTCGAATATTTGTTTCGATATCGGTTACAACGTCACACACCGCCGACCACAGCGGATCGGGCGCAACAGTGCCATTGACCAGATCACGCGCCAAAAGCTCAATCCGCTCCACCGTATCGCCGGTGGTTCGCCACGGCCCCACCTCATCATAATGGGCCAGAATGTCGGGTTTTATGCCCGGCCAGAATTCGGCGAAGGCACAATCAAGTGGATCAAACCCGGCATCGCCCAAAATATCCTTGGCAATCGCACGGTGAAGCGATGCCTTTGGTCCGCTGTCCGATCCACGCGGCAAACGCGCCAATGCCACCAAAAGATCGGTCAGAAGATCGCCTTCCGGGGCCTTGCCAAAAATATGCAAGCCATCCCGAATTTGAAGTTCTTTAAGCTCACACAGATAGTTATCAAGTTTGGCCAGCGCACTTTGTTCGTCTTCGCCCGCCTCAATCCCGCAATCTCGGTCCAACCCGATCTGAATGGCCAACTCAAGAATATCGCGTTTTAAGATCACCAACCGGCGCGGGTCAACGGCTGCGGCCTCAAAATACTCATCAACCAGCGCCTCAAGGTCTTTGAGCGGACCATAACTTTCGGCCCGGGTTAACGGCGGTGTGAGGTGATCAAGGATCACGGCCTGTGCACGGCGTTTGGCCTGCGTGCCTTCGCCCGGATCATTGACGATGAACGGGTAAAAATGCGGGGTCGGGCCAAACACCGCCTCGGGGAAGCATTCCGCCGAAAGCGCCAATGATTTTCCCGGCAGCCATTCCATATTGCCGTGCTTGCCAAAATGAATGATCGCATCGACGCCAAATTCGTGGCGCAACCAGATATAAAACGCGAAATAGTTGTGCGGCGGCACCAAATCGGGCGAGTGATAGCTTTCAAGCGGATTGATATTGTACCCGCGCGCAGGCTGTAACCCGACCACGACATTGCCCATCGGCAGGATCGACAGCGCAAAGCTGTCCTGATCATTGATATAAAACGGGTCTTTTGTCGGATCGCCCCACGCATCCAGCACTTGCGCCTGAATGGAGGCCGGTAACCCGTCAAATGCCGTTTGATAGGCCGCCCGCGAAAGCGTCACCCGGATTTCACGGTCCGCCAGCGTTTTGAAATCATTGGTCGGCCCGGCCTTGACTGCGTTGATCAAGGCATCGCCATCCGTCGGAATATTTTCAAGCGCGTAGCCATCTGCCTGCATGGCACGCAGGGTTTCAATCATCCCTGCAGGCGTATCAAGCCCAACCCCGTTGCCCAGACGGGCATCCTTGTTGGGATAGTTCGCCATCACCATCGCGACCTTGCGTGATGGGGCATCAAGTTGACGCAACCTGACCCAATTGGCGGCAAGTTGGGCGACAAAGGCCACGCGGTCGCGCACCGGGATGTATTTCACCAAATCAATCTGGGTCAGCGGGTCCTTGCCAGCCGACCCCTTGAACGACACCGCGCGCGATAAAATACGGCCATCCACTTCGGGCAGGGCGACATTCATCGCGATGTCGCGTGCGGCAAGGCCATTGACGCCGTCGCGCCAGCTTTCTTCGCTGCCACCGGAAAGGACGAGTTGAAACACCGGTACATCGACCGCATCAAACGGCCCGATTTTTCGTTCTGATCCCGGAACAGAAATCGAGAACCCGGTGGTGTTCAGGACCAAATCTGCCGCTGTTTGCTCCAGCCAGTCACTGACAAGCGCACCCGCCGCCGGATCCTTGAGGCTGGAAACAAAAATTGGCAATGGATTCAGATGATTGGCCTGAAGTTCTTCAACCAGAGCATCAATGACATCAAGATTGGCCGCCTGCACCAATGACCGATAGAAAATAATCGGCGTAACTGGTTGATTTTCAACCCATTGTTTGCGGATTTCGGCCAAATCGACATGCGCATTTCCCGGCCAATATCCCCCGGCCTTGACCAGTGGGGCGGCGGGTTTCCACTGCCAGTTAACAGATGAATTCAACTTTTCATATATAAGGCGAAGTAAATTCTCGGAATTTTGTGGCCCGCCTTCAATCAGATAGCGCCAGATATGCTGATAGTCGGCCCCCTTAACGGTTGAAAGCGACAGTAGTTCCGCATCGGGTTGATCATCGCCGGGCAACAGCAAAAGCGGGACGTCATTTGACCGGGCAAAGGCGACAAGCTGCTCGATGCCATACTCCCAATATCCCCGCCCGCCCAGAATGCGCACGATGATAAACTTGGCATCACACAGAACATCTTCGACATACAAATCGACCGACATATTGTGACCAAGCTGCAAAAGACTGGCCAGACGCAAGGACGGAACATCACCGCCAAATTCTGCCGTCAGTCGCCCTTGCGCGCCAGCAAAACACGCCAGTTCAGATTCTGCCGCCGACAGGATCACGACATCGCCGGGGTCCTGTCCAAGATCGACGGCTTCACTGCCGTCTGTCACCATTCCGGGCTGTGCTGCCAGCAAATGCATTGGGGTTTCCGTCTCTTTCTTTCGTGTCAGGATCTACTGAGACCGGGACAAAGTCCCGGACCGAGGGCTGCTTCCTAAGACCCAGCTTGGGATCGGGCCGAAGACCAAACCGAGGATCACGACCATCGGTATCCGCGATCCGCACCCATCCCCCGACGAGCCGAACCAAGGCCGGGGGATGCGGGTTTCACGGCGTCATGCAGACGTGAAACACGGCCTTGCACCGATAGGACAAAACAGTGTTTCACGTGAAACAAAACAAGAACAAATGATCTTACGCCGCCTTGATCGCGGTTTCAATTGCCGCACGATCCAAGCCATGCAGGCCAATCACCACAAGTTCAGACCGGCGGTTTTCGCCGTCCGTCCACGGGCGGTCAAAGTACCGCTGGAACCGTTCGCCAACGCCCTGAACCACATGACGCATCGGTTTGCCCGGCACATCAAGGAACCCCTTGATACGCAGCACATCAAACTGACGCACAACTTCAATCAAACGCTTTTCCAGAACCGCCGGATCGGTGACCGCACCAAGCGACACAACAAAACTGTCGAAATCATCATGGTCGTGTTCATGGCCATCATCATGATGCGACGGACGGCTATCAAGATCATCCTCGGCCGCGGCACCCAGCCCCAGCAGAATGGCATTTTCAATGCGTGAATGATCGGTTGCGATAATTTTGACTGACGGGCGTTTCAGTTGGGCACGAATGTCGGCTTCAACCTTGGTCCGTTCGGCGTCACTCAGAAGATCGGTTTTGTTAAGCACAACCATATCGGCGCAATGCAGTTGTTCTTCAAACAGTTCTTCAAGCGGGCTTTCGTGATCAAGGCTGTCATCGGCTTCGCGCTGGGCCTGCACCGCATGATGATCATGGGCAAACAACCCGTCACGCAGCGCCGCACCATCCAAAACCGCGACCACACCATCGACCGTCACACGCGATCTGATTTCTGGCCAGCTAAACGCCTTGACCAGTGGTTTTGGCAAGGCCAGACCAGATGTTTCAATCACGATATGATCCGGCGGCGTTTCGCGGTCAATCAAGCCTTGAATGGTCGGCAGGAAATCATCGGCCACCGTGCAGCAAATGCAGCCATTGGCCAGTTCCACCACGTCATCTTCGGCACAGCCTTCAATGCCGCAGCCATTGATGATGCCGCGATCAACACCAAGATCGCCAAATTCATTAATAATCAGTGCAATCCGTTTGCCATTGGCGTTTTCCAGCATGTTGCGGATCATGGTGGTTTTGCCTGCACCGAGAAAACCGGTAATCACAGTTGCCGGGATTTTACCCAATTGAGCCATTCTCAAATTCCTTAAATTTCAATTTTTTGTGGGGTTATTTGACCTGCATCGGAATGCCGGCAACCACCAGCGTTACCCTGCCTGCAAGTTCGGCCATACGTTGATGCAGCCGTCCAGCATGATCGCGAAAGGCCCGTGCCATGGCATTTTCCGGCACGATCCCGAAACCGACCTCGTTTGACACAAAAAGAACCGGGATGTCGAGGGTCGGAACAAGATCGCACAGGCGATCAAATTCGGCCTCGATATCGCGGTCTTCAAGCATCAGGTTGGTCACCCATAAGGTCAGGCAATCAACCAGAACCGGCTGTGCGTCGGGCTGATTACATGCGTGAAGGGCAGCACAAAGATCCAGTGGTTCTTCGATCGTATGCCAAAGGTCGCCGCGTGTTTGTTTGTGAAGGTCGATGCGGTTGGTCATTTCCGCATCCCAGGCCCGTCCAGTGGCGATATAGGTTCCGCCTCCGGCTTGTCCGGCCCGCGTAATGAGATTTTCGGCAAACCGGCTTTTGCCTGATCGGGCACCGCCAAGGATCAAATGTATCCCGGCAAGCGCTTCTGTATGGGTCATCGCGTTTTCCTCGCCATGGCCTCCCACCGAGGCCGGGTTGCGTCGCCACTACGCAAGATAGGCAAGACATAGTGACACCTTCGGCTGGTTTCCTGGCTGCGGGCATGAAAGCCATCCGCCTTCCCGGTTTCCCGGTGGCTGGCGCAAATGCGCCCGGATCGCCCAACCCGATACAGTTGCGGGGGCAGCATCGGCATTTCACCGATTTCCCATCACCGAACGGTGCGCCGAACCTAACAGCTTTGCCTGTTCTGCCAAAGCGCTATCTCCGACCTAGGGTCTGAACCCAATTGAATGTTTAAAATGGCATCAGAACAAACAAGACATGCAAGGAAATCTCCGCCGCGCGGGGTATTGCCCCGGGCAAGGGGATTGACGCAGCAGGTCGCAGAGTGTCCTGATGTCCTTCGGATCGGAGGAATTTGCACGGGCTATTACGTCGCATCACCTTGCAAGGCAGCGAGCCTCGCTGCGGTAATGCTCCTGATATCCGCACAAATTCCTCGCGACCATTTCAAGCATTCAATTGGGTTCAGACCCTAACCATAAGGTCAGTATTTGACAGAATTGCCTGCTTGAGACCCCCGGTCATTTAAGAGAACATAATATTATCACGCTGGAATGAGAGCCATAACAAGCGCCAGCCAGTGTGATGACCGGGGAAAAAACAATCATAACCCGGTTGGTTGCAGTGACATGCAACTTGGAACTCTTGGGGTTAACTGGATATTTGCAAGATCAGATGGCAATTCATGCGCACCTACACAAAATCCGTGAACTAAGAACGCCAACCTGGATCACCTCATCACGCAAAGACATGTGGCTGGGGCTTCTTGAACGTTTAAACACGCAAGACAGGGCGTTTCATAGATTTCTTGATGACTACGCAACAAATGACGACATCACGCTTGCACGGCGTGATGTACGTAATATTTTTGCGCAAGATGCCGCAACCGGCGTCATTGCGACCATTTTCTGGTCCCATGCGCGCGGGATGCGTGTGAATGCCTTGTCACTTCTGGTCCGCGACCTTCCAACATTGATCACATTGATGTCGGTAGCCGATTTTCGCAATGATGAGTTAAATGAACTGCTGGCCCAGCCCGGCATTTCGGTCCCGACAGCAAGCAAAATGCTGTCTGCCTGTGGCAAAACCTATTGTGGTATGCCCGCTGCGATCATTGATGACACCATCATTCAGGTCATCGAAAACAGCACCTTTGCCCGTGATTTTCCCAACATTGCGGAACTGCGTAACAAATCACGCAGCCGCCCGGTCCCCTATTACGAGGCGTACCTTCGCGATGTGACCGCGCTTTGCGAAAAATACGACATTACCAGTGATATGATTGACCGTTATCTCGCCGAATATGCCTTGGGCAACACGTCGCAAAACGCGGAATTACAATCGGCATAGACATCCCACAGGTCTTAGTAGCGCTGATTGACCGCCGTTACGCGCCAGCCGGGTTGATCAACACCGTCAATATATTCCAGTCGTGTTAGCCCAAGTGTGTCGATGTGAAACGACAAGGCGGTTTCAAGCGATAGGCCGAGTGCATTGGCAAGCACCGCACGCACGGTCCCGCCGTGGATCACGGCGACAATATCGCGTCCCGCCCAATAGCGGTTTAGCCGACTGAAAATCGGCCCGACACGGGCAACAACATCAGAGAAACTTTCCCCGTTCGGGGGATGCTGACGGGCGAAATCCGTCCAGAATTTTGTTGTTTCGCCTTTGGGTAAATCATTCCAATGCTGCAATTCCCAAGCCCCGAAATGTTGCTCGGCAAGGGCTGTTTCGCGCGTTGGAAGGACGTCTTCGTCAATCAGTTCCTGCAATTTAAGGGCGGTATCAAGTGTGCGCGATAAATGGCTCGTCACCCACCCGGCATCTTTTGGCAAATGCCGGGCCAGAGCACGCAGTGCTTTTTCGTCTGACAAATCAACGGGCATGTCGCTTCGGCCATAGACCAGCCGTTCCGGGTTAAGAACCGGCGCATGACGGACCAGCCACCAGCGTGTTGTTTGACTTTTCATAGAGCTCCCCACCACGGACTGCGTCTTTCTATCGGCCCGAAGATAACGACATCAGATACCTCTTAGATATTGCCCATCGTCGCGACAAATCCAATAGCGACAAACAGTTCAGCCACCATTTGTGTCGCCCCCAAGACATCCCCGGTTTGTCCACCAATTTGCCATCTGGCGATCCCCGCCATCAAAGCCGTCGCCAGCATCGCAGCCACAACAACCGAAGCCATCACGACAGGCCCGGACAAAAGCCAAACAATCGCGATGGCAATCGCAACACCCAGCATCACATGACGCCATTTGGGTTGACCGGCATTCTTGCCAAGTCCGTTATCGCGCGCCGGTGAAAGAACCGTCATTAAAACCGGCATCACACCGCGCGATACCACCGCCATCACAAGCAAAAGCACAACCGCCTGCCCAGCGTCAGCAGCCCGCACCAGCAACGCAATGCGCAGCCCAAGACACAAGACAAGGGCCACCACGCCATACGTGCCAATACGGCTATCACGCATGATTTCAAGTTTTCGAGCACGATCAAGCCCCCCACCAAAACCATCGGCGCAATCGGCCAGACCATCTTCATGCATCGCACCGGTCAAAAGAACCAACGCAAGGACGGCAACAATGGCAAAAACCACCGCACTTTCCGTCAAATAAGCTGCCAACTGGGCCGGTATGAGGGCAATGCCTGCCAAAAACAGCCCAACCAAGGGCCAGCACCAGACCGACCGGGCAATCAGGGCTGGGCGAAAATCATTGATCCGGAAAACCGGCACCCGGCTGAGCAGCACGAGCGCACGAAAGAAATCAGACACCACCGGAATCTTACCTACAACAAAGGTGCTGTCTTCTGGTGGGTTTTCGGTGCCACCATCAGAACTTTGCATATTTGTTTCGTTTTGATTATGATCTTTAGATGCCGTCATTTTTCGATTTTCGATCTGGTGTTATGGTAACCATAGGCCTAGGTTGAGGCCTCAATTATTTAGAAGGTTTCGTTGTTGTCCAAGGACCGCGGATCAAAACACTTTTCACTGCCAGCTTAAGCTGTTTGTCCCCAAACGACAGCCTATAGCGAAACGTCCTAAGCAATTGGGCTCTCAACCTAAACTTTACCGTAACAGAAGCCAAGCGGAACACGCTTGACGCCACCGCCTGCCAGCCGGAGACCAACATGTTCAACCCGAAGCACCCGCCGCAAAACCTTGACGAAATCCGCGCCCTCCTTGCCGACCTGCCATCAGCAGACAGTGAGGCACAGGCAGCCGTTTTGCAGCGTGAGCCAACTCTGACAAAACCGGCAGGATCGCTGGGACGGCTTGAAGATTTCAGCCTGTGGCTGGCCGGATGGCAAGGAACGTCGCGCCCCAATATGTCGCGCCCACGCGTCACTGTCTTTGCCGGCAGCCATGGTGTCGTGGCACAGGGTGTTTCGGCCTTTCCGGCAACGGTCAATCAGCAGATGGTTGAAAACTTTATCAATGGCGGGGCCGCCATCAACCAGATTTGCAAATCGGTTGATGCCGAACTGCGTGTGATGGAAGTCGCCCTTGAAATTCCCACCAATGATTTCAGCCAAGAACCCGCCATGGATGACGAAGGTTGTGCAGAAGCCATGGCGTTTGGCATGAGTGCGATTGAAAAGGGGCTCGATTTGTTTGTCCCTGGCGAAATGGGCATTGGCAACACCAGCTCGGCTGCGGCCATTGCGCACGCGCTATATGGTGGTGAGGCTGCTGACTGGACCGGTCGGGGAACCGGAATTGATGACGAAACCCTGATCCGTAAAACCCGTGTTGTGGGTGATGCCATCATCCTGCACAAAAACCAGATGCATGACGGGCTTGATGTTCTGCGCTGTGTCGGGGGACGTGAAATTGCCGCCATGGCCGGGGCGATTATTGCCGCCCGTTTTGCACGTGTACCGGTTCTACTTGATGGATATGTGTCCTGTGCGGCGGCCGCCGTCTTGGCCGCCATCCGCCCCGATGCGCTTGATCACTGTCTGGTGGGCCATGTGTCGGCAGAGCCCGGCCACAGTCGCCTTATTGAAAAGCTGGGCAAGAAGGCGCTGATTGATTTCGGGATGCGCCTTGGCGAAGGATCGGGTGCCGCATTGGCGATCCCGCTTCTGCGCGCGGCTGCGGAATGCCACAATAACATGGCGACCTTTGACAAGGCAGGCGTTGACGGCAAGGATTAGGACTTAAAGTCTGAACCCACTGAGCAAAGCCAAACATGCAAGACAGTAGCCCCGGCTAAATCGGGGCTATTTTTTTGTCCGCTCGCTCATCAGGTGTTCAACATGGCGCCCCTGGAACATGGTGATATTGATCCCGTGACCAAATTTGATCGCCCGTTCATCATCACAGCGACACAGGATCACACGGGTATCCCCGGACTCTGCAACCGCATCACGCATGGCGGTTTTATGTTCGTCATCCATGCTTTCCATGTCCGTATCCCAGATCATCTTGATCATATCAACGCCAAGTTTGTTGCGATTGATATAGGGCAGCGACAGGTGACTGATGCCGTCAATACAGATGCGATAGCCGCGATCCCGGCAGAAATCACGCGCAAAGAAAAATGCCCCAAGATCAGCAAAGATATCAATCTTTTGCAGTTCCAGAACAATCGTGCCGCGTTGGCCGGCCTTGACGTTACTATCGAATGTCAGGAAATCAGGGGATAACAGGGTCGATACATTCAGATTAATACTGACCGACCCGGTAACCGATGCATCATTGCTGCGCGTAAGCAGGGACAGCATGCGACGGTCCAGAATTTCTGTGAGATGCTGAAACAGCCAACGGTTCGACAACACATTGACATCGGGCAGCAGGGTTTCCTGCAAATCCTTGATCGAAATGAAGAGTTCGTGGAAGACCGGCGTCGGGTTAGCGTCCCCAACCACCGCACAAATCGCCTGACGGCGCATCAGATTTGATAAATCGGCCCGCCGCAGGGATTCATCAATACGCCCCAGAATTTTGGGCGTTAACGGCATCCTATCATCACCATAATCGGGATGATCATTGTGACGTTCGGCGGCCTTGCTGACCACACGCGGACGATTGGCGTTTGAGCGTACCAATGTCTGGGTCAGATGCAGGAAATCCTTATATTCCTGCCCGACATCAAAATAATCGGTAAAGGTTGCCGGTGCGCCACTTTCATCCTTGCCATCGCTGATCAGCGGATCATCGTTAAACAGGAATTTCAGCCGGAAAATGACCGCATTGACCTCATCCATCTCGGCGGCATCGAAAATGAAAATCAGATCCTGATTGGACAGGGTAAAGATGCGCCCGGTGACTTCGGGAACGATTTCTTCAAACGCGCCAATGGCCGTGCGGATATGATGGTCACGGCGGTTAAACGCTAACAATTTTGAAAAATGCACATGAATAGCCCCCACCCCTTCCTTACGCCGTTCAAGGCGTCGCACATAGTCGACGAGGAAGGCTTCAGGTGATGGAAGTGAGCTATCAGACATAAATATGATGACCAGATTGTGTGTTGCGCCGGAAACAGAGCCAATACTCCGCCCGTACTATCATAGTGCCTGCTAATTAACAGCTTATGTATTTATCATCCCCACCTATTGAAACCAAAGGTGAAAATCGGACAAATTCAGGCGATGATCGGAAAAAGATAAGTCGTAGCTTTCCGCTATTCAAACTGATAGTTTCAGCTCGATTTAGCATTCATTGCCACATCATTTCTACAAGCTGATTGCCCAGCATCACTAATCCCATATCTCAGGATTTGGAAAAATATGGATATTAAAACCTTTTTCGATGCTGAATTTGACGAGCATCTTGATCTGGTCAACAAGACCCGCGAAGCAACCCGCGATGCATTTATCGAGCTGGTCGAGATTTGCACCGATGCGCTCAATGACGGCAACAAATTGCTGTTTTTTGGCAATGGTGGATCAGCCGCAGACGCCCAGCATATCGCGACTGAATTTACGGTGCGTTATGTTCATGACCGTCGCGCCCTTCCGGCGATTGCGCTGACCACCGATAGCTCCACATTGACGGCAATCGGCAATGATTTCGGGTTTGATCATTTGTTTTCGCGTCAGATCGAAGCCCTTGGCAATCCCGATGACGTCGCGATTGGCATTTCGACATCGGGTAACAGCAAGAACGTCAATCTTGGTTTGGCCAAGGCGCGCGAGATGGGATTGATTGCGACCGGCTGGACCGGCAAGACCGGTGGCGAGATGGTTGATCTTTGCGACCCAATCATGATTGTGCCCAGCAATACCACTGCCCGTATTCAGGAAATGCACATTCAGATCGGTCAGATGCTGGTGGGTGCGCTTGAACATACGCTTGGTCTGGCCAAGAAATAATTCGACCCTTTCGCGATAACGACACAGCAAAGACATCAAAAATGACCGATCTCAGCCATCTGGCCCTTCAGGTTGAACAACTCACCAACGCCAAGGTGTTGTGTATCGGTGATGTCATGCTCGATCGGTTTGTCTATGGCTCGGTCAATCGCATTTCCCCCGAAGCCCCGATCCCGATCATTCGGGTGGAGCGCGAAAGTGCGATGCTGGGCGGGGCGGGCAATGTCGCGCGCAATGCCACCGCCCTTGGGGCGGTTGTGCAGTTCTTATCCCTGGTCGGTGATGACCTTCCCGGACGCGAAGTCATGGAATATGTCGCCAATGACGCCGGTGTTGAACCCTATATCCAGACAGAGCGCAACCGTCCGACCACGATCAAGACCCGCTATATCGCCAGCGGACAGCAGTTGTTGCGATCTGACAACGAAACCACATCGCCCATTGCAGCAGATACCATCAGCAACCTTTCCGCCCTTGCCGGTCAGCTGTCCCCTGACGTCGAAGCGATCATTCTGTCGGACTATGGCAAGGGTGTCTTGCATACGGATGTTGTCGCAAGTGCAATCAATGCGGCCCGTGCAGCGGGCAAACCGGTAATTGTTGACCCAAAAGGGACCGATTACAGCATCTATCGCGGGGCCACGGTTGTGACGCCAAACCGCGCCGAAGCACAGGCCGCCACCGGCATTGCTGTTAACAGCGACGAAGATGCCATTGCAGCTGCCACCAAAATCATCACTGATTGCGGCATTGATAACGTCCTTCTGACCAGAAGCCAGGACGGTATGACGCTGGTGACCAAGGACGGTGAGGCCATTCACCTGCCGACTGAGGCGCGCGAAGTTTTTGATGTCTCAGGGGCAGGTGACACCGTTGTTGCCTGCCTTGCAGCGGCGATTGCGGCGGGATCGAGCCTTTCGGATGCGGCGCGCATTGCCAATGTGGCGGCAGGCATCGTGGTTGGTAAAATCGGCACGGCGATTGTCTACCCGGATGAACTGATTTCCGCCCTGCATCATCATGACCTGATGATTGGCGAAGCCAAACTGATGCCGCTTGACCGTATGGTGGACCGTGCGGAACGCTGGCGTCGTAAGGGATATAAGGTCGGCTTTACCAATGGCTGCTTTGATCTTTTGCATCCCGGTCATCTCAGCTTGCTCAAACAGGCGCGCGCGGCCTGTGACCGGCTGATTGTCGGGCTTAATTCCGATGCATCGGTCAAACGGCTTAAGGGGGAAGCCCGCCCGGTTCAGTCCGAAGCGGCCCGTGCGGCTGTTCTGGGATCGCTTGAAACCATCAGTGGGGTGGTGATTTTTGGCGAAGACACCCCGGTCAATCTGATATCGGCGATCAAACCCGATATTCTGGTCAAAGGGGCCGATTACACGATTGATAAGGTGGTCGGAGCCGAGATCGTTCAAGGGTATGGCGGCAAGGTGGTTCTGGCCAATCTTGAAGACGGTTTTTCAACCACATCGACCATTGCACGCATGAACAAGGGCAAGGACTGAGCTTAATCGTCATCCGGCCATGGCATCACACGAAGGTCGGCCCAGATGTTTTGCCATCTGCCGGTTTTGGCTTCATAGACCTGACGGATCGGCAAGACCGGGTTGGGGATAATCGTACCACTTAAAACCGCATCCAGCCCAAACGGCGCATATAGACGATATCCGTCGGCATCTTTGCGCAGTCCGATGGCGGTTGTGCGATAGGCAAACCGGTCAATCCCATCACTGGCGGCATTCACCGCACCATATTCAATGCCGTACTTTTGCCGATACCAAATCGGCACGCGGGCCTGATTGCGCACTTCAATCCGGATTGGCAGGTCTGACAACAGCTCAGCAATCGCGGTAATGACGTTATCCTCGGCATCCCAACTGGTATCGGGATCGTAATAAAACAGGTCGTAATCAGCTATTCCGTTTTCCGCCGGACGATTGGTTGATACATTCCAGACTGATTGCGCCAGGCACCCGGCGGTCAGCCACCAATCATCAAACCCAAAATCACAAAACCGATCCAGTATGATGTGATTGAATCGGTTGCGCAAAACCAGATCAAGGAAGGTCTGCCCGTTCGCAACCTGATTGATCGGAACGCCGGTGCTCATAGCACAACCCAAAGCGCCTTTAGCGCAACCGGCCATGCCGCATTGATCAGGCAAGATATTGTATAAAGCGAAAGAGCACGGTCGATATCAGCTGCCGACGCATCGCGCCTGCCCGACCCGATATAGGGGTCATCAACGACCTCATCACCATACAGGCGCGGCCCGGCAAGCGATAGACCGAGCGCCCCGGCAAAGGCAGCTTCCTGCCATCCGGCATTGGGGGATTTATGTTTTTTGGCATCGCGCATCAATGTGTGCCACGCCGCCCGGCCACTGGTTTTTGAGCCCAGTGCGGCGGCCAGACAAATCACCACCCCGGCGACACGGGCCGGGATGAAATTAACCACATCATCCAGCCGGGCAGCAAAACGCCCGAAATACAGATAGCGGGAATTGCGATGCCCGATCATCGAATCAAGGGTATTGATCGCCTTATAGGCACACAGCCCAATCGGCCCGCCGAGCACATACCAAAACAGCGGGGCGACCACCCCATCGGAAAAGTTTTCTGCACAGCTTTCAATCGCTGCCCGGCTCACCCCGGCCTCATCCAATGTGTCGGGATCGCGCCCGACAATCATCGATACCGCTGCACGCCCGCCCGAAAGCCCATCCTTTTTCAGCGCGACCGATACCGCCTTAACATGCTGATACAGTCCTTTTTGTGCGATCAAAACCGCCAGAAGGAAAACCTCGGCCGCAAAAAAAACATCTCCGATGGTGGAAATCTGCGCAATGACAGCCCCAAACAGGCCCGCCGCACCGATCACCGCAAGGCTGGTGATCGTGCCGCGCACGATCAGGTCCATATTGCTGCGTTCAGACCGGTTCAGGCGTTTTTCAAACCAGCCAATCAGGTTCCCAACCCAGACAACAGGATGGGGCACCCGACGAAACAGCCAAGGAAAATCACCACAGACCGCATCCAACACCAGTGCCAGCACCAGTATTGTAAAAAGCGGGCCGGAAAATCCGGACGTTGGGATCAGAAAATCAGTAAGAAACGCATCCATGGCGGCAATGTGCGCGGTGACAGGCAAACCGTCAATCACAATGAGATTTTCGCGCCATAACGGCCTGTGGCTACACCGCGATTTGCAAAATTTGGCTTAGCTTGCTAAAAGAAATTCATACAAAATGAATTTTCTTCATACTATAACTCACTGTCATTTTGATGATCCCGTGATGCGCTTTGTTCGTATCAAATTTTAGTAAAATAAATCCCAAGAGGCATTTCGCACACACAACATCTTTGGCATGCCGATGCATTCGCCACACAATAACTGGTATTTTTCGCACCTGCCCCATCTTCGGCACATGTTATGTTACCTGCCGCTTGCATTCCGCAGGCCAATCGGTGAAAACGGGGGTGGCTTCGGGTACCGCGATTGCGAAACCGCATCGCGCAGCACCACCATCAGAGAGAGACAAAGGAGCAGCCTTTTATGTCCCCCAAAGGCGCAGTAATGATTTGCGGTCATGGTTCGCGCGACGAACGCGCGGTTTCACAGTTCAACGCCATGGTTGAAACGATGAAACAAACCCATCTGGCCGACTACGATGTCGAAAGCGGATTTCTCGAATTTGCGCACCCAATCCTGCGTGACGGCTTTGAAAAGCTCAAAGCCATGGGCCACAAAAAGATTTATGCGCTTCCGGGCATGCTGTTTGCCGCTGGTCACGTCAAAAATGACCTGCCGAGCGAAGTCAATAATTTCGCCAATGAAAACCCAGATATCGACGTAAAATTTGGCCGCGATCTGGCGATTGATCCCAAATTACTGAGTGCTGCGAAAGACCGCATCGAAGAAGCACTTGCCTCTGTCGATGACAGTATCGCACGCGAAGATACGCTTTTGATGGTTGTTGGTCGCGGCACGAACGACCCGGATGCCAATTCGAACGTCTATAAAGTCGCCCGGATGCTGCAAGAAGGTCTTGGTTTTGGCCGCACCGAAATCAGCTATTCCGGTGTCACCCATCCGCGGGTAAATGCCGGTCTGCGCGAAGCGATGAAACTGGGCTATAAACGCGTTGTCGTGTTTCCGTATTTCCTGTTTGCGGGCATTCTGATCGACCGGATTTACACCCACACCGACGAAGTTGCCGCCGAGTTTGGCGATGTCGAATTTATCAAGGCCGGGTACCTCAAAGACCATCCTATGGTGCTGGCGAGCTTTGCCGAACGGTTGGCCGAGATCGATACCGGCGATAACAACATGAACTGCCAGCTGTGCAAATACCGCGAACAGATTATTGGCTATGAAGGTGATGTTGGCACCCCGCAGGTTGGCCATCATCACCATGTGATGGGGATCGGCACGGACGGTGGCCATAGTCATGGGCATGGTCATGGTCATGGTCATGGTCATGGGCACGGACATCACCACCACGGTCATGGACATAGCCATGATCATGATCACGGGCACAGCCACGATCATGATCATGATGACGTGAAATCGACCGGTTCATAACCGGTCGACACGACCACCTGAAAGGCTGGGCAATGTTTGACTATCTGCGTGATCCGCAGGAAATCTATGCCAAAAGCTTTGCCACCATCGAAGCCGAGGCCGACCTTGCCCGCTTTTCAGATGATCAGCGGCCCGTTGCCATACGCATTATTCATGCCTGTGGCATGGTCGAAATAGGCGATCAGATTGCCTTTGGCGGCGATGTCATTGCCAATGCCACCGATGCATTGCGGAACAGCAAACCGATCCTCTGTGATGCGGAAATGGTCCGGCATGGCATTATTTCCCGCCTGCTTCCGGCGGAAAACCCGGTTCTGTGTACCTTAAATGATGGCGATACCCATGGGCTGGCACGCCAGATGGGCACAACCCGCTCCGCCGCAGCAGTTGAGGCATGGGTAGATCATATCGAAGGCGCAATAATTGCCATCGGCAATGCGCCGACAGCACTTTTCCATCTGCTTGATGCCATTCATCATGGCCGCATGGCCAAACCAGCCGCGATTATTGGTATGCCCGTCGGGTTTGTCGGGGCGCGTGAAAGCAAGGATGCGCTGATTGAATATGCCGGGGACGTTCCGTTCATCACGCTGCGCGGGCGATTTGGCGGCAGTGCGGTGGCCGCCGCCACCGTAAATGCCCTGGCGCGGCTGGCCCGCGATGACGGAGCAACACCGGATGGCACCCCGGGTCGTACGGCAGGGGTATCATCATGAACGAACAATCTCCGTTAAAAGGCCGGATCACGGTGATCGGCATTGGCGAAGATGGCTATGACGGCCTGTCGCCCATGGCGCGCAGCATCCTTGAAAATGCCCGGATCATTTTTGGCGGTACGCGCCATATTGCCATGTTGCCCGGAACCAACACCGCAACCCAAAACAAATGGATCACCCCGTTTGAAGCCAATCTTCCGATGATTGAGGATTGCCTCGATCAAAACCCGGTGGTTCTGGCCAGTGGTGACCCGATGTATTTCGGGGTGGGCAATACGCTGATTAAATATTTCGGACCCGAACCGATATATGCCATCCCGGCACCATCAAGCATTTCACTGGCGGCATCGCGGTTGGGCTGGGCGCTGGCCGATTGTGACGTGATTACATTGCATGGCCGCGCCCCGGAAGGTATCCGGTCGCATTTGCGCCCGCACGGCAAGCTGATCGCGCTCAGTGCAGATGGATCGACCCCGGCCCTGGTCACGGTGATGCTGTGCGAGGCAGGATTTGATCAAAGCCGCATGACGGTTTGTGAACGGCTTGGCGGATCAGAAGAGCGCATCACCACCCAGACCGCCCAGACATGGCAGTCCACCGCAACCTCGATGCCCGATGTCAAACCGGTTGATCCGTTAAACCTGATCATGATTGACCTTCAGGCTGGCCCAAAGGCCCGGCCACTGCCCAAAGGACCGGGCTTGCCTGATGATGCCTTTATCCATGACGGCATGATCACCAAATCGGAAATCCGTGCGCAGACTTTGTCATCATTGGCCCCGTTTGACGGTGGGGTATTGTGGGACATCGGGGCGGGATGTGGATCGGTTTCAATTGAATGGGTGCGTATGGGTGGTGTTGCAGTCGCGATTGAGCGCGACGCAGAACGCTGTGCGATGATCGGTAAAAATGCCATTCGCCTTGGCGTCCCGGGCATTGCGGTTGAAGAAAAAGCCATCGAAGAAGCCCTTCTGTTCGCAGATCGCCTTCCCGTTCCGGATGCCATTTTCATTGGTGGGGGCATTACCCATGACGGCCTGCTTGAGAAATGCTGGGATATCTTGCCAGTACACGGACGGCTGGTCGCCAATACGGTGACGCTGGAAGGCGAAGAAAAATTATTACGTTTCTATAATAAAATGGGTGGCACGCTGTCGCGACTGTCGGTATCCCGACTGGTCCCGCGTGGCAATTTTAAGGGCTGGAGCAACCTTGCCCCGGTCACCCACTATGTCGGAGTAAAAGCATGAACCGTGCGGAACCATTATCCGCAAGCCCCCAAAGCCATCCGGTCACCGGAACGGCTTATGGTCTTGGCATCGGTCCGGGGGAGCCCGATCTGATCACGTTAAAAGCCTATAACATCCTGCAAAAGGCCGATGTGATTGCCTATCCCGCCCTTGAAGATGGCGTCAGCCTTGCCCGGCAAATCGTCGATACGCACATCCCAAAAGGCCGCACCGAAATTGCCATTCGCATCGAAATGGGCAAACCGGCTGATCCGATCTATGACGCGGCTGCGCTTGAAATTGGCCAGCATCTGGCGGCGGGTAAAACTGTCGCGGTTTTATGTGAAGGCGATCCGTTCTTCTACGGCAGTTTCATGTATCTGTATGGCCGTCTGGCCGATGCCGGGCATTCGGTTGAAACTGTCCCCGGTGTCAGTTCGATGATGGCCTGTGCTGCACAGCTTGGCGCCCCGCTTGCCGCCAAGAATGACGTTTTGCAAGTCATCCCCGGACCACTGGATAAAGACCGCCTGCGCACGCAGCTTGGCAATACAGATGCCGCCGCAATCATCAAGCTTGGCCGCCATTTTACCAAAGTCCGCGATGTGATTAATGAGCTCGGCCTGACGGATCGGGCGCGCTATATCGAACGCGCCACCCTTGATAGCCAGAAAATGGTGCCATTGGCCGATCTTCCGGCCGATGCCACGGCCCCGTATTTTTCGATGATCCTGATCCACCGTCGCGGAGACGCATGGCGATGACCGCCCATAACAGCTCAAACACCCCGGCACCGGCATTGCCGACCCATCCGATTGCCCCGATTGCGGTGATTTGCCTGACGCAACGCGCCCTTCCGATGGCAAAACGCATCGCCGCCAGCCTGCAGGGCGCGTCCGTTCATGGTTTGCGCACCCGGGTGTCGACCAAGGATGTCGATTTCGCCTTTGATGATACCATTGCGCATCTGCAACGAACATTTTCATCCGATCATGTGATCATTGGTGTCTGTGCGTCGGGCATTCTGATCCGCGCACTTGCACCGCTTCTGGCCGGAAAGTGGCAGGATGCCGCAGTGCTTGCAGTTGATGAAGCCGGTAAAACCTTCATCCCGCTTTTGGGCGGGCATCATGGTGGTAATCGGCTGGCGCGCGATTTGGCCGACCGCCTTGGTGGCATTGCAGCCATCACAACACCGGGCGATGCCATGCTGGGTCTGGCCCTTGATGAGCCGCCAAGGGGGTGGAAACTCGGCACGCCTGAAACGATCAAGCCCGCGACCGCCGCCCTTTTGGCCGGTGCATCTGCACGTCTTGAGGTTGAGGCAGGATCAGCCGCATGGCTGACCAACAGTACCCTTCCTCAGTCTGAGGACGGCACCATCCTGATCACGGCAACCGCCCGCGAAGGTGCCGATGATGACGCGATCAGTGATGTATCAGATACCGCCATTACATATCACCCGCCCGTCCTTGCGCTGGGTGTTGGGTGTGAGCGCGGCTGTCCGATTGATGACTTGTATGACCTTGTCACGGAAACGCTGGCTGGGCAGTGCCTGAGCCCCAAGGCAATTGCCTGTGTCACCTCGATTGATCTTAAGGCCGACGAGGCGTGCGTCCATGAACTGGCCCGTCGCCTTGGTGTCCCGGCCCGGTTCTTTGATGCGCAAACGCTTGAGGCCGAAGCAGACCGGCTGGTTACACCGTCTGATGTGGTCTTTGCCGAAACCGGCTGTCACGGCGTTGCCGAGGGTGCCGCGCTTGCGACCGTTGGTCGAAATGGCAAACTGATCGTTCCCAAACACAAAACCAAGCGCGCGACCTGTGCGGTTGCATTGTCACAAGATGACATCACACCTGAAACCGTCGGCAAAGCCCAGGGCAAGCTTTCGATTGTCGGCATTGGGCCGGGTCAAACCGGCTGGCGCAGTCCGGAAGCCTCCGACCTGATTGGCCGTGCGTCCGACATTGTCGGCTATCAGATGTATCTTGATCTTTTGGGACCGCTGATTGACGGCAAGGATTGCCATCATTCCGATTTGGGTGCTGAAGAAGCGCGCGCGCGCCATGCGCTTGAACTGGCGGCGACCGGCAAGGATGTTGCCTTGATCGGGTCGGGCGATGCCGGGATTTATGCGCTGGCGACATTGGTGTTTGAATTGCTCGATCGCGAAGACCGCAGTGACTGGAACCGGGTTGCGGTTCAGGTGTCACCGGGGATTTCCGCCCTTCAGGCAGCGGCATCGCGGATCGGCGCACCGTTGGGTCATGATTTCTGTGCGATTTCGCTGTCGGACCTTCTGACCCCGCGCGACGATATCCTGCGGCGTCTTAAGGCCGCTGCCGAGGGCGACTTTGTGATCGCGTTCTATAACCCGGTATCCAAGCGTCGCCGTGATTTGCTGGCCAAGGCACGTGATATGCTGCTGGAACACCGCAATGCTGATACGCCCGTGGTTCTGGGCCGTCAGCTGGGCCGCCCGGATGAAGAAATTACGGTCGTTCCACTTTCGAAACTAGAAGTCGATATGGTCGATATGCTGACCACAGTTCTGGTCGGATCAAGCAACAGCCGCCACATCACACGCGGTGAAAACCAATGGGTCTATACCCCGCGCGGCTATTCGAAAAAAGGTCCGGATGCAGCCAACGCCCCGGTTTCCAGCAGCACGTCCACATCCAAAAACGACAAGGCAGAATAATGACCGTTCATTTTATTGGCGCTGGTCCCGGCGCCCCGGACCTGATCACAGTACGTGGTTTGCGCCTGATCGAAAAATGCCCGGTGTGTCTGTATGCCGGGTCGCTGGTGCCAGAGGAAATCGTCACATCGGCCCCGGAAGGTGCGCGTGTGATTGATACCGCATCGATGCATCTTGATGAAATCATTGCCGAAATCGAAGCGGCCCACGCCAAGGGCCAGGATGTTGCCCGCGTTCATTCGGGCGATCCGTCGATTTATGGCGCCATTGCCGAACAAATCCGCCGGCTGGATGATCTTGGCATTGCCTATGACATTACGCCGGGCGTTTCGGCCTATGCGGCCGTCGCGGCCGAAATCGGGGCAGAGCTGACCCTGCCCGATATTTCGCAAACCGTGATCCTGACGCGCACCGCCATGCGGTCATCAAGCATGCCAGACGGCGAAAGTCTCTCGGAACTTGGTAAATCGCGTGCAACACTGGCGGTGCATCTATCGATCAATAATCTGGTCAATGTCGTGCGGGATCTAACCCCGCATTACGGCGCGGATTGCCCGGTGGTGATTGCCTATCGTGCAACATGGCCTGATCAGCAATATATCTTTGGCACGCTTGGCGATATCCGTGCGAAGGTCAAAGGCAGCGGCATCACCCGTACCGCCCTGATCATGGTGGGTGAAGTTTTCGGGCGTAAAGATTTTACCGACTCCCGACTTTACGCCGCAGACCACACTCATGTTCTACGCCCGGCCAAGGCATAAGAAATCCGGGCGGGCGCATGTCCGCCCGTTTTTTGCACAAAGCGCCTAAGCACGAAGTTTATTTTTTACGCAGAACCAACAGTTTGCTGAAAAATATGACATTTCAACCCTGAACATCCTTGACCACCCCTTCCCCGGACGCCTTTAATCAAAAGGTCACAAAGGGAAGAGCGCATGTTCAATGAGATGAAGATGGACGACCAGGTTCGTGAACCTTATCGCGCCTTGGTTGAATGGATGGAAGCAAGCGGCCCCGAGGTTCTCGAACAAAAACGTCTCGAGGCCGAAACTCTGTTCCGTAAGATCGGGATTACATTTGCCGTTTACGGTGAAGGCGGCGATCCCGAACGACTCATACCCTTCGATTTGATCCCGCGTATTTTTACCGCTGGCGAGTGGCGCAAGCTTGAACGCGGTGTCAAACAGCGCGCGCGCGCACTCAACACATTTTTATATGACGTCTATCATAATGCGGAAATCATCAAGGCCGGGATCGTTCCGGCCGATCTGGTTTTCAAAAATGCAGCATTTGAGCCCGCCGTGATTGGCATTGATCCACCGCGCAAGGTTTATAGCCATATTGTCGGTGTCGATATCGTGCGCACCGGGCCCGAAGATTTTTACGTTCTTGAAGACAACTGCCGCACGCCATCTGGTGTGTCGTATATGCTTGAGAACCGCGAAATCATGATGCGCATGTTCCCCGATCTGTTCAAAAGCCTTCGGATTGAGCCGGTCGAAAGTTATCCCGACATGTTGCTCAAGACGCTCAAAAGCATCGCGCCCGATAAATGTGATCGCGACCCAAATATTGTGGTCCTGACCCCCGGCGCGATGAACAGTGCGTATTATGAACATTCATTCCTTGCTGACCAAATGGGCGTCGAACTGGTCGAAGGACAGGATTTGTTTGTGTCCGATGGCCGGGTTTATATGCGCACCACACGTGGTCCGGAACGGGTTGATGTGATTTATCGCCGCATTGATGACGACTATATCGACCCGCTTTGTTTCCGATCTGATTCAGTTCTGGGTATTCCCGGCCTTATGAATGTCTACCGATCCGGCGGGGTTGCCATTTGCTCGGCGCCGGGGGCCGGGGTTGCCGACGACAAGGCAGTTTATACCTATGTCCCGGACATGATCCGTTTTTACCTTGGTCAGGAACCGATCTTAAACAACGTTCCAACGTGGAAATGCGGCAAGCCTGATGATCTGAAATACGTACTCGAAAACCTCGGCGAATTGGTGGTTAAGGAAGTCCACGGGTCAGGCGGCTATGGCATGCTGGTCGGCCCGGCATCGACCAAGGAAGAACAGGTCGCCTATGCCCAACGTATCAAGGCCGATCCGGGCGATTTTATTGCCCAGCCAACCCTTGCGTTGTCAGCCTGCCCGACGTTCGTTGAAAGTGGCATTGCCCCGCGCCATGTCGATTTCCGGCCATTTTGCCTTGTCGGAGATACTATTCGTCTCGCACCGGGTGGATTAACCCGTGTTGCCATGCGTGAAGGGTCACTTGTGGTGAACTCGTCACAGGGCGGCGGGGTCAAGGATACATGGATCATGACCGATTAACGAAAAGGGGGTTTAGAGATGCTTAGTCGTACTGCTGACAACCTTTTCTGGTTGTCGAGATATGTTGAGCGGGCTGAAAATATGGCCCGTCTGATGGAAATGGGCTATCGCATGGCGATGATGCCAGCGGTCGGTGACGGCAATCGATCCGAATGGGAATCGGTTTTGTCCGCGTCGGGTTGCCATGCAGGATATGATCCCAATGCGCCGCTTCGCCAGGAAGAGGTCGCCAATTTCCTGATCTTTAGCCGGGAAAACCCGTCTTCGATTTTAAATTGCTTTGAAGCGGCACGCGCCAGCGCGCGCGCCATGCGCACAGCCATCACCGCAGAAATGTGGGAGGCGCTTAATAATGCCTTGATGGAGCTTCGCCGCCCGTCAATGCACAATCTGGCCAAGAATGATCTTCCCGAATTCATTGATTGGGTAAAACGTCAGGGGTCACTGTTTCGCGGCACAACCGATTCAACACTTCTGCGCAATGACGGCTATGACTTTATCCGTCTAGGCACCTTTATCGAGCGGGCCGACAACACAGCCCGCCTTCTGGATGTGAAATATTATGTCCTGCTGCCTGAAACCAGCATGGTGGGTGACGGGGTTGATAACTATCAATGGACCACAGTGCTCCGTGCTGCATCGTCATTGCGCGCCTTTCACTGGGTGTACCGCGATGATTATTCGCCCTACCGGATTGCGCATTTCCTGATCCTGAACCCGTTTAGTCCGCGCTCCCTTGCCCATTGCTCCGAACAGATCACCCAGCATCTTGAACGGCTGGCGCGCCATTACGGGCAACGTCGCCCGGTTCACGGCGAAGCGGTTGAGATGTATTCAATGCTGACCCAGAGTGACATGGAAGAAATCTTTGCAACCGGGCTCCATGGTTTTTTGAATGACTTTCAGGCGCGCAACCGCGCACTTTCGGCTGCAATTGCCGAGACCTATTATTTTGGGGGACAATGAAATGCGCCTGACAGTCGAACATCACACCCACTACCGGTATGACACTCCTGTGCGTTACGTAGTGCAAAGCCTTAAAATGACCCCGGCGCAATTTGACGGTCAAAAAATCCTGAGCTGGTCGATCAAGGCCAAGGGATGCGTAATCAGTTCGGAATTCACCGACGGGAACGGCGATATTATCAGCACCTTGACTGCAGTCGGACCGGTTGATGACGTTGAAATTGTCGTCACAGGCGAAGTTGAGACCACCGACATGGCTGGTGTTTTACGCGGGCACAAGGAACGCGCGTTTCCCGAAGTGTTCCTGCGGTCAACCCCCATGACCAAATCAAGTGCGGCCATTCGCAAACTGGCCGAAAAGGCTGCCAAAAAGACCAAAGACGGAAACCTTCTTGAACGTGCCCATGCATTGGCCGATGCGGTGTCAGACGCGATTGTCTTTGCACCGGGCACGACCGACGTTCACACCACCGCCGCCGATGCATTGGCCGATGGTAAGGGGGTTTGTCAGGACCACACACATGTTCTGCTTTCTGCAGCACGTCATCTTGGCATTCCGGCACGCTATGTTTCGGGATATCTGTTTGCCGACCTGCATGGCAAACCACACGAGGCATCCCATGCATGGGCGGAACTTTACTTACCTGAGTTGGGGTGGGTCGGATTTGATGCCGCAAACCGCTGTTGCCCGACCGATTTTTATATTCGCTTGGGGTCTGGACTTGATGGACAGGTCGCCACACCTATTAGGGGCGTACATACTGGTGGTGCTAACGAGAATTTGGATGTATCAGTGGTCGTTGCGCAATCACAACAATAGCCGGACCCATTAAGACATGACCTACTGCGTCGGTTTGATGCTGAAAGAAGGATTGGTTTTCCTTTCTGATACCCGCACGAATGCTGGCCTTGATAACATTTCGCGCTATCGCAAGATGTTCACTTGGGAAGTTCCGGGTGACCGCGCGATTGTGGCACTTTCGGCTGGCAACCTTGCGATCACACAGGCCGTCATGAGCACTCTGCATGAGGCCATCGACGATCCAGAGACCGCACCGGGCGATTGCATCCTTAGCGCGCCCAGCATGTTTCGTGTTGCCGAGCTTGTTGGTCAGGCCATGCAAAAGGTCCAACTGAAATACCATGATACGCTTGAACAGCATCATGAAAGCAGTGCAGCCTCGATCATGATCGGCGGGCAGCGCAAGGGCGGCGATCAACGCCTGTTTCTGGTCTATGCCGCCGGAAACTTTATCGAAGCCACCGAAGACACGCCATACCTGCAAATTGGCGAGCATAAATACGGCAAACCGATCCTTGATCGCGTGATCACGCCGCACACCCCGATCCACGAGGGGGTTAAGGCCGCCTTGCTGTCGATGGACTCGACCCTGCGTTCGAACCTGTCGGTCGGCATGCCGCTTGACCTTGCCGTACTGCCCGATGATGCATGTGAATTTTCCGAATTACGCCGGATCGAAGCGGAAGACCCCGGTTTTCATGCGCTGTCATCTGCCTGGTCAACGGCCCTGCGCGATGCCTTTGCCATGATGCCAGACGAACATAGCACCCCGTCAGACGACTAGAGCGTATTGCATGCTCGACAAGTGCGCGCATGCAAATTATCTATAAAATCATGAAAAATGACTCTGATACCACGATCACCGGGCGCATCACCCGGGCACTGGCCGACCGCATCATTTCTGGCGACATCGGGCCGGGCACCAAATTGCGTCAGGATCACTTTGCCGAGGAATTTGGCGCCAGTCACGTACCGGTACGCGAAGCATTCCGGCGGCTCGAAGCGCAAGGGCTTGTCGTTAGCGAACCACGCCGGGGTGTCCGCGTTGCCAGTTTTGATATCGCCGAAGTCCGCGAAGTTGCCGAAATGCGCGCTTCCCTTGAAGTTCTGGCCCTGCGCCACGCAGCCCCGCACCTGACCAGTGCGATCCTTGACAAGGCAGAAGCCATCAACCGGGCTGGGGAAAATGCCCCCGATGTCCGGGCATGGGAGGAAGCCAACAAGGCGTTTCACCGCATCATTCTTGAACCTTGCAACATGCCGCGTTTGATGGCGACGATTGATGATTTACATGCCGCAAGTGCCCGGTTCCTGTTTTCGGGATTTCGCATGGAATGGGAATCCCCGACCGATCAGGACCACCGCGCCATTTTACGCGCCCTGCATGAACATCAGTTTGATGTAGCTGCCGCGACCCTTGCCCGTCACGTCAAATGGATCGGCACCAAAACCGGTGCCAAACGACATATGCGCGCGCCTTCGTAAGCCGAAATCAACCCTTTTTCTGGTCTGATGATTGGATGGATGCCACGACAGGCATCTGCCTGAGCCGTATTATGCCTAAACTTTCCGATTTTATAGATAATTTTTATCTTTTAAATTCAATTAGATAAGTTGAGTTCGACGAATGATTTCACAAATTTCGCCGTTTAATGAATTTTGGGATTGATTTTAAGCACCAATGACGCCGTAATTAATAGATCAGATTAATTTTTATAGATAATTTTGAATTGCGGTCTTAAGGAGCACGTCATCACCATGGTCAATCCCGTTTCACATGCGACATCTGCACCATTGAACAATCCGGTTTTGACCGGGGCAAAATACTGCCTGATGGTCGTGCTTGGCGTCGCCTTGATCACTGCAAGTGCCAAAACCACCGTGCCGTTCTGGCCCGTCCCGATGACCTTGCAAACCATGGCGATCATGGCAATTGCAGTCGCCACCAGCCCGCGCATCGCTGTTGCAACCATGCTGGCTTATCTCGCGACGGGGGCGGCCGGTTTACCGGTCTTTGCCGGAACGCCGGAACGCGGGATTGGTCTTGCCTATATGATGGGCCCAACGGGTGGCTATCTGGCCGGGTATCTGATTGCGGCGGGCTTTGTCGGCGCACTGGCACGCGATCGTGGTGCTTTTGGGCGCTTTGTCGTGATGATGGCGGGCATGGTGCCAGTCTATCTTTTGGGGCTGGCGGGGCTTTCGGGTTTTGTCGCATCGGAAAAGGTTGTTGCGCTTGGCTTCACCCCATTCATTCTTGGCGACACCATCAAGATTGCGCTGGTAGCCCTTGGCGGTGCTGCGATCACGCGCCTGACCAAGCACAAAGCATCAAACCGCGCTGATGCGGCCTGATCCCATGACAGCAGGATCAACCGATATGGCAACCGCCCACCGCACCCTTTGCGGCGATGCGCCAAAAGCCTCGCCCGATGCATCGCGCCATGACTGGACGGTTGATGCGGTTGAGGCGATTTATCGCAGCCCGCTTTTGGAATTGCTGGGGCGGGCCAATGCCGTGCATCGCGCCCATCACGATCCCGATCATGTGCAAAAGGCCAGCCTGCTGTCGATCAAGACCGGCGGCTGCCCGGAAGATTGTGCTTATTGCCCGCAATCGGCCCACCACCGCGAGGTCAAACTGGGCAAGGAACATCTGATGGACCCGGCATCGGTCATTGAAATGGCCACCCGCGCAAAGGATGCCGGTGCGGATCGTTTCTGTATGGGGGCGGCATGGCGCCAAGTGCGCGACGGAGCCGCATTTGATGCGGTGCTTGAGATGGTGCGCGGTGTGCATGATCTTGGCATGGAGGCCTGTGTCACGTTGGGGATGCTCGAACCCCATCATGCGCAACAGCTTAAACAGGCCGGACTGACCGCCTATAACCATAACCTTGATACCAGCCCGGAATTCTACGACCAGATCATCACCACGCGCACCTATCAGGATCGGCTTGATACACTGGCCGCCGTGCGCAGCCACGGTATTGATTTGTGCTGTGGCGGGATTATTGGCATGGGTGAAACCATCCGTGACCGGGCATCAATGCTTCAGGTTCTTGCCGGATTTGCGCCCCATCCTGAAAGTGTGCCGATCAACGCCCTTGTTCCGGTGGCGGGAACGCCACTTGCCCATCGTGATCCGATTGATCCGCTGGAACTGGTGCGCATGGTTGCGACCGCACGCATCGTCATGCCGACATCAACCGTGCGCCTGTCTGCCGGGCGTACAGACCTTAACCGCGAAGCACAGATCATGTGCCTGATGGCCGGAGCCAATTCGGTGTTTTACGGTGAAAAGCTTTTGACCACGCCCAACCCGGAAGAAGACAGCGACACCGCCCTTTTCAAGGCACTGGGTCCGATCGCGGCCTGAAACAGTTCAACCCCCGAACCCGTACCGCCCGTACGGGTTTCAATTGGCGAAGCTCCTTTAATCCGGGGGCTTCGCCATTTTTTTTTAATCGGCGGGTATCTATGGGCAGGAAAAAGAGATCAGTTGGCTTCGGCCGTTTCGCGGGGCTGATAGATAAAGCCATGGGCCGGATAGATACGGCCAAAGGTGCCAAGCGTGTTCATCATGCGCACTTGCGACCAGTCATTATTGGGCGAGACGTCAACCACGGGCTGACGGTAATGGACTTTGCCGCGTGTGCGCGAATCGCCGCCCCAGTTGGCCTGATTAACCAATATCTTGCGATCATCAAGAATGGCCGAAACAACTGCAACATGGCCGAGTTTCAAACGTGACGTTTTACGCAAGGTCAGGACCGCGCCAACTTGGGGCTGATGTCCACGTGCATAATTCTGGTTGCCAGCCTGCGCCCACCATGTCCAGGCATCGCCATAAATCTCAATCCCCGAGACTTCACGGGCATAGGGCACACATTGCAAAAACTTGCTGGTCGGGGCAAAGCTGTTGAGGTGGGAGTTCGGCACGCTAACATTGGTCAGGAGCTGAACCGTATCACTGGGCATCGGCCCATCAGACCGGGAAACCGATTTTGCGGTGGTAAAGCATGCAGACAGCATCAAACACAATCCGACGATCCCGATCAGGCGCATCTCAGTTCCCCAAAAACATCACAATGAATGACCTTAGACCGACAGGGTTTAAGTAATTGTTTATTGTTGCCCGTCATTGGCATGACATCGGCATTTAACAGCGCGCCCCGAGCTTGCCAATCCGATACAGCCGCCACAGGCCAATCAGTGCGGCACACAAGATCAAGACGCCTGACCCGCGCGCGGTATATTGAATGTTACCGGCCTCAGATATCGCGCCAAGCAACGTCCCACCCAGCGCCATGCCCCCAAAGCTGGTTGCACTCCAGAAACTCATTACCCGACCGCGCAGCCGGTTATCGACGGTCAGTTGCAGGGCGGTTTGAGACCCCACCCCGACCAATGTCAAACCCCCACCGGTCAGTGCGACCAGAACAACTGCCATTTCGTACCATGGGGCAAATCCAAGCCCCAGCATCCCGACCGATGCGCCAAAGGCACCATAAATCGTAATGCGCTGATAATCGGCCGCGTTCGATCCGACCCGTGACAGGAAAAAGGTCGATGCCACCGCCCCGACCCCGCCCGCAGATGCCAGCATGCCAAGCCCGGTGACACCACGTTCATAAACCGCCTCGGCAAAGACCGGCATCAGTTCGACCATGCCGGTTCCGACCAGCGACACAAAGCATGACAACACCAGTACAGACCGGATCATCGGATGGTGAATGGCATAACGCGCGCCATCGACAAGCGATGCCCAGATGCGCCGACTTTTGGCATCGGGCGCGCGGTCCATATGGATCGTGACCACTGAAATCACAAAGATCATTGGAAGGTAACTGAGCGCATTGATCATAAAGGCCGCACCCGTGCCCCATGTCGCAATCACAACCCCACCAACAGCCGGTCCCACCAGACGCGAAATATTGAAATTCATCGCCGCATAGGCCACCGCCCGGCTCATGAATTCGCGCTTTACAATCACCGGCACCAGTGACAGCCGCACCGGTGTCATCGCACTGCCCAAAATACCCATGCATCCCGCCAGAACCACCATCCACGGCAGGCTCATCATATCGGCATAGGACAAGCCCATCAGAAGGAACGACACGGCTGCCTGCCCCAGATTGATCACCATGGCGGTACGGCGCAAATCAACTCGGTCGGCCATCACCCCGAAAATCGGCCCCAGAAAAAACGCCGGTGCGAAATTCAATGCGGCAATTGTGCCGGTCCAGAATGCCGATCCGGTCAAAGACCACGCCAGCCATGACATGGCGATTTTCTGCACCCATAGGCCTTGGGTCGTGATGCATTGCCCAACCAGAAACAGGATAAAATTACGATCAGAAAAGATCGACTGCGGACGTGTATCGCCCGACGCGGAAACCACGCGCGTTGATGATGGCTCGGGTTGATCGGGGGCAGGGGACGGCAAGGAGACTCCAATCGTCAAAAGACAGGCAGATCAGGTTTGGCAAGGACGCAAGGAGGGATGGCACAAAAGCGCCCAAGAAGTCGGACACCGCCAATGATCTATCACAAAGACGATAAGGGCGATTGTCCGATTATACGAAAGACATGCCAGATTGGCATTAATTCTTCGCAATTCATTTGTAGAATACCTTCCCAAAGCAGATCAAAGAACACATATCAAAATCGGGAAACCTGCCGGTCAAAACACCAAGAAAGCCGGAGAACGTCCTCGAACAGCCATTGTGACAGCGCCGGGGTATCGCACCGAATGAACCAGTCTTTCCGCGAGATCGAACGCGAACAATTCGCCATTAATCCGAAAACGTGCGAGTGGACGTTGCGCGCGATGACGGCCCTTCGCGCCAATATCGACATCAATATCAAGATGCATGGTGCGCAAGACCATCTGGCACAGGGCGATATTTTCATGTTCAACCATTTCGCCCGGTTTGAAACCTTTATCCCGCAATATCTGATCGCATTGGAAACCGGTGTTTATTGCCGCTCCATCGCATCGGGGGAATTTTTTGCGCAGGACAATACCTTTTCACGCTATCTGCGTGCACTTGGCGGGGTGCCCAACAATTATGAACGGCTGTTGCCCTTTCTGGCCGAGGAAATCCTGCGCGGCGGCAAGGTCGTCGTCTTCCCCGAAGGCGGGATGGTCAAGGACCGGCGCGTCACGCTTAACGATCGCCCACATCCCAAACGCCCCGATTACAGTGTCTATTCCCGATCCGCCGACGCCAGACGTGCCCATCATACTGGTGCCGCCCTTCTGGGACTGTGTATTGATGGCTTTAAAATCGGTTTATCCGCGCTCATTGCCAAAGGCGATACCCGTGAACTCACCCGCTGGGCCGGTATTCTTGAGGTCGATGAAGATACGCTGCGGACCGTTTTGGCCAAACAAACCTTGATGTTTCCAGCCAACATTACCTTTCATCCGCTCCGCGTTGATCAGAATATTCTTGCCCGGGCGGCGGATATGTTTACTGGCGGGCTGAGCCCGAAGATGGCCGAAGAAATGATCATTGAAGGCAACCTGATGTTCAAACAGACCGATATGGATATCCGTCTGGGCGACCCGGTTGATCCACGCGGTCAGTTTAACTGGCTTGATCGGCGGCTATTGGCCCGGCGCGTACAACGCGCGGGCAGCATTGATGATTTATTCAAACCGGCCAAAACCCTTGAAACCCTGCCAGATCGGGTTACGCAATACGCCCTGACGCGTCATATCTCGCCGCTTCGCGATCACTGCATGGCGGTGATGTATTCCAACCTGACAATCAATGTCAGTCATCTGGCGTCGCGCCTGATTATGATGTGGCTTGATGACGGGGTCACGGAAGTTGATATCGAACATTTTGACCGCACGCTTTATCTGGCGATCAAAAACATCCAGCAGGTCGATACGGTTCATCTGCATCGCGGCATGCTGAACCCGGCCGATTACATCGGCATCTTTGATTTGAAGTGTCCGCAAATCCGGTTCTTTATCGACAGTGCGGTTCAACTGGGCCTGATTGAGCGCCGTGACGGAAAATACTGCTTCCTTGAAAAGTTACAGGCCGAAGCCGGGTTTGATCAAATCCGCATGGACAACCCGATCATGGTTTATGCCAACGAAATGTCCCCGATCCATGCGGTTTGGCAGGCACTTGAACGGGCGCGTGCCGAAGTTGATAACCTGACAGATCGCGACATTGCCCATCGCCAGTTCGATGATGAAATCCGGGCGTGGCAATGGAACCGCAAAAGATACGAAAAACCCAAGTACGATACGATCAATTCACAGGAAACCGCCACTGCCGACAGCCGCCCTTATTTGAACCTGCCCAACGGCAATGAGCATTTCACGCTTGGCGTTTTGCTGGTGCACGGGTTTCTGGCATCCCCGGCGGAACTGTATGAACTGGGCGAAAAATTTGCCGCACAGGGACATGCTGTCATGGGTGTACGGCTTGCCGGTCATGGGACATCGCCCCATGAATTACAAAGACGCAAATGGACCGATTGGCTGGCATCTGTCCGACGTGGCTATGACATTCTCGCACCGTTTTGCGACCAGATCATTATCGTCGGTTTTTCCACTGGCGGTGCACTGGCGGCGATCCATGCAAGTTCCCATCCTGAAAAACTGACCGCATTGGTTCTGGCTGGAACACCGCTTAAGTTCCGCAATCGCAATCTAATGTTTGTGCCGTTGCTGTATGGTGCGAACAAGCTGATGGGCTGGATGCCATCGGCACAGGAAATGCTGAGCTTCCGAACAAACGAGTCAGAACATCCCGAGATCAATTACCGCAACATTCCCATCGGCGGATTGTATCAGTTGCGCCAGGCGGTAGCGGAAATGCAGCGTTGCCTGCCCGATATTGAATGCCCGACCCTGATCTTGCAGGGTGATGGCGATCAAGTGGTTGATCCGGCCAGTGCACGGATGATTAAACGCCTTGCCACCGGGATAACCGATCTGGATGTGCAGATGCTGAAATCCGACCGTCATGGCATCCTCAATGAGGATATCGACAATGCGCAGGAACGCATCCTGCAGTTCGTCGAACGTCATGTCGACTCACCACATCGTATACCCAAGGTGATTTCGGCAGAATAGCGTCATGGCCTAGCCCACCACGGCGGGAATAAACCCTCGCAGGTCTGTTTGGACATGGATGAATGTCAGTTGAATGATGCAAGACACTTCGGCATCAGAGCTTGATATCTTTTGGGCGCCATTTGCGTCATTTGCACCATTGGAAACCTCGATCATCATCATTGCGCAACTTCCACCACCAAGGCATTCTATACTCCGTTATCCCCACTAACATCGGGGCAAGCCCCATAAACGGAGCCCTCCATGAGCAGCTTTGGCGCAGAAGTTATCTGGACCCGTTCGGCAACGGAAAAGTTTACCGACCGCCGGTATTCCCGCGGCCATGTCTGGCGATTTGATGGCGGGGTCGAAATTCCGGCGTCATCATCGCCGCATGTCGTGCCGTTGCCCTATTCGGTTGAGGAAAATGTCGACCCCGAAGAAGCCTATGTCGCCGCACTTTCAAGCTGCCACATGTTGTTCTTCCTGCATTTTGCGTCTGATAGCGGCCTTGTCGTTGACCGTTATGTCGACGCTGCCACCGGGGAAATGGCAAAGATCGATGGCAAAACCATGATCACCAAAGTTGCGCTTAAGCCAAGTGTGACCTATCTCGGCAACGCGCCGGATGCGGTCCTTGAAGCCGACCTTCATCATCGCGCACATGAAGCCTGCTTCCTTGCCAATTCGGTCAAAACAGAAATCACGGTGACCCCGGTATCATAACCGGCACCACCGTGTATTCATGACCCTAGGCTCAGGACCTCTTAATTTGATTGGAATGGCAGACGTTATATTTGTGAAATCCGAGGAAAAGCCCGCCGGGCGGGCTGGTATCCCGGACAAGGGGTTTGACGCAGGAGTTTGCAAATATAACGTCTGTCCTTTGGATTGACCGGATTTGCACGGGCTACTTTGTCGCAAAACCTTGAAAGATATATATCTTCCTGCGGCTTCGCTCCGCGTATCCGCACAAATCCGGTCAACCATTCAAACCAAATTAAGAGGTCCTGAGCCTAGACATTCCAGCAATCAGCTGATCGGCTTTTGTGCGCATATGGCATAACGGTGCTGTGCGCCGCGCTCCAGCCCCTTGGCAAAGCTGATGTGTTTCTTTTGCGCGCTGTGGATTTGCTTGAGGTCGAAATCAACCGTGATCGGGTCAAATCCGGTTTGGCGGAGCATTTCTGAAACCTCATCGGAGCGTGCGCCACCCGAAAAATGCACGCGGGCCAGAATATCACGATGGGTTTTCATCTGTGGTGCCACCTCAACCGCTTTGCGCAGGCCAAGTGTCTGCATGAAATCAGCCATCACCTTATTGAGCTTACTGGCCCAGGTTGATGAAACAAAATCACCATCGACCACCAACAGTTTTCCGCCGGGTTTAAGCACCCGGAACCATTCAACAAATGCCGCAGCTGGATCAACCAACGTCCAAACCAGATGGCGCGTCACAATCACATCATAACTGTTGTCTGGCTCAAGCGTATTTTCCGCGTCGCCCAGCAGAAACTGGATATTTGAGCCGCGCTGTTTTGATTTGGCGCGCGCCTTTTCAAGCATGGTTTCAGACCAATCAAGCCCGGTCACCGCAAACTCAAGATCATGCATCAGATGGCTGATCACAGCGGTCCCACTGGCAAGATCAAGGGCGCGGCGACCATTCCCTTTTCCAATGTGACGTTCAAAAAGCGCATGCCACGCCGCCCGTTCCGTTTCAGAAAAGATTTCGTGACCGGGTTGTTCGTCAAAAGTCGCCGCACGCATCGACCAATATTCCTTGATCTCGTCACGCAGGGAGTAATTGCTGGCCTCATTCATGGTGTCTTTATGCCCTCAACAGCGGAAAACGGGAGATTTCCGCGATTTGTCTCAATCTCTCACAGATGTTCAAATTGCGAATCCGCAAATAAATCGCATTATCATTGCGAAAAACATTGATTTGCATTCTCAATAACTGATAATCCCGCATCAGGGCAATCCTAAATGAGGGAACGGGAATGAAAATTTTTGGTGCAATTGCGGCGCTGACGATGTTAGTTGCGGGATCTGTACAAGCCGCCGAATCGGTTAAAATTACCGACGTCACCGGGCTGGAGGTTTCGGTAAACCTGCCGGTTGAACGCGTAATCCTTGGCGAAGGCCGCCTGATTTATGGGTTGGCAACGCTTGATAGCGAAGATCCTTTCGCCCGTGTTGTTGGCTGGCGCGATGACCTGAAAAAGGCCGACCCGCAAACCTATGACATCTATGCTGCGAAATATCCGCGCGTTGATGAGATTCCGACCTTTGGTGGAATCAAAGACGGCACGTTCGATGTCGAACAGGCGATCTCGCTGAACCCTGATGTTGTCATCATGAATCTTGAAGCCAAAGCTGCCACCGAAGATGGCGGTTTTGACGAAAAACTCGCCGCTGTTGGCATTCCGCTAGTTTATATCGACTTCCGCGAAGCCCCGATGAAAAACACCGAAAACAGCATGAAAATCCTAGGCCAACTTTTTGGCAAGGAAGACCGTGCTGAAGAGTTCATCAAGTTCCGCGCGGACAGCATAAAGAACGTAACCGATCGTATTGCCAAGGCAAACCCGGAAAAGCCGCAGGTATTTATTGAACGTGCTGCAGGCTATTCAGAAGAATGCTGCATGTCATTTGGCAATGAAAACTTCGGCACCATGGTTGAAATGGCCGGTGGCGTGAATATCGCGGCATCGATAATCCCGGGCACCTTCGGCACCATCAACCCGGAACAGGTTGTCGCCTCCAACCCCGATCAGTTCGTGGGTACCGGTGCCAGCTGGGAAGCCTATTCCCCGGGTGGTGCATGGGTTGGTCTTGGCCCAGATGCTGATATGGTCGAAGCTCGCCGCAAGCTGGTTGGTCTGACAGAACGTCCGGCATTCACCGGTGTGAAAGCGGTCGAGAACGGTCAGGTCCATGCGGTTTGGCACCAATTCTATAACAGCCCGTACCAGTTCGTCGTGATCGAACAGATGGCGAAATGGTTCCACCCGGACCTGTTTGCCGATATCGATCCCGAAGCCACCTTCAAAGAGCTTCATGATCGCTTCCTGCCGCTGGATTATCAGCCGGGTTACTTCATCTCGATCAAAGATAGTGCCACAAACTAATGACGACCAATCAAGTAAGTGTCGAAGCAGGGAGCGTGCAGTATAAGGCACGCTCCCTGCGCCGTTTTTTGCTGTTGCTCGCAATGGGCGCAGCATTGTGTTTGTCCTTTGCCATCGATCTGGCGACAGGTCCGGCCAACTATGCGTTATCTGATGTGATTGCGACCCTGCTGCATCCGAGTGCCGCAACCGATCAAATGCGCGTGGTGATTTGGGAAATCCGCATGCCGGTTGCGTTGATGGCGCTGACCGTTGGGGCCGCCCTGTCAACCGCCGGGGCGCAAATGCAGACCATCCTTGCCAATCCGCTTGCCAGCCCGTTTACGCTTGGCATTTCGGCGGCCGCCGGATTTGGCGCGGCCTTGGCTCTGGTTCTGGGCGTCGCGCTTGTGCCGTCCCTTGTTGAATTTATTATTCCGATCAATGCCTTCATCATGGCCATGGGTGCAGCACTGATCATTCATTTCTTTAGCCGTATGCGTGGTGTCACGGTCGAAACCATTGTTTTGCTGGGCATCGCACTGGTCTTTACCTTCAACGCGCTTCTGGCCCTGTTGCAATATCTCGCCAGTGAGCAGGCGTTGGCTGCTGTTGTCTTCTGGACCATGGGTAGCTTGGTGAAAGCCACCTGGACCAAGGTTGCGGTGACTGCCGCCGCCGTTGCGATTGCCCTGCCGCTGTTTACCAAACAAGCATGGGCCTTAACCGCCCTTCGTCTGGGCGATGCCAAGGCAGAAAGTTTCGGCGTCAATGTTCAGGGTCTACGCCTGCGCACCATGCTGATCGTAAGCCTTCTGGCGGCAATCCCGGTATCGTTTGTTGGCACCATCGGCTTTATCGGGCTGGTTGGCCCACATATCGCCCGCATGCTGGTGGGCGAAGACCAGCGTTTCTTCCTGCCCGCATCGGTTCTGTGCGGGGCCTTGATCCTGTCGGCCACCTCAGTACTTTCCAAATTGCTGATCCCGGGTGCGATCTTGCCGATCGGGGTGATTACCGCCCTTGTCGGTGTGCCGTTCTTCTTCTCGTTGATTTTCGCAAGTCGGAGGAAATCATGGTAACGCTGCAACTTGAAAATATCGGAGCGCGGTATGGCAAGGTTCAGGTGGTTTCGGGTGTTACGACACCGTTGATCAAACCGGGCACTGTCACCGCCGTCATCGGCCCCAATGCGGCAGGTAAATCCAGCCTGTTCAAACGCATTGCGGGACTGGCCAAGGGGGAGGGCACGGTCGATACCGGGTCTGCCGCCAAACAGCGCAACACCATTTGCTATATGCCGCAGGATACCGGATCAACCGCCGTTTTGTCGGTCTATGAGTCAGTCATTCTTGCCGCCAAGCAAGGATCAAGTTTACGCGTGCGTGATGATGAACTGACCCGCATTGATGGCATTCTTGCTGCCTTGCGTATTTCAGACCTGTCGGCGCGCAATCTGGGTGAGCTCAGCGGCGGACAACGCCAATTGGTTGCCATCGCCCAGACACTGGTGCGGGACCCGAAAATCCTTCTGATGGATGAACCAACCTCGGCCCTTGATCTGCATCGCCAGATGGAGGTTCTGTCTTTCATGCGTGATATCGCCAAAGGGCAAAACATCATTGTATTGATCGCCATTCACGATCTGAACCACGCGCTTCAATATTGCGATCAGGCCATGGCGATCCGCGACGGTCGCATGGTGGCTTTCGGCCCCTGTGCCGATGTCATCGACAGCGACCTGTTGCGCGATGTCTATCAGGTGGATGGCCATGTCGAATATAATTCGCTTGGTCATGCTCACGTTGTCTTGCGCGGCCCGCATGATGAAACCAACAGCCGCCATAGCACAGCCGTGATGCATAACCCCGTCTCGGACATGTCACTGGCTGCTCAATAAGCATTCGCGAGAATCTCTGCTGACACGGATACATGGAGGACGTCAGGACAAACACATCGCTCTGACGTCCATTCTACGCCCTGTCACATTGATGAGCCTTGGTATTTATCAGCCCTGCAAGGCGTTCAAGCCATCCGCCACCATGACCGGATCAAATTCCGTGATCGTGTAATCGGCCAGATCATGTTGATGAAATGGATCACGGGTCAGTTCTTCTTCAAGTAGAGCCCGGTCACCCTTGGCAAGGATCACCCCGCCATCACGCGGAATTTTGCGTCCAGACGCCAGAAACATCCCCTTGGCATAGGCTGATTTCAGCCATGCGATATGCCCGTCAATATGGGCATCCACTTCTTCAAGCGGGACTTTGTAGCTCAGCGAAACAACAAACATCTTTGGTCCAGCCCATTATCTTGGAAAACAAGGACGATCAACATACCCGAAAACCGTCAGATATGTGGATCAGGATGACGCTTCACCAACGCGCTCGATCAACCGTTCAATCCGCTGGGCATGGGCATTTTCAACCCGCGCCAGACTTTCAAACCATGCGGCAACGTCATCAAGCCCTTCTTCCCGCGCGATACGCGCCATTTCCGGATAGGTCTGATCGGCTTCAGCCCGTTCTAAGGCCAATGCCGCTTCCAGATTAAGCTTTGTCGTACCCAATGCCTTGCCGGTCGTCGCATCACCGGTTTTTTCAAGAAACTCCAGATGTCCGAACGCATGACCAGTTTCCGCCTCGGCGGCGGCTCGGAACAGCTCGGCGGCGTCGGTATCGCCTTCGATATCAGCCTGCTGGGCGAAATAAAGGTATCGACGGTTGGTTTGTGCTTCTGCGGCAAAGGCTGCGCGCAGATTTTCCTCGGTACGTGTTCCCTTAAGCGCCATGTGCGCTGTCCTTATATTATTGTTCGCAAGAATCATTTGTGTGGATGCTTGCGAAAGGTATCAAACAAAACAGGCGGCAAACCCTTGCGGTTCTGCCACCCCTGTATTTGTCCTGAAATCGTTCTGCGTCAAGCAGCATCAAACCAATTTGCACCACCTGACGGCAGATTTCATCAGCCTGTCACCTTGTGCCCAAATGCCGAAATTACCCCGCGACCAAGATGCTGGTCACAGCCAAACATACCGGGGCAATCAGGCCGCATTCCGTGTCGCTGAATTGCGTTTCAGGCGGAAAACAAGATCAACCGACTGCAGTTCCGTGCCTCGCGGCATGTTGGGAATACCGGCAATCTGAATGGATTCAGCGGGAATATCAGACAGCATGCCGTCTTCTTCGCAGTAAAAATGATAATGCGGGGCGGTGTTGGTATCAAAATATGAACGGCCCGAATCAACCACGATCTCATTAAGCAAACCGGCATCGGTGAACTGGTGCAAAGTGTTATAGACCGTTGCCAATGACACCTTGATGGTGTTGGTCATTGCTTCGGAATGAATTTGCTCTGCCGTGATATGGCGATGGCCATCTTCAAACATCAGACGGGCCAGGGCCAGGCGCTGCCGGGTGGGGCGCAGATTGGCCTCTTTAAGGCGATTAAGTGCATTGGTGTATGGACGCCCGGTGGTGGCCGTACGCATGATCTTGCCCCTTCACTTTCCTGACGGGCCAATATTCATTTACGGCCCCGATCAATTCCAAGGCTACCTTAGGGAACCTCTGCGCGCGGTTCTTTGATTTTGATCAACTCCAATCACATCAATCCGCGGCATGCGCCCATAAAAAAGGGCCGGTGAAAAACCGGCCCTTTGAAATGATCTGACAGATCGGTGATCAGTCACCGGTCATGATGCGATCAACAAGCTGTTTGACGGTCGGAATATTGCCGTTGGCATAGAACGGGTCTTCACCAAACTTGTAGGCATTATGGCCGGCAAACATCAGTTCGTTTTCGACCTTCGCACCGTGCGCAATGTTCTGAAGCGTTTTCTGAATACAGAAAGAACGCGGATCAGCCCGTTTGCCGGTCGTGCCACTGTGCTGTTCCCAGTTGGAGAACTGGCACTGTGACAAACAGCCCATGCAATCGATCTGGTCTTTCTTAACCGTCAATGCGCTTTCAGGTGTCAAAAACACCATGGTTTCATCCGGGGTCGGCATACCTTCGGTGTATCCGGCATCAAGCCAGCCACGCACCTTGTCGGCATCATCTTCGCGGACGTAAATCGGACGCCCACGACGGCCCAGCGGAATACCAACATGCAGGTCTGCTTCGGCGGTACGCGAATAGCGCACCTGACGATCAGACCGCTGATGCAGGTCTTCGAGGAAGGTATTACGCACCGCCGAGCTATAGAAACCCGTCGGGCTGAATTTATGCAGTGATACGTCGCCATCCTGAAGACTGGTCAGGCGCTGTTTCCATTCGTCGGAAATCTCGCTTTCCTGGGTCAGAAGCGGACGGGTACCAAACTGGAAGGCCACCGGGGCAACTTCCGGATTGTCGATCCAGTCTTCAAAATCACGCAGGAACCAGACACCGCCAGCCATAATGATTGGAACATGGTTCAGGCCAACCGAATTCATGAATGTACGCAGGTCACGGACACGCGGGAACGGATCTTCGGGCACAAGCGGATCTTCGGAATTCGACAGGCCGTTATGGCCACCGGCACGCCATGGATCTTCATAAACCACACCGCCCAGCCATTCCGGGGTCTTTTTATACGACCGCAGCCACAATGCGCGGAAAGCACGGGCCGAAGACACAATCGGATAATAGTGAACGCCGTAGTGGGCTGAAATCTGGGCAATCTTGTAGGGCATGCCCGCACCACAGGTCACCCCGTGAATAAGGCCTTTGGCACCTTCAAGCACACCCTCAAGGATGGGTTCGGCGCCACCCATTTCCCACAAGACGTTCATATGCAAACGGCCTTCGCCGTTCCGCATTTCGTGGGCAATCTGAGCCTGTGCAATGCCGCCGCGAATACCGTACGCAATCAGTTCCTGATGGCGGTCACCACGGGTTTTTCCTGCGTATTCGATCGGAACCATGTTGCCGTTCTCGTCATACGAGTCAGCATTCACAGCGGAAAAAGTTCCGATACCGCCGGCAGCGGCCCATGCGCCGGAACTTTTGCCCGTCGATACAGCGACGCCTTTGCCACCTTCGATAACTGGCAAGACTTCTTTACCCGACATGACGAGCGGATTAAGGGCTTTCAAGTTCGTCTCTCCCATTCGGCAATTTGCCAGCGACACCCCTGCATCGCTTTGACTGCCGGACGACGTTACATTTTTATCGTCGTCCGGCATCCAATTTGCTTATTCGGCGTCGCCTGCTTCGAGGTCTGCACCGGTTTCCTGGTCGACACGTTTCATCGACAGTTTGATCTTGCCGCGATCATCGAAACCGATGACTTTGACTTTAACTGCATCGCCTTCTTTCACGATATCCGAAACCTGTTTGACACGCTCAGGTGCCAGTTCGGAAATGTGAACAAGACCGTCGCGGGCGCCAAAGAAGTTTACGAACGCACCAAAGTCGACAGCCTTAACGACCTTACCATCATAGATATGATCCAATTCAGGTTCTGCAACGATTGATTTGATCCAATCAACAGCTTGCTTGCCTTTTGCACCATCGGTATGTGCGACAGTGATCGAACCATCATCTTCGATATCGACTTTTGCGCCGGTCTCTTCGCAGATTTCGCGAATAACCTTACCGCCCGAACCGATGACATCACGAATTTTGTCTTTCGGGATCGAGAACTGGGTAATGGTCGGTGCATTGCCCGATACTTCACCACGTGCTTCCGGAAGCGCTTTGGACATTTCACCAAGGATATGCAAACGGCCGTCACGTGCCTGTTTCAGGGCGATCTGCATGATGTCTGCGGTCACCGAGGTGATCTTGATGTCCATCTGCAGCGAGGTAATGCCGTTTTCGGTACCAGCAACTTTAAAGTCCATGTCACCAAGGTGATCTTCATCACCCATGATGTCAGAAAGAACGGCAAAGTCGTCTGATTCCTTGATCAGGCCCATCGCAATACCCGCAACTGGACGTACCAGCGGAACACCGGCATCCATCATTGCAAGCGAGCTTGCACACACCGTCGCCATCGAAGACGAACCGTTCGATTCAGTAACTTCCGAAACAATACGGGTAGTGTACGGGAAGGCGTCTTTGGTTGGCATCAACGGGTGCAGCGCACGCCATGCAAGTTTACCATGACCGATTTCACGACGGCCAGGCGACCCCATGCGGCCAGCTTCACCAACCGAGTACGGCGGGAAGTTGTAATGCAGCATGAAGCTTTCCCGGTATTCACCGTCAAGCGCATCGACGATCTGCTCGTCCTGACCGGTACCAAGGGTAACAACAGCCAGTGCCTGCGTTTCACCACGGGTAAAGATCGCAGAACCGTGCGAACGCGGCAGAACCGAAACTTCGCCCATGATCGAACGAACGTCTGCGCCAGTACGACCATCAATACGTTTGCCGGTTTTCAGGATCGCACCGCGAACGATGTCTTTTTCCAGATCCTTGATGATCGACGAAACTTTGCCTTTAAGTCCATCAGGAACTTCATCGCCAAGTTTCTCGACGATTTCAGCTTTGGCAACCGAAATTGCAGCCGAACGTTCCTGTTTGACAACATGGCCATAAGCTTTGGTCAGGGCATCGGTGCCAAGACCAGCAACTTTTTCGACCAATGCGTCATAACCTTCTGGCAGTTCAGCAATAGCGCGCGGCTCTTTGGCAGCATCTTCAGCCAGATCGATGATCAGGTCGAGAACGCCCTGGAACTGATCGTGACCAAATTTAACTGCACCAAGCATGATTTCTTCGGACAGCTCGGATGCTTCGGACTCAACCATCATCACGCCATCGCGGGTACCCGCAACAACAAGATCAAGATCGCCTTCTTTAACCGAGTCGGTCGCCGGGTTGAGGATGTACTCACCATCTGCATAACCAACGCGCGCAGCACCAATCGGGCCGAGGAACGGCAGGCCAGAAATCGTCAGCGCAGCCGAGGTGCCGATCATGGCAACCACATCCGGATCGTGTTCCATGTCGTGCGACAGAACGGTACAAACGATCTGGGTGTCGTTGCGATACAGCGGGTGGAACAGCGGGCGGATCGGACGGTCGATCAGACGCGAAACAAGGGTTTCTTTTTCCGAAGGACGGCCTTCACGTTTGAAGAAACCACCTGGGATTTTACCCGCGGCAAATGCTTTTTCCTGGTAGTTAACCGTCAGCGGGAAAAAGTCGACATCCGGGCGCGGCTGTTTGGCGCCAACAGCAGTACAAAGAACAACGGTCTCACCATAGGTGACCTTGACAGCACCATCGGCCTGACGGGCGATTTTACCAGTTTCAAGGGTCAGAGTGGCGTTGCCCCACTGCATTTCCTTACGGACGACATTAAACATTATTTTCTCTTCCTCTTACAAACATCTGACGGACCCGTAATCATACACGAGTTCCGAACACATTAATTATGAGGCTTTGGTAACAGCTTCATAATTAATGGGTCCGGATTAAGCATCTGGTCGGCCCATCCGACCCTACTTCCCGTGTTCTGATCCATCAGAACAATAAAAAACGACGGCGGAGGTCACCCTCCGCCGTAGTTCGAAATCAGCGGCGAATACCGAGACGTGCAATGACGGTCTCGTAACGCGACTGGTCTTTGCGCTGCAGATACTTCAGCAGGCGACGACGCTGGCCGACCATCATGAGAAGACCACGACGGCTATGGAAGTCGTGTTTGTGTTCTTTCATGTGTTCGGTAAGGTTCTTGATCCGTTCGGTCAGGATTGAAACCTGGACTTCGGGGGAACCGGTGTCACCGTCTTTCTGAGCGTATTCTTTGATCAGCTCGGCTTTGCGTTCAGCAGTAATCGACATCAGGCATCCTTTCGCCTTTAGAGATTAAAAACACGTACGGGCCGAATTTCGCCACCACTTATCTCCGCCAACGCAACAGCGCGGTTATGGAGCATGGCACAGACGATTTCGTCCTGCACGACGGGGTTTTCGAGGGCACTTCGCTTTGCAACCGGCAACAGTCCTACGGACTGGCCAGATGAAAGGCGTTGCGCCTCGACTTCGGTCAGGGCCAGCGCCGGGATGTCGTCCAGCGCGGTCTCAACCGGAAGCATTTTCTTCAACACCTCTTCGGGGTCCATTTCGAGCAGATCCTGCAAGCGAATGGAATCACCCTCCGAAAACGGCCCCGCCGAAGTCCGGCGAAGCGCGGCGATATAGCCAACAGTACCAAGGCGCAGCGCAATATCGCGCGCCAAAGATCGCATATATGCCCCTTTGCCCGATATGACATCGAACACAGCATGATCGCGATCTGGCATATCGACCAGTCGAAGATCCTTGATCAGAATCGGACGTGGTTTTAACACCACCTCTTCATCGCGACGCGCAAGGTCATAGGCACGCTTGCCGTTGACCTTGATCGCCGAAAACTTTGGCGGCACCTGCTGAATTTCACCCGTAAATTCATTCAGCACGGCCTTAATTTCGTCTGCACTCGGACGATGATCAGACGTTTCGATAACGTCGCCTTCTGCATCATCCGTGCTGCGTGCTTCGCCGAACTTCAGCGTAACACGATAACTTTTGCTGCCATCCATGACATAAGCAACCGTTTTGGTTGCTTCGCCAAAAGCAATTGGCAACACACCAGACGCCAATGGGTCAAGTGTCCCGCCATGTCCGGCTTTGGCTGCATCTAACAGACGACGCACCTGATTGACCACGGTTGATGACGTGATCTCCAGTGGTTTATCGACCGCCAACCAGCCATTAATGCTTTTACCGCGACGACGACGCGCCATCAGTCGTCCTCATTTTCCGGTTCGTTTGAACCACCATCCGCAAGATCCTGAGCAACGTGCGGATCGCGCAACAAAGCTCCGATATGGTCGGCGACATCAAAACTTTTGTCTTCGATAAATCGCAATGCCGGCACATATTTCATGTGAACCTTCTGGGCCACATGATTGCGCAGGTGACCCTTCTGGCGCGTCAGCGCCTTGAGCGAGGCTTCCGCCTCACCCCCGCCAAGCGGCGTAAAGGATACCATAGCATTGCGCATATCCGGTGAAAGACTGACACCCGTAATGGTAACCGGGCGACGGGTCAGTTCCGGTTCGTAAATATCGCCGCGTTCCAACGCCTGCGACAGCGCCTGACGGATTTCTTCCGCCACTCGGAGCTGTCGCTGACTTGGTGCTTTGGCTGGTTGCTTCGCCATTTCAGATCCTCACCGCCTTACAGTTCGACGGCGATTTCCTCATTTTCGAAGCACTCAATCATATCGCCGGCCTGCAGATCATTATACTTGGCGAACGACATACCACATTCATAGCCCTCACGGACTTCTTTGACTTCGTCCTTGAAGCGACGCAGGGTCGACAGCTCGCCGGAGTGAATGACCACGTTGTCGCGCAGAAGGCGGACACCTGCACCACGTTTGACGGTACCTTCGGTAACCATACAACCAGCAATCTTGTTGCCAGAGATGGTGAACAGGTCGCGGATTTCGGCGTAGCCCAGGAACTTCTCGCGAACTTCCGGCGACAGCATACCCGACAGCATCTTTTTAATGTCATCAGCAACATCATAGATGATCGAATAATACCGAATATCAACGTTATCACGACGCGACTGTTCGCGGGCCTGCTGGTTTGCACGCACGTTAAAGCCGATGATCAACGCGTTCGATGCACGGGCAAGTGTGACATCCGACTCGTTAATTCCACCAACGCCGCTGTGCAGGACGCGAACCGAGACTTCTTCGTTACCAAGCTTCTGCAAGGTCCCGATAAGCGCCTCGACCGACCCCTGAACGTCACCCTTGATGACAATCGGAAGTTCTTTAACTTCACCGCTCTGCGCGAACATGTTCTCAAGCGCGGATTTCTTCATCGCCGCAGCCTGCGTTTCGCGGATACGACGCTGACGGAAATCAGAAACTTCACGTGCTTTTGCTTCGTTTTCAACAACCACGAAGTCATCACCCGCTGCTGGAACACCGTTCAGGCCAGTGACCTCAACCGGCATGCCCGGAATGGCATCGACAACACGGTTACCGTGATCATCGACCAGCGCACGAACACGGCCCCATTCTGCACCCGTGACAAAGATATCACCGGTTTTCAGCGTCCCGCGCTGAACCAGAACGGTTGCGACCGGACCACGGCCTTTTTCCATACGGGCTTCGACGACAACGCCATCGGCAACACGTTTGGGGTTGGCTTTAAGGTCAAGAACCTCGGACTGAAGCAGAATGGCTTCTTCAAGTTCGGTAAGACCAAGACGCTGTTTGGCCGAAACCTCGACAGCCTGAACGTCGCCGCCCATTTCCTCAACCACAACTTCATGCTGAAGCAGCTGGGTTTTAACCCTTGATGCATCGGCACCCGGTTTGTCGATCTTGTTGATCGCAATAATCATCGGAACACCGGCTGCCTTGGCATGGCTGATGGCCTCGATCGTTTGCGGCATGACCGAGTCGTCGGCTGCAACAACAAGAACAACGATATCGGTAACCTTCGCACCGCGCGAACGCATTTCGGTAAATGCCGCGTGGCCCGGGGTATCAATAAAGGTGATTTTCGCACCGGTTGCCATGGTGACCTGATAGGCACCAATGTGCTGGGTAATACCACCGGCTTCGCCACCGGCGACATCGGTTGCACGCAGCGCATCAAGCAAAGAGGTTTTACCATGGTCAACGTGGCCCATAACGGTCACGACCGGCGGACGACCAATCAGATTGTCGTCATTCTCATCAACCGATACCAGCGATTCTTCAATATCAGCATCCGAAACACGTTTCATGTTATGGCCAAATTCTTCGACCACAAGCTGGGCGGTATCTGGATCAAGGCTCTGGTTGATGGTCGCCATAACGCCCATGCCCATCAGGGACTTGATCACATCAGCTGCACGTTCGGCCATACGGTTGGCAAGTTCCTGAACAGTAATGACGTCAGGAACGACCACATCACGCACGACTTTCTCCTTAGGTTTCTGCGGGCCCTGAGCACGGGCCTTGGCTTTGGCCTGCTGGCGCTTGATCGATGCCATTGAACGACGACGACCACTTTCGTCACCGCTCATGGCATTGTTGATCGACAGTTTGCCACGGCGACGGCCATCATCAGTTTTGGCGCGCGCAGCCCCGCCCTTTGCTTCTTCTTCGGCACGCTTGCGTGCTGCCAAACGAGCATTTTCCTCGTCGATTTCCTTACGACTTTTGGTCTTGGCAGCAGCAGGGGCCGTACGACGACGCTCTTCGGGAACAAGCGGTTCTGCCGGCTCACCAGGCATGATTTCCTCGGCTGCTTTTGGCTTACCAACCGGTTTTGGTTTGGACGGTTTGCCTTTGGCCGTTGATGCCGCAATCGACTTTTCAACGTCTTCGACAGACATCGAGCCATCTTTAACCGGAGCATCTTCTGCTTTGTCGGCAGCTTCTGCCGCTTTGGCTTCTTCTGCCTTGCGGGCGTCTTCTTCGACCTTGCGCGCAGCTTCTTCGCGTGCACGCACCTCGGCATCCGCCTCATCCTGCTTGCGGCGCTCTTCAGCAGCCTTCAAAGCAGCCATGCGGGTTGCACGCTCACTGTTGGTCAGATTGCCCTGATCTTCGACAACCGGACGCTTTTTTACTTCTTTAACCGGTTCCTTTTTAGCTTCCGGTGCCGATTTGGCTTCCGGTGCTTCTGGCGCCGCCTGTGGCTCCTCGGCAACGAGATCCTTTTTCACTTCACGGAAGCGACCGGATTCGTTCTTTTCGAATGTCCGCTTCTTGCGCACTTCGACGGTCACAGATTTTGACCGTCCATGTGAGAAGTTTTGGCGAACCTGCCCTGCCTCGACCGTCTTGCTCAATTCAAGTTTCGATCTGTTGAGGCTCAGCGGTTTCTTCTCCTGATCGCGATCACTCATAATCCGTCCAACTTCCTCATTTCCTGCGGGATCGACTTCACATGTCGACCCTGTCCTGTCCGTCCGGCGCACGCCTGTTGTCAGACTGCGCGAAATCCTTCAAGCCGCTTCAAGGAGCGACCCAGCCGTTTGGCCAGGCCTCCTGGCGCAACGGCCACATGTACTGCTTTTTCACGACCAAAAGCCGCGCCGATTTCAGCAGCGTTCAGAACGGAATAAATCGGCAGATCCCGGGCCTTGGCCTCGATCTTGGATTTTCCGTCTGCAGCACCATCGCGTGCTGCCAATATCAGAGCCGCACCCTCAGCAATTTGGGCACGTGCTTTTTCAAACCCGGCAACGGCTTGACCGGCACGTCGTGCAAGCGACAACAGATCAAGACATTTCTGCGTTAGCAGCTGCTCGATCCGGTCAGCAAGCTCGGGGTCGATCACGACTTTTTGCCGCGCTGCCCGGGCAAAGGCATTCTTTGCACAGGCGGTATTTATCACATCCCGCGACGGGCACAACCATAATCCCCGTCCCGGCAACCGTTCCTCAAGATCGGGAACAACCGAACCATCTGGTCCGATTACAACCCTGAGAAGATCTTCCTTGGCCCGGACCTCGCCGGTGACAATGCACCGGCGTTCCGGAACCTCGGCTACCTTGCCGCCTTTGCGATGCGACATGGCGTCCTCCGATCGGCCTTAGGCCTGTTCGCTTTCAACTGCTTCGTCAGCAGTCTCAACGGTCTCTTCTTCAAGACCTTCGAACCAGCCAAGCTTGCGACGGGCTTCCATGATCATGTCGTTCGCCTGATCCATGGTGATATTGTCGGCATCGCCGGCAAATTCGATCAGCTCGTCACTTGCCAGATCGGCGAAATCTTCAAGGTTTTTAACCTCATTCTCGCCAAGACGCACAACAACTGCCAACGACAGGCCGTTAAATTCGACCAGATCGTCAGCAACCTTAAGTTCTTCGCGGCGTTTCTGAAGACGTTCAGCTTCGTCCGACAGGAAGGTCCGTGCACGGGTACGCAGTTCCTCGGCGATTTCTTCTTCGAAACCTTCGATTTCTGCCAGCTCGGCCAGTGGCACATAGCCAACTTCCTCGATCGAGGTAAAGCCTTCGGCGACCAGGAGGTGGGCGATAACTTCATCAACATCAAGTGCCTTGATGAACATTTCCGCACGCTTGCGCGCTTCTTCCTGACGACGTTCGCTTTCGTCTTCTTCGGTCAGAATATCGATATCCCAACCGGTCAGCTGGGAAGCCAGACGCACGTTCTGACCGCGACGACCAATGGCCAGGCTCAGCTGATCATCCGGCACAACGACTTCGATACGATTGGTTTCTTCATCCAGAACAACCTTGGTGACCTCGGCCGGAGCCAATGCGTTCACAACAAAGGTTGCCGGGTCTTCCGACCACTGAATGATATCGATTTTTTCGCCCTGCAATTCGGCAACAACCGCCTGCACACGCGAACCGCGCATACCGACACAGGCACCGACCGGATCGATCGAGGTGTCTGACGACTGAACCGAGATTTTAGCGCGCGAACCCGGATCACGGGCCACCGATTTGATTTCGATAATACCGTCGTAGATTTCCGGTACTTCCTGGGCAAAAAGTTTGGCCATGAAAGCAGGATGAGTCCGCGACAGGAAGATTTGCGGGCCGCGCTGTTCGCGGCGCACATCCAGGATCACCGCACGAACGCGATCCCCCTGACGTACTGTTTCACGCGGGATCAGCTCTTCGCGGCGCAGGATGGCCTCGGCACGTCCGATATCAACCAGAACGTTACCAAATTCAACACGCTTGACCAAGCCATTGATGACTTCGTCGGCACGGTCTTTGTATTCTTCGAACTGACGTTCACGCTCTGCGTCGCGCACTTTCTGAACGATAACCTGTTTGGCGGTCTGTGCAGCGATACGACCAAAATCAATCGGCGGCAGCGGATCAATCAGGAATTCACCCAGATTGATGTTTTCATCACGGATACGCGCCTGTTCGAGCGACATCTGCGTAAAATCGTTTTCGATGTCATCGGTGACTTCAACGAAACGCGCGAGTTTGATCTCGCCGGTTTTACGGTCGATATGGGCACGGATGTCATGTTCATGGCCATATCTGGAGCGGCCAGCCTTCTGAATGGCCTGCTCCATTGCGCCAAGAACTTCATCACGATCAATGCCCTTTTCACGGGCAACGGCATCAGCAACTTGCAAAAGTTCCGGCCGTGGCATTCCCGAAGTGGCTTCCATATCCAACCTCTATTCTGCGGTGTCGTCAGTCCGGCGTTGGCCGGTGACATGCGCGATCAATTCATCCGTCAACACCAATTTCGACTTCGCGATATCGGCCAGCGGTAACAAGACACGTTCGCCATCAACAATCAGGGCGACCGCATTATCTTCAATCCCATCCAGCAAACCGCTGAAACGGCGACGACCATTTTGGGCCATCGTCAGTTCGACCTTTGCCTCAAACCCCTTCCACACTTCAAAATGCGGTGCACGGGTTAAAGGACGGTCGATACCCGGGGAACTGACTTCAAGGTGATACGCACCTGAAATCGGGTCCTCGACATCCATGAGGGCAGAAACAGTACGGCTGATTTCGGCGCATTCAGTAACATTGATGCTGCCTTTGGCGTCCGCACGATCTGCCATGATCTGCAGGATATTGTGGTCCTGTCCGGTCATGGAGACGCGGACAAGTTCAAAACCCAGCGCGTTGATCGACGGTTCAATAATTTCCGTGACCTTCGCCATCAACGGGTCTTTTAACTGCTGTCCAATCAGTTCGGCCATATAGCGATGCCATACCCCAAAATGCACAAAAGAGCGGGCGCAAGGCCCACTCTTTGTCCGGTTTTACAAAAAGCTTGGCGGCTTTATACAGCCGGTTTGCGCAGAAATCAAGTCGGGATACCCGCTGCGAGAGCCTTTCAACCGTGGGATTCCCAAGAACAGGACAGAACTCCGCAATCACTCACCGTTTTGATGCAATCAGACCAACCGCGATATTAAGGTGTCCATATTGCAAGATCACACCACCCCATGGCGCCAAGCACTTGATTTTGCGCCCCCTATTAGGACCATTTGACTGCTGCGCAACAGCACAACATGCGCCAATTTTCTCAGCACTACATTTTCTCAAATCAAGCTAGTGTGACAAAACAGAGTAAAATAGTTCCCCCGCGCATATCGGCAATGCGATGGTACGTGCGCGCATCACGGGCAAGCCCGACATCAAAAGCAGCGACTCCCGGCGTACGCAGAATGACCGCGCAAGAACCGGCCTAATCAGCCGTTACGTGGCTTACGCCGGAATCGCAGATAGTTGCATTTCTTGCCCTGACGCAGCGCCTTTTGCTCATAGCGGGTTTTCACCCAGTCTTCGGGTGGTGCGCGCCAGTCATCGGCACCTTCGGCCAACCATTCGAAATCGGGATGGTTGTGCATGTGCTGCAACGTCCAGGAGATATATTGCATATCGTCACTGGCAACTCGGAACTCTGCCCCGTTTTTAAGCAGACGCGCCAGAAGTGCCAAGTTTTTCGGGCCGATAAAGCGGCGTTCAGCATGGCGTTTTTTCGGCCACGGATCGGGGAACAGCAAAAACGCCCGATCAAAGCACGCATCAACAAGCTTATAAAGCAATGGGCGCGAGTCATCGGCAATGATCCGCACATTGGTCAGGCCGCGCTCATCAATATGACGGGCAAGGCTGCCCACACCATCCAAAAACGGTTCAGCGCCAATAATACCGACATTGGGGTTGGCTTGCGCCTGACCCGCCAGATGCTCGCCACCACCAAAGCCGATTTCCAACCACACCTGATCGGGCGTGTCATCGAAGTAGCTGCTAGGATCAACACCGTTCTGATCAGGGTAGCCAATGCCAAACTTGGGCATCAGTCTATCAAGAAGCACACGCCGGGTATCCTTAAGCGGCCGGCTGCCACGGCGGCCATAAAAGTTCGGGCGGTCCGGTGTCGGGATGGGTCGGTTACTATTGCGCATTATCTTGTCTGTCAGAACGGAAACGAAAAAGTTCGAAGCATTAAAATCAAACGGGCGGCTCCAAAACCGTTGGGAGCCGCCCGCGTCATATCATGTCAGGCAATTTTAGCAAATCGCCCTTTTGCAATGCTGTTGCCTAAGCACCAAATGCCGACTTGAGATCACCGACCAGATCGGTACGTTCCCAAGAGAACCCGCCGTCTTCGGTTGGCTTACGACCAAAGTGACCATAGGCAGAAGACGGGGTATAGATCGGCTTGCACAGCGCAAGATGTTCGCGAATGCCGCGCGGGCTCAGATCCATCAATTGACGCAGAACACTGCCCAGTTTGATTTCATCAACATTACCCGTGCCGTGGTTGTTGACATACAGCGCCAACGGCTTGGATACGCCAATCGCATAAGCAACCTGAATGGTGCAACGCTCTGCCAGACCGGCAGCAACCACGTTTTTGGCAAGATAGCGCGCCGCGTAAGCAGCCGAACGGTCCACCTTCGTCGGATCTTTGCCCGAGAATGCGCCGCCACCATGCGGAGCCGCACCGCCGTAGGTATCAACAATGATTTTACGACCGGTCAAACCCGCGTCACCATCAGGACCACCAATAACAAAACGGCCCGTCGGGTTGATGTAAATCTCGTCTTCTGCTGGCAACCAGCCACTTGGCAGGGCTGCTTCGACATAAGGCAGAACCAGTGCACGAACGTCGTCTTGGCTCAGACCATCGGCATGCTGGGTCGATACCACAACCGAGGTCGCACCAACTGGTTTGCCGTCGACGTAGCGAAGCGTCACCTGGCTTTTGGCGTCCGGGCCAAACTGGGCTGCGACACCTGAATGACGATCTTTTGCCATGGCACGTAACATGCGATGTGAGAACTGGATCGGGGCCGGCATCAATTCATCGGTTTCGTCACATGCGTAACCAAACATGATGCCTTGGTCACCTGCACCAAGATCTTTTTCGCCGGCTGAATCGACACCTTGTGCGATATCGGCGGACTGTTCGTGCACATGGCACTCGATCTCGGCGGTTTTCCAATGGAAACCTTCCTGTTCATAACCGATGGCGCGAATGGCATCGCGGGCCTTTTCGATCATGACTTCCTTGGTCACACTTTCGGGACCGCGGGTTTCGCCAGCCAGCACCACACGGTTGGTGGTCGCAAGCGTTTCAACGGCAACACGCGAATCTTCGTCCGCGGCCAAAAATGCATCAACAATGGAATCGGAAATGCGGTCACAAACTTTGTCCGGATGACCTTCAGAAACGGATTCACTGGTAAAAAGATATTCGGAAAGTGACATTAAGACCTTCTCCGGTAATGGGTTTCCAAAACTGGACCGGAGGGCTCTCAATACATGTCTGTATCGATAGCGCCCACTTAGCCTTTTTTTGTGTGGTGGCAAGCGGTCCAAATCCGTCCACAATCTGCAAGCTTTGTTGAAGCTGCATGACGCTTTTGCCTGATGATCTTTTTAACGTCAAGCATCATTGACGCAAAAACGTAACCAGAAAATTGCATAGCGTGCATGCGATCCGGGGCCAAAAGAAAAAGACGCACTCCCGATGACTTTGGAATGCGTCCTTAATTTGGTTCAGTCGTCAGGTCGACTTACTTCTGGTCAGGCTCAGCCGCGGCAATTGCACCCATCGATTTGACCAGTTCAAAGACTTTCTTGCGCTGGTTCGGATCAGTAATCCGGTAGTAGGCACGCACAAGTTCAAGCGTTTCACGCCGGTTCATTGGATCATTGTCGAACGGGTCCGGGCTTTCGGACATCTCGCGGCGCTCGTGAACCGATTTCGATGAGATTTCATCGGGCATATCATCAAAGAAGAACGATACCGGCACTTCAAGAACACGCGACAGATCATAAAGGCGTGACGCCCCGACACGGTTCGCACCACGTTCGTATTTCTGGACTTGCTGGAAGGTCAACCCAATGGCTTCGCCCAGTTTTTCCTGGCTCATCCCCAGCAGCGTTCTGCGCAACCGAACGCGCGCACCAACATGAATATCAACAGGATTGGGTTTGCCATTGGCAGTCCGGCCACGACCGCGCCCACGCGTGTTTTTTACTATCGTGTTTTCATCCTTAGGCGACATATGACTTTTTCCTTCTCTCACTCCGACCTACCCGTCTTTATTTAGATGGGACAATCTCTAGACGGTTCGGTGCTTTAGACAGCCGCTTAAAGGGATTTTAAAAACCGATTATATCCCATAACGAGAACGGCGAGGAAGGCAACAATACCGTAAAATAGAATATCACGCCACAAAGAATATACTGTTGTATGGTTTTGATTGCTCAAAAGGGGGTGCACCAAGATATTACTTGTACTTAAGGGCAGTTCCGCAAGTTTTCGGCCATAAGGATCATACATAATCGATACGCCAGTATAGGCTGCCCGGATCAATGGCAGACCTTCTTCGACGGATCTAAAGCGCGCTGCCGCCAGATGTTGGTAGGGGCCGACACTCTTACCAAACCAACCATCATTGGTGACATTTAAAAGCCATTCTGGGCGATTTGCATCATCCACAACCGCACCGGGGAAAATCACCTCATAACAAATCAAGGGTGAAAAACTCGGAATCCCCGGCACTTCGAGTGTTTTAGGCCCCGGGCCAGCGGAGAAATCTGTCCGTCCAGCCGTTAGTTTGGGAAATGGCAGGATGGACCGAAACGGCACATATTCGCCAAAAGGCACAAGGTGGAACTTATCGAAACTGGCTACGATCTCACCACTGGAATCAACAACCTGAACTGCGTTCCAGACCTTGTATTCATCTGTATCGCGCGGATAGGTCCGCGGTGCACCGGTAATCAGGATATCATCCGGCCCCAAGACATCAGCCATTTGCGACCGTGCCACGGGTTGATCTTCAACAAAAAATGTTGCCGCCGTTTCTGGCCAGATCACAATACGCTTTTGCGCCGGATCCATGCCTGCAGGCCTGCGTGACATATCAATTAGTTTGGTAAAATGCTGGCGCTGCAAATCAGGCCGCCATTTATCACGCTGCGCGATATTGGGCTGAACAATCTGAACCACAGGCACATTGGGATCAATCTGCGCTATTTTATCCGTTTGGACAGGCCCCACCAGCGAAAGACGTATGGCTCCACCACCCCAAAGGGCAACTGCGATCAAAACCCCGGCAAGGGCCGCTAACCGACCGCGTTTTCCCGCAATGACAGCCGCAGGTAACGTCGCAAAAAGCGCGGTTACCACCGATAGGCCATACACACCGACAATTGACGCAAATTGCATTGGTGCCGCATCAACTGCCCAAATATGCGCCAGCAGGTTCCAAGGGAAACCGGTCAGGATATGGCCGCGCAGATATTCCGCCACCGCCCAGAAAACGGCTAAAAGCACAACACGGCGCACCAATCCGTCGGTCAAACGCCAACTGGCCCAAACAGCCAGCATTGGGAAAACCGCAAGCCCGCCGCCAAGCCCCAGCAGAGCAAACGGGATCATCCAGCCATAAATTTCCGGCTGTACCAGAAAGGCATGGCTGACCCAGTAAAAACCAGCAGCAAAATGCCCTGTTCCAAACCACCAACCCGCTGAAAGTGCCCCCTTGTTGCACCGAACCCCTTCAAGGCTCCAGAGCAGCACGGCAAAACAAACCGGCAATACCGGGATCACAAAAAAGGGCGGCAGCGCCAATACCGCAACCGCCCCGGATATCAACCAGACAAAACGCCTGCGCCAGCCAGACAAGCCAGCAAGACGTGCCGCCACAGTGTTAATCATCCGTTTTTTCCTGATTAGAAGTGCCATCACCGGGCACAAGCGTGTCACGACGCACCATATGAATGCGCAATCTGCGAATGCGGCGTGGATCAGCTTCAAGCACTTCGAACTGAATTCCAGTGGGATGTTCGATTAACTCGCCGCGCGCCGGAACACGACCCGCCAGAGAGAACACAAGCCCGCCAAGGGTGTCGATATCTTCGTCTTCTTCATCATCAAGCAACCCAAAGCCCAGCTTTTCTTCAAGGTCTTCGACCTCAAACCGGGCATCAGCGATATAGCACCCGTCAGACAGGCGGATCAGCTTTGGCGCCTGATCAACGTCATGTTCATCGTCAATCTCGCCGACGATTTCTTCGACAAGGTCTTCAATCGTGATCAAGCCATCAATGCCGCCAAACTCGTCAACCACCAGCGCCATATGCGTGCGTGACAGGCGCATTTCCGACAACAGATCAAGCACACGAATGGCGGGGGATACAAACAAAACCCGGCGGACAAGGGCATTCAGGCTGTATTCACGCCCAGCTGCAACACAGCCCAGCACATCCTTGATATGCACCATGCCGGCAATTTCATCGAGTGTATCGCCATAAACCGGCAGACGCGAATGCGCCTTTTTGACCATCACTTCAACCAGCGCATCAAGCGTAATGGTCTTCGATACGGCAACGATATCGGCACGCGGGATCATAACATCCTCGGCCGTCATATCGCGCAATGCGATGATATTTTCAAACAGGGACCGTTCATGAAGCGAGACGGGCTCGTCATCTTCTTCGGTCCGCTCGGCCAGCTCTTCGAGCGTATCGCTCAAAGATGCCTCGCCGTTGCGTGGCTTACGCTTCAACCCAAGGGCCGAGGCCACATTCCCCCACAAGGAGCCGCCGTCGGCTTCCTGACTGATCTCCTCGCCGATGCGAGGGCGCATACTCTCGTGGTCGTCGTCGCGTTGACTACTGTCGTTCATTGGTCGGGTTCGAAATCCTTTAAATCAAACAAGCTGTTCAAACAGGTTCATCTTCAATCGGCTCATAGGGATCATCAATGCCAAGTCGGGCAAGAATTTGACGTTCAAGGTCTTCCATCTCTTCGGCTTCATCATCAACCATATGATCGTAACCGACAAGATGCAGCGTACCGTGAACGGCAAGATGAACCAGATGATTTTTCAGGGACTTTTTTTGCTCGATCGCTTCGCGCGCACATGTTTCGCGCGCAATGACAATATCCCCAAGCAAAAGCGGCATATCGGGCGCCATCAAAAATGCCGCCGCATCATCCGCACTTTCAAGGGCGGCAAAGGACAAAACGTTGGTTGGCTTGTCCTTGTCACGATAATCGCGGTTCAAAACACGCACCGCGGCATCATCGGACAGACGCACGCCAATCTCAACCATCGGAGCAACCGACAATAAGGACGCCCCGTCGCCTTCATCGGGGGTACCATCCGTTGCAACAGCGTCATCGTCCCAAAGCGCGCCATCGGTCAACGCCCCATCAAGGGCTGCAACAATCGCCGCTTCAATCGCGTCAATTTCGGCCTTTTCCCAAGCACCGGCCTCAACGTCGAGATCAAGGTCAAGCGGTGCTGTCATTTTCCGCGCCCTTGTCTGCACCATCCTTGTTACCGCGATAGCCTTTTTTCAGCCGGTCGCGCAGAGCATCCATCTCGTCATAGGCCTGTACGATCTTGGTCACCAGATGGTGGCGCACAACGTCGCGCTGATCGAACTTGATCGTCGCGACCCCTTTGACGTCGCCAATGGTTTCAAGCGCATCACGCAAACCCGATTTTGTGCCATCAGGCAAATCGACCTGCGTCATATCACCGGTCACCACCATGCGCGATCCTTCACCCAAACGGGTCAGAAACATTTTCATCTGCATCGGGGTGGTGTTTTGTGCTTCGTCAAGAATGACAAAGGCATTGCCAAGTGTACGACCGCGCATGAAGGCCAGCGGGGCGACTTCAATCTCGCCACTTTCCATACGCTTGACCACAACATCGCCTGGAAGCGTGTCGTGCAAGGCATCATACAGCGGACGCAGATACGGATCGACCTTGTCTTTCAAATCACCCGGTAAAAAGCCAAGACGTTCACCCGCCTCAACTGCGGGACGCGACAAGATGATGCGATCAACCTGTCCAAGGATAAAGGCCTGAACCGCCATCGCCACCGCCAGATAGGTCTTACCCGTACCGGCCGGACCGATGCCAAAGATCAGTTCGTTATCAAGGATCGCCTCGACATAGTCTTTCTGACGTTTCGACCGTGGTGAAATGCGGCGTTTCTTGGTCTGAATGGTCAGACGCGATCCGCCAAACATATCCTTGGTCTGGCCGCTCCACGGATCTGTATCATCAGGCTCGGACAAACGAATGGCACCATCAACGGTTTCAACATCAATCAAATCAACTTCCTTGTCGCGCAGACGGGCATACAGCTGAGCCAGTACCTTTTTGGCCTGAGCAACTTTTTGCGCGTCCCCGACAAGCGTCACGACCAAGCCACGGCTCGACACCTGCACCCCGGTACCTTCGGAAAGGCGGGTCAGGTTTTCTGCCTGTGATCCATAGAGCAATTGCGCAAGCGCGTTGTCTGAAAACTCAATCTGATCCTGGTCTTTGGTCGGGGTCTTTTTGGGTGCCGCTTTTTTGGTCACCGTCTTTTTAGCTGCGACTTTAGGTTTGGTGGTTTTAGCCGAGGTGCCGCTCACGCAACGTTCCTTTCAGAATCCTGATCTTTGCCCGTAACTGGGGTATCGACCAGCTCACCGCCCAGTGAATTGGGCCGTGCTTCAGTAATTTTCAATCGAACGATCTGGCCCAGTGCTGTCTCTGGCAAACCACTGACATGGACCGGCTGCATATAGGGGCTTTTGCCCACCAGCTGACCTTCGAGCTTACCAAACCGTTCCAGCAGAACGTCCATTTCCTTGCCAACACAGTTGTGGTTAAAGGCAAGTTGCTGTTCGGCCAGCAACGCCTGTAACCGCATGATGCGTTCGGTTTTGACCTTTTCAGGGACTTGCAATTCCATCGCCGATGCCGGAGTTCCCGGACGTGGGCTGTATTTGAAACTGAAGGCCTGAATAAAGGTAATTTCGCGCACAATATCCATCGTGTCTTCGAAATCCTTGTCCGATTCGCCGGGAAATCCAACAATAAAGTCCGATGATAGCGCCAAATCCGGGCAGGCGTCTTTGAGCCGCGCCACAACGTCGCGATAGTCGGCAACATCATGCTTGCGGTTCATGGCCTGCAACACGCGATCCGATCCCGCCTGTACTGGCAAATGCAAGAACGGCATCACTTTTGGCAGATCACGGTGGGCCGATATCAGGTCGTCATCAACATCACGCGGATGCGATGTGGTGTAACGAATACGATCAAGACCGTCGATGTCAGACAGTTCCCGCAACAATCGCCCAAGCGTCCATTCCCCGCCATCGGGTGCGGCACCATGATAAGCGTTTACATTCTGACCCAACAGCGTGATTTCGCGCGTGCCTTGCGCCGCAATCTGGCGGGCTTCATTGATCACATCCATGCCCGGGCGCGAATATTCCGCCCCACGGGTATAGGGCACGACACAAAACGTGCAGAATTTATCGCAGCCTTCCTGAATGGCCAGAAATGCAGAATAGCCATGCTTGGAAACCTGTTCGGGCAAGTGGTCAAACTTTTCTTCGGCCGGGAAATCGGTATCAATGATGCGATCGCGCCCCTTCGCACGGTTCGCCCGTGCGACCATTTCGGGCAAGCGATGATAGGTCTGCGGACCAAACACCATATCGACAATGGGTTCGCGGCGCATAAGCTCCGCCCCCTCGGCCTGCGCGACACAGCCCGCCACCGCGACAATCATCTTGTCGCCGCCATTGGCTTCCTTGGCTTCTTTGTGTTTGCGCACACGTCCCAGATCGGAAAAGACCTTTTCAGCCGCCTTTTCACGGATATGGCAGGTGTTGAGGATCACCATATCGGCGTCCTTTGCACTGTCGACCGACTGGTATCCCAGTGGCGCCAAGACATCCTGCATGCGCTGACTGTCATAGACATTCATCTGACAGCCATAGGTTTTTACAAAAAGTTTCTTCGGTTCAGTCACGCCAGATCCGTTTCGCTCTCTCAAACGCCAAAAAGCGGCGTGACGAAGTCACACCGCAAAGGGTTCGGACTTGTTACCAAGACCGCAATGATAGATCAGATGTATTTAGAGACCCGACGCAAAATCGCAAGGTGCATAAAATCAGTCAACTTTCTGCGACACAGCAGGCCATGCCAGTCTGATCCATTAACGAACATTCGATACCACGGCGACATGCTGAGTCAAACACATCAAACAAACTCACCGTGTTTTTTAGAAGTTTTCTTAAATATTCCGGCAATATCGACGGCTATAGCCGCCTTGGCGAAACACTCAGGCACCAAACTGTCGGTCTGGACCAAACAGACGAAAATCTTCGCAAATAATCGCCAGCGGTGAAAACCCAACCAGCTCACCAGACAGATCACTGTCAATTAACTGGACCGGTACTCCTTGATGGATACCGCGCAATGCGGCCTGATGTCCTTGGGTAACCTTGGCTTCGCACATCCGGGCCAGTTCCTTGCGCGACCCGGCTGCATCTGCAAGCGTCACCGGCGGATGCACCACAATTTCAACCGTCACCTTACCAAGAGCCATAAACTGCCACAGGTGTGGTGCCAGATCCATATCCCCATACCAGGAATAGAAAGCCCGTAAATCACGGCCAATCGGCGCACCATCCAAACGGGTGGCCGCGATTGAAACCGGTTGGAACTTTACCTGTGATCCATCCGGAAGAGTGCGTTCAGCTGCCGCAAACAAAGTGGATTTAAACGGCAGAACCCGGTTGCCATCATTGCTGGTTCCTTCGGGAAACAGGATCAGCTTATCGCCATTATTTAACCGTTCGCTCAGCTGGTCGTTCTGATCACGTGATCGTACGGCCCGCCGTTCAACAAAGGTTGAGCGCGACAGTTTGGCCAACAGGCCAAACACCGGCCAGCTGGCCACTTCGGTTTTGGCAATAAAGCTTGCCCGGGTCAGCGCCCCCAAAACCGGAATATCAAGGTATGATGCATGGTTGGCAACAATCACGCCCGGCCCATCCATCAAATCACCGCCCGATACCCGAACCTCGATATGAAGGATCCGCAGGCACAGCGCGTGATAAAAGCGCGGCAATTCTTCTGCCAATCGCATATTACATACGATGGCCACCATCTGGACTGGCAGTAACACCAGTGTCAAAAGCACATAGGCCGTCAGCCGGATAGCGGCACACACATAGCAGTTCACGATACCCTCGCGGTGCGTTCGTAATGCTTGTAATAGCGATCGGTTACCTTTTCGGTTGGCAACACGATGCAGATGTCAGTGGTGTTGAACTGATGATCAATCACCGCCCCGTCGCCGACAAAACCGCCAAGGCGAAGATACCCCTTAATCAGCGGCGGCAAGTCACGCAGCGCCTGACGCTGATCGATACCGCCGATTTCGGCACGCATCATCGTCTCGTACCGTTCTTCAATCGCCCGGGGGCGCATGTCTTCAGGGGCGAGGTGATTGTGATGCAGATAGGTCAGAACATCGCTAAAGGCGTCCGGGTCGGTCCCGTGGAAGGATGCACAGCCAAACATCAATTTGATATCGTACTTAAACACATAGGCGGCAATGCCCTGCCAAAGAAGCTGCAACGTCGGCATGGTGCGGTAATCGGCCTCAACGCAAGATCGGCCCAGCTCCATGATTTCGCCGGTTTCCTTAACCGCATTGAGCATACTTTCGATGTGGTATTCATCCGCACTGTAAAAACCGCCATGTTCGTTGGCAACCGACTGGCGCAACAAACGATACGTTCCGACAACCGCGTCAGTACCCGCACCACGACCATGATCAAGAACCAGCAGGTGATCGCACAACGGATCGTAATGATCAAAATCACGCTGTTGTGCTGCCATTTCATCGCTTGGCTGCGCACCGCGCTCTTCATAGAAAACCTTGTAACGAAGTTTCTGGCTGGCAAGAATTTCGTCTGCATTCTCGGCGAGGCGTACCTCAAGCCGCTGAGGCTGTCTTTCGTCGCGCATTGCAACACCCTTTCGTTCATCTGCGCGGATTTTGCGCAAGATTTGCGTGAAGGGCGAGTGAAGGGTTTGTGAATAAAACGTAACAAAAATATGAAGGCCATCTGCTCGAATTGAACAGATGGCCAAAATTTTGTCTTTGTTAAGCGCAGTTGAACTTAACTTTTATTTATCGTCTTTCGAAGGAACACCATAAAGTTCAAGACGATGACCGACCAGTCGGTAGCCAAGCTCGTTGGCAATCTCTTCCTGAAGCTTTTCAATTTTGTCGTTCGAAAACTCGATAACATCACCCGACCGCATGTCGATCAGATGATCGTGATGCTCTTCGGTCAGTTCTTCATACCGCGCACGACCATCACCGAAATCATGTTTTTCGAGGATATTCGCCTCTTCAAAAAGACGAACGGTACGGTAAACAGTGGCAATCGAAATCTTCGGATCAATCTCGGTCGCACGGCGATAGACCAGCTCCACATCGGGGTGGTCTTCGGACTCTGACAGCACACGGGCGATAACCCGGCGTTGGCCTGTCATTTTAAGGCCCGAGTCGATGCATTTTTGCTCGATGGTTGATTCTGCAAGCATTGTCTTGTTCTCGTTTCCGGTTCCGCCTGTCCCCAAGCCGGGATGTCCCAGCCTTTGCTCTCTTGTGGCTCAATATCGAAAAATCTGCCACATATCGCAAGGTCGAATTCGCGTTTATTTCCAGATCACAGGCCAGATCATAGGGTATGACATAAAATCTGCGTCTTCCTGTGGCCCCTTGCCACCTGCGCTGCGAGACGCTACTTCATCATCGCACCTGCCAGGAGACAATCATGGACAATCCCGCCCCCGATCAGAAAATCGACATCACCAAGGATGTCTGTCCGATGACCTTTGTGCGCACCCGCCTCAAACTTGAAACCATGGCCGCGGGCCAGGTTCTGGAGGTAACTCTTCGCACCGGCGAACCGTTGAAAAACGTTCCACGTTCGGTGAAAGAAATGGGTGACGACGTCATCGATCTGGTCGAAATCGCGGATATGCCCGGGACATATCGACTGACAATCCGTAAAGGATAATCAGCTTTCAAGCCCGAATGAGGGCTTACCGTACAACAGGTTGAACATCAAGACCACACTAATCATGTGGGTATACAATATTAAAATGCGATCAACTTGCATGTCATGTTTTCCCCACCCGGCATGGACGCAAAAACCAGCAAATCAATCAGTCACGTACCAGATGATGTTCAAGCACCAAGGCATCGACCTTCTGCCCATCGCGCCTGTCATAGTATCTTTTACGACGGCCAATTTCGGCAAAGCCAAACCCGCGATACAGCCTTAACGCCGGCTCATTATCAATTGCGACTTCAAGCAGCATGCGCGTCACATCATCTGCGCGAAGGCGTTCTTCAACCCCGCTCAGCAGCTTTTTACCGACACCCAACCCACGTGCCGACGGCGTGACAACGATTGTATTGATTTCCGCTTCGTCCAGAACCGCCTGCACCAACACAAACCCCAACGGGATATCGGCCCCATTGCGGGCATTGTCACCGGGCTGAAATGCCAACAATCCAAACGCACCGGGCACGTCGAGTAACCGCGTGATCGCATCCGCGTCCCAGCAATCATCAAACCCCTGTTCGTGCAAAGCTGCCGCAACCGACGCAAAAGCACCGGTCAAAGCCACCAGTTCGATGGTTTTTGGTTTTTTTGAGGGGGAGGAATTATTGGCACGATCCGATCCGGCGCGACCCGGCACGGGACCGTTTGGTGATGTGCGGGTCATTTCTTTTTCTGCGGTCCCTGATCTTCGATCCGGCGTGCATCGGGCGCGCGCAAATACATCGGAACCGGGGCAAGGTTTTCACCACTTTCCCAACGCGACGCAGCAATCAATGCAACATTGCCCGCACGCGGCAAACTATGGGCCGTGCAATCATAAAACGCATCTGGCGCATGGGCGGCGGCGGTTAACAAACGCGGTGTTGCGTCCCCGGCCAAAATCGTATCGCCGGGTGGTGCCATCATCAGAGCCTGACGCGGGGCAACACATTCAGGCGTGCTCAGTGGTCTTTTTTTGCCATCAAAGGCCTGTGCAAAAATCTCGTTTCTCTTGCTATCAAGCGCCACCAAAATATTGCGCCCCTGCTGATCACGTTCAGACACGCCGTATGCCACGGCTTCAAGCGAACTCACCCCGACCACCGGGATTTTGCGTGCAAGACCAAGGGCACGCGCGGTCGCCAGACCAATGCGCATTCCGGTAAAGGCGCCCGGACCGACCGTAACCGCGATGCCATCAACCGCGTCAAAGCCGATGCCCGCTTTCTCAAGGCTTTCAGCGATGAAGCTCATCAGGTGTTCTGCCTGTCCGCGTTCCATATTGGCGAAAAGTTCGCCTTTGACCTCACCATTGATCAAAACAGCGGTCGTCAGCGACGTTGAGGCAGTATCAATTGCCAAAAGCGTCGGGCCGGATTTCTCCGCTAATTGCGATGCAGCGTGATCTGCGCTATCTGAAGAACGCGACTGACCCGTCAGCATCTTTTTTATGTAATCGGTGAACGACAAGAACAGGGGGCCTCCGGCGATGGCGCTGGTCGAAATTACGCCACAAGAATATGATGTCGAAATTGATATCGTCTATGCCACGGATCGCAATTTCACCGGGGCACCGATATATACACGACCTGCCTGCTATCTTCATGCGGATGCGGCAAAATGCCTGAAAAAGGCATCGGCCATGGCACGTCGTCAGGGGTTGAAGCTTCGCATTCTTGATGCGTTCCGCCCTCAGGAAGCCCAACGCGCCCTGTGGAACCATTCGCCCAACCCCGATTTCGTCGCCAACCCTGATTTCGGATCGCCACATGGTCGTGGTGTTGCCATTGATCTAACCCTGATTGATCAAAACGGCAAGGAACTGGATATGGGGGCAGGGTTTGATGAAATGCATGACCGGTCCTATCACGGCTCGGATTTGATTTCCAAAACCGCCGAAGCCAACCGTTTTATCCTGCTGGGCATCATGGTCAGTGCCGGGTTCGAGTTTTATGACCACGAATGGTGGCATTATCAATTGCCCAACGCCGCATCGAAATACCCGGTGATGTCCGATAGTGCACTTGGTAACCCCATGATGGCCCGCTAGGCCAATACAGGCGCGAAGTGCTTTCCGAGCGGTCAGGCCTGCAACAACGCCTGACCACTTTGTGGATCAAACAGCGACATCCGGGCCCCATCGATAAGAATTCTGGTATCCGAACCTGATCTGAAAACCTGTTCAGGACCGCATCTTGCCGTGATTTCCGATCCTGCAACGGCAAGTCGAACATACTGATCCGGCCCGGTCGGTTCGGCCAGCAGCACCCGCGATGCGATCCCGGCATCATCAAACAAAAGATGTTCGGGCCGGGCCCCCAGCGTTATTGGTTGCCCTATAAGGTTGCGTGCCTCGGTCGGGACGTCGACCAGCGGCAATTGGCCTGCTCCGCTGTCAAAGACGATATCCGAACCATCCTGTAACATTTTGCCAGAAATAAAATTCATCGTCGGAGCACCAACAAAGCTGGCGACAAAACGGTTGGCTGGTCGGCGATAGACGTTTTCAGGCGTGTCCGCCTGCTGAATTCTGCCCTTTTCAAGCACCACAACCTTGGTCGCGAGGGTCATCGCTTCGATCTGGTCGTGGGTGACATAGACAATCGTTCGTCCCAGTCGTTCATGCAGACGTTTCAATTCAACGCGCATATCCGCACGCAGCTTGGCATCAAGGTTTGAAAGCGGCTCATCAAACAGAAATACCGACGGTTCGCGAACCAGTGCGCGCCCGATCGCCACGCGCTGCTGCTGCCCGCCCGAAAGCTGAGATGGTTTGCGATCCATAAGCGGCGTGATTTGAAGAAGTTCGCCAACATCGGCAACCCGCTTTTCAATTTCATCCTTGCGCATGCCACCCATTTTAAGGCCAAAACCGATATTCTTGCGCACCGACATGGTCGGATAAAGGGCATAGGACTGAAACACCATCGCGATATCGCGCTCGTCCGGTTCCAGTTCGGTTACATTGCGCCCGCCAATATGAATTTCTCCGCCCGTGGTCGGTTCCAACCCGGCAATCATGTTCAGCAATGTCGATTTGCCACACCCTGATGGCCCCAACAGCACCACAAAATCACCGTCCGTGATTTCAAGGTTGATGTTTTCCATCACCGTCAGTCCGGCATACGCCTTGGTTACGTTGCGAAGTTCAACACCATTCATTCTGGTTACCCTTTCACCGCACCTGCGGCAATTCCGCGCACAAACAGCCGCCCCGACAATAGATAAACCGCAAGCGTTGGCAGGGCTGTCAGCATGGTTGCAGCCATATCGACATTATATTCCTTCTCGCCGAACTGTGATCCGACAAGGTTGTTAAGTGCGACGGTCATCGGTTGACCCGATCGCCCGCCAAAGGTCAGACCCAACAGAAAATCATTCCAGATATAGGTGAACTGCAAAATCATCGCGACACCCAGAATCGGCAGCGAAAGCGGCAACATCACGTGCCAGAACAATCGCCAGAATCCCGCCCCGTCGATCCGTGCTGCTTTCAACAAATCCTCTGGAACGGTTTTAAAGAAGTTGCGAAACATCATGGTGGTAAAGGCAACACCCCAGATGACATGCACCAGGATCAACCCGGGTATGGAGCCAAATATGCCAAGCTCGCGGATCATGATGATCAAGGGATAAAGGGTCACCTGCGGGGGAATGAACATACCAACCAGAAGGGCGGCAAACATCACATTGGCCCATTTCATTTTCCACGCCGCCAGCGCATAACCCGTAATAGCCCCAAGACCGACCGACAGGATCAAAGCCGGAATCACGATCTTGACCGAGGTAAGGAATGACGATGAAAGCCCGCCGCATTGATCACCAAGTGCCTGACTGCAATCGCCAAACCAGGCCTTGCCCCAAGCCGCGAATCCGGGATCAGCGGGCAGGGCGAAGATACTGCCATTACGGATCTCATCCATCGATTTTAACGACGTTGAAATCATGATGAAAACCGGCGCCATGATCATGATGGCGGCAAGAATGAGCAGCCCATAAAGGGCAAGTCGATTATAACGCATGCTCAATGCCCCCGCCCGCCGCGCTCTTTTTTCAGCTCGAAGTAAATATAAGGCGAAATGACCGCGATCACGGTGCACAACAAGACAAACGCACCTGCCGCGCCAAGACCAAGTTCCTGCCGGTTAAGAATATGATCAACCACGAACCGCGCTGGCAAATCAGATGAAAATCCCGGCCCGCCACCGGTCAGTGCAACAACAAGGTCAAACGCCTTCATGACAATCGCACTCATCAGGATAAATACCGTGAAGAAGACCGTACGCAGCATCGGGGTAATGATGTGCAGATAGACCCGCCATACCGGAATGCCATCAACACGCGATGCCTTCCAGATGTTCGGGTCAATATTACGAAGCCCAGCCAGAAACAGCGCCATGCACAATCCAACCTGTTGCCAGATACCAGCAATCGCCAGCGTATAGATCGCGCGGTCCGGCCGGACGATCCAGTTGAACTCGAAACTGTCCCAACCCAGCGCACGTACGGCTTCCTGCAAACCCAGTCCCGGGTTCATCACCCATTGCCAGATCACCCCCGTCACGATGAATGACATCGAAAGAGGCAACATGAAAATAGTGCGGTACATGCCTTCGGCCTTGACCCGGCGATCAATCAAGATCGCCAGCAAATAGCCAAACACCATGCAGCCGCCAATGAACAAAAACCCGTGGATCGCCAAATTCTGCATCGACGTCCACCAGCGTTCATTGGCAAATAACCGAACATACTGGTCAAACCCGGTAAATTTATAGACCGGCAACAAACGTGACCGCGTCAGCGAAATCACAAAAGTCCAGATAATGAATCCGTAAAAACAGACAATCGTAATGGTCATGGCAGGGATAAGCGCCATTCTGGCGGTCCATTGCGGACGCCAACGCCGCCTGCCTGTCTTCTGGATCGCATCGTTCTCAACTGAACGCTGCAACACACCTTGTGCCGGATCGGCCATAAACATTCTCGCTTCTTTGTAAAGGTGCCGCTGCACCCGCCTTAGCGGTCACGCAGCAGCACATCCCTGCAAAGTATTGCGCAGTCCCACACCTTACTTGGCGTAGGAAATTGCTTCGTGGAATTGTTCCTGACCCTCTTTCGGGCTCATGTCAGCACTGTTCCAGAAATTGGAGATGCTGTCATCAATCGCGCCCGAAACGGCACTTGGCACCCCGAACAGACCGGTACTAACCAGATGGGTCTTTTTGTCCTGAAGGGTTTTGATGGCCGTTTGCGCACAAGAATCAAAGCTGTCGGAGGGCACATCCAGACGCGCAGGGATCGATCCCTTTTTCATGTTAAAGGCAATCTGCACATCTGGCTCCAGCATGACTTGCGCCATTTTTTCCTGTGCGGGGGTTGCGTCTTCGCCGTCCATTGCCGAAAAGGCAAAGGCATCCACAGTCATGATATAGGCGGTATCAACAGCAGGTGCGAAGGCGCAACCAACCGTGGTGCCCGGCTCGATCCCCGCGGCAATGATTTCGCCCTTGGCCCAATCCCCCATGAACTGGAAAGCCGCATCGCCCTTGATCACCATATTGGTTGCTTCGTTCCAATTCCGACCTGGACTTGATTCATCGACAAAGGGCTTCAGTGCGGCAAAGGTTTCAAACACCTGATGCATGGTGTCGGATTCCAGAAGGTCATCATCAAGCGTGCTGTATAGATCGGCATAGAATTCACGTCCGCCAACACCCAAAAGTACACTGTTGAACATGATGCGCTCCTGCCACGGCTGCCCACCCAGACCAATCGGCGTTACGCCAGCTGCCTTAAGCTTCTCTGCCGCCGCGATGAAGTCATCCCAGCTTGTCGGCACATCAATGCCAGCGTCTTCAAGCACAGCCTTGTTATAGAACATCCAGTTTTCACCATGGATGTTGATTGGGGCGGCGATGTAATTACCGTCATATTTTGCCGCCTTGACGATCAAAGGCGGCAATTTTTCATCCCAGTTTTCTTCATCGGCAACCTTGCCAACATTGGCCAGAAGGCCTTGATCGGCAAGTTCACGCAATTGTTGACCGATGGAGAACTGAAACACCGCAGCCGGATCACCGCCAAGCATACGGTTCACGGCTGCTGCACGGGCGTTACTGCCCCCGGCAATCGGGGTATCAACCCATGTGCCACCTTTGGCCTCAAACGCCTTGCGCACTTCGGCAAGTGCCGCCTGCTCACTGCCCGACGTCCACCAATGCAGGACTTCTGCCGTCTGGGCATGAATCGCACCGGCAGATACACCGACGCTCAGAAATGCCGCGCATACTGCGGCTGTGGAAAATTTCTTCATAACGGATGTTCCTCCCTAATAGGGTACGTTCAATGCCGACTTCTTTTTGGTCGAAAATTCGTAACGTTTCGATTTTTTTGATAAGCGCTTTATTCGCTCTTGTCAATCAACAAAACCAGCCCATAATAGGGACAAAATGAAACATCGGTATTTTTTTGCCGATTTTTCCGAAACGTTACGATTTTGAGTGCGCCCGACAAAAGCACCCAGAACAAGGCAAGGAAGCGAACATGACCAAATCATTTCCCGACGGTTTCCGCTGGGGTGTCTCAACATCCAGTTATCAGATTGAAGGCGGCGCCAAAAATGACGGGCGTGGCGCCACCATCTGGGACACCTATTGCGCAACGCCGGGCCGCGTTGCCAATGGCGACAACGGAAGCATTGCTTGTGATCATTATCACCGCTGGGCAGAAGACCTTGATCTGATCAAAAACCTTGGCGCCAAACATTACCGTTTTTCGGTCATGTGGCCGCGCGTCCTGCCCGAAGGAACCGGCAGGGTAAACGAAGCCGGCATTGATTTTTACAGTCGCCTGATTGACGGCATGCTTGAACGCGGCATTGAACCATGGTTGTGCCTGTATCACTGGGATCTGCCCCAAGCGCTTCAGGACCGGGGCGGCTGGACAAACCGCGACATTGTTGACTGGTTTGGGGATTATACCGAACTTCTTGCATCCCGGCTCGGCGACCGGGTGAAATCCTGGGTAACATTTAATGAACCCAATGTGGTTGCCTGGGTCGGCCATGAAGAAGGCCGACACGCACCGGGCATTGCCGATCCGCGTGCCGCCATGCGGACCGCCCATCATTTAAATTTATGCCATGCACGCGCCACCAAGATCATCAAAGGCCATTTCCCCGAAGCCCCGGTTGGATTCGTTTTGCCGATGCATAAAGGCTATACATTGCCAGAGCGCCGGGAACAGGACGCACATCTGATCGATCTGTTTGAAGCAAAATGGAACGGCGTGTTCCTTGATCCGGTCTATTATGGCCGTTACCCGGAGCTGATTTTGGACCGGATGGAACCCCACATTCGGGACGGCGACCTTGAAGCCATAAAAACCAAGGTCGATTTTCAGGGCCTAAATCAATATTTCCCAAGCTATATCGAAGCTGCAAGCGACAAGGCCTGGCCGTTTAAGCATGCAGAACCACCAAAATATTTCCGCCGCACCGAAATGGGGTGGGCAATTGATGGCGATTGTTTTTATCGCACGATGAAAATCTTGCAAAACGACTATGGTAACCCGCCGGTCTTTGTCACGGAAAATGGCGGTGCCTTTATCGATCTGCCTGACGCAAATGGTAAAATCGATGATCAGGATCGCATCGCCTATTACGATGAATATCTCTCAGCCGTTTTACGCGCCACGAAAGAAGGTGCGAATGTTCAGGGATACATGCCCTGGTCTTTGCTTGATAATTTCGAATGGGCTTATGGCTATGAAAAACGGTTTGGCTTGGTGCATGTCGATTACACCACTCAAAAACGCACGCCAAAGGCATCCTATGACTTCATGCGCAACGTAATCAAAAGCAACGCATTGCCTTAACCATAGCCGCGCGATTAGATTGTCCGCCACAATACCGCTCGCCACGACCACAAGAACGGACCTGCATATGCCCGCCTCGCGCCCGAACCTTCGCACGATTGCCGAACATCTTGGCCTGTCAGTTACGACAGTTTCACGTGCGCTCAAAGACGGGCCAGAGGTCAAACCCGGCACAGTGGCCAAGGTAAAGGCCGCAGCCGAACAAATCGGGTATCAGCCCGATGCCCGCGGCGTCATGCTGCGCACGGGTAAAACCATGCAGGTCTGTTCGATCCTCTATTCCCCGGAAGTCGGCGATTACGGCGATCCGGGGTTTCTGGCACAGGTCGAAAGCCTCGCACAGGGGCTGGAGGCAGACCGCTATTCGCTGGTGGTTCTAGCTCAAACCAGCAACAAAGACCCGCTTGAGCCCGTCATACGCGTCCATACCCAACGCATGGCAGATGCCGTGGTCTTTTCACGCACCACATCCCAGGACAGCCGGGCAAAATATTGCCTGCAACATGATTTTCCATTTGTCAGTTTTGGCCGGACCGAACTTTTAACCCCGCATGCCTTTGTCGATCACGATGATGAACAGGCCGCCTATGACGCCGTCAAACGCCTGATCGCAGATGGACACCGCAAAATCGGCATGATCGACCCGCCGGAAAACCTGACCTTTTTTGGCTATCGCAAACAGGGCGCCCGCCGCGCAATGACAGAAGCCGGGCTTGATCCCGAAAGCCTGATCTGGATGCGCTCCGATGTTTCCGTGCGCGCCGCCCGCGATGCCACCACCACGCTGTTTCGCACCCAACGCGATGCCACCGCAATTGTCTGCGCCAGCCAAATGACCATGATCGGCGCACTCGAAGCCCTGATGGAACTGAACATGGACACCATCCGTGACGGGATCGGGGTTGTCGGGTTTGGCGGCATGCCGTTCCGCATGCTGTCAAAACAAAAACTGGCCTACTACTACCAGCCACAACGGCATGTGGGTGAAGTCCTTGCGCGTCATTTACATGATCTGATGGTTGGCGTGCCCGCCCAGGAACTGCAAACACTTTTGCCTTATCGACGCATTGATGATCTTGCCGCCTTCCGCGAGGGGGAGGATTTTTAAAGTCCGGCGCCCGAACCATCCTCGCTAGTCGCGTGCGGCATCCTTGTCGCTGATCAGGCGCACCAGCATTCGTTCAACCGGTTTAAGCACAATCAGAACAAACAGGGCCAAGACCGTGGCGATGATCACAATGTGCCACGCAGCAAGCGCACAGGCAATGCCAAGGGCGGCGGTGATCCAAACCGTTGCCGCCGTTGTCAGGCCGGAAACCGTCATGCTTTTAGGCTGACGCATGATCACGCCGGCACCGATAAAGCCGATGCCGGTCAAAACCCCCTGCAACAAGCCCTGCACAACGCGTGAAAGCGCATCAGGATGGTCAATCAGATCCTGAAAATGTACCGCAACGACCGACACAACAGCCGCCCCCAGACTGACAAGTGCCAAGGTCCGCATGCCGGTCGGCTTGCCATTCACATCGCGGTTAAGCCCGATGATCATGCCAATCACCGTCGCCGCACACAGCCGCAGCACCATATCGATGACGCCAATATCAAAATATTTCTCGGCCGTCGCAAAATAGGGAAGGTCGGTCAGCATAAAACGGGATCCGCACAGTTTCAGGAATTCCCAAAACGCGGCACGTTCGAACAATGTTCCGACCCCGAGCACATGAACCCGGTGTTCAGGATCAGATTTTCTTACCCGGTCCCATCATATCATTGCCCGGCAAAGCACCGCCGTCCATGTCGCCTGCTTCTGCCATCAACCATTCAAAGAACAGCGATATCCGCGGATCACGGACGGGCGGATCAAGGGTAATCAACACATAATCGTAGCCAGTTGGCGCCATGCCAAGGGGGGCAATCAGACGCCCCGCTTTTAAATCGTCATGCACCAGCGGCAAAGGACCAATTGCCGTACCAAGCCGGTTCACAGCCGCCTGAAGCGCAAAAAAGAAATGATCGAAATACTGTTCGCTGGCAGCGGTGGCTTCACTGCCACTGGCGCGCTTCCAAACATCCCACGCATCCGGTCGGGTCCGGGCATGTAGCCAGCGGGCATTGGACAGATTTCCCGCAAGAATTGTTTCCCAGCAATCAGGATCACACACCGGCCCGGCATGTTCGGCCCAAAGACGGGTGGTGATGTACTGTTCTGAAATACCGTAATCCGCCCGCCGAATCGCCACGTCACAGCCATCGGCCAATAAATCCACCGGCCCACCGGCAAGACGCAGGTCAATATTCAAGTCCGGGTTGGCTTCGCGAAATCCCCCCAAACGCGGCATCAGCCAGCGCATGGCAAGGCTGGGCTCGCACGATACCGTCAGAATCGGCGATGCCCCGTCATGACGGTGAATATCCTCAACCGCGCCATCAAGTCCGTTAAGGGCCGCACTGGTAGCCTTTAACAACCGTTCGCCCGCCGCGGTCAGCCAGACCCGCCGGTTTCGCCGCACGAACAGCTCAACCCCCAATCGATCTTCGATCTGGGCCACCGCCCGGCTGATTGCCCCATGGGTCAGATGCAATTCCTCTGCGGCGCGCGAAAAGCTTTGATGACGTGCCGCCGCCTCAAAGGCGGGCAGGGCGGCAAGCGGCGGCAGATGCCGTTTTATGTGAATATTACTCACAATAAATCCCGGTATTTTTCGATTTTATGACCTTTGAAACAGTTTGATACTGATTTTACGCACAGATCAAGCCTCATCAAAGGACCGTTCCGTCATGCCCGACATCACCGCCGATATCCGATCCATGGAAATCATCGCCGTTGGCATCATCACCGTGCTTGCCGTCATCAGCCCCGGCCCCGATTTCGCCATGGTCACCCGCATCGCCCTTACCCGTGGCAGGCGCGCCGGGGTTTTCTGTGCCATTGGGATTGGCAGCGGCGTTTCAGTTCATCTTGCCTATACCCTGATTGGTCTGGGGGTTCTGTTTGCCAGTAATATCTGGGTGCTTAACAGCCTGCGCTATCTGGGGGCGGCTTATTTGATCTGGCTTGGTTTATCGGCCCTGTGGCCTGATATCCGCAAATTTCTTGGCCGCGCCAAAGCCGCCAATACCATGGATGTTAGCGCTAACATAGCAGCTTCCCAGCCATCAGGAACGTCGGCATCGGGCACAGATCAAACCCGGAACGGGTCGGCCTTCTGGGTCGGGTTTGCCTGCAATGCGCTGAACCCCAAAACGATGCTGTTCATCGTTTCCCTGTTTAGTCAGGTGATTTCGCCCGACACACCCATCATACAGGAAATCGGATATGGCATTTATATCGCGGTCTGTCACATGTTCTGGTTCGGATTGGTGGCGGTCGCATTGACCTTACCCGCCGTGCAGGCCCGCATTTCTGCAATCAAAATCTGGATCGAACGGGCGGTTGGTTTGTGTCTGGCCGGGCTTGGCATCAAGCTTCTGGCAAGTTGAGATCAGATAAACAGCATCTCGCCATTCTGCTTGGCGTCGTTAAGGAATGTCACAACACCGCCGGTCTCAATCGAAAGCTCATCGCGGGTGGCTTGATCTTCAAGGCCCAAGGCGCGTAACCCCATTTCACAGACCATGAATTTGCCATCCAGTGATGCACAGGCGCTCAGCAATTCTTCGAATGTGCCAATCCCGCGCGTCGCATAAGACAAATCGATTGAGGTCGCGGTGGCCCCTTGGGCATCCGTGCGCAAATGTCGCCATCCGGACGGGGCCAAAAGCGCACGGCTGGCTTCCATGGTAAAAAACAGCGTGACCTCCCGGCCTGTGGCAAGGGCAGACGATGCCATTACGAGTGCGTAATGAACTTTTTCAAAGCTGCCGGAAAACACCACCAGCGACAGTTTCTTTGGACTTTCGGTCTCAGTGTTCATGGATCGACAGGTCCTTGATCGTGGCGTTTTGTGAACAAAGCGGGCAGCCCGGATCGCGGGGCACCTTGATTTTACGATAGGCCGCCGACAGCGCATCGACAATCAACAACTGGCCCGAAAGCCCATCTCCAATGCCCATCAATTCTTTAAGAACTTCGGTGGCCTGCATCCCACCGATCATACCAACCACCGATCCCAAAACGCCGCCTTGCGCACAGGATGGAATGGCATCTTCGGGCGGGGGCGCATGATAAATACAGCGATAACACGGATGGGGTGCGCCCAGATGGGCCTTGAATGTCGAAACCTGCCCATCAAAACGAAGGGCTGCACCCGACACCAGCGTCTTGCCCGCCAAGTAGCAGGCGTCATTGAGCAAAAACCGGGTTTCGAAATTATCTGACCCATCGGCAATCACGTCATAATCGGCAATCAAATCCATAACGTTGCCCGCATCAAGCCGGGTGTTATGGGCATGCACGGTAATGTCGGGGTTCATATCGGCCATGGTTGATTTTGCACTGTCAACCTTGGGCGTTCCGATATCGCGCATACCATGCGCGATCTGGCGTTGCAGGTTGGAAAGTTCCACCGTGTCGGCATCAATAATGCCAATCGTGCCAACCCCGGCTGCGGCCAGATACATCGCAAGTGGGGAGCCAAGCCCACCGGCCCCGACAATCAGCACGCGCGCCCGTTTAAGCATCATCTGCCCCGTGCCACCGACCTCTTTAAGGACAATGTGGCGGGCATAGCGCTGCACTTCATTTTCGTTGAAGTTGAAGTCAAAATCAGTCACGCGGGCGGGTTTCCTATCAGGACAGCATCAACAAAATAAAAGCTCTGGCTTCTGGATATAGCGTGCCGATCCCATCGCTCAAGCAAAAGATTTGTTTTTCCTTGGAGGTCTGTCTTTTTCACAACCTGTTTCAGGGCGAAACACCCCAATACTTAGGCATACACCTAAATATTCTTGACGTAGCCCTGAAACTCAAGTTACTAAGGCATATGCCTTATCATTCAAACCCCCTTGATCTTGCGTTTCACGCCCTTAGCGACCCGACCCGCCGTGCGGTGGTCTCGCGGCTTGCCAACGGCGAGGCGTCCGTAAGCGACTTGGCCGCGCCTTTCAACATGGCGTTACCGTCATTCACCCAGCACCTCAAAGTACTTGAGGAGTGCGGCCTGATCGCCAGCGAGAAGCGCGGGCGCAGCCGTTGGTGCCAATTGGTGCCAGAACGTTTCAACGAGGCGGCAGTCTGGATGGAGGCGGAGCGTCGGCGCTGGATCGAACGGTTAGACCGGCTGGAACTTCATCTGGACCACAAAGACGAAGAGGATGGACGACATGAAAAATCCGATTGAGACTTGGTCGCTGGACCGCGAGATCGTGCTGGCAAAGCTGCTGAACCATCCACGCGACAAGGTCTTCGCTGCCTGGACGAACCCCGAGGCGCTGGCGAAATGGTATGGCCCAGAAGGCCTTGATATCGAAACCAAGGAGGCCGACATCCGCGAAGGCGGAGTGTGGCGGTTCGACATGGTCGGCACGTTCGAAGGCAAACCACAGCGCTTTGAAAACCATGTGCGCTTTCTGGAAATCATACCGAACGAGCGGATCGTCATGGACTATGGCACGCCCGATCCCAACGACCCTGAACGCTTCCGCATGACAGTGACTTTCGACGAGCAAAGCGACGGCAAAACTGTGGTGACGTTGCGCCAACTCCATCCGACTCGCGAACGACGTTTGGCGGTTATTGGCTTCGGCGCGGTGGAATACGGCTTGCAAACACTCGACGGTCTTGCCGTCTGGCTTGATGGCTGAGCCTTGGTTGATCAGATTGGCAAGTGGTGTTGTGCACAGCACCCTTAATAAAAAAGGCCCGAAGCATATGCTCCGGGCCTTTATTCCGACTGTCGGTTAAGACAAACGCCTTATTGCAGACCATCAAACAGCGGGGTCGACAGATAACGCTCAGCAAAGCTTGGAATGATGATGACAATGCGTTTGCCAGCATTTTCCGGCTTCTGACCAAGTTCAATCGCTGCCGCAACTGCCGCACCTGACGAAATGCCGGTTGGCAGGCCTTCGATGGCGGCCAGTTTGCGCGCCGTGGCAAAGGCGGTTTCATTCCCAATGGTCATTACGGTATCGATAAGATCTTTATTCAGGTTGCCCGGAATGAACCCGGCGCCAATGCCCTGAATTTTATGCGGTCCCGGTGCACCACCGGAAATAACCGGGCTGTCTTCCGGTTCGACTGCAACGATCTGAATGTTCGGGTTATGCTTTTTCAATACGTCAGCAACACCGGTCAGCGTGCCGCCAGTGCCCACACCCGAGACAAAGATATCAACGTTGCCGTCAGTATCTTTGAGAATTTCCTGTGCGGTGGTGTTGCGGTGAACTTCCGGGTTGGCCGGATTATCAAACTGCTGCAACATGATCGCACCATCAATCTCGGCCACCAGTTCTTCAGCACGAGCAACCGCACCTTTCATGCCCTTGGCCGCCGGGGTCAGGTCAATCTTTGCCCCCAGAAGCATCAGCATCTTGCGCCGTTCAATCGACATGCTTTCGGGCATGGTCAGAATAAGGTTGTAGCCCTTGGCGGCTGCCACAAATGCCAGCGCAATACCGGTATTGCCCGAGGTCGGCTCAACCAGGGTGGCACCCGGTTTGATCTTGCCAGACTTCTCGGCGGTTTCGATCATTGCCAGACCGATACGATCCTTGACCGATGCCAGCGGATTGAAGAATTCAAGCTTGCCGATCAGATCCGCTTTTACGCCTTCTGCTTCTGCCAGACGCGAAAGGCGAACCAGCGGCGTTGCACCGATGGTGTCGATAATGCTGTCGTAAATCTTACCGCGAAACTCAGTCATGTTTTCCTCGCACTATTTTGTATTTTACCATCATGCACATACTCAATTTGTATTTAAACCGCTATTGCCCCGTGTCAAATGGGCTTTGGCGATTTGTACACGATATGGCGTTTGATGGCGTACCCGTTGCCTGTAGATTTTAGGGAACCGCAGCGGTTTCTTGTTGATTTAAGATACAATACACCACCGTCAGTTCAGAAGACTAAATAATGAAATCGGGGGATTCTTCGATCCCGCTGCGCAAACCGGCATCCCGTGCCCGATTGCACAAATCCTCGACCGTGATTTTCGCCAGTTGTACCATCATTTCATCTTGCAACTCGCGCCACAATGGCCGGACGACTTCCTTGCCAAGCGGCGATCCTGCCGGATCTTCAATCGGGTCATCGGATGTTTCCATCGCACGGATCACCGACACAATATCAGAAAGCGTGATGCGACGGCGTTCGCGCGCCAATCGATATCCACCGCGCGGGCCGCGTACACCCACCAGAATGTCAGCCCGGACAAGCTGTTGCAATGTCTGTTCAAGATAGCGTTTCGGGATACCCTGACGCGCGGTGATATCGCGGCTTTGTACCGGTTCACCCGCCGCGTTATAGGCAATATCGACAACCGCCTCGATCGCAAACAGCATTTTCTTAGAAAGCTTTAACATCTTTTCTCGCGACTCCCCTTGTGGCCCCGACATCCCCCCAGATGCCATCTGGACCTGATTTCGACAGAGCATTCGTTGGATTGATTACCCGTGGGTCCCAGCGGACCGTTCAAGCAGATACCGCAGTACCAGTTGACCCAAATCCACCCGATCCACGCGCCGTTTCATCCAGATCATCAACCGCCTGCCATACCACCTGTGTCACCGGTGCAACAACAAGCTGCGCGACGCGCATGCCGCGTTCAATTTCAAATGCCGCATCTCCGTGATTGATCAAAATGACTTTAATTTCACCGCGGTAATCGGCATCAATCGTACCCGGGCTGTTGAGCACCGTGACACCGTTTTTCGCCGCCAAGCCTGATCGCGGGCGGACTTGTGCTTCAAACCCGGCCGGAAGCGCAATCGCAATGCCGGTTTCAATCATCGCCCGTTTGCCCGGCGCGATCACCTGCACACCGTCAATTGCGGCCTGCAAATCGACCGCCGCCGACTGTGCCGTCGCATAATCGGGCAGGGGCAAATCCGCCCCGTGGGGCAGTTGTTTCAAATTGACGGTCAAGCGCGTCATGGTTCTTCCTTGTCTTTTGTATCGCCGCGCCGAGAGGGTCTAGCGGCATGGCAGTATGCTGATCACCTGTGCGCAAGCATCAGGCAAAATGGTCAATGATGCGCGCGGTCAGCGTCCGGGCAACGCCGGTTTTACTTTGACGTGGCCAGCGTTCATCGGTTTTTTCATCGTCGCCTGTAATCAGGCAGATTTCGTTCTGATCGCCACCAAAAGTCCCGGTATCGGGCGCAACATCGTTGGCCAGAATCCAGTCACAGCCCTTTCGTGTCCGTTTGGCGCGCGCATGCTCGGCAACATTTTGCGTCTCGGCCGCAAAACCGATCACAAGGGCCGGGCGGGTGGGGCCGGGCGCACTGATGGTTGCCAGAATATCAGGATTTTCCAAAAGCTTCAGATCAGCGATCACACCTGATCCGTCTTTTTTCATCTTCTGATCCGCCGCATCTGCGGCACGCCAATCGGCAACAGCGGCAGCAAAAACCGCAATATCAGCCGGAAGCGCGTTTGTCACCGCCGCCAGCATCTCGCGCGCGGTTTCAATCCGCACCACAGTGACCCCAACCGGATCGGGAAGCGAGACCGGACCGGACACCAATGTCACATCCGCCCCCGCCTGTGCCAGACTTTCGGCAATCGCATGGCCCTGTTTGCCCGATGACCGGTTGGCGATATAGCGCACCGGGTCAATCGGCTCCAAGGTCGGGCCGCTGGTGACAATCGCCTTTTTTCCCAAAAGCGGCTTGGGCGCGTCAGCCGCCTCAAGGAAATCAAGCACGCTGGCAATGATTTCGGCTGGTTCAGCCAGACGCCCGGACCCAAATTCGCCACACGCCAGATCACCAGAAGACGGCCCAACACGCAAGACACCCCGGCTTTCAAGGGTTGCGATATTGGCTTGTGTTGCGGGATGGTTCCACATTTCAACATTCATCGCCGGTGCAATCATCACCGGCTTATTGGTCGCAAGCAGGGCCGTGGTCGCCAGATCACCGGCCTGTCCAGTGGCCATTTTTGCCAGAATATCCGCACTTGCCGGGGCGACCAGAACAAGGTCCGCCTCACGCGACAATCGGATATGGCCCATTTCCGCCTCGTCGGTCAGGGAAAACAAGTCCTGATAGACCTTGTTTTCCGTCAGTGCTGCAACCGACAACGGGGTGACAAACTGCGCACCACCGTTGGTCAGGACCGCGCGAATGTTAATATCGCGGTCGCGCAACCGACGGATCACCTCAAGAACCTTATAGGCAGCAATGCCGCCCGAGATGATCAGAAGGATATTCTTTCCTGTGAGAGCACGTGGCACTGTGGTTACCAACTATTTACGGTTAAGAAGTGTGGTTAACCTACATTGTCGCATGATCACGTGCAAGCACCCAAAAAACGCAATAAAAAACGCCGCAAATCCGTTTGAATCTGCGGCGTTAAAACGATGCGTTCGTGATGATGGCGTTTATGGGACGGTATAAAGCATCCCGAACCACTGCCACCGTGATTGTGCGCCAAGGGCGGTGCAATTAATCCGCCAGCGACCAGATGCCACCGGACCATCCATACGAATTTCGATCCGCTCATCGCCAAGACGGCTCATGGTTGCCTGCCCATCAGACGGATAGCATGACACGTTTGGCGCAGGCTCCTTTAACGTAAAGCCAAAGGCCGGCGGGTTACGCGTCAGGGTATAGTCGCCCGGTGTCACGTCGCTCACCCGCAACGGCAAAGAATTTGCCGCCAGGCTAAAGCGTTCCATCGCACCATAATGCTCGTTAAGGGCAAAACGCGGCAGATACATGAAATCTGACTCGTCGCTCATCGCACCACTTTGCTGACCAAACGCCGCCTTGTACCCGGCGTCCGTGACCGCCTTGATCACCGCGTCATTTGCCTCACCGTAAGGATAAGCAAAGATTTCCGGGACAAAGCCGAGTTCTTCTTTAAACCGTTCTGCCGAATGGGCAAGTTCGGCTTTGACTTCGTCAATCGTAAGGTCGGGCAAATGGGAATGATGCTGGCTATGCCCGCCAATCGTCGCCCCGTCGCGCACCATTTCGCGCACCATGTCCCAGGTCATGTAATTGGAATAACCTGCGTCGATCTGCTCGCTTGAAACAAACACGGTAAATGGCATGTTGTTTTTACGAAAAACCGGCCATGCCAGCTCATAGACAGAACGATAGGCATCATCAATCGTGATCCCGATTGTTCGGTCGGGCAATCCGCCGCCGCCTTGAAGTGCGGCCACAATCTCGGGCACACCCAGCACGGTGTAATTGCCGTTGGTCAGTTCCTTGATCTGGGCATCGAACTGCTCGGTGGTGATGTTGGTCGACGGGTAATCATTTTCGCCAAAGCGATGATACATGAAAACCACGGCCGATTTCGCATCCCCGGTCGGTGTTTTGGCCGTCATTGCGTCATTGGTCGTTGTCGCCGCGGCATCATTTACATCGGCATTCGCCTGATCGGTCGTCACAGTTTCGGTCGGTACCGACTCCGTGCTAGAATTTGTTGTCTGATCGTCAGCTGATTGCGCCAGTACATGACCGGCACCAAATGTCAGTCCGACGGCGAATGAAATACCAACCACCACACTGCGCAGCATGGACATGGAAGTCATCCGTGTCGACGCGGTGGCCAATGCGTGCCCTTTGGCGTCAAATATCATTTCTATTTCCAGTATTCTGCGAACCACTCCTCGTGGCGGACACCTGGTTCATGGCACCTCGCCCCAACAGTGTGACCTCCGGCCACAGGAAGCGTCCCGTTTTTCGAGATCATCTTTCATATGAAAATACCAGTGAACCACTTGTTTTTCCACATTTCATATGGATAGGGCATGCACGGTTGCGAATTGCCCCTGTATGCTTAACTTTATGAAAGAGTCCTAACCCCCATCCAAATTGAGAGGTTCCATGCTTGATTCCACTGCACTTGATCTTCTGTTTCACGGCGCGCGCACCCATACCCAATGGCTGGACCGCGATGTTGATACCGACCTTCTCAAACAGGCGTGGGATCTGGCCGTGATGGGACCAACCAGTGCCAATTGCGAACCGATGCGGATCAGTTTTGTAAAGTCCCCTGACGCCAAGGCACGGCTTAAACCCTGCCTTGCTGCCGGTAATGTTGATAAAACCATGGCCGCACCGGTCACCGCCATCATTGCCCATGACATGGAATTTTATGAAAAACTGCCCGATCTGTTCCCCCATACCGATGCTCGGTCATGGTTTGCTGGCAAGGATGACGCGATTAAAACAACGGCGTTTCGCAATGGTTCGCTTCAGGCAGGCTATTTCATTCTGGCTTTGCGTGGTCTTGGGCTTGATTGCGGCCCCATGTCGGGCTTTGACAATTCAAAACTGGACACGGAATTTTTTGCCAATACCCCGGTTAAAAGCAATTTCCTGATCAATATCGGATATGGCGATTCGGCCAAACTGCATGATCGCAGCCCGCGTCTAAGCTTCGATCAGGGTGCTCGTATCCTTTAAGGACACAGCGACACCTCACATCGGGCAATCGTTACCATCCGTTCCTGCGTCTGCGGTCTTTTTTCAGGATCGCAGACGTTTTTTTTCAATTGCTTCATGACCTTGAAAACTGTCATCAAACTTTTATTTGATCTTTACCAGCGTATAACCATTTTAGGTCCACTTTTAGACCTGCGTACAGTAACAGGTCATCATACCTTCTCAACAGGAGCGTCAATTGGGTTTTAGCCAATTGTTACTTACGGCTTTGGCCGTTGCCTTTCCAGCAGGCATTGTATTCGTCGTCCTTGCGGCGATGGAACTGCTTGGCTGGGGCACTGCGGTCGTCGCCGCGACGCTTTCCTGGTTGGGAATTGCTGCAATACTGCGCATCTATTTTGGCGATTTGCGCCGGGTTGCCCGCTATGCCACCGATCTGCGCGACCGGTTCCGGGGAACACCGCCACAGCATCTTTCATTTAGCGCGGCGTCTGAACTCTCATCGCTTTATACCCAGATCGCCAGCACGTTTCGCGAACGTATTTCACATCTGGAAACCCAGACCAGCACCGATGCCGAAATCCTTGATCACCTTCCCAATCCGGTGGTGATGGTCAACCGGCACCGGGTTGTCACCGGGTTCAATCAGGCCGCACGGGGATTGTTTCACAACCTTGAAACAGGACGCGATCTGACGCGGTTTATCCGTGATCCGATCCTCTTGGACGCGTTTGATGATGTCGCCAACGAACGCGAAACCATGAAACATGCCGAGTTCATTCTGGCCAGTGACGCGCACCGTCATTTTGATGTGCTGACCGCACGCCTGCCCGCAGCAACCGGCGACCGGAACTTTGTTCTCAGCTTTTCCGATCTGACCGAGCTTCGCAAACTTGAACAGATGCGTGCCGATTTCGCCACCGATGCCGGTCATGAATTGCGCACCCCGCTTTCAGTACTGCTGGGCTTTATCGAAACGCTTGAAGGGCCTGCCAAAGATGATCCGGATGCCCTTGCACAATTCTTACCGGTAATGCGCGATCAGGGCCTGCGCATGCAGCATCTAATCGAAGATTTGCTGTCGCTGGCGCGGATCGAGTTGAACGAACATACCCCGCCGTCCGAGGATTGCGACGTTGGTAAAATCATTGGCAAGGTTGCTGAAACCTTGGCGATGAAGGCCGATGCCAAAGGCATGAAGATCCGCGTTGATCATGCGCTTGATAACACCGAAATCGTCGGCGACGAAAAGGAACTGACACAGGTGTTTGTCAATCTGGTCGAAAACGCCATCAAATACGGTCATCCCGATACCGATGTCGAAGTTTCGATTACCTTGGCCAAAACCCCACCCGGTGCGCTGGCCCGGTTCCGCCATGACCGCATTATGGCCGTCGCCATCCGCGACCATTCCGACGGCATCGCACGCGAACACCTGCCGCGCCTGACCGAACGGTTTTACCGGGTTGATACCGCCCGCTCACGCGCGGTTGGCGGAACGGGCCTTGGTCTGGCCATTGTTAAACACCTGGTGCAACGCCACCGCGGCACCATGATTATCGACAGCGAACAGGGCGTTGGGTCGGTCTTTACCGTCTATCTGCCCGCCAAGGCCGACAACAATATCCGCAAATTGCACAGCGCCTGACCCGTTCAGACAAAAAGGCCAGCACCGAGATGCTGGCCTTTTGGCAATCTGCGTCGAAGATATCGTTTCGGTTACAAAATAAACTTCGAAAGATCGGTATCTTTCGACAGCTCTTCGACCTGCTCACGGACATAGGCGCCATCGACTTTGAACGTCTCGCCCGCACGATCGGTTGCGGTAAAGCTGATGTCATCCAGTAGCTTTTCAAGCACCGTATGCAGGCGGCGTGCGCCGATATTTTCGACCGCCTCATTCACACTGGCCGAAATGCGGGCAATTTCATCAATCGCATCATCGCTAAAGTCCAATGTGACGTCTTCGGTCTTCATCAACGCAATATACTGCTTGATCAGGGAAGCTTCCGGCTCCATCAGGATGCGGCGGAAATCGCCTTCGGTAAGCGCCTTGAGCTCCACCCGGATCGGCAAACGGCCCTGCAATTCCGGCAGAAGGTCCGATGGTTTGGCCAGATGGAATGCGCCCGAACAGATAAACAGGATATGGTCAGTTTTGACCGTGCCGTGTTTGGTTGAAACGTTGGTGCCTTCGATCAGCGGCAGCAAATCACGTTGCACCCCTTCGCGCGACACATCGCCGCCACGTTCCGACCGCGCGGTGATTTTATCGATCTCATCAAGGAATACGATGCCGTTCTGCTCGACATTATCAATCGCCTCGGCGGTAACCTTGTCATTATCAAGCAGCTTGTCGCCTTCTTCATCAATCAGGCGCTCAAAGGCTTCTGTGACGGTCATGCGTTTGGGCTTGGTATTGCCGCCGAAGGCCTTACCGAACATGTCGTTCAGGTTCATCATGCCCATCTGGGCACCGGGCATGCCCGGAATATCGATGGTCGGCATCGAGGATGAACTGCTTTCCTGAACGTTGATTTCGATTTCCTTGTCCTGCAACTCGCCTTCACGCAGCATCTTGCGGAATTTCTGGCGGGTATCGGCGGACGCGTTTTCGCCCACCAGACCATCAAGAATACGTTCCTCGGCCTGCATTTCAGCCTTGGCCCGGACCTTCTTGCGCATGGCCTCACGGGTCAGATCAAGCGACACTTCGACCAGATCACGCACAATCTGTTCAACGTCACGCCCGACATAGCCGACTTCGGTAAATTTGGTGGCTTCGATCTTGATGAACGGCGCATCGGCAAGCTTTGCCAGACGGCGCGCAATTTCGGTTTTACCCACCCCGGTCGGGCCGATCATCAGGATGTTTTTGGGCAGAACTTCATTGCGCATGGTGTCGTCAAGCTGCTGCCGACGCCAGCGATTGCGCATCGCAATGGCAACCGCGCGTTTGGCTTCTTTCTGACCGATAATGTGGCGATCCAGTTCGGAAACCGTCTCGCGCGGGCTGTAATTCTGGGTCATTTTGGTGTTCCGTTTTGTTATTGCGACGGATGCGTGATCAGGGCCCGAAACGGCACCCTGCCTATTTCGCATCCTCGATTTTTTCGAGCGTGACGCTGCCATTGGTATAGACGCAAATCTCACCGGCAATCTTCATGGCTTTGCGGGCGATTTCCTCGGCTGTCATATCCTGATCCATCAGGGCACGAGCAGCAGACAAGGCATAATTTCCGCCCGATCCGATGGCGATAATGCCGTCTTCAGGTTCCAAAACATCACCCTGACCAGTCAAAACCAGCGAAATGTCGCGATCAGCAACCGCCATCATGGCTTCAAGCTTGCGCAAATAGCGATCTGTGCGCCAATCCTTGGCCAGTTCGACGCAGGCACGCATGGTTTGGCCCGGATGACGGTCCAGTTTGGCTTCAAGACGCTCAAGCAGGGTAAAGGCATCTGCCGTCGCCCCGGCGAAACCGACAATGATGTCACCTTTCTGACCAATCCGGCGGACCTTGCGGGCATTGCCCTTGATCACGGTCTGGCCCAGCGACACCTGACCATCACCGGCCACCACGACTTCATTCCCCTTGCGCACAGACAGGATCGTCGTGCCGTGCCAGCTTTGTTGTTCGCTCATGAATTATCCTTGAATATCATCCAATGCTTCGACCAAGAGTTAGCACGCACAACCGCCCGGTCAAGGGCCAAGGCCGATCAGACGGTTTTGTCGAATGGCAAATACAGTTTCAACGCCAAGACCCATAAAAAATTCAAGGCACAGCGCACTAACTTGCTTTAGGCTTAAGCCACAAAAGAATTTCAAAGAACGCTAGGACCCAAACCCATGAGCAGCACCGATCTGACCCAATCCCATCTTGGCAAATGCATCCTTGCGGGGCAGGGTAAAATCAAGGCGGATATGGTCCTGCGCAACATCGGATTGCTCGATGTCATCACCGGTAACGTCACTGTGACCGACATCGCAATCGTTGGCGACCGCATCGTCGGCACCCATGACAGTTATGCTGGAAACACCGAAATCGACTGCACCGGAAAATTCGGCGTTCCGGGCTTTATCGATACCCATCTGCATATCGAAAGCTCATTGGTCACTCCGCTTGAATTTGACCGCTGTGTCTTGCCCCACGGGGTAACCACCGTTCTGTGTGATCCGCATGAAATTGCCAATGTTCTGGGGGCGGACGGGATTAAGTACTTCCTTGAATGTGCTGAACAGTCGGTGATGGACATTCGGGTCAACCTTTCGTCCTGCGTTCCGGCCACCGCCTTTGAAACTGCAGGCGCACGGCTTGAAATCGAAGACCTGTTGCCGTTTCGCGACCACCCCAAGGTCGTCGGTCTGGCGGAAATGATGAATTACCCCGGTGTGCTCAACCTTGACCCGGGCATCATGGCTAAGCTTGAAGCGTTTCAGGATGGGCATATTGACGGCCATGCGCCGCTGGTGCGCGGCCTTAATTTGAACGGCTATATGGCCGCTGGCATTCGCACCGACCATGAAGCCACCTCAGCTGACGAAGCCCGTGAAAAACTCGCCAAGGGCATGGCAATCCTGATCCGTGAAGGGTCGGTGTCCAAGGACCTCGAAGCACTGGCTGAAATTTTGGATGAAAACAGTTCAAGCTTCGTGGCCCTGTGTACCGATGACCGCAATCCGCTTGATATCGGCGAAGAAGGCCATCTTGATAGTCTGGTGCGCCGCCTGATCGGACATTTGAAAGCCCGCAATTGCCCGATCCATCATGCCTATCGCGCGGCATCCCATTCCGCTGCGCGCATTTTTGGCCTGTGCGATCGCGGTTTGATCGGGCCGGGCTGGCGCGCCGATATCGCGATTCTCGATGATCTTGATACCTGCGATGTTAGCGCTGTCATCGCCGCGGGTCGCCTTGTCACCAACGATCTGTTTGCCAAACGCAAAACCATCGACCCGGTCGGGCTGTCGTCCATGAAGGCCACCCCGGTCGATGCGGCCGCCTTTGCCTGCGAACCCAAACCGGGCCAAAACCAAACCCCGGTGATCAAGGTCAAACCGGGCTTGATCCTGACCTTCCGCGACGAAGCCACCCTTGAAATTGGCGAAAATGGCCTGAAACCCGATCTGGATCATGACGTGATCAAGGTGGCTGTCGTCGAACGCCACGGCATCAATGGCAATATTGGCAGAAGTTTCGTGCGCGGCTTTGGGCTCAAACGTGGCGCGATTGCCTCCTCGGTCGGGCATGACAGCCACAACATCACTGTGGTCGGTGCAAATGATGCTGACATGGCGGCTGCGGTCAATCGCCTGATTGAAATGGGTGGCGGCTTTGCGGTTGCCGATAACGGCAAAGTCACGGCTGAATTGCCCTTGCCGGTCGCAGGCCTGATGAGCCTTGAGCCGTTCGAGGTGGTCGAAAAAGACCTGATTACCCTGCGCGCGGCGGCCAAGGATTTGGGCTGCGTTCTGCCCGAACCGTTCCTTCAGGTCGCGTTCCTCGCCCTCCCGGTCATCCCACATCTTAAAATGACCGATCGCGGCCTGTTTGATGTCGATAAGTTCGATTTTGTTTAACGCCAAAGGCAGCATCAATGGCCGTAAGTCCGGTTTACATGGATTTTACGGCCATTACGTAGCCACTTAAACTGGCTTTTGCGCGACTTTGTTGCTAAATACGTCCCAACATATGCATCCCTATCTGCAGGAAAGGAGCTTTGCATGCGCAAGGCCCGCGTTGAGCGTAATACAAACGAAACCCAGATCATGGTTGAACTGAACCTTGACGGTACCGGCGTTTATGACGTCGAAACCGGGGTTGGCTTCCTTGATCACATGCTCGAACAGCTTTCACGCCACAGCCTGATGGACCTGAAGGTCCGGGCCAAGGGCGACCTGCATATTGATTTCCATCACACCACAGAAGATGCCGGGATTGCCATTGGCGAAGCCTTTGCCAAGGCGCTTGGCGATAAAAAGGGCATCAACCGGTATGGCAGTTGCCTGTTGCCGATGGATGAGGCGCTGACCCGTGTCGCCCTTGATATTTCAAGCCGCCCGTATCTGATCTGGAATGTCGATTTTAACCGCGACAAAATCGGCGACATGGATACCGAGCTGTTCCGCGAATGGTTCCAGGGCTTTGCCCAGGCCGGCGGCATTACGCTGCATGTCGAGAACCTGTATGGCGAGAACAACCACCATATCGTCGAAAGTGCCTATAAGGCGCTGGCACGGTCGCTGCGTGTGGCAATTGAAATTGATCCACGCAAATCCGATGCCATTCCGTCGACCAAGGGCACACTTGGTGGATCACTTTGATCTGACGTGATCTGATCACATAAAGATCGGGAGTATACCGGTGGGACATTGGTGCCACCGCGACCAGAAAATCGGTTTTCGATGCAGGTTTACACAGTCCATATCCATCCCGGCGATGCCGACCCGATGGAAAACGCCATCCTGATCCGCGAAGGGTTCAATTTCTGGGCCTTTCTGCTGTCGGGGCTTTGGGCGTTGTATCATCGCCTGTGGCTTGGCTTTTTCGCAATTGTCGCGGTGTCGTTGGCGTCCGGCCTCTTGGTCCGGCTGTTTAACGGCGGGCCGGAAATGGACTTTGCGCTGGCCCTTCTGACCGGGATCGGCTTTGGCCTGATTGGCAATGACCTTAAGCGCCGCAAGCTTGCCGCCAAGGGCTGGAAAATGGTCGATATCGTGGCCGGTAAAACCTACTCTGATGCCGAATATCGCTGCTTTGCCAATCTTGGCAGCCAACGGATCAGAACAGCCCACCTTGGCATCACGCAATTGGCATCACCGCCGCAAACTGTTGTCTCCACCCCCTCAAGCGGGAGCCCATCTTACCCATGAGTGTTGCGATTATTGATTACGGCTCAGGCAATTTGCGTTCGGCTGCCAAGGCATTTGAGCGCGCCGCCCGTGAAACCGGATTTTCCGACGATATCATTGTCACCAATGACCCCGAAAAAGTCCGCAGCGCCAGCCATATCGTGCTTCCGGGTGTTGGCGCCTATGCCGATTGCCGGGCCGGGCTTGATGCGGTGACCGGCATGGTCGATGTGCTGAGCGAACAGGTGATTAAGGGCGGCAAGCCGTTCTTTGGCATCTGTGTTGGCATGCAGTTAATGTCGTCTGTCGGGCGCGAATTTGTCACGACCGACGGCCTTGACTGGATCAAGGGCGAAGTGGTTGCGATCACCCCAAACGACCCGACCCTTAAAATCCCGCATATGGGCTGGAACGAACTGGTGCTTGATCCGGCGGGCAAAGCACACCCGGTGATGAACGGCATTTCAAACGGCGATCACGCCTATTTCGTGCACAGCTATCACATGCATGTCGCCAACCCGGCCGAACGACTGGCATCGGTGTCCTATGGCGGCGATTTAACCGCAATGATTGGACGCGACAATATGGTCGGCACCCAGTTCCACCCGGAAAAAAGCCAGCAAACCGGCCTGACCATCATTGGGAATTTCCTGGGATGGAAACCATGATCGCACCAAGTGATACCATTCAGGATGGCGTCATGGCCGAACATGTCACCCAGCTTTCGGCGGGGGATTTGTCCGACATCGTTGATGCCTGCACGCAGGCAATCGTTGAAGGCGGCGGGTTTGGCTGGCTCACCCCACCAGATCGCCCGGATATGGAAAAATACTGGCGTGGTGTTTTGCTGATGCCTGGGCGCAACTTGTTTGTTTCGCGCGTTGACGGCGTGATTTCCGGTGCGGCACAGCTGATCGAAACCCCGGCCAACCTCGAAGCACAACGCCATTCTGCCCAGATTTCCGGCCATTTCGTTGCCCCATGGGCACGCGGGCGCGGCAACGGTAAGGCGATTGTGCGTGGCATCGAATATTTCGCCCGCGAAGCAGGCTATAGCGTTTTGAAACTGGACCTTCGCGAAACCCAGACTGCCGCCATCGCGCTTTATAATGGGCTGGGATACGTCCGTTGGGGGATCAATCCCTATTACGCGATGGTCGATGGCAAGATGGTCGAAGGGTACTACTACACCAAGAAAATACAGGACACCGAGCAGTGAATCTTTATCCCGCAATTGACCTCAAAGACGGTGCCTGCGTTCGCCTTTTGCGCGGCGACATGGACAAGGCCACCGTGTTTAACGATAACCCCGGTGCACAGGCCGGTGAATTTGTCGCCGCCGGGTGTCACTGGGTCCATATTGTCGACCTGAACGGCGCTTTTGCTGGCGAACCGGTCAATGGGGCGGCGGTTGATTCCATTCTGGCCGCCGTTGATGGCAAAGCCCAAACCCAGTTGGGTGGCGGTATCCGCACCATGGAAACGGTTGATTACTGGCTGAACAAGGGCATCACCCGCGTTATCCTTGGCACGGTCGCACTGCGCAATCCTGATTTCGTCAAGCAAGCCTGTGCCAAATGGCCGGGCCGGGTGGCGGTGGGTATTGATGCGCGCGATGGTTATGTCGCGGTCGAAGGCTGGGCTGAAACATCCGAAGTCACAGCCCTTGAACTGGCGCAAAAGTTTGAAGATTGCGGTGTTGCCGCCATCATCTTTACCGACATTGACCGCGATGGCGCGATGGGCGGACCCAATATCGAAAGCACCGTGGCACTGGCATCCGCCATCTCGACCCCGGTGATTGTGTCGGGCGGGGTATCGTCGCTTGATGATTTGATTGCGGTCAAGGCCCACACCGATGCCGGTATTGATGGCGCGATTTCCGGACGTGCCCTTTATGATGGCCGCATTGACCTTACCGCGGCCATTGCGGCCTTGTCCTAACGATACACACAGGAAACCGACCATGCTGAAAACCCGTGTCATTCCCTGTCTTGATGTTAAGGACGGCCGCGTTGTCAAAGGTGTCAATTTCGTTGATCTGATTGATGCCGGCGATCCGGTCGAACAGGCGCGTATTTACGATGCCGAGGGTGCCGACGAGCTGTGCTTTCTTGATATCACCGCATCCAGTGACAACCGCGACACCATCTTTGACGTGGTCGCGCGCACCGCAGAAGCCTGCTTTATGCCCGTCACCGTCGGCGGCGGGGTAAGGTCGCTTGACGATATTCGCAAATTGCTTCTGGCCGGGGCGGATAAAGTCTCGATCAATACGGCTGCGGTCAAGAACCCCGATTTCGTGCGCGAAGCGGCGCGCAAGTTCGGATCGCAATGCATTGTCGTTTCGATTGATGCCAAATCAACCGGGCCGGATAAATTTGAAATCTTTACCCATGGCGGGCGCGAAGCCACCGGAATTGACGCCGTTTCGTTTGCAAAACAAATGACCGAATATGGCGCGGGCGAACTTCTGGTCACCTCGATGGACCGCGATGGCACTCAGTCGGGCTTTAACATCCCGCTGACCAAAACCATTGCAGACAGTGTGCATGTGCCCGTCATTGCCTCGGGCGGGGTCGGGACCCTTGATCATATGGTCGAAGGGGTGCGTGATGCCCACGCATCAGCAGTTTTGGCCGCCTCGATCTTCCATTTTGGCACCTATCGCATCCGCGAGGTCAAAGACCACATGAAGGCGGCGGGGATCCCCGTGCGCGAGGAGTAGAAAATGCCAAACCCGCAAGATCAACACATCCTTGATGCGCTTTATGCCACCGTGGCCGCGCGCAAGGGTGCCGATCCCGACACCAGCTACACCGCCAAGTTGTTTGCCAGGGGCACGGCCAAAATTGCGCAGAAAGTCGGTGAAGAAGGTGTTGAAACCGTTATCGCAGCACTCGCCGAAACGCCCGATAAGGTCGCATCCGAAAGTGCCGATCTTCTCTATCACCTGATAGTGCTCTGGGCCGATCAGGGTGTGAAACCACAAGATGTCTGGAACACGCTGGCCGAACGTCAGGGCATTTCAGGCATTGCCGAGAAAGCCGCACGCGCCGACGACTAGTCCAGTTTACGGCCCCATCATCTGTGCAATCGCAGCTCCATCATACCGTCATGCCCGCGCAGGCGGGCATCCAGCTCGGCACGCCCCATGGATTCCGGGTCTCCGCTTTGCTCCGCCCGGAATGACGAAAAGTGTAAATCCGACTGTTATTCTAAAATCGAAATTGCACCGCACGCCAAGCCTGTCCAATATGGCAGCCATAAACCAAATCTAGCGATCAGGAGCCCCCAATGGCCGTCAAACCCTATGACCCGGAAAACATCTTTGCCAAAATCCTGCGCGGCGACATCCCGTGCAGCAAGGTCTTTGAAGACGACCATGTGCTGGCCTTCAACGACATCGCGCCACAGGCCCCGACCCATGTTCTGGTAATCCCCAAAGGCGCATACACGTCCTATGACGATTTCGCCGCCAATGCGTCGGATGCCGAAATCATCGCCTATACCCGCGCGATTGGCAAAATTTCTGCTGCTGCCGGTGTGGTTGAGGACGGCTACCGCCTGATCGCCAACACCCGCGAACACGGCCGTCAGGACGTCCCGCACCTGCATGTCCATATCCTTGGCGGGGAAAAACTGCCGCTGATGCTACCTAAAGACTGACCAAATGGCTCTATGTGATAACCTGACCTATCCAATGAAAAAGGACAGATGCTGGGAGAACGTTTGTGAGCAAAGTTCGGCTGAACATCTGCAAACGGAAGTTTGAGAAGATACTCTCTCGAACACCTACCGAGCAGTTCTTTGTTCTCGCTTGGGTAACTCACGCTATTCAGTCTGGAAATACAGAGCATGCTAGAGGTATCCTACAGTTCCCGGAAGAAGCAGCGACCGATGACCTGACATCACCGTATGCCATAAGCCCTTGGCTCATTGAAACTATGCTGAATGAGTGCTTAAGTATCCCAAAAGCCAAGATCAACAAATCAGGCCCCAACCGACTACTAGACTGCAAACAGTTTAAGTCTATTCAAATACTTAAGGCAGCGTTGCTAGATCTAGAAAACATTTCTGATAGGCTAACTCTGGAACGCGTGAATGTACGCCAAGAAATGCATCGGATTGCACAACGTCAGTTCGAATGGCAAAGGGGCTTCCATAATTACGCAAGCTACTACCGTTCAGCCCTAATATACAGCGGACCGCTTACAAAAAAGCACTTCAAAAAGAGAATTGGCGTTTCGCTCGATGATTTTGTTCTGGGTTGCTTCGCGCTTAGGGCACTTTTCTCAAAGAAGCCTTATATTGAGAGAAATATTAATGCATCACCTATCGGGTTAGATGAAGAGAAGACAAATTTAATTCTACTAGCTATAACATCAAGCTCAAATAATGCTGTCGCTGCAAGCAAAAAAATGAGAAGAAACCCTACGCACATATCTTACAAAAAGAGCGTGTTGCGGGAGCACCCATGCATTTCATTTGACCAAAGTATTGATCGCTTAATGTGCCCACTACCAGATCTAGTTGCACAGAGATGTACATCTGGAATTTTCTATGATGTTGTTGATGCAAATAGTTCTGTAAAGAACGAAACTTCTGCCAATTTCGAGAGCTATTGTAGAACTCTAGTAGGAAGCATTTCTGTTAAAGGGGCCATTCGAAAAGAATTCATCTACAAGCATGAGAAAAACCAAATTCACAGCCCTGATATAATCAGCGTGAATAGCAATGTTGTAGACATCATTTTCGAGTGCAAAGCTACGCGAATGAGCTATGAAGCCCGGTTTGCTGAGAATCCATTAAACCAAGCTGCACGTGGTTACCAAGAAATTGCCAAAGGTGTTTTTCAGATCTGGCGCTTTATAGCCCACTGTAGGTCTGGTTCGGTCCCAGATTGCAAACTGAGTGATGAAGTTTGTGGAGTTGTGCTCACTCTAGATACTTGGTTAACTGCATCTTTTGAACTGCAAGCTAAAGTAATTGATTACGCTAAAACAATGGCCGCAGCAAAAAACCCTGAGATAGAAGAACAAGATCAGATTCCTGTGGTCTTCTGCCCCATCGAAGAACTTGAATTCACGGTGCAAGACGCTACCGAAGAGTCCTTTCGACATGCGATAAAGGAAGCATCGATAGAAAAGTACCAAGGATGGGCGCTGTCGAGTGTTCATCAAGATGTTTGCCCCGACATAAAAATGGCTAACCCTTATCCATTCGATGGGAAAATCACTAAGCTGCTCCCTTGGTGGCCCGAAGATTAACGCTCCACTATTAGATTCGTACTACGGAAAATCAATTGGATGAAAGCGCCATCAACAACCGAAATCTTTGCCGCCCTGACCGGCAGTTGGACGCTTGAACGCGATCTGGGGGATGTCGGCCGGTTTATCGGGGATGTGACCTTCCATATGGCCGAGCCGGGTAAACCCAATGTCCTGCGCTATCGCGAGGAAGGGTTTCTGACCCGCACCGATGGTCAACGGTTTGATGGCTACCGCGAATATGATTTTGTGCTGCATGAAAGCCCGGCCTCAATCGAGCTTCTGTTTCGCGACCCGATTGGATTTGGCAATCGCTATGTGATGCTGCACTTTGGCGAAGATGCCGACGAAGGACTTTGCGCACGCGACATTCATCCGTGCGGGGATGATTTTTACCATCACTGCATGATCTGGCGTGATGCCAATCATTTCGAAACAAAAATAAAAATCACAGGCCCGAAGAAAGACCATTTTCTGCACAGCATCTATCGCCGTAAATCTGGCACCTGATCCCGCAATAAATGCACCTATTCTCAATTGGTTAGGGCGATCCGAGGGTACCGGACCCCATCGCAGCTTCGCGCAAGACCCAATCGCGAAAGGCGCGGGCTTCTGGCCGGTCCAGCCGGTTTTCCGGCGTGATCAGGTAGTAGGCACCATCGCTTTGCAAGCTCGCGTCACAGACGATTTCAAGCCCACCCTCGGCAAGCGGCCCTTCGATCAGGACACGCGGCAAAAGGGCCAATCCCATGCCTGCCTTGGCGGCCTCAATCAGCATAAAGAAATGCTCAAACCCCGCTCCGGGCGTCCCGGTGATGGCAACCCCATGCGCCAATCCCCAATCGTGCCACGCCTTGGGCCGGGTGGTATGGACCAACCGTGGATGATCGGCAATCAGGGCTGTAAGGTCGTCTTTCCGATCCGACGCGACATATCCCGGTTTGGCGACAACCACCTGAATTTCATCAAGAATCTTATCAGATTTCAGCCCCGGCCACGTCCCATTGCCAAAATACAGCCCAACATCCAAAAGCCGACTGCCAAGCTCGGGGCTGCGGTCCGGGGTGGCGAAATTAAGCGCCAGGGTTTCGATCACCGGACGGATACCCGGGTATTCGTTTTGAAAGCGGTTTAATCGCGGGATCAGCCACGCACTGGCGATGGTATGCAATGCCCCGATCACCAGTTTACGTTCCCCCGTCCCATGGGTGACCAGATCAAGGGTTGCGGCTTCAATCTCATCGAGCGCGCGGCGCAATGTCGGTAAATAGGCCCGTCCGGCGTCCCGCAAAGTAAGCTTTGGTCCATTGCGATCAAACAGCGCCATGCCAAGGCTGGCTTCAAGGTTGGCGACCTGCTGACTGACAGCTCCGGCTGTCACCGAAAGCTCATCGGCGGCCCGGGCAAAACTGCCCAATCGGGCGGCAGCCTCAAACGCGCGCAGCGCATTAAGCGGCGGGGTGGTCGGGCGTAGCGCCATAGCAATAGATTTCCTGATGCTAAATGCAGAACTTCTGATTTTACCGGCAGTATTATGCTGGTTTAGACTGGTTCAAACAACACAGCATTAGATAATCTTAGGAGAACCCCATGTCCTTACCCCCGTTCCATCTGGCCTTTCCGATCAAATCCATCGCCGACACCCGCGCATTTTACATTGATATTCTGGGCTGTGACGAAGGTCGCTCGACCGAGGCGTGGATTGATTTTGATTTCTTTGGTCATCAGCTGTCCGCCCATGTCCGGTCTGAGGCCGGTCAAAATGCCGGGTCGGGCACTGTCGATGGCGATGCGGTGCCAATTCCGCATTTTGGCGCGGTTCTGGAATGGGACGTCTGGCATGGTCTGGCCGAGCGCCTGAAAAACGCCGGGGTAACATTCCTGCTGGAACCGAAAATCCGCTTCGCCGGTGAACCGGGCGAGCAGGGGACGTTTTTTGTTGAGGACCCGGCGGGAAATGGCGTGGAATTCAAGACATTCCGCGACCCGGCGATGATCTTTGCCCATTGATCTAGGGTGAAGGTACAATCATCGAGGCATCCCCACGCCGAACGATTGACCAACGTCCTTAACTGCTGTCATCAATAGACGTGCTAGAAAACACACCGGAACGCTTTGCGATCTGGCGCGTTTATATTGATGGATCCCCAAAAACCGGCACCCTCATTTGTCACCGCATCAGGAGAAAGCCCCATGCCAACCAATACTGCCGCGCCCAATATCCTTATTTCCGCCGCGGGCGAAGACGCCGATTGGAAAAAGGCGCTGGTTGAACGGCTGCCTGATGCCAATATCGTCACCGGCGACGACAATTACGATCCCGCAACGATTGACTTTGCCCTGTTCTGGAAGCAGCCACAGGGACTGATCAAAAACCTGACCAACCTTAAAGCGATCTTTTCGCTTGGGGCCGGGGTCGATCATGTTGTCTCATCGCCAAGTCTGCCGGAAAACATCCCCGTCATCCGACTGGAAGATGCGGGGATGGCCGATCAGATGGTGCAATATCATCTGTATGCGGCCCTTCATTTCATGCGTGATTTTGATGTTTATAGCGCCCAGCAGGCCACAGCCATCTGGAAACAGCATGACGTCGCACGCATTTCAAAATGCCGGGTTGGTGTCATGGGGCTGGGCGCACTGGGCTCGGCCGTTGCAACCGCGCTTTCGAACCTTGGCTTTACCGTTTCAGGTTGGAGCCGCTCGATGAAGGCGATTGAGGGCATCACCACCTTTGCCGGTGAGGAGGCCTTTGACGAATTTCTGGGCGAGGCCGATATTCTGATCTGCCTTCTGCCGCGCACGCCGGAAACAGAAGGATTGCTTAACAGCGAAACCCTGTCGCATCTGCCAAAGGGGGCTGCGATCATTAATGCCGCACGCGGTGCGATGATCAATGAGGCCGACTTGCTGCGTGCCATTGATACCGGGCATCTGCGCGGTGCGTTTTTGGATGTTGCCGTTACCGAACCGCTGCCCGAAAGTCACCCGTTCTGGGATCATCCGAAAATCCGCATCACCCCGCATATTGCCGCGGCCACCCGGGTTGAGGAATCGGCCGATCAGATTGCGCAAAACATTGATCGCATGGCACGTGGTGAAACGCCAACCGGCCTTGTCGATCGTCAAAGCGGCTACTAAACGCGCGGATAGATGAATTGACTTGCCGGGCGGGGTGCTTTCTGGGAAGAAACAGCACTCCGCCCGTTTTACCTCATAGGACACCCCATGTCGGCCAAAACCTTTGTCGCCCTTCGTGTTGACTGCGATGCCCAGACGGCTTTTGACGTGTTTACCAACGAGATTGATCTTTGGTGGAAGCAAGGCCCGCGCAACCGGCTAATCGGCAACCGTCCCGGCGTCATGCAATTTGGCGAACGCGATAATGGCACGCGGTTTTTACAGGAAGTCGATAAACGTCGTCCCGATTTCGTGGTCGAGGCGGGCAAAGTGATCCATTGGGACCCGGCCAAACGGCTGGCATTTGAATGGCGCTGGCCAACAGCAGACCGCAAAGAACCCGTCACCCATGTTGATATCCGCTTTGCGCAATCTGGTGACGCCACGCGCCTGACCCTGACCCATAGCGGGCTTGAGGCATTATCCGCGGCCCATCCGGCGCGCAATGGCCTGAATGACAACCGATTCAAGCCAATGATGACCCATTACTGGCAAGCCCATCTGGTTTCATTGCGAAACCGAATCAAACAGCTTTCCGCCCATGAAGGCCCCGCGTAATCTTTGTGGGTTAGATATCCGCCTCGGCCAGAATATTGGCCACCCAATCGACGAACACCCGCACCCTGACTGAAAGCTGACGGTTTTGCGGATACAGGATGCTGACCGGCATCGGATCGGGCGGAAATTCGGGCAGGATATCCACCAACCGCCCGGCTTTAAGATCTTCAGCAACCCGATAGCGCGGCACCTGAACCAAACCAAGCCCGGCATAGGCGCACGCCGCATAGCTATCCGCGCCGGTCACCGAAATGCTGGCCGGAAGCATGATCTGGCGCACCGTGCCATTGACCGTGAAATCAAGCGGGATCGGCTTGTCATCCGCCCCCGACAGGAAGCTCACCATCGTATGGCCTTGGGTTTTCAAGTCTTCAAGCGTTTCGGGCATGCCTGTGCGGGCGATATAGTCCGGGCTGGCAATGGTTGCCTCACGCAAAATGGCGAGCCGTCGCGCAATCATTGACGAATCTGACAATCCGCCACTGCGCACCACGCAATCAAATCCCTCATGCACCAGATCGACAAACCGGTCACCGTCACTAATCATCAGATCGATACAGGGATAGCGTTCCAGAAACTCCGGCAGACGTGGAATGATAAATTTGCGCGCCAGCGTGCCTTGTAAATTGACCCGCAAAAGCCCGCGCGGATCCGTCCGGCGAAAGATACCATCGGCTTCTTCAAGCTCGGCCAGAATATCGACACACCGCCGGTAATAGGCCTCGCCATCGAGTGTCGGCACCACGGTGCGCGTCGTACGATCAAGCAACCGGGTCCGCAGACGCGCTTCAAGGCGCTGGATAGAATTGGTCATGGTCGCACGCGGGATCAAAAGGTCCCCGGCCGCCTTGGTAAAGCTTTTGCGCTCCACCACCCGGACGAAATTGCGCATTTCCTCAAACCGGTCCATCGCCATGTCTCATTGTTATCAAAATTCGAACAGTCAATTCGAATATAGCGCAATTATCCCAAATGTCATCTCGGTCATAGTGAGCCCATCGCGCTTACATGCACATCCACCAAGGAGAAATTTCATGTCCGCCATGGAAAACAGAACCGCCATCATCACCGGCGCATCACGCGGCATTGGTGTCGCCCTTGCCAAACGATTGGCCACAGATGGCTTTGCTGTCGTGATCAATTACGCCAATTCTGCCGCCGCCGCCGAAGAATTGGCCGAAAGCCTGAAATCTGATGGGCACAAGGCCCTCGCGGTGAAGGCCGATATCGCCCGACCAGACGCCGTCACCGCCCTGTTTGACAAAACCATTGCCGAATTTGGCGGGGTGGATGTCATTGTCAATAATGCCGGTGTGATGACCACACAGCCGATTGCCGAGATGAGTGACGCAACCTTTGATGCCATGATGGACATCAATGTACGCGGCACATTCAACATGCTGCGCGAAGGGGCGAAACACCTGCGCGATCATGGCCGGGTGATCAATTTTTCGACAACGGCCCTTCATCTAAAATTGCCGGGCTATGCGGTCTATAACGCCACTAAGGCGGCGGTTGAGGCCATGACAGCGGTCTATGCCAAGGAACTGCGCGGCCGTCAGATCACGGTCAATGCCGTGGCCCCGGGTCCGGTTGCAACCGAGCTGTTCCTGAATGGCAAAACCGATGAGCAAATCGCCCAGTTTTCCAAAATGCCGCCGCTCGAACGACTTGGACAGCCCGAAGATATCGCTGGCGTCGTGTCCTTCCTTGCTGGGGCGGACTCTGGCTGGGTTGATGGTCAAACCCTGCGCGCCAATGGTGGGTTGGCGTAACCCAAACATCGCCCACTCCTGAAACCGGTCTGACATCAGGCTATCGCAGGTGATTTTCCCCCACCCCCGCACCTGCGTTTGGTCTGATGCCCGATTTGGTGGAATGCTGGGCCGTTATGATGCCGCCGCGTGGTTTCACCGGCGGCATCATTGCTGTTTTGACCAAGCCCCCATCGCGAAAAACGATATCAAATATCCTGTTGTATCTGTCCATTGACCGGGTTTTGCAGCATGATGGCCCGCAAACACCCGCACCAGACGCCACCACCCAAGAGAACCCCGATGATCAACAGCCCCTCGCCGACCGAAATCACTTTCCGACCGGCCACCCGCGATGATCTGCCCGCCATCGTTGCTCTTCTGGCCGATGACGAAAAGGGCAAAACCCGCGAAGAATGCACCGATCCGCTGCCCGATGCCTATTACGCCGCCTTTGATGCCATGGCATCGCAATCGACTGCGGCCCTGCCCAACCAGTATCTTCTGGCCTGCCAAGGCGATGATATTGTTGGATGTTTGCAACTGACCCTAATTGCCGGATTGTCACGCCGCGGGCAATTGCGTGCGCAGATCGAAGGGGTGCGGGTATCAAGCCGCCATCGCGGGCAAAAAATCGGTGAAAAGCTGATTTTAGAATCTATTTCGATATCGAAACCACTTGGCGCAGCCCTGATACAGTTCACCACCGATAAAACCCGCAAGGATGCCCATCGGTTTTATGAACGGCTTGGCTTTGTTGCCAGCCACGAAGGCATGAAAATGGCGCTCGACCCGGCGTCATCATAAAAATATCATCCCCAAACTGATCGATTTTGCCTTTGTCCAACCATGTTGTTGGTCAAATCTGGTAGTCTGATCACGACGATCTTGGCAAAACACACAGACGGAGGTTCACCATGAATTTATCCGACTTGCAGGAATTGGCCCGTAATCGCGGATTTTCCCATGTTTTCAGTGCATCGGGCGCCCTTGTGACATGTGACGGGAAACAGGCGAAGTATCATGCCGATGACCTGACCATCATCGATTCCAGATCCGTCGATGCCGGTACAGATCCCGGTGATGATGCCACCCTTTACATGATCGAGGCCAAAGACGGCACACGCGGCATGCTGATTGTCCCTGACAGTTTCCACACCGATGCCGACAAGGCGGATCTTATCGATCACTTACGGCGCAAGCATTCCTGATTTTTGGAACAAGTTGTCTGGTCCGGCGTTTTCCCTATATCGAGAAAATTGCGTTTCAGGAGGACCAAATGACCTTGGCTGATCTTCAGGCAAATGCCAAAGAACACGGTTTCGAACATCATTTCATGTGTGAAGACGATGGTGCACGCAGCGACGGCACCGGCCACCTTTACCAACCTCATGAATTGCGTCTGGTGCATTCCAACAGCACCGATAACGGCACCGATCCCGGCGATGACGCCACCCTTTACATGATCGAGGCCAATGACGGCACCAAAGGCGTGATGATCATCCCCAACAGCTTCCATGCTGATCCGCAAGAAGCCCGTTTGATTGATGTTCTGCGTAAAAATCGACAGGAAAATGCCTCGTAACCTTAAGAAATGGTCACAAGGCTCACGATCTTGTGTCACCGCGACAGCGTGCAATTTCGCAAAATGAACACAAATAAACACCTGTCGCGACATAAAAGGTCAATAGCTAAGGCTCAGGACCTAGACTAACCATAAACACACCGTATCGAGGCAGACACGCACATGTCGGATCTTTTGCCGTTTTTTCGGGCCTGGGTAACCGATCCCAGACGGGTTTCGGCCATTTCGCCATCCAGCCCCGCACTGGCGCAGTTGATCACATCCGAAGTCATCCCCGGTCAAGGCCCGGTTCTTGAACTGGGGCCGGGCACCGGGGTCTTTACCCGTGCGCTGCTTAAACGCGGACTACCCGAAAATGATCTGACCCTGATCGAAGCGGGACCGTATTTTTCCCGTCTGTTGTCGGACCGTCATCCCGATGCGCGCATCTTACAAATGGATGCCACCCGGCTGGCAAAGGCCGGTCTTTATGCCCCTAGCACGCTTGCCACCGTCATTAGCGGCCTGCCGCTTTTGTCGATGAAACCGCGCCAGATCATGGGAATCATGACCGGTACATTTGGCTATTTGCGGGATGATGGTGCGTTTTACCAGTTCACTTATGGCCCGCGCTGTCCCGTCCCCTCGGCCATTCTCGGCCGTCTTGGTTTGCGCGCAACCCGCATCGGAACCACCGTGCGCAACATGCCGCCATCATCGGTTTACAAGATCGAACGCAAAAGCCGCCCGGAAATCCTCAACAACGTCCTCAAAACCGCCTGATCCGGGGTTCATCACCGAAAGACCATCTGTCGATAATTGCGCCCCGAAAATGCAAAAAGGGATGCCAACAGCATGGCACCCCTTTATCTGCATCATCGCTTTTTAAAGCCGATGGAAACGTTTGATCACCACAAATGATGAACGTGCGGGGCGATGCGATGCTCATAGATGTTGCGCAGTTCGCCAATTACCTCTGGCGGCAGTGGCGCAACATCACTTGCAGCAGCATTCGCCGCTGCCTGGGCTGCATTCTTGGCCCCCGGGATCACAACACCAACCGACTCTTCCATCAAAATCCAGCGCAGGGCGAACTGCGCCATGGTGATATTTTCCGGAACCAGCCGACGAATTTCTTCAACAGCTTCAAGCGCAACATCAAACGGCACACCGGCGAATGTTTCGCCCTTGTCAAACGCCTCGCCGTTGCGGTTAAACGCACGGTGGTCGTCTGCGGCAAAGGCGGTATCTTTGGTCATCTTGCCCGTCAAAAGGCCCGATGCCAGCGGTACACGCACGATAACCCCGACATTTTTTGCCTTTGCCTCGCGGAAGAAAAGGCCGGACGGGCGTTGGCGGAAGATGTTGTAAATGATCTGAACCGACGCCACACCGGGATATTCGATGGCCTTGAGGCCTTCTTCTACTTTCTCGACCGAAACACCGTAATTGCGGATTTTCCCGGCGGTGACCATGTCTTCCATCACCTCGAACACATCCGGGCGATAGAAAACCTCTGTTGGCGGGCAGTGAAGCTGCACAAGATCAAGACAATCGGTCGCAAGGTTCTGCAGACTGCGTTCGACAAATGCTGTCAGGTTCTGTTTGTTGTAGCCCTCAGACACATGCGGATCCAAACGACGTCCGGCCTTGGTTGCGATGAACGGACGTTCGCCACCGCGTTCCTTCATGACATCGGCGATGATTTTTTCCGACCGACCATCACCGTAAACATCGGCCGTATCAATGAATGTCGTGCCGTTATCAAGGGCTGCATGCAGGGCCGCACGCGCGTCAGCTTCTGAAACATCGCCCCACGCGCCACCAATGGCCCAGGCACCGAAACCGACGTCCGAAACCGTGCGCCCTGTCTTACCAAATTTTCTGTAGTTCATATATCGTTCCTTCCTAAGGCATTAACTGGCCGCCATTGACCTCGATGATCTGGCCGGTGATGTAGCCCGCCATGACGTTTGAAGCGAGAAACAGGAACGCTCCGACACATTCATCGGGGCGACCCACGCGGCCCATCGGCACTGTTGCGCTTTGCGCGGCAAGAACATCGGGCGGTGTATAGCGGTCGTGAAACGGCGTCTGGATAAGACCCGGCGAAACTGCGTTCACACGAATGCCATCTTCCACAAATTCCTTTGCCTGTCCGCGTGTCAGGCTGCTGACAAAGGATTTTGCCGCGGCATACAGCACTGCACCCCCGCCACCGCCATTGCGCGCAGCAATTGATGTCGTGTTGACCACAAAGCCGTTCTCTGACGCTTTGAGGTACGGATACGCCGCCACGGTGGCTTCCCAGACCGATTTGCCATTCAGGGCAAAGACACGGTCAAGGTGATCAGCCTCGACCTCGGTTGTCGGCACACGTCCCAGCATGCCACCGGCATTGTTGATCAGGCCATCCAGCCCGCCAAGCATCCGGGCGGCTTCCCTGACAACATTTGCAGGGGTGCCCGATACACTCATATCGCCCTGAACCACGAAGACATGCTCGGGAAACTCTGCCTGAAGGGCAAGTGCTGCATCACGGCTTTCATTGTAATGAAGTGCGACTTTGGCACCCTGTGCGGCAAATCCCCTGACAATCTCGGCCCCGATCCCGGTGGATCCACCGGTGACCAAAATACGGCGCGACATCAGGTCTGGAATCCTGATTGCCTGAATATCACTCATCGCATTCCTCCGCCTGAATTGTCTGACCCTAAGATTACTTGTTGCACGGACTGGTGTGGTGTGGTTTTTCATGAACTGAAATCATCCTCAAAGTGAATAGAATTCAACTTGGCTGGAATCGACCGCGCAGAGTTTGCCGATCTACGCCTGTTCCTGGCGATTGTCCGCCGCCAGAGTTTCAAGGCGGCGGCCATTGAATTTGGGCTTTCGCCCTCGGCCGCCAGTCATGCGATCCGCCGTCTGGAAAGCCGCCTTGGCGTAAAGCTGATCAATCGAACCACCCGGGCGATCGTGGCAACCGAACTGGGCCAGGACCTTGCAACCAAGCTTGCCGAGGGCTTTGATAAACTCGATGAAGCCCTCCAGACGCTTGATGCCCCCGGTGCCGCCAGCTTTGGCGAGGTCCGCATCAACGCCTTTTCCGATGCAGCTCACCTTCTCATCGCCCCCGCACTGCCAGAATTTGCCAAGACCTTTCCTGATGTCAGCCTCAGCATTGTTGTTGAAAACCGACCGATTGATATCGTCGCAGAAGGATATGATGCCGGCATCCGGTACGGGCATCTGGTCCCCGAAGACATGGTTGCCGTCGCACTGAGTGGCCCCCAGCGCTGGGTCGTGGCTGGTTCACCGGATTATCTTGTGAAGCGTGGAAAACCCGATACCCCCAAAGACTTACGCAATCACACATGCCTGCAACTTCTTCTGGGTGACAATTCGCCTTTTCCTTGGGAACTTGGCACCGGCCCGGATCAGAAAAGCTACCGCGTGCCCGGCCACATCACCATTCAGGACACGGCAACCACGATCTCGGCCACCAAGGCCGGGCTTGGACTGGCATATCTGCTGGAATCGCGGATTGCCGAAGAGCTTGCCAACGGACAGCTTGAAATCGTGCTGGAAGACTACGCATCATCTGATGATCCCTTCCATATGTATTACAGCAGCCGCCACAACAATCATCCGGGCTTGCGCGGCCTGATCAACATCATTCGCAAACAGAACGGCCTGTCGCGCATATGATCACTGATTAGATCCGAGTGTCGGCAATGAGGGTATTTCTTCACCACCACTGCTGCCGAGGATCTGGGTGCGACAGCCCTGATGGTCGCCCATGTTGCAAATTCAACATTTCCAGCCATTTGTGGAAAGAACCGCGCGTTGCCTTCTGGCTTGCCTGCCTTAGGCGGCAACAAACAGTTTAAGAGCCATCGCCTTTGCGTGATCAACGAACTGGCGCTGCGACCAGCCACAGGTCCGCGTTAGCTGCTCCCATGTCTGCACGGATAGGAGCGACGACAAAAGATCGGTGGCCTCCTTCGCGCTGTAGTCCGCAGATAGTTTTCCATCTTCTTCCAACGCTCTGATCGCAGCTTCAAACCCTTGGCGCAGGCCACTCATGCGGTCTGCCCAAGCCAGTTTGGCGGCATCATCGCTGTCCTGCATTTCGATCAGGGCGCGGGCGACCCCGTGGATCTCGGGGATATAGTTTCCCCATGCCTCGACAAAGGCTGCCAGCCTTTCGACACCCGAATTTGCCGTACGACTGGCCAGCAGGCGGGCATCGACATTAGCGGCCTGCCGCTTTTGTCGATGAAACCGCGCCAGATCATGGGAATCATGACCGGTACATTTGGCTATTTGCGGGATGATGGTGCGTTTTACCAGTTCACTTATGGCCCGCGCTGTCCCGTCCCCTCGGCCATTCTCGGCCGTCTTGGTTTGCGCGCAACCCGCATCGGAACCACCGTGCGCAACATGCCGCCATCATCGGTTTACAAGATTGAACGGCTTCAGCGCATCGGCGATGCCCTCAACCGTCAATCGACCTGATATACGCAAAAAAGATAACGGTCGTGCAGCCTTATCCGTTTTCTGCCATCCGCCGGAAGGTATCAGGATAATCCATCACCAAGCCAAACCGATCCAGTTCCAGCTCAGCCTTGAATGACCGGAATAATCCTTCGTAGCGATACCGCCGATCCGCAATCAAACAGGTATAGCGCTGCTGTGCCGGGACAGGCAGGAACGCCCCCTCGATCTGGCTTGGCAGCGGGACATAGGCTGCGACAATGTCTTGGCGTGCCTTTGGCGCCAGCCCAAGCCGCTTGATCGCCAAGGTATTGGTGGCCGGGGTCACACCAATATCAATATCAAAACACCCATCAAGCGACGGCACCGACCGGTCACCAAGGATGTCATGCCAGTGTCCGTCCCCATCGGCGAGAACATGCAGCGTTTGACCCCCAATATATTTGACCAGCACTTCGCGTGTCCGAAACTGCGCGTCCGCCCGCACCGAATAATAGGCACCATATTTGCCCCCGCGCGTGCCCGAAACCACTCCTTCAAGGATCAAATGCTCGTCATCCTGAACAAGTGTGCAGCGTTCAAGCCCCTGTCCCTGCCAGTTGGTCCAACACACCGATGTCCGCATTCAGTCCTCCGTCCCGATTGTCTTTCAAGCCCGCCACCTCCGACCACCGCGCTTTGATGGCATTGGCGGGAAATTCCTTACCGCCGATACACCATCTGTCGATAACTGAGTGCCTCGGCAATATGCGGGCGTTTAACAACACCACTGCCCGCCAGATCGGCAATCGTGCGCGCCACCCGCAAAATCCGGTGATATCCACGCGCCGAAAGCTTCATGCGCCGTGTTGCATCCTGTAACAGTTCCCGCCCGGCATCATCGGGGGCGGCGGCTGTTTGCAGAACCTCGCCATCGGCCAATGCATTGGTCGAGATATGTTCGTTTTTATATCGTAACATTTGAAGTTCACGTGCCAGAAACACCCGCTCGCGCACGGTCGCACTGGTTTCGCCATTTGCGGGTAAATCAAGCTCTTCAGGCTTCACGGCGGGCACATCAATTTGAATATCAAACCGGTCCAGAAGCGGGCCTGAAAGCCGCGCCTGATAATCCTCGCCACAGCGTGGTGCCCGGCTGCATGCAAGGTCATTATCGCCCAGATACCCACAACGGCACGGGTTCATCGCCGCCACCAATTGCACCCGGGCCGGATAGGTCACATGGGCATTGGCGCGCGCCACCGACACCTGCCCGGTTTCAAGTGGCTGACGCAACGCATCAAGAACATTTCGCTGAAATTCCGGCAGTTCGTCTAAAAACAGAACCCCGTTATGGGCTAGTGACATTTCGCCGGGCTTGACCCGATGGCCCCCCCCAACCAGTGCAGGCATCGATGCAGAATGGTGTGGTTGCCTGAACGGTCGCGTGCGGATCAACCCGCCTTCGGGCAGCAATCCCGATACCGAATGAATGACCGTGGTTTCAAGCGCCTGCCTTGCATCCAGATCGGGTAAAATACCCGGAAGACGCGCGGCCAGCATCGATTTCCCCGATCCGGGCGGGCCGCTCATCAATAAATTATGCCCGCCAGCCGCGGCTATTTCCAACGCCCTTTTGGCACTTTCCTGCCCCTTGATATCGCGCAGGTCCGAACCCGGACCAGCCGGGGTGACATTGGCAACGGCACGCGGCCGGGCCAGAATTTGTGTGCCTTTGAAATGATTGATCAGGCTGACAAGGTTCTTCGGCGCCAGGATCTCAAGATCACCCGCCCAAAGCGCCTCGGCCCCGTTGTCACACGGGCAGATCACGCCAAATTCCTGCATGCTGGCTTCCATGGCGGCGGGTAAAACCCCACCAACACTGGTGATACTGCCATCAAGGCCAAGCTCACCGAGGGCTAAAAACCGGGCAATATCCTCATGGCCAATAACATCCATCTCGGCCAGAAGCCCCAATGCAATCGGAAGATCGAAATGCGACCCTTCTTTGAGCAAATCGGCCGGGGCAAGGTTAATCGTGATGCGCTTGGGTGGTAAGGCCAGCCCCATGCTTGATAAGGCGGATCGCACCCGTTCGCGGGCCTCGGACACGGCTTTATCAGGCAACCCAACAACCGAGAACGCCGGCAGGCCACTTGCCATTTGCACTTGAACATCAACAGCAATCGTTTCAATCCCGGCAAAGGCAACCGTCGTAACCCGCGCTGTCATCCGTCCGCCCCCAGAACCCAAAGTTGCATTACTTTGCAGACTCACGCAGCAAATGGCAACGCATCGTTTAAGTTCAGGAAATTAGAAGTGCGCTTGGGTCGAGAGAATCACATCGTATCATGACGAAATTTCCAAATATTTTGATTTCGAAATAAATTATGATGACGTAGACCGTACCCAATCTTTTTTGCTGATTTGGAACGAGTTTTTAAAGTGGATAAAGAGGTCCCAGCGTTTTCATTTCCAACTAAAACGCCACGACAAATGCGGCCAGAACACCCAGCCAGTAATGCAGAATTGTCACACCAATCAGGTTCTTCTGGGCCTGATAGACATAGCCAAAGACAATGCTGGCAACAAACGTGATCATCACGGCATCAATGCCAAACGCCAGATGCAGCGATGCAAAGACTGTACTGGTCAAAAGGATCGCACGATGCCCTTTGGTATCGCCCAAAAATTTCTGGAACAGCCCCTGCAAAAGCCCGCGCGAACCAAGCTCCTGAAACAGAGTGTGCGCAAAATATTGCAGCATAAAGATTAAATCGACAGTCGCACCCGGTCGTGCCGCGGTATCGGATGACGGGCCTTTAAAGTTGAGCAAATAGATCGCAACCGGAATTGTTATCACCACACAGGCTGCGATGGACTGTAGTGCGGCACGTTTAAACCCTTCACGACGAATGCCAAGATCGGCAAGCGGGATCTTCATGACTTTGATTACAAGAAGGCACGGCACCGCCAGGAAAAGGATCGCTTGCCAGGAAAAGCCGGGATCATAGACATCCCTGACGTATTTTTCTGCGACCAGATAAAACAGTGCTGTAGAAATCAGGAAGATCGCAATCGTGAAAACCAGAAAGGAGCCAAACTGATTTTGAAGCGTTTTGATTTCCAGCTCCCGCCGGAGTGATGCGAGCATGTTATCGCTCATTTGGCGCGCGCGATTGACGGCAACGCTGGCAAGTGCTGCCTTTAGCGCACCAATGACCGCAGCAGCATCATCGCGCGCTTCCAGTTCTGTGGTTGATATCTTGATCAAGCGACACGCACTCTCTGCACGAACCGAGGATGTCCGCATTCCGCCGTCCAGAAATGCCAGCTCCCCGACACACTCACCTGCTGGTACCGCATTGAGCAAGATGTCTTTGCCATCGTCGGCTTTGCGCAATGCAACCGCATCGCCAGAAAGCAGAAAATACAAGTCGTTGCTTGGTTCACCCTCTCGCATAATAAAGTCGCCAGCACTTACATTTGTCTGCTCTGCGACCGAGATGATCGACGCCATAACCTCTGCCGATACCTTTTTAAGGGCAGGGTGTGTGCGTAATGCATGCGCACTTGATTGGATATCGTCGGTCATAACTCTCTACAATAAAAGCGATTTGGGATATCAATACAGGTCGGTAATATACTGCGCGACGATCCAAATGTCTCCAGTATCAATATTGCTATCAGTTACTCAATACACACTGTGAAAATGAGCAAGATGCAAGCCCGGAAAAAAGCCGTTCTGATCATAAACGCCTATTTTGATCCCTGGCGCTCAGCAACGCCCACCCGCTGGTTCGTGCCCAGAGCAATGGCACCCTATTATCTGGCTGGCTATTTCGATCAGAAACAGGTTGAGGTCCGGGTCTGGGACGAGGTTTTTCATGGACCCTTGCTTGATACACGCATTCTGGAATGGCCAGATGTCGTTGTCTTCACCGGCTTAACCGCGGCGTTTGACCGAACCCATCAGCTTTCAGCCTATTACAAATCCGCAAACCCGTCGGGCATCACAATAATCGGGGGGCCGATTGCGCGCGCCTTGCCCAAACTGTGTGCTGAAGTCTTCGATTACGCCACTCAAGGTGACGTCGAAGATATCACCGAGATCATCACAGATCTGTTCGGCCCTGATCATGCCGACGGCCACGGCGCGCCGCGCTTCGACCTTGCCCGTCCGACCATGGGGCTTAGCTATCTGGAAACCACAAAGAATTGCAATTTTGCGTGCTCTTTCTGTTCACTCACCGCAGAGGGGCGCGCCTATAAATCCCATAGCGATGCCTCAATTTCCCGTCAGCTCGACGCAATGGGCCGCGTTCTGGGTGTCATGGTTCTGGACAATAATTTCTATGGCAACAACCGGGATAATTTCCGTTATCGCGTTGAGATGATTGGGGAACGATGGCGCAATGGCCAGTTTCGCGGCTGGGGTGCGCTGGTGACAGGCGACTTTTTCAAACGCAGGGAAAATCTTGATCTTTTGGCAAAAAATGGCTGCAAAGCAATATTTTCCGGCGTGGAATCGCTGGACCCCGCAGTCCTGAAAAATTTCAACAAGAAACAAAGCATCACATCAGATCCACTGGCCCTGACGGCACTCTGTGCCGAGTATGGCATTAACTTTGACTACGGCATGATTACGGATTTCACCGAACAAACGGTTGCCGAGGTCGCGGGCCAAGTCGACGGCATTCTGGCAAATCATCGTATTCCGTTGCCCAGCCTGCTGTCCGTACCGATCCCGATTTTAGGCACCCCGCATTTCGAAGCATCCGCGCTTAACGGTCGTTTGATGCCAAATCTGGCCCTGAGCGATATGGATGGAATGAAGCTGGTTGAATGGCCAAAGGAACCGCTTGAGGTCGTACGCACGTTCCTTGCTGACCTCCTTCAATTTAAGGGGCGCAAAATGGCGCTGACACGGCACGCGTTCCGCCACGCCTGGCATTGGCGTCGCCACGTCAGTCTGGACCAAAGTGCATTGGCGCTTGTTCGCCCCTTACATCGATTTGGCGGTCGCATTGATGTCGGTAGCCCCCGGCGGATGATGGAAACCTTGCGCGAACCCACACGCACATTCAGCGCCATGAGCGATCCGCTACGCAACGCCTATCGTCCACGCATCAATCTGCCGTCGCGCTTTGAGAAGTGCTTCGAGCCATTGCGGATTACCAATCCGGATGGCAGTCTTAGCGATACATACTTAAAAGCCCGCCCTTAACAGTTACGGCTGATCTATGGTCGCTGACGACCAAACAGATAGCATATTGTCCGTGAATTGCTGCGCAGATGTCGTCCAACTATAACGCAATGCGTATGCACGGCACCGATCAGACGAAATACTGCGCGCATCAAGTGCCGCTTGGCGCAAATCCTCGGACAACACGCCAACTCTGTCGGGTCCCGATGCAAAGTCTCCCAACACGTCGCGTGGGCCCATCACCGGATATGCGGCAACAGGCAGGCCGCAGGCCAACGCTTCAAGCAGCACCAAACCGAAGGTATCGGTCCTTGACGGGAAAACAAAGACATCGGCACTTGCGTAATGGCGCGCCAGATCCGTTCCCGTCTTGGCACCCGTGAAATGAACATCTGGGTATTTACGACGCAGCCGTTCGAGTTCCGGACCATCTCCGACCACCATCTTCGAACCGGGCAAATCAAGTTCAAGGAACTCGGGTATGCTTTTTTCGACCGAAACACGCCCGACATAAAGAAAAACCGGTCGCGGCAAATCCGCCGCCACGTCGTTTTCACGGATCGGCTGGAACAGGCTGGTGTCAACGCCGCGCGACCAGCGCATCAGACGTTTGAACCCGTGGTTGGCAAGATCCTTTCTTAGAGTTTCGGTCGCCACCATGCAACCGTCCCCCTTGTTGTGGAACCGGCGAAACCAACCATAAAAGAACGCGGCGGGCACAGGGACACGCGCAGCTGCGTATTCCGGAAAGCGGGAATGATAAGCTGTCGTAAATGGCCAGTTCAAACGACGTGCGACACTGCCCGCCATAAGACCCAAGGGACCCTCGGTCGCGATATGTAAATGGGTGCACCCGGCGGCAATCATATGTTTGCGAACCGTACCCGAACGGGTCAAGGCAAGACGAATTTCGGAATATCCGGGGCATGGCATGGTTCGAAATGCATCGGGGGACAGGATTTCAACCCGAAACCCCATCCGGCGTAATTCTTCTTCCATATACTCTATGGATCGGACAACACCATTGACCTGCGGACGATAGGCATCCGTTACGATCAGAATGGCCTTGTCGTCTCCGGCAAAAGCCGGTGTCGACTTTCCACTCATTGGATCGGACCGACCGGCTTTGAGCCAGGTGTTTCCACAGGCGTCTCCTTAAAAATGACCTGCGATTGCGTATCTAGGCCGCTCTCGGTCCATTGGATCACCTCAAGGCGACCGTCGGTCGCCTCGACGATGCCGGTGCAGCTTTCGACCCAGTCGCCAGCATTCACATAGTGGATGCCGCCCATCTGACGACTGACAGCATGATGAATATGGCCACAAATGACACCATGCAGACCACGCTTGTGCACATCCTCTGCAACGATCGTCTCGAACTGGCTGATGATGCCGATGAAACTTTTTACATGACGTTTGGCAAAGGCACCCAGCGACCAGTAATCAAGACCAAACCTGCGACGCACCCAGTTGACGACCGTATTGCTGGTAAGTGCCAGTTCGTAAAACCGGTCGCCAATATGGGCCAGCCACTTGGCCTTTCGCACAACCGGATCATATTGATCGCCATGGGTCACAAGATAGCATCGACCATCTGCCGTTGTATGGATAACCTGATCGCGCACGGCCACCTTCGCAACCAGTCTGTCGGCATATCTGCGCACGAATTCGTCATGATTTCCCGGAATGAAAAAGACTTTGGTCCCATCGCGCGCGCTGGTCAGCAGGCTCTGGATGACCGCCTCATGGGTTTCCGGCCAATACCAGGACCGCTTCAGACGCCAACCATCAATGATATCGCCGACCAGATAGATGGTTTCAGCCTCAAAGGCTGCCAAAAAGTTCGTAACCAGTTCTGCCTGACAGTGCCGGGTCCCCAAATGGATATCAGAGATAAAGATCGACCTGACCTTTTGTGGCGATGACAACGCCATTTTTTTCAGTTCTCCCAATAAGCCACTCGCGTATTGCAGACTGCCAGACAACACCGGTGTTGTCTGGACAGGCGAAGACCCGACCTCACGAGCAGATCGAAATGCGATCCTTCCGTGGGCAGGTTTTCCGAGGCAAAATTTATGGAGATACATTTGGTCGGTACGGCCAATCCCATGGCCAAAAAGGCAGATCTTACCCTTTTGCGGTTTTCCGATCCCGCGCTGTCATATTGGCTGATCCCCATAACCCCTAGTTATATCATTTTGACGGGAAATGGGGATCAAGGCAACATATCGTTCGGTGACAGGGGCTTAATGGTCAACTTACCCCCGGAACTTACCGCCGACTATTCCGGTGCGTAGTCGGTATTAACCATCCACGGTGTACCGAACTTGTCATTCACCAGTCCAAATCCCTTTGACCAGAAGGTTTCCTCGAACGGCATTACCACGGTACCGCCCTCAGCCAGCTTGTCAAAAAGCTGTTTGCCCTCAGCCGGATCAGGAAAATGCACGGAAATATTCATGCCCTGCATCGCGGTAAAATGCTCCGGCGGGCAATCGGATGCCATGATGTGCCAGCCATCTCCCATCAAACAGGCATGGGCAATTTTATCGGCAAAACCGGGCATGTCCTTGGCCATTGGAGTATCACCAAACGGCATGGCAATCAGTTCGCCGCCCAGAACCGATTTGTAAAACTCCATCGCCGGGCGGCAATTTCCATCAAAGTTGAGGTAGCTGATAACTTTCATTGGGGCATTCCTTTGTTACATCAATTGGCGGCGTTAAATTATGGCTCCAACCCGAACTGGGCGGCACCGTTGTCAAAATCAAAAGGCACGGAAAAATGTTCATGGGCGATGCGCCATTGGTTAGCCTGCTTTTCAAGGTGGTAGCTGGCCCGCATCCAGCTTGCCTGCTCAGTTCCGTCCTCTTGGCGCATGCCACAGCGGATCAAAAACCGGGCAACGCCCAGATGGCCTGACACCCGGATGACCGGTGTTTGCATTTCAACGACCATTTCTGCGTCCTTGGGCAGGCATTTCTCCCAATGGGCGCGGTATTCTGTGATGCCGTTAAATTGCAACGGCCCGACCGCGTCATAGGAACAAATATCCTCGCTATAAAGGGCGATGATCGCATTAATGTCCTTGGTGCGGTTGGCCTCTGCCCAGCGGGCAAAGATATCGGCGATGGCGGCTTGGTCCTGTGATTGTTTGTCAGTCATCGGACATATCCTTCAATTGGTGGCACGAGGGATCAGCAAAGCGGCAATCAGCCTGCCTGAACAGCCCGCTCCAACGCTGCGATATCAATCTTTTGCATGGTCATCATTGCTGTCGCCGCCCGTGCAGCAACATCCGGGTCAGAATCGGTCATCAACTCGATCAGGCGGGTTGGGGTAATCTGCCAGAAAACGCCAAAACGGTCCCTGATCCAGCCGCAATCGCGCGGCTCCCCGCCTTCGGACAAACAGTCCCAGTAATAATCGACCTCTGCCTGATCCTTGCAATCGACCACAAAGGAAACGGCTTCGGTGAATTTGAAGTCGGTTGGGAAATTAAACGCGGTAAATTTCCGACCAAAAAGTTCAAAACCAATGGTCAGAACACTGCCTTCCGGACCAGGACCCGCTTTGCTTGCGCGCATGGTCTTGCCGATCTTTGCCTCGGCAAATACAGACGCATAAAAATTGACGGCATCTTCGGCACAGCCATTAAACCATAGAAACGGACTAATTTTTTGCTGCATGGGGCATCCTCCTTGCCACAGAACAAATGGCACCTGATCAAAACGGTCAAACCGGCTGGTTGATGAGTGTTTTATTGTATTCCCGTTTGACAAATACGTTGATATCAACATAATTAATCCATGTCAAAAAAAGATTTCAACCACAACGATAGACCCGTACCGTTTGCCGATACCTTGATGGTGCGGGACTCGTGCCTGTGCCTGCATGTGCGACGGGCGGCACGCACCATTGCGCGACGGTTTGACGATGCTTTTCGTCCGTTTGACCTGACCAGCGGGCAATATTCGCTGTTGATGTCGTTGAACCGGCCATATCCACCGCATATGAAGGATGTCGCCGACCTTCTGGCGATGGATCGCACCACATTGACCGCCAACCTCAAACCGCTTGAACGGCGCGGTCTGGTGGCAATTAATCCCGACCCAAAAGATAAAAGGGGCCGTTTGCTCATACTGACCGAGGATGGCTTGGCCCTTCTGGCACGTGCCTTTCCCGTCTGGGAAAAAACCCAGCGAGACCTTGAAGGACTGGTGGCCCATTCCGATCCAAAACAACTGTTGGCGGATCTGATCAGCCTGTCTCAGGAACCAAAGCAGGAATCGGAAAAATAGGTTTCCACCGTCTTAAGCGGTCTCAAGCCGATATTTAAGGAACGCTTTCCCGTCATGGTCCACCGGACCAACAAAACGGGCACCAATGCGCCGCAAGGCCCCCAGTTTCGTGCGCGATGGCGGCAGCAGAAAGGTGACAACGGGAATGCGCGGGTCGGACCGGGCAAAGGCAAGCGCCTTGCGCGTAATCACCATGCCCAGCCCAAAGCAATCAGGCCGCAGCACCAATCCAAAATCCCATTCATCGCCTTCTTTTTAAAACCCGCCCCATCCGGCGTAATTCCCGTCATGCAGGATCGCCCAATGACGCAGCCCGTCGCGCTGCCAACAGGCATCCTTGGCAGCCCTGAACCGGACGTAATCATCATCGCTCCACGCACCTGTCAAAAGCGGCATGTGAACACCCATGCGCGGATCAGACATATGGGAAATCACCACATCAGGGGCGATATCACCAAGCGATACAAAGTCAATCGCATCGCCTGACATCACAGATCGGCGCATCATGGGGCTGGTCCAGTCAATCATCAAAAAAGGCGCAAAAGACACCTGCCTATTGCGCCGTTCCCTGATTGATCTGTCAATTGTCCGCGCGATCACGCCCGATCAAGACCCTATTCGTCCGATGTGCTGCCATCACGCGGCGGCAGGAATTCCTTGCGGCACGGAACAGCTTCTTCGTTGACCACAGTCCAGCCAAAATTGCGAAACTTGCCAAAGCTTTCTTTTTTCATCGTGATGCCGCTTTCCTTGTGCTTACGCACTTCGCGGGGATCTTCACCGTCAATCTTGTCAGCACGGATCCAGGCCCGTTCACGCATTCCTTTGGTGATCGTCGGTTCGGTCATACAGGCTCTTTTCATCGAAAAAGTGGGCAAACCGCATTATAACGCAATCTGTCTTGGTTCGCGATGGCTTTAACCCATGCGCAGGCGTCAATCAATTGACTTCGGGTCGGTGTCATGGGGCAGGTGAAAAACAGTCTCAGTAAACGCTTCGCGTTCGGACATGATTGCCATCCAGTCGCGCACCCGCACCGGAATGTCAAACCGCCGGTCCGGCCAGCGAAAATCAATGTAATACAGCCCCACCAGAACCGAATAGGTGCCCAGATGCGCATCTTCGGTCCGCAAAGACGCCAACCCGTCCAAAATCGCATCAATGCTGCTTTGAACAGCCTGCGCCTGTCGCTCCATTACGAAATCGGAACGATCATCTTCGGGGCGCTGGGCATCGGCAAACAACCGCCCGGTCGCCGCCATCATGCCATCGGCAAGTCCTTGCCATTTCAATGCATTCAGCCGGGCGATACCGTCTTGCGGGATGATGCCATCCGACGCCCCGGAAGCACGCGCAACCTGATCAAGGTAATCACAGATCACCGCCGACTCATACACCGCCATGCCATCGGGCAGGATCAACGTCGGGACCTTGGCCAAAGGATTGTGTGCGCGAAGCGCATCATCGGTCCATGGATCAATCAGGATTTCACGCACCTGTTTTTCCAGACCCAATTCACGCAAAGCCACGCGCACCTTGCGCGAAAACGGTGATGTTGGCGCATAATAAAGCTGCATCGTCAAAGCCCCTTGCCGTGATCTGCCCTGATCCGGGCGTCCTCCTAGACCTTAAGGTCCGGTGTCCAGCCAATCCCTTCGAGATGCCATTTCGCATCCCAGTTTTTATCTTTGCGGGTCAGTGTAAGGTAATTTCGCGCCGCACAATAGACACCTTTACGATCGGGCAGCGGTTTTAACTTTGTCGGGCGTGCAGGCAACGGATGATCGCCGATCCAGGCCAGCAATCCCAATGCGCGCGCAAATGCCTTGGGCGGGGCAGTATGGGAAATGCCCGATGCCACCAGTTGATGGATGGTTTTACCCATGGTTTCAAAAGTGCCCCGCGTGGCGACATGAATTTCACCCGACACGATCGTGATCTCGTGATCATGATCGTTGGCAATACGTTCAAGCAATTCAAGAAACCGGCACCATTCGCGGCGATGCCAACGGCTTTGCCATTGATCGCGCAGGTCATCCTCGTATTTCTGGGCACTGGGCATCATATGCAGGAAAAATTCCACCAGCGACAAACGCGGACCAATCACCGGCACACTCGACATCAGCAAAATGCGATTGCCTTTGGGAATGCTTTCAAGGGCCGGGGCAATATCGCGCCAGCCATGATCGCCCATGATGACTTCCGGTGTCCGTTCAGATCGCAAATCTGGCGCGATCACGGTCATCCCGGGGAAATCAACCTTCCACGCAAGACTTTTGCCCGACCGGTCAAGCACCATGTCGGGCAGGCGATCGGGCTCAGTTTCGGGCAGTCCATCAGACAGGCCATCTGGCCGTCCATCGGCACTGGTACCAAGCTGCATCAAACAAAATGCTTCCCGCGCGCAGGCAAACATGCCCTTGGCCACCATTGATCCCTGAAACCATTTCTTATGACTGCCCCAGCCATCAAAAATATCATGGTCATCCCACATCATAAGCGACGGCACACGGGCCAGCATGTGGCTGATCTGCGGCTGATCATAGATCGTCAGATAATAATCAAGATAGAATTTCAAGACCGCATCGCGCATCTCATCGGAAAAGGCGGTTTTAAGCTTTTGCCGACGTCGCGCCTTGTTCCATGCCCGGATATCGGCGTGGCACTGCCAGACCCCATCGGCATAAATCTGATCCCCACCATGCAGCAAAAGCGAAAAGGGACGCTTTTCATGCTGATCGGCAAGGTCACTCCAAAGCGCATTGCGATCTTCAAGCGGGCGGTCAAGATCACCGTCTTCCTGCCCGTTGCACGACACAAATCCGATGTGTAAATCCGCCGTCATATCCGCGCAAACACGGTATGTTTCGTTTCCGAAACTATAATTCGCATCGGGTTTTGCCGTAAGGTTAAAATCAAACCGCCAGTAAGACCGGCCAAACAGGGTTGCCAGTTTTTCCGGCGTGACCAAGTCACGCCCCATTGCACGTAATTCCGGTACCTTGGCCCCCTCGGGCGCGACGATCAGGGCTGCCAACCGGGTGGTTGTGCCATCACTGCCACGCGCAAACAAAAACGGGCCAAACAGACCGTCACGGGAAGGTGTGGAAACCTGATTTTCTGTCATGCGGTCCTGTTACTTTGGCCAAAGATGCTCTTAAATCATACGCTTGATACGGGTTTTGGTTCCAGCGTTGCCTTTTGGATGGCGCAATCACACCAGAACAACATGCACAAAAAAGGGCAAGCGACCTTGATCACGTCGCCCAAAACTCGCTTCACGGATGGGCGTTCTCAAATTCAGTGATTGAGCTGCAAGGGCAATCGTTTACGCTACGAACATCAAGATACTAATTCGGCCGTGACATTGAGGAGAACGCCCTTGGCTTCACAACGCCCCAAAGCAATCCCAACCGTTCAGTTCGATGACGATACCGTTCGCGTGACCGAATGGCATTTTCCGCCCGGTGCGGAAACCGGTGGGCATGTGCATGAAATGGACTATGTCGTTGTGCCGATGACCACCGGTGATCTGACCATTGAAATGCACGACGGCACCATCGTCACATCGCCGCTGACCACCGGGAAATCTTATGCCCGTAAAACCGGCGTTGCGCATAATGTCATTAACGACAACACGTTTTCCTTCACCTTTGTCGAGGTCGAAATCAAACAGGCCGCTAAATAGCGTTGCGGGCCACAGAACCAAAAAGGGCAGGTACCCATTGCACCTGCCCCGAATTGAAATGATGTCGTCTGAGCCTAGATTATGCCAGCCGGCTGTCAATCGCATCCCAGATCAGGCTTTCAAGCTTTGATCCGTCAAAACGGTTCACTTCCTGCAAGCCGGTTGGCGAGGTGACGTTGATTTCCGTCATGTAATCGCCAATCACGTCAATCCCGACAAAGATCAGATCGCGCTTTTTAAGTTCCGGTCCGATCCGTTCGCAGATTTCGCGTTCACGGTCGGTCAGCATCGATTTTACCGCCACACCACCAACATGCATGTTTGATCGTGCTTCGCCCTCGGCCGGGACCCGGTTGATCGCGCCAACCGCCTTGCCATCAACCAGAATGATGCGTTTGTCACCTTTGCGTACATCGGGCAAATAAGCCTGCACCATCAGCGGTTCACGCGACTGGGCGGCAAAAATCTCCAGCAGGGAATTTAAGTTTTCATCACCGGGTTTAAGGTGGAACACACCCGCCCCGCCATTGCCAAACAGGGGCTTGACGATGATGTCCTTGTATTCTTCGCGGAAATCCCTGATCCGGGCGGCGGAGCGCGTGATCATGGTCGGCGGCATCAGGTCGGGAAACTCGGTGACAAAAATCTTTTCCGGTGCATTGCGCACATGGCCCGGATGGTTGACCACGAAGGTTTCCGGATGGATCGATTCCAGCAAATGGGTTGCTGTGATGTAATTCATGTCAAACGGCGGATCCTGACGCATCAGGATAACATCGGTTTCCTTTGCCAGATTAATGATCCTGGCATCGCCCAGCTCATAATGATTGCCCGCTTCATAACGCAAGGTCATCGGGCGGACTTCGGCCAGAACCCGGCCCCGGTCATAAAACATGTCGTCGGGATGATAATGCAAAAGATCATATCCGCGTGACTGGGCCTCAAGGCCCATCACAAAGGTCGAATCGCCTTTGATATCAATGGATTCAATCGGATCCATCTGGATGGCAACGATACGGCTCATGAAATGCGTTCTCCTCTTCACCGGTTTGTATCAGCCATGTCGCAAATACGGCACAAAGCCGCCAATTGTGATCATTTGCGGGCACAGCTTGACCCGGCTGGCCTTCCCGGCCAAATGATGCGATATGTTATTCGCTCTTGTGGGTATTCATTTGGCAGGATTTTTATCATCTGCCATTCATGTTCCGCAATCGCGTTAAGATATTTGTTCCGAAGATCAGGCAGGCAAGACAGGCATATGACGTTTTTCTCCAAATTCTCGCAGACCGCTTTTCATACGTTCGGTAAGAAATCCCGTTCGTTGATGGCCGCCTCTGTTCTGAGTGCCGCGATCGGTCTTGGCGCGATGACAAGTCTCACCTTGCTGCCAAATGCCGCCCATGCGCAGTCTGCTGATATCAGCCCGGAAATGATCAAAAAGATCGAAACCTATATGGGCGATATCACCACTCTTCGGGCTGATTTTGTTCAGATTTCATCGGATGGCGGGGCTGCCGAGGGCAAGCTTTACATGCAACGTCCGGGCAAAATGCGGTTTGAATATAACCCCCCAGCCCAGATATTGCTGGTCTCGACCGGGCATGATTTCATTTACTATGACAAGGAAATCAACGCCCCGACCTATTTCGATATAGATGAAACCCCCGCCGGGATCATTCTGGCTGAAAACATCTCCCTGACCGACAAGGTCAAAATCGTTGATTATCGCCGCACGGCCGAAACCATTCGTGTCGAACTGGTGCGTAAATCCGATCCGGGGGCGGGCAGTGTGACCCTGGTCTTTGCCGAAAGCCCGATGCAGTTGCGCCAATGGATCGTCACCGACCCTACAGGGATCGAAACCACCGTGACCCTTTTCAACACCGAAGAGCACGTTTCTCTTGATCCCGAGCTGTTCAAATTTGATCGCATCTGGCCAAATCAGCGCAACTGACCCGAAAATTTCCATCACCTGACGATCACGATCTGATGAGCGCAAAACCGCTGGTCAAACCGTAAAATGATGCGATTCAAACCCTTGCAGACATTGGGGTTTCGTAACGATCTGCCTATGCCGATCAAATCGCCGCAAACAGCAAAAAATCTTGCGTTTAGGCCCTGTGATATCTGGCAGAAACCGGCTCTGATCCCTATATGAAAGACTGTCACAAGGTTCCTGATAAATGAATGGAACCCGGTGTGAGGATAAGGTCTCCCCTACCTGTCCTCACGCTCCAGATTAACGGAGCGCTGGCGTTCGGTCTCCCCCCTGGCCGGACGCCTTTTTTTTGCCCAACCCGAACGATATGACGGTTTGCGCATAAAAATGGCCAAAGAAATTTCCCGCACAGGCAATAGATTTCACGCGCTGTTAATTTTCATTGCCTACTATTTTAAGGCATGATTCCCTCGTGGCGAGATTTGCCGCCAACTGAAGACACAGGACCAACACGTTCGATGATCAATGACTTTATGAAATCCGTCGCGCAATTCTCCGACCCGCGTTTCCGCAAGGTCGTGCTGATCGGTGTTGCTGGCGCGCTGGCAACCATTGTCGGTCTTTGGCTTCTGATCTGGTTCGGACTGAGTTCGATCACCTTCTTTGCCGATGGTGGCTGGCTTGAAAGTGCCGCCGACTGGATTCTTGGCATTGGCCTTGCCGTGCTTGTTGTCCTGTTGTTTCCCGCAGCCACGGTCCTGATCTCGAGCCTTCTGCTCGATCAGATTGCCGATGCGGTCGAAGACAAACATTATCCGACCCTGCCCGAAACCCGCCCGCAACCCATCAGCGAGGCCCTGATCAGCGGTCTGAAATTTGCCGCAACCGCACTGGCCCTTAACATTTTGATATTGCCGCTGCTTTTGGCGGGACCGGTCTATATCATCGCCTTTTACGGCATGAACGGCTATCTTCTGTCGCGTGAATATTTTGAACTGGTCGCCATACGCCGTTATGATGCGCGCACGGTTGAGGCCATCCGCAAAAGCCGCCAGAAAAAGCTATGGCTTGCCGGTGTCGGCCTGACCTTTTTAATGACCATTCCGCTGGTCAATCTGGTCGCACCGATTATCGCCACGGCCTTTATGGTTCACTACTCTGTTCGCCTGGGAACATATGTCCCGGAAACTGCGGTCTGACGTTCTGCAAATTGCTGTCAGACCGCGCGCCCGAATACCGACCCAAGTACCGAAACAAATGCTCAAAGGATCTGGTCATCCAATGTTTGGAAAGAAAAAAGCCAACAAAACAGTCGACAGCCGTCCGGCTTCGTCAGATACATCTCCCTCAGGAGAGTCAGGTGCTCTTTCCGCGGTAAACAACGAGACCAAGATCGAGTCTTCTGGCGCCGCCAACAAAAATAGCGTCAATACCGGCCCTGCCGTAAAAACAGAAAAACGTACTGAGCCGCAGCTTTTCAGCAAGCCGCGTACAAAGGATGAACCACAAATGTCCAGTAAACCGCACTCCACCAGCTTCCGCCCGGAAATCCCAAAACGCCCGCTTGAGATTCCAACCCGCGGCAGCTCAGGACGCCCTGCCAGCGCCAGTCACAATTCAGACGGCAAAAAGCTGACAGTTGGTCGTGATATCCGTCTGGCTGGCGAAATCGGTTCTTGCGACGTTTTGGTCGTCGAAGGACACGTTGAAGCCCAGATCAAGGATTGCGCACGTTTGGAAATTTCCAACGGTGGCACCTTTGTCGGTTCAGCCCAGGTTGACGAAGCCGAAATCAGCGGCAAATTTGACGGTGATTTGAACGCACGCCGCGTTGTGATCATTGGTTCGGCTGAAATCAGCGGCAAAATCACCTACGGTGCACTTCAGATCGAAAATGGCGCACGCATCAAGGGCAGCCTTGATTACGTCGAAAGCAGCGATGATGGCACGTCGCGCAGCGGCAACAGTGCGGCAATCACCATTCCGCGCAAATCGGACGATTCCTGATCCCGTGTTCGCCGTGCGATCAAATATAACCCAGCCCCGAACGCATGCCTGGCGTGCCTTCGGGGTGGTGGTGCTTCTGGCTGTGATCGGCGCAGCGCTCACCGCGTGTGGCGGAAATGCGGTGCCACCGGGCACCACCAATACAAGCTACGGCAAGACAGCAACCAGCACTGTATCTGGTCCCAAAACGGGGACCGTGGCCGGCAGATCGACAAAATCGTTCACACAAGACGTCCCGCGCCGTAGCCAAACGCAAAAACCCAAAACCACTCCGAAAAAAACAGCCGCCATTCCGTTTAAACCCATCGCGGCCGAAACGCTTACCGGGTTGTCGGAAAAGGCTGTTTTGGAAAAAGTCGGCGAACCGGAACTGATGCGCGGCGAAGGTGACATCCGCGTCTGGCAATATCGGTCTGATGAATGTTCGTTTGATATGTTCTTTTCGCCCGCTGCACAGTCAGATGCCAAAACCGATGACCGCGAATTGCATCATATGCTAGCCCGAATGCGCCGCGGGAACGAAAAAATCTCCATCCAGGACTGTCTTGATCAGGTGCGGAAACAACGTCTTTCGCGCGGATAACATCTTGGTTTTAGGGTTTGAACCCAATTGAATGCCGATTTCGCCGATACGATCTGATTTCCTTGGTTGAATATTTACCTTTTGTTGGCAGGGTCGATAAGCAACCTCATAAATTCGCCACATCAGGCGACTTTATTCGTCCAGTCATGGTCCTTTAGGGTCTGTACGCAATTGAATGGCTAAACACGTTTTAGAACAGTCCATTGCGTACAGACCCTAAGGGCCCGTCCCGAAACTTCTAGACACGATACGCGACCTCATGAAAAAACACGCCCATCGTCTCGTCAGAACTTCGCTGGCTGCTGCCTTTATCGCGCTGATAAGCACTTTCTGCGTGGCAGTCCCTGTCACCAGCGCACAGGCCCAAAACACTCCCAAGCTGATTGATGTCTTCGGCAAATGGGAAGCTTATACCTATTCCGAGAAAGGCCAAAAAGTCTGCTATATGGGCAGTCAGCCAACCTCGGCAAAAGGTGATTATACCCAACGTGGACGGATTTACGCGATGGTCACCCATCGTCCGTCGCTTAAGCTTCTCAACGAAGTCAGCTTCATCACCGGCTATACCTATAAGTCTGATAGCAAGGTCGATCTCCGAATCGATTCCACATCCTTCAAGCTGTTCACCCATGATGATTCCGCATGGGCCTCGACCAGCGAAGGCGATCAGAAATTGATTAAGGCCATGAAAGCCGGATCAACGATGGTTGTTGTCGGCTACTCATCGCGTGACACCAAAACCACAGACACCTATTCATTGTCCGGGTTTACTGCCGCCTATAACGCGATTTCAAAGGCTTGCAGCGTCAAGCCGGTGAACTAGGCACAGCTTAGGGGTCAGGCTAGATAAACGCAGGGGTTCACCTTCTGCGATACGCATTACAACCGTGATTGCGCATGCGCGATGGCTGCAATGTGAAATTTATCATTTCTAAATTGGCTCAGCCCCGCTATATGCGGGGCTGAGTTCATTGCATTTGGATTTTGCGTGCCCGCGCACGCGCTCTGATCGATTTTCTGCTATGATCACGAAAACACAAGGCACGTTGTGCGTGATCGGCAAAATCACCAGATAGCAACATGACACACGACCACCAGAACCAAGAGAGAGACCGGGATGACCGACGTCCTGACTGAAAACGCATCCGCACAGCCAGCTACCGACAGCACCGCGACCAATGGTCCTTCGCTGTCGGACTTCGTGACGCGCGCCGCCAACGGGCAGGCAGCCGACGGACGTCGTGATCTGGTGGGCATTCCCCGCGAAGAACTGACCGAACTGATGGCCGCCATGGGCGAAAGCAAGTTCCGCGTCAAACAGCTGTGGAACTGGGTCTATTACCGTGGTGTCACCGACATCGAGGACATGACCAACATTTCCAAGAAACTGCGTGACCGTCTGGCACAAGATTTCTATGTCGGGCGTCCGGTCCTGACTGCCGATCAGAAAAGTACGGATGACACCCATAAATGGCTGATGAAGTTCCATGACGGGAATGAAGCCGAAACTGTCTATATCCCGGATCGCAACGAAGACCGCGGTGCGGTGTGCATTTCATCGCAAGTCGGCTGCACGCTGACCTGTAAATTCTGCCACACCGGCACCCAGCTTCTGGTGCGCAACCTGACACCGGGTGAAATCGTCAGTCAGTTCATGATTGCACGTGACAGTTACGGCGAATGGCCAACCCCGTCCAACGGCATCCGCCGTCTGTCAAACATCGTGATGATGGGCATGGGCGAACCACTATTTAACTATGAAAACGTCCGCGATGCGCTGCGCATTGCCATGGACGGCGAAGGCATTTCGATTTCGCGCCGCCGTGTGACGCTTTCGACATCCGGTGTGGTGCCTGAAATCGTGCGCTGTGGCGAAGAACTTGGTGTGGGTCTGGCAATTTCACTACATGCGCCCGAAGACGATCTGCGCAATGAAATCATGCCGATCAACAAAAAATACCCGCTCAAGGAATTGATGGATGCCTGCCGGCATTATCCGGGCATGTCCAATTCGCGGCCGATCACCATGGAATACGTCATGCTCAAGGGCATTAATGACAAGCCCGAACATGCCCGTGCACTGGCCAAACTGGTCAAAGGCGTTCACTGCAAGTTCAACCTGATCCCGTTCAACAAATGGCCGGGGTCGGATTACGAATGCACGCCGACCAACGACATCAAGAAGTTCGCCCAGATCCTGCTTGATAACGGCTACGAAGCCCCGATCCGCTGGCCACGTGGGCGCGATATCCTTGCCGCCTGTGGTCAGCTCAAATCTGAAAGCCAGCGTCAGCGCAAATCACGCGTTGGTGGCTGTGCCAAACCGGATGCCGGCAATGACGGTGTGGTTGCTGCGCAATAAGCCGCCCTCCGACAAAACTTTCAGACAGATCAACACCGGATGGCCCCGCTATCCGGTGTTTTTGTATGGTGGGTCCTTTTCACATCCTTGCGCAAAAGTGTCACCATGACATTGTTTTGATTGTCGAACCTCTCAGGGCAACATAGCGTGACCTTCCCCACGAAATGGTCACAAGGTTTCAGACACATGTCGTTCGGTCAGTTTTTTGCGCTCCTTCTGGTTGTCACCATCTGGGGTGCGAATTTCACCGTCATCAAACTGGGTCTTGGCGAAATGCCGCCCATTTTGCTGTCATCCCTGCGCTTTGCCTTTGCTGCCTTACCGGCCGTATTTTTCCTGCCCAAACCCAAATGCCACTGGAAATATGTGGTTGGCTTTGGCGTGGTGCTGGGCTGTATCAAGTTTTCATTGCTGTTTCTGGGCATGGATCTTGGGCTGTCGGCCGGGATTTCGTCGCTGGTTTTACAACTTCAGGCGTTCTTTACCGTCATCCTTGGCTTTTTCGTACTCGGCGAAAAAATCGGTCCCCATCGAATCGTTGCGATGGTCGTTGCCTTTTGCGGTGTTGGCGTGTTGCTGCTGGTCTCGGACGGCTCCATCACCGCCATTGGTCTGACCCTTGTGATTGCCGCTGCAGCCGCCTGGGGGGTCGCCAACATCATTATGAAACAGGCCGGACCGATCAAGATGCTGTCTTTTGTCGTCTGGGCCAGTCTGGTGCCACCCATCCCGCTTGCGATCCTGTCATTCCTGACCGAAGACCGCGCCAGCCTTGCCCTGTTTACCGACCAGATCAGCTGGATTGGGGTTGGGTCGGTTCTGTATCTGGCCTATCCGGTGACATTGTTGGGCTTTGCCATCTGGGGCCGGTTGCTCTCGACCCTGCCGGTCGGGCTGGTCGCACCGTTTAGCCTGCTGGTGCCGATTGTCGGCATGGCAACATCGGCCCTTGTTCTGGGCGAGGATTTCGGACCAATCAAGATCGTCTCGGCCATTCTGGTCATGACTGGTTTGTTGATTAACGTTTTTGGGGCAAGGCTGATGGCGCTATTTCCAGCCAGAAACACAACTTTTTAGCCATGCAGGATCATTTATATGATTCTATTTTGAAAATTAAACCCAGCGCAACTGCGGCTTTTTATCCGGGTCTTTTAAGGGTTCCACCCCCGGTGTTCGAATATCTCTGACATCAACGTTCATCACCAAAATCCCGCCAAGCCCACCCACGGTAATATCGGAAAGGCGGCGACCAACATGGTCGCGATCAAGCTCCGCCAAATAGGTATCACGTGATTTTTCATCACAAAAATCAATGGTGTAGCCATGGGTAAAACCCTGACTCATGCCGCTGCCGGGTTTTTTCGGCCCACCGCCAAAGGCAATTGCGCCGGGCACGGCCAGCGCGGCTTTTTCCATCTGGCTGATGATCAGGTCAACACTGGCCAGATCAACATCGCTGGCAACCTGCAACAGAACAATATGGCGTAACATTACAACGCTTTTTCCATCCAAACCTTACTGATCCGGCCACTGAGCAGGATCAATTACCTTGGGCAGTAAAATGAATTTCTGACCGGTTCTATTCATATGTCCGGCAAACAGGGCTGCGTCTTCCCCCGGGCCAAAGAATATATCCCCGCGCACCGGCCCACGAATGGCCCCGCCGGTGTCTTGTGCCACCATCAAACGATGAAACGTGCGATCCGCATTCATCGGATCAGACGTTTCCAGCCACACCGGAACGCCCATCGCATGGAACCGGAGATCCACCGCCAACGACCGGCCAGGTTCAAGTGCCACCCCTTGCGATCCCAGCGGCCCGGCATCGGGATCATCGGGATCGGTTTTAAGCGGTTGGAAAAAGACAAAGGATGCATTGGTGTTCATCACCGCATCGGCCTCATCAGGATTGTCATGCAGCCATTTGCGGATCGTCTGAAGCGACACGGTTTCACGGGTTAACGCCCCGCGCTCGATCAACTCACGGCCAATCGCGTAATAGGCCTGGCCATTGGTCGCGGCATAGCCCACCCGCAGTACGCTGTCATCGGGCAGTACCACGCGCCCCGATCCCTGAATTTGCAGGAAAAACGCATCGACCGCATCATCAACCCAGACCATTTCAAGATTGCGCCCCGAAAGCGCCCCGCCTTCGATTTCAGCCCGGTCGTAATAGGGTTTCAAACTGCTGCCCGACAGGCGCCCGACCAGCTTTTTGCCTTTAAGCTCGTCGCTAAACTCGCCAAGATCGACCGACACCATGTCATCAGGTTTAAGATAGATCGCTGTCTGATATTTGCCGTCCCGCGTCAGGTTCCCGCGCAGTTCCGGCTCGTAATATCCGGTAAACAGCCCCTCAGATGTTTTGCCATTGCCGACAAGATACGGGGTGAAATCACTTTGGAAGAACGCACGTGCATCGTCTTTGCGCAGGGTATCAGCATCCAGTGCGAGCGCGGTCTCACATGGCCCACGCCACTGGCCAATCGTCCCCATACGGGCATCTGGACCAACCCCACGGTCATCAGAACGTCGGACCATCGCCCGACATGACCGCTGAAACGCACGGACCGATCCGCGCATGTCATCACTTTGCCAGCCATCAAGTTGGCCATACGGCACCGCGCGCAGGGTCAATTCTTCTTTTTGTGGGGCCGGTTCCTTCGTCGTTTCTGTGATCAACCCGCTGATATCGGGCCAAAACATCCACACAAGGGCACATATCACCCCGACAAAAATCGACAAAAAGGAAAGGCTGCGCGACAGAACCAGACGTCTTTTCAAGATGGAACCCGTTAAATGCAAAGGCCAAAAATACGAAACCCGCGCTGTCGCAAACACACAACATCACGCCAGTCGGATTTTCCAGAAACATGTTTAACAAGCCGATAATCTTGAACCGCTGTTTTGCCGTTAAACCGCAATAAAAAGGTGATTTCCACGTGGCTCATTAAAAGTGGCCCATTAAAAAAGGCGACCCGTCTGATGCGGGTCGCCTGATATCGTGTGCTCGGCTGGAACTGGTTACGCGACGGTGCGTCAGATTACTCCGACGGTTCGTCTTCCGGGGTTTCGGTTGCCACCAGCTGCCAGTTCGGATCATTGTTTTGCGTATTGCGCGCAAACGTCCAAAGATCTTCGGCTTCAACCACCTGATTGGGATCGCCCGAAACAACGTCGCCTTCGGCATTGCGAATGACCGAGACTTCTTCGGAAACAAATTTGACCGTCACATACGCCGTACGCTCTTCAAAGCTGGCGTCATGGATCGTCGCACTTTTGATCCCAACCAGTGTCGTTTCCTCATGCTCACCCTTTTCAGAGCGCGCATCGATCGCCGCAGAGAAATTCTTGTAAACCTCGGCTGACAGAAGCGGATTAAGCGCGTCCTTGTCGCCTTTGGCGAAATACTCAACAATCATTTCAAACGCCATGCGCGCACCATTAAGAAAATCTTGCTGGGTAAAGCTCGGATCAGCCTTTTGAATTTTCTGCAACGTTGCGAACGTGCCAGATGGAACATCTGACTGCGCGTCTGCGTTTTCAGAATCCGGCAGGCGATAAACGTTATCGGTCTGCGGCGCAGCGCCATTCTGGGCGGTGCTGCCATTGTCTTCGTGCTTTTGACGGCCAAAGACATCGGACTGGTTCTGTTTCTCGTTACCGGTACGACGGCCAAGAACACCGCGCAAACGCAGCACGAGAAAAACAGCGATCAGAGCGAAAAGAAAAATATCGAAATATTGCAAGATCCGGACTCTTGATCTTTGAGGTTTCAAAAAAGGTCGCGTTTAACAAAACGACCGTGGACGAGAAATGGTATGAACCCAACCAAATGCAAGGGCAACCAATCATCACACCTTAAATGTGATCATCTTCACCCTCGAAGATGTCTGTTACGGGCAAACTGCCGTAATTTCGTCGCGTTATATATTTAATTGTTCGACAATTAGTTATCTACAGAGCATAGCAGATTAATCGGAAATAACTGAAATCCAAGTTGTTTTCTGTAATAATTATTCAGATGAACGTGATCTGGCGGTGACATCCGCCGCAAATGTCGAACCAACAAGCGGGTCATTCCCCAAATATCGGAGCAATAATGGGCGTGTATTTTCTGGCCATCTTTGTCGCCATGCCGATCATTGAGATCGCCGTATTTATTCAAGCAGGCGAAGTTATCGGTCTGTGGCCGACCATTGGTGTGGTTATTCTGACCGCAATTCTTGGCACCACGCTGATGCGTGCTCAGGGATTGCAAACGCTGGCCAAAGCACAAAGCCAGATGGATCAGGGTGAAATGCCCATCGGCGCGATGTTTGACGGGATTTGCATTCTGGTGGCCGGCGTGTTGCTGCTGACCCCGGGCTTTGTCACCGATACCATGGGCTTCCTGCTTCTGATCCCGCCGCTTCGTCAGGTTGTTGGCGCAAAACTGATCATGAAATTGGTCCAGTCGGGCAATATCCGTACGAACTTTGGCGGCGGGGCCGGTGGCGCGGGTCATCCAGGTGGTCCGGGTGGTCCAGGTCGCACTGGCGGCGGTCAAAACTCCCGTCGTCCGGGCAGAGGACCGATCATTGATGGCGACTTCGAAGATGTCAGCCCCGATGATAAGCCGTCATCAGCAAATGACGACAAAAAGGACAGCAAAGATCCTGATCAGGGTCCGCGCAATTTGCCCCCACACAATTCATAAGAAAATCACACCACCAATCCCATAACAGCATGTTGCCTGTCATTTCCGGGTCATCGCCCGGTTTTGACATGGCAGCATTGATGATTGCCCGGTAGAACCGCAGAACCGTGGGCTTTACACGGCATCTGATTGGCTTGCCCGCATGGTTAAGACATGCTACCCCAGATCATCTGCCGCAGGGTTGCGGCGTCAGAAACAAGCATTTCAGCCGGTATTGTTCAATATCGAACGCCACATTTACACAAATTTGCGGTGTGCTCTGTCCTTCGGGCCTGAATGGCTTATTTCTGATCAAGACCGACTTTAATGGGAGCGAAACTTAATGGCCGAGAATACCACTGGTGCAGAGCAGGGCGGCGAACAGAAGCCCGCGGCAAATCCGATTACGATCCATACCCAGTACATCAAGGATCTTTCGTTTGAAAATCCGAATGCACCGGAAAGCGTTGCGCTTCAGCAGCAGCCAAAGATCAATATCGACGTCGATGTCGAAGCCCGCACCACCCAGGATCAGAAGCTTCATGAAGTGACCCTCAAAATCAACGTCAAAGCCGACGTTGCCGATAAGGTCGCCTTCATTGCCGAACTTCAGTATGGCGCCGTTGTGACGCTGAATGTCGAAGAACAGCACCGCCTGCCAGTTCTGATGATCGAAGTGCCGCGTCTTCTGTTCCCCTATGTGCGCAAAATCGTATCAGACCTGACTGCCGATGGTGGCTTCCCGCCGCTGATGATGCAGCAGATTGATTTTGCTGATCTTTTCCGTAAGAAATTCGCCAAACAGATGGACGGCCAGCCTGCGGGCAACGCCTGATCCTCTATTTGGTGTGATATCAAAACAAAGGCCGCCAATCTGGCGGCCTTTTTATTTTAATACCGTAATGAATGATCGCTGCCGACCGAAAATACTGTGCCCAAAAGCGCGATCAGAACGGACGTGCGATCACCATAAAGACGATGATAACCATCAGGATCGTCGGGACTTCGTTGAAAATCCTGAAGAATTTCTGGGATTTGGTATTGGCATCGGCCTCAAACGCCCGGCGATAGCGCGCCAGCATCATGTGCGATACCGTCATCAGAACCACACACAGCAATTTGACGTGGAACCAGCTTTCGGTCATCACACCGGCTGCATGGATCAAATAACCGCCAAAAATCCATGACGCGATCATCGCCGGATTCATGATGGCGCGCAACAAACGCCGTTCCATCACCTTGAATTTCTCACTGGCTTCCGAGCCCGGCGCAACTTCGCAGTGATAGACATAAAGACGCGGCAAATAAAGCAGCCCCGCCATCCAGGCAATGATGCTGATGACATGTAAGGATTTAATAACGCTGTAACTGTCCATCTCTCTCTTCTCTGAATGACGTTTGCGGGTGGGATGGTTGTCGTAATCTTCGCGATACCAAAACCATATCAGCAAACAGGCCGGTTCCTAAGCGGTAACCGGCCTTGTTTTTAACGATGTCTGTGCTTATGCGCCGCCAGGTTGCTTGGCAACCGCACAGGAATGTTCGTCCGGGCACCACCAACCGCGCGTTTCAACCGTGTAATCATCCGATCCGTTTTGATCGAGTTCAACTTGCGTTTGTTTCACAACCGAAACTAAACCGTTAATGAACTTCGGATGTGAGCACACGGTGCGGACCCGTTCATAGATCGGCACGTTTTTCTCATGCGCCAGTTCGCCGTATTCGATATCGAGCTCAACCAGCGTTTCGGAATGTTCGGTGACAAAGGCAATCGGCACAATCACAAGCCCGACACCTTCTTTGCCGGCTCGCTCGATCTCGGTTTCGGTCGACGGACCAATCCATTCCATCGGCCCAACCCGGCTTTGATAGCAAACCTTCCAGTCCAAGCCTTCAATTGCGAGTTTCTCAACAACCGCGGCAGAGGTTTTTTCAATCTGCGACTGATAGGGATCACCGCGCTTGGTAATCACCGCCTTGGGCACACCGTGGGCTGAGAACAACAACCGTGGGGCGGCAATACCAAGTTCTTTGGCCTTTGCCACCGCCGTATCATAGCCGATTTTAATCATCTCGGCCGAGGCATCGATAAAGCCCGGATTGGTCGGATAGCAGCATGCGGTTTTAATCGGCGCGCTTAGCCCCACCTCATGGCACGCCCGTTTCCAATCCTTGACCGACGATCCGCTGGTGGTGGTTGAAAACTGCGGATACAGCGGCAACAGGATTTGTTCATCCGCGCCCCATGCCTTGACCTCAGCAGCCGTCTGATCGGCAAACGGCTTCCAATAGCGCATGGCGATGAAACAGCGGTTTTCGTACTTGGTATCACCCTCATCGGCATTCAACGCCGCCTGAAGAGCATCTGCCTGTTCCTGGGTCAATTCCAGAAGTGGTGATTTACCCCCGATATGGGCATAGATTTCCTGTGCGACCGGTGCGCGCCGATGTGAAATCAATTTGGCCAGCAAATATCGAAACGGGTTCGGCAGGCTGATAATCGCCGGGTCATTGAACAGATTGAACAAAAACGGCTCGACCGCTTCCGGGCTGTCCGGCCCACCGAGATTGAAAAGAACAATAGCGCGTTTCTTACGCGTCGTTTCGGACATTTGGCGTATCCTTCATGGCGTTTTGACCAGTTCCCGACAAACCGGAAGTCAATTGATGGATAAAACCCGCTCCGCTCCGGACCTATTCTGGTCAAACAAGCCGCGGACGCAACGGAATTAACCCACTATACGCATTGAATTTTCCAATCGATTTGATTGATTTCAAAAATCACAAAATAAAACGCAGTTATTTCAGTTCATTCATCACCGGACGGCTGAAATAACTGCGTGCAGGTCTTATTGGTTGCGGATGAATTTCACCAGCTTATCGACATTATCGGGGGACGTTTCCGGGGTAATGCCATGGCCAAGATTGAAAATAAACGGCCCGTTTTTCAGCGTTTCAAGAATACGGCGCGTTTCATCGATCATTTCATCACCGCCGGTGATCAAATACATCGGATCAAGGTTTCCCTGTACGGGGCCAAGCTTCTGAAGGTTTTCCGCAACCCATTTTAACGGAACACCACTATCAAGCCCGACCGCCGTCACACCTGTTTGTTGCTTGAAATCAATCATGTGCAATCCGGCACCACGCGGAAAGCCAATGATCGGCAAATCCGGATGAACGGCGCGCAAACTGGCGACAATCTTTTTGGTCGGCTCAATCACCCAGCGTTTAAAGCCGTTTTCCGACAAAACGCCACCCCAGGTTTCAAACAGCTGGATGCATTCCGCCCCGGCCTCAACCTGTTTGAGCAAATATTGCGTTGTCGCCTCAACCACAATATCAATCAGCTGATCAAACCCTTGGGGATCGCCATAGGCAAACCGACGGATATTGGCAAAATCCTTACTGCCTTTGCCTTCGACCATATAGGTCGCCACAGTCCACGGACCTCCTGCGAACCCAATGAGGGCGGTATGGTCGGGAATGGCGTCAGACAGCTTTGAAACGGTCTCATAGATGGGTCCAAGCGATGAATGAATGCCATCAATCGACAATCTGCCAAGGCCTGAAGCATCTCGGATGGGCTCAAGCTGTGGGCCTTCACCCTGCTTGAAGGCCAAATGCTGTCCAAGTGCCTTCGGAATAACGAGGATATCGGAGAACAGAATTGCCGCATCGAAGTCATAGCGCCGAAGCGGCTGCAACGTGACTTCGCAGGCAAGATCAGGATTGTAGCAAAGATCAAGGAACGACCCTGCCTCGGCACGTGTCGCACGGTATTCCGGAAGATAGCGACCGGCTTGGCGCATCAGCCAGATGGGTGGCACCGGCAGTGTTTCACCATTCAGGGCACGCAAGAAAGTCTTATTCGAATTGGGCATCTGGTTTCCTGTTTCTCTGTCCCGATCGGTTTTTATCGCTGACCAAGGCCTGACCCCCGGGCTCAGTGCCCGTGGCTCAGATTTTGATCTTCTGACCCCGTTAATTTTGTCCTGTGGCCTTGGCCGGGACGTTTTCCACGTTCTGCCTACCAAACCCTTATTTAATTAAAAAGGATGTTGTTTGTAGGTGGATACCTGTGGATAACAGGGATTAAATTTAACGCACAGTTTATTCACAATTCGACTCGGGAAAAATGATCCATCTCAAGCGGTCTTGGGGAAAACTGGGGACGACTCCGAACGACTCCCAGACTCTGCCTTGGGATAAGCCCGTTTTGAAGAGTGGGGATAACGTGGATAAAGCTGGTTTTTGCCTCTTTATCCCTGCTATTACGGGAAAAAATAATCAGTTATCCCGCTCGGGACAGAGGGTATGAGAAACTTTGTATGACGGGGAGGATAAATCCTGTGGAAAAAATGGACCCGGAGTCGCACCCGTTATCCACATTAATCCACAGGGGCGACTCCGCACCCCTAACCCCGGGTTGGACTAATATGCCTTATCCATCCGTCTAGTGATCGAGATATCGAACACCTAAAATAAAGAGTGCAAAAATCGCTTGGGCGGCAAAAAGTGGATAACTACGTGCTTGCATCGCTAAAAATCGCCAAAAGACGGATGGGCCATGGCCGAAACAGATAAAATTTTCCATCTTCATCTGGTTTCCGATTCGACCGGCGAAACGGTTGATGGGGTGGCACGGGCCTGTATTGCCCAGTTTCCTGATGTCCGGGCCCATGAACATGTCTGGTCACTGATCAGAACCGACGCCCAGCTGGCGCGCGTCTTGGCCGATATTGAACGCAATCCGGGCATTGTCCTTTACACCGTGTTTGACAGCGAAATCCGCCGCAAACTCGAAGAAGGCTGTCGCCGGTTACAAGTTCCGCACAGCCATGTGCTTGATAATACAGTGACCATGATGGCCGGTTATCTGGGGCAACAATCACGCGGCCGCACGGGCGCACTTCATAAAATGGACGAGGAATATTTCAGCCGGATCGAGGCCATTGATTACACCCTGTCGCATGATGACGGGCAGTCTGGCTGGGATCTTGAAGAAGCCGATGTGGTGATTGTTGGTGTTTCGCGCACGTCAAAAACCCCGACCTCGGTCTATCTGGCCAATCGCGGGATTAAAACCGCCAATATTCCGTTTGTGCCGGGCTGTCCGCTGCCGCCCGATCTTGATCAGCTTAAAAAGCCGCTGATTGTTGGTTTGATCAAGGATGTCGATCAGCTGGTTTCGATCCGTAAAAACCGCCTGCGCCAAATCGACCGCGGCGAGGGCGGGGATTATGTCGACCCGGTTGCCGTGCGTGATGAAGTCCATCAGGCGCGACGCTATTTTACCGATCGCAGTTGGAAGATTATCAATGTCACCCGACGCTCCATCGAGGAAACGGCGGCCATGATCATGGCCACCATGTATGACCGACGCGGTCATTAGAAAACCTGCTTTGACCCGAAACTCTATATCCGGACACTCTATATAGAGTGACGCAAAATTCTTGAATTTGGGAAGTACCGCATGAACCACCGCCTCATTCTGGCCTCCAGCAGCAAAACCCGCCACGCCATGCTTAAAAATGCCGGGGTCGATTGCGATGCCATTGCCTCGATGATTGACGAGGAAGGCTATAAACAATCAATGAAGGCCGAGGGTGCCAATGCGGCCGAAGCCGCCGAAACATTGGCGGAAATGAAGGCGCTGCGCATGTATCGCCAGCAACCCGACGGCATTGTCATTGCCGCCGATCAGATGCTCGAATGCAATGGCATCTGGTTTGATAAGCCCAAAGACCGCGACAATACCCGCGCACAGCTTCTGGCCCTGCGCGGCAAAACCCATCAATTGGTCTCAGCCGCCGTTATATATAAAGAAGGCTCACGCATATGGGGCACGATTGATACCGCCCATCTGACCATGCGCAATTTCACCGAAGAATGGCTTGATTGGTATCTTGATGCCGCGGGCGAGGACATCTTTGACTGTGTCGGCGGTTATCAGCTTGAAGGTATCGGTGCCCAGCTGTTTACCGAGGTGCGCGGCGATTACTTTACCGTTCTGGGCTTGCCACTTTTGCCCCTGATCGGTTTTTTGCGTGATCATGGTGTGCTGAAAGCTTAATAATAGCAGTGGCATAGAACAAAAAACCAACCGGCAGGAACACCATCGTCATGACATCACGCATTCCTTATCGCACCCTTTCGGGCAATTCGCGTCTGGCCGGTGTCATGGGCTGGCCCGTCTCGCATTCCAAATCGCCGCGTTTGCATGGCTACTGGCTGGCGAAATACGGCATTGATGGCAGCTATATGCCGCTGCCGGTTGAGCCGAAAAACTTTCAGGCCGCTCTGAACTCCCTGCGCAATCTTGGTTTTTCCGGGGTTAATGTCACCATTCCGCAAAAGGAAATGGCGATGCCTGAATGTGATGAATTGTCTGAACGTGCCCGGCGCATCGGCGCGGTCAATACCGTCACCTTTGCCAAGGATGGCCGGATGCTGGGCGACAACACCGACGGGTTCGGCTTTATCGAAAACCTGCGTCAGGAAGCGCCCGATATCGCATTTTGTTCTGGCCCGGCGGTGGTGCTGGGCGCGGGCGGGGCGTCGCGGGCGGTTTTGGTCGCCTTGCTTGATGAAGGCAGCCCGGAAATCCGCATTGCCAACCGGACCCGCAAACGTGCTGATGATCTGGCCGCGGAAATCAACGATCCGCGCATTACCGTTATTGGCTGGCCGGTCGCACCGACCGCATTGGAAAACGCATCGCTTGTCGTCAATACCACAAGCCTTGGCATGGTGGGCCAACCTGCCCTTGAAATTGATCTGACCGGATTGCCACCATCTGCCCTTGTCACCGATATCGTCTATGCGCCGCTGATGACCGATTTGCTGATGCAGGCGAAAAAACGTGGCAACCCGATTGTCGATGGTCTGGGCATGCTGCTGCATCAAGCCCGGCCGGGTTTTCATCGCTGGTTTGGCATTGATCCTGAAGTGACACAGGAACTACGCGACTTTGTCTTATCACCTGATTAAGCGTTCAAGAGTAATCTTATTATGATAATAATGGGACTTACCGGGTCCATCGGAATGGGGAAGTCGACCGCGGCCGGGATGTTTCGCTATCTCGGTGTGCCGGTCCATGACGCCGATGCGACCAGCCATGATTTGATGGCACCAAATGGTGCGGCTTTTGATCTGATTGCCCAAACCTTTCCCGATATTATCACCAATGGCCGGATTGACCGAAAGCTCCTCAGCAAAAAGGCCTTTGCCGATCCGGGTGTTTTGCGCACCCTGGAAAAAATCCTTCATCCCCTGATCCGGGCGGCCGAAATCCGGTTTTTGCATCAACAACGATCCCTTGGCCGCCATCTTGTGGTGCTTGATATCCCGCTTTTATATGAAACCGGCGGTGAAAAGCGCTGTGATATCGTTGCGGTGGTATCGGCCCCGGCATTCATTCAACGCCAACGTGTCATGCGTCGAGAAGGGATGACGCCGAGCAAATTTTCCGCCATCCTGTCAAAACAGATGCCCGACCATGACAAACGACAGCGCGCCGATTTTATCATCCCGACAGGGCTGGGGCGTGCGGTGACGTTTGATCATATTTGTGCGATTTGTGCCCAATTTTAGTGACCCTCTATGACCATCGGACCCTGATACATGCGTGAAATTGTCCTCGATACCGAAACCACTGGTCTTGATCCGTATTCCGACCATCGTTTGGTGGAAATTGGCTGTATCGAACTGATCAATCACATGCCCACCGGGCGTCAGTATCACCAGTATATCAACCCGCAACGTCCGATGCCCAAAGAGGCGTTTGACGTGCACGGGCTTGGCGATGATTTCCTGAAAGATCAGCCGGTCTTTGCCGAGGTTGCCGATGATTTCATCGAGTTCATTGGCGATGATTCGGTCCTGGTCATTCACAATGCGCCCTTTGATATGAAGTTCCTCAATGCGGAACTTGGCTGGCTGAACAAACCGACAATTCCCATGGACCGCGCCCTTGATACCGTGCAAATGGCGCGTAAAAAATTCCCCGGCTCCCCGGTCAGCCTTGATGCGCTGTGTCGCCGGTTCAAGATTGATAACTCCAACCGGACCTTGCACGGCGCACTGCTTGATTCCGATCTTCTGGCGGTGGTCTATCTTGAACTTCTGGGCGGGCGTCAGCACGGCCTGTCACTTGATCCCAATGCGCGCGGCGATGATGAAGACGGCGCAGAACGCGTTCTGGGGCCAAAGGAAAATCGTCTGGAACCACGCCCCCATATCATCAGTGACACTGAACTTGCCGCCCATCAGGCTTATATCGAAAGCAAGGTCATAGATGCGGTTTGGCTAAAAACAAAAGAGGCGTGATATGATTAATCGCTTTTCACGGTGGGCAACCCGGTCGAACGGATGGTGTCGGCATCGTGTGAAGGCTGTTTTTACGTCTCTTTTTGTTCTGGCGGTTTTAAATCCCACCATTGCCACCGCCGAAGATGATCCGCTCGGCAGTCCGGTGTCGGGATTTGACGGAACCTATAAAATCCATTTGTCCGAAAACCCCAAAATCAGATCGTCGGGGCGTCCAGAACCCGGTTATTTTGACAATCTTGTTATTGAAGTTTTCAAAAAGGCCGGAATCCCAAGCCAGCTGGTCGCGCAAGTACCGTGGAAACGGGTGATGGAATTGGCGACCAAAGAACCCGGTCACGTCATTTATCCCACCACACGCACAGAATCACGCGAAGACGCCTTTAACTGGGTCGGCCCGATCAGCCGGACAATCTGGAACTTATACGGGATTTCCACCGAAAACTGGGGCGAACACGGGTTTGAACAGGTTTTGAATGAGGCCCGGATCGGTGTGTTGTTGGGATCAGCCCGGCAAGGATATCTGCAGCAACGCGGTGCGGCGCAATTGATCATGGTCCCGCGTGAAGAATTACTGTTGCCAATGTTGCTGGCCGATCGGGTCGATCTGATTGCCATCGGTGGCAATATTTTACGTCATTACATTAATGCCATCGACATCAGTGATACGCCCGGAAAACTGCCAAAGATTGACGGGGCTTTGGCCTATCGCAGTTGTTATCTCTACGCCGCCATCAGTGGTGATATGCCAAACAGTGATATTCAAAAGCTGCAACAACAGCTTGATGATTTCAAACGCGATGGATTTTTCGTTGAAAACCGCCGCAATCACGGCCTGTCGACCAATCAGTCAGGATCGTTCCTAAGTGCCATGCTCGATCTGGATAATAACGGTGTCAGCTGTGTCGATCTGAACGGCGATGGCGACGACGACTAGACCGCCAATTTGGGGCGTTCTGTTTGACTAAAAATCTTCAAACAGGCGTGGTATCAGCACGCGAAAGGCTTTATGCCTTTGCAAACTGATACCGGCTCTGAGGCGGTTTTCAATTCAAACCCCTTTGGCTTATGGCTCCTTATCCTGTAACAGGCAGCGTATTTTCTTGAAAACCATGGGGTTTTTGCGGGAAAATTGCGCCGGGCAGAGGAATGGGCTCAGGAATGAGCACAGCAATGGGCCGCAGCCCAGAGCGCACTAAGGTTAATCGATCTGGTCCGATGACACAGAAAAAGACGCAGAAACGACGCCGTGCCGTCAATGAGGAGGAAAAGGCCCTGTGGGAGGTCTTTACCCGTGACGTCAAACCCTTGCGCAGTAAAAAGCGCAAAGGCGGCGATGCCGTGTTTGATCCTGATGACGACGGCCATATGAGCGATACCGCCATCCCGTTGCCCGACAGTCTTGCCGACAACCTGCAAAAATCCGAAGAAAGTCGGGCGGTGCGCAATTTGCCCTCGGCGCGCAATGCTGATCGCGGCCCGCAGGTTAAAAACCGTAAGCTTGAAGACCTCAAACCCGGTGTAACCGACGGGATTGACCGCTCCACCGCCAATAAGTTCCAAAAAGGCAAAATGAGCATCGATGGCCGCATCGATCTGCATGGCATGACGCAGGAAGTCGCCCATAATGCGCTCAATTCCTTTATCGAAGACAGCTGGCGGGCGGGAAAACGCTGTGTGCTGGTGATCACGGGTAAGGGATCGCGCCCCGATGAATATGGCCGGACCGGGCTTTTGCGGTCACGTACCCCGCAATGGCTGAGCGCCCCGCGCTTGCGCACCCGCATTCTTGCCATCCATCAAGCCCAGATTCAGCACGGCGGGGCCGGGGCCTTTTATGTATTGTTGAAACGGAGACGCCCGTGACACCTTTTGGCAACCGCATCAGGGAATTACGGGCCCGCAACGATGTCACCCTGACCGACATGGCAAGCGCATTGCAGCTCTCATCGGCTTATTTGTCCGCCCTTGAACACGGCCATCGTGGCCGGCCCAGCCCCGGTCTGGTGCAACAGATTTGTGGCTATTTCAATCTGGTCTGGGATGAAGTCGACGATATCAAACGTCTGGCCCAGCTTTCGCACCCGAAAATCACCGTCGATACCGCCGGGCTGGAACCCGAAGCCACCGAACTTGCCAATCTTTTATCTGAACGGATCGCAGGTCTCAGTGACGATCAGCTGTCGCGCATGCTCGACATTGTCCGCGAACGACCATCCTAAGGGCTTTAGGGCAGGCAAACCCAAACCGATCCGATGCCGGACCAAGCAGCCAGATCAACTGTCGGACAAATTTACTGTTCTGGTTGAGGGATTTTGACACGTTTTATGACCCTAAAACCGCAAGTTGGTTACAGAATCGTGTTTTTTGTGCATCAGAGGCACTAAAATAGCAACATGGCGCGAAACACGGTTTGACTATTGTGATTATCGCGGTTATCAATCGGGGGTGTTTCGATCCAGAAACATGAAAAAACCCTGCCTTTATGCAACTACAAGGTTTCGAACCGTCCGCACGCCCCAGCATTTGTCTGAGTGCCTTGCCCGACGGTCAACCGCACATCCTATCCTATCCCATTGACGTCTTCGCCCTTCCGGCAACCACAGATCATTAAACGCACATATGCATCTTCAAGACCTTAAAAAGAAATCACCGACCGAGCTGCTTGCTCTGTCCGATGAACTTGAAATCGAAAATGCCAGCACGCTCCGTAAGCAGGAGTTGATGTTCGCCATTCTCAAACAGTTGGCCGAGAACGACCACGCCATTTTTGGTCTGGGTGTTCTTGAAGTGCTGCCGGATGGCTTTGGCTTTTTGCGGAGCCCCGAGGCAAACTACCTTGCCGGACCCGACGATATTTACGTCTCCCCCAGTCAGGTGCGCCGCTTTAGCTTGCGCACCGGTGACACGGTGGAAGGCCAGATCCGCTCGCCCAAAGAAGGCGAACGGTATTTCGCACTGCTCAAAGTCGACAAGGTCAACTTTGACGCGCCCGAAAAAGTCCGTCAGCGCGTTAACTTTGATAACCTGACCCCGCTGTATCCTGACGAGCCGCTCAAGATGGAGCGTAATATCGATCAGGAAGGCAACAAGGACACCACCAACCGGGTGATCGAACTTGTTGCTCCGCTTGGTAAAGGTCAGCGTGCCCTGATCGTGGCACCGCCCCGGACCGGTAAGACCGTGATGCTGCAAAATATTGCGCACGCGATCGAGGAAAACCATCCGGAAGCTTATTTGATCGTTCTTCTGATTGATGAACGCCCCGAAGAAGTCACCGACATGGACCGCTCGGTCAAAGGTGAAGTCATCAGCTCGACCTTCGATGAACCGGCACAGCGCCACGTTCAGGTCACCGAAATGGTGCTTGAAAAGGCCAAACGCCTCGTTGAACACAAGCATGATGTCGTCATTCTGCTCGATTCGATTACCCGTCTGGCGCGTGCGTATAACACCGTCGTGCCAAGCTCGGGCAAGGTGCTGACCGGGGGTGTTGATGCCAACGCGCTGCAACGTCCAAAACGCTTCTTTGGTGCGGCCCGTAACATCGAAGAAGGCGGCTCGCTGACCATCATTGCGACCGCCCTGATCGATACCGGCTCGCGCATGGATGAGGTCATCTTTGAAGAATTCAAAGGGACCGGTAACTCCGAGCTTATCCTGGATCGTAAACTGTCTGACAAACGTATCTTCCCGTCGATTGATATCCTTAAATCGGGTACCCGTAAGGAAGAACTGCTGGTCGACAAATCGGTGCTGTCGAAAATGTGGGTTCTGCGCCGTATCCTCAACCCGATGGGGCCGCAGGACGCGATGGAATTCCTTTTGGGCAAGCTCAAAACAACCAAAAGCAACGACGATTTCTTCGATTCCATGAACGGCTAGGCCAACCCTTTGGTTCTAAACCGCTATGTGACAATCGTCTGATGATTAAACGGGGCCTTTCGGGCCCCGTTTTTTTGTTGGCTGACGCATAGGATGGTCATTGTTTCACATGAAACAGTATGGCTTGAATTCTGCTTTCCCGCGATCATACTGCTATCTAGGCTCAGGCTCAGGCTCAGGCTCAGGCTCAGGACGTAGGAGTTAACGGATGAATGGTGTCGAAATTGCCACGGTCATGTTTGGTATTGCGCTGGCGCAGATATCGCCGGGGCCGAACATGATGGCGGTGTCTTCTGCTGCGCTGTCAGGTGGGCGGCGGCCCGGTTTGCTGAGTGCGGTGGGCATTGCGACGGGCGTGTTCATATGGTCGGTGCTGTTTGCCTTTGGCATCGGTGCCGTCATTGATGCTTTCCCGCAAACATTGACCGCGATGAAGCTGCTTGGCGGGGCCTATTTTCTGTATCTTGCCCTGAAATCCTTGCGGGCCTGCCTGAAACACAGAAATGGCCTGCAACAGGGGGTATCTGCCGGTCAAACCGCGCAGAGGTCGGGTCTTGATGCCTATCGCACCGGACTTCTGGTGGTGTTGACCAATCCCAAGGCAGCACTGATGTGGGTAGCGGTATCGATGTTTCTGGCCACAACACACGGGGCACACGCCGCATTGGTTCTGATTGGGGGGATGGCGGCGATATCGGCAATGATGATTTATGGCACCTATGCCGTGCTGTTTTCGACCGGCGTTGCCGTTCGGGCCTATCAACGGTTTTTCCGAACAATTGATGGCCTGTTCGGTGCGGTTTTCGGGGTGATTGGCGGACGTCTTTTGATTGATGGCCTGCGCGATTTGCGCAATTAGGTTCTGAACCCAGACAGGCTTTACATCAGCACCAGTGCCACCTCGGCACCATATCCGTCCAGCCGTTGCTGCTCGACCATCGCATCGCCGGGATCGATGCTAAGTTTACCATCGCCCAGACGAATGCCGATATGGTGCGGGCCATAGCACAGGGTAATCGCCAGCTCATCACTGGTTTCAATCATGCAGGTCGCGCTGTCTCCACCGGCTAAATGATGGGGTGGGGCACTGTCCCAGCCGGTTTGGGGCGCCAGACTGGTCAGACTAAGTGCCTGTTTGGTATTGCCATTGCGCAAGGTCAATTTCAGTTGCATGGCATGGGACATGGCGGGCCTCCTTGGTCGGGACGTTGGTGAACCGGGGCACAATCCCTATGTAGGAATTGATTTTCCGATGCGATAGGGGATCAATGCTTGAAACCCGCCAACAGCCATGTGATTCTGATGGTCTTCATTCACGACGGTTGCGAGCTTGATGCAGCTTTTACTCAAATCTGTTGATTTTGCCGCCCGCGCGCACCGCGATCAGCGGCGCAAAGGCCCGGCAGAAGAACCCTATATCAACCACCCGATTGAGGTTTCGCGCCTGATTGTCGAATGCGAACCACACACGCATGAAGACATCCTCTGTGCCGCCATCCTGCATGACGTGATCGAAGATTGCGGCGCGACCCGCGATGAAATTGCCGCCTGTTTCAATGATACGGTCGCCGATATCGTGCTGGAAGTCAGCGATGACAAGGCCTTGCCGCGTGATGAGCGTAAAGCACAGCAGATCGAAACTGCCCCCGACCTGACCGAGGCGGCCAAACTGGTCCGCCTTGCCGATAAGGTCGCCAATGTCGGGGCGATGTTGACCGACACCCCGATTGGCTGGGACGAGGACCAAATCCTTGCCTATGTCACTTGGGCCGAGGCGGTTGTCGCCCCGTGCCGTGTGGTCAGTGATAATCTGTCAGAACGCTTTGACGCCATTGCACGCGATGTCCGGGCCTTCCACACCCCCGAAGAACAACAAAAGGCAGAAGCCGGAGTTTAATCCAGCCTCTGCCTTTATTTAAATCTAAGATTATATAATTTATCTTAGGTAGGTATTTTATACTGTAAAGACAATCGATCCGTTGGTTTTACGGCCTTCGAGATCATCATGGGCCTGCTTGGCATCTGCCAACGGATAGGTCGCGGTAATGTCGATTTTGACCGCCCCGGATTTCAGCACATCAAACAGATCATTGGCCGTGGCCAGCAATTCTTCGCGGGTCGCGGTATAGTGGAAGATGCTGGGTCGGGTCAGGAAATAGGCACCGGGAGCCAGCGCCTTGATCGGCACGGGTGGGACAGGCCCGGATGACTGACCAAAAGTAACCATCATGCCCAGCCGTTTCAGGCATTTAAGCGAATCATCGAACGTGTCTTTCCCGACCGAATCGTAAACAACTTCAACGCCTTGACCCTTGGTGATTTCCATCACCCGTTCGGACACGACCTCGTCACGGTACAGGATCGGGTAATCGCAGCCCTTTGCCTTGGCAATCTCGGCCTTCTCGGGCGATCCAACTGTGCCAATCACGGTCGCACCCAGATGCTTGGCCCACTGACAGACAATCTGGCCAACACCGCCTGCGGCGGCATGGATCAGGATGGTGTCACCCTTTTTAACGGTGTAGGTCCGGCGCAAAAGGTACTGTGCGGTCATGCCTTGCAGCATGGCGGCCGCGGCCAGTTCAAAACTGACATCATCGGGAATTTTGACCAGCCCCTTGGCCGGCATGACGCGGGCCTCGGCATAGGCACCCAGCGGCTGTGCGGCATAAGCCACCCGATCCCCAACGGCCAAGTCCGTAACCCCGGCACCAACCGCCTCAATCACGCCAGCCCCCTCAAGCCCTAGCCCGGATGGCAGGGACGGGGCCGGATAGACCCCGGAACGGAAATAAATATCGATATAGTTCAGGCCAACGGCCTTTTGCGCCAGGCGGACTTCACCTTCGCCCGGTGCGCCAACCTCGACGTCTTCAAAGCGCAGCACATCACTGCCGCCGGCCTCATGAAAGCGGAATGCTTTGGTCATTTAAGACCTCCCGTTATTTGTTCGCGTTCTGTGAACGTCTGTTGCGTCAATGGCAGGAGTGTAGGTCAGAACTTGGTGTTTTGCAGCAGGGGATTACGCCGAACTGTTGTGCAGTGATGCAGAGGACAAGGGGCTCGCGCCGGACGACTGAAAATGTCGGTGGCTTCTTGCGGGCTCCTGACTCATCCTGTCATGAGCTTCTGCTAAGCTTCTTTACAACGGCTTTGCTCTTGATGAGCAGAAGTCTATGCGTTTTCGGGCGTAATTTGGTCTTTAACGGGGAGTTTTATGATGTCTGTGATCAGTCACATCACATTGGGAACAAACGATAAATCGCGTTCTAAAGCCTTTTATGACGCCGCTCTGGGGGCCATCGGCTTTAAACGCGTGCCAAAGCCCGCTGAAAAGCCTCTGGCGTATGACCGTAATGGGCAAATGCCGACCATTTATATCTATACGCCCGAGGATGGTCGCCCGGCGACTTGGGGCAATGGCACCCATGTCGCCTTTACCGCCGACACCCGCCAACAGGTCGATGCCTTTCACGCCGCCGCCATGCAAAATGGTGGCATGGACGAAGGCCCACCGGGATTGCGCAGCCATTACGGCCCGAATTACTACGCGGCCTACGTCCGTGATCCCGATGGCAATAAATTACAGGCCGTTTGCTATTGTTGAGAATAGACGTAAGGAGAAAAGTGTTTACCAAACTGACTTGGCGTGTCGAAAAATTACAACCGCAAGTGGCAAAATGGCCAACAGGCATCGGCTATGCTTACTCGTTATAAGCAGCTGATATCTGTTAGCCAAATTTGTTCGGGCTATATCCCAAAAGTTTTATCGATTTTCGAGAAGGTTACAGTCCGGGTGTTTCGACGATCAGTTCAACATCACCGTCATTTAGTATTGAGCCTGCTGGTGAGCACATCGTTACCGACTGGTGCGCGTTCAGGGTATTTTGTACCGAAAGTGGCATGGAATCATAGCTGATCACATACTTTGCGGTTTTATCGGTTTTGTTGGAGATCGTTGTTTCCGCCATCGGATCACGGTCTTTGCATTCGCTGAGCGGAACGGATTTTTTCGGTTCGAGTTTAATCAATGGCATTGGTCTTTCTCCTGATTCAATGTGGATTTTCAACAACATTGGAAAAAAGGCATGCACGGCTGGTCACTATTTTCGGCTCAGTACACGCACCGTAGAAGTGCGCATAAATTTAAAACAGAACAATCTTATTATCGCAAAGGTTGAAAAAATGCAATCAATAATGACGTCAATAGGTAAGAAAACTCTCGGATCGTTATTTATGAGTGCAGATCTCTAAAACAAGTTAGCCTGATCACCAGGCAGCGAGAGCTCGACACCTTCGATCTTAAGAAGCATGCGCTTGGTTTCAAGCCCGCCATCGCCGGAATAGCCGCCTGGCTTGTCACCCGATGCCAAAACCCGATGACACGGGATGATGATCGGTATCGGGTTATCACCACAGGCCGATCCAACTGACTGAAATGCCTTTGGCGATCCGGCGGCTTCGGCCAGTTCCTTATAGGTCGCGGTTGTACCCGCTGGAATTTTGCGCATGGCATCCCAGACCGCCTTTTGGAAATCGGTACCATCGGCATCCAGCGGCAGGTCAAAATCAGTGCGTTTGCCAGCAAAATAGTCGGCAAGCTGCTTTTTGGCTTCTTCCAAAACCGGGCTTGTTTCCATGTCCTCGACATAGCCCCATTCCAGCGCAACGATCTTGTCGTCAAATTCAAAAAGTGTCAGCGCCCCGACAGGGCTGTTGATCGAAATCTGGGGCATGGCGTGTCATCCTGTTGAAAGCGGGTCTTTTTAAAAGCGGTCAGGTGCGGCAATGGGGGGTAGTGCGGTGGTGCAGTGGTGGGCGGCATTGCGGGTGAGATAGAGCGCGATATAGCGCGATTGCGGTTTCAAGTCCTCCGCTCCATCTTCACCCGTTAACGCAGCCTGTTGGGGCCTTATGCCGCCTTGGACGGCAAATCGGTAAGCAATTTGGTCAGCGCGTCTACACTTGTCACCGGCGCAGAGCAAACCGGCCACTGACAGACATAGGCGGTTTCCTTGCCATCAATCGCGGTTTTGCCAGATGCCGGGTGACCCGCGGGCAGGGTATCGGCTTCTGACAGGATGGTGATCGCCCGGTTGGGCAGATAGGCGGCAAAGATCGCACGGCGCATCTCAAGATAAATCTGGCTGCGGTCCTTGGCAATCAGGACAATCTGCACCGGGTTTTGCAGCATTTCCGCGGCCAGAAGCAATCCCGGCATATTGGGGAATTGTTCGGTCAAACGCCCGCCAAAGGCCGAAAGCGTGATTTCCGTGCGGTCGCGATAGGTCGTATCCCCGGTCAGCGCATAGAGCTTGGCCAAATTCTGCGCCATAATCGCATTGCCCGACGGGACTGCGTTATCCATATGCGGTTTCTGACGGACAATCAGGTCCGTGGCATCCGATGCCGACTGGAAATAGCCGCCCTTGGCATCAGCAAACAGGGTTTCAACCGTGTCAGACCATGCAACCGCCTCACGCAGATAGGCATCCTCGCCAAAGCATTCAAACAGGCGCAAAGCAGCCCGGATCATATGGGCGTAGTCTTCAAGCATCCCGGTATGCTGGGCTTTACCATCGCGGTAACTGTGCAGGAACCGGTCATTTTTCATCAGGGTATTGGTGACGAAATTATAGGCCAGCTTGGCGTAATCCAGCCAATCAGCGCGCTTGAACGTCATGGCGGCTTCGGCCATGGCGGCAATTGTCATCGCGTTCCAGTCGGTCAGGGCCTTGTCATCCCAGCCCGGACGGATGCGGCTGGCGCGTTCGGTCAGCAATATTTGGCGCAGGTTCGCCAGTTTTTCCTCGGTCGCCTCATCGGCAAGGCCCAAGCCCGACTGGGTGCGGTTAAGGATGGTATTGCCTTCCCAGTTGCCGCCTTTTGACACGTCATAGAATTTCTTGAACAGATCGGCGTCATCGCCCAAAAGCGCGTCAATTTCGGCCTCTGTCCAGACATAGAACTTGCCTTCAACGCCTTCGCTGTCGGCATCAAGGCTGGCGGTAAAGGCGCCGCCGGTAATGCGCATTTCGCGCAAGATCCAGGTGATGGTTTCTTCCACACGCTTGGCATAAAGCGGATTGGCATCGACCCGCCAGACATCGCACAAAAGATCAATCAGCTGCGCATTGTCATAAAGCATCTTTTCAAAATGCGGCACCAGCCATTGGTCATCCACCGCATAGCGGGCAAACCCGCCGCCCAGATGATCATAAATGCCGCCCTGACACATGCGATCAAGGCTGTGTTTGACGATGCGTTTAAGCTCATCATCGTCGCTGCGCACCCCGGTCCGCCAAATCAGCGACAACAAACTGGGCTGCGGGAATTTCGGCGCACCGGTTGTGCCGCCATTTTTCGCATCCATGATCTGCAAACAGCCATGCCCGCAACGATCAATCATTTCCAAGCTCGGGACGGCCCCATTGGCACCGCTGTTCATTTTTTGAAGTGCGCCCGAAATCTGCGTGACGTTGTGGCGGATATCTTCGGGCTTTTCGGCATAAAGCTTGGCGATTGTTTTAAGGACTTCGTCAAATCCGGGGCGGCCATAACGCGCGGTTTTGGGAAAATACGTCCCGCCCCAGAACGGCTCCCCATCCGGGGTCAAAAACATGGTCAGCGGCCAGCCGCCCTGTTGACCGAGTAACGCCAGCGCATTTTGATACACCGCATCCAGATCGGGGCGTTCTTCACGGTCAAGCTTGATGTTGACGAACAACTCATTCATCAGCCCGGCCATGTCGTCATCTTCGAAACTTTCATAGGCCATGACATGGCACCAGTGACACGCCGCATAGCCGACAGACAAAAGGATCGGCTTGTTGGCGGCCTTGGCCGCAGCCAGAACCTCCGTGTTCCAGGGTTGCCAGTGCACCGGGTTATCTGCGTGCTGGCGCAGATAGGGGCTGGTTTCTGATCCAAGATTGTTTGTCGCGAGATCCATGTCATTTCCTGTGCCGCCAATCGGGTGGCGGGCGTTTGGTGGGCAGGTGCGAATCAGGTGGCGTTCATGATCCGTAACTCTTTGTTATGGTGTTTATCCTAAGGGTAGAACCATCATACTTAAAGGCCAACGGCGGTAATTCTTTGTCGGGTGACCCGATAAAGTGGTTTTTGCGGCGCGGATTTGCTGATTATGCCCGGTTATGCCCGATTATGATTGAGATGCCGCTAGGGCAAGTCATAATGATTGCGACCAGATAACAGAAAAGAACAAGGAGATCGGGGCGATGAAAGTAACCGTCGATATAGATTGCAGCCCGGAAGAACTGCGCACCTTCTTTGGCTTGCCAGATGTTCAGCCGATGCAACAGGCGATGATGAAAGAAATCGAAGACCGCATGAAAGCCAATCTTGCGGCGATGGACCCCGAAACCATGGTCAATACCTGGCTGCCTCAGGGCATGCAGAACTGGGATCAGATGCAAAAGGCATTCTGGGGCCAGTTCAACGCCGCCGGACAAACCGGGCAGGGCGGAAAACCGGGCAAAAAAAGCGATAAGGACTGAATTGTTGAGCGACCATTACTATCAGGCACATGTGTTTGTCTGTCAGAACGAACGCCCAAGCGGGCATGAGCGCGGATGTTGCAACTCCAAGGGTGCCACCAAACTGCGCAATTATATGAAGGTGCGGGCCAGGGAACTGGGCCTGCCGATGACGCGGATCAACACCGCCGGGTGCCTTGATCGCTGCGAATTGGGGCCGGTGATGGTGATTTACCCTGAAGGCATCTGGTATCGCTATGACAGCATGGAAGACATCGACACCATCCTCAACGACCACCTTGTCGGTGGGCAGGTGGTCGAACGGTTGCGGCTTGCGGTGGATCAATGACGATCCTGACGACGTCACGGTCCCGGGTTTCTAAGGTTTTGACCGCTAAATTTTCCGACACCGATTGCTGTGTCGTGACTCCTGAGCAGCCATCATCTCAAACCGTCACTCCCGCGTAGGCGGGAGTCCATGGTGCTGCAAGCGCCGACCGCTTGTCTTCGGGCCTATGAGAACGCGGTCTGGATACCCGCCTTCGCGGTCATGACGGGTGACGGGGGAAATCCTTTTTATTCTTCTGTTCCGGCCTTAAAGACCTGTTGGTATTTAAAGCGATATGTTGACCTTTCGGTCTGTCTGACCGATATCGACAGCACAGATTGACTGATCGCGTTGCCATGCCATCACGCAGGCCGCAGCGGTTGCCACAGCCAAAACGACGGACAGACGATGATTGCACACCAAAACACCATTTTTGCCCTGTCATCCGGGGCCGGACGTGCCGGCGTTGCCGTCATCCGTCTTTCGGGTCCTGCGGCGGGCCAGACGCTCTGTGCGTTGCTGGGACGTGATCACCTGCCCAAACCGCGCCATGCGGTCTATGCGCCGATCCGCGACCCGCAAAGCGGCGAACGGCTTGATGATGCGGTGGCGATCTATTTTGCCGGTCCGGCCAGCTTTACCGGCGAAGATGTGGTGGAGCTTCATACCCACGGTGGGCGGGCCGTGATTGACGGGGTGCTGGAATGCCTGTCGCGCCAACCGGGCCTGCGGATTGCCGAGCCGGGCGAGTATACCAAGCGCGCCTTTGAAAACGGCAAGATGGATTTGACCGCGGCCGAAGGCATTGCCGATTTGATCGATGCGGAAACCGCCGCCCAGCGCCGTCAGGCCGTGCGCCAGATGGCCGGGGAGTTGGGCGCGCTGTATGAAGATTGGCGCGCACGCCTGATGAAGGCCTTGGCCCATATTGAGGCCGATATTGATTTCCCCGACGAAGATTTGCCCGATGGCATTGTGCCGGTGGTGCGCGGTGATTTGATTGCGGTGGGCGACGCAATGACCAACCATCTGGCCGATAATCGCCGGGGGGAACGTCTGCGCGAAGGGTTCCAGATTGTCATCCTTGGCGCGCCCAATGCCGGGAAATCAAGCTTGCTTAACCGCCTGGCCCAGCGCGATGCCGCCATTGTGTCGGAAATTGCCGGGACGACGCGCGACATGATCGAAGTCCATCTTGATCTGGGTGGGTTCCCGGTCACCATGGTTGATACCGCCGGGCTTCGCGAAAGCGGTGATGTGATTGAAACCGAAGGCGTGCGCCGTGCGACGGCGCGGGCCGATAATGCCGATTTGCGCCTTGTGGTGATTGACCGCGACGACTGGCCGACCATTGATCCCGAAGCCGCCCGTTTGATTGATGGCAGTACCATATTGCTGATCAACAAGGTCGATGATCTTGGCAGCGCCGATATTCCCAAGGTCTGGAACGGCGCGTCTGCGGGCGGGGCCAAGCTGGAGCTTCCCGTTTTGCCCATATCGGCCATGACCGGGCAGGGGATGGAAAGCCTCTTGCAACTGCTGGAGACTCGCGTAAAAGAAGGGCTCGATTTTGCCGGTCCCGTACCCCTGACACGGTTGCGGCACCGCCGGGCACTTGAAAGTGCCAGCGACCATCTGGATCGCGGAATGAAGACCGATATCGCCGAACTTGCTGCTGAGGATGTACGCCTCGCGGTGCGGGAAATCGGCAAGATTACCGGACGTGTCGATGTAGAAGACTTGCTCGATATTATTTTCGGCGACTTCTGTATCGGCAAATAGGATTACCAGAAAGTGTTTCACGTGAAACATCGGCTGTTCCGATGACGCGTGTTTGACGTTTAGAACCCCTAAAAGGTTCGATCCCGCAAAACGACGGCGGGGGATGGAATGAGGAAGTCGATGTCTCAGACTGAGCAGCAGAACCGTTTTGATGTGATTGTGGTTGGCGGAGGCCATGCCGGTTGCGAAGCCGCGGCTGCCGCTGCCCGCATGGGGGCCAACACCGCACTGGTCACGCACCGTGCCGATCGCATCGGGGAAATGTCGTGTAACCCGGCCATCGGTGGTCTGGGCAAGGGGCATATGGTCCGCGAAGTTGATGCGCTGGACGGGGTGATGGGACGTGCCATTGACCGCGCTGGTATTCAGTTCCGTATGCTCAATCGTTCCAAGGGCCCGGCCGTACGCGGACCGCGTGCGCAGGCCGACCGCAAACTGTATCGCCAGGCGGTGCAGGATATCTTGGCTGAGCAAGAAAACCTCACCATCCTTGAAGGCGGTGTTGAGGATCTGATCATTGATGAGAACCATCGCGTTGCGGGTGTGATCACTGGCGATGGCAGCAGCTATCATGCGGGCGCAGTCGTTCTGACCACCGGCACATTCTTACGCGGGCTTATTCATATCGGTGAAAAAACCACGCCGGCGGGGCGCATTGGTGATGCACCTTCGATGGGGCTTTCCGAGACGCTGGAAAAATACGACTTCAAACTGGGCCGTCTTAAAACCGGAACACCGGCGCGCCTTGATGGCCGGACCATTGATTGGGCCAGCCTGCAGGAACAGCCGGGCGACACACCGCCCGATCCGTTTTCCTTCCTGACTTCTGAAATCACCGTGCCGCAAATCCCGTGTCATTTGACCTGGACGACGGAAGCCACCCACGAAATCATTCGTGCCAACCTGCACCGCGCACCAATGTATAGTGGCCAGATCAACAGCAGCGGCCCGCGCTATTGCCCGTCGATTGAAGACAAGGTCGTGCGTTTTGCCGAGAAAAACCAGCACCAGATTTTCCTTGAGCCCGAAGGCTTGGATGATCCGACCGTCTATCCGAATGGCATTTCAACCTCATTGCCGGAGGACGTTCAGCTCGCCATGCTGGTGACCATTCCGGGTCTGGAAAAGGTCGAAATCTTCCGCCCCGGTTATGCCGTGGAGTATGATTTCGTTGATCCGCGTGAATTGCGCCATACGCTGGAAACCAAAAAAATCGCCGGGCTGTTCTTTGCCGGGCAGATCAATGGCACGACCGGCTATGAAGAAGCCGCCGGGCAGGGGCTTGTCGCTGGGGTCAACGCTGCCCTGTTATGTGATGGCAGCGAACGTGAATTCCGGCTGGATCGGGCGGACGCCTATATCGGGGTGATGATTGATGATCTGGTGACGCAGGGGACGCGCGAACCCTATCGCATGTTTACCTCGCGCGCCGAATACCGGTTGATGCTGCGCGCCGATAACGCCGATCAGCGTTTGACGGATCGCGGGCTTGAAATCGGTTGTGTTGCATCGACCCGAGAACAGGTTTGGGGCGATAAAAAAGCTGCCCTTCAGGCTGCTAAGAGTGATGTGTCCAGCTTGGCCGAAACACCCAATACGCTGGTGAAATTTGGCATCAAAATCAATCTTGATGGCGTGCGCCGCAGTGCCTATGACCTGCTGGCTTATCCTGATATCGACTTTGATACCCTGACACAGGTTTGGCCGCAGCTTGCGACGATTGATCCGGCGATCAAAGAACAGGTGGCGATTGACGCGCAATATAAAGGCTACCTTGACCGTCAGTCGGCCGACATTGCGGCCTTCCGCCGGGACGAAGAATTGCGCCTGCCACGCGGTCTTGATTTCGATAAGGTCGGTGGTCTTTCGGCGGAAATTCGCATTAAGCTGAAAGAAATTCAGCCGGAAACCATCGGTGCCGCATCGCGCATTCCCGGTGTAACCCCGGCGGCGGTCACCGCCCTGTTGGGTCATATCAAAAGTCACAAGCATCAGGTCAAAAACGCCCGCAGCGCATAAAGCCTCAAGGCCGATAGATGCGTAGGCGCGCGAGGCAACCTGTCGCCTCTGACAAAATTCGCGCCATCGACAAAGATCAACAGCCCGGTCGGTTCACTCCGATCGGGCTGTTTTCGTTTAGGTCAGTGCAACCGAACATCACACCTAAAGCGCCAAGCCGTATCTGCGTCCTTATGGGGTAACCTTTGATGGAGAGGGGGCGAAGTCATCCGAAGGAAGTAAGGTATCTTTCAATAAGATCAAGCCGCGCCACCAAACGCCAAGAATCGATCACCAACCCAGCGACCAACCCAGCGACCAAGAGGTAAAGGGTAGGTGTCTCGATATTCAGATGCGTGCCCGCGAGCGCAGGCTCATGAGGAAGTAAGCCGATGCATTTTTCTGACGAAAAACATCTTTTTCAATGTTTCACGTGAAACATTTTGGCAAAAATTGATCTATTTTCGCTGCTCTGGGAGATAAAAAGATGCGTCAATGTGAAGTCAAAGCTGGCGTGTTTTGAAAACGCGGCGTATAAATCGTTTATGCAATCCATTTCCGAACCCGTAAAAACATGGTTTGAGCGCGATTTGAGTGTTTCACGTGAAACATTGGACCGCTTGAGCCAGTATGCAGACCTCGTTGTGAAGTGGCAGCCGCGGATTAATATTGTCGGCGCCAGCACAGCAGAAGACGTTTGGGGACGTCATTTACAGGATTCTGCGCAGCTTTGGCCGCATCTTCAGGACGTCGCGACCACTGGTAAAATCGTCGATTTTGGGTCTGGCGCTGGTTTCCCCGGCATTGTCCTTGCCATACTAGGGGCAGGCGATATCACGATGATGGAATCCAACACCAAGAAAACCGTCTTTCTGATGGAAGCAGCACGGGTGTGTGGTGTTCTTGGGCAGACCAAGATTGCCCGCGAGCGAATCGAAGCGGCCCAGCCGTGCGAAGCCGATGTGGTGACGGCACGTGCTTTCGCACCATTGCCAAAGCTGCTGGAGTTTGGCCAAAGACACCTGAAGCCGGGTGGCCATTATGTGTTGCTAAAAGGACGTGCCTTTGAGGATGAACTGGCGGACGCACGCGACGCTGGTTGGACATTTGATGTAACCACGCATGCCAGCCTGGTCGATCCGGACGGCGTTGTGATGATCTTAAAAGGAGTAAGCCGGTGACCGACGTAATTGACTTGCCGCTTTCGACCAAAGCCAAGGGTGACGGACATCGCCCGCGCATCATTTCGGTGGCCAATCAAAAGGGTGGGGTTGGTAAGACAACGACGACGATTAATCTGGCGACTGCCCTGGCGGCGGTGAACCAGCGGGTTTTGATTGTTGATCTTGACCCGCAGGGCAATGCCAGCACCGGTCTTGGCTTGCGACCGTCGGATCGTCAGATCAGTTCCTATGACGTGTTGATCAACGGCAAGACCCTTGAAGAAGCGCGGATTGATACGCCGATCCCGCGTCTGAGCATTGTGCCCGCGGGCATGGATTTGACGGGGGCGGAGATTGAGCTGGTTGATTTCGAGCGGCGCGAAACCCAGCTTAAAGAATCACTGGCCCGGTTGCCGCATGACGTTGATTACGTGCTGATTGATTGTCCGCCGTCTTTGGGGCTTTTGACCCTGAATGCACTGGTGGCGTCTGACGCAGTTTTGGTGCCATTGCAGTGTGAGTTCTTTGCACTTGAAGGCATCAGTCATCTGGTACGTACGATCAAGCGGGTCAAAAAGGCGTTTAACCCGGATCTTGAGATTCAGGGCATTGTTCTGACCATGTATGACAAGCGTAATAACCTGTCTGCACAGGTTGCCAATGATGTACGTGATTATTTTGGCGATGTGGTTTATCGCACCGTGATTCCGCGCAATGTCCGGGTATCGGAAGCTCCAAGTCACGGCACGCCGGTTCTGGTTTACGATATGAAATGCCCCGGTTCACGGGCCTATCTTAATCTCGCCAGTGAAGTCTTGAAACGTGAAGGGGTGAAAGCATGAGCGAAGCAAAAAAACGTGGGTTGGGTCGCGGGCTGTCGGCCCTTCTGGGTGAAGAAGACGAGGATGTCGGGGTTGCCGTTGCCGCCAATGCCGACGCGGCGGTCGCACACCCGGGGCCGGGTGGCACGACGCAGCATATTGCGATTACCGATCTGAAGCCGTCGCCGTTCCAGCCGCGCAGTAATTTTGACGATGAAGCAATCGATGACCTCGCGGCCTCAATCCGCGAGAAGGGTATTATCCAGCCGATTCTCGTCCGCGCGTCGTCAACCGGTGAAACCACCTATGAAATCATTGCTGGCGAACGGCGCTGGCGCGCCGCACAGCGTGCCCAGCTGCATGAAGTGCCAGTATTGGTGCGCGACTTTGATGACCGTGAAACCGCTGAAATTGCCCTGATTGAAAACCTGCAGCGTCAGGATCTTTCGCCGCTGGAAGAAGCTGAGGGCTATAACCGCCTGATGAGCGAGTTTGCCCATACGCAGGAAGCGCTGGGTCAGGCGCTGGGCAAAAGCCGAAGCCATATTGCCAACAGCTTGCGTCTTCTGGCGCTTGCTGCACCGATCAAGCAGATGCTGTCAGACAAGGTTTTAAGTGCGGGTCATGCGCGTGCTTTGCTGGGTGCTGAGAATGCGGTTGAGTTGGCAACCCAAATTGTCAAAAAAGGTTTGAACGTCCGCCAGACGGAAAAACTGGTGAAAACCGACGGCGGGAAAACAGCCCGTCCGAAGAAGTCATCAGGGGGGCGTTCTGCCGATAAAGACCCAGATACAGTGTCTTTGGAGCGCGACCTTAGCAACATGTTGGGGTTGGCGGTTAATATCGACTTTGACGGCGCGGCGGGGAAAATTTCGATCCGCTATGAAACGCTTGAGCAGCTTGACGACATTTTACAACGCCTGACCCACGGGAAGGCGGGGGAAATGGCGGGTGACGACTCCGGTGCTGATCCGTCTGATTCTGATGAAAACGAATTCGACTCGATGTTTATCGAAGACGATGAAGCCGGTAGCGGTGCGGGAAATGATGATGAGGATGCGCTGACGGTTGAGCTCGAATCGATTGCTGATGCGGTGCACGGCACTGAAGACATGGCTGGGGACGTGCTTGACGACGACCTGATCATGGATGATGAGCCCGAAGGGGATGCGCCGATCGAACAGGAAGAGGTTGGCGAAGACGCGCTGGAGGAGGTGGCCGATGGCACCGGAAAAAAGCCGGAACGCAAAATCCGCATGCAAGATCTTGATCGCGACAAGATGAACGCGCTTAAGGCGCTTAAGCAAGAGCAGGATAAAGCCAGAGCCAAGGCCAACGGGACTACGGTTGAAGTGAAGCGCATTCTTTAGGGTTTAAAGCCCGGCATACCGTCTCAGCGTCGATATTTGAACCGGGTTATAGACTCATACGAAAAGCGAAGGGCTTTAAAAACCGGGGACTCGGTACTATACAGCCGCTCCGAGCACTTTTTGTCGCGCATCCTGGGTGTTGAGTCATGCCATTTACAGGTTAAGTCAGGCTTTTGCCGAGGCGGCCCTGTGATGTTTTAGCGACGTGCCTGCTTTTGCCGGGCGACGGCGATTTTGATCATGGCACGGTGCGCGATGGTTTCAGGAACGGCAAGACCACTTTTGCAGTCTTTTTCGGCCTCGAGCAGGATTTGCAGCGCGCGTTGCAAGGTTGGAACGGCCCAATTGTTCAGATTGGCCCGGAACTGATCGGCGGCCTTGAAAAACAGCGGCGGGCGCAGGGATTTCATTGCCTGTTCCGTATTGGCTCCTTGGGTGATCTGTCCCTTAACCAGATGTAGTTTCTGGAAATATCCGAGCATCATGCGAAGCGCGCCAACCGGATTGAGGCCTTCTTCGGTGAGGCGGGTGAGGGCCGTGTCGAGATTGACGACATTGCCCTGCGAAACAGCTTGAATGACATCGTCATAGTGGCGGGCTGAGCTGTCGCCAACGCAATCCATCGCATCGGCCAGTGTGACCTGACCGTCCTTGAGCGCATAAAGGGCGAGTTTTTCAAGCTCGCTTCGCGATATCATGCGGTCCGAACCAAGATTGGCGACCAGATAACGGGTGGCGTCGCGGTCAATGCGCAGTTTGTGATCCTCCATCACCGCACTGATCAGACCTTCAAGGTCGCGGCCGCTGTCAGCATAGCACGGCAGCGCCATGCCGTTACCGGCCTTTTCAACCGCCTGACGCAATTTGGAACGGGATGGTAAACTGCCGGCTTCGATCACGATCAGCGCGTCACCCGCAGGGTCTTTGAGGAAGTCGGCAATTGCCGGTGCCTGTGCATCGCCAATGTCGCGGAGCCGGATGACACGGCGTCCGCCGCCAAAGCTGATGGCGGCGGCTTCGTCGCGCAGGCGGCTGCTGTCTTCTTTAAGCTGGGCACTGCCCATTTCGATTACCCGAAAAGGATCCTTGAGGTCTTCGACCACGGTTTTGGCAAGCTTTACTGCGCGTTCGCGCACAAGACCTTCGTCCTCGCCATAGATCAGCACGAGCTGTGCCTTGGCGTCGGGCGCACGGAGAAAGGTTTCGACCTGGGCTGCCTTGAGTTTCATGGATCAGATATGTCTTCCAGAGAGGCCTTACGGAATGGCGCGCAGGCCAACCGCAACCTGATTGGCGATTTGCTGTGCCAGATTGCGCGCGGCGTCACGACGGGCGGCTTTTTCTGCTTCGAGGCTGGCGAAGTCCGAATCGACGATGTTGTAACTAGTGCGTGCCCTTACGAAGCCCTGACGCAACAGTGTGGCGTCGGACTTGCGGGTTAGTTGATAGGTTGCTTCAAGCAAATAGTCGGCAATTGTCGCTTCGTTGTCTTTGGTAAAGCCCTGTTCGCTGGTCGACTCGGATACTTTGACATCCAATGTGTAGGCCGGGTTGGTAACTTGACCACGGGGTGTGAGGGTTTCGATCAAAAGATTGCGCGTTATTTGACCAACACGGTCATTGATCAAGCTGACCTCAACCTGTGACATATCGGTTGTCGTGCTTTGTCCACTGCGATCTTCTGCATAGAGCGGGCGAAAGCCGCAGGCACTCAGAGACATCAGGGCAACCATGGTGATTACCGGGAAAAGGGCGCGCAATTTCATTCGATAGAACCTTTTATCCAAGGAGCTTTCATCAGACCGTGGCGACACAATAGGTCGTAACCGATAAAAGGGCAAAACAGAGTGAGATTGGCAAGGAAAGAATGAAGGGCATCCTGGCTTTCTGGGAGGCTGTTTTGCACACTTTCTGTCTCGTAATGAGCTGTCAGGTTTTGAAACATTGTTCGAAGATTGGCGATGGCAACGTTACTCCGTCCTGCCACCAGTGCCGGATATAGTGTGGCAAAGGTGCTTTTGGGTGTCGCTGGCATTGTGTCAACGCATCTGGTTGCGGGTTTTGCATCAGCCAATGTACGCCAGACCAGACGCAGCCAGCGCCAATGGCCAATCAGAGCGTTTTGTGTGATTTGAAGCGGTCTGTGCAGCGGGACATCTGCCAGCAAGGCAAGGGTGAGGACATCAAGACCGACTTCCTGACACATCGTTCGGGCATCTGGTACAACAAAATCCGTGGTGACTTTTCCCGAAGTGGTCGGGGTTGCGACAAACTCTCCGCCTGCCATTGTGGTAATGGAGGCGGCAAGTGTCTGGCGCAGGGGGCTAAGTGGTCCGGAAAGTGCTGCATATATATCGGGGCGTTGCTGTTCAACGAAGAACCCCCAATCGCGTATCAGCGAATGGGGGTTGTATTCAGGCGATATATATAAAGAGGTATCGTCCATCAGCCTACTCGGCGGTTGCGCTATCGATTCGCAACTGGCGGGCGCGGGTGAGGATGGCGTCTTCCATCGATGTGACTGTACCCGGTTCGACCACGGCATCCTGCCACTGATTGGGGCCGACATTGACTTGGCGGAAAACCGAAACCTTAATCGCGTCCGACCGAAGGGCTGTGCCAAGGATATAAGCCGTCAGCTTGAACCGCTCATTTGGCGTTTCACCGGGCGTGTACCAGTCGGTAATGATCACCCCGCCAAACGGATCGGCTGAGTTAAGAGGCATAAAGGACAGGGTGTCGAGTGTCGCACGCCATAAGAAGCTGTTTACGCCGATGCCCGATCCGGTGCCTTTCTTGGAATCCTCGCCGCCAAACAGGTTTAGACCGTCACCAAAGATGGTACCTTGTTCGTTCTCCTGCGCACGGGTCATGGTGCGACCATTTACACGCTCGTTTGAGTTTGCTGATCCGGGGAACTGGTCATAATCGACAGAGCTTGAAGAACAGCCCGCCAATACTACGGCGAATCCGACGCCAAGGACCAAAGATTTGAACGAAGAAAAGGTCACCATTTCCGGCCTTTAAGATCATTGTGATGCAAAATTTCTGCGAATATAGGGCGGATCGGGTTTGTGATCAAAGAAAACCGGTGTGCTTTTTGTGCCACAGTGTTTGATCAATGTATCATTTTGGACACAGTGTTGCTTGACGGTGCGATCGTTTGATGGCTCCATGCTTCTCGAACCGGGCGGCATAAGCTGTCCAAATAATTTTTGTAGCGTAAAACGCTTGCAAAGACGTTGAGGGAAAAGATGAAAAAGATTCTTGTTGCTTCCAGCGCACTCGTCGCTGTCGCATTCGCAGGCCAGGCTTCGGCTTCCGAAAAAATCAGCCTTTCGGTTGGTGGTTACATGGAACAGTGGATGGGTTTTGCTGATCAGGACAATTATGCTGCTGGCGGTCGTCCGAACGCTTTCCAGTCTGACACCGAAGTTCACTTCTCGGGTTCGACCACGCTCGATAACGGCATCGAAGTTGGTGCTAAAATCGAACTCGAAGGTGAAGGCGGCAACTCCGGCACCATGGTTGACGAACAGTACCTGTACGTCAATGGTGGCTTTGGCCAAGTCAAGCTTGGTGCTGAAGATGGCCCGCAGACCGACATGCTGACCATCGCACCGTCGACCGGTCCGGTTAACGCACAGGATGGCGATCTGGGTAACTGGGTTGACATTGATGGCAACGTTAAGGCCAACATCTATGGCTACAGCGATGCCAAGAAAGTCACCTATTACACCCCGGTTCTTGGCGGTTTCCGCGCTGGTCTTTCCTACACCGATGACGATACCTCGGAAAACAACGACACGGCAAACGGCGGCGATTCACGTTATGCAGCCGGCGTTGAATATATCGGCGATTTCGATGCGGTTTCGATCAAAGTTTCCGGTATGGCCGAAGGCGATTCGGACGATGGTCGTAACTACCATGTCGGTGCCAATGTTGGCTTCGGTGCGTTCTCTGTTGGCGGTTCTTACGGTGCAGCCAATGACGAGTACAATGCTGGTGTTGGCGCAACCAACCGCGCAACCGACGGTTATGATTTTGGTGTTGGCTACAGCATGGATGCCGCTGAAGTGACCCTGACCTACTTCCACGGTGAAGACGAAGGTGGTGCTACCATCACCAATGCTGCTGGCACCGTAACGAGCCGTGGCGAATCTACTTTGGACCATGTTCACTTGGGTCTTGCTTACACCCTCGGTGCTGGTGTGAGCTGGAAATCCTCGGTATTCTGGTTCGAGAACGAGCGTGACCTTGCTGGTGTTGCCGATAACGAAGGTTACGGCGCTGTTACCGGTCTTGCTCTTTCCTTCTAATCCTTATCGGATTAGCTGAAGAGTTGAAGGGGGTGGATTTTCCACCCCCTTCTTTTTTTGTTTGTTGCTATGTTGAGCAAATCCTAAAGCGATCAAACTGCTGGTGGGACGTTAAGATTTTGCGGGCTAATAGATTTCTTCGCGGTTTCGGGTTCTAGATAAGTGGGTTGTTGGGCTTTCCAACCGTTTTTAACGATGGCTTACGTGAAACCGGTTCTGGCAAATCGTTCAAGTGTGTGCAGGTTTCCCCAAGGTAAGAGGCTAGGTCCTAGACCATCCACAACGTCCACACATGCCGCATTATCATTCCCTCAATCGCTAAATCCCTGTGATTTTTCAATCGACTGTAGGGAATATGTTTTTCATCATATTTAAATGACCATTATTTATTTATGTGACTTATTTATGTGGTTTCCTGATCATGTAGGTGTGTATGATGAAATAATAAGACGAGTAATCAGTAAAAATATAGACTATACGGCCAGTTGAGTGACAAAAATGCAACATTGCGATATATAAATAACTAATGGTCATTTATTAATATTGACCCAGGGTCATTTGATGGGTTTTATGGCTCTCGACAGATCGAAGGGCCGCTCGGTTCATTCCCCTTCGTCTCAAACCAATTTTTATCTCGAGGGTTACGATGAAAAAGATTCTTTTTGCTTCCAGCGCACTCGCCGCCGTTGCTTTTGCCGGTTCCGCACAGGCGTCCGAAAAAATCCAGCTTGAAGTTGGTGGTTACATGGAACAGTGGGCTGGTTTCTCTGACCAGGACAACACTCCGTCAGGTGGCCGTAACAATGCATTCCAGTCCGATACCGAAGTTTACTTCTCGGGCAAAACCACCCTTGATAACGGCATTGAAGTTGGTGCCAAAATCGAGCTCGAAGGCGAAACCTCTGGCGATCAGATTGACGAACAGTACCTGTTCGTAAACGGTGGCTTTGGTCGCATCGAAATGGGTAAGAACGACAGTGCAGCTGACTCAATGGCTCTGCGGGCACCGTCGGTTGGTCCGGTTGGCGTCAACGATGGTGATTTGTCAAACTGGGTCGATGCATATTTGATCGATACCATCCGTTCGAGTGGCGATCAGAACCGCGTTAGCTACTTCACCCCGTCCTTCGGTGGTTTCCGTGCCGGTGCGTCGTATGCTGACGACAGCCAGCGCAATGGTAGCAACAGCTACAATGGCACAGACGGCGGCGGTGATAGCATCGTTTCTGGTGCACTTGCCTTTGATCATGACTTCAACGGTGTTGCTCTTGGTCTTTCTGCCACCGGCGAACATTCTGAAGACGGTTACTGGTACGGTCTTGGTTCGACTGTTGGCTTTGGCAACTTCACCGTTGGTGGTTCTTATGGTCACACCGAAGACGACTACGGTCTGAACGCTACCAACCAAGACCTCGATGCGTTTGACCTTGGTGTTTCCTATGCGATGGACGCAGCAACCGTGTCCTTGGGCTATGGTTACGAAGAAGTTGACAACAGCGGTGATATCAGCACGGTTGACCTCGGCATGGCTTACACCCTTGGTGCAGGCGTGACTTGGAAATCTTCTGTCTATTGGTTTGACCAGGAAGCAGACAGCACCAACAATTCTGCTACCAGCGGCATCAGCGGCGACAATGACGGCTACGGCGTTGTAACCGGTCTGCGTCTCGACTTCTAATTCTTCGGAATTGGATGACAGATGTGAAGGAGGTGGCTTTGGCCGCCTCCTTCTTTTTTGTCTGCCTGACGTGCTTGATGCTGATGATTGCACCGATTAAGACGCGATGACTTATGGCGTCGTCGGCATTTTCAAATCTTCGTCCAGCATTTGAAAAATCGCATCTTGATCAGACTGCAAATGCGAGACACAGGGCACGGTTGATTCGACAACCAGCTTTTCGGCCAAAGCTTTGTTGCTGCTTGTGGGAAGATCGCCCAGTTGGTCAAATGGCACTTTGAGGCTGCCCATGCAGCCGATCTGGCCATTGGATGTCGCACGCAGTTTGGCAAGGCCGCAGGGAGCGGTGCAAAAGTCGCCGCTATAGCTGCTTTGCCAGTTGCGTAAATTTGTGTGGCGGCCTTGCAGGACCTTGGCCGCGGCGGATGTGTAAATCCCAAGGCCCGGTGTTTGAAACAGCTTGGTGATGTGGGCCGGGCCGCTGTCGGCCAGCACGACGTAATCTTGTTTTTCCATAAAGCCGATCAGTTGGCCAATCGTGGGAAACCCGTCAATGATGGTGACATTTTCAAGCTCATCGGCGGCAATGCTGTCTTTATAGGCGCGCATGACCCCCTGATAGGCGTTTAAAATCAGGGTGACGTTATGGCCAGCATCGCCAAGCATCTGTGCGATGTCGCGGACCAATGCCGGGGGCAGGGTGCGCAAGGGGGATGAGGCCATGGGCAAAATGCCGATGTTCATGCCCGGCTTTGCCATTGGTTGGCGCGCCGGCAGGGTAATGGGTGATAGGGCAAAGGCCGTGCATAGGGATTCTTCGGGGTTAACCGGCATCTGGGCGATTGTATCCCAGCCTTCCATTTCGCTGAGATCAATCACGTGATCAAACCGGGCGAGCTGTTTTGACGATATGAACAGTTGGAAGATTTCGATGTTGGCAACCGTGGCGAAAATATCCGATGCGCTGGCACTGTTAAGCACAGCGATTTTTGCATCCGGGTATTTTTGGGCAAAGGCGCGAAAGAACAACACCATGCCAACACAATCGCCCAGTGCATCATCGGGGATCAGAAACAAAACACTGGATTTGGCAAAGTCGGTTTCCGACCATGCCGCACGGGGCAAGACCCGGGGGTGGAAGGCATCCGACTTGATCTGGACCGAGGGTGCTGTCGCCAAGGCCTGCTGGCGCAGCAAGGATGTGGTGCGCGTGAAATAAATCGGGCTGCCGTCCGAGGATTGACCCAGTGTCGGGCTGACATTGGGTAGGCCGAACTGAAACGGCACCTTGGATGCGAATCGGGTGAATTTCTTGCGGGCAGGATGCAGCTTATGGTGTGGCTTTGCGGGCATTGCGGGGCGATACTCCATGCACCGGCGGGGGTGATCAAGCCCCAGAAAACCCGATCCCGGCCAAAGACGCAAGGGCTGAGCCGCGCAGTTTCCCAACATTTTCGCGATTGATTCCACCAAGTCCAATCGGGCTGATGTCGTGATGTGTGCAGATGCGGGCAATACGCTGGACAATGTCAAACGGCATGGTGGATGCGCCGGGGTGACTTTGGGTGGCAAAAACCGGGGAAATGAACAGGCCGTCGGGGCGAAATCTTGCCGGTAAAAGGCACAGTTTGCGCGCTGTCGGCATGCTGTGACAGGCCGATGTGACGATCAACCCGTCTGGGATTTGTCGATAGATCGATGGCGACTGCCAGATGCGATATTCGGGCAGATGCACCCCGTCGGCCCCAAGGGTCAGTGCCAGTGCAACGTCATTGGCAATCAGCATCCGGTGGCCCAGACGGCGGCATTGCGAACGCAGTTTTGCCGCAAGGCTGGCCCGGCCAGGGTGATCATAATGGCGAAAAACCACCATGCTGTGACGGGGCAGTTTTGTCATTGCCGCAACCGGATCGGGCAGTCTTTGGTCATCGGTCATGAGGATAACCGGTGGGAAAGGGCCATTGGTAACGCGATTGCGTAAATTCAGTTGGTGTGCCTGCTTTAACAGGGAGGCGTCCATTGATAGTATCCCGATTTCGTAAGGCGTATTTCAAACCATTAGGATCCATCATCCATGAGCGATCATGATCTGTCATCTGGCAATAGCGATGTTGCACAGAACCTGCGCGATATTCAGGACAATATCAATGCCGCCTGTAAGGCGGCTGATCGTGATCCAGATGCGGTGACGCTGGTCTGTGTGTCAAAAAACCACGAAGCAGATCATGTGCGCACGGCATTGGTTGAAGGACGACGGGTTTTTGGTGAAAACCGGGTGCAGGAAGCGGCGGGAAAATGGCCGGGCTTGCGCGATGAATTTCCCGATGTGGAATTGCATCTGATCGGGCCGCTTCAAACCAATAAGGTCAAGGACGCTGCCCGATTGTTTGATGTGATTGAGACGGTGGATCGTCCAAAATTGGCGCGCGCCTTGGCAAAGCACCGTGATGCGACCGGTTCTTGCCCGGATCTTTTCATTCAGATCAATACAGGTGAAGAACCGCAAAAGGCTGGTATCGCCCCCGGCGATGCGGATGAATTTATCGCCATGTGCCGCGATGAGTTGAATTTGCCGATTACGGGATTGATGTGCATTCCACCGGTCGATGAAGAACCGGCACCGCATTTTTTATTGTTGGGCAAGATTGCCGATCGTCGCGGGATTGCGATCAGAAGCATGGGTATGAGCGGTGATTATGAGGCCGCAATTCGGTTTGGTGCGACGCATGTCCGGGTTGGGACAGCGATTTTCGGATCTCGTGGGTATTAACTGGCAATTAAGGTGGTTTTAAATGGCCATAATTTCATTTTAACCCAAAAAATTGGCAAAAATGGCGTTTAAAATGCGATATTCCTGTTAATTACAGATAAAATCGGATTTTTCGGGTTTCTGTGGATAATCGGCGCGATATCCAAGACGTGCGACATTCAAGTTTGTGACAAAAAATCCCGCTTTTTATCGCGGGATTTTTTAAAACCGATGATCACGCGATATTCCAACCTTACGGGATCAGCTTGTAACCGCCCGGCTCGGTGACCAGAATCGTCGCGTTTGACGGGTCTTTTTCGATTTTCTGACGCAGGCGATAGACGTGGGTTTCAAGCGTGTGGGTGGTAACCCCGGCGTTATAGCCCCAGACTTCATCAAGCAGGGTTTCGCGGGTCACCGGTTTGTCGCCTGCCCGGAACAGGAATTTCAGGATCGAGGTTTCCTTTTCCGTCAGGCGGACTTTCTTTTCACTGACCGTTTCGATCAGAATTTTTGCACTGGGCTGGAAGCTATAGGGGCCAATGACAAAGACCGCGTCCTCGCTTTGTTCATGCTGGCGGATGTGGGCGCGGATGCGCGCCAAAAGCACATTGAGGCGGAACGGCTTGGTGACATAATCATTGGCACCCGATTCAAGGCCAAGGATGGTGTCGGAATCACTATTGGCCCCGGTTAGCATGATAATCGGGGATTTAACGCCCGCCCGGCGCATCAGTTTGCAGACATCGCGGCCATCCATATCAGGCAGGCCGACATCAAGCAAAATCATGTCAAAATAGGCTTCTTTCGCGGCATCGAGTGCATCCTTGCCACTGTTGGCAACAACACATTCGAATTCCTCGTGCAGTCGAAGCTGCTCGGTCAAAGACTGGCTGAGTGCTGCATCATCTTCAACGACGAGAACCTGTTTACCTGTCGACATTCACCATCCCTTGCTGCTTGTCAGATCCCGGATCAATTTCTTGATCAGACATGGCGCTTCGGCGCGCCATTGTTTTTGTGGAATATCCGTTCATGCGCCGCCATATATCTGGAGTGAGCGTCGCATAATGCTATTTCAAGAACAAACTGTTTTCGTTTTAACCCATTGACCTCTGCCCGACCCGGATTAATTAATACATCCCAACCACCAAACGCTATGATCTGTTGGTTGGCCGCGTCACAAAACCTTGAAAGATGTCTATCTTCCTGCGATTTTCGCGAGACATCAGAATAAACCCGATTGAACTGTTCGCTTATATTAATCATTACGGCCCGTTATCTAGCCCCTTACGACCAGATCGCGATGTTGTGATCGCTTAAATGGCCTCTGACCCCTAACGATAAGATAACAATGACCCAAAGCTTTGCCGCCACGGCCCAGAATGACAGCAATTCAATCCCGGCCACCGATCTGGTGACAGTATCGCGTGCGGTTGCGGATTTACGCCGCGGTGAAATTGTTCTGGTTCAGGGCCATTTGGACGGTGCGGTCCATAGCGTTGCGGTGATTGCCGCCGAGCCCTTGTCGCAAGCCGGGTTTGAGCGCCTGTGTGACATCACCCACAACACCGAAAGCCCGGCAATTATTTTGCCGCGGGTGCGCGCGAGATCCCTGGGCGGTGCGTGCGAACAAGACTCGTTTGTTGCCTTTGTCAGTAAAAGGCAGTCAGAGATTGATGCGGCCCGCTTGGGCGAAATCGCCAATCCGTTGCTTGATCTTGATCAGTTGCCTGCGGGCGACTGGCGTGCAGTGAGCATGGCTGAAACAGCGGCAATCCGGTTGGCAAAGCTTGCCCGGTTGTTGCCCGCTGTTGTCACGGTGCCAGTTGGGGCCGATCAGCTCGAAAACTTGGCCCGGGCGCAGAATTTACTCGTTTTGCAATCTGAAAGCATTAACGGCTACGAAGATGCATCGGCCGCGAGCCTCCGCGAAGTCAGTCAGGCCCGTGTACCGCTTGAAGATGCAGAAAATGCCACGGTGATTGCCTTTCGCCCCGAAGATGGCGGTCAGGAACATCTGGCCATCGTGATTGACGCACCGGCCAAGGATCAGCCTGTTTTGATCCGGTTGCATTCGGAATGCTTTACCGGCGATTTGATCGGGTCGCTGCGCTGTGATTGCGGGCCGCAACTGCGCGGGGCGATTTCGGAAATCGCCAAAAGCGGGCAGGGTGGCATTATTTTGTATCTGCGTCAGGAAGGGCGGGGCATCGGGCTTGTCAATAAGCTGCGCGCCTATGCCCTTCAGGATCGCGGGTTTGATACGCTTGATGCCAACGAGGAACTTGGCTTTGATGCCGACGAACGGGTCTATCGCCCGGCAGCTGAAATGCTGCGTCAGTTGGGTTTTGGTTCGGTCCGGTTGCTGACCAACAATCCGGAAAAGCTTAAAGGGCTTGAAGGTTGGGGCGTTAAGGTTGCCGAACGTGTGCCGCACAAATTCCCGTCCAACGGCCATAATGCATTTTATCTTCAGACCAAGAAAGACCGTGCGGGTCACCTGTTTTAATCCGCCCCGAACGGCCTGCAAATGGCGGTTTCCCTGTGCTTCGGTGCTCACGTACTTTTAGTACGCTGCGCTCCGATGCGCGTGAACCCATCATTTTCGGCACGTTCTGCACGGATTGACGCTTTTGGTCCCGTACCCGGCAGAAGATTCCGACAGGCAGAAATGGCGTCTGCGGAATTTGAATATTTCTCATATATAACAATAACTTAAATATGTGCCAGTTTGGCACTCCTTTTGCAAAGTATGGGGCAAGAGGAGGACAAACATGTCGATTGGTGCAGATTGGCGGCAAAATTCGCCCGGCAGTGTTGCGGGCCTGACCAAGGATGTTGCGAGCAACAAATTCGCAAATTCGGGTCCGGGTGAGCAACTTGTTGATGGCGCGCAAGAAGGGCGCGACTTTTCCGAATATATGTTCGGCGAAGACGGGTTTGAGTTTTCCGATGTGCTCGACGTTATCAATCCGCTGCAACATATTCCCGGTGTCGGGATGCTGTATCGGTCACTCACTGGCGATGAGATCGGCAATGGCGCACGCGTTGTTGGCGGTGGTTTGTTTGGTGGCGTATTTGGCCTGGCCGGGGCGGCAATTGATGCGGTTGTCGATGCGGTGACCGGTGAAGATACCGGCGAACATGTCATGGCTTTCCTTGGAGACAGTTTTAATGGGGCGCCAACCGATGACGGCACAGCTGTTGTCGATGCCGCGCCGTCTGGTGCCGCGCCCGATGCGGTGACGGCCAGTGCTTCTTTTGACGGGACATATCAGGGTGATCTTGTTCTGCCGTGGATGGCAGGACAGGCAAGCCAAGGCCGACCTGCGGGAATTGCTGCCACAGCAGCAGAACAATCGACGATCGTTCAGGCCGCGCCTGTGGGCGGTGTTGAATATGCCGCCCTTGATGCGGGACAGCAAAACGCCGCTTCGACCATTTCTGGGCCAAAGGCATCTGATCTTAATACCCCATGGGCGCAAGCAACACCGGCTGCGACTATAGCCGAAAACGCACCACAAAAATCAGCTCAAGCTTCCGCCTCAGCACAGGCCTCAGCGCAAAGCACGACCGCGCTTCAGGAGATGGCGGAGGCGGTGCAGAGTGATCCGGCCGAACTGGCCGTTGCCATGGCATCGGCTGGCGGCAATAGCCCGGTATCGAGCTTGACCCGGACAACAGCGGCGACACATTCACCGCAGAATGGCAACAACCCGATCCGCCCGGCATCCTTTAGCAGTGAAGGCGGCGATACGGTGTGGGCCCGGGCACAAAGCAGTGGCCGTGTTAGCCGAACCGCAAATACTATCGCGATATCGGCGGAAATGGCCCAATACGAAGCCCGTCAGGCAAAACGGGGTATGGGCAATGTCGATGCCGTTGAGGACATGAGCGGGCAGAGCCCATCAGCAGATCAAAACGCGCTCCGGGAAAATTCGGTAAGCCCGGCACAGGCGATTGCTGATTTCAGGAATGGTGGAACGCCGTTGTCAGCAGCCGAAATGGCAGCAAAGTTTAACGCGGCCCTTGGCCGGGACTCGTCGCAAGCCATGGCCCAAACCCCGGCACAAGATGCTGTATCATCGGGCAACACCGCCGCCGCACAGGGTAAAATTTCCGGAAGCTTTAACCGCGATACCAGCAGCAATACTGGTGTCCAACACGAAGAGACTGCGGCAACACCCGTCGTGCATCCTTTGATGGAGCAAGCCACCAGCCATATCGAAGGCGATGCGCCAGTGGGTGCCTGGTTTAGCCAAACCATGATGGATGGTCTGAAGAAATATCAGGACATGCAGCAAAACCGCCAAAACCCGGCAAACGCCATCTGATTTGATGTTTGCGCCTATGGTGTTTCGCTGATGAAAAAAGCCCGTCTGCCGTGCTTGAAAAGCTTGGACAAACGGGCTTTTGGTGTTTCAGGCCAAGGTCGATTATGAATTCAGGAAGCCGACGGTTTCCTTGACGTCGCGCAGGATTGGCTGGGCGATGGCGTTGGCGCGTTCGGCACCCTTGGCCAGAACCGCATCGATATAGGCGTTGTCGTTGTTCAGACGGGCCATTTCTTCGGTGATCGGGGCCAGTTTTGTTACAACCACGTCGGTCAGGGCCTGTTTAAAGCCCGAGAACTGGGTGCCACCATGTTCAGAAAGAACTTTATCCACCGTGCTGTTGGTCAGCGCGGCAAAGATGGTGATCAGGTTTTTGGCTTCGGGGCGGCCTTCAAGACCAGCGGCCTCGGACGGCAGGGGTTCCGGATCGGTTTTGGCCTTGCGGATTTTTTTGCTTAAGGTATCCGCGTCATCGGTCATGTTGATGCGTGCCATTTCCGACGGATCGGATTTTGACATCTTTTTCGAGCCATCGCGCAGCGACATCACCCGCGTCGCCGGACCGAGGATCAGGGGTTCGGGCTGCGGGAAGAACCCTTCGACCTCGTAATCATTGTTGAATTTCAACGCGATATCGCGGGCCAGTTCAAGATGCTGTTTCTGGTCTTCACCCACCGGAACATGCGTGGCCTTATAGGTCAGAATGTCGGCGGCCATCAGGCTGGGATAGGCATAGAGGCCAAGCGAAGCATTTTCGCGGTGCTTGCCAGCCTTTTCCTTGAACTGGGTCATGCGGTTGAGCCAACCGATGCGTGCGACACAGTTAAAGATCCACGCCAGTTCGGCATGGGCGGATACCTGACTTTGATTGAACAGAACATGTTTTTCCGGGTCAATGCCCGAGGCGATCATGCTGGCGGCCAGTTCGCGGATGTTGGAACGCAGTTCTTTGGGGTCTTGCCAGACTGTGATGGCATGCATATCCACAACGCAGAAGATGCATTCGAAATCTTTTTGCAGGGCAACCCAGTTGCGGATTGCGCCAAGATAGTTGCCAAGATGAAGGTTACCGGTGGGCTGAGCGCCCGAAAACACACGTTCCATTATGCTGTCGTCCATTTCAATAAAAACAAAACCGGGTTTGCAAGCTCCGCCAGGTTGTGGACACCCGCCGGCGGACGAGCTGCAAACCAACGCGCGGAGTTAAGCCGCCTGATCCGATTTGGTCAAGCAGCTTGTCGGTAAATGCGGGGTTTTAGGCCAATTATTCCTGTGAGGCGGGTTTTCCGCGCTTCAAGGTTGCTTTGAGTTCCGGGAAGCTGGTCGCACCGAGCAGCTGTGCGCTTAGCGCGTACACCGCAATTCCACCACAGACACAGGCGGCCATGATCAAGATGCGCGTGATTGAGGAGGCATCATTTTGCCAGAACATATCAATGGCAAACCAAAGGGCCGCCCCCATCAGGGCCGAGGTGATCAGAATGCGCGGGACGCGTTTAAGCAACCGGGCATCAAAGGTCAAATCGCCGCGTTTGCGCAATAAATAGCCCAGTAAAAATGCATTGACCCAGACCGAGGTCGATGTGGCCGCGGCAATGCCCAAATGCCCGAATTGCGGCATTAAAACAATGATCAGAACAATGTTGAGCACCATGGCAAAGATGCCAATGCGGATCGGGGTTTTGGTATCTTCGCGGGCGAAAAAGCCCGGCGCGAGGACTTTAACCAGAACCGATGCCGGCAGGCCAAAGGCAAAAATAGTCAGCGCCAGACCGGTCATCAGGGTTTCATCGGGACCAAAGGCACCGCGTTCAAACAGAACATTGATCACCGGAATGCCCATCACGCCAAGGGCAACGGCCGCGGGCAGGGTCAGAAGCAGGGCGATTTCAATGCCGCGATTTTGGCTGTACATGGCAACTGCGGGATCGGTTCCCTGTAACTGGCGCGACAGGGTGGGCAGCAGGGCCGTGCCAATCGCAATGCCAATCACGCCTAATGGCAGTTGTTGAACCCGGTCGGCGTAATACAGCCACGATACCGCGCCGTCAGACACAAGAGAGGCCAGCATGGTATCGATCAAAAGGTTGATCTGATACACCCCGGCACCAATCATGCCCGGGATCATGCGTTTGCCGAGCAGTTTGACCCGGTCATCAATTTTGGGAAGCTGCCATTTAATCGCAAATCCGGCACGTTTGCAGGCAATCACCAGAAAGATAAATTGCGCCACCCCGGCCAAGGCAACGCCCCACGCCAACGCATGGGCAGGCGTTTCGGTCATGGGTGTCAGACCCAGCAGCGCGCCAATCAGACAGATGTTCAGGACAATCGGGGCCGCAGCAGCAGCGGCATAGCGGTGCAAGGTGTTGAGAACACCCGACATCAGGGCGACGGCGGAAATAAATGCCAGATAGGGGAAGGTGATGCGCGACAGTTCGACAGCAAGCGCGAATTTTTCCGGGTCTTCGGCAAATCCGGGGGCAAAGACATACATCGCCCACGGCATGATGATTTCAATGATCGCGACCAGAAAACCGGTGATGAGCACCAGCATCGACATGGCGCGTGCGGCAAATTCACGTGCGACATCAAGTCCGCGTTTTTCGATGTCCCCGGCCAGAAGCGGGATGAAGGCGGCGGAAAATGCGCCTTCGCCAAACAGGCGGCGAAACAGGTTGGGAAATTTAAACGCGACAAAAAACGCATCGGCAATGCCACCTGCACCCAACATCCCGGCAATCAGGATATCACGACAGAACCCCAAAAGGCGCGAGATCAGGGTAAAGCCACTGACGGTGGCGATGGAGCGTACAAGCGACATTGCGTGTTTAATCCGTTTCAAGGAGCCGGTATCGGCCTGGTATCGGACCAGTATTGGCATGGGGAAATCTGACAGGGGAAAGTGAAGAAGTCGTAATCAAGGGCGATCTGGGGCGGCGTCAATGTCACAAAAATATGAAACCTGTTGTTGCGAATGATTCATTTTCACAACTGTGACGACCGTCACAGAAAAATGCATTCAATAACGATAAGTTCCCTCTTGCTGAGATTCGTTGGGACGCGAGCCTCATTATTTGGATGGTCGGGGATTATAAGGGAGTCCACCTTAACCTGCTGCACTCCGAGGAAAGCGATGTCGTGAATAACAGGTCACGACGTCAGTTTTGGATTGCCCTTCCCCGTCCGTCTAAAATTCCAAAAGATACGCGCTTAAAAATAGTCGACCAGTTCGACTGGATTTGATCCTTTCTGGGGTGTCACCTTGCGTGGCACAGGAGTGGGGATCAAACCGGTCGAGCGGGACCCGTCAGGACAATGATCCTGACGGTCGCCTTGATGCCCTGACCCTGCATTTAGTGCGTGTGGTCCTAATTATTCTGGATCGCCTGATTAAGGGTTTCCTTGACCTGCACAAACTTGGTGCGGCTGTCGATTTTAAGCCCGAACACATCCTTCACATAGAAAACGTCCACTGCGCGTTCGCCAAATGTCGAAATGCGGGCCGAGGCGATTTGCAATGACAGATCACGCAAAGCACGGGTGATGTCATAGAGCAATCCTTGGCGGTCGCGGGCGGAAATTTCAATCACTGTGTGGGTGCGGCTGGCCTTGTTGTCGATAATGACATTGGGTTCGACCTTAAAGACCGCGGTTCTGTGTTTGTTATCCTTGATCTGGCGGCGTTCGAGTTCCTGACTGGGGCGTACGCGCCCGGAAATCACCTGTTCGAGGGTTTCACGCAGCTTTTCAAGCTTGGCCTTGTCGTTAAAGGCTTCGTCGTTGGCATCCTGAATAAAGAAGGTATCAAGCGCCATGCCATCGGCCAGTGTCAGGATTTTTGCATCGACAATATTCGCCCCGCACAGCGCCATTGACCCGGCAATCTGGGAAAACAGCCCCGGATGGTCGGTGGTGTGAACGGTGATTTCGGTGGCGTCAATTTCAGTATCAATGCGCACATCGACCGTGATGTCAGCGCCGCTTTTCTTGGCGTCGCGGGTCAGATGGGCGTGATGAACGTGAACGTCGGTATCAAAACTGAGCCAATAGGACGGATAACCGCGATCAATGAAATCTTCGATGTCATCGGTTGGCCAGTCGACCAGTGCTTCGCGGAGCGCCATCTGGGCATTGGCAACGCGCGAATCGCGGCTGTCGGCATTAAGCCCGCCTGACAGGCGATCCTCGGCAGCATAATAAAGTTCGCGCAGAAGGGTGGCTTTCCAGCCATTCCAGACATTTGGTCCCACTGCCCGGATATCGGCGACGGTAAGACACAGCAACAGGCGCAACCGTTCCTGCGATTGTACCAGATCGCCAAATGCCTTGATCGTCGTCGGATCATTGAGGTCACGTTTAAACGCCGTCAGGCTCATCCACAGGTGGGCCTTGACCAGCCATGCGACGGTTTCGCTGTCGGCGGGGGATAATCCCAGACGCGGGCAGAGCTTTTCGGCGACTTCAGCCCCCAGTTCGGAATGATCGCCGCCCCGTCCCTTGGCGATATCATGCAGCAAAACTGCGACATAAAGTACACGCCGTGAAATCACCTTGCCCATGATCCGGGTGGCCACCGGCGCATCATCGACCAGTTCGCCATTTTCAATCTGATTGAGCACGCCAATCGCGCGGATGGTGTGCTCATCCACGGTATAGGTGTGGTACATGTCGTATTGCATTTGCGCCACGACACGGCCGAAATCAGGGATAAATCGCCCGAGCACCCCGGCTTCGTTCATTTTACGAAGGACAATGTCGGGGTTTTGACGCTGGGTGAGGATTTCAAGGAAAACCTCATTGGCGTCCGGGTCGTTTTGCAGCTTGTGATCGATATGTTTTAAACTTTGGGTGACCCAGCGCAGCGTTTCGGGATGAATGCCGACCCCGTTTTGATTGGCCACCAGAAACAGGCGCAAAATCTTGATCGGGTCTTTTTTGAAAACATTGAGGTTTTCAACCGTTAGCCGGTCATTGCGCAGCTCAAACCCGTTGATTTCCTTGGTGCCAAACAGTTTGCCGGGAAACCGGATCAGCGGGCGGCGCTGATGGCGTTCTTCCAACGCGGCACAGAAAATCCGGGTCAGGTTGCCGACATGTTTGACCATCAGATAGTAGTGTTTCATGAACCGTTCGACGCCCGATGCCCCGGCATGATCGGTGTAGCCAAGGTGTTCGGCGATATCGCGCTGCATGTCGAACGTCAGACGGTCTTCTTCGCGATCTGACAGATAATGCAGCCAGCAGCGCACGGCCCACAGGAAGTTCTGGGCTTTTAAAAACCCCTGAGCTTCCTTGCGGGTCAGGACTTTAAGGTCAACCAGTTCCATCGGGGAATTGACGCGGTACAGATATTTGCCAATCCAAAACAGCGTATGCAGATCGCGCAAGCCGCCTTTGCCGTCCTTAACATTGGGTTCAACCACATAGCGTGAATCGCCCATGCGCACATGGCGGTCATCGCGTTCGCCGAGTTTCTTTTCAATAAACTCAATGCCGCTGCCCTTGACCAGCTCATCCATGAAGCGCGCACGAAAGACGTTATAGGTTTCCTCATCGCCCCAGACGAACCGGCTTTCGAGCAGGTTGGTGCGGATGGTGATGTCCTGTTTGCCCATGCGCAGGCAATCATCAACTGATCGGGTCGCATGGCCGACCTTCAGGCCAAGATCCCACAGCATATAGAGGATGAACTCGACCACCTGTTCGCCATTGGCGGTTTGTTTGTAGGGAAACAGAAACAGGATATCGACATCGGAATGCGGCGCCATATCGCCCCGGCCATAGCCGCCGACCGCGACCACTGACATGCGTTGTTCATTGGTCGGATTGTGCAGCGGATAGATAAAATTGGTGGCGAAATCATGGATAAGGCGGACAATCTGATCCATCAGGAAGCTGTTGGAAAAGACGGTGTCCTGCCCGGAATTGCTTTCTTCGAACCGCGTACGGATGACGTCACGTCCGCTTTCCATCACCGATTTCAGCTTGGTCAGAAGGGCGCTGCGCTGTTTGAAGTTATTCAGATCGGGATCATTGGCAATTGCCGTGAGATCGGCAAAGACCTTTTTGCGGTCAATGATTTCGCGCTGTTTCTTGATTTTATACATAGCGGGCTGCCGTTTCCTTGCGCCTTTTTGACTGCTGGTTCTGCAATACCATTTTTCGCACCATAGCGGGAATTGGTTTTGGCTGCATCAGTGCATGTGCCATGCCAAAGGCCGGACCGGCATGATCATGCGGATGCTGGCCGGCGGTGCGGTTAAATCAAAACAGGCACCTGCCTGATATGGGGGCAAGGTGCCTGTTTTTCATGCGCTTTTTTGCAATTGGCCGCGACCTGCGTTTTATCGGCTTATCCGCGCAATGCCTGTAGGCGATAGAGCGCCTCAAGCGCTTCGCGCGGGGTCATGTCATCGGGATTGATATCACCAAGGGCATCGAGCAATGCCTTTTGATCGTCCGACAGGGCAGGTGTGGCTGCGCGGTCTTCCTGTGCGGCCTGCTCAATGGCGGCGGCGAACAAGGGCAGGTCATCGGCCAGTTTTGAAACCGCGCCGCCCTGTTGGCCCTTTTCAAGGGTTTTAAGTACCTGTTCGGCGCGCTTGATCACCGGTTTTGGCAGGCCGGCCAATTGGGCGACGTGAATACCATAAGACCGGTCGGCACTGCCCAAGCCGACTTCATGGAGGAAGACAACCTCCCCCTGCCATTCCTTGATCAGCATGGTGTGGCATGACAGATGATCCAGCTTGGCGGCAAGGGCGGTCAGTTCGTGATAGTGGGTGGCGAACAGGCCGCGGCATTTATTGATTTCATGAAGGTTTTCGACCACCGCCCAGGCAATCGACAGCCCGTCAAAGGTTGCCGTCCCACGGCCGATTTCATCCAAGATGACCAAGGAGCGGTCGGTTGCCTGATTAAGGATCGAGGCGGTTTCGACCATCTCGACCATAAAGGTCGAACGACCACGTGCCAGATCATCAGCAGCCCCGACACGTGAAAACAGCCGGTCAATCACGCCGATATGGGCCTTGGCCGCCGGGACAAAGGCCCCGATCTGGGCCAGAACCGCAATCAGGGCGTTTTGACGCAGGAAGGTCGATTTACCAGCCATATTCGGACCGGTGATCAGCCATAGGCTTTGTTCATCCTCAAGGCGGCAATCATTGGCGACAAAGGGCGAGTCGGCATTTTCGCGGAGGGCGGCTTCAACCACCGGGTGGCGCCCGGCGGTAATATCAAACGACAGGCTGTCATCAATTTGCGGGCGGATGCAGTTTCGATCACGCGCCAGTTCGGCAAGGGCGGCCGAAACATCAAGCCCGGCGAGTGCCTGTGCACATTTGGCAATGTCGTCGGCCTTGGCAAGAACGGCCTGAACCAGTTCTTCGAACAGTTCAAGTTCAAGGGCGAGGGCCTGATCGCCAGCCTTGGAAACCTTGCTTTCAAGTTCGGACAGTTCCACGGTCGTAAAACGTACCGCATTGGCCATGGTTTGACGGTGAATAAACTCATCAACTTCCATCATCTTGTCGGCATTTTTGGCCGACACTTCGATGAAATAGCCCAGAACGTTGTTGTGTTTGACCTTAAGGTTGGCAATGCCGGTTTGCTCGGTATAGCGGGCCTGAAGATTGGCGATCAGCTTTTTGCTTTCGCTTGAGAGCATGCGCAATTCATCAAGGGGGGGGTGATATCCCCCGGCAATAAAGCCGCCATCGCGCGCCATCAAAGGCAGGCTTTCGGCAATGGCACGGCGCAGAAGATCAATCAGATCGCCGTGATGGCCCATGCGGGTGACGTGATCGGCAAGTGATTCGGGTTGGGCTGTCAGGCCATCATTGCCGCCATCGGGCTTCTCAAGCAGATTGCCAATGGCAAAGGCGCAGGCCAGCCCATCGCGCATGGCGGCCAAGTCGCGCGGCCCCCCACGCCCGACCGACAGTCGTGACAGGGCGCGTTCAATATCGGGGCATTCGCCAAGACCGGACCGCAAATCAGACCGCAATCCATCGCGATCATGGAAATATTCCACCAGATCAAGGCGTTTGTTAACGTCATCGGCACTGGTCAGCGGGGCCGACAGACGGGCGGCCAGCAAACGTGCACCGGCCCCGGTTTTGGTGCGGTCAATGACCGACAGCAACGATCCCTTGCGATCCCCTGACTGGGTCTGGATCAGTTCGAGGGATCGTCGGGTGGCGGCATCAATTTCCATAGCCGCCCCGGCGGCAAGGCGGGTCGGCGGGGACAGGCGCGGCATCTGACCTTTTTGGGTCAATTCGACATAGTCAATCAGGGCGCCTGCGGCAGACAGTTCGGCAACTTCAAAGCCGCCAAAGGCATCCAGTGCCTCGACCTGATACAGCTTTTTCAAGCGCAATTGCGCGTTTTCGGCATCAAAGCGCGCAGAAGGCTGCGGGGTGATGATGTTTTTATATTCGGAATAAAGGTCAAAAACGTCCGGGCGGTTGAGCAACCGGTCGGAAAACAGGATTTCACCGGGATCAAGCCGGGCAAGTGCGGCAGGCAATCCGCCCATATCGGTCGGCTGAACGTAAAAATCACCGGTCGACATATCAAGCCATGCCAAGCCAACCTTGCCGCGCAGCTCGGACACCGCAGCCAGATAGTTGTGTCGGCGCGCATCAAGCAGGCTGTCTTCGGTGAGGGTGCCCGGCGTGATCAGGCGCACGACACCGCGCTTGACCACGGATTTGGCCCCGCGTTTTTTGGCCTCGGCCGGGTCTTCCATCTGTTCGCAGACGGCGACACGGAATCCTTTGCGGATCAGACGCTGAAGATATGTTTCGTGACTATGGACGGGAACACCGGCCATGGGAATTTCGTTACCTTGATGCTTGCCGCGTTTTGTCAGGGCAATATCAAGGGCTTCGGCGGCTTTGACCGCATCGTCAAAGAACAGCTCGTAAAAATCGCCCATCCGATAAAACAGCAGGCAGTCCTGATACTGTTCCTTGATTTCAAGGAACTGGATCATCATCGGGGTCGCACCCTCCAGCGAAAAGGATGGTGCGATGGGTGTGGTATCGGATGTGTCAGCGATATTGTTCATGATGGTTTTGATAGCAAACCCTGAAGGCATTTACGAGGGGCAAGGAGCCGCGGTGATAAAACTTGATCTATGCCATTGCAACGCCTGAATTTCCGTAAAATATAGATAGTAAGGGATCTTTCGTTCCAGACGGCATGATGGCGTGAAAACGAACGGATGACCAGTCATCAAGGAGACAGCAAAATGTCAGAAGACCAGACCACGACGCAGGCCCCGGAACTGGTAGGTTTGTTCGACACCAAAGACAGTTTTGACGCGGCCGTGCGCGAATTGCGTGATAGCGGTTTTAAGCGCACGGATCTTTCGGTTTTGAGTTCCCACGAATCGATTGATGTCGCCGGATCAGACGGCCGATCATGGGGTGATGTGCTGACAGCACTTGTCGGGGAAGTCAAATATGAGGTGCCCTTGGTGGCATCGGGCGCGATTGCATTGTTTGGTGGGGCGGCAACCGCGCCGGCGGCAATTGCGGTGGGGGCTGGTGTTGGGGCGGTGGCCCTGCGCGAATTTATCGGCGAAGTCACATCCACCCCACATATCGATGATTTTGCCCGTGCGATTGATGCCGGGTCGGTGATCCTGTGGGTGCGGATTGCCCCGGACAATAAAACCGGTGAGAGTGCTGCGCAGGCGATTTTGCAAAAGCATGGCGCGACCAACATCCACCTGCATCAGGCAAAATAACGCCCGATTGCAGGTTAGGCACAGTTGAAAACGATCCTGATTTTAAAGGCGGCCCATGGTGGTCGCCTTTTTTCACTCTGTGGAATGATCGCATAAGGCGGTATTGCTTGGCAAAACGGGATCAGGTTGGTGATGTTGGGGGCGATGTAATTATCGCACTGAAAAAAAACGATAATTCCGCCAGATCATTGTCTTGATGCGGTCTGTTATGGCGGCGAGGATACAAAGAGATGGTCAGTTCTGACCTGCCCAAATAGAGGGTTGCTGCGGCGCAACATACGGAAAACGCTACGTAATTCTGCGGTTGCCGTTAACGTCGCCTTTGACCATGGGCGCGAAGCCTGTTTTATTGTTCGGTTCGATGAGGCGGTCCCACACCGCAAACTTGTCGAACGAAATGAACTACACACAGCTTTCCATCCCACCACGCAAGCGTCAGTGAAAACACAATGTCAGATTCAGAAATCAAGGTTCGCGACCGCGAAGCGCTGCTGTTTCATTCCAGCGGCCGTCCGGGCAAAATCGAAATTACGCCGTCCAAGCCGCTGACCACTCAGCGCGATTTGTCCCTGGCGTATTCGCCGGGTGTTGCGGTGCCCTGTCTTGAAATCGCCAAGAACCCGGCGACGGCATATGATTATACCTCCAAGGGCAACATTGTTGCGGTGATTTCCAACGGCACCGCCGTTCTTGGCCTTGGTAACCTTGGCGCGCTGGCGTCCAAGCCGGTGATGGAAGGCAAGGCTGTTTTGTTCAAACGCTTTGCCGATGTTGACGGCATCGACCTTGAAGTTTCGACCGAAGACGTTGACGAGTTTGTCAATTGCGTGCGCTTCCTTGGCGCATCATTTGGCGGCATTAACCTTGAAGACATCAAGGCGCCAGAATGTTTCATCATTGAACAACGCCTGCGCGAAATCATGGATATTCCGGTATTCCATGATGATCAGCACGGCACAGCGATCATTGCCGCATCGGGATTGATCAATGCCTGCGACCTTACCGGGCGCAAATTGAAAGACATCAAGCTTGTGATCAATGGCGCTGGTGCGGCGGCGATTGCCTGCTGCGAGTTGGTCAAAAGCATGGGTGTGTCGCACGATAACGTTATTATGTGTGACACGCGCGGCGTGATTTATAAGGGTCGCGAAGATGGCATGAACCAGTGGAAATCAGCCCACGCAGCCGACACCGATGCCCGCACGCTTGACGATGCGATGGATGGGGCGGATGCGTTCTTTGGTCTGTCGGCCAAGGGGGCGGTGACGACCAAGATGGTCAAAAGCATGGCCAAAAAGCCGATCATTTTTGCCATGGCCAACCCGGACCCGGAAATCAGCCCGGAAGAAGTTGCATCAATCCGCGATGACGCGATCTGTGCCACTGGGCGCTCGGACTATCCCAACCAGATCAACAATGTGCTGGGTTTCCCATATATTTTCCGTGGTGCCCTTGATGTGCAGGCATCCACCATCAACGAGGACATGAAAATTGCCGCAGCCCATGCGGTGGCATCTCTGGCGCGTGAAGATGTGCCTGATGAGGTGGCCGCGGCCTATTCCGGGCGCCGTTTGCAGTATGGTCCGGAATACATCATTCCGGCCCCGTTTGACCCGCGCCTGATCATTGCAATCCCCAAGGCGGTGGCACAGGCCGCGATGGACAGTGGTGTGGCGCGTCGTCCGATCATTGATATGGCGGAATATGAAAATCAGCTGCGCGGGCGTCTTGATCCGACGGCAGCACATCTTCAGCTGATTTCCGATTATGTGCGCGCACATCCCAAACGGATCGCCTTTGCCGAGGGCGAAGAAGAAACCGTTATTCGTGCTGCTGTTGCCTATCGCAATTCGGGCTATGGCACGCCGATCCTGATCGGGCGTGAAGACCGCATTCATGCCAGTGCCAAGAACCTTGGCATTGAAACGCTTGAAGGGGTGGAAATCAGCAATGCGGCCCTTTCGGATCGCAATGCGGAATATGCCGAGTTCGTGTATGAACGCCTGCAGCGCAAAGGGTATCTGTGGCGCGATTGCCAGCGGATGGTGAACCAGAAACGCAACGTTTTTGCTTCTGTCATGGTGGCAAAGGGGCATGCAGATGGGTTGATCACCGGGCTGACCCGGAACTTCAATCGCAGCTTTACCGATATTGCCAGCGTGATTGACGCCAAAGAAGGCGAAATCCCGATGGGTCTTTCGATTGCGATTGCCAAGGGCCGGACGGTGTTTATCGCCGATACCCGCGTGCATAATGTGCCCAATGCCGAACAGCTTGCCGAGATTGCCATTCAGGCGGCCGAGAAGGCCCGTCAGCTTGGTCATGAGCCGCGTGTAGCGTTGGTATCGCATTCGACGTTTGGCAACCCGTACAGCGAAGATACCGACCGTATCCGTGAGGCGGTTGGCATTCTTGAACGCAGCAATGTTGATTTCGAATTTGATGGCGATATGGCGGTGGATGTTGCGCTCGATACCGAGCTTTTGAAGCTGTATCCGTTCTGTCGTCTGTCGGGTCCGGCAAACGTTCTGGTGATGCCTGCCCTTCATGCGGCGACGACCGCGTCCAAGCTTCTTGATAAGCTGGGCGGTGGGACGGTGGTTGGTCCGGTGATGATCGGGCTGGAAAAACCGGCCCAGATTGCCCAGATGGGGGCAACGGTCAATGATCTGGTTAATCTGGCAGCGCTTGCTGCACATGACGCCGAACATAACTAAGACCGGATTGATCGACGGTTGAATATGGCGGGGGTGCATAGGCATTCCCGCCATTTTTTATGACGGCTTGGTGTGGGAATTGGATGCCAAACGTTTGAGGTTACTCAATCGTTTGGCCAAATACCGCAATGGCTGCGCCAAGGGTCGCAAGGGCCAGATACCAGATGACTTTGGGCAAACCTGATTTCTGTTTGATGGCAATAACGGCGGCGAGCCCCGATTGCAGGCCGTAATAGATGGCAAACCCGCGTGAGGCGTAATTTACAATTGCGAAAATGTCGGCCGCCCATGTCAGGGCAATCCCGATCACGGCCAAAATGAAATAAGCCTGTGGTTCGCTGATGCGATTGCGCGACAGTTCGGTAAACAATCCGCCCGAACCGCTGGTGTCGGCGATGGCGGCACTAAGCTGTGAGGCCAGGGCGGCAGCAACCAGCAAGAAGGGCAAAATCGGCGCGACGATCTGCATCATATTGATGATGCCGGTTTCGGTCATCGACATTTGGTCGGGGCGAAACACATAGGCAATCAGGACAATGTAGACCACGTAAATCACGGTCGAGAGCCATTGGGCCATACGCATCGACCGGATGCGTGTTTGCGCATCATAGACCGCACCAAGATATCGGGACGTTTCAAACCCCTGTACGGTGATCAGCAACCCCAGCGCCATGGTTATGGCCGGCCAACCGGTGACGGTTTCGGGGTTAAAGATCAGCGTTTCATGGATTGCCTGATCGCCAAAATTGACAATCAAGCCAATCACCAGTCCGGCAATGATCGCCAGTTTGATGGCGACTGAAAAATATTCCATCCGTTCGAGGCTTTTAAAGCCGTTGGTGCAGCCGATCAGAACGATCAGGATGAAAACGCCGGTGGTTAAAAGTTTGGCGTCAAACCGGCTATCAAACGGTGTCATGCTGAGCGCGAAGGCGCCGAGTAAATTCAGGTAATAGGAAACAGAAATAATATAGGCAAATGCCAAGGCCCAGGATGAGATGGTCTCAATCCTTTTGGCCAATGTGCCGTGCTGGCCTGTGATGATTGCGTCTTCGCCTGTCGCAATATTGGATCGGATGACGCCGCCAAACATGTAGGCGACAACACAGAGCCCACCCATGACCCATGGCGCAAACCCGCCAAATGCATGGCTTAAAACCGGGCCAAGTAACAAAAACCCGCTGCCGATGATTGAAGCCAGCGGGGTGACAACCGCGCGCCAAAGGGTGAAATGGGCGACACGTGGCAGCACCAAAACCACACCGACAGCAAGTGTGGTTAATGCGATGATCAAATCAAATGTCATGAGGGTTTATACCAAGGATCATTTTACCAATGGTGCGCATAGGGGCGATACAGGAGAGGCATTTGATGCAGAGCCTTGATTTTAAGCAGAATATAGGGTGTCGTTAGGTCATAAGATAGTGCGGTTTTACCGAGCGTATGTGGAAAGGACCGCGATTGTGATAATCTGTTCCAGACTTGAACGCAGGGTCCTGAGCCTAAAAGGGCCAAAGTAAAAATATGACGTTTGTCTTGGCCTGATTTTCGCCGCATGGCGTGGGTAAAATAAGGTCATCTTTGCCGTTCTGTTAGAAAATAGGAAATTTTTCATGGGCCAAATGACCCGATTTTTTGCCGTTTTGATGTTGTTCCCGTTGCTTGCTGCCTGTGAAGGGGAACAGGCCAAAGGCCCAACTCCGGATGAAATTACCACGGCTGTGATCGAACGTTTCCGCGAAGACCCCTATGCCAAGGTCGGTCATGTGGAAAATGTTACCAAGACCAACAGCATTTCCGAAGACGATGACGAAGTCATTGCCATGGTGCGTTACGAACTGGTGTTTGATCGTACGGTGTCGGAATTTGCTGATGACGTGACGGAAAAGGGAAAAGCAGCAGGCGATGTGGATGCGGTTGGCGATACCGTCAGCGATGCCATTGATCTGGTGAAAACCAAGATGCTGGCCCTAAAGGAAGGCGCGTTCAAAGCCGGGGACCGCCGGGTTGTTGAAAATGAAATCCGTCTGGTGAAATCCGAAAAGGGCTGGATTTATCGCGATCGTCCTTAAGTGGCGAACTGAACGTTTTGGTTTGTGCCGTCCTAAAATACGTTGACGGTTTTCAAGGAGCCAGCGGATATCGTCCGCTGGCTTTTTGATGCACTTGTTCTGGTGTTTGCATCGCCAGTGCGAAGTGCGGTCGCATGGTATTGTATGTCTGTATGGCCTCCTTGACCAGTTGCCTGAGATCTTCGAATGTCTTGCAGCGGTGAAACAGGAATTCCTGTTTGAGAATGCCGTTGATGCGTTCGGCCAGCGCGTTCTGATAGCAATCATATCCATCTGTCATCGACGGAGTGATCCTGTGTTTGCGCAAGACAGATTGATAGCAGCCAGAGCAGTACTGTAATCCCCGGTCAGAATGATGGATCAGGGGATG
>NZ_ATWN01000009.1 GCF_000421265.1 Thalassospira lucentensis MCCC 1A00383 = DSM 14000 | reverse complement strand
GATCCGTCGTCTCCAGGATGCACAGACTAACGCCATAACGCTGCCCGCGCATCCCTTCCTACTGATCAACAATGTCAAAGAACTCAAAGGCCGAAACCTTAAACCGTTTAACCCGCGTCGCCAATCTCGTCAGCGCCGCGCCTCGTCGGTGGAGGCGGGTTATAGGGCCCTATCCGCTACCTGTAAATACCTTTTTAAGGAAAAAATGGATTTAATCGTGTTTTTATCACAATTCGTTTATTTTCAACACCATAGCCTTTTCACCCTCCCCAACCACAACCATGCACATACATCCATGCTGTGACCAAGAGTTGAAAAATCACGCTATAGCCTTGTTAAAACCCAATATCATCGATTTGGACCTGCGGCAAAAAAGACAATCTGCGAATTGTGATTCTTTTTAGAACAGCAAAAATACCGGCGATTTGCCAACAAGGTCTGTCGTATGACAGATGGTGGGGCTATGGATTTGAGTGAACTCTGGCCCCGCAGAACCCGTCGTCCTGATAGGCTATATATAAAGGTATTGCGCATCTCACGTAGGGCAGGCACAAAACAGGTGCCACAAACTGGTGTAAAAAGCGAATATGTGAACCTTTCCTTTACATTATCGCCCGATGATAGGGCCAGATATCCATGCCCTTAACAAGATGGGCATCAGGGGACCGAGGGAAGATGATGAGACTGCGACAATATCTTATGTGTGCTGCTGCGATTGCAGGACTTTCACTGGCCGGGTGTTCTGGTACCAGTCTTATACCCAACACATCGTCAGGAAGCGGTAGTGACGGCAAAGGTGGACAGCCTGTCCCGTCATTTACGCAATTCACCGACATTCCGATGCCGTCCAATTCATCGCTGGATATGGACAGAAGCATTATCTTTGGCGCATCCGACGCATGGCACGGACGCCTTGTGCTGAATTCTGGCGGCACTCAGGCGCAGATGTATGATTTCTACGAACGCGAAATGCCTAATTTTGGCTGGAGCAAAGTGACCGTCGTACGCGCCGATATTTCCGTCATGGTGTATGACCGTGAAAACCGCGTTGCGACGATCAAACTTAGCGGAAGTTCCTTTAGCGGATCGACTGTGGATGTGACGGTATCGCCGAAAGGCTGATGACGTCCCCAAATACAAAATAGAAAAAGGGTGCCGTCTGGCACCCTTTTTTAATGGTCGTTTTTCGATCGCGTCGTCGTATTGCAGAGACTAGCGCGTTCCGAACAAACGGTCGCCCGCATCGCCGAGCCCTGGCACGATGTAAGCTTTTTCATTCAGCTTCTCATCAAGGCCCGCGGTATAGATCGGTACATCAGGATGCGCATCCTGGAAGACTTTGACCCCTTCGGGGGCGGCAACCAGTGCCATAAAGCGGATGTCCTTGTCCGCTACACCGTATTTATTGAGCGTATCGATTGCTGCCACAGCCGAGTTCCCGGTCGCCAGCATCGGATCAACCAGAATAAAGGTGCGGCCTTCGACTTCGGGCAATTTCACCAGATATTCAACCGGCATATGGGTTTTGGGATCACGGTACAGACCAATGTGACCGATACGTGCAGACGGCATCAGTTCGATCAAGCCATCGGCCATGCCCGACCCCGCACGCAGGATCGGCACAACGGCAAGTTTGCGCCCCTGAATGGTCGGTGCCTTCATCGCGCAAATCGGCGTCTGGATTTCCTCATAGCTGACGGGCAGTTCGCGGGTAAGCTCGTAGCCCATCAACAGTGCAATTTCCTTGAGCAACTGCCGGAAGGTTTTGGTCGAGGTATCGACCTTGCGCATGTGCGTCAGCTTATGCTGGATCAGCGGGTGATCAAGAATATGAAGATTGGGGAAATCCTTGTGCGTGGTCATGTTCTGCCAGCCATCCTGTCTTGCGGCGCAGCAGCCAAAGAAACATTGCTGCCACCTGTAATGAGCTTATGGGCCTACCGCCTAAAGCCTTTGCCCAGTGATGGCAAGTAGAATGCCGCAAAAGAAACGCAAAAACAAACCCCATCCGGGCAAATTCACAAAATCGGACTAAGACGCGGGGGCAACAAACAAAGACGGGGCGATACATTGCTGTATCGCCCCGTGAAACCGGCTCGCTGTGATCGACAGCGACCTTTATATACTGACCAAAATTGGGATGGCCTTAGTTGACTTCGCGGTCATTGGGTTCCGCGCGTACCGGGAAACCATCAACGCCCTGATTCTTTTTGATCTTTGCCGCATCATCGCGTGCCTGTGCGAGATTGGCATATTTACCAACACGGACATAATACCATGCCCCCTCGCCCTCTGGACCGCGAATGACCACGACGACTTCGAGCCCGGTTTTGCGCAGCTCTTCGGCACGCTGACTGGCATTTTCATGCACTTTGAAGGCGCCGACCTGAACCGAGAACGGGGTCTCTTCGTTGGACGACGCCGCCGCGGGCTCGGATTGTTTTTCTGCTGGTTCCGAGGTCGCTGGCTCCGGGGTCGCCGGTGCTTTTTCGGCGGTATCCGTTTGCTGTGCGGCAGCGGGTTCTTGTTCCTCTGCGGCCGGGGCTTCGGCTTCTGCTGTTTCAGCAGGCTCTTCCGTTTCGCGAATTTCCGGCGCACTCAGAGCTTTTTTATCGGCCGGTTCGTCCAGATCCGGTGCAGCCGGTGTTTCCATCGGCTCTGATGCGGCATCCGCATTGTTTGAGGTCGTCTCATCCCCTTCGGGCGCATCTGGTACCGTTTGTGAGAGCGTATCGGTGCGTTCCGCGATCAGATCGCCAACGGGATCATTGCTTGTCGTATCTGTTTGCGCATTGCCTTGTGACGGAGCCGGTTCCATTTCAGGATCAGGCACCGGTTCGCTCATCACGGGCGCGTCCGGTTCGGTTGCCAGCATTTCAATCGGTGCCGGGTCTTTTTGTACAACGGTGTCGGTATCACTGGACTCCATGAACAGGCCTGCACCGACCAACATGCCAGCAAAGAACAATACCAGGCCCAGCATGCCAGCCCCGGTCACGAGGCCAAGGAGAGTTTTACGATCCATATCACCTATCCATGCATTGAAGTTTTGCCGATCGGCAAAGCGGTTGCCCTGTCCTTGCGCATCACCACGTCCGTCCCGGCCATAAATGAATGCAGGAAGTGGTGCATCCTTTTGCTCAGGCTCGGGTTTTTGTTCGGGTTCGGGCGTTTGCCCGGCATCCGGATTTGGGTCTGCCCGCAAATCGGGTTTGTTGGTCGGGTCCTCGCCAGCCATCCGCTTGGCCTTTCTTCACGACATTAAGGGTAAGGAGTTTTGTAACCGCCAGCCCGTTTATAAAACCCTAAAGCCGTTCAATCAGAGACATAAAGGCCGCAATTACGCGCAATTGCCGCAAAAAAGACGATGCCCGATGATGAGCATCAAAAGCCATCGTCGCTTTCAAACAGTATTAAAGACAGAATTTTGGATAAAAAAAGGGGGCTGGTATTTTCCCCGGCATTGTCCCGCACAATGATCCGGATACCAGCCCCTCGAGTGAGAGAGATCGACCTTCGGGGAGAGAGAGTCCCGAAGATAAACAGGTCATCAGCTACGCCATGTCAGTCTGATGACCGGGTCACAAACGGCATTGCCGTCTGCATTTGACGAAGACAGTCATAGAACATCGAAAAAGTAATTGCAAACGATTATCACACACATTCGCATATTTTTCTGAATATTTTCAATGCGCCCCATTGAAACCCTTCTTTGAAACGCCAACCAATGCGCGAAATTCACCCCAAAAACACACGAATTTCAGTTGCCACGCCCAGCAATTTCCGCACGGGACACCAAGTAAATGATTGTTTTCCGAATTAACCTCTGATTGGATCAGTAGAGCTACTCTTAAGAAGTAGGTCCGGCGGGAGTGAGACACCCAATCAAAACTAAAAACAAACGGTTTGCTCTGGAGTGTTTGAATGACGGGAGAAAAAGCCGCAAAGACGGCTATGACAGAAGGCAGCAATAGCCTTCTGACGTTACGGCGAATCTTGCTTGTAACGGGATTACTATTGTCAGGTGCTGTCACCTGGATGTTACTTTGGACTGGCGATACCTATCGCAATTTTGCCATAGAAACCTTGAACAATTCGGTCAGTGGCACAGTCAATTTCTTTGTCGGATCCCGCGTTGCACAGGATTACAGCAACAAGGTTACCCCCATTGTCAACGAATGGTCGCGACTAGGCAGCCTGGTCAAAAGCTTTCAGGAGAATGATCAGACCCGTATGAAGGCGGAGCTGAACATTCTGTCCAATGCCCGTCAGGTGGTGCAAGGCGAGCTCGATCTGATCGAAACGGTGGCCTATGACGAGAACTTCACCAAACTGGCAACATCGGATTCCGAACTTGGTGCCAGTATCACCGATGATCCAGCGGTTCTGGAATATCTGAAAAACCGCGAGAAGGCAGAAGCCCGTAAACCGGCGACCTATATGTGGTCAACACCGGACGGGCGCCCTGTGTTTAGTTTTATCCTGCCCGTGGGCGGTTTCCGCGCGGTTGGTTTTCTTGAAGTTGTTACCGATCCGCTGCCGACATTGGCGGGCATTGGCAAGGTGCTTGGTGGCAATTTCCGGATTTTTGATACTGATGGAACGCTTTTGTTTGAAAGCCTTGAAGATGGGCAAACAAGCGAAGGGGATGAACAAATTGCCGCTGCTGACGGTAGCGACGGGGCAGAACCCGGCAACACCGAGGCAACGCCCCCCGAGACCGCCAATACGCCAGACAGTGAAAATGCCAGCGCAACACAGCGTGCTGCGGTTGACATCCTGATTTCTGATGGGCGTGGCGGCACTTGGGCCAAGGCGACATTTGACCGCGACATTACGGATTTCTATTCCCAGACCAATGATCTGCGGATGATTTCGATTGAAATCCTGGTTGCGGTACTTGTGGTGGGCTGGCTTGCCGGGTGGGTCTTGTTGCGCACAACGGTATTTCGCAACTTGCGGGCCTTTGCCCGTGCCATGACATCCATCTCGAACGGCGATACCAATGTTGATCTGCCCAAAGTCGGGTCGGATGAAATTGGGGATATGAAAAAAGCCCTGATTGGTCTTCGCGAATCAGTACGACAAGCCATGATCTTGCAAAACATGGTGGAAAACACCCCCACCATGACAGCCCTGATCACACCTGCGGGCACTTTAAGTTATCTTAATGCCAGCGCGCAGGACTATGTTGGCGGAAACACCGATACGGTTTCGGGTGACTTCCTTAATCTTGGGGATGATTTCCAGACCAAGCTTTCGAACCCGGATAATCTGCCCTTTACCGAGGTCATGCAGAATGACCGCGATTACCTTGAACTTCTGGCAGCGCCGGTGCGCGACAAGGACAATGTCCTTTTGGGCACCATGCTGGCGTGGAACAAGGTAACTGAACGTGAAGAAAGCCGCATGGCGATCACGGAAATGATGGCCGAGGTTGCGCGCGTAGCCCAATCGGTGACGGAACAATCCGAAGGGTTGCTTGGCCTTGCCAGCGAACTGACAAGCCAGTCGGAAAATACCGTCGCGCAATCTGGTGGGGCACTTGATGTGTCGCGTGAAGCAGCCTCAAACACCCAGAATGTTGCCACAGCGGTCGAGGAACTTTCATCGTCGATTGCCGAGATCAACCGTCAGGCATCCGAAGCCTCCAACGTGACCAACCGGGCACAGCAGGAAGCCGAGGAAAGTCAGCGCAATATCGGCTCACTGGAAAAGGCCAGCTCGGAGATCGGATCGATTATTGATCTGATCAACGATGTTGCCCATCGCACCAAGCTTCTGTCGCTGAATGCGACAATCGAAGCCGAACGTGCCGGGCCACTTGGCAAGGGCTTTGCCGTGGTTGCCAACGAGGTAAAATCGCTTGCCGATCAAACCGCAAGTGCGACCGGAAAGATCGGCGAACTTACCGCCGCGATCCAGCAGGAAGTCCAGAAGGCCGCCCATTCCATCAGCACGGTTGGCGACGTTATTCATCAGGTCAATGACATCCAGTCAACCATCACCCAATCGGTGGATGAACAGCGGCGTGCAACTGGCGAGATTTCCGAAAATGTGCAGCGGATTGCTGCGGGTGCCGGATCAATGGATGAAATGATCCAGTTTGTGAATGACGGTGCGCAAAGCACGGGTAAAAATGCCCATGACCTCAACACCGCCAGCCATCAACTTTCGGAAATGGCGCGCAACCTGTCAGAACGGATGCGTGCCTTTAGCGAGCGGATGAAACTGACGTAATCTAATCCCGGCGTTCTCGCCAACACACTTAACGTAAAAAGGCGGCCCTGCAAGGAGCCGCCTTTTTTAAATGGAGATCGCAAAATCACCGTGCGGATAACGTTTTACGCTGCAGCGGATTTTGACGCGATTTCATACAAATCGCGCGAGATGTCTTCCTTGGCCAGAATACGCTGCAAGGCAGCCTTCATCATCTCGGCCCGGTCGTCATCATATTTCGCCCATTTGCCAAGCGGGGCACACAAACGTGCGGCGACCTGTGGATTGATGTCATCAAGTTCGATCAGACGATCTGTATAGAATTCGTAGCCCGAGCCATCCTTGGCATGGAAATGACGCGGGTTGCCCATGGCAAATGCGCCAATAAGCGACCGGACCTTATTGGGATTGCGCATGGTAAAGGCCGGATGGCCCATCAGATCCTTGACGCGCGCCAAGGTATCATCGCGCGATGACATCGCCTGAAGTGCAAACCATTTATCAAGAACAACACCGTCCTTGGCAAAGCGGGTTTCAAAATCAGCCAAGGCATCCGCCCGGCCCGGATGATCAAGATGGTTCAGCACCGAGAGTGCGGCCATCTGATCGGTCATGTTATCGGAGGCTTTATATTGGTCAGACGCCAGATCGGCAAAGCGGGTTTCACCAGATGCCACCAGATAGCCAAGAGCCGTTGCGCGCAAGGCACGTTGCCCGGCCGATAGTGCATCGGGGGTAAAGGCCGCGTTCGAGGCGTTTTGATGATAGGTATTTTCGAAATCATCCATCAGGGCCACGCCAATGCGTTTGCGCAGAGCGTTACGCACTTGATGAATGGCGTCAGGGTTGGCGGGTTTGCGTTGCTCGGAAATAAACTCCTCACCCGGCAAAACCAGCGCATCGGCACGAAATGCCTTATCAAGCCCGTCATTTAAAAGGGTCGCCTGCATCGCACCAATAAAGGCATCCACCGCAACCGCCACGTCATTCAAGGCCGCATCGGCATTGCCGTCATTTTCCTCAAAATTGGAAATAGCCGACAGCATCAGGCGGGTGGCGTATTTCTGCCCCGCTTCCCAGCGGTTAAACGCATCGGAATCGTTGCCCATCAGGAAGGCAAGTTCTGCGTCGGGCTGATCGGTCATGACATTGACCGGGGCCGAGAAACCACGATTGAACGACACGACCGGCTTTTCGGTCACACCGTCAAAGACGAATTCCTGGGTTGCTTGCGTCAATTCAACCGTTTTGGCCGCCAGATCATTGCCATCGGCACCAAGAAGCCCGATGGATACCGGCATATGCAGCGGTTTTTTATCGCCCTGGCCCGGGGTTGGGTCGGTTTTCTGGGTCAGGGTGATGCGGTATTGTTTGGCATCGGCGTCGTAGTCGCCTTCCCACCAAAGTTTCGGCGTGCCGGCCTGTGAATACCAAAGTTTGAGCTGGGTGAAATCGATGTCGTTGGCGTCTTCCATTGCCTTGGCGAAATCATCACAGGTCACGGCCTGCCCATCATGGCGATCAAAGTAAAGGTCAATGCCCTTACGATAGCCATCTGACCCCAGCAACGTATGCATCATGCGGATCAGTTCGGCCCCTTTTTCATAGACCGTGGCGGTATAGAAATTGTTGATTTCCATATAGCTGTCAGGGCGGACCGGATGGGCCAGCGGGCCACCGTCTTCGGGGAACTGGCGCGCACGCAACTGTGCAACATCCTTGATCCGTTGCACTGGGCGGGACCGTTGATCGGCCGAAAACTCCTGATCACGGAAAACGGTCAGGCCTTCTTTGAGCGACAATTGGAACCAGTCGCGACAGGTTACCCGGTTGCCCGACCAGTTGTGGAAGTATTCATGCGCAACAATGGATTCGATCAGTTCAAAATCCATGTCCGTCGCGGTATCTGGCTTGGCGAGAATGTATTTCGCGTTAAAGACGTTCAGGCTTTTGTTTTCCATCGCCCCCATGTTGAAGTCCGACACGGCGACGATGTTGAACAGATCAAGATCATATTCAAGACCATAGACCTCTTCGTCCCATTTCATGGAGCGTTTCAGGCTGTCCATGGCGAAGTCGCAGCGATCTTCGTTGCCATGTTCAACAAAGATACGCAGTGCGACATCGCGCCCGGAAACGGTTTTAAAGCTATCCTCGACACAAGCCAGGTCGCCTGCCACCAGTGCGAACAAATAGGACGGTTTGGGGAATGGATCTTCCCACACCGCGAAATGACGCCCGCCGTCGAGATCGCCGCTATCGATCAGGTTGCCGTTTGACAGCAACACCGGGCAGGATGATTTATCCGCATTGATGGTGACCTTGAAGGTTGCCATAACGTCGGGACGATCCGGGAAATAGGTAATGCGGCGGAAGCCTTCGGCCTCGCACTGGGTGCAAAAGGCACTTTGCGAAACGTACAGACCTTCAAGGCGCGTATTGTTGGCTGGTGAAATCTGGGTTTCGATTTCCGCGATGAAGGCTTCGCGGGGTGCGGTAAAACGCAGACCTTCCTGATCAACGGTGAAATCGCCCGATGCAAGACGGCGCTCATTGATGCTGACTGAAACAAGTTTCATGTCCTCGCCGTACAGGAAAACTTCATCGTCAACGCCGGTACCCCGCGCAGGATTCGCATGTATGAAAAGGCGCGATTTGACGTTTGTGACCTCTCGTTCCAGATCAAAGACCAGTTCGACCTTTTCTACAAAAAAGTCAGGTTCTTTATAGTCTTTACGCGAAATCACGTGGCGCTGATCAGACATTTTTGCGTCCTTTTTCCCTTGGTCTGCGCGGTATTGGAATGGATTGTATAAAATCCACTTTTTTGCACCGCGATGTGGTTTGTAAGAACTGAATTTCGTTCATTACCCTAAGTGATAGGATAAAATTCATTTTTCGACAAATGCGGAGTTTACGGCGCCGAATTTAGTATGCATAATCCCAAACGGTGGCGCGAGGGGGGCCGAAGTTTCACATTTCGTGGGGCGAGAGTGATCTTTGGTTTCCCTCACTCCTTCTGCCCGCCAGTGGCTGTGCAGACGGACGCAATCCGGGTCGCACCCAAGCCAATAATCAAACTATCCCAATCATATTCTCACCTTCTGTTTTGTGAGTCCGATTAATCGGGATAGAATAATTGCGACCTGATGGGGAAAAATCACTTCCAAGGGAAATCGCCAATGTCCGAAACGTTCCAGATTCTGATCGCAGATGATCACCCGCTTGTCCGGGGTGCTCTTAAACAAGCATTGTCAACAGAACTGGATAACGTGACATTGTATGAGGCTGGAAGCCTGTTTGAAGCCATCGAGCAGATCGAAGCCCACAAGGGCGACATCGATCTTGTACTTCTTGATCTTCATATGCCCGGCATGAACGGTTTTACTGGCCTGTTTACCCTGCGCGCGTCTTATCCCGATATTCCGATATCGATTGTTTCGGCCAGTCAGGACATGCCGGTTGTACGCCGGTCCATCGAATACGGGGCATCGGCGTTCGTTCCGAAATCCGCCCCAGTAGACCAGATTGGTCTTGCGGTCAAAACCGTTCTGGATGGTGGGATGTGGATGCCCGACTGGGCGCGCGATGCCATGGAAAATGGCCCTGCCGATGACGAAGCCACTAATCTGGCGGAAAAAATTGGCCAACTGACCCCGCAACAGCTTCGCGTTTTGAACATGCTGACCGAAGGCAAGCTGAATAAGCAAATTGCCTATGAGCTTGATGTCACCGAAGCCACGGTCAAGGCCCATGTATCGGCGATCCTGCGCAAACTTTCGGTCCATAGCCGTACACAGGCGGTAATTATTGCGCGTGAGTTGCAGCTTCAGGAACCGGCAATCGAGACGTAAGCGATTATCGCTAAACCTGATCTGATATCTCTGTCATCAAGCTTTCAAAAGCCCTGCTGCCGCGGCCTTGATCGCGACGGAGACGTCATCTATGGCGCTGTCGTCACTTAAGGCCCGCGCCATGGTCAGCCCGCCGATCAATATTCCCAGAAAAGACCACGCCTTGGCGCGCTGCTGTTGTGTGTCGAACTGCGGCAGTCCTTTGGCAATCAAGGTTGCGATGGTTTGCATTTTACGGTCGTAAAGGGCGCGTGTTTGCGCATCTGCGCGCATCATTTCCGGCGAAAGACTGGTCATCGCACAGCCACACGCCAGATCATCGCGATGCGCACGCCCGAGATAATACTCAATAAAGGCATCGGTCCAGCCATCGCCATAATCACGCTGAAACCGTGGGACACCATCGATCACTTCATCAAGTCCAAGATCAAGTGCGGCCCGAAACGCCCCGTCTTTTGACCCGAAATGGGCATAGAATGCACCGGACGTCGCATTGGCCGCCTTGGCAATGCCATCAACCCCCACCCCGGCAAACCCGTTTTCACGAAAACCGCGACTTGCGGCATCGAGCATGTTGCGGCGGGTTTCTTCCTTGCGCGTCTGGTTTTTAACCATAGGATCCTCAAAATATATCGGTCGTTATATTTTTAATTGACAACCATGCGATTGTCGATCATTCATTTATATAACGTTCGTTATATTTTTAACTTTACGGATCAACCCGAATGAAACCCGACGCCAAACATACCGTGGATTTACCCCCAACCCAGATTGACCGCCGTGAATTCTTGACCTTCGCGGCGGCCGGTTTGACCGCAACAGGCACAGGCCTTCTTATCCCGTCTTTGGCCGATGCCGGCCCCCTTTCACAGAAAACAGGAACCCATCCCATGTCACAAAAAGCTTTTGTCTATACCGAACTTCAAATCTCGGCCCCTTTTGATCAGGTGCCGTGGCAGCAGATCAACGAGACGATCAAAACCAAACCGGGATTTTTGAACAAAACATGGCTGTCGGGGGTCGGCAACAATTCGGCGGGGGGTATCTATGCCTTTGACTCAATCGAAAATGCGCAAGCATTCGTTACCGATGACTTCCCGGCCGAAGCCCGTAATTTCGGTGTCGCCCAGACCACCCGCATTTTTGACGCCACCGCAACCACTGAGGCCAGCATCGACATGAATTCAGTGCATTACGGCGCGTCCCCGACAACACTGCCCGCCGCATTTGTTTATACCGAGGTGCAGCTTCATGTTTTCCCGTTTGATAACGGACCATGGCGGGCGTTTAATCCGGTTTTAAAACAACAACCAGGGCTTTTGTCCAAAACCTGGCTGAGTGGCCTTCACACCGGGACGGTTGGCGGCTTCTATGCCTTTGACTCACTTGAAAACGCCCGGAAATTTGCCCTTGATTACTTCCCGAGTGAAGCCAAAACGTTGAACGCGGCCTTTTATACCCGCGTGTTTGACGCCCCGGTTACCGAGGCGGCAAGCCGTGACATGGCATCGCCCTTTTATGGCTGACTTCTGAAACCTTCTTGATCAAAATCGTTGGGCGCACCATGCATTTGATGGTGCGCCCTTGATCTATTTGCGCGATGCGGCACACTGATCTCTACTTACTTTGCCATCTGAGAACCCGATAGTGCGGAACATCCCCATCCGACAGGGCGTTAAACACGCGTAATGCTGCCGCTTGCAATTTTGCCCGGCAGGGACGAAGCGGAGCAAATTGCATGAGCGATCCAATCGCAGCGCAAGAAGACAGTCTGGATCAAACCAAAGCCAATGATGCCCGACAAGCGGCGCGCGCGCGCGCCTATCGCCGTGCGCGGACAATATCGGTGATCGGGACGTTTGGGGTTCTCTCGCTTGGCTGCATTTATATCGCGCAGGACCTTTTGTTTCCCATCACCCTTGCCTTTTTGCTGTCGCTGGTCTTTTCACCCGTGGTTCGGACATTCGCCCGGGTGCGTATTCCGCGTGTCCTGACGGCCTTTACGATTGTGCTGGGTTTAACTGCCACCGCCATTGCCGGGGTTTACGGGCTCAGCGGGCCGGTATCGGGCTGGATCGATGAAGCCCCGCAAATTGAACGGCAATTACGCTTGCGTCTGGCTGATCTTGGCGAACCACTTGATAAGCTTCGCGATGCGCAAAAACAGGTGTCAGAGGCCACCGACCAAAACAATGAGGGCGACAACGTTCAAAAAGTTGTCGTCGCCGAACCCAACCTGATCAGTCAGGCCGCCCAAGGCGCACCGGGCATTGCCACGGGTATTGCACTGATGCTTGTTTTATTGCTGTTTATCCTGTCGGGTGGGGATTTGGTTTATGAAAAAATGGTGCGCGCCCTTCCGACCTTTGGCGACCGGCGCAAGGGGTTGCGGATTGCCCATGACGTTGAACGCGAAGTATCGCGGTATCTTGCGACGATTTCGGCAATCAACATCATACTTGGCAGTGTCATTGGCACGCTCATGGCCGTGATCGGCATGCCCAACCCGTTCCTGTGGGGTGTTGCCGCCGCGGTTCTGAACTTTGTTCCGGTCCTTGGGGCGCTGTGCGGGGTGATGCTGGTGGGTGTTGTTGCATTGGTCTCGGTCCAAACCACGAGCGAGGCGTTACTCGCCCCTGCCCTGTATCTTGCCTGCACCGCCCTTGAGGGACAGCTGATCACACCCGCCCTTGTCGGCAACCGGCTTCGGATCAACTCCATCGCCGTCATTCTGGCGATTGCGTTTTGGGGTTGGCTTTGGGGCTTTGTCGGGGTGCTGGTTGCCGTGCCGCTTTTGATTGTCACCAGTGTCATTGCCAATCACGTCGAAGGACTGGGCGGACTTCGCGAACTTTTGAGCCCGCATGTGAAAGCACCTTGAAGGAGGACTAACACTCTTCTGAAACGCACAAGATAATTTCACACTCTACAACACACCCGATGAAATCAATACCGTTGCAAACCAAAAGTTAAACATTGAGAAATACTAATAAATTGATTAGTGCTATCACATAGTATAGCTACTCTTGCGTTGGGGGAAATGGGATGCACAAACTACCAAAGTTCAGGTCTATCATTTGCGCAACAATCGCTGCAGGCATTCTGTTTCCGGGCATCGCATCCGCAGCAGATGCAACCTGGTCAGGATTTTACGGCGGCTTTGCGCTTGGTGGGACGTATGGGGAGAGCAATCCTGATACGGTCGGCGAATCGACCCCCTATTTCACCAGTGACGACCCCGCGGTTCAGCGTCCTTACCTGCAAAAAAGCCTCGATGACCTCGCTCTGAATGGATCAGTTTTGGGGGGATATGACCACCAAAGCGGCCAGCTTGTTTACGGGATCGAAGCGGACCTTTCGGTAATGGATTATTCTGCCAGCACCGCATCCGGGCCGGTACGTTATAATTCTGCGGGTGTCGACTTCAATATCAACTCGACGCTGGAAACCAACTTTGCGTTCAGCATTCGCCCCAAGATCGGATATGCCGTTGGAAACTGGATGTTCCATGCTGCTGCGGGTCCGTCGATCGGTTATTTCGACTATGATTTCCGCTACACCGATACCAACAGCGCCGGGGAAAACGAGGACTTCAGTGAAAGCTCGCTGGCATTAGGCATTTCGTCTGGGCTTGGTTCGTCCTACAAGCTTGATAATGGTTGGGTGCTGCGCGGCGACTACGTCATGAACTACTACCCAAAAGTCATTGATGAACGTCAGAGCTTCGTCAGAGCCGGCTTCCGAGGTTCCTTCGACCATCAGGTTGATTTCCAGTCTCACAACCTGCGCTTCGCAGTGATCAAGCGTTTCTGATCCAATCGACTGACTGTGTCATTGTTTTCTTCAAGGGATTCTGACACCCTCCAACCATGTCGCAGGATCACGTTCGCATAATTTCCCATGATTGTCTCGGTGTTGAAGCCGTCATGGCCGAAACACGCCATTCCTTTGCCAAGCACACCCACGAGGCGTTTGGCATCGGATATATGTATGCGGGGGCGCAAAAATCCGCATCCGGGCGCGGCATGGTCGAGGCTGGGGCAGGCAACATCATCACCGTCAATCCGCGTGAAGTGCACGATGGTCATCCGATTGGCGATCGGCCGCGCGGCTGGAACATGTTGTATTTCGCGCCCGACCTGATTGCCGATGCCGTACGCGACATCACCGAAGGCAAAAGCGACCAATATAGCTTCATCCAGCCGGTGATGGACCGTCCCGATGTCCGCAACTGTTTTACCGCCCTTTTTGATGCCATCACCAACGGCACAGCCGATGCGGCGCGATTGCGGCGTCAGGAAATGTTGTTGATCTTGCTGCATCATGCGGTGATGACACCGGACTACACCAACGCGCCGGGCTTGCGCACAGCATCACGCACCGCCGTTGCCAGCAACCGCATCCGGAACGCCAAGGCATTGCTTGACGATGCCCCGACCACATCGCACAGCCTTGATGACCTTGCCAAGGCAGCAGGCTTGAGCAAGTTTCAAACCCTGCGCGATTTCACCCGTGCGACGGGCCTCACCCCGCATGCCTATTTGATCCAGCGGCGTATTGACCTTGCGCGCGATATGATCAAACGCGGCGAAACGCTTGCTGATATCGCCCATGGGGCGGGCTTTGCCGATCAAAGCCACCTCAACCGCCATTTTGTCCGGGCCTTTGGCATGACACCGGGCCGCTATGCCCGTGCGGTGCGGGCGAACTGAGCCCATTCACCCCCAAGAACACCCTGCAATTTCGTTCAAGAACGCCCTGCCCGATCCGCCTATTTTGGCGATAAGCACAGCCAATTGAACGGAACCGCCATGATCACCCTTGAATATCTTCTGACATCGCTGATTGTTGTTTTACTGCCGGGAACCGGGGTGATTTATACCCTTGCGCTTGGATTGGGGCGCGGCACAAAAGCCAGCATCTGGGCGGCTTTTGGCTGCACGCTTGGCATTGTGCCGCATATGGCCGCCTGCATCCTTGGCCTTTCGGCTTTGCTTCATGCCAGTGCAGTTGCGTTTGAGGTCGTGCGCTATCTTGGGGTGGCGTGGTTGCTTTATATGGCGTGGGGGATGTGGCATGGCACGGGCGCGATGAAAGTCACCGCCCATGATAGTCCGGCCAGCATCATCAAAATTATCCGAGACGGGATATTGCTTAACCTGCTCAATCCCAAACTGTCGGTTTTCTTCCTCGCCTTCCTACCGCAATTTGTTAGCGCTAACACGCTTGATACGACTGGCGAAATGACGATCCTTGGCCTGATCTTCATGGCGATGACGTTTGCGGTGTTTGTGGGGTATGGGTGCTTTGCTGGTGCTGTACGACACCACATCATCGAACGGCCCAATGTGATGCAATGGTTGGGCAAGGGGTTTGCCGGTGCTTTCATTGCGATGGGTGCGAAGCTCGCCCTTACTGAACGATAGAACAGTATTATTAACGTCCATTGCAACATGGTATTCTAGGTTCGATCAAAGGAACCCGTGCAATGCAACCGACCTACGCCCTTAAACCGATTAAGACCGAAACCGACCATGAAGCGGCAATAGAACATCTTGAAAGCCTGTGGGGTGCCAAACCCGGCACGCCAGAGGCCGATCAGCTTGAAATCCTTGGCATCCTGATTGATCAGTATGAAGCACAGAAAGTCCCGATAGCCGCACCGGATACGGTCGAGGCCGTACTGTTTTATATGGAGTAAAATGGGTTGGAACGTGCGGAACTCGGCAAACTGCTGGGCAGTCGCTCCCGCGCCTCAGAATTCCTCAATCACAAGACAAGTCTGTCGCTTACTCAAATTCGGAAGCTCAATGAAGCGTGGAATATCCCGGCAGATATTCTGATCCAGCCGGTTCGGGAAGGTGCTTAAGCAGCATAAATCTGCCCCTTTCTTTTCCGAATCAAATCCGGAGCGTTATCCAATGCGCTGAGCACAACAGCTTGCTTTTCGTTTACAACAGAGATTGAACGCCACCCCAAGCTATCGAGCACGTTTCTTTGAGCCTCATCTGGTTGCAACAAAGAGCAATGTGATCGTGTCACATAAAACAAAAGGTCAAGTTCCGATTTCGTAGAAACATACCGTTTTTCTTTAGACAGGATGGCAGATTCCTTAGAAACCAAATCATACATTGAGGCCACTGAAGGCACATCTCTAGATTGACCGACAAGAAATCTGCCCAAATCTTCAATATCTTCCGACTTTTTGACCTTCCTGAGAATTTCTTTGAACTCGCCGCGATTAACACTCAGGTCAGTGATTTCCTTTACCTGAAACCTAAGATCGTTCCATTGAACGTCAATAACTGATCCTTGCTCAGGAGCGATAAAATCTTTGCAATCATGCGGAATATCAAAGATCTCTAAGAACCGATCGACACAGTATTTCTCTCTTTCCGGCTTCCCTCGATTTGAAAAATAGTGACGCCACTCAGTTAGTGTCTCAATCCAGTAATTCTTGAGCTTTGTGTGATTGTTCATCAAAAGCTTCCATCTAAAATCACTCCGCAGCATCAGAACCAAGTCGATTAAGTGCCCGCGTCATCAATGCCCGCAGCTTAGCAGGTCTCAACGGTTTGTTAAGCAGGGAGAAACCCTGCTCTCTTATCAGGTCGCTGGTTTCAGTAGCGCGGTCGGCGGTGATGAGCACACCCGGTACGTTAATACCGTGAACATCGCGCAGTTTGATCAGGCAGTCGAGGCCGGTCTGGCCGGAATCAAGGTGATAGTCGGCAAGGATGATGTCGGGTGCGAAGGCTAGTCTGCTGTCTCCGCCGTCCTTGGTCAGCATTTCTTCGGCAACCGCGCCAGAGCGCGCCGTTGCCACGACGCAATCCCAGTTTTCGAGCATGGCACGCATACCATCCAAGATATCGGGTTCGTTATCGATACAGAGCACGCGCAGGCCGCCCAGTTCCCCCGCCATGCGGCGTTTGGGCTTGGTTGCGGTTTGTGGGGCGGCAATACCCAGTGGCACATCGACGGAAAACACCGTGCCGCGTCCGGGGCGGGATCGCACCGAGACGGCGTGATCAAGGGACCGGCCAAGGCGCTCGACAATGGCGAGGCCAAGACCAAGGCCCTTTACATCGGTGGTTTCGGGGCCTTCAAGGCGATGGAATTCGCGGAAGATGATTTTCAGTTTGTCTTCGGGGATGCCCGGCCCGCTGTCCCAAACCTCCACCCGCACATGATCACCGCGCACACGGCACCCGACCACCGCCCCGCCATTTCGGGTATAGCGCATGGCGTTGGAAATGAAGTTTTGCAGGATACGGCGCAGCAGGCGTGAGTCACTTCTGACCCAAAGATCGCGTTTATGGACCTTAAAGCTAAGCCCCGCGTGTTCGGCGACCGGGCCAAATTCGGTTTCAAGCGCGCCCAAAACATCACCCAGCGCAAAGTCGCGAATGGTTGGCTTCATCGCACCCGCATCAAGTTTGCAGATATCAAGAAGCTCGTTGAGCAGTTCTTCAACCCCCTTAAGCGACAGGTCAACCTTACCAACCAGATCAAACACATCCTCAGCCAGACCATGCTTACCGCCAAGGGCGACGGTGAACAGGCGGGCCGCGTTGAGTGGTTGCAGAAGGTCGTGGCTGGCGGCGGCAAAGAAGCGTGTTTTGGTATCGTTGGCGGTTTCGGCCTGTTCCTTGGCGACCGACAATTCGGAATTAAGGACTTCCAGCGCGTGGGTGCGTTCTGTCACCCGGGCTTCGAGCCCTTCGTTGGCTTCTTTGAGCGCCTGCTCGGCGGTCTTGCGTTCGGTGATGTCGTGATAGATGCAGAAATAGCCCAGCACTTGGCCGGTTTCGTCAAAGTGCGGGATATAGGTGCCTTCGGCATAGCGGCCTTCGCGCACGCCGAGAATACCGCGTTCGTCATTGCGGTTGCGCGTGATCGCCGGGAATTCGATTTCAAAGCTTTGGCGGTATCCTTCAAGCACGAGCGCAATCATCGGGGCAAGATGGACATAGCGTTCCTCGCCCACCGCTTCGCGGACGGCCATGCCATGCGCCTCAACCCGACGCAGGCCAAACATCTTTTCATAGGGGCGGTTGGTAAAGCGAAGACGCTGATTTTTATCGGCATAGGCGATCATCACCGGAATATTATCGGTGTAAATGCGAATATTACGTTCGCTTTCGCGCAAGGCTTCTTCGGTGCGCACGCGCGCGGTGATGTCGGCAATGGTGGCAACAAAGCCGCCATCGGGCATCGGGTTGGTGCGGATTTCAAGCACCATGCCGTCGGACCGTTTGCGTTCATAGGTATGGGGCAACCGGCGCATTTGCGGGGCGGCGTTGCGGCCGAGAATAATATCAATATCAACCGCGCGCACAGTGTTTTCACGGCAAATCGCGACCAATTCAGACAGGGGTAAGGTGACCTGAATGTCGCTGGTGGCAAGGCCGAGAAGATCAATGAAGCGATGATTCCAGGTTGCCAGACGCAGGTTTTGATCAAACACCCCGACCCCTTGGGAAATGTTTTCCAGCGTGTTGAGCAAAAGGTCGCGGTTGAATTTGATCGCCTCGGACGCCTCATCAAGCAATTCCATCGCATCGCGGCGCGACACGGCCTTGTCGGGCAACAGCAACGCCATCACCACGCGTGATGATGCGGCACCAACCGCGCCAGACAGCAAATGTTCGGTAAAGTTTGCGGCATCAACATCGGCAATGTCGGACCGCTTGGCCGCACCTTCGCGTTGTTGCAGGTAATTGCGAAAGGCACGCTGCGCCCAGTGTTTGCCCAAGAACCGCGCGGCGAGGTCTTCAAGATCGCCCAGCGTCACCCTGCCCGGCCATGTATCGGTGCGCGCACGGGTGTCTTTGCGCCAGACATCGACAAATCGTTGGGCCTGACGGCGTTGGGTCACCCCCTGCACGCCGACAGCCGAGCCAACAAACATCAAAACGAAGTTCAGCCCCAGCGACCAGACCACCCCATGGGTCAGCGGATCTTCGATCCCGACACCCAGCAAGGCCTGCGGCCGCAAAATTCCGATGCCAAACGGCCCGTCGGTCAGAATCGATACTGGCAAAAGCCCACCCTGAACAAAGCCCGGCAGAAGCAGCGTATAGGCCCATAGAATGAACCCCCACGCCAGACCAAGGCGCACCCCGGTCCGGTTGATTGATTTCAGATAGATCGCAGCCAAAACCGCCGGGGCAAATTGCGCCATCGCGGCAAAGGACAGCATGCCGATATCGGCCAGCGCATATTTTTCCGACAGAAACCGGTAAAACCCATAGGCCAGAAACAACAATACAATCACCGCCGCCCGGCGAACTTTGAGCAACACCTGACTGACATCGCCCGACATGCGGTTTTGCAGTTTTTCCGAGCGCAGCAAAAGCGGCATGACCAGATCGTTACAGACCATTGTCGATACCGCGACGCATGAAACAATCACCATCCCCGTACTGGCCGACAACCCACCGATAAAGGCCAAAACCGCCAACCAGTTTTGCCCGGCCAACAAGGGTAAGGTCAGAACGAATGTATCGGGGTTGACCGTCGGATCACCACGAAACAGGAACAGCCCGGCCACCGCAATTGGCACAACAAAGATATTGATCGCAATCAGATAGGCGGGAAACAGCCAGCGCGCGCTGGTCAGGTTGCGGCTGTCGTCGTTTTCCACAAAGGTCACATGGAACTGACGCGGCAGACAGAAAATCGCAAAGGCCGCCAGAAGCGTTGAAATAAAGAAATGCGAGGTTAGCCACGTATCGGGCTTAAATATTTGGCGCACGGTCGGATCGGCAATGGCGCGCGCATTCATGTCGCCAAATCCATCGAACAGGCCATAAACGACAAATACACCAACCAGCAAAAGGGCGACCAGTTTGACAATGCTTTCGAAGGCCACCGCCAGGATCAAGCCGTCATGATGTTCGGATGCGTGGATGTAGCGCACGCCAAACAGGATGGCAAAAACCGCCATCAAAATCGTGACGTAAAACGCGGTGTCCTTGGAAAAGTCCGATGCCGAATGGCTGACGACTTGTTCGCCCAACTGACCAATCAAAACATCGAACGACAAAGACACGGCTTTGAGCTGAAGCGAGATATAGGCAAGCACCCCCACCACCGCGATCACCGCGACAAGGGCAGCCAGACTTTGGCTTTTGCCATAGCGCGATCCCAGAAAATCAGCAATCGAGGTGATGTTTTGTTCGCGGCAGACCGTGGCGATTTTGGTCATGATGCCAAAACCGAAAATCATGATCACCAATGGCCCGATATAAATCGGCAGGAACGCCCAGCCGCGTGTTGCGGCCGTCCCGACCGAGCCAAAGAACGTCCAACTGGTGCAATAGACCGCCATGGAAAGCGCATAGATGGTCGGCTTAAGCTTCGACGCCCGCCATTTATCGGCATATTTGTCGCCATAATGGGCAATGGCGAACAGAAGCCCGATATAGGCCATGGCAACAATAAAGATCAGTCCGCCCTGAAGCATCCGTGAATGGCCCTGTATAAGTATCTGTAATCTGGCTGCCAATTCAGGCAGTTATAATTATCTGTTATCGGGACTATACCACGACTGACATATTGTCTAAAACGACCCAAATCTCATTGCGACCAAAGACCTAAGAGAGTTGTTTAAATGGCTTCCGATTACGGATTTTACGCTGGTATTTTGCGCTTTGTCGCGAAGAAAACTGAAACCGAAGACCGGGAAATTCGCATCATGATGGGCCATCTGGCCGGGATTGCCGATGCAATCGAGCAGTCTGGCCGTTTCATGGTTGAACGCGACAATTGCGAAAGTGCCGCGCGCGCCTTTGCTGGTGTAGCCAAATTCCTTCAGGAACGCATCCTGCCCGAAGCATTGAATGCCGGGAATGAACCCGCGGTCGAGCAGCTTAAATGGACAATTGAGACATCGCTTGTGCTGGCGGCTGAACTGGTCAAACGGGCGGCGAATGAGGACCTGAAAGATCAGGATAGCTTTACCTTTGACCTGCCCGCGGCACCGGGGTCCCCGACCATCCATTAAGGACAAAAGCCCGGGCACTTCGTTTTATGTCGTGCCTACGTCGGTTTGCCCGGCCACCACGCGCAGATAGGCGTCCTGTAACTCCGCCAGAACCGATTTTTCCGGTGCCGGTGCGCCCAGATGGATGTGGCGCAGCTCATCCATAAAATCGGCCCACATTTGCGGCCCACCTTCTTCGAGCAACTGGGCGCGGATCGACAACTCCCGTGATACCGGTGTGTGACGCCGCCCCCACGCCCCCATTTGCACCAGAAGCGGGACGAGCTGAATGGCGGCTTCGGTCAGGCTATAGATCGATTTTTGTCGATGGGTTGGATCGGGGTGTTTAACAAGCAAACCTTCGGCCAGCAGTCGTTTAAGCCGGGCCGACAGAATGTTTGACGCTATGCCTTCTTCTGATTGGCCAAGTAACTCCCGAAAATGGCGACGGTTGCCAAACATCACATCGCGAATGACGATCAGGCTCCAGCCATCACCAAGTATTTCCAATGTCAGGTTGATCGGACATCCCGAACGATGTTGATCCATTTGCAGGTATCCTTTTTCATACTGATTGCAAAATAGGATTGGTTTTGCTAAAACACAACAAGTTGCATATTGCAATCAGTTGGACCCAATCCTTAGGGAGGCGCGAATGTCGATCACGTTTTATGGACACCCTTTTTCCGCTTATTGCAAAAAGGTCCTGATCGCCTTTTATGAGCACGACCTGGCATATGAGTTACGCCAGATTGATTTCGAAGGGTCCAGTGCTCTTGATGAATTTTCGGAAATCTGGCCGATAAAGCGTATGCCGGTCATTGTCGATCAGGGCCGCCCGGTCATCGAAAGCAGCATTATCATTGAACATATCGACCAACATTATCACCGTGATGTCCGGTTGGTTCCACAAGACAGCCAGTCGGCGCTTGAGTCCCGGTTCATGGATCGATTTTTTGACAATTACATTTCCACCCCGCAAATGACGGTGGTGTTTGACGTCCTGCGCGACCAACAGGATCGCGATGCTTACGGCGTTGCCAAGGCCAAAGAACTGCTTGAAACATCTTACGAGTGGCTCGATACCAAAATGGCTGACCGTACATGGGCGATTGGGGATGATTTCAGCATGGCCGATTGTGCAGCGGGTCCGGCATTGTTTTACGCGCACTGGACGCACCCGATTGATCCAAAGTTCGGGCATATCCATGCCTATCGTAATCGTCTGATGGTCCGCCCATCCTTTGCACGTTGTATCGAAGAAGCCCGCCCTTACCGCCATCTTTTCCCACTGGGCGCACCCCAAGCGGACTAAGGCCTTATTCCAGACGACAGCGATCCGCCAATAACCCAAACAAAAATGCCGGCCGCAATGGGCCGGCATTTTGCATGAACTGGACCGTCCTGATAGATCAGCGGGCGAAGACTTTTGCACGCTGTAGCAATGCGGTTGCCTCGAATTCCTTACCATACGGTGCGGCTTTTTTGGCAAAATCCATCATCGACGCATAGATACGACCATTCAGGTCGTTCTTGTTCGCGATTTCTTCGACAGCGGCCTTGGACGCATCGGCAAAGGCAAGGATCAGATCGTCGTTGAAGTGACGGATTTCCGTCCCCTTATCAAGGATCGCCTGATAGGACTGAACGTTATTGAACGCAAAGTCGGCAAGGGTCTGATCGGTGTTGGCCTGTGCGGCAACCGCAACGATTTCGCGTAAATCTTCTGGCAGCTCGGCAAGTTTGTCCTTGTTGATAAAGACTTCAATGCCCGAACCCGGTTCAGCGAATGCGGGGGTGTAGTAATATTTGGCGACACTTGCCAACCCGAACGCGTAATCGTTCCAAGGGCCGACCCATTCAGCGGCATCAATCGCACCGGACTGCAAGCTTGGCAGGATGTCGGAAGCCGGAAGCAGGGTCGGATTTGCACCGAGACGGCGCATGGCTTCGCCACCGATACCGGCATAACGGACTTTAAGGCCCTGAAGGTCATCAACGCTGTTGATTTCCTTATTGAACCAGCCACCGGCCTGAAGGCCCGTGTTGCCCGCAAGGAACGGCTTGGCGTTGAACTGGGCGTAAAGTTCATCCCAAAGTTCCTGACCACCGCCAAAGCGCAGCCAGCCGGAAAGTTCCCAGCCCATCAGGCCAAACGGAATGGTGGTAAAGAACGAAACTGCCGGGTCCTTGCCAAACCAGTAATACGGAGTGGCGTGTGCAAGGTCAGCAACGCCCTGCTCAACCGCATCCATGCATTCAAGGGCCGGAACCAGTTCACCCGCACCATAAACGGTGATGTTCAGACGACCACCGGACATTTTGTTCACACGCTGTGCAAACAGTTCACCATTGGCACCAAGGCCCGGTGTGCCTTTGGGCCATGGCATCACCATGCGCCAATTGATGGTTTCTTCGGCTTTGACGATGGCTGGTGCGGCGGCTGTCGCGGCAAACGCGCCTGCGGCAACACCAGCACCGCTCAGAAACTGACGACGTTTCATTGTGGGGCTCCCAATCTTTTATTGGCAAATTTTTGCGTTAAACGATCACGAAGGTAATTTCGTAACCTTACATGCAGCCAAAGTTACGGTTTTTGCCGCCCCCAACAATTCATCTTTGCGGGATGCTGCATCACGCGCCTTGCATGGCATTTATGTTACCCCCCCCAAATTCACCCTGCGGTTTCCATGCGAAAGGGGCGACCACATGGCCGCCCCTTTGTCTGACGGGACTTAAACGTCCCCAATGTGTGGTCCGTACGATGCGTTTTCTGGGCTTAGAAGCCCCAGACTTTCGCGCGGTGCAGAAGACCGGTGGCCTCAAACTCCTTGCCGTAGCGTGCGCCCTTCTTGACCAGATCAAGATAGCTTGCGGCAATACGGCCAGACAATTCATCCTTGGCAGCAATTTCATCAACAGCGGCCTTGGACTGTTCGGCCAGCGCCATGATGACTTCATCAGGGAACTGACGGACTTCAACACCCTTGTCGATCAACGGCTGATAGGACTGCAGGTTATTGAAGGTAAAGTCGGCAAGGGTGTTTTCAGCAATCGCCTGTGCGGCATAGCGAATGATCGCCTGCATATCAGGTGTCAGGCTGTTGAACTTGTCCTTGGAGATGAAAATCTCAAGCCCGGGTCCGGGTTCGTGGAAGGCCGGGGTATAGTAGTATTTGGCAACCTGATACAGGCCAAACGCCAGATCGTTCCATGGACCAACCCACTCGGCTGCGTCAATCGCGCCACTTTGCATCGCAGGCATAATTTCGCCCGGCGGGATCATGGTCACGTTTGCACCGACACGGCGCATGGCTTCACCACCCAAACCGGCATAGCGCATTTTAAGGCCCTTAAGGTCCTCAAGCGAATTGATTTCCTTGTTGAACCAGCCACCGGCCTGCATGCCCGAGTTGCCGGCATAGAACGGAACAACATTGAATTCGTCGTAGGCTTCTTCCCACAATTTCTGTCCGTCGCCAAAGCGCAGCCAACTAGACAATTCCCACGCGGTCAGACCAAACGGAATGGTCGAGAAAAAGTTCAGTGCCGGATTTTTACCCTGCCAGTAATACGGGGTGCCGTGGGCCATTTCGACCACGCCTTGCTCAACCGCATCCATGCATTCGAACGGCGGGACGATTTCACCACCACCAAAGACGGAGATGTTCAAACGGCCACCTGACATTTCCTTAACCATGGCGGCGAATTTTTCTGCATTGGTGCCAAGGCCCGGTGTACCCTTTGGCCATGGCATCACCATACGCCAATTCAGGCTTTCCTGCGCAGAAACAACTGCCGGTGCGGCAACGGATGCGGCAACCGCACCGACACCGATACTGGCCCCTTTAAGGAACTGACGACGTTTCATTGGAATCCCCTTAAATTCTTATAATTTGGTGGTTTTTTGCGCGACCACCGACGTTCGTTGGGGGATTTTGGCTAAAACAGACGTGGGTTTCCACTATTTTTGCAAAATCGGTGAATTATTTTTTCATCGACGTTACGGAAAGCAGGGCTTAGGCCCCCTACCCGATATAGCGTTGATAGTCGGCAACGAACTGTTCGGGCGTTCCGGCACCAAGCGGTGTGTTGTAATACTGCTTCCAATAAGCCGCGAGTGCATTGATATCGTTTGGATCAGACGGCATTGCTGCGGGGGCGCGGTAATAGCGAATACGACACATCGCCGTTGCATAGGCCAGATTGGTCGCAAGCTGGCTCGCCTTATCCGGTTGATCACCCGAACCGGTTGAGGACGCCACAGCCGGACTGACGGCAAGATACGCATCGACCTTTGCCTTTAACGCCGCCCGGCTGGAATAATCGAGATAGTTTTCATAGCAATCATTTAGCGTGGCGGGCTCCATCTGATAAATGCCCATGGCCGGGCCGCCGCCGACTTGCTTGATGAAATCGCCCAGATGACTTTCATGGGCAGCAGTCCCCATGATCAAATTTTCAGCCACATCCGGAGCAGACAAATCCAGCGCGGCAAGAACCGGCCGGACAACGAGGGTACGTAATTGATCGGGATTAATTGGCATGTTCGCACCTTTGCGATCTATGTGAATGAAACCATCAGACACACGACGCGGCAGGTCGGGTTTTGGGAAAAATTTCAGCCCGTTTTTACGTTTAAAACGCCTAGCAAAGGTAAAACTATTCTAACGGAAGGCGAGAAACCATACCAACGCATAGTTCACAATGGAGCTCAGTACCCAACCTAGAATTACAGAGGGATATCCAATCACATAGAGCGCATTTTAGCGCCTTGGGGGACAATACATGCATCCGGAAATTCGACGTCGCCTTGAATTTATTGATTTCAACGACACAAAGGCCAAATTGCTTAAAAAAGCGTGGCCGGTCATTGATAAGAACATCGCGCCAATTCTGGATGTGTTTTACCAAAAGGTCATGGGACGCCCGGACCTGGCCAAGATCATTGGAGACCCATCGAACATCGACAGCTTAAAGAATGCGCAGCGCAAACATTGGGGAAAGCTGTTTGAGGGCACATTTGATGATTCGTTCTATGAAGATGTCCGGCGTATTGGCAAAGCCCATGAACGCATTGGTCTGACGCCTGAGTCCTATGTCTCGGCCTATAATTTCATGCTTGGTGAAATTACCTCCCTGCTGTTGAAGCATTTCCGCAAGGATGCAGATGTATCCGTGATGGTGGTTGCGGCGACCAATGCCTTGCTGGTTGATGTGGAAATGGCCATCACCGTCTATTACGAGGAAACTCAGAATACCTACAACCGCAAACTTCATGACATGTCGACCGAGTTTGAAACAACCATTGGCACCGTCGTTTCCGCGGTTGCGACATCTGCTGACGAAATGTCGCATGCGTCAAACACGCTTCTTGCCAGCATGAATGAAACCCAGTCCGAAGTTGAAAAGGCACGCGGTGCCGCGGAAATATCGGCTGATAATGCCACGACCGTTGCCGGGGCGGCAGAAGAACTTGATAGCTCCATCCGTGAAATATCCAGTCAGATTTCACGCGCATCGACCATCTCAAACGAGGTGGAAGCATCGGTCAAATCGACGTCCGATACGATCGAAACCCTTAATACCGCAGCAGATCAAATTGGTACTGTTGTTGATCTGATCGATAAAATTGCCAGTCAGACCAACCTTCTGGCCTTAAATGCGACGATTGAGGCTGCCCGCGCGGGTGAAGCCGGCAAAGGCTTTGCCGTGGTCGCAAGCGAGGTCAAGAATCTTGCCAATCAAACCGCCAAGGCAACAGGCGATATCACCGAACAAATTGATTCTGTTCAGGCAAGCACCGGTGCGGCTGTGACGGCGATCCGTGAAGTCGCGGGTCAAATCGGTGCGATTGTTGATGCAGTAACCGCTATTTCGGCCGCCGTTGAACAACAAGCCGCCGCCACCACCGAAATCAGTGGCAACATCAATACAGTTTCCTCGGCCAATCGGGATGTCAATACCAGCCTTGAAACCGTCAACGGGACGGCCAGCAGAACCAGTTCGGTCGCAGCAGAGGTGTCCGAAGTCTCGAAAACACTTCAACGCAATTCTGAACAGTTGCGGGCTGATGTTGATGCCTTTGTCAAACGTCTGACATCTAACGACTAAGCACGGCCCAAACCCACCACCAGCCCAAAACAGGCGCAAGGAACGTCCTCCTTGCGCCTGACGTCGTTTTACCGTGCAGGTGTTAGTGTTAGACGTAGACCTGTCGCCCCGATCAAGGGGCCATAGGGTATTTATCGCATTAACGAATGTTGTAGATCACAGGGATCGTCAGCGTGATCCGTTCCTCGATCATGTGCTCGGGAAAGGGGGGGAACTGTTTGACGCGTTCGATCATGCGTTGGGTTTCCCGATCCAGCAGTTTTGATCCGCTGCCTGAAATCATCTCGAACACTTCAATCGATCCATCCTTGGCGATCACAACACGGATGCTGTTCTGGCCTTCGATCCGGCGGCGCTTTGCCCGTTCGGGATACTCGCGGTAGCGGTTGAGCATCTGAACGACCGACGATTTGTAATCAACCATGGCGGCCCGGCTAGCGGCCCCACCACCACTGCCGCTTGATGAACTGGCAGCCTGGCTTTGCGCAACCTCGCCAACCGTCCCTTCGGAGTGGCTGGAATTGGTTGCCCCGGCGGGTGGTGTTGGTGCCGGTGCCTTTTGCGGTTTCGGGGTCTCGACCTTTTTGACCGGTTTGGGGGCTTCCACCTTTTTCACCGGCGGCTTTGGCTTCATCTGGACCGGCAGCACATCGGCAAGTTTTTGAACCACGATCGGCTCTGGTTCGGGTTCCGGGACCGGCTCAACGATTTCAGGTTCGGGTTCCGGTTCTGGCACTGGTTCAGGTTCGACGACTTCTTCGACGACCGGTTCTGGTTCGGCAATTGGCTCAGGTTCTGCGACGGGTTCTGATTCCGGCTCCGGCTCGACCACCGGTTCGGGCTCTGGTTCCGGTTCTGGTTCCGGCTCGACCTCTTCAACCGGTTCTTCGGCCATACGGCTTTCGACGGAATCTGCGGCCTGCTGATCGGTTTCGGTTTCACCGGTTGTTGCCTGCCCGGCACCAAGCGAGATGCTGATACTTTGAACAGACCCCGCCCCGCCCCAGCCAGACGGCTGCGGATCGGGCATCGCCAAGACGACACCCCCGGCAAGAACAAGCCCGGTCAGCCCGGTTGCAATCAGGAAATCTACGCGTTTTGACATATCATTCCTGTTCGGCTTCCATCGCGGTCATCAACTGCACTTTATCGATGCCAAGTTCCTGTAACCGCTTAAGCAATGCGACGACCTTTACGCCATCTGTTTCACGATCAGCGCGGATTTCCACAGGACGACCGATATAATCAACAGGCAAGAAGGACGACAGGTTTTCAAGCGTGCCTTTGTGATCATCAATGCCGACCTCGCCCGCCTTGCCAAACCATAGAACGATGGTGTCTTCGGGCTGGCTTTCGGCCGTCTGGCTTGCTGGTGGATTGACGTCAAAGGGCCCTAGCTTTTGCAGGCTGCCTGCAATCATGAAGAAAATCAGCAGCAGGAACACGATGTTGATCAGTGGCAGCATCGGTTCCTGAACCGGACTGTCATCGGCAATCTGAATACGGCGCTTCATTCGACAAGATCCACATCAGTAACGCCACCCCGGCCCAGCGCATCCATCACTTCGACAAGATGTTGCAAGTTTGCCCCGTTGATGGGGCGCAAGCGCACCGGCGCGTTGGTGTGATCCCGCACCAGCATCGGTGCCAGCGCACTCAGCGACACAGCTTCGCCATTAAGAGATAGCTTGCCGTTTGCATCAACATTGATGGTCACGGGGCGGACATCGCTTTGACTGGTCGATTTCCCGTCCGTAATTGCCACCGACATCTCAAAGCCCTTCCAGTCAAGGAAGCTTGAGGCCAGCATGAAAAAAATCAGCAGGATGAAGACGACATCAATCAGCGGCGTCAGACCGATCATCGGCGAAGAACCGCGATTACGTTCACGCAATTGCATTGGGCGTATTCCAGGATGTGTTTCTATTCAGCTGCGTGACGCAACTCTGCGACGTTGGAAGCCGGTGCGTGTGCCTTGTGCGACAATTCGTTGCGATTGACCACGATGGTACAGACATCTTCCATAACGGCTGCTGTACGGCTGATAACGCCCTGCATCCACATATGGAACGCCGTTGCCGGGATCGCCACGACCAAACCGATTGCCGTGGTCAAAAGTGCCAACCAAATACCGCCAGACAATATAGACGGATCAATGCGGCTACCCGCCCCTTCCATTTTCTGGAAGGCGTCGATCATGCCCATCACCGTCCCCAGAAGCCCAAGCAGCGGACTTAGGACCGCAACGGTCGACATGATGCGCAAACCACCACTAAGGCCGTCCACCTCTTTGCGTGCGCGGGCAGCAATCAAATCAGATGCCGCTTCACGCTCGGACGGGGACGCAACCGAAAGGCTCATGCCCGAAAGCCCGATACGTGCCGCAGGATGACGGCGGCGCGCCATCAGTTCGGCGGCTTTGGCCTCATCACCATTGATCAGGTGGCGTTCAACATCAGAAACGAAACCGTCTGCAAACACACCACGGCGCAGGAACCCGACAAGCTTGTAAAAGAACACCACCAACCCGATCAGGGCCATGGCCGCCAGAACCCAGCCGACAACACCCGCACGGTCCACTTGCTCAATCACCGGCAGCCCCATCAAACCATCGCCAAGAAAGCTTGTCTGGGTCGTTGCTGTGGTGTCGACCGGCAGCCCAGTACTTGGGTCGACCAATACGGTTCCGTCCGCAGCAAGAGTTCCGGTCGCGGGTACATCGGCGGTCGCCGCCGGCGGGTTTTGCAGCGCGCTTTGCGGGGAGCCTTGTGCATCACCGGATGTGACCTGCGGATTTACGGGTTCAGGCATGTGTCTATTCCGATCAAATATGTGATCATCACCGGAGACCCTGCTCCGGTGCGGGTGAAAATGATTTGCATTATTTACATGAAATAGAATTGCGATGCAATCGCAACAGAACAGTTTTGCAGCTTTTTCGTGCATATCAGCGTCGCACCTCGTGCGCGGCCAATTGCCGGTACAAACAAAACAAGCAGAACCAAAGACGTGGAAATAAAGCGGGCCAAATCCCGAATAAGCAAAACCCCCGGAACGTTTGGTTCCAGGGGTTTTGAAATGGTGAGCCCGACAGGATTCGAACCTGTGGCCAACTGATTAAAAGTCAGTTGCTCTACCAACTGAGCTACGGGCCCTCAACGTTGGTGAGCGGCGTTTTAATGGGACTGGCGTCATCGGTCAACCCCCCTTTTTGCAGGAAATTGCATGCCTGCCATTCTGGGTGCGGAAAAGCTCCGAAAACCGAGCGTTTTTTTCCATCAAAAAAAACAGCCCCAAAATGACATTTCAAACGCCTGCTTAAACCGTAAGGTAAACAGGTGCTTGGCCCCGGCAGGATTGAAAAGTTTCAGAAAAGAAAAAACCTCCGAAACCGAAAAGGTTTCAGAGGTTTTTTGGTGAGCCCGACAGGATTCGAACCTGTGGCCAACTGATTAAAAGTCAGTTGCTCTACCAACTGAGCTACGGGCCCGTCGTGTTGGTGAAGCGCGTTTTAATGGCACAGGCGGCGCTGGTCAACACCTGTTTTCCATATTTTCCCGCTTTTTATGCTTTCAGGCCCTAAAACGCGAAAGCCGCCCCACAAAGGGACGGCTTTCGGTTGTAATTGATCGGGTCGCGCGCTTAGCTGGCGTCGGCTGCAACCTGCATTTTGATAATCTGATCAGGATCAGCGACCGAGCCATTAGCCCAAGGCGCACCTTTCTTGATCATATCGACATATTCCATGCCCTCGGTCACCTGCCCCCAGATGGTGTATTGCCCATCAAGGTGTGGTGCATCGGTAAAGCAGATGAAGAACTGTGAGTCTGCACTGTCCGGATTGGCCGAACGGGCCATGGAAACAGTGCCGCGACTGTGGTGCCCCTTGGAGAACTCGGCGTCGAGTTTCTGGCCGGAGCCCCCGGTGCCGTTTCCATCGGGATCACCGGTCTGGGCCATGAACCCTTCGATCACACGATGGAACACCAGTCCATCATAGAACCCCTCGCGGGTCAGTTCCTTAATACGGGCCACATGATTGGGCGCAAGGTCGGGGCGAAGCTGGATTACAACGCGGCCATCTTTCAGATCAAGATAAAGCGTGTTTTCCAGGTCCTGCGCACCGGCGTCGTTTGCGTTGGACATGGTTACAATTCCTAGTGCGAGTACAAATAGTGATAAAATACGAATAAGACGCATGGCCTGCGTTATTCCTTTTCCTCTGCCAGCTTCTGATGCAGGCGATTGAGCACATTGGTGGGGACGAATTCAGTAACGTCGCCCCCCAAACGGGCAATTTCCTTCACAAAGCGCGAAGAAACAAACTGCTGCTTTTCAGAAGCCATCAAAAAGACGGTTTCAACTTCCGGGGACAGCCGGGCATTCATCCCGGCCATCTGGAATTCATATTCAAAGTCAGAAACAGCCCGAAGTCCACGGAGGATCGTGCTTGATCCGTTTTCCTGAGCAAACTGCATCAAAAGCGAAGAAAATGGCTTTACCGAGGTACGGGCAGCAACCTCGCCACCCGCAGCCTTAAGAGCCTCTTCAACCAATGTGCAGCGTTCGTCGACACCGAACATGGGACCTTTGCCGGCGTTGATCGCAACGCCGACAATAAGCTTGTCCACAATTCGGGTCGCACGACGAATAATATCCATATGCCCCTGGGTAACCGGGTCAAAGGTGCCCGGATAAATCCCTATACGTGAGGCGGTAGCAGACATTTCAGTCATCGAACTTCCACTTAATCGTCGCTGTCCACACCATCGGATTCCGGTGCATCACCGGCATCTTCGGCACTTGTCGGCACGGCGTCATCGGTGATTTCGACGGCATCTGCGACACCTTCGATCAGACCTTCTTCGCCCTCGATTTCGTCATCACCACCAAGATTTGACAAACGTTCAACAGCAACGACTTCTTCGTCCTGTGCTGTCCGGAACAGTGTCACACCCTGTGTCTTACGACCGGCCATGCGAATGTCATGGGTTGGCATACGGATGACCTTGCCACCATTGGTGACCATCATCAGTTCGTCGCCTTCTTCAATTACGAAGGACGCGGCAACGTCGCCATTACGTTCAGACATTTCGATGTTGGCAAAGCCCTGACCGCCACGACCGGTTACACGGTACTCGTAGGCCGAGGTCCGCTTGCCATAGCCGTTTTCCGTCACAGACAGGATCATCTGATCGCCGTTGAGAATTTCCTGATAGCGTTCTTCGGACAATAGTTCGAGCGGAAGGTTTTCAGCCGTGATTTCCTCACGACGCAGTTTACCTGCGATCGAAAGATATTCACCGCGTTCTTCCATCGAAACATGGTTGCCAAACAGAACCGACATCGCGATGACTTCGTCTTCATCTGCCAAACGGATACCGCGGACACCGACCGAATTACGGCCGGTAAACACGCGCACGTCCGTCACACGGAAACGAATGCATTTACCCTTGTGGGTGGTCAGCAAAATGTCGTCATCATCGGTACAGGTCTGAACCGCAATCAGTTTGTCGCCACGATCTTCTTCAAGTTTCATGGCGATCTTGCCGTTCGATTTCACATTCACGAAATCGGCAAGACTGTTACGGCGCACATTCCCGGTCGAAGTAGCAAACATCACATGCAGGTTCGGCCATTCTTCCTCATCCGGAAGCGGGAGAACCGTGGTGATATATTCGCCCTCAGACAATGGCAACATGTTCACAAGGGCCTTACCGCGCGATTGCGGTGTGCCTTGTGGCAGACGCCAGACTTTCATTTTGTATACCATCCCCTCGGAGCTAAAGAACAGCACCGGTGTATGGGTATTGGCAACAAACAATTTGGAAACGAAATCTTCTTCGCGGGTCGCCATGCCTGAGCGCCCCTTGCCACCGCGACGCTGGGCGCGATAGGTCGAAAGCGGAACACGCTGGATGTAACCAGTATGAGACACGGTCACCACCATGTCTTCACGTGCGATCAGATCTTCGATGTCATGTTCAAAGTCGCCTTCCTGAATTTCACTACGACGTTCGTTGGCGAACTCGTTGCGCATTTCAGTCAGCTCATCCTTGAGGATCGTCAGCTTCCGCTCACGCGAGGCCAGGATATCAAGGAAGTCTTTGATTTTCTCACCCAATTCGGTCAATTCGGCCGCGATTTTATCGCGTTCGAGACCGGTCAGGCGATGCAGGCGAAGTTCAAGGATCGCACGGGCCTGTGCTTCGGACAGGCGATACTGACCATCGGTGGAGCCCACCTGAAGCGGATCAGCAATCAGTTCGATCAGCGGCACAATGTCGCCAGCCGCCCAATCACGCGCCATCAGCTGTTCACGCGCAATCGTCGGATCAGCAGCAGCCCGGATCAGTCGGATCACTTCGTCAATATTGGCAACCGCAATCCCAAGACCCACGACAACGTGGGCACGATCACGGGCCTTTTTAAGAAGGTGGATGGTCCGACGCGTAATGACTTCTTCGCGGAATTCGACGAATGCCTGAATGATTTCCTTCAGGTTCATCAGTTCCGGCTTGCCCCGGTTCAGGGCCAGCATGTTAACGCCAAACGACGTCTGCAACGCGGTAAAGCGGAACAGCTGGTTCAGAACCACGTCGGAATTGGCATCACGTTTAAGTTCGATCACCATGCGTACGCCTGAACGATCAGACTCATCGCGCAGATCGGAAATGCCTTCGAGTTTTTTGTCGCGCACCAGATCAGCGATTTTTTCCATCAGGCTCGCCTTGTTCACCTGATAGGGAACTTCGGTGACGATGATGGCTTCGCGGTTGGCACGGACTTCTTCGACATGGGTGCGGGCCCGCATGATTACCGACCCACGGCCGGTTTTAAATGCAGAATGGATGCCCGAACGGCCCAGAATAAGCGCGCCAGTCGGGAAATCCGGACCATGGACGAATTCCATCAGGCCTTCGATGGTGATTTCCGGGTCATCGACATAGGCCATGCAGCCGTCAATAACTTCACCAAGGTTATGCGGCGGAATGTTGGTTGCCATACCAACCGCAATACCGCCCGCACCATTGACCAGCATGTTGGGAAAACGTGCCGGCAGAACCGATGGTTCCTTGGTTGTTTCGTCATAGTTGTCGCGGAAATCGATGGTGTCTTTATCGATATCTTCGAGCAGGAAGTGCGCGGACTTGGCCATGCGGGCTTCGGTGTAACGCATGGCGGCGGCTTTATCGCCATCCATGGACCCAAAGTTGCCCTGCCCGTCGATCAGTTGCAGGCGCATGGAGAAGCTTTGCGCCATACGAACCATCGCGTCGTAAATCGCGCTGTCGCCGTGCGGATGGTATTTACCCATCACGTCCCCGACGACACGGGCCGATTTACGGAATGGCTTGTTATAGTCAAAACCGTTTTCATGCATGGCGTACAGAATACGTCGGTGCACCGGCTTCAAACCGTCTCGGACGTCAGGCAGCGCACGGCTGACGATCACGCTCATTGCGTAATCGAGATAGCTTCGGCGCATTTCTTGTTCGATGGATACCGGGAAAATATCGCGGCTCTCGGAATTGGTCTCTTTGGTGGACAAAGGCCGTGACCTCTTAAACGCTTGATCTGAAATGATTCAATCGGCGTGACACGTACCTGTTTTCAAGCACATGCCGGACCAGAAAGGCGGAAAGTATCAGGTTTGTCGTCGACAAACAATATTGACAAATCCCATCTGTCCGCATTGGACGACAAAGTTCGGTTTTTATCGCTTATTTTGGCTTTTCGTACTGACCTGACTGGATTTTTCAAGGGTGTCTTTTTCCAGCACCGGCGCAATCGGATCACCTTGTGTATCACTGTTTTCGACCCGTAGCGATTTTCGTGTGAAACGCACCTGCGATGCGGCAATCCCGGCAAGAATAACCACCATCGCCAGGATCGCGGTTGGCTGGGGCACTTCGCCCAGAACAAGGAAGCTGATCAACACCCCGACTGCGGGCACAAGATAATTGTTAAACACCAGAAAACTGGTGCCCGCTGCGGCAACCAGTTGCAGGATCAAGAACATCGCAATGCCGGTCGGGAACACGCCAAGATACATGATCGAAAGCGCGCCTTCGACGTCCCATGTCATGGTCCATGGCTGATCAAGGATCAATGTAAACGGCATCAGCATCAAGGATGCGAATGTCAGGATGACGGCCGTTGACCCAATGCGCGGCTGATCGCGCAGGTTCCGGGTTATCAGCGATGACACGGCATAGCCGACTGCGGCAATCAAGATCGCCAACTGGAACAGGAACTCACCGCCCAACCCCGACAGGGTTTCCGGCCCAACCAGAACAACAACCCCGATTGTGCCGAGAATAATCCCGACCACCTTGCCCAGTGTCAGCTTCTCATCGGCGGTAAAGAAGTGCGCAAGCACCACAGCCGTCAGCGGGACGGTGGACATCAAAATGGCCGCCAGACCGGCATCAACCTGGGTTTCGCCATAGCTGATCAAAAAGAACGGTATCGCGTTACCAATCAGCGCAATGAAAAAGGTCGAAACCCATGCTTTTTTGCCCTTGGGCAGTTCGGATTTACGTACCCATGCAAACCCCCACAGCACAAGTGCGGCAAACGTCAAACGTCCGCCTGCAACCACCAGCGGCGAATAGGCATGAACGCCAATTTTGATAAAGGTGAACGAGCTGCCCCACATACCGGCCAAAAGCAGCAGCAGAACATATTCGCGAATTCCCGGACGTGTCATCTTCAGAGCCTGTTTTTGCCATATTTATTGGGCTTTATAACAACGGTAATAAAACCGGATTACAGCGTTAGAGGTCAGGCATCAAAGAATCAAGAAAATAGCGGCACGGGGTTTGCCCCCATAACACTTTGAAGCTGTGGCGTTAACGACCCTGTCGGAGCATGGAGGCCAACAAACGGCTGGCAACCCCGCCCACAAACGCACGCCGTGAAGATGGATAGCTTAAGGTGATTGGGATGACGGCCTAGAAAATGATCGGAAAGATCGAGAAAAATGCTTCAGACACAACTTTTTAATTGCGAATGACTTTCAATATCATTATGCTGCGAATAACAAAAAACGGGATATGAGCAGATGAGTTACGTTGATCAGGAATTGTCGGTCGAAGATATGCTTGCCGACCCGATCGTGCAGACATTAATGCGCTATGATGGTATTTCTGCCAGTGACGTTCGTCACACGATGGAACAAGTAAATCTAAACCGCCCCGACATGCCGGCCAGCGCACACAAGAAATCCGTTGATGGCACCAGCAAACGTTGGGGCACGCCGCGCCCGATCAACGGCGGCGCACGCCACAAAGCCGCCTGAGCCAAGACGGTTTGGCGCCCTGCCCGCCATGCATCATTTGGTGGCGGCGTTTAACGTCCAGTCATATTCATACCCGGAAATATCCAAACGCGGCGCATCTGCTTTTAGCTGTGCGGCAAGCTCCGGTCCGGCATAGCGGGTTAAATGACTGATGAAATCCGCATCACTTTTGCCAAAATCATCCCGATACCAATCATACAGCTGTGACAGCACAAACGCCCCATCCCCATTGCGGCGCACAGACCGGGGATGATTGATGAAACCCTTGGCCGCCTGATCAAGCTGCGCGTAAAGCATGTCTGCATCATAGGCCTTTGGCGCCAATGCCGGACAGCCAATGGACGCACAATTGACCGCATAATGAATGCGCGGGTCGTGCCAGATCGGGCGCAAGATACGATGTTCGATATCATCAAGGCTGAGCGTGCGTCCTTCGACCGTTATAAGCTTTTTGCCCCACGGCCCGGATGAAAACAGCCCCGGCGAAATGTTGATATCGCGGATTGATGTGACCGGATAGTGATCAAGTACCACCTGCACCGTCAGAGCGTTATATAAATTAACCCAATAGGCAAATTGCTGATCACGGTTGAGTTCATCAACGCCAACCTGCGCCATGGATGCGATATAGCCCGATATTGCGTCATAACCGCCTGACTTGGCCGACGCATAGTCAAACGCGGTGACGCCGGGTTCAAACACCACAAGATACCGATCCAGAACGTTTTGCCATGCGCTGTGATCCACCTTATCCGTGCTTTGCGGATCATGGGCCTGCCAATCGGGCCAAAGGTCGGCATCAGGTGCACTGCGCGCAACGCCGGGGCACAGCAACAAGACCAAAACCATAAAGATCGAGACACGCATTATCGACACCATATTCCAACGTGATTGCAGCAAGCTTCCAACTGCTTTTCGCAAAAACCATTGATAGCCTTGCCCCATAGACACAGTCACATCAAACCAACGTGATCGCCCCGGACGCAAAATCAATTGGTTAAGTCAGGCATTTCATCCATCGGCCGTATATACATTTAACCCAAGGTTGGGTTATAATGGCCCCATGATACAGGCAGGTGCTATACAGGTTATCCCCGGAAGTGGTGGGCAACTTGGCCAAGTCATAGCCACACGCGCCCTGCCCGGCTCCGGGAGCCAACCGACGGTCAATGGATCGGGCGGAACAAATACCGTTGCGCCATCGACACAGCCCGCCGCCGTTGCGATTGTTCCGCTGGCCTCAAACGCCCCGAAACCGCTGCCGCCTGCATCCTCGCCGCCATCCTATCAGCAAGCAACGCAAACCACATCCGTGCAAGCACTCAACAGCCAAAGTGCTACGGGGCAAAGTGCGGCTGGACAAGGTGCTGGCGGGCAACCTGCCGTGCCGCAAGCCCCAGCCGCACCACCGCCGCCCCAGCGAACTGCGCCGATCCAAAGTGCTGCCTCGGTCGTTACCATCATTCAGCAACTTGATCCGCGCGATATTGACGGCGAAGCCGCATCCCAGCAAACCGACACCCAAAGCCCGACCGAACGCCAGCAGCAGGAGCGCGAAGCAACACCCCAAAGCGCACGGCAACCAACATCCAATCCGGCGATTTTAACCGCCAGCGAACGCGAGATTATTCAGGAATTAAGTGCGCGTGATGCCATCGTTCGCACCGAAGAAGAAAGCCATCAGACCTTGGCCGGAGCCAATGCCGGCATGATCAGCTACAGCTATAGTGCGGGGCCAGACGGGCGGCTTTATGCCACGGGCGGGAAAGTCAGCATCCATCCGCTTCAGGGATTGGATGGCATTGCCGCCATTGCCAATCAGGCCGCCATTTCGCGCGCGGCATCGGTTCCGGGCAGTTCGGCCGCCGATTTTAACGTCGCCAAAGGCGCCTCAAAGAATATCTCGACCATGATCGCATCACAGGCCAGCGCCGCAGCAGAAAGCTACCGCAACACAATTGGCCTCAATGCCGCCCCCGGCACCGTTGATTTGAGCGGTTAACCCCCAGCCGACCACACAACAAAAAAGCGGCCCACATTGGAGCCGCCTTTTATATGGATTGATCGCAGGTGATCAGGCGTAATGCCAGAACACATCAAAGCCGGGATTAAACACCGTCACCGGACCTTCGCCCGTTTCGATCTTCTCAGCAAACTTGGCCGGTTCAGCGCGCTTTTCCAGCGTGATCTTATCGCCATTCAGCGGCAGGCCATAAAACTGCGGGCCATTGAGTGAGGCAAAGCCTTCGAGCTTATCAAGCGCGTCTTCCTGCTCAAACACATGCGCTAAAAGCTGCACGGTGTTATTGGCGGTAAAGATACCGGCACAGCCACATGGGCTTTCCTTGCGTTCATCGGTATGCGGGGCTGAGTCAGTACCCAAGAAGAATCGCGTATCACCCGATGTTGCCGCCGCACGCAGCGCCAAGCGATGCTTTTCACGCTTGGCCACGGGCAGGCAATACATATGCGGATGAATGCCGCCAACCAGAATGGCATTGCGATTAATGATCAGATGATGGGTTGTGATGGTCGCACCAAGGTTCTTGTCGTGCGCCTTGACATACTCAACACCGTTTTCGGTGGTGATATGCTCCATAATCACGCGCAAGTCCGGCACCCGCTTGCGCAAGGGGTCAAGAACCCGGTCGATAAACACCGCTTCACGGTCGAAAATATCAACATCCGCATCGGTGACTTCGCCGTGCACACACAACGGAATGCCAAGCTCGGCCATACGCTCCAACGCAGGCATTGCCTTGTCAAAATCACGCACGCCACTGTCGGAATTGGTCGTCGCCCCGGCCGGGTAGAGCTTGAGGGCCGTGATCACACCGGCCTTATAGCCTTCCTCGATATCATCGGGATTGCTGCCCTCGGTCAGATAAAGGGTCATAAGCGGGGTGAAATCATGCCCCTGAGGGATCACGGCTGTAATACGGTCGCGATAGGCAACGGCATCGGCGGTTTTGACCACCGGGGGCACCAGATTGGGCATGATGATCGCACGGGCAAAATGCTCGGACGTCTCGCCAATCACCGATTTCAGCATATCGCCATCGCGCAAATGCAAATGCCAGTCATCGGGACGGCGAAGGGTGATGCGATTGGTCGACATAGGGCGATCTCCTGGCAAGCAATGAACCCGTTTGGGAAATATGGAGCGTTACCTAGCAGATTGGCCATCATTATGGAATTATGAAGTTTCGATGTTCACCACGCCACACTTTAAAGGAGTGCAAGTTGCCACTGAACGGGCTTATCTTTCTTGTGATAAAGATACCCATACTTGCTCTTTTGGCATTTGGTTGCTGGGGCTTTTTCAACTTGTACGGAGGTTTTTTGGTGAACTGGCTAGATCACTGGCAATCGTTAATCGGCTCGTTTTTTGGCTCCTTTATAGCAATTGCTCTTTTTTGGTTTCAGCGGAGAGAAGACAACAAGAGTCAAAAACAACTGCATTTCCTCGCGAGTCTTCATGAAATTAGGCGCGCTGTTCGAGCAGTAAAATTTTCAGCGCCTTGGAATCCAATTGTTTCGGCCCAACTCAAGATTAGGCTTTCGGACGACACTGCATCTGAGAAGATTCTCTTTCTAAAGAAGCATCTAACTCAGCACATTGATCCACTTAGATGCTTTATCAAGGAAGTATTAGACATGCTTGATGCTGTTCCACGCAACAATATCGAAAACATGTCTTTAATATACGCAGTTGACGATATTTCAGGCAAAATGACAGTAGCAATCGCAGCCATTAATGACATTGAACTACGACTAAAATCCGGGAATATAACAGATCCGGAAAGCACCATAGAAACCGTTCTCAACGCTCTCGACGACATAAACCAATGCTGGCCACAGTTAGATGAATTGTACCAAAATCTGCAGAGCGCCACACTAAAGCTGACCAAAGCCTAAAACGTGAAAAGGTCAGGCATTTCCGCCCCATCCTGCCCGCCCCTTTTTACATACTCTCTGTCGCTTCTGTCAGGCCAGTGAAAGCACTGGCCCCTCGAGCAGATCCATCAGTTGCCCAAAATATCCGCCTGATCGTGCGGGCGACGTCGGATCAGAGGTTATGGCCACGGCCAGGTCCTGTTCTGGATGTGCCGCGATGATTTGGCCGCCATAGCCGCGTGCGATAATGAAGCCGCTGCGGGTCAGGAACCAGCCATAGCCATAATCAAAGCCCGAATAAGGTGATCGGGTGCGGGCTTGGGTTGACTGGTCGATCCAGTCGGCCGGAATGATCTGGTCACCATCGAACTGGCCTTGGTCACGCATAAGAGCCGCGATGCGCAACATCCCGCGCGGCGTCAGCGCCATCTCGTTCCCGCCGAAATAGTAGCCCTGCGGATCCTGTGTCCAAGCTGGAATTTCAATGCCGAGCGGCTGACCAAGGACAGTGCGCGCCTGCGCGAGCAGGCTTTTTCCTGTCGCAACCGCGAGGACAGCGCCAAGGATATGCGTGGTGCCGGTGGAATAGATCATACGCCCGCCCGGGCTTGCGACCATCGGGCGGCGCAGCGCAAAGGCAACCCAGTCTTCGGAATTGACCCAAGCGCCGTAGTTTCTCCCTGATGTGCCTTCAAGCCCGGCCCTGAGCGTCAACAGTTCTTCGATGGTCAAGTCTTCTACACCGGGGGTGGCATCCGAAGGAATGATAGACGGCGCTATTTCGCCGATGGTGGCATCGACCGAGGGGATCGAGCCTTGCGCGATTGCATTACCCGTCAGCAGACCGACGATGCTTTTTGAGCAGGACTTGATATTCGCAACCCGATCCAAGCCGCGGCCGCGGGGTGCTTCGGCGACGATGATCTCGTCACCGCGCTGTACCAGAATTGCATGAAGCTGGGACATGACAGCAATTCGCGAAGGGATGTCGGACGGCGCCTGTGCGAAGGCCCGGGCCACAAGGGGAACGGCCATCGCGCCCAGAAGGGTCGCCGAAAAGGCACGACGGGTCAGCATCGGATGAGGTCTGTCGCTGGGCATATCCATCAGTCCTTGGAGGTCGGGATCATGTGCGTGCCCAAACTATTCGCAGTCCATATGACCACGGGCTGCAACGCACAACTTTCCAGCCAATCGGCCCGGAAGAAAAATCCATTATTTGGAATTATTTAGTCAACAATGTGACACCAAACCAAAATCGGACAAGACCGTGTCGCAGCGTTTTGTAACCAGAACCGAAAAAGGCCAGGCATTTCTGCCTGACCTTTTCACAATGGGGCGAGTGATGGGGATTGAACCCACGGCCTCCAGTGCCACAAACTGGCGCTCTAACCGACTGAGCTACACCCGCCATCGTGTGGCGCGGTTTATATGGCCCGAGGCCCCCAACGTCAAGCGCATATTTTGACTTTTTTGCAGCGTTTTCCCCAACAAAGCACAAAGCGCCGATTTTTGCGGCCTTTGAGTATCGCCGTCGGTAAATCGCGATTGATTTGGTCACAAATGCCCCAACCTACCCGTCCGAACATCTTGCATGTCACGTCATATGCCTTAATTAATTCAATTCAATACCACATCCTGTTGGTATCGCGCTCGGCCAAGGGCTGATTGCGACGCCGAAGATCAGGACTGCCTGTGTTTATCCATGCAGGCCACGAACGAGAAAAACAGACGGAGTATCGGAATGAAGTGGGGCGTTATCAGCACCGCCAAGATTGGCACGGAAAAAGTCATCCCGGCCATGCAGGAAAGCGATCAGCTCGAAATACTGGCGATTGCCGGCCGCGATCTTGGGAAAACCCGCGAGGTTGCCGAAAATCTTCGCATCCCGCGCGCCTATGGCTCCTATGAGGAGCTTCTGGCCGATCCGTCGATTGAGGCAATTTACAATCCCCTGCCCAACCACTTGCATGTCGAATGGACCATCAAGGCACTTGAAGCAGGCAAGCATGTTCTGTGTGAAAAGCCGATTGGCCTCGACACCAATGATGCCAAGCGCCTGATCGAAGCACGCGACAAAAGCGGTAAACAGGTGCTTGAGGCCTTTATGGTCCGCCATCATCTGCAATGGGTTGAGGCGCGCAAGATCATTGAAAGTGGTCAGATCGGCGAGCTGACCACCGTGCAAAGCATCTTTACCTATTTCAATGCCGATCCGAACAATGTGCGCAACAAGAAGGATATCGGCGGCGGCGGTTTGCTTGATATCGGCTGTTACTGCATTGTTGGTCCGCGCTATGTCACGGGCAAGGAACCGATCCGGGTGGTGTCCCTGATGGACAAAGACCCGAAATTTGGCACGGATCGGCTTGTGTCAGGCATGCTTGATTTTGGATCGGGGCTTCAGGCCAGCTTTGTCTGTGGCACACAGTCCGCCGCAGTTCAGCGCGTGCATATTCTGGGCACGGAAGGCCGGATTGAAATCCTGATGCCGTTTAACCCGATCCCGGAAAATCCAGCGATCATTCGCGTTGCCGGGCAGAAACAGCCGGGCTTTGACGACGCACGCGAAATCAAATTCCCGATTTGCAATCACTATACCCTGCAAGGTGAGTCCGCGACGGCGATCTTCAAGGGCGAAAGTCCGGTGGATTATCCGATCGAAGACGGCATTGCCAATATGCAGATTTTGGATGCCATGGCGCGTTCAGCCAAAACCGGTAGCTGGGAAATGGTTTCTCCACGCTAAGGCCGGCGCCATCGACGCGAACCGTCTCATCAAAGAACAAAAGCCGGGGGAAACCCGGCTTTTTCTTTATCTTGCGGGTGCTATCTATTGCCCGACGAAAACGGCATTGTGTGCCTTTAACCGCGGGAACATGAAATCATTAAAGGCCCGAATGCGCGGCACTGTTTGCAAATCACGATGAATCAACATCCATAAATCGTTATCAAGTCCGTCAATCGGATCGGTTAGTATCCGAATATTGCCAAATGCCTTGGCCAGAAAAACCGGCAACACCGCAAGCCCGCCGCCGCCATCAACCAACCGTGCAACATTCAAAAGTGAGTTGCTGCGAAGTGCGACGCGCTGATCTGCAAAATTCTGATCGCGCCAGCGAGCTGCTGCGATGTGGGCCAGTGTTTCATCACATGTGATCCACGGACCTGCCATTGGATCGGGATACTGATCCGATCCGCAGATGACCGATCTGATCGACCCGATTTGACGCCCAAACAGATTTTCGTTGGGCTGATTGATCGGTCGGATGGCAACATCCGCATCATGACGGTTGAGGTCATAGAACCGATTATCGGTCGTAACATGCAGGGTAATTTCGCCGTAAGCCTCGCAAAATGCGGCAAGATCGGTCGCCAACACACCATGGAGCAATGTATCGGTGGTGGTTAGACGCACGACACCGGATGGGCGGATGTCTTTCCCTGCAAGTTTGCGGGCAAGGACCGCCATTTCATCTTCGAGTATTTCGGCCGTTTCAACCGCAGCCAGCCCTGATGAGGTTGGCTGATAATCACCCTGCTGGCGCTCAAACAGCTTGGCACCAAGGCGTGTTTCGATATCTGCCATCCGACGAAACAGTGTCGAGTGATGCAAACCAGTTTGTTTTGCGGCCTGCGTTATACTGCGTGCTCTGGCAACGGCCAGCACCAGTTTCAGGTCATCCCACTCAAGCATGTCTGCCATTTCTGCCCACCTCAGTTGATGTTCGTATTATTGCACACACTATGTGAAATATCGCAAATTTACTTTGCACATACGCACATCGATACTGATCCCATCAGCCAACAGAATTCCAGATGGAGATTGGAAAATGACTGCAAAAATAACCCGTAGTGAACTGCAATCTGCACTCGGCGGCGCACAGGCCCCGGTTTTGATCGAAGCCCTTCCGGCACGGTATTATATCGATGCCCACCTGCCCGGTGCGATTAATATTCCCCATGACGCGATTGATGAAAACATCAAACAAATCCTGCCCGATTTGTCAGCGCCCATTGTGGTCTATTGCGCCAGCGGTCCGTGCAAAAACTCCGGTATTGCACAAACGGCCCTGACCAAACTTGGATATCAGGATGTCCGCGACTATCACGACGGCAAACAGGACTGGCTTGACGCAGGCCTTCCTTTACAGGGGCAAGGTGTGCTTGAAAACACGGCGTAATCTGGTGTCAGAGAACACTTAAAAAAAACAGGCCAGCATTCCCCCTGCTGGCCTGTTTTTTTATATCGCTTTTGATCTTCAAGGCGGTTTTGGCGTTTACTTGGCAAAGGCCTTTTTCATCCGCTCGATGGCGTCCGCCATTTTGGCTTCTTCCTTGCAAAAACAGAACCGTACGAAATTACGCACGCCACCGTCTTCGCCCTGATAGAAGGCCGACACAGGAATGGCGACAACGCCGGCTTCCTTGATCATGATCTGGCAAAACTCGACATCATCACAATCATAGCCAAGCGGGCGGAAATCACAGGTGATGAAATAGGTGCCTTGGGAATCAAGCACATCAAACCCGACTTCCTTGAGCCCCTTCATCAGGAAATCACGCTTTGCCTGCATTTCTGCGGTGAAGTTTTCAAAGTATGCGTCGTCCTTGTTCAGGCCATAAGCCACCCCATGCTGCAATCCCGGTGGCACGGTAAAAACAAGGAACTGGTGGGCCTTTTTGATCGGCTCCATCAACCGTGCACAGGCCGTGACATAGCCGATTTTCCAGCCCGTCAGCGAAAATGTCTTACCTGCTGATCCAATCCGCACGGTGCGGTCATGCATCCCCGGGAAGGTCATCAAAGGTTTGTGTTTGCGACCATCAAAGACAAGATGCTCATAAACCTCGTCACACAGGGCGATCACATCATGTTTGATGCACAAATCAGCGATAAATTGCAGTTCATCGTCGCCATAGACCTTTGAACACGGGTTTTGTGGCGAGTTGATCAGGATCAGTTTTGTTTTTTCAGAAAAGGCTGCGGCCAATTCGTCGCGCGGCAAATCCCAGTGCGGCGGGGTGACGCGGACCAGTTTTGGGATACCACCGGCCAGCTTCACAATTGGAAGGTAGCTGTCATACAGCGGCTCAATCAGGATGACTTCATCGCCCGGAGCGACAAGACCAAGGATCACATCGGCCAGCCCTTCGGTCGCGCCGACGGCAACGAGGACTTCGGTTTTGGGATCAACATCAATGTCATAGAAACGCTTGTTGTGATCGGCAACCGCCTGCAAAAGTTCCGGCACCCCGGCAAGTGGCGGATACTGATTGGACAATTCCATGGTCGCGCGGGCGGCGGCTTTGCGGATATCGGCCGGGCCATCGGTATCGGGTGCACCCTGCCCCAGATTGATGGCCTGATGTTTCTGAGCCAGTTCGTTCATCACTTCAAAAATCGTGATGCCGCCCGAAGCAAAAAGAGGATTACCGACAAATTCGGTCATGAGGCGTCCTTTTCTTTATGGTCCTGTCACCGGATGGTGGCGCCATGGTTAAGTACGGTGGCGTCCGGCATTTGATCCCAGATATTTATCCAACCCTGATGCCATGACTATATACTATATAGCCAGCGATACATCGTATCGACATGATCCGCCGACGCAAAGCCAGCAACAAACATTCTGATTTGATCCCGTTCAGGACCCCGAAAAGTCCGCAGTCCGGCGCCAAGATCGAAAGATCGTCGAGTCACCCGCATCATACGGATTTTTCAGTAAAATTTGATCTGTTATGGCAAATTCTGTCGCATGACGGGGTAAACTTGGCAAGTGCTGATCCGTCTCAGCCCAGCGGCGACACGCCGACAACACGGATTTGCATATTTTTTAATCATCTTGCCTAAAACTAAGTCACCCCCATCGCAGAAAATGTTAAAAATTTCATGGGTTTTGCTGGGTTTTCATGCAGAGAATCCCTAGAATGCGTTGGCGGACCTGAATTGGCATGGTCCGTGCAAATAGAGAGCGAGCGAAGCATTATGCTTTCCGAGTTCTACGCAACTCTCGCAAAAGCAGAGGGCGCTTAATGAAAAAGATTGAAGCCATCATCAAGCCATTCAAGCTTGACGAGGTAAAAGAGGCCCTTCAAGAGATCGGCCTCAAAGGGATTACCGTCACCGAAGCCAAAGGTTTCGGCCGTCAGAAAGGTCACACGGAGCTGTATCGCGGCGCCGAGTATGTCGTGGACTTTCTGCCGAAGGTAAAGCTGGAAATCGTTGTCGAGGACACGCTTGTCGAGCGTGCGATTGAGGCAATCCAGCAAGCCGCTCATACCGGCCGTATCGGCGACGGTAAAATTTTCGTTTCCTCGCTTGAGGACGCGATCCGTATTCGTACCGGTGAACGGGGCAACGACGCGATCTGATCGGTCTTGTCTGTTATTGAACACCGTACGGTAACTAATTTTGAGTTTTAAAGGGTTGCATCATGTCTGACGCCGCTTCTGTACTTAATCTGATCAAAGAAAAAGGCATCCAGTTTGTCGATCTGCGCTTTACCGATTCCAAAGGTAAATGGCAGCATACTGCGCAGGATATCTGCACGATCGACGAAGACGTCTTTGTTGACGGCATCATGTTCGACGGTTCGTCGATCGCCGGTTGGAAAGACATCAACGAATCCGACATGATTCTGATGCCGGACCCGGCATCGGCTGTTGTTGATCCGTTCACCGCACAGCCTTGTCTGATCCTGTTCTGCGACGTTATCGAACCGGCCACCGGCCAGGGTTACGAGCGTTGCCCGCGTTCGACCGCGAAACGCGCACTTGCTTACATGCAGTCGGCTGGCATCGGTGACACCGCATACTTTGGTGCAGAACCAGAATTCTTCCTGTTTGATGACGTCCGCTGGACCACCAGCCAGGACAGCATGGCTTACGCGCTTGATTCCGAAGAAGGTCCGTACAACACCGGCACCGAATTTGAAGGCGGCAACCGTGGCCACCGTCCGGGTCCGAAGGGCGGTTACTTCCCGGTTCCACCAGTTGACTCGGCAAACGACATTCGTGCCGAAATGGTGAACTACATCAACGAAATGGGCGTGCGTTGCGAAAAGCACCACCATGAAGTTGCACCGTCGCAGCACGAGCTGGGCATTGCCTTTGGCACCCTGATCGACCATGCCGACGCGATCCAGATCTATAAATATTGCATCCAGATGGTTGCACACCAGTATGGCAAAACCGCAACCTTCATGCCGAAGCCTGTCTTTGGTGACAACGGTTCTGGCATGCACGTGCACCAGTCGATCTGGCACGAAGGCAAACCACTGTTTGCTGGCAACGGCTATGCCGATCTTTCTGACACCGCACTTTACTACATCGGCGGTATCATCAAGCACGCCAAAGCACTGAATGCTTTCACCAACCCGACGACCAACTCCTACAAACGTTTGGTCCCGGGCTTTGAAGCACCGGTACTGCTGGCATATTCGGCCCGTAACCGTTCGGCTTCCTGCCGTATCCCGTACACTGCTTCGCCGAAAGGCAAGCGTGTTGAGATTCGTTTCCCGGATGCCCTGGCAAACCCGTACCTTGCATTTACCGCAATGCTGATGGCTGGTCTTGACGGCATCCAGAACAAGATCCACCCGGGCGATGCCATGGACAAAAACCTCTATGACCTTCCGCCGGAAGAGCTCAAAGACGTTCCGACCGTTTGTGGTTCGCTGCGCGAAGCACTTACCAGCCTCGATGCAGACCGCGAGTTCCTTAAAAAAGGCGACGTGATGACCGACGACCTGATCGATGCATACATCGGTCTGAAAATGGAAGAAGTCATTCGCTTCGAACAGTCACCGCACCCGGTCGAATTTGACATGTACTACAGCGCATAATCCTTTCACCCGAAAGGACGACGCCAAAGCGAAACGCCCGGTCATCACGACCGGGCGTTTTTCTTTTCGGCTAAAACAAAAAAACAGCCTTCCGAATAGTGTTTGACCCACCTTTAGTATAGTTATTAAATAGACTATACAGACAAGTCATCTGCAACTGATAGCTTCGTCCCTAATGCACCAAACACTCTCAGGAGAGCGTCTGCATGGCAGCACAGCATTTGTCGGGGAAATTTCACGACAAGCAACTTGAAAAGATCAAGGACCAATGGAAAAAGGGCGACCGCCAGAATGCAGTCAATCAATGTCAAGAAATACTGCGCAGCGCCCCGCAATATGCGCCGGCCCATTTGATCTATGCTGGTTTTCTAAGTGATAGTGGCAATGCACAGGAAGCAGCCAAACACTATGAAGCGGCCTGCAGCCTCCCCGAAACAGCGCCGGAATGCTTCCTTGGCTTTGCCGACTTTCTCAAACGGGGCGGTCAGCGGCTTAATGCTCAGGAAGTTCTATCAGTTGGCATTAAGAAGTGGCCTAAAACTGCAGTGATAGCGCGCGAACTGGGAGTGCTACTCTCGGAAAACGACCAGAACCACCAAGCACTTCAGATGTTTGAACATTGTTTGAAACTTCATCCCGATGACTGGATTTGCTGGAACCACTTGGGCTGCAGTCGAGTACAAAATAACCACGCCGAAACCGCACTCGAATGTTTTGACAAGAGCCTAGCACTTATAACCAAATCGCCACTGCAAATGGCCACTGGGCGTGACATCGAAAATATAGAACTTAATAAAGCCAGTGCTCTAATCCACGCAGGCAAGACAGAAGTCGCACGCCGAATGCTTGAAGAAATTTTGGCGAAGACTCCAGGAAGCCATAGAGCGTGGCCCATGCTTGCGAAACTTATAAAATGTAGCCCTGAACAACTAGAACAGATGGAAATCTGCGTTCAAAATGCACAAAATTCGGGGGACGAGGATGCACTACGTGATCTTCATTTCGCACTGGGCCGGGCTTGGGACAATGCGAAAGATCCCAAAAGGTCTATGACCCACCTAGATGCAGGAAACAGAATTGTTCGTTCTAAACTGGACTATGATTCTTTTGCTGTCTGTGACCGTATTCGGCACACACCCGATTTCTTTCCCCCCAAGACCTTCATAAATATCGAGAAACAACGCAAATCGAACAAGTTAAATTTACGACCGACTTTTATTGTCGGAATGCCACGTAGTGGATCCACCCTAACCGAACAAATTATTGCGTCTCATCCTCAGATTATCGGCGCAGGAGAACTGATCGCCTTACCCGTGATAAAAAAAAGGCTTCTCGGCAAAGATTTTCCAAGCCGCCCGGAACATCGAGCTCTCGCGCATGCCCCTGAAACAATAAGTCAGCTCCGCAAGGCCTATCTAGATGAGATTGCACGCGTTGTTTGTGACCTTCATCCTGACCACGACCTTGAAAAGGATCAATTTCTTGTTGTCGACAAGATGCTGGGAAACTTCGATATGATAGGCATGATCTTGCAAGCTATTCCTGAGGCGCAAATCATTCATTGTCGGAGAAACAAGATCGACACCTGCTTGTCTTGCTACTCCATGCGGTTCAGCTCCCCGGTTAACTATTCATATGACCAAAAAGAATTGGCCGAGTTCTATAACGCCTATGAAGAACAGATGAAATATTGGCACGCACATGTCCCCCCCTCGTCCCTGATTGAAAGTCGGTATGAAGACATGATCGCCGACACAGAGGGGCAAGCACGTAAACTGCTCGATTTCCTTGGCATGCCTTGGGATTCGAAGGTGCTCGACTTTTACAAGCAAAAGCGAACAGTAAGCACAGCCAGCATGTCTCAGGTCCGCAAACCGATATACAAAAGCAGTGTGGAACGTTGGCGTCCATTTGAACCCTATATACGACCAATGTTGGACATTCTGAGCGAGGACGGTTAGCCGCATACTAAGCTTTCTTTATCCCCTGCAGTACTGCGCCACTACAAAATGAAGAACTTCCGCAGCATTGGGTAACTTGGATAACGGACAAGGCGGCTAAACATGAGCGACACCGCACGGAAGAAAAATCTTTTGGCCACGGCCTTTAGGCAATTCAACACAGGAAACCTGGCTGCGGCAAAGAACGCTTTACTCGAGTTACAGACGTACTCGGTATTAACGTCTGGCGTGAAGCATCTCGAAGCCAAAATCCTGCAAGTGAATGGAAAACTTGCCGAAGCGGCCAAGGCTTATGAAGTCGCCTGCAACATGTCGGATGCACACCCGAGCTGCTTCCTTGACCTCGCCGACATGATGCGGCGCACAGGTAATAAGAAGCAGGAACGCGAAATTTTGGTCGTGGCGTTCAAGCGCTTCCCTCAAGATGCCAGCATTGCCGCCAAACTTGGATTGGCGATGTTCGACGAGGGACACGTGAACCAAGTGCGAAAGCTGTTGGAATACGCACTTAAGACTGACGAAAACAACATTGATGTACGTCAGGCCGCAGGTACATTCTATCGTGCTATTGGACAGCCCGATTTGGCCACAACACATTTCAAGCAGGCCTTGAAAGTCACGGGAAAAACCGCAAGAAAGAAAAATACACCGAGACGTGAAGAACTGTCCTTATTGGTGGCCGAAGCTGCGAAAGATAACGGGGATATACTAACAGCAGAAAACACATTACGCCGAGTATTAAGGGTCAATCCTAAAAATACCCGTGCATGGCTAATTCTGAGCGATATTATCCGGTTCACCCCAAACGCACCAGAGATTACGAAAATGTCCAGCCTTCTGGTAGACCGAAAGAGCATTCTCTCTGCGCCTGACCGAACTGACTTGGGCTTCGCTCTTGGCAAGGCATTCATCGATTCCGGTCAGCCAAAACAGGCAATGGAACATTTGATCCCTGCCAATCGCCTGCGCCGAGATCAGTTATCCTACGATATTAATGCTATCTGTCGCAGACTGGAAAATTATCGCACGTGTTTTTCCCCGAAGATTGTACAACAAAGGCGTGCATCTTTGCAGGACCAGAACGAATCCGGACCAGCCCCAGTTTTCATTGTTGGCATGCCTCGTTCAGGAACAACACTGATTGAACAAATACTTGCAACCCATGAACAGGTATTCGGCGCAGATGAACTCACCACCCTCCCCCGACTAAAACGTACAATTTTCGGGCCTGATTTCCCCGATATCGCCGACAGCATCGATTGGGCAATGTCAAAAGAGAGGCTGTCTCTCCTTGCTGAATCCTACACCAACGAAAGTCGGCAATATATTGACAAACCGACAAACCACTACCGTTACCTGATTGATAAACTGCCAGGAAACTTTGTGTTCTCCGGGTTAATTACGATGGCCATGCCCAATGCCCGCATTATTCATTGCCGCAGAAACCCGATCGACACCTGCCTGTCTTGTTTCAGCAAGTATTTCGTATCGGGACAGAGTTTCAGTTATGATCTATCTGAACTCGGTCGTTACTACTGCGCCTATGAACAACTGATGGCACATTGGCGTAATGTGTTGCCCGCAAGCAACTTCATCGAAATCCGTTACGAAGATATGATTGCTGATACTGAAACCGAGGTCCGGCGTCTAACAAACTTTCTTGACCTTGACTGGGATCCGGCGTTGCTTACTTTTCACGAAAACCGCCGCTCAGTTCGCACCGCAAGCGCCAATCAGGTCAGAAAACCAATTTATAGTAGTAGTGTCGAGCGCTGGAAACCTTACGCCCCATACATCCAGCCTTTACTTTCAGCACTGAACAAATAACCGCGCAAACGTGATCAGGTGTGCGTTTATGGCTCACGACACTTGAAACTTGCAAACCTAGGTCTATGCCCCTACTCGACATCATCCTGATGAATTTCAGGTTCAAGGGCTGGGCTATACAGGCAGCTTTGCGCTTTTCCGGAGTTCTTGGCTTCATACATGGCCTTATCCGCGCGACGGAGCTGTTCACTCATATCGCTGTTTCCGCCCGCGAATACAGAAAAGCCGATTGAAGCCGAAATACCGCAATCATGCTCTTGCCAAATGAACGGCTTTGTCATTTCCGCAAGGATGTCATCTGCCATCTTGGTCATTTCGTCTTCTGTGCCCTTGTTGATGAACAACAGGCAGAACTCGTCCCCGCCAAGACGTGCGACTTCATCAGCACGCCGCGAGACACGTTTTAGCCGCTTGGCCGTTTCCACCAGTACCCAATCCCCCGCAGCATGCCCCTTGGTGTCGTTCAGATTCTTGAACCCATCCAGATCAAGAATAAAAATCGATGCCGGCGTATCTGTTCCACGTAAAACGGCTTCGCACTGATCAAGTTTTTGCATGAACCGCGCGCGGTTCGCCAAACCGGTCAATTCATCATTATTGGCTTTGTTTTGAAGTTCACGCGCGGCGTGCTTTTGCTTGGTAATGTCACTTGTCCACCACAGAACGGCTTCTTCGCCTTCGAACGTCAATGGCTCAAGCGACGTTTTCAACCAACGGGCTTCTGACATGCCAGGGCGTCGCAGCCGTAACTCGACATCTTTCAATTCGCCAAGCAGATCCATATCTTTAAGCGACTGCTTGCGATAGCGTTCTGACAGCAAAATGGAATCAGTTGGGTCTTTAACCTCTGTGATATCAAGCAGGGTTTCAAATGTACGATTAAAGAAGCGGAAAACACCGTCATCACGATTTGAGATCGCAACCCCGACCGGTGCACTTTCAAGAAGTCCTGTCAGACGCTGAGTTGCTTCCGCAACCTCTGTCTGGGCCTTTTTGAGCGAACTGACATCAATCAAGGATCCGATAGTACCTGCGATGGCGCCACTTGGTGCCTTAAGACTTGATGCGGCAAATAACGCAACGCGTTCCTGATCGCCAAGCATGAAGGCAATTTCATCACGCACCTGACCTTCTTGCTTTAAAAGCGGTGCTTCGTGGTCGGTGACCGTTTTATTGAGGCCTTCCGGGGCTATTTTGCTGAACTTTTCCCCGATGACATCTTCCGGTTTTTGTTCGAGAAACGCGGCAAAGGCCCCATTGCAGCGGCTGATCACCCCATCAAGGTTTTTGATGTAAATTGGCGTGGGCAGAACATCAATCAGGTGCTGAATGAATATTTTGTGGTCGGCCAGTGCCTTGGCAAGTTCCTGCGCCTTGCCAGAATCGCGTAAAACAAGTGCTGTCGTATCTGACGGACCCTGGGCGCAATGCCACGTGAATGTCTTGCCGGACAACCGAAATCCGGGCAAATCGGCCTGCTTACCTGCAGAAATACTTGCCAGCGCATCACGCACAGCACCCACACCGTCGCCACTGACGAATTCACCATTCTTGGCAAGATAGGCAAGGAACTGTTTAATTTCTGTTCCCACCCGCATAACGGACTTGGCATCTTCAAGATACGTTGCCGCAGCCGGGTTGGCATGCACGACCTTAAGACTGGATCGTTCAAGAAGAATAAGACTATCGCGCGACAATGCCGCCGTCGCAGTAACTTCAGGACTTATTGACAATACACCCGTAACGCCGAAATACGGCGCACTCCCACGTTGGTATTTTCAGTGATGTCCCAAACCCAGCAGACCTTGTTTTTCGGTCTTTGTCTTTATGCGCAAGCCATTACATATACAGAAGAATAAATCATTATAATTCTTATGGAGAGGTATAATCAACTATGATTTTGCCGCCGAAACCGGCAGATCGATATAACCACGGTCGATGCAATGTTCCAGCTCACGCGCAGCAGCCAGCATTTCCTGATAGGTTTCGCGAAGATGCTTTAGCTTGGCAAGCTCTTGCTCGGTCGGATGCTGGTCGGTACGGTCCGAACTGAGTTTGAACGCGTACTTCAGGTATTCCGCACGTAAACGTGCCACCGTAATCATCAATGGCACGGCGTTTTCAACCGACATATCGGGAATTGCCGGGCCAATGATCTCGTGATTAATTTCGCGAAGCACATGTTCCATGCCCATCATGAAACGGCTTTTGCTGCGAGCTGCATCCTGCGACATGACCTATACTCCTTAAGCCATAAGGGTCTAATTCTGACGTTAAGTATCACGCCGGAAAGTAAAAACTCCAATAACAGTTTACCACCAACTGTCGCATTAATCCCGCGCTGTGTTGTGGGGACAAAACTGATCGTAACTTGCAGGCACGCGCCAACCGCGCTAGACGATGGATCAACAGTTTTTCAAAAACAGGAATTTGATCATGGAAGCACGGGTAAAGTGGCTTGAGAACCTGACCTTCACAGGCACCAGTGGCAGTGGCCACGGTGTTGTCATGGATGGCGACCGGGAAAATGGCTTTGGTGCCAGCCCGATGGAAATGCTTCTTCTGGGCATTGCCGGATGTTCGTCAATTGATGTCGTTCATATCCTTAAAAAAGGACGCGAGAACGTTCTGGATGTGCAAACCGATGTCAAAGCCGAACGTGCTGAAACCGACCCTAAGGTCTTCACCAAGATTCACCTGCATTTCAAGGTGAAGGGGGATAACCTGAACGAAGCTAAAATCGGTCGGGCTGTTGAATTATCTGCGGAAAAATATTGCTCTGCCTCGATCATGCTGTCCAAGGCGGCAGAGATCACCCATAGCTGGGAAATCATGGAATAACCAAGACGCACCATGATATCTCGGTGCCGAAAGTCGACATACTTTTAAAGCGGTCTGATAAAGGCCGCTTTTTTTGTTGCTCGCACATGATCGATGCCCGCGTTAAGGTTGCAATTGATCAACACACTCGCCCCAGTTCTGGAGATGCCCCATGTCCGTCCGTCACGCGATAGGATTACGACTTTGTTCCATCAGTATCGCAACCGGCCTGCTTGCGGGGGTAAGCACAATACAGGCCGCCAACGCCGATGCCCTTTCCCCATCTGGCATGGCCGTTCAGGCCCCCTCGCCCAATGGTGCATTTCCTGACTATGTCAAAAACACCCGAAGTCAAATTCGCACGGTGTTAGAAAGCACGCGCTTCGCCGATGAAAAACAGCCGTTTGGATCGTTCAGTCTGGATGAAGTTGTTGAAATGCGCGCGCCTTACGACATTGCGCCAGACCGAAATTCCTGTGCGGATGGTGATGTCACCTTATCGCGCGGCAAAAATCTGGGCTTTGTCATGGTCCATGGGCTTACGGACAGTCCATATTGGTTAAGTGACGTACGCGATGCCTTGCGCGATAAATACCCGTGCGCATCGTTCCATGGTGTGTTGTTGCCTGGGCATGGCACGGTTCCCGCCGACCTTATGGACGTTGCATATCAGGACTGGATGGATACGGTTAAATTCGGTGTTGAATCGTTTGGCCCGGAAGTAGAACAGATCATTCCCATCGGCTTTTCAACCGGTGCGGCCCTGATTGGGCGTTACTATGATATGGCTGATCACGATGATCGCCTGAACGCCCTTGTCATGCTATCGCCCGGCTTTTCTGCGCGCAGCGGCATGGCATGGCTCACCCCCTATGTCCGCTATGTCAAAAATTGGGCGGGCAAGGGTGAAAACAATGATCCGGGGAAATATGGTTCGATGGCGATGAATGGTGCGGCAGAGTTTCATTTGCTCACCGCCCCCTATCGCGATGGATCAATTGGCACTGTCGACATTCCGGTATTCGTTGCGGTCAGTTCGGATGACCAAACCATCGACCCGCTTATCGTGCTTGATTTCTTCTGTGAAAAGGTGACTGTCCCGAACCGTCATATGGTCTGGTATCAAGGGGAAATCGAAATCCCCGACGAACAAACCCAATGTGACGGTATTGACGTTGTTAAGTCTGCAAATGCGGACTTCAGAACGTTAAACCATGCTCATACCGGCATTACTCTTTCGCCGAACGATCCTGTTTACGGGCTTGATGGCAAACATCCTGATTGCGGTCACTATGACAACAAAGAAGACAAGGAAACCTGCCAAACAGCACCCGATGCAGTTTACGGTGAACGCAACCTTGTTGACGGTGCGACACCCGGAACCCTGCGACGTGCGACGTTTAACCCGGATTTTAACACCATGATGGAGAAAATCATGCATTTCATCGCGATGTCACGTGCCCCGGCGACCCCAAATCCCGTAGAATAGATATGCGGTTTTGACGTCGGCTTGAACGGAACTTGAGACAGGCATTTGAATGAATTTCTCCCTGCATCACGTAACCAATAAAGATGGCGTGCGGTTACGCTATGGCATCAGCCCGCCTTCTCGGGGTAATTCGGATGCCTATGTCCTTATTCTGCAGGGGCGCGGCGAATATATCGAACGATATCAAGAAACTGCCGAGGACCTGACCCAACGTGGGTTGGGCTGCGTCACGTTTGATTTCCGCGGGCAAGGTGGTTCTGATCGCGCGACGTCAGATCCCATCATGGGCTATATCAAAGATATCACGGAGTATGTGTCTGATACTGCGTGTATTATGGCCCATATCAAAGATCAGCATGACATAACGTGCGAAATGCTTTTAACCCATTCGACGGGCGGGCTCGTGGCCATGAAGATGCTACTTTCGCAACCTGACCTTTGGAAAAGTGTTGTGATGTTGGCGCCGTTTTTTGGCATGGGTGGTCCGGATTGGCTGGCGATTGCGGCACAGTTCTTATCCGCCAGCCTATGCCGATACGGTTTTGATCAGCAATACCTTCCGGGTCAAAAGGCATTGTCACCGCTGAATGCATTTGAGCCGGAAAACCTTTTAACGTCTGATGCCACGCGATATGCTCGTAATGTTGCGCTGCTGACAGCCCAGCCAGACCTTGTCATCGGCGGCGTTTCTGCAGGGTGGCTTGATGCCTGTTTTCGTACTCAGGCCAACCTCATGGGCAAACTTGCGGCACCTGCAGACGCCATGAGCCTCCCCCCTATCACCATGGTTCTCGCTGGCAACGATCAGGTTGTGTCAAACACCACGACAAATGACCTTTTTGGCAACCATCCCAATGTGACCATGTGCGAAATTCCCGAAGCCCGGCATGAAATCTTGCAAGAGCAGGACTATCTTCGCGACCAATTCTGGGCAGCATTTGATTTGCATGTTTCACGCCATCATGCCGAGTGGCTTTCAAACGCTGGCTGACATCCCAAACAACTCACCGGGATGACGTGCTGATTTCTACCCCGTCAAAGCGCATTTTTCGAAATGCACTTGGCGCCACGCCACGATGACGACGGAACTGACGGTTAAAGTGTGACAGATTCTGAAAACCGGCCTCCTCCGCTACGCAATAAATCGGCATATCTGATGACAGCAACAGACTGACCGCACGCCCAAGCCGCAACCCCATCAGATAATCCTGAATGTTTGTGCCCATATGGCGCTGAAAAAAGCGCCGCAATGTGCGTTCGCTCATACCTGCATTTTGTGCGATCACACGACTGCTGACGGGCTCGACATAGGCACCATGCAATTGATCAAGCACCTTGCCGAGCCGACTGGCATCGTCGCGACCCGGAACATCGGCATTAAACCGATCAGAGGCCAGCGGATTGAGGTCTTTGGCATCAATCAAGGTGCGCAGCACTTCGATCAAAAGCACAAGCTGATCTGCCGGTTTTCCCTGATCAAAATTTGTTGCAAGCTTGGCCACCTTACGCGCAATTGTTACATCGAACTTCACTCCACGCCGCGACAGAAGCAGGATTTTTCCCAGCGATGATAGTTCGGGGATGGTTTTGCAGATCGAATTGATCCAGTCCACCGTGAACCAGAAAACAAACGCCTGATGCCCCTTACGCCGTCCCTTAACCTGAAGGGCTGCGTCATGAGCACGCATACCACCTAGCGTTACCGACGGTGGGCCGGCATTTTTTGAGTGCCATGTGTGGGGTAAATTCGGCCCCAATAGAACCAGGTCATCCTCGCCATACGACCCGATATGGTCGCCCACGTATCGCTGTCCATGGCTGCCTAGCGTCAGGGTTAATTCATATTCAGGATGGAAATGCCATTCGAACGGAATTGCTTCCAAATTACGGTGCAATCCCTTCCAAGACCGATCTGCTGCAATCTGGACATGCTCAAACAGCAATTTCATTTAAATACCAATCACGCTTATACGGTATACATATTGGATAATATTGACCGAATAGTATCAGTATTTGTCCGTGCTGTCAGTGGGCAATTTCCCGGGTCAGAGATTAGAATTCAACCTGTCACAAACAAAGCACTCGGGAGATACCGCAATGTCGATGCTGGCAAACGCCCCAATGTCAAACACCCCCAATGCCGATCGTCCCGGCAATGCGTCGGTTAAGGAGGTTCGTGGTGCACAGTTGCGCGACCTTGCAAAGACGTTACCGCTTCGCGTTTTATCCGAGGATGATTTTACCCATTGGCAGACCTATGGTTATGTCGTCGTGCCAAATGCGGTTCCCGATGAACAGGTCCGTGCGACCCGCGATTTCCTGTGGGAATTTCAGGAAATGGACCCGAATGATCCGGCCAGTTGGAGCCGGCCGCAAATGCGCGACCATGCAATGACCGAACTGAACAATTCAGGCATGGTCGAAGTCTATAATCATCAGACACTTTGGGACAACCGTCAGACACAGCGCGTTTACGACGCCTTTGTTGATATTTGGGATCGAACTGATCTTTGGGTGTCGATTGATCGTGCCAACCTGAACACGCCCAATACCGGTAAACGTGCATTTGACGGCTTCATTCACTGGGATGCAGATACGACGGCCGATCCTTTGCCAATTAATGTGCAGGGTGTTTTATCGCTGGTTGATACCACCGACGATATGGGCGGCTTTCAATGCGTGCCTGATTTATTTGCCAATTTTGAGCAATGGCGCAAAACGGCACCATCAGGTCGCGACCCGTTCCGCCCGGATATGGACAACATCCCCTATGAACCAAAGCGCATAGAGATGAAGGCTGGCGATCTTGTGATTTTCAACAGCTTGCTGGCGCATGGCATTCGCGCCAACCGGTCGGATCAATCACGTATTGCACAATATATCTCGATGGCACCGGCAACGCCCGAGGAACAGGAACTCATCGACTGGCGGGTCAAAAGCTGGTCCGAACGTCTTCCCGCCCGCGGCCATGCCTTCCCAGGTGATCCACGCAACTGGGAACAAACCCGCTATGACCGGGCAAACCTGACGCCGCTTGGCGAAAAGCTTCTGGGGAAAACGCGCTGGTAATCCAACCCTGCACGCATCATTTAAAAAGCGCCCTTCTGACAGGGCGCTTTTCATTTAGGACAGAACTCACCTTGCTCTCATAGGCAGCAGAAACGTGGTCAAAGCTTTGCGATCAGCAAAGCTTTGGTGTCGTCATCGACAAAGGCCGCCTCAAGGGCGGTTCGGGTAATGCCAAGAAGTTCCGCATCACTGAACCCAAAATCATCCTGTGCACACTGATATTCATCGGCCAAACTTGTGTGGAAGAACGGCGGATCGTCAGATCCCAGCGTCACCTTGACGCCAGCCTCATAAAGTTTACGCAACGGATGGGCTGCGAAATCGGGATAAACCGAAAGTGCGATGTTTGATCCCGGGCACACCTCAAGAACGATGCCACGCTTAACAAGTGCCTCAACCAGTTTCGGGTCTTCGATTGAGCGAACACCATGCCCAATTCTGGTCACTGGCAGTTTATCAATCGCATCCCAAACACTCTGCGGACCTTGCACCTCGCCCGCATGGGTCGTGCAGCCAAGACCGCCATCTGCGGCAATCTTGAATGCCGGGTAAAAGGTTTCTTGCGAAAACATGCTTTCATTACCGCCCATGCCAAAGCCAACGACATAGGGGTGGCCGCATGCAACAGTGTCTTTGGCAACTTCAACAGCGATGTCACCGCCGACATGGCGCACGCAGGTCATAATGACCCGGCCAATGATGCCGCACTCCTTTTCTGCACGATCAATGCCATCGACAACCCCTTCAAGGTGATCACCAAACGAAATCCCGCATTCAGCCGCATGGGTTGGTGAACAGAACAGCTCGACATAAAGCGCACCTGATTTGGCCTGCTCGGTCAGATAGAAATACGTCAGATCGGCATAATCTTGCTTCGTGCGGATCGCGGCACTTGCCTTATCAAAACTCATGAGAAACTCGGGAAAATCCGACCAGATATACCGATCCTGATCATCATAAATCCCAGCAGGCAACGTAAGGCCATTTCGCATGGCAAAGGACCGTACAAGCGCCGGCGTCATCGCACCTTCAAGATGCAAGTGCAGCTCTGCTTTTGGGATTTTACGGGTCATTTGGGCGCTCCGGCATTTTCGGGTTCTTGATCTTGCAAGAAGCCTTTCTACCCCGAAAGCCCCAATGACGTCACGCCGCAAACGTTTTGCGGGTCGATTTCTTATCTGCTTTTTTATCAGGCACTGCGATGTCGGCAACCAGATCGGCAAGTGGCCCAATAAAGGGCTCAAACCGTTGCCACTTGCCAAGGGAATCCTTATTAATCGGGCGACGCACCTGTATCATGCTTGCAGTTGTCGATGTCTTACCGTCGCGATAGAATTCAAGACATTGCTCATGCCAGTCCAATCCGCAGTGAGCAAGATAATCCTTAGCAACAGCTTCGGGGTTTGCTACCAGGTCTTCATAGCGCAGGTCATAAAGCATCCCGTGCTGATCGGTTTCAAAGAACACGTTCATCAGAGTGTCATAGCCACGATAGTAATCGGCTAAATCGCCAAGATCATCGGCAAAGCGCATCGGCACAGCAAACGGCGTTGTATAGATCGAAAGACACGTCGCCAGAGGATGACGATGCGTGTGAATGATCGGCGCCTCTGGAAATATCCGGCGGATCACTTCTAATCGCAAAAAGTTAGCAGGTGTCTTGTTGGCAACAAATCGCGCATCCGGAGCATATGCCTTCATCGCCGCAAGATAGCGTTTGCGAATTTCAGCGATGTTTTTCTTAGTCAACCGCGCAACCTGCTCAGCAATGGAGTAACGACCTACGACCTCAGTCAAAATCCGTGCAAGGTCGCCAATTTCGCCCGCGGCATAGACATCGGGGTGCGCCCCAAGAATCCGCTCGCACAGAGTGGTTCCCGATCTCGGCATGCCAACAATAAAGATCGGCATGGGCCCATCTTCTTTCTCTGCCGAGACGTCTTTGACATCGCCAAGATCGGCGGTGACGTTATCGCGCGCCAATTCTGCGATACGCTTCATTTCGTGAAACTCTGCGACCATGTCAATTGGTCGTGCTCTGCGGTTTGCATCATGTCCGGTTTGATACCAGTCGAATGCCGACTTCATCTTGCCATCGGCCTCATCCATCCGCGCCAACGCGAATGACGCCTTATAAACCTGTCCCGCATCGTTTTGCGGGTTAATGGCAATCTCAGTCAGAAGCTCGCGTGCGTTTTCCGGCATGGATTGCGGGCGCATAAATGAAATGATGATAAAAGGCTGCGCCCCTGCATCAGGAAAATCATGGATGATTGCAAGACTGGTTGAAACGGCTTTTTCAACTTCCCCAGCAATCGCATAACTGGACGCCAACAGTTCACGTAACGCCCTGTTTTGGGGTTGCTTTTGGGTGATGCTTTCAAGCAATGGAAACGCTTTTTCATGCTCTTCTTGATACAGATAAATCCGCGCCAAAAGTGTTTGCATGTCTCGATAGTACGAGTCAGACGGTGCCGTGTTTTCCAGAAGTTCAATTGCCTGAGCCAGTTTTGGCGCATAACTGCGCCCCGGACTTAACTTGCATTGGTGACGGAAAATAACATCTGCAAGCATCAAGGCAAAAACGGAATGTTGCGGCGCGGCGCGATGGCGTTCTTCCATCACCGACTCGACTGAACTAAAGTCATTTGTAATGTAAGCATATTGCAGAAGATTCTGCGATACAGGTCCCAAAAAACGATCATTCGGAAGTAATGTGCGGAAGATACGCCGTAATCTCTGCCCGGCCTGCAGAGGGTTCTTTCCCTGCATTTCGCTCACAGCAGTCATGACCTGTATATCGGTCCGCTTTGGGTGCAGCCTTAGAATCCGGGCACCAATTTTGGCCGCCTTGTCAAACTCGGCGGCCGACATTGCCAATTTTAGATCCTGTGCAATGTCCGCTTTTACCTGCGTCATTTACGTGTCCTTGGTGCGTAAAATATTACAAACGCCCCCTCCCCAAGTACTGGGCGACTATAAGTCACTTACATGACACTGCACAGCACAAATATATGTATTACTACGTATGGTCACGTAAATGTGAGTGCCGACTACCTCATCTCTGATGATTGCAAGACTTTGATAAAGACTGTCGGATGGGTGATGGGCTATGACGTTATGCTTTTCGCCGTGAACGCAGCACCATTTCGCGCGACGCGACAAGCGCCCCGGCGACAATCATTAAGCACCCAACTATGACGGTCGGCGTCGCTTCCGCTTTGCCAAAGACGATAAGTAAAACAGTACTGAACAGCGGCGCGCCATAGGACACGGCGCCCAGAATCTGAATATTTCCATGTTTTGTTCCGTAGTCCCACGCAAAAAACGCCGCACCAACCGGGCCCAGTCCCAAACCGATGATGGCAAACCATTGTGGTGCATCTGGCGACACCCAGTTCTCCGCCCCCCAATGTGTTGCGAACCCACGAGCAGCCGCACCGGAACAAAACCCACAAACGGCCTCGACCGGAACCGCGCCATACCGCCGATTTAAAACGGAGTAAGCCGACCAGATCAAAGCACAGACGATGGCAGCCCCATATCCAAACCCGTATTCGGGTTCAAACGCCAGACCGTGCCCCTTAGTCACCAGAAGTGCTGCTCCACCAAGACCAAGAACAGCCCCGCAACATGATACCAGTGCAGCGTTTCCGTCGGCAAAAGGGCCGAAAACAATACAATCAGCAAAGGCCAAAGATATGCAATCAAACTGGCCTCGACCGCTGGTGCATTGGCCAATGCGACAAAATAGAAGAAGTGATAGCTAAACAATCCACCAACACCAAGCAACCAAGCACCAAGTGGCTGACACAGAACACACAGAACACTTTTGCCACGCACGATGATTGAGACAGCGCTGAAAACTGCCGCCACCGTGAAACACAGACTGATCAGTTGAAAAGGCGGAATGGTGCCGACTTCTGTTGTGAAAAGAGCCAGCAAGGCCCAAAGTACCACCGCAATCGATCCGACAAAGGTTGCTTTTGATTTTTGCGCGGCTAACGCCTGTTGCCTTAATGACATCATCACCATCCCCAAGTTTCCAATAATCGTGGCACGATCATTGGACGGTTGATGATTTATGTCTTTGCCGAAACTCTGGACTTTTTGAGGATATCTTCAGTTTATATCACGCAGGTGATTGGACGATTGGCGGAGTATCCTGATTGGGGGATGTCCGAAGCGGCGTGAAAACGCGCGCGAGAACGCGCTTTGATCGGTAAACCCAACCTGTGATGCCAGTACCCCGATTGAGGTGTGATCATCAGAACCAAGCAATAATTGGCGTGCAGCAAGCAAGCGTTGCTCGGTAAGCCAGCGCATCGGCGTTGTGCCAAGATATCGCTGAAAACTAACAAAGAAGCTGCTTTCCGACTGAACCGCGACAGCAGCCATATCCCCAACCGTAATCGGGTCGGCCATTCGCACGTCTGCCCAATCGAGAACGCGTTGTAAACGGGATGGCAAAACACCAGGCAACTCCCAATCATCAGCAGACGTCGTCAAAGCCGCCGACGTTCCCGACAAAATGCGCCGTAAACCGTCGCAAACAATCCCGTCTTCACCTGTTAGGTCATCAATCATGGCCCCGCAGTCGCCAACCCGGCTCGGCAGTCTGATTTGATTGCCGTCGCGCATGGTTTTTGACAGAACATGGAACAGGTCGGAAATCACCGCCTGTCGACCCACCGCCATTTGAAGATAAGGTGATGCATTGGTGTTACGACGCCACAGCATTTCAATGCCCGTCCGCTGGGCAACGGCGATATCGATATCGAGCACAAGAAACCTGTTTAATCCCTCTGCTCGGTAGGCATGCGTATCACCGGCGGGCACAAAGGCCATCTTTGTGCCGCGCACTTGACCGCCACGGCCTTCAATTTCCATCTCCAGAAGACCAAGATCGGAAATGATAATCTGGTGAAAATCAGTGTGGTTGTGGCTTGCTGCCTCTGCCTGATAATGTCGAAGACTAAACTGCATGATTTTCCTATCTGCTCCACATCATCATAAGTGCAGCAAGGCATCCTGCCAACCGGACTTTCCTGCATCTAATCAAGATGAAATGAACCTGATTGCCGCTCTTCTCGTATGAATTGAAAACAACAGGAAAATCCGTGATTCAGGATATGAGCAACATCGCACAAAGCATTTTGCGCCCGACAACGGCAAGCACCGATCAATCCGCATCGGCACCCTTTGTCGCGCGCTATGTCGTTGCGATGATTGGTATGGCAATTATTGATGTGTGTTTTTCTGGGGCGTATGTCCTGATTTCCGGTAACACATCCCTGATCTGGCGTGCGGCCCTTGTCAATATCGCCATTCTGGTCGGGTTAAATGCGATTGGTGCATGGTTTTTATTTCGCCCAATCAGCAAAATGATCGCCGGCTTGCACACCAACTCGTCCCAGCGCCTTAGCCCGGGTTTGCGCAGACTGCGGCAGCTTGCGCTTGCTTCTTCCATCTGGGCGTTTTGTGTTGGGTTGATCTATTCTGTTGCCGCTTTTGGACTTGGCATTTTCAATACCTATCCGGAACTTTCCGCACAGGTGCCAACCATCTTGAAGGTCTATGGCAGCCTTTGGTTCAGCTTTGCCTATGCTGCCCATTTTGCGATTTACGCCTTCTTTGCCGCTGCCGCATGCAGCGAAACAATCAAGCACGATATCCATAAAAAATGGGGATTTAATTTCCGTCCCGGTCGCGCGCGGATTGGTCATCGGCTGGCGGTTGTTATACTCGCGCTGACCTTGATTTCATCAATGGCCATTCTTTTGGACCTGACGGTCTTTCGTGACATTCGTGCAACGCAGGGCCTAAGTGTCGAACAGGCCGTGATTTTGGACGTCATCGCGACCGAAACAGCCGCTGTTCTGTGTCTGTATTTCATCAACCGTACCCTGACCTCCCCCATCAGCCGCCTGACCGAGGCGGTTCGTGACATCGGCCAGGGCAAGATAGACACCCGCATTGCCGTCACCAGCGACGACGAAGCCGGAAAATTGGCCTTTGAATTTAACCGCATGGCCGAAGGCCTGTCGGAAAAAGACCGCATGCGCCGGGCTTTTGAACGCTATGTCAGTCAGGATGTTGTCAATCTGGCGATGGAACGCGAACGCAACGATGACCCACGCGCATCGGGCGAGTTGCGTTATGCGACAGTAATGTTCACCGACATCAGCGGCTTTACCCGCATGGCAGAACAACTTGAACCGGCAGAAGTTATCTCATTACTCAATGAATATTTTGATCTGGTGAATGCCCCGATCCGCGATCATGGCGGGGCGGTACTTAACTATGTTGGTGATGCGCTGCATGCCGCCTTCAATGTGGTCCATGATGATCCTGATCATGCGGCAAATGCCGTGCGCGCGGCCATTGCCATGCAAAAACTTAGCCGTAAACATCTGTTTGCAGGTCATCAAAAAATCGAAACCAGAATTGGCATTCATACCGGCCCTGTGGTTGCCGGACCGGTCGGCTCACGTGACCGGGTCGATTTTACCATTCAGGGGGATGCTGCAAATCTGGCATCACGGCTTGAGAACATGAACAAGGAAACTGGCACTGAAATCCTGATCAGTGCAACCACACGTACGCTATGTCATGAGCTTGAAGACGCCGGTGTCGACTTTCGTGCGCTTGGCACCTTTGACATTCGTGGTCGTCAACAAACCATCGATTTGTTCACCATCGATATTTGACGTGCTGCTTCCCCTGATTTATCCCTTTAGAATTGAAATTTTTTCAATCTGGGCTCTCGTGCTTTGGCACGGCAAGGCCCAAATGGCACAGTGATGAGCCATTCAAATTGCCACCTAATCTCTTTTCGTTCAGTATGTTGGGCAAAGATGATACCGGGGAGGAACAAGTGACCTACTGCAAAAAATGTGATTCCATTCCGGAAATCGCCCCGAAAGAAGGTCAGCTGTTTTTATGGCCACCGGTGTCACACATAACGGGCAAAATTCTTGCCTCGGCCAAGTCCATCGACCTTCCCGTTGAAAAGACGGCATCCGTTGCAACATTGACCATCAATTATTCCCGCCCGGGGTTGCGTGACCTGATTGATGTGATTTCAAAAGATCTTCTACCCGAGGAAATGACCGCAACCAAAGCATTGATCATGCCTCCCAAACAGTCACCGGAAATCGATGACATTTCCCGGATCACAAGCCTCAATGCGATCAGGGCTGCGATTGGCGCGGAATGGCTGGGGGATGTTTTACGCGAAAGCCGCCTGAATTCAGCATTTCAGCCGATCTTCCCGATCAGCGACTTCACCGCACCCTATGGACATGAATGCCTACTGCGGGGTGTCGCCGCAGACGGCAGTGAAATTACGCCCGGACAACTGTTTGACGCCGCACAATCCGCGACACTTTTGTTCCAGCTTGACCGCGCCGCGCGTGCGGCAAACGTGCGCAATGCTCATAAGGCAGGCGTGACTGGCAATCTGTTTATCAATTTCACGCCGAGTTCGATTTACGATCCCGATTTCTGCCTGCGATCCACCATCGAGGTGGTCGAAGAATGCCAAATTGACCGCAGCAGCATTGTCTTTGAAGTCATTGAAACCGAAAAAGTCCGCAGCACGTCGCATCTTGGCCACATCCTCCGGTCATATCGTGATTCCGGTTTCAGGGTCGCACTTGATGATGTTGGGTCAGGATATTCGACGCTCAACATGTTGCCGGATCTGCGTCCGGACATCATTAAAATTGACCGCGAGCTGATCGACCACGTTGATCATGACAACTTCAAACAGGCCATTGTCAGCAAACTGATCGACCTTGCCAAACAGCTCGGCATCGAGGTTATTGCGGAAGGCATCGAACGGCAGGAAGAACTCGACTTCCTGACAGAGCACAAGGTCGATTATGTGCAAGGCTTCCTACTCGGACGTCCGGGACCAAAACCATTCACGACAGGCCGCGCATAACCGTCCCTATGACGCATCAAGCATTTCAGTGATTTCACGGCGCGTCATGCGCTTATAGCTGCCAACAATTTCGCGACCTTCGTCAACCGGAACGGAAATCGCCAACCTCATGGTCGCCTCCCCCATACTCATAATCAAAAGACACCGGGCCGAAATGGACGGGTCCGCAGTCTGTTCATTGCGCAACCGCGCGATTGTCCGGGCAAGGAACGCACCATTTTCCCGGCTGACTTCAAGCTCCATATCACGCAGCGTCTTATCGGCCTGCGTACCCGTCCAGATGTCGCATATGACCGGTTCGGCAAGGAACAGTTCGAAATAGGTATCAATCAGATGGTCAAAAGCCGCGATCAAGCTGTGCGACGTCGTGACCTCTGACAGGGCTTCTTCGATACAGTGGCGGGATTCATCGTTGTAGCGATCGGCCAGCGCATGAATGATCGCCGCCTTATCGGGAAAATACTGATACAGCGATCCGATGGAGACTCCCGCCTTTTCTGCGAGTTCCCCCATCTTCATCCCATCACTTCCCTGCAATGCAATCAGCTCGCACGCCACCTTAAGGATGTTTTGCACCCGCTCGCGACTTCTTTTTTGCGTGGGGGCACGGCGCATCTTTTTCGCGTTATCTGACAAATACTTACGTCCTGTTTTCATAAGCTTATCTAACTGTTTTTAGACAACAGCAATAGGCCGGTTCCCTGTCAACTCTCTTGACGAACAGAATACGAGGATTTATCACATTTGGCAAATGTGAGGATTTATCATATTTAAAACCCCAATGTCAGGAGCCCTAAAATGACAGTAAAAACCCGTTTTCTCGTACTTGGTGCAACGGCCAAAACCGGTCGAAGGGTCACCGCACAGCTACAAAACCTTGGCCACTCGGTACGTGCTGTATCGCGCAGCACCACGCCATCGTTTGACTGGACGAAGCCCGACACATGGGATGATGTCTTACGCGACATTGATGCCGTTTATGTCACGTTTCAGCCTGATCTGGCTGTTCCCGGCTCGGATCAGATCATCGCTGATTTTGCAGCCCGCGCCCTAAGCTATGGTGCGAAACGACTTGTGATGTTGTCGGGCCGTGGGGAAGATGCTGCACAGGATGCGGAACGCACATTGCGAAATTCGGGGGCTGACTGGACCGTGCTGCGGGCCAATTGGTTCTTCCAGAACTTTAGCGAAGACCTGTTCCTGCCTTATCTTCAAAACGGCGTACTTGCCCTGCCTGCCGGCGACATTCCCGAGCCGTTCGTTGATGCCGACGACATCGCCGAATGTGCGGTCACAGCCCTTCTTGAGCCGACGCATATTGGCAAGACGTACGAGCTTTCAGGGCCTGATGCCCTGACCTTTGAAGACGCAACCGCCATCATCGCCAGTTCCGCCAACCGCGACATTGCCTTTGTTCCCATCACACTTGATCAGCTTGATGCTGGCCTTGAACAGGATGGCGTACCCGATGAACTCCGAGGTTTGATCCGCTATCTGTTTTCAGAAGTTCTGGACGGTCGGAACAAAACACCGACAGGTGACGTTGAACAGATCCTTGGCCGCAAACCAAAACCCCTTCGGACATATGCCCATGAGGCTGCACAAACCGGCGTTTGGGGCACCCCGGACTAATCCTGACCTTGGATGCGTGCCGCAGATGATGTGCGGCACGCGCCAGTTCATTGGGGTCATCGCATAATCGACCTGAGCCGACCGCTTAAATGTCTTTTAGCAACCGTAGCGCATCATAAATCGCCGCATGCGTGTTGCGTGCGGAAACCGCATCGCCAATTCGGAACAACTGGAAATTTCCGTCCGCGTTGCGCACAACTGACTGGGGCTTTCCGGCGATCAGTTGATCATGCGACATCTCACCATGGTTTGAGGACGCCGATTTGAGCTCAAAGTAAAGATCATCAAGCGGAATGGTCCCATGATTGATCACCACCTGATCAACCGTGCGCTGTTTGGCAACGCCACCATAATCACTTCCGACATGGGCCGTCAGGTGATTGCCGTCTTTCTCAACCGCCGCCAGACGATATGTCACCGTAAACGTCACATCGAGTTTTTGCATGGAGCGCATATAGGGGACAAGGTTCATCGCCATGACTTCCGGTGCGAATGAACGATCCGGGGTCATGATTTCGACCTTTGCACCAGACTGCGCAATAAGTTCGGCGGCCTGAAGTCCTGAATGATCGCCTGCGTCATCAAACACCAGAACATTGGTCCCCGGCTTGACGTCACCGGAAATAATATCCCACGAAGAAACCACCAGATCGTTGCCGCGCGAAAGAACTTCGGTATCGGGCAAGCCGCCGGTTGCAATAATCACAACGTCGGGATTTTCGGCCTGAACGGTGTCAACTTCCGCCCATGTATTGAAGTGGAAGGTGACACCATGCTGCGCACACTGGTTCATGCGCCAATCAATGATGCTGATCATTTCCTTACGGCGTTCGTTTTGCGCGGTTAACCGCACCTGCCCGCCCGGTTTGTCGGCGGCTTCAAAGACAACAACGTCATGTCCGCGTTCACCTGCAACACGTGCCGCCTCCAACCCCGCAGGACCTGTGCCGACAATCACAACCTTTTTGCGGATTTCCGCTTTTGGGATGATATGGGGCATATCAAGTTCACGCCCGGTCGCCGCATTGTGGATGCAATAGGCCGCCCCACCCTGATAAATACGGTCAAGGCAATAGTTGGCCCCAACACAGGGTCGAATTTCCTCTTCGCGTTTCTCGATGATTTTGCGCACAACATGCGGGTCGGTCATATGCGCACGGGTCATGCCAACCATATCGACCTTGCCCGACGCAATCGCATGACGTGCGGTTGCGACATCGGGGATTTTCGCCCCATGGAAAGTTGGGAAGTTGGTCGCAGCCCGAATTTCACCGGCAAAATCAAGGTGCGGCGAATTTGCCATCCCCTGGATCGGGATCACATCGGTAAGGCCCGCATCGGTATCAATATGGCCCCGAACCACATTGAGAAAATCGATCATCCCACTGTCTTTCAGGCGCTTTGAGATCGACAGACCGTCTTCTTTTGTAAGACCACCTTCAAGGCATTCATCCCCGGAATAGCGCACACCGACGAGAAAATCGGGACCGACCCGTTTGCGAATTTCGGTAAGAACGTCAAAGGTAAACTGCAACCTGTTATCGATGCCCCCGCCATATGGGCCATCAAGATCATTGGTCAGCGGCGACCAGAACTGATCCATCAAATGTCCGTACGCTTGAAGCTCAATCCCATCCATGCCGCCCGCTTTCATCCGTTCGGCTGCATCGGCATAATCTTTAATGATCCGCTCGATATCCCAGTTTTCCATCTTTTTGGGAAAGGCACGATGGGATGCTTCGCGGTTGTGCGATGGCGACACAACCGGCAACCAGAATTCTTTATCCCACCGCGTCCGACGGCCAAGATGGGTTAACTGGATCATCACCGCCGCACCGTGTTCGTGAATGGCGTCGGTCAGATCCTTCATCCACGGCACAACTTCGTCCTTATAGACAAGCAGATTGTTAAAAACCGGCGGGCTGTCCTTGGATACCGCAGCAGACCCCGCTGTCATGGTCATCGCCACACCACCCTTTGCGCGTTCCACGTGATAAGCGCGGTAGCGTTCCTTTGGCATGCCATCCTCCGGATAGGCTGGCTCATGAGACGTCATCATAATCCGGTTGCGCAGGGTAAGATGCTTGAGCTGATAGGGCTGAAGAATGGGATCGTTGGACATGTGCGGGAACTCCGGTTTCGAACTCTCTCTTCTCAACCATATGGATAAATGTACACTTATGTCAATTTTAAGTTCACTGATGTATATTTATAGTACATTCATGTGTAGTTTGCTTGTTGTGCACCCCGCAGTTTGCTATGGACTGAAGCCATGGAAGAACAATCACAAAATGGTGGCTGGCGCGGTTCGCCCGACGTCTGGCTGAATGCGGCCTATGATGCGTTGCTTGAAACCGGGGTGGACGGGGTCAAAATTCAACCCCTTGCCAAGCGGCTTAATCTGTCACGAACAAGTTTCTACTGGTTCTTCAAGGATCGGAAGGAACTGCTGGATGCCTTGATCACGCAATGGCGCGAGAAAAACACCGGCAACCTCATCAAGCAGACAGAGGCATTTGCCGAAACCGTGACCGAGGCGATGCTCAATGTCATTGATTGCTGGTTAAAGCCGGAACTGTTTGACGCCAAATTTGAATTTGCCATTCGGGGCTGGTCCGTCCGATCCCCGGCATTGCTTAGGGAAATACAGTCTGCCGACGAACAACGTCTTGATGCGCTTAAACAAATGTTTATGCGCTTTGGCCAGAACGAGCGTCTGGCTGATACCCGTGCAAGAACCACATATTTGGTGCAAATCGGCTATATCTCGATGCAGACGGACGAAGACCTTGCGGTACGCCTGCAGCGCATTCCCGAGTATGTCGAGGTCTTCACCGGTCAACCGCCCGCGCAACGAGAACTCGATCGCTTTCTTGCCCGAAATCAAAATCCGGCCTAACGATCAACGATGAAAGACAAAGGATGGTTAGGAAAACAGATCCTTGTTTTCCTCGATAATCTGGGGCAAGCGTTCCATTGTTCCTGAGAGGTGCTGACGCATCTGCGTGGTCGCCTCATAACCATCACCTGATTGGATGGCGGCGATAACGGCCTTATGGCCTTCGAGAACCGAAAACATTTTTCCAGCACGTGGCAAATCAAGGGTCCGAACCCTTTCAAGATGCCCACTACGCGCGGTAATCTGCAAATGCAGGTTGGACTGACTGACACCATTAAAAAGTGCCGCGTGGAAGCTTTCATCGAGCTGTTTGAACAGATCAATCTGTTCAATATCGCCAACCAGCGCTTCTTGCATTTTAACAATGCCCTTGGCCTTGACAACCGCACCTGTTTCCGGTGCTTCAGCCAATTGACGAACCGCTTCACATTCTGCGGCCACCCGCAGGAAATGCTCTTCGCGAATGCGCGCAACATCAATCTTGGTCACAACTGTCCGTGACTGCGGATAGGACACAACCAATCCGTCTTGTTCAAGCCGCATGATCGCTTCACGCACGGGCGACTGGCTGACACTAAAACTGTCAGCCAGCTCCGCACGCACAAGTGTCGTTTCAGGCAGAAGCGTCAAAGAAACAATCTGTCTTCTGATTTCTTCATATACCAAGGCAGAGGCAGGTACATGAGCGTTGGTTTTAATCCCGCCCCCCTGCACGGCAATTAATCCACCAGTAGAAGTCTTCATGTTCGATATATCTCCTTGGCAACTCTTCTGGTGCCTGAATTTCTCAGGTCATCGATTACATCAATGTATTGGGCAAGATCAACGTCAAGCTTGGTACTGCAGCCATCAAAATGAAAAATATTCCCATCGCGATGAAAAACGGGATGGACGCGCGGCTATAGGCGCCAGTCTTGACATCAAGAATGCCACAGACCGTAAACATGATGACCCCGACAGGCGGTGTCAGCCCGCCAAAATTGATCAATGTGACAATCAGAATGCCCATGTGCACAGGATCATAACCAGCACTGATCAGCACCGGCATGACAATCGGTGTAACCAGAAGAATATTGGCTGCCCCCTCGAGAAACATACCGCTGACCACCAGAACCGCGATCACCAGCATCAATATCATCGTCGGGTTTTCCGTCAGCGTCGTGACAAATTCGGTGATTTGTTGTGGGGCACGTTCGATGGTCATGGCATAGCCAAGAACAGCAGCCATAATGATCAGCAACATGACCATTCCCAGATCGGAAATTGAGCTTGTCACAGCTTCGCGGAACTTCTTGAAATCAAGTTCACGATAAATGAACAACCCGACGCCAAGCGCGTAGAAGACAAGGAAAGCACCGGCTTCGGTCGCGGTAAAAATGCCAAAGCGGAATCCGACAATCAGAATGACCGGGAACGCCAACGCCCAGACACTTTCAGAAAAGCTCGACACCAGTTCCTTACCACTTGGAACGGTTGGAAGATCGGGCTTGTATCCGTTTTTGCGCGCAACCAGCCAAGTTGTGATCATCAAAACGATTGTCAGGAAAATACCGGGCACAACCCCGGCAAGGAACAGGCGACCAATAGAGACCTCATTGACAAAGCCAAACAGGATCAAGCCGATGCTCGGCGGAATGGTTGCGGTAATCACCGAACCAAAGGCCAAAACAGCGGCCGTCATCGCCTTGGAATACCCCTGCTTGATCATACTGGGGCCCAGAAGGCGTGCCTCCATCGAGGCATCAGCAACAGCCGAACCGGAAATACCGCCCATCATGAAGCTCAGCACAATGGAAACCTGCGCCAAACCACCAGCCATCCAGCCGGTTAGCAATCGGGCAAATTTAACCAGGCGATAGGTAATGCCCGTCACGTTCATCAGGTTGCCGGCAAAGATAAAGAAGGGCACAGCCAAAAGCGGAAAACTTTGTGTTGCCGTCACCATTTTCTGAATAACCACCGTCGGTGGCATGGCGCCGCTTACGACAAAAACCGGAATAGATGCGAGCCCAAGCGCAAACGCCACAGGCATGCCGATAATGAGGAAAACCGTGAATAGAACCGCGATCAAGATCAACATCAGTTTGCCTCCCTGCGTCGCATACGTCGGATAAGTTGCGATACCATGGTGCGGATCATCAAAAGGATGCCAACGACCATCGACGCATGAATGTAGGAAGCATTGATCTGGGCCGCACCGACAAGACGCGGATGCATCAGAACCATGTTGCCCCAAGCGTAATAAAGAAGAAACGCGAGAAAACCGATGATCACAACGATGTTGAAAACCTCGATCAGATCGGCAGCACGCGCAGAAACAACTTCCCTTACGATTTGAAGCCCGAAATGCCGGTCTTCCTGCATGGCGATATCTGCTGCCAACATGCACAGCCACGCAAAAATCAGCTGAGCCATTTCGACCGACCAGATAATCGGCGTTCCCATTGCCCTTGAAACGGATGCGACGGCAACAAGTAACACAACGGTGACAAGCAGCATTCCGCCAAAAGCAAACTCAATTCGCTTGAGCATGTATTCTATTCCATCTTGAAATTTGAAGTGCGTTGCTGCGCACGCGCGGCAACGCACTTTTGTTCGGCACGTTTTCTAAGCCCTGGAATTAGCGTCCAAGAACCTTGTTGACGATTTCTGCCTCTGCTTCGAGATCAAGCATCTGATAAACCGGAGCAACGGCCTCCTTGAACGGAGCCAGATCAACTTCACTGACCTCAACGCCACTTGCCGCAACGTCTTCAAGCGCCTTTTCACCAAGTTCGATGGTCAACTTGGACGCATAGCGACCATTTTCGACAGCCAGAGCACGGACAATTTTCTGATTTTCCTCAGAAATCTCGTCCCAGGCATCTGCGCCAACAACAAGAGCTGTAACCAGCTGGATATGTCCTGTTTTCGTGACATTCTTGATCACTTCGTAAAGTTTGGCATTCCAAATCGCCGTTGGCTGAGCTTCAGCCGCATCAATTGTGCCAAGCTGCAATGCGCTGTAAACCTCACCCCAAGCAATCGGGGTCGGCTCAGCCCCCATCGCACGGATGGTTTCAATCCACACAGGCGCTCCGATGGTCCGCATCCGAACACCGGAAAGATCATCCGGACCCGAAATAGGTTTCTGGGTCAACGCATGACGTGCGCCCTGGTACCAATTCGATGCAATCATCAAGAGGCCGGATTTCTCGCGAAGTTCTTCACCCCAAGCGAGGTATTCGTCGGAAAGGGCGAATTTGTCGGCCTGTTCATAATTATCAAACAGAAACGGTGCCGACATGATGGCAAGTGACGGTACAAAACTGGAAAGACGGGCAACATCGGTCACCGTGCCAACAGCAGCACCCGCACGAGCCTGATCGATCATTTCGGTGGTATCGCCCAATTGGGAATTATGGAACACCTCAATGAGGACGTCGCCATTGGTCGCTTTTTCGACGTCGGTCTTAAACTTTTCAAGCCCCTGCCCCATCGGATCATTCGGCGATAAAACCGTTCCGATACGCAGCGTGGTCTCTGCGTAAGCTGACAGAGGCGCGGCAAGTGCGCCTGCAAGCACCGCACAGAGTCCGAGTGTTTTGAACGTGGTTTTCATTTGGATATCCTCCCGTTGGATTGGCTTTTGCCATTAATTGATATTTTAGTTGTTGTGAAATCTTAGATACCAAATGCCAATCTTGTCAACGAAATTATCAACTTGTAAAAATTGCTTAAAATCAAAAACTTAATGAAATTATGTCATTTTCTGATCGCCAACTTGTAATCAACCGCAGCACGATTAACCGCAAATGCACATGGTGCGAGACAGAAATCATCGCTGCGAATTAACGAACACACCATCACGGCGGCAATCGTTTTCGGGCCTTATGGGGGAGTATTTGCGAGCAGCCACACAAGTGTCTTGTGCGTACTGATACGCGCAAAGGTGATGATGGAAATGGGCTCGAAAAAATAAGGAAAACTAGTAAAAGATCACGACAACCGATGGTCACGCGGCCAGATCGTACTTGTCATGACAAAAAGCCAGACGGCACATGCCCCTTGCACGATGTTAGCGCTAACACTCTTTTGAAATCAGCACCTTAAGATATGTCGCGGTATTTTGCCGGTGTCACACCGGTCATGGCGCGAAAACGGGTGGTCAGATGCGCCTGACTGGAAAAGCCGGTGGCATGTGCAATTTCCGCCACAGCATATTGCCCGGATCGCAACATCGTCATCGCCAGCTCGATCCGACGCCGCAAGACAAACTTATGCGGTGCTTCGCCGACCGATTTTCGAAACATGCGGGCAAAGTGATAGGGCGACAGGCCGGAAACCGCCGCCAATTCCTCAATCGTCAGGGCTGCCTCCAGATTGGCATCGACATAATCAAACACCCGTCGTTTGATCACTGGGGACAATCCACCGCGCACCTTAAAGCCCAGATCACGCCGCGTTGAATAGCTGCGCAACATATGGCCCATCAACAATTGCCCGGCATGTGACATCGCCATCCGGTCAGCCGGAACATCCCAATCAAGGGGCAACATGGCATGACGCACGGTTTGTTCGATCAGGGGATCAAGAAAGAAGGTCTTCTCGGGGACCTCGACGCCGTTGGGTTCAATGTCAAAGGCCTCAACCACCGCCCGTTCCCAAGACGCATGCGGGATATAAAGGTGAAACAGTTCCACCTCACCCTGAACAACCCAGTCTGACGTCATGTGGGCTGGCATCAAACAACAACGCCCGGGCCCACCGCCCGTCAACGGATCTGCACCGATTTTACGCTGAATGCCGGTCCCGCCATTCACATACAGACTGATGGTGTGATGGTCCGGATCGGTATAGCGCGTCAGGACATCGGCCTTACGCCGCCAGTGTGCCACCGAAATGCTGTCACCAAAATCACCGGCACGCAGCAGATTTGCATCCCCAATCAACTGATTGAAGACTTCAAATTTCTGATAGCGCCCATTGGGTTCGAACTTTGCCTGCTCGGTTCCGGGCACAGATGCGAATTGCGGTTCTGGCATCGGTATTCCTGACTTTCTGAACACAGATCATCGCACCATGTATCTTAATTGCAAAGCCCCATGCGCGCATCCCTGCCCTGTTTTGCGCAAGAATGTGAAAACAGGGCAGCACGGATGTCGTTTTCAAGACGCCTCAATCCTTTTTCTTTGGGCTGGGCCACGCCAGAACCATACCGGCAACCACATCGTGCGCGGCAACCCCCCGCCCGGTTTGACGGCCGTTTGTGCCCTGCATCTGTTCGGACAATTCGGCCGCCGTCATGCCCGAAATATCGCGAAGTGTTTCCGGATCAAGCGACAGCGTTTTCTTCAATGATTTTTGCTTCTGACGATTTTCGCGCCATGCCGTCAAGGCATTCAGGAAACGCCTGGCAAAACTTTCGCACTTTGAGGATGACAGCGTCACACCAGCCTGAGCACACGCTTGTGATGCACTGCTTCGTTGAGTGTTTTCGTAGGATATGAAGGATGCGGCCATGAGAATCTCCAATCGTTGTTTTTTAAACAATGAACATTTCTCATTGATGAGACAAACGAGAAGATTTAACATCATGGATTAGATATTCTCACAGATATAATTTTCTGTCGGTGGCAGCACTCATAACGAGATGCCATTCACCAAAACAATGAGGCTGGCGATGAACACGACTCCCGCCCTGATCCATAACCTTGATCTGGACCTTGCACGGACTTTTGTTGCCATCTGCGAAACCGGTAATTTTTCGCGCGCGGCCGAAAAGGTTCATCGCAGTGCATCAGCCATCAGCCTGCAGGTCAAAAAACTTGAAGGCATGGTTCAACGTGAACTGTTTAAACGCGAAACCCGCCGTGTCAGCCTGACGGAAGACGGCGAAGTGCTTTTGGGCTATGCGCGCAGGCTTTTAAAACTCAATGACGAAGCCATGTCGCATTTTCATGCGCCGGAATTTTCCGGGACCGTGCGGCTGGGTGTTCCCAATGACACCGGCATCATCGCCATTCCCGAAATCCTCAAACGCTTTGCCGACAGCCACCCGCATGTCGATATCGACGTCCATCTTGGCCCGACCTATAATCTGCGCCATCGCGTTTCCGATGGTGAAATTGACGTGGCGGTGTTTAGCTACGATCCCGAACTTGACCCGCAACCACCGATACATTCCGAACCGCTTGTCTGGCTTGGTGCGCGGCATGGCACAGCCCTTGATAAACGTCCGGTCCCAATGGCGATGGCCGAACAGGGATGTTATTGGCGCACCATGGCGCTCAAGGCGCTTGACGAAGCCGACGTCAATTACCGCATTGCCTACACCAGCGAGTTTTGTCAGGCCCAGATTGCCGCAGTGCGTGCCGATCTTGCGATTGCGCCCCTACCGATCAGCGTGATTTCCGATGATCTGGTGCATCTTGGCCCGCGCCATGGCCTGCCGGAACTGGGCGAATACCGTATGACCCTTGCCAAACGCGATGGTTTCGGTGCAGTCGAAGAAGCCCTTGCCACGCACGTCGTCGCCGGGTTCAGGAAAATATCGGAACGCGGCATGCGGCTGTTTGCCTAAGCATATCCGACGAGGAACAAATACGTTCTGCCACGTCACGTACTTAAACTAAGGACGAAAAGTCCCTTTTTCACACCAATAGCGAACAGTGACTCCTAGCTGTTGGGCAAATAGTCCTGCCGTGATCGCGCAGTTTTCCTGATTGTATGAGGGCGAACTTTCCGCCGCATCGAAAGTCGCAATATGTATTCGCATGTTTGCGTCCAATGAAGATGCTCGATATAGAGTGAAAACATGATTGTCGTCACATCCTCCTAACAGAAGAACTAGTCCGACTGTTATCCAGACGTTCCTTTTCATGCCCCCTCCATAACTACTTTCACCAGATAGATAAAATCACGGTATCTCTAAACATGCGCCAGATTGATGCTCTGACCATCGGAACAATATGGCACAAGAACATGAAAAACACCGCAAGAACGTGAAAGCCATCGCAGCGGTTTTCGGGCTTAATCAGGCGGATCGGGTATGCCCCACATATCCGTTGCACACCCTTAGCCACCCCCTCGCGCGCCACCAATCGCGCCCGTCTTTGATTGAAAGCCCCGCATATGACCGCCCTTCTGTTTGTCATCGTTACCGCCTGCTGGGGATTTACCTGGTACGCGATCAAGCTTCAAATCGGGCCGATCCCGGTTGAAACATCGATCTTTTACCGCTTTGCACTGGCGGCCATCGTGCTGTGCGGGTTCTTGCTGATCAGCCGCAAATGGCGCCCGGTACCATGGCGCGCCCATCCGTGGTGCGTGCTTCTGGGCTGTGGGCTGTTTAGCATCAACTTTATCCTGATGTATTCTGCGACCGCCTATATCGCGAGCGGCATTGTCGCGGTAATTTTCACCACCTCGACCATTTTTAACGCGCTGGGCAACTGGGCGTTTTATGGCAACCGTCCGGGGATGCGCTTTGTGTTTGGGGCTGCCTTTGGTCTTGCCGGGATTGCCTGCCTGTTTGCCAATCAGATTTACGCGCTGTCGCATAACCCGCATGCCATCACTGGCATGTTGCTGGCGCTATGCGGGACGGCGGTGTTTAGCTGTGGCAACATGGTCTCGGTCAAACTGCATGCCATGGGCATTCCCAACCGCGATGCGGTGGCGCGCGGCATGGTCTATGGCACGGTACTCTTGTTTATCTTTGCAGGTTTGCGCGGGCAAACACCCGTGATGCCGACAGAACCGCTTTACATCGGTGGCTTGCTCTATCTTGCCATTCCTGGGTCGGTCGTTGCCTTCCTTGCCTATCTGGCGCTGGTCAACCGGGTTGGGGCCGGACGAGCGGCCTATGTCACGGTTCTGTTCCCGGTCGTGGCCCTGACGGTATCGACCTTCCTTGAAGGATACGTCTGGACACCGATTGGCGCATCGGGCCTTGCGATGATCCTGCTGGGCAACATCACCATCTTTGCCAGACTGCCAAAATTCATTGGTATGAGGAATAAAACAGTCCCTGCGGACTAAAGATTTTTACATCAGACAAAAACGGGGCGGTTCGATTTTCGGGCCGCCCCGTTTTGCCTTTAAGGAGGCCACGGCGGCAATCCAGTCCGCCAGATCATCCATCATCCTCGCAACATCATATGCCCACATCCCGGCTGGCATTCACGTCCGGAAGTGGCCAGCCGTCCGATTGGTTTTGCCATAGGCTCCGTTTGTCATCACGCCCCACATAGGACGGAACAAACGATGTTGCCCCATGAAATAAAGACACGCTGCCTTGAACTTGACGAATATGCCGATAGCCGCACCAGTGGTCACACCGACCGCGCACGGCATGCGCCTTCCCCACAACAAATAAAACCGTCCACACGGGAAACCAGCGCGATGGATGGCAAAAGCTGGCTGATGCTGATTGTGCTGTCGATCCTGTGGGGGGGATCGTTTTTCTTTACCGAAATTGCGCTTGTCGATTTGCCACCCTTTACGCTGGTGCTGTGCCGGGTGGCGATTGCATCGCTGATCCTGTGGTGGGTGGTGTTGCTGCGCAATGTTCCGATCCCGCGTGATCCGAAATTCTGGGGTGCGATTGCGGTGATGGGGGCGCTGAATAACCTTGTGCCATTTTCGCTGATTGTCTGGGGCCAAACCCATATCGCCAGTGGCCTGGCGGCGATCCTGAATGGCACCACCCCGCTTTTCGCCATCATTATTGCCCATATCGCAACCGACACCGAAAAACTAAACCTGCGTAAGGCAGCGGGCGTTTTAATCGGCTTTGCCGGGGTTCTTGTCGTGATTGGCATGCCCGAAGCAAAGACATCCGCCGCGACAGACTTGCTTTCCAAGCTCGCCCCCTGCGCGGTTCTGCTGGCGGCGATATCCTATGGCTGTGCCGGGGTATATGGCCGCCGGTTTAGTTCCACATCCCCAATCCTGACGGCAGCGGGCATGACCAGCGCATCCAGCCTAATGCTGGTCCCATTGGCCGCCGTGGTTGATACCCCGTGGCACCTGCCCGTCCCCTCGCCCACCACCATTATGGCCGTTCTGGGGATCGCAGCACTTAGCACCGCCCTTGCCTATATCCTGTATTTCGCGATCCTGAAACGGGCGGGTGCCAGCAACCTTTTGCTCGTCACTTTCCTGATCCCGGTCAGTGCAATCTTGCTTGGGCTTGGGCTGGCGGTGATTGACGGGCGGTTGGTCAAACGACTGCGCAGAGAAACATAAACCTGTTCCCGTTGTTGGCTTTTGCATTTGTCTCGTTTTTGCGTTTTACATATCCGCTACATGCAGTGATCATTCAATTGCCTTCACACAAGGAGCAGGCATGAACGGGCACAGTGCGGCAGCAAACAGATCGAAGATCGGCCTAATTGTTCTGGCCGTCGCACTCGCGACAACGGCCATCATTGTTTGGTCCACGCAGGCATGGATTATGGCGCGTTTTATTGCCCTTAGCCTGCTTTCCGTGGCACCCGTTGTCGTGCCGGGAATTGTTCTGACCGCCTGGGTCATGGCAAGCGGCGCAGACGCCCATATTGCACGCGCGTTCGAAGGCAGGCTTTTCCCCACGGTGATCGTGGCCTCGGCAATCGGTGCAATCACCCCGGTCTGTGGCATCACGATATTGCCTTTAATGGCGGGCTTGCTGGCAGCGGGAATACCATTAGCCCCGGTCATGGCCTTTTGGCTGGCATCTCCGATCACGGACCCTGCGATGCTTGCCACGACTGTCGCAACACTTGGCCTCAGCTTTGCTGTCGGCAAGACTCTGGCCGCTTTCGGGTTGGGGCTTTGGGGAGGTTTCATCACATCGGTATTTTCGTCAAGCCCATGGGTTACTACGCCGTTACGGAACAACAAACTGGTCGGCAGCATTCAGCAATGCCAAATCTCCGAACAAACACCATTCACAGCCCGCATCTGGTCAGATGCTTCGCGCCGCGCCAGCTTTAAACGAAACTTTATCGCGACGACGCGGCTGATCCTGATCTGTTTGATCCCCGCCTTTGCTGCGGAACATGCACTTAACGCCGTGCTGCCCGCCCAAGCCCTGTCCGCGTTCGTCGGCGAAGACGTATGGTGGGCCATCCCCTTTGCCGTATTCGTCGGCGCACCCGCATATCTCGACGGGTATGCAGCATTACCACTGACGCGCGGGTTGATGGAGCACGGAATGTCTTCCGGTGCGGCCATGGCCTTTCTGGTGTCTGGCGGGGTGGTGAGCATCTGGGGCGCATTGGCGATACTCCCTATCCTGAAACTCAAGACCTTCTTTTTGTATCTCGCGCTCGCCGTTTCCGGCTCCCTGATCGCAGGATATGTCTTTGATTTGGTATCCCGAGACCTGTCCTGATCAATCACATCGAAATCCTACGCGACCGATAAGCCCTGTTTCAGCTTCCCTTGGGGACATCAAAATAAAATAGCCGATAAAACACTTAGCTATTGATCTAACTTTTCAGTGCATTATAGTTAGCTATATGGATAACTATAATGCATCACTCGACACCCTCTTTCACGCACTGGCCGACCCGACCCGCAGGGCGGTGGTCCAGCGTTTAGTGAAAGGCCCGGCACCGGTCAAGGAATTGGCTGCACCGTATGATATGGCCCTGCCCTCTTTCATGAAGCATATCAGCGTGCTGGAAGAAGCGGGATTGATTGCGTCAAAAAAGCAGGGGCGCGTGCGCACCTGTACGTTCAATCCCGACAAGTTGGCGGCAGCAGAAAAATGGTTCGATGACCAGCGCACCATCTGGGCAAGCCGCTTTGACAATCTCGACACTCTACTGACAACCCTTCAGGGAGAAACCGATGAAACCTGATCTGCGCTTTGACTTTATCGCCGACATGCAAAAAAGCACCCTGACCGTCCGGCGCGAATTTGCTGCCAAACGGCAACTGGTGTGGGATTGCTATACCAAGTGCGAACTTCTCGACCAATGGTACGCGCCCAAGCCGTTGACAACGAAAACCAAGTCTTTTGATTTCAACGAGGGCGGGCATTGGCATTTTGCCATGATCGACCCGAATGGCACCCATTACTGGAGCCGCACGGATTACGAAACGATCACTCCGATTGATGGTTATACCGGCTATGACGGCTTCACCGACGAGACCGGAGTTATCAACCCTGATCTGCCGCGCTCTCACATCAACATGACCTTTACCGACAAGGGGGACCATACACTGACCGAAACGGTGGTGAGCTATAACGCGCCCGAAGACCTGCAAACGGTCATTGATATGGGCATGGAGGATGGCATGACCTCGACCCTTGAGCGGCTTGACGAATTGCTGGTGAAATTGACGGCTTAAGCTGGCGCCCCAAATGCAAAAGGACCGGTACGACCGGTCCTTTTTCCATTTATGCCGCAGAATATCGGGCGGCTTTTAGGATAAAGGGGGACTGTCCACTTTTCCCAATAGTGTCCCAGCAAGCGCCGCAGCCAAAATATGGCAAAAGCCGCTGTCGGGGCACCGCCCCGCTGGCCGACTTCTGCACTCATTGCCGCCATGATGGGGATCGCCACGCCGGCCCCGAACTTTTGGGAACCGGCGTACTGTTGATTTAGACGTGTCTGCATAAATGGTCAGGGCTTAGCTTTCTGTCGCCCTGATATCGCGCACGGATCGTCCCGATATGCCCCAATCGTCAAGTGACACCTCGTCAATCACGACGAACGTGGTTGCTGGCGACTTATTCAGAACGCTCTGGAGCAGGTCCGTAACGCCCTTGATCAATTGCGTTTTTTCCTCTGGTGTTGGACCGGTTCCGTCCGGCCCACCTTCGCGGGTTACCTTGATATTGACGTAGGGCATCGCTCACCCCTCCTTTTCCTGATAGGCAAAAACCTTGGTGAGCACCTGCCAGCCCGCATCGGTATGAATCAGCGTAAGCAGGTCTTGATAATCCCGGCCCATCATCGTCATGCGGGCTTCTACCAAGCCCATTTGACGACTGATCAGCTTGACCCGATCAACGCTTTCGCTGCGATTTTCGCCGCGTTTGGCCGGGGGTTCGCGGTTATCGATCCGCGTCATGTAGGCCTCAATATCCATGAACTCGTGATTGCCTTCGCTGGCATTGATGTAGGCAAGCTTGGGATGAAACACCGTGCGCAGAACCTCACTGTCGGAGTGATAAAGGCCATCGAAATAGCGCTTCATCAAGGCTTCAACTTCCAATTCATCCGCGGATTTCATCACACAAGTCCCTCGGCCTTCATCGCAGCCAGCGTTGCCGGGCGTGCCTGAACACGTTTGACGAACTTGGCAAGGCGTGGCCAATTATCGAGATCGATATCTTTGACATTCGCCCAGTTGACCAGAACAAACGTATAGGCATCGGCAACGGAAAACTGGTTCGCGACAAGGTAATCACGGCCGTCCGCCAAAACGCTTTCGAGATGGTCAAACTTTGTCGCGACCTTGCCCTTTGCTGCGGATTTATCCGCCTCGCTCGACCCATCAGTAAAAAGGGGGCCCCAGGATTTATGTAGCTCTGCCGCGGCAAAGTTTAAAAACTGCTGAAGGCGCGCACGAGCTACTGAACCGGGCTTTGGCGAAAAGGCACGATCCGGGTGGGTATCGGCAATGTATTGGAGGATTGCGACACCTTCGCTGAGGTAATCACCCGTTTCGATCTCAAGTGCCGGAACATAGCCATTCGGGCTGATTTCGCGGTATGTGCGGCCACTTTCGGTGCGCCCTTCCTGAGTATTCACGCCTTCGATATCAAAACGGGCACCCACTTCATGCAACATGATGTGGCTGGCGAGCGAGCATGCACCGGGCATGTAATAGAGTTTCATAGGTAGCTCCTTTGGTTTGATGTATGGCCTCTGTATGCCAACCCAAACGAGCAATTGATAATATTGACTTTTCATATTAATGATCGATAAATAAGATCATGTTGAGGCACGGATGAACCTGGAACAACTCATTGCCGTTGACGCAGTTGTCAGCACCGGCACATTTCGCGGCGCTGCAGACCGGCTGAACAAGGCGCAATCGGCGATCAGCCATCAAGTTCGAAAGCTCGAAGATGAGCTGGGTTTTGCCATCTTCTCACGCGAAGACTACCGCCCTCGCCTGTCATCGGAGGGCGAGGTCTTTTTGCGCGAAGCGACCCGCGTGCTTGATCAGTTTCGCAAGCTTCAGGCAACAGCGCAGGAACTGCGCAGCACACAGGAACCGCTCGTCCGTGTCACGCTTACGGCAACCATATCGCTCGAACCTATCCTGAAAGTTCTGGGTCAGATCGGTGACAAGTTCCCCAATACCCACATCGCTGTCGCAACCGAGATGATGGGCGGGCCCCTGGCCCGATTAATGAAGGGGGATGCCGATCTGATTGTCGCGGGTCTGGAGGGTGTAGAGATCGATCACGTCGAAACCACCCCTGTCGGCTCTGTCGTAATACGCCCCGTCGCGCATCGCAGCTTCGCCGTCGCCCAACGCAGTGGCATGCGATCGCGCATGGAAATGCAAAGCTATGTTCAGGTCATCGTCTCTGGCACCGGCGGGCCGGATTACGATCAGACACGCGACGTCCTTGCTGGTGGGCGGCGTTGGACCGTATCGGATTTTGCCACCAAAAAATCGATCATTATGAATGGACATGGATGGGGTGGCCTCCCCGAACACATGATCACAGATGAGCTTAAAAGCGGCGAACTCGTCGTGCTTAATATAGAAGGATTTCGCCCCCGCCACACCGAAGTCTTTGCGATACGACGACGCGATCAAACCATGGGTCGGGTAATGGGTGAAATCTGGCGGACGCTTCAGATGCAGGCTGGGGCGACTTAAGTCAGACACTCCGCGACACGTACGAAGGAGGGAATTGTAAAAATCAGCCTTTGGGCTGCTTTTTATCCTTGGGCAAAGCCCTGCGGACCGTTGCGCCTTTCGCGCAACGTCTCTCGAAAGCTGCGTGCCTCGCTTTCTCGCGAACCAGTGTTTTTCTTGGAAAAAGGGGACAGTTCCCTTTTTTCTCCCATCCCAAACGGGATCTCACCAAAGGCACGGTCAAAAGCATTGAAAGGCAATCGGGTATAAAGCTGCTGTAAATGGCTTTCCGGTTCTTTACGGACAATGGGAAACAGGATTACAACAGAATGAAACAGACCTATTGGGGGTTGGTACATACCGATGATGATGGCCGCTTCGGGATTTCCTTTCCGGATTTTCCGGGCTGTGTGTCCGCAGCAGATACCATGACGGAATTGGTGGAATTGGGTACAGAAGCCCTTAATTTCCATATTGAAGGCATGCACGCGGACGGCGAAGAAATCCCCGCCCCGTCAGCAGCAGTCGGCCTTGATGATGGCGCAATCGGGATTGTCGCGATCACCGCAACCATTCCGGGGAAGAAGCGACGGATCAACCTGACACTAGATGCCAACCTTATCGACCTGATCGAGGCGAAATACGGCAAACGAGCAGTTTCAAGTTTCCTTGAGGAAGCTGGGCGGAAGGCGCTTTGATCGTTGAGGCTAAAAAGTAAAAAGGGGACTTTCCCCTTTTCAGAAATTCAGAGAACATACTGATATGGAATTAAAAGCGCCGCGTTCTCACAATGATGTATGGAATTTTCTCCGCTGGATCAGCGTTGCTATTGTCGGTTTCTTCTTCACTTTCTCGATCGCAACTTCGCTGTCTCAAACCGGCTATTTCGCAATCATAACTGTCCCGATTACTTACCTCACCTTGTTTGTCGGATTAATTCTTTTTAGTATCTACGTAATCATTATCCCATTTTTCGGGCACGCCATTCAAAAAACGGGAACTAACGAGGAAGCAGAGTGGTCTTGGGGTTTAAAGTTGTGCGCGCTAGGCATCGACCTTATCCATACAACTGTATTTTTAAGCGTTGTTCTTTTCTCTAGCCAAATCGCAACTCAACACGCTTACCTCACGTCAAAACAAGACATTACTCCCACGGTAACCGAGTGTGTTAGAAAAGAATTGAGTGAATACATGCCTTCAACCAATGGTCGCGGCATTTGGCAGTCGGGTATCAACGCAGGCATTGCAGCCATCTCTAACGATCTTGACTTCGGTATCGAATGCGACTCTCCAACTGAACACCTGCCACAAAAATCAGTTTTGAACAATTGAACCCGGCTCAATCGGACATATGGGTAGATTTGTCCTTGGGCGAAGCGCGGCGGACTATCGCCCGATGGGCGATGTCTCTCGAAAGCTGCCTTCGTCGCTTTCTCGCGAACCAGAGGGTTAAAGCCCTCTCCGAGGGAGCCAATTAAAAAACCCGCCAAGCTTTGCTTGACGGGTTTTTTAATTGGTAGCCGAGGAGGGACTTGAACCCCCGACACGCGGATTATGATTCCGCTGCTCTAACCAGCTGAGCTACTCGGCCACAGGATATTCTGTGGTGTTCCGCAACGTTTGGAACGAGGCGGTTTTTAAGTCAGGGATGGCTCCCCGTCAAGCGCCTTTTTGACGTTTTGATCAAAAAAGATATCCACAAAACCGGCGGGCGAGGAACATCTGCCCTCGCCCACAGTAATCGTTGATCCGTCGCTGATCCATTGGGGATCAGGCCGCGGTTGCCGCCCCGGCCATCAGTTCTTCGCGGGTGATCCAGCCGCCACCAAGGACGCGCTCGCCCTGATAGAATACACCCGCCTGCCCCGGCGCGATGCCGAACTGGGCATCATGAAGCTCGATCCGGGCTTCACCGGCGGCTTCGGGGTAAACGGTGGCTGTCGTCGGCTGCATGGCCGAGCGCAGTTTGACTTCGACTTCAACGCCGTTTTCATCAATCTGATCGCCATCAAGCCAATTGAGGTCTTTGACATAGACCAGTTTCTTGGCCAAAGCGGCCTTTGGCCCCACCACGACCTGGCGTTTTTCGGGCACCAGTTTAACCACATAAAGCGGTTCTGCGGTGCCACCGATATTAAGACCACGGCGCTGCCCGACGGTGTAATGGATCAGGCCTCGGTGATCGCCCATGACATTGCCATCAACGTCAACGATCTGGCCCGGTTCACCGGCTTCGGGCCGCAGACGTTCGACCAGACGGGCATATTTGCCATCCGGGACAAAGCAGATATCCTGACTGTCGGGCTTGTCGGCAACTTCAAGGCCGAATTTAGCTGCCAAAGCACGGGTTTCGGCCTTGCTCATCAAATGGCCGAGCGGGAAGCGCAGGAAATCGAGCTGTTCCTGTTTGGTGGTAAACAAGAAATAGCTTTGATCGCGGTTGGCATCGGCTGCACGGTGCAGTTGCGCCTGCCCGTTGGCACCCAGTTTACGCTGCACATAATGGCCGGTCGCCATGCAGTCCGCGCCCAAGTCGTGCGAGGTTTCCAGCAGATCGCGGAATTTGACGGTCTGATTGCATTTCACGCAGGGGATCGGGGTTTCGCCGCGCATATAGCTGTCGGCAAAATCATCGATCACTTCTTCGCGGAAGCGTGATTCGTAATCAAGCACGTAATAGGGAATGTCGATATCCTCGGCCACCTTGCGCGCATCATAGATGTCACGCCCGGCACAGCAGGATTTCGCACGGGTTGGGGCATTTGCCCCCATATCATAAAGCTGAAGCGTAATGCCGACCACGTCGTAGCCTTCTGATTTCAGAAGGGCCGCAACGGCGGAACTATCGACCCCGCCCGACATGGCAACAACCACGCGGGTATCTTCCGGGGCTTTATCAAAGCCAAGAGAGTTCATTTTTTCTCACCCATCCGCGGGTCAAGGCCGCAGCGACAAGAGGTTAATACAAAAGGCAACGGGTGGCCTTCAAACCACCCGTAAAATTCGGTTCGCACTCATATAGGGGATTTCACCCTATTTTGCCAGATCAAGTCCCATTTGCCAGAAATCGGCTTCAAGGCGGCTTGCCATGGCGAATGTTTCACTCAGGCTTTCGATCCGGGCATGCCCGCCGCGCTTGGCAGCGGTATGTTCCAGCAGATCAATTTCGGCCTTTGCCACATCCTGAAATTCATCGGACGCATACATTTCAATCCATGCCCGATATGGATTGCCGTCAAGCACTGTATCAGAACTTGCCATCAAGCGGTTTGCGATTTCGGCATAGCCCACCATACAGGGCATCAGAGCGACCTGAAGGTCCACCACATCGCCCTGAACGCCCCGGTCGAGCACATAGCGCGTGTAGGTGACACACGCCCGCGCTTCGGGCTCTGCGATGATGTCAGCCTCGGAAAGACCCCATCCTTTGCAAAATTCAAGATGCAGGCTCATTTCCATATCAAGGATCGCATGCACAGTGCCGGAAAACTGACGCATCGCGCTTAGGTCTTCGGCCTTATAAACCGCCAGTGCATAAGCACGCGCAAACTGGATCAGGAACAGGTAATCCTGAATAAGATAATGCTTAAACGATGCTTCGGGCAGCGTGCCATTGCCAAGCTGCTTGATGAAATCATGGCAGACATAGCTCTGCCATGCGTCGGGGGCCTGGGCGCGCAATTTGCCAAACAGGCTGTCGGCCGGGATGATGTCGGTGAAGGTTTGGTTCATGGTCGCCCTGCTCTGATCGGTTATGCATATATGCGGATATGAAAAGGCCAGCCTGCGGAAGATTTCCGGGCTGGCCTTAACGATATGGAACGATGCAGCGATGGATTTCCGCCTGTGCGGGAATGACACATCACCCAAGCGCGACTTTAATCTTCGCGTTCGTCGATCCAGGCCATCTGAATGGCTTCGAGAATTTTCTCGTTCGATTTTTCGGGATCGTCGTCGAACCCTTCAAGCGCACAGACCCATTTGTGCAGGTCGGTATAGCGCAGGTTGAGGTTATCCTTCTCAGGATGGGCATCCTCAAGCTCGATCGCGATGTCCTGAATATCTGTCCAGCGCATATCAGTCTCCTTTGGTGGCCGAATGCCACGATGTGCATCCGGTCAAAAAGAAGGTCAAACTTACTTGTCGACCATCATATTGCGGGTCGCTGACGGCAGCTTAACGCGCAGGCCATCAAGTTCGTCACTCATGATGATCTGACAGCCAAGACGCGAGGTTTCGGTCAAGCCGAAAGCAAGGTCAAGCATGTCTTCTTCATCTTCTGACGGCTCGTCAAGTTTATCAAACCAGTCTTCGTCCAGAACGACGTGACAGGTCGAGCACGCAAGCGAACCTTCGCACGCACCTTCAAGGTCGATGCCGTTTTTATGGGCGGCTTCCAGAACGGACAAACCGTCGGCGACGTCGAATTCTTTTTCGGTGCCATCCGGCTCAACAAAAACGATCTTAGGCATCTGTGCCTTTCTCCTCGGTAATACTTTTTGTTCGATCTCTGTTTAACACCCAATCAAAGATTTGGGTGCTGTGTCCGACCTGACCTTTGGCGGTTGCACGGGACAATCGCCGCAAGTGGCCGGTTTGTCAATTATTCGGGTCGTGTTTAGTTAACAGCATCCACATTCTGCCCGGTCAGGGCCTGACGGATGCGGCTATCCATCCGGCTTTCGGCAAACGGGCGCGATGCATTTTCAAGCGCCTCGGCCGCGTCATTAATCACATCACGATCATCGCCGCCCATCGCCGCTTCAAGGTTGGCAATGGCGTTATTGATGTTTTTGTCATCCTCAGGCGTTAACAACGCGCGGTCTGCGTCCATCGCGGCCTGAACGGCAAGGATGTTGCGTTTTGCCTCAACGCGGGCTTCGGTCAGAAGGCGCATCAGCATATCTTCGCGGGCATGGACCATGCTGTCGCGCAGCATGTTGGCCATATCCACCTCATTGATGCCATAGGTCGGCTTGACCGCGACTTCCTGCTCGACACCGGTGGTTTCTTCGCGGGCCGATACGGTCAAAAGACCATCGGCGTCAACATTGAACTGAACGCGAATGCGCGCGGCACCGGCAGCCATCGACGGAATACCGGTCAGGGCAAACCGGGCAAGGGATCGGCACTGATCAACCATTTCGCGTTCGCCCTGCACCACATGGATCATCATGGCCGACTGACCATCCTGATAAGTGGTGAATTCCTGTCCCTTGGCGACCGGGATCGGGGTGTTGCGGTCAATGACCTTTTCAACAATCCCGCCCATGGTTTCCAACCCAAGCGACAGCGGTGTGACATCCAACAGAAGGTTATCAGACCCACCGGTCAATGCTTCGGCCTGAAGGGCGGCACCAAGGGCGACAACTTCGTCCGGGTCGATGTTGGAAAGCGGTTCCTGCTCGAACAAATCGGCCACGGCCTTACGCACCGCAGGCACACGGGTTGAGCCACCGACAAGAACCACGCCCTTGACGTCTTCGGGCAACACATCCGCATCATCAAGAACTTGTTCCGTGATCGCGGTTGTCCGCGAGACCAGCTTTGCAATCATCGCCTCAAAATCGGAACGGGTCACGGAATGGGAGGTCTCAGAACCATTAAGATCCACCGCAACGTCGACTGCATCGCTATCGGTAAGGCCCTCTTTGACCTTACGCGCGGTTTTAAGCAGACGTTTGGCATCCGACGCATCAAGGGCATCGGTCGCCCCGCCGTCTTTGCGCAAAGCCAAAAGATGTTCGGCAATGGCGTGATCAAAATCATCACCACCAAGGGCGGCGTCACCGCCGGTTGCCTTGACCTGAAAAACGCCTTTTTGCATTTTAAGCAGAGAAATATCAAACGTCCCGCCGCCAAGATCGTAAACGGCATAAAGCCCCTCTGCCCCGTTATCAAGGCCATAAGCAAGGGCAGCAGCAGTTGGCTCATTAACCAGACGCAGGACTTCAATCCCGGCAAGGGTCGCTGCATCCTTGGTCGCGGTGCGTGCACCATCATCAAAATAGGCAGGCACGGTAATCACCGCCTTTTCGACCGGCTGATCAAGGCTTTCTTCGGCGCGCGTACGAAGGGCACGCAAAATATCGGCCGATACTTCGACCGGGGTCAAAACGCGGTTACCGACATTAAGGCGCACCATCATCGGACCTGCGCTATCATCATCGGACTTTTCGGGAACTTCAACGTCATAGGGCAAAGTGCCCGCAAGCGATTTGACGTCTTCAATGCCGCGCCCCATCAGGCGTTTGACCGACGAGACAACCCGACTTGCATCGGTGTTGATATGATCACGGGCGGCTTCGCCGACCACGGGGGTATCTTCACCGTAATAGACAACAGACGGCACGATCGCATTGCCACCCGATTTATCGCGCAGGACTTCGGGGGTTTCATCGCGTGATATTGCAACAACCGAATTGGTGGTCCCAAGATCGATACCGACCGCAATCTGGCGTTCGTCTTCGTGGGGAAGTGGCGTTTCGCCCGGTTCGTGGATCTGTAGCAAGGCCATGAATTCTATCCGTTATCTTGAAATGATCAGGCTGCCGCGAGACGCGATTTCTTCGCGCGCGCTTCCTCGGTCATTTTCATCAGGTATCTAAGACGGGTGGTCAGTTTTTTTGCCGTATCAAAGGCATCCTTGGCAAACGCATCGGCAAGATCATTTTCGCATGCACGCGCCTGTTTGCGGGTATCCTTGATCATGGCATCAACCGTCATACGGTTGTCGGCATCATCAAGGGCTTCGCGCATTTCCATCGCTTCCATCAGAAGTTCAGGATCATTGACCGTATGCCCGCCGCCGCCTTCTGGCTCAACCCCGGCCAGACGCAGCATATAATGCGCCCGTGCGACCGGATTTTTCAGCGTTTCGAAGGCTTCGTTAAGGCTGGCGGCCTGCTGCGATGACAGGGCCTGTTCACGGGGCGATTTTGATGCGAAACGATCCGGGTGCAGTTTTTGTTGCTGCTTAAGGTACGTCGCCTCAACCCCGTCAATATCGACAACAAAGGATCGTTCAAGACCAAACCGCTTGAAATGATCAAGCTGACCGGGGGCCTGAATGGCGTTGCATGTATCGCAAAACAGCGCACTGGCCTCAACAGGCCCCTTACAGGACCAGCAAACCTTGTGTGCGGGGTGTTTCATCGTACCCGTATCTTCGGTACCGGTGTTGCTCACGCTATGCACTTCCGAGGATTTAAAACAAATTCAAATTACATCTTACGTCGAACAGGACATATGCAGGTGCAAACAGCTCCATTCAGGCGACGGCCCCGGTGAATTCCTGCGAACTCACTGGGGCCATAACCATCTTCAAAGCAGGTAAAGACCTGACAATCCGTAGGTGATCCTAGATGTGGAAGGACTCACCACAACCACAACGACCTTTTTCGTTGGGATTGCGGAAGACGAACCCTTCTTCCATCTTGGTGACCTCATAATCCATTTCTGTTCCAAGAACGAACATCATGGCTTTTGGGTCAATCAGGATTTTCACGCCATCCTCAAGCTGGACAACTTCTTCAAAGCCACTGGCTTCGTCGGCATATTCCAGCGTGTAGGACAAGCCCGAACACCCTTTGCTGCGCACACCAAGCCGGATGCCTTCGGACGGTTTGCCGCGGCTATCAAGCAACGCCTTGATATGAACAAGCGCTTCTGACGTGACAGAAATCGGTGACGGTAATGCCATGGTCTTCTCCCAAATTCCCGAAAACGGGGGAAAGGCAAAGCTGCTTATTCAGCAGCTTCGACTTCGCCCTGACCGTTTTTGGTTTTGTAGTCGCTGATAGCGGCTTTGATCGCATCTTCGGCCAGGATCGAGCAATGAATTTTAACCGGCGGCAAGGCCAGTTCTGCTGCGATCTGCGAGTTTTTGATCGAACCAGCTTCATCAAGCGATTTGCCCTTGACCCATTCGGTGATCAGCGAGCTCGACGCAATGGCCGAACCGCAACCGAAGGTCTTGAACTTCGCGTCCTCGATGATGCCTTCCGGGGTTACTTTGATCTGCAGCTTCATAACGTCACCACAGGCCGGAGCACCAACAAGACCGGTACCGACGAACGTTTCATTTTTGTCCATCGAACCAACGTTACGCGGGTTTTCGTAATGGTCGATCAGCTTTTCACTATAAGCCATGATAGGAATCCTCCTAAAAGTTCTGTGTCTCTCTCACGAGATAAAAAACGTCGATAAGTCGTCGTCCGTCGTTCTTAGTGCTCAGCCCATTCGATCGACTTAATGTCGATGCCTTCCTGGGCCATTTCCCAAAGCGGGCTCATTTCGCGAAGACGCTCAACCGCAACACTGATTGACTCGATCGCTTCATCAAGCTCTTCCTTGGTCGTGTAACGGCCAATCCCGATACGTAGCGACGTATGGGCGAGTTCTTCGTCAACACCCAGCGCACGCAGCACATAAGACGGCTCAAGCGATGCCGACGTACATGCCGAGCCCGAAGAAACCGCAATGTTTTTGATGTCCATCTGCAGGCTTTCGCCTTCGACGTACGCAAATGAAACATTGAGGTTACCCGAAACGCGGGCTTCTTCGTCACCGTTGAGGTAAATGTCAGCCAGACGATCACGGAACTTCTTAAGCGTGTAATCGCGAAGCTCGGTGATGCGGGCGTTTTCTTCTGCCATTTCGTTCGACAGAATATCACACGCCTTACCAAAACCAACAAGCAACGGTGTCGGCAACGTGCCCGAACGCATGCCACGTTCCTGACCACCACCGGTGATCTGTGCAATAACGCGAACACGTGGGCGACGGCGCACGAACAATGCACCAACGCCTTTCGGGCCATAAAGTTTGTGGGCGGAAATCGACATCAGATCGATGTTCATGTCTTCGACATCAAGATCAATCTTGCCAACAGCCTGTGCGCAATCGGTGTGGAAGAACACTTTGCGTTCACGGCAGATAGCACCGATTTCCTTAAGGGGCTGAATCACACCGATTTCGTTGTTCACACCCATGACGGACACGAGTGCGGTTTCATCGGTGATGGCCGCTTTAAGTTCTTCAAGGTCGATCAGGCCGTTATCCTTAACGCCAAGATAGGTAACTTTGTACCCTTCCTGCTCAAGGTGACGGGCACTGTCGAGCACGCATTTATGCTCGGTCACGACCGTGATCAGATGCGGCTTTTTCTTACCATAGAACTTCATCACACCTTTAAGTGCGAGATTGTTCGATTCTGTCGCACCCGAAGTAAAGATAACTTCCTTGGCCGATGCACCAATGACCTTGGCAACCTGTCCGCGCGCGACTTCAACCGCGTCTTCGGCTTCCCAGCCAAAGCTGTGGTTGCGCGAATGCGGGTTACCGAACTTCTCGGTGAAGTATGGCAGCATCGCATCCACCACCCGCGGATCGGTCGGCGTCGTTGCCTGGTAATCCAGATAGATCGGCTTTGCTTTAAGCTCGTTCATAATTAAGACTTCCTCACTCACTCTCTTGTCAGGCAGCGTGACGCGCCTTCTTGCGCGCTGCATTACCCCTCATCCGGCTCCAAACTCGGACAAACGTATCGATATCTTCGTCGGTCGTTTCCAATCCCAGACTGACCCGAATGGCCGACCCGGTATTGGAAAGTCCCATTTCCTTAAGTACGTGGCTTTCACGTACCTTGCCTGACGAACAGGCAGATCCCGAACTGATTGCAACACCACCTAAATCCAGTGCCATCACCTGAGTTTCCCCGGGCATTCCTGACAGGATCAGGCAACTTGTATTCACCAGCCGCTCCGTTCCTTTTCCGGCAATCACAAGCTCAGGGGCTTCTGATGCCAATTCCGTTTCAAGACGGTCGCGCTTTGCTGCGATCTCCGTCATTTTCGCCATTCCGGCCTCGGCCCGCTGGGCTGCGGCAGCAAAGCCTGCAATGCCCAAAACGTTTTCCGTGCCGCCACGGCGGTACTTTTCCTGACCGCCACCGCGAATTTGCGGCACCAGCATCACACCGGGCGCAATCGCAAGGGCACCGATCCCTTTGGGGCCGCCGATCTTGTGGGCCGAAATCGACACCATATCAACCAGCAGACGTCCCATGTCTAACGGTATACGGCCCAACGCCTGCACTGCGTCACAATGGACCTTTGCCCCGTATTCGCGCGCCAGCAAAGCAACCTTTGCGACGGGCTGAATGACACCGGTTTCATTGTTGGCCAGCATGACCGAAACCAAAACCTTTTCACCCTTTTGCGATGCGTCTTTCAGCATTGCCTCAAGGGCCGTTAGATCAATCACCCCATCGCCATTAACCGGGATGCGCTTGGCATCGGACCGGGCTTCAATCACCGAGGGGTGTTCAACCGCACTGGTGAAAACCGTGACATCTTCCAGCCCACTCAGGGCCAGATTGTTTGCCTCGGTCCCGCCGCTTGTAAAGATCACCCGTTCGGGATCACCCCCAAGCAAATCGGCAATGGTACGGCGCGCATGATCGACAATCTTGCGAGCTGCGCGGCCGCTGGCGTGAACTGAGGACGGGTTCCCCGTGATATCCATCGCAGCGATCATTGCCTGTTGTGCTTCGGAGCACAGCGGCGCGCTTGCGTTGTAATCAAGGTAAACCTGATCGGTCATCAGTTTAAAATCATCCTTATTCGCATTTGCCGTCCCTATACGCACGATATAGAGGACTAATCACTGTGCCGCAACCTGTGACGGCTCTTCTATTTGCGTGGTTTTCGACGGGAAAACCCGCAAGGAACCACTGACATTGCGTCCAACCACATCGGCCAGACTAACGGACGCCAGATAAAGGTAAATCTGATTGCCAAGTTCTTCCCACAATTCATGGGTTTGGCAGCGTCCCTGATTGGCCTTGCATCCTTTTGGCGAACCGGACTTACAGCGGGTTGCGCGGATCGGCTCATCAACAGCCAAGATCACATCGGCAACGCGGGTTTCCTGAGCAGTGCGCGCCAGAAGGTATCCGCCCCCCGGACCACGCACGGAACGGACCAAGCCGCCTTTGCGCAATTTGCCAAAAAGCTGTTCAAGATAAGACAGTGAAATTTCCTGACGGTCCGCGATATCCGCAAGTGCTACCGGTCGGTCCTTGCTGCTTTCAGCGAGATCGACCATCGCCATCACGGCATAGCGGCCTTTGGTACTCAGCTTCACGGTTCATCCTCCTGCCTTGCTGCCCCGGTCATGCTGTTATGTGTGCAAACCTGACAGCGGGCTCTGTTCGTATTCGTGGCGCGAACCTGCGCCTAACTCATTCCGATGACGCGACGATGCGTGGCTTGTCGGCAATCACATCACTGCCACCAGATGACTTGTTATCTGTTTTAAGCTCGGCGACCTGACCGCGCAGTTCTTTGACTTCGCGACCCAGTTCTTCAAGCGCACGCGCCACGGGATCAGGCAGATCACCAATCGGCGTGCCATAGGCACAGAAACGATCATCGGCTTCGTGGCGTACGATCTTGGCGGGGATCCCGACCACAGTCGCGCCTTCGGGCACTTCCGACAGCACCACCGCATTACCGCCAACACGTGCATTCTTGCGCACGATAAACGGGCCGAGAATTTGCGCGCCCGAGCCAACAATCACGCCATCTTCAAGCGTAGGATGGCGTTTAAGGCCACGTTGGCCGTCGCTATTAACGCTCGGCGACGTTCCACCAAGGGTGACCCCCTGATACAATGTTACGTCATCGCCAATCTCGGCCGTTTCACCAATCACAACGCCCATGCCGTGGTCGATAAAGAACCGTTTGCCAATTTTTGCGCCCGGGTGAATTTCGATCCCGGTCAGCCAACGGAAAATCTGCGAAATGAAGCGGGCTGTGATACGAAAACCACGCTGCCACAGCCAGTGTGTGCCGCGATATCCCATGATTGCGTGAAACGCCGGATAACAGAGCGCGATCTCCAAACGGGAGCGTGCCGCTGGATCGCGGGCAATCATCGCGTCAATTTCCTGACGAATTAGCTTGAACATGGGGCGGTCCACTGTGTAATTAGTATCTTCGATTCCCGGCAGCCACGCCAACACCCGGCCTTACGCAAGACGTAAGATCGGGTTTACATGGCGCCATTGCGTTAGCCGGAATATAGGATAACCGAGTAACTTGGTCAAGTATTTGCCCAAAGCAATTTATGCGCAAACACGAAAAAACTTACAAAAACACTCGGATATTTTTGTTGCACACATTATTCCATTCGTGGACAGGAGCAGTCTGATCCATGCCTGAGGTCATTTTTAACGGCCCCGAAGGTCGCCTTGACGGTCGCTACCACCATAACAGCGCTGACGATTCGCCCATCGCACTCATTCTCCATCCGCACCCCCAGCAGGGCGGCACAATGAACAATAAATTGTGCTTTAACATGTTCAACATGTTCAAGGATCGCGGTTATTCGGTCATGCGCTTCAACTTCCGCGGCGTTGGTCGCTCGCAGGGCGTCTATGATCAAGGGATCGGTGAGCTGTCTGATGCGGCATCGGCTCTTGACTGGATGCAAACCTATAACGCCAATGCGCGCGCCACTTGGGTCGCAGGGTATTCGTTTGGGTCCTGGATCGGCATGCAGCTTTTGATGCGCCGCCCGGAAATTGACGGGTTCGTTTGCGTCGCGCCGCCAGCCAGCGAATATGACTTCACCTTCCTGGCACCCTGCCCGTCATCGGGTCTGATGATCCATGGCACGCAGGACAGCAACATTCCGCTGGCGTCGGTCAATAAACTGGCTGACAAGCTTAATGCCCAGAAGGGTATTGAAGTGGATTTGCGCACGATTGACGGTGCCGATCACTATTTTGCCAAACAGCAAGACGACGTAATCAAGCACACGGCAGCTTATCTTGAGAAGCGTGGCGCGTAAAGCGACCCGCCGCGAGTAGGCAACGACAATAGACCAAAGGCCGCCTGATCAGGCGGCCTTTTTCGTTTGGTATAGCTTTCCACCGCAACAGGGCTCCGCCACCCCGGTCGTACCCGGAAAGCTGAGCGGTAAACCGCGCAGATGGCGCACGGCCAAATAGCCAAAACATTCGGCCTCAACCGCATCACCGTCCCAATCAAGTTCGTCAACTGATCGCACAGGAACTCCCAGCCGTTCATTAAGCTGTGCCATAATATATTGATTATGCCGCCCACCGCCACAGACAAACCAGCCTTTGGGGGCTGCGGGCAGATGGTTCACTCCGGCAACGATGGCCGCCACCGTACAATTGGCAAGGGTCGCCGCCCCATCCGCCATGCTTAGCTTTGCCTCGGCTACCAGCCCATCAATGGTTGCGGCCATGTCTTCACGATCAAGGGATTTTGGTGGCACGCGATCAAAATACGGATCTTCAAGAAATTTCACTTCAACCATCGGATCGGCCTGCCCGGACGATGCCGTTGCACCGTTCATATCAACCGGTGTGCCGGTATGGCGCAGCATCCAGTCATCAAGGCGCGCATTGCCCGGCCCGCAGTCAAACGCCAGTAGTGCGTCATCTGGGCCGATCCATGTCACATTGGACACACCGCCGATATTTAGAACCGCGACGGGCATTTCAACGCCGGCACTTTTCATCAGGGCCGCATGGTAGACTGGGGCAAGTGGCGCACCCTCGCCCCCGGCGGCAACATCGGCAAGGCGGAAATCGGCCACAACCGGAATGCCGGTTTTTTCCGCCAGCATGTAAGGTGTCCCGATCTGACGGGTGATCCCGGAGGCCGGTTCATGAAAAACCGTCTGCCCGTGAAACCCGATTACACCGATTTCAGAGGCCGCAATCCCGGCTTTGTCCAGCAACATGCTAACGGCATCAACATGCGCATCGGTCAAATCGTCCGCGATCACCTGTTCGCTGTTGGTGGCAAACCGATTGCCAAAGCATCCCCGCATGCGTTCGCGCAAATCAGCGGTATAGGCAATAAAAACAGATTGCCCGGTACGACGGACATCGATCCCGTTGGTTTCAATCAGTGCCGCGTCGACCCCGTCCAGTGACGTGCCGCTCATCATTCCGATTGCCTTGATCCAGCCTGTTCCCATCTATGCGCTCCGCAAAATTCCTGATCGAAGCTTATCGTCGAACCACAGATCACGACAAGCTCGAATGGAATGCATTGACGAATTTGATTGACGCGTCACTACCTACCTGCTAGTAGGTTTGTTATGGATACAAAAACAGCCCTTCTTGATTCTGCCGAAACGATTGCGCGTCAACGTGGTTTTGACGGGTTTAGCTATGCCGACCTTGCAACCGCTGTTGGCATTCGAAAGGCAAGCATCCATCATCATTTCCCGACCAAGGCAATACTTGGACAGGCGATGATGGAACGCTATCGGCTCGTTTTTGAAGATACCCTTTCAGAGCTCGCCAAAAGCAAACACCTCGCAGATGGTCAGTTGCGCGGGTATATCGATATTTATCGGGATGCCTTGCAAGGCGGAAAAACCATTTGCCTGTGTGTCGCGCTCAGTTCCGACAGAAACAGTCTTGATGACGCAACATTAAGGGAAATCTCGCACTTTCATGACGCAAGTCTGAAATGGCTGGAAACACTTTTTGAAACAGCTCAGACAGACGGCTCGATCAAAAATTTGTCGGAAAGCAAACTCGAAGCAGCAAGCTGCCTTGCCCTGATTGAAGGGGCCCAATTAATGGCCCACGCAAGTCAGGACGTAACGACTTTCGATAATGCCGTTGCATTGCTGCTGTCACGCTTGACCAACTAGAACCAAACAACATGTAATCCTTCGAAGAACCTCCAAGTTCTGTTCTTAATTTACCCATTTTACCATCCAACTAGTAGGTAGTAATTATGTCATTCGAAAACAAAACAGCAATCATCACAGGTGCCGGCTCCGGGATCGGATTGGAAGTTGCAAAACGCATGCATCAGGCGGGGGCGAATATCGTAATGAATGGTCGCAACGCAGTTAAACTTGAAGATGCGGCCGACTCTATTTCACAGGACAGAAGTCGCATTCACCTGATTGCAGCCGATATCGCTTTGCCCGCCACGGCTGAAGCACTTGTGGAGTCCGCTGAAACTGCTTTTGGTGGTTTAGACATCCTGATCAATAATGCCGGAATATTTGAACCCAAACCGTTTCTGGAACTGAGCGAGGCCGAATATGACCGGTTCCTTGATATCATTCTGAAAGGCAAGTTCTTTGCGGCTCAGTCTGCGGCCAAAGTCATGAAGCGCCGGGGTGGCGGCACGATTGTCCAGACCGGTTCGATGTGGGCATTGCAGGCCATCGGCGCGACACCGTCGGCGGCCTATTCTGCTGCCAATGCCGGTGTTCATCAACTGGTCAAGAACCTTGCCATCGAACTATCAGAACATAACATCCGCATTAATGCCGTTGCACCGGCGGTCGTTGAAACGCCGGTTTATAACACCTTTATGAGTGACGAGCAGGTCAAGGAAGTCTTGCCCGGCTTTAACAGCTTCCATCCGCTTGGCCGGAATGGCCAGCCTGCGGACATCGCCGAAGCTATCCTTTTCCTTGCATCGGAAAAGGCATCCTGGATCACCGGCACAGTTCTTTCGGTCGATGGTGGGGTCATGGCGGGCCGCCAGTAAACAACGATCCGGCTTTCCAGTACCGACTTGAACAAGCTGATCGGACAAAAGTCCCTTGTCCGGTCAGTTCATACCAAGATGCAGAATTAAACAGGAGCTTTGCGATGCGGCTAAATGCAGATTTCACCAAACGGGTCGTCATTCGACCGGAAGATTATCATTGGCAACAATCCCCCGCGAGCAGTGTCGAGCGTATGATGCTCGACCGGATTGGCGACGAAATTGCACGGGCGACAACAATTGTCAGATTTGCCGCCAATGCATCCTTTGACGCCCACACCCATGATGGCGGTGAGGAGTTTCTGGTTCTTGATGGTACTTTCTCGGATGAAACCGGCGATTACGGCCCGGGCACCTATATCCGCAACCCCATCGGCACACGTCACAAACCCTTTAGCAAGCAGGGTTGCACCATGCTGGTCAAACTTCATCAATTTGCCGCCGAAGACACGCAGCAAGTGACGCTTGACACCGGGGCTGCGCGTTTTGTATCCGGCCTCGTCGCAGGTCTTACCGTTCTACCCCTGCATCAACACGGAACTGAAAACGTTGCGCTTGTGTGCTGGAAACCGGGGACCCGATTTAACGCGCACCGGCATTGGGGAGGTGAAGAAATATTTGTCATCGAAGGCACCTTTGCCGACGAGCATGGCATCTATCCCGCTGGAAGCTGGTTACGTAACCCGCACCTGAGCACCCATTCACCTTTCACCGATGAAGGATGCCTTATCTATGTCAAGACCGGGCATCTTGGCAGTGTTGGTTAACCCGGAGGCCAATTGGTTCCGACAGCGGGCGATGTCGGTCTTTCTGGTTACGACATTGCCCATCTTGCGATGAATGTGCTAGATCATCGCGTCCGTCCATTTCGGACGCCGTTTTTATCCATAACAACCAACATAGCGCAAAAAAACATGACTGAACTTAAGTCTGATTTTCTCCGCGTCATGAATGACCGCGGTTATATCCACCAATGTACGGACCTCGAAGGTCTTGATACCTATGCGACGGAAAATACGGTGGTGTGCTATGTGGGCTATGATTGCACCGCAGACAGCCTGCATGTCGGATCGCTTGTATCGATCATGATGCTGCGCTGGTTACAAAAAACCGGCCACAAGCCGATTGTCCTGATGGGCGGCGGCACCACGCGTGTTGGTGACCCAACCGGCCGTGACGACGCCCGCCCGGTTTTGACTGATGAAATCATTGCCGCCAACATGGCTGGCATCAAAAAGGTCTTTCAGCAGTTCCTGACATTTGGCGATGGCCCGACCGATGCAATCATGGTCAACAATGCCGATTGGCTTGATAAACTGAACTACATCGAATTCCTGCGTGATTTTGGGCGGCATTTTTCGGTCAACCGGATGCTGAGCTTTGACTCGGTTAAAATTCGTCTGGAACGTGAACAGTCGCTGAGCTTCCTTGAATTCAACTACATGATCCTGCAGGCCTATGACTTTGTTGAACTGAACCGTAATTATGCCTGCACGCTGCAGATGGGCGGATCGGATCAGTGGGGCAACATCGTCAATGGTGTCGAGCTTGGCCGTCGCGTTGATGAAAAATCACTGTTTGGCCTGACCACGCCGCTGATGACCACTGCGTCAGGGACCAAGATGGGCAAGACGGCTTCTGGTGCTGTATGGCTTAATGAAGAACGCCTGTCGTCCTATGACTACTATCAGTTCTGGCGCAATACCGAAGACGCCGACGTGGTTAAATTCATGCGTCTGTTTACCGAAATGTCGCTCGAACAGATTGCGGAATACGAAAAGCTCGAAGGATCGCAGATTAACGAAGCCAAAAAGATTTTAGCCCTTGAAGCGGTTAAACTGTGCCGCGGCGAAGAAGCCGCCCTTGCCGCTGCTGAAACCGCGCGCAAGACCTTCGAAGAAGGCGTTTTTGCCGACGACCTGCCAACCGTCGAAGTTGCCAAGGCTGAACTTGATGCCGGGATTCCGGCATTTGATCTGCTCCGCCGGACGGACCTTGCCAAAACCGGCGGTGAAGCACGCCGCCTGATCAAGGGTGGCGGGGCCAAAATCAATAACGAAAAAGTCAGCGATGAAAATGCCACGATTAATGCCGATGCCATCAACAAAGACGGTGTGATCAAGGTTTCTGCGGGCAAAAAACGCCACGTCCTGATCAAACCGGTCTGACCAAAGAATCTCATCAAAATACAAAAACCCCGCAGCCTGTGCTGCGGGGTTTTTGTTTAAATACGATACCATTGGTCCGACGATATTGACCTGAGGACGTTACCCCGGTTCCGCCCCGGTGATGAGGTTGCGAAACACCCCCGGCACAAAGGTCGATAGCGGGTTCACATCGACATCCGGCTCATTCAGATCACCTTCAATGGTGTATGTCGGGGCAAAGATGCCACCGCCCTCTTCCCCAACCAGGAGGTCGCCAAGGATCGGAATAACACCAAGGGCAGAGTTCAACGCATAGATCGGCACAATTGATCCCGCCAAGCGGATTTCAGATTTCGCAAAATCAATCGATCCATTGGCCGTCACACCGACAGCTGTCCCGTTTGCCGCCACCTTGCCAAGGGTCAGCACATCGTTGACATAGGTGAAGTCACCGTTCAGTTCGTCAAAGGCAATGCCATTGCCCGCCAAAACATCACCTAAGCCTGTGAGCGAGGCCGCGCCGAGCACCCGTGCGGCAATCGGTGCATTCACCACCCGGAATTCATCAATGTTGATTTTGCCGGTGAACGGTTGGGCCTCATCGCCCTCATCGACCGTTCCTTCGACCACCATGCGTCCGCCCAGAAGATTGTCGTACATGTCCAGAGCGCGCAAAAATCGCCCGGCATTTTCCGATGTTAGCCTGACTGTACGGGTTTTGAAATCCGTGCGTTCAACCTGAGCGAAAATGTTGGCACGATCCCCAAAGGTCCCGTTCAGAACGAGGCTGTCCCATTCGTCGCCGATCATATGGATCGCGCCTTCAACCTCATTGATCAGTTCGCCATTGGCCATGACCATCTGATCAACATTCACGAAAACATCTGTTTTGCCACCAACCCGTGATGCCCTCTCTCCGATCCCACCACTGTTGGGGTTATTGCCCGCAGGTAGATCATTCTGATCGCTGTCATCACTGACAATCCAGGGGGTTAAAATCGCCTGTTGGGCATTGATTTCGATTTCCTGATTTTCACCCATCTTGTTGAGGATGATTTTGCCCCCCGTCAATGTGGGTTCACCCCCCTTGACCAGGAAACGATCCCCCGCAAGGGTGACCATTGCATCCTGCCCAATCGGATTTTCTGACGTTGTGGTCGCCGCATCGTTGGTGTGGTTCTCAACAAAGGACCGCAAATCAAATTGCTGTCCGCTCAGATCAGCAAACAATTTCTGATCCTGAGACAACCGAACCGATCCCGAAAGACCAAGGTTTTCTCGGAAGTTCGAGCTATCAAGGTTAAGCGCCCAAACATCGGAAATCTTGCTGTCGCCACTCCATTTCGCTTTGCCATTGGCGTTAAGCATTGGTGCAGAAACGCCAAACGCATTCAGACTGCCGCTGTTATCACCAAGAACGACAAGATCAAATGTCGCCGTTGCAGGAACATTCGCCGCCTTTTGGTACTCAACCGCGTCAATGTTAACCGCCACCTGTTTAAGGCCAACATCACCGGTCACACCAACGGTGTTTTCCCCCACCTTGATGTCGACAGTTCCATCTGCAACGCCTGTCAAATAGGGGGAAACATCAAGATCGACTTTTGCCAAAGCCGACAAATCAAGGTCCCCCGACAGGGTGTAATGGCTGCGCACTGCGGCTTTATCGGCAAAACTTTCAATCCACTTGATGTTGGTTCGCCCCTGCCCGATGGCGGCATCACCGCTAAGATCAAGCCCCTTGGTATTGACCTGCAATTCAAATGCGCCGTCTTCGATATCAAGATCGCGAAATGCTTTCGTCACCTTGGCATTTTCAATCCGGGTGGCAGCGGCCACCTCGACATCATCGAATGTGACCGCACGCAACAGTGGGAAATAAAGCCTTACGCGGGTTGCCTGATCGCCCGTGATCTGCTTGGGGTCAATCCCCAGACGCTTTGCAAAACCAAGCGGTTCGGCATCAATCAGCTCAAGAGCTTTTTGCACACTGCCGTGGGCGACGACTTCGATATCTGCCGATGGGACAGGTTCATCAAGCTTGGTAAATTCGATGGATGCATTTTCAACAATCAGGCCATCCGCATTGCCTTGATCGGCATAGATCTTAAAGCTGGTTGCATCAAACTCAGCCCGCCCAGCAGCGTCAAGAACCACGGGCATCTCGCCAAGATAATGCACTGTGACCCCCGACATCGTCATCTGTCCGCCCAGAGCATCGAGAATGACTTCACCGGCCTCATCCTGATGCAGCTCGGTATGCATGGTTGCCTGATGAACAATGCCCTCAGACAGGTTCTCAATCACCCATTCGCGCGCATCATACCCAACGTTTTCCGGCCATAACCGGTTCAAATCATTGGTCGCAACGTCTTTTGCCGACACATCCAGATTGATTTTCCAGTCGGAAAACGGATCAAGGACAACCCCCTTAAGGCTTGCCACCGAAGCACCGACATTCAGGGTAACATCATCGAAGCTGATCCGGCCGGGTACATAGCTTGTGGCAATACGCCCGCCCGTCACGCGATAGGTTGCGCGTATTTCGTCGGGCAAGGAAACAACGCCACTTCCGACAGACAAATCCGCACTGGCCGAAATCAACTCGCCATTCGCGTCATACTTTGCCTTAAGCCCCCCGGAAACCGGTACAAAAGCATCGCGCAGGCCATCAAATACATTTGAAATCGTCGCAAGTTCCGCAAGCTCGATCTCGCCAAGCTTGGCGGCAAGGTCAATCTCGCCGGTTCGGGTGCTGTAGTCGCCGGTGACATCGATACGGGTTGCAACAGAACCAGCTGAAACCTGCATGGATGCTTCGGCCGAAACGCCAAACTTCCCACGTGACAAAAGAATATCTGCCTGTGGCGCGGCCCAGATAACACCAAGCTTTTCGTCACGCACCTGCAGATCAGCGTTTACAACGCCGAAACTTTCAAAGTAGTCCGCTGCGGGGAAATCTGTCCGTGCGCCAGACAGAATATCAACAATATCGCGCAGCGCCTGACTGCCTGAATGCACATCCGATCCCGGATCAGTGCCATTTGCACCATCCTTGGGCAACGCATCAGTCCCCTGATCGTCCCCCGGAACTGGCGGCAGATCAATCACAAGGGATGGCGCGCGCTCTGGCTGATTTAAAACGTCCGGTGATCGGTTTGCATCATCCACCACGTCCTCTTCGGCGGCGTATCCGATATTGATCGCGCCATCGCGTCCCCGTTCAAGTCGTATCCGCGGCCCGATCAGATTTAATTCGCGCAGGGCAAGAACACCTTCAAAAAGTGCCTTGGTTGAAAATACAACGTCTGCCTCGGGGACTTGCAGAAGTTCGCTGTTATCTGGTCCGTGCACCGAAACATCGCGCAGGCGCACATCAAACTTTTCGTCCCAACCGCGCCAATACAAAACAAGATCCTCAACAGACAGGCGGTTTTCGCCCATCGACTGATTAAGACGATCCACGATGTAAGGCGTAATACGATGCAGCGAGACAGGTCCCTGTGCGACGCGCCAGACGGTGACCGCGCCAAACACACCGACAAAAAGGACGAGGGCCCCAAAAATCAGCCCCAACCATCCAGAAAAGGTTTTTAACAGGCGCACCCTATTTACCTTGAATTTTCGGTGTCATACACAGATTTACCAATAGCCACAAACAGTCCAATACAGTTTATCGCACGCAACACCATGCTAAAACCGGTAAAAGAAACAAACTGTTATTGATCTTATCCCTTTTTACCGATCCACAGAAAAGATTAGGGTCGGCATCCTTAATAGAAACATGTTTCCCCGACCCTCGGGATCACGATACCATCATAGGTCTTATGCTATCAGCCGTAAATCTGTGCATAGCCCGGTTCGTCCCCCTTTCGCAATACAAGGAAAGCAATAAAGTGTCTCTTTCCTGGATATCACATGATCTTCCCAAACCATTTGATCCTGAACGTACTGCCACCGCATTTGAACGCTGGCGGGCATTGGCAGAACGTCCTGCCTTTGAAAGTATTTCTGATCAAATTGTCGAGATTGCGACAAACGCGCAAACATCGTCTGTTTTGGCAGCTCTTTTTGGCAACAGCCCGTATCTGACGAACCTGTGTTTGCGCGATCCGGGGACGGTCTGTGATGTCTTTGCCAATGGCCTTGATGATGCTTTTAAAACGGCTCTTGATCCGGTCCGTGAAAGCGCCAATGCCGCCCCGCTTGATCAACCAACCACCATGGCCACCGTTCGAACCGCGAAACGCCATGCCGCGTTGGTGATCGCCATTGCCGATATCACAAACGCATGGTCGCTTGATAAAATCACCTCTGCTATCAGCGACACGGCCGAGCTTACCCTTGGCTTTACCATGGCCCATTGTTTGTCCGCCTTGGCACGTCTTCGCAAATATGATCTGCCAAATCCGGAAAACCCACTGAAAGACAGCGGCATTTTTGCCATTGGCATGGGCAAGCTTGGTGCGGGTGAGTTGAATTATTCATCCGATATCGACCTGATCTTCCTGTATGATCAGGATGTTGTGACCTATGTCGATCCGGATCGTATCCATCAGGATCTGGTGCGTATGGTCCGCGATATTGCCCGCATCATGGAAGAACGTACCGGCGACGGATATGTGTTTCGTACTGATTTACGATTACGCCCAGACCCATCATCAACCCCACCGATTTTATCAATGCTGGCGGCTGAAACCTATTACGAAACAGTGGGGCAGAACTGGGAACGTGCGGCCATGATCAAGGCCCGCATTGTTGGCGGCGATCACAATGCTGGAAATGCGTTTCTTGAAATATTGCGCCCCTTTGTCTGGCGCAAGCACCTTGATTTTCTGGCAATCCAGGACATTCATTCGATCAAACGCCAGATCAACGCCCACAAAGGCGGCAGCAAGATCAACATACCTGGCCACAACATCAAGCTTGGCCGCGGCGGCATTCGCGAGATCGAATTTTTCGCCCAGACCCAGCAACTGATTTGGGGAGGACGGGAGGTTTCCCTACGCTGCAAGGCAACCTGCGAAACATTGCGCGAGTTGACCAAATTCGGACAAGTATCAGAAAATGTCCGCGATGAAATGCTCAGCGCCTATGCGTTCCTGCGCACCGTCGAACATCGGTTGCAAATGATCGATGATCAACAAACCCAGACCCTGCCGGAAAGTGATGAAGGCCTGCATGCATTGGCAACCTTCCTTGGCTATGACGACCGGGCCGCGTTTATTGCTGACTTGTTGCTGCATTTGCGCAACGTTGAAAACAATTATGCGGAACTGTTCGAAGACGACGTTCCCTTGGCCGGTGCGACCGGCAACCTTGTCTTCACCGGCACCGAAGACGACCCCGAAACATTGGCAAATTTGCGCCAAATGGGGTTTGAGAATGCCGAAAATGTATCGGTTACGGTGCGCGGCTGGCACCATGGCCGGTATCGCGCCACCCGGTCGCGTCGTGCGCGCGAAATCCTGACTGAACTGATGCCAACCTTGCTTGGTGCCTTGGCCAAAACCACCAATCCGGGCATGGCATTTCGCGCCTTTGATGATTTCCTCAAAGGACTTCCGGCAGGTGTTCAGGTTTTCTCACTGTTTACCGCCCACCCGGAACTTCTTGAACTGCTGGCCCAGATTGCCGGGACCGCCCCGCGCATGGCCAAATACATTGGCCGGAACGCAGCGGTCCTTGACTATGTCCTGATGTCAGGTTTTCACGAAGAACTGCCCGATGCGCAGGATATGATCATGGAACTTGACGCGCGCCTGTCGCGTGAAGACATGGTTGAAGACTGGCTTGATTGCGCCCGGCGCTGGGCCAATGACCAGAAATTCCAGATTGACGTGCAAACCATCCAGAACCGCCATACCCCGCACGCTGCGGGACGCGCCCTTGCCGATGTTGCCGATGTTGCCATTCGGTCCCTTTTCCCACGCATTGCCGATGATTTTGCCACCAAACATGGACAATTCGAAGATGGCGGCTTGGCGGTCTTTGCACTTGGCAAGCATGGCGGTCAGGAACTGTCGCCGGGCTCAGACCTTGATATGGTCTTTATCTATGATGTGCCCGAAGACGCCGAAGAGTCAGATGGCGATAAGCCGTTGTCACCGGGGCATTATTACATCCGTCTCAGTCAGCGATACATCAATGCCCTGTCGGCCCCGACCGCCGAGGGTATCTTGTTTGAAACCGACTTACGCCTGCGTCCCAGTGGATCAAAAGGCCCGCTTGCGACCCATTTCAAAAGTTTCGATACCTATCAAAACAACGACGCATGGACATGGGAACATATGGCGCTGACCCGCCTGCGTCCGGTCTATGGTCCGGAAAACCTGTGTAAAAAGGTCGTTGCGACGACCAATGCGGTACTGTGCAAAAAGCGGGATCCTGATCGGTTGGTGCGCGAAGTTTTCGACATGCGAAACCGCATGGATGCTGGCAAGGGCGACAATCACCCATGGGCAATCAAAATGCGGCGCGGTGGTCTGGTTGATCTTGAATTCATTGCGCAGTATCTGCAATTGCGCCATGCCCATGATCATCCTGAAATATTGTCACCAACCACCCGCGATGTGTTTAAAAACCTTGATGCGGCGGGAATTCTGGATGGGGAACAGGCAAAGTTTCTTGCCAATGCCGGATCGTTCTGGCTGGCGATACAAGCCATGTTGCGGCTCACCACCGAGGGTCCGTTTGATCCGCAAACGGCCAGTACCGATCTGCGCAAAATGCTGGCCACAGCCGGGAAATGCGACGATTTCGAACAATTGCAGGCCAAGGTCGACGAAACAGCCACCAAAACCAAGGCCATCTATGACCTGATCATTAGCGATCCGGCCGAAAAAGCGGGCCCGATCCCTGAAAGCTGATGAAAGCCTACGACAACGGTGAAAATATCAATGATCCGGATGCCCTTGCCATCCCTATAATGGATTATATTTTTATGCCCACGCCTTCAAACACGGCGAACGATGGATGCGCGACACTGCGGATCGCACATGCGCACGAACAGACAAAGGATAGAACATGACACTTGATACAGGCGCGACAGCCCCGGATTTTGAACTGCCGACCGACGGTGGCGGCAGTGTGAAACTATCTGACCTGCGTGGTAAGCCGGTGGTGATCTATTTCTATCCCAAGGACATGACACCGGGCTGCACGACAGAATCCTGCGAATTCCGTGATGCAGAACCAGATTTTAGCGCCGTTGACGCTCAGATCATTGGCATTTCCAAAGACAGTGCGGATCGCCATGACAAATTCAAAGCCAAACATGACCTGAACTTCATTCTCGCCTCTGACGAGAATGGCACCACTTGTGAAGATTACGGTGTGTGGAAGGAAAAAAGCATGTATGGCAGGAAATTCATGGGCATTGAACGAACCACCTTTGTTATTGATGCCCAAGGCACAATCCGTAATGCGTGGCACAAGGTCAAAGTCAAAGGCCACGTCGCCGAGGTTCTTGAAGCCGTCCGCGCCCTTTAAAATCTGCGCCATGATACGTAAAGGCCCGACAATCATCCTGTCGGGCCTTTTTTTATTCGACCTTAAAATGCTTTAAGTTCAATGTCGTGACCGATGAGGCCCATATTGATTTGGTTGCCTTACCTTGTTTCTCAGGCTAAGAATTTGAATATGGGAATATAGGTGAGCATAAATTTCACCTATCAGGAGAAAACAAACCGGTTCACCGGCAAGGCGGGTAATTCAATGAACAAGAATGTTGTCGATCTTGACGATCAGATGCTTGCAGACTTTCGTGATGAAGCCCACGACATCATCAATTCGATTGATGTCCATTTGCAGAATGCGCGTGGCAAGGCCGACCCCATCCACCTGACAGCTATTCAGCGCGAAGTTTTCAATTTGCGGTACAAAGGCAAATCGGTCGCCGCCCCGCTGATCAATCTGACCAGCCATCGCCTTGCAGATTATGTCACGACCTGTAAGGAACTCAATGAAGGTGCTATCGAAGACATTCAGGCCTTTGTCGATAAAATCCAGACCCTTCTTGACGGTGACATGACCGCAGGCGGCACCGACACTGCCGAGTTCGTCCGCGAACTGCCCTCAAAACGCACACCCGACATTGATCCCAACTGGCTCAAACAAACTAACGTCGAGGCCCTTTTGGTCATTCCGCAACGTTCAATGGCGGTCATTGTTGAGCGTGAACTGGCTGCTTGCGGATATCGCAGCTCCGTGACCCAGACCTCGTTTGAGGCCATCGAACTTGCTGTGCGCACCCGCCCGGACTTCATCATTGTCGCCAAGACCATCGATGAACTCAGCGGCATTGATCTTGCCAATGCGCTGCAAGCCATGCCCAAAACGCGCAACATCCCAACCGCGGTTCTGACATCGGATGCGCCGAACCATCCGTCCTTGCAGGACCTGCCCTGCCGAACCGCGATCATCCGCAAGGGGAACTCGTTTGGCGAAGATCTGGCAGAAGCCCTTGCTCGCTTTAACATCACCTGATCAAACGATCAGATGATCATCCATCTTTGCGGGCGTTCCGGCATTGTCATGCTGGACGCCCTTTTTCTTTGTTCATTGACCAGACGTCTGGCAGATGTCAGACACAGCGTGGCCTTAACTCCTGCACCAGTTCCGGATGATCATGACCAAACTGACCCTCGCCGAAGCCGCCAAGCGTTCCCTGCTCACTGCAGATGCCATCGAGAAGGCCAATGTAACCGCTGAAATGGCTGCACTGTGGCGTAGTGGCGAGATCACGGAAGTTGGGTCAACCGATCTTCCTGATCGTCCGGGACGCCCGGCACAGCCGGAACTGCTGCCACCCAACAAAATGCCCAAACGCAAAAAAGGCAGTGTTCAGGGACGTATCAGCCTTTTGCATGCGCTGGCCCATATTGAACTCAATGCCATCGATCTGGCATGGGATTTATGCGTGCGCTTTCCCGATGCAGAGATGCCAAAGCACTTCCATGATGCGTGGGTTCAGGTCGCCGATGACGAAGCCCGTCATTTTAAAATGATCGTTACACGACTGGGCGAAATGGGGGCGGCCTATGGCGACCTTCCGGCTCATGACGGGTTGTGGGAAACATCGATGGATACGGCCTATGACATTTTACCACGTCTGGCCGTGGTACCGATGGTGTTTGAGGCACGCGGGCTTGATGCCGCCCCGCCGACCATTGAGCGGTTAATGGCCCACGGGGACACCGAAAGTGCCCGTATTCTCGAAATCATCGCCCATGATGAAATCGCCCACGTCGCAGCAGGGCGGAAATATTACGAATATGTCTGCGATCAGCGCGGTCTTCCGTACTACACAACCTGGCATGACATGCTGCGCAAGCATTTCCGTGGATCGTTAAAGCCCCCCTTTAACGACGAAGCCCGTTACGAAGCCGGCATGCCGCCTGATTATTATCAGGACTATGTGCTTGAACTGCCTGATATCGGTTATGACGCCTGATTGATCTTTTCCGGCAAGATTGATTCAAAGCAAGGCTTTCAAACGCCCATCGCCCTATTCTTTTGACGTGAATTAAACAGACCCAAGCAAACGGGTCTTTTCCTTCCGTCAGGAGGTCCAAACATGCCTGCCACGATGAAAGCTGCCTTAGTCCGCGAATTTGGCAAACCCTTATCGATCGAAGAAGTCACAGTGCCCAAAGTCACACCGGGCAAGATCCTTGTGAAAATCGAAGCGTCGGGCGTGTGTCACACCGACCTGCACGCCGCCGAAGGCGATTGGCCGGTAAAACCCAATCCGCCGTTTATCCCCGGCCACGAAGGTGTCGGGATTGTTTTCGAAGTTGGCGAAGGTGTCACATCCGTCAAGGAAGGCGACCGTGTAGGTGTGCCGTGGTTGCATTCGGCCTGTGGTCATTGTCATCACTGCGTAACCGGCTGGGAAACCCTTTGCGGTGAACAAATCAATACCGGCTATTCGGTCAATGGCGGTTTTGCTGAATATGTTCTGGCCGATCCAAACTATGTCGGACATCTGCCGGACCGGCTTGAATTTGGCAATGCGGCACCTGTGCTATGTGCCGGAGTCACGGTCTATAAGGGACTTAAGGAAACAGAATGCAAACCGGGTGAAACGGTGGTCATTTCCGGTATCGGCGGCTTGGGCCATATGGCGGTGCAATACGCCAAGGCCATGGGCATGAAGGTCATTGCGGTTGATATCAATGACGACAAGCTGACCTTGGCCAAGGATCTTGGAGCAGACTGGACCATGAACGCCAAGGAAACTGATGTGGTTGCCGAAGTCCAAAAACAAATGGGCGGTGCCAACGGGGTACTGGTAACAGCCGTTTCCAAATCCGCCTTTTCCCAAGGGGTTGGCATGCTGGGCCGTCATGGCACCATGGCGCTATGTGGATTGCCGCCCGGAAAATTCGAACTTGATATTTTCGATACAGTTCTATCGCGCAAAACCATCCGTGGGTCGATTGTCGGCACCCGCGCGGACCTTCAGGAAGCGCTTAATTTTGCGGGCGACGGCAAGGTGCATTCGCATTACACCACCGAACCGATGGAAAACATCAATTCGATTTTTGACCGCATGCGCGAAGGCAAAATCGATGGCCGTATCGTGATGTCGATCTCATAACGTCATGCCGGAGAAAACGGGCAGCCGTCTGGCTGCCCGTTTTGGCGTTAGGCTGCTTTTGCCAAAATGCTGGCTTCGTACTCCAGCAACCACTTCTTGCGCTCCAGCCCACCGGCATAGCCGGTCAGGGTGCCGTTTGAGCCAATCACCCGATGACACGGCACAATGATCGACACCGGATTCAACGCATTGGCGCGCGCAACTGCCCGCACGGCCTTTGGGTTGCCCAGCTGATCGGCCAGCCCGGCATAGGATACGCTTGTGGCAAACGGGATCGTGATCAGTGCATCCCACACGGATTTCTGAAAATCTGTACCGATCATATTGATATCGGCCATCGGCAAAGCTGAGCATTCACCATCAAAATACCCCTCCAGCCATCTGATGACGGATGCTGGAACGTTACCGTTTTCAGCCCATTCAAGACTTTTGAATCGGCGGTTCTGAATGGTTTTAAGTCGATCATCATTGCCGTCAAAATCCAGATGCACCAACTTGCCCTCAACACTTGCAAGGCTTAGCATCCCAATCGGGCTATCATGGCGTACGACATTGATTTTGGTGGTCATGGTTGTTGTCATCATCCTTCTCCTTCAAGGGCAGACCAAAGATATTGCGCCGCATAGGCACGCCATGGCCGCCAGCTTTCCGAAAGTGTTTCGAGTGCCTTGGCTTTATCTGGCCCCCCGCCCATGGCAGATGCCTTTAAAATTCCAAGGTCGGCGGCCGGGAAGGCATCGGGATCGCCTAAACCCCGCAGGCCAAAATAATTCAGGGTCCATGGTCCGATCCCCTTGATCGCGGTCATTTCCGTGATCAAGGCATCGCCACTTTTCTGATCGCAATCGGGGCCGGCAAACATATCAATGACATCCGACACGGTTTGTGCGCGCCGTCGGGTCAACCCAATGCCAATCAAGTCCAATCCCAACAGTGTTTCAGGCTGTGGAAACACGTGGGTAACGCAGGTATCCTCGCTCAAATCATCCGGCAACGCGTCGCCATATCCCTGTACCAATCGCCCGGCCAGCGTTCGGGCCGCAGCCACCGAAACCTGCTGCCCCAAGACAGCACGGATCACCAATTCAAATTGATCCCAGCATCCGGGCACACGCAGCCCCGGACGTTTATCGATCAACGGGGCAAGCAACGGGTCATTGGCGAATTGTGCGGTGATCGACGGGACATCGGCATCAAGATCAAACAGACGTCGTACCCGGGACCCAATTTCAAGAACCGCCCCACGGGCAGGCCCACGCAAGATCACCTCTACCCCGCTGTTATCATTTGGGAAACGACAAATCATCAGACCAATCAAATCGCCAATCCGAAAGCCCCGCACATACGTACGATCGCCAACCGATTCCAGACCGGGAATGGCGCGCGCACGGAAAAATGCCAAAAGGTAATTGGCATCAAATGGCTGTCGGGCGCGCAGGCGCAAAACCAAATCATCATCGCGGCGCGCACATGGGTCATCTTTTTTCATGCCCGCGAGTGGTGGCGATTTCAGGCCACGACGAAACGCCGTTGGCGCCTGCCCATAGGCCTTTTTCATCGCATCATTAAACCGGCGCAAACTGCCAAACCCGGCAATGTCAGCGATATCTGTCATGGAAAGGTTGCTATCGACAATCAACTGACGGGCGCGGAGCAATCGGCGCGCCTTGGCGTGATCTTGCGGGGTAACGCCGGTATGTTCTTTGAAAATCCGGCGCAGATGCCGGTCCCCTACCCCCAACCGATCTGCCAAATCGGCAATAGAACCGGTTTCCAGCATGCCCTGATCAATCAGACGCACCGCGCGCGCGACCGTGGCATGCACACCGGCACTGGCGGGGCTGCCGGGAGCGGCTTCGGGGCGGCACCGCAAACACGGACGGAACCCATGGGCGATTGCTGATTCTGCACTGGGATAAAATTCGACATTCACCCGTTTGGGCGTCACGGCTGGGCAAATCGGACGACAGAAAATCCCGGTGGTCAGAACGGCGGTATAAAACCGCCCGTCAAACCGACGGTCCCGGGTTTTGAGTGCTTGATAGCATATGTCATTATTGAGCTGTTCCATGCCGCACAGTGTAGCAGAATGCGACAATAAAACTCGCCAGTTTCGGACTCAAACGTCAAACCGCTAACCTGCTTTAGTTCAGCGGAATGTCGTTGTCCGATTTTGTATCCTGATACTGTGTGGAAAGCTGATCATACTGATCGGAAATGGCCTGCGCACGCGCGATATATGCGCCCTGCTGGTCTTTGGGCAATTCGGCGATCATGCCCATCATCGAATGACTGTCCCAGAACGCGTTTGATTTATTGTATTCACCGTCTTTCAGGGTGAAGACTTCCTGCATGATTTTCAGATCATGGGGAATGGCGAACGCATCGCGGGAATCCTCATACGAAAAGAAATAATAGAAATTATCAAATCCGGCCCAAGTGATCGCCGACAGACACATCGAACAAGGTTCGTGGGTCGATAGGAAGATAAGGTCTGAGGTTACCGGTCTCCGATCGGCCCGCATTTCATAGAACCGCTTCAAACAATGGACTTCGCCATGCCACAGCGGGTTTTCCATTTCATTATTGGTTTCGGCAATCACCAGCGCATGGTCGGATTTACGCAAAATAGCGGCGCCAAAGACCTTATTCCCCGCCGCAACGCCAGATCGTGTTTTGGGTAAAACATCGTTTTCCAGAACGGAAAACAGGGTATCAAGCAGTTCCGTTTGCAACGTTCCGTGTGACATGTTGGCGGCCCCTGATGGCATGGATTAAAATTTGATCCATTTCACCGCGTGTGGGCCGCCATGCCAACTTCTTTCTTGCGAACATTCTCGTGAAACAGCCTGTTGCCCGATTTTATAATCACACGGTAAGCCTGTCAGGAACCGCGCAATATGCCGTCGTTATCAGGAGTTTGGCGGTTTTCAGGCGCAACCGGAATATAGAAATCACGGTTCAACAATGTGGTAACGGCAATAAGGGTTGGCGATTTGGTATCGCGGACTTTTGTGATCTGGGCATGATCAACGGGCTTCATTTCACGGATTTTAACCACCACGAAGACCGGACCGTTGGGAGTAGCAAGTTTGAACTGGTCGCCGACTGCGACCGGGCCAAGGGACTGTTGGGCCATTTTGGACTTCACCTGAATGATAGACGTTTGCTCAGAGCTGTTCCTGCCAGGAACCAGTCATGATCTGGTCATTTGTTATTGCTTGGCAGGTGTCGCTTAGCCACACCGTGGCAGGCATATCCGGCAATTGTGTGACAGAAATGGAATTTTTACGGGCAAAGCGCAGAATTATGCAGGTTAGCGCCCGGTAAACACGCCAAGCCTTTGAAATAGAACACCCCGCCAAAACCGGCGGGGTGTTCTAATTTCGATCACTTTGGTGCGATCAATCAATGTCTTCGATTTCGCCTGCTGATCCGGTGACTTTTGCCGCCAGGGCAGCCGCCATAAAGGCATCAAGATCACCGTTCAAAACACCCTGAGTATCGGATGTTTCGGTTCCTGTGCGCAGGTCCTTGATCATCTGATAAGGCTGCAAGACGTAGGACCGGATTTGATGACCCCAACCGATGTCGGTTTTGTTGTCTTCGACGGCCTGTGCTTCGGCTTCGCGTTTTTTAAGTTCCGCCTCATACAAACGGGCTTTCAGCATCTTCATCGCCGTGTCGCGGTTTTTATGCTGCGATCGGTCGTTCTGGCACTGGGCAACAATCCCGGTCGGGATATGGGTCATACGTACCGCGGAATCGGTACGGTTAACGTGCTGACCACCGGCCCCGGATGCACGATAGGTATCAATGCGAAGATCCTTATCGAGAATTTCGATCTGAATATCGTCATCAATCACCGGATAGACCCAAACGGACGAGAAGCTGGTATGGCGACGCGCCGAACTGTCATAGGGCGAAATCCGCACCAGACGATGCACCCCAACTTCATTCTTCAGCCAGCCATAAGCATTGTGACCGGAAACCTTATAGGTCACCGACTTGATACCGGCTTCCTCGCCATCACTTTCCTCAAGCATCTCAAGCTTGTATTTCTTGGACTCTGCCCAACGATAATACATGCGCGCCATCATGCTTGCCCAATCCTGTGCCTCAGTACCACCGGCACCGGCATGGATTTCAAGATAAGCATCATTGCTGTCAGCTTCACCTGAAAGCAGGCTTTCAAGTTCACGCTGTGCCGCAATCTTGTGGATGGATCGCAGGCCGTCTTCGGCCTCGGCAACAGTATCGTCGTCGCCCTCGGCTTCGCCAAGTTCGATCAGTTCGATATTGTCATCAAGTTCCTGCGCGAGCTTTTTATAACCGTTAATCGCATCGTCAAGCTGGGTACGTTCGCGCATGATTTTCTGCGCATTGGCCGCATCGTCCCAAAGGGTTGGGTCTTCGGCCAGTGCATTCAGTTCGTCCAGGCGCCTAAGTGCGTTATCCCAGTCAAAGATGCCTCCTCAGCAGTGCCATCGACTGCTTGATTTCATCGACCAATGCCTGTGCTTCAGCGCGCATTGATGTCTCCGTTATTCAAATGAAATTCTGTTCGACCATACATGACATATGGCTATGTAGGCGGCGGTTATAACAGTTTTTGTCTCAGTTGAAACCCCTGCAACCATGCAAAAACCCGGCACAGTGAATGTGCCGGATTTCATCAACAGGACAAGGCCCGAAAACTAAGCGTCAGCTATAAACCGGATCGAGTGTCACGGTGTAAAGCTCTTCGTCGGCAACATCGCGCAACGACACCCGGAACTGTTCAGTGTCGGCATCAATGTCGACGAGACCAAAGAACTGCATTCCAAATGATGGCGGCAGGTTGATGCCTTGTTCTTTGCTGGGATGCTTGGTGAATTTCACCTGTGGGCCGAATGTATTGTCCATGTCCTGGGGGCCGAATGTCCCGGCATGGAGCGGACCTGAAACAAATTCCCAGAACGGTTCGAAATCCTGGAACTGGGCTTTGTTCGGATCATAATAATGGGCTGCGGTGTAATGCACGTCAGCTGTCAGCCAGACCGTGTTATTGATTTTGGCCGATTTGATAAACCGCAGAAGTTCGACGATTTCCAGCTCACGTCCCTTTGGTGCACCATCCCCATTTGCCAAATTTTCGAATGTGCTTTTGGTCTTCCAGTCGTCATACACAATCATGCCAATCGGCATATCTGCTGCGATGACCTTCCAAGTTGCCTTGGAATTGAGCAGGCTGCGTTTAAGCCATTCAATCTGTGTGCGGCCAAGGAAATCCGTATCATTGGTTGGAACCGGGCTATCATTCGCATCGTTCGGCCCGCGATAGGTCCGCATATCAAGGAAGAAAATTTCAAGAGACGGTCCATAGGACACCTTGCGATAAACACGGCCAGGTTCGGTATCAAACTCGGTAATCGGCAGCATTTCGCGGAAAGCCCGATTGGCCCGCGATGCCAAAAGCGAAACCGACTTTTCGCTATAACGGTCATCACCGGTCAACATTTCACCTGGATACCAGTTATTGAGAACTTCGTGATCATCCCATTGATAATAAACTGGCATCATACGGTTGAATTCCAGAACGTTCTTATCAAGCATGTTGTATTTGTAGTTACCCCTAAACTCGTCAATCGTTTCTGCAACCTTGCCAGTGTGTTCGGTGGTGATATTTTTCCAAACGTCACCATCTGGCATCTTCGCCTGTTTTTCGAACGGCCCATCAGCATAAATCGTATCACCCGAATGAATAAAGAAATCGGGATTGTGCTTGGTTACGGTGGCATATGTTTTCATACCGCCGCGGTCCTCATCAATGCCCCAGCCCTGCCCGGCGGTATCTCCAGACCAGCCGAACCGGATATTGCGTTTGGCTGCCGGGGCAGTTCTGAAATGACCGATAAGCGGTTCGGATGACGCACGGCCATCGTCAAGGTTTTCAAAATGAATCTTGTAAAAGATGTCCTGTCCGGCAGGTAAATCCTGCAATGTCAATTTGCCCGCCAAATCACGCTGGGGCACGACATTCATATGCGGAATACGCACCGAGTTCTTGAACCCTTCGGTCGTTGCAATTTCGGTCACCATCTTTGATGCACGGTCAGCTCGCCCCCAGATGCAGGCCGTGTTCGCGGTAACATCACCACTTTGTACGCCATGGGTAATCACAGGGCGATCCGCAGCACGCGAAATCGACGGCATGAAAAAACCGCCCATCGTCGATGCGGCACCAGCTGTTGCCGTGGCGGTGAGGAACTTGCGGCGGGAAAGACGAAAAGTCATTTTTAAACCTCTTCAAGGCGTGAACTGAAATCTTGAAGATCATGACAAAACTGCGTGACATGCCAGTGTCACACGGTTGATGATTTTATCAATGTTTGATGACGGTTGATGGGGTATTTTCGGCCGAAACGAACGTAAATTCTTTCAGACGAACACTCGCAAACACAGAAAAAGCCGGATGCTGCTCACATCCGGCTTTGTTCATATATTGAGTGTCATAAACATCAAATTTACGACTCTCACATTTCGGCGTGATCAGTAAATTCCGCCTGGCCCCGACACGGCACCACTGCCGCCGTCCGATCCGCTGTTTCCGTCATAACCGCCATCAATGACATTATCATTTGAGGCCGGAATGGTGCCGGGCTTGAAGGCTTCCCAGATCACATCCTGAGCCCCTGGACCGGCCGGAAGCCCGGTACGGGAATCCACCCGGACCATACGGATACCCGGTGGGGTACGGAAGGGAATGGCTTTGGTGCCTTCGAGTGCGCCGCGCATGAACTCTTTCCAGATCGGTGCTGCGGCACTTGCACCTTGTTCGCGATCACCAAGGGATCGGTTATCGTCAAAGCCGACATACACCCCAACCGCAAGATCAGGCGCAAAACCGACAAACCATGCATCGCGGGAATCATTGGTTGTCCCGGTTTTACCCGCCAAAGGGTACCCGAGTTCAGCAATCGTCCGGCCAGTACCGCTTTGAATCACGCCTTCCATGATATGGACCATCTGGAACGCACTGGCCGGGTCGGTCAGCTGTTCACGGGTATCAGGCAAATCTGGCGGCATTTGATTGCGGAACGCAACATCCTGGCACTGCGCACAGTCACGTTCATCACGGCGATAAATCACACTGCCGCGACGGTCCTGAATACGATCAATCAGGGTTGGGGTGATTTTTTTGCCCCCATTGACCAGTTCGGCATAGGCCGCGGTCAAACGCATCACTGTCGTTTCCGCCGCACCAAGCGCCATGGAAAGAACTTCTGGCAGTTTATCGACAATCCCGAAACGTTCGGCGTAATCGGCAACCACCGGCATGCCAATGGTCTGAGCCAAGCGTACGGTCATCAGATTTCGCGATTTTTCAATCCCAAGACGCATGGTCGAGGGACCATAGAACTTGCCGCTGTAGTTGCCCGGCTTCCACTTTCCAAGCCCCGGCCCCTGATCAATCACGAACGGTGCATCAAGAACCAGTGTTGACGGGGTAAAGCCCTGATCAAGGGCCGCCAAATAAACAAACGGCTTAAACGCCGAGCCCGGCTGACGACGCGCCTGTGTTGCGCGGTTAAATTTTGACAGGTCGTGCGAAAAGCCACCCGACATTGCCAAGACACGTCCGGTGTGCGGATCCATCGCCACAAGCGCCCCATTCACATTGGGAATCTGACGCAGACCATACGTGTTGGGGGGCAGCTGTTCGCCATCCAGTTCGGCAAAATGCTTCACATAGATCACATCGCCAGCATTGATCACATCGGATGGTTTATTGACCACCGGTCCCAATGTCTGACCTTTTTGCCACGGACGCGCCCATGTCAGGAATCGCTTCGGAATACGGCCCTGCTCGCCGGTCATAAGGCCAAGAATTGCCTCATCAGCATCCGTCGACAAGACAACAGCCCGGTCCCACGGGATATCGGCAGGGACTTCAACTTCACGCAGTTTTTGTTGCCAGTCATCGGCAAGCTCAATTGTCGTGATCGGACCGCGCCAGCCATGGCGGCGGTCATAATCCACCAATCCTTCAAGCAGGGCTTTGTCGGCAATCGTCTGCATGCGCGGATCAACGGTTGATCGAACCGAAAGTCCGCCGTCATAAAGCATCCCCTCACCGTAGCGATCCACCAGTTGGCGGCGCACTTCCTCGGCAAAGAAATCAGCCTGATAGGTATCGACCGACTCACGTGTTTTGCCAATCAGCGGGGCCGCCCATGCAGCCTGTGCTTCGGCTTCGGTGATGTATTTTTCTTCAAGCATCCGGCCAATGACCCAATTACGACGCGCTTTGGCTTCGTCGTGGTTGCGGACCGGATGATAATTTGAGGGGGCCTTTGGCAGTGCCGCCAGATAGGCAGCTTCTTCGACGTTCACCTCATCAAGCGATTTATCGAAATAGCGAAGGGCCGCTGCGGCAACGCCGTAACTGCCACTGCCAAGGTAAATCTCGTTGAGATACAGCTCAAGAATATGCTGCTTGGAAAAGGCGCGTTCGATACGGAATGACAGGATGGCTTCCTTGATTTTCCGTTCGTAGGAAACTTCGTTGGTCAAAAGGAAGTTTTTTGCGACCTGCTGGGTGATTGTCGACGCCCCAACCGGACGACGCCCGGTCCCAAGGTTGACGACATTGGTCACAGCAGCGCGCAACACCGATGCAAAATCAATTCCCGGATGCGACCAGAAATTCTTATCTTCGGCGGCAACAAAGGCGTCCGTGACTTTGTGCGGAATGGCGGTGATTGGCACAAACACGCGTTTTTCGCGGGCATATTCCGCAATCAAGGCACCATCTGCCGCATGGACACGCGTCATGACCTGGGGCTCATAGTCTTCAAGCTGTGTGTAGTCAGGCAAATCCTGACCAAAATGCCAAAAGATCGCCATAACACCGGCGCCACCCGCGACAGCCATCAAAAACAGAAAGCCGAAGATAATCATTAATATTCGCATTTATGCAGGTCTTTTTCGTTTTGTTGGCCGGATCGGAAAGATCGCGCATCATCATGCACAATCCCCCCAAATGCAATCATCCCAAAGGAACACGCCGCTGTTGAGGCATATCCCCCTCACTTAAGATGACTATAGCGGTTTAAAAGTGACGAGGTTGTGACAGCTCGCACTGTCATTGTTTTTTCCATCGACATTGCTTTTTCAACCGGCCCGGTCCCATCACTACGATATTGGGCTTTTGCGTGTGTGAAAAAGCCCCGTGCAGGCATAATTTTGAATTTTCACACGGACCGGAAAGGCCGCTGTCTTAGAATTTGTGGGTATCGAAATAAATATCGATGGCCCGCATGACAGCCTCGGCAACTTTTTTACGGTGGGCGGGACTTTGCAGAAGCTTGGCATCCTGCGCGTTTGAAAGATACCCCATTTCAAACAGTGCCGAGGGAATATCAGGTGCCTTAAGCACCGCAAACCCGGCAAAACGGTGCGTTCTGCGCTGCAATTCGATGCTTTTCGCCAACTGGCTGACCATATTGGCGGCAAGGGTTGCCGACAGGTTCATGGTTTCGCGCTGAGCCAGATCAATCAGGATACTTTGTACCAACGTATTTTCGTCTGACAAATCAAGACCTGCAATCACGTCGGCCTTGTTTTCCTTGGATGCCAGTGCGGCGGCTTCTTTATCCGACGCGTTTTCAGACAAGGTATAAACAGACGCGCCACGGTGTTTCGGATTGGCAATAGAATCGGCATGCAACGAGATGAAAAGGTCTGCACCGTTTTTACGTGCAATTTCGACACGCTGACGTAATTTCAGGAAAACGTCCTTATCGCGGGTCAAAAGAACGCGATACCGGCCCGATGCGGTCAGGGTATCGGCCAATTGCCGGGCCGCAGCAAGGGTCAGGTTTTTCTCGTAAACACCATCAACCCCGATAGCACCGGGATCAACACCGCCATGACCGGCGTCGATTGCAATCAACGGCTTATTATCCCCCGGACGTCCTGATTTAACCGCGACATCAGCACTTTGTTCGGTTGCACTGGTGTCATTCCGGCTGCGTGCGGAATAGGCGACCATGCTTTCACGCGACGCCTCCATAAAGGCTTCGCGCTTGGCCGGGGTTAAATCGACGACAAGCCGGTTCGGTTTATCCGCCGATGCCGGAAGCGAGAAAATCTTTGATACCAGCGATGGCTCGGCAACATCCAAAACAACACGGAACGTACCGGGCTTAAACAAGCCATAACGCAAACCGGAAATAAGTCCGCCGCCCGACGTTACATTACCCGGAGGCGCGCTCCAGTCGATTTCGGGCATATCGATAATGATGCGATACGGATCGGGCAGAAGGAAATATGTGAAATCAACATTCCGATCCAGATCAATCACAAAACGGGTGTAATCCGGATACACGCCAAGGCGCGCACCAAGGACTTTGGCACTGTCGGCCAGTGCCGTTCCGATGGCAAAGTGAAGGGAAAACAGGAACAAAAACAGCAACGTAACCGCCTGCCCGGTTTTGCGAGCAGCGTTACCGACGCGACCGGACCATTTTCCATTTTGTGCATTGCAATGCACGTTTGCCGCTGGTGATGCCATTTACCCTGCTGTGCCCATTTTCACGATTGGAGCCATTGATAAGCGCTTATAGCAACGCGTTGGTTAACGGGCAATTGACCAAAGGCCGACTTTAGGGTCTGAATCCAATTGAATGCTTGAAATGGGTTCAGACCCTAATCACAAGGATGATCACCCTTTCGAGAACAAAGGCATTTTAATGCCCCGGTTAAAAACATTGCGTTTTCATAGATTTGCCCGACATTGGCCGTGCGCGGCGAAATAGAGCGGAAAACTTCCTGATTTTTGAACAAGACACCAAAAACACGACAAAAGATGTAACAAAACTGTTTGTCGCAGACGCATAAACCAGATATGTTGCAAACGAGATTCCTAATGCTTTGTGGTAAGACACTAAAAATCCACCAAGTTGAGGACGCGACTAGAGCAGTTCTTACGGTCGGTGTCTCGGTGACGCGGCAATTCCCGCTCCCGATAGAGCCCTCCTAAAAAAGGCTGTCTTGGCGCGCTCGAAAATACGCAACCAAGTTTTTTTTTCAACACCAAGACCAGGTCCAAACCGGAAGAGCAGCCGACACGCGATGAACCAGAGACATACAGGACATATCGCGGACTCAATGTACGGCGCCTCCGGTCACGCCGGTTTGTTTGCATATCAGCACAACTACGCTTTAGGCATTGAACTGGCGGGGCCTCCAGGAACAGGTTCCGAATGGTTAAACGCATGCTCATCGATGCAACGCACGCGGAAGAAAGCCGCGTCGTTGTTATTAACGGAAATCGCTTAGAAGAATACGACGTCGAAACTTCGACGAAGAAACAAATCAAGGGAAACATCTATCTCGCGAAAGTGACGCGAGTAGAACCGTCATTGCAGGCGGCATTTGTCGACTATGGCGGAAACCGCCATGGTTTCCTTGCTTTTAGCGAAATCCATTCCGATTATTATCAAATCCCGGTTGCTGACCGCGAAGCCTTGACGCAAAGCCATACGCGCAACGTCAAGGATGCTGAGATTGTCGAAGACAATGTCAGCGACGGTGAAGACAGCCAGAAAAAAGAAAAGAAACCGACGCGTTCGCGTTCGCGCCGCAAACCGCGTGCGAAGGACAAGGACGAGACGGTTGAAGCCGCAGATGCGGATGCTTCGCCAGTCGAAGCAACCGCAACTGCGGACGCAACAACATCCCCTGACAGCAAAAACGATGCGACCACGGGCTCGGACGAAGAAGACGCCAAACCGCGTCGTCGCCGGACGCGCAACCGTCGCAAGAAATCCGATGAAGTAGATGCCTCAACGGCCGATGCAGATGCAAAAGACGCCTCACCTTCTGAGGATAACACGTCAGATGCAAACACCGGTTCTGATGGTGATGACACCCCGACGGGTGGCAATGCCGCGATGTCAGCAGAAGTCGCTGAACTGACTGTCGACATTGATGCCGATGGCAGTGATGGCGACACGGTTTCTGAAATCAACGCGAAATCAGACGAAGAAGACATCGAAGACCTTGGCGGTGACGATGCCGACGAATTTGTCGAATCGCACAGCCGTCAGCTTCAGAAACGTTACAAGATTCAGGAAGTTATCAAACGCCGCCAGATCCTTCTGGTACAGGTTGTTAAGGAAGAACGCGGCAACAAGGGTGCTGCACTTTCGACCTTCCTGTCGCTTGCAGGTCGCTATTGCGTTCTTATGCCCAACACCCCGCGTGGTGGCGGCATTTCGCGCAAGATCACCAATGCGCAGGATCGTAAGCGTCTGAAATCCATTCTTGCCGAGCTTGAAATTCCGGACGGTATGGCTGTGATCGTTCGTACCGCAGGTGCGGAACGGACCAAAGCCGAGATCAAACGCGATTTTGATTATCTGATGCGCCTGTGGGATCGTATCCGCGAAACCACCCTTCAAAGTCAGGCACCTTGCCTGATTTACGAAGAAGCCGATCTGATCAAACGCTCCATCCGTGACCTTTATGCACGTGATGTTGATGAAGTTCTGGTTGAAGGTGACGAAGGTTACCGGATCGCCAAAGACTTCATGAAAATGTTGATGCCGTCACATGCTAAGCGTGTGCAGCCTTATAAAGATCAGGGCGTTCCGCTGTTCCACCGTTTCCAGGTGGAAAGCCAGCTTGATGCGATGCTAAACCCGGTCGTTCAGCTTAAATCGGGTGGGTATATCGTTATCAACCCGACCGAGGCCTTGGTCGCGATTGACGTTAACTCCGGCCGCTCGACCCGTGAACGCAATATCGAAGAAACTGCTTACAAGACCAACCTTGAAGCCGCAGAAGAACTGGCACGCCAACTGCGTCTGCGCGATCTGGCCGGTTTGATCGTTGTCGATTTCATCGACATGGAAGATCACCGCAATCAGGGTGCGGTTGAACGCAAGATCAAAGAAGCCATGCGCAATGACCGTGCACGTCTTCAGATCGGCCGCATCAGTCCGTTTGGTCTGCTTGAAATGTCGCGTCAGCGCCTGCGTCCGTCGCTGGTTGAAAGCGCATTTGAAGTTTGCACCCATTGCCGTGGTGTTGGCCTTGTTCGTTCAATCGAAAGTGCAGCCCTTCATTTGCTGCGCGTGCTCGAAGAAGAAGGCATGCGTCGACGGTCCGGCTCCCTGACCGTTCATGTTGCAAGTGAAGTCGCCCTTTATATCCTGAACCGCAAACGCGAAACGCTCGCCGAGATCGAACAGCGTTACGGTTTCACAGTGATGATCTTTGGCGATGACAGCCTCATTTCTCCGGATCACCGGATCGAACGCTCACGTGCGAAAAAAGGCGATGAGCTCGAAGACGTTCCTGCCGTCCTCAATACCGACAGTGTCTCACTCACCGCGATTGAAAACCCGATCGATACTGACGATGACGACGAGGAAGAAGAAGAAGCTCCGTCGGCCAAAAACACCGCGCAGGATGACGAAGAACAGGGCGGCAAACGTCGCCGTCGCCGTCGTCGCCGTCGTGGTCGCAATGATGACCGTGATGATCGCAATGATCAGCAGCAGGAAGCGTCAGACGCCGAAGCAGGCAATGATGACAATGCCGATCAGAACAGCGACAACGAAGATGACGACGACGAAGAAAGCCAGCGCAAACGCCGCCGTCGCGGCAAACGTGGTGGTCGCCGCCGTTCGCGTCGTCAGGACTTTGAAGCCAAAAGCACACGGTCGCCAAATGATGATCCGGCCCTGACAGCAGCACGCCGTAACCGTGATCACGAAGCACCGGACGGTGCAGAAGAAAACACCGTGATTGACGCCGAAAGCGAAGGTCAGGATGCCGACAGCTTTGATCAGGAAGGTGTTCGTGAAGGTCGTTCACGCAGTACAACTGCACCGGCCCCTGCGCGCCCGCGTCGTGATCGTAATGACAACCGTCGTAACCGTCGTGATCGCAATGATCGTCCTCGTGGCAAAGACAGCAACAACGACAGCGGCGATGATCGCGGTGATGTGAAAAACATCCCGATCCAGAGCGGCCCGGCCCCTGAAGCAGATGCAAACAGCAAACCTGACGCCACCGCAGCAGCCCCTGCTGCTGCACCGGCTGAAGTAGCTGTACCTAAGGAAGCCACACCGGTACCAAAGCCAGAAGAAAAGGTCGCACCGAAAGCCGAGAAACCGGCAGAAAAGGCACCTGAACCTAAGGCCGAGGCAAAACCGGAACCGGTTGCGGCTGAAAAACCGACACCGGCATCAGAACCAGCTCCGGCTCCTGAACCGGCAAAAGATAAAAAATCCGAACCGAAGAAACGCGGTTGGTGGAGCCTTGGTCGCTAAGACTTTTGCTCCGAACATAAAAAAATGGGCTGCCTTCGGGCAGCCCATTTTCGTTTCAGGTCCGTAAATCGAGATCGGTTTAACGTTTCCAGCTCTGCAATGCCTTAACCGCCCCGATCATGGTTGCTTCGCTATGCGCGAAGGAAAACCGCACATAGCCCTTGCCGCGCATCCGATCAAAATCGGTTCCGGGCGTGGTTGCGACGCCGGTTTCATCAAGCATCCGTTTGCAGAACGCTTCGCTGTCGTTAGTCAGTTCGCGCACATCGGCATAGAGATAAAATGCTCCGTCCGCCGGGGCGAATTTGGTGAACCCGGCCTTCGGCAGACCATCAAGCAGGATTTCACGGTTGCGCGCATAGGCCGCTATGTTGGCCTGAAGTTCGTCTTCGCAATCAAAGGCCGCAACAGCGGCAATTTGCGATAGTGCCGGGGCCGAAATAAACAGGTTCTGCTGCAAGCATTCCACCGCACGCATCAAATCAGGCGGAACAACAGCCCAGCCAAGACGCCATCCCGTCATCGAGAAATATTTCGAGAAACTGTTGATGATGATCGCATCATCGCCAAACTCAAGTGCTGTGCAATCCTTAACATCACCAAAGGAAATCCCCTGATAGATCTCGTCACTGATCAGCCGAATGCCATTTTCCCGGCAATAGGTTGCCAGTTCCCGATACGTTTCAACATCAATCATACTGCCCGCGGGGTTTGACGGGCTGGCAACGATCAAACCGTCAATCGGGACCTCAAGATCGCGTAACATTGAAACAGTCGGCTGATAATGGGTTTCTGGCCCGGCAGGAAGATTGACCGTCTCAATCCCAAGCGCACTTAGAATGTTGTGATAGGCCGGATACCCCGGTGCGGCCATCGCCACCCGATCCCCGGCGTCAAATGCCGCCAGGAACGCCAACACAAAGATCGATGACGAGCCACTGGCAACACAGACCCGTGCCGGATCAATCGATACATCAAACTTGGATTTGTAATGTCCCGCAATGGCGTCGCGCAGGGGGTCAATGCCCATGGCATTGGTATAGCCAATCAGATCAGTCTCAAGCGCCTTGGCCGCAGCCTCACGCACTTTGCGCGGTGCAGGCGTTCCCGGCTGACCGACTTCAAGATGAAAGACAGCCTTGCCGTCATTTTCGCGCGCATTGGCCGCGCGCATCACGTCCATAACGATAAAGGGTGAAATTGCACCGCGAAGCGACTGTTTCAATGCCATGTGTGGGTCCTGCATTATCGTGAAAAGCAACAGGGCAAGAACGATGCCCTGCCCTGTGATCTCAAACCTTTATGTGTCGGCCTATCGGGTTCCGGCCATACCGCCGCCTGTCGGATCGGCAATGAAGCGGCAACTTTCCGGATGAGGTGGCGTTCCTTCAAGGCAGCGAATGACATTGACCGATGCTTTCCCGTCTGTACTCATCGCAATCCCTGACGCAGCCCCTGAACCAATCAAATCTTCGGCCATGGTGGCAATCTGTTTGGTTGCACCTGCCGGTGTGCCAGTACCTGCAATACCGTAATAATATTCCCAAACATAAGGGTTCACCATCAAGGCTGGTCCGATCAAGGGGGTCGCAGCATGGGCAACATCTCCGGCGGCAAGGCCAAGGCCGAAGGCCTCAGCCCCCAGTCCGGCACCAAACGGTTTGTTCATCGTCGTGACACAGGCAACCGCATTGGCCGCGCGGTCCACAACAACAAAACCACTGCGCCCTGACGACGCCTGTGCGCTATTGTCACCTGCGGTAATATCAGCAAGGTAACGATTTAAGATGTCCCCAAGTTCTTCGCCCTGACTGATCACCGACGGACCACTATCGGAGCGCGGCGGATAGGCAAGATAAAGGGTTTCATTGCCAACCTTGACCTCGGTCGCGGTTTTCCATTCAGGGCGATAATTGCGCAGATCATCCGCCGTCAGCGTCCCACCGGCTTCCTGAACAGCATCGGCAACACGCGCACCAAGGGCACTGTTATAAAACTCGCCCGGCCCCTGAACCCGCAAGGATGTCAGAAGGGCTGCAAGGTTAACCGATCGAATGCGATCGCCGACCTGCAATACCTTGCCATTGGGCATAAGGCTGTTACGCAGCATCGGGCTTGCGTAAACCTGATCCTGGTTGGCTTCAATATCATTGACCAGCGAACGCGACACCGGCACGCCAAGACGGGCATATTGTTCCGCGGTACTAAGCAAAGAGCGCCATTCAAGACGACCATAACGCGCACTTAGGGCATAAAGCCCGCGCGGCACAGCTGGAATGGTCGTTGCAATCTGATCAGATGACGTCCGGGTGCCCGGGCGCGGCCAGAAATCAAGAACTTCGACTTTTTTCGATACGCGATCATGGACCACACACACACCGCCGCCACCGATCCCGGCAACCGATGGTTTGGTGACCGTCATGGTCGCATAAAGGGCGACAGCCGCATCCGCAGCCGTGCCCCCGGCAGAAAGAACATCGCGTGCATTACGTACAGCGCGCGGTTCATCGGCAACCACGCCCCCAAGATAACCGCTTACTGCCCCGATTTGACCAATATTTTCAGGTTCATTAGAACTGCAAGCTGCCATACCAGCAGTCATTGCGATTGCGACCGCGATCCGCCATGATGGCTTGCGCGTCGGACGCGCCCCGACATCAGATGAACGAAAATATGGAACGCACATTTTGCTCAGACGCATTGTAACTCTCACTGCCATTTTCCTTGTTGCCCTGCCTAGCATGGTTTTCGCACAGGGTCGTTCTTTTATCCGCGATACCGAGATCGAGGAAACCTTACGTATGTATGCCACGCCGATTTTTCAGGCGGCGGGGCTCGATGCGAATGGTGTGTCTGTTTACATCGTTTCCGACAACAGCCTGAACGCATTTGTTGCAGGCGGCCAAAAGCTTTTTATCAATACTGGGCTGTTGTTAAAAGCAGATACTCCAGAACAGGTTATGGGCGTCATGGCCCACGAAACCGGGCACATTGCCGGTGGGCACCTTTCGCGCATTCATGATCAGCTGCGTAATGCGTCTGCAATCTCCATTCTTTCGACCTTGGCTGGTGTCGCAGCCGGTGTTGCAGCCGGGCGTTCCGATGTTGGTACCGCGGCAATTCTTGGCGGCCAAAATGTTGCTCAGCGTAACTTTCTGGCCTATTCGCGGACGCAGGAAAGCAGCGCAGATCAGGCAGGGGTTAAATTCCTGACAGATGTTGGCATTTCATCGCGCGGAATGCTGGACTTCATGAAAAAGCTCGAAGGTCAGGAACTTCTCAGCACCGCCAGTCAGGATCCGTATCTGCGCAGCCACCCTTTGACCACAGAACGTGTTGATTTTTTGGCAAACTTTGTGGCCAACTCCGACCTTAAGGACAAAAAAGTCAGCCCGGAGCTGTATGAACGCCATGCCCGCATGCGCGCCAAGCTTTACGCCTTTACCAATCACATCCAAAATACATTACGTACCTATCCCGAAACCGATACCAGCATCGCAGCACGCTATGCGCGCGCCATTGCCTATTATCGCGATTCGCAGCTTGATCCCGCCCTTGAAATCATCAAGGGCCTGATCGCTGATGAACCTGAAAATCCCTATTTTGAAGAACTTGAAGGTCAGGTCCTGCTTGAATTCGGGCGTGCCGCAGATGCCGTGCCGCCGTTGCAAAAATCAGTAGATCTTTCTGGTGGTGCGCCGCTTATTCGTCTGCTTTTGGCCCATGCGATGATTGAAACCGGTGACCCGGCAATGCTCGAACCGGCAAAAGCCAATCTGATCGGGGTTCTGTCACGTGAACGCGGCAACTCATCTGCGTGGCGGTTCCGTGCCATTGTCGAAAGCCGCCTTGGCAATGAAGGCGAAGCATCGCTTTCTCAGGCTGAATACAGCCTTCTTTCCGGCGACCGGCAGGCCGCGAGCTATCACGCGGTTCAGGCAGAACGGAAATTGGAAAAAGGGACTGCTACTTGGTTGCGGTCCCAGGATATTCTTCAGGCCACGGATCCAGACGGGCAAGACAAAAAGAACGCAGAGAAAGACGCACCGAAATGACCGGTTGCCTTGGCAACCACCCACAATTTGATGCATGGATATCAGCACTGATTACAGGTCATCGTCGTTTTCGCCTGTTTGGCCTTCTTGTGGCTGCGGGTTTGCATTTATCTGCGTGCACATTGCCCGGGTCCGGGGTCGATGTCGGCGGCGATTTAAAATTGCTTTATGCGCCTTTTTCGCTCTCGAACCCGCCAAAATACTGGCAGTACAATCATCAGACTAATGCTTCTGCGTCAGGGGCGCCATCCTCGGCGGCACTTGAATGGCAGGACAAGGACGGCAAAATTGCACTGGCTGCACGCCCGGCGGCAGGCCCGTTTGAATTGGGTCGCCGTACCAATATTCTTGTGCTCGCATCCCCTTATTTGTCGTTTGACTGGCAACAAAACAGCACCGCACAGGTCGGTGATGTTGAGCTTGTTCTGGGATTTCGCCTACAAGATCAAGGCGACTGGCGCGAGAATGACCTTGGCACGGGCAAACCACCAACCGAGCACACCGTCCGTATCCCGGTTGGGAACAGTCAGGTGACCTATGGCCAATGGCAACGCGAATATTTCGACCTTGCGGGCGTCTATCGCCGGTATTGGCCAGATGCACCGGGTGACGAGGTTCGCCTAGTCTGGATCGGTATCGCGTCAGGCAAGGATAAGTTGGCTGCTGTGACCAGCGTAACATACCTAACGCAGATTTTACTTTCCCGTTAGCCACTCGATCCCGTATCACAGAGCAATGACATTTTCCGTCGGGTAAAATACTGCCCAATGACAATAAGGACGTCCTATGAATTCTCAGATCGTTAAACGCCTTCTTGGTGGTGCTGGTATTGCCGCAGTCATGCTGTTTGCTGTTCCGGCTGCACAGGCAGATGACCAATTCAGCCCGGCGCAGAAAACCGAAATCGACGCGATGATCGAGGACTATCTGATTAAGAATCCGGATGTTCTTTTGCGTGCGATCCAGAATGTTCAGAGTTGGCAGGCTGCTGAACAGTCCCGTCAGCAATCCGAAGCCATCATCCCGGTCTGGGATGCACTGGTCGCGGATCCCTCGGTTCCATCCATTGGCCCCGCCGATGCGCCCGTCACCGTGATTGAGTTTTTTGATTACCATTGCGGCTATTGCAAACGTGCGCTTGATGGCGTGATGGAGATTGTCGAAAATTCCGATGGTAAGGTCCGGACCATTTTCGTCGAACTTCCCATCCTGCGCGAAGAAAGTGCAACGGCAGCACGAGCCGCCTTGGCTGCGGCCAAGCAAGGCAAATACATGGAAGTCCATCAGGCCTTCATGACCAATCGTGGTTTGCTTGACGAAGACCGCATCAATGATCTGGCGGCTGCTGCCGGTGTTGATGTTGATCAGATGCGCGCAGATATGCAATCGCCGGAAATCAATGGCATGCTGGCGCAATATTCCGCCATGGCACAGACTGTCGGGATCAGTGGCACCCCGGCCTTTATCATCAATGGCACCATGGTCTCGGGTGCGGATATGGAACGGGTCGACGCGCTGGTACAGGCGGGTCTTGAAAAGGCATCTTGATCGCGGATCAGACGCTGACTGACTACATTTGCAGTCAAGCCGTTTCGTATACCCAATAAACAACAAAAGGCCGTTTCGTTCATGAAACGGCCTTTTGTTTGCACGGATTACCGTTGAGCAAGCGTAATCAGATGATCCCGGCCAATGGCGATGACGGATCGGCATATTGTTTCTTTGGCATCCGTCCAGCCAGGAACGATTCACGTCCGGCAATGATCGCATGCTTCATCGCACGCGCCATACGAATTGGGTCCTTGGCACCGGCAATGGCGGTATTCATCAAAACCCCGTCACAGCCAAGCTCCATCGCAAAGGCCGCATCCGACGCCGTCCCGACCCCGGCATCAACCAGAACCGGAACACTGGCGTTTTGCTTGATCAGGGCGATGTTCACCGGATTAAGAATGCCCATACCCGACCCGATCAAAGAGCCAAGCGGCATGATCGCACAGCATCCCATGTCTTCGAGCATCTTGGCCTGAATAGGATCGTCGCTGCAATATACCATGACATCGAAGCCATCCTTGATCAGCGCTTCGGCCGCCTTGAGTGTTTCGGGCATGTTCGGATAAAGCGTTGCCTGATCGCCCAGAACCTCAAGCTTCACCAGATTCCACCCACCTGCTTCGCGCGCGAGACGCAAGGTCCGCACGGCGTCATCGGCGGTAAAGCAGCCTGCGGTATTGGGCAGGTAGGTGTATTTCTTGGGATCAACGTAGTCGACCAGCATCGGCTGGTTCGGGTCGGTCAGATTGACGCGGCGCACAGCGACCGTGACAATTTCGGCACCCGATTGCTCAATCGCGATACGGGTTTCATCGAAATCCTTGTATTTCCCGGTGCCAACCAGCAAACGCGACGAGAATTTTTTACCCGCGACAACAAACCCGGCGTCATCAGCGGCTGCCAGATCAGCATCCTGCGAACCACCGCCAATGAAATGGACGATCTCAAATTTGTCCCCGTCACACAGTGGAGTTTCGCCGTAAGCTGTCTTTGGCACGATTTCAAGATTGCGTTCGACAGCAACCTTGGTCGAGGCAATGCCAAGTTCGCCAAGCAGTTCTGCAACATTACCGGCACTTTCGATATTGCGGTCTTCACCGTTGATGGTCAGGCGCATCTTTTTCGTTCAATCCCTTTAGTATCAAAATATTCACGATTGCCGCGCAGTATGCGCAGCAGTCGGGTCTGAGGCAAGCTGTGTTCCGCGGTTTTTATACCTGAGGGCGCGTAAAGCGTTCTTGATCACCGCATGCGGATCACAATCGGTTATGGAGCCAAGTCGCAAAGGCCCAATGCAAAGTTGCGTCAGACCTTGGTCGTGTTATAAAAGCTGCACTAAATGTTGGGCATGTGGGAACGAATGACGAAACCCGTCTACATTCTAAATGAGCCGAATTTGAACCTGTCAGGGTACATCCGTAAGGATTCCTTGGGCGCAAGAACACACAATAGATCGGGGAGACTGTCACAATGACAGCACATCCCGTGGTATTTGTGTTTTCGGTCGTTCAGGCCCCCCTAAAGGCGGTTCGGTTGACTGGAATGAGCACGCCCAACAAGAAGATTCTGGTATTCTTATCGATGCTGGGGCATATACGCACATATCGGTTGCGATCTTTGAGGTCCATCTGTCCAATTTTTAAAAGCGGGATGCCTTCAGACATCATTCTTACGTCTCGAAAGCTGCAAACGGCATGATCTACGGGTTTGGCTCCCAGAGCTATATACACGTTATATCCACGCCCTGGATGCCATGCGCGGATTGATCCACTCACCATCATAAAAGATATCGAAATGAGCAAGTTCAACATCGACAATGACGCCATTCGCCAGCTCGCCGAGCTGCTTGACGACACCAAGCTGACCGAAATTGAAGTTGCCGCTGGTGACAACCGCATTCGCGTTGCCCGTCAGGGCACCATGGTTGCCGCCGCACCGGCAGCAGCCCCGATTGCTGCAAGCGTACCTGCAGCCGCCGCTGCACCGGCCGATGCAGGCGCCCATCCGGGTGCCGTCAAATCACCGATGGTCGGCGTGGTCTACTTTGCACCGGAACCGGGTGCCGCACCTTTCATTTCGGTCGGTTCGTCCGTTACCGAAGGTCAGACTCTTATGCTGATCGAAGCGATGAAAACGTTCAACCCGATCCGTGCGCCGAAATCCGGCAAGGTGTCCCAGATTCTGGCCACCGACGGCCATCCGGTCGAATATGACGAACCGCTGATCATTATTGAATAAGCCGGGGTAAGAACTGCATGTTCGACAAAATCCTGATTGCCAACCGTGGTGAAATCGCGCTGCGTATTCAGCGCGCCTGCCGCGAAATGGGCATCAAAACTGTCGCGGTGCATTCGACCGCCGATGCGGACGCAATGCATGTCCGTTTGGCCGACGAATCGGTCTGTATCGGACCGCCTGCATCCAAAGACAGCTATCTTAACGTTCCTGCCATCCTGTCGGCCGCCGAAATCACCGGGGCAAACGCCATCCATCCGGGATATGGTTTCCTGTCGGAAAGTGCAGACTTTGCATCCATGGTCGAAGAACACGGCTTTACCTTTATCGGTCCGACGCCAGAACACATCCGCACGATGGGTGACAAGATCACCGCAAAACAGACTGTGGAAAAGCTTGGTATTCCGGTTGTTCCGGGGTCCGACGGCGAAATCACGACGGTCGAAGAGGCGCGTAAATGTGCCAATGAAATCGGCTATCCGGTGCTGATCAAGGCATCTGGTGGTGGTGGTGGCCGCGGCATGAAAGTCGTGGAGCGCGACGAAGACCTTGTTGACGCCTTTTCCATGACCCGTAAGGAAGCATTGCAGAACTTTGGCAATGCGGCCGTTTACATCGAAAAGTATCTCGGCAAGCCGCGCCACATCGAACTGCAGGTGATTGGCGACACACATGGTAATGCCGTGCATCTGTTCGAACGTGACTGTTCGTTGCAGCGTCGCCATCAGAAGGTTCTGGAAGAAGCACCTTCACCGACCTTAACGCCCGAAGAACGCCAGCGTATCGGCACCACGGTCGCCAATGCCATGATCGGCATGGGCTATCGCAATGCTGGCACGATTGAGTTCCTGTATGAAAATGGCGAGTTCTATTTCATTGAAATGAACACCCGCCTTCAGGTCGAACACCCGGTCACAGAAATGATTTCCGGCGTTGACCTTGTACGTGAACAGATCCGTGTCGCAGCGGGTCTTGAACTGTCGTTCAAGCAGGAAGACCTTGAAATTCACGGCCATGCGATTGAATGCCGCATCAATGCCGAGGACCCGGAAACTTTCGTTCCATCACCGGGCAAGATCAAGGAATACCATGCGCCAGGTGGTCTGGGCGTGCGTGTCGATAGCGGAATTTACACCGGCTATTCGATCCCGCCCTATTATGACAGCATGATTGCAAAACTGATTGTGCATGGTCGTGACCGCGAAGAATGCATGATGCGCCTGCGCCGTGCGCTGGCGGAATATGCGATTGGCGGGATTAAGACCACCATTCCACTGCATCAAAAGCTTCTTGCCAACCCGGATATCCAAAAAGGGGATTACGACATCCACTGGCTGGAAAAGTTCATGGGCATGAAATAAGCAATCAATTGATTGCCAACAAAAAACGGGGACCTTTCAGGTTCCCGTTTTTTTTATGATCTGCCGTCATCCGCCAGACAGATCATGCAACTTTCATTTGTCTTGCCAACGATTGGCATCAAATATTTAATCAAACGCGCCTATGATGGAAAAACATCGTGATCAAACGCCTTGAACAGTCTTGTCAGGGCAAACGACCACCACATATGTACAGTGTCGTCAGATAGACAGGACGGAAACCATTATCACTGCCATCATGTCAAACCAACTGACACCTGATCTATTGATCCGGGCATATTCTGTCGGACTTTTCCCGATGGCCGAAAGCCATGACGATCCAACCCTTTATTGGATTGATCCGGAATGGCGCGGTATATTGCCCCTTGATGGATTTCATGTGCCGCGCTCCTTGCGAAAGGCCGTGCGCAAGGGGGATTTCAAAATCCATGTCGACCGGGCTTTCCCGGATGTCATTCGCGCCTGTGCGGAACCAACTGACGACCGTGACGACACATGGATCAATGACAATATTCTGGATGCCTATTGTGCGCTTCACAAAATGGGCTGTGCACATTCCATCGAAGCCTGGAAAGACGGAGAGCTTGTCGGCGGACTTTACGGGGTCAGCCTTGGCAAGGCCTTCTTTGGCGAAAGCATGTTTTCGCGCCAAACCAACGCATCAAAAATCGCCTTGGTCCATCTCGTCGCGTTAATGCGCCAAGGCGGCTACAGCCTGCTTGATACCCAGTTCGTCAATGATCACTTGAAACAGTTTGGCGTTCTCGAAATACCACGTGAACGCTATCGCAATGAACTCGCACAGGCGCTTGCCGGGCGGGCGAACCTTCCGTTTGAGGTCGAAACGGAATTTCTTGAACTCATACTGTCCGGCGGTGATAAATAGAGGCACGCTATCGTGTCTCACAGTTTAGAAGTTTGCCATCCCATGCACATCCGAGAAGCCGCCCCACGTGACAAGGATGCCATCCTTGCCATTGTTGAACCAATCCTGCGCGCGGGTGATACCTATGCGATTGATCCCAACCTGACACGCGACCAGATCGCCGATTACTGGCTGGGCGCCGACAAGACCACACTGGTCGCAGAGCAAGACGGTCAAATTCTTGGCACCTATTACATCCGGACCAATCAGGCCGGTGGTGGCGCACATGTCTGTAATTGCGGCTATATGGTTGCCCCAAACGCCAGCGGGAAAGGCCTTGCCCGCAAGATGTGTGAAGACTCGCTTGTTCGGGCCAAGGGCCTTGGCTATCGCGCGATGCAGTTCAATTTCGTCATCACCAGCAACGCCGCCGCCATTCACCTGTGGCCAAAACTCGGCTTTGAGGTTGTCGGCCGCCTCCCCGGTGCCTTCATGCACCCAACACTGGGCGAAACAGACGCGCTGGTGATGTATCGCAAGCTATAACTCTTTACCAAAAGGTTGCTATCTAAGTGAAACCACAACCTTTAATGTAGACCGACGAAGTGCAAATTGGTAACTATATTATATTAGAATTTTGCATTTTAGGAGTTAGACCATTGAGATTCCAGTCGGCTCTAATAGTTTCTGCCGTAACTATTCTCTTATCTGCGTGCTCAGGTAAATTAGAATATACACCTCCTACACACACGACTAAAACGACCAATTCAGTCATAGTAGAACGCAGTAAAAAAGATGTGTGGGCAGATTTCATTCCACGCCTCAGTAAAGAATATTTTGTTATCAATAATTTGGACAAAGATTCCGGGCTGGTAAATGTGAGTTACACAGGAAACCCGCAAAAATATGTTGATTGCGGTTACATTCATTCCTACGTGAAAAACGCTGCGGGAGAACGCAATTACCGCTTTGCAGCATCCTCACCTCATGCCTCATATGAAATACTTACAGATACGATTTATGTCGTGAACAGAAATATGGCACTTGAGGGACGCGTGAATATCGTCTTGGAAGAATTAGAGGATACAAAAACCCTCGCGACGGTGAACACTAGATACGTACTGACTAAATCTGGAACGATTTCAAACCTACAAGGACAGTCTGCGCCATTTAGTGACACAATCTATTTCAATTCTGGTGGCCAAGGCAGCTTCCCAAACCCTGGAAACACGCAGCAAACAACCTGCATGGCAAATGGCCAGTTGGAGCGAGAATTGATTAAACTTGCTGAATAGGTAAACAAACAAGAACGGAGCCCTTTTTGGGCCCCGTTTTATAATCGACATTAATCCATCGGATCAGAACAGGAAGCGCACCCGCAACGTACCTTCGATGTTGGCAAGTTCCTTGCGCACGCCAAGGCCCGGTTTGATTTCCTCGTCGACTTCGACGACGACATACCCAACACCACCTTCGGACCGCAAGTACTGGCCACTGATGTTCATGCCGCGCGTTGAAAACACGTCGTTGATTTTCGACAGAACACCCGGAACGTTGCGATGAATGTGCATGAAACGGGTATGAGTGCGGTCCTTGACCGGCAGGGACACTTCCGGGAAGTTTACAGCCCCCAATGTCGAACCATTATCGGAATATGTGATCAGCTTGTCCGCAACTTCAAAACCGATATTTTCCTGTGCTTCCTGCGTCGATCCGCCGATATGCGGGGTCAGGATGACGTTACTCATGCCCCGAAGTGGGCTTTCGAACTGTTCATCCTTGCCTGCCGGCTCAACCGGGAACACGTCAAGCGCCGCACCGGCCAAATGACCACTTTCAAGCGCAGCAGCCAAGTCTTCGATCACAATGACATTGCCGCGTGCCGCATTGATCAGATGTGCGCCAGGCTTCATTTTGCCGATCTCAACCGCGGTGATCATGTTTTTGGTCTGATCATTGGCCGGAACATGCAGTGACACCACATCCGATTGCGCCAGCAATTCATCCATCGATGTGCACGTGGTTGCATTGCCCATGGCCAGCTTGTTGATCACGTCATAGTAAATGACATTCATACCAAGCGATTCTGCCAGAACCGACAGCTGCGAACCAATATGACCGTAACCAATAATGCCGAGCGTCTTGCCGCGTGCCTCATAGGACCCTTTGGCATTTTTCAGCCAGCCACCGGCATGGGCAGCCGCGTTACGCTGCGGAATACCGCGCATCAACATGATGATCTGGCCCAGAACCAGTTCAGCCACCGAACGGGTATTGGAATAGGGCGCGTTAAAGACCGGAATACCGCGCATGGCAGCCGCCTTCAGATCGACCTGATTGGTGCCAATACAGAAGCAACCGATTGAGGTCAGCTTGCCTGCTGCGTCGATAACTTCTTCGGTCAGTTTGGTGCGAGAACGGATGCCCAGAAAATGCGCTTCGGAGACAACGGATTTCAATTCATCCGCGTCGAGCGCAGCAGGGTAATGGTCGACATTAGAGTAGCCGGCCTGTTTGAACATCTTTACAGCGTTTTCATGGATACCTTCGAGCAGGACGATCTTGATCTTGTCCTTCTCCAACGAAAGTTTGCTGTTCACGGCGCACCATCCTTTTCTTAAGCGAGGGCGACACGGGAGAATCCCGAGCCGTCAGTGATCGTCACAGGACAATCATGGCCCAATGGAATAGGACTTTGAGACATCTGCGTCAAAGGCTTTCCCTTGCGTAAATACGCAATGCGCCTATCTTCTGAACGCATATACCGGCTACTGCGTATAAAACTGGCCACCCGTTGCGATCAGAATACAAGTCAGGGGACTGCAACTTGCCCGCCGAAATCAAGACCGTCACCGATATCCATGAAATCGGGCAAGCCCAATGGGACAAATGCGCTGGTTCTGACAATCCCTTTGTCAGCTTTGCATTTTTATCGGCCATGGAAGACAGCGCCTCAACCTGCGCTGAAAATGGCTGGCAACCCTTTCACCTTGTACTTAAAAACGAAGATGGTCTGGTGATCGGAATCGTCCCGCTCTATGTCAAGGCACACTCCTATGGGGAGTATGTTTTTGATTGGGCGTGGGCCGAGGCCTATGAACGTGCCGGCGGTCAATATTACCCAAAACTGCAATCAGCCGTCCCCTTCTCACCGGTCCCGGGCCCCAGATTGCTGGTGACAAACGATCATCCTGATCCCGACAGTGTGCGGCGCATGCTAATTGAAGGCCTTTCGATGCTGCCCGAAAAGCTGGGCATGGCGACGTTGCACGTCACCTTTTGCAGTGGTGACGAAAGTCAGAAAATGCGCAACGCCGGTTTTCTGACGCGCACAGGATTACAATATCACTGGCATAATAGGGACTATCAGACCTTTGACGATTTCCTCGGCGCACTAAATTCGCGCAAACGCAAAAACCTGCGCAAGGAACGCAAACAGGTTCTTGAAGCCGGATATACGTTCAAGGCCCTGCGTGGCGATGACCTAAAACCTGAACATTGGGACAGATTTTACCATTTTTATCGCGATACATCGGACCGCAAATGGGGTCAGGCTTACCTGACCCGGCAGTTCTTTGAATTGCTGCATGAACGGTTGCGCAAGAGAACGGTTTTGGTGGCGGCATTCCATGACGACGAAATGGTTGCAGGCGCGCTGAACCTGATCGGGTCAGAAACCCTTTATGGGCGCAACTGGGGCACAATGGACCGCGCCCCGCTTTTACATTTTGAAACCTGTTATTATCAGGCAATTGATATCGCGATTGAACATGGCCTGAAAACGGTCGAAGCTGGTGCCCAGGGCGAACATAAAATCCAGCGTGGCTATGAACCGGTCATCACCCATTCCACCCACCTGATCGCCGATCCCGGCCTGCGCCGTGCGGTCTCGCAATTCCTGGCTCAGGAACAAGATCACATCGCACAAAACCAAGAGTTCATTAAATCCGAACATAGCCCGTACCGGCAAGATCAAGGGTAATTCAGCAGACCAAGAAAAACTGGTTTGTTTAAAAAGTTACCGCTAGGGTCGAAAACCCTGTGGCTAACGGCTTCTCCATGCGCCACTAACCTTTGATCAACCTCCCGGAGCCACCATGCTGCGTGATATTTCGCCCCAGAGTATTTTCATGGGCCTGTTGGCCGGGTTTGTTGGATCGGCCAGTTCGTTTGCTGTTGTCTTACAAGGATTAACAGCAGTTGGTGCCACGCCTGAACAGGCAGCATCGGGGTTGATGGCACTGTCTCTTTCCATGGGGCTTTGTGCGATTGTTTTATCACTTAAGACAAAGCTTCCGATCAGCATTGCCTGGTCAACTCCGGGGGCGGCCCTTCTGGCAACGTCCGGGGCGATTGACGGTGGTTTTCCAGTGGCGGTCGGGGCCTTTATCATCTGTGCCATCCTGATCATCATCAGCGGTGTTTGGAAACCCTTGGGCCGTGCGGTTGCGGGCATCCCTGCCCCGCTTGCCAATGCGATGCTGGCCGGGGTGTTGCTTGGCCTTTGCCTTGCTCCGGTCAAGGCGGTTGCCTTTGATCCGCTGTTGGGCCTCCCCATCGTGATTGCGTGGCTGGTGGTCGGGCGGATTAACCGTCTGCTTGCAGTGCCTGCGGCCCTTTTGGCGTTTATTGGCGTGATGATTTTCGGGATCGATTTTCCGCCAAATGCCTTGGCGAACCTTGGCAACTCCATCGCCCCACCAGTGGAATTCATCATGCCGGACTTGTTACGGCCTTCATCAGCCTTGCACCAAGCATCCTGATCGAAGCCGTCGCAGGTCTTGCCTTGATCGGCGCGTTTGCCGTATCGGCTGTCGCGGCCTTCAGGCAAGAAGATGCCCGTGAAGCTGCCGCCGTCACCTTTATCGTCACGGCGGCCAGTTTGACATTCTATGGCATATCGGGTGCGTTTTGGGGATTGCTAGCCGGGGGACTTATTTACCTGCTTACACATTTGCGCAATCGAAAACCACCGACCGCGTAAGGTGGCGACACCCTATCCCTGAGGCGGAATATGCAGGTTTCCGGCGTCATCAAGTTCCCAGAATGGGTTGAACGCCACTTCCCATGCATGTCCGTCGGGATCGCGAAAATAACCGGAATAGCCGCCCCAGAATACTTTCTCCGCCGGTTTCTGGATTTTGGCCCCGGCTTTTTCGGCCTCAAGCATCACCGCGTCGACCTCGGCCTCGCTGCGCGCATTAAACGCCAATGTCAGCCCACCAAATGTCGCCCCGGTATCATCGTCAAACTTGCCATCCTTGATCAGATCCGCCCGACCAAACAGACCAAGTGCGAGCCCATTGGACAGTTGATAGAACACAACCTGTCCTTCGACCATTTCAGTCATTTTCCAGCCGAGGCCGTTTTCGTAGAAACGCCGCGATCTATCCAGATCGGCAACACCAAGTGTGATCAGTGAAACACGTTGGTCCATCTATATGATCCTTTCCTGACCCTCTGCACAAATACCAAACAAACGATACCATGCGGTTTTTGCTGTTCCGAGCAGAGACTCGGCCCCATGTGAAATATCGCACCGCAGCAACAACGCAATTATATTGCGCGTAAATCGGTACCGGAATAAGTAAATATTAAGTTGACGTAACGTCAATCCATACAATCGGGCGTTTTGGGCTGTGCACTGCGAGTTCGCTTTGAAAAAAGGTCAGCATTCATTACCATTATGGCATCTCGCATTGGTCCCGCAAATCATGTGAGATGGATTTAGACACGGGCCATACCGAAACACTGCACCAACGCCCATATCCCTATAAGCAGTGTGTAAAAGGTTCGGCACATCAGAGAGATTCCGAGGGAGACTGGTCATGGCACAATTGGCGGCAATTAGCCTTGATGACAAATATACGCTTGAAGAAGGCCGGGTTTATCTGACAGGTATTCAGGCACTTGTTCGATTGCCTCTGATGCAGCGCCAGCTTGATGCGCGCGCAGGCCTTAATACCGCGGGCTGTATTTCCGGCTATCGCGGATCGCCGCTTGGCGGTCTGGATCAGCAACTATGGCGGGCCCAAAAGTTTCTGTCCAAGCAACAGATCGAATTTCAGGCTGGGGTCAACGAAGACCTTGCCGCAACGGTCGTCTGGGGCAGCCAACAGGTCAATATGTACCCGGATGCCAAATATGATGGCGTCTTTGGCATGTGGTACGGTAAGGGACCGGGCGTTGACCGGTCTGGCGATGTCTTCAAACACGCCAACTATGCTGGCACATCCAAAAATGGCGGTGTCCTTGTCCTTGCAGGGGATGACCATTCTTGCAAATCATCCACCCTGCCCCATCAGACCGAATATGCCTTTATTGATGCGCAAATCCCGGTTTTAAACCCATCCGGTGTTCAGGACATTCTGGATTTCGGCATTCATGGCTGGGCCATGAGCCGTTATTCCGGTTGCTGGGTGGCGATGAAAACCATTGCTGAAACAGTCGAAAGCTCGGCTGCAGCCGATGTCGCACCGGACCGCATCACCCCGATCATCCCTGATGATTTCGCCATGCCCGAGGGCGGCCTGCATATCCGCTGGCCCGATACCCCCAAGGAGCAAGAACATCGCCTGATGAAATACAAGCTCTATGCCGCACTGGCATATGCGCGGATCAATAAACTCAACAAAACCGTGATCGACAGCCCAAATGCACGGCTTGGCATCATCACGACGGGCAAGGCATACCTTGACGTCATGCAGGCGTTTGATGACCTTGGCATTTCCGAACAAGACGCCGCACAGATCGGCATTCGGGTACTAAAAGTCGGGATGAGCTGGCCGCTCAACCGTGACGATGTGCGCGAATTTGCCATGGGCTTAGAGGAAATCATCGTCGTCGAAGAAAAACGCGCGGTGATGGAAAATCAGGTCAAGGAACAGCTTTATAACTGGCGCGAAGATGTACGCCCACAGGTCATTGGTAAGTTCGATGAAAAGGGCGAGTGGATCCTGCCATCGATGGATGAGCTGACCCCGGCCCGCATTGCCGTGGTTCTGGCCGAGCGGATCAAACGGTTCTATGACAGCCCGGCCATTCATGAACGCATCGACTGGCTGGCCGAAAAGGAAAAGGAAATCGCCGAACCGCGCCCGGATGTAGCGCGCATTCCTTGGTTCTGTCCGGGCTGTCCGCACAACAGTTCAACCAAGGTCCCCGACGGCAGCCGTGCCATGGCCGGGATCGGGTGCCATTACATGGTTAACTGGATGGACCGTTCAACCGAAACCTTTACCCATATGGGCGGCGAAGGTGCGACCTGGATCGGTCAGGCACCCTTTACCCATGAAAAACATGTTTTCCAGAACCTTGGTGATGGGACCTATTACCATTCCGGGTCTTTGGCCGTGCGCGCCGCCGTCGCGTCGGGTGTCAACATTACCTATAAAATCCTGTTTAACGATGCGGTTGCCATGACCGGTGGCCAGCCGGTTGATGGTCCCCTGACCGTGCCACAGGTCACCCGTCAGATGTTTGACGAAGGTGCCAAGCGCATCATCGTTCTGTCTGACGAGCCAGATAAATATCCGATGGGGTCTGATTTTGCGCCCGGTGTTGATATCCGCCATCGTGATGAACTTGATGCCACCCAAAAAGAACTGCGCGAGATCGAAGGTGTTACCATCCTTGTGTTTGATCAAACCTGTGCGGCGGAAAAACGCCGTCGTCGCAAACGCAAACTGATGGTCGATCCGCCAAAGCGCGTTTTCATCAATGACCTTGTCTGTGAGGGCTGTGGCGATTGCGGTGAAAAATCCAACTGTCTTGCCGTGGTGCCAGTCGAAACCGAATTTGGCCGCAAACGTGCGATTGACCAATCGGCCTGTAACAAGGATCTCTCGTGTCTGAATGGCTTCTGTCCAAGCTTTGTAACGATTGAAGGCGGATCACTGCGTAAGCCCGATGCCGCTGCCAAGGGCGACAATCATGGCGATGCCGTCTTTGCCAGCCTGCCGCGCCCGACCCTGCCCGATATCGACGAACCATGGTCGGTTCTGATCACGGGCGTTGGCGGAACCGGTGTGGTTACCATCGGCGCATTGCTGGGTATGGCCGCCCATATCGAGGGCAAGGGCATTGTCGGACTTGATATGGCGGGGCTTGCACAAAAAGGCGGTGCTGTGGTCAGCCACATCCGCTTTGCCAATGAACAAAGTAAACTGCATGCCGCGCGTATTCCGGCCGGCGAAGCCAATGTCGTGTTGGGGTGTGATCTTTTGGTCGCGGCAAGTTACGAAGGCTTGGCCAAAATGCGCCGCAACTTTACACAAGCCGTGATTAACACCCATGAAACCGTGACGGGTGCCTTTACCAGCAACCCGGACTTTGAGCTTAAAACCAACGAGCATATGAAAGTCATCGCCGACACCTGTGGTGCGGACGCGGTCAATTTTGTCGAAGGCAGTGACATTGCCACCCGTCTGATGGGCAATTCGATTGCGACCAACCTGTTCATGCTTGGTGTCGCGTGGCAGCGCGGCCTGATCCCGATCACCGAAGAAGCCCTAATGCAGGCGATTGAGCTTAATGGTGTGGCTGTTGATATGAACAAGCAGTCGTTCTACTGGGGCCGGTTATATGCCCATGAACCCAAACGCGTTCTTGAGGTTGTCGGTCCGAACGAAGCGCAAGCTCACCCGGTTGCCACCGAACTTTCCGACATCATCGCAAAACGTGTCGATTTCCTGACCGGCTATCAGAATGCCGCCTATGCCAACCGCTTCACGACCCTTGTTGATCAGGTCGCAGCGGCTGAAAAACGCCTTGATGGTGGGGATGAATTGACCCTAACTGTGGCGAAATACTACTTCAAACTGCTGGCCTATAAGGACGAGTACGAAGTCGCACGACTTTATACCGATCCGGCGTTCCTCAAGAAGTTGGCCAAGAACTTCACGGGTGATTACAAAATCAAGTTCCACCTTGCCCCACCGGCAATTGCCGATAAGAACCCAGAAAATGGTCAGCTGACAAAATCGACCTATGGTCCATGGATGATGAATGCCTTCCGCGTTCTGGCGAAATTCAAGTTCCTGCGCGGTACCGCCCTTGATCCGTTTGGCCGCACCCATGAACGCAAAGCCGAACGCCGGTTGATTACCGATTACGAAGTGCTGGTTGCCGAAGTCATTGGCGGGTTGACCCATGACAATGTGCGTATTGCCAACGCGCTTCTGGCCTTGCCCGAACAAATTCGCGGATATGGTCACGTCAAAGATCGCAATATTGAAAAGGTCAAAACACGTGAGGCGGAACTGATCGACCAGTTCCGCAACCCGCCAGAACACCTTAAGGCCGCGGAATAATCCCGCACAGACCACCAAAACCAAAGGCCCCGACAAATGTGCGGGGCCTTTGTATTTCAGGGCATAAACACGTTATCGCCAATCGTGTTGCCTAATCGTCCAGCCGCCGTTTGCCCAAATGAAATCAACAGCTTCTTGCGCCGTGCTGCTGAAAGTTTCTGTTCTTCGGGCATGCGCAGGATCGCTGCTTCAAACCGGTCGGCAACAATTAGTCCCACACTCTCGGGGATCAGTTCCTTGGGAAAATCCATCGGCACGGCAAAAAACAACCTGTCGCAATACTCGACATAGCTTTCCCATTTCTGATCGGTTTTAAAATCCGCGACCGATGATTTGACTTCAACCGCCCAAAGTTCCCCCTTGGCCCCAAGCGCCAACACATCCAGCCGCCGCCCATTGCCCAACCGAAGCTCGGTCAGGCAGGACATCTTATGGTGATACAAAAGCCGACAGACACCATCTGTGACTTCGGCTGTGATTTCGGGACGGGTTTGCGTGTTCATTCGATCAGGATACAAAAACAAAAGCCCGCTCGAAAGCGGGCTTTGAATTCAGGTTGCAGTCTGCTGACACAAGGTGTCAGCTCATGCCAAGCGCGCGCTTGTACACTTCAAGAATCTGTTCCTGCTCGCTGCGCTCATGATCTTCGATTTTACGCAGGCGAATAATCTGACGCAGGATTTTCACGTCATAGCCAAGTGCTTTGGCTTCGCCGTAAACTTCCTTGATATCAGCCATAAGGTTGGCTTTTTCTTCTTCAAGACGTTCAATACGCTCGACATAACTCGCAAGCTGATCAGCTGCGATACCACCGACTTCGGTCATTCATTCTTCTCCGATGATGGGCTGCACAGCGGATACCCGGTGCGCGGAAACTTTTAATGCGGCGCGACGATACTCAATGCATTGCGTGCTGACAAGGGGCGTTAGACGACCGATTGCGATCCCGGCACTGTCTGTTCAATCAAGTGATCCGCCACCGCGACAAGCGCATCACGCGGGCTGATCCCCTTTTCAATCGCAGCGTCAAAGACCTCGCGCTGGCGACGCGCGCTGGTGCCACGCTGCACGATCACGCGCGCATGTTCGATTTCCGCAACACAGCCAAAAAATTCCGCATCCGGGCGGATCAGTTCAAGGATTTCCTCGACCAAATCGACATACGGCACAATTTCAGCCCGGCCAAAATCAATCAATCCGGTTTTCTCGCCCGGATCACTGCCATATCGGCAGGCCCGCCAACGGTTTTCGCGTACCAGCATGTGCGAATAAATCCGCCACCGCTGATTGTTCCGCCGCAATCGATACAACATCCGCATCAGGCATCGCGTAATTGACGCAACACACACCGCATCTTCAAGATCGGTACAAACATCGGCAATCCGCATCTCAAGTGTCGGCCACCGGTCCGATGGGCGTAAATCCCACCAAAGCTTGGTACCGTCCTCAATCACACCGGCCTGGATCAGCATATCAACATGGCGGCGATATTCCGCCCACGACCCAAACACTTCGGGCAGTCCCGTACGTGGCAGGTTATCAAACACCGAAAGCCGGAAGGTCTGAAGCCCGGTATCACGGCCCCGCCAAAACGGCGAACTGGTGGTCAGCGCCAGAAGATGCGGCAAAAAGTAACTGGCCTGCGCCATCAATTCAATCCGAAGGTCATCATCCTCAATCCCGACATGCACATGCATGCCGCAAATCAGCAACCGGTCAACAACCGTGCGCAAATCGCGTGCGATGGTGCTGTAGCGTTCGCCTTCGGTGTGTTTCTGGCTGTCCCATTGGGCAAATGGGTGGGTCGATGCCGCCAACAACGCCATATCATATTTGCTGGCAATTTCGGCCAGAGTTGACCGCATATGGATCAGTTGTTTGCGGGCGTCCTTTGCACTGTTGCAAACCTTGGTACCGGTTTCGATCTGGCAGCGCATAAACTCGCTGGAAACCTGATCACCCAGCTTTGCCTTGGCATCCTTTAAAAAGTCCGCTGGCGGATCATTTGCAAGATCGCGGCTTTGGCGATCAACAAGCCAGAATTCCTCTTCGATACCAATCGAAAACCCCGGTTCTTGCGTCTGGAACGCCGCCAAATCAGTCTCTCCTGATCTTATAAAGGTTCGGATCGGCAAGAATATCGACAAACGCGTCGCCGAGAATTTTTGCCCATTTGTCGCATCCTTCATCAGTATCAATCAGATCCTGACGGATTTCAATCGACACACAGGGCAAACCACCGGCTTCACCATGATGATCAATGGTATAATCGGCCATTTGCTGCCCGGAATAGGGTTCATTGTCTCCGATGGTCAGACCCGGATTCTGTTCGCGCAGCTTGGCCAGCAGCGGAACTGGAATACGATCATCCTGATCCCAAAGAATGCCAAGTTCCCAAGGCCGTTCAAACTCTTGAAACACCGGCGTGAAGCTGTGGATTGCGATCAAAGCTGGGACAATTTTATGGGCATGGAAATTGGCAATCTGTTCTTCAATCGCCCAATGATACGGCAGGAAAATCTCACGGATCCGTTTCATATGTTCTGTGGGCGACACGTTTTTATTGCCCGGTACCACCGTCTGATCAGAAATTTCAGGCATCCCGGTCGGATCCCAAAGTTGGCGATTACAATCAATCACCAACCGCGAATACCCCCCCAGAACAGCCGGGCAATCAAACCGGTCAACGAGAATTTCGGTTACTTTGCGCGCCCCGATGTCCCACCCGATATGACGTTTACGTTCCTCTTCCGGCAAGCCAAGCGTACCAAGACTTTGTGGAATTTCACGCGATGCATGGTCGCAAACAAAAAGCGAATGTCCTTTGCCAATTACGTTCAAAATTTCAAACGGGGCTGGATCATCTTGGCCCAAAAGAGGCCCTGCATGGTGACGCACGCGTATTCTCCTGAAAGTCGGTAACAGAACGGCAAACCGGGACATCGCCAAACATGCCTGTCATGGGGCAGGTATGTTGCGTTGGTTTACATCTGTTGAAGTATCAATTTATCGACGCTCAGACAAGCTCATGCAAGCCGATCTACCCTGAAGACCAACGGTCATTATCAATAAGCCTTGGCATAACAATGCGTCTTGAGCGTATCGTGCTTTGCGTCCGCCCCAAACATCCCCTAAACTGGTATGACCATTTATAAAAACACGGTACGACTTCGTGACAGCATCGGCTGATAAACCGCGACTGGAGAAACCTCAAAATGCCGTCTGCCAAAATGCCCCCGGCCCCAGACGATCAGGAAACGAAACGTCCCAAACGGATTGCCGATCAGGTCGCAGACCAGCTGCTTGAAAAGATTTCAGACGGTATTTTCCTGCCCGGTGACCGACTTCCCGGTGAACGCCAACTGGCTGAAACCATGAAAGTCAGCCGGGTTTCCGTGCGTGCGGCCCTGCAAAAATTGAAAACCCGCGGCTACTTACGCGCGGTTCAGGGCGGTGGAACGGAAATCCTGTCATCGACCGGGATCGACATGGATACCGCCATGACCGATCTTGTCCGCGATTCCATCAGTAACCTGCGTGATCTGCAAGAAATCCGCTGCACGCTGGAAACATGGGCGGCTAGGCGCGCCGCAATCAATGCCAGTGACGAAGACATCAAGTTGCTGCGCATTGCCTACCGTCAGGCCCATGATCCGCGCCGTGCGTCCAAATACCGCGCCGATGACGATCATCGGCTCCACATGATGATCGGCCGGGCCACAGGATCGATCATTTATTATCACGTAATGAAAATGCTGCACGATGTGTTGCAGGCTGCCTTGATGGAAATCCGGTTTAACAATCTGACCGGTCCCTCGTTTGACCGGATGGTGCAGGAACATCATCATGACATCATCGAAGCCATTGCCGCACGCGATCCTGATGCGGCGGAAAAGGCGATGTCAAATCACCTGCAAGCGGTCCTTGATTTCTTTAAAACAGCCTCAGACAAACAATCAACCTAACATATTCAAACCGCCGCCCAAAGACGGTACAGACCAAAACGCCACTCAGGGAACCTAAACATGACAACCGCGCGCGAAAAACTTTTGGCCATGATGGATGCTGCGTTAAAGGCAGCCGATCCAGCCGTTCAAATCCCATTGAACATGCCCGCAAAGCCAAAAGGCAAAACCATTGTCATTGGGGCAGGCAAGGCATCGGCCAATATGGCCCGCGCGTTTGAAAAGGCGTGGGATGGCCCGCTTGAAGGATTGGTTGTCACCCGCTATGGACACGCGGTTGCCTGCGAGAAAATCGAAATTGTCGAGGCATCCCACCCGGTCCCCGATGCGGCGGGTCAAAAGGCCGCCGAACGCATACTTGAGATTGTCAAAAAAGCTGGCCCAGATGATCTGGTGGTCTGCATGATTTCAGGTGGCGGGTCAGCCCTGCTGGCCCTGCCCGGTCCGGGCTTGACACTCGAAGACAAACAATCGATCAGCAAGGCACTTTTGCGCAGTGGTGCGACCATTTCGGAAATGAACTGCGTGCGCAAACATCTGTCCGCAATCAAGGGCGGCAGACTGGCACAGGCGTCCGCCCCGGCGCGCATGGTGACATATCTTGTGTCTGATGTTCCCGGTGATGATCCGGCGATCATTGCATCGGGTCCAACGGTTGCCGACCCGACAACGGGTAAGGATGCGCTTGATATCCTGCGCCATTATCAGATCGATATTCCTACGGCTGCCAAGGATCTTCTGACTAATAGCGCCCATGAAACTGTCAAGCCCGGTGATACCTGCTTTGACGCGCATCAAACCGTGATGCTGGCCCGCCCGCAAGACAGTCTTGAGGCCGCAGCCAAGATCGCGCGCGAATTGGGTCTTAACCCGGTAATCCTTGGGGATGCCATCGAAGGCGAAGCCCGCGAAGTCGCCATCATGCATGCTGGCATCGCCCATCAGGTCGCCAACCACGGCCAACCAGCCGCCAAGCCCTGTGTGTTGCTATCTGGTGGAGAAACCACGGTCACCGTGCGTGGCAAAGGCGGACGCGGCGGACGTAACAGTGAGTTTTTGCTATCCCTGCTTATTCAGTTTCGCGATCAAGCTGGCCTTAGCGCGCTTGCGATTGATACCGATGGTATTGATGGCAGCGAAGACAACGCCGGTGCGATCATTGATCCGACAAGTTGGCAAAAGGCCCAAGATGCCGGAATTGATCTACGCGAATACCTGGCCAACAACGACGCCTATAGCGCCTTTGCCAAGATTGACGATCTGCTGGTCACTGGCCCGACCCTGACCAATGTGAATGACTTCCGCGCTATTTTGATCGAATAGGACACCACAAATAGCTTTGGCGATTAGGCCCCCGGCTTAGGCATCCATGGCCGCAGCCAACCCAGCCCGTCTTCGGTCTTGCCATGTGGCTTGTATTCACAGCCAATCCAGCCGTCATACCCGATCCGATCCAATAGATAGAACAGGAACGGATAATTCAGTTCCCCACTATCGGGTTCATGACGGCCCGGCGCACCGGCCACCTGCACATGGCGGGTGATCTCAAGATACTGGTCAAGACGGGCGGCGATGTTCCCGCCGACAATTTGCGCGTGATAAATATCAAACTGCAATGCCAGCCGTGGATGGTCGAGCTGTTTGAGGATAACTGCCGCCTGCTCCACCGAATTAAGCAAATAGCCCGGCATATCCATCGGATTGATCGGTTCGATCAGGATGTCAACACCGGCCTGATCGGCCAGATCGGCGGCATAGAGCAGGTTGTCGCAATAAAGCCGGGCAATTTCACCGGCATCTTCGTCCTTGCCCATGACACCGGCCATGCAATGAAGCATTTTGCAATTGGTCGCCGCCGCATAATCAAGCCCCTTGACCACCGAGTCACGAAATTCATCTTCACGGCCCGGTCGGCACGCCAGCCCACGATCCCCAGCATCCCAGTCGCCAAGTGGCAGATTGAATAAAACCTGCTCAAGGCCATTATCGGTCACAAGCGATTTTGCCGTTGCCATCGGCACATCATAAGCCCCGATATATTCCACGCCGACAAACCCCGCCTCTGCTGCTGCCGCAAAACGCTTCTCAAACGGCAGATCAGCAAACAGGAACGACAGGTTGGCAGCGAAACGTGGCATAATGCACCTTCAATGGCTTTACATATCAAGACTGTATCGTTTCGCATGCGACCCTTTAGGTCAATCATCAATCGCCTGCGGGTTTTGAATGTTCTTGTGATCTGGCAATTTCACTCGCAATCCAGTTTCCAAACACCTCGACTTCTGCCCGATGGTCGCCGCGGCCGGTATGCACCAGATTGTAGGTATGACCTTCGATCACTGGCCCAAACGGCTGCACGAGCAGCCCGCTGTCAAGTTCGGCGCGTGCCAGCTCACGGCTGGCCAGAACCACACCCTGACCGGCAATGGCCGCCTGAATGGCATGGGCATCATCAGAAAACGTAAACCCCCCCGAAAGTTTCAAGCCACTGATACCCGCTGCCAAGCCCCAGCGTTCCCATGTCGGTGTCTGATCATCGGGTCTTAGCCAATCGAGATGCAAAAGCGCACAGTTCTTAAGGTCTTCGGGATGTTTCAAACCGAGCATCGGACTACAAAGTGGCACGAACCGTTCTTCAAACATGGTTTGCGCCACAAGTCCGCGGTAGGGCCCGGCACCATAACGAATTGCAGTATCGACAACCCCGCTTGCCAGATCAACCACCTCGGGTGAGGTATGCAAACGCAGATGAATATCAGGATGTTCGGCCTGAAAGCGCGGAAGTCGCGGCAACAGCCATTTGGCAGCAAAAGACGGCAAAACCGACACCGTCAGGCTTCTGGTCTTTGTGCGTTGCCCAACACGATCAATCGCCAAGGCAAAGGATGCAAACCCATCACGCAGAACAGGGAAAAGCTCATGCCCCGCCGGTGTCAAAACAACCTGCCTTGGCCTGCGATCAAACAAACGAATGCCAAGCGTTTCCTCAAGCAGGCGTATCTGATGGCTGATTGCCGTCGGCGTTACGGCAATTTCAGCCGCAGCCTTTTTAAAACTCTGATGGCGGGCGGCGGCCTCAAAGGCCCGCAATGCGGCAAGTGGTGGCAACGACATATAGGTGAACCTAATTCATCCATGAACTGAGGAATTCGATTTTGCCGAAACATCCAAAACAAGGCAAGTCTTGGTCATCGAACAAAAAACGGATGAACAAGTATCATCCTTAGGAGGATATCATGACCACGATCTTGCACATCGACAGCAGCGCCCGCCCCGGCCGGTCCGACCAAAAACAACACGGCTCCCACAGCCGCCGCCTGAGTGCCAAATTCATCGAACTCTGGCGCACCCAACGCCCCGATGATGAAATCATTTACCGCGATGTTGGCGCATCCCCGCCCAAACCCGTCACCGGTGACTGGGTCCATGCGGCATTCACCAAACCCGAACAACGCGAAGACTGGATGCATGATGCTTTGGCCCAAAGTGACACACTGGTCGATGAACTGCTGCGTGCCGACGTGATTGTTGCCGGTGTTCCGATGTATAATTTCGGAATGCCCGCCCAGATGAAGGCCTGGCTTGATAACATCGTCCGGGTGGGTCGTACCTTTGGGTTTGACCGGACGCGCGACGGTGTTCCTTATTGGCCGATGGTAACGGGCAATAAATCCATCGTTGCCCTGTCATCGCGCGGTGATTACGGCTATGGCCCGGATGGCCGGATTGCGCATCTGAACTTTGTTGAAGGTGCTCTTTTCACCCCGCTTGAATATATCGGGATCACCGATCAATACGGCACGGCCATCGAATATGACGAATTTGCCGATGACCGCACCCGTCAGTCCATCGCCGAAGCCGAGGGCGAGGTTGCCAACATCGTTGATCGCTTGATCGTAAAGCACAGAACAGAGAACGCGGCCTGATGTTTGTGGCCACACACAATCATTCAGGTATCCTGTTGCGGTGGCGGCACAACCGCCGTCGCATTTTCCCTGTCCTGCCCGGTAATCAGGCGCGCACCTTTTTTACGAAACAAGTAACTCCACATCCATTGCACCATGACAAGTGCCGGGGCGCGCAACCCGATCAGAAAATAAATATGCGCCAGCCCCCAGAACCACCAGGCCAGCCATCCTCTTAGCTTGATGCCATTAAGGTCCATAACAGCGCGATGTCGGCCAATCGTCGCAAGGTTGCCGGCGTGACTGTATTTAAACGGCGATGTTTGCCGCCCGTTCATCAGATCAAGAATACGCTGCCCGACGTATTTTCCCTGTTGCTTGGCCGCCGGTGCAATGCCCGGCACGGTTAAACCATCGCGCCACGTGACATGGGCCGCATCCCCGATGACAAAAACATGCGAATGACCGGGAACAGAAAGGTCCCCCTCAACCTTGATCCGGCCGCCACGATCCGCAGGCTTTTGCGTCCAGTCTTGCAAATCAGGAACCTGAACCCCGGCCCCCCAGATGACATTGGCACTGGGAATAAATTCATCGCCGATTTTCGCACCTTGTGCGCTGATCTCGGTGACAGCCTGCCCAACGCGCACTTCAACCCCGATGCTTTCAAGCGATTTTTGCGTATAGTCAGACAAATCTTCGGGGAATGCAGCCAGCAACCTTGGCCCACCTTCGGCAAGGATGATACGCGCGTCACGCGGATCAATTCGGCGAAAATCGTCAGACAGTGTCTTTTTGGCAAGTTCGGCAATTGCCCCGGCCATTTCGACACCGGTCGGACCACCGCCAACAACAATGAAATTCAAAAGTCGGCGTTTTTGATCCTCATCCTGACTGTTTTCCGCCCTTTCAAACGCCATTAAAAGGCTTTTGCGGATGTTGGTCGCCTCGGTAATATTCTTCAAACCCGGTGCGACCGACGCCCAGTCATCATTGCCGAAATAGGACGTCACCGCCCCGGTTGCCAAGACAAGGTAGTCATATTCCAGAACATGTTTCCCGGAAAGAACACGCTGATTTGGCAAATCAATCCCGGTGACTTCACCCATAAAAACGGAAACATTTGGCGATTTGCTGAACATGCTGCGGATCGGCCAGGCAATTTCAGCCGGCGATAAATCCGCCGTTGCCACCTGATACAGCAACGGTTGAAACAGGTGATGATTGCGTTTGTCGATCAGAATGACGTCAACATCTTTACCAGCAAGTTTTTTGGCCGCACTCATGCCACCAAATCCGGCCCCAACGATAACGACGCGCTTTCGATCCAACATGCTGAGGTTTCCTTTTGCTGCGTAAGGCATGAAAGCCAACCCAGTTGTTAGCTAGGAGCAAACCAATCAAATCGCAAGCAAACCAGTGTGATCAGTACCACAAGCCACTGCGGCAAAAGGATAAGGCCGCCGTGGCTTCGCATGAAACCACATGCGTCACCTGTCAGTCACCGAACGATCCATCAGGCGGCCCGGAAAGACCTTTTAAGCCACCGCGCACATAAGATTTCATTCCCCTAACCAGGGCATCGAACACCATCCGGCAGCGCAATGTATCGCGCAGGCCTTCGTGCATGGTTATCCACGTGTCCAGCCCGACCGAAAACTCTGGTATCAGACGCACACAATCGCCACTTCGTGCAGCCAGATGCGACTGGCAAAGAGCAACACCGAAACCCGCCCGCATCATCGCCAACTGCGCGGTATTGCTATCAACACGCATGTCAAATTCCACATCACCAAGGTGCTGATTTCTTTCAATGATCGATCGAATGTCAGCTGTCTTGGTGTCAAAACCGATCAGGTCAAGTTTGACAAGCTCCGACCAGTCAATTTTATCATGGCGATCCGCCCAACCAGATTGCGCAAGATATCGCGTCGTCGCATAAAACCCGATCTCAACGGTGCCGGTCTTCTGCGCGATGAGGGAATCCTGATCTGGTGCAACCATACGCACCGCAATATCGGCATCGCGTCGCAGCAAATTTTCCACCCGGTTTGACAACACAAGCTCAAATTCAAGATCAGGAAATGAATTGCGAATACCCGTCAGAATGGGCGGCAAGACCTCTATGCCGACCACTTCAGCTGCGGTGATGCGCACAGTACCTTGAACGGCACCTCTCTCGGCACTTGCGGCACGTTGAAGTGCCTTTGCCGTTGATCGCAGTGCTTCTGCGTGTGGACGTAACCCAATGGCTGTATCTGTTGGCACCAAACCAGATTGCGACCGGGTGAAAAGCACAATTCCCAACTGCTCTTGCAATTCATCAATGTGTCGCCCAACCGTCGGCTGCGTCAAGCCGAGCACGCGTGCAGCCGCCGAAAGAGACCCATGCTCTAACACAGCAAGAAACGTCCGATAAAGGTCCCAGTTGGGTTCATGCATTGCCATACATTTATGTATATCATAAATGCCAATTTATAGAATACCGTTTTACCGACATGACCAGTACCCTTTGTCCATCCCAATTAACGGAGGACAAAATCATGACCCGAAATTCAAACCGTATCGCCCTTGTCATTGGTGCCAATGGTGGCATCGGATCGGCCATTACCACCGCACTTCATGACCATGGCTGGCAGGTTCGTGCACTGGTGCGAACACCACCCAAGGCCGATCAATCCAATGCAGATGATATTGACTGGCGCGTCGGCGATGCCATGTGCCGACATGACGTGTTAAATGCAAGCCGAGGTGTTGATGCCATCATTCATGCCGTTAATCCGCCGGGCTACCGCAATTGGTCCAAGTTGGTTTTGCCCATGCTTGACAACACGATCGCGGCCGCGATCGTAAACAAGGCACGCATTGTCCTGCCCGGAACGGTTTACAATTTCAATGAAGACCAACTTTCCAATCTGACCGAAACCAGCCCGCAGCTCCCGAACACCCGCAAAGGCGCTATTCGGGTGGAAATGGAACGGCGGATGCGCCGAGCTGTTCATTCAGGAGCAACAGGATTGATTGTTCGCGCAGGTGATTTTTTTGGACTGGGCGCAAACAACAACTGGTTTTCACAATGTCTGGTCAAGGCCGGTCAACCTGTTCGTGAAATCACCTATCCGGGCAAGGCGGGCGTGGGCCATCAATGGGCGTATTTGCCCGACGTCGCCGAAACGATTGTCCGGCTTCTTGATCAGCCCGATGTATTAGGATCCTTCGCGCAATTTCACCTGCAAGGACATTGGGACAACGACGGGACACAAATGATCGCTGCGATCAAACGCGCGGTCGGAAATCCCGATATTCCAATCAAATCCCTTCCATGGACGATGATTGGCCTGCTACGCCCATTTGTTCCGTTCTTCCGCGAAGCCTGGGAAATTCGTTACCTTTGGCGCAACCCGGCCCGCATGCACAATGATCGTTTGCGTGCACTGTTTGGTAACGAACCCCATACGTCGCTTGATGTCGCCGTTCATCAGACACTTGATGCCTTGGGCTGTCTGGCGCCTCAAGACCATCAAGAGCACAATACGCGCCCCGATCAACCGGTCGCCACATCACCCCATCTTCGACGGGTCGGATGAAAATGACGTGATGCCGGTCACTTGCCACATATCACCACGCAAGAGAAGACACTTTCAGCCGAGCAGGTTATAATAACACGTCTTTTTGGCTTAAGATTGAGGTCCCCACATGAACCGCGCCTTTTCGCTCCATCCCCAACTTGCTGCTGATACGACCTTGGTCACAGATGGCCCGCTATCACATGTTTTGTTGATGAATGATGCGCGTTATCCTTGGCTCATTCTTGTTCCTAAACGTCCTGATCTTGTTGATTATGATGATCTCAGTCCGGAAGACCGCAAAACGCTGGGCGACGAAGCCGCCACCGTTTCAGCCGCTCTAAAAAGCCGGTTTGATGCCCATAAAACCAATGTCGCGATGCTGGGTAATATGGTGCCCCAGCTTCATTGCCATGTGGTTGCCCGCTTTAAGGATGATGCCGCCTGGCCCGGCCCGATCTGGGGTGTTGGACAATCAAAACCCTATGAAGAAGACGAAGGTCGCGAACGATTGGCCACTCTTAGGGCCGATCTGATTTCGGCGTTCAAGCATCTCTGACAAAGTGCTACGATACCCACGCGGCGAAACACCATCTCGCCCCCATAAAAAGGCGCTGCCCCATGCCTGTTATCGAGCGTGATACGATTTTTGTCCTAAAACCCGATTTCGAAGATCCGGCATGGCCCGGACAGCGATTTTATTGCTGGCACTGCGCGCTGATCGAGGGTGTTCTGGCGTCTTTTCCCGATCTGTGCGGCGACCTTGATGTTCATCGCATTGCGTGGCCGCGTCCGCGCGCGGAGATAGTCGACCTTCTGGGGGAAGATCACCAATCTCTTCCGGTGATGATCCTGAAATCGGGTGATACGTCTGATGTTCAAACCGGCGTTGCCAATGGCCATGCTTTTATTGATGACACAGACACCATCTTGCATGCCTTGAGCGAACGGCACGGTTTTCCCGTTCCCCATCCTTGACGCACATCAAGGCGCGCGTCATTGGAATGATGCAAAAGACGGAAAGAACGCACCAATCGGGATGTCCGCTATGCAGCTTGCCCTTTATGAAAAATACGACCTGCGCCTGCCGCGCTACACCAGCTATCCAACGGCACCGCATTTTCATGACGCCATAAACGGCAAAGTGTTTGCAAACTGGCTTGGCGAGTTAAATCCGCTTCAGCCGCTATCGCTATATCTGCATGTCCCCTATTGTGAGGAAATGTGCTGGTTCTGCGGCTGCAACACCAAAATAACCAAGCATTACAAACCCGTTGGCACCTATGTCGCGGCCCTTCTGACCGAGATCAAAAACACGCTGGGCAAGCTTGATCCGACACACAGGTTCACGGTCTCGCACATTCATTTTGGCGGCGGCAGCCCGACCATCCTTAAGGCCGATGATCTTCGGACCATCATGGGTGCTATCCGCAAAAAGGTAGATATCCTGCCCACGGCCGAAGTCGCCATTGAAATGGACCCGCGAACGGCAAATGATGATCTGATGGATGCTATGATCGAATGCGGCTTTAACCGCGCAAGCATTGGCGTTCAGGATTTCAACGCCGATGTCCAGCGTGCGGTTAACCGCGTCCAAAGTTATGATCTGGTCCGTGACGTCATTTCCAGATTGCGCCATCGCGGCCTTCGCGGCATCAACGTCGATCTGATGTATGGCCTGCCCAATCAAACCGTTCAATCCATCCGCCAGACCGTCGATCAGACCGCCACACTCTGCCCGGATCGTCTGTCGGTATTTGGCTATGCCCATGTGCCATGGATGAAAAAGCACCAAAACCTGATCCCGACCGAAACCCTGCCAGATACGCAGGACCGCTGGGCACAGTATGAAGAAATCCAGAACAGGCTGGCCTATCACCGCTATGTCGCAATCGGTCTGGACCATTTCGCCCATCAGGCAGACCCGATGGCAACCGCACTCTACAACGGCAAACTACACCGTAATTTCCAGGGATATACCACCGACCGCGCCGAGGCCCTGATCGGGTTTGGTCCGTCGGCCATCTCATCCCTGCCGCAGGGCTATGCTCAGAATGATCCGGCACTGGCCCGTTGGCAGCGCGCGGTTGAGGGCGGCGACTGTGCGGTTGAAAAAGGCGTTGCCGTTTCAAACGAAGACCGCCTGCGCCGTGACATCATCAACGAACTGATGTGCAATCTGTCAGTGGATGTCGCAAAAATCTGTGCCACACACGGCACATCCGCCGACAGATTTGCACCAGAACTCAATCGCATTCGTGCAATGACCAATGATAACATCGTGGAAGTTAACAGCACGCACATTAAACTGACCAATACGGGGCGCCCGCTGGTCCGTGCGGTCTGTGCCGTGTTTGATACCTATCTCAATCATGCCCATGGCAGGCATTCACAAGCAGTCTGAGTTTTCCACTCATAAGCATTACAAAAGGGGCCATCTGGCCCCTTTTCTGCATTTTGACCTATGCCCAACAATCAGGCTGATTTGCGCAAACTCAGGATCACGATCCCGCTGATCACGACAAGGCCACCTGCCATCTGTATCGGGCTGATCATTTGGCCAAGCACCACCCAGGCAAACAGCAATGTCGCAATCGGTTCCATATTCATCACCGGCGCGTTGCGCGCCATATCAAGACGCGGCACGGAGATGAACAGAACCGAAAACGCCCCACCATAGAGCAAAACCAAGGCCGCCAATCCGAACCAGCCCGGGGTTGCATCAGGCAAGGCCATGCCACCGGGTAAAACATCGCCAAGACCAGCAATGATCATGGAAATAAAAACCACGACCATGGTGAACATTGACCGAACAGACCCGTTCAAGGCCGCAAGTTTATGATCGGTCACCCAAAACGCCACGGACAAAGCGGTCGCCGCCGTCAGTGCAAAGGCAATCCCCTGCCACCAGGTTTCACCGACCGAAACGTCACCATCGAGTTTACCGGGCACATCAAGTGCCAAGACCAGCCCCGACAGAATAAACAGCATCAGCGCAGTTGATTTCAGTGTTGGACGCGCGCCCCCTAAACCCCACGTCAGGAGGGCCAAGATGATCGGAAAACTGTTGGCCGTAAGCAACGCCAGTGCAACAGGAATGCGCGCAACCGCCGAATACAGGCACAGGCTTTGGATCGTGATCATCAAGCCCAAAAGAAGCTGCCAGCGCACCGAACTTTTCGGCAGACGAATGGAATGGCGTTGTCCAACAACAATTGCGATCAGGATCAGTAACGCCACCCCGGACCGGCATAAGATTGCCAACAGCAACCCCGTCCCGTTTTCAAAGGCAAGACGCGCAGCAACGTGATTGGCGGCAAAACAGCACGCCACCGTCGCCAAAAGCAGGATCGCCGTTTTGCGGGGGAAAAGATCAGGTGCAGTCATCACACCATTGGTCGCAGACATAGGGACAAAACCTGTTTTGTGGGGCACGTGATCAAACAACGCCAAAACGGCAATTAAAACAAGCCTTTCTGACACCCACCCCATCTGATGCACCAGATGGGGTGGGATGAAAAACGATCACGTGGCCTGCAGAACCGAACTGGCGCGACGATCCAGCGCACCACTGATCCGTGTCAACCCGACCGCAAAGGTAACAAGGATGGCCGCCACCCAAGGGGTTGCCGACAGGCCAAGCGACGATGAAACCACCAGCCCGCCAACCCATGCACCGATGGCAATGCCAAGATTGAACGCCGCAATGTTTAGCGCCGATGCCACATCAACCCCACCCGGGCGATGCAATTTCGCCAGTTGCACAACATAAAGCTGAAGCCCCGGCACACTGGCAAATTGCAAGAAACCAAGGGCCGCCAGTGTCACCAATGCCAAAACCGGCGAGACGGCGGTAAAGGTAAAGACAACCAATGTTGCCGCCTGCAACGCAAACAGCACGCTTAAGGCACGCACCGGATTGCGATCCGCTATACGGCCCCCGGCAAGGTTCCCCACTGCAATCGCCAATCCGTAGAACACCAGTATCAGACTGACCGATGCCTCGCTAAATCCGGTAATGTCCTGCAAAACCGCGGACAAATAAGTAAAGGTCACAAACGTCCCGCCATAGCCAAACGCCGTCATGCCAAACACCAGCAACAAACGACCACTGCCCAGCACGCGGACCTGATCAAGCAACCGTGCAGGTTCCGCACGTGTCAGGTTTGATGGCAACAAAACGGCAATCGCGGCAAAGGCAATCACGCCAAGTGATGCAACACCCCAGAACGTCGCCCGCCAGCCAAATAGCTGACCGATGAATGTGCCCAATGGCACACCGGTGACAATCGCAACCGTCAACCCCATGAACATCATGGCAATTGCCGATGCCCGACGATTTTCCGGCACCAGATCGGCGGCAATCGTCGCCCCGATTGAGAAAAACACACCATGGGCAAAGGCCGAAATTACCCGGGCCACCAAAAGCATCTCATAAGTCGGGCTGAGTGCGGCGGCTCCATTACCCAACACAAACACCCCCATCAGACCCAGCATCAGGGTTTTGCGCGGCAACCGTCCGGTAAGGGCGGTTAAAACAGGGGCGCCAAACGTCACGCCAAGGGCATAAACACTGACGATCAGCCCGGCCATCGGCAGCGTAATGGAAAGATCATTTGCCACGGTCGGCAACAAGCCAACAACGACAAACTCCGTTGTCCCGATTGCATAGGCCGCAATCGTCAACGCAAATAAAGCAAGCGGCATTTTCATTCTCCGGCCCGCGCGCACTACGCTGCGGGCTAAAAAGGTGATGGGGCATTCGACCCCGTCCATTGCCGCCCAATATGACGATGGAATGGTTGCGCGATAATCGGGAATGCGCGACAAATGCCTTTGAATTGAATTCAAAGATGGAGGATCAGTTGGATAATCGTGCAGGGGAAATGGAAGCCTTCATCCGGGTGGCTGAACTCAAAAGCTTTTCCGAAGCCGGGCGCAAACTGCATCTGTCGCCATCCGCCGTCAGTAAGCTTGTCACCCGCATCGAAGACCGATTGTCGACCCGTTTGATCGTGCGGTCCACCCGTGGCCTGCAACTCACGCCAGAAGGCGACATGTATCTGGTGCGGGCGCGCCGTGTTCTTGATGAAATTGACGATGCCGAACGTGCGGTTGCCAGTGGCGGCAAGGCCGCACCAAGTGGCCGTTTGCGCGTCAATGCATCAATTGCATTCGGGCTGATGTATGTGCAACCGCTGATCCCGGCGTTTCTGGAACGCTATCCAGACGTAGAACTGGATTTTTCACTGACCGACGGGATTATTGATTTGCTCGAAGAACGGGCCGATATCGCCATCCGGTCGGGGGCACTGCCCGACTCATCGCTTAAGGCCCGCAAACTGATCGAAAGCCACCGCATGGTCGTGGCATCCCCCGACTATATTGCCAAACACGGTTTGCCACATCATCCCGACGATCTTGTGAACCATAATTGTCTGCGGTTTAACTTCCCCCTGCCCTTGAATGAATGGGCATTTCGCAGCCCCGAAACAGGCGACAGGCTCAAGCGCACCATATCGGGGAATTTCATGTGCGATAACGGCCCGACAATGCGGCGCATGTGCCTTTCCGGGCTTGGCTTGGCCAGACTGGGACGTTTCCACATTCAGGCTGACATCAAGACCGGGAATTTGGTCGAAGTCCTGTCAGACTGGACGCCACAGGACGAACAACTCATTCATGCGATGTTTGCCGGCCACGAACATCTTGCCACGCGCATCCGCGCCTTTATTGACTTTCTGGTCGATCGCATCGACCCGATGGGAAACAGCCTGCGCCACCCCGATTAACGGATCAGGATACCGGCGCACTTAGCAATTCAAGACACCGCTGGGCAACCGCGCGTGCGGGCTGCAACGATGGATGTTTGAATGGGACGAGTTCGGTACTATCAAGCAACGGTCGGGCATATTGCCCATCATATAACGCCTGATGCAGCCGTTGATGCCGTATCGCGGCAAGTCCTTCCGGTGCGTAAATATAGACCCCACCAGGTGCTGCCGCTGCTTCGCAACACATCGAAACCGAATCACCTGTTACGATCAAGACATCGGCCAGTGCGAGATACCCGAAATACGGATTTTCGGCATCCGATGTCCAGTCATGCAAATGATACGAAACACCCGACTGTGCCAACCGGTCGGCAATCAGTTGTTCGTTTTCGCGCCCGGTGCGTCGGCTTGTCGTCACCAGAAGACTACCGTCAACAGCCTTCGCCGCATCAATTGCGTGCGAGATCAGATCATCGGCCATGTCTGCGGTAAACGTCGTTTTCTTTGAACTGCCGCCAACAATCACGGCAAACCGGGGACCGGGCAAACCTTTGAAATGGCTGCGCCAATTATCGGCTTCGATCAAAAGACGCGTTTCCGTGATCCGATGCGGCGCACCGGGGATTTCCAAAACGTTTTCACGCGCAGGCATCTGGTCATGGGCCGGAACGGCAATCAGATCAAAATCCTTTTCACCACTATCAGGGCGCATGATTTGACAAATTCGGGTGTGACCACGGCTTTGCTTTTTGATCCAGCGGGCAACAGGGGCGGTTCGGCGCCCGGCCGCAATGACAAGATCGGGCCAGGGTGTGGTCAAACGCGCACGCGTTCCATCATCGACACCAAGCAAACTCGCACCACGCAGCATGTTGGGCAGCCGGGCCAGCTTGGTATATTCGATATCAACCCGCTTGAATGGCTGTGCCAGCGCTTCGGCAACGCCGATTGCCTGATTAATGTTTCCGGCCCGATCATCGGCCAGAACCCAAATCAGGTGTGTGTCTTGTTCGCTCATTCAAGGGAAACTTTCTTGATACGGTAAACGGCTTTTTGATCTTGGCGGATGCCAAACCTGCTTTCAAACCGTGCTGACCAGCATAGTCGCGTCCTTGATAGGTACAATCTGATCAAGCGATTATCAAGCGTCAGGCCGAACTTGTGAAATTTCATCTGGGAATTGAAATGAATTTGTAATTTAATCCCCCGGAACCACCTATCCTTAAGTGGTGGATGATCGTAAAAATGAATGGGTGGAAATGCTAAGAACATCAGTCTCGGTCAAACGCACATCGCGTGCTGTTCTTTGCATATTGCTACTGTTGCTGCCTGTAACGGTTTGGACCGTGACCGAGTTCTGGCGCGAAACCCGCCTTGTCGATATCGCGCAAGATGGCCGCAACAAACTGGAACTATATCGTTCCAACCTTCAGGGCGCGATCAAGGAACATGAATACCTGCCGATCACGCTGGCTTCTGATAACCGCATCCTCAACCTTGCCACCTTTGCCGACCCCGCCAATGCCGCACAGGTAAATGTCTATTTGGAAAAACTTGCTGCCGACAGTGGCGCATCCGACATTTATTTCATGAACCGTGACGGCACGACCATTGCGGCCAGCAACTGGAACAGTGACGCGTCCTTTATCGGGCGGAATTTCTCCTTCCGGCCCTATTTTCAGCAAGCCCGCCGCGGCGAAACCGGCCATTACTTTGCCTTTGGCATCACATCGAACGTTCCGGGCTACTATATTTCCCATCCGGTGCGCTCCGATGGTGTGACGTTTGACGGGGCGATGGTTGTTAAAACCCACCTTGATACATTGCTGCAGCGATGGACCAAAGGTGGAGAAAGCGTGCTTGTCACGGATGAAAACGGCATCGTCATCATATCAGCTCGTCCGGAATGGCGCTTTCGCACCCTCGAAGACCTGCCCGCCAAAAATCGTCCGCGCATCATCGCATCGCGTAAATACGGCGATTCTCCTCTTGAACTGATGCCTCTGACCGACGGGCAATGGCCCAAGGGCGATGAACTTTCTGTTCTGACGTTGTCGACCATTCCCAAAGACCTGTCCGACATGCCACCAGCGGAGCGTGCGGAAAAAGCAGAACCATCGTCAACAAAGACCAACCTAGGCAAGACGACATATCTCGCGACCAGCAGCTCCCTTCCCAAGCAAGGATGGCGGATGTTTCTTTTGACCGACAAGTCGGTTCTGGATCGCTCAACGCTTAGTGCCGGACTAATGGCCGGTGCCGCCCACGTCATCTTTGCCGGGCTGGTTTTCATCATCCTGCAACGCCGTCGCACGATGCTTGAACAACTTGAAATCCGTGACTGGTCACAACGCGAACTTGAACGTCAGGTCCGCCTTCGCACCGCCGACCTTATGAGCACCAACTTGCGTCTGGCACAGGAAATTAACGAACGGTCACGTACCGAAGATGCCCTGCGATCCGCCCAAACCGAATTGGTCCAGACCAGCAAACTGGCCGCCCTTGGCCAAATGTCGGCGGGCATCGCCCATGAAATCAATCAACCGCTGACTGCCATTCGCAGTTATGCCGAAAATGCGCTTAAATTCATATCACGCGGCAACAGCGATACGGCCAACCGAAACCTGCAACGCATTTCCGAACTGACAGACCGCATGGGACGGATCACAAGCAACCTTAAAACCTTTGCCCGCCGTCCCGAACAGGACAATCAGCCGGTTGATGTCCATGAACAAATGCAAAAGGCCATTGACCTGATACTTGAAACCGGTCGCACCGGCGCATCAAACATCGTGCTCAGCTACGCCCCGGACTTAAAACCCGTCATTGCAGAACCCAACCAGCTTATTCAGGTCTTTACCAACATCCTCAATAATGCCGCCGATGCCTGCCCGAGTGATGAAGACGCAAAAATCGAAGTCCACATCACCAAGGGCGACGACCGCCTGCTGGTCAGCATCAAGGACAATGGGCACGGCATCCTGCCCGACAACCTGCCCAAACTGTTTGATCCGTTCTTTACCACCAAGCCATTCGGTGACGGTTTGGGACTCGGGTTGTCTATCTGCTATGGCATCATCCGCAGCTTTGGCGGCACCATTCGTGCGAAAAACCGCCCAAATGGCGGCGCATCCTTTATCATCGAACTTCGTTACGATGCGGTCACCGCCGACAGTGGCGATAACTGGCACTCGACGCAAAACGCTTCGACTGATAAACAGATCGAAACTCCGCATCAATCAGAGAGTTCATAACAGATCACGCATTGGATATGCCTTGGCCGCGTGATCTTTGAAACGGATCGAAGGAAAGCCAGTGCAAACCACCGCCCATTGCGTTCTGTTTGTTGATGATGATGCCGATGTGCGAGAAGCCGCACAGCAGACACTCGAACTGGCAGATATCCGGGTTGAGGTCTTTGCCGATGCGCTATCCGCCCTTGCCCGCCTGCGTAAAGGCTGGTCGGGCGTTGTTGTCTCTGACATCCGCATGCCGAAAATGGACGGTCTGGAATTTTTGACCGAAGCCCGCAAAATTGACGGCGAAATGCCCATCGTCATGATTACCGGACATGGTGACATCGCAACCGCTGTCCGCGCCATGCATGACGGGGCCTTTGATTTCATTGAAAAACCATTTGATCCCGATCTTTTTATCGACATCACCAAACGCGCCATCAGCCACCGGCAACTGGTTCTGGAAAACAGGACGCTTAAGGTCGAACTGGCCCGCCACAGCAAAAATGTATCGGGCTTCATCGGCCAAAACCCGGCGATGGAAAAACTGCGCACCCTGATTGGCAATGTCGCATCGACCAATGCCCATGTGCTGATCAATGGTGAAACCGGATCTGGCAAGGAAGTCATCGCACGCAACCTGCATGAAATGTCGGGGCGCAGCGGTCCGTTCGTTGCCGTGAATTGCGGGGCAATGCCCGAACAACTCATTGAGTCCGAACTGTTTGGTCACGAGGCCGGGGCTTTTACCGGGGCGGATCACAAACGCATCGGAAAATTCGAATTTGCCGATAAGGGCACCATGTTTCTCGACGAAATCGAAAGCATGCCGCTCGCCCTTCAGATCAAGCTTTTGCGGGTTTTACAGGAACGCGCCCTTGAACGGTTGGGCTCAAACCGCATCCAGCCGATTGATCTGCGCGTCGTTGCCGCCACCAAAATTGATCTGCGCGATGCCGCCTCACGCGGGGAGTTTCGCGAAGACCTCTATTACCGCCTGAACGTCGTGCAACTTCATATCCCGCCGCTTCGCGACCGTAAGGACGACATTCCATTGTTGTTTGAACATTTTGCCCGCGATGCCGCCTATCGATTTGACCGTCCGACAAAACCGATCACCCCGGCCGAACAGGCAACATTTAACGCCCATGACTGGCCGGGAAATGTGCGCGAACTGCGAAATGCCGCAGAACGCCGGGTCCTGGGGCTTGATCCACTGGCCAATGGCAAGGACGACAGCAACACAGAAATCGCGTCATTGCCCCAACAGGTCGATGCCTTTGAAAAAGGTGTGATTTGCGAAGCCCTGCGTGAACATGGCGGCAATGTCACTGCAACGGTCATGACCCTTGGCCTGCCGCGCAAGACGTTCTATGACAAATTGACCAAATACGGCATTACCCCCGCTGATTTCAGAAAACCCCGCAGTTCCAACGATGCAGAACCCGCCCGATAAGGCGGGTTTTTGTTTATCCCAGCCCATCCACATCATCGCAGAAATACGTACACATCATCTCCCCACTTGCATGTGTGGATTTTCACACATTCGTGAAATTTGATGTGCGAAATCCCCAACAAAAACAGTCACTTATGCTGCATCGCACACTTGCATCAACACCCCTAACCGGTTGTTTTCATGTAGTTTATAGGCAACCGTAAAAACTGGCCCGCGCCTTGCTGATAAGAGGCCAGCGCCGCACGGCGTTTCAAAACGACGCCGACAAAAGGCGCGCTACCGGGAAAACGCACAAAACTTATAGGGAGACATTTTGATGCGTCTTATCAGCAAGAAAATCCTCGCAGCCAGTGTTGCAACGGCCGCAATCCTTGGCATGAACGGCATGGCATCCGCACAGGAAGTCATCAAGTTTGCCCATGTGGTCGCGCCGAACACCCCCAAAGGCAAGGGTGCGGAATTCTTTAAAAAACGCGCCGAGGAACTCCTTGGCGACAAAGTTAAAATTGAAATTTACCCAAACTCGCAGCTGTTTGATGACAGCAAGGTTCTTGCCGCCATCCTGCGGGGTGATGTTCAGTTCGGCGCACCGTCGCTGGCGAAATTTGGCAAATGGACCAAAAAGCTTCAGGTCTATGACCTTCCGTTCCTGTTTAAAGACATGGATGCTGTTTCCTGCTTCCAGAACGGTGAAAAAGGTCAGGAACTTCTGGGCGCCATGTCCGACAAGGGTTTGACCGGTGTTGGCTATTGGCACAACGGCCTCAAACAGCTTTCGGCCAACAAGCCGCTCAACAATCCTGCCGATGCCGAAGGCCTGAAATTCCGTATTCAATCGTCTGACGTAATCGCGGCACAGTTCGAAGCCGTCGATGCGGTGCCACAGAAAATGGCATTCTCGGAAACCTATTCCGCCCTTCAGACTGGCGTTGTTGATGGTCAGGAAAACACCTGGTCGAACATCTATTCGAAGAAATTCTTCGAAGTTCAGGATTACATCACCGAATCCAACCATGGTCTTCTGGACTACATGGTCGTCACCTCGACCAAATGGTGGGACGGTCTGGACCCGGAAATCCGTGACGGCCTGACCCAGGCCATGAACGAAGCATCCGACTATGCCAACAGCCTGTCGGCTGAACTGACCGCCGAACAGCGTCAGGCCGTCATTGATTCGGGTGAAACCGAAGTTCAGCAACTGTCTGGTGACGATTTCGCCGCATGGCAGGATGCCGTCAAACCGGTTTGGGCGGAATTCTCCGACGACATCGGTCAGGACATCATCGACGCAGCTGCGGCGTGTAACTGATCCGTTCTTCTTTCCCTACATTTGGAAAAGGGCCGTTTCTGATGATTTCAGCGGTCGTTACCCGGCTGGAGGAGGGCTTAATTGCCCTCCTGCTCGCCGCCATGACGTCACTTACCTTTGTGAATGTCGTCATGCGCTACGTGTTTAATTCCGGCCTGACCTGGGCTCTGGAAATCACCGAATTCCTGTTTGCCTGGCTGATCCTGTTTGGCATGTCCTATGGGGTGAAGGTTGGATCGCATATCGGGGTGGATGCGCTTGTGCGCCTGTTCCCCGATAAGGTCCAGCGTGTCATTGGGCTTATCGTTGTTGGCGCAGGCCTCCTTTATTCAAGCTGGCTGATCATTGGCGGGTGGGAACTCGTCAGTTTCAACCACATGCTTGAAATGGAGGCCGAAGACAGCCCGGTCATGCTGTGGTTCGTCTATCTGATCATGCCGGTCGGTGCCGCCCTTTTGGCCTTCCGTCTGGCACAGGTTGGCTGGCGGATCATTACCGGCAAGCAGGTTGGTTTCAATCTGGCTGACGAAGCCCGCGAAGCGATTGATCAGATTGCCCCAAACGGCAGTGACGATGATCAAAATGCTTCTGCCACGCCTAAATCATAAGTCAGGCAGGGACACAAAATCATGACAATTGCATTCCTGTTTATCCTGTTGTTCGGCTTAATGGCATTGGGCGCACCGATTGCCATTTCACTTGGCGTATCGTCGCTTGCGACCATTATGCTGTTTGGCGATGACAGCCTTGCCACGCTGGCGGAAAAGCTGTTTGGCGGGATGGAACATTACACCCTTCTTGCCATCCCTTATTTCATTCTGGCATCGGCGTTTCTATCGACCGGTGGCGTTGCCCGTCGTCTGATCCGCTTTGCCATTGATACGGTTGGCTGGTTCCCCGGTGGATTGGCCATGGCATCAGTTCTGGCCTGTATGCTGTTTGCCGCCGTTTCGGGCTCCAGCCCGGCCACGGTTGTTGCCATCGGCTCCATCGTGATCGCCGGGATGGTGCGTGCAGGCTATCCGCAAAGCTTTGCGGCTGGTGTGATTTGTAATGCCGGAACACTTGGCATTCTGATCCCGCCATCGATCGTTATGGTGGTCTATGCCGCCGCGACCGAGGTTTCGGTTGGCCGCATGTTCCTTGCCGGGGTGATCCCGGGCATCATGGTCGGCCTGATGTTGATGATTGCGATTTACATCGTCGCACGCGTCAAGAAACTCCCAAGCCAGCCACGCCCGACCCTTGGCGAATGGGGCCGCGCATTGCTGTCGGCATCTGGTGGACTGTTCCTTGTAGTACTGATCATGGGCGGTATTTACGGTGGTGTTTTCACCCCGACCGAGGCCGCCGCTGTTGCAGCCTTCTATGCCATGATTGTTGCCGTGGTATTTTACCGTGACATGGGCCCGATCAAGGAACAGTCATGGGTGCCTGAAAACGGCAACACCGGTTTTGGCAGCCTGCTTGCCTATAACCTGCCGAAAATGGGCAAAGCAATCGCACTGATCCCGTTTGACAAGGACATCCGTCAGGTCCTGCTTGAGGCTGGAAAAGTCACGATCATGCTGATGTTCATCATCGCCAATGCGATGCTGTTTGCTCATGTTCTGACCTCGGAACGTATTCCTCATACGATTGCCGGAACCATTATCGACTGGGGACTTCCGGCATGGGGCTTCCTGATTGTTGTCAATATCGTGCTGCTGATTGCTGGCAACTTTATGGAACCCTCGGCGATCCTTCTGATCATGGCACCGATCCTGTTCCCGATTGCCATGCAGCTTGGCATCGATCCAATCCATCTGGGCATCATCATGGTGGTCAATATGGAAATCGGCATGATCACCCCGCCGGTCGGATTGAACCTGTTTGTGACATCCGGGATCACGGGCATGCCGTTGCTCAAGGTCGTAAAGGCGGCATTGCCGTGGTTGATGATCCTTCTCGGCTTCCTGATCCTGATCACCTATGTTCCGGTCATCTCAACTTGGTTGCCAAATACATTGATGGGTCCTGAACGGATCATGACCCATTGATCGGGTGAGCTGATCTGCAATTCAAATTGCCAAATACATTGTAACGCAAAGGGCGGCATTCCAACGGATGCCGCCCTTTGTGCGTTTACGATCAATGGCCTGCATGGCTGCCATACTGCTGTTCATATCTACCATCTCTGGAAAGAACGGATTTTTTGTGGATAATGAACAGCTTGAATCGTTTCAGGTTGCTGTTACCCGATAATTTCCAGAGCCCCACACCACGGCCACCTTCATCCTGCTTGCCTCACGCTGACGGCATCCTCACCGTCCTCCGTTGGCAAGTTGAAATCATGCTCTGATCTGGACATCGGGAAACCTGCTCCCCACCTGCCACCTCATGAAACGGAATGGAATGATATGGCCAGCAACGCGCCAAACACCGAGTTAAACCCAAAACGTCTGGCATTGTTGCTGGCAGCGTTGATTGCGACGGCCCCGTTCGCAATTGATACCTATCTGCCCGCAATCCCCGCCATGGCGGATGATTTTGGCGCGACAACCCACGCGGTTGAGGTCTCCATCAGTACGTTTCTTATCGGGTTTGCCTTGGGCCAGTTGATTGGCGGACCGGTGTCTGACCGCATTGGCCGCCGTCCCATCGCACTGACCGGCCTTATCATTTACATCATCACCAGTGCGATCATCACCAGCGTTGAAAGTTCCACCGCCCTGAATGTCATGCGGTTTATTCAGGCGATTGGCGGTGGCTTTGCCCTTGTGGTCGTCGGCGCATCGGTGCGTGATCTTTATGACGGCAAGGAAGCCGCGCGCATGTTCGCGCTGATTGCCGTGATCATGATGATTGCCCCGCTTGTCGCGCCAACCGTCGGATCGGTGCTGCTGGTCTGGTTTAACTGGCAAGCGATCTTTGTTTTATTGGTGATCTATGGCAGCGTGATGCTGTTTGTCGTCTGGTTCAAAATGCCCGAAACCACCAAATACCGCCCCCGTTATGCGGGACCGGCACGGCGCATCTGGTGGACATATCTTGGGGTTTTGCGCACGCGCAAGGCGGTTGGTTTTATGCTGACCCACACGGGTGCCAGTGCGGTGATGTTTAGCTTCCTGACCGACAGCCCGTTTATGTATATCGACTTTTTCGGCGTATCCCCGGCAGTCTTCCCCTATCTGTTTGGCTGTAATGTTGTTGTGATCGTGATTTGCAACCGGCTGAACAATCCATTGCTGCGCCATCTTGAATGTCATCAAATCCTGATGATTGGTGCTGGCATTCAGCTTGCCAGCGTCATTGGATTGTTCTTTGCCATAAACGTGTTTGAGCCAACCCTTTATAGTGTCGTGCCATTGGTGATGCTGTCAGTCGGCATGATCGGATTGACTGCCCCCAATGCCACTGCATCCTTCATGCAGTATTTCCCCCATATCGGTGGCACGGCCACGGCCCTGATGGGCACCATTCAGTTTGCCACCGGTGCAGTCGCTGGGATGTTGATTGGGCATTTTCATGACGGCACGCTCTTGCCCGTCACCATTTCAATGCTCTGTTTTGCGATTTTTGCCAATCTGATGGTGCATTTCGTGGCCGAGGCAAAGCTGCCCGAAGTTGCCTATGACTTTACCGCGCCAAACACGCCCGAAACGAAAACAGAAACCAAGCCGGTATCCGCAGAATAACCCGCCCCACAGGAGCCCCACGCACATGGCGAAAATGACGTTTGATGATTACGGCCACGTGATGGCCCGCTACAACCGCTGGCAAAACGACGTTTTGTTTAAGCTTTGTGATCAGATCGGGGATGACGAACGCCGCAGGGATCGCGGCATGTTTTTCAAATCAATTCATGCAACTCTGAACCACCTAGTCCATATCGACATCCGCATTCTGGGCATCATGAAAACCGGTGAGGCCCCGGTCTATGATGCGCATGGCACGGTTGCCGATGATTTCGATACCCTGCGCCAAGCACGCCGCGACCTTGATGCAGAGATCGAGGCATTTGTCACATCCGATGATCACGACTGGCAGGACGGGTTTCGCGAATTCACCGGGGTTGATGGCATTACCCGCAATTTGCCCCGCCCACTGTTTCTGATCCAGTTTTTCAATCACCAAACCCACCACAGATCCCAGATCACCAGCGAACTGCATAAGATGGGCCTTGATTACGGCATCACCGATGTGCCGCTGACGCCGGACCTTCCGCTATAAGCTTAACGCTTACTTTCCAACAAACACCGCTTTGCGCTTTTCAAGGAACGCGGTGTAGCCTTCCTTGAAATCCGCACTGTCAAAGGCGCGGTATCCATCGTCAAATTCACGCGCATCAATCGCCCCGCCTTGGCGTAGGCGGTTGATCATTTTTTTGTGCAGGCGTTGCGTGATCGGTGCCCCACCGGCAATCCGACTGGCGGTTGTCGCCACTTCGCCGTTAAAATCAGCAATCGGCACATGGCGGGCAACAAAGCCGATTTCACGTGCGCGTTCGGCACCAAACATCTGTCCTTCAAGCAGGATTTCAAACAGGGCTGCCTCGCCCAGTAAATCCAGCATGATTTGCAATTCCGGATACCCAAGTGTTGCGCCCAGTTTCATCGGCGGCACAGCAAATTTGGCGTTGTCGGCGGCAATGCGCAAATCACACACGGCGGCCAAAACAAACGATGCCCCCATGCACGGCCCGTCAATCGCGGCAATCACTGGATGCGTGCAGGACTGAATGGCTTGCAGGGCTTCGGCATGCAGCATTCCGTAATCGCGCGCCTTTTCAAATCCGGCCCGTTCGCGCACAAACTCATGAATGTCTGCCCCGGCGCCAAACCCAACCCCGTCGCCACCGCGAATGACCACACAGCGCAAATCCATATCATCAGACAATTCCTGTGCAATGCGCGCCAGCGTGCCCCACATCGGTTTGGTCAGGGCATTTTTGCGTTCCGGCTGACAAATGGTGATGGTCGCAACACCATCGGCAACAGTCACATTCAATCCGGTTTGATCGGTCATTGCATTTCCTATAAGGCCTGCTGCGTCAACACAGCTTTATTCGGCATTGCTATACCGAATAAACCCAAACACAGGTTTTGCCAATGGGTTCTGTCATTTGCGGATGTAATTCGGTGTTTTCGTCGTCACCAGAAACCGGGCCTGTAACCGGCTTGGAACCAGAACAGCACAGATCGCCGTTAACAAAGTGATCCCGGCAACCACCCATAAGGCATCCTGCCCCATGCGGGCAAAAAGCACCCCACCAATGATCGCCCCGACAATCATGCCCATCCACGGTACGATCTGAATGATCCAGTCCCCGCGCCGGTCCCCGGTGACCCAGCGCCCGATCCCCCGTCCAAATCGCGAAAGTGCCCCGGTCACATAGGTTAACCCGATGGGCAAGCCTTCAACAGTTTCGACCGTGGCATTGATCATGCCCATTGCAAGAACCACGACATAGAATGCCGCCGTCCCGTCAATTTCCATTGGCAACAGCGCAGCAAGACACAGCAACACGGCAACAAACCCGAGCAATCCGGCCAATCGTTTGCGAAGACTACTCGAAACAATCACGCCCAGTGCGTTCCCGGCGACGAAACAGGCAATGGCCCCCAGCAGTATCGCCGCATGGCCCCAGTTGCCCTGTGCGATGTCAATCGCGGCACGTGTGGTGTTGCCCGACATGAAGGAAACGAAACTCCCCGCCATCAGAAGCCCGACCGCATCGGTCATGCCAGCAATCATTGATATCGCCATCACAAAAATCAGGCCAAGCCCTGTGCGGCGGGCCTTAATCAGACGACGGCGTCTTTGGTGGGTCATCCTGATGCTCCGTGACAAGCTAAGGTGTCGTGCAAGATCAAGTGTAAAGCTTCGTGATTAAACAATATTTTGATCGGTGAACGCCACATATGTTCGCACGAACACGCAATACCGACCGGCAAGCAGATAAAACCCGGCTTTAACCTGACCAAATGGACAGCGGCTTTTCTTTGCGCTTTTTTGTCAAAAGCGTTATGAGGTCGGCAAATCTTCGAGCCAAAGAGGGTAAAGCTGCCATGACCACCCCATCGCCGACCGCGCATTGTTCCTATGCTGCCAAAACCGTTGCCAAGATTTTGCTAGATATCGGAGCGGTTAATTTCCGTCCGGAAGAAGCCTATATCCTGACGTCTGGCTGGGCCAGCCCGGTTTATATCGACTGCCGCAAACTCATTTCATTCCCGCGCGCACGCCGCAAGGTGATTGAGCTTGCCGCCCGTCAGGTTTCTGACAAAGCAGGTTACGAGGCATTTGATGCCGTCGCCGGTGGTGAAACGGCGGGTATCCCTTATTCCGCATGGCTGGCCGATGTGATGGACCTGCCGATGCAGTATGTTCGCAAAAAACCCAAAGGGTTCGGTCGCAAGGCCCGCATCGAAGGCGACATCCACGAAGGTCAGCGCGTTCTTCTGGTCGAAGATCTGGCTACCGATGGTGCCTCGAAAGTCAATTTCGTCAATGCCATCCGGGACGCCGGTGGGGAATGCAAACACGCCTTTGTCGTGTTCTTCTATGACATCTTCGAAGGTGCGCTTGAAGAACTGCGCAAAGACGACATCGAAATGCATTATCTTGCCACCTGGGCGGACGTTCTGGCCGTTGCCGAAGAAGGCGAATATTTCAGCCAAGACGCCATCGAAGGGGTGCGCTCGTTCCTTGCCGATCCGATTGGCTGGTCCAAGGCACATGGCGGCAAGCACGACTAAGCGAAGCCAAACAGCACACATTCAAACGCCCGCCAGATTTTGGCGGGCGTTTTGTTTTTCACCTTGTGACGGCCGGGGTAGAAGAACCGGGATTTATCCCGCCATATCCAGATCAGGTTGCGCCACCTTGGCCGGGATCGCCGCCCCAAGGTCATGCGCGGTTTTCAGGTGTGCGGCCGGATCGTTACCATCGGCCAGCAACATCAGTTCGGATGACGCGACCTCAACGCCGCAATAATCAAAAATACCCTGATGGATTTGCAGCTTCATCGCGCCGAAATACCCATGCCGGGCAAATGTGCCCAAACCGGCACCGCCAATGGCGACAAGATGAACCTTCAAATGGGTCAGCTTTTTAATGACCTTTTCGCCGTCTATGTCCTCATAGGCCCAGCCATTGGTGAACACACGGTCAATCCACCCTTTCATGATGGCGGGCATCGACCACCAATAGATCGGAAAAACCAGAACCAGCGTATCGGCACGGTCGATCCTCTGTTGTTCGGCGATGACGTCATCGGGATAAGGCGTGACAAGGTCGAACCCCGCGACATCGCCCAAACTGAATCGCGGATCAAATCCCTCTGCCGTAAGGTCGGCAAGTTCGAAACTGTGGTCCGATCCGGCATCTTCAATGCCCTTGCCGATATGATTGGCAACAGCATGGGTAAACGAACCGGTATTTGGATGTGCAACAACCACAAGTGCATGCATGACAGATCTCCTTCTTAACCGATTGCCTCAGGGCGGCAATCACTATATACTTTTAGTAAGTTACTTTTCGTAAGTTACGTTTGGTATATAAAGATGTCAAGCACCAGCGCAAATAATTCTCCAACCCGCCACAAACCGCGCAAACGGCTCTCGCGGGAGGATCGATATCGTCAACTTGTGGATGTCGCGTGGCAAATGGTGCGTGGGCAAGGAACCGAGGCACTTAGCCTTGGTTCCCTTGCCGAGCAGGCCGGTGTGACCAAGCCGGTTGTCTATGATCATTTTGGCATCCGATCGGGATTGCTGATCGCCCTGTATCAGGATTACGATATGCGCCAGTCCGCCGTGCTTGACGCCGCCCTTCAGGCAAGTGCGACGACCCTGAACGACAAGGCGTGGGTGATTGCATCATCTTATGTTGATTGCGTATTGTCTCAGGGGCGTGAAATATCAGGTGTCATTTCCGCACTTGCCGGGTCGCCAGAACTTGAGCAGGTAAAACGCGACTACAACCTCCTGTTCCTTGAAAAATGCCGCAATATTCTTGCCCCTTTTTGTGCCAGCGGCACCGTATCAACGGCCAGCCTATGGGGGTTCCTTGGCGCGGCAGAGGCCCTGTCCTACGCGGCGGCAACCGGTGAAATCACACAGGAACAGGCGAAAAACGAACTTTTTGCCACCATTGTCGCCATGGTGGCACGACACGTATCTGACTGACATAAACAGGCACAGTCTCTAACCAGCGTCTTGTCTATAAGACAAATGCACAGGCGGCAGCACCGCCAACCGGCGGGCAAGATATCCTTCCTTCGTCGCAATGAATTTCTGCATTTCCGCAAAGTAGCTTCGGGGCACGGCATTTTGGATAATGTCGTGCCCCGAAAGCTTGATCGACCAGTCTTTCAGACAATCCATTCCGGCATAAAAATCCCGGCTCAACCCAACCGAAAGCAACGGAAACGGTCGAAAAACCGTTGCGAAAACAAAATCAAGCAGACCAAGGCGGCCCTGTACCTCCATGGGTTTCGTCCCAACATGGTCGGCAAGTATTTCAAACCGTTGGGTGATCTGTGCCACCGTTGCATCGACCGCATCCTCCGTTGGCGCCTGATAAATCAGCATTGCCGTCAGCGACAATATCTGTTCGCCAAGTGCAATCAGCCCACGGTGCAGGCCACGTTCATAAAGATCGCGTGGCAACAACGTTTTGCCGGTTAAATCATCAAGATACTCACAGATCGCAGCGGCCTCAAACAGGACCCGCCCGTGATCAACAACCAAGACCGGCACTTTGCCCGTAGCGCTGATGTCAAAAAGCCAGTTCGGCTTATCCTCAAGTGAAATATCAACCCGTTCGTGATCAATTGAACATGCGGCCATGACCATGGAAACACGCTGCACATAGGGACATAATCGATGTCCCACCAGACGAAAATGAGGGTACATCACACATCCCCGAAATTTAGAAAGTCCTAAAAACCATTCTGACGAACAGCCAACGGAAATCATGACGCCGCACTATCCCATGAAATGCACGTTCAGTTTATTGCCATCCAGATCACGGAAATATGCGGCATAAAATCCGTCGTCGGTGCGTGGACCGGGTGTGCCTTCTGATGTACCGCCCAACGCCAGCGCCTTTTGATAGACCTCGTCAACCTGCTGGCGCGATTGTGCGGCCAAGGCAATCATTGTGCCATTTCCGACGGTTGCCGGTTTGCCATCAAACGGAACATGGACAGAAAAACATGGGCTATCGGCACTCTTTCCCCAGACAATAAAATCAGAAACCACCATGACGCGGCCCGCCCCAAAACACTCAAACAATGCGTCATAAAATGCACCAGAGCGATTAAGGTCATTCGTTCCAACGGATGTGTAGCCAATCATCGCAATTCCCTTTGTTATGTGTGTTCAGCATTTCGCAGGAACAGAAATAGAGAATTGCAAATTTGCAATACATACGCGATTTTGAAATGCATAATTGCAAATTTGGAACTTACGCCGATGGACTGGAATTACATGAAGTCCTTTCTCGCCATCGCAGAGACAGGATCGCTCGAACAGGCTTCCCTGAAACTACGTGTCAGCAGCACGACCGTGTTTCGTCATATTCACGCTCTGGAGAAAGAAACCGGTGCTAGACTATTTGACCGGGTTCGGGGTGATTATCAATTGACCGAAGCCGGGGCAGATATGCTGCACCCTGCACGACAGATCATGAACAGCTTCGATGTAATCAACCTGAACATTTCCGGGCGTGATGTGTCGCCGTCCGGGTTGGTGCGCATTACCGCCCCGACAAGCTTTTCATACTTCCTTTTGCCTGATTGCTTTGCGCGATTTCGTGCCGAACATCCTGACATTCAGCTTGAACTGCTGACGAGCAATCAGGAATTCAACATGACACAACGCTACGCCGACATCGCAATTCGGGTCGCCAGCCATCCGCCCGAACATCTGGTCGGTCGCGAGGTCCGAAAAATCAGTTGGGCCATTTACGGCACCTCTGATGACGTTGCGACTGACGATCTGGATGTTCTGTTGCAGCAGAACTTTATCGGCGCGTGCGGGACGCTTCGCAGTCACCCCGTTTTCACATGGTTGGAAAAATGCCACCGGGGTAAAATTCATCAGCAATCTGATGACCTGATCGCAATGGCGCAACTTGCACTTTCGGGATGCGGCTTTGCCTGCTTGCCGACCGATCTTGCCATCCCCGGTTTGAAACGTATCACCGTGCTAAAAGATATCGCGCCAAACAGATTGTGGGTCTTGACCCATCCTGACCTCAGACACATCGAACGGATAAAACTTACGATGCGCTGGATCGCCAGCACCTTAAAAAACGAACCGAAATTATCAACGCCCGACATACACACAGCGTAATGCCAGGAGATCGCTGGTCGGTCAAAAAGCTTTCATCGGCCCATATCTGGACAGGCACGATAAGTCAGTCCAATATGTTCCATAACAAAAGCAAAGTCGTAGCATCCAATACGACCGGTTTTAGGGACAACGCGATCGCGTGACCACGGCAAAACGCCACAGGTCCAAGGAGCACGACATGTCGATGCATACAACAGCCAAGACTTTGACCATGATTGCACTGACATGTGCTGTGTCTGCCTGCATGGCACCGGTCGAAGATCCCGTCACCGTCGCCAATGATAGCCAGACCATCGTCACCCCATGGGGGGGCCCGTCCAACGCGCAAGCCAATAGCGCACCCAAATCCATGGCGGGCCCAACCGGGACAACCGCCGGATCGGTCGCAACACAGTCTGACAATCTGGTGATGATGGAAGACCAAAATCAAAAAATGCTCGATCAAATGCAGAAACAGCAAATTGACGAGGCCCGCATTGCGCTCGGCATTCTGGATCGCATGGCGCAACGCTGCGTTCAGCAAGGCGATGCCGCATCCTGCGCCACCTTGCAGAAAAACTGGGCCCCACTGTCCCAGCAACTGCATAAAAGTCTATCAATGTTGTCGGGCGATGCGATGAACATCCCGATGTCCGACCCAACCATAAGCAATATGCCCGGCAGCAACATGGGCGGCCAAATGGCACCCCAAACACCGCCAGCACCACAAGGGATGGTGCCGTCAACTGGCACCGACACCCCGGAAATGGAAAAAGTCATCCCGATGACCCAGCCGGGCACGGATGGTTAGCGGCACATACGCCCCATAAAGTCGTTTTAAATTCTTCAATTTGAGATAGAGCAAAGACGCGCAAAACACCCGAGATTATGCTTATTCCATATCGAAAGGACCCGCGTGCGATCCTCACCCTTCTGGTGAAGATGACGGGCCGTACAATGGAGACAGTCTCATGTATCGGGATATTCTTGTTCACATCGACAATTCGCCTGCCTGCACAGAACGCCTTGCCGTCGCGCTGAAGGTGGCAAAGGCGCAGAAGGCCCATCTGACAGGTCTGTTCCTGCTGCCTGTGACTGATATTCCGCGCTTTATGGAAGTCCAAATTCCACAAGAAATCATCGCTCAGCAACGTCAAGCAATGGCCGATCAGGGCAAAGTGGCGCAAGGCGTATTTGAAACCGCCTGCACAGATGCCGGTATTGAATTTAGCTGGCAACAAACAACCTGTGCCGCAACCGAACTTGCCGATACGGCAGCAATGTATGCCCGCCACCATGACCTGACGATTTTAGGACAGCACGACCCGGAAAGCGGTGATCCGTGCTCTGTCTCTGAAATGCCAGATAAGGTTGTTCTGACCTCTGGCACACCTGTTCTGATCGTGCCCTATGTCGGAAAGTTTGCCACGGTCGGCGAACGGGTTCTGATTGCCTGGAAACCATACCGCGAAGCCGTTCGCGCAGTAAACGACAGCATGCCGTTCCTTGAAACCGCCAAGAAGGCCGTGGTTCTGTGTGCCGATCCGAACAAGGCAGCACGTGATACCTTGCCCGTGCCGGGCATCGACATTGCGGACCGTCTCAAACGCCACGGCATTAATGCCACAAAGGAAACCATGAATGCATCGGGCATCAGTGTTGGTGACTTGCTGTTGTCGCGGGCCGCGGACGAAAGTTCTGATCTGATTGTCTGCGGGGCCTATGGCCGCCCGCGCCTGCGCGAATTGATGATGGGCGGTGTGACCCAGCATCTTTTGCGCCACATGACCGTTCCGGTCCTGATGTCACACTAAGCCAATATCGCGCGTACCCGCATCAAAACCCCATATCAAAACCGGTCGGATCATTCCGGCCGGTTTTTCGTCATCAAGGGTTAATCCATTGCAAAGTTATCGCAGTGCAAAGGAATGGGTTGCGCCTGATCAAAGTGGGATTAAAGTGCCTTAAAAGCATTTACGGGTTTCAGGGCCCCACATCAAAACGAGGTTCGCCATGACCATCGACGCCACCAACGTCAATCCAGCCGTCGCCCCAACCGTTCCGGGCAATTCAGATGCCAGCCGCGATGTCGCGAGCTACCTGCATCCCTATACCAACCATGCCACCCACGAACAAACCGGTCCGCACATCATTACCGGCGGTGACGGCATTTATGTCACCGATGACAGCGGACATAAACTGATCGAAGGCATGGCAGGTCTTTGGTGTACGTCGCTTGGCTTTAGCGAGAAACGACTGGTGGATGCCGCCACCAAGCAGCTCAACATCCTGCCCTATTATCATACCTTTGCATCCAAAAGCACAAATCCGGCGATTGATCTTGCCGAAAAGCTGCTGGAAATCGCGCCCGTGCCGATGTCGAAGGTCTTCTTTGCCAACAGCGGCTCAGAAGCCACTGATTCTGCAGTCAAAATGGTTTGGTATTATCATAATGCTATTGGCCAGCCGGAAAAGAAGAAGATCATCTCGCGCAAGAAGGGCTATCACGGGGTTACTGTGGCGGCGGCCTCGATGACTGGCCTTCCGGGCAATCACAAACTGTTTGATCTGCCGATTGATCGCATTCTTCATACCGAAACACCGCATTACTGGCGCGATGCCCTGCCAGGTGAGGAAGAAGAAGATTTCGCCACCCGCTTGGCCGAACAGCTTGAAGACCTGATCCAGGCCGAAGGCCCCGAAACCGTCGGTGCGTTTATCGCCGAACCGATCATGGGGGCCGGTGGCGTGATTGTCCCGCCGCGCACCTATTTTGAGAAAATTCAGGAAGTGCTCAAACGCTATGACATCCTGTTTATTGCCGATGAAGTGATTTGCGGCTTTGGCCGGACCGGTCGGATGTTTGCCAGCGAAACCTTCCGACTTAAACCCGATATGATCACAGTCGCCAAACAGCTGTCATCGGCTTACCTGCCGATTTCGGCCCTGTTTATCAATGAGGCGATTTATCAGGCCGTCAAAAAGGGATCAGACGAGGTCGGGACATTCGGCCATGGCTTTACCTATTCCGGGCATCCGGTGGCAGCGGCCGTCGCACTTGAAACCCTTAAAATCTATGAGGATGACGGGATTATTGAGCATGTCCGCAGTGTCATGTCGCCGTTCCAGAAACGCCTCAAAGACCTAAACAAGTTCGATCATGTCGGCGAAACCCGGGGCCACGGCCTGATCGGGGCGTTTGAACTGGTTTCTGATAAGTGTGCGAAAACACCTTTTGATCCCTATGGTGCTGCGGGCAAAGCCGTTGCGGCCAAATGCCTTGAACATGGTGTGATCCTGCGTGCGCTTGGCGATACGGTTGCCTTCTGCCCGCCGCTGATCATCACCGAAGATCAAATTCATACGATGTTCGACGCGGTCGAGGCCGCCCTGACCGAGTGGCACAGCAGCCTATAAGTCGCGTCACAGATCAAAATATCAAAAGGCCCGGCCCAAATCCGTTTTGCGCCGGGCTTTTTTTCTAAAACCACACGTCTGATCCCGTAAAACACCGCTAAAATTGCGACCAATAGCCTTAAATACCAAATCGCCCCAAATCGATTGATTAAAACTATGGTCTGAATTGATATAATTGTGGGGTGAAATGCGTTCAAATCCTTGCCAAATGCCGCCAATGGCCCCAAATTGACAACTGAATTGAGACGGGGTACGCCAAGTCCGTGAAACAGGACCACCCCTGCGGCGAGATCGACAAACGAAAGATGGAACGCCTTCTCTGACCGTGCGGTTCAAAACAAACTGGAATCGCTTTAATTTTTGACAAGGGTCAATGCCGCGTCGGACGCCATGTCCGATAAGGGAAACATCAAGACCCGGTCAAGCCGGACGACATGTCCAGATCAGATCACTGATCAGGACAAGACCAGAGCTTTGTGATGTGCAAAACTGTTCCGTCGCAAAGAGACAGGCGAAAGTAACAAAGATGAATTATAACAACTTCTTCAAAGACGCGATCTCTGGCCTTAAGGCTGAAGGCCGATATCGCGTGTTCGCCAATCTTGAACGCATTGTCGGCAAATTCCCCAAGTCCCTCTATCATCCGGAAAACGGGGAAGCGCCGCGCGAAATTACCGTCTGGTGTTCCAACGATTATCTTGGCATGGGCCAGCACCCCAAGGTGCTTGATGCCATGGACAAAGCCGTTTCCGGCCAGGGTGGCGGTGCGGGTGGCACACGCAATATTTCTGGCTCCAACCATCTGCACGTCGCGCTTGAGCATGAGCTCGCCGATCTGCATGGCAAGGAAGCCGCTCTTCTGATGACATCTGGCTATGTCGCCAACTGGACCACGCTGTCGACCCTTGGCTCCAAATTGCCCGATTGCGTGATCATTTCCGACTCCCAGAACCATAATTCCATGATCGAAGGCATGCGCCATTCCAAGGCCGAACGCCGCATCTGGAACCACAACGACGTCGAACATCTTGAAGCTATCCTCAAGGACCTCGGCCCGGAGCGCGCCAAAATCGTCGCGTTCGAGTCGGTCTATTCGATGGATGGCGACATTGCCCCGATTGGCCAGATTCTTGATCTGTGCGAAAAATACAACGCGATTTCATACCTTGATGAAGTCCATGCGGTGGGCATGTATGGCCCGCGCGGCGGCGGTGTTGCCGAACGCGATGGCGTCATGCACCGCGTTGATATCGTTCAGGGCACACTGGCCAAGGCATTTGGCGTCATAGGCGGTTACATCGCGGCCAGACCGGAAATCGTCGATTTCGTGCGCAGCTTTGGCAACGGGTTCATCTTTACCAGCTCCCACCCGCCAAGCATTGCAGCAGGCGCATTGGCAGCTGTCCGCCATCTAAAAGAAAGCAACGCGGAACGCATTGCACAAAAAGAACGTGCTGAAACACTTCGGGAACGTATGCGTGAAGTAGGTCTTCCAGTGATGGACGCGCCAAGCCATATTGTCCCACTGATGGTTGGCAATGCCGCGATGTGTAAGGAAGCCAGCGACCGCCTTCTGTTTGAACATGATATTTATGTGCAGCCAATCAACTATCCAACCGTGCCGCGCGGCACCGAACGCCTGCGCTTCACCCCCGGTCCGTTGCATAATGACGAATTAATGGATCACCTGATCGACTCGCTGCTTGCCGTCTGGAGCCAACTGGGCATTTCCAAGGCTGCCTGATCGTGCGTCAGGGATCAGAAAACGAAGGCCAGTGGCAAATGCCCTGGCCTTTTTTGATCCATCGACGAAACTGTTCTGATCTAACATCTTCAAATCGGACCCGAATGTTTGCTTTCGCCATAGGGCGGCCTATATTCATGCTGATGATGATCGCGGGCATTTAAAGTGCCCTTAAGATCATATGTTGCAATTAATAACCGTTCGCGTTAACGTCGCTCCTGTCATCAAACAGGGGCCGCCCATGTATTCGGATAGAACCTTGCTCCCCAAAGAATGTCTGCGCCTGTGCGCACTCGGCACACTTGCCCTTTCAGATAAACCAATCAGTTATGCTGATCTGGCCAATTCCGTGCGTCATTTCATGTCGCATATGATGGGGCCGTCGCTTGATATGATGGGAAGTTCATTACAGCTTTTGAAGCTTGAAGGACTGGTCAAGGAAGACAGTGGAAGCGCCGCGTTTTCCGACGGGCAGCTTATCCTGACCCAACAGGGCCACGATAAATTCGTCGAACTGATGCAGGGCAATCTGCGTGATACATCGGGTGAACTATCGCGTTTGATTATGGCGCTTAAGATGCGCTATCTGCATCTGCTTGATGATGACATCCGCCGTGAGCAGCTCGAAATCCTTCAGGATGTGTGCGAGCTTGATCTTGAACGTGTTTTGGCCCTGCGCGAAGAACACGCCAACGAAGCATCAAACTTCACCGGCTGGCTTGAAATGGAAGTCAAACGCCTTGAACAAAAAAACGACTGGCTGAAAAGTTTGCTGGTTTAACACAGCCTTGCCCAAACGCATTTTCCCGTTATAGTCGTGGGTGACGGTCCGCAGGAAGCAGACCCTACGTCACAGGCAGGGACGAAAATGCTTATTCGTGAAGAAACCGAACATGACATCGCGGCGATTCACGCGCTTCTGGCAGGTGCATTTGAAACAGCACCCCATAGCCAGCAGACAGAACACCTTATTGTTGATGCCCTGCGTCAAAAAGGGAAGCTCACCCTTTCACTGATTGCTCAACAAGATGACGAGCTTATTGGTTGCATTGCCTTTTCCCCGATTAAAATCAATAACCTGGAATGTGGATGGTACGGGCTTGGCCCGGTTGCCGTCCTGCCCGACCGTCAAGGGTTCGGCGTTGGGTCAGAACTGATCCAAAGCGGCATCCGTCATTTGCGTGCCGATGATGCCGCCGGGTGTGTTGTTCTGGGGGAGCCAAACTATTACAGCCGGTTTGGCTTTGCCCCCCTGCCCGATTTGAAACTTGAAGGTGTGCCTGATGAATATTTCATGGCCCGCCCGCTGATCGATGAGATCCCGGCTGGAAAAGTTGATTACGACCCGGCCTTTCACATCAGCCAGAACGCATAAGGCAGCCAAGCTTGGCTGCCTTTGGCCTTTAAAGCATATCGTCTCAGAACCACAGCATCATCACCACCAATCGCGGCGATCTGTGATCAATAAAGATGCTGCCCGCCAGTAACAAAGATTTCCGTGCCTGTGACATAGCTACTGTCGTCACCCACCAGATAATGCACCGCGGCCGCAACATCTTCGGGCGTTCCCATCCGGTTCATCGGAATACGTGGCACCAGTGCTTCATATTCCGGGGAAATCATGTCTGTCTTGATCTCCCCCGGGGCCACCGCATTGACCCGCACACCAAGTTCGGCAAACTCCACCGCCATTTCGCGCGTCAGCCCCGAAAGGGCCGCCTTTGACGTCGAATAAGCCGACCCGGCAAACGGATGCACATAGTGCCCGGCAATCGACGTGATGTTGCAAATTGCCCCCTTGCCACGATGCAACGCCGATGCAAACCCGCGCGCCAGTGTCAGCGGGGTAAAGAAATTAAGCTCAAACACATCACGCCACGCATCAATATCGCCATTCAAACAGCCAAGCCGCTCCTTATAGGGCGTCTTGGGCGACACACCGGCATTATTGACCAAGGCATGCAGCGGATCATCGCCCAGCACCTCATTGGCCTGCGCAATGAAAGACTCCACGTCTTCGGGCTTGGAAAGATCAGCACGGATATGAATGCCAAGTGACGGGTCACGCGGGCAACTGGGCGGCGGTGCTTCACGTGAACAGCAAATCACCCGCCAACCACGCCGGGCAAAATAACCAACCGTAACGTGACCGATACCACGGCTGGCACCTGTCAGGACGACTGTTTTCGGGGCTGGATTATTCATTATTCGGGCTCTTTATGTGGCGTGCGCATGCGTGACTGCATGTGATCACATTGTTATAACATCCCCCGTCAAACCATTGAAGGAAATGCCCTGTTTTCGGTAAATTTTCTATCGGCCTTGGGGCATGACCTCGTTTTAAGTAGTACGCATCGCAGGATTTGGCAAAGCCCCCGGCAGCTATTATCTTGATGGCACAACAAAGCAGGCAAATACATGTGCAGCCGATTTGATCTTAACAACAACGTCCACGCCCTTCAGGCGCAACTGGGACTGGAGATGGAAGACATCCGGCGCAGCATTTTGCACAACGGATTTGACGATGCGCAGCTTGCCCATCAAACCGCCGAAAACCAGAACGATCTTGATGCCGCGTTTGAAGGCCTGGCCGGCACGCGCCGCCCCACAGACCCGATTGCCGTCATCCTGCCCGAACGCAAAGCCGCAATTCGCCACTGGGGGCTTACGGTTCCGGGCCTGAACACACCACTGATCAATGCGCGGGCCGAAACACTTGACCAGAAACCCACATTTCGCCCCCTGCTTGCCCGGCGGTGTCTGATCCCGGCCACAAGTTGGTATGAATGGCGCAAAGACGGCACGTCCAAGCGTAAAAACCAGATAACGCTTCCCGATCATCAACCGTTTCTATTTGCCGGACTGGAAAACGGATCAGAGGCGACCATTATCACCTGTGCACCATCGAGTGTGATTGCCCATATTCATGATCGCATGCCCGTGGTGATCGGACCAAATCACCTCAATGCGTGGCTTGATCCTACAGAAAACTTCACACAGGTTGCCCATATGCTGGCCCCGCTTCCTGACCATGTCTTGTCATGGCACGAAGAACCACCCACCGCGCAAAAAAACAAACGCGATGAGGATCAGATCAGTCTGTTCTCGAAATAGGGAAATGGGCCTGCTGCCCGCGCAGGCAAGCTTCCGGCATGAGACAAACAATCAGGTCGGGGCCATATATCAATATCACCGCGCACCCACGTCGCCTGCTTACTTGCCGTCACATTTGTTGGCCGCACAGGGTGTTGCTTCGCAGCCGCGAACGGAATTGTCGCCACCACCACCTTGGCCAACGACCGCTGCACCAAGATCGGGCAAACCAATTTTAAGACTGTTTAATTCGTCAGCCAAATCGTCGGACATAGCTGCAAAATCAATGATGTCGCGAAGTGATAACATCGCAATTCCCCTAGCAGACGTTTCTTCCTCAATGCGGAACGCCTCGTTTTTCGGGGTTCCGTCTTTGTAAGATTTCCGTAACCCTCCCTCTATTTGTTCGCGGATGCAACAAAAAAAAGGCGCACCCAAATGCGCCTTTATGACCCACTCAAAAGAATAGGTAATTTAATTTCGCGAAATCATATGGTTATGATGACGCCCGGTCAGCGGAACACTCAGTGCATTATCCAAAGTGGCAACGTACATTTTGCCAGCATATCCTGCGTCACACCGCCGAGGATCATTTCCTTGAACCGTGAATGGCTATAGGCGCCAAGAACGATGCTATCGGCCCCACATTTTTCTGCCTCTGACATCAAGGTGTTAGCAACATTTCCGCCTTCGGTATGTTCGACAACCGCCGCCTCGACTCCGTGCCAGCGGAATTGTTCTGCCAATTCTCTGGCACTAGCCCGGCCATAAGGAACATCTCCGACACTGACGATCGTGACGGTCTTTGCCGTGCGCAAAAGCGGCATGGCCGACGTCACGGCACGCGCGGCTTCCACCCCGCCGTTCCACGCAATCATGACCTTTTCACCAATCGTCGCAGGTGGGTCTATCGGGGCGACAAAGATCGGACGCCCGGTTTCCATCAATGCGGCATCAAAGGTCAGCGACGCAGAAGCTTCTTTGGGATCACGCCCAACCACCACCAGATCAAACAGGCGCCCCCGGCGTGCAACGGTTTCGTCTTCGCGGCCATTGTCCTTGCGCCAGGCACAGGTTGCTTTGGACTGGGTCGTCGGCGCCTCTGCAATGTCGATCCCGGCCGTGGCGACAGCAGCCTCAAACGCGGCCTTGCCGTTGGCTTCGCGTTTTCCTGTTTCGGTTTCCGCCGCCCGGATCATTTCTTCAATGATCAGGCCCGACATGCCTTCGCCAACAATTGGAATGGCATCCTGTGGTTCGGCGGCGACAAAAAGCGCCTCAAGATGCGCATCGAACCGCTTTGCAGTACGGAACGCCATATCCATAACACGGCGATCAATTTCCGAACCGGCTACTGGTGCCAGAATTGTTCTTATTGCCATTGCACTCACTCCCGCCTGTCATCTTGTGAACAGTGCCCGCGTCTGATGGGTCATCATCACGCAGGATCGCCATTATGTTGCTACTTCTGATCAATCTATTCCTTGTTCAAGATCAAAAATATTGCGGCTGTAATTGTTCTTTCAACGCTGTATAGAAACAAGATCAGCGTTTCGTAAACCTGCCTGATAGAATAGCTTACAAGGTGTATTGTATCATTTATGGCTCCGATTACGATGGCTGTTTGAAGACAAGACCGAAAATACGCTGACCCCGACCGATACCAACCAAGGTCAGACCGTAGATGTAGATTGGTATGTAATTTGGAAATGGGTTCTCTGGCGGATGGATTACGAAGCGCTTCATCAAAATGCACGCGAAGCAGCAGAATTTCTCAAAACGCTGGGTAATGAATGGCGGCTGATGATTCTTTGTTCCCTTGGCGATGCCGAAAAATCGGTTGGTACGCTTGAGAATGAACTGGGCATTAAACAATCCGCCCTGTCACAGCATCTCGCAAGGCTGCGGCGCGACAGGTTGGTCAAAACCCGGCGCGAAGCCCAGACGATTTATTATTCGCTGGCAGATCAGAACATCATGAAAATCATTGCCGTCTTGCAGGAAACATTCTGCCCGCCCGAACAGATTAAATAGTCAGACGAACCGGACCGGGAAACAGGCCTCTCAATCAAAAACGCGCAAAAGATTTACTCTTTTGCGCGTTCTATCGTTCGGGTCACAAAGGCAAATCCTTACGGAAACAGCTTTTGCGTGTTCCAGCCCGCATCATCGGCATCACGGGTAAACAGTTTGCGATCATGCAGACGGAATTTTCCCTCGGCCCAGAATTCAATCCGGTCAGGCACAAGGCGGAAACCACCCCAGTGATCCGGGCGTGCTACCTTGCCCAAACCAAACTTGGCGGTAAATTCCGCCACCCGTTTTTCCAGATCAAACCGACCGGTCATCGGGCGTGACTGTATCGATGCCCAGGCGCCAAGCTGACTGCCACGTGGGCGCGATGCGAAATACTCATCAGATTCAGCACCATCGACCTTGGCGACCTTACCTTCGATTCGCACACATTTTTCGACCGTTTTCCAATGGAAGCACAATGCCGCATAGCTGTTTTCAGCAAGCTGGCTACCCTTGCGGCTTTCATAATTGGTGTAAAAGACAAAGCCGCGATCATCAAACCCCTTAAGCAGGACGATCCGCGCTGATGGACGGCCATCCTTGTCCGCGGTGGCCAATGTCATCGCGTCAGGATAGGCATCTTCGTTGCTTTTGGCGTCTTTGAACCAATCGTCAAACATCTCAAACGGGGCGACATGGGGTTCATGCCCCATTTTTGGCGTATTTTTTTCGTCCATTGGGGTCAAAGTTCCTCTGATTATCCAAAATCGGCTGGCTTAAGTGACAGCGGATGACGAACACGGGGTGGCAACACAGGATCATCGTTCGTATATTCAGAGCATATCGGTTGGGACAGGAAAAACAAGATGGGCAGAAGTAACATGAAATTCCGTCATATCGTCATACCATTGATCATGACCGCCTTCATCGCAGGCTGTGCTCAGGATCAGGGCCAGAAACAAACCGCTGGCACCTTGCTGGGTGCGGTTGGCGGTGCGGTTGCTGGCGCACAGTTTGGCAAAGGCAAAGGTCAGTTGGTCGGTGTTGCACTTGGCACCATGGCAGGCGCGTTTCTTGGCAGCGAAGTCGGGCGTTCACTTGATAACGCAGACCGCGCAATCATGGCCCAAAGCACGCAGAAAACCCTTGAAAGCGCGCCAACAGGCAAAACATCAAGCTGGCAGAATCCAGATACCGGCGTTCAGGGGACCGTGACACCAACACGGACCTATCAGAAACCCGAAACGCAGGAATATTGCCGCGAATACCAGCAGACTGTCATGATTGGTGGGCAGGAAGAAACCGCCTATGGCACAGCGTGCCGCAAACCGGATGGCAGCTGGCAGGTCGTGAATTGATCAGCCCCGTCTGATCTGAAACCAGATTTTCAAAAAAGGCGGTGTGGTCCTTGCGATCTGCACCGCTTTTTTTATATCCGGACACAGCAATAAATAGCCTTTCTTGTTTTCGCCAAGACGGGCTAGAGTACGGAGCGCGCAATCAGCGCCATTTTGTTTGTTTTGGCATGCCGTTTGGCAAAATACAGCGCGGCAGAGCAATGTGACGAAGCCCTTGATCGTAGCCCCGCTACATTCACTGGACTTGTCCTTGCTTGATATAAAACGTGCCCGACGAAATTGTGACGAAATGGTTCTGATTGCGCGCATCATGCACTTAAATTGTGCCACCGCCCATTTTGTTCATCCAACCGGTTAATTCATGCAGGATCCCTACAAAATACTCGGCGTTGCAAAAAACGCCACTCAGGACGAAATCAAAAAAGTCTATCGCAAACTGGCGCGCGAACTTCATCCCGACGTCAATCCCGGCGATACCAAGATTGAAGAACGCTTTAAAAAAGTTTCAAGCGCCTATCACCTGCTTGGCGATCCCGAACGTCGCAAGAAATTCGACAATGGTCTGATTGATGCCGATGGTCGCGAAACCGGGCCTTTTGGTCGCGGTGGCGGCGGTGGTCAATCGCGTGCAGGCGGTGGATTTGGCCAGAATGACCCATTCGGTTTTTCAGGCTCGAACCCCGAAGATATCTTTGACGAAATTTTCGGCAAAGGCGGTCGGGGTGGTCGCGGTGGCGGATTTGGTGGTTTTGGCGGTGAACGCAAACCGCAAAAGGTCAAAGGTCCGAACATCTCCTACGAACTGAGCCTTGATTTTTCCGAAGCCATCATTGGCACGACCAAGCGGATCAACCTTGCCAGCGGCAAAAGCCTTGAAGTTCGCATCCCTCCGGGAAGTGAAAACGAACAAACCCTGCGCCTGAAAGGTCAGGGCATGGCGGGGATGAATGGTGGTGAGGCTGGCGATGCCCTGATCAAGTTACATGTCCATCCCGACAAAACATTCCGTCGCGAAGGCAATGATCTGCATTGTGAATTGGCGATCACACTGGCCGAGGCGGTCCTTGGCGGGTCCATCGAAGTCCCGACTGTCAATGGCAAGGTCAATATGAAATTGCCCGCCAACGCCAACAGCGGAACCAAACTGCGCCTGCGTGGCAAGGGTGCACCCTATGACCGCAACACCAAACACGGCGATCAATATGTCCATCTGACGGTCAAGCTGCCCGATGAACGCGATGATGAATTGATCGAGTTTATCCGTGACTGGTCGGAAAAGCACCCCTACAGCACCCGATAGTATCCCGCTTAAAAGCCGGCTTCTCGCCGGCTTTTTTAGTGCCAAAATTGCCAAAACACCCGCACTCACCGTGGCAGGTTACAGTTCCAATTTTCTTTTAAATGCAACGCCCTGCCTGAAAATCCGTTCTCGTGCTACCATATGATTTAAAGCGTTTTGCCGTTAAGAGCCAAAACAGAAAATCAGGAACACATCAGGGCACCAATGGAACAGTTTACCAACCCGGATCAATATTTGCTCTGGATTGACCAAGCCATAGACTGGGTACAGGCCAATATTCTTCTCGGCCCAATCCTCATACAAATTGCAGCCTGCCTGCTGGCGATGCTGCCGGCCCTTTTGCTGCGTCCGACATTGACCTCCCTGCTTGCCCGGTTGCAAAACTGGAAACCGCTTTTGCACTATGCCGGTTTCAGACGACTGTTTTCTGTTCTGCCTGACCTGGCGTTTCCCCTGCTGCTGGTGGTACTGGTCTGGGTCCTTGAGGCCATTGCTGTTCAAACCGGATATCGCCACAATATCCTGCGCCTTGTCGCCAGCCTGCTAAACGCATGGATCGTCATTCGTCTGGCCGCCGCCGTGGTGAATGATCCGGTCTGGTCACGCACCATTGCGGCTGTGGCATGGGGGCTGGCCGCCCTTAATATCGTTGGCTGGCTTGATCCAACCATCGCAGCGCTCGACAGTCTTGCCATGCAAGTCGGATCGTTCCGCGTTTCGGTCTATGGCGTTATAAAAGCTATCCTGTCGTTGGCAGTTTTGCTTTGGGTTGCATCCTTTTCATCCCGACTATTTGAACAACGCATCAAAAAAGTCCACCGCCTGACTCCCTCGGTTCAGGTGCTGATGTCCAAACTCCTTAAACTTGTTTTGCTATCCGTTGCCGTTCTGTTTGCTCTGTCAACGATTGGCGTTGATTTGACCGCCCTTGCGGTGTTTGGCGGTGCGGTTGGTGTCGGCATTGGTCTTGGCCTGCAACGCATTGTTGCCAACCTGATCAGCGGCGTGATCCTGCTTTTGGATCGGTCGATCAAGCCCGGCGATGTCATTGCCATTGGTGAAACATTTGGCTGGATACAGTCCCTTGGTGCACGCTACACCGCCGTTCGCACCCGGGACGGCACGGAATTCCTGATCCCCAACGAAGACCTGATCACCACACAGGTCGAAAACTGGAGCCACACAGACGTCAAGCTGCGCCTCAAAGTCCCGGTTGGCATTTCCTATAACTGCGATCCGCATTTCGCGATCATACTGTGCAATGAGGCCGCAGGAAAATGCGCACGTGTACAAGACACCCCCGGTCCCAACACATTGTTGCGTGGCTTTGGCGACAATTCGGTCGATCTTGAAATTCGGTTCTGGATCACCGACCCGCAAAACGGGCGCGGCAACATCATCAGCGAAGTTCTGCTCAACGTCTGGGATGCCTTTAAGGACAACGATATCGAAATCCCGTTCCCGCAGCGCGACCTTCATCTGCGCAGCAGTGATGCACCGATACGGGTTCAAATGGAATCTACTGACCATCCAGAAAATCCGGACACATAACGTTGCCCGAATTTTCTATTCTTCACAGGGCTTTCGATTTCCCGGCATGGCTTAATCCACCGATTGGGCCATATCATTTTGACTGATTTCTTCCTGCCGCGGATGATCCCGGTTTGGCTTGATTTGCTCAGGGACTTTGTCTTCGGGCTTTGGTGTATCAAGCAAGGCGCCGACTTCAACATCAAGAACCGAACCTCTGGTTTTTTCAAGCTCGACAAGCCGCTCACGCATTTTACCGGGCCAGCCACCGTCCGACTGAACTACCAGCAGCCGATCATAATCAAGAAACAATCCCAGACGGCTCATCAAATCGTTCAATGTCAGTCGCGATAAATTACCAGATAGCAACCAGCGATGACTTTCGGACCGATCAATCAGCTTTTCCCGCCGAAGGGCGGCCAATGCCCAGTTCAAGTCACGCCCACCAAGCTTGACCTCACGCATCATGCGGCGATAGGTCGGCGGTTTGGATGCCTTATGGAAACCGTTTTGCAGATATTCCAGCACCCGCAGAACCGCGATAATGCGTTCCATATGGCCCGGCACCGCCCCGCGCGGATCGGGAATAAGGCCCGCAGCCCGGGCCGCACGCCATTCCGACCGTGCAGCCGCAACCTGTGCGCCCAGCAGGATCACAATCCAGGTGAGATACATCCACAGCAGAAAAATCGGCACAATGGCAACCGCGCCATAAATCGTCTGATAGGTTGGGAAATTGGTAACATAAAATCCGAACCCTTTTTTAAGCGCCTCAAACAATCCCGCCGCAACAAGGCCGCCCAGAAAGCCATCAATGATTTCAACTGAACGGTTGGGCATCCCAATGAACAACAACGAAAAAGCAATTGCCGATAACAGGAACGGTGCAACAAAGGTAAGCTGACCAAGTTGCCCGCCAATCAAATCACCGCCGACCATATGGCGCATGGCAAACAGATAGGACGCCAACGACAGGCTCAACCCCAACAACATCGGCCCGACGGTCAGAAGCGCCCAGAACACCACAAGACGCGATAGCAACTTGCGCGGGCTTGTAACGCGAAAGACGTCATTCATTGCCCCTTCAATCGCTCCAAGCAACATCACCGCCGTCAAACCAAGCACCATGGTGCCAACGGCGGTCATCTGGCCGGTGTTTTGCAAGAAGTTTCCAAGGTAGTCGGTCACCTGCTCACCGGTTTCTGGCAGGAAGTTATTTAAAACAACGCTCATGATTTGATCTTTGAATTGATCAAATACCGGAAAAGCCGAAAGCACTGTCAACGCAACAGCCAGAAACGGAACCATCGCCAAAAGAGTCGTATAGGACAGGCCAGCCGCGCGCTGCACCGATTTATCATAGACAAACCGCATCAGCGCATAGCGCCAGAATGCTGTTCGATCTTCGATCAATTTCTGAATTTCCACCATTAAACGCTTATCCCTACGCATTTTCCGGTTATACTGTAATTGATCAACAGGATAGCGTGCCCGCACACGTTATAACAGGCCAGATTGACCTTGGCCTTGCTTTGTGTAGGATGCGCCCAATGACCAATAGCTCCTGTACCGGTCGTGGCTTTATTTAAAGGGCCTCCACCTGACAGAGAGAGATCGTGGGAACGAGAGGAAAAATGAGCCTGTCCACCGATAACATCTCGGGCCTGATGGCCGGTAAGCGTGGCCTGATTATGGGCGTCGCGAACGACAAATCCATTGCTTGGGGCATTGCACGCGCTGCCGCTGCTGCTGGCGCTGAAGTTGCTTTTACCTATCAGGGTGAAGCACTGGAAAAGCGTGTCCGTCCTTTGGCAAGCTCAGTTGGCAGCGACATCGTCTTGCCATGTGACGTGACCGATGCGGCCAGCATCGATTCCGTTTTTGACACGCTCAAGGAAAAATGGGGCAAGCTCGACTTTGTCGTTCATGCCATCGGTTTTTCCGACAAGAACGAGTTGCGCGGTCGCTATGTCGACACGTCGCTTGAAAACTTCACGATGTCGATGAACATCTCGGTCTATTCCTTTACCGCTGTTGCACAGCGCGCGGAAAAGCTGATGACCGACGGCGGATCGCTTTTGACCCTGTCCTATTACGGGGCGGAAAAAGTCATGCCGCATTACAACGTCATGGGTGTTGCCAAGGCCGCCCTTGAAGCCAGTGTTAAATATCTTGCCAATGACCTTGGCCCGGATCGCATCCGCGTCAATGCCATTTCGGCAGGTCCAATGAAAACCCTTGCCGCTTCGGGGATTGGCGATTTCCGCTATATCCTGAAATGGAACGAGTTTAACTCACCGATGCGCCGCAATGTCACCCTTGATGATGTTGGCGGGTCGGGGCTTTATTTCCTGTCGGATCTGTCAACCGGTGTGACGGGTGAAACCCACCACGTCGATTGCGGTTATCATACCGTTGGCATGAAACAGGCCGATGCACCTGACATCAATGTTCAGAAATCCTGATCTGAACATGATATGATTTTACGGGCCGCCTTTCGGGGTGGCCCGTTTGTCACTTTAATACGTTTTTCCGTACCTTTTGAATTCTGGATTTTGGCTTATGGCTGGTAACAGTTTTGGAACGCTTTTTCGCTTCACCACCTTTGGCGAAAGCCACGGGCCAGCCATTGGCTGTGTCGTTGATGGCGTCCCACCGCTTCTTGACCTGACAGAAGCCGACATTCAGGACTTCCTTGAAAAACGCAAACCCGGTCAGTCGCGCTTTACCACCCAGCGCCGCGAACCTGATCAGGTCAAAATTCTTTCAGGTGTGTTTGAAGGCAAAACCACCGGAACCCCGATTGGGCTTCTGATTGAAAACGTCGATCAGCGGTCCAAGGATTACGGCGAAATTAAAAACCAGTTCCGCCCCGGCCATGCCGATTACACCTATTGGGAAAAATACGGCACGCGCGATTATCGTGGCGGCGGCCGTTCATCGGCACGTGAAACCGCCATGCGCGTTGCGGCCGGTGCGATTGCGCGTAAAATCCTGGGTGATGATATTAAAATCCGCGCCGCCTTGGTCAAAATGGGCACCAAGGAAATCAACCGCGATAACTGGAACTGGGATGAGGTTGATAACAACCCGTTCTTCTGCCCGGACCCGCAAGCCGTCCCGGTATTTGAAGAATACCTTGATGGCCTGCGCAAGGATGGTTCATCGGTTGGCGCAGTGATCGAAGTTGTCTGCTCGGGCGTTCCCGTTGGGCTGGGTGATCCGGTCTATGACAAACTTGATGCCGATCTGGCCAAGGCCATGATGACAATCAATGCGGTCAAAGGCGTTGAAATCGGCAATGGCTTTGAGGCCGCCGAGCTGACCGGCATTGAAAATGCCGACGAAATGCGCCTTGGTGAAGATGGCAAGCCGGTGTTTGGCTCCAACCATGCTGGTGGCATTCTGGGGGGAATTTCATCGGGTCAGGATGTTGTCATTCGCTTTGCCGTCAAACCAACCAGCTCGATCCTAACGCCGCGCAAAAGCATCGATATTTACGGCAAGGAAGTCGATATCGTCACCAAGGGTCGCCATGACCCGTGCGTTGGTATTCGTGGTGTGCCGGTGGGCGAAGCCATGGCCGCCATCGTTCTGGCCGATCACCTTTTGCGTCATCGCGGCCAATGCGACGGCTGGAACGCCAACAAGCACTTCCCAAGCTAAGGTCAGGACCGAACGCTTCCCTGTTCTGATTTCCGATCACAAACGGGTTTTTGCCACGTCTAGGTGGCATGAACCCAATTTTGCTCAAAACATTGATGTCACTCGCATCCTCCAACGCCTCTGGCGCGCCTCGTGCTGCGGGTGGTATGGATGCCAATTTGCGCAGTCGCACCGTTCTTTATCCCGATGAACCGGTCGATTTGCCGCGCTGGGGTATTTCCGCCCTGCCCTCGATGATCTTGGGGGCTGCGCCACAAACGTGCCTGTTTGTGAATGATCTTTCTGTTGGCCCTGCCAGCACGGATCACGGGGCTGGCTCGGACAGCACGTCCGATCATGACGATGCGGACCAAGCCGGTGAGACCGTCTCGTTCTCGCTTGCTCTTGATAGCCCCCCGGATAAGACAAGCGGGCTTACCGGGCGCAAAATCACATGGCAACTTTCCATGCCGGTTGCTGGCTATCGCGACATTAAAACCAGCGCCAATAGCGCCAGCGTTCGCGCGCCAGTCATCCGCACACGCATGCAATTGCGCGGCATTAACCGTGACGTTGAAATCGGACTTTTGGAAATGGCCGGCCTCGAACAGCCCCTTTTGATCGGACAGGATACGCTCGGCGATCAATTCCTGATCCGCCCGGACCGGGCAAAAGACGAAAAACCGGCGACCCCGCCCTCTGCCAATCTGGCTGCGAACACAACTGAGGCTGCGTCAGACGACAAAGACAAAAGTGCGCCCAAAGATGCCGCGCCACAGAACGGCGACACAACCCCATCGACACCGGCAACTCCGACTGACGTCGCACCTGTCACACCGCCTGCGTCCAATGCGCAACCACCGTCAGACACATCGACCGACACCAAGAATACCGAAAGTGCCGTAACAACATCCACACCCGATGCTGCCACACCAACCGCCGCTTCCCCAACGCCACCAGCGGCACCTGCCTCACCAGCACCAACACCGCAACCAACACCATCCGCCGACGCGGCCAACGCACCTCAAGGCGCACCTGCGTCTGATCCTACACAAGCAACGACAGAACACGCAACAGAGACCCCCCCGTCTCCTGCGCCGCAAACAGATACCACGAGCACAGAAGCAAACACGTCCAACACCCCATCAACCCAACCGACAGCTCCGGTCACACCGCCAGCACCAAGCGAAACCCAACCCGAACCAAAGCCAGAAAACACCTAAGTTCAGCCCAAAAGTGACATCAGCTTTGACAACAATCTTCCTCCCCCTAAACGCACTGCGCCGCCCATTTGGGCGGCGCTTTTGTTTGAAAGACGGGTGACAAAAACAAAATCCACCCTTGCATCGGGATGTTTTTCACGATAATGTAAACAGAGTTAACATAAGAAAATAGAGATGCAAACTTATGGGGAAATACCACCACGGTGACGTCCGCAATGTCCTGCTGCAAAAGGCCGAGAACATCCTGATCGACGAAGGCCCCACCGGGCTTTCCCTGCGCCGTCTGGCCCGCCTAACCGGCGTGTCGGAAGCCGCACCCTATCGCCATTTTGACGGTAAGGATGGCATTTTGGCGGCAGTGGCGATTTCGGCTTTTGAACGCTTTGCGCAAAAGCTTGAAGATGTCGCTGCGCGCATTGACACGCATGAAGATCGCATCATGGCACTCGGTGCGGCCTATGTCGGCTTTGCCATCGAACACCCCCAACATTTTCGTCTGATCTTTGGCCGCGAACGCCCGCCGCTGGATCAATATCCCGAACTGCGTGATGCAGCCGACAATGCCTTTGATGTACTGCAACGCGCGGTGACATCGGTGGACCGCAAGGCCGAAATGACCCTGACCGAGGCCGCGACCGCCTATAACCGCGCCCTTGCCGCCTGGAGCCGCGCACATGGCATCGCCATGCTGGTGATTGATGGCATGATTGCGCCCCCCGCAGATATCGAACTTGATGATTTTGTGTTGGGATTATTGGCCGAGGATTTAAACCGTACAGACGCCGCATGATCGTGCAACGCAAAATTCTCGTAATGCTCATGTTGCTGGTTACAGCACACATTTTTGACCTTGGGACACACCATGGAATATTCCATTGTTAAGCTCGTGCACCTTTTGGGTGTTATCCTGTTTATGGGCAACATCATCGTTTCCGCCCTTTGGAAAACTCAGGCTGACAAGACCGGAAATCCTATCGTAATTGCCTTCGCCTGCCGTCTGGTAAATATGACCGATCTGGCCTTTACCGCATTTGGTGCCGCCCTGATCATCGTCGGCGGGATTGGCCTGTTTCATGCCACCGGCATTGCCATCTCCGATGCGCCGCATTTGACGATTGGCATCAGCCTGTTTGGTATGGCGGCAGTTTTGTGGTTGGTCGGGTTACTGCCTCTTCAGCTGTATATGTCCAGAATTGCGGCCCAAACCGTTGCGAAAGGGCAGGATGTCATGCCTGCGGCTTACGATAAATGTCGCAAGCTCTGGGGCCTTGTTGGCTTCACCGCCACGGCCTTACCGCTTGGCGCGCTGTATTTCATGATTTTTAGATGATGGGGTTCGTGACGCTGTGACGGGCAGCATCAAAGCCACCACCGCACAGTTCCACCATACGGAAAGACGTTTTATGTGATTGATCACTCTTCAGCGCTGCCCATAAGATGCCGCCAACTGAAGAACCCTCAATCCACCGGAGACGCTGTTATGCTGACCATCAAACGCCTGTCGATCGAAGACGCCTATATCCTGATTGAAGGTGCGCGCGCACGTGCCACTGAAATCGGCGTGCCGATGTGCATCGCCATTACCGATGAGTCCGGTGTTTTGATCGCGTTTGAACGCATGGATGGCGGCAAGGTCACCAGCACGACAATTGCACAGGACAAATCCTTCACTGCGTCCGGCGCACGTAAGGCAACCCATGAATATGCCGCCGCCGCCCAGCCGGGAAAACCGGCCTACGGCATTGATTCAGAAATTGGTGGACGGCTTTCAATTGTTGCCGGTGGCCTGCCGGTCATGGTTGACGGCGATTGCGTTGGCGGCATCGGGGTCAGTTCTGGCACCCCACCGCAGGATCAGGATTGTGCACAGGCCGGAATTGATCACTTTCTGAAAAAAATCGGCAGATAAAGCCCGGAATTTTAGCGGGAAACTCTGGCGGGGATTGGCGGTTTTACGCCGATTTCCGCCCGCCAATCAAAAACTCAACATTGCCTTCCGGCCCTGTGATCGGACTTGTCGCGATGCCCAAAACCTCCCAGCCCGGCAAATTGCCCAGCCACTCGGAAATGGTATCGCAGACTTCCTGATGCAGCTCAGGCTCGCGCACGACACCCTTTTTGCCGACACGTTCCTTACCAACTTCAAATTGCGGCTTGATCAGTGCAATCACATAGCCACACGGCTTGACCCGCTCCAGACTGGCCGGCAGCACGGTGCGCAGGCCAATAAAGCTGGCGTCACAGACAACGATATCAATCAGATCGGGAATATGTTCTTCGCTTAAATGGCGCGCGTTGGTTTTTTCCATGACAACCACCCGGTCGTCATTGCGCAGCTTCCAGTCAAGCTGTCCCTGCCCGACATCGACGGAAAAGACCTTAGCCGCACCATTTTGCAGCAAGACATCGGTAAAACCACCCGTCGATGATCCAACATCGACACCAATAAAACCAGTCACATCAAGCCCGAAATGCGACAAGCCCTTTTCAAGCTTGAGCCCACCGCGTGATACCCACGGGTGCGGTTGCCCGCGTAGCGTCACCGCAATGTCTTCCTTGCACTGCATGCCCGGCTTATCAAGCCGTTGCTCACCGCTAAAGACATTGCCTGCCATAATAAAAGCCTGTGCCTTGGACCGGCTTTCCACCAACCCACGTTCCACAAGCAACTGATCCAAACGTTTCTTTGCCATCAGCGGTTTTTAGCGCAAACGATTTAAAAGGTCACGCACGGTGTTGAGATTTTGATCAGCTCGCCAAGGGCTCCAGATACCCGCGCGGGACAATTGCCAGAAGGTCATTCAACGCCTCACCCTGAACGGCAACATGCTGATGCATCAGTTTTCCAGCAGTCTGCGCATCACCGGTCGAGATGGCGGTCAGAATATCTTCGTGTTCGGCATTTGACTTTTTGACACGGCCCGGACGATGGAGTTGCAAGCGCCGATACGGCGCCAAACGGTTGCGGACATTCTTGGTCTGACGTTCAAGGAAGCTGTTGCGACACCCGGCATAGATCGCTTCGTGAAAACTGACATTGGCCTCGTAATAGGCATCCGCGTCGGCGTGCTCCTGAAGCGCATCACACGCCGCTGCCAGCTTGATCAGGTTTTCAATATCGACACGCGGCATGCGCCGTGCGGCAAGACGGGTACACATGGCTTCAAGTTCTGCCATGACTTCGAACATTTCGATTAGTTCACCGACCGTGATGGCGGCAACAATGGTGCCGCGCCTTGGCATGGTTGCGACAAGCCCCGATCCGGCAAGCGTTTGCAGCGCTTCACGTACCGGCGTGCGCGAAACTCCGAACCGTTCGCTTAACGACCGTTCATCAAGTTTGTCCCCCGGTTTAAGAACACCGGTGACAATATCGCGCTCCAATTTCTGCACCAAATCGGTAGCAAGCTTTCCGTTCTGCGCCATCAACGCCCTCATTCAACAACCATTCACTGGTATACCAGAACACATAATCTGGCACTAATCAAAACCTTTTGGACGTCTGCTCAACGTGTTTTTGTGCTGCACTGCAAAAGTTATTTCCCAGTTTTCTGGGATTCCAGTGCAAACACTCAGGCGCGAGTTTGTGGCACTGCGAAACGCACCTCTGGTATACAAAATTGCATGGACAGGATGCCAGAAATCTGTAACGCTTTCTCTCAATGCGAAAACCGCATCAATAAAAAGACGCGTAAAAGCCCATTCAAATGCATTTAGAACGCATGCTTCATCCGGGAGGAAAAGATGAAGATTTTTAAGAAGACCCTTTCGGCGTCCGTCGCCGCCATTACAATGTCTGTTGCCGCTTTTGGTATGTCTGCATCAGCAGATGCTGAAACCCTGAAGCTGTCGCATCAGTGGTCCACCAGTGACATCCGTCACAAAGTTGCACAGATCATTGCCGACGAAGTCAAAGCAGCCAACGTTGATCTGGAAATCCAGATTTTCCCATCAGGCTCCCTGTTCAAAGCAAAAGAACAGTGGACTCCGATGACACGTGGCCAGCTTGACATGATTGTCTATCCGCTGGCATATGCCGGTGGGCGTGTTCCGGCTGCCAACCTGACCTTGATGCCAGCCCTGGTTAAAAACCACGACCATGCCAACCGCATCAACGAATCCCCGTTCATGGACAAAATTGAAGGTCTGCTGAACGAGGAAGGTGTTGTCACGGTGGCCAAAGGCTGGCTCGCCGGTGGCTTTGCCTCGACCCAGAGCTGCATCCGCACACCTGATGACGTCAAAGGCATGCAAATCCGTGCTGCTGGTAAATCCTTTGAGCAGATGCTTCAGGGTGCAGGCGGCTCCATCGCCGCAATGCCAAGTTCGGAAATCTATCCGGCCATGCAGACCGGCGTTCTTGATGCGGCAAACACCAGCTCCTCGAGCTTTGTTTCCTATCGTATCTATGAACAGGTCAAATGCTATACCCCGGCCGCAGGAAATGCGCTTTGGTTCATGTATCAGCCGGTCCTGATGTCAAAAGCGAGCTATGACAAGCTCAATGACGCACAAAAAGATGCGTTGGCAGCAGCGGCGAAAACAGCCGAAGAATATTACACCACCGAAGGCCGCAAACAGGACTCTGACAGCGTTCAGGTCTTTAAGGATGCCGGTGTTGAAATCGCCGATTTGACCGATGAGGACTTTGCAGCATGGCAGGCCATCGCCATGAAAACCTCTTACGCCAAATTTGTCGAAGAAACCCCGAATGGGCAGGAACTTCTTGATATGGCGCTTGCCGTCAAGTGATCCCTTACGCCTGAACTGAGCGCGGTGCCGGAATCCCCGGCACCGCCCTTTTCCCAACGAATACAGAACAATACGGTTCCGTCAGAGGAGTACGCGCGTGTCGAACGCCATGTCCCCGCACACACTTCCGATTGATCTGCCCGATGATTTCGCGCAGACAGCAAGTGCGTCGCATTCCGTTAAATCAGATATGCCGCCACCACCCGATGTTGAGCCAATCGATCCACAAGATGCGCATCACATGGAACGCCCGATGCCGCCCAAAGGCCCGATTGATACCATCATCGCGGTCATTCATTTTGCATCGCGTGTCTGCGGTGTTTTATCTGCCACGATGTTTGCCGTTGCCATGCTAATCATCTGTCAGTTGGTTTTCATGCGCTATGTGCTCAATGACTCCACCGTCTGGCAAACCGAAGCCGTCATTTTCCTGATGATTGGCGCCACCCTTGTCGGGTTGCCCTATGTTCAGTTGATCCGGGGTCATGTGAATGTCGATCTGCTGCCGCTGTATCTTAAAAGCGGCGCACGCATGGCTCTTGCGATTGTCACTTTGTTGTCTGGCATGGCGATCAGTGCGCTGTTTGGCTTTTACGGGTTTGAACTCGTCATTGAGGCCTTTGACGGCGGCTGGCTGACCGAAACCATCTGGGCCGTGCCCCTTTGGAAACCGTTTTCCGCCCTTCCCATCGGTTTTGGCTTGCTGTTCATGCAGTTCCTTGCCGATTTTCTTGCCCTTATCACCCGCCGTTCGACGCCGTTCGATCTGCGCGACGACGCATTTTAAGGAGGCCGCACCATGGATCCATTGCTTCTTGCGGCCATTGTTGGCATCGCAACCACAGTTGTCCTGTTTTCGGGTATTCCGGTTGGCATCGGCCTGCTGATGGTCAGTGTCGGTTTCATCATCATTTTCGATGGCACCGGTTCCCTCCCACTTCTGCCCGAAATCCTGTTTGGCAAACTTGAAAGTTTCGAAGTCCTTGCCATCCCGATGTTTATTCTAATGGGAGCTGTTGTTGCCTGTTCGCGGGCTGGCGGCGACCTTTATTCGGTTCTTGACCGTTGGTTGACCCGCGTTCCGGGCGGCTTGGTGATCTCCAATCTCGGCGCTTGCGCGATCTTCTCGGCACTTTCGGGATCATCACCTGCGACCTGTGCCGCGATTGGTAAAATGGGCATTCCCGCCATGCGCGAACGTGGCTTTCCCGATACGGTTGCGGCGGGCTCGATTGCGGCGGGCGGCACGCTTGGCATTCTGATCCCGCCAAGTGTGACTATGATTGTCTATGGCATTTCGACCGAAACCTCGATCGGTCGCCTGTTCCTGGCGGGTCTGTTCCCGGGGCTGTTGGTAACCGCACTGTTTATGGCCTGGTCGCTGTATTCGACCTGGCGTCAAGGCAATGCACAGGCGGCCCTTGGGGTTGTCAAATATAGCTGGAAGGAAAAGTTTGAAATCCTTCCGCGTGTTCTGCCGTTCCTTGTGATCATTGGCGCGGTTCTGTTTGCGCTTTATGGCGGTGTCGCCACCCCATCGGAAACGGCGGGCGTTGGTGCGCTGTTCTGCCTGATCACCGCGATGATTGTCTATCGCATGTGGAAACCGGGTCAGCTTTGGACCGTCATGCGCGACACCACCAAAGAATCGGTCATGATCCTTCTGATCATTGGCGCGGCTGGCCTGTTTAGTTACATGCTGTCATCGCTGTTCATCACCCAGTCAATTGCCCAGTGGATTTCCGCCCTTGAGGTCAACCGTTGGGTTCTGATGGGCTTCATCAACGTGTTCCTGCTGATCTGTGGCTTCTTCCTGCCGCCGGTTGCCGTGATCCTGATGAGTGCACCGATCTTGCTGCCCGTCATCATCAATGCCGGATTTGATCCCTATTGGTTTGCCGTGATCCTGACCATCAATATGGAAATCGGCCTGATCACGCCGCCGGTTGGTTTGAATTTGTACGTGATCAACGGGATCGCCCCCGACATTCGCTTGCAAAGCATCCTTAAGGGCGCGTTCCCATACGTTCTGTGCATGATTGCAGCGATTATCATTCTGTGCTTCATCCCGGAAATCGCCACCTGGCTTCCAGAAACGGTTATTGGAGGACGCTAATGTCAGGCATTTCTGTCAGAAGCTGGATTTCCAGCATTGCGGACCGTGGGCGGGAACTTCTTGACCTGCCGCTGTCCACACCGCAAGACCAGTTCGCGCAGCTGACCGCCATGTGCAAGGACCTCGTTTCGCAAAAGGGTGAGGCCCGTGGCACGGCCATCGCCCGCGAAGTGGTCCGTATGTGGGAAAACCTGCCCGACGAAGACAATTTGCGTTTTTTCCAGATGATGCAAAATGACTTCAGTGCCGACCGCGCCAAAGTCACCAAGGCCGCCGAAGCATTTGCCAAGGATCCGTCAGAACCTAATCTGGCGGTCCTAACCCACGCATCCGAACCCGTCCGTCAGGACCTGTTGCGCAAAATCAACATGGCCCCGGGCGGCACGCGTGCGATTGTCGATATGCGTGAAACCCTGATCGGGTTGCTTAAGACCAACCGCGATCTTGAACCGCTGAATGCCGACATGCAGCATTTGCTGACCAGTTGGTTTAATCGTGGTTTCCTTGAGTTGCGCCATATTGATTGGGATACCTCGGCCGCCATTCTTGAAAAACTGATCCGCTACGAAGCGGTGCATGAAATTCAGGGATGGGACGATCTGCGCCGCCGTTTGGCAACGGATCGCAAATGCTTTGCCTTTTTCCATCCGGCCATTCCCGATGATCCATTGATCTTTGTTGAAGTCGCCCTTGTCCATGGCCTTGCCGATAGTGTGCAGGCGCTTCTGGCACCCGAAATCGACAAAACCGCACCAGAAACCGCCAACACAGCGATTTTCTATTCGATCAGCAACTGTCAGGCCGGGCTTAAGGGTATTTCGTTTGGCAACTTCCTGATCAAACAGGTTGTCGAAGAACTCAAACGCGAATTCCCCAAACTTAAACAGTTCGCCACCCTGTCGCCCATTCCGGGCTTTGTTGGATGGCTGCGCACCCGTCAGAAAAGCAAAGCCGCCGATGCAGATCTGGCGGGCGAAGTTCTTGATGGCTTAAGTCAGGATAACTGGATGGATGATCCGGTTCAGGTCGAAAAACTGCGCAAACCGACGCTTACCTTATGTGCGACATATCTGGCGACGTGCAAGCGCGGCAAATCGCCGCTTGATCCGACAGCACGCTTCCATCTTGGCAATGGCGCACAGCTTGAACGGCTGAACTGGCTCGGCGATACGTCAGACAAAGGATTGCGTCAGGCCGGCGGCATGATGGTGAATTATGCCTATCATCTCAACGATATTGAAAAAAATCACGAAGCACTGATGAATGACGGAAAAATCGCCACATCGAAACCCGTTGCACAGCTTGCCGGTATCTAAGGAACAAGACCATGTCAGATAATCTATTTCAAACCTTCCTTGACCGCTTCCCGGCAGACAAATCAAAGACGTTTTTGGTCGAACGAGACGGCACGGAACGCAGCTTTGCCTGGCTGATTGACCAGACCGGGCGCTATGCCGCTGTTTTGGCATTCCATGGTGTCATCAAGGGCGACCGCGTTGCCGCACAGGTCGATAAATCGTCCGATGTCCTCGCACTGTATCTGGCTTGCCTGCAACTTGGGGCGATCCATCTGCCGCTCAACACCGCCTACACCGGTGACGAGATCGCCTATTTCCTTGGTGATGCGGCCCCGCGTGTCTTTGTCTGCCGTCCGGCAAACATTGATGTCGCACAGGAACTTGGCGGCAAAAATAACGTCGGCACTATCCTGTCGCTTGGCAGTGCCGGGGATGGCAGCCTGAATGATCAGGCCAAAAACGTGACCCCGCTTATTGATGTGGTTGATGCCAACAAGGATGACGTTGCCGCCATCCTGTACACATCGGGCACCACCGGCCGGTCCAAGGGGGCGATGTTGACCCATAACAATCTGGGATCAAACGCCAAAACGCTGCATTCCGCATGGGGTTTCAAACCCGGCGATACATTGCTGCATGCCCTGCCGCTTTTCCACACCCACGGCCTGTTTGTCGCCATCAACATCATGCTGATGAATGGTGGCAAGGTCATCCTGCTTCCGAAATTCGATGCTGATGATGTGATTGAACGTTTGCCGCAATCAACCGTTCTGATGGGGGTTCCGACCTTCTATACCCGCCTTCTCGCACATCCGCAGTTTACCAAGGATGTTACCGCTAACATGCGGTTGTTCGTTTCGGGGTCGGCCCCGCTTCTGGCCGAAACCCATGATGCGTTCTTTGAACGGACCGGGCATAAAATCCTTGAACGCTATGGCATGACCGAAACCTGTATGAACACATCCAATCCGCTGGACGGCGAACGTCGCCCCGGTGCAGTTGGCCCGACATTACCGGGTACCGAGGCGCGCGTCTGTGACAAGGACGGCAAGGTTCTTGGCGCTGGTGAAATTGGCGTTCTCGAAGTCCGTGGCCCGAATGTGTTTAAGGGATACTGGCAGATGCCCGAAAAAACCGCGTCGGAGTTTCGCTCTGATGGGTTCTTTATCACCGGTGATCTCGCCACCATCGGCGAAGACGGTTACATCACCATCGTTGGTCGGGACAAGGATCTGATCATTTCGGGGGGCTTTAACGTCTATCCCAAAGAAGTCGAAGAAATCATCGCCGACTATGACGAAGTTGATGAAGTTGCGATCTTTGGCTTGCCGCATCCCGACTTTGGCGAAGCCGTTGCTGGCGTGATTGTCCCCGCAAACGGCAGCACGCCCGACACCGATGCCATCATCAAACGCACACAGGACAAACTGGCAAAATTCAAAGTCCCCAAACGCATCTGGATTTTGGATGAACTGCCGCGCAACACCATGGGCAAAATTCAAAAAGCCCAACTGCGCAAAGCCTACGAAGACACCTTTGCCACAGGGCCTAAATAAGCCACTCGCTATCTCCCGCTGCCGGACACGCAGCACCCAACTTCCGGTCAGAAACGTTCTGGCCGGATTTTTTTTGGGCCTTGCGCGTGCGCCCATCGTAAACCAGTTATGACATGTCCACTTCCGGCATATCCCCGCACTCCAGACAAAGGCCCGTCATGATTGATCACCCCGACCACAAAGTTGCGTTTATCACCGGTGGCGCACAGGGACTTGGCCTTGGCATCGCCCAGCACCTTTTGAAGTCCGGGTGGAAAGTCATGATGTTTGACCGTGATGAAGAAGCCGGGCATGAAGTCATGGCCGCACTCGACGATGAAACCCGGACCCGGTGCCTGTTTTTCCCGGGCGATGTTTCCAACGAAAAGGATGTCGCCATCGCCGTGCAACGCACGATTGACCGATTTGGCCGCATTGATGGCCTTGTCAACAATGCCGGCATTGCCAACCCGCATTCCGGCTCGGTCGAACATCTTGACTGGGACGACTGGCAACGAATGATCAATGTCAATCTTGGCGGTGTGTTCTTAACGACCAAGCACGCAACCCAGCACCTGCGCAAGACCAGCGGTGCGATTATTAACATCACTTCGACCCGCGCGTTTCAGTCCGAACCCGACACAGAATCCTATGCCGCGTCCAAGGGCGGCATCGTCGCCCTCACCCACGCCCTGGCGGTCAGCCTATCGGGGGATGTGCGAGTCAATGCCATTGCGCCGGGCTGGATCGAGGTCAGCGATTGGCAAAAACAATCCAACAAGTCGTCGCCCGACCACAGCGAAACCGACAAATCGCAACATCCCGTCGGGCGCGTTGGCACGCCAGAAGACATCGCACAGGCTGTTTCCTTCCTGCTGGATCCTGCACAATCAGGATTTATGACCGGGGAGACCATCCGCATTGATGGCGGCATGACACACAAGATGATCTATGCCAAATAACAAAACGCCGCCCGGCTGAACCGAGGCGGCGTTCCTATTTTCAGTCCAATAAATTCTAGCGCCTTGTTTACGCCCGCGCCTTGCTTTCGCTCAAGCCCAGCGCACCAAGGGCGGTTTTAACAATTGCCTTGGCATCAAGCTCGGCTTTTTCATACTGGATTTCCGGCTTGTCATGATCCATCAACACATCTGGCAAGGCCATGGTGCGGATTTTAAGCCCGTTATCAAGCAATCCTTGGCCTGCCATATGCTGCAACACCATCGCACCGAACCCGCCGATTGATCCTTCTTCAATGGTGATCAGCACTTCGTGGTTACGTGCAAGATCGGCAATCAATTGATGATCCAGCGGTTTGGCAAACCGCGCATCAGCCACCGTGGCGGGCAATCCGCGTGCGGCAAGGTCCTCGGCGGCAATCAATGCCTCCGCCAGACGCGTACCATACGACAGGATGGCAATCTTCCCACCTTCGCGCAGGATACGGCCCTTACCGATTTCAAGAACCTGACCCTCGGTCGGCATTTCAACGCCAACCCCTTCGCCGCGCGGATAGCGGAACGCACTGGGGCGATCATCAATCGCCCACGCCGTGGTGGTCATATGCACCAGTTCGGCCTCATCGGCCGCCGCCATCAGAACAAAGTTCGGCAAGCACCCCAGATAGGCAATATCATACGCCCCGGCATGGGTGGCCCCATCGGCCCCGACCAATCCGGCCCGATCCATCGCAAAGCGCACCGGCAAATTCTGAATTGCGACATCATGCACAACCTGATCATAGGCGCGCTGCAAGAACGTCGAATAGAGCGTGCAGAACGGTTTATATCCTTCGCACGCCATCCCGGCGGCAAAGGTCACCGCATGCTGTTCGGCTATCCCGACGTCAAAGGCACGATCGGGGAAATGATCGGCAAAGATGTTTACACCGGTGCCCGATGGCATGGCGGCCGTAATCGCCGTAACCTTATCATCCTTTTCGGCCAGCTTGACCAGTGTTTCGCCGTACACCTTGGTGTAGCTTGGTGCATTGGGGGTTGGTTTGGCCTGCTTGCCGGTCACAACGTCAAACTTGGCAACGCCGTGATATTTATCAGCGGCATTTTCCGCCGGACCATAACCCTTACCCTTTTGCGTCACCGCATGAATCAGGATCGGGCCATCAACCTTGGCATCACGCACGTTTTTCAAAACCGGCAACAGATGATCCATGTTGTGACCATCAATCGGCCCGACATAGAAGAAACCCATTTCTTCAAACAGCGTGCCACCCGTGACCATGCCACGGGTATATTCTTCAAGCTTGCGTGCTGCTTCTTCAATCTGACGCGGCAAATGCTTGGTCAGGCCCTTGGCGGCATTACGAAGCCCCTGATACCCCTTACCGGAAATCAGGCGCGACAAATACCCCGACATGGAACCCACCGGCGGGGCAATCGACATGTCGTTGTCATTCAAAATCACAATCAAACGCTGATCGGTCGCCGCGGCATTGTTCATCGCCTCATAGGCCATGCCCGCACTCATCGACCCATCGCCAATCACGGCAATGACGTTTTTACGTTTATCTTCAGAAAGCTGGTTGGCAACTGCCATGCCAAGACCGGCCGAGATCGAGGTGGAGCTATGCCCCGCCCCAAACGGGTCATATTCAGACTCGGATCGTTTGGTAAAGCCCGACAAACCGCCCCCCTGACGAATGGTGCGCATACGGTCACGCCGCCCGGTCAGAATTTTATGGGGATAGCATTGATGCCCGACATCCCAGATCACCCGGTCATAGGGCGTATCAAACAGGTAATGAATGGCAACCGTCAACTCAACCACACCAAGGCCAGCGCCAAGATGGCCGCCAGTGACAGACACGGCGTCAATCACCTCGGCGCGCAATTCATCGGCAATCTGCTTCATCTGGGCAGGCTGCAACGTGCGCAGGTCTTCCGGAGTGTTCACCGTATCAAGGAGCGGGGTCTTGGAGGTCGTGCTCATACCGATCTCAATTTTCAATTTTTTATAAGACGATTGTTACAACAGGGTGACGTGTTAAGCCCGATGTTGCAAGCAGCGTAAAATAGCGGGGTTCACTTGATTTAGCGACCCTGAATTTCACCTGTTTTCACATGCTGCAAAAAGCCATAAACAACCTGCTCGACGGTGCGGTGAATGGCCTCTCGATCCCGCCCGAAATCCCGGCATAAAAAGCCGAAATTTTCGGCAATATAGGGCGTACATTTGGGCAAAAATGAATAATGCCCTGCGCCCTTGATCCGAACAAATTTTGCACGGCCCTTCAACAGTTTGCGAAAATGCGCCGCATTAACCTGATCCAGAAGGATTTCGTCTGTATCCGCCTCGACAAACAACACCGGCACATTGATATCAGCCAATCCATCATCGGTTGCCGCCACCCCAAAGGCTGGCGTAATCGCAACCACGGCAGAAATCCGGTCATCGCGTACGGAAACCACCGGCCCACCATATCGACCTTGTAGTCCTTCAATGTGATGATCTTGCGGCGCATATTGGCAAATCACATGGTCTTTATCCGCATTGACCGCGCAATAGCTTTGCCACGCCCTGGCATCAAAATCCCATCCGGCCATCTTAAGCACCGTCGCCCCGCCCGCCGAATGGCCGAGGGCATAGATTTTATCTTGATCGATATGCGGTGCGATATCGCCGTGATCCAGCAACAGATCAAGGGCAAGCGCCATTTCACGCGGGCGGCGTTCAATGATCGCCAATTGGCGCGCCTCGGACGCATCAAGGTAATTGTCGCCCGCATGTTGTGGGACGGCAACGATATAACCTCGCCGCGCAAGATATTCCGCCAGCCAGAACTGATTGAACCGATGCCCTTCCGACCCATGCGAAAACACCACCATAGGAAACGGCCCGCCATCTGCAAAAGGCGCGTTGCGGGCCGCACTGGAAACAACCCCCATATGCCGCACGGGTTTCTCGCCGGTTTCCGCCGGATACCAGATCGCCAGTGGGAACGGGTCTTTGTCAAACAGCCGGTCGCGAAAACCGGCTGTATACTGCGGCTGATCCGTCATATTAGGCGCTCTTATCGACCGCGCTCAACCACGAACCGTGCGACGGCGCGCAGTGGTTCGGCTTCGGCGTCAAAGCACCCCAGATGATTGATGGCCTGATCACACAGCATTTGCGCCTGATCACGGGCCTGATCGATCCCAAGCAATTTGACGAAGGTTGATTTATCCTGATCAACATCCTTGCCTGCGGTCTTGCCCAGTTCTTCCGAACTTGCCTCAACATCAAGAAGGTCATCCTTGATCTGAAACGCCAGCCCCATGTCATGGGCATAGGAGCGCAACGCCATGCGAATACTTTTTGGCGCCTTGCCCAAAATCGCCCCGGCTTCGCAGGCAAAGGCAAACATCCGACCGGTTTTCAACAGATGCAAATGGGTCACTTGCGCCTGATCAAACGACTGGCCCTCGCCCGCCAAATCAATCATCTGCCCGCCAACCATGCCGTTCGGTCCGGCAGCACGCGCCAAGGCCCGAACAAGATCAGTGCAAACACGCGGATCGGGATGGGTATCCTCATCGGCGATCACTTCAAAGGCTTGGGTTAAAAGTGCATCTCCCGCCAAGATCGCCGTCGCCTCGTCAAACTGCTTGTGGCAGCTTGGCTTGCCACGACGCAGATCATCATCATCCATCGCTGGCAAATCGTCATGGATCAGCGAATAGCTGTGCACCATTTCAACAGCAGCCGCGACCCGAAGGGCCGAACGGCGCGATACCTTGAACAGGGATGCTGAGCTCAGCACCAAAAACGGGCGCAAGCGTTTACCATCGCCCAAGGTTGAATAGCGCATCGCCTGATACAGGCGTTGCTCAATCTGGCCATTGGGACGTGGCAAAATATCATCGAGCGTCTCGCCAAGATCGGCAGCAGCAACACTCAGTCCGGCAAGCAGGTCATAACTCACCACGCGGTCTCCGATTATTCAATTTCAGTGGGTGTAGCAGCCGGACGGCCATCTGCATTCAGCGTAATTTTCTCAATGCGCTCTTCGGCGGTGCGCAGCTTGTCCGCACAATGGCGTTTGAGTGCCGCACCACGTTCGTAGGATGCAATCGCGTCATCAAGCCCGACCTGACCTTGCTCAAGCTGACGGACAAGGGTTTCAAGCTGTCCCAGTGCCTCTTCAAAGCTGAGTTTGGCGATATCTTCGGGGATGGCGGGGGATGCAGTAGCCTCGGACATGTAAGCTCCATTAATTTGATTGGCGCGAAGTTTACGCCCTGATCGGTTTCAGGGCAACCAGACAGAACGGAATTTCGTCATCATGAAACATTCGCGCGAACCGCAATAACAAACCCTTAGCCGACCGTTAGCCCATCATGAGTGTCCGCACATGCATCAGAACGCATTTCGCCAGCGACGGCAGGTCATAGCCCCCCTCAAGGATCGAAACCACCCTCCCCTGACACTGCCCATCCGCAAGTGCCATCAATTGCTGTGTCATCCAGACAAAATCATCATCGGAAAACGTCAATCCGGCCAGAGGATCGTTTTTATGGGCATCAAACCCGGCCGAAATGATCAGAAGTTCTGGCTTGAACGCAGCAATGCCCGGCAATACCGTTTGCGTAAAGGCATGCTGTAGTTCTGCCGTCCCCGATCCGGCTTCCAACCCGACATTGAGGATATTATTGGCACACCCGCGTTCGGTTTCCGCCCCCGTGCCGGGATAAAGCGGCCATTGATGGGTGGAGCAATAAAACAGATCGGGATCGTTCCAGAACAAATCCTGCGTGCCATTGCCATGATGGACATCGAAATCCATCACCGCCACGCGCTTGATCCCGTATGTATTGCGCGCATGACGGGCGGCAACTGCGGCATTGTTAAACAGGCAGAACCCCATCGCGCGGTTATATTCCGCATGGTGACCGGGCGGGCGCACGCCAACAAACGCATTGCGTTCGTGCCCGGCCATCACCGCATCCACCGCAACACATGCCCCGCCCGCCGCACGAAGGGCTGCATCCCATGTCCCCGGCGACATATAGGTATCACCATCAAGGGCGATAACACCCTCAGTCGGGATTGATGCCATGACGCTATCGACATAGTCCGGGTCATGGACTGACTTGATCAGATTGATGTCTGCTTTCGGGGCTTCTTCACGGTGCAGGAACATGAATTCCTCAGACTCAAGCACACGCTGTATCACGCGTAACCGATCGGGGCTTTCGGGATGTCCCGGCCCGGTGTCATGTTCGATGCAATTGTGATGAGTCACAAACAATGTCGCCACGGTCTGGATCGCCTTCCTGTTTTGGTTTCCCTGTATGGCCAGCGGCATATGAACGGCCATAACGGCGCGATGACACGGGATGCTTCGCGCTCTTGTGACGGGTTTTGTTTTAGCAGCAAGAATATACCGCCACTTTGTTTTAGGGTCTGAACCCAATTGAATGTTTAAAATGGCATCAGAACAAGCAAGACATGCAAGGAAATCTCCGCCGCGCGGGGTGTTGCCCCGGGCAAGGGGATTGACGCAGCAGGTCGCAGGTTGTCCTGATGTCCTTCGGATCGGAGGAATTTGCACGGGCTATTGCGTCGCATCACCTTGCAAGGCAGCGAGCCTTGCTGCGGTAATGCTCCTGATATCCGCACAAATTCCTCGCGACCATTTCAAGCATTCAATTGGGTTCAGACCCTAAATCAGCACATCAGACCGGGTCATCGCAAGTTCTTTAACCGGCGCTGATGGGTCTCTGGCTTTTTCGTCATGCACCGAGTCTGCGAATTGGAACTGTTTTATGATCTGGTGTGACGGATCGCACAGCCTTACATAATAAACGCGTGATATTCGATAATCATGATGAACAAAACCGAAAAACCACGTCACCATCAATCGACCAATAGATTGCCCTAAAATAGGCGTAAAAACTTTCTAAAGTAGTGTAATACGTTAGAAAATCTGTAGAATTCCATTTCCGGGCGAAAGCCGGGATACATGTTCGGCATTCGACAGACGGACGACAAAAACAAGTTTATGACCAAAGCAATGCGGTTTTCCGCAAGCGTCTGTGAAAACACTATCTTGACAGAAACGTCATATACTTGAGAATAAGGTGCATACTGATTTGATCGGGTTGAATTGTCCAAACCTTCCCGGATAATTGGTTGTAGAAAGCATGGAAATACTTCTTAAAAGTTGCCGTCAGCGTAAATGGTAACTATATGGTATTTTCATTGGGACAATGGCCCGTTGAGGCCATGTTTATAAGGAAGCCAAATGGAATTAAACCATCTGGAACACAATGCCGAGCAGGCGAGCACCCTGCTTAAGGCAATGAGCAATCAGAGCAGACTGCTTATTCTTTGCCAACTTAACGAAGGCGAGAAATCCGTTGGCGAGCTGGAACGTATTGTCGGACTAAGTCAGTCCGCACTATCACAGCATCTGGCACGCCTGCGTCGCGACAAACTGGTGAAAACCCGTCGCGAAGCACAAACCATCTATTATTCTCTTCAGGGTGATGACGCGTTGCGCGTGATCAAAACACTGTATGGGCTGTATTGCGAAACAAGCAATGCTGCCGCAGCCTGAAAATAGAATAGCGGGATCTCCCCACAAAAAAAGCCTGCCAGAAATGGCAGGCTTTTTTTGTGGCTTCGGTTCGCCCTGAACCTGAACGGCCCAGTCAACGAACAGCAATCCTTATTTACCGCAATCAGGTGCAGGCAACTCCGTCACTTTATCAAGCGTCCCAAGAACGGCAAAATCGCCATAGTCAAACCGCAATGCGTGCGCCACACCATTGCGCGCCAGATCAACCGCCATTTCGGTTGTCGGCCCATTTTCCGCCTCGCCAAGCGGATAATACGCAAGGTTCATGCGATGGAATGGTACCTTGGTCAGACCGCTTTGGTCCTTGGCACTGCTATCTACCGTTTTGGCGTCTGAAATAACAACCGCCACCCGATTGGTCGGGGCATCGCCGCTGCCATCAAACACCAGATCATTGGCAAATTTTTCGCCCTCTTCGGCGCGTGCAAGCAACTGGATCGAATGTTGGGTCGGAAACATCGTATCAACCGGCAGCTCATCGACCACCTCGACAGGCTGTTCATAGGTGACCTTGACGCCGTCGCTTTCACGCACCGCATCCCCAACAACCTCATCGACCTTCGTCCCGTTCAGATAATCACGCATGCGAAAACGATAACGGGTGCCGTCAAAGTTTTCCCACTGGGTCATCGAAAATGCCGAATTGATCGGCGTGCCTTCGGCCCCCTGAAGGATCATGATTTGCTGCATCTCGGTGATCCAGCCATCACAGACCTTTTCAAACCGATAGCCAAGCGCACCTGTCGCATCGACAATCGAACTGCCCTGATCGGATCGGGACATTTTGAAATTATATTCTGCCGTATGGGACACCAGCGCAGACTGCGCCGATGTCACGTTTCCGGCCTGTGCTGCACAGCCCGAAACACCCAAACACAAGATCAGCGTCCCCGCAAAGGAACGCCGATGTTGATCAATATTTTTAAGAAACCCAGACAAACTTATTCTCCGGTAGGAGCAATTCCAACAATCCAGGGATCTTTAACCCCCTTTTTGGCAGCAAGAAGGCGCAAATCATTTGCATGCTCGGACGACAGCGGACCAACCGCAACACGCAAAAAATCACGTCCCTTGACCTTAGCACTGATCAGGCGCGGTTGATATTCATGATAAAGTTCCAGTGCGCTATGCGCCCGTGCCTGATTGCTAAAGCTTGCCAGCACCACATACTCACCGGGCAACGGCACGGACAACACATCGCCTGCCATCACATCACCATCTGCATCCGTCTCGACCGGCTTTGTCGCCCGTTCGACAGTGTCGCTCACGATAGTGGTATCAACCAAGGCGGCCGTTTGCGTTTCACCGACAACATCGGCCGGTGTTTCGGCCGGAACATATCCGGCAATCGCGGCGTTGGCTTCTGCCTCAACATTAAGCGGATCGTTGGTGCGCGCATATTGCGCCATCGTGCGTGACGGCAGCTTGTCGGATGCAGCAGCAACTTTCACCTCTGATACCGGCTCAGATACCTGTTCTGCGGTTCTGGCTTCTGGGGCACGCGGCGGCAAATCAGTTTTAATCACGGTCTTGGACACGCTGCTTGGCGATGCCGGACGTGACCAGTCTTCTGCCGGGGCATTCACCGCATAGATTTCCGGACGTGCGGTGCGGATTTCCTGTTTGATGTCGGGCTCCCCCATCACCGCAAGGGCGGATGCCTGTTCGGCAAGGATTGTGTCATCATCCTTGCAGATATCGTCGGAAAACAGCGGACGATGCAAGGCACAATCACGATCTGCGACCACTGAAACGGCGTGATCGGTTGTGCTTTTCCCCGTGGTCACATAGCTGATCAAATCACCGGCCAATTTGGCAACGGTCAATTCCACCGGCCCGCCACACGCAGAAAGCAACAACGGTGCCGCGACAACAAGTATCTTCTTCACAAGGCCATCCCCCGACGGATCGATTTTATTTTCAACCCGCACTGTGGATCAAGGGCAGTTAATATTAGGTAAGCAACCCGGCGAAACATTTGCCGAAAACATTGCCCTCAAAACAAAACGGCCCGGTAAAAACCGGGCCGTTTGATGCAGTCTGATTGGGGTTACGCCCAAAATCAGTCTTTTTTGACTTTGGCTGGCATCTGCACACGCAGATGAAGCTCTTTAAGCTGCTTGTCTTCGACACCGGACGGCGCATTCATCATCAAATCCTGCGCCTGCTGGTTCAGCGGGAAGGCAATGACTTCGCGAATATTCGGCTCATCGGCCAGCAACATGACAATACGGTCAACACCTGGGGCAGAACCACCGTGCGGCGGGGCGCCGAATTTAAACGCGTTCAGCATACCGCCAAACTGTTCTTCGACCACGTCCTTGCCATAACCGGCAATTTCGAACGCACGGTACATGATGTCCGGGCGATGGTTACGAATGGCACCCGACGACAGTTCGATACCGTTACACACGATGTCATACTGCCACGCCTTGATATCAAGCGGGTTCATGTTCTCAAGTGAGTCAAGTCCACCCTGCGGCATCGAGAACGGGTTGTGGCTAAACTCGATCTTGCCGTCGTCGTCTTCCTCAAACATCGGGAAATCAACGATCCAGCAGAACTTGAACATACCTTCTTCGCGAAGCTCAAGTTCGTCACACACCTTGTCACGGACTTTACCGGCGAATTTGGCGGCTGCCAGTGCCTTGTCACACACAAAGAACACCGCGTCGCCATCGGCAACACCAGTGATTTTCTTAATCTGCGCGATGCGCTCGGCATCAAGATTTTTGGCAATCGGGCCTTTTGCTTCGCCGCCTTCGGCAAAGACGATATAGCCAAGACCAGCAGCCCCTTCGTCGCGCGCCCAGTTATTGAGCTTATCAAAGAAGCTACGCGGGCGGCTCGCGGCACCGGTTGCCTGAATGGCACGCACGACCGAACCTTTTTCGATGTTCGATGCAAAAATGCCAAAGCTCGACCCACGGAACGGCTCGGTAACGTCGCTGATCAGAAGCGGGTTACGCAGATCAGGTTTGTCTGACCCGTATTTCGCCATGCTCTCATCAAACGGAATGCGCGGGAACGGGAATGGCGTCACATCACGATCACCGCCAAACTCGACAAAGATGTCATGGAGAACGGGCTCAATCGCGGCAAACACGTCTTCCTGAGTGGCAAAAGCCATCTCGAAATCAAGCTGATAAAACTCACCCGGCGACCGATCCGCACGCGCATCTTCATCGCGGAAGCACGGTGCGATCTGGAAGTACTTATCAAACCCGGACACCATCAGAAGCTGCTTGAACTGCTGGGGTGCCTGCGGCAGAGCATAAAACTTGCCCGGATGCATACGCGACGGAACTAGGAAGTCGCGCGCACCTTCTGGGGAACTTGCCGTCAGGATCGGGGTCTGGATTTCCAAGAATCCCTGCGCGGTCATTTTCTGACGCATCGCCGAAATCACGTTCGAGCGCAGAACGATGTTTGAATGAACGCTTTCACGACGCAGATCAAGATACCGGTGACGCAGGCGAACTTCTTCGCCGTACTCAACATCGCCAAACACCGGCATCGGTAAAACATCGGCCGACGACTGAACTTCGATGTTCGATGCGTAAACTTCGATCTCGCCGGTCGGCAGGTTCGGGTTGATGGTCTCGGCGGTCCGTTTAACCACCTTGCCATCTACCGTGATCACGCTTTCGGCGCGCGCCTTATCAAGCACTTCAAACAGCGGGCTTGAAATGTCGATGACGACCTGGGTGATGCCGTAATGGTCGCGCAGATCAACAAACAGCAGATTGCCGTGATCACGTTTACGGTGGATCCAGCCAGACAGGCGAATTTCCGCGTCGGCGTCGGTCGCGCGCAGCGCATTACAATTGTGTGAGCGAAAAGGATGCATTGTCATTCCAGGTTGCTTTATATTTTGGGCCGCAAATTTGGCCGCAAAGGTGCATGCCAGTCCCGCGCTGTCAAACAAAAAACGCACCGCAACACCTGCGCCACAGTAAATCCGGGGCGTTTGTGTAGGGTGTGTTCAAAGCCGATCATGCACGGCATCAAAATTTCAGCGGTATAAAACGCTTCTGGGGGCACCGCGTCAAGTGCGGTCTCGCCGTTGGGTGCAATCAATCCGCACCGATCTTGGCCGCCTGCAAGTCCTTGACCTTGGTAAAGCCCATCAGGTGCCCGGCCTCAAATTGACTATCGGCCCAGTTTTCCACATCAAATTCGAAATGCGCCAAGGCACAGGTTGGATATTTGCGCTCCATCATCGCGCGCGCATCCTCATCCCCATCGCGGTACAATTGTTTGGCAAAATTCTCAATGCCGGGATTATGGCCAATGATCATCACCCGTTTTGCTTCGTCATGGGTGTGATGCAAACATTCAAGCAACGTGCGTTCGCTGGCCATATAAAGATCTTCGCTATAGATCACATCCGCATGCCCGGCGAAATCACGCCCCAGCAGACCAAGTGTCTGCACCGCACGAGCCGCTGTCGAACACCAGATAAGGTCTGGAACCAGATCATGCTCGCGTAAAAAGCGCCCCATAAACGGGGCGGCCTTTTCCCCGCGACGGTTCAGTTCACGGTCATGATCAACCCGGCTCGGTTCAGCCCAGCTCGATTTGGCATGCCTTAGAAGCAATAACGTCTTCATGTCTTGGTTTCTTTGTCGTCGCGAATGATGATCAAACGGTGTTATTCCATGCCATATTGCGGCCTTGGATGCCATCAGAAAAACTGACACATAACTTTAAGAAAATTGCACGGGCGTAAGCAGTTATCCTATACTCCATTTGCAACCGGGACATGTCGCATAAATTCAAAGACATCCCCTCAATCCGCAGGAGGCATAGCGTGTCACACGCCGCTGCAGTTCAATCAAGCGCGATCGCCATTGATTCGGAAACTCGCTTCATCAACCGCGAACTTTCATGGCTGGCTTTTAACAATCGCGTGCTTGAAGAAGCCCAGAACAGTGGTCATCCGCTGCTTGAAAGGCTGCGTTTCCTGTCGATTTCAGCCAGCAATCTGGATGAATTCTATATGGTCCGTGTCGCAGGGCTCGTCGGCCAGCTCCGCGCGGGCATGACCAAGGTCAGTCAGGATGGCATGAGCCCGTCTGAACAGCTGCGCGCCATCACCTTTGATGCCAACCAGTTGATGCAGGATCAGCAACGCATCTGGCGTCAGCTCAGCCGGGAAATGGAACAACAGGGCATTTCGGTCATTGATCAATCCGATCTGACCCAGACCGACCGCAAATGGCTCGATGGCTATTTCATGCGTGAAATCTTCCCGACCTTGACCCCGCTTGCGATTGACCCATCCCATCCGTTCCCGTTCATCCCGAACCTTGGCTTTACCATTGTCATGCAGCTGTTTGACCCCGCCGACGGGCATAACATGCGTGGTCTGATCCCGGTTCCGCAAAAAATTGGCCGTTTCTTGCGCCTTCCGGGCCGCAATGAACGCTATCTGCCGGTCGAACAGGCAATTTTGTTGTATCTCAACAAGCTGTTCCCGGGTTTTGATATGATCGAACACGGGTTCTTCCGCGTCATCCGCGATTCGGATGTCGAGATAGAAGAAGAAGCCGAAGATCTGGTCCGCGTCTTTAAAACCGCCCTTAAGCGCCGCCGTCGCGGCAGCATCATCCGCCTTAAGGTCAACGCCCACATCCCCGAAGATCTGCTTGATTTTGTCATCGACGAACTTGATGTTGCACTCGAAGAAGTTGTGAAGGTCGATGGCCTTTTGGGTGTGGTGGACGTCAAACAACTGATTGATTCTGATCTGCATCATGATCTGCTGTTCGCCCCCTACTCGCCGCGTTACCCTGAACGGGTACGTGACTTTGGCGGCGATTGTTTTGCTGCGATCAGCAAAAAGGATCTGGTGGTTCATCACCCGTTCGAGGATTTCGACGTCGTTGTGCAGTTCCTGCTACAGGCTGCGCGTGATCCAGACGTCGTTACCATCAAACAGACCCTCTATCGCACATCAGAAAACAGCCCGATTGTCAAAGCCCTGATTGCGGCGGCCGAGGCCGGAAAATCCGTCACCGCCATGGTCGAACTTAAAGCCCGCTTTGACGAAGAAGCCAACCTGCGCTGGGCGGCGGATCTCGAACGTGCGGGCTGTCAGGTGGTCTATGGCTTCCTTGACTGGAAAACCCATGCCAAGGTATCGCTTGTTGTCCGCCGTGAAACCCATGGACTTCGCACGTTCGTTCACTTTGGGACGGGCAACTACCACCCGATCACGGCGAAATTCTATACCGATATTTCGTTCTTCTCGTGTGATCCGGCGCTTGGGCGCGATGCCGCCAGCATCTTTAATTTCATGACCGGCTACGCGACACCGCGCTCGCTTGAAAAAATCGCCATCGCCCCGCACACCATGCGCCCAACTCTTCTGGCCCACATCGATCAGGAAATCGAAAACAGCAAGGCTGGAAAGCCATGCGGCATCTGGGCCAAGATGAATAGCCTGGTCGATCCTGTGGTGATTGATGCACTTTATCGCGCTAGCGAAGCCGGGGTTCACATCGAACTGATTATTCGCGGCATTTGCTGTCTGCGTCCGGGTGTCCCGGGACTTTCGGAAAACATCCGGGTCAAATCGATTGTCGGACGGTTCCTTGAACATTCGCGCATTGTTGTCTTTGCCAATGGGGCAAAACTACCCTCGCGCAAGGCCAAGGCGTTCATCTCGTCGGCCGACTGGATGCCACGCAATTTGAACCGCCGGGTTGAAACGCTGGTCCCGGTTGAGAACCCGACCTGTCAGCGCCAGATCATCGAACAGATCATGATTGCAAACCTTAAAGATACAGCGCAGGCTTGGTATTTGCAGGCGGATGGTTCATACGAACGTTGCGAAGGCGGTGAAAAAGCGTTTTCGTCACATAAGTACTTCATGACCAACCCGTCTCTGTCAGGCCGCGGAAGCGCTCTGAACGAGGCGGACCCGAATGTCCCCGTATTGCAGCTTGATGACTAACATCAACACGCCTCAGACAGACGACCAACAGGTGCCATCAAAAGTATGCTGACTGACCAAAGAGCTTCCAACCGCATTGCGATTATTGATGTTGGCTCCAACTCGGTACGCCTTGTAATTTTCGATGGTATGACCCGTGCCCCGGCCCCGATTTTCAACGAGAAAGTCATGTGTGGGCTGGGCCGCGACCCCGAAGATACCGGCAAGCTCAACCCAGACGGGGTTGAACTTGCCGTTGTCGCCATGCAGCGCTTTGCCACGCTTTTGCGCGCCATGAAGGTGTCGCATGTCGATGTTTTGGCCACCGCGGCCGTTCGTGCCGCAACCGATGGCAAGGAATTCTGTGACCGTATCGAGGCTGAAACAGGCCTTGTCGTCAAAGTGATTGACGGGCTTGAAGAAGCCCGCCTTTCCGCCCTTGGCGTTATTTCCGGTGACCCGCGTGCAAGTGGCGTCATGGGCGATATCGGCGGCGGGTCGCTTGAACTGGTTTTACTTGATCAGGGTGAAATCAAGGAACGCGTCAGCCTGCCGCTCGGTGCGATGCGTTTGCAGGCCGTCTTTGGCTCTGACCGGGCCCGTCTAACCGCCGAAATCACCCGCCATCTTGACAGTGTGGATTGGCTGCAAAACGCCAGCGGCCAACAGCTTTTTGCCGTTGGCGGCTCATGGCGCTCCATTGCCAAACTGTTCATCGCCCAGGAAGATTACCCGATTTCTGTTGTCCACAATCTGGCAATGCCGCGCAGTGAAATGGACGAGTTGACCCATATCATCTCCCAACAAAGCCGCGTATCGCTTGAAAAAGTTGGCGGTGTATCAAAACGCCGTATCGACAGCCTGCCCCATGCGGCCTTGGTCATGAACATGTTAATGGCGCGCATGAAGCCCCGCGAAGTCATCTTTTCCGGCCATGGCCTGCGCGAAGGCTGGATGTATGAAGTCCTGCCCGAAGACCTGCGTCAACGTGATCCGCTGCTTGATGCCTGCTTAAGCTTTGCCGAGGACGGCGAACGCTTTCATCAGCATGGCGAAGAACTGTTTCGCTGGTGCACGCCGATTTTCTCCGAACAGCCCAACAACCTTGACCGGTTGCTACTGGCGGCCTGCATCATCGGTGATATTGGCTGGAACGAACATCCCGATTACCGGGCGATCCAAAGCTATAACCGCATCTTGCGCCACCCGTACCTTGATCTGAACCATCATGACCGGGTGTTCCTCGCCTATACCATCGGGTCGCGCTATACTGGCAACTTTAAAGGCGACGCGTCGAGCAATCGCATTCTCGACGAAGACACCCGGCTGACTGGCCGTTTGTTTGGCCATGCCATCCGTCTGGGCCATACGCTTTCGGGCGGGGCCGAGGGCATCCTGTCGAAAACCGCGCTTAAACTCGAAGACGGCAAAATGATCCTTGAATTCAACAAGGGTATTTCAACCCTCTACGGCGAAGTCGTTGAGCAACGCCTGACAAAACTGGCAAAACTAATGAACCTCGACAGTGAAGTACGCTTGTCCTGATATCGGACTTTCTCAGGACACTCGATACTTGCAATCAGGTGAAAAACAGATAAATTAACCGGGCTTTCCAAGCACCCCGTCCGCGGAAAGGGCTGCGCCCGGTTCGATACAAAGAAACACACGGTTTCCTTGCCTGTTTAGCGGACACAGGCGTTATGATCAGGGGAATCGTATGTCTGCGTCACGCACATCGAAATCCAAAAATACCAAACCTGCCGAAAGCCCGGTCTTTGATGGCCGCCTTAATCTTGAACAGCAACGCAAACGCGCCAAGGACCTTTTGCGCGCGCTTGGTGTCAAAACCGGCGATGCCGTCGCACGGTTTGAAAAGGCCGGTTTCACCCCGACGCCCCAGACAATTTCTGACATCAAACTGGCCGATGCCCAATGGGTCATCGCACGCGAAAACGGCTTTGCCAGCTGGCCAAAAATGAAGACGCATATCGATCAGATTGCCGAACGCAACCGCCAGATCAAAAATGGCACCCCGGCGACACTGGATACAGATAAAACCCTGCATTTGCGCTGCGGCTCGGACATCCGTCACGGCCTTCAGATTGCCGGATTCAAAGGGGCCTTCCTCGAATTTGCCGATCCGTTCTGTCAGGGACCGGTCCCGAACCTTCCCCTTGACCAGTTCGTTCAAACCCGCGCGGATTTTATCGCCACGGCTTACGATATCGTCCCCAAAGATGCGCTGGCACGGGCCAAACGCGAATATGGCGCACTGGCAACGCTCGGCGAGTATGACCATGTGGTCCTGTGGTTCGAACATGACAGTTACGACCAGTTAATCTTGGCCTTCCTGATGGGTTTCATCAAAACCACCCGACCCAACACCCGGCTTGAAGTAATCTCCGTCGGCGCCATCCCCGGCGTTGAACGCTTTATCGGCTTAGGCCAACTCTCCCCCGAACTTCTGATCTGGTGCTGGGAAAATCATCGAGCACCCGTGACCGATGCCATGCTGACCTTTGGCAGCAAAGCCTGGCAGGCGGTGCGATCCCCAACCCCCGATCTTTTGACCCACTTCATCACATCGGGTACCGGCCCCCTGCCCCATATGATCACCGCCCTAAAACGCCATCACGCCGAACTACCCGATCCCAAAACCGGACTTGGCCTGACACAGAAACTGACCCTGCAAATCATTGCGGACCACGGCCCCATCACGGTCGGCAAGACATTTGGCCATTTGATGCGCACCTATGATCCCTTACCTTATCTCGGTGATGTGATGTTCTGGGCCGATGTGCAACGGATGATGAAGTGCGTCGATCCCCTTTTCACCATCACACCTGATGATACCAATCAGAACTGGGCAGAACGCACTCTCGCACTGACAGACACAGGGCACCGAACATTGGCCGGGCAGCGCAACTACCTCGATAACTTCACCGGCACACGTTGGGTCGGCGGTATTTCGGTTATTGGTCGCAATTGCATATAATTTTATGCCGGAAAAACATCGAAAACCCTAGGGTTAGAACTCATTAACCTTTAACAGATTCAATGATCTGGAACGCAATATATGGAGTTCCGTAACATGAAGGGTCAATTCTGGCTTTCCGACGAGCAATGGGCGCTGATTAAGCCGCATCTGCCATACCGTGCGGCGGGTCGGCGGCGCGAAGATGATCGGCGCATCATCAGCGGGATCATTCACGTGCTTCAATCTGGCTGTCGTTGGCAAGATTGCCCTGCCGATTACGGTCCATCCACCACGGTCTACAATCGTTATAACCGCTGGTCGCAAAAAGGCATCTGGCAATATCTGTTTGCTGCGTTGACGGCCATCTTGGCGGGCACGCCCGAGGAAATTTCCGTAGAT
>NZ_ATWN01000008.1 GCF_000421265.1 Thalassospira lucentensis MCCC 1A00383 = DSM 14000 | reverse complement strand
GTATGTTAACCGCGATGCCGGGATATGAAGTTTTTGCATCGAGGGAAACTAGGCTAGTGTTGTGAGCGGAGCTATAAAGTTTACGTGACAACGCCGAACGACGCCTTCAAGCTCTTGGGGATGAACCTATGAACGGTCTTGATCTCGATCCATTTGGTCTGCGATCTGCTTCAGATAGTCCTCAATGGTTTTGCCTGTTTCCGGCTGGAAGGCTTCCCCAGTCGGTTCGCAGTGCTGCATCTGATCAATCCGAAAAGCCCGGAAGCTATTGCGGAGCTCGCACCAGGCAGAGCACGTCCAGACGCGCCCCCAGAATTCGGTTTGCAGCGGACGGATCACGCGAGTGGAATTCCGGTCATCGAGAGACCGGTAGTCGATCCGAAGTTTGAGCCCCTCCCGGATCGCGCGACGGATCAGTGGCATATGTCGGAACCCCTCCTGAGCCCGCTCGAAAGCGTAGACACCAAATCCCCAAGACTTGGGAGCCTGACGGCGGTTCGACGCATGCTCACCCACCTTGTTCATCACAGCAACCGCGGCGGCTTGCAGCTCCTCGTCGGCGGCCTCTTGCACGATTGCCATCCCAAGACTGAGTGCTTCAAGCTCCGTAAACGACAGCGCCATGGGGGGAAGAAAGACCGGTTCGCGCAGCAGATAACCCACACCGCGCTCTCCATCTATCGGAACACCGAACGCATCAACGGCATTCTCAAACAGGAATTCCTGTTTCACCGCTGCAAGACATTCGAAGATCTCAGGCAACTGGTCAAGGAGGCCATACAGACATACAATACCATGCGACCGCACTTCGCACTGGCGATGCAAACACCAGAACAAGTGCATCAAAAAGCCAGCGGACGATATCCGCTGGCTCCTTGAAAACCGTCAACGTATTTTAGGACGGCACAGATCACGTGAAGCGCCTTTGAACCTCTGATGTTCCTGCGTTATGAGCCTGTGCTCATAACTTGAAGGCTGAGGCTGTATAGAAAACGCTCCAGTGGAGCGTTTTTAAGCTGAAGGTTGAGCACGACCGACAGGTCGCGCGCAGATTGCGGGGGACCGTCGTTGAAACAATGTTCCCGTTTGACGCAATCCTAAGTCAGCATTCGGGTATGTTAACCGCGATACCGCCTGTCGATGTTTCTTTGTATTTCAGGTTCATATCCCGTCCGGTTTCCAACATGACCTTTACGCAGTTATCGAGCGGCATGAAATGTGTGCCATCACCGCGCAGTGCCAAGCTGGCGGCGGATACCGCCTTGATCGCCCCCAGTGCATTTCGTTCGATACAGGGAACCTGAACCAAACCGCCCGCAGGATCGCAGGTCAGTCCAAGATGATGTTCAAGTGCGATTTCGGCAGCATTTTCCACTTGTTCGTTGCTGCCGCCCAATGCGGCGCAAAGTCCGGCAGCAGCCATGGCCGAGGCAGAGCCGACTTCGCCCTGACAGCCCACTTCTGCGCCGGAAATAGATGCATTGTGCTTGATAATACCGCCAATGGCAGCGGCAACAAGAAGCATATCGCGTGCGCCTTCTTCATGCGCACCATAGCAATGGTCGCGATAGTAACGAAGAACGGCCGGGACAACACCAGCAGCCCCATTGGTGGGCGATGTAACTACCCGACCGCCAGCGGCATTTTCCTCGTTTACCGCCATGGCATAGACACTGAGCCAGTCATTGGACACATGTGGTTGCGCCATGTTGTTCCCGCGTTCATCACACAGTGCTGCATGGATTGCTTTCGCACGCCGGGTTACCTTGAGCCCACCGGGCAGAACACCATCAAGATGCAGACCACGATTGATACAATCATTCATCGCCTGCCAGATGGTGTTGAGTTTTTCATCAAGGGCATTGCCATGAATAACGCGCTCATTGGCACGTTTCATTTCGGCAATGGTTTTTCTTGAGGCTTGCCCCATGGCCAGCATCTCTTTGGCCGAACCAAACGGGTAGGGGAAATCATGCGACTGTTTTTTCGCATTTAGCGACTGCGCAGCCCCTTCGCGTTCGGCCAGAAGCTCCGCCTCACTCATGACAAAGCCGCCACCGACCGAATAATAGGTTTCGCGATGGCAAAGCTGTTCGTCGTTATCAAACGCGTTGAAGGTCAACGCATTGGCATGTAGTTCAAGCGGCGGGCCATAGTCAAAAATGAGGTCTTTGGTTGGGTCAAACCTGAGGAGCCCAATACCAGAGGGTGAGATGGTTTTTGTCTCATGGACCTCGGCTTCAAGCTTTGCGGCCTGATCGGGATCGAGTGTATCGGGTAGCAGGCCAATCAGCCCAAGTACGACAGCACGATCCGTTGCGTGACCTTTGCCGGTAAAGGCCAATGATCCGTGCAGGGAGACAGATACAGATGCCAGCCGGTTCGTTCCGGAGCCACATAATGCAGGGTCTCTTAGGTCGTCAAGAAACCGGGAAGCTGCCGTCATCGGCCCCATCGTATGAGACGATGACGGGCCGATGCCGATCTTGAAAATGTCAAAAACTGACAAAAACACCTGAATTACTGACCGTAAATCGGATGGGCAGCACACAATTCGTGCACTTCAGCCAAAACCGCGGCTTCGACGGTGGCATCACCTTCGGGATTGTTTGAAAGGGATTCGATTACCTTTAGGACCAGTTCGCCAACCTTGCGGAATTCGGCTTCGCCAAAGCCTCGCGTGGTGCCGGCCGACGTGCCAAGGCGAATGCCCGATGTTACAAACGGTTTTTCGGGATCAAACGGGATGGCGTTCTTGTTACAAGTCAGGCCCGCACGTTCGAGAGCGGCTTCGGCCACTTTGCCGGTTACACCTTTGGGGCGTAGATCGACCAGCACCATGTGGCAGTCCGTTCCGCCCGAGACAATGCCAAGGCCGCCTTCAATCAGAACATTAGACAGAGCACGAGCGTTTGCAATCACCTGTGCGGCATAGTCTTTGAAGCTTGGCTGCAGGGCTTCGCCGAATGCAACCGCCTTGGCGGCAATCACATGCATGAGCGGACCACCCTGGTTGCCCGGGAAGACGGCTGAGTTGAACTTCTTTGCAAGGGCTTCGTCATTGGTGAGAATAATGCCACCGCGCGGGCCACGAAGGGTTTTATGGGTGGTTGAGGTCGTAACATGTGCATGGGGCACGGGATTGGGATAATGCCCGGCACAGATCAGACCGGCATAATGGGCCATATCGACCATAAGATAGGCGCCAACCTCATCGGCAATTTCGCGGAAAGCTTTGAAATCGATTTCGCGGGGATAGGCCGATGCCCCCGCGATGATGAGTTTTGGTTTGGTTTCAAGTGCGACCCGACGCACATCTTCCATATCGATCAGATGGGTGTCTTCGCGCACTTCATAAGAAACAACATCAAACCACTTGCCAGACATCGTGACGTGCGAGCCATGGGTAAGGTGGCCACCATGTGCGAGTGACATGCCCATGATCCGGTCGCCGGGTTCCAGCAAGGCCAGGAAAACAGCCTGATTGGCCTGCGCGCCGGAATGGGGCTGCACATTGGCAAATTCAGCACCGAACAGCTGCTTGATCCGATCAATGGCGATACGTTCAACCTCATCGACATGCTCACATCCGCCATAGTAACGGCGACCCGGATAGCCTTCGGCATATTTGTTGGTCAGAACCGATCCTTGGGCTGCGAGAACGTCTTTGGAGACGATATTCTCAGACGCAATCAATTCGATCTGATTTTGCTGACGCGAGAGTTCATGATTGATGGCGTCGGCAATGGCGGTATCGGCAATGGTCGAAAGAACGTTTTGATCAGTCATGGATCTGTCCCATTTCAAGGTTAGGCGATGAAGGACGATGCCCGAAAGGGCGCTTATTCTGCGGCGAGTTCGGCGCAGCCCGTTTCAAGAAGCGAAATGACGTGCGGTGCAAATGATCGCCAAAGATCAAGGCGATATTCGTCGGAACCATCGCGCCAAAGCACGGCGGATACGCCATCAAAAATGGTGCGGCGGGCTTCGCCGACCGGCAGAAGGTCAAGATCGCGCGGGCAGCCGATTGTCATCAGATCGGTGGCTTTTGCCCCGGTGATCTGAATGGCGATTTCACGGTCTGAAACTTCCGTCAGGCTGTGTGGTGCTTTGGCGTAGATTGCTTCACAGGCATCAGTGATTTTTACCGCCTGATCTTCCGGGGCCAGAACAGTCCATTCGTCGGGACCAAGGCAGAGCACTTCAATCTTGTTTTTACGTGTGCACTGACCGATTTTAGTCGGAAGGGCAACGCCTAGCGCCTTGGAAAGAGCAGTCTGTTCACCGGTGCCCGCACGCAACGAAAAGCGCGCGACGGAGGGCAGAAGTTCAACGCTGACAGCGGAACTTTTGGCCAGTGTTCGGGCCATATTTAGATCGACATGTGCAGTCATTGCAGTCTTCTCCGTTCATATGACGGTATTCAAAGTGACAAGGTTACAGCTTCAGACGGGCACCTTCGGGGTCATAAAACGTCGTACCCGTGATCGTTGCCTTGATCGTTCGGTCCGGCATCGGGATATAGACCGTATCGCCGGTTTTTCCGTGGCCGCCTTCAACCAAGGCAAGTGCAATTGGACGGCCGGCTGCATCGCTGTGATAGGACGATGTCACGTGACCCACCATTTTCATCGGGATGGGCTGGTTCGGGTCAAGTACGATCTGCGCCCCTTCTTCGAGTTTGGATGTGCCGTCCTCGGTCAGAAGGCCAACCAGTTGTTTGCGGCCTTCGGCAGTCAGGTCCGGACGGTTGAGCGCACGCATACCGACAAAATCAGGTTTGTTTTTGCCAATCGCCCAGCCGGCACCCGCATCATAGGGCGTTACCGTACCGTCAGTATCCTGACCAACAATGATGAAGCCCTTTTCCGCACGCAGAACATGCATGGTTTCTGTACCATACGGACAGATGTCATATTTCTGGCCCGCGTCGAACAGCTTTTCCCAAAGCGCACGGCCATGACGGGCCGGGACGTTGATTTCAAAGCCAAGTTCGCCGGTAAAGCTGACGCGGAACAGGCGGGCCGGGAAACCGGCAAAGGTGCATTCGGCAATCGACATGTGCGGGAATGCGGCGTCAGAGATATCAAGCCCTTCGACAAAGGGTTCAATCAGGTTACGCGCATTCGGGCCATTAAGTGCAATGGTCGACCATTGTTCGGTGGTCGAGGTCAGCCAGACTTTAAGGTCTGGCCATTCGGTCTGGAGGTAATCCTCCATCATATTGAGAACACGGGCCGCACCACCGGTGGTCGTTGTGATGTGGAAGCGGTCATCGCTGAGCCGTCCAATCACACCGTCATCGCGGATAAAGCCATCATCGCCCAGCAACAGACCATAGCGGGTCCGACCCGGTGCCAGTTTGGTCCAGGGGTTGGTGTACATGCGGTTCATGAATTCAACCGCATCGGGGCCAACGACCTCGATCTTACCAAGGGTGGATGCGTCAAACATGCCAAGGGATTTGCGCGTTTCACGGCATTCGCGACGTACAGCGGCGTCCATGTCTTCGCCGTCTTTGGGGAAGTACCACGCACGACGCCACAGGCTGACGGGTTCAAACACCGCACCGTTTTCTTCGGCCCAGCTGTCAATCGGCGTTTTGCGGGTTACTTCGAAATGCTCACCCTTGTGATAGCCGGCAAAGGCGCCAAAACTGGTTGGGGTGTAAGGTGGCCGGAAGGTGGTCAGACCGACTTCGGGCTGCTTTTTGCCAAGAGCATCGGCGGCAATGTTCAGGCCGTTGATGTTTGACATTTTGCCCTGATCGGTTGCCATGCCGTTGGTGGTGTAGCGTTTGACGTGTTCAATTGATCGCATGCCTTCGCGGACGGCAAGGCGCAGATCCTTGGCGGTCACATCGTTCTGATAATCGACAAAGGCACGTGCCTTGCCCGGATCAAGGTCGGTCGGCAATTCGGTGTGGCTTTCGCCTGTGCCGGGACGATCATTTGCCACCGTTACTGTTTGGGTTGTTGCCGATTTTCCAAGCGCCTTGGCCGCAGCAGCGCCCATGACAGCACCATCATTAAGCGCAGACGCAATGCCCCAAAGGCCGCGACCGGCACCTGCAATCTGGCATTCCTCGGTGATGCGGTCCGGCAGGAAGGTCTGACTTTCGTCATCCCATTTCAGCGACCCCTTGGTGTGGGAAAACAGATGGAGTGTCGGCGTCCAGCCACCGCAGATCAGCAGGCTGTCGCAACTGATGTTCCGAGCATTAAGAACCTTGCCATTTTCAACCTTGTTCACACGAACCGACTTGATTCGCAGTCGTCCAGATGTGCCGGTCGCAGTATGTCCGGGAAGGACCGTGATGCCGCGTGCGGCGGCTTCTTTGATCAGGTCTGCGTTCGGGGTCGGGCGGGTATCAACGATGGCTTCGATCTGTGTACCTGCCGATGCAAGATCAAAGGCCGCATACCATGCACTGTCGTGACTGGTGACAATCACGGCCTTATTACCAACGCGCACGCCATATCGGTTCAGGTAAGTCTGTGCTGATCCGGCGAGCATCACGCCCGGACGATCATTGCCATCAAACACCAGCGGTTTTTCAAGCGCACCTTGGGCCAGAATGACCTGCTTGGCCCGCACACGCCACATGCGTTCACGCGGCGCACCTTCGGCAGGTTTTTCTTGATGATCGGTCAGCTTTTGACACAGGGCGATCATGTTTTGATGGTAATAGCCAATTGCGGTCGTGCGGGTCATGATCCGAACGTCAAGGTCGGTCAGCGCATCAAGTTCCGCGCTGAGCCAATCCCATGCGGGCGTGCCATCAAGTGAGGCCTGCGGTTCGCTTAGAAGCGTTCCGCCCGGTTCGGAGTTTTCATCAACAAGGGTGACGCGCAATCCAGCCGTTGCCGCCGCACGTGCAGATGCAAGACCCGCCGGACCCGCCCCAATGATCAGGACATCGGTATGCAGATAGCGTGATGCATAATTATCCGGGTCGGGTTCGCTTGGTGAGACGCCAAGACCAGCCGCCGCACGAATGAAAGGTTCGTAGTATTTGTCCCAGAACGAACGCGGCCACATAAAGGTTTTATAGTAGAACCCGGCGGAAAACAGCATATAGGCACGGTCATTGATCGCACCGACATCGAACTTCAGGCTGGGGTATTTGTTCTGGCTGTTGGTTTCAAGACCGTTCCAGATTTCCTGCACGGTAGCGCGCGTGTTCGGCTCGAACCGACCCTTGCCACGGCGGGTGCCGATCAGGGCATTTGGTTCTTCTGAACCTGCTGCCATCGGGCCACGTGGACGGTGATATTTAAACGAACGCCCCATCAGCTGAACGCCATTGGCAATCAGGGCGGAGGCGACAGTATCGCCTTCAAGGCCCTGATAGGTCATGCCATCAAAAGTAAAAGAAACCGGTCGGTTGTGAAGGACCCGGCCACGGCCCGGAACGCGGAAGGTGGTCATTTTGAAGGCTCCTTCATTGACGCATCTGCAAGCAGGACGGCAAGGTCCGGTCGTGGGGCGTCGGCTTTGTAGGTCGTCAGAAAACGATCCGATACGGTGTCGCGCACAGCGTTAAAGAACCGGCCACAGCCATGAGCATGACGCCAGCGTTCAAAATGCGGGCCTTTGACGTTGGTGCGAATGAACAGAAAATCGCGCCATTCATCATCGGTTTTATCCGCCGGATTTTCCGGGCGGGCGATATGGGCCTCACCGCCATAGGTAAATTCCAGTTCCGGCAGTGTTTCATCGCAATAAGGGCAATGTACGAGAAGCATGTTCGTTCTCCTCAGTGTGCGACGGCGGCAGCAGCCGCCTCGTCAATCAGACGGCCAGTCCGGAACCGGTCCAGCGTGAATGGGGCATTGATGTCGTGCGGGGTGCCTTTGGCAATCGTCCATGCAAGGGTATGGGCCGCACCCGGTGTGGCCTTAAAGCCACCCGTGCCCCAGCCGCAGTTGACATACAATCCGGGTACTGGCGTTGTGCCAAGGATAGGGGAACGATCCGGCGTTACATCGACAATGCCGCCCCATTTGCGCAGCATCCGCATACGGTTAAAGATCGGGAAAATCTCGCAGATCGCCGCAACCGTATGCTCGATCAACGGCAGGCCACCACGTTGCGAATAACTGGTGTATTGGTCTGTGCCAGACCCAATCACAAGCTCGCCCTTGTCAGACTGGCTGATATAGGCGTGCACGGTGTTGGACATGACAACACACGGGAAAATCGGTTTTATCGGTTCGGACACCAGTGCCTGAAGCGGATAGCTTTCAAGCGGCATACGAACACCGGCAGAATCCATCACAACGCTGGTGTGGCCGGCTGCCGATACCGCGACTTTTTTCGCGCGGATAAAGCCCTTGGCGGTTTCAACGCCCTCAACCGAACCGTCGGGACCACGGCGGATCGCGGTGACCGGGCAGTTTTGAATGATATCAACACCACGTTGGGATGCACTTCGGGCATAGCCCCAGGCAACCGCATCATGACGTGCAGTTCCGGCACGCATCTGAAGCGCACCGCCCATGACGGGGTAGCGTGCATTCGGCGAAATGTTCAGCGGAGGGCAGAATTCTTTGGCTTCTTGTGGTGTCAGCCAGCGGTTATCAACACCGTTAAGGCGGTTCGAATGAATGTGACGCTGGAACGATTGCACATCATGAACATTGTGCGCCAGCATCAAAACACCACGGCGTGAGAACATGACGTTATAGTTCAGGTCCTGGCTAAGCCCTTCCCACAGATCAACTGCGTGGTCATAAAGCTTTGCACTTTCATCATAAAGATAGTTCGACCGGATGATCGTGGTGTTGCGCCCGGTGTTGCCGCCCCCGAGCCAGCCCTTGTCGATCACCGCAACATTGGTGATACCATGTTCCTTGGCCAGATAGTGTGCAGCGCCAAGTCCATGGCCGCCCGCACCAACGATGACGACGTCGTATTCTGACTTGGGTTGACTGTCGGGCCATTGCGCCTGCCAGTTCTTTTGTCCTGTCAGGGCATTCTTTAGCAGCGACAAAGCAGAAAAATGCGTCATGGTGAGGCGGCTCCACTGGGTGTCATCAATTTTACTAATTAGAAGCTATTTTTCGAAATCGTGATTGGATATTTGCGTCATATCCGTTGTAAGTATTTGCCATATTTTGCGGAGAAAACAGATGATGCAGCCGAAAGCACCGAAACTCAGGGTCGGATTTATCTTGGCCCCCCATTTCACCATTTCGGCCTTTGCCAGTTTTCTGGACGTCTTGCGTCTGGCGGCAGATGACGGAGATCAGTCGCGTCAAATTAATTGCGAATGGCATATTCTATCGCATAACGGCCAACCGGTACGATCAAGTTCTGCGGTTGAAGTGCGCCCTGATGCACCTTTGGCCCGTCCGCAGGATTATGACTATATCGTTGTTGTCGGCGGGTTGTTGAAAGAACAGGTCAGAATCGGTCCGGAATATATCCGTTTTCTTCGAGATGCAGCCAATCGAGGCGTGCCGCTTGTCGCGCTGTGCACGGCTGTTTTCCTGATGCATGAGGCGGGGCTGCTTGATGGCTATAAATGCTGTGTCAGCTGGTTCCATCATGACGATTTTCTTGAAACGTTTGAAGGCATGGTACCGATTTCCGACCAGATATTTGTCGTTGATCGGGATCGACTGACCTGTTCGGGGGGCACCAGTTCAGCCCATCTTGCGGCATTTTTGGTCGAACGCCATGTCGGGCGGGCAGCGGCCCAAAAAAGCCTGCACATCATGATCATTGATGAACTTCAGGTTGCCGAAAAACCACAGCCGGGTTTGCCGCTTGAGCTATCGACCCGTGACCCGCTGGTCAGTCGGGCGTTATTGCGTATTCAACAACGCCTTGATGCACCGGAACCCGCCGAGAATCTTGCGAAGGCACTCGGTGTCAGTAAACGCAAACTCGAACGCCATTTTCAAAAGGCTCTTAATATTACGCCGTCCATCGCCGCCATGCGCATTCGTATTGCACAGGCAAAAATGATGATTGAGCGGACGGACAGAACGATTGTCGATATTGCCAATTCGACCGGGTTTTGTGACGCATCGCATTTCAGTCGCGTGTTTTCAAAACAAGAAGGCGTGGCACCGGCGGCCTATCGGCAGGCGAGCAGGTTGGGCCCAGCCGACGTTTGATTTTCGTTCCTGAGGATCCCGTTAAGCCAGACCATCATAAGCCAAACCTATCAGCAGACAGAAACGCCATAAAAAAAGGCGCAGCCTTGAGAACGACTGCGCCTTTTTTGGGGATAGGTCTTCCCGCTAGCTGCGCGGTTTGAGGTTTTCCGGATCATAGAGCGGCGTGTAGCCAATTCCTACGACCTCGACCGGATAGATCTCGTCGAAATAGGAGACGTTCAGTTTGCGACCTTCCTGACAGTAATCCCATGGCAAATAGGCAAGGGCGATGTTCTTGCCAATGCTGGGACCAAAGGCGATGGAGGTCGTATAGGAACGGCGACCAAGTTCATCGATCAGGGTTTCGCCGGTTTCGGGTTCCATGACCGGAAGGTTACCTACCGGATAACGTGCGACACCTTGTGCGTCGACATTGTCGGTCATGACAAGGGTACACAGCATTGCTGGTTGATGTTCGCGTTCACGATATTCGACGTGCTTTGCCTTGCCGCAGAAATCGGCTTCCTTGACCTTCGGGCGGGCCAGTGCGGCTTCGAGAAGGTTGTACTGGGTGTGCAGATCAGCGTTTTGCAGGCGGAGTGATTTTTCCAAGCGGCGCGAGTTGGCATAGGTTTCAACACCAACTGCCATCACACCGATCCCGCGCAACGCATCCCAGACGGCAAGGCCGTCTTCATAGTGCATATGCAGTTCCCATCCTTGCTCCCCGACATAGGAAATTCGGAAGGCCGTGACGGTTTTGCCGGCAATCTGGATTTGACGGATTGCTGCAAACGGGAAGGCATCGATGTTTAATTCATCGGGGTTTTTAACGACTTTCTGCAGGTTCTCGCGTGCGTTCGGTCCCCAGATGCCAATGGTTGTGAATTTCTCGGTGACATCGGTAATGGTGACAGCAAGACCCTTATCCATCGCAACGCGGCGCATGTGGATCAGGTCACGTGGACCAGCATCCGCACCGTTCACCAGACGGCAGCGGTCTTCCATACGAAACATGGTAAAGTCCGCACGAACGTTGCCTTCCTCGTCGAGCATGTGGGTGTAGATACCCTTGCCGATATTGGCATCCCCGCCAACTTTTGCCGCGCAGAGCCATTCCATGAGTTCAACATGGTCGGGGCCTTCGATTTCGGTCATATGGAAGTGCGACAGGTTAATGATGCCGCAATCGTCACTCATGGCGAGCTGTTCGGCATTGGAAACGCGCCAGAAGTGACGGGTATCCCACTCGTTTTCACGGACCGGAACACGGTCGGCATATTTTTCAAGCAGATGTTCGTTCGACGCATAACCATGCGCGCGTTCCCAACCGCCAAGTTCCATGAAGTATCCACCCAGCTCGACTTCGCGCTCATAGAACGGGGAGCGACGAATGCCGCGTGCATTGGCAAACGGCTCACGCGGGTGGACTGGCGGGTTATAGATCTTTTTCGCCGTCTCATAGCAACGGTCATAGATGTATTTTTCGTCGAGCTGGAATTCATTGTAGCGGGCAAAATCAATTGCATGATGGTCGACATGGGTGCGGCCATCGGTCATCCAGTCGGCAATGAGTTTGCCCATGCCCGGTCCGTCTTTGATCCAGATCCCAACAGCATACCACAATCCGCGCAGTTTCTGACTTTCGCCCATGGCGGGGCCACCGTCGGCCGATGATTGAAGCAGGCCGTTAAACGAATGGCTTTCGTTAAAGCCAAGCTCGGTCAGGATTGGGGTAAGCTCCATGGCGCGTTCAAGTGGTTCGATCACGTCTTCGAGTTCGAGATCGCGCTGTGACGGGGACAGGCGTGCCTGGTCTTTTTCAAGAATGTCGCGCGGATGCACAAGACGCGGGTTTTCTTCGTAGTAATACCCCCACTCGATCTGACCGCCTTCAGTGCTTTTAGGGTCGCCCGTATCGCGCATATAGGCCGAGTTGCCCTGATCACGCAGAAGCGGCATGCCGATTTCAACGCCGGTGTTTTCAAAGGCGTTGTACGGACCAAAGAACGTCAACGGATGATCGACCGGCATCACCGGCAAATCTTCGCCAGCCATTTCCGCAATCAACCGGCCCCAAAGACCGGCACAGACCACAACATGATTGGCATGGATCGTGCCACGTTCGGTCTTAACACCGATGATGCGGCCATTTTCGGTGATCAGATCAAGGGCCGATGTGTTGGCAAACATTTGAAGTTTGCCGGTGGCAGCAGCCTGATCAATCAGTTTGCCCGCAACAGTTTGGGAGCGTGGTGTCACAAGACCAGCATCGGGGTCCCACAACGCACCCTGAATTTGATCTTCTTCAAGCAGTGGGAATTTTTCCTTGGCCTCGGCAGCGCTGATGATTTTGACATTGGTGCCAAAAGCCTTGCTGGAATCAACGCGGCGTTTGAGTTCTGCCATGCGTTCGTCATCGCCAACACGCGCGACTTCGATGCCGCCGATGCGCGCGTAATGGCCCATCTTTTCGTAGAAATCCATGGAATACATGGTAGTCCAACACGTCAAAAGATCGTGGCTCGTCGCAAAGCAGAAGTCAGATGCATGCGCCGTGGAGCCAACGTCAGTTGGTATGCCGGACTTATCGATACCAACAATATCGTCCCACCCGTTCTCGATCAGGTGATGGGTGACCGAAGCCCCCACGATACCGCCGAGGCCGACGATGACGACGTTAGCCTTTTGTGGAAATGCGGCCATTTTTTTCATTCCTTGTTTTCGAGACGATTATCATTGGTCGGCATGGGACAATATGTCGGAACCCGTCTGACCGGGTCCCGATACTCCTTTGGCCTATAAGGTGAAGACCACAGTTCGATGATTGTTCAGCATCACCCGACCTTCAAGATGATATTTTACAGCGCGGGCGAGAACGCGGGCTTCAATGTCGCGACCCGTAGCGACAAAATCATCGGCGGACATCGCGTGGTTTACCCGTTCTGTTTCCTGTTCAATGATCGGACCTTCATCAAGATCAGGGGTGACATAGTGCGCAGTTGCACCAATCAGTTTGACCCCACGGTCATAGGCCTGATGATACGGCTTTGCGCCCTTGAACGACGGCAGGAACGAGTGATGAATATTGATGATCATGCCATAAAACTGGCTTGAAAGCTCGTTGGTCAGAACCTGCATATAGCGGGCAAGGACGACCAGTTCAGAATTGGTCTGTTTAATCAGATCGGCCAGTTTGGCTTCCTGTTCAGTCTTGTTGTCCTTGTTCACCGGCATGTAATGGAACGGAATGCCTTCCTGCTCGGCAACTTTGCGGGCATCTTCGTGGTTGGAGACAATTGCAGCAACTTCCGCATCAAGCCATCCCACCTTGATTTGATAGAGCAGGTGAAGCATGGCGTGGTCGAATTTCGACACCATGATGATAATTTTCGGGCGCCGCGAAACGACATCGACTTTCAGCTTCATGTTGAAGCGGTCAACCGCCGGATTAAGTGTTAGAACAATTGAATCCTTGTCGATTTCTGCCGGTACACTGATCCCCACACGAAGGAAGAACTGGTTCGTGTGTCGATCCCAGAACTGATTTGATTCGATGATATTTGCACCGCGCGACGCCAATGCAGACGTGACCGTTGCAACGATGCCCGGCTGGTCGTCACAGGCGATGCGCAGGATGTAAGAATTTTCGCTCACTGGATCAGTTCCGTTTCAATTGGGTTAAGGTGCGTCTCAGAGCTGACCTTCCAGCTCCGGCAGGACATCAAACAGGTCTCCGACAATACCGTAATCTGCGACCTGAAAAATCGGTGCATCTTCGTCGGTGTTGATGGCGACGATGACCTTTGAATCTTTCATGCCCGCCAGATGCTGGATCGCACCGGAAATACCACACGCGATATAAAGATCGGGGGCCACAACCTTGCCGGTCTGACCGACCTGCAAGTCGTTTGGAGCATACCCGGCATCAACAGCCGCGCGTGATGCACCAACGGCCGCACCAAGTTTATCTGCCAATGGGGTAATGACGGCCTTGAACTTTTCTTCGGAGCCAAGTGCGCGGCCGCCCGAAACGATGATCTTGGCTGATCCCAGTTCAGGACGATCATTTTGCGACAGGATATTTTCGATGAAGGATGATTTTCCAGCATCCGTCGCACCGACATCAATGCTTTTGATCGGGGCTGTGGTGCTGCCGTCTTCGGTTGCGCCAAAGCTGGACGTCCGGATGGTCATGACCTTTGTCGCATCAGTCGTTTGAACGACTTCAACCGCATTTCCCGCATAGATTGGGCGTTTGAACGTATCGGCATCGACGACGTCCATTACCTCGGAAATCTGCATCACATCAAGTAGGGCCGCGACGCGCGGCAGAATGTTTTTGCCGTTTGCGGTTGCGGGCGCAACGATGGTGTCGTAGTCGCCGCTTAGCGAGACAATGAGGGTTGCTGCGTTTTCTGCCAGTTGGTTTTCCAGCGCATCACTCTCAGCAACCAGTACAGTACGCACGCCTGAAAGCTTGGCACTTGCTTCGGCGACCACACGAACATTTTTGCCCGCAACCAGAATATCGATGTCACCACCAATCTTTGCCGCAGCACTCAGTGCCTTTGCGGTCTGCTCGGAGAGTGTGACGTTGTCATGCTCGGCAAAAAGAAGAATAGCCATAATTTCAATCTCCGCTTGGTTCAGATGACGCCAGCTTCGTTCTTAAGTTTTTCGGTCAATTCCGCAACGTTGGCGACCTTGACGCCAGCCTGACGGACAGCGGGTTCTTCAACCCGGATGACACGCAGACGCGATGCGACAGCAACGCCGAAATCATCGGGCGTCTTCGTATCAAGCGGCTTTTTCTTGGCCTTCATGATGTTTGGAAGCGACGCGTAGCGCGGCTCGTTCAGGCGCAGGTCAGCCGTCACAATCGCGGGCAAACTGATGTTAATGGCCTGAAGCCCACCATCGACCTCGCGGGTGACTTTCGCGCTGCCGCTGCCAAGCTCAAGCTTGGAAGCAAAGGTTGCCTGCGACCAGTCCAGCAGTGCTGAAAGCATCTGACCAGTTTGATTGGCATCATCATCAATGGCCTGTTTGCCAAGGATCACAAGTTCGGGTTGTTCGTCTTTTACGACGCCAGCAAGAATTTTTGCGACGCTAAGCGGCTCGACAGGCCCATCGACGGTAATCAGGATGGCGCGGTCTGCGCCCATGGCAAGGGCGGTGCGCAGGGTTTCCTGCGCTTGTACCGGGCCGATGGAAACGGCAACAACTTCGTCTGCCTGACCATTTTCCTTTAAACGAACTGCCTCCTCGACGGCAATCTCGTCAAACGGGTTCATCGACATTTTGACATTGGCAAGGTCGACGCCGGAACCATCCGCTTTAACGCGAATTTTCACGTTGTAGTCGACAACCCGCTTTACTGGTACGAGTACCTTCATCATTTTCCTCTCTATCGAAGTCCCGGACAGAATATCTGTCGTAGGACGACCAGCGCATCAGCCGCGGTCTTTGGTGCGTATCAAAGATTGGAAGCATTACATGCTGTGACACTTCCGAAGGTAACATCGGTTTTGGGTGTGTTTTCCCGGAAGTAGGGTAAGATCAACACGTTGGAGATCGACTATCAGGGGCGCGAATGTTCTGTGTGCTAGTTTGCGCTAAAAAGAACGCCGTCCTTTAGGCTGATATGCCGAGTCCATAGAGTTTCTCTTGGTTCCCCAATCTGGTCGTTGAGATCGCAGTTGATAATCTGGCGACTTTTTGCGCCACAAAATAGAATGTTTGCGTCAAAGTGAGATTATCGCTACGACAAAAGCAGAAACCTTGTCTGTATCGGAGGAGCCGGTGCTTACGAATACGAAATTTGGTAACCAAAACACACCGCGTCTGACTGTCGGATTTATTCTGGCGAACAGGTTCACGCTTTGCGCTTTTGCAAACTTTGTTGATGTGCTGCGATTGGCCGCAGACGAGGGGGATCGTAGTAGACCGATCCTGTGCAACTGGACGGTTCTGTCTGAACGGATGGACCCGATAACGTCCAGCAGCGGTATCACGGTACAGCCCAAAGAACGCTTCGGTGACCCACGACGGTTTAACTATATCGTTGTCGTTGGGGGCTTGATGGACGAAGCGCCCAACCTTAGTCCAGCCTATCAGAAATTTTTGCATGAAGCGGCCGCTGCCGGTGTGCCACTTGTCGGCGTTTGTACCGGTGCGTTTCTGCTTCACGAAGCGGGGTTGCTTGATGGGTATCGCTGTTGCATAAGCTGGTTCCATCACTCCGAAGTTGTTGATCAATTTGAAGGGCTTGATCCGGTTACAGAACAGATTTTTGTCGTTGACCGGGATCGTCTTACCTGCTCGGGCGGCGTGAGTTCGGCCCATCTGGCGGCTTATCTTGTTGATAAGCATGTCGGGCGTGCACAGGCCAACAAAAGCCTTCACATCATGATCATTGATGATGCGCTTCAGGCTGAAAAACCGCAGCCGGGCATTCCACTTGACCTCAAGACACAAGATACGATTGTGCAGCGTGCCTTGTTGATCATGCAGCAGAACATCGATATGCCGATTTCCGTGCAGGAGATTGCGCGCCGAATGGGCAACAGCAAGCGTCAGGTCGAGCGACATTTTCGCATCAGCCTCGACACATCCCCGCAGGTTGCCTTTCTTAACATCCGCCTTGATCTGGCCCACCACCTGATCGAGAAGAGCCAGAAGTCCGTTGCGCAAATCGCTGTTGATTGCGGGTTCTGCGACTCGTCACACCTTAGTCGGATGTTCCGCCGCCGCTATGGCTGCACGCCGCAAGCATTGCGACGGCCCGTAAGTTTGGAGTCGGAATTAGCCGTCGACGAACTGCAGCCAGAAGGCACGGTCAAGGAATAACTCGCAAATAGGCCGCACCACTGGTGGTGGCTTCTTTATCCTGAACCGTGATGAGCGGCGTATGCGTGTCGGGACTGGATTTTACAGTTCGACCTCAACGTCGGAAAGCGGTGTTGAGCAACAGATCAGGATTTTGCCTTGATCGATTTCGCGCTGACGAATGCCGCCGCCATGTTGCATCTCGACCTCGCCTGAGTTCAGCTTTGATTTACACGTTCCGCAAATGCCACGCTGACACGATGACAATGGCAACAGTCCCGCTTCACGTGCGGCTGAAAGGATTGTCATACCCGGACTGCATTCGACGACATGACCGGTTTTGCTGAAACTTACGCGGAAGGTCTGGCCACTGATTTCCGGTGCGACAGAGCTGTGCTCTTCGAGCGTACCTGCCGTTTCAGCCCCGAAGTCAAAGCTTTCCTCATAGTATTTTTCCATGTCGAACCCGGCTTCGCGCAGCATGTCGCGCACACCATCCATGAAGCGGCCCGGTCCACAACAGAAAATCTTCCGGTCCTTGAAGTCAGGTGACATCAACGACAGCATCTGCAAGCTCAGGCGCCCGCTAAAGCCCGTCCAGCTGTGGCTGGCCGATGTGCTGTCGCAGGTTAGTGATACTTTTAGTCCCGGGTTCTGCGACGCGAGAAGTGAGAGTTCGTCGCGGAAAATCAGGTCGGATGGTGTACGTGCGGCATGGACGAAATGCAAATCTGTCGGTTCGGACAGGTCACATGCGGTTCGGGTCATCGACATCATTGGTGTGATGCCGCTTCCTGCAGAAATGAACAGCAGTTTGTCGTCAGATGTCGCGTCGGTGGTAAATTCGCCCCCGGGGCCCGAGACATTTACTTCCTTACCCGGGAGCATGTAATCATGAAGCCAGTTTGAGCCGGGGCCACCCGGAACACGTTTGACCGTGATTTCGAGCCGGTATGGCCGTGCCGCCGATGCAGAGATCGTATAGCAGCGCGTCACCATGCCTTCGACCGGAAGTTCGAACGTCATGAATTGTCCCGGTGAATACCGAAAGTCGCGCGGTTCTCTACCCGAAAAGACGAACGTTTTGACGTCATGGGTTTCCTGACGCACCTGTCGACAGACTAGAACGTCGTCATGTTCAGGGTCCCAAAGCGGAACGCGCGTTGCTTCGGTCAGCATTTGTCCGCTGGACTTGTCGCCACCTTGTCCGGTCGTGGTCGTTTTGTTCGCGCTCATTCTGCGGCAATCCCGGCTTTTTGGGTGGTGGCAAAGTGGTCATCCAGACGCTTGATGTACCAATCACAGAACGCTTCGACATGTGGTTCTGTGAATGTGGAATAAGGGCCCGGTTCGTAGGCAGGCTGTTGACTGCCAATCTGGGCAAGACGCACAAGTTCGGCATCCTGCACGTTGGTCATATTCCAGACATGCGTGAGATTATCAAGATTGTAATCCTCGTTCTCATGGGCATCCTTGCTCACAAGCCACGTGGTCCGCACGAGTGTTTTGTCGGGGCCGAGCGGTAGGACAGAGAATGTCACAATGTGGTCGCTCATGAAATGGTGCCAGGAATTTGGATGTGTCCAGAAGCTAAGCCCGCCCAGTTTGGCATCGGTAAATTTTCCAAGCAGCTTTTTCGATGCAACTTTGGTGTCAAGCGTATGAGACTCACCTTCGTGCATTAGTGGCAAACGCATGGTGCGAAAACCTGTCACATTTGAAAGATGATCTGCCTCGGAAGAGGGCAATCCACAGGTTTCCCAATGTTTGTGGTCGTCCTGAATTGCCTTCAGATATTTGTTCACATCGTCGGAGCGACGCTGATCAATTTCGTCGGGGGAGAACCCAAACCCAAACTCCGAAAGTGGAACGGTAAGTTGCGGGTGGTTGCCTTCACAGTGATAGCATTCCCGGTTGTTCTCCATGGTCAGCTTCCAGTTTCCCTCCTCAATCAGTTCAGAGGTATGGGCGACCTTACAATTGGCAATATCATGCGGTACGAGGTAGGGCTCCATAACGCGGGCCATTTCCTCAATATCGGCAGGGGCATCTTTCGCAAGGCAGATAAAGATTAAACCCGCGATTGAGCGCACATGCACAGTCTTAAGGCCGTGACAGCTTTTGTCAAAGCCAGAGCCCATATGTTCAGCAAGGATCAGGTCGCCATCTTCGTTGTACGTCCAACCGTGATAGCGACAGACAATGTTACCAATTGTTGTGGAACGTTCGTCAATCAGCTTGGCCCCGCGGTGGCGACACACATTGTGAAAGGCGCGTATTTCCATATCGTCGCCGCGCAGCAGCAAAACCGATGTCTTGTCGACTTCAACCGTGACGCAATCGCCTGGCTCGGGGAGCTCCGGCTCGACGGCGACAAAAATCCAGTGCTTGCTGAAAATCTCTTTGATGTCGAGATCAAGAATTTCAGGCGAACTATAGAAAGGCGCTTCGAGGCTTTTGCCTTTTTGGCGACGGGACACAAGTTTTTGAATATCAGATAATGAATGCATGATCGAAACCTCGGCTTCTGTGTGGTGCCCGGATAGAAAGCCTGTGCAGGGCGCATGTCTGCAGCAGGGAATTAGCGTCTCACGTCACAAGGCATCGTCGTATCTTTTGTCCGTCCTGATCTTTGATCAGAAGGACATGGACGCGTGATCGCCTGTTTGGCCGAGGTGAATTGCAAACAGATAACGTGATCGCTGACCTTAATGAAGGCGGTGATTGATCATGCCCCGCGCGGTCGAAGATGCGGGGATATGTGGTATTCAGGCGGGACCCTGAACACTTAAGATCAGTCACGTGCCATGCACGGGCTGCGTCACGGGCTGTCAGTTGCACCCAAATTCTCCCTAATCTTCGTCGGCAGGTTACCTGCTCTTTGATCGCCGTCGTTCGAAATTTTGATGGCTTGAAAATCTATTTCGGATTGATCCCGATGTGGCAGAAAGCTTAAGTCAAAAAGGCAGTAGGTTTGCGACGCAACACCGTATTGTGTGATCCAAAGGCACGTTTACACCGGCATTGACGCCTTTTTAGGGTGTTGAGTATGTATTTTATTTGGTCATCAAAGTGCGTTTAGACAAGTTCGAAATACACCAGAAACCAAATCGGGGCGGAAGGTGGAAAACCTTCTGCCCCGATGACGATGAAATGATTAGGCGTTCTTGATTCCGGTTACTTTTGGGTCATGAACATCGGGCCGCCCTTATGGCGCGGGAAGCCGTATCCATTGACCATGACGACATCAATGGCGTCAGGGCCCATGGCGATCCCCTCGGCAAGGATTTTATCGCCTTCGCTACGCATGGCATCAAGGATGACGGAGATGATTTCTTTGGCGTCGAAATCGCGACGTGTGATGCCCTTTTTATCCGACTCCGAAATCACCAATGCATCGACGTCCGGGTCTGGGAGAGCTTTGCCGTTTTCATCATAACGATACCAGCCCAGACCGTTCTTTTTGCCAAGCCGGTCCATCTCACACAGGTAATCACCAAGTGCGACGTAGCGTTCAGCCGGATCACGGAACGGGGCGAGACGTTTGCGCGTTGCCCAGGAAATCTCAAGCCCGGCCATGTCCTGCATGGCAAACAAGCCCATCGGGAAGCCAAATTCAACCATGGCATCATCAATCTGATGGGGGAGAGCGCCATCTTCGAGCATGTACTCACAATGCTTGCGATAGGCCGACATAATGCGATTGCCAATAAAGCCATCACAGACACCACAGGGGACCGCGATTTTGCCAAGTTTGCGGGCAAATGCAAATGCAGTGGCAAGGCTTGTGGCGTTGGCTTGATCGGTACGGACCACTTCAAGCAGCTTCATGATGTGCGCCGGGGAGAAAAAATGAAGCCCGATCACACGTTCAGGGTTGGAACATTTAGTCGCGATTTCGTTGATGTCGAGGTAAGACGTATTTGAGGCCAGCACAGCATCTGGCTTGCAGTATTTTGAAAGCTTGCCAAACACCTCGTGCTTGACGGTCATATCTTCAAACACAGCTTCGACAACCAGATCGGCAGCGCCAAGGTCCGCGTAGTCGGTGCTGGTAGAAAGAGATGCCAGCAGACCATCAAAACGATCTTGCGTGATCAGGCCACGCTTGAGGCTGCCACTCAGATGCTTTTCAACGGTTGCCCGGCCATTTGCGCAGGCTTCTTCGTTGCGTTCAATAACTGTGGCCTTGAGGCCCGCCAAAAGGGATGCGGTTGCAATGCCTGCCCCCATGATGCCGCCGCCGATCACGCCGACTTCATTGATCGGGTTTGGTGCAGCACCATCAAGTTCAGGAAGTTTGGCAACGGATCGTTCGGCAAAAAAGATATGACGGAGTGCCTTGGACTGATCACTATCGCGCAGTTCGACAAACTTTTCGCGTTCATGAACAAGGCCCGCCGCGGTGTCCTGTTCGATGCCGATGCGAATGGCCTGGGCGGCGATGACGGGGGCAATCTGTCCGCGGGATTTTTTGCCAACATCCGAGATGATTTCGCTCCACTGATGATCATCAGGCGCATCAACTGGCGGGCGGCGGCGCAATTCCAAGGGGCGGGGGCGGTTGATGATGGTCCGGGCGAAATCCTGTGCGGCATCGCGAAGCGGGCCGTGCGTGATGGCATCTATCAGGCCGATTGCGTTGGCCTTATCGGCCGAAACCGGTTTGCCGCCTGTAATCATGGCAATAGCGTCGCGGACTGGAACAAGGCGTGGCAAACGCACTGTGCCACCAGCGCCGGGAATAAGTCCCAGATTAACTTCTGGCAGGCCAAGCTTAGCACCACTTTCCGCAATCCGGTAATGACAGCCAAGGGCGATTTCCAGCCCACCCCCCAACGCATGGCCATGAATGGCGGCAATGACTGGTTTGGTGGTGGCCTCCAACCGTTTGATCACATCGGGCAGAATCGGATCTTTGGGCGGTAGACCAAATTCACTGACATCGGCACCGGCAATGAACGTTTTGCCTGCACAGATTAGAATGGCGACCTTGATACCGCTATCGCCTTCGATCTTATCAAGGGCATCGACGATGCCTTGACGTACACTATAGTTGGTGGCGTTGATCGGCGGATTGTTAATGGTGATAAAGGAGATGTCGTTTTCAGTTGTGAGGTTGACGGTCGACATGTCAAATGTCCTCCGGATTGATCGGGGTCAGCAGACAGGCTGTCAGATCAGAATCCGGTTCGGCCAGATCGGAAATAACATTGAAATGATGCCTGTCCGGGGCGTGCACCGCACGGGTCGATGCCCCAAGTCCGATCCAGATGTTGGCCAAAAGATCATTCTGGCGGACAAATTCAGGACGTTCATCCGCGCCAACCCAGCAGGTGATTGAACAGGGCAGGGTGGGGCGCAGAAGTGCTGCACTTTCCATCACGGCTTCCTGACCATCCAGCCCCAGAACATCATTCATTGATGTGTTTAAAAGTGGGCGCAGGTCATGCAGTCCAGAAATTGAGACTGTATTTTTAACACGTGACAGGGTGTCCGGCAGCAGTGGGCTGGTTTCACTGACCATGCGACTGACGAGGTGCCCACCGGCAGAGTGGCCTGTCAAATGAATGGGGCCATCGATGTGTGCTGCTGCATGATTTATTGCTGCCGCGATTTGACCGGTGATTTGCGACAAGCGGGCATCGGGGGCCAGCGTATAGCTTGGCATGCATACCGCCCAACCCTTGGCAACAGCACCGTTCGCCAGATGTGACCAACTGGATTTATCAAAGGCCTTCCAATATCCACCGTGCACAAAAACAACCAGTCCCTTTGGCGTACGGTCAGGAAGAAACAGGTCGTATTTTTCGCGGTCCCCGGTGCCATAGGCGATATCAAGCTCTGCGCGTTGGGTCGCGAGCAGGGTGTTACGGAACTGTGCGGATTGCTCTGCCCACATGCCCGGATATGAGCTGGCATCGGCGATATGGTCGCCATTGGCATATGCGTCGTCCCAATCGGTAGTCATGTGATCTGTCTTCCCTGATCGTCGATATGGTTGGGGCGCCAGCCGTGATTTTCGTGGGGCTATTGTGGGCGCGCCTTCGTTTGTTTGGCAAATTCTAGGCAATTTCACAGATATTTCAAACTCAAAATATTTATGCTTGAAATAAATCAAATCGGGGCGTACCGTTTTGTCAGTTTCCCGAAACAACCAAACAAATCAGGAAGGGAAAAGCTGGTGAGAGTAGCTTGTCTGGGTGGCGGTCCCGCGGGGCTTTATTTTGCAATATCAATGAAATTGCGTGATCCGGCCAACGAGGTCGTGGTGATTGAACGCAACAAAGCCGACGATACGTTCGGCTGGGGCGTTGTGCTGTCGGATGAGACTCTTACGAACCTTGCTGATAATGATCCTAAAAGTGCTGAAGCCATCCGGGCGCATTTTTCCTATTGGGATGATGTTGCGGTCAAATATCGGGGTGCTAAGACCGTCTCAACCGGGCATGGCTTTTGTGGCATTGGTCGAAAACAGCTTTTGATCTTGTTGCAGCAACGCGCGCGGGAGCTTGGTGTAGACCTGCGCTTTGAAACAGAAGCCCAAAGTGCGGCGGACTATAACAAGGATTACGACCTTGTGGTTGCTTGCGATGGGTTGAATTCCAAAACCCGCACCGACTATGCCGAACATTTCCAGCCCGATATTGATACGCGCAAATGCAAATTTGTCTGGCTGGGCACCCATCAGAAATTTGATGATGCCTTTACTTTCATCTTTGAAGAAACCGATAAGGGCTGGGTCTGGGCGCACGCCTATCAGTTTGATGATGAAACGGCGACCTTCATTGTCGAATGTTCGCAAGAGACGTGGGACGCTTATGGCTTTGGCGAGATGACCAAGGAAGAATCCATCGCTACCTGCGAGGAAATATTCAAGGATCATCTTGATGGCCATGCCCTGATCAGCAATGCGCACCATGTCCGTGGATCAGCATGGCTTAGCTTCCCGCGCGTTCTATGCAACAGCTGGTCACACGATAATATTGTTTTGATGGGCGATGCGGCGGCAACTGCGCATTTCTCAATCGGGTCGGGGACCAAGCTGGCACTTGAAAGTGCGATTGCGCTGGCAAATTATCTGCATTCCGAAACCGATCTGAAATCGGCCTTTGGCAAATATGAGGACGAACGCCGTCTTGAAGTTTTGCGCCTGCAATCGGCGGCGCGCAACTCGATGGAATGGTTCGAAGAAATTGAACGCTACTTCGATTTTGATCCGGTGCAGTTCACCTATTCGCTTTTGACCAGATCGCAGCGCATTAGCCATGAAAACCTGCGCCTGCGGGATGCCAAATGGCTCGGCGAAGCAGAAGGATGGTTCCAGCGTCAGGCCGGTGTTCCGGCCAATGACGGGGTGTGTCACCCGATGTTCGTGCCGTTCAAGCTACGCGAGATGGAGCTTAAAAACCGAATCGTTGTGTCCCCGATGGCGCAGTATAAGGCGGTTGATGGCTGCCCGACCGATTGGCATTTGGTGCATTACGCCGAACGGGCCAAGGGCGGTGCGGCAATGGTTTATACCGAGATGACCTGCGTGTCGGCGGATGGCCGAATCACGCCGGGATGTCCGGGGCTTTATGACGATGCGCATGAGCAGGCCTGGAAACGGATTGTCGATTTTGTCCATGATGAAACCGATGCCAAGCTGTGCATGCAGATCGGTCATTCCGGGCGCAAGGGATCAACCCAGCTTGGTTGGGAAGAAATGGATGCGCCGCTTGCCGATGGTAACTGGAAGCTTCTATCTGCCTCGGCCATCGCATGGTCGGATCGCAATCAGACGCCAAGGGCGATGACGCGCGACGATATGGATATGGTCCGTGATCAGTTTGTCGCCGGGGCCAAAATGGCCGACCGTGCCGGGTTTGACATGATCGAAGTGCATGCCGCGCACGGTTATCTTTTGTCGTCCTTCATCAGCCCGGTCAGCAATGTCCGCGATGATGAATATGGCGGGTCGCTTGAAAACCGGATGCGCTATCCGCTCGAAGTGATCAATGCTGTGCGCGCCGCATGGCCTGCACATAAGCCGCTTTCGGTACGCATTTCGGCCAATGACTGGGTCGGGAATGATGGCGTTACGCCAGAGGAAGCGGTTGAAATCGCCCGTATGCTTAAGGCCAATGATGTTGATATCTGTGACGTGTCAGCCGGTCAGACCACCAAGGATGCCCGTCCAGTCTATGGTCGGATGTTCCAGACGCCGTTCTCTGACCGTATTCGCAACGAAGCCAATATCGCGACGATGGCGGTGGGCAACATTTACGAACCCGATCACGTTAATTCGATCCTGATGGCCGGGCGTGCGGACCTTGTCTGTCTGGCGCGGCCGCATCTGGCGAACCCGTATTGGACGTTGCATCAGGCAGCTGCCCTTGGCAATCAGACTGAAAACTGGCCTGCACCCTATTATGCTGGGCGAGATCAGATGGTGCGTCTGGTCGAACGCGCCGACGTCATGACCGGAAAGGTTTAAGTGACCATGGCCGATCTTGCCATTCATCGCGCATTGATCACCGGTGGTGGTTCCGGTGTCGGGGCTGTTATGGCCCGCATGTTGGCTGATGCCGGGGTGAAGGTTGCCATTGCTGGACGGCGTAGCGACGTTTTGGCCGAGGTTGCCCAACATGAAAATATCACAGCAATCGTCGCCGATGTGACCGACGAGACTTCGGTGCGCGATATGTATGCTACCATGGTGGCCGAAATCGGCGCACCGGATTTGGTGATTGCCAATGCCGGTATGGCCGAAAGTGCCCCGATTGGCAAAACATCGGTCGATCTGTGGAAACGCACGATTGACGTCAATCTGACCGGTACGTTTCTGACATTCCGCGAAGGATTGGCTGTGATGGATAAGGCCAAGCCGGGCCGCCTGATTTCGATAGCCTCGACCGCCGGGCTTAAGGGCTATGCCTATGTCACGGCCTATTGCGCGGCAAAACACGGTGTGGTCGGTCTTGTTGAAGGCATGGCCGCCGAGCTTGCCAGTAGTTCAGTCACCGTAAATGCGGTGTGTCCGGGCTTTATGGAAACGCCGATGCTCGAACAATCGGTCGAAAACATCGTGGCCAAAACCGGCATGAGCTTGGTTGAGGCCCGTGCAAGCCTTGCCAAAATCAATCCGCAGAACCGCTTTATCCAGCCTGATGAAGTGGCAAACACCGTCATGTGGCTTTGCAGTCCCCATGCGGCATCCATTACCGGACAGGCGATTTCGGTATCGGGAGGAGAAGTATGAATATGAACCATTCCGATGACCGGCGCGATCAGATGGATAATGAAACATCTGACCTGTCCAAGGCACGTTTGCGCGCATGGCTTCAGATTTTAAAGGTATCGCGCAAGATCGAAGGCGAGTTGCGCGAAAAAATGCGCATCGAATTCGGGTCAACCTTGCCGCGTTTTGATGTTCTGGCCGCACTTTACCGCGAACGCGATGGCATGCGCATGAGCGAACTTTCAAAATCCCTGATGGTGTCGAACGGCAATGTGACTGGCATTGTTGATCGCCTTGTCGGGGAGGGAATGCTCGTACGTGTGCCGGTCGAAAATGACCGCCGCGCATCGATTGTGCGCCTGACCGAAGCGGGCGAAAAGGATTTCGCCGAACGGGCCCTTGTGCATGAAGGCTGGGTTTCCGAGCTGTTTAGCGACCTTTCGGCCAGTGATGCCGATGGCCTGATCCGTATTCTGCGCACCATTTCCCATCATAACGAGGCGCCCCATGACTAAAATGGCGAACATCAAACCAACCCATTTCAACTGGCGCATGGAAGGCGACGTTGCGGTCATTTCACTGGATCGTCCCGACCGCAAAAACCCGTTGACGTTCGATAGCTATGCCGAGCTTCGCGATACCTTTCGCGATCTGGTTTATGCCGATGATGTCAAGGCGGTGGTGTTTGGCTCGAACGGTGGCAACTTCTGTTCTGGCGGGGATGTGCATGACATCATTGGTCCGCTGATCAAAAAGGACATGAAGGGTCTTTTGGAATTCACCCGTATGACCGGCGACTTGGTTAAGTCGATCATTGGCTGTGGCAAGCCGGTGATTGCGGCGGTGGACGGCGTTTGTGTGGGTGCGGGGGCAATTATTGCCATGGCATCCGATCTTCGTCTGGCGACTTCCGCCTCCAAAACCGCATTCCTGTTTACCCGTGTCGGGTTGGCGGGCTGTGACATGGGGGCATGTGCCATCCTGCCTCGCATCATCGGACAGGGCCGGGCGGCGGAGCTTCTGTATACCGGACGTGCAATGTCGGCTGAGGAAGGCGAACGTTGGGGGTTCTATAACCGTCTGGTCGAGGCCGATGTTCTTGAGGCAGAGGCCATCACCCTTGCCACCCGTATTTCCCAAGGCCCGAATTTCGGTCACATGATGACCAAAACCATGCTGGCGCAAGAATGGAACATGTCGATCGAACAGGCGATTGAATCTGAAGCACAGGCGCAGGCAATCTGCATGCAGACCGAAGATTTCAATCGTGCCTATACGGCCTTTGTCACCAAGGAAAAACCGGTGTTTGAGGGCAGCTGATGGCAGATACATCCTTCCTTGAGTGGCCGTTTTTCGAAGACAGGCACCGTGAACTGGCGGTCAAGCTTGATGCTTGGGCGGCGACCAATCTTGATGGCATTGATCACGGTGATGTCGATGATGTCTGCCGGGATCTGGTTCGCCGACTGGCTGATGGCGGTTGGTTGCGCCATGCGGCAATTGATCCGCAAGATACCGGATCGAAACTGGATGTGCGGTCGCTTTGCCTGATCCGCGAAACATTGGCGCGTTATGACGGGTTGGCTGATTTCGCCTTTGCGATGCAGGGGTTGGGGAGTGGCGCGATCTCTTTGTTTGGAACGGAAGCCCACCGGGGGGAATGGCTTCCAAAAGTACGTTCTGGCACTGGGATCGCTGCCTTCGCTCTGACTGAACCGCAATCGGGGTCAGATGTTGCCAACATCGCCCTTGATGCCAAACGTGATGGCGATGACTTTATTCTGAACGGTGAAAAGACCTGGATTTCCAATGGTGGGATCGCGGACTTTTACTGCGTCTTTGCGCGCACCGGCGAAGCACCGGGGGCCAAGGGACTTTCGGCCTTTGTCGTTCCGGCAAACACGCGCGGGTTTGAAGTTGCCGAACGTCTGCATACCATCGCACCCCACCCACTCGCACGCCTGAAATTTACCGATTGCCGCATCCCGGCACGTGCGTTGATTGGCAATGGTGGTGACGGGTTTAAAATTGCGATGTCGGTTCTTGATGTATTTCGATCAACCGTTGCCGCCGCCGCCCTTGGTTTTGCGCGCCGCGCGTTGGATGAAACCATCAAGCGGGTTCAGGAACGCGAACTGTTTGGCGCGCCGCTTTTTGATCTTCAAATGGTTCAGGGGCATGTCGCGGACATGGCGCTTGATATCGATGCATCGGCCCTTTTGGTCTATCGCGCCGCATGGCTGAAAGACAGCGGTGCCCCGCGCGTCAGCCGCGAAGCGGCGATGGCAAAACTTTATGCAACCGATCATGCACAAACCGTCATTGATAAGGCGGTGCAAATTCATGGCGGTGATGGCGTGCGCAGTGGGCACATCATTGAACTGCTGTACCGGGAAATTCGTGCTCTGCGCATTTATGAAGGCGCATCAGACGTCCAGAAAATAATCATCGCACGGCAAACGCTGGCGCAATAATGGCTGTATCAGGGACTTCACAATGCTCGGACCAACTGCACATATTGATCAATTCACGCGGGACAATTTGCCACCGGTGGCAGACTGGCCAGAGTTTAATTTGGACAAGTTTGAGTATCCCGAATATCTGAATGCCGGGGTCGAGCTGACCGACAAAATGGTTGATCAGGGTTTTGGCGATAACACCGCCCTGATCGGCAATGGTCGTCAGCGGACCTATAAGGAACTGGCAGACTGGACCAACCGCATTGCCCACGCGCTGGTCGAGGATTACGGCGTTAAGCCGGGCAACCGTATTTTGATCCGGTCGGCCAATAATCCGGCGATGGTGGCCTGCTGGCTGGCGGCAACCAAGGCAGGCGCGGTTGTGGTCAATACCATGCCGATGCTGCGGTCTGGCGAACTGGCCCAGATTGTCGATAAGGCGGAGATTGAATTTGCCCTGTGTGACACGCGCCTGATGGATGAGATGGTCGCCTGTGCCAAGGACAGCTCATTCCTTAAAAAGGTCATTGGATTTGACGGCACAGCCAATCACGATGCCGAACTTGATCGCATTGCCCTGACCAAATCGGTCAAATTCGAGGCGGTTAAAACCGGGCGCGATGATGTGGCCTTGCTTGGGTTTACCTCGGGCACGACCGGCAGCCCCAAGGCGACCATGCATTTCCATCGTGATCTTTTGATCATTGCCGATGGTTATGCCAAGGAAGTGCTGAATGTAACGCCTGATGATGTGTTTGTCGGATCGCCCCCACTTGCCTTTACCTTTGGTCTGGGCGGGCTTGCCATTTTCCCGCTGCGCTTTGGGGCGACTGCGACCTTGCTTGAAAAAGCGTCCCCACCCAACATGATCGAAATCATCGAAACCTATAAGGCGACGGTGTGCTTTACCGCCCCGACCGCTTATCGCGTGATGTTATCGGCGATGGAAGAAGGGGCTGATTTGTCATCCCTGCGTGCTGCTGTTTCGGCGGGCGAAACTCTGCCTGCGCCGGTTTATGATGCCTGGATGGAAAAAACCGGCAAACCGATGCTCGATGGCATTGGCGCGACCGAGATGCTCCATATTTTTATCTCCAACCGATTTGGTGACAGTCACCCGGCCTGTACCGGCCGCCCGGTTGCTGGATATGAAGCCAAAATCGTTGACTACGATATGAATGACGTTCCGGTCGGGACGGTTGGCAGGCTTGCGGTGCGCGGACCGACGGGATGTCGTTATCTTGATGATGTGCGTCAGTGCACGTATGTGCGTGATGGCTGGAACCTGACGGGGGATGCGTTCTTTGTTGATGAGGATGGCTACTATCACTTTGCTGCACGCAATGACGATATGATCGTCTCGTCGGGTTACAACATCGCCGGTCCGGAAGTCGAGGCCGCCTTGTTGTCCCACATAGCTGTTGCCGAATGTGCGGTCATTGGTGCACCGAATGAAGAACGCGGCACCATTGTTCAGGCCCATATCGTTCTGGCAGATGGTTTTCACCCGACACCCGAGATGGCCAAACAGTTGCAAGATCATGTAAAAGCGACGATCGCGCCGTTTAAATATCCGCGCTCCGTCGTCTTTATCGAGACACTGCCAAAAACCGCGACTGGAAAAATTCAGCGCTTCAGACTGAAACAGGAAATGCCTGCATGATCGATTTCGCCGCCACCAAATCCCTGTTCCACATTCCCGATGGGGTCATTTACCTTGATGGGAACTCGCTTGGGATGATGCCAAAGTCGGCAGCAAATCGTGCCAAGTCGATGATCGAAGATGAATGGGGGCAAATGCTTATCCGGGGCTGGAATGATGCCAAATGGATGGCGCAACCCGAACGTGTCGGCAATCTTGTCGCGCGTTTGATTGGGGCGGCACCCGGTACTGTGGTTATGGGCGATACTTTGTCGATCAAGGTGTATCAGGCACTGGCAAGTGCGCTGGAACTGCGCCCGGATCGTAAGGTGATTGTATCGGACAACGGGAATTTCCCGACTGACCTTTATATGGCCGGTGGCCTGATCAAAAGTCTTGATAAGGGGCATGTGCTTAAAACACCAAACCCCGAAGATGTCGAAAGCATGATCAACGAAGACCTTGCTGTCTTGATGCTCACCCAGGTCGATTACCGCACCGGGCGCATGCATGACATGAAACGCATTACCGATCTTGCCCATAAGGCGGGTGCGATTGTGATCTGGGACCTAGCGCATTCGGCGGGGGCGGTTCCGGTTGACCTGACCGGATGTAACGCGGATTTCGCTGTTGGCTGCACCTATAAATATCTTAATGGCGGCCCCGGTGCCCCGGCATTTATTTATGTTCGGCCCGATCACGCCAAAACCATCCGACCGGCATTGTCTGGATGGTTGGGCCATGTTGCCCCATTTGACTTTGACCGTGATTATACCCCGGCACCGGATGTTTCACGCATGCGGGTTGGCACACCACCGGTTATTCAGATGACGGTGCTTGAAGAAGCCATGAAGGCATGGGACGGCGTTGACATGGGCGATATCCGCACACGCAGTATCGAGTTGTGCGAGCAGTTTATCGCTGGTGTCGAGGCATCCTGTTCGATGCTGGAACTGGCAAGCCCGCGTGATCCGCAACACCGTGGTTCACAGGTGTCGTTCAAGTTTGATCAGGGATATGCCGTGATGCAGGCCTTGATCGCGCGCGGCGTGATTGGTGATTTCCGCGCACCTGATATCATTCGTTTCGGGTTTACCCCACTTTATATCGATAATGGTGATGTCGATGGTGCGGTTAAAATTCTGGCCGAGATCATGGAAACCAAATCATGGGATCAGCCGGAATTCCATAAACGCAACGCGGTGACCTGATCATGGCCAAGCAAACCAAACCATATGATCCTAGTACTGAGGGGGCGAAGACGGATTTTTCCGATCAGATGTCCTATGGGGATTACTTGTCGCTTGATGCGATCCTGACGGCCCAGCATCCCAAGTCTGACGCCCATGACGAAATGCTGTTTATCATTCAGCATCAAACGTCCGAGCTTTGGATGAAACTTGCGATCCGTGAAATCAGTGCGGCCCGCGCCGTCATGGACAAGAGTGATTTCCGCCCGGCATTTAAGATGCTGGCGCGTGTGTCGCGGATTTTCGAGCAGCTTAATAACGCATGGGACGTGTTGCGCACCATGACGCCAAGCGACTATACGACGTTTCGCGATGCGCTTGGTCCTTCATCGGGATTTCAGTCTCATCAGTATCGTCAGATCGAGTTTATGCTGGGCAACCGCAATCACGCGATGTTACGCCCGCATGCCCATCGCGAAGATATTCTTGAGTTGCTGACGACGGAGCTTGCAACGCCCAGTCTGTATGACGAGGCGTTGCGCCTGTTGGCACGCGAAGGCATTGATCTTCCCGATCATGTTCTCGGCCGTGATGTTACACAGCCCTATACGCCAGATGACGCCGTGATTGCGGCCTGGCACAAGGTTTACAGCGATCCAACCAAATACTGGTCGTTGTATGAACTGGCTGAAAAGCTGGTGGATTTTGAAGACTACTTCCGTCGCTGGCGCTTTAACCATGTGACAACGGTCGAACGCGTTATTGGTTTTAAACGCGGGACCGGTGGCACGGGTGGTGTCAGTTACCTTAAGAAAATGCTGGAAGTAGAACTGTTTCCGGAACTCTGGCGGGTGCGAACCACGCTTTGAGGATGGACGGGCATGATGCAAATACTGCAAGATCAGGGGCAGGCATCAAGTTCATTAAAACCACGACGCACAAAGACATAAATGTCGTGGGATCAACGTGTTGCTAAACGAATAAAATGTATAAACACGGAGGCTTAAATGAAGGGTATTAAGACAACCATTGCAGCAGTGGCTGCATTGCTTGTTGCCGGCGCGGCGCAGGCCGATCCGGTAAAGGTAGGGATGATCACCACACTTTCGGGCGGTGGTGCCAGCTTGGGTATTGATGCACGTGACGGCTTTATGCTGGCTGTCAAACAAGCAAACAATCCCGATCTGGAAGTCGTGATCGAAGATGATCAGCGCAAACCGGACGTCGCTGTCCAGCTTGCTGATAAAATGATCCAGCAGGAAAAGGTTGATGTTTTGACCGGGATTATCTGGTCGAACCTTGCCATGGCTGTGGTGCCGTCCGCGGTTGCACAGGAAAAATTCTATCTGTCCGTCAATGCGGCACCGTCGCAGTTGGCAGGCAAAGGCTGTAACGCGAACTATTTCAGCGTTTCCTATCAGAATGACAACCTGCATGAAGCAGCCGGTGGCTATGCGTCGAGTGCCGGGTATGAAAATGCCTTTATCCTCGCACCGAACTATCCGGCGGGGAAAGATTCCCTAGCCGGGTTCAAACGCTTCTTCTTTGGCGACATCGCAGGCGAAGTTTACACCAAGCTTGGTCAGACAGATTACGCCGCCGAAATCGCTGAAATCCGTGCTTCGGGTGCTGACAGCGTCTTCTTCTTCCTGCCGGGCGGCATGGGCATTGCATTCATGAAACAGTATGCTCAGTCGGGTGTGGATATTCCGCTGATCGGTCCGGCATTTTCGATGGATCAGGGCATTCTTGGTGCAGTTGGTGATGCGGCTCTGGGTGTGAAAAACACCTCGAACTGGTCAAAAGACATCGACAACGCGACCAACAAGGCATTCGTTGAAAGCTTCGTTGCTGAATATGACCGTCTGCCGTCGCTCTATGCATCTTATGGTTTTGACACTGCAAACCTGCTGCTGTCGGCGATGGGCAAAGCAAATGTCAACGACAAGGAAGCATTCCGCGATGCTTTGCGGGCGGCGGATTTCAATTCGGTCCGTGGCAAGTTTGTCTTTGGTCCGAACCAGCATCCGATTCAGGACATCTATGTTCGTGAAGTCGTTAAAGAAGGCGACGTTCTGACCAACAAGATCGTTGGCGTTGCCCTTAAAGATCATGCCGATGCCTATGCATCGGAATGCTCGATGTAATCACGGGCTGACAAGTCGGTGGGGGCCGTTGCCCATAATGGTTTACGGCCCCCGACCACCTTGTGACGGAGTTTCCAATAATGTTCACTCTTTTCCTGGAGCAGCTGCTAAACGGCCTTCAGTCCGGTGTGATGCTGTTTTTGATGGCATCTGGGCTGACGCTTGTTTTCGGTGTGATGGGGCTAATTAATCTGGCCCATGGCTCGCTCTATATGGTTGGCGCATTTGCCTGTGCGGCGGTTGCTGCATGGACCGGTTCGTTCTGGCTTGGCCTGATGGCCAGCCTGATGGCTGCGGCCATTGCCGGCGCGCTGGTTGAGATACTGATTATTCGCCGTCTTTATAACCGTGATCACCTTGATCAGGTTCTGGCGACTTTTGCCCTTATTTTGATTTTTTCCGAAGGCACACGCTGGATTTTCGGATCCTTCCCATTGTTTCTAAGCGTTCCGGAGTTTCTGACGGGCACTGTTGTGATGCCCGGTGATTTCCAATATCCGCTGTTCCGTCTTGCCATCATTATTGCCGGTTTTGCCGTAGCGGCGGGCTTGTTCCTGTTGATTGGTAAAACCCGCCTTGGCATTCGTATTCGTGCGGGTGAAGCTGATCGCGGAATGATCGCCGCCTTGGGGGTGGATATTGATCGCCTTTATACAATTGTGTTTGCCCTTGGCGCGGCTTTGGCCGGGCTTGCCGGTGCCTTTGTCGGCACGACCCAGTCGGTTCAGGTCGGCATGGGCGAACCGGTGCTTATTCTGGCATTCGTTGTGATTGTGATTGGCGGCATTGGCTCGATCAAGGGCGCGCTGATCGGATCCCTTCTTGTTGGCTTTACCGATACGATGGGGCGGTTTTTGTTGCCCCATGCGTTTGCAACCTTTCTTGATCCGGCAAGTGCGACGGCCATTGGGTCCGCCCTTGCATCAATGTTGATTTATATCGTTATGGCGCTGGTTTTGTTCCTGCGGCCAAGCGGTTTGTTCGGGACGGAAGCCTGATATGACCATGAACCGCGAAACCTTTATCAACTGTATCCTTGGTCTAGCGCTGGTGATTGTCCCATTGATTGCGCTGGGCATGGATGAGCCGTTCATCATTACCTTGGCGACCAAGGTGGCCATTTTTGCCATGGCGGGGGTAGGCCTTAACCTTGTGCTTGGCTATGGGGGACTTGTGTCCTTTGGCCATGCGGCGTTCTTCGGAATTGGCGGCTATGCGGCGGGCATCCTTGCCAGCCATGCGCTGAATTACGAACCGATCATGACATGGCCGTTCGAGATCGAAGGCACGACCCAGATGATCATTATCTGGATTGTCGCGCTGCTGGCATCGGCGATTATTGCCTTGGCTATTGGGGCGATTACGCTGCGCACAAGCGGCGTTTACTTCATCATGATCACGCTGGCGTTTGCGCAGATGATCTATTACTTCGCGATTTCCTGGCCTGCATATGGCGGAGAAGACGGCCTGTCGATCTATGTGCGCAACGGGTTCCCGGGGCTCAATACCCTTGATCCGATCAGTTATTTTGCACTCTGTGCCGTGATGCTGGGTCTTGCGATCGCATTTTCAGCTGTTTTGATCCGCTCGCGGTTTGGTCTTGCCCTTCAGGGCGCACGCCAGAACAGCCAGCGTATGACGGCCGTGGGGATTGCACCGTTTCGCATCCGTCTGGTGGCGTTTGTGATCTCGGCGATGATCACGGCGTTGGCCGGCGCACTTTATGCGGACCTCAACCGTTTTGTTAGCCCGTCGATGATGTCTTGGCATATGTCAGGTGAAATCATGGTGTTTGTCATTCTTGGCGGGGTTGGGCGCTTGTTCGGCCCGCTGGCCGGGGCCGGGCTTTACATCATTCTTGAACATCTGCTTGGCGGGGTTTGGGAATTCTGGCAATTGCCGCTGGGCGTGTTGCTGCTGATCGTGGTTTTGTTCGCGCGCGGTGGCCTTGTCGGTGTTTTGGCGGGGGAACGCAAACATGTCTGATACCATTCTTTCACTGTCAAACATCACCAAGCAATTCGGATCCCTTCTGGCCAGTGACAGCGTCACGCTTGATTTGCGTGCGGGGGAAATCCACGCGCTGATCGGGCCGAACGGGGCGGGAAAATCCACCCTGATCAAACAGATCGCGGGCGAGATCAAATCTGATAGCGGTGACATTCATTTTAACGGTCAGCACATCAATGCCTTGGACGCGGTCCAACGGTCGCGCATGGGCCTTGCCAGAACGTTTCAGGTGTCGTCCTTGATGCCGGAGTTCTCGGTTCTGCAGAACGTCATACTGGCCCGTCAGTCTGTTAGTGGGAAGGTCTTTCGGTTTTTCCGCCCGGTGCTGAGCGACAAGTCGCTTGTAGAACCGGCAATGGCGCAGCTCGAGCGGGTTGGACTTGCGGATCGTGCGGAGATGCGTGCGGCCGATATTTCACATGGAGAACGTCGTCAGTTGGAAATGGCGGTGGCGCTTGCCCTTGAACCACGTGCATTTCTGTTGGATGAACCGATGGCGGGCATGGGACCAGAGGGCTCCAAACGTCTGACCGGTTTCCTTGATGGTTTGCGCGCACAGGCCCCGATCCTTCTGGTCGAACATGACATGGATGCGGTTTTTGCCTTGGCCGACCGGATTTCGGTTCTGGTTTATGGCCGTGTCATTGCGACCGGTACTGTTGATGACATTCGCGGCAACGACGATGTCAAACGTGCCTATCTCGGGGAGGAAGCCTGATATGACTGCACTTCTCGAACTTAGTGGTGTGACCGCCTTTTACGGCGCATCGCAGGCATTGTTTGGTATTGATCTGTCGCTGAATGAAGGCGAAGCCGTCGCCCTTATGGGGCGTAATGGGATGGGCAAAACGACCACGATCAAGACCATCTGTCGCATGATGGAACATCGCGATGGGTCAATCCGCTTTGCCGGACAGGACTTGGCAAAAATGCCATCGCACAAAGCGGCCCGCTTGGGGCTTGGTCTGGTGCCGGAAGGCCGCCGATGCTTTGCCCGTTTGACCGTCATGGAAAACCTGATTGCCGCGGCCCGTGCAGGTGAGTGGGACTTTGACCGGGTGGCGGGGTTGTTCCCGCGTCTTGCCGAACGGCGGGAGCAAAAGGCGATGACGCTTTCAGGCGGCGAACAGCAGATGTTGGCCATTGGCCGTGCGTTGATGACCAACCCGCGTTTATTGATTTTGGATGAAGCAACCGAGGGGTTGGCGCCGGTGGTCCGTCAGGAAATCTGGGCGGCAATCAATCAGCTTAAGCAATCAGGTCTGACCATTTTGGTGGTGGATAAGTCGCTTAAGGAACTTTCGGGTGTCGCGGATCGCTATGTGATTGTCGAAAAGGGCGTCACGGCCTGGAGCGGTGCGGTCAGTGAACTGACCGATGCGCTTGCGGATCGGTATTTGGGGGTCTGATATGGCGGTATTTACCTATCGGCAAAAGGTCCTGTTTCAGCATTGCGATCCAGCCGGGATTGTCTTTTATCCCCGCTATTTCGAGATGGTGAACGCCACGGTCGAAGAATGGTTCGATGTCGTGATTGGCTGCGGTTTTCCGACGATGCATGGGCCGATGCAGGTGGCGGTTCCAACGGCGGGGCTCAGCATTGCCTTTACTGCGCCAAGCATGCTTGGCGATCAGCTTGAGTTTCGTCTGACACCACTTCGGATCGGACGGTCTAGCTTGGAATTGGAAATAACCGCGCATTCGGGCGACGAGCAACGCCTGAAAACAACGCTCACACTGGTGTTTACGAAAAGAGGCGCCGGAAAGTCAGTGGCATGGCCCGATGATTTGCGTGCCAAAATCGAAAAAGAAATCAATCAAGTGGTAGAAAAAAATGCATAAAATCGTTCAGCCAGATGGATGGAAAGAGCCCAAGGGATACGCAAACGGTGTGTTGGCAGAAGGTGCCACGTTGTATATCGGAGGACAGATTGGCTGGAACGCTGATCAGGTTTTCGTTGCCAAGGATTTCGTCGGTCAGATGGAGCAGGCACTGATCAATATTAGTGACGTGCTGCAAGCTGGCGGTGGGCGTCCGGAACATCTGACGCGTTTGACATGGTATGTCACCGACAAACAGGAATATCTCGCCAAACAGCGCGAAGTTGGCCAAGCCTATCGCCGCGTCCTTGGCAAGAATTTCCCAGCGATGACCATGGTGGTGGTCAGTGCATTGGTTGAAGACGAAGCCATGATCGAGATCGAAGCAACGGCAGTGATCCCGAAGTAAGCCGCACGTCGAACGCCATACGATAGATCGCAAAGGGCAGCATCATGCTGCCCTTTTGGCGTTTTGCGGACCCCGGATGTTTTTGGTCGGACCCCAATCGTTGCCATCAACGGTTTTGCTTTTCCAGCGCTGCTGATCTAAGCTTTTAAAAAACAAAAATAAGTATCAGCGGAGGACCATCATGAGATCGACCGCATTGGATGAGGCCAATGGCGTGAAACCGCCTGTTGGGAATGATGATAATTTTGGTGGCCCGGGACCGGAATTTGGTCCGTGGCTGGAAAAGGCATCGATACTAGTTGTCGATGACGAACCGGGTATGCGCAATTTTCTGGTGCGGACTCTGGGACCACGTGCGAAGATGGTCGAAGAGGCCGCCGATTGCGAAGAAGCTTCTGCCAAGCTTGATCAGCATCATTTTGATGTGGTGATCCTTGATAACATCATGCCGGGCAAGAGCGGGGTCGAATGGCTGACCGAGCAGCGCGAAATCGGCTTTTTCTCCGACGCAATCCTGATGACCGCCTATGCCGATCTTGATACCGCGATTAAGGCGTTGCGTGCGGGGGCTGTTGATTTTGTCCTGAAACCATTTCGATCCAATCAGATTTTAAACGCGGTGGCGCGGTGTCTTGATCGCATGCGGTTGCGCCGTGAAAACCATGTGCTGCGTCATGAATTGCGCGCAACGTCCGATCATGTGTTGCTGCGTGATAAGCTGATCGGCTATTCCCCGCAAATTCAGGAAATCCGCGAAACCATCGCCCGTGTTGCCCCCTTGCCAACATCGATCCTGATTTCCGGGCAAAGCGGTACCGGCAAGGAAGTCACCGCGCGCTCCTTGCATGCATTATCGGATCGGGCGGAAAAACCGTTTGTGCCGATTAACTGTGCCGCGATTCCGTCCGAGATGATTGAGGCCGAATTGTTTGGCCATGTAAAAGGTGCCTTTACCGGCGCGCACTCCGCCCGTGACGGGCTTTTCATGCATGCGCAGGGCGGGACACTGTTTTTGGATGAAGTCGGTGAACTGTCACTGGCCACCCAAAGCAAACTTTTGCGCGCCATCGAAAGCCGCCGTATCCGCCCCGTGGGGGCGGAACGCGAAGCGCCGGTCGATTTGCGCTTTGTCTTCGCCACCAATGCGGATTTGGAAGAAGAAGTCGAAGCTGGCCGTTTTCGTGCCGATTTGTTTTACCGCATCAATGTCATGCATATCGAAATGCCGCCGCTTCATGATCGCGGCGATGATGTGCTTGAACTTGCCAATCTGTTTATGAGCAAGCTGTCCAAGCAGCTTGGTGTGCGTCAGGTGCCCATGGATGGGGCGGTTCGCGCTGGATTGACCCGATATGGCTGGCCGGGAAATGTGCGTGAATTACGCAACCTGATCGAACGAACCCTCATCCTTGGGCGGTTCCCCGATGAGTTTCGTGACGAACGCGCCGATCAGGGATCACAAGCGGACGGCGACGAGACACTTGATGAAATGGAACGCCGTCACATTCTGGCGATGCTGCATAAAACCGGTGGTAATCGCAATGAAGCGTCGCGGCGTCTTGGTGTGTCGCGCAAGACGATTGATCGTAAATGCGCCAGCTGGGATCTGTGATGAAGCTGTTTGGCCGGTCGGCTTTGCCGCGACCAAAACGCACAAGATCGGTTCGCTTTAAGCTTTTGGCGATCGCACTTTTGCCAACACTGGTCATCTTGCCACTGTTGCTTGGCGTGATGATGGTACGCTGGAATTCAAAGTTTGATGCGCTGCTGACCTCCAAGGTCAGTGGTGATCTGACAATTGCCCATCAATATTTCTCCCATATTCTCGACAATACCGGCGAACAGATACAGTCGCTGGGGCAATCGGTTGCCTTTCGCACGGTTTTGATGTCGGGTAACCCGGATGCGGTCCATGATTTGCTGGTCAGCTATCAGGAGGACCTTGGGCTTGATTTCCTCTATCTGATTGATGGTGATAAGATAGGACCAGATACTGATGCCGCTGTTCACTGGCCGGTGATTGCATCGGCCTTTGCCGGGGGGGCGTCGACCAGTATCGATATTTTCAGCAATGCCGACCTTGCCGCGATTTCGCCGGATTTGGCCGCACGTGCAAAACTTGATCTGGTTGAGACGCCCAACGCAGTGCCGACTACCCGTAATGCCGAAACGCGGGGCATGGTGGTTCACTCGGCAAGTCACGTCAGCTTGCCAAGCGGCAGGGACGGGGCACTGGTCGGTGGTATTTTGCTCAATCAGAACTTGGGCTTTATCGATACGATCAACGACCTTGTCTATCGCCAAAGCAGCCTGCCCGAAGGCAGTCAAGGTACGGCCACCCTTTTCCTTGATGATGTACGGGTCAGCACAAATGTTCGTCTGTTTGCCGAGCGCCGTGCGTTGGGGACGCGGGTATCGAGTATCGTGCGCAAAACCGTACTTGAAGATGGCAAAGTCTGGCTGGATCGGGCCTTTGTCGTCAATGACTGGTATATTTCGGCCTATGAGCCGATCAAGGATAGCTATGGCAAGCGGGTCGGGATGCTGTATGTCGGGTTTCTTGAAGCCCCGTTTGCCCAGACCAAATATGAAAGCCTTCTGATCATCATCGGGGCGTTTTTGTTTGTCGCGGCCCTGTCTGTTCCGATTTTCCTGCGCTGGGCGCGCGGTATTTTCAAGCCACTCGAACGGATGACCAACACCATTAACCGGGTTGAAAGCGGGGATTTTTCTGCGCGTACGGGGATTAATCAGGTGCAGGATGAAATTTCATTGGTGGCAGAACATCTTGATGATTTGCTGGATCAGGTGCAGGAACGCGACAAACGTTTGCGCGCCTGGAATGATCAGCTCAACGCACGGGTCGATGCGCGCACCAGTGAACTTCGCGAAGCCAACCGGCAACTGGAAAGTACGACCAAACAGTTGATCATGTCTGAGAAGCTGGCCGCGATCGGTGAAATTACCGCCGGTGTCGCGCATGAAATCAACAATCCGGTTGCTGTCCTTCAAGGTAATCTTGATGTGTTGCGCGATCTGATGGGCGAACATGGCAAAATTGCCGCGACCGAGTTCCGATTGATTGACGAGCAGGTCAATCGTATCAACCTGATTGTCACCAAGCTTCTGCAGTTTGCCAAGCCTGAGGAATATGCAGGCTATGTCGAACGACATATCGTCGGAGAGGTGATTGATGATTGCCTGCCCCTTGTTCAGCATCTTCTGGGCAAGGCCGATATTGATGTGGCTCGCCAAAGCACAGCCGCCCGGCTGGTGTTGATGAACCGAACCGAATTGCAACAGGTTCTGGTCAATCTAATGGTCAATGCCCTGCATGCCATGCCCGAACAGGGGGTGCTGACCCTGACGGACGAAGATGTCGATCATAACGGAAAGCCCGGTATCCAGATCACGGTGCGCGATACCGGAACCGGCATGGATGCAGACGTATTGAACCGGATTTTCGATCCGTTCTATACGACCAAACGTCGTGAAGGGACCGGGCTTGGGTTATCCATTAGCAAGACACTGATTGATCGCCAAGGCGGTCACATGCGCGTTGAAAGTGCACCTGGTACAGGCACCACATTTACCGTGTGGCTGCCCGAGGCGGACTAAGGTCACCGGCGGATACCTGACAACAGACCCGGAAAGTATCCGGGAAAAATGCACGGCGATATTGCGGACCTGTTGTGGTTTTGCGGCTCTGTTTAAAGGCCAAACGTCACATGGCCGTGTTCATCAATAGTCCACGCCGCATTCCATGCGATTTCCCATGCGTGACCGTCTGGATCCGCGACATATCCCCTAAAGCCACCATGCACGGGCGTATCTGCCGGTCGCAGCATCTTGCCACCGGCATTGATCAATCGTTGCATCAGGGGCTCTACATCTTCCTTGCGGGCTACATTGTGTGCCAATGCATGGGCCGAAGCCAATCCGTCCGAAGGACGGTTCATGTCCTTCATCAGGGCTTTTTCAAGCCAGGTGCCCAGAACAAACCCATTCATTTGGTAGAATATGATTTCTTTGTTCTCAAAAACAGGCGACCAGCCAAACCCGTCGATATAGAAACGACGTGAACGCGTGAGGTCTGCTATGCCAAGGGTTATGACGGAAATCTGCTGTTGCATGTCCAATCCTTTCTGTTGGCATACGCACCTTGCGTACACCTTGAAAGTCTTGGGCCGTTAATTTGCAACGGAAGGACCCGCTGTCGCGGGGGCCGGGCTAACCGCACCGAACCTAACCTGTTTCAGACAATCACGGTTATATCAGAGCAGCCCCAAGAAGGCAAAACTCCTGACCTCAAAACTTTTGGGGCTTAGTCCCGTCGAAAGGCCGGTTTGTTCTTCTCTTATGTCCCTGATTTATCGTGCGAAGAGCTCATTTTTGAGCACTAGCTCGTAGCGCATGCTTTGGGCGGAAATGCTGCAAATGCGAGTGGACATTTTGTCCGTTTAGAGTTTTTCCAAGTTGGAATGTTTGGACATTTTGTCCGTTCGCGTGCATCGCAGCATGACAGTTCCCCGTGCAAAAATGACAGAAAATCAATCAAAACGGGTAATGGCATGGCGATTGCGTTGGTCACCAATCGGAGTGTAACCGTTTTTGCCCTGCACCATCGCACCGACCAGCATGTCTGGGCATATGAAACATGATACCGGGAGGAAATAATTTCATGTTTGATCGGCTAAAAAAAGAACACATCGTCGCCGGCGATGATTTTAACCGCTGGAAAGTGCCACCAGCATCCATCGCGATCCATCTTTGCATCGGTTCTGTCTATGCTTGGAGCATCTTTAACCCGCCTTTGATCAAGGAATTTGGCGTGGTTGCGGCAAGTTCGGGTGACTGGGGTTTGCAATCTGTTGTCTGGATTTTCTCTGTTGCCATTGTATTTCTGGGGCTTGCGGCTGCCTTTGGCGGCAAGTGGCTTGAAGAAGTTGGACCCCGTATGGTCGGCATTGTTGCCGCATTCTGCTGGGGCGGGGGCTTTATTATTGGCGGGCTTGGCATTGCATCCCACCAACTATGGCTGGTCTATCTTGGCTATGGCGTGATTGGCGGCTGTGGGCTTGGCCTTGGCTATGTATCGCCGGTCTCAACCCTGATCCGTTGGTTCCCGGATCGGCGCGGTATGGCAACCGGCATGGCCATTATGGGCTTTGGCGGTGGTGCGATGATCGCAACCCCGATCAAGGAAAGCCTGCTTTCGGTCTTCTATAAGGTCCCGGAATATCTCGGCCCGGAAAGTGCTGTGAACCTTGTTACCGAAGGGGGCAAGCGCATGGCAGAAGTCGGCGGCCAGATGGTCGAAGTCGTTGTTGCTGGCGCGGCGCAGGTGGCAGCAGCCCCGGTTCCAATTGAAGAAGGCGTTTATGTTGCTGGAACCGGTAATACCGGTGCAGCCGCGACATTCTTTACCCTTGGCGTTGCCTATTTCATCGTCATGATCATTGCATCCTTCTCATACCGTGTGCCGCGCGAAGGCTGGTTGCCAGCAGGCTGGACCCCACCGACCGCCGATACCGCGTCCAAACGCATGATCACGCAGAAAAACGTTCATATTGATCAAGCGCTTAAAACGCCGCAATTCTATCTTTTGTGGATTGTTCTGTGCTTTAACGTGACCGCAGGCATCGGGGTGATTGGCGTTGCCAAAACCATGATGTTTGAAATCTTTGGCACGACATTGCCGCTGGTGGTCAATTCGGCCTTTGCTGCGACATACGTGTTTATGATTTCGGTCTTTAACATGTGTGGCCGGTTCTTCTGGGCATCGATGTCGGACTATATCGGGCGCAAGAACACCTATTACTGCTTCTTCATTCTTGGTATCGCCCTTTATCTGTCGATCCCGTTCTCTGCAGAGCAGGTCAGCATCAATCCGGCTGTCACATATCTCGTGATGTTCTACGGCGCGACCATGATCATCTTCACGATGTATGGTGGTGGCTTTGCAACCATCCCGGCCTATCTTGCCGATATCTTTGGCACCAAATATGTCGGTGGCATCCATGGTCGTCTTCTGACCGCTTGGAGTACCGCTGGTGTGCTTGGTCCGTTGGCGATTACCCAGTTGCGTCAAACCTCGGTCACCAGTTCGATCAAGGATCTGGCGTCCAAAATTGACCCGGCAGCCTTCCAGGCCAAATTTGGCGCAGGTATTGAACAGCTTGATCAACTGGTTGCGGCAAAAACCGTTACCATTGGTCGTTTGATGGAAATCGCACCGGCCGGAACGGTCGATCCAACATCAAGCCTGTATAACACCACCATGTATGCCATGGCGGCTTTGCTGGTAATTGCCTTGATTGCCAACAAAATGGTCCGTCCGATCCATGACAAACATTACATGGAAACGGCACAAGACCCATCGGGACAGAAAGCCGCGTCAAACGCGTAAACAGGCCCCGGGAACCGGCCACCTCACCGTGGTCGGTTCCGCCGGGTTGGCCTTCTGTCTGTCGGCCAACCCGCGTCCTGTTGCAGGAATAACCTTTTGGTCTGTAGGGGCAATCGGTTATCCTGCAGCAAGGACACATTCCCCGATATGAATGGTGCCCAATTGAGCTGTCTAATTGCCAGAAGCACCTAATGTCATAAAGCGCATCGCATCAACCGGTGCCGGATACAAAATGATCGATAAACTCGAAATGTTTATGGTGCTCGCCCGCGAGCAACATTTTGGCCATGCCGCCGAACAGTGCGGTGTCACGCAACCAACCCTTTCCAGCGCACTGCGTCAGCTTGAAGACCATCTTGGCGTTGTGCTGGTGAAACGCGGATCGCGGTATCAGGGCCTAACCCCCGAAGGTGAACGCGTTCTTGAATGGGCGCGTCACATCGTCGGCAGCACGCGTTCGATGCGCGATGAAATGCGCGCCATGCGGTTTGGCCTGACCGGGCAGGTCCAGATTGCGGTTATTCCGACGGCCCTTTCGATGGTTCATGAACTGACCACCCCGTTTCGCGAAAAACATCCTGACGTGACCTTTGCGGTGCTGTCGCGGACCTCCGCAGAAATTCAGTCATTGCTTGATAACCTGCAAATCGATGCCGGGATTACCTATATTGATAATGAACCGCTGGGCCGGGTGACATCAATTCCGCTTTATCAGGAACGCTACCATCTGGTGACGTCTAATATTGATGATTTCTCCAATCGCAAGACGATCACATGGCGCGAAGCGGCCCAACTACCCCTGTGTTTGTTGACCCCCGATATGCAAAACCGCCGGATCATTGATCAGCATCTTGATGCGGCCGGGGCCAAAGTCAGTGCGACGTTGGAAAGTGATTCAATGATTGCGCTGTTTACCCACGTTCAGACCGGAAATTGGGCCAGCATCATGCCCGAAAAGATGGTCGAAAGTTTTGGAATGCGTGATCGGGTCAAATCCATGCCGATCATTGAACCTGACGCAACCCACACTGTCGGGTTGATAACCGTCAAACGCGAACCGGCAACGCCCGTGGTTTCGGCCCTTTTGAAAGAAGCCAAACTGTTTTCGGAACGTGAACCGGCCCAAAAACCGATTTGAAACTGCTTGATAGGTTTACGCTATCGCGTAACGGGATAGCTTTATTGAACAACCGGTGTCTATGACCGACACTGGCAAGAATAACAAAGAATTCAATAGACTGCTAAGTGAGAGAGGCTTGCATGTCGACTAAGATCGAGGAACACAGCGTCCGCGTCGCGGCAATTTGTGACCGTATGGCTGCACTTGAAGGCCCATTGTTGCCGATCCTGCATGAAGTGCAGGAAGAATTCGGCCATATTCCCGAAGGCGCGCTACAGACCATTTCCAAGAAACTCAACCTCAGCCGGGCGGAAGTCCACGGGGTTGCTAGTTTCTATCATGACTTCCGCGAAGAAAAAGCGGGCAAGCATGTGATTAAGATCTGCCGGGCGGAAGCCTGTCAGGCGATGGGGGCAGATGATCTTGGGGATCATGCCAAAAGTCGCCTTAAAGTCGATTGGTCGCAAACAACCAGCGATCAAAAAGTCACTCTTGAACCAGTTTTCTGCCTTGGTCTGTGTGCCTGTGCACCGGCGGCCATGGTTGATGGCAAGGTGGTTGGCCGGGTCAGCAAAGACCGCATGAACCGCATTCTCGATGAGGTGGGGGCATGAGTATCAAGGTTTATGTCCCGCTAGACTCCGGCTCTGTTGCCCTTGGTGCAGATGATGTCGCAACCGCAATCGCCCAAAAGGCCACAACAGCCGGGGCAGATGTTAAAGTCGTGCGCAACGGATCGTTTGGCATGTACTGGCTTGAACCGATGGTTGAGGTCGAAACATCGCACGGTCGTGTGGCCTATGGCCCGGTAAAACCGGAAGATGTCGATGCGCTGTTTGCTGCCGACTTCCTGACCGGTGGGGAGCACAAGCTTTACCTTGGTCGGACCGAAAATATCCCGTTCCTCAAAAGTCAGACCCGCCTGACATTCCAGCGTTGCGGCTTTATCGATCCGGTGTCACTTGAAGATTACCGGGCTTACGACGGACTTACCGGTCTTAAAAACGCACTTGAAATGACGGATGAGCAAATTGTCCAGTCCGTGACCGATAGCGGTCTGCGTGGACGCGGCGGTGCTGGTTTCCCGACGGGCATAAAATGGAACACCGTGCGCCAAGCCCCGGCGGAGCAAAAATACATTGTCTGTAATGCCGACGAGGGCGACAGCGGTACGTTTGCCGACCGTATGATTATGGAAGGTGAACCGTTTGTCCTGATCGAGGGCATGATCATTGCCGGTCTGGCAACCGGGGCGACCAAGGGATATGTCTATACCCGGTCGGAATACCCTGCTGCGATCCGCATCATGAACGAGGCCATCGAGGTTGCACGTGCCAACGGCGTTTTGGGCGAGAATATCCTTGGATCGGGCAAGACATTCGATATGGAAGTCCGCATGGGGGCGGGTGCCTATGTTTGTGGAGAGGAAACCTCGCTTCTTAACAGTATGGAAGGCAAGCGCGGTGTCGTCCGTGCCAAGCCGCCACTGCCAGCACTCGAAGGGTTCATGGGCCGTCCAACGGTTGTTAACAATGTTATCTCGCTCTGTTCGGTTCCAGTTATTCTGGAAAAGGGGGCAGATTATTATCGTGATTTCGGCATGGGCCGGTCGCGTGGTACCATTCCGATACAGATTGCCGGGAACGTCAAACATGGCGGGCTTTATGAGGTCGGATTTGGTCTGACCCTTGGCGAGATTGTCGAACAGATCGGCGGTGGGACAGCCACCGGGCGCCCGATTAAGGCTGTTCAGGTTGGCGGCCCTTTGGGCGCGTATTTCCCCAAGGAACTGTTTGATACGCCGTTTGACTACGAAGAATTCGCCAAGCGGGATGGCCTGATCGGGCATGCCGGTGTTGTTGTTTTTGATGACACGGTTGATCTGATGAAGCAGGCCCGTTTTGCCATGGAATTCTGTGCAATTGAATCGTGTGGTAAATGCACGCCATGCCGCATCGGATCAATCCGAGGCACCGAAGTTGTTGATAAACTGGCACGCGGCGAAGACCCCGAATTGCAGATCGAATTGCTGACCGATCTTTGTAACACCATGAAGTTCGGCTCGTTGTGCGCCTTGGGTGGGTTTACCCCTTATCCGGTGATGAGCGCACTGACCCATTTCCCTGATGATTTCAAGCCTCATGCGCTTGACATAGCTGCGGAGTGAAAACGATGTCCTTGATCAAAGAAGTCGACTACGGAACCCCAGCTGCTCACTCGGAAAAAACCGTCACGCTGACCATTGATGGTAACAATGTGACCGTTCCCGAGGGCACATCTGTCATGCGCGCCTCGATGGAAGCGGGTATTCAGGTTCCCAAGCTTTGCGCGACCGATATGGTCGACGCGTTTGGCTCCTGCCGCCTGTGTCTGGTTGAGGTCGAAGGCCGCAATGGCACGCCATCATCCTGCACCACACCGGCGACAGACGGCATGGTGGTGCGCACTCAAACGGACCGTTTGAAGAGAATCCGCAAAGGCGTGATGGAGCTTTATATCTCTGACCATCCGCTTGATTGCCTGACCTGTGCAGCCAATGGCGATTGCGAATTGCAAGACATGGCAGGTGCGGTTGGCCTGCGCGATGTGCGTTACGGTTATGACGGCGGCAATCATGTGAAGGTCCGCGACAACGGCGAAGAAAATCCGCGCTATATGGCCAAGGATGAAACCAACCCGTATTTCACCTATGACCCGTCGAAATGCATTGTCTGTTCGCGCTGCGTGCGGGCCTGCGAAGAAGTGCAAGGCACCTTTGCACTGACCATCGAAGGTCGCGGGTTTGAAAGCCGCGTGTCACCGGGCATGCACGAGGATTTCCTGGATTCCGAATGCGTGTCATGTGGTGCCTGTGTTCAGGCCTGCCCGACGGCGACGTTGCAGGAAAAATCTGTTATTGAAATTGGTCAGCCGGAACATTCGGTTGTGACCACCTGTGCGTATTGCGGGGTCGGCTGTTCGTTCAAGGCGGAAATGCGCGGTGAAGAATTGGTGCGCATGGTCCCCTATAAGGACGGCAAAGCCAACCGTGGGCATTCCTGTGTCAAAGGGCGCTTTGCCTATGGCTATGCCAGTCACAAGGACCGCATCCTTAACCCGATGATCCGTGAAAACACCTCCGACCCGTGGCAGGAGGTTAGCTGGGAAGAGGCCCTTCGCTTTACCGCCGACAAATTCCGGTCCATTCAGGCCCAATATGGCAAGGGTGCGATCGGGGGTATTACGTCATCGCGCTGCACGAACGAGGAAACCTTCCTTGTTCAAAAACTGATCCGGGCTGGGTTTGGGAATAATAACGTCGATACCTGTGCACGTGTGTGTCATTCGCCAACCGGCTATGGCCTGAAAACCACCTTTGGTACATCGGCGGGCACGCAGGACTTTGACAGTGTTGAACAGACCGATGTTGTCATCCTGATCGGGGCCAACCCGACCGATGGACATCCCGTGTTTGCATCGCGTTTGAAAAAACGTCTGCGCGAAGGGGCGAAGCTGATCGTCATTGATCCGCGTCGCATTGATCTTGTGCGAACCCCGCATGTTGAGGCAGTTGCCCATGTCGCGTTGCGTCCGGGTACCAACGTTGCGGTTCTGACATCCTTGGCACATGTGATCGTGAGCGAAGGGCTGTTTGACGAGGCATTCGTCCGTGAACGCTGTGACTGGGATGAATTCCAGGATTGGGCGACATTTGTGTCTGACCCCAAACATAGCCCCGAAGCCATTGCCGATATGACCGGTGTGGATGGTGAAACCATGCGCAAAGCCGCACGGGCATTTGCCACCGGTGGAAATGGTGCTATCTATTATGGGCTGGGTGTGACTGAACACAGTCAGGGTTCGACAACTGTGATGGCGATTGCCAACCTTGCCATGGCGACCGGTAATCTTGGTCGTCCGGGGGTCGGTGTGAACCCGCTGCGCGGTCAGAATAACGTGCAGGGCGCTTGCGATATGGGATCCTTCCCACATGAGCTGCCGGGTTATCGCCATATTCAGGACAGTGCGACCCGCGATATATTTGAAGATATCTGGGGCGTCAAACTTGATGACGAACCGGGCTTGCGTATTCCTAATATGCTTGATGCGGCTGTCGAAGGCACATTCAAGGGGATTTACATTCAGGGTGAAGACATCCTGCAATCAGATCCCGATACCAAGCATGTCGCGGCTGGTTTGGCGGCAATGGAATGTGTTGTGGTTCATGACCTGTTTTTGAATGAAACAGCCAACCATGCGCATGTGTTCCTGCCCGGTTCGACCTTCCTTGAAAAGGACGGTACCTTTACTAATGCCGAACGCCGCATTAACCGCGTGCGCAAGGTGATGACGCCGCTTAATGGTTTTGCTGACTGGGAAGTTACGCAAAATCTGGCGCGTGCCATGGGTCTTGACTGGAATTACACCCATCCGTCGCAGGTCATGGATGAAATTGCCGCCACCACGCCAAGCTTTGCCAACGTGAGTTATGACCTTCTCGAACGTGAAGGATCGGTTCAATGGCCATGCAATGACAAGGCGCCTAAAGGCACACCGGTCATGCATATTGATGGCTTTGTCCGGGGCAAGGGCAAGTTTGTGGTGACGGAATATGTCGCCACCGACGAACGAACCGGGCCACGCTTCCCGCTTCTTCTGACCACTGGGCGTATCCTTAGTCAGTATAACGTCGGGGCACAGACACGCCGTACGGCAAACACGACTTGGCATGAGGAAGATTTGCTCGAAATTCACCCGCATGATGCGGAGCAGCGTGGGGTGCGTGATGGTGACTGGATCCGTCTGGCATCGCGGTCTGGTGAAACGTCGCTTCGGGCGACCATTACCGACCGTGTCGCGCCGGGTGTGGTCTATACAACCTTCCACCATCCGGGCACTCAAGCCAACGTGATCACCACCGATTTTACCGACTGGGCGACCAACTGCCCGGAATATAAGGTAACTGCGGTGCAGGTGTCCTCAAGCAACGGACCAAGTGACTGGCAGGTCGAATATGATCGTCAGGCCGAACAATCGCGTCGCATTAAGCCACGTGTGGATGCTGCGGAATAAGATAAACTCCGCGCACTGTGCTAGGATATGAGAACAGCACAGTGCGCGGAAATCCCGTGTAAAGAAAAGTTTACAAGCAAAGAGTACGCACCAATGACACCTGATAAGCTTGTCTATATGGCCAATCAGATCGCGACATTTTTCAAATCCAAGCCCCACGACGAAGGTGTTGCAGGGGTGGCCGGGCATATCAGCGATTTTTGGGATCCACGCATGCGTAAGCAGCTGTTTGACATGATTGCGGATGGGCATGATGGCTTCGAACCTCTGGTTCTTGAAGCCGCTCCGGCGATCCGCAAGGTCAAAGAAACCGCATGAAACCCAAATCATCAGACAATTATATTGTTGATGGTCGAGACCTTTATATGGCCCGCGCGGTATCGCGTGATGACGGCAATGATGATGCACCAATGATCTTGCAGCCGGAAATCCCGGCTGCATTGACTTTTAACGGGCAATCGCATGCAGTGATGATGGTGTCTCCGCATGATCTGGAAGACTTCATGGTCGGTTTTGCGCTGTCTGAGGGCATTGCCGATGATGTGTCGCAGATTACGCTTCGCGATGTGCGCAAAACTCTTCAGGGCTATGTGATTGAGGCTGATCTGCACGAAGACGTGTTTGACCGTCTTGAAGACCGCCAACGCACCCTTGAAGGGCGGTCGGGCTGTGGGTTGTGCGGTGTACAATCGCTTGATGCGGTTTCGATGGATAAAATCGGTACCGTAACGCCGGGCAATATGGCGCAGGATATCGTGTTGCGTGCGATTGATGCATTGCCTGATCATCAGACCCGCAACCGCGAAGGCGGCGGCCTTTTACATGCCAGCGCCTTTGCCGATGTTAGCGGTAACATCCAACTGGTCCGCGAAGATATCGGACGTCATAACGCGCTTGACAAAGTGTTGGGGGCAGTTGCCCGTCAGGGGATCGATACCACTGGTGGCTTTATCCTGATGACCAGCCGTTGTTCATACGAAATTGTGACCAAGACCGTGCAATGCGGTGTCGGCGGGCTTGTGACCCTGTCGGGGCCAACACTGACGGCAGTTAATTTGGCGCGGCAGGCGAGGCTTACCATGATCTGCCGCGAACGGCGTGGGTTGTTTCGCCGGTTCGCCTGATATCAGGTTGACGCGCGCGCAATGATTTCAAATCCGATATCAATCGAATTGTTTGACAGGGGCTGATTGTTGATCCGGGCAACCAGGGCTTCTGCGGCCTGCTTTCCCAAATGGGTGCGGTTGACTTCAACCGTACTCAGGGCGGGCAGGGTAAAGGGGGCGAAGTTCTGATTGCCAAAGCCTATAGCGGCGATGTCTTCGGGGACGCGAAGGCCGCGTGATTGGGCCTCGATCAAAACACCATGGGCCAAAAGATCAGAACTGCACATGACAATCCCGTTTTTAAAGCCCAGTTCAATTCCCTTGGTCAAACCATTGCGGCCCCGCTCAATCGTTGCACCGGTTTCGTACAGGACTTCGGTCGGGGCATTGCCGGTCAGCTGATCAAATTGGGCGGCAAAGCTGTTTTTACGGCGTAATGCGCGTTCATCCCCGGCCGAAATAATCAAGGCATGCTCATAGCCGCAGGAAACGGCATATTTAGCCACTTCCTCGCCGGCCTTGATGTGGGAAAAGCCAATACAGACATCCAGCGGGTTTTCCGTCATGTCCCAGACTTCAACCACTGGAATGCCAGCCCCCAGTAACATCCGTTTGCATCCCGGCGAATGATGGATGCCGGTCAAAAGAATGCCATCGGGGCGGCGCGACAGCATGGTCGACAGGACTGCCTGTTCTTCGTCCTGTGAAAAGCCGGTTTCCGCCATCAGAACGTGATAACCCGACCCGCGAATGACATCGATGAAGTTTTGCATCAGATCGGAATAGATCACATTGGTGATCGATGGCACGAGCGCGGCAATTAATTGGCTGCGTCGTGATGCGAGCGCCCCGGCAACCATGTTGGGCACATAGCCGGTCAGCTCAATCGCATCCTGAATGCGTTTAAGCGTCGCCGCCGATACTTTTTTAGGATCATTGAGCGCACGCGATACCGTGACTTGCGATACGCCAGCAATACGTCCGACCGTCTCCATCGTGACGGAGCCGCTTTTAAGGTCGGCAGTGATAACCGGATCGCTGTGTTTTGCTATGCGTGACAAGTTGTTTTGTCTCTTGATCTGAAGGCCTTACGCCAAAACAACGTAAGGGCAAAAGTGCGAAAGCGAAATGTTCAGAGCCGGTCTTTCGATTGCTCTGAACACTACATCAGCCCAGTAGGGTGGGCAAGAAGCGTGGCTCGGGTAAAAGCCACTCCACAGCCAGGGAGGAGGCTGAGGAGGTTGTTTGTTGCTTCTTGCCCGGACTCACTCGTTTTCTGTCTTGTTCTTTTTCCGTGCAACGGAAATTGAAAACGCAATCGATATCGCAATCAGAACCCACAGCAGTCCGGCGATCCAGCTTTTGGTAAAGAAGATCGAAAAGGTGCCAAAGGATTCCAGACTTTTTACGAAATAGATCTCCGCCGATGGGCCGAGAATAAAGCCGATGATAAACGGCGCAATTTCAAGCCCGATCTTGTGTGCCAGATAGCCAAACAGACCAAAGATCAAAAGCGTCCAGACATCGAACATCACGCCGTAATTAATCGTATAGGCCCCGACAACACACATCATCAGAATGATCGGGAACAGGATGTTTTTGGGTACCGTCACGACCTTGGCCAGGTGCCGGATGGCAAATACCATAACCAGAAACATCACAATGTTGGCAACCAGCATGGCAATGATCATGGCATCCCATGTCACCGGGTTGTTGCCGATAAACAGGGGGCCGACCTGAATGCCTTGCAGGGTAAAGGCGCCGATCAGGATGGCGGTGGTTGAATCACCGGGAATGCCAAGCGACAATAGCGGTACCAATGCGCCGCCCGTCAGGCCATTATTGGCACTTTCTGATGCAATCACACCGGCCGGCTCACCTTTGCCGAATTTTTCAGGGGTTTTGGAAAAGTTCTTTTCCTGACTATAGGCCAGAATGGATGCGGCACTGCCGCCAACACCGGGCAGAATGCCGACAAAGGTGCCGATGGCCGATGAACGGAACAGATTGACGAACTGACCTTTGAAGATGGAAAGTTTGAACGGCTTTCCACCAATCTTGACCCCCGACAAGCTTTGCCCTTCTTTCATGCCTTGTTCGGCTTCGATCAGGATGGTGGCAAGGCCAAACAGACCGATCAGAACCGGCAGTAACGAAAAGCCGCTTTCGAGATAGTATTCAAGGGACTCAGGCACGAGGCGCAATTCACCATTGCCGCCGCGAGAAATGTCATAGGCGCCAATCAGGCTGATGAAAATACCCAGAAACCCGCTGAAAATACCGACCAAAAGGCTACTTGAAAGAGCGGCCATGACGGTCAGGGCAAAGAAGATGATCAGGAATTTTTCGATATAGGAAAACTTGATGGCAAAATCGGCCAAGGCCGGGGCAAACAGATAAAGGGCGGCAAGACTGAACAACCCGCCGATCAGAGATGATGTAATCCCGATTTTAAGCGCGCGTTCGCCTTCGCCGTTCTGGGTCATCGGATAACCATCAAGCGTCGTAGTGATCGATGACGGCGTGCCCGGAATGTTGAGCAAAATGGCAGGAACCAGCCCGCCGGAAATCCCGCCAACATACAACCCAAGTAACAGTGCAAGACCGTTTTCAAGGCCAAGCGAATAGGTCAGTGGCAAACACACGGCAACGGCCATGGTGGCGGTCATGCCCGGAATAGCGCCGAAAATGATGCCGATCACAGTGCCCGCGGTAACCAATGTGAAAAACATCGGCGTCAGAATGGATAGGAGTTCCATGATAAATCTCTTGACTCAATCCGTGCCGGGGCAGGCCCTTATGGCAGCGAAATGTTGAAAAGTTCGGACAGGATGTACCAGACGATGGTTGGCGCGATCAGGGCGTTTGCGCCTGCGATCAGTAATGTCCGTCGGGTGCGCTCGTGCAGGAAAAGGGTGCTTAGCGCAAACAGGTACGGGATCGAACACAGGTAAAACCCAAGTCCTGTATTTGGGAAGAAGTCCCCAACCGATGGCATGGCGGTAAAATAGATGACCGTCAGGACCAGTGTTCCGAAAAAGCGCATATGATCGATGCCAGCAGGCCACCATGGGCCATTGGTAATCGTGGCAAGCATCGTGCGCCCGCGGGTAATCAAAATGGCCGTAAAAAGAATTCCCAGGATTATGGCGATGATCGTTGGGAAAATCATATGCGACGTATCGAAATCGATTGTCACATGAAAAGGGGAGTCAAATGACATGGGACGCCTCCGGGATGTGCCTGTTTTGACCCTACGTTACGCATTTTCATGAAATTAGAAAATCAGGTCAGGCTTATTTTACGGGAAATAGCGGCGGGCGACCACACGCATTGACCCGATCAGGCAAGAGCGGCCCGGCACATCAATGCCGGGCCATCCAGTATTTTAGTTAGTCGCAATCGCGTCGATGACATGACGATATTCGTCACGTTTTGCCTTCAGGTAAGTCGCAGCTTCGGCCTGCGGCTTGTAGTTCGGGATGAAGAACGATGCTTTTTGCGTTTTCTGGATATCACCAGCGGCATAGATTTCTTTCAGTGCGGTGTCGATGGCCGCAATCTGTTCGGCATCCATGTCCTTGTTGAACAGGAAGAAGAATTCCTTGTCGAAGGTGAAGTCTTTTGAACCGTCAAGGGTGACGCTGACATTCGGGGTGGTGAATGCCAGAAGTTCGTCACGGGTGGTGTCGCCCATGCCTTCGGGGTTTGCCTGTTCGATGGTCTCTTCGCGTGCGGTCAACCAGATAAAGCGCATTGCTTTTTGATCATCTGCATCAAGCTGGGTGAACTGTTCGTTGGCTTGAACCGACCCGTTGATGACATCGGCCTGACCATCAAACATCAACTGATTTTTATCTGCCTGCGAACCGGTGTTGACCGGAACGATGTTTTCTTCGGCACCCGGATGGGTCACTTTTACAGCGTTTTTCAGAGCCGAGAACCCGATTTCCGAAACACCGCCGGCCTGAATGGCAACGCGAACGCGTTGACCCGCAGCCGCAGCAGCAATCACGTCTTCCATCGACTGCATCGGCGAATTTTTCGCTACGAGATACGCATTTCCCGGATTGATCGCGACCGTCGGGCCGACAACGTAATTATCAAAGATATCGTCATAACCGCGCACACCGTACAGATTTCCAAGATAGGATTGATCGTGGAAGATCATGATGGTGGTGCCACGCGAATCGCGCTGCAATGCCTTGAAAGCTTCGCTGGAGCCAACCGCATCAACTTTCACATTGATGTCGAGCTTTTTGGCGAGTGCTTCGGCGACGATCGCGCTGTTCTGATAGGTGTCGCCACCGGTTGATTTCGAGCCGATGACAAGGCGAATGTTGCTTGGCAGATCAGCAGCTGAAGCGAGAACAGGTGATGCAACCATGGCAGCGAAGCCAGCAGCAGCGGCGATGGATTTAAAGAGTCCGGTCATAAGATTTCCTCCCGAATGACGCGTTCCTGACGATGGGGGTGTCCCCAGTTTGACCGCTTGGTGTGGTTCCCAAGCGAAAGGCTGTTGCTTGTTCTTATTGTTGTTTTGACTTGTAAAATTAAAAGCCATATGTATGCGCATACATATGTTGATACATCTTGTTTCAACTGGTGTCAATGGCTGGGTTTCTCGGATATTTTCTGCACTATATAGAGTATACTTGTGCATGTAAGTTTACTTGACATCTTGTCCTTGTATGCGCATACATAGGTCATCAATGAAAAGTGCAGGCTCCTGTTTTTCGTGTAACATGTGGAAAACAGGGAAAAAGCCGAACTACGGGAGGGACGCCATGTCCGAGAAACATAAAAAAGCTGCAGAAGATCTTAGAAGTGCGCGCTGGTTTGCGCCCGATGATCTTCGTTCGTTTGGCCATCGTTCGCGTCTGATGCAGATGGGGCTTGATCCTGAGGATTGGACCGGGCGTCCGGTCATCGGCATCCTTAATACATGGTCGGAGCTTAATCCGTGCCATGCGCATTTCCGTGAACGTGCCGGTGATGTGAAAAAGGGCGTTCATCAGGCGGGTGGTTTCCCGGTTGAACTGCCATCTATTTCGGTTGATGAGTCGTTCACCAAACCAACCTCGATGCTGTATCGCAACTTGCTTGCGATGGAGACAGAAGAACAAATCCGGTCTCACCCCCTTGATGGTGTTGTCCTGATGGGCGGGTGTGACAAAACCACACCGGGTCTGGTGATGGGCGCGCTTTCGGCAGGTGTCCCAATGATCTATCTGCCTGCCGGTCCGATGTTGCGTGGCAATTATGCTGGTAAAATCCTTGGTTCGGGCTCGGATGCCTGGAAATATTGGGACGAACGGCGTGCCGGTAACATCAGTGACGAAGAATGGGTTGGGGTCGAAGGCGGCATTGCGCGTTCATATGGTCACTGCATGACCATGGGAACCGCATCGACCATGACAGCCATTGCCGAGGCGATGGGGCTTTGCCTGCCGGGGGCGTCATCCATTCCGGCACCGGATGCCGGTCATATCCGTATGTCGACCCAATGTGGTCGTCGTATTGTTGATATGGTGTGGGAAGATTTGACACCGGAAAAAATTGTTACCCCGGCATCGGTCAAAAATTCCGCCGTTGTCGCGATGGCAACCGGCTGTTCAACCAACGCGGTTGTGCATATGCTGGCCATGGCGCGCCGTGCATCGATTGATCTGACACTCGATGATCTTGATGCGCTGGGTCGTACTACGCCCTTGATTGCCAACATTCGACCATCGGGCAAAGATGACTACCTGATGGAAGATTTTTATTATGCTGGCGGCTTGCGTGCACTGATGGCGCAGCTTGGCGATAAGCTTGATACATCGGTTACGACCGTGACAGGTAAAACCCTTGGCGAAACGCTTGAGGGGGCCGTTGTCTATAATGATGATGTCATTCGACCGTTGTCCAATCCGGTCTATCATCAGGGGTCGCTTGCGGTTTTGCGCGGCAATCTATGCCCCGACGGGGCGGTGATCAAGCCTGCAGCCTGTGATGAGCGTTTCCGCAATCACGAAGGCCCGGCACTGGTCTTTGACAGCTATCCGGAAATGAAAAAGGCGGTTGATGACGAAAACCTTGATGTCACGCCCGATCACGTCATGGTTCTGCGCAATGCGGGTCCGCTTGGCGGGCCCGGTTTCCCCGAATGGGGCATGCTGCCCATTCCAAAAGCCCTGATCAAACAGGGTCATCGTGACATGCTGCGTATTTCTGATGCCCGGATGTCAGGAACGTCTTATGGGGCATGTGTGCTGCATGTGGCACCGGAATCCTATATTGGCGGTCCGCTGGCGTTGCTGAAAACCGGTGACATCGTGCGGCTTGATCTTGATAGCCGTCGTTTGGATATGCTGGTCGATGAAGAAGAAATCGAACGCCGTCGTGCTGCGTGGCAAAAGCCCGAACCGCGTTTCCAGCGTGGCTATGGCTATATGTTTGGCAAGCACGTGACACAGTCCAATGAGGGCTGTGATTTCGATTTCCTATCGCCGAAATTTGGCGAAACCGCCGGCGAGCCGGACATCTTCTAAACGCAAAAGACGCAAAGCGGGGGCTAGCTATGCTCCCCCGCGAACCGCATCACTCAGGGATACAGTTCAATGGCACTTTCAAAAGCCGATCTGCGTGGCGTGCTGTCCGGGATTTCGGGCATTCTTGTTACGCCGTATGATGACAATGGCGACATCGCGCCAACCAAGCTCAAACCGATTATTGGCCGTGCACTTGCTGCCGGGGTTCATTTTCCGGTGGTCAATGGAAATACTGGCGAGTTTTATGCGCTGACCACAGATGAAGCCATCACCATGGCAAAATCCGTTGCCGAGATGCTCGATGGCCGTGCGCCGATGCTCGCTGGTATCGGGCGCGGTGTGCGCGATGCCTGCGCCTTGGCCAAGGCATCGGCAGATGCCGGTGCAGAAGCCTTGATGATCCATCAGCCGCCTGATCCGTTCGTCGCGCCACGCGGTGTTGTTGAGTATATCAAACGTATTGCTGATGCGTCCGGCGGGTTGCCGATGATGCTGTACCTGCGCAACGATACGATTGGCACCAAGGCGATTGCTGACCTGTGTGCCGTCGAAGGTGTTGCGGGTGTGAAATGGGCGACGCCAAACGCCATGAAACTGGCTGATGCGATCAATGCATGTGATCCTGACATTGTGTGGGTTGGTGGTTTGGCCGAAACTTGGGCACCAGCGTTTTATGCGGTGGGCGCGCGTGGCTTTACATCTGGTCTGATCAATGTCTGGCCGGAACGTTCCATGGCGATCCACGCCGCCCTTGAGGGTGGTGACTATGCCAAGGCACGTCAGTTAATCGGTGAAATGAAGGCATTCGAAGACGTCCGTGCCGAAGAAATGAACGGTACGAACGTGACGGGTGTCAAAGCAGCGCTTAAACTGCTGGGTGATGATTGTGGCGCGACGCGTCCGCCGTCTGCATGGCCGCTGACCGATGAACAGCACAAAAAACTGACCACGTTTATGCGCCAAAACAATCTTGTAAAATAAGGCGGCCCTGCCGCACCAAGGAGGCTTCTATGTCCTATAAACTGACAGGCAAACATCTGATCGCGGGTGACTGGGTCGCAGGCGATGCGACGTTCCAGTCCGAACCAGCCCATGGTCCGGCCAATACATTCCCGGTTGGCACCCCGGCATTGGTCGATCAGGCTGCCAAGGCCGCCGAAGACGCGTTTTGGTCCTTTGCCTATTCCACCCGCGAAGACCGCGCAGCATTGCTGAATAAGATTGCTGATGAGATCGACGCACGCGGTGATGAAATTACCGAAATTGGCACGCAGGAGTCCGGGCTGCCCGAAGCCCGCCTGAATGGGGAGCGGGGCCGTACGGTTGGACAGCTTCGTCTGTTTGCCAGCCATATTCTTGATGGTGCGTATCTTGATCGTCGCCATGACGAAGCTCTTCCTGATCGCGCGCCCTTGCCTCGCCCGGACCTGCGTTTGATGCAGCGTCCGATTGGCCCAGTGGCTGTGTTTGGTGCATCGAACTTCCCGCTGGCATTCTCTGTTGCTGGTGGCGATACGGCGTCGGCCCTGGCAGCGGGCTGTCCGGTCGTGGTCAAGGGGCATTCGGCCCATCCAGGCACTGGTGAAATTGTCGCTCAGGCGATTGATGCCGCGATCAAGGCATGTGGTGTTCATCCCGGTGTGTTTAGCCTTATTCAAGGCGGTAAACGCGATGTTGGCCAAAGCCTTGTGCAGCATCCGCTGATCAAGGCGGTTGGTTTTACCGGGTCGCTTGGCGGTGGACGTGCGTTGTTTGATCTGTGTGCAAGCCGTCCTGAGCCGATCCCGTTCTTTGGTGAGCTTGGATCGGTCAATCCGATGTTTATGATGCCGGTCGCGATGAAAGAACGCGGCGAGGCGCTTGGCAAAGGCTGGGCAGGATCACTGACCATGGGGGCAGGGCAGTTCTGTACCAATCCGGGGATTGCGGTTGTGATCGACGGAGCGGATGCCGAGGCATTTGTCGATGCGGCCAAGGCTAGCCTTGCCGAGGTTTCGGCTCAGACCATGCTGACCGATGGCATGGCGGATGCTTATCGTGCTGGCGCAAAACGGATTGCTTCGACCAGTGGTGTCAAAGACGTTTTGACCACGTCGTGTGATCTGCGCAATGCAACGCCGTATCTGTTTGAAACCACCGGTGAAAACTGGCTTTCAAATCATGAATTGGGCGAAGAAGTCTTTGGCCCGCTTGGTCTTGTCGTCCGGGTCAAGGACATGGAAGAAATGCGCACCATTGCCAAGGCGCTTGACGGTCAGTTGACTTGCACGCTGCATCTTGATGGTGGTGATGCAGGGGATGCCCGGTCGTTGATGCCGATTTTGGAACGTAAAGCTGGTCGTGTTCTGGCCAACGGGTTCCCGACCGGTGTGGAAGTTTCCGACACCATGGTGCACGGCGGGCCGTATCCGGCATCGACCAACTTTGGTGCGACGTCGGTTGGTACTATGGCCATTCGTCGGTTCCTTCGTCCGGTGTGTTATCAGAACATCCCGGCGGATGTTTTGCCTGCTGATCTTGTCTGATTGTGTTTTCCCAATGATATTGCCCGGCTGTGCGCGGCCGGGCACTCTACGGAGTAAAGAAGTATGAGTGATTATGTCCTGAGTGATGCAATCCGTAACAAGCTTAAACGGGTAAGCACCGCGTCGTTATGTACGGCCCTTTTTAAGCGCGGCATTCGCAATCAGTTCATCCAGAATGTCCAGCAGGTTGCCCCTAAGAGTGAAAATATGGTTGGGCAGGCCTATACGCTGCGCTATATCCCCGCACGCGAAGATCGTAATCCGATTGAGGTGTTCCGTGATCCAAACCACCCGCAGCGCGTTGCCGTTGAGCAATGCCCGGAGGGACATGTTTTGGTGATGGACAGCCGCAAGGACGCGCGCGCGGCATCGGCGGGATCGATCCTTGTAACCCGTTTGATGAAGCGTGGCGTCGAGGGGATCGTGACTGATGGTGGTTTCCGGGATGCCGATGGCATTGGAAAACTTGCCATTCATGCATATCACTCGCGCCCTTCGGCGCCGACCAACCTGACGCTGCATGAGGCGTATGACCTTAATGTGCCGATTGGGTGTGGCGATGCACCCGTGTTTCCCGGTGATGTTTTGGTTGGTGATAAAGACGGTGTTGTTGTTCTTCCGGCGCATCTTGCTGATGAGTTGGCCGAAGAATGTGCCGGTATGGAAAGCTTTGAGGACTTTGTTCTTGAAGAAGTTATGTCGGGCAAGCCGATCATTGGTCTTTATCCGGCAACCAAGGATGAAACCAAGGTCAACTTTGAAGCATGGCGCAAAAAGAACGGTCGCTAAGGCTTAATTGTACTGCCGGAAAAAATACAAAAGCCGCTCCGAAACGGGGCGGCTTTTTTTTGTGGTTCGGGCTCGACATCGCGTTGAGTGTTAGGTGTTGGTACCTGCCTTGAACATGTTTTCGTCATGACGCAGCAGGCTTTGACCAATCGCGCCTTGAAGGGCCAGATCCTTATCCCATGCCAGATGGACGATTTCCGGGCCGCGGTGCAATTCAGGGACTTGCGCGAGATGCAGTCCGCGTTGCAATTCCGGCGCCATCAGGTCATAGGCCCGTGCGCCTGACCCGGTGATGAAAATCCGTTTGGGACCAATCAAGGCAATCAGATTGGCAATGCCATATCCAAGAACCTTGCCTGCATGCCGAAACAGATCGGCAAGGTCTTCGTTGCCAGCCCGTGCGCGTGCGACCAGATCCATCATTTGTTCCTCGCTGGGGTGCAGGCTGTTGGCATCGGCAAGGTCAATCAGGCCAAGCGCATCCCGTAAAATGGCGTAATCACCTATATATGCCTCAAGACATCCGCGTCGCCCGCAATTACACAGCGGACCATCGGGCTGATACTTCATATGACCGAATTCGGCGGCGGTGCCAAAATGGCCGTTATAGACATTGCCATTTAACACCAGTCCCATGCCAATGCCATATCCCAGCATGATTACGGCAAAATCGCCACCGCCATGCAATGTGGTGTTCTGGGTGATGGCTGTGGCAATGCAGTTGGCGTCATTGGACATTTGCACAACTCCACCATAGCGTTCGCTTAACGGTCGGGTAATGGCAATTTGACGATGACGCAGAGCAGGCGACCAGATGATTTCGCCGCTGTTGCTATCGGTTACGCCTTGTACTGCGACGCTGATGCCGACTGGCGGGTGTGTGATGATGTCACTGTTATCTTTGATGAAGCCGTCAATCAGCGTGATCAGGGTGTCAATCAGTTGCCGATCGGTTAAATCACGGGTTTTGATGCTGTGTTCGGTGTTGCGTTCGATTTCGCCTTTGAAATTGCCCAGTGCGATCTCGATCAGATTGATTGTCAGCTTGACGCCAATGACGCACGCCGCACCGGGGACCAGATCAAGCAGTACCTTGGGGCGGCCACGTGTTGTGCCATGTGTGCCGTTGGCGTTGGTCGTGCCATTACCGTTAACCGAACCAAGTGCCGCAGCCTGACTTTCCTGCACCAGACCCTGTGCCATCAGATCGGCGGTAAGTGACGTGACGGTTGCCGGGCTTAAGCCTGTGGCCGTACCGATATCGATGCGTGCCGCCGGGCCATGAACACGCAGATAGCGCAGGATGGCAATCTGGGATGGTTGGCGCGGGGTATCGCTTTCGGTGCGACGGCTCATGCGGTGGGCCTGCTTTCAGGTGTCAGTGGCAAGACGGGGCGGGCGAAACTGTCCGCACTCCGTCTTGCTGATATGGGCATTTTTCATCCCGTTTTGGCAAGGGGATAGAAAATCGGAAAGTGCCGCAGCAAATTGCCCGTCCTTAAAGCAAACCACGTGCGGCAAGGTTGGTCATAAGGGCGGTGATCCCGAACTGCCAAGGATTGATCACGTCCGAGCGATCCACCTGATTGATCAGTTTGCCAAGGCTTGGCGTGGCAATGGTCACAAGGTCGCCCATCTCGTGGGTAAAGCCCTTGCCCGCACCGCCCCGGTCATCGGTCGGGGCAAACATGGTGCCCAAAAACAGCATAAAGCCATCGGGATATTGGTGATGTTTGCCAATGGCTTGTGATACAAGGCTTTCGGGGGATCGGCTGATCTGGCTCATCGAGCTGACCGCATCAAGGTGATAGCCATCCGGGCCATCGACAGCCATGGCAAGATCAGCACCCTTAACGGTTTCAAGGGTGAAGCTATCATTAAACAGGCGGATGAACGGCCCGATTGAGCACGACCCGTTGTTGTCTTTTGCCTTGCCCAGCAAAAGGGCAGATCGGCCTTCGACATCGCGCAGGTTGACGTCATTGCCAAGGCTGGCACCGACGATTTTCCCCTGTGACGTGACTGCCAGAACAACTTCGGGTTCCGGGTTGTTCCATGTTGAAATCGGATGCAGGCCAACATGCGCGCCATGACCAACGGCGGACATAGCAGGCGACTTGGTGAAGATTTCCGCATCCGGGCCAATGCCAACTTCGAGATACTGTGACCATGCGCCTTTTTCGATCAGGACCTTTTTGATATCGGCGGCTTTTTCCGATCCCGGTTCGATCTGTGACAGGTCATCGCCTATGATGCCGGTGATTTCGGTGCGAATTTGATCGGACTTACTGGCATCGCCACGGGCCTGTTCTTCGATCACGCGTTCTAGCAGGCTGGCAACGAATGTGACACCACTTGCCTTGATTGCCTGCAAATCATTGGGGCTGAGGAGATGGGCAGTGTTTTTGTCAGCACCCGGTTTTGACTGTGCGAGAACATCTTCAAGGGCGCCAACGATGGGGAAGTTTGCCGGACGCGCCAGTTTGCCAACAAGATCGCCGATTTCAAGAAGCTGGCTGACGGTTGGGGCGATGCTGCTGATGTCGCGCAATTTATCGCCATCAACGAGTACCGGTGTTGGCCCGGAAACGCGCGGATCCCATATGCGTCCAATCAAAATGGCATGGTTGGCATCATCTGGCAGGATGTCATTGAGGTTGGTTGGGAAGCCGTTGGTCATAAGGGTGTCTCGCTTGTCTGGGGGTTGGTCGCGTTGGTGGCGCCCGGTCCGGCCAAATGCAAAAGATGTTCGGGCATCTTGCCCAAAATGATCATGCCAAGAACATCATCATGGGTGACATCTTCTGTTCTGACACTGCCGACCAGTTTGCCGTTTTTCATCACATGAAGGCGATCAGAGAGATCAAATACATCATGAAGGTCGTGACTTATCAATAGAATACCAAGCCCGTCATGTTTGAGCTTGTTAATCAGTTCGCAGACCATTTTGGTTTCATGCACCCCAAGTGCGGCGCATGGCTCATCCATGATCAGGACACGTGCTTCAAACAAAAGCGCGCGTGCAATGGCGACCGACTGGCGCTGACCACCCGACAGGGCGGACACCGGGGATGTGAATTTCTTGAAGTTCGGGTTCAGCCGGTGCAGGACTTCACGCGCCTTATGTTCCATGGCGGCATCATCAAGGAAACCAAACTTGTCGACAAATTCGCGCCCCAAAAACAGGTTCTGCGTAGCGTCAAGGTTATCGGCAAGGGCAAGGTTCTGATAGATCGTCTCGATGTTATTGTCACGTGCATCACGCGCATTTTCAATTTTGGCTTCCTTGCCGTCGACAACGATTTGCCCGGTGTCGGCCTGATAGGCTCCTGACAGAATTTTGATCAGGGTCGATTTTCCTGCCCCATTATGGCCAAGTACCCCGACGACCTCGCCGGGATAAAGGTCGATGGAAACGCCATCCACCGCCTTGACCCCGCCAAAGCTGACATGGATGTCGCGCATTTCGACCAGCGGATTTTTATCAGTATTGGTATCATTCATGTCTGGCATATCCGGTCTCCTTACGCGGTCGGGTCGCTATAGCGACGGTGGAAATACTTGTCGCTAAAGACAGCCAGAACAAGGACCAGCCCGATCACGATACTTTGTAGCGACGTATCAACACCCAAAAGCGCCATACCGCTTTGCAGACTTTGCATTACAAGTGCGCCGATGAGGGCCCCGTAAATCGTACCGACACCCCCGGCAAGCGACGTGCCGCCGATGACAACGGCAGCAATCACACGCAGCTCATCAAGCGTGCCAAGGTCATTGCCAGCTGATTGCAGGCGGGCCGATGATATCGCCGCACTGATGGCGCACAAAACCCCCATCAGGGCAAACACGGCAACGGTCATGCGTTTGACATTGATGCCTGCCAGTTCGGCTGCCTGCGGATTGCCGCCAATCGCAAAGATATAGCGGCCAAAACGGGTGCGCTTAACAACAACGGTCAGGACAATCGCAACCAGGGCGACGATCAGAAGCGGAACAGCAATGCCGTGCGAGATTTCGATATTTTCCGGGGTCACCGGGATGCCCTTGTTCTCAAGGATCCGCTCGGCAGCACGGGTCGGCAGGTGATAGGCGTTTAAGGTTGTGATAACGGCTAAAACCAGTCCGGCCTTGACTATGGTATTGGTGTATTCTGCCCAAATCGGCTTGACCGGAAAATCAAAAGCTAGGCGACGACGACGGTCCATGATGGCGACATATATGATGGCCGCAATGGCAACCGCAGCAACGATCCAGCTCCATGTTGCGCCAATCGTGCCTTCGATCCCGCCGCCCAGTAAAATGAAATTCTGATCAAGCGGGGCAACGGTACGTCCTTGCGTGACCCACCATGCTGATCCACGCCAGACCAGAAGTCCGCCAAGGGTAACAATAAAGGCAGGCACGCCGAGGTAGCCAACAGCAAGTCCCTGTATCCCGCCGATGGCAGCGCCAACCGCAATGCCGATCAAAAGGGTAAGGGCCCACGTCATCGGGTGATTGTAATCAAGGAATTGCGGGAGAAAATCGGTTTGAACAACACCCATGATCATCGCCAGAACGCCAAGGATCGCCCCAACGGAAAGGTCGATATGGCGGGTGACGATAATCAGAACCATGCCGCAGGCCATAACAGCCACAGAGGCGGTCTGAACTGACAGGTTAAAGATATTACGCGGGGTGATAAAGCGCCCGCCCGATGCGATATCAAAACCGACCCATATGATCAGCAGGACGAAAGCCAGACCGATCAGTCGGCGGTCGACTTCCATTTTCGAAAGCAGTCGTGACATGAAAAAGCTCGTAAAGCAGCGGGGCCGACGTGCTGTATTTTGCGCATGGATACAGCTGTCGGCCCCGGGTTAAGCAAGGTCGGAGGAAACTGGCTGCCTTAGTTGCAGGCAGCTACCTTGCCGCTCGAAACGCCTTGGCAAACGACGTCTTTTGAAACCCAGCCAGCATCAATCACGAGATCAAGTTTGTTCTGGGTAATCGCAACCGGATCCAGGAAATAGGATTTCATGGTAACACCGTTCGGGCTTTCCCAGTCGGCTGTGCCGTCAACATCACCAAGTTTGGTTCCACCTGCCAGTTCAACAGCGATTTCAGCCGCGCGCTTGCCAAGAAGGCGGGCATCTTTCCAAACCGAAACCGTCTGGGTGCCAAGAGCAACGCGGTTCAGTGCAGCATGATCGCCATCCTGACCGGAAACCGGGATGCCCTGCATGCCCTGTGCAGAAAGTGCTGCGACAACGCCGCCGGCAGTGCCATCGTTAGAAGCAACAACCGCATCAACCTTGTTGTCGGCAGCGGTTAGGAACTGTTCCATGTTGCGCTGTGCAATTGTTGGCTGCCAGCTATCGGTATAGGCTTCGCCAACAACCTTGATATCACCTGAATCAATCGCAGCCTGAAGAACTTCAAGCTGTCCTTCATGGAGAAGATTGGCATTCGGGTCGGTTGGAGCGCCCTTGATAAAGACGTAGTTGCCTTTTGGTTGCTCGGCAAAGACGGCTTCGGCCTGAAGGCGACCGACTTCCTTGTTGTTGAACGTAATATAATAGGCGCTCGCGTCTTCGATCAGTCGGTCATAGCCAACGACCGGAATGCCTTCGTTCGTTGCCTTCGTCACTGCCGGGCCGATTGACGACGAGTCTTGTGCCAGAACGATCAGTGCATTCGCACCGCGTGCGATCAGGCTTTCGATATCTGAAAGCTGCTTGGACGGAGAGCTTTGCGCATCGGCACTGATATATTCAGCGCCAGCTGCTTCGAGGGCTGCTTTAATGGCAGCTTCGTCAGTTTTCCAGCGTTCTTCCTGGAAGTTTGACCAGCTAACGCCAACGGTGAGGTCGGCGGCAAAGGCATTTGCCGACATCAATACGGTTCCGGCCAGCATGGCCGTCGAAAGGAGTTTTTTCATCTGTTTCTTCCCTGAATGAGTGTGTCTTTAGGCGACATTTATTTTTGTTGTCGAAAAAATGTTGACGTGAAGAGGCCGTCCTGTCAAATTTTTTTTAGTGACCAAATTAAAAAATATGCTAATGCCGCAATATATGCCCTAAATTTCTGCATCTTTAGTATGGATAGGGGGTTTTGGTGGGTTGCAGCGCAGCATTTAATTTGGAAACCTAAAATAAAATGAAAAAATGGCAGGGAACGTTATGACAGCGAAATATCACGACATTGATGGCAAGTCGGTTCTTGTGACCGGCGGGGCATCGGGAATTGGTGCATCAATCGTGCGGGCTTTCTGTGCCCAGGGTGCGCATGTCGGGTTTATCGACATTGACGATGACGCTGCCCAAAAACTGACTGACTCGATCCGCGAAGATCACGGTGTTGCGCCGGTCTATAAATCACTTGATTTGCGTGATCAGGCGGCAATTCCCGGTGCTGTACGCGAACTTTCCGCTGCCATCGGGCCTGTCGATGTTCTGGTTAATAATGCCGCACGCGATGATCGCCATCGCCCCGAAGACATTGGACCGGAACAATGGCGTGACGGGCTTGATGTTAATTTGAACCATCAGTTTTTCTGTGCCCGTGCTGTGGCGCAAGGCATGCGCGAAAAGGGTGGCGGCAGCATTATTAATTTCAGTTCTGTAAGTTATTTAATGGGACTACCCGATCTGGTGACCTATGAAACGGCAAAGGCTGGCATTATTGGCATGACCCGGGCACTGGCCCGAGACTGGGGGACGGAGGGCATTCGAGTCAATACGGTTATTCCCGGCTGTATCATAACCCAACGGCAACTTGATCTCTGGATAACACCCGCCGACGAAGAACGCATTCAGGAACAACAGTGTGTGAAACGTCGTCTTGTCGGTGATGATGTTGCGCAGATGGTTCTGTTTTTGGCGTCTGACGTTTCATCGGCCTGTTCTTCGCAAAGCTTTATTGTCGATGGCGGTCTTGTCTGATCCGCGATAATCTGACAGCTATACACGCCAACGTTCCGCATTCTTGCCCCGATTGAGATAGACCCACCATGTCACCGACCAATCTGCCTGCCCAGCCCGTCATTATTGACGAAGAAGCCAACCCGTACCGTGATTGTATTCAGGGGTTAGCCAATCAACCGATCACAGTGATCAGTCTTTTGCGGAGTGCGGTAAATGAAAATCCGACGGTTGCGCGCGATCGGGATTTTTCCGTTCCTGAAATAAAGGATGTAGTTGGTCGTCTGGTGGAAAACCGTCCGCGTATTGCGATCATTGCCGGTGCGCCCGATCATCCTGCCCACCTTCTGGATCGGCCACAGGCGTTGATGGCGGCCATCCGGATCTGGGAAATGGGCGGGGTGCCGTTCCTGTTTCATGTGCCGGTGATTTGTGATGGCACAGCGCAAAACAATATCGGGCAAAGCTATTCACTGGCATCACGCAATCATACGGCAGCCGCAGTCAACATCACCTTTGAAGGCCATAGCTATCACGCGGCCTATGTCATTGCCGGTTGCGATAAATCGCCGGCTGCTGTGGTGGCGGGGCTGGCATCAGCAGATCATGCGCGCGCCTATCGTGGCGATCAGGCCCCGGTCTGGGCGGTGTTTGCACCATCACACGTTTTAAAGGGTGGCGAAATCCCCGATGGGACGCGCCGGTTGCTTGATAAAATTGCATCCGATGCGGATCATGCCGGGCATGATGACTTGGGCGGGGATATCCGCGAAAACATGCGGTATATCCTGCAATGCACGTCCGATGAGGCCTTTGCCGGATTGCTCGAACGGGCACGTTTGCTTGGATTGATTGATGGGGCGATGGAACGGCGCGTCTTGGATGAACTGGCAACTGCGACCTGTGATTCCAAGGGCGGTATTTGTGCCTTTAACGGCACGGGGAATTCATCGCGCACCATGCTGGCGGCCTTTGGTCTGACGCCGCCGGAACTGGAACTGCTGACCGATGTTCCGCCTTTTGCGGCGGTCGCGGCCGGAGTTGATGCGCTGTTTGGCGTCTTTAATAAACCGGAATATGCGATTGGCAATTTGCTTAAGGCCAATTTTGCCAATTTCGTGCGTGTTCATAATGCCACCGGGTCCAGCAGTAATATGCTGCTACATTTGCCGTTCATGATGCGCTATGCCGGATTTGATGTCTCGATTGACGACTATCAGGATGTCCGGACCAAAACCCCGGTGCCGGAGATCTTCGCTCATAGCTTAACCGAAAATCGCGACACGTTCGTTTTGGCTCAGCAAATGGCCGAAGGCAAAAATCGCGGCATGGAAAGTATTTATCGCATTTTGAGCGACCTTGGTGTGGCGATGGATCTTGATGCGCCGACGGTTCTTGGTAAGACATGGGGCGAGCGTATCGCCAATTTGGTTGATCCGGTCGATGTTACCCTTGGCGATGCATCGGTTATCCGGGCAACGCCGGTCCGTCAACGATCCGGCGTTGATGTTATTACCGGCAGTTTCTTTGAAAACTGCGCGGTCAAAACATCGGGTATGAGTGACCGGCTGTTATCGCATTTCGATGATCATGTTTTCATCGTGCGCTATTACGAAAATGAACATGTTTGTAATGGTGATTTTGCATCACCCGATCTGGTCGCCCGCCTGATGGAAACCGATGGTGTCAGCGAAGAACTGATTGCCGCTGTTGTCCGCCGTAACGGTGGAAATCGTGTTGATATGGATGCCCCGAAGGACATGTTTGAACAAGGGCACCTTTCCTTTGCCTTTGTCATTGGCGGGCAGGGGCCAGAAGCTTATGGCATGCCGGAAATGTTTTCACCGTCACAGAACCTGCGCCATCACCGCATTCTTGAAGCATCCTCGATGCTGATTACCGATGGGCGATATTCCGGTGTGACCAAGGGGGCCTGCATTGGGCATATGGTCCCCGAAGCCTTCGCGGGCGGTGGAATTGGTTATTTGTGTGACGGGGATGTTTTGCGTCTTAATCTGACGTCGCTGACCCTTGATTGGCTTGATCCAAAGACCTTTATTGAAGGGCGCGAATTACCAGCCGATCCTAAACTTCAGGTTGATCGGGCTCAAATGTTTGACGCGCGGTTTAAACGTATGGAATCCCGTCAGTGCGATATTGCTGCGAGTAATGTGCTTGATGGTATTGGGAATGCCGCGCGCGGGATTGTTCCACCTGCTGTCGACCGGCGGGCTGTTAAAGACTGGCGTTGATCGGCTAACAACATCAGGTTCGGAATCCAAACATGAAAAAGCCCCGGTCTTTAAAAGGCCGGGGCTTTTTTTGAGTTATCCCATCCGCTCGGATGCGTAGCTTCCCGGACTTGGCGGGAAGACGATGGTGCGATTGCCGTTGATGAAGGATCGATGGTGGATGTGGGCATGAACCGCGCGCGCCAGCACCTGACTTTCAACATCACGTCCGATGGATACGTAGTCGGCAGAGTTTTGTGCATGGGTGATGCGGGCAAGGTCCTGTTCAATGATCGGGCCTTCGTCGAGGTCGGCGGTCACGTAATGGGCGGTGGCCCCGATCAGTTTCACACCACGTTCATAGGCCTGACGATATGGGTTCGCACCTTTAAAGCTTGGCAGGAATGAATGGTGGATATTGATGATCCGGCCACTCATTTTCTTGCAAAGATTATCGGAAAGAACCTGCATGTAGCGGGCAAGAACGATCAGTTCGACGTCGCTATCGGCAACCAGATCAAGAAGCTTCTTTTCGGCTTCGGGCTTGTTGTCCTTGGTCACCGGGATGTGGTGGAATGGAATGTCGTGGTTAACAATGACCTTTTGATAATCGAAATGGTTTGACACCACGCCGACAATATCAATTGGCAAGGCGCCGATTTTCCAGCGATACAAAAGATCATTCAGACAATGACCAAAACGCGACACCATCAGAAGAACGCGCATCTTATGATCGCTGTCGTGGAACTGATAGTTCATGCCAAGTTTAGTCGCCGCACCATCAAAGCCACGTGACAGGGTTTCCTGATCAACACCTTCTTCGCTGACGAAGGCGACCCGCATAAAGAACAGACCGGTTTCCATATCGTCGAACTGGGAGCTGTCGGTGATGTTACAGCCATGTTCAGCCAAATAGGCGGAAATAGCGGCAACGATCCCGCGCTGGGAGTCACAGGTGACTGTCAGAACGTAGCTTTTCATCTCGTTCGGCCTTCAATTAAACAGTTATTAAAATTGCCCGACCCGGTCAATCGGGGAATGTCGCAGGGGCGGGCAGAAGCATTAAATATCAAGTGTGTTTTCGCGCTCCCAGAGCGAGAAATGCGAAACATATGAATTCCACTCTTTCTGCTTGAGGTACGCTTTTGAAACATGATGCTCCGAAGTTCGCCGCAACGTCCAACAAATGGCAATCGAATTCAATTAGATAATACGAGATATCAATCTTAGTTTGCGCAATTGATTGTTGAAATGTGTTTTTTGGTGACCAAACCTTGTGGTTCCGTGATCTTGGCATACTTCATTCACCAATGATCTGCGGGCAGCTTAAGGCCTGTGGGATTTAAGATCAAATCAAGGAGCCTTATCACGATGACCAAGCTGAATGTCACCACCCCGGACGGTTCATTTGATGCCTATGTCGCTATGCCCGCAACATTGCCCGCACCTGTTGTCGTTGTTATTCAGGAAATATTTGGCGTCAATGCGGTAATGCGTGACATTGCCGACGATTATGCCAAACAGGGCTATATCGCCGTCTGTCCCGATCTGTTCTGGCGGATTGAGCCGGGCATCGACATTACCGACAAAACTGAGGCCGAATGGAAGCAGGCATTTGGCTATTATCAGTCGTTCAATGTCGATAAGGGTGTCGAAGACATTTCGGCAACCATGAAGGCCGCCCGCAGCCTTGAGGGGGCGAATGGCAAGGTTGGTGTGGTTGGCTTCTGTCTTGGTGGTTTGCTGACGTTTCTGTCGGCAACACGCACCGATGGCGATGCGTTTGCGGCCTATTACGGTGGGGGCATGAACAATTACATGAATGAAGCGGACAACATCAAAAATCCGCTGATTGTTCATCTGGCCGGGAATGATGAATTTATCCCGACCGAGGCGCAGGACGTTATCAAGGAAGCCCTTGGGGATCATGACCTGACCGAGCTTCATTTTTATCCGGGCCGTGATCATGCCTTTGCGCGTAAGGGTGGGGCGCATTACGACAAAACCGATGCCGATACCGCCAATGCTCGAACAGCAGAATTCTTTGAAGCCAATCTGGCTTAAGCACGTTACATGCAACGCAAGAAGGGCTGCGATTTTCGCAGCTCTTCTTTATGTCTGATGCCCATGGAAGCAGCTTACTTCGCAAGTGCGCCGATTAGTTTATCGAGGAACACTTCGCATCGGCCAAGCTGATCAAGTTCGATGAATTCGTCGGGTTTGTGGGCCTGTTCAATGTTGCCCGGGCCGCAAACCACCGTGGGAATTTCGCCCATGGCAGAAAAGACGCCGGCTTCTGTGCCAAAGCTGACCTTGCCGGTTGTGTTCGCACCGGTTAGCGCCATGACCAGTTTGGTGACTTCTTCGTCATCGCCGGTGGCAAGGCCGGGCATATCGGATACGACTTCGATTTCAACGCCAACATCGTCGTAGGTTTCGCGCATTTCCGGGATGAGGGTGTTGTCGAGATAATCGAAAATCTGTCCTTTAAGTTCCATGCGGTCATGGTTGGGCAGATTACGAAATTCGAAATCAACAAAGCAGTTTTGCGGGATAATGTTGAGCTGCGTACCACCGTTGATCACGCCGGAATGAAACGTGGTGTGATTGGGCACGAAATCATCATCATGCGGGCCTTCATCGCGGCATTTCCGGCCAAGCTGGCGCAGGAAAACCACGAATTGGGACGCAAACTCGACAGCATTAACGCCTTCGCCCGGAAGCGACGAATGCCCGGACCGCCCGGTGAAATGCGCACGGGCGGAATATTTGCCCTTATGCTGGGTAATGACCTTCATTTCGGTCGGTTCACCGACAATGCACATGGCAGGTTTGTGCAGCAGATTATTGATTGCCTCTACCAAGCTTGGCACGCCAAGGCAGCCGACTTCTTCATCGTAAGTGAATGCCAGATGGATGGGGACGCGAAGATCTGCATTTTTAAAGGTTTCAGCCTTAGCCAAAAGGCAGGCCAGAAAACCCTTCATGTCACATGATCCACGGCCATAAAGCCGATCATCGCGAATGTCGATGGTGTAGGGATCAGATGCCCAATTCTGGCCTTCGGTCGGGACCACGTCGCTATGCCCAGATAGGATCACACCGCCATCAACCTTTGGCCCAATCGTCGCATAGAGATTGGCCTTGGTGTTGCTATCATCGCGCACGACAAGGCAATCATAACCAAGCGGTTCAAGATATGCTTTGACCTCTTCAATCAGGGCCATGTTGGGGGTCATGCTGACCGATGGGTGGGCAATCAGTTTGCGGCACCAGTCAAGGGTGGCTTCTGACGGGGCAAGGGTGTTGGGGGCGGTGGTCATTCGACGAATTGTTCCTTTAGGATGCGTTCTTCAAGGTTATGTTCCGGATCAAACATCAGTCTGATTTTCATGCTGCGGTCTTCGACGATCTTAACGCGCGAAACATCGCGGACCTCGGTATAGTCGGCGACGGCCGAAACCGGGCGCTTTTCCGGGTTTTGGACTTCAAAAACAACTTCAGCACCATGGGGTAAAAGTGCACCACGCCAGCGACGGGGACGAAACGGACTGATCGGGGTCAGGGCCAAAAGGCCGCTTCCCATCGGCAGGATCGGACCATGCGCCGACAGGTTATAGGCCGTACTGCCTGCGGGGGTACACACCAACGCACCATCACATACCAGTTCGGCCAGTCGTTCAACCCCGTCGACCTTAATGCGCAATTTTGCCGCCTGACGGGTTTCACGCAGAAGCGAGACCTCGTTAATTGCAAGCGCACACATGCTTTCACCACTGACGGTATGGGCTTCCATTTGCAAGGGGTGGAGCTCGACCGTCTGGGCTTCTGCGATGCGTTCGGGCAGATCAATTTCCCGAAATTCGTTCATCAAAAAGCCGACAGTTCCACGGTTCATGCCATAGATCGGCACCTTGCGACCCATATAACGGTGCAGGGATTCCAGCATGAAGCCGTCGCCACCAAGGGCAACGATGACGTCTGCCTTGTCAGGTGGGATATGGCCGTAACGGTGTTTCAGCCGATACATCGCATCTTGGGCGATTTTGGTTTCGGCTGCGACAAAGGCGATGGAATCCGTTTGCATCTGCTTCCCGACGGGTAATTCACGCAAAACCCCAAGGGGCTATCGCCAACAATAGAGTACGCTTTGCTTTGAATTGCAAGGGTCTGCGTGGTGCAACGGGGCATGTGACGTGTGGTGGTTCACCTTATGAACAAGCTGGTTGATCTTGGCGGGAAAACAGAGGAACCTGAGATTCTTGTTCATTTGCCAAGTTAGTATGTCGTATGACCAAATCGCCCTTTAGCATTTCATCTGCTCTTTCGCGGATTTCCCGCCCCGACAACAGTCAGGATGACGCGGGCACGGCACTTGATCTGACGCCTGAGACGGCTCTTGTGCCAAAACGGGTGCGTAATCCCGATGAAACCCGGCAAAAGCTTTTGGATGCGGCATTTGGTGAAATCCGTCGCGCGGGGTTTGGCGGGGCATCGATCAATAATATTCTCGATCATAGTGGTGTGACTAAAGGTGCGCTGTACCACCACTTTTCCGGCAAGGCCAAGCTGGTGAATGCCGTGATCGAGGAATGCCTTCCGGGATATGTTGATACGGTCTGGCTGAACGAGCTTGAAAACGCCGAAGACATCTTGCCCATCCTGATGGAGCAGGTTGACCGGCTTAGCGGTGATAATGCCCCGGAGCTTCTTGAGGGCGGCTGCCCGCTCGCACGGCTGGCGTCGGGTGCGGGGGAGCTTGATGAAAGTTTACGCAAACGTATTGATGGTGTTTACCGTTATTGGCGGCGCGGGCTGGCATCCCATATCGGCAAGGCACAGTTTAACAAAACCGTGCGAACGGATGTTGAGCCGTCGTCTGTGGCAGAATTCCTGATTGCTACCCTGCATGGTTTCCTGACCCGGCCCCCAGCCTTGCGCAATCTTGAAACCCAGGATGCCTTTGCGCGCGAATTTGCCCGTTATCTGAATAACCTGCGCCCGGCGGGATGATTCCCTGATTTGAATGCAGTAGGGATGGCAGGGTTTCGTCGAATCTAAATAAACAAAAATAAAATGTATAATTAGCTTTATTGACATTTTTATCTGCGTGATTACATCTCTTCTACAGATTTATGACACTCTTGAAATATGGAGACAGGCCCCATGCGTTCTCTCATTCTTTCTGCGGTTGCCGCAGCCGCATTTGTTTTTGCCGGTAGCGCTGCTCAGGCTGAGCGTCTGACCGAAAAGCCACTGGTGGATTCCAACTGGGTTGAAGCAAACCTTGATAACCCGTCGCTGGTTGTTGTTGATATTCGTTCAATGACCAAAGAGGGCAGCCCCTATGATGCCGGTCACATTCCCGGTTCGATTTATGCGCCGTATGGTAAATTTGGCTGGCGTGCCAAGGTCGACAATGTTGTTGGCATGCTGCCGCCCGTCGACGTGATTTCAGGTCGTATTGGCGCACTTGGTATCGATAACGACAAACAGGTTGTTGTCGTCCCGGCGGGGCAGAACAGCTCCGACTTTGGTGCTGCGACACGTGTGTACTGGACATTTAAGGTGCTTGGTCATGATGCAGTGACCATTCTTGATGGCGGCCAGCGGGCTTGGAATGCGGCGGGCAAAGCCGTTTCGACTGATGCGGTCGCGCCGATCACGGTTGCCTTTAACGCCAATTTCCGTCCGGAGCTGCTGGCGTCTGCTGATGACGTTGCCAAGGCGCAAGCCAATGGTCTTGCGCTGATTGATGCGCGTCCGGTATCGCAGTTCAAGGGGGAATCAAAAAGCGGTGTTGTTGCGCGTAATGGCGCCATTCCGGGGGCGAAAAACATCTCGCAGTCGAAATTCTATAACGACCAGGACGGTGCCTTTGTTGCATCCGATGCGATTGAGCAACTGGTTGGTGATGCCGGTGTTGCGTCCGATGCCAAGGAAATCACCTATTGCAATACCGGCCATTGGGCATCCGTTGCATGGTTCGGTCTTTCCGAAGTGATGGGCAATAAGAACACAGCCATGTATGATGGTTCCCTGACCGAATGGGCTGCCGATCCAAGCCGTGAAATGGTGATCCCGGAATAATCGGGATTTTTCAGGCACTGCTATTGGCAAGATCATGTCGGACGGAACCGGGCAGGCCCCGGTTCCGTTCGCATTTGTGGAATTCATTTAACGTTATTGAGCGTCACCATGTCTGAAACGACACTTTCTGCGCGCCCGGCCAAACCGGGTTTTGATTTTGACAGGGGCCCGGCCTTGGTCACGGCCATCCTGTTTATCCTTGCAGGCGTTGCGATTGCCCAGGCGGTCGATCTGCATCAGGCCGTGCTTTACGGTCTTGGCGGGCTGCTGGGCGTTTCGCTATACCATGCATCCTTTGGCTTTACGGGCGGTTGGCGCCGTTTTTCGGTCGAGAAGCGCGGACGTGCGATGCGCGCGCAGCTTTTGATGGTCGGTGTTGCGGCGGCGGCCTTTATCCCGATGCTTGCCCTTGGAAGCCCGCTTGGAAATCCGATTGTTGGTGCGGTTGCGCCTGTTGGCACCTCGGTCTTGATCGGCGCGTTTATGTTCGGTCTTGGCATGCAGCTTGGGGGTGGTTGCGGGTCGGGCACATTGTTCACCGTGGGCGGTGGCAGTGCGCGCATGTTACTCACCCTTGTTTTCTTTATCATCGGTGCAGTGGTTGGCACCGCCCATTTGCCGATGTGGCTTGAGCTGCCATCCTTGCCACCGATTAGCCTGGGTCGTGAATTTGGCATCGGCGGTGGTCTTGCGGTGACGTTTGCCGGTTTGGTGCTGATCGCACTTTTGACGGTGATTGTTGAAAAACGCGCGCACGGGTCACTTGAAGCATCGCCAATCGCGCAGCACAGTAATCTTACCCGTCTTTTCCATGGGCCGTGGCCGATGGTTTGGACCGGGTTGCTGTTGGCGGGGCTTAATGTTGCAACCCTTTTGATTGCCGGTCATCCGTGGTCGATCACGTTTGGTTTTGGCCTTTGGGGGGCTAAGATTGCCCAGTTCGCCGGGGTTCCGGTGGAAACATGGGAGTTCTGGAATTGGGCAGGCCCGGCCGACGCATTGGGCAACTCGGTTCTGGCCGACACTACATCGGTGATGAACTTCGGCATCGTTATCGGCGCGGCCTTTGCTGCTGCCCTTGCGGGTAAGTTTGCACCGAAAGTCAGTGTGCCGTTGGCGTCGCTTATGGCGGCGGTCATTGGCGGGTTGCTGATGGGGTATGGTGCGCGTTTGGCGTTTGGCTGCAACATCGGCGCGTTCTTTAGCGGTATCGCATCGGGTAGCCTGCATGGCTGGTTGTGGTTTGTACTGGCGTTTGCCGGCAGTTGGGTCGGTATTGCATTGCGTCCTGTGTTTGGAATGGATGGTTTTCGAAAATGAGCGAGAAAAACACACTTCTGTTTGGAGCGGTCTTCCTTGCTGCTACGGGTGCGGTTGCACTCGACCATTACAGCCATACGGCGAATATTCCGGCGATCGCCAACCCGGCCCCTGCCAAGCTTCCGGCCGCTGGGAGCAATCCGTGTGCTGCTAATCCTTGTGGCGCGAATCCATGTGCAGCCAACCCATGTTCTGCAAATCCATGTGGCGCGGCGCCCTGTGCGGCAAACCCGTGTGGGGCGAATCCCTGTGCTGCATACAACCCATGTTCGGCGGGTAACCCTTGTTCTGTGGCAAACCCATGTGCCGCCTATAATCCATGTGGGGCGAACCCGTGCGCCGCTGGTGGGGTAAATCCTTGCGGTGCGAATCCATGCGCTGCTTATAACCCTTGTGCGCCGTCAACGGCCAATCCATGTGCTTCTGCCAGCCCTTGTGGCGCATATAATCCATGCGGCGCGGCAAATCCGTGTTCGGTGAATTAGCGGTTGAATGCTATGGTTTATGCGCCCGGTGGCACTGATGCGCCGGGTCGGAGCGGATAAAACTCTGATCTTGCATGAATATGACGTTTGACAAGCGGTAAAAACTCTGTGCATGGTGTCTTCGATATTTGATCGCTCCAGAAGCGTAGAGGGAACGAAAGTTCCACACTGTTGAGTGATTGTCGGAAGAACGTATTGAAGTATCCAGCTACGCGGATGCTTCCTGAACTACAAGGCGCAGACCTGATTACTATATTTTACCGGGATTTTTCCCAGCTGTCTGCAGCCCAACAATTACGAGTTACCCTTATTTGACCCAGTTTTCCGAACTCGGCCTGGCCGAGCCGGTTCTTCGTGCACTAGCGCATGAAGGCTATGATGTGCCCACCCCAATTCAGGCGCAGTCCATTCCGTCCCTGCTACAAGGCAAGGACCTGCTTGGTATCGCTCAGACCGGTACCGGCAAGACGGCAGCTTTCGCGTTGCCGATTCTTGATCGCCTTTCGAAATCCGAAGGCCGTACTCCCAAAGGTTCCTGCCGTGTGCTGGTTCTGGCTCCGACGCGCGAACTAGCCGCGCAGATCGGTGATAGCTTCCGTGCCTATGGTCGCTTCTTGAACGTCCGCGTTGCTGTGGTCGTTGGTGGTGTTGCGCCTGGTCCGCAGATCAAGGCTATTGTACCGGGTGTTGAGGTGCTTGTCGCCACACCGGGTCGTTTGCTTGATCACGTTGATAGCGGAAAGCTCAACCTGTCCCACGTGGATGTGGTTGTGCTTGATGAAGCTGACCATATGCTTGATCTCGGTTTTTTGCCGCCGATCAAACGCATTGTCAAAATGCTCCCCAAAAAGCGTCAGAACCTGTTCTTTTCGGCAACCATGCCCGGCCAGATTGGCCAGTTGGCAGGGGATATGCTGTCAGATCCGGTGAAGGTGTCGGTAACCCCGGTTTCCACCACGCAAGAACGGGTCGAACAATCGGTTTACCTGATTGAGCGCACCCGCAAGCGTCAGCTTCTGGCCGAGCTTCTTGACAATCCTGCATTCAAACGCACGCTGGTCTTTACCCGGACCAAACGTGGTGCCGATCGTGTTGCCCGTCATCTTGAGGCAAACAAGATCAGTGCAGCAGCCATTCACGGTAATAAAAGTCAGAACCAGCGTGAACGCGCCCTGAACGCCTTTAAGGACGGTCAGATTGGTGTGCTGGTGGCAACCGATATTGCTGCACGTGGTATCGATGTTGACGGCGTGACCCACGTTGTGAACTTCGAATTGCCGAATGTGCCTGAAAGTTATGTCCACCGTATCGGCCGTACGGCCCGTGGTGGTGCCAGTGGTTCCGCGATTGCATTTTGTGATGCAGAAGAACGCGGTCTGCTGCGCGATATCGAACGAAATACACGCCAGACGATCCCCGTGATTGACCGTCGTGATGCCAAGGCCGCCGCCGAACAGGCAGCCGATCCTGAAGATGCGCGTGATGCCAATCGCGGTCGTCGTTCAAGCGGTGGTGGTCAGTCACGCGGTAACGGTGGTCGTGGAAACGGCCGTGGCAATGGTGGCGGAAATCGTCAGGCTGCTTCTGGTCGTAATGACCGGTCCGAGCAGCGTGCTTCTGGTCCGCGTCGCGAACGTGATGATGCCCGTTCGGCGGCGCCGCGTCGTGATGCCGAAGGCCGCGCCAACGCCAACGCAGGCACAAATGACAAAGTCGCTGCTAACCCGGCTCTGGAAAAATCGAAAAGTCGTTACAAAGGCGGGATCAGTTCCAAGCCGGCGAACGGCCGTGGTAACGGCACTGGAAACGGTGCTGGTCAAGCTGATAGTCGCAAGCGCCCAGCCAAAAAGGTCGATTCCAACGGGAACGTCCGTGATGGCGCGCAGAACGGCAATGCAATTTCTTCCGGTCTGTCCTTTATGGGCAGCACGGAAGAACGCCGCGCGAATGGCAACGGGGCCAATGGCCGCGGAAATGCCAATCCGCAAGGCAAGCGCGGCGGTGCAAACCGCAATCGCAATCATCGTGGCCCACAATCTGGCGGGCAGCCAGGTGGTTCAGGCCGCAACAAACCTTCCGATAATCAGAGAAGTCGCGAACGCGTCTGATTTGATTATCGAACAAAGATAGGCGCACCCAAGCGGGGTGTGTCAAAACGCCAATCAATACTCGATAAGGAGATTTAAAGATGGCAACAGGTACCGTTAAATGGTTCAACGCAACTAAAGGTTTTGGTTTCATTCAGCCGGACGAAGGCGGAAATGACGTATTCCTGCACATCAGCGCCGTTGAACGCGCTGGTATGGGTCACCCGCAGGAAGGCGACAAAATCAATTACGAACTGCGTACCGACTCACGTTCGGGCCGCGTTTCGGCTGACGACCTGACGGCTGCTTAATTCGGCTTGCCATTCCTTGTGAATGGCACCGTGTTAAACGAAGTTAAGTGAAACCCCCATCCGGGAAACCGGGTGGGGGTTTTGCTTTAGGGGCGTAAAAAAGCGATCTGTGCTCTGGTCGCAGCACTTAATACATGAAAGTGCATGGCATCGCGCGCGCCGGAAGGATTGTGTTCACGAACAAAACGCAAAACCTGTTCGTGTTCCGATAAAGGGGCTGCAATGGCGGTCGCGTTGGCGAAAGGCAGCATCTGGTTTTCGTGAATGATGTGTGCGGCTGGATGCATGGCGTCGGCAAACATCGGGTTGCCCGATGCGGCCAGAAGAATTTCGTGAAATTCCGTATCGGCGGTGGCCGCCGCAATCAGGTCATCGCCATCAAGCGCATCGCGCATATCGCTGATGCTGTCTTGTAGCGCTGCCAGATGTTCGTTGGTGTGCATTTGGGCGGCAAGGCCTGCGACATAGGGTTCGATAGCTAGCCTGAACTGATAGACCTGTGCTGCCTGCTGGTTGCGGTGCTGATCAAGCGGGATGTGGGTTTTGCGGTCGGCGACGAAGACGCCTTTGCCTGCATGGGTGTGAACCATGCCCAGAGCTTCGAGTGTGGCAAGTGCCTCGCGCAGGCTGGTGCGGCTAATGCCAAGCTCGGCGGCAAGGCTGCGCTGGGCGGGCAGGGCCTCACCTGCCTTTAACTCCCGACGTTTGATCAGGTTTCGAATGTCTCGTGCGGCCCGTTCTGGCGCTGTTTCACTGCGTTTCATCTGCATCCCTGTATCTGGTCAGACCAGTTGAGTGTTTTTCTCTGTTCTAAAACTCCTGATTTTCCGATGAATAATTGTTTATGGAAGCTGAGTTTATGCTGAAGAACAAAATATTCATAGACATTAGATGAATAAATATGCAGTTTTATATTTAGGTTAAAAAATATGCAAAATTCTCATGGCAAAACGGGTAGAGGCAAATGAAACAGTTTTTGAAAGTGGCGGTCACTGCGGCCGCGATATTGACAGCTCCTTTGGGTGTCGCTTGGGCAGGGGCGCTTGATAGCATTGCAGAGGCGGGTGTTTTAAAAGTTGCCGTTCCGCAGGATTTCCCGCCATTTGGGACCGTTGGCACAGACATGCAGCCAAAAGGTTATGACATCGATATGGCGGCACTGATTGCCGAGAATCTTGGTGTGGAGTTGGAGCTTGTCCCGGTCGCATCAAGCAACCGTATTCCGTATCTGACCACCGGCAAGGTGGATCTGGTGATTTCCAGCCTTGGCAAAAACCCGGACCGCGAAAAGGTCATTGATTTTAGTGACCCATATGCACCGTTCTATAATGGTGTTTTTGGTCCAGCAGATTTTTCAGTCGAGAAGGCTGAGGACCTTTCGGGAATGTCAGTCGGTGTGACCCGTGGTGCGATTGAAGATCTTGAACTTTCGAAAATTGCGCCGTCGGATGTTAATATCAAACGTTACGAAGATAACAACGGCACGATTTCGGCATTCCTTTCGGGGCAGGTTGATCTGATTGCCACGGGGAATGTGACGGCGGCTGCAATCATTGAACGTGATCCGCCGCGTAAGCCAGAGCCGAAATTCCTGATCAAAAATTCTCCTTGCTATGTCGGCTTGAACAAAGACGAAGCCGCCTTCAAGGAAAAGATCAATGACATCATTGCCGCATCAATTGCGGATGGCAGCCTCAATGAGATTGCTGTCAAATGGCTTGGTATTCCGCTGCCGGAAGAGCTGTAATCATTTTGAACTGACTTAGGGGGTCGTTGCTGATCAATGGCATATAAATTCGACTTTGGCGCCATCGTGCCGCATTGGGAATTGCTGTTGGATGGGGTCATTCTAACTACCGAGCTGACAGTTATCGGGGCAGTGGTTGGCGTTGGGCTGGGCATCATGGGGGCGTGGGCGCGTGCGTCACGCACCCCGGTGATCAGCCAAATTGTCGGCGTTTATGTTGAGTTGATCCGCAACACCCCGTTTCTGATCCAATTGTTCTTTATCTTTTTTGGTCTTCCTGCGTTGGGCGTCAAGCTGACGGAGTTGCAGGCCGCTGTATTGGCGATGATTGTCAATCTCGGTGCCTATTCGACCGAGATTGTCCGCGCGGGTATTCAGGCTGTGCCGCATGGTCAAATCGAAGCCGCGCAAAGTCTTGCGATGAGCCGCCTGCAGATTTTCCGGTATGTGATCATCCTGCCTGCCCTTCAGAAAATCTGGCCGGCCCTTTCCAGTCAGATCGTGATCGTCATGTTGGGGTCTTCTGTTTGTTCGCAGATTGCCGCTGAAGAACTGACATTTGGGGCGAACTATATTCAGGCTCTTAATTTTCGTGCGTTCGAAGTTTATTTCATCGTGACCGGTATTTATCTGGTGATGTCGATCCTGCTTCGGATGGTGCTGAAGGTTCTTGGCAACTATCTGTTTGAACGGCGGCGGCATGTCTGAATTTTCAAATTGGGATATCATTTATAATCTTTTGATGGCTGCGCGCTGGACAGTGTTGCTATCCCTGACTGCTTTTGTTCTGGGTGGTTTGGTTGGCCTGTTACTCTTAATGGCCCGCACAGCAGGAGGCGCATGGGTAAAGGGGCTTGTTCGCTGTTATGTCGAATTGTTTCAAGGCACGCCGCTTTTGATGCAGCTGTTCATTGTTTTCTTCGGGTTGCCGCTTATTGGGCTGGATATATCCCCCTGGATGGCGGCGATGCTTGGGTTAACATTGTTCACAAGCGCATTCCTGACCGAAATCTGGCGTGGGTGTGTCGAGGCTATTGGTAAGGGGCAGTGGGAAGCATCGACCAGCCTTGGCATGAAGTTTACTCAGCAAATGCGCTACATTATTTTGCCGCAGGCCATGCGCATTGCGGTTCCCCCGACTGTCGGGTTCTCAGTGCAGGTGGTTAAGGGAACGGCGGTTGCATCAATCATTGGCTTTGTCGAACTGACTAAGGCGGGCACCATGATTACCAATGCGACTTACGCACCTTTCACCGTGTATGGCTTTGTCGCTGTAATGTATTTTTTGATTTGTTATCCGCTGTCACTTTTTGCCGGTTACCTCGAAGGGAAGTTTCGTCATGTCGCTCGTTGAATTACATGCCATCCATAAAAGTTTTGGCGAGCTACAAGTCCTTAAGGGGATCAACCTTTCAATTGATGAGGGGCAGGTGATCGCGCTGATTGGCAAAAGCGGATCTGGCAAAAGCACGCTTTTGCGGACGATCAATGGGCTTGAAGTCATTGATGATGGTGCCATCATAGTTGACGGCAAGAAAATCAGTGATCGCGATGCCGATCTTCTGGGATTGCGTCTGCAGGTCGGCATGGTGTTTCAGCAGTTCAATCTTTTCCCGCATTATACCGCGCTTGAAAACGTGATGCTGTCGCCACAGGTGGTCAAAAAGCAATCGAAGGCCGATGCCAGGAAAGTCGCAGAAGAAATGCTGATCAAGGTCGGTTTGGCCGACAAGATGATGCATTACCCGGACCAGCTTTCGGGTGGGCAACAGCAACGCGTAGCCATCGCACGGGCACTTGCCATGAAGCCCAAGGTTCTTTTGTGTGACGAGGTTACATCCGCACTTGATCCCGAACTGGTTAACGAGGTGCTGGCGGTCGTGCGGCAACTGGCAGAAGAGGGCATGACTCTTGTCATGGTGACCCACGAAATGCGCTTTGCGCGTGAAGTGTGTGACAAGCTTGTCTTTATGCATCAGGGCCGCATTCACGAAACCGGCGACCCGGAAGAAGTCTTTGCCAGTCCTAAAACGCCGGAACTTTCGAGCTTTGTTGGTGGATTGGCCTAAGTTCGACTGTTCCAGTTTTGTGACATTTTCCCTATAGTACTGTGATTTTGTTCACAATTTTAAGTTGAGGCGATAAAAACATCCCGTAACGCAACAAAAGGCGAGGGGATGTGGGATGCGCGACCATATTACAGATGATAATAGCATGGATGGGCGGCAGCCTGTGTCGAGTGTCATTGCGCTTTTGGATCGTTATCCTTTCCTTGTTCTGGCATTGCTGCTTGTCGGGGCCTTCGCATCATCAAGTGCTGCACCCTTAGCGGGTCTTTATGTCGTTGAAGGTCTGGGCGAGCCACCATGGAAAATCAGCATGGTGGCGATTGTGCAGGTTTGTATCACCCTTCTGACCAACCGGGCATTTGGTCGGGCGATTGATCGCGGGGTGCCGGTTAAGCTGTTATTGATCACCAGCATCCTGTGTTTTGCCAGCGGGATGATGATCCTTGGGGCTGTTCAGGTTTACTGGGTTTATCTGTGTATCGTGTCGATCCTGCTTGGGGTGGGATCGGGCGCACTTTCGGTCATGTATTCCTTTGGCCGACTGTTTGCCGAACAGACCAACCGCGACATTGCCAAGTTTAACGGATTTCTGCGCATGCAGACCTCGCTTGGCTGGATGGTTGGACCGGCGGCCTCGCTATCGGTGTTTGGCGCATTTGGTTTTGCGCCAACATATTATGCCATCGCAACGGTGGCAGCTGTCTGGTTTGCGGTCTGTCTTTTGATCGTGCCTGCGGCATTTAAAACCCATCATCCGGGCCGGTTAAAGCCGGGTGAAAAGGTGCCTTTTAACGTTGGTTTGATCATGGCCTGTATCCCGGTTTTCTTCATTGGGGCGGCGAACGTTGTGTTTGTGTCGGCCATGCCACTTTATTTTTCAACGGAACTTGGCCTTGTTGCGTCGGCGGCAGGCTTTGCCCTGACCGTCAAATGCTTTGTCGAAGTGGTGGTGATTTACTTCTGTGCATCTCTGATCCGCAAGGTGGGCGAGCGCAAAGGAATGCTGATCGCAGCGGTTCTGGCCTCGATATTCTTTGGCTTGATCTATCAGGCAAGTAGCCTGCGTGAAGTTCTGGTTCTTGGTGCGCTTGATGGCATGTACTATGGGATTTTTGCTGGGATCAGCATGACGTTTGTGCAGAACTTCGCCCCCGAGCAACCCGGTGTTGCCACTAGCTATTATGTCAGCACCCTTTTTGTTGGCGGGCTGATTGGCAATCTTTTGACGGGTCTTGTGGCAAGCGCCTATGACTTCCAAAGTACAGTCTTGGTTGCAGGTGGCTTTGCGCTGATGGGCGGTGCTGTTTTGCTGATGATGGGCAATCCGGATCGCAAAGAATCCGCAAACGCCTAAACCTGATGTCTTGACTTTGGTCGCGGTCTGCGGATGATCGCGCCATGACCGACAGTAATGAAAAGACCCGCCCGCGTTTGTTTGTTGATGCCGATGCCTGTCCGGTAAAGGCCGAATGCGAACGTGTGGCTGAACGCCACCGGATCGAGATGATTGTGGTATCGAACGGTGGCATCCGTCCATCACGCAATCCATTGATCCGAAATGTGATTGTGCCGCCCGAACCCGATGCGGCCGATGACTGGATCGCCGAGAACGCCCATGCGGGTGATGTGATTGTCACCAGTGATATTCCGCTGGCATCGCGCGGGCTTGAAATTGGGGCGCGGGTTCTTAAAGCCAACGGGCAGGAATTCACCGAAGCCAATATTGGCAATGCACTTGCCGGGCGCGAAATTGCCGCCCATATGCGCGAAGTCACGGGTGAGCAGGGGCGCAATGCGGCCTTTACCCAGAAAGACAGATCAAAGTTTTCCAGCGCACTTGAAGTCATGATGCAAGCCGTTTTGCGCGGTTAACTCCCCCTTAAAAGCTGCGGGTCGCCCAAGCACTTGGCATTGGGCGGCCCGCACACAGGTCCTGATTTGTAAGGGAACTCAGTACAAATCAGGCTTCCCCCCCCCTGCGCAACTGAATATGCAACGAGCCCGCCGGGCGAAGGTTCCGCCCGACGAGTTTGGTTTTACCGGTTTAGAACGGGTAGTGGCGTTTGCCACTTTGGATCGTGATCCAGCGCATTTCGGTGAATTCATCAATTGATGCCCTTGATCCGAAACGGCCATACCCCGAAGATTTGACACCACCAAATGGCATCTGGGCTTCGTCCTGAACGGTCGGGCTATTGATGTGGCAAATGCCGCTTTCGATGCGTTTGGCGACGTTCATCGCGCGCGGAATATTGGTCGAAAATACAGCAGATGACAGGCCATATTCGCTATCATTGGCAATGCGAACTGCTTCGTCTTCGTTACCCGCACGAATGACGACACAGATCGGGCCAAAGCTTTCTTCGGAATAGATCTTCATTGCTGGCGTCACATGATCCAGAAGGGTGGCATCCATCAGCACACCGTCTTTGGCCTTGCCTGAACCCGCAACCAGTTTGGCACCTTTCGATACGGCGTCTTCAACCAGTTCTTCGATGCGCTTGACCGCCTCGACACTGACCACACCGCCAAGGATGCTTTCAGCCTTGGCGGGGTCACCAGCGGTGAGCGTCTTTGCCTTGGCTGCCAGTTTGGCGACAAAGTCATCGGCAACCGCATTGTCGACAATCAGACGTTCGGTCGACATGCAAATCTGGCCCTGGTTCATATAGGCGCCAAAGGCGGCACCATTGACCGCTTCGTCAAGGTCAGCATCGTCAAGGACAAGGAACGGCGCCTTACCGCCAAGCTCAAGCAGAACCGGTTTAAGGTGTTCAGCGCCGAGCTTGGCGATGATGCGCCCAACACGGGTTGAACCGGTAAAGTTGATGCGACGGACTGCCGGATGGGCAATCAGGGCTTCGACGATTTCCGGAGCATCTTCGGGGGCATTGGTCACGACGTTAACAACACCGGCCGGTGCACCCGCTTCGACAAGGCACTGCCCGATGAGGTGATGCAGGGCGGGGCAAAGTTCAGACGCCTTAAGGATCACGGTATTGCCGCATGCCAACGGCATGGCAATCGCGCGTGTACCCAGAATAACCGGAGCATTCCACGGGGCAATCCCCAGCACCACGCCAACCGGCTGACGGATGCCCATGGCCATCAGGCCAGGCGTGTCGGACGGGATCAAATCACCCTGAATTTGGGTGGTCATGCCACCGGCTTCGCGGAGCATATTGGCCGCCAGATGGGCGTTAAATCCACCCCACATGCGTGTGCTGCCGGTTTCATCAAGAACCATCTGGCCAAATTCATCGCCCTTGGCTTCCATGATGTCGGCGGCCTTGAGCAGAATTTTACGGCGCGCACCGGGGCCCATTTTTGACCATTCAGGGAAGGCTGCTGCGGCGGCATCGGCAGCCTTGCGGGCATCAGCGGCATTGGCTGCGGCCGCAACCGTTGCGGTTTGCCCGGTGACGGGATTTTTGCGTTCGAACGTACGGTTGTTCGATGCAGTGACGTCTTCGTTGTTGATCAACAGTTTGACATCATTCATGGCGTTACTCCTGACTTTCTCATGTTCTGCTGTGTGGTGACGAAAGGCGGCTGATTAGGCCGCCCCAAGACCCAGAAAGGCCTTTTGCACAGCAGGGTCCGATTGCAGGGCCTTGGCAGTATCCTGCCCGGTGATGGCCCCGTTCTTGATCAGATATCCCCGATCAGAGATTGCAAGGGACTGGTGTGCGTTCTGTTCGACCAGAAGAACACCAACCCCGGTTTTACGAATGGCGGCAAGGGCCTTGAACAAATCGCCGGTCATGATTGGCGATAAACCAAGCGATGGTTCGTCAAGCAAAAGCACGTCCGGGTTGGACATTAACGCCCGCCCGATGGCGACCATTTGCTGTTCCCCGCCGCTCATGGTGCGCGCGGCCTGTCCAAGACGTTCGGACAGTTTGGGAAACAAATCGATGACGCGTTCAAGGTTTTGCTTTTCAGCGGCACGGGCGCGTTTGGCAAAAGCACCGAGTTCAAGGTTTTCACGCACGGTCAACTCGCCGAATATACCGCGACCTTCGGGCACCAGTGCCAGCCCCGCCTCGACGATCTTATGCGCGCTCAGGTCGGTTAAATCAGTGCCTGCAAGGCTGATGCGGGTGTCATCATGGGTTGTAACCAATCCGGCACAGGCTTTTAAAAGGCTGCTTTTGCCTGCCCCATTGGCCCCAAGCATGACAACGATTTCACCGCGATCAATTGTAAGTGAAATATCACGAAGAGCGGTGTGCTTGCCATATGACACAGACAGGTTTTTAATCTCAAGCATGGCTATCTCCCAGATAGGCGCGGATAACTTCCCCGTCAGATAGCACCGCGTCGGGACTGCCATCGGCGATTTTGGCCCCGGCATTCATCACGACACAACGGTCGCACAGGCTTCTGATGGCATCCATGACATGTTCGACCATGATGATGGTAAGTCCTTCGTGTTTGAGCTTACGCACCAAGGTAATGCCGTCCTGAAGTTCGGATGGGTTTAACCCCGCCAGCCATTCATCAAGCAATAACAGCTTGGGCTGCAAGGCCAAGGCACGGCCTAGTTCAAGGCGCTTTTGATCAATATAAGTCAAATCTCCCGCCGGAGTATGGGCATGCTTTTCAAGGCCGATCCGTTCAAGCAATTCATAGGCGGCTGTGTGGGCATCATGTCCCCAAAGCGGTTTGGTGCGGTAAGCAAGGCCCGCTTCGATGTTTTCGATACAGTCAAGATCGGGCAGGATGCGCACCAACTGGAATGTGCGGGCAATTCCGGCATGGCTGATTTTATGGGCAGGCAGGTTGGTGATGTCCTTGCCATCCAGAACGACTTTGCCGTCATTGGGTGAAAGCGCACCGGAAATCAGGTTTATCACCGTAGTTTTGCCCGATCCGTTGGGGCCAAGCAGACCGATAATTTCGCCTTCACAGATATCAAATTGCATTTGATTGACAGCGATTAGACCGCCAAATGCCTTATGCAGACCGGAAATCGACAAAAGAACGTGCGATGTCATGCTGGTGTCTCCCCGGACTTGGTGCTGTTTGGGGTGTGTGAGCGTTTCTTGGGGGGGCGGTACTTTTCATACAGCCCGATAACGCCATTTGGCAGAAGATAAACAATCACCATAAAGACACAGCCCAGAAGAATGCTGAAATGGTTGGGGAAGTTTGCGGTAAGGACCTCAAACAACAGGGTCAGTGGAATGACCCCCAAAAGCGGGCCCAGCAAACGACGCGGTCCCCCCAGAAGCGCCATGATCACGACCTGAAACGAAAGCATTGGATTAAACGCAATCACCGGATCAATATAGGTCCAGCGTGGCGCCATGATGGCACCGGTCAATGTCATGAACAGGGCAGACAGGACAAACAGGGCGATCTTGATACGGGTGACATCAATACCGCAATGTTTGGCGACGGTTTCGTCCTCGCCAATGATGCGAAGCGCAAAGCCAAGCCGCGACCGGCCAAGGATAAATCCAGTCAACAGCAGGACGGCGAACAGGGCAAGAAGTTGCCAGTAAATGTCATTCTGGGTGATATCAAGAAAGACATAGCGGCCCATTTCACGGGTGACATTGACCTCGTGCCAGCTGACAACCTGACGGACCAGTTCGGTCAGGCCAAAGGTGAAGATCACGAAATAAACCCCGGCCAGACGGAGGGTTGAAAATCCGACCAGAAGGGCAATCACGGTCCCGACAAGACCAGCACAGACCAGAACAAGTGCAAAGGGCATTAGTTCGCCCAAAACGGCAACGGTATAAGCGCCAATGCCAAAGAACACCACGGTCGCAAGTGAGATATAGCGCGTCGGGCCTGAAAACATCGACCATGCGGTGGCAAGGACGGCAAAGCTCGCGACACTGATGGCAAGCGACATATAGTAGTTGTCGACCAGTGATGGCAAAAAGGCCAGGGCAGCAAAGATCACGGCACCAATGGCAATCGGTTTGAGGGTGTCGGCTGTAAGGATGCTCATGATGAAGACCTCCCGAACAGGCCGGATGGTTTGATCAAAAGAACCAAAAGGAAGATCACATAGGTTATGGCAATCGTGAGGCCTGGGTCGACATAGGTTGCGACCAGACTTTCGGCAACGCCAAGGATCAGTCCGGCAACCAGTGCGCCCAGCATGTTGCCAACCCCGCCCATGATGACAACGATCAGAGCCTTCATGGTAAATACAACCCCCATCGAGGTAGAGAATGTCAGAAACATACTGACCAGAACGCCACCAACGGCGGCCATGGCACCACCTAGCGCAAAGGCGAAACAGGATGCGAAATTGACATCAATGGCGACAAGCCGTGCCGATGTCGGATCAACTGCAACAGCGCGTAGGGCCGTGCCGATGCGTGTTCGCGTCAGAACAAGATAAAAACCAAGCCCGATAACAACCGCAAACCCCAACGCGACAAGACGGTTGGCCGCAATGGCAGCGCCAAACACATCAACCGCGTTATTCATGAAGTCATAGCTGTAATAATTGCCACCAAACCAGACCAGCAATATACCCTGTACGATAAACAGCAGGCCAAAGGTGGCAAGGATGCTGTCGACTTCCAGCATGCCGCGGTTTTTCGCACGCGCGACCAGCGGGGTCAGCAGGATGCGGTAAATAATCCAGTTAAGCGCAAAGCTGGCCGGAATGATGATCAAAAGACCGACAATGGGGTTAATGCCAAGCGTGGTCATCAGGATATAGGCGACAAAGGATGCAACGATCACGAGTTCCCCATAGGCGAGGTTCATGATCCGCGATACCCCGTATTGCAGGGTCAGTCCCATGGCGACAAGCGCATACATGCCGCCAAGGGTGATTCCCGAAAAAACTGCGTAGCTAAACATTTATTTCTTCCAAGTGGCGTGCCGAGGTTCGCCTGCGATCAATAAGATGCGGGGCAACCTCGACATGTCCAAGTTGGGGGCGCTTATTGCGCGCCGTTCCAGTCAGGTTTCGGGAAGACAAGGTCCTGTGCGCCTTCCATGCTGGTCGGGGCAATACCGACAAATTTGCCATCCTGCCACTGGCCAACCTGCCAGAAGTTCTGATCACCCGGTTTATAGGTGCCAAGAATGGTGTCAAATCCGCCTTTGGCCAGTTCGGCATTTACTGCTTCACGCTCGGTGGAACCGGCACGTTCGATGGCTTGTTGCAGCGATTGAAGCGATGCCCAGTTGACGATAGATGCCCAACGATCCGGTTCACGCCCGGCAAACGCAACGTGGCGTTCGATATAATCGGCAATCTTGGGATCGTTCTCACTGGCCCCACCAAGGCTGATAACGCCCTGTGCATCATCGCCGAACCGGTTTTTATATAGCGGGAAGGCCGTACCGACACCGGCATAGAATACCTTCGGGTTGAATTTAAGAATGCGTGACTGTTCAGTCAAACCAAGGGTGCCCGGCGGATAGGAAAAGGCCACAAAAGTGTCGACACCAAGCGACTTAATTTCATTGACGATGGTTGCCAGATCCTGCGACCCCAGTGGATAGGTTTTGTCATAGACCAATTCGAAATCACGATCTTCAAGGGCCTCGCGACCGGCTTTGGACAGCTCAATGCCAAAACCGTCGGCAACGGCGATCATAGCGACCTTGTCATTGATTTTACCGTCGTCTTTCAGGCCTTTGAGGAACTCGGCCAATTCAACCGCATATTGTTCGCCGGTACCAAGCAACCAGTAAGAATTGGTCCAGCGTTTGGCAAGTTGCGGGGCCTTATCTGTTACAGCCGTCCCTGCGATATGGGCATAGCCAGCACGATCAAGGATCGGCGCAACGGCAAGGTTAATGCCCGTGCCCCATGGGGAGAGGATAAAATCAACCTTGTCCTGATTGATCAGGCGCTCAATCGCGCGCACGGCTTCCTCGGAACTCGAACGGTCATCATATTCGACAACTTCAATCGGGATTTGTTTGTCACCGACCTTAAGGCCGCCGGCATCGTTGATTTCCTTGACCCACATTTCATAGTTGGGCGTGGTGCTGGTGGCTGCCCCCGGTGCGCCAGGCCCGGTTTTCGAAATGGCATAGCCAATGCGATAGGTTTCCTGGGCGTTGGCACCAAACAGCGTCGCGGTGCTCATGAGCGCGGTGGTGGCCGCAGTCAAGGTCGCGATGCGCAGTCTTTTTGAAATCTGCATGCTTTTCCTCCTGATCTCTTTTTCAGAGACGGTTTTCCCGTTAGTGCGTTGTTTTCAGGAGAGTAGACAAAGAGATATTGCTATCTACTTTGAATTCAAAGTAGATCTCCGGCGTATCCTCCCGCCCATTAGTTCGCAGTTGCAAAGCAATGGGAACGCAAATTCGATTTGTATTTTTGTTTTTGCGGTTCTTCTGACCGTCAGACTAGTAAGCGACGGAAGCTTTCTAATGTAAAGACAGCTAAATTGACATTTTAAGACGAAAAATTGTACATTTATACATATAACTATTTGGAATATTACTGGGCGAAAATGGCATGAATAACGGTTCTACCCAATTTGCACCTGTTTCCAGTGCCGTAGAGCTGGTCGCGGCACCTTTTGCCGATCCGGTGCCGGTGACAAGTCAGGCCATGATCGACAGGTTCGATCGCAGCCTGTCCGCCCAGCAATGGATGATGAATGATCCGGGCCGTCGGGACCGGTGCTATGGCGTGTTGCTCCTGTCCGGGCGTGCGCAAATCCAATTGCGCCAAGGCACAATTGAGGCAAAAGCACCCGCATTGATCTGGTTACCACTTGGCGAGACACAGGCGGTTTCGGTCACAGCGGGGGCCGATGGGTATGTGCTATCAGTGGCAGATGATCTTGTCGCACGTTCTTGTGGAAACCCGGGTGGGGGTATCGCAGGGGCAGCGGGCGGCGGGTTGCCGCTGCGTTTTGCTGCCGATACCGTCCATGTGGTTTCCCTGACTGACGGCGACCGTGATCACGCGCTTTTAAGCAGTAGCTTTGATGCGATCAGATCCGAACTGATGCATAATGCGCTTGGGGCCAGCGTGGTGGTCGGAGCACAGCTTCAGGTTATTCTGACGATGGTGGTACGTCTTGCGCAGGGGGTGATGGAACAACGTCATCAGCATGGTCCGGGCTCCATCACCTTTCAGCGGTTTTTGCAGGTTCTGGAATTGCATTTTCGCGAGCACTGGAATGTTGCCGACTATGCCAGCACCCTTGGCATCAGTGAAAGACGACTTGGATCGGCGGTTCTGCGTGCGACCGGCAAGCCGCCACTTACGATCGTGCATGAGCGGGTCATTCGTGATGCCTGTATGCGCCTGGAACAGTCCCCGCTGGGCGTGGCGCAGATTGCATATGGTTTGGGATTTCGTGATCCAGCTTATTTTAGTCGGTTTTTCAAACGCTACATCGGGGATGCACCGGGGGCATATCGCCGGCTGCGTCGGGCCGAAGAACGGGTGCCTGACAATACCTTTGCTGCTTGGCCATAAGGTGTTTGTCGTAAAAATGTATCGGCGTCTCACAGGGTTTTGAACGGTCTTCTGTCTTGCGGTGCCATTTTTTGATCTTATTTCTCGTCTGTCATCGTACCAGTAAAGACAAAACGTAATCGCAGTTGAATTCAGACAGGATTATTTGGTGAAAAAAGGCAGAACCCTACTTCTTGGCCTTCTGGCAGTACTTGTGTTGCCGTTCGGGATCAGTTTGGCCGAAGACCCGCCGGGCGAGAAAACCAAAGAAAAATATACATGGCGCACGGCCCCGCGCCACTCATCAGGCGTGGCACCAGATCCGGTTGCCTTTAAAAATCAGGCCGTCATCATGGTTATGGCGGCCAATACATTCGGGTGGCGCGGTTATTTTGCCGTTCATCCGTGGGTGATTTTCAAACGCGCCGGTGAAACCAGCTATAGCCGCTATGACGTGGTGGGCTGGGGCGGCGGCAATGTGGTGCGCAAGAATTATGCGCTGCCTGATGGGCTTTGGTTTGGCTCCAAGCCGCAAATTCTGGTTGATCAACGCGGCGAGGCGGCCGCGCAATTGATCCCGCAGATCGAAGCCGCCATTCAAAGCTATCCGTTCCCAAGCACCTATCGCAGTTATCCGGGCCCCAACAGCAACACCTTTATTGCCCATATTGGTCGTGAAGTGCCCGATCTGGACCTTGATATGCCAGCCAATGCGATTGGCAAGGACTACCGACGGATCACAAACCCGGTGGGGATGTCATCAAGCGGTCAGGGTTTTCAGGCAAATCTTCTGGGTGTGTTTGGGTTTTCTGTCGGGTTGGAAGAAGGGATCGAACTTAATCTTCTTGGATTGAATGTCGGGATTGATTTTAACCGACCTGCCTTGCGCCTGCCTTCTATTGGCCGTCTTGGCATGGACAATGTTGCCCAACCTGAAATCGATGCTGGCGCGGAGACAGCTGAGGCTGACGGGACGAAGGTCGTGCAATAATTGCGATCATGCGTGGACAGAAAAAAGCCCGTAGGCCGAAAGGTGCTACGGGCTTTTCTGTGTGCGCTGTTAAGTGGATTGGAATGTCAGGTATTTAGAAAGTAAATCGATCCGTTCAAAAGCATGGCAAAGCTGACCCAGAGTGCATAGGGCACCATAAGTATTCCGGCCAACCGATCTATTTTCCAAAATATCACAGCGTTAATAATGATCAGGATAAAAAGTGGAATGATGTCAATCAGGCCAAGAAAAGGGGATTGAGCCCCAAAGAACAGGAATGACCAGGCAAGGTTCAGCAAAAGCTGAGCGCCGTAAATCCCAAAGGCGACCTTGGCATTCGCAATACCGCCTTTAAGCCATACCCGCCAGCCACTAAAGGCAATCATGAAATAGATAACTGTCCAGACCGGGGCAAACAGCCAATTGGGCGGGTTGAAAAGCGGCTTTTCAAGTGTCGTGTACCAGCCTTGCACGCTGGTTGCCGTTGCCGCACCACCCGCAGCGGAAATGATCAGGCACAGCACCATAAATGCAATCAGGGCAAAGATTCTACTGTGTTGATTTGGGGCAAAGCCCGACGGGTCCGATTGGGGCATTTGTCTTCCTGATTGTATTTTGTACGGCGTTGCTGTCTATGGTGTTGTTAGGAAACACGTTTTTCTAGGTAACAGGGTAAAAATAACTTGTTGCAATACTTGTAAAGGCAGTTTTCGATCAAACATATGCACTTCAATAATAGCAACTATTTAGGGTTGGGAACAGAATGCTTAGATTAAGTTCCATGAAAATCGGCACGCGCCTGATGATAATCGTGGCGGGTGCTATTCTTGCTGCTCTGCTGGTTGGGGCGTTCGGTTTAACCGAATTGCGCTATAACATGCTCGAAGATCGCAAGGCGAAAACGCAAAACCTTGTTGATTCGACAATTTCCCTTATCAATCACTTTCATGAACTTGAGAAATCCGGTGCCCTGACCACAGAACAGGCGCAGGATGCGGCCAAGGGGGCGGTTGCGGCATTGCGCTACGATGAAACCAACTATTTCTTCGTATTCGATTATACGCCAGTGGTTCTTATTCATGACATTAAACCCGATCTGGTGGGCAAAAACCTTATCGACGCCAAAGATGGCGCGGGTAAATTTCATTACCGCGAGTTTGCACGCGTTGCCAAGGAAGATGGTCAGGGCTTTGTCGATTATACCTACAAGGTTCCCAATGGGGACGCCACCCGTCCGAAGCTTTCGTTCGTAAAGGCGTTTAAGCCTTGGGGATGGATTGTTGCAACCGGCATTTATATCGATGACGTCAACGCGGTCTTTATGAAAAGCCTGATGGTGATGGCCGGTGTTGCCGCGGCTGTTTTGATTGCAGTCGTTGGGATTTCGCTGATGATCAGTCGCGGGATTACGGTCCCTCTGTTTGCCATTTCCGACAACATGATCCGTCTGTCTGGTGGGGATCATAAGATCGACGTTCTGTATACCGATCAGAAAAGTGAAATCGGTGATCTGGCAAGGTCGATGGAAATCTTCCGTGACAAGACCATCGAGATGGAAGAAATGCGCGTTCAGCGTGAAGAACAGGAACGCCGGTCCGAGATTGAGAAACGCGAAGCCTTGCGTAAAATGGCAGACAATTTTGAAGCCAGTGTCGGTCAGGTTGTTGCCAAAGTGATTGATGCATCGGCAAACATGCAATCCTCTGCCGGTGCGATGTCCGAAACGGCAAAGCAGGTTGGTCAGCGTTCATCGGTGGTGTCGGCCGCATCACAAGAAATGTCGAGCAATGTGGAAACGGTGTCTGCTGCCGCCGAAGAACTGAGCGCATCTATTGCCGAAATCAGCAATCAGGTCGCCCATTCAGCCGAGATTGCAAATGGTGCTGTGCGGACGTCCGAGGATACGCATCAGAAAATCGAACTGCTGGCAGAAGCCGCAAACCAGATCGGCGAAGTGGTGTCCTTGATTACCAACATCGCCGAGCAAACCAACCTTCTGGCCTTGAACGCGACGATCGAGGCCGCGCGTGCTGGTGACGCAGGCAAAGGGTTTGCTGTTGTTGCCAACGAAGTTAAAAACCTTGCCAATCAAACGGCGAAGGCAACTGATGATATCCGAACACAGGTTGAGGGTATTCAGGTTGCAACATCCAATGCGGTTGATGCTATTGCCGAAATTGCCGAAACCATTCGTCAATTGGATGGATCAAGCACGACCATTTCAGCCGCAGTAGAAGAACAGGGTGCTGCTACTCAGGAAATTGCCCGAAATGTTGAACAGGCATCTCATGGTACTCGGGATGTTTCGGAAAACATTACCGGCGTGTCGAGTGCCGCTGATGAGTCTGAAAAGCTTTCTGGCGAAGTGCTGGGTCTTGCAAAGGGCTTGGGACAGCAGGCCAATGAGCTGAACGAGGCTGTTGAGGCGTTCCTAAAAGAAGTTCGCAGCGCCTAAGTACGAATGATGCAATGCAAAGAGCCGCCAGCTGATTGTATCGGCTGGCGGCTCTTTTGTTATGTGCCCCAGTGAGGGAATGGATCGGGCAGGTCCTGATAGCGGTCGGGTATAAACTTTCCGCCGATCAATGTTTCGTCTTCGTCAATCAGGCAGGAGGCAAGTTGTGCGCGCAGGGCCGCTTCATTCATGTGGTCTGAAAGGCCGATAAAGACAATTTCCTGTCTTCGGTCGCCAAAGACCGGATCCCAGTTTGATAAGACCCGGTCACGCCATTCATTGTTGTCAGGCCATCGTTCACGCGGCACCGCACTCCACCATGTGCCCAATGCTTCGTTCTTTACCGCAGCACCAGCTTGGCTGATTTCACCAACCCAGTTTGGGCGAGTTGCGATCCAGAAATGACCTTTGGCGCGGACAACGCCCGGCCATTCGCTATTTATAAAGTCATGAAAGCGTTGGGGGTGAAACGGAAACGGCGTGCGAAACGTGAAGCTTGTGATGCCGTATTCTTCGGTTTCGGGAACATGATCGGCAAAACCATAAAGTTCCTTGGCCCATAGGGGATGGTCCTGAGCGCGTTCGAAATCAAACAAACCAGTGTTCAGGATATCTTTCGGATCAACTTTGCCATGTTCTGTTTCGAGGATACGCGCATCTGCATTTAGCGCGCGAACAATGCCAAGAACAGTTTTGCGTTCCGATGGATCAATCAGATCCGTTTTGTTCAAAACAATGACATCAGCAAATTCGATTTGATCGACCAGAAGGTCGACGATGCTGCGGTCATCTTCTTCGCCCAGACTTTCTCCACGGTCATTGAGAAAGTCGGTCGAGCTGTAATCGGCAATCATGCGTGCGCCATCAACAACCGTGACCATGGTATCAAGTCTTGAAATATCGCCTAGTGAATTGCCGTTTTCATCCCGAAAATCAAAGGTGGCAGCAACGGGAAGCGGTTCAGATATGCCCGTTGATTCAATCAGCAGGTAATCAAACCGCCCTGTTTCGGCAAGACGGCGTACTTCCGCCAATAAGTCATCTCGCAATGTGCAACAGATACAGCCATTGGTCATTTCGACAAGTTTTTCATCCATCGCCGAAAGTTCCGCACCACCCTCGCGGATGAGGTCAGCGTCAATATTAACCTCGCTCATGTCATTAACGATCACTGCGACCTTAAGTCCGTCACGATTGTTTAGAACATGATTTAGTAATGTGGTTTTGCCTGCACCCAAAAAACCAGACAGCACCGTGACCGGAAGGCGGTTATGCGTCATGCTGCGACCTCCTTAATATATGTTATGTTATAACGTAACATATATTTGATTCGTATTTCTCATGCAATCAGTTTTGTACAAAAGAAAACCCCGCCGGTGGGGCGGGGTTAACATTAGAACGGTTTTTCGGACGCGTTGATTAAGTTGTTTTTGAAGTTTGACCAAACAGGACTTTTTTGTCTGCTTCGCTCATCTCGCCGGACCTCAATCCTTCGCCCGCTTTATAGGCGGCAATGGTCGCTGGGCGCGACCCGATGTTTTCAAACCAGCGTTTCAGGTTCGGGAAATCATTGAGGTCTTGTTGCTGTTTTTCGTGGCTGATGATCCACGGATAAGATGCCATATCGGCAATGGTGTAATCGTCGCCAGCAATGAAATCACGGCCTTCAAGGCGCTTGTTCAGTACCCCATAAAGGCGGTTGGTCTCATTGACATACCGTGTGATCGCATAGGGGATTTTTTCTGGCGCGTAGCTGCCGAAATGATGGTTCTGTCCGGCCATCGGGCCAAGGCCACCCATCTGCCAGAACAACCATTCCATCACTGTTTTCCGCCCGCGCACATCCGTCGACAGGAACTTGCCGGTTTTTTCCGCCAGATACTGCAAGATTGCGCCGGATTCAAATACCGTAATCGCGTCACCGCCATCGGCTGGATCATTGTCAATAATGGCGGGCATACGGTTGTTGGGTGAGAAGGCGAGGAATTCGGGTTTGAACTGGTCACCCGCACCGATATTGATCGGGTGGGTTTTATAGTCCAGTCCGGATTCCTCAAGAAACAGCGTGATTTTATGGCCGTTTGGGGTCGGCCAGTAATAAAGATCAATCATGGGAAGGTGGCTCCTTCAATTCTTTGTTGGTGGCAATTCCGATAATCAGAGCTTGCCAATTACGAACCTTTCGGTCAATTTAAAACGATCATTCCATAATGCAAAATCAGGTCACGGCTTTGTGTAAACAAGCTGACCTGTCAGGAGACTTTGATGATCCGCTTTTATTTTCACCCGACGCCGAACCCCCAGAAAATCTCGATGATGCTGGAGGCTTCCGGCCTTGCATACGAGGTGCTGCCGGTCGATACCCGCAAAGGTCAGCAACATGATCCGACGTTTCGCGCGATCAACCCAAATGGTAAAGTTCCCGCCATTGTTGATACCGACGGTCCGGGTGGCAAGGAAGTCCGGGTTTTTGACTCGAACGCTATCTTGCTGTACCTCGCCGAAAAATCCGGCAAGTTCCTTGGCAAAGCCGAAGATCGCGGCGAGTTCCTATCGTGGCTGATGTTCATTGCCACCGGTATTGGTCCGTTTTCCGGGCAAGCGGTTCATTTTCAACATGTCGCCCCAGAAGGCAGCGATTATGGCGTGAACCGCTATCGCAACGAAATTGCGCGCCATTATCAAGTTTTAGAAGACCACCTGAAAGGCCGTGACTTCATCGTTGGTAATGAGATGACGATTGTTGATATCTCAGCTTGGGGCTGGGTCGATAAAGCACCGTTCGTTCACAAGAACCCGGATGTGATGGACAAATATCCGAACATCAAGCGCTGGTTCGACAAGATGAATACACTGCCAGCAGCGATTAGCGCTCGCGACGTTGGCAAAGGCCACAGCTTTAAAACTGAAATGGACGAAGACGCCAAGCGCGCGATGTTCCCATCGAACTACAGATGATTTCGGCACACCGCTGGGCAAGAAACTCTTAAAAAACACCCCCGAGCCAATGGTCGGGGGTGTTTTGTCTTCCAGATATTTTTCGCAATCAGTCGGTGGTTTTGGCACCAAACTGTTTGTTGAACTGAAGAACCAGCAGGGTCACAACTGCACCTGACATCAGATACGCACCGACACCCGGCAGGCCAAACTTGTCACACAGATAAAGTGCGATCAGTGGGGCAAAGCCCGCACCGAGCAACCATGCCAGATCGGACGTCAGGGCCGAACCGGTATAGCGGTATTCGCGCTTGAAGTTTGATGCCAGTGTTCCGGCCGCCTGACCAAAGCACAGGCCAAGAACAGCAAACCCACCCAGAACAATCATGCCTTCATTGATGATGTTATAGGTGTAAAGAAGCGGGGTGAGGATCGCACCAGCCAGAATGATCCCGGCACTGTAGCCCAGCAGGCGACGGCGACCGAGCTGATCGGCGATGAAACCCGATGCAATGATGCCAAAGGCACAAAGTACCGCACCCACACCTTGGGTCAGCAGGAACTGGCCTGCATTGCCTTCGGCATAAAGATACACCCAGGTAAGCGCAAAGACTGTGACCAGATGGAACAACGCATAGCTAACCATCGGCACAAGCGCGCCGAGCAAAACGGTACGACCGTTATGTTTGAGCGTATCCATGACACGGGCAGCATGCAGTTCGTTCTGTTCAAGAAGATGACCAAATTCCGAGGTTGCTACCAGACGCAGGCGGGCAAACAGCGCGACGACGTTAATGGCAAAGGCAACGAAGAACGCATAGCGCCAGCCAAATGCCAGGAAATCATCAGCATGCAAAGTCAGGATCAGATAGGCAAACAGCGAAGATGCCAGCATAAAGCCAAGTGGTGCACCAAGCTGCGGAATCATCGCATACCAGCCTTTGCGGTTGTCAGGAGCATTTAGCGCAAGAAGGGACGAAAGCCCATCCCATGCACCACCCCAGGCAAGGCCCTGCAAAAACCGGAAAGCACAGAGAAGATAGATGGCAAACACGCCAGCCGAGTCAAAGCTGGGCAAGAAAGCCATCGCGGCGGTGGAGCCACCAAGCATGAACATGGCAATTGTCAGCTTGACCCCGCGGCCATGTCGGCGGTCGACCGTCATAAAGACTAGTGACCCAACAGGGCGGGCGATAAAGGCCAGCGAGAAGATGGCAAAGGAATACATCGTACCGATCAGGGCCGTTTCACCGGGAAACAGCAATTGCGGGAACACCAGTACCGATGCAATGCAGTAAACGAAGAAGTCGAAAAATTCCGATGTGCGGCCAATGATCACGCCAAGCGCGATCTGGCCAGGATCATGTGCATCGCCGGCAGATTGCTGGCGAGCGTCGCGTTCCAAACCTGAAGAGGTGGCGGTCGCGTAGTTTTCTGTTGTTTGGTTCACGCCGTTCTCCCTAATTCACTGGTCGGGCCTTTGAGCCCTAACTGCTTTTGATTGGATCACAAATCCGGTTCGAAAGACGATACGACTTTGGATCGAGTCCAAGTATAGACATGTGAATTGCAAACGTCAGTGTCAATTATTGTTCTGCAACGCACAACGTATGGTTTATGCTAGGATGATAATTGTCATTAAGACCCTGCTATGCACGGCGGGTAGCTTGACATTGCTGCGATGCAGCTATAGCAATTGCCGCGACTTTCCTCTTGGCAGGTTTTTGAAAAAAATTTGCTGTTTTTGTGCCCTTTTCGTGGATGTTTAGGATGACACTTCCTATATGCCGTTGCGGTGGGGTACGACGTGTGATGACTTTCGGTGGGTTTTCATGCGGCTTGCAGGCATATGGTTGTCTGTGAGAACATCTTCCAGAAACTGACAAAGTATGAAGCGCATGCTTTCAAAACTTGTACGCGGCGTCACTGTAACCTCGATGTTTTCGCTTCTGGCCGGTTGCAACCTGGTTGTGATCGACCCGTCGGGTGATATTGCGTCCCAGCAGTCCGATCTTATTATCGTGTCCACGATCCTGATGCTGTTGATCATCGTTCCGGTGATGGCATTGACGGTTTTCTTTGCCTGGAAATACCGTCAGGGCAACAAGGACGCGGAATACGATCCTGAATGGCACCATTCCACGAAGCTGGAAGTTGTCATCTGGTCGGCCCCGCTGGTGATCATTATCGCCCTTGGTGCAATTACCTGGGTTACGACGCATACGCTTGACCCGTATCGTCCGCTGGACCGTATTGATGCCGAACGGCCGCTTGCCAAAGACCACAAACCAATGGTGGTTGAAGTTGTTTCCCTTGATTGGAAATGGCTGTTCTTCTATCCGGAACAGGGCATTGCGACCATTAACGAGCTCGCGGCGCCAATCGACACACCGATCCAGTTCAAGATTACCTCTTCGGGGATCATGAACTCCTTCTTCATTCCTGCACTCGCAGGTCAGATTTATTCGATGGCCGGCATGGAAACCAAACTTCATGCCGTGATCAACGAAGAAGGCGTTTATGACGGCTTCTCTGGGAATTACAGCGGTGAGGGTTTCTCCCACATGCGCTTTAAATTCCACGGTCTGAGCGAAGAAGGGTTTGAAGATTGGGTTTCGAAAGTGAAATCCGACGAGAACTTCCTTGGTCGTTCCGAGTATCTTGAGCTTGAAAAGCCGAGTATCGATGAGCCGATCCACTATTTCAGTTCGGTTGATCCGGAACTTTATGGTGCGATCCTCAACATGTGCGTCGATCAGTCGAAAATGTGCATGAACGAGATGATGGCCATTGACGAGAACGGTGGTGGTGGTCTGGCCGGTATTTATAACGTCATGTCCTTGACCTATGACGTGCCGCGCATGCGCGGAAGCCAGCCATTGCCCGAGAGCAAATCCTATGTGGCGACCTTGTGCACGACCCCGGAAGGCGGTTTTGCCGGTGATTTGAATGCTTTGCCGCTGTTTGATCGCGTGCAGGCATCTGATCGTGCCATGAGCTTTGCGCCGTCAGGCGTTTCGACAGGGTTCTGAAGCAGTGCCGGTTGGGGGATCCCAACCGGCCCTTCGCGGTTTTAGCACCGGACAGCCGGTGTATTGCTGCATTTGAAAGAAGAGTAATTCGATGTTCTCCAATCCGGACCTTTTGCATTTTATATTTGGCCGGCTGTCGCTTGATTCACTCCCGTTCCATGAACCGATCCTTGTGGTGACGTTCGCGGCCGTGGTTCTGGGTGGTATCGCCGTTCTGGGCGGTATTACTTATTTCCGCCTCTGGGGATATCTCTGGAAAGAGTGGATCACGTCGATTGACCACAAAAAAATCGGCATCATGTACATCATTCTGGCGCTTATCATGCTTTTGCGTGGTTTCTCAGATGCGATCATGATGCGTGCCCAGCAAGCGATGGCTTTTGGCGGCTCGGAAGGTTTCCTTCCCCCTGATCATTACGATCAGATATTCACCGCCCACGGCGTAATCATGATCTTCTTCGTGGCCATGCCGCTGGTGACGGGGCTTATGAACTTTGTCGTGCCGCTACAAATCGGCGCGCGTGACGTTGCGTTCCCGTTCCTGAATAATTTCAGCTTCTGGATGACCACCAGCGGTGCCGTGCTGATCATGGTGTCGCTGTTTGTCGGTGAGTTCGCGAAAACCGGCTGGCTGGCATATCCGCCGCTGTCTGACATTGTTTACAGTCCGGGGGTCGGGGTCGATTATTACATCTGGGCCCTTCAGATTGCCGGTGTCGGGACGTTGCTTTCGGGGGTCAATCTGGTTGTGACCATCGTCAAAATGCGCGCACCGGGCATGTCCATGATGAAAATGCCGGTCTTTACCTGGACGGCACTTTGCACCAACGTTCTGATCGTGGCTGCGTTCCCGGTTCTGACCGCCGTTCTGGTCCTGCTGGGGCTTGACCGGTACGCCGATACCAACTTCTTCACCAACGATCTTGGCGGTAACGCCATGATGTATATCAACCTGATCTGGATTTGGGGGCACCCGGAAGTTTACATCCTGATCCTGCCGGCGTTTGGTGTGTTTTCCGAAGTTGTGTCGACATTCTCGCGCAAGCGTCTGTTTGGGTATAGCTCGATGGTGTATGCCACCGTGGTTATCACCATCCTGTCCTATATCGTCTGGTTGCATCACTTCTTCACCATGGGCTCGGGTGCCAGCGTGAACGCCTTCTTTGGTATCGCGACCATGATCATCTCGATCCCGACCGGTGCGAAGATCTTCAACTGGATGTTCACGATGTATAAGGGCCGCATCAGTTTTGATGTTCCGATGCTGTGGACCATCGGCTTTATGCTGACCTTTGTGATCGGGGGCATGACGGGTGTTATGCTTGCGGTTCCGCCGGCTGACTTTGTGTTGCATAACAGCCTGTTCCTGATTGCGCACTTCCATAACGTGATTATCGGTGGTGTGGTGTTCGGGATGTTTGCCGGTATCGTTTACTGGTTCCCCAAGGCATTTGGCTTCAAGCTTGATCCGTTCTGGGGCAAAATGTCCTTCTGGCTCTGGCTTGTCGGGTTCTATTTCGCCTTCATGCCGCTTTATGTTCTTGGTCTGATGGGGATTACCCGCCGCATGAGCCAATTTGACGATCCGTCGCTTCAGATCTGGTTCGTGATTGCCGCCTTTGGTGCGCTTCTGATTGCCGGGGGGATCGGTTCGTTCATTCTGTCGATCGTTGTTGCGGTGATCAAACGTGACAAGCTTCGTGATGAAACCGGTGACCCATGGGGGGATGGTCGTACGCTGGAATGGTCGACTTCGTCGCCGCCCCCAGCCTACAACTTTGCCTTTACCCCGGTTGTCCATGATCTTGATGCATGGGCCGACATGAAGAAACGTGGTTATGTCCGTCCGACGGAAGGCTTCCTGGATATCCATATGCCGAAAAATACCGGCGCTGGCTTTATCCTTGCCGCTCTGTCGCTTGTTCTTGGTTTCGCGCTGGTCTGGCATATCTGGTGGCTGGTGATTGCAAGCTTCATTGCCCTGGTTGTCGGTGCAATTGCCCACACCTTCAACTATGACCGCGATTATCACATCCCGGCATCTGAAGTCGTGGAAACCGAAGACGAACGTACTGCCCTTCTGGCAAAACAGCAGGCGTAAGGGAATGACAATGGCGAATAACACTGCCGCACAGACCGAAATGCCGGTCTTCTATCTGAAGGAAGAGCATCACCCGGAAACCGGGACGATGCTTGGCTTCTGGATCTATCTGATGAGCGATAGCCTCATCTTTGGGATTCTGTTTGCAACCTATGCCGTTATTGGCCAGAATTATGCCGCAGGTCCGGCACCGACTGATTTGTTCGATCTGGAATTGGTGGCGATCAATACATCGATGCTGCTGTTTTCGTCGATTACCTATGGCTTCGCCATGCTGCAAATGGAAAAAGGCAGTATTGCGGGCACACAGCTTTGGCTGGCGATTACCGGTTTGTTCGGTGCCGCGTTTGTCGGGCTGGAGCTATATGAGTTCCATGAACTTTGGAGCCTTGGTGCGACGCCGATGCGAAGCGGGTTCCTGTCGGCATTCTATACGCTGGTTGCGACCCACGGTCTTCACGTGACGTTCGGGATCATCTGGCTGGTGACCCTGATGATTCAGGTAGCCAAACATGGTCTGATCCCGGCCAATAAACGTCGTCTGATGTGCCTGTCGATGTTCTGGCACTTCCTTGACGTCATCTGGATCGGTGTTTTCTCCGTTGTTTATCTGCTGGGAGTTCTGGGATGAGTGCACATTCACACGCACATGATGACCATCACGGCGATGGCGGTGCCGGCCACGGTACCTTCAACAGCTATATGATCGGGTTTATCCTGTCGGTTATTCTGACGGCCATTCCGTTCTGGCTGGTGATGGATGGTGTTCTTGACAGCAAGATCGCAACCGCACTTTGGATCATGGGTCTTGGTGTGGTTCAGATCATTGTTCACATGGTCTATTTCCTGCACATGAACACCAAATCCGAAGGTGGCTGGAACATGTTGGCGCTGATCTTTACCCTTGTGATCGTTGCGATTGCCATCGCCGGTTCCATGTGGGTGATGTATCACCTTAACACCAACATGATGCCGCAGATGGATCATGACATGATCAAAAGCTTCGGCTAGATCGAAGCTTGATATCAATAGGGGGCGCGATACTTTAACCGGTGTCGCGCCCTTTTTCGTTCGGATCAGACATGTGTTGTGAAAGACAGCGAGATGACGCAAAACCGCCTTTCAGAGACCCCGCAAGATACCGCTAAAACCGGCCCTTCGATGATCACCCGCTGTGTGGTAGTGGGGCTGGCTGTGATCCTGTTTTCAGGCTTTTGCGGCCTTGGCTATTGGCAGGTTGAACGCCGGGCGTGGAAGCTTGACCTGATAGAGCGGGTTGATGGGCGTGTACATGGGGATCCGGTGACAGCCCCCGATCAGGCTGATTGGGAAAATGTCACGCGTGATCGCGATGAATACCGCAAAGTGACGTTGCTGGGGACCTATCGCAATGACCTTGAAAACCACGTCTATGCCGCAACCGATTATGGGGCGGGGTATTGGGTGATTACGCCGATGGAACGTGTAGACGGAACGATCATTATGATCAACCGTGGCTTTGTGCCCACCGACCGTCGCGATCCTGCAACCCGTGCTGATGGTATGATCGATGGCCAAACCCGCGTGACCGGTCTTTTGCGCATGGATGAGCCGGGGGGCACTTTCATGCGGGATAATGAGCCACAAGAAGACCGTTGGTATTCCCGCGATGTCCGGGCGATGGCGATCAAACGCGGGTTTGATCCGGACCGTGTGGCGCCCTATTTCATCGACGCTGATGGTGCGAATAATCCGGAAAATCTGCCGGTTGGGGGCTTAACCAAAATCAGTTTCCCGAACAATCATCTGAGCTATGCCCTGACATGGTTTGGCATGGCAGCCCTAACACTGGTTGGAGCATGGCTGGTGTTACGCCATCGTAAAAACGATGGTGATGATATGGATTTGGACGGCCAAAAGAACTGATTATTTGTTGGTGCGCAGTCCTGTGCGTTTCTGATGTCCTCCTGACATATTGCTGTCAGTAACCTGCTGTCCATGCGGTTTACATTGCGTTTTAACGAGGCGCAATATCCGGCCACCATATCGCATGTAACCTCGACAATATGAGCAGGAGCCTCACAAATGGACTCAGATCGCAAGCTGACATTTTATCACGCTGTCCCGTCACGCGGAGGCACGGTGCACTGGATGTTGCAGGAGCTTGGCATTGAGTTTGATGTCGAAATGATCGACCTTCGTAAGGAGGAAGCTCAGACGCCTGAGCTTCTTGCCGTTAATCCATTGGGCAAGGTGCCAACCATCGTGCATGGCGATACGGTTGTAACCGAGGCCGCCGCAATTTGCTGCTATTTGGCCGATGCATTTCCAGCGGCCGGGTTGGCTCCGGCATTGGATGATCCGGCCCGTGGGGAATATCTGCGCTGGTTGTTTTTCTCTCCGTCCACGATCGAACCAGCTTTCTTAGATAGAATGCTCAAGCGTGAGGCTGAGGACAGCAGCCTGAATTCCTATCGCGATTGGGATACCCTTATGGCCATGTTGCTTGATGTTGTTGGCAAAGCTGAACCATGGATCCTTGGCAAGAACTTTACCACGGTCGATGTCGTAATGGGTTCGGCGATCCGAATTGGTCGCATGTTTGACTTTTTACCAGAATCCCCGGTCTTTGATGATTACATCCGTCGGATTGATGCACGTCCGGCCTATTTGCGGATGCAGAAAATTGACGCGCCTTATGTCGCAGCGGCAATGCCGGGCTGACCATATTTCTTCAATTGTATGATGAATAAAAGGGCCGGTTCCTGCGACGAGGAACCGGCCCTTTGTGTTTTTAGTGCCGTTTTTCTGCGCGATCAGGGATTGGTATGATCAATCACTTCGCCGCGTGCCGGATAGTTTTTGGCAATGACGAAGTCAAGTGCGCCAAGGATTTGATCAAAGGCCGGACGGGCAAATGGCATGGTCTGAACGGTGCCAAAGTAAAGCGTGCCATCCGGACGGACAAGAAACAGACCCGGCTCGGAAAACAGGGCCGGTTCTTCAAAGCCAGATGACGTCACACCGTTCGAGGTTGAAATATAAAGACCCCATTCACGGGCTTTCTCAAGCGTAAGCCCATAGCCAAGATCGAGATTTTCAAGCCCCCATTTCTGTTTGGCGGTGGTTGCACGGTCTTCGTTGTCTGATGACAGCACCACAACATTCACGCCCCGTTTGGCAAATTCTGCGAGCTTGGTATCAAGGTCTTTGAGGTATTGGCCACAGATCGGGCAATGCAGGCCTCGGTAAAACACGACCATGGTGAAGTTTTCCGGGCTTTGATCGCCAAGCGTCCAAGTGCCGCCGCCAACAAGCGGAACAGACAATTCAGGGACGTTCTGGCGGGGCATCAGGGGGGTACGTGCAGACATATTCGTTCCTCATGACTTGGAGTGGATACTCGATGGCACGAATTATGGAACGATCATTCTTAAATGCAACGACTAAGTACTTGTCTCACTGAACTGTGATCGTGGTTGTCGGAAAATGGAAGACCGGGAAACTGCGCTTAATCAAGGACCGCAAGGATGGTATCGGTGTAATCGTCAAGCGTTTCACGGTCAGCACCCCGGCGGGCCATAAGCTGCACGCCTTGAATGGAGCCGGCAAAAAATCGTGCCAGTACGCGGATTTTTTTGTCTTTTGAAATCGTGCCTGCATCCATGCCACGTTTCAGCGCATTGGCAAACATGTCTTCGACCCGGCGAAAAGCCTGATGGGCGATGGCGGCTGTTTCGGCATCGTGCGGGGCCAGTTCCATACCGGAATTGACAATCAAACATCCCTTATGCCGGCCATCGGCACAGCTTTGGCTGGCTGTGTCCTTGAAGGTGGCGATAATTGCTGCCCGGCCATCTGCGGTTTCACGCAACTTGGCAAAGCGCTTGGAACTGATTTTCTGGCTGTAATGATCAAGAACGCGCAGGAAAAGGGCCTTCTTGTCGCCAAAGCTTGAATACATGCTCGCACGGTTCAGCCCGGTCTCTTCGACAAGGTCCTGAACCGATGTGGATTCAAATCCCTTGCTCCAGAAAATGTTCATGGCGTTATCAAGAACGCTTTCTTCGTCAAACGCGCGTGGACGGGGCATGGCACTTCCTTGGTTGGGACCAAACTCTGGAACGAGTGTTCTATAATAAAGGAAAAGATGGAATGTGTGGTGGCGAAAATCAACTTTTACCTGACCTGATCCTTTGCTTTTGTCCTGTTTACACAGGTTTCAGACAAAAGAAAACACGCTGCCAATCAGGTTGGCAGCGTGTGGCAATTGAATAGTTTCTTGATGTCAGGACAATTGAGCGGCTGGGATCAGCCTGCCACACGATCAAGCGTGACAAAGCTGTAATCCGGGCCATCCGGGTTTTTGATCTTTTCCCGTGCGGATTCTGTCCATTGATCGGTCGGAAGTGGATCCAGGAAGGTGTCGCCGTCAATATCGGCATGGACTTCGGTCAATTCAAAGCGCGTCGTATAGGGCAGGGCAAGATGATAAATCTGCGCGCCCCCGGCAATGATCACTTCGTTAACACCGTCGGCCTTGGCGATCTCGTCGGCCAGTTTGACGGCACTTTCTACATCGTGGCAAACGCGGACGTTTTCATGATCAAATGACCAGCCGGTATCACGGGTGACAACAATGGTGATCCGTTTGGGCAGCGGGCGCCCGATGGCCTCGAACGTGACACGCCCCATGATCATTGGTTTGCCAAGGGTCAGTGCTTTGAACCGTTTCAGGTCTTCGGGCAGTTCCCATGGCATCCAGCCGTCTTTTCCAATCGCATGATTGGCGGCCGCGGCGACCACGGCAACGCGTTCAATCTTTTGATCGGTCATCAGACAGCAACCTTGCCGGCAATATGGGGATGCGGGTCATATCCGACCAGTTCGAAATCATCGAAGGTAAAATCAAAGATCGATTTTACATCGGGATTGATCTTCATGGTCGGAAGCGGTCGCGTTTCGCGCGACAACTGTAATTCCACCTGTTCAAGATGGTTGGTGTAAAGGTGCGCATCGCCAAGGGTATGGACAAAATCACCAACCCCAAGATCACAAACCTGCGCGATCATCATGGTCAAAAGCGCATAGGACGCGATGTTAAAGGGCACGCCCAAAAAGATATCCGCGCTGCGCTGATATAGCTGGCATGACAGCTTGCCATCCGCGACATAGAACTGGAACAGACAATGGCACGGTGGCAGCGCCATGTTGGGCACATCGGCCACATTCCATGCCGACACAATCAAACGCCGGGAATCGGGATTGGTTTTGATCTGGTCAATCAGGCCGGTGATTTGGTCAATGGTCTGGCCGTTTGCGCCCTGCCATGACCGCCACTGGCCCCCGTACACCGGGCCAAGATCACCATTTTCATCGGCCCATTCGTTCCAGATGCGCACCCCGTTGTCTTGCAGGTATTTGACATTGGTGTCACCATCAAGGAACCACAGCAATTCATGAACAATGGATTTGAGATGCAGCTTCTTGGTGGTGACCAGCGGGAACCCCTTGGACAAGTCGAACCGCATCTGATGACCGAAAACCGATATTGTGCCGGTACCTGTGCGGTCTTCCTTGGTGGTGCCGGTGTCGCGCACCATCCGCATCAGATCGAGATATTGCTGCATGCTGTGTCCTGCATTTTTAGAATCGAGTTTCACGCAGCATAGTCAGGTACAGGCAACTCGGCAAGCCGTGCGCACAAGCCTGTATCCGGCGGTGCATTTCGCGTTGTTTGCGTAAAAAAAAATGCCAATTCCCCTTGTGTGGCAAGGTGCGAATGACCTATATAGGGGCTGTCGGGGCAACCCGACTATGGCGTTACACGACTTGGCAGAATAGACATTACGGACCCGGGGGCGGTACCCGGCGGCTCCACCAATTTTCAAACTTTGACTTCGTCCGACTCAGGCGAAGATGTTGGGGCCGAAATAGGATCGACGTGTGTAGTAAAAGCCTCTGTTGGCGCTCGGCATGGTACCACCGTTATCGGGCTAATGTTTGTAAATGCAAACGATAACAATGCTCCGGTAGCTGTTGCTGCGTAAGCGGCACTAGCACCAAAGCGAAATTCCGGTTGCCGGGAGCGGTAATTTGGTGGGGGACGGGGCACCTAGCAACAGAACGCCCCACTCTTGTATTTCTTTCCAGCTCCGTTATGAATAGAGTTTAGGGATCAAACCCTGATCGAACGCGTTGTGATGTAAACAGCGTGATCAAATGCTATATTATAATGACGGGATGGACCGCAGATCGGCGGTGTTCCCGCCAGATACAGGATGACTGATGCAGAAACCGGAAGAATTTCGTTACGATCTTATGGTCGACCAGGCGCTGCGCGGCGTGGTGAAAGAAATCCTTGCGCGTGTGGCCGAAGAAGGCCTTTTCGGCGAGCATCATTATTACATCACCTTCCAGACCAATCATCCTGGTGTTGTCCTGCCCGAAGGACAGCGTAAAGCACACCCTGATAATATCACGGTGGTCTTGCAGCACCGTTTTTGGGACTTGAAGTCTGAAGACGATCATTTTTCGGTTGGCATGAGCTTTGATGGCATGCCAACGACTTTGGTTGTTCCGTTTGATGCGATGCTGGCTTTTGTCGATCCGTCCGCCAACTTCATGCTGACATTCAGCGTCGAAGAAGAAATGGATGACGAGGATTTCGATTACGACGAAGATGACGATCTTGATGCGGATTTGATTGACGACGAGGGTGCCCCGACATTGGTCGCCGAACCGTCCAAATCGCGCAAAAAACCGAAACCCGATGCCAATGAAACGGGTGAAGTCATCGCATTGGATGCGTTTCGTAAAAAATAAGAATTCCAGAAAAGGGGCAGGTTCATTTCTGCCCCTTTTTCTTGTGCGCCGTTCGGAACATAGCTTGGGGTATATTTCTCGGTTTGATTTCCCGCAACCGGGACCTCGCGCTGTTAGGCGAATGTATCGTGGAAATTTTTCACGATTGGCGCTATGAAATGGCCAAATAAAAATAGACCCACCGTGTTTTTGAGAGAGACGAGAACCTTCCCATGAATGATTTTGTCTATAAACCCATGTTCGATCTGGGTAAGGACACCACCCCGTACCGCAAGATCGGGGATGAAGGTGTTTCGACCGTTGATGTTAATGGCGAGACCTATTTGAAAGTCGAACCCGAAGCGATTGAAAAACTCACGCTTCAGGCGTTTTTTGATTGCTCGCACCTTTTGCGTCCGGGCCACCTCGCACAGCTGCGCAAAATCCTTGATGACGACGAAGCGACCCCGAATGACAAATTTGTGGCGATGGATCTTTTGAAAAATGCCTCGATCGCATCGGGTGGTGTTTTGCCGATGTGTCAGGATACCGGAACTGCGATTGTCATGGGCAAGCGCGGTGGCAAGGTCATCACGGACGGTTCCGATGAAGAAGCGCTGTCAAAAGGCATCTGGCAGGCCTATCAGAAACACAATCTGCGTTTCTCGCAGGTGTCGCCGCTGAATATGTTCGAAGAAAAGAACACCGGGTCGAACCTTCCGGCACAGATCGACCTTTATGCGACCACAGGCGATGAATATAAATTCATGTTCATGGCCAAGGGCGGCGGTTCAGCCAACAAGACCTTCCTGTTTCAGCAGACAAAGGCACTTTTGAATCCGGAAGGTCTGAGGAAGTTCTTGGACGAAAAAATCCGCACCTTGGGCACGTCAGCCTGTCCGCCGTATCACCTGTCGATTGTGATTGGCGGAACGTCGGCTGAGGCCTGCCTTAAGACCGTGAAAATGGGATCGGCACGCTATTACGACAGCCTTCCGACCGAGGGCGGCGACCATGGTCAGGCCTATCGCGATCTTGAATGGGAACAGAAGGTTCTTGAGATGACCCGCGAGATGGGCATCGGCGCACAGTTTGGCGGCAAGTATTTCTGCCATGATGTGCGCGTGATCCGCCTGCCGCGCCATGGTGCAAGCTGCCCGGTCGGGCTTGGGGTTTCCTGCTCTGCCGACCGTCAGGTTTTGGGTAAAATCACCAAGGACGGTATCTTTATCGAGGATCTCGAACATGATCCGGCGAAATATCTTCCGCATGTGACGGACGAACATCTTGAAGACGAAGTGGTCAAGGTTGACCTGAACCGTCCGATGGATGAAATCCGTAAACAGCTTTCGGGTTATTCGGTTAAAACCCGTCTGTCGCTTAGCGGCACCGTGATTGTTGCACGCGACATTGCCCATGCCAAAATCAAGGAACGCCTTGATGCCGGTGAGGAAATGCCAGAATACCTGAAAAACCATCCGGTTTATTATGCCGGTCCGGCCAAAACGCCCGAAGGCATGCCATCCGGATCGTTCGGTCCGACCACGGCGGGGCGCATGGATGCCTATGTCGAACAGTTCCAGGCTGCGGGTGGTTCGTTCGTTATGCTGGCAAAGGGGAACCGTTCCAAGCAGGTTAAAGATGCCTGCAACAAATATGGCGGGTTCTACCTTGGCTCCATCGGTGGTCCGGCGGCCCGGTTGGCACAGGACTGCATTAAAAAGGTCGAGGTTCACGAGTATCCCGAACTGGGTATGGAAGCCGTTTGGAAAATCGAAGTCGAAGATTTCCCGGCCTTCATCGTGATTGATGATAAAGGCAATGACTTCTTTGCCGAATTTGGCATCTGATTTTTTCAGGGTTCTTGCCAAATTCAAAAGGCGGTGCAGGGGAAATCTTGCGCCGCCTTTTTTGTGTGCATAGCTGACCCGTGGTCAAAGGGACTTGCGGATATTGGGGGTGCGTGGTCTGATTTGGACAAAATCAACCCCCTATCGGGAACAGTGATATGTCTGAAACTTCTGCGCTTTCTGCTTCTGGCGCGACAGAAAGCCGTATGGTCGGTGTGACGTCTGCGTTGGCGACGGTGTTTATCTGGGCCGGTTGGCTGATTGCGACACGTTATGCAATGACGTCAAGCTTTACTGCCGTTGATATTGGGCTTTTACGCTTTGTCGTGCCTTTTGTCCTGCTTTGCCCGATCTGGATCAGAAAGGGCATCTGGCCAAAGGGATTGTCCTTGATCAATGGGCTGTTGATGTTGATCGGGTCTGGTGCATTTTACACCCTGATGGTTGCCAGTGCATTGCAGTTCGTTCCGGCAAGTCATGTCGGGATTTTGTTGCCCGGTGTGATGGCGATCTGGGCGGTTTTAATCGCGATTGTCCTGTTTGGCGAACGGCCCGGCCGTGTCCGACTTGCCGGATATGGTGCGGTGATTGTCGGGGTTATGTTGCTTGTGGCGCTTAAGCCGGGCGGCGATGCCAGTACTGATATGCTGTATGGCTATGGCCTTGTGTCTGCCGGGGCATTGATGTGGGCATCTTATACCCATGCCATGCGCCAAAGTGGTCTTGGCGCACTTGAAGCGGCAGGTTTTGTCGGCTTTTGGTCCTTTGTCATTATTGCGGTGATCGCCCTTTTCACCGGCACACATATTCCCGATGCTCCGATGGGCGATGTGATGATGTTGCTTGTTACACAGGGGCTTCTGGCCGGCTGTGTTGCCGTTATTACCTATGGCCTTGCTGTACGTCACATCGGATCGACCGGTGCATCGGCATTTGGGGCCATGACCCCGGCACTCACCGCCCTTGGCGGCGTGTTTCTTCTGGGTGAAGAAAGCAACCTTGCCTTGGTGGCGGCCGTCGCATTGGTGATATTTGGTGTGATGGTGGCATCTGGCGTGTTTCGCCGGGTGTTGCGGTAATCCGTATTGTCCGGACAGCCAAACAGTTGTGCTGTGGTGATACTTGTCTGCAATTGAAGATTGAATAAATTTTGCTGCATGCGCGAATTGTCCTTTTCGCGTATGCGGTATTACGCTAATGTAACAGTGGATGACGGCAACGGCGCCGTATCTTTCCCATCTTGATCGGCAGGCAACGAGGCTTGCGCAACCTTCTGGTTCTTTCGTTTGAAAGGCCAGCTTGTTTTGCCTCGGAGTTTTGTCATGTTTGCCGGTTTCATCCGTTCCATATCCCCAGAAAATGAACAAGGTCTTTCGCCGCACAAAGATGCGGGACTTGCTGATGTTTTGCGACTTTTACGCAAAGTTGGGACGGTCGCAGACGAGGCATCCGACCGTGATGGTGCAATCTTGGCGATCCTTACAGCGGTATGTGATTACTGCGCGTGGCCGATTGGGCATGCCTATGTACGTGACGGCGATCATTTGTCATCTGCTGGTATCTGGTCGATTGATGGAAACATTTCGACGGCTGATCTTGCTGAATTTCGCACGCAGTCAGAAGAAACGGTATTTGCACTGGGCCAAGGGCTTATTGGCACGGTCGCCGTGCGCGGTGAACCTGTTTGCATTGAAGATGTCACGCAAAAGGATGGATTTCTGCGCGCTGCAAGCGCGGCCGGAAACGGATTGCGCGGCTGTTTTGCCTTGCCGGTGAAACTGGGTGGTCAGACCGTTGCCGTGATCGAGTTTTTCAGCCCCGAGATTGCCAAACTTGATGCCGAACTTCTTGAACTTTTGGGGTTCGTCGGTGGGCAGGTTGCCCGGGTGATAGAGCGCGATGATGTTTTGAAATCGCGCGAAAAACTGGCATCGGACTTTGAAAGTCAGGTGCAGGGCACAGTTGGGATGCTGGGGGCTGCCGTCAGTCAGATGCGCAGTGCGCTTGATGTTCTTGGCAATAGTAACAAAAGAACCGAATTCTGCGGAACGGCAATTGATCAATCCGCAACCAGCGCCTTGTCCAATATTGAAAATGTCGCCGACCACATGGAAACCTTGCAGGGTGAATTGGCCGACGTTGGTCGCGACGCCGGGGAAACGGTGAAAACCACCCATGTCATTGGTCAGCAAGCACGCGATATGCGTGATGGTTTTGCCGCCCTGCAGGATCGCGCAGCTGATGCAGAAAAAATGCTGTCGAGCATTGCGGCCATTGCAGCCCAGATCAAAATGCTTGGACTAAATGCCTCCATCGAGGCGGCCCGTGTAGGCGAAGCAGGCAAGGGATTTGCCATTGTTGCCAAAGAGGTCAAGGCGCTAGCCGGGCAATCGGCCACTGCAACAGAGGAAATTGCCCACTGGATGAATGGTATGACGGAGGCCATTTCCAAAGCCGGGGGCGATATTGAACATATCGCCATTGCCATGGACGGGTTACAGCAACGCGCCGAAGCAACAGCTGTTCAGACCGATAGACAGGCAGAAATCTGCATGTCGGTTGCACGTGATGCCGATGCTGCCGTGGCAGAAGCACGCAAGGTCGGCGACAGTGTTGTGGAAATTAACCAAGCCATCCATCACGCCACCACGGTTTCGACCGAGCTTGGTGAGGCTGCGATCAATCTCGAAGGGCAGGGAGCCGAACTTAGTGCGCGGGTCGAAGGGTTTGTTGGCAAGATCCTTGTGATGTGACGCTATGTCGGCTGTTTGTTCTTGGGCTCAGACCGCAGGTTTTGTTTAGGGCAACGGCACATCCGGGCCGGGGGTGAATTTGGCGGTGCGCCGCGCAATCAACCGCGCAAGCGGGGGGCCAAGTGCAAGCACCATAAAGAAACGGGTAGCTTGCAAGACCAGAATAAATGACAGATCGACATTGGTGCTGGCGGCGATAATCGCCACCGAATCAAGTCCGCCGGGACTGGTTGCCAGATACGCCGTAAGCGGATCGACATCCATAAACAGCACCAACAGGACTGAAATACTTGCACAGAACGCAATCAGGACAGTGATCGACAGCAATATTTTGGGCAGGGCATATGCTGCATGTCGGATCACTGCAGGCGTGAATTTCAATCCGACAGCCCAGCCAATGGCGGCATAGGCCAATCCAAGAAACCACTCGGGCAGAACGATATCGACCCATCCGTTGATGTGAAGGATGGTCGTTATGATGATCGGAAGCAAAAGCGGACCTGATGGCAGCCGTGAATAGATGCCAGCCACACACAGGCCAACAACCAGCGCAAGGGTAATGGCAAACTGGCCGTAATCAATGGCCGGAAACCAGTCATAGGTGCCTGCTGCGGCAGCGAGTTCCGGATCGACCCAAAGGTTGGCAATCGATGATGCAACTGCAACCACAATCACCACCCGAACATATTGCATGAAGGCAACAAGCCGGGCATCGGCACCAAACGCCTCGGCCATGATCACCATTGCGGAAGCCGCACCGGGGGATGATCCCCAAATGCCGGCGGTTCCCGGAAGAACCTGACGCACACAGAGTATCCAGCCAAGCAGACTGCTTGCGATCATGGTTAAGGCGGTGACCCCAAGGATTAGCGGCCAGTCATGGGTAAAGGATGTCAGGATCCCGATGGACATTGATCCACCAATCATGACGCCCAGGACCGATTGGGCACCAAGATAAATTGGTTTTGGCGTGGCAATGGTTGCGCCATTGGTGCCCATAATAATGCCAATGATCATCGGGCCAAGCAACAAGGCCGCAGGCACATGGAATTCATGTAGAAGAACCGAGAACCCCAGTGAGACCGTTACCATCAACAGCCATTGCAGGCTTTTGGGCAGGCGACCGATGCGTTCGTTCGGGGCAGGTTGGGGCGTTTGAGCAAGATCGGACAGATCAGAATCAGATGACACGGGCAGTCGCCTCATATGGTGGCAAAAGGCAGGTCGTCCGCGTGGTGGCGCGGATGGCATAGGCTACGGCGTTCGTGGGGGAACGGCATAAGCTGCATCTGCGCAGTATAACCCGAAAAAAGTCGAATAATCGAGGGGTTAGCAATCATATCGCAGTTGGAAGCTTGGCGGCCATGAGTGTGGCAGGATAGATCAAAGAAGTTTTTGCCTGCCGTTGGTTGGCGATACCACGGTGGTCCTGTTATGTGCCACTATTGGGCGGTGACAGAAATTGTCTGTTCCAGCCAAAACGAAATTACCAGTCTTACAGGATGTCTCCCATGAGCCATGAAAACATTCAGGTCATTCTTGATGGTGATGAAAATGCCCCGCTGACCATTGTTTTGGCCCATGGGGCGGGTGCCCCGATGGACAGTCCGTTTATGGATCAGATGGCGGGCGAGTTGGCCGGGCTTGGCTGCCGCATTGCGCGGTTTGAGTTTCCCTATATGGCCAAACGCCGTCTGGATGGCAAAAAACGGGGATCTGACCGTGCACCGGTTTTGTTGGAATTCTTTGGCGATGTTGTTGATCAGTTGGGTGGTCCGGGCCAGTTGGTGATTGGCGGGAAATCCATGGGTGGACGCATGGCGAGTATGGTGGCAGATGATCTTGGTGTGGCCGGGTTGGTGTGCCTTGGCTATCCGTTTCATCCTCCCGGAAAGCCTGAAAACCTGCGGACCGAACATCTGACCGGTTTAAAGACACCGACCCTGATTTGTCATGGCACACGGGATCCATTTGGCACGCCCGATGAAATTGCCGCGTATGATTTGGCCGACACTATCGCGTTGCATTGGGTTGCGGATGGTGACCATGATTTCAAGCCACGCAAAAGCTCTGGCCGAACGCAATCACAAAACATCAAAGATACTGCCACGGCCATCAACGATTTTACCCGAGGCCTTGTGACATAACAGCCCGCCGGGTTGGCGAGCTGTTATACCGGGTATCGTATATCGTAGTAATCAGGCCAGTGCGGCTTCGGTGGCATCAAGAAAATGCTGGGCATATTCCGGTGCAACCACGCCGTTCTGGCTTGCGATATCAATCCTCACACCATTGGGATCAAGCAGCGCGAAATGTTTCTGCCCCCATGGCTCGTCTCGGACTTCAAGGGCGAATTCAAATCCTGCGTCGCGTACTTCATCCGCAGCAACACCAGCGTCTTCGACTTCAAGGCAGATCACACTGCCTTCGCCAAGGGTTGCCGCATGAAACAGTTCGGGTTGGGTGTCATGGCCGGGTTTCATCAGACCCAGTTGAACCGCTGGGAAGTCTGCCCAGACCAACTGGCAATACCACTCGCCATCAAAAACGGGCGTAAAGCCGAGTTTTTTATAGAAGGCACGGCTTTGGGTGAATTTCTCGGTAATGATGATCGGATATGAATTGGTGACTTTCATCGTCATGCTCCTGACGTTGGGGTGAAATCCTGTCCCGATTTCGCAATGTTGCACATATCTCCTGACAGGAGCCTGTCAGGAGCGTTATGATAATTTTTGGGGCAGGATGACAAAGGAGCGATCATGAGAAGGGCCGACCGACTGTTTCGCCTTGTCCAAATCCTGCGCCGCCGCAAATTGTGCCGCGCACGTGATTTGGCCGAGGAACTGGAAGTTTCCGAACGCACGATTTACCGCGATATTCGCGATCTGGCCGCATCAGGTGTCCCGGTGGAGGGCGAAGCCGGTGTTGGATACATTCTGCGCGATGGCTATGACCTGCCGCCGTTGATGTTTGATGCCGATGAGATCGAAGCATTGGTGGTCGCAGCGCGCATGGTGCAAAGCTGGACCGATCCACAGATGGCGCGTGCAGCAGGCGATGCCCTGACCAAGATCGAGGCGGTCTTGCCGGAAAAACTGCGTGGGTTGATCGGCGGGGTGCCAATTGCGGTGGCCGAAATTGCACAGGAACCGATTGCGATTTCCATGCCCAACCTTCGGCGTGCTATCCGCGACCGCAGCTTCATTGAAATTGACTATACCGATGCCAAGGGCGACGAAACCAAACGCCGCGTCAGGCCACTTGGCATGCTGTTTTTTGGCAGTACGTGGCTGTTGGCGTGCTGGTGTGAATTACGTGTCGCATTCCGCGTGTTTCGCGCTGATCGTATTCGAAATATGGATATCTCGACGGAACGCTTTCGTCCGGTCGCAGGCCAGACATTGCGCGACTATCTGATTTCCGAAGGCATCGAAGGCGAAATCCTCAATGGCATCGGTCGATAACGAATTTGTTCTAACCGTCGCAGAACTTTTGGCACCGCTGGGCCATATCCGACCCAACCGAATGTTTGGCGGCTTTGGTCTTTATTGTGATGGGGTTTTCTTTGCGATCATTGCCGATGATGTTTTGTATCTGAAAGGTGATGCGCAAACGCGTGCGACATATGACGACATCGGGATGGCGCGGTTTGCTGTGCCTTCGGGGCGGGCAATGACATTGTCATATTTTGAAGTGCCCGGCGAATGGATTGAAAATCCCGAGCCGTTGATTGAAATTGCCCATATGGCATTGGGTGCGGCCAACCGGGCCCAAGCGATCAAGGATACCAAAAAGAAAAAGCGCAAACCGGGCAAAGCCAGCCAAAAGTAAGACAAAAGAAACCGCGCTTAGTTTGACCGGTGGCACATTGGTTGGAAATTGTCTGTGTTATAGCCCAGCATATATGTCGGGTTTCTGATTTAGTCTGATGATTGTATGATCAAGGGATGCAATTAACCAGCTTTTGCGTGTAAGCTTTTCACGACAAAAACAAAAATTGGGTATCCCGAAACGTGGCAACCGGTTCTGTTTGGCACAAAGTTGCCGAAATAATCAGAATTCATACGGACAAACCTGAGCTCATGCGGGCTCAGGTCAAGGCGTTGTCACGGCAGATCCCGGTTCTTTATGGCTTGTTGTTGGCCAACGCGGTTGCCCTTGCCTATACCCATTACGGAACAGCCCCCGATTGGTTGACGATCTATGCGGTTCTTGTTCTTGGTGCATGCTGTATTGCGCGAGGTTATGCTTGGCTGCGGGCCGGCCTTGACGTCAGTGATATCAATGTCTGCATCGGACATTTACGCCGCATCCGGGTGATGGCGGCGGTGATTTCGGTGCTGTTTACCGCCTGGGCAATTACCATGTTTGGCTATGGTGATCCCTATCAACAGGGGCACGTTGCCTATTTTATCTCGATCACGGTAGTTGGCTGTATCTTCTGTCTGGTAAATTTTCCGCCTGCGGCCTTGCTGGTTGTGGTGATCGTGCTTGGAACCTTTGTGCTTTATTTCGGCTTTAGCGGGAATGAGGTTTATGTCGCGATTGCGGTGAATATGGCCTTGGTCTCGGCCATGATTATTCAGATCATCACCAGTTATTATGCCGCGTTTTCGGGGTTGGTCACGTCACGTATTGATCTTGAACGTCAGCATAAAACAACGCTTGAGCTATCCGAGCAGAACGAAGCACTGGCTTTCCTTGATCCGTTGACAGGCCTGTCAAACCGCCGCGCATTCTTTGCCTATCTTGAAGACGCAGTTGCAACAGCTGCGGCCAAGGCGGATACGTCGGCAGGGCAGCATGATCGCTTTGCCGTTGCGATGATTGATCTTGATGGGTTCAAGCCCGTCAATGATGTGCACGGTCATCCCATAGGCGATGAGTTGTTAATGCACGCGGGCGAACGCCTGTGCCGTATCCTTAGCGGCGATGCCTTGCTGGCAAGGTTGGGCGGGGATGAATTTGGGATTGTCCTTGGCGAATATAGCGACGCGACCGAGCTGATTGCCCTTGGTAAACAGATTTGTCAGGAGCTTAATCGCCCCTATACGCTCAGCAATGTAAGCGTGCAGCTTTCAGCATCTTTGGGCTTTGCGACGTACCCTGCGGTGGCGCGCACATCAAACGGGTTGTTTGAGCGTGCTGATTTTGCGCTGTATCACGCAAAAAAGAACATGCCGGGCGAAGCGGTATTGTTTGCGGCCCACCACGAAACTCTGATCCGTCATGATTCACAGATCGAGCAAGCACTGCGTAAGGCCGATTTGTCGCAGGAACTTTCGCTTCATTATCAGCCAGTTTTTGATGTGGAAACCGGGGCGGTTAATTCCATCGAGGCACTTGCAAGATGGGACAGTGCGCTCATGGGGCGGGTGTCGCCGGGGACATTTTTCCCGGTGGCGGAAAAAACCGGACAGGTCGGCATGCTGACTAAAATCCTGTTTGAAAAGTTGCTGCGTGAAATGCGCGAATGGCCCGAACATATATCGGTGTCGTTCAACCTGTCGGCCCGTGACATTGTTTTATCCGACACGACGGAATGGCTGATTGAACAGATCAAAGCCAACGGTATTGCCCCGGAACGTTTAACGTTCGAAGTGACCGAAACTGCGTTTCTGCGTGATTTTGCAGCCGCCCGAACCAGCATTCGTTATTTACGCAATCATGGTGCACGGGTGGCGATGGATGATTTTGGGATCGGCTATTCCAGTCTGCGATATGTGCATGAGCTGGAATTTGATTGCCTTAAGGTCGATCGCAGCTTTATCGCGCCACTGGCAAGTACCGAACGCAGCCGGCGGATTGTCAAAACGATCATTGATATGTGCACCAACCTTGAAATTGATTGCGTCATCGAAGGTATTGAAACCCAAAGCCAGCGTGACATCGTGATCGAGCTCGGGGGGCGTTTGGTGCAGGGCTATTTCTTTGCCAAACCAGCCAAGCAACCTGTTTTGAAACGTTTGCCCGCAATGCTCAAAAAACAGTAACGCGTGCATCTTTGCCCTCACGCGAATTGGGAGCGCTATTGCAAGTGCCCAGGCGCTTGACCCACCTTGGCCGGATGAAAACGGTACGGCATGATCAGTATTGACGCCTCGGTTAACATTCCCGCAACCAGATGACGATAAGCTGTGTCTTGCGAGACCGCAGTCATAAAGCCTTTTTATGCCAAGCGGTCACTGATTTTGGCGCAAACAGGGCATTTTTGATGTCATCGCAGACACATATTTCGCAAGAATTTAGTTCGGTCATTACCGGCAAGATTGATCTTGCCCCGGAAATTCGTCTGCGCCTGCGTCAGTTGATTGACAGTTTGCCCGATGAACCTGCCCGACTTCGGGTGTTGGGACATGTTTTGCTTGATCTTGGTCTTTGTGAGTTGGGGCTAAATGCATTTGGCCGTGCCTTGATTTTGGACGACCTTGATGCGGCAACCCACATGGGGCTGACCCGGACCTACATGCAAATCGGGCGGCGTGAAACTGCGCTTGAACATCTTGAAATCGCCATCAGCCTGCGTCCGGATTCTCGGGAATTACGCGTTCTGGCAGCCAACCTTTTGGGATGCCGCAATAAAATGCGTGCGCTTGACCAATTAGGGGCCGTTCTTGGCAATGAGCCAGATCACGCCGGTGCGCGTAAAGGATTGGCCAATCTGGTGCGTACGGTCATCGCGGGACGCCTTCAGTCGGTCAAGGAACAAGGTGTGGCGGCTTTGGCAGAAGTCAGTGTTAAAACCGAGACCGCGACACCGACCACGACCACTGCACCGTATTACTGGTACAATGCCGCTGAACCGTTTGGTGATGTTGTGCGGTCGTCTTTGGGGCGTGCACGATACGTTTCGTGACGCTTGCGCGATAAGGTTTATCGCGGATTTTTCCAAACTTCATGTTTTCGGGTTCTATTGGGGCTCGTCGCGGGCAGTAAAGCCATCTGCGCCATTTGTTGATTGCAGTGAGACGACCGTAAAATCATCGGAAAGCTGCACAGGGGCCCGGTCCATGAACTGGTCGGCAATTTGGGCGGCCAAATCAACATCGCTGCCGCTTTCCATAACGGTTTCATGCACCATTGAAAGCAGCTTTTCTTCACTTAGGAACTGACCATCATCCAACGTTGTTTCGATCAAGGCGTCGCTGTAAAGCAGCAGGAAGCTGTTTTGGTCAAACGGCACTTCACGGGTTTCGTAGCGCGCGTCACGAATAACGCCCAAAGGAACACCAGACCCATCAAGATAGCGTGCCGCACCGGTTGTACTGTCTCCCAGTAACGGCGATGTACAGGCCGCACTGGCGTAGGAAAATGTTGTCTTGTTTCGATCAATAATCCCATACAGCATCGTGGCATATTGCCCGATTGGCAAAAGCCCCTTGAGATGCCGGTTAAGATTGCTGAGATACGCACCGGGATCCGGGTCGCGTATTTGGTCTGACCATATCAGGGAGTGCAGTCGAAACGTGTTTAACGCTGCCCCCAATCCATGCCCTGCAAAATCAACGATATAGACCCCCAACCGCTGCGCATCAATTGGCACAAGACCCCACATGTCCCCGCCAAGCTCTGATGACATCTGGAAGGTCGCACTGATCCGCATGCCGTAATCAAAGCCGGTTCCGCGATATTGTTCGGGGGCAGGGTTAAGGTTTTCCTGCATGTCACGCGCAAGGTCGAGTTCAGATTGTGTCCGTTCACGATAGGCGCGAAGCTGTTTGACCAGAAGCCGGTTTTCCAGATGGATTTTGGTCCGTGCGATCAGCTCAGCCTTATTGAGCGGCTTAAGGATAAGGTCCGTTGCACCGTCATCGAAAATCCTTGTGCGACCTTCATTTTCTTCGAGTGCAGTCTGGGCAATGATTGGCGTTTCGGCAAATAGGGGATCGGCGCGCAGGGCTTTGCAAACCTCATAACCATCAAGTTTCGGCATGATGATGTCGAGAATTATAAGATCCGGGTTATGGGCTTTGGCCTGGGACAAGGCATCTTCACCGTCCTTGGCAAACACAAGGTTCGTAAAGCCGTCTGACCGCAGGTAAGACGCGATGATTTCACGTGATAGCATCGTGTCGTCGGCAATCAGGATGGTGGCGTTTTGCGGGGTGCGCAGCGCGGCATCGATACTACCCTGTGCTTCAAATTCGCGGATAAATGCTGGATCGGCCGAAAGGACGTCAGATTCGATCTGATCAAAGGTCAGTTTGATGGTTCGGCCTCCGCGTGCAAATGTCACTGAATGGCACAGGCTTTTAATCAGAGGAAGGCCACGGCCAAAAGTGGATTCCTGACCCGGCATTGTGGTCTCGTCCGTTTCCTCGCGCGGGGTAAAGCCAGCACCCTGATCGTTGATCGATATTACGATGTGGCCGTTCTTGCGTTTTTTCGCCGTCAATACGATGGCGCGGTCACCATATGTCGTCGATGCAAGTCGCTTTTTGGTTTCATCGCCAAGCTCGTTAAAGCGGTCCATCGACAGGCGACCACTGGTTGTAAGCGCAAGATTCCCGTGAATCAGGGAATTGGCAAATGCTTCCTGAACAGCCATTTCAACAGCCGGCGCAGTTGCCTCTTTTATCAGGCCGCGGTGGCGCAACGCGGTAACGAATTTTCGCGCAACCGGGAGGTGATAGGCACTGCGCGTTGAAAGACAAACAAGCAGATGATGTTTGGATTTAGGATCGCTTCCAATGATCGGGCACAGATCGCCAAGATCCATTCCGTCAAAGCATTCAATAAAGTTGTCGGAATTTAACCGGATCAGGCTTCCAAGCCATTCGCGACCGGGATCACTTGGCAGCAGGCAGCAGGAAAAACGTGCAGAGTTTGAAAGGTCTTCTGGGCTGTTGCCGATAACATGTTCAAAGGGTATCGGATCGGACCTGTTCCAAATATTTTCCCCCGTCAGCAGGCTTTCAACATCATCAGATGAAAGCGACTGCGGAACGGCGACAGTAAGGGGGGAGTGGTCGTCGATATCCGACTCCATGAATTAGTCTTCCAGTTTGAAAAGCGTGTCAAAGCGGGCCACTTCAAGCATCCGTTTGACCTGTCCCTGTGCCCCGCGAAGAATGACGGTCGCACGCGCCTTTTCGCCTTCGTCACGCGCCAGCAATAGCATACCTAGACCGGCTGAATCGATGAACTCAATGCCCGTGACGTCAAGCACGTGCGTCTCGGACTGATGGGCACGCATTTCTTCGATCAGTTTGCGAAAATTGGAATGATCCCCAAATGTGAATCTACCCGTCAGTTCGACGGTCGTTGTCTTGTCGGTTTGTTCGGTGTTGTAGTTCAACCCGTGATACTCCTGAACGCCGATAATCTCGTTAAAACTATGCTTTTCTTAATCTTACTCTGATTTTGTATGGTTTGAACCGACACTGCAACAATGTTTGCAGTTGTGGCAGTGATGTCACAATCGGTATGCTTGACCATAGTGGCTATATCGGGACGCGAACCAAAAAATGCCAGAGCAGGCACGCATAGTAATTGTGGAAGATACCCTGTCGCTTGCGCGGGTGTATCAGGACTACCTGCGTGCAGATGGTCATCTGGTCGAGCATGTGCTCAATGGTGCTGACGCCATTGAACGCCTGCGCCAGGATCCGCCAGACGTTCTGGTTCTTGATCTGGTGCTGCCCGATATGGATGGCCGCGAAGTTTTGCGAAGTGCCTCACATATTTGTCCCGAATGTAAAATCGTGGTGATTACCGCCCATGGATCGGTCAATATTGCGGTTGAGGCCATGCGCGAAGGGGCTTGGGATTTTCTTCTTAAACCCTTTGCCGCGGACAAATTGCGCGAAACGGTCAAAAAGGCGCTGGCGGGGCCATCGGTCCTCCCGCTTAAGAATGTTGAAGAATTCGGGGATCACGATACCGACCAGATGTATTTTGATATCATCGGCGGATCGGAAAATATGCGCGATATCTATCGCATTATTGAAAATGCAGCCCCAAGTCGCGCAACCGTCTTTATCACCGGGGAATCAGGAACCGGTAAGGAACTTGCCGCCGAGGCCATCCACAGTCGGTCCGAACGTTCAAGCGATCCATTCATCCCGTTAAACTGCGGTGCAATCCCCAAAGATTTGATGGAAAGCGAGATTTTTGGTCACGTCAAAGGCGCCTTTACCGGCGCTGTTGCCGATCGCGAAGGGGCGGCACACCGGGCGGCGGATGGTACGCTGTTTCTTGATGAAATCTGCGAGATGGATCTCGACCTTCAGACAAAGTTACTTCGGTTTATTCAAACCGGGACGTTTCAGAAAGTGGGTGGTAGTTCGCTTGAAACAGTTGATGTCCGGTTTGTCTGTGCGACGAACCGGGATCCGCTTGAAGAAGTGCGCACCGGTCGGTTCCGTGAGGATTTATATTACCGCCTGCATGTCATTCCGCTGCATATGCCGCCGTTGCGTGATCGTGACAAAGACATTCTGCAAATCGCGAATTTCTATCTTCAGCGCTACAACCGCGAAGAAGGCCGTGATTTCGAGCGGTTCACGCCGGAAGTATCGGCATTGTTTGCCAGCTATTCGTGGCCGGGCAACATTCGTCAGTTGCAAAACATCATCCGCAACATTGTTGTTCTGAATAACGGCACGGAAGTAACCCTTGCGATGGTGCCGCGTCCGGTCAACAGCAGCACCGATGGTGATCAGTTTACTTCGGCAACAATCGAAGCACCGCCACCCCATCCGGGCGTCTCCAATGATGCGGGAAACTCCGCGCGTTTGTGGGAAGGTGACCCCGAAGCACTGGCGTTTCTGGCAGGTGCACGTCAAATGCGCAAAGTTGTCGAAAATCGCCAGTCGCAAAATGCGGATAATCTTGTCGGAATGTCGGTGGGGGCCAATGCAAACGATCCGATGGCAATTCCGTCAATACCGCAAACCTCAGGTGGGTTGGGATATTCGGAAATTCGGCCCCTTTGGCTTGTTGAAAAACAGGCCATAGAAGAAGCGATAGAGCGGTGTGGCGGATCAATCCCGCGCGCCGCAGACGCACTGGGCGTCAGCCCATCAACGATATACCGTAAAAAGCAGGCATGGGAAGACGGCAGCATTCACTAAAGCCCGTCGATCTATATTTCCAATGCCTGAAATGCTATTTCCAGCCGGTCCCACTCGGCCTTCGTGCCGGGAAGGCCGAAACGCACCTTCGTTTCATCATGGTCAAACAGCCGAACCATAATACCCTTACATGCCAAATGGTTGGCAATGTTGTGTGCCTTTTGTCCATCAAACAGCAAAAACAGCGGCGTTGCCCCAACGCATTTTAACGGGCTGTGATCTGTCACCAGAGCTTCAAGTCGGTCGCGATCTTTTCTAAGACGTTCACGTGTTGCCTGCTGCCAATCGTGATCGGCAAAGGCAAGGGTTGCGACTTCCATTGAGGGGCCGGGAATGGCCCACGGTCCAATGCGTTCTTCAAGGTCACGCGCCAGTGGGGGTGAAAGGACCACGCAGCCAATTCTGATCCCGGCTAGGCCAAAGAACTTGCCAAAAGATCGCAATACAAGTGTCTTGGGCATTTTATTAATGTTCGGACAAACCGATTGGTCCGGTTCGCAATCGATAAATGCCTCATCAACAATCAGCCAATTGTTCGATTGATCGGCCAAATTGGACAGATCGGCGATATCGGATGCAGGGATCAGGGCGCCGTCGGGGTTGTTCGGATTAACCAGAATGACAACTGTGTCAGAAATACCCGTTTCAAACAGCGATCGGGCCATGTCCAATCGCTCCATCGCAGGGATATCATGGTGTGTGGAGGCATGGCCTGCGCGTTGCCAACATCGACCATGCTCGGCATAGGTTGGGCCAAGAATATGCACGGAACTGATGTGGCTGTGATCACGCAGCCAAAACGGAATGGTTTGAATAAGCGACTGGGTGCCTGCTGTGCAGACAAGGTGATCGGGCGACGGCAGTTGATAGTATTGGCTGGCAGCGTTTTTGAGCGCCGCCAATTCGCTGCCAAGTGGCAGGCGCTGCCAATGATGGGGTGCAATTTGGGGAACAGGATATCCAACCGGATTGATGCCGGTTGACAGATCAAGCCAGTTTTCAACCGCGATGCCGTATTTTTGCGCGGCAAGATCAATCGACCCACCGTGATTGATGGGCGTTGTATCTATCGGGGGCGTTTGGGTTTTATGCATTGTCTTGTCTGTCATCTACTCTGTCATCGGCAGCGATGACCCCAGTTTCGTGATGATGGCATTTTCCGATCAACCTCGGATCGATCTTGGGTCACCATAACCAGAAGGCAGGCAAGACGCACTTGCCTTGGTTGTGTTGACTGCGTATCGTCCGGCCACTCTCAATACCGGACATTGACCGATGATCACACCGAAAAACGCCACACAGCCAGATGAATGGCAAAAGATCAACCCGCAGCTTTCGATCACCAATTCGCAAAACGGATGTGTCGATGTCGCGACAGTTGGGGCATTGAGTGATGGTTTCGATGTATCGGAATTGTCTGAGCGATTTTGGGACGAAGGATATTTCCTGATTGAGGACATCCTGCCAACCGATGCGCTGGCGACATTGTGTGAGGGGATCGAAACTCTTGTGCGCCATGATTTGCCGCCCGCCATGATTTATCTTTATGACGAGGCGTGGCAGATCTTTATGCGTCTGCGTCCATTGCTTAGTCATTTCCTTGGCGACCGGCTGGCACTTTTACCGCATTTCTGGGCGTGGCACGTTGACCCGCATGAGGATGGGCGTGGGTGGCCTCCACATCGCGATTATCAGGGCGAAAGCGCGTTTGGCGATGACATGGTAATCAGTTTGTCACTTTGGGTGCCACTTAGCGTTGCGACACCACAGAACGGTTGCATGTATGTATTGCCGCGTTCTTTTGAGAGGTGTTATGCTCGTAATGTTACTAAACCAAAAGATGTGAATTTGCAGGACGTTCGGGCATTGCCAGCCAGTCCCGGCGCGGTGATGGGGTGGCGACAGGACTTGTACCACTGGGGCGGGCGCGCATCCAGACATGCGACAGAACCCAGAATAAGTCTTTCACTGGAATTTCAGAATGCCGCCTTTGACCCACTTGCAGAACAGCTTTTGGAACTGGATCGGCCTCCGGAATTTCTGCAACGTCTGGAATTGATTGCGTCACAGTTTGAAAAATACAAACACATGCAATCGATCGCCCAGGAAACCGTTAAATGGGCAAAGGCCGTTCTTGAGCAATGCGCGATTGTCCGGGGTGTTTGATCCCCAGTGACGCAATGGGGAAAAAGGGTGCCTAAATGCTTCGGATACTGACCTGTGCGGGTATCACTCTGGCAGTCTTTTTGGCCATCACGCCGATTTTTCTTTTTTACTCATCGCTGTCTGACGCGACCGTTGGCATGTTCACTTTTTCGATGATTGCCATGGTGGAAACCATTGCCTTGCTGACGCTTGCAATCAGCTGGATGGTTTACGAACTGACCAAACGCAAACAGTATGTTTTTGTCGTTTTGATCATGTTGTTCTTACTGATCGGCGACATTCTGGGCATACCGCATCTGCTTGGGGATCAATTTGTTCTTGGCCGTGAACAGGCCATTGGAACATTCGTTGGACTTTTGGTTTTGGTCATGCGGTTTGCTGCGGCATTTATGATGGTGATGAGCTGGCACGCCGCGAATAAAAACGATCAGATTTTTGTTCAGGATCGCGTCGTCGTTGCAACGATTGTTATTTTGGTTGTCGGCGGCTTGGCCATGATGGTTCCCATTTCGCTGCATCCTGGCATCAACTTCGGTATGCAGCATGTACTGTATGATGTCGGGACCCTGATACTGGCGCCGACGGCGATGTTGATGGCGATCGGTGCCGCCGGTTATATGGTGCGTTGTTCTGTGCGCTTTTCGCTGGCTGAGGCGATGCTATGTACGAGCATGTTAATCGGCACATTCAATCACTTGGCCTTGTTTGTCTTTGAAGCTGATAGCGTGGAGCTGATTGCCCGGTTCATTATCCCGTCACGGATTATAAGCTATAGCCTTGCCTTGGGTTTTGTTCTGCTGTCCTTGCGCAACCATTATCGCCAGTCATATCTTGCCAGTTCGGCCAAAAGTGAATTTCTGGCAACTATGAGCCATGAAATTCGTACACCGCTCAATGGTGTTCTCGGGCTTGCACAATTGCTCCATGACACGCGCCTTGATAACGATCAGCGCGAACGGGTTGATGGTATTTTGTCATCGGGCAGGGCGTTGATGGCTTTGCTTAATGATATTCTCGATATGAGCAAGATCGAGTCTGGTCGGGTAGAACTCGAGAACCGGTCATTTTACCCGTCCGACGTGACCTCCGATTTGAAAAACTTTGTCGGAACCATTGCGGCGGAAAAGAACCTGTCGGTGATTTGCCAAGACGGGGCGCTTGAGAACCTTGTCTTTTGGGGGGATGAAGTCCGCCTGCGTCAGATTTTGTGGAACCTGTTGTCCAATGCGGTGAAATTTACCCGCAAAGGTTCGGTTCGCCTTGAAATCAATAAAATAGATCCGGATCACAAGCCTGAAGAAGGTGTGCGCAGCCTTCGAGACGGCGAGATATTGTATCATTTCGCGGTGATCGACACCGGTATTGGAATAGCCCAGGAACGGCTGTCCCAGATTTTCGCGCCTTTCACTCAGGCCGATAATTCGACAATGCGTCAATATGGTGGAACCGGACTTGGGCTGTCGATTGCCTTTAGCCTGACGGAGCTTATGGGCGGAAAAATGACGGTTAGCAGTGTTGAACGGCAAGGTACGCGGTTTGACCTTTGGCTTCCATTTATGACCGAAATCGAAAGCACTGAAAACCATCCACATTACGAAAAAGTTGTCGATGACGGCGGTACTGTCTTGGCCGGTGCGCGGGTTCTTGTCGTCGAAGACAACGAAATCAATGCCAAGGTAATTGCGGCAATGATCAAGCGGCATGATTTGATCGTTGAAGTCGTACCCAACGGTCGCGAAGCTGTTCAGGCATTTCGTAATAATGACTATGACATCATCCTGATGGATGCACATATGCCGGTTCTTGATGGCGAGGGTGCGACCCGCCATATCCGTGAACTTGAACGGTTCTCAGGTGGTTTGCGCATTCCGATTATTTGTGTGACGGCAGATGCCTTTAACGACCGGCATCGCGATTTTCTGGCGGCGGGGATGGATGATGTCCTGACCAAACCGGTGGAAGAACGTAAGCTTTACAGCACACTTTTGAGATTCCTGCGCAACCGTCCACGTATTTCTCCTCGGTTGGAAAGCGATCAGGTTGATGTGGTTCCCTTGGAACTGGCATTGCAGCCCAAGGCGCCGACTGCACGAGCAACTGATACCAAGACACCGGATGCATCAGATGATGTAGCTTTGGGTGACATGTCATCGCTAAAGGACCATATACCGAACTCGGATGGCAAAACTGCTGATAATGTTGATGATGACCAACGCAGTGCAGACAAAGAGACAATAATGAATTTGATTGATAACAGCCGGTTCGATGAAATGTGTTCAGCGCTTGGAAAAGATCAATTTTCGATGCTGATTAATCTGTTGCCTGCGTCCTATCAGGAAGAGCGTGGCAAGATCGTTGAGGCGATCAATAGCGGCGATCGCGAAGCTCTGCGCCGGGCCGCACACACCATTAAGGGCATGGCGGGAAACCTTGCCGCACAGAAGCTGGCAGACGATGCACGTGAACTTGAAAAATATGACGGTGCATTTGATGATGCAATTCATGCCCGTATTGCCGAGCTTGATAAACTGGCCGAAGACACGATTGCTGAAATGCATGCAGCATTGCGCGTTTGACGCGCTGTGCCAGAACTGCCGATATGAATGCTGTTGCAGGATTTAGGAGGGTGGATCATTGCCACCCTCCTTTTTAGTGTCTGACCTAACGGGTGATCAGGTCATGGCCGTGGCGTGAGACGCTTTCATTGCCGGTTTCCGTCACGATGACCGAATGACCGGGGCACATCGCAATCCCGCTGTCGCTGTCCATCAGGATCATGTGCAGGAAGAAAACCATGCCCGGTTCGGCAATGACCGGGTTGCCGTGATAGAACATCGGCCAATCCATCCAGTTCGGGGCAAATGTCGTCCCCATTGAATAGCCGCAGGCATTCAGGCGGTGATCCTTCATGCCGCCAGTATCGCAAACACGGGCATAGGCATCAAAAACCTTGCCGATGGGCTCGCCCGGGCGCAATGCCTCGCGGCAGGCGGCCAAGGCATCGGTTGCGACCTTATGCATTTCGATATGACGAGGCAGGGCATCGCCGACCGGAATGGTGCGCATCATTGCCGCGTGATAATGGCGATAGGCCCCAGCCCATTCGAGTGTGATCTGATCGGTGTCGGCAATATGTTTGCGGCCGGTGAAATAGCGGCACAAAAGTGCATCGCGACCCGCACCAATGATAAATTCATTGCCCGGGTAATCCCCGCCACCGGCAAATACCGCACCTTGCATAGCAGCAAGAATGTCGCCTTCGAATGCACCGGCATGGACGGTTGAAAGGGCCGCATCCCATGCGTCATCGGCAAGACTGGCGGCGGTGCGAATATAGTCAAGTTCCGCCGGGCTTTTGACAACGCGCAATTCCGAAACAAGCCGCGATGCATCTTCAAGCTGGCAGAAACCATCAAGTGCGGATTCTAGTTTCTTACCATTGGCTGCGGTTAGGCCGTAAGCCTCATACTCAACACCAAGCTTTTTGCCAGAACAGCCAAACTCGGCAAGCATGTCGCGCAATTGCACTGCCGGGTTTACGTCCGGTCCATCGACCCAGATACGAATGTCTTCGATATCGGATGTGTGTTGTGCCTGACGAAGGTCTGGTGCACGGGTGATCAGGGCAACCTTTCCATCCGCGCCAAGATACAGACATTGAAAGAAAACATAGCCGAAGGTGTCATATCCGGTCAGATAGAACATGCTTTCCTGACGAAACATCAGGATCCCATCGAGCCCCGATTTTTCAAGTTTTTCAATGGTACGCGCACGACGGGTTGCGAGTTCGTGACGTTCAAAATGCAATGCCATAGACGGAGCCCCTGATGATGTCTTTGCCAAAAGCTAACAGAGAATTCGCACCTCAAATAGAAAAATAAACGTTTCAACGATAAAATAATGACAAATCGTTTCTGTTGATGGGAAGTAACTTTTTTTGTTGTTTTTCATCTGATGCTTAAGCTGCTTGGCACCAAAAACTAAGATGTGGGCAATAGACATTCCTGCACGGTTGCCTACATGAAAGATAACGGCACGTTTTCTATCGTGGGAAAAGCTCGTGCCGCCTACGCTCAGGACCATCCCATAAAGGAGGTTAAAGTGGCGAGCTTGAAAAAAATCTCAGGCGAGAGTGACGTGCATACGCCAACCTATCGACGCAGGAATGCCCCCGCCTATGAGAGCTGGCGACGCGACGATTTGTATCATTTGGCGCAGAAGCGTGGCATCGAAAACCGTGCGGACATGAGCAATGAAGAACTCGCACGCGCATTAAGCAGCGTACAAAACAGTCTGTCCTAAAGCCTGTGAGCATCTGGTTTCAGTCGGGGCTTTTATAACGCTTTGATGAAATTGTTCGGTCGACCTTGTCGGGGTTGTATGGCGTGACTTACCTTTCAGCAGTCTTGGTCTTTGAAAGGTGACAGCTGTGAAACCGGTATTGGTCGTATCGCATCGAGGTGACAGTTTAAGCGCGCCGGAAAATACGCTTGCCAGCGCACAAAAGGCGGTGATGGCCGGGGCCGATTATATCGAATTTGATGTGCGGCAATCTGCCGATGGCGTTTTGTATGTCATACACGATGACACCGTCGACCGGACCACCAATGGCACCGGCCTTATTGCCGAAATGACCAGTGAGCAGATTGATGACCTTGATGCAGGGAGTTGGTTTTCGCCGGATTTCGCGGGCGAGAAGGTGCCGCGTCTGGACGAATTTCTCGGCCGCATCAAAGGGCTTTGCAAAATCTATTGCGAGATCAAACAAGCCGATGTTCCCGCGGTGATCAAAATGCTGCGGAACTTCGGGTCGCCAGATGATGCCTTCCTTGGATCATTTTCAGCCGAAATTCGCCAAGAATACCGAACCATTGCGCCGGAAATCCGCCGCAACATCCAATTGCATGTCGCAGGATCACTTGAAAAAGCTATCCATCACGAACACGGCCATATATTCGAGTTTCTTGAAAGCAACATCACGCACGACGATGTTCTAGAGGCTAAAAAACGTGGCCTTGAAACAATGATTTTCATCGATACGCCCAATACCGAGCTGTTTGCTGAACTGGTGCGATGGCAGGTTGACTATGTTAATCTTGATCATGCCGCGCTTTTTCGGGCTGTACAGCAAGAAGTTCTGCTGGAAATGCAATAAATCAGCAGTTTGAACTGCTGTTTTCCGAAGCCATGGAATGAATTCCCGAGCTCAAACTGTGAAATGCACAGTATCACGCGTTACAATCGACAGTTAACACGCTGGCGGGTTTGACCTGCTGGCGGGAATTGTCTATTGGATGCCCAATCGGATGGCGCGGGCTTGTGCGTGCTGTTGATCTGTTTGTTCTGGGGGTGAGACGTGCGGTTTTCTCTGCTGTGCCTGATGTTTGGGGTTGTGTTGTCATGGGGTATGCCAGCTTTTGCGCAGGCCAATGATACTGTTCAAACGTCTGATCGGGTGCGTGTTGCCTTTATCAATCCGGGATATGGTGATCGTGGCTTCTGGAAGGATGTCCGCGATACAATGCAGGTTGCCGCAGATCAGTTTGGATTTGATCTGTTCGTCTTTGACAGTAACCGTGACCAAAAAAAGATGATCGATAGTGCTCAGAGCGCTTTCGATATGAACCCACCCGCCGATTATATCATTGCCGTCAACGAACATCAGCAAGGCTCACGCATTGTTCTGGAAGCCGAGAAACGCAGCATTCCGGTTATCATGCTACTCAATGGTCTGACCAAGCAGCAGAAAGAAAACATCGCTCAGGTAACCGGGGATGTGTCAGGACTGATTTTCACCTTGACGCCTGACAATGAGCGGGCAGGGTTTGAAATTGCACAGTCTTTGATCGATGGGGTGCGCTTATCGCATACCGGTGGCCTGCCACGAACAATTTGCCTGCTGTCGATTGCCGGGGATCGGCACACGCCAGCATCCCTTCAACGGCTTGAAGGCCTTGATCTTGCTCTCAAGCAATTTCCTGTTTTGAATGAAAAACGTCGTTTGGTGGCCAATTGGTCTTTTGAAGAGGCGTATCGGCAAACGGCGGCCTGGATTGCTGGTGGCCAATGTCTGGACGCTGTCTGGGCGGCAAATGACGATATTGCACTTGGCGCGATTGCCGCGATTGAACAGGCTGGTATGACGGCGGGCACGGATGTGTTTGTTGGTGGCCTGAATTGGTCGGAAAAGGGCATGCAAAATGTTGCGAATGGGAAAATGACCATGACCCATGGCGGGCACTTTCTTGCCGGCGCGTGGGTGATGGTTTTGCTAAATGATTATATCGCAGGCGTTGAAGTGCTCCATGATCATCCAGAGATATCGTTTAGGATGGAGGCGGTTAATCAAGGAAACCTTGCGCATTTCGAACGCATCTTTGGCACACGAGACTGGAAAAATATCGATTTTTCCCAGTTCAGCCTTGAACATCAGACCTCGGGACGTGACTATTACTTTGGTGTAGAAGGTTTGGCTCACACTCTTTCTAAAGACTAAATAACCTATCCCAAGATATATGGCAGAAAAGAAAAGGATACTGGAGTGGTGCTTCAACCCGATGACAAGCATGATGATGCGCTGGCCGGATTGAAGCTGGGCAGTACCATTGCGGCGCGTCAGTTGAAGTATTCGTTATTTCTTGCCGCGATCCTTGGCCTCCTGATCACGGCGTTTCAGGCCTACAATGACTATGGGTGGCTGTACGGCGTATATACGCAGGCCAATCAGCGCACAATCGCCAGCAACGTGCCTGTTGCAATGGAAGTTCTTAATAAGAGTGATCGTGAACTTGCCGATGTGATGGCGCGCGGAATGCTCAACCAAAGATCGATTGCGCGGATTACGCTTACGGACGCAGAGCACGGTATTTTCTTTGAGAAAAAGCGCCCATTGGGACAGATACCGGCGTCGCGGTGGGCGGAAAAGCTGTTTGGTGGGCTTCAGACTGTTGTCATTCCCGTGCGCGATCCAGATGCGCAATCTGCAACAGTCAGCGGTGAAATGATCATTGAGCTGAACCCGCAGGTCTATGTTTCAAGCTTTATGTCGCGTGTCGCATGGTCATTCCTAAGCAATATGATCCTTGCTGTCATGATGGCCATGGCCTTTGCTGCGATGAGCTATTACGTGTTTTCCCGGCCGCTTGTGCATCTTGGTGATTATATTATCAAGGCAGACCCAACCGATTACGACCGTCCGATGGAAATGCCCCCGCATCATCGCCACGACGATGAAATTCAATTGTTGGGGTCGGTTACGGTTGGCTTGTTTGGCATGATCCGTGGGCAAGTTGGCCAGTTGCGCCGTGCACGCGACGAATTGCAGGACGCCAACGTCAATCTTGAAGCCAGGGTACAGCAACGCACAGAGGAACTAAAAGATGCGATGCAAAAACTTGAAGTTCTGGCATCGACTGATCCGCTGACGGGGCTTCCAAACCGGCGGGCCTATCTTGTGCGTCTTGAAGAAGCCATCTCTGTCTGGCGCCGTCGTGATACACCGATGTCGGTTATCCTGCTTGATATTGACCGGTTCAAGAATTTCAATGACACCCACGGCCATCAGGCTGGCGATGCTGTACTTGTTGCCTTGGCAACATCAATGAAGGCGACATTGCGAGATATTGATTTGCCTGCCCGCATGGGCGGCGAGGAATTTGCCGTTCTTTTGCCCGGTGAAGAACTTGATGGTGCGATGAAGCTTGCGGAACGTTTGCGCGCGGAGTTTGAGAAATCATACGTCAGTTATGGTGGGAACAAACTTTCATATACCGCGAGTTTTGGTGTGGCGGGGCTTCCATCGAGTGCCAGTGCGGCAGCACTTGATGGCAAGGTTGTTCGCAATCTTGACGCGCTTAAATCCCGCGAGAACAGCGATATTTCAGCTCTGATTTATTCGCTGGCGGACCGTGCGCTGTATAATGCCAAGGAAACCGGTCGCAATCGCTGTGTCCTGACCGATTTCGAGATGCTTTTCGAACAGATCAACGCATGACCTGTCTTATACCTAAGCACCGTTGAAATCATAATTTCTGAAATGCTCGGCGTGGTCACGGGTACCTGATGCCTTCGGGCTACTGACGTCCGTCGTCATTACCCTGTCGCGAGATGCGAATATCGCGGTGGATGGACACACTCATCAAAAGGCCAAAGCTGACCAGAATGGTCATCATTACGGTGCCACCATAAGACACCAACGGTAAAGGCACGCCAACAACCGGGATCAGCCCCATGACCATCGCGATGTTGATGAAGACATATAAAAAGAATGTCGATGTCACCCCAATGGCAACCATGCGGCCAAATTGATTACGACAACGAAGCGCAATCACATAGCCATAGGTAATGACCAGGGCATAAAGCATTAGTAAGGCAAGGCCACCAACAAGACCGAATTCTTCGCCAAGCATGGTAAAGATAAAGTCGGTCTGCTTTTCAGGCAGGAAGTTAAGGTGGCTTTGTGACCCAAGCATGAACCCCTTGCCAAAGAGGCCGCCTGACCCCAAAGCAATCTTTGATTGGGTAATGTGATACCCCGCACCCAAGGGATCATTTTCCGGGTTCATAAACGTCAGGACACGGTTCTTCTGATAGTCACGCAGGAATTGCCAGCCGATCGGAATGGCGGCAAGCGCACTGCCCAGAATGAGGCCAAATTTCCACATCCGAACCCCGGCAAGCCAGAAGATCACGCCGCCGCCAGCAACCAGCAGCAACGCGGTTCCAAGGTCAGGCTGGCGCAGCACAAGGGCTGCCGGGGCCAGAACCATCAAAAGAGGGGGAAGCAGCAATGTAATGCGCCCGGTTTCCTCAACTGTGAGGCCATGGAAATAACGTGCCAAGGCCAGAACCAACGAGATTTTCATCAGTTCGGATGGTTGCAGTTGGAAAAAGCCAAGGTTGATCCAGCGCTGTGCACCCATGCCGATATCGCCTTTGATTTCGACCCCGACAAGGAGCACAAGGGCAACGAAATAGGACAGATAGGCCAGTTTGAGCCAGATGCGGATATCGGTTATCGCGATGATGATCATCAAGGCCGCACCAATGCCAAAACGCATCATCTGACGTTCTGCCCATGGCTCAAGCGATCCGTTTGCTGCCGAATACAGCATGGCAAACCCGATCCCCGAAAGCGCCGTGATTAAGGCAACCAGTGTCCAGTTCAGGAGTAAGAGACGGCGTCCGATTGGAACGTAGTCTGGGTCTTCACCAATGCGATATTTGCTAAACGGCATGTGACTAACCCTCGCCTTCTTCGGACTGTGGCGGCTTTGGACGAAGCTGAGCGCTGGCTGGCAGATCGGCTGCTGATATCCCCGGTCTGGCAGATTGTAGTTCCTGCGCCTTGATCAAAAGGTCACGGACAATCGGGGCTGCGACTGACGACCCACCGCCGCCATGATCGACCACAACTGCACATGCATAGCGTGGATTTTCAATCGGGGCAAAGGCAACAAACAGAGCGTGATCGCGATATTTCCATGGTAAGTCATCATTGTCCAGAACACCGGTGGTCTGGCGTTCGCGCATGGTGATCCGGCGGACCTGGCTGGTGCCGCTTTTACCCGCCAGTTCCATGCCTTTGATGTCAATGCGCGCCCGATACCCTGTTCCGTGTAGTTCGTTACTGACCCCGTTCATGCCGTCGCGTACGCGGGCAAGACTGGCACGGCTGATCTGGAGGTCGGGGAATTCTTCGTTCTGGCGGCTTGAAATGCCATCCGGTGCCACATGATCACGCGTCAGATGGGGTTTAACGGCTTTACCCGATGCAATACGCGCCGTCATGGTGCAAAGCTGAAGCGGGGTGGTTAAAACATACCCCTGACCAATGGATGCAATCAGAGTTTCGCCGCCTTGCCAGCGTTTGCCGAGCTGGATCTCTTTCCAGTCTTTGGTCGGGATCAGGCCACTGCGTTCATTGGGAAGGTCAATGCCGGTTTCTGTACCCAGGCCAAGCTTATTGGCCATCGCTGCAATCCGATCAATGCCAATTTTCTGGGAAATTTCATAGTAATAGACATCGCAGGAATGCTTGAGCGAGTTATGCATGTTGACCCAACCATGCCCGCCGCGCTTCCAGCAGTGGAAACGGGCATTGCCCAAATCGAGATACCCGTTACAGAAGAACCTCTGGTCCGCTGAAATGATGCCAGATTCAAGTCCCGCCAAGGCAACGCACATCTTAAATGTCGAACCGGGAGCATAGGTGCCGTTCACAGCCTTGTTTGACAGCGGTGAATAGGGATTGTTGACCAGAGAATTCCAAAGTCTGTGCGAAATGCCAGTGGTAAAAGCGTTGGGGTCATAGGCCGGGTGGGACGCCATGGCGAGCACCTCGCCATTATGGATGTCCATAACGACCGCAGATGCGCTTTCCTGTCTTGAAAGCCGTTGATTGGCATAACGTTGCAATTCAAGATCAAGCGTCATGACAACGGTGTTACCGCTTTCGCCTTCTTCGCGTTCAAGTTCGCGGATCACGCGGCCCAGGGCATTGACTTCGACCTGACTTGTTCCTGCTTTCCCCCGCAGTGCCAGATCATAAACCTTTTCAATGCCGCTTTTACCGATGGTAAAGCCCGGCAATTCCAAAAGCGGATCGCCGTTAAGTTCCTTTTCGGAAACAGCGGCAACATACCCCAGCGTGTGGGCAAGGTGCGGTCCTTCCGGGTAATCACGTGATCGACCGGCATCAATGATAAGGCCGGGCAGGTCGGGTGCGTTAACACCAACCCGTGCGACTTCATCCCATGTCAGATTGTCGCGAACGGTTACCGGAACAAAGGACCGCCGCTTTGCAACGTCGCGTTCAACCCGTTCGATGATACCTGGGCCAAGATCAATAATCTGATTAAGGATTTCAAGTGTACGGCGCACGTCAGGTGTTTGTTCGCGCACAATCATGATGTGATAATTCTGACGGTTCACTGCCAGCTGCGCGCCGAACCGGTCGGTAATCAGGCCGCGTGGCGGTGGCAGCAAGCGATGAGAAATACGGTTTTCATCGGCTAGTGTCCGGTACCGGTCACTTTCAAGCACCTGAAGGTAGTACATGCGCGCAGCCAGACCGGTCAGCAATAATCCCTTGCCCGCACCCAGCATCAGGGCGCGTCGGGTGAATAATCTGAATCTGTCTGAATCGCGGTGCCACATGGGCGAAGATTACCTGTCTATGCTCGATAATGTAGGGCAAAACCCGGTCGTTTGAGCCGTTCTATCTGGCTTGTCGCTGCTTGGAAACCATCTTGTTACATCATAACGGATCACCGTTGCCAAAACATCAACTTTGCCAGATTTTTCTGTGCATGATGCTGTTGCCTATATATAGCGCAGCAAGCTGTTCTGGGCACGGGCCAACCCCCATGCCACAAGTGGGAAAAGTAACGACGTGAGCACATAACTGATCAAAGTCGCCTTGATCGGCAAAAGGGCCCCGATCAGGGCTGAGCTTAGCAACCACTGCACCAGTAAGGCTGGAATCGCCACCAGTGCAAAGCCCCACCACATCACGCTGAACGACTTATTGTGGAAAAATCGCCCCTGACTGGCCGAGCCGGTCTGGACAAGCAGCAACACGAGTGAGCTGACCCCCAAAGGTAATCCCATCAGAAGGTCCTGTAAAAGACCAAGGAAAAAGGCTGTTAAGGCGGTAAGAAGATCAGGGCGGTTCACAGACCAGTAAAATACCGCCATCAACGCCAAAGAAGGTGAGGCCGTCGAGAGCAGGGGCAGGCTGACGGGCAGCAGATTGATCAGAAGCAGGACGAAAACACTAAACGCCGGGAGAAGACCGCGTGCAATAACGTCCAGTCTATGCCAGACGCCGGGTTTCACGGACGATCCCCTTCTGGGGCCGGTGGTTTGAACATCGGTTTGTGGGCATCAATCTCGGATTCCTTGGGCACTACACCAACACCGGCGGGGATGTCAGGTGCAAGGTTGGTGGCATCGGTGTTCGATGGTGCCTGACTTTGGCGAATGCGTTGCTCACTCAGGATGCCATGCAGGCCGTAATTGGCAACACGCAGGTATTCAAGCTGATGACGGCGGAACAGCGGGGCAATACGCACCGCATTTTCCGAAACCGACGATACAACGCCAACCGGAATACCCGGCGGGAATGCACCACCATGGCCGGACGTCAGAATGCGGTCACCCGGTGCGACCGTTGCATCCGCCGTCAGGAATGTCAGAAGCGGGCGGGTGGTGTTGTCGCCTGATACAAATGCGCGATCGCGCGAATTCTCAACAATGACCGGAACGCGCGAATTGATGTCGGTAATCAAAAGCACACGCGAAGCCTGATACCCGGCTTCGGCAATGCGCCCGACAAGGCCTTCATCGGCGATAACCGCCTGTCCCTTAATCACCCCGTCACGCGATCCTGCCGAAATCATCAGGCTGTGTGCATAAGCACCCCCCATATCCGCAATCACGCGTGAGGTCACAAGATGCAGCGAGGGTGGGGTTGTGTAGTGCGCCAGTTCACGCAGGCGGGCGTTTTCGTGCGACAAATTACGCGCGGCTTGCTGCCATGCCAGCAATTGCAAGTTTTCACGGCGCAGGCGTTCATTTTCCTCGTATAGATGTGCGAGGTTGTAAGCTTTGTCGGTAATTTCGTTGATACTGGATGCGGGACGGGACACGATATTCATCACCGGCGACACAAGGTCGGCCGATGCGGCCCGAATGCGTTCAATCAGGACTGTATCGGCCTTGCCCAAAAGCATTAGTCCAAAGGCCGAAAAGATCAACAGAATGAAAGCGAAGCGGTGAAGCGCCGTACGTAACGGCGAAAAGATACGCTGCTGCGGACCGCCATGCTGTGCCAAGAGTATTCCTCGCATTTCGAGAAAGGTTATCGAATATCCCATCAGGATACCCAACCTTAACGAAATCACCGAGTCGCGTCCAGTGTGGATACGACCCGGTGAAAAGTTTTTCGATCAGATCTGGTTTAGTACGCTGTGTGCAGAACGTTGCGCAGCATCTTTTTCTCTTCAAGTGCGCGACCGGTACCGAGCGCAACACAGGAAAGAGGATCATCCGCAATCGAAACCGGAAGTCCGGTTGCATGACGCAAGACATAATCAAGATTGCCAAGCATTGCTCCACCACCGGTAAGCACGATGCCCTTGTCAACGATATCAGCAGCCAGTTCCGGTGGCGTCTGCTCAAGCGCGACCTTGACGGCCTCGATAATTGCAGAAACCGGCTCGGCCAGGCTTTCAGCGATCTGACGTTCGGAAATCATCAGTTCTTTTGGCACACCATTCATCAAGTCACGGCCACGGATTTCAACCGTTGCACCATCACCATCATCGGGTGCGCATGCAGAACCGATTTCCTTTTTGATGCGCTCAGCCGTGCTTTCGCCAACCAGCAGGTTATGGGTGCGACGGATATAGGCGATGATTGCCTCATCCATTTTGTCGCCACCAACACGTACTGAGCGGGCATAAACAATACCACCAAGCGACAGAACGGCGACTTCGGTCGTACCACCACCGATATCAACAACCATCGAGCCGGTCGGTTCGGTAACTGGAAGACCGGCACCAATAGCCGCAGCCATCGGTTCGTCAATCAGCCAGACCTTACGCGCGCCAGCACTTTCAGCACTTTCCTGAATTGCACGGCGTTCAACAGCGGTCGAACCAGATGGAACGCAGATGATGACTTCCGGGCTCGCGAAGTTACGACGACCATGCACTTTGCGGATAAAGTGTTTGATCATTTCTTCGGCGATATGGAACTCGGCGATGACACCGTCACGAAGCGGACGGATCGCCTGAATATACCCCGGAGTACGACCGAGCATTTGTTTGGCTTCTTCACCAACGGCAAGAACTTGTTTCTTGCCTTTTTCGTCGGTAATGGCCACCACGGATGGTTCGTTAAGGACAATGCCTCGCCCTTTGACGTAAACCAGTGTGTTAGCGGTGCCCAAATCCACCGCCATGTCGGAGGATAAAACCCCAAGAAGCTTGGAAAACATTCCTGCCCTATGCCCCGGTTAATAGTAAAATCTTGAATACGAATGTACCGGCTTTGATAGCGCAAGGATTAAGCCGATGCACGAATAATCTGCTCAGGGGATTGAGGAATAATTAAGGCGCGTCAAATTCTTGAATTAAAGCAACAAAAACATGATCAGGAATATGGTCTTGGCGGTTTAATTCAATTTTGACCGCTTTTGTCTTCAATCTCATTATCAGACAGGAAGTTCGTGATAAGGTATACGACTGCTGGACTGTTTTCAACAGGAAGCCATTCCCGAGTCGCTTGTTTTTCAATTGTTTCGTCACTGTTCACCAGTTCCAACTGCACTGGTTTCCGGCTGGGCTCAAGGTCACGGTCAATGCGCCATTGACACCATGCAGGGGGATTGAACGGGTCATTCCTAACCCCGACCAATAAGCTTGGAACAAAATTATCCATCTCCGACATGCATTGCGGACGAAGCCCGACCAGTGCACGGAACCGTTCGGGGATGCGTTTGGCCAGTCCATGACGGTAAATGGTGAACTGGGCCGCGGCGGCTCCATACCCATAGCCAAACACTGCAATTCGTTTCGGGTCGATGTCTGGTTGCTGTGCAAGGTAGGAAAGTGCGCTGAGGGCATCAAATGCCCAATAGGTGACCCCGTGTTTGGGTTTGTCGAGTGAACCTTCTGTACAATAGGCCTGCGACGGATGGGCCTGATACGGGGAAATCAGCAAAACGCCAAGGCCCGCATCCTGCAGAATGGAAATCCAGTTTTCGGGAAATCGGTCATCGCAATCGGGCAGGGCGACAACAGCGGCATGTTTGCGGTCTTGGGCCAGATCGGAGTTCTTTGGCGGGAAATAGCGGGCCGGGATATCTGATTGCATGCTGTCGTCAACGCCGGGGATTGTTTTCCCATCGGCGATCAATCGTTGGCGCAGGCCACTTACCGGATAAGGCTGAGCAGGGACCATGATTGACTGCCCCGGATCTGCTTTCGCGGCGTGTGGAATTCCCGCAATCGAATAGAAGGTGCTCACGCAAAGCAGGCAACCAGCCAGCAGAAATCCCAAGCGACAGTGTCCGGAACTATGCAATCCAAGCATGTCATCACCCCGATCATGGTTTCACAAGATGATATCACAAAGTGCGACCGCACGATATTTGCATCAGACAGAACCGGTGACGTGCGATAAAGAGCGCGCAAAAAAAAGGTGGCGAAACCGCCACCTTTTTCAAAGCTTGTGAAAAGTACCGATCAGGACGCCATGGCATCCGGTGCGGTTCTTTTGCTTTTTTCAATCAGCTTGTTAACCGCGGTGACATAGGCAACACAGGACGCGACAACCGTGTCGGTGTCTGATGCATTGCCAACCACAGTGCGGTCTTCACCGTCGAGTTTAACTGTCACTGTGCCTTGTGCGTCGGTACCCTCGGTCACGGCGTGAACCTGATAGAGTTTCAGGCGCCAGTCATGGGGATAGATTTCCTTGATCGCATTAAACGTCGCGTCAATCGGACCATCACCAGTGGTTTTCGCCGTGCGGCTCTCGCCATCCACAGTCAGTTTGAGTTCCGCCGTCTGCGGGCCGCGGGAGCCACAGGTCACGGTCAGGCCAACGAACTTGATGTGTTCGTTGTCACGCATGCCATCATCGACCAAGGCGACGATATCGTCGTCGTAGACTTCTTTTTTCTTGTCGGCCAGTTCCTTGAAACGCGCAAAGGCATCTTCGATGGCGTTATCACCCAGTTCGGTAAAGCCCAGTTCCTTGAGCTTTTCCTTAAAGGCGTGGCGACCGGAATGCTTGCCCATCACCAGACTGGACTTATTCAGGCCGATGCTTTCGGGCTTCATGATTTCATAGGTTTCTGCATTTTTCAGGAAGCCGTCCTGATGGATACCGCTTTCATGGGCAAATGCGTTCGCGCCAACAATCGCCTTGTTTGGCTGGACAACAAAGCCCGAAACGGCCGAAACCAAACGCGATGCGTTCATGATTTTGGTTGAATCAATGCCGGTTTCATACGGGAAGGCATCATTGCGGGTTTTCAACGCCATGATGATTTCTTCGAGTGCGGCGTTCCCGGCACGTTCACCCAAACCATTGATGGTGCATTCGATTTGACGTGCACCGGCATGAACCGCTGCCAGCGAATTCGATACCGCCATGCCCAGATCATTGTGGCAATGAACCGACAGGATTGCCTTGTCGATGTTTGGCACGCGGTTAAACAGCATGGTCATCAGATCGGCATATTCGGTCGGGGTGGTATAGCCAACCGTATCGGGGATGTTGATTGTGGTTGCTCCGGCGTCAATTGCCGCTTCAACGCAGCGGCACAGGAAGTCGTGCTCTGTCCGCGAGCCGTCTTCTGCCGACCATTCAACATCGTCGGTGAACTTGCGTGCCAGTGTCACGCTTTCGATGACTTTTTCCAGAACGCGTTCTGGTTCCATCTGCAACTTGTATTTCATGTGCAGCGGGCTTGTGGAGATAAAGGTGTGAATACGTTTGTTTTCCGCAGGTTCCAGCGCCTCAGCAGCGCGTTCAATATCACCCTTGGCCGCACGGGACAGCGAACAGATGGTCGGGCCCTTGATTTGCTTGGCGATTTCATTGACGGATCGGAAGTCGCCATTCGATGCGATGGCAAAGCCTGCTTCGATGACGTCAACTTTCAGTTCCGCCAGAGCATGTGCCACACGCAGTTTCTCATCGAGCGTCATCGACGCACCCGGGGATTGTTCCCCATCACGCAGGGTGGTGTCAAAAATGATGACGCGATTGTCGTTTGCACTAGCCATTGTCTTGTTTCCTGATCAAACGGGCCTTGCCCGGTATATATAAATTCTGTCTGGAAGGAGTGCGGGCCATCTGGCGCGACTTTTTCCCCTGAGCTGCGGCACCATGATCAACTTCGTTTGCGTGATCTGGTCCGTCGTCTTTCGCTCAGGGGCGTGTAAGTCGTAGCGCGCCTAGGGCAGCGAGACCAAGTAGACCGAAAAGTAGGTTGAGAGCAGACAGCACAAAGGCGCCCGAAGCGGTGGCTTCGGCGCGATCGGCAAATGCATCAATGTTGCAATTGTCTGCGGTCATCGGTCTTCATCAAATGGTTTTCTAGGCCAGACGGTGCTGGCGACGTCCCCAATTTCGTTTGAGCGTCCACGAAGGTCAAGTAATTTTTGTATCTTTTGTTGGCTTTTTTGAGTGGAATTTAGCGAGCCATACCAATCCGCAGGTTTATCTTTGGCTTTGACGGGGCATTTTTTACCTTCAGAGATGCCGTTATCTTGAAAAAGACGCTGGCTGCGTTTCACGTTATCGGGTAGTGGTTTTGCCGTGATTTTGCGAATTGCGAGATTTGCGTATCACAGTTGCGCGCCACCCACCGTCACAGGAATATTCTATGGTCAGTTTGTCCTTGATCGGGGCCTTTATCCCGACGGCCTTTTTTGTCTCGATTACGCCGGGCATGTGCATGACGCTTGCGTTGACACTTGGCATGACCATTGGTCTTCGCCGTACCTTGTGGATGATGATGGGCGAACTGGTCGGCGTTGGGATCGTTGTTGTGGCATCGGCACTTGGTGTGGCAGCCGTAATGTTGCAGTACCCGGCGATATTTGCTGTCTTTAAATATATCGGCGGCGGCTATCTGGCGTGGTTGGGCATTCAGTTGTGGTTATCGCGTGGACGCATGGCAATTTCATCCGAAGTCTCAGGTGCGAAGACGGCAACACCCTATGGCTTGATGACCCAGGGCTTTGTGACGGCTATTGCCAATCCGAAAGGCTGGGCCTTCATGATTTCATTGTTGCCCCCCTTTATTAGTCTGGAACATGCGATGGCGCCTCAGCTTTCGGTGCTGGTTGCAATCATCCTGATGACCGAACTGATTTGCATGACGCTGTATGCGACAGGTGGCCGTTCGCTGCGTCGGTTCCTTGAAAAAAGTGGCAATGTCCGGATACTCAACCGCATCGCAGGAACCTTGATGGTTGCTGTTGGCGTTTGGTTGGCATCAAGCTGATTGTGCTGCCGGAACCGGGATGCGACCCGGTTTGAAAAGCCCTAAGTCGTTATTCTTTCGTGCGTTAATGTTTGTTTTGTTACTTGGCACTACCATATGCAATTAAGGAAAAATTGCAGGGTGAGCAGTCATGCGCGAGATGCGCTGTATCATTTTTGAAGATGGTGAACTGGTCAAGGCGCTGATGGCATATCGCCGTCGTTCGGGCAAACCTCTTCCGTCAGGGCAGATTAGCGGTCTTGAGATCGAAAAAAAGCCGGAAGTCATCGTGCGGATGTCAATCACATCGGATGCCGGCGAAAAGGTCGTCGTGCCGAGCTCGGGGGCGGAACTTGCTGCGGCAATGATCGCTTATTGCATTGATACAAGAGTACCTGTGCCTGCATCCTCGAACAAATCCATCACGACGATTGATGGACATATAGCACTTAAAATTATGCTGAGCTGACGTATTCTGAACGGGTCAGAATAGAGGCCTAGAATCAAAAAAAATCGCGGAGTAAACCGCGATTTTTCGTTTGTGATTTAGCTGTCGTGTTCTGTGCAGGTCTCTATTACCACTGCATCATCTTGCCCTTGAGCGCACCCATGCGTTCGTCTTCATCTTTGAATGTTTGCCCGGATGCGATGCCATCTTGCATCTTGGTCATCAAAAGCCACTGTTTGACCTTCATGAAGCGCGGTGCGAGGAACTGGTAAGTGTCTCGCACAAGTCGAACGGCCACTGGGCCACGCTCAACCTCAAGGTTTTCCCACTGAACAATGAGCGGTTCCCAAGCGCGCAGGCGCCGATGCAGGTCATCGCGTTTGGTGCGGATATATTGCCGTTGGGACGAAAAGTTTTTCAGGACGGACATGATTTCGCCGGTATTGGCGTCAATCTCTTCAAACGTCGTTTCGAACTTCTTCTTGGCATCATCAAGCAGGCGGATGGCTTGGGTAACAGTTTCCAGAACGCCTTTTTCATGCGCGTAAATGCGGCGAAGTTCCTGCATCTTGCGGTCAACCATCTTGATGCTTCGATATTTCTCGCGCAAGGTCTCGACATAGGAAAGTTCGTCTGCAACCTGATGAACCAGATTGACGACTTCTTCGCGGTTTTCCTTGCCCAATCCAAGCTTCTCGGCGACTTCGTCAAAAGCCTGATTGATCTTCTTTTTGGTGCCGGGGTCTTCCGCGATCTGCATGAGCTGATCAGGATCCGTGATCAGTTCTTCGTTGCCCGACATCCAGGTCACGAGTTGCATGGTGATACGGTTATAGGCAATCGCCTGATGTGCTTCGTCGACATCCCACGATGCTTCACCGGTCAGAACTTCAAGCGGAAGGTCATCGCCCGGGCGCAATATGTTAATGAAATTAAGGGCCTTGTCGATCAGGCTGATCAACTCGCCATCCTTGGAATTCACATCAATATCGAATTCGCGGCAGATAGCACGCAACGGCAGCGAAACAACCGATCCCTCGGCCATTTGCAGCACAAACAGAGCTTCGTCTGAAATATCAGACTTTTGAAAGTGGCATTCTTCGAACGTCTTGAAAATCTTGTGTTCAAGTTCAATTTTACGTTCGGATTTGTTTCGCGTCATATGGTCGCTCCGCCCCGCAAAGCCATTGCATTCTTATGTTGTATGACACAAGACCGAATATAAGAGGTTCGGTCTGTTCATTTTGGCTTGGCGAGACACAATCGGGTTTGCTCGAAGTCAAATTCGCATCACACCACTTATGGCATAGATAGGCCCAAAGATGGTCTTATTTTCCGGTAGACCCGGTATGTGTTTTTTTATTGAGACATACAGGTATTTCGCCCACCTTGTTTTGCCTCGTATAGCGCATTGTCGGCACGATCAACAAATTCCAGTATATTCTCGCCAAGTCGGTAGGACGTCAAGCCGATTGAAACAGTTAACTTACCGAAACTCTTTCCTGTTTTTTTATTGATAATCTGTTGCATGGAGACATTGTTGCGAAGTTTATCTGCCAGCTTTTTAGCATTTTCCAGCGACGTGTCGGGCAGGATAATGGCAAATTCCTCGCCGCCATAACGCGCAACAGTATCCGCACCCTTGGTCGAATTTACCAGAACTCGCGCCACTGCTTTTAAGACGCCATCGCCAGTGCGGTGACCGAAATTATCGTTGAAGGCCTTAAAGTGATCAATGTCGATCATTAGCAACGACAGCTCGACACCAGTTTCCATGGTTGAGGTAACAGCATCGCGGAGCGATGTGTCAAAGTTCTTGCGGTTGGCGATCCCGGTTAGGGTGTCTGTCAGGGCATCACGACGCACCAGTTCCAGTTCGCTGCGCACGCGACGGACTTCCTGATGGTACTCACCAAGGTTACTGTTGAAATCACCATAACGATTTCGCGCCGTGTGCGTGGCCTTTGACAGGTTTTGTGTCACGCAGTGCACATCTTCAGGCGAAATTCCGTCTTCGGTCAGCCGGTTTGATGCTGTGTCAATTTCATCACAGAATATTTCGGTGTCGCGGATAACGGAATGAACCGCCTCTTCAACGCGTTCTACCGCTGCCTGCAATCCTTCTACGCCCTGATCGATTTTTTGCTGAAGTGCGTTGCTTCCAAGATACTTGTGATAAATCCGAAAGACGGTTTCTTCATCAAGTTCCTGGGTGTTGCGGATCAGCACCTTGATCAATTGGCTGAGTTCGGGAACTTCGTCGGTCAGATAGCTGTAAAATACATGATAGACCTGCGGGGTTGGCTGCAGGTTCAGTTCATTAATCAGCGTCATCACGTTTTGCGCAATGTCACGAGGATTTGCGATCTTGGTTGTCGCTGTTGCTGTCACGGTCTGCTTTTCCGATCAGATAACCAAATTCCCACGTTGTTTTACCTGTATCCCACCATGGTCACGTTGCGACAGTATCGTGTGACCTTGCTCGTTTTATCGCATCGTTTAAGCCGTGCGCGTTTTACATATTTGGTCATCATCGTTCGAATACTAGTCAAGAGTCACGAGAAACTATCAACCAAATCATGACAAATTCAGTCATTGTGAATGTCATGGTTATGATGTCCGGTAAACAGGGGCTTCTTGAACCCTTTAAGTCTCAGCGCCACATGCCTGCAAGAGAACTTTATTTCTATCAGGGTGGCGACATGATGTTACGGGCGGTGACTGTCGGAAATTGGTGTGTGCTTTTCTTGATAGCTGTGGTGGGGGTTGTTTGGCTCAGTGAGGCGCACGCGCAAGATGACAGCGAGGAAAGTGTTCGGGTTGGTAATGTTGTCACGGTTACCGATCCGTGGCTTTTGTCGCTTACATCGGAGCAAAAGAATTTCTACAAAACGTTGCGCGCAATGTCGGGACGACAATGGTCCGATGGTCTGCCGTTTGACCGATTGTATGGTTTGTTCGCAAGTTGGCAAGTTGATTGCATCGTTGGCGAGGCCGCAATCGAGCCTGCTGAGACGATTGCATCCGTTCACAAGGTCAGGTTTGAAATGATGATGTTCGCCCGGACGGGGGAAGATTTGTTGCGTGATGATAGCGTGACGGTCGGCTATCTTGCGACATTGCCACGCATGAAACTTCCCTTGGCGCAAGACGTTGAATGGTATGGTTTGCGGACAATCAAGCAAGGGTTCGACCTGATCGGAGCAGGGCGAATTGATGTGCTGATTGCGCATGCAAGTCTGTTTGATAACGATCCATCTATTGTGAGACTACCGTTCCCACCTGTACACGTCATTGAACTGGCTTTGGTATGCCACGATACCCTGAAAAATCGCGACTTTATTGCGGCATTTGATGCCCGGCTGAGGTCAGTGCACGAGGGTTCTGGCAATACAGGAACTGCTATCCCGACAAATCGGGTAGGTGTCTCTTAACGTTCGTTCTTCGTTTCGTCTTCTTATGCTCAATAATTGCATGTAGGGACCTATCCGTAAAACAAACAAGCCTGCCTTCGACATCATGATCAGTGTGTTTTGTTGCCCGCTTCAGCGCGTTCAGCCGGTGTCGGACGATTGTATTGTTGAAGTGCCCTGAAGTCGTCGCCACATAATAGTTTGCGCAAAGTTTTCGTCACGTTTTACTGATCATTGATTTATGACCCGAATGTAGAATGGGTTGATGGGATCCCGGTCATCAAAGTGGGACTAAATACTTGGCAGTTTGACGATAGAAGCTTGGGCCATGTTGGCCGTTTTCATTCATCGTAATGGAAATTTTTAAGGCAGAAATAAATGCAGTTTGTGCGGCGCGGGATTTATCTCTTTGGGGGGCTGTTTTGCCTGTTCTGCATATCGGTTTCTGCATATGGTCAAGAACCTGTTCGGATTGCCAGTAACATCGAGATTGCGGCGAAATGGGTCGATCTTGCCCCTTTTGAGCAGCGAAAGTTCCTGACCCGACTTGGCACTCAAAGTCGCCCGGTTTCGTTTGAGGTTATCCCCTACAATCGATTTCATCAGCTTATGAAAACGAACAAATTGACTGTGTGTTGAGTTCGCAGCCCGCGTTATTTATATTACATTTAATATAGTTCGTTATTATTCAGAGCTTTGATTTAAAAGAGTAAATACAAATATATTATTATTTTTGTTCACACAAAAACTGTTCAGTCAAATTATATAGGTGGTTAGAAGATAAGTGCATCAACACTAATTCGATGAAAATAGATTTCTGGCTACCAAGTGTAAAAAGTCGACAGATGAGTTTTGGGAACGGATCAGAAGATATTTAAAGTTCTGAGTGCTGGTTGGTATGTCATTTAAAATGGGCGAGGGGCGAACTGTCCTGTATTAAAGTCAGCCTTGTCTGGTTTACCCCTCGCCCAATCAGTCAATATTGGGATGCTAGTAACTTGCTCGACGTAACCTCAGTGCATTCGCAATGACTGATACCGAGGATAAGCTCATGGCTGCAGCTGCAAACATTGGTGAGATGAGAATGCCAAAGAACGGATAGAGCAGACCCGCAGCAACAGGCACACCGGCTGCGTTATAGACCATCGCAAAGAAGAGGTTTTGCCGGATATTGCGCATCGTTGCTTCCGAGAGTTCTCGGGCTCTAACAATCCCGCTCAAGTCACCTTTGACGAGGGTGAAACCAGCACTTTCAATTGCAACATCAGCGCCCGTACCCATCGCAATTCCGACATCAGCCTGAGCAAGAGCAGGGGCGTCGTTGACGCCGTCACCTGCCATGGCTACCTGATGGCCTTCAGCCTTGAGTTCCATAATTAAATTGGCTTTGTCTTCTGGGGAGACATCGGCCCGAATCTCGTCAATGGAAAGTTTATTGCCAACGGATTTTGCTGTTCGTTGGTTGTCACCGGTTGCCATGACGATTCTGAAGCCTTGCTTCTTGAGCGCCTTTAAAGCCTCCAATGTCGTGTCCTTGATCGGATCGGCTACGGAAATGAGCCCGGCAATTCTTCCATCAATAACGACATGCATTACCGTCTCCCCCATATCTCGCCGATCATTTGCTGTTTTATCAACAGCAGAATGATCGATATTGAGAGTCTGAAGGAGTTTACTATTACCTAGGGCAACCGACTTGCCATCCACCTTTCCGGTGACGCCCTGACCGGTTACAGCTTCAAAGTCCTCTGCCTTATCAAGGGACAAGCCGCGCTCCTGAGCAGCACTAACAATGGCGTCAGCCAATGGATGTTCGGATCCTTTTTCGAGCGCCGCAGCGGCAGAAAGAACTTCCTCCTCCTGATAGTCTGATTGAGCGATTACACCTGCTAGTTTCGGTTTACCCTCTGTCAAAGTCCCGGTTTTATCGACGATGAGCACATCGACCTTCGCAAATCGCTCCAGGGCCTCTGCATTTTTAATGAGCACACCAATTTGCGCACCACGACCGGTAGCGGTCATGATTGACATTGGTGTTGCCAAACCAAGAGCGCAAGGACACGCAATGATCAGAACAGCGACTGCTGCGACAAGCCCGTATGACAATGACGGATCTGGTCCCCAGATGGCCCAAGCGACGAAGGCAACTAAAGCAACTAGGATAACAGCAGGCACAAACTTGCCTGCAACCGTGTCTGCAACCTTTTGGATTGGCGCTTTGCTTCGCTGAGCATTGGAGACCATATCAACGATTTGGCTCAAGACAGTATCTTTGCCAACCCGTTTGGCTTGGATAATCAGGCTGCCATTCCCGTTGATTGTTGCTCCGGTTACATCATCATCTGGATTCTTTTCAATTGGAACGGGTTCACCCGAGATCATGGATTCATCAACTGACGATCGTCCTTCAACGACAACGCCATCGACAGGTATCTTGTCACCTGGACGAACTCTCAAGCTCATTCCGACGGTCACATCTTCAAGAGGAACTTCCCGTTCAGAACCATCATCTTCAATAATGCGGGCTGTTTTTGCAGCAAGACCCAATAACGCCTTGATTGCCGAACCGGTTCGTTCCCGAGCCCCCAATTCCAACAGTTGGCCAAGAAGCACAAGTACAACGATGACAGCTGCAGCTTCGAAGTACACACCGACATGTCCCTGTGCATCTCTGAATCCATCAGGAAAAATGTCAGGAGAAATCACTGCGACGACGCTAAATATATAAGCTGCGCTAACACCCATCCCGATCAATGTGAACATGTTGAGAGAACGGTTCACCACAGAATTCCATCCACGAACCATGAAAGGGAAGCCAGACCACAGGACGACAGGCGTTCCAAGAATTAACTCAACCCAAAGAGTAACGCGTTCTCCAATCATTTCCCGGATGAAACCCAAACCAACAAAGGGCCCCATCGTTAGGACAATCAGCGGCACCGTAAGAGCTGCGCCTAACCAGAATCTCTTTTTGAAATCCTGAATCTCGGGGTTTGGTTCGTCATTTTCTGTTGGTATATCCATCGGTTCCAGTGCCATTCCGCAGATCGGACAGGAACCAGGTCCGGATCGTATGATCTCTGGATGCATCGGGCAGGTGTAGCGGCGAGAAGCGGATGACGAAGCGCTGTTTGCAGCAGATGTCTCTTCTTCTGCGGACAATACACTTTCAGGAGCGCTATCGAAATTTCCCTTACATTTTTGGGAACAGAAATAATATGTCTCACTGCCGTACCGCGAGTGTGGCGTATCGGAATCCACAGTGACCGACATACCGCAAACAGGATCGGTTGCATGTTCTGCTTGATCGGACGTTCGTTGATTATGCTGGTGCTTCTTATGATGATGCTGGTGCTTCTTATGATGATGCTGGTGCTTCTTATGATGATGCTCAGACATGGTCTGCTTCCTGCTGTTATGCCTCAATGTCACTGCGGTTTATCAATGTCCTGAGTGATCGTGACTGTGCGCCTTGGCCGACTGGTTTATCCAATTTGACAGGAACCAACGTTCAAAAATGAACACAGAAACAATCATCAAGGTTGCAATGAGAACAATGGATGGGTCGCTTTGCAATTTCATGCCGGCGAAAACGAGCAATACGATGATGTCAAAGACAATCGCTGTAAGCATAACAAAGCCGCGTGCACCTATTTCCTGCCGTAGATACTTAAAGCATCCCCAGTGGATGAGCACATCCATGACGAGATAGAAAAACACTCCAAGTGAAGCGATCCGGCTTAAATCAAAAAAGATTGTCAACAGCGCTGCCACGACAACCGTGTAAACAAGCGTGTGGTCTTTAATTGAACCTGACATTCCAAAATGACTGTGTGGGATCATCTCCATGTCGGTCAGCATGGCGAGCATTCTTGAGACAGCAAACACGCTTGCAAGCAAACCGGAGGCCGTCGCAACGACTGCGAGTAGCACAGTCATATAAAATCCGGTGGGCCCCAATGCAGGTGCTGCGGCTTCGGCAAGGGCATAGTCTTTGGCTTTTATGAGTTCATCCAAGCCAAGGCTTGAGCCAACAGCGAGCGCCACGAGAATATATACGACAACACAAATCAGGATTGAGAACGTGATCGCACGGCCAACATTCTTGTGTGGGTTCACGATTTCAGCACCGCTGTTTGTGATCGTAGTGAACCCTTTGAAGGCTAGAATTGAAAGAGCAATTGATGCAACAAAACCGGCTAATGGAAAGCTCGCGCTGTCGGTTGATGAGGGTTCGAATGAATATCCGCCAGCCCACAGAGCTGCAATCGCGAACGACGCAATTCCACCGATCTTCAATGCGGCCATGACCATTGAAAACACACCAACCGATTTGTTCCCAGCTCTGTTGACAGCGTACGCAAAAATGATCAGGCAGACACCCAATACCGGTATAAGAACTTCAAACTCTGTCAAGTCAAATGCGCGCAAGACATAGGTTCCGAATGTTCTTGCCACCAAACTCTCGTTGATAACCATCGAAAAGGCCATCAGCAATGCTGCGCCACCTGCTATGGCTCCTGACCCGTACGCTTTTTGAAGGATCATTCCGATCCCACCCGCGGACGGGAAAGCATTTGACATCTTTATATATGTATATGCGCTAAAAGCAGTGACAAGTGCGCCAAACAGGAACGACAACGGGAACCACTTTCCTGCAAGTTCGGCAATTTGTCCCGTTAAAGCAAAAATTCCTGCCCCGATCATAACACCGGTGCCCATGGATATGGCGCCAACGAGCGAAATGCTATTTTTCTTGTATTCTGACTGATGATCCATCTCTGCCTCACATTTGATGTTGTTGGTACATGATGCCGTTTGCTTCCTGCAGCTCACGTACATAACGAATGATCCGCGATACCTGTTCCGAACTTACCTGAGGTTGGGCTGGCATATCGCCGAAGGGCCAGTGATGTTGTTTCGCCCCGTTTTGAACAGCTAGATAGAATGCGCGATCTGAATGATGTCCCGGATTGTAGATCCTGTGTATCAGCGGCGGGCCTTGTTCCGTACCGGTTGCATTGCGTCCGTGACAAGCAACACAGTTCATATCGAAAAGCTGCTTTCCTACCATGGCTTCCTTGCTAAAACTGGGGAGCGCAATCCCGTTATCGGTCAGTTCAAGATCTTTGATGTCATCTTTCCCGGGCAGAAACGAATTCAGGGTCATGGCGATGATCCCTACTGCGAAAAAACCGATGACCAAATATTTTGACCAATTGATTTCTTTTTTCATTTTCTTCGGGCCTTTGTTTTATGCGTATGTATCAAATATTCGAAGACACGTGAGACCAAGTGGACTAGTTAACCTTGGTCAGGTTGGTGCGGCCTATGATTTCGCTGAACTAGCTTGGCGATACGTGAGTTTGTCGGTTAATTGCGCTGCTATCGACAGAGGTATCTGGCGACACTTCAAATTTCGAACGACAGGTGTCTGAACAGAAGTAGAATACTTCGCCACCATGAATGGTTGTTTTGGCGATGCGCGGATCGACAGTTTTATGACAAACCGGGTCAACGGCGGAATGAGGGTGCTCCCATCGGATCGCCTCAGCATGCCCGTCCGCTTGTTTCTTATTGTGGTTATGCTTTTTGTGGCCAAACATGTGAGCACCGCAACCAAAGCGCATCATCAATATGATGAAGGCTCCCCAAAGCAACCAACTGAGAATATTTTCCATTTCTCTTTGCCATCCCATAAATACCTTTAGGTATGACTGTTCCGTCTGAAAACAGCATGGTGCAGAACACCTACGCTCGATCTGTACGCATGCCATCGGCAGGTGCAGAAACCAGAACAGTTATTCGCTATTTGTTTGGGAGGATCAGAATATGGGAGGCTGGAAAATCCATGACCGAGATACCGGCTGAAGGGACACTTCTTCTATCCCGTTCTGCACAGGTGAAAACTCGGAAACCGGTAGGATAATCTCGGTAAGGACCGCTGATGTGGAGTGACAAGAAACCTGAGAGCAGCACGAAGTCAGGTCATGCTGGTGTTCAACGTCAAAACCACTGATTTCTGCAGAATGCGCAGGAAAAGAGCCAGTCGACGCGACTGCGATATGGGGAGCAAGCATTATAGCGCTTATCCCGACGAGCAGGATCAGTACGGCGCGTATAAGTGCTTGCTGTGCATTCATTGATCAAATTCCCTCTGGGCAGAAGGTAACACATATGCCCCTGAATATCGAGTTACGTTGACCTACCTCAACTATGGGTAAGTTTTTTTTACCCTGCTTCAGATAGAACCGTTACATCTGCAAACTGATTGTCCGTAATCTCGATTTCCTTGGAGATGTAAGGTTTGATTTCGGAGTATCTGACATGAGCATCGGCTTGCGCCTGATAGTAACGAAAGAGCTCTTTGAGCGGAGCGCCCATGTCTTTGTATGCAGTTAATACTGCGATTAGTGCTCCGAGCGTGAGGTCGCCCTTTATCACCAGATACCCCCCTATTGTGTAAAAGAAGAACGGCGTCATCTGAGATATAAAGTTGTTTAAAGACTTCATGGCGAACTTGTTTTTGTGGATAGAAAGACGAAGATCGTGAAGTCGTTTGTACGACCCGTAAATATCCCGAGCACTTGGCTGGTGGTCGTTTGAGATATTCCCGATCTTCTCCCCGAGAACCCTGACTTCTTTCAGCCGCGTTCGAGACAAAGCATTAATTTTCTTTTGAAATCTGGGAATGACAAAAATCTGAAGCGGCAACAGTGCTGTTGCGGCGATGCCCAAGACCAAATCTTGCACGAGCATGAAAGCCAGAATAGTCAGGAACGTGCCACCTTGTAACAAAGGTAATACAATGGACTCCGATGCATACCCAGCTACGGGCTCTACCTCCTGAACAATAACCGGAATTAATTCCCCGCCTCTGGGGGACGGCTTTCGAAAGCTGAATTTTGAGATGTCGAGCCGCAGGCGGCGTGACATGTGTTCTGCCAACGCACCGGATTGCAAATTGACCTGGTATTTCAATCCACCATGTAAGCCAATTGCCAAGAGGAACAGCATGCATAGTGCAAGCAACGTCTGCGTCTGTGACAGTTCTATACCCATATACATGATTGGGAAGTGTCCGGACTCTATGGCGTTGTTGATGATTAGCTTCGGTAGTTCGAGACTCATGTAAAGTGCCGGTAGTGACGTTATTGCCAGCAGGCCCAGTTTTAGCTGTCGTTTCCATGATGCTCTGAATATGTACTGCAGGAGCGGTGTTCCGTTCTTTGAGAAGGATTTTTGAGCCTGCCACGCAAGAACAGATTTGCGGCGTTTTAAAAGCCTGTATCCCGTTGCACTGAGAATAATAATAAGTGCAACCGGAACCCCAAACACAACCAAATGGAAGACAAAATGAACCCACCAGTGTGCATCGCTTGATATGTAGTGCGTTAAACGGTGCCCCATATCGTGGACGATTTCCATCATCTGTGTCAGGTTCCTTCAAAAGGTTCGATAAAAACAGACAGGGAGGAAAATCCTCCCTGTCATATGAAGCTTAGAAAAGAAGGCGGAGACCGGTCACGAGGTAAGTTGCTTCGTAATCCTCGCCGTCGTCTTTTGCAAAGTCTGCGGTTTTGCCAAGTTTGCGTTCATAGGCAACCCCAATGTACGGTGCAACGGCTCGGTCGATTAGATCATAGCTAAGCCGCAGTCCGATTTCTGCGCTTGAAAACCCGCGCCCGACCTCAATTTCGCGATCCTCAGAGAATGCTGCATTCAGCTCAAGCGAAGGCGTGAGGATTAAACGATTGGTCAACAAGCCTTCGTACTCAACATCAAGTCGCGCACTACCGTCTCCGGTTTCGCTGACAAACAGGTCAGCGTCGACTTCAAACCATTGAGGAGCAAGCCCCATGATACCAACCGTTCCATACCAACGATCTGTTGTGCTTGGCGTATCCAGACGAATACCGGCCTTGGCATCAAAGAAGTCACTGATTGGTGTTTGCAGGACCAGCCTGTTCTCGAAGTTTTCGTAAAGGTCGTTTTTGAGATCACGCTCGCCTTCGCCTTGCCAGCGCAGCTTCAACTCATCGGTTCCTACAAATGCGTCACCATCCCAAACAAAGAGATTTTCGTCTTCATCACCTGATCGGTATTCAAACTGCTCCATTTGAATGCCATAGAAGATGTGATTGTCTGCTTTGGCAGTGAACGAGAAGGACAGGATCGTGGCAAGAACACCACCACCAATCGCGGCCAAAGTTAGGGTTTTCATTGTTATTGAACTCCATTCTCAAGTGCTGCGACGGCTGGACCGCCCTCAACAATCACTTTGCGGAACATTCCAGAAGCCATGTGATAGCTCAAATGACAATGGAACGCCCATTGCCCTGGTTCATCAACTTCGGTTTCCGAATAAACAGTCATGCCTGGATTGATATTGATGGTGTGCTTTACCGGATCCCATTTACCGTTACCGGTATCGAGGATTGACCACATCCCGTGCAAATGCATCGGGTGTGACATCATGGTCTCATTGACGAACTTGAACCGTACCCGTTCGCCATATTTCAAGCGGATAGGTTCTGCATCTTCGTATTTGACGCCATTGATTGACCAAGTATAGCGCTCCATGTTTCCCGTAAGACGCAGTTCAATTTCACGCGTTGCCGGCCGCTCCGGATACAAGGGCTTCTGTGCCTTCAAGTCGGCATAAGATAAGAACTTGCCGCCATTCGCTGCTTTTGGTGTCAAACCACTGCCAGCGGCATAGAAAGGATCATCTTTGGACATCGCCATCTGAGAGTGATCCATCCCGGCCATATTCGAATGGTCCATTCCAGCCATGCTGTTCTCGTTACCACTGCTCATTGAGGAATGGTCCATCCCGGGCATGTTCCCGTGATCCATCCCCATATCAGCCATTGTCAACAACGGAGCGTCCATGCGTCTGGCTGGCATTTCAGCTTTCAGCCCTTCTTGCGGCGACAGCGACCCGAATGCATAACCCGAGCGCCCCATCGATTCCGCCATGATTGCGTAAGGTTTATCTGCGGTCGGCTGAACAATCACATCGTAGGTTTCTGCAACCGAAATGCGGAATTCATCAACCTTGACCGGTTGAACGTTGTTGCCGTCGGCCTGCACAACAGTCATTTCAAGTCCCGGAATACGGACGTCGAAGTAAGTCATGGCAGATGCATTGATGAAGCGCAGGCGCACACGTTCATTGGCCTTAAACAGGCCTGTCCAGTTCTGCTCTGGTGACTTTCCGTTGATCAGACCGACAAATCCCTGAACATCTTCGATGTCGGTCGGCATCATGCGCATGCTGCCCCAGTCACCACGTTCCGACAACGTCGCACCGAAGCCATTTTCAGAGACATCACTGATGAAATCGCCAAGGGTGCGTTGGTTGCGATTATAATAATCGGGCATCATTTTGAGGTTGCGCAAAATACGTGCGCCGGAATGCGGGTGCTTGTCTTTCAGGACAACCACATACTCCCGGTCGAACTTGAACGGTTCTCGCTTTTTGGGTTCGATAATGATCGAACCATACGCCCCGTCCGGCTCCTGAAAACCGGAATGGCTGTGGAACCAGTAGGTACCGCTTTGCGAGACTGGAATGCGATATGTGAATGTTTCACCAGGCGCAATCCCCGGAAAGCTGATTTCCGGCACCCCGTCCATCTGATAGGGCAAAATAAGTCCGTGCCAGTGAATGGACGTTGCCTCATCAAGATTGTTGGTCACCTTGATGACAGCCTCTTCGCCTTCCTTCAAACGCAAGGTCGGACCAGGGGAAGACCCATTATATCCGATACCTGTGGTTTTCATTTCACCGGTATCAATTGTAACGTAATCAACAGACAGATCGTAATTCGCCGCATTGGCTGTCGAAGACACAGCAATAGCGGCCAGCACACCCCAAAGGGCACTGCGGGCAAATTTCTGTTTCATTTTTTGAAATCCAAAAAGATCAGGTGCGCCAGAGGCCCAAGGGAGAAAAACCTCTGGCGCAGGAAGGTGGATGACCGATTACTGCAGGCGGACTTTGCCGACCATGCCGCTTTCATAGTGACCCGGGACATTGCATGCGTACTCAAGTTCCGCATCTTTGGGGAACGTCCAGATCACCTCAGCCGACTTGCCCGGTTCCAGCAAAACGCTGTTGGGGTCGTCATGCTTCATGGTCATTCCATTCCCCATGTCCATTTCCATCATGTCCATGTTGATCTTGTCGGCCTCAAGCGCTCCATGTTCCATCATCATCATCATTTCTTCCTGATGACCTGCATGCATGGCTGCAGTTCCAATGTTGAATTCGTGAACAAATTCGCCCTTGTTCTCGATAACGAAGCGAACGGTTTCACCGCCCCGGACAATGATTTTTTCCTTGTCGTAGAAATTGTCTTCCATCGTGATTCTGATGGTGCGCCGCACATCGGATATCTCGCCGGGTGCCCCGATTTCCGATGCACCGTCATTATGACCGCCACTATGACCCGCACCCGCAAAGGCAGGTGACTGAAGACCGACAAGCGCGCCAAGAATAAAGGTTGAAACGCTAACGCGACGCATAAGGGAATTCTTGAAGTTGGGCATGTACATGCTCCTAATAGATATTCAGTAAGAAGGCCCTCGTCCCATGTTCAATCACGACAACAGTCTGCGCTGCTGTAATTCAGGCAAAACGCTGTTTCATTCGAGGAACAGTGATTGAACCAGGCAAAGGGATGTTCGGAAAATCTGAAATATCTCAGGAACGCGGAGGCTTGGCTCTAACGTCCAAATCTGCGGAAGTCAAAGTCAGGTCCTGATACCAGTATGTTACCGCAAGCACCGTTGGGCTGGAAGACAGAACACCTTCTACTTCTTTAACGAACGGGCCGCAAACCGCCATACCGCAAAGATCCGCATGCATGTCACGTCGATCATGTTGCGAGCTATCAGAAACATCCATCATGACGCCGTGATGATTGTCATGGCCATGTCCCGAACCTGCTTGCACACCCTCAACCCCCGACAGCAGAACTGTCATGGCTATCGCGATTGCAAGAAAGCAGGAAAGGATGCGCACGGAATGTTCCTTAGTGATGCATTGCAACATACGCAATATCGGGCTCCCCCGGTTTCGTCAAGTGGCAATATTGTGGCAAAGACAGACTATTTCACGAATTTACATCTGCTGCTTGAGCCATCAGCAAGGTGAAAACAATAGATTACTGCATTCATCGCCATGAAATCACGTTATGCGCTACAGATGAACAACCTGTTGTGCTGAGTTATTCACTAATCTGCGGGTATGACTTGCTAACAATCAATTTATAGATGAAGCACAATCAAATCTTATTAAATGCTGCGTAACCCAACAATTCTCCTGGTCTCTGGATATGGGCACAGAGGTGTGCCAGATTGACAGCAGTAGGATTTACTGTAGTTCGATATAGACAGCATCGCATCCTTGGGATAGAAGTAGACTATGCTCAATCGCATCAGGTTTTTGACCATACTTTTGATAGCTGCTTTTGCCGTCGGGACAAGTTTCCAGACGGTCAATGCTGCTGTTATGAAGGTCGGTATGCCGATGGCGGAATTGGCAATAGACAATTGTCAGGATTGTTCTGGCAGCGGCGACAGCATGCCGGACTGCGATATTGCGTGTCCTCAAGTATCGACTATCGCAATTGCGCCTGTACAAGTTGCAATACCTGCGCTCGCCTCGGTCGCGCATTTCGGGCCGACAGGCAGCCTTACCAGCCGCTCAAACTCTCCTGATCCATTCCCTCCCAGAACCAACATTCTGAACTGATATCTCTTTAACCCGATTTGGTTTGAGGATATCAGTGTCATGGGGCATCACCGCGATTTCTCATGACATGCTTTGTGCTCGCAATTTTTATTGTGGGCCTTATAGCTTCTTCAGACAAGGTTGGAAATCATGTTTTCCGATCTACGGGTGCCAAAATGTCGGCTTTGGTCGGTATTTCCTGGCGCAGTCGCGACATGCACCAAAGCATAGCTTCAGCTTCACTCAACGAGCAGGCGGCAATCCGCCCCGGCCTTGAGCGTCCCGCTTTTACTGGTGCCCGGCCTCTGAAGATCAAACCTTATAGGACCCTTGTGAGCAGGATTCGGATTACGGTCTGATCGCTCCAACTCCTTGAGAAATACGCATATGAAGAAAAATACCATAGTCGCAGGTCCCGTTTCCCGACGTGCGCTGCTTCACGGTCTCGTGGCGGGTGCCGGCCTCTGCCTGTTGCCCGCAACGGCCTTTGCTGCGGCTAGTAAAAGCACAAGCAGCGCAATCGCTTTTTACGGTAATGCGCTGATCGTGGCACGCGGTTCAGCGCTTCTTTATCGCAGTGGGAGCCAAAACTGGACAGCGCTGCCGAAGGTGTCGGAAGGCACCATTCTCACTTTTACAACACATCCGGAACGGCCGGGCCGCATTGTTGGCGGTCTGGATACCGGCGGCGTAGTTCTGTCTGTCGATGGCGGGAAAAGTTGGGACGTGCGTGGGCAAGGACTGCCAAAAGCGGCAGTCACTGCCATCACAACTGCGGCGACAAACCCAGATACCATATATGCCGCCATTCGCGGTGACGGCTTATGGCAGAGCGATGATGCTGGTCAGTCATGGGTGTTTGTCATGGACCGGCCATGGTTAGCGAATGCCGAGCGAGATCTGACAGCACTGTCTTCAGTCGATCTGGCAACCGGAATGGGTGGGATCTGGCTATATGCCGGAACCGATACCGGTGTAACGCGTGTGCCGGATTGTTTCTGCCGTTGGCAGGATGTTCAGCCGGGCGATGCCATGGATGCTCTTGCGTCCGGAAAGCAGGCAACTCCCAAAGTACCCTTACCTGAGGGTGAACCTGTGAGTGCGCTGGTCAGTGCGGTATCGCGACCGGCCACACTTTATGCCGGATTGCCATCCGGAATTTGGCAATCGCAGGATGCGGGTGTCACCTGGTTAAAGCGTTCAGAAGTTATCGCAACAGCACTCGCGGTTCATCCGCTACGCGCTGATGATCTCGTAATTGTGAATGACGACGGGGTTTTACAAAGCCCAGACGGTGGCAGGACGTGGACCGCCATTGCGAACATATGATGATGGAGAAACAGATGAGAAAATTAGTGATTGTGACAGGTGTTGCGATTCTGGCTGTTGCCGGAAGTGCTGCATTTACAATGTTTGCTCCGGGAAAAGGAGAGGCGCAAACGAACGTGACAGTAGCTGGTGAGAGAAGCAAATCGATCACAATTTATCGGGACCCGAACTGCGGATGCTGTGATGCCTATGGCGAATATCTTGAGACCAATGGATATCAGGTTACCCGTGTCGATGATCGTGATTTCGACAAGCGATCCGTTGCCGCCGGTGTCCCGGAGCAAGGGCTGGGCTGCCATTTGGCCGAGATTGACGGATATGTCGTAAGCGGGCTGGTTCCCGCCGAGATCATTGAACGGATGCTTGATGAACGCCCGGATATAACGGGTATCACGCTGCCCGGCATGCCACCAAATGCGCCGGGCATGGCACGTGAAAAAACCGGGACGCTGAAAACCTATGGGTTCGGAGAGGACGGCATTGCCGTTTACGCCAATGAATGAGTGTTTTGGACAGATGATGGATGGTTCGATGATGGGTGGCCCGATGATGATGCTGATGATGGCAGGAGGCGGTCTTGTGTTTCTTCTGATCCTTGCGATCCTGATCATGAGCGTTCTCGCGTTGTTTAAATATCTTCGGGGCGGGAAATGAGTGCGGTATCGCCCGGATCAATGGTCACCGGATTAATGGCTGGCGTTGGCATGGCTTTGTTGTTCGGCGTGATGGATGCCAGCGCGAAGCTCGAGAATCTGACTTTTCTCGAAAAGCCGCTCACTCCGGAACAGATAGCACTGGGCAACGATGACTATGTTGAATTTTGCGCATCGTGCCATGGTGCAAATCTTAAGGGGCAGAAAAACTGGAAGCGCCGCCTTGACACCGGGCGGATGCCCGCGCCGCCACACGATGCCAGTGGCCACACATGGCGCCATAGCGATCAGGAACTGTTTGCGATCACCAAGTTCGGGGTTGGCGCTGTCGTGCCGGGGTATGAGAGCGATATGCCTGCATTTGAGGATGTGCTGAGTGATGAGGAGATCATCGCGGTACTCGGTTATATCAAGAGTGTCTGGTCAGACGAAGAACGCGAATTCCAGCATAATCTCAATCTTAAAGACGGGAGGGCGAGATGATTGCAGTCCCCAAAGAACATCGCCCGCAGAAACGGTTCAACCGGCTGATCTATTTTCTGCCGCTTGGCATCGCCTTGATATTGGGTGTGGCCCTGGGGAAAGGATTGACTCTTGATCCCAACACGCTCCCCTCGGCCCTGTTGGGCAGACAAGTCCCCGAATTTGACCTTCCGCCGGTAAAAGGCCGGATGCAAGGTTTGTCGAGTACGGATCTCAGAGGTGAAGTGTCGCTGGTCAATGTTTTTGCCTCTTGGTGTGTCGCGTGCCGTGAAGAACACCCCGTGTTCATGAAACTGGCCCGCGACGGCACCGTTCCACTGCATGGTCTGAACTATAAGGATCAGCCTGACGACGCTGCAGAATGGCTCGATAGCCTTGGCGATCCCTATACGAGAACAGGTGCGGACATTAACGGGCGTGTGGCAATTGACTGGGGCGTCTATGGCGTCCCTGAGACCTTCGTTGTCGATGCAAAAGGGAACATTGCTTACAAGCATGTCGGGCCGGTAACGGAAAAAGTGTTGGCCGAGACCATTCTGCCAAGGGTCGAAAAATTGCGTAATGAGGCCTCAGGTGCCGGAACTGCGGAGGCACCTCGATGAAGAGCCTCTTGGTGCATATGAACCTGAAAGTGGGGTTTGCCGCTGTCATCATACTGGTGGCTGTCGCAGCTCTGACCATGGTGTCTTTCCGCAACGAAAAGAATGTCTCCCATCAGGCGACGGACAATGGAAGGCAGAGCCAACAGCGCTCGTTTGTCATGCATGATGTTCCCCGGCCTCTTCCCGAGTTCGGGTTCGAAAACGTCGAAGGTCAACCCATGACATTGAGTGATTTCGAGGGAACGGTCGTCTTGCTGAATGTCTGGGCGACCTGGTGTGTTCCATGCCGCGAGGAAATGCTAACCCTGGATGCCTTGCAGGCCGAACTCGGCAATTCGGTATTCAAAGTTATGGCTTTATCAATCGACCGGGCCGGAGCGGATGTGGTGCAAGATTTCTATACCGAAATCGGCATCCGGCATCTGGACCTTTTCATAGATCCAACCATGAAAACCACGACGGCTCTGGGCATCCCCGGTTTACCGACGACGCTTCTGATTGACAGGAATGGCCGCGAGCTTGGTCGACTTGTCGGACCGACCGAATGGGCGACAGCAGAGATGATAGATTTTCTTAAATCCCACATCTACACCGATTGAGGAAGGAACTCCTATGACCGAGATACAACAAGCCAAATCCGGTAATACCTCGCTTGGGCATGACGTGGTTCATGCCGTTCGATATTACCTGAAGGGACGTCGCGGTGTACTTGTGCTGGCCGGAACCGCACTTGTCGCTGGGCTTGCATTTAACTGGAGCTGGCTGGTTGCCGCCGGTATCGCGCCATTGCTCCTTTCCGTTCTGCCGTGCGTGGCGATGTGTGCGCTGGGTTTGTGCATGAACAAAAAGGCCTGTTCATCGAAAAAGAGCGCCAGCGATATCGCCCCTTCCTCCGATGAAATCCCGAAAAACAGTCTTCCCGGCAATGAAGCCGGAAGGTCCCTGACTGTATCAGACGCAAGTGCAGCGTCTGTGACGCCCCAGTCGGGAGATGAATCCCCAACCGAAAGGAATGTTAGAGATGCGTAAATCAATCAAACTCACCGCGTTTGCCACAATGATGGTCACGGGACTGGCGACAACAGCCCTTTATGCCCAGGAAGACCAAGCTCCTGACAAGCAATCCCCGATGATGGAGCATGACGGCAACTCGGGCATGGGAGACATGCAGGGAATGATGGGCATGATGAAGATGATGAGCCAGATGGGGCCGATGATGGAGCAGTGTACAGAAATGATGGCTGCGATGACCGATCACATGTCGAAGTCTACCGATAAATAATACCGTGACACCACACCCGCCTGGGACAAATTCCCGGGCGGGATTTTCTACGGGATCGTTTCATGACATCGAATAATTTCAACCGGTTACGTTTCATCCGTTCTATATTATGGGGGATGGTTGTTCTTGCTGCCCTGCTCTTTGGCGGCGCATATATCTTTCAGGCTTCCGACCGCAAGCAAATGTCGTCGGGGGCCGAAGGGACGGGAGAAGCCGCCATTCACTCTGATTTTTCCTTGACCGATCATCAGGGAAACCGTGTGACCGAAGCAAGCTTTCCGGGGCGTTGGCAACTTGTCTTTTTTGGTTTCACACACTGCCCTGATGTTTGTCCGACCACACTGGCCTATATGGCGGATGCGCTTGACCGAATGGAATCCGAAGCCGACCGTGTGGCACCGATATTCATTACAATTGATCCGGTACGCGATACACCTGATGTCATGGCTGAATATGTCGAGGCCTTTCATCCGGCGCTGATCGGATTGACCGGTAGTAAGGAGGATGTCGCTGCAGCCGCCGAGGCTTTTCGGGTCTATTACGAAAAGTTGGACGACGATACAGCACCGGACGGCTATTTGATGGCCCATTCCGGGCATCTTTATCTGATGGCACCGGATGGGCGTTACCTGACTGTCTTTCGTGAAGGAGATCAGCCGGCAGAAGACATGGCAATCCGGATTCTCGCGATCATGAATGGGAGTACAATATGAAAAGAACAGCCATCGCCCTCGTCATGACCTTGCTATCAGCACTACCGGTTTCTGCCGGAAACCTTGTCGAAATATCTGACGCCTGGGCACGTGCCACGATTCTGACATCCCGTCCGGGTGTGGCATATCTTACGATCACAAGCGCTGCGACCGACCGCCTTCTGGAAATCACCACAGCTGTGGCCGACCATGTGATGATACATGATGTCGTCACGGTCGATGATGTTCGCCGGATGCGACATGTCATGGCTCTGGATGTTCCTGCCAACCGCCCGGTCACTCTGGCGCCGGGGGCAATGCATCTCATGTTGACGGGATTGCATGAAAAACTCCGTGAAGGTGAGAAGTTTCCCATGACATTGCGCTTTGAAAACGCAGGCGAGATCAGTATTGACGTTGCCATTCTTGGCATAGCTGCCAAAGGACCGCAGGGGGAAGCGGAATGATCCGGTTGTTGCTTTTGATCCTGACATTGATTGCCTCGCCTGCTTTCGCCCACCATCCCGGTGAACGCCTTGACGAGGTCATGGCGGAAAAGGAACCACATTTCGAGGTAACGGACATCGCATCGGTTCCAGAAATTGAGCTTCTCGATAAAACCGGGGAGCGTTTTGTTCTGGGCGAACTTGATGATCAGATACTTATTTTGAGCTTCGTAACCGATAATTGTGGTGCTGCCTGTGCAGAGCAGCAGATCCTGCTGGCCGCCATTCAGGAGCAGTTGAATATTAGTCCGATGCGGGACATGGTCATGTTCGTTACCGTTCATTCCGAAGGTTTTTCAGGAGCTTCCTCTTGGGATTCGCTGAACTGGCGGCCTACGACGCCATCTTCGGATATCAGCGCTGCAATCGTTGCCGATGATTTCGCCAGGTTGAGCCAGCGGAACGGATCTGCGCCGATGGTTCATATGATCGACCGGAATACCCGCCATGCCGGTATTTTTCATGGCACGGGTTTCAAACAGATCAACCTGATCCTTTATGTGAACGGATTGACAAACGCTGTCCACTCCCCAAAGCCGCCTGTTAAAAAGGGATGGCTGGATCGGTTGACAGACTGGTTCTCAAAAGCGGGAAAAGAGCCTTGAAACAAGGGCGGATACAATACTGTTTACTAAGCTGACCTTCCTGTTCTCTGAATACTTGGTTCCTGATTTTACGGAATACAGATTAATGCCTGAACTTTCCAATATCGGCATAATAAGCGCGTTCGCCGCAGGCCTCATCTCGTTTCTCTCGCCATGCGTGCTGCCTCTGGTTCCCGGATATATCTCCTATATCGCGGGTGGTGTCTCTCTTTCGACCAGAACGGAGGCAATCCGAGTTGGTCGATTGTCATCTCTTGGTTTCAGCCTGTGTTTCGTTTTGGGCTTCACCACGGTTTTCGTCCTTCTGGGGGCCAGTGCAACAGCACTTGGTCAGTTCCTGCTCGGATACCGGTTCGAGATGAATCTGGTTGGTGGCGGCATTGTCATTCTGTTCGGGCTATTCATGCTGGGAACGCTCCGTCCAGCATGGATGATGCGAGAAGCACGCTTTCATCTTGATCTGCCTGGTGGGCGTGTGACTTCGGCATATGTGCTTGGGCTTGCTTTTGCGTTCGGGTGGACGCCCTGCATTGGCCCTATTCTCGGTGCCATTCTGACTGTCAGCGCCTCGTCGGCAACGGTCAGCGATGGTATTGCATTGCTGACCGTATATTCCGTGGGGCTTGGTGTGCCGTTTCTTCTGGCAGCACTTTTTACCGAGAGCCTGTCCGTCAGATTGAAATCCATAGGGCGTTTCGGGCGTTTTTTCCGTGCAGCCGCCGCCTTGATCATGATTGCCATGGGAGTGGCCATGATGACCGGTTATATGTCCGCCTTTGCTTTCTGGCTGCTGAAAACATTCCCCATTCTGTCGTCTATCGGCTGATCCGCTCTATCTGGAAGAATTCTGTTGACCTTCCTGCTGCCAGATAGCGTAGCCTCTAACCTCTAACCTCTAACCTCTAACCTCTAACCTCGATATGAAGGAGGTGCAGAATAATGTCTTCTGGAACCGACCCGTTGGAGCGTGCTGTATTACATGCTTTCAGATATGCCTGCTGGCAGGAAAGGCTTGATATTGCCGAATTCATGCTGGCAGCACTTGAAAAGCTTGATCAGGAGCACACGGACCATGTCTCCGGGGATCGTCCTTTGATGGATGCGTACCGCGATTTGACGTCTGGCCTGCAACATCGCAAGAATTGATATCTTGTTTCTTTCAGCTTCTGGCATTGCCGACATCAAATGCTGTTGCCCGAAGTGCATGACAGCGTCTCCAGCACAGGACATTCCGGTACGTCTTCTCCCGAACATCGTGCAGCCGTCTCCGTCAGGACCTGTTCGATCCGTTTCAGGTCGGCGATTTTTACGCGCACGTCAGCAAGATGGCTTTCCGTCCGCTGTTTGACCTCCGAGCATGTTTGCAACTGACCATCCATGAGATCAAGCAACCCCCGGATATCTTCAATCGAAAACCCCAGTTCCCGGGCGCGCAGAATGAACCGCAACCGGGAAACATGTGTATCGTCATACATCCTGTAGCCCGCTGTGTTGCGCGGCGGGTCGGGCATCATGCCGGTCTTTTCATAATAGCGGATGGTTTCAAGGTGACAGCCCGTCACCTTTGCCAGTTCGCCACGTTTTAATCGCCTCCCGGAATTGTGATTGTCCATAAGGTCAAAACCCTCTTGAGCCTGTAGCCACTACAGACTGTAGCTTGGATCAGGAACGAGCTTGAGGCAAATCACATGAACGATATCAAACCGGACCATCTATCGCCCGATGACGGGAAACAGGCAAAAAGAGGGCTGCTTGCGGCTGGGGGTGTGACCGGGGCCATTCTTGCGTCGGCCTGCTGTGTCGCACCACTCCTGCTTCTGATGCTGGGGGTGTCGGGGGCCTGGATCGGCAATCTGACGGCCCTTGAACCTTACAAACCCCTCTTCGCGACGGTCGCACTGATATTCATCGGGCTGGGGTTCTGGCAGGTCTATTTCAAGACAAAACCGGCGTGCGACGAAGGATCTTACTGCGCCCACCCCGAATCCGCCCTGATCACCAAAGCCGCCCTGTGGTTCTCAACCGTGCTGGTGGGATTGGCCCTGACAATCAACTGGTGGGCACCGCTGTTCTATTAGGAGTAACAGATATGAAGCGAACAGACATTATCGTGGCCGGGGCATTTGCTCTGGGACTGGCTGTCATGCATCCGGGAGGTCTTCTTCCGACTGCGGCACAGGCAGCCAGTGTCACATCGCAGGATGAGAAAACAACCGTTTTCGACATCGAAAACATCACCTGTGCCCTGTGTCCGGTGACGGTCAAAACCGCAATGGAAGCTGTCACCGGCGTAGCGACCGTAGACGTCAACTTCGATAAAAAAACCGCAACTGTCACCTTCGACCCGTCAGTCGCCAATGTGGAAACCATCGGGATCGCTTCAACAAATGCCGGTTATCCGGCCAAGGCACGGGATTAAATAATGCGTGGCAACACCATTTTCAAAACCGGGGTCCTCGGAACAATTTTTGCTGTGATCTGCTGTTTCACACCAATCCTTGTTGTCACGTTCGGGGCCCTTGGACTCTCGGCATGGCTAGGCTGGGTAGACTATGTCCTCATACCCGGATTACTCCTGTTCATTGCCCTGGCCCTTTACGGCTACCGGCAACGAACCCGTGCGCGCGCTTGCTGCGAGACCGATACACAACCAACCACCCGGAAAGGAAAATAATATGAACAATTGTTGTTCGACCGACAAACAGGAATATGACCTTGCTGTCATCGGCGCGGGTTCGGCTGGTTTTTCGGCGGCGATTACGGCCGCTGAACAGGGCGCAAGGGTCGCACTTATCGGCAAGGGAATGATTGGCGGCACATGCGTCAATGTCGGGTGTGTGCCCTCCAAAACCATGATCCGTGCCGCAGAGGCCGTGCATGGTGCAGGGGCCGCTACGCGTTTTCCCGGCCTCTCCGGAAACGCTCATGCCGCTGACTGGCAGTCCCTGATCAAGGCTAAAGAGGATCTGGTTTCCGGTTTGCGTCAGAAGAAATATATCGATCTGCTGCCCGAATATGATGGCATCAATTATCTCGAAGGGGATGTTGTATTTAATGACACCGGTCTTCTGCTTGACGGCAAAAAGCTTGTTGCAAGAAAGACAATCATTGCAACCGGCACATCCCCGTCATTTCCCGATATTCCGGGCATTGAGAATGTCCCTTGTCTGACCAGCACAACGGCACTTGAACTTGATCAGCAGCCACAATCACTTCTCGTGATTGGCGGCGGATATATCGGTTGTGAACTGGCTCAGATGTTTGCACGGCTCGGCAGCTCGGTTACGCTGGTGACACGGTCACGGCTTCTTCCCGAAGCAGAACCGGAAATTACTGCATCGCTCACTCAGGAGTTAAGGAATGAAGGGGTATCCGTTCGCACGGGCCTCACCTATGAGCGGGTTGAGCGGAAGAATGATAAAACGGAACTGACCATTAACGTTGATGGCCAGGCTGAGGTTCTTTCTGCTGAACATATCCTGGTAACGACGGGCCGTAAGCCGAATACAAACGGATTAGGACTCGAAACGGCCGGAATTGAAGTAAATTCGAATGGCGGAATTGTTGTGGACGCTTATATGCGGACAACGCGTCCCGATGTATATGCTGCGGGCGATGTGACCGGACGCGACCAGTTCGTTTATATGGCAGCTTACGGAGCCAAACTTGCGGCACTAAATGCCTATAACCATGACGAACGGACATATGACAACACAACGATGCCTTGGATTGTCTTCACCGATCCACAAGTTGCAGGAGTAGGTCTCTCCGAGGTTCAGGCACAGAAACGGGGCTTTGTGGTCAAGACATCTGTCGTACCGCTTGATCAGGTGCCCAGATCACTTGCCGCCCGTGATACACGCGGTTTGATAAAACTCATTGCAGATGAAGCAACTGACCGCTTGCTGGGCGCTCAGATACTGGCACCCGAGGGCTGTGACAGCATTCAGACAATGGTCATCGCCTTACGTTTCGGCATGACTGCAAAAGAACTTGGTGACACGATCTTTCCGTATCTGACGACCGTCGAGGGACTGAAACTTGCCGCCCAGGGTTTTGGCAAGGATGTTGCCAAACTCTCTTGCTGTGCCGGGTGATGCCATGTGGCGATAATGAGGAATTTGCAATCGTGACACCGGACCTGTTCAATCTGACCGGTCTTGCTTTTGGGCTGGGTTTGCTGGGGTTTATCGAACCCTGCACGATTGGCGCACACATGCTGTTTCTGAACAGCCAGTGCGACCGTCCAATGCGTAGGCGGATCGGAGCCTTGTCAGCATTCATGCTCGCACGCCTGTTGGTCATGGGCGGTTTCGGTGGTGTGATCGTGATGTTGGGACAACGCATGATCGGAGTTCAGACCAACGTATGGCTGGTGTTCGGGGGGATCTATATGGTCATCGGGATTGTCTTCCTGTCCGGTGCAGGCAGACGGTTGCTTCAGCGTATCCGCATAGCACCGGATGGTTGGCGGGTTACGCGCAACCCGTGGGTTCAGGGCATTGCGTTCGGCCTGAACATTCCAGCCTGTGCCGCACCGATCTTGTTTGGCCTGATGGGAGCGGCAACTGCAACAGGTTCCGCCGCGATGGGGTTCGTCCTGATGACCGTCTTTGCTCTGTCGCTATCACTTCCATTGGTGCCGTTTTCTGTCGTGCCGCGATTTGCCTCGTTTCTGGTCGGGCTTACCGACTGGATGCGCGCGCGCCGCTGGTTGACCGGCTTTGTTTTCATCGCCCTTGGCCTATGGTCAATCTGGTTCGGGCTGTTTGTCAATCTGGCAGACTGGGCAGAGGCATAAATTTGGGGAGGCGTCTCTCTACTGATCTGAGGAAGTGATCTGTCGTACGTGGGGATGATTTATGGAAGATGGGAGACATGTGCCTTAGCAGAGGCTTGGCGTAGCCACCATGATTAATGTAAAAGGCTTGTTAAGGGCCTTCCTGTGTCGTGGAAAGCCATTACTTATCAGAACCTTCTGCTTGTGTCATACGTACTGCCTGACGAATTCTTGAAGCTGTTTGTCGTTCCATCTCGCGCATTTGAAGCAGCATTGTTGCCATCAGGTCTCTGGCCATTCTGCTTTCTTGCTCCAGTCGGGCATTTTCCTGGCGCAGCCTCACTATTTTACTCTGCTTTGACGGTTTCGTTGTGGCTTCAAGTGATTTCAATCGTGCAAGCACGTTTGGATATTTGTACAGCGTTGTCCTACTGTGCCCGGCTTCGCGCGCAACCGCACTTTTACTGATTTTGGATACATCGCTGGAATTCGCTTTGAGAACATTGCGGGCGAGTAGCCGATCAATCGCCATCATGAATGCTGTTTCAACAGATGTAGAGGACATGGTTCGATTACCCAGGATTGCTGTTTTCTGTAGCTGTCGTTTCAGTATTTTCAAGTTTGTTTAGCACCATAATGCATTGTTCCAAGCGTTGTTCGCAGAGTTGCGTGAGGGCAAAGTCATCATTGGTCGTTGCCGTTTGCAGATCGTTTTGCAATTTGTTCAGCCGATCTTTCCAGAAGGGTAAATGAGTCTCGTCGAGGACAAGATTTTGGCATTCCCAACATAAGTCAGGGCGCGCGGCGGACCATAGCGGTGCGCTCATCACCCATCGAGCGGAACAGCCTACCGTACAATTTCCGGTTCCTTGTCGAAACAGACAGATCCCGAGAGAGGTTTTTCCCCAACGAATATGATGTGCCCGCATACCTGACGAACGTACCAGTTCTTCAATATCGCGCTGACGGTCCTCACCGGTCCGGTTGCCCAGAGATTTTTCGAGTTGAGACACACTTTTTTCCAGTTTACCGGTGAGGGGACCCGAGACAATTTTTCTGCCGGAAACCATTTCGCCAATGAGAGAGACGGTTGACTGAACAGCAGCATCGTCCAGGATTTGTTTCAGTTCAGGGTCTGCGTTTATGTAACCCTGCTCTGTCATCGCCATACTGATATGCTTGAAATGCTCCTGGAGGACCGGGAGCATCCGGCTGTCGCTCCGAATGACATATTGCGCGAACGACTTACGCCACTGATGAGACGAAACGGTCCAATCCTTTATACCACTCCTGGCAAAAAATCTTCTCTGGCAACGATTGACCCAGCTCAAAGTATGAGCTTTCACACCTTTGTTCAGGCTTTTTGTTCGGCTAAAACCGATAATTAGTTCCGCAACGTTTATTCGGGCACGCCAAGGGGCGTACAGTCTTTCGATGACAGCTATTGCCTTGATCGGAACAGGAAGGCAATTGCTTCCGACCGGACGCAGACCGGCTACCCAGGTGACCGGGCGAGGTGTCTTCGTCGTCTTGTAGAGATGACCTGACAGGTAAAATATCTCATGAAGACCGCTTGCCGAGGGCTCAAGTTTTATGCAATCAGGCAAGGCATTTTGAGCAAGTGGCGTAGCAGAGGCCTGCAGTCCCAATAACTCGCTCACTCTGATGCCGGTCAATCCCTGAATGAGAATCAGGCATGCGTCGCTGAGGGCATCCATGTTATCGCGTAAATGCTTCCGGTCCGACGCATGTTTTTCAGTAACCTGCAGGACTTCGTTGTCCGCGAAATGCCGAGCCTGTAATATGATATCCTCTGCTTCATCAAGTATGCACAAGGCGCGTGTCATCACTTTTAAAAATATTGGGTCAGGTATTGGCGGGATGGGGTTCTGTTCGTGGCTTGCCAACTGTTTTGCTAATTCAAACGCTGTCATACCGTGCCAGGGGACACTGCCCGGTACAGGAATTCCTGCCTTTGCCAGAACCGGGGCCTGATATCCAAGGGAAACAGGTAATGTCAGATGTTCCATAAGATATACGGCGCTGAGATTTGCTTTGTCGCGCGTGTCTATCAGCAGGTCATCAAGATATTGGTCGAATGCGTCGGTATCAAGCTCGCCAAAATGCGCATAGCCGGTTTTGCCCATCCAGCGGGCAAGATACAGAACCCGCCGGGAGAGTTTGCTCATTGAGCTGGGCTTGTATCTATGCCGCTGCCGCGGGTCGACAATCAGTGACCAGACCAGCCTTCGATGGGCGTCAAGCAATATCGTCCATTTTGGCTCAACAAACCTGCTGCCATCGGGCATGACGAAATCCCAGCGTATGGTGCTGGCCGCAGCGTCGTGACCTGGCGTCAGATTGTCGAAGAACCATCTGTCATCATACCAGCAGGAATGGCAGTTGATCCGCGCTTTTCGAAGATCTTCCACCGTCATGAGATGATATGCGGTACCGGCTTGTATCGGATTCATTTCATTCAATCAGAATGGAGTGGGTGTTTTGAACATTGCGGGCTTTATGCCAAATGCTCTGATCCTGGAATTTGCTTACCCAATTGTTCAAAGCTTTTTGTACCGTTGACCAATAGAGCCAGCGACCTGGCGGTAAATCGTGACGCGCTTTTTCAATAGCATTTTGAAGATGAAGCAGTTGTACCAATGCGTGTGAGCATCCGGGGATCACGGCGGCGCGGGGACATAGCGGACACTCTCCCCATGCGGTACAGAGCTCTCCTGTAACCTGGGACGCGAGAGGAGAATCATACGGGTCCGTGCATTCAAACCCCGGCGTTGCGGCGCGACCAGTATTGTTTGGAAGATTGATGCGATCATCGGACTGTCCGGATGTCCGGATATATCGTTCCCGTCGGTTCAAAAGATTGCCCAGAGTTTCCTGTCTACGATGTCGGGCGGCTTCCGACACATAATGCGTTTCCGTTGTTTCTGTACGCCAATGATTGAGGATGGCCTGCTGAGCCTTGATATCTCCGTTGCTGAGTTGATTGACGATCTCCGATATGGTTGGGCGAATGCTCGACATGCTGAAATCAGGGAGTTTGTTGTCTGCTCGGAAAGCAGACAGAGCGTTTGGGAAGGTGCAAGTTGCATTTAAAAAATTACAAATCATGCCGTAGTTTCTGCCCTGAAATATGAAGAGCATGTCATGGTTGGGATCGTGCTCGGCATTTGGTAGTCGGCCGGTCAGCTTTTCGACATTGTGGAAAATGGTAACCGGACTATCAATCTCTGTGCTGTCTTGAGGATAGGTTCGAATCTGGTCTCCCCGCGCGCGTTTCTTCCCGCCGACCACCCGATATCTTGGCGATAATTCGGAACTTCCTTTCAGCAAAGGACTTTTTCGAATATCCGATTTGCAGAGTGCCAGTACGGTTTCCGGGTTGAAGGCGGTTCTGATCGCCATCATCAAGACAAACGGGACTAGAGAGCGCTTCGTTGCATAGAGCCACGGGGCGATACCCTTAATTCCTCCAAAAAACTCGATCTGTTTTCTTCGGCCATCGCAGTCAGCAAAGAATTGTTTGCTGTTCATCACATAGCCATCATACTGATCTTCAATCACTGCCAGTAATGTCTCAAGCTTGTATTCGGTAGGCGACGCGCCAGCCAGAAGTCGTTCTCTGCCAGCCTCGATAAGGTCGTTTCCTTCTTCGCATTTGCTCATCCATGTCTGCATCTCTTTGATGCAGGCGCGTTCAATGTTCACAAGATCGGTGATAGCCAAAATGGGTCGATGAGAAACTTGCTCGTTCACACCAGGCCACGGATTTGGCTTGATATAAGCATCCCCGGGCACTTTGCTTGCATATTGTGGATTTTGTTTAAGATAGCGCAGCACAATACGAAGTGGGGAGATTAACCCGGCTTTTGTTTTGCTTGTGAGCTGTTGGGTATCGAGCCAGAAAATATACGCGTTGAAAAGAGTTGTGGTCAGATCCGAGAGTTCAAAATGTGTTTTTCTGTACTCGCAAAGGAAAGTAAAGAAGCGATTGAGAGCATGAACCTTGTTGGCTTGGGTAGAGGGACCAAATTTGCGAATATGAGAAAAAATTGCAGTGGCGAACGGAATGGACAGATGTTCGGCTCTGAGCCAGTCGTCACTGACCTTGATTTCTGCGCTGCCACGGTTGGACTTTCCGGAACGGGGACAGTTCAGCGTGAGTTGTGAGAGTTTCCCGTCAGGAGACAGCCTTTTAATAATTCCATATTGTTTCTCTTCCTTGTCCGACCCTGCCAATTTGTCGTCTGCGAAATTTGGTACCGCAGGACGATGCGAGAGAAAAGACCTGTCCATGCGCTTTCTAACCATCGCGGAGCGCCTTGAGATAAGTATTCAGAGTATCTGTCATGAGTGCTTCCCGAATTTGTACACTCCGCAGATATGTATTGATTGTTGTCGTTATGTGACTATGTCCAAGTAATGTCCGAAGGCTAAGCCAGGGTTCTGCTTTGCCCGCGCGAACCAGTTCAAAATACATGGTAACCGCAAAGGTATGACGCAGGTGATGAAAGCTGTGCAGGGCTTCGGGGCGTGCTGCCGGGCCTCTTGTGCCGTTTTGATGGGGGAAGCGCACAAGACCGGCTTTCAGGACCGCGCGCTGAAAGTGGCGCCAGATGGAATGTGCTGTCAGGGCTTCACCCGGGTTTCTTTTTGCATGGACGTGATTGACAAAAAGAGTCTCGACAGGCGTTTTCGCGCATCGCACTGCTCGGGCCCGTTCGGTTTTTACGTAATGTCTCAGGTCGTCATAGATTATGCTTAGTATGATAACAGTGCGCGGCTTCAGGCCTTTGGTTTTATACAGAGGCAATGCGACATTGCTATAGCTGCTATCTTTCTTGAGATTTTTGTATTGTGACAGAGTGAGGCTGGCACATTCGTCAAGTCGCATGCCGGTTGCGACAGCAAGGCTGGCGATGAGCCGGTCTCTGCATGGACGACAATCCGCTTTGTTTCCAGGGATTGAACCAAGTTCGGCGAGTACCCGTTGTAGAGCGTCCGGAGAAAATGCCTCTGCTGTCTCGCTGTTATAGGTTCTCGGAAGCAGTTTACTCGTTTTGACTCTATTGTCGCCGGTTCGGATATGCGCCATCGAGGTAATTGCATAATTTCGGGGTTTGATGCGTTCTTCGTAGAACTCTTTCGTATCAAATTCAATCAAACCCTGTCTGGTTGCCCATTCATAAAAATCCACTATGGTGCTGAGCCGACGGCGTATTGTTGTTGTCGCGTATTTTTTGCCGGTTTTGGGCGATGTGCTGCATAAAAGCTTGTCGCGATACAATTCGATGTCATCGAAACAAACAGTATCCCAGTGCTGTTGAAGCAGGCCCAGATATGAGAACCACTCATACAGGTCATAGGTTAAAGCTGTTTGTGTGTTTCCTACCGACGGAATCCTCGCGGATCGGACGCATTTGTCATGGAGATAGAACAACACGGGCTCAACAACCCTGCCTCCGTCGCGAACAAGATAGTGGAAACCCGCAGGGAGACTGTAACGTTTTACCTTCTCCCACTCGGTATCGCAGGTAATCGTTGCAGGGCGTACGATATCCGTTGCTTTGGCAACTGTGTAGTAGGGGGCTGACAGCATCCTTCCCTCTTTTCGATGTTGGAAGATTGGCTGGTGTCTGTCATTCCGGGGCTGTAACGGCAGCCTTGCCTGCAGCGCCAGCATGCTGGCGCTGCAGGCAAGGCTTCTGGCACTTTGGCAGTTAAACAGGTTTGTTGGCAACAAAGATTGTAGATGTGAACGGTGCCTTTAATGTCATATAACAGAGTTTGATAACACCATCGCCGCAGCTAGCAGGGTTCGTTTTGAATTACGGCTGTTTACTCTTGCTGGTGTTGATCTGACGTTATTGCCAAATGTCGAAATTGGCATCCTTGCTAATTTGCCAAGACCAAAAGTGCCTTTGACGTCTGAGATTATTTGGCATGATCTGAGCAGTCTTGAGCAATCTGTGGATTTGCTCTCGGCGGGGCGTCTTGATGCAATCGTAGGTGATATTGCCCATATTCGAATGTATGACAATATCAGTATTGTTCAGGCTGACCTTCCCCCTGTGATAACCATAAAGTTGGCTCTTATTTGTCGAGACACAGAACCCTTGCGTGAATTCGTCGGCGAATTTGATTCATCTATAGGTGTGTCAGGTTTTCGGCATTCACAGTCAGATGAAAACCGTTATACGGTTTTGAATGCCTGGTAGCGAAAAAAGAACTTCATACATGAATCCATTGCACTAAGGCCAAAATTCGGTAATTATTGAAACAGTGCAGTACATCTTGCCGGGGCATGGTTGCCTTCTGGTTGGGGGAAGTTATGCTCTTTCCGGGTGTGGTGCAGGGACTGTTTTCTAGCACTTCCTCAAAAGGGAAATGCGCTTACTAAACTAAGGACGACGACGGATATGGCTACCGGAACGGTTAAGTGGTTTAATGCGACCAAGGGTTATGGCTTCATCACCCCTGACGAAGGCGGCAAAGATGCATTCGTGCATATCACCGCTGTTCAGCGTGCTGGTCTGCAGGGACTTGATGAGGGTCAAAAGGTTGAATTCGAGCTGATTGAAGGTCGTAACGGCCGCATGTCGGCAGAAGAACTCTCCATCGGGTAATTGATTTGGATTGCAGCTTTTGCTGACAACCGTTAACGCGCCGGGCTTCCGGCGCGTTATGCGTTTAAAGGGTTTTGTTGTAGGGTGTCTGACCAAAGACACAAAACACAGCAAGTATCCATTCTCATGAGCCTTGATCTTCCCAGTGCGCCGGTCGCAAAAGATGCCAATAGTCAGGCCGAATGGCGCCATGCCGTCAGGCGTGCTTTGCTGGGATGGCGCTCCGCCCTTGATGCGGCCACACACCAACATTTATCACATCGGGTTCAGGCGCATTTCTCCGAATTTCTTGAAAACCGTTCCGGGGCTACTGTCGGGTTTTACTGGCCGATCCAAAACGAAGTTGATCTGCGTCCGGTGATGGCGCGTCATCTTGAGGTGGGCGGCAAGGCTGCCTTACCAGTTGTGCCGGGCAGGGACCAGCCCATGGTCTTTCACGATTGGACCCCCAAAACAAAAATGGCGCCTGGCTTCGCCCGAATTCCCGAGCCGCAAGGAACCGAGGCGGTTGCTGTGCATGTTTTGCTTGCACCCTTGGTGGGCTTTGACGGGGCAGGGTATCGGTTGGGCTATGGCGGTGGATTTTTTGACCGCACGCTGGCGGATATGAAACGCCGACCCTTGGTTGTCGGGATCGGGTTTGAGGCCACCAGACTTGGCAATATCATGCCCCATCAATATGACGTGCCGGTTGATGTTTTAATTACAGACCGTGGTATTCAGACCGTCAGCGATCAGGCACTGCCGGTCGAGGACAAGACCGATCAGTTATCGCCACCGTGTCATCTGAGTACCTGAGGCTCGGGCAGATTCTATTCTTCTGAACGGTCTGTGTTGTCGCGATCACGGTCATAGTGCCGATGGATTGGAAATGCTGGCAACCAGGCCTCGCGGCGGATGGTCCAGAGTTCATAGGTTGGTTTTAAAAGGTCCGGGTCATCAAGCGATCCAAGGTTGACCTCGATCTCATCGTCACTGCGTGAAAAAACGGATGATCCGCAGTTGGGGCAGAAATGCCGCTCCTCGTAATCGTGTGTTTCACCTTCGACCGTCACCGCGTTCTCTGGAAACACCGCTGATGCATGGAAAAGCGCACCATGATGCTTGCGGCAATCCATACAGTGACACAGCCCTACCCGGTACGGGGCACCTATAGCCACAATTTGCACCTTGCCACACAGGCAACCACCGGTGAAACGGTCCATGCGGGTTCTCCTCTTGGATCAAGCGAGCGGTGCCATTTTGATCAACAGAACCGCTACAACGATGGCCAATCTGGTCGTTGGCCGTTGATCATTGCTTTAAGACGAGCAGCCGTCAACGGAACAAACGTAATCACTGCGTGGTGCTGAGAATGAGGATAGTTGGTGGGGTAAGAAAGTTGGCTGGGGAACCTGGACTCGAACCAGGACTAGCGGAGTCAGAGTCCGCGGGTCTACCATTAACCTATTCCCCAGCAGGGTGAACAAAAGTTCTGGCCCGTTGGTGGCGTGTGAATTAATGGATCAGGTTTGGGTTGTCAAGGCGTGAGTAGTAAGGCCGACTAAGAAAAGTGCCGTTGTTACAGGCCTTTTTATTTGGCAGCAGATTTCAGCAATGAGATTAAGTCCTGGACATCGCCTGGTCCCGGTGAAGACCTGAAATCAAGCGGGCCGATACCGATAGCACGTCCTGCCGCATCACAATAATTTTGCAAGTGATCAAAAAACTTAGTTACGTCGTCTATTGTATGTGCGCCCACAGGCTCGTCCTTCATGACTGTAGCTGTATCAAGGTGTGAGATAAGGCGATTCCGTGCTTCAATAATAAGCTGCCGATAGAGCAAAATACCATCGGCATGACGTGCAATCTCCGAATGAAACAACCCCGCTTTTTTCAGTTCATCGTTCAGATATAAAATGGTGAGATTCTTCCTTTTTCCGGTTCCTGCGGGGTCTGTGATCTTGCAGGCTTGAAGAAAGATGTATTCTATCAATATGCGATTAAGGTCGCTGAAGAAAATAGCAGCACTATTATGCAATGTTTGCGCTGTTTTCGGGCCACTCTCAAACAGATCTACATGCGTATTATAGCATTGGCGAAGCCATATGCATTCAGCGCGAAATGCCTCAAAAGTTGTTTGTAGGCTTTGCATGTTTCTGTTCGTCCATGATTTGGAATATCAAAAATGCTTTTTGCAAAAGGCGCGACCTGAGCCGGATTTGAGATACTTTTCGAATGCAAAGGCTTTGTCGGTGTTTTCAAAGCCAAATGTATTGACGATTTTCCATGGACCGTAAAGTTCGGTGTGACGTGATCCAGAATCAGATTGTCCGGCATTATGCCGCTTCAATCGTTCTGCAACATTATGTGTACAGCCGATATAGAATTTTTCCGGAAATTTCAGGCTTTGAAGGATGTAGACGTACTGCATGGTTGGATACAACCGCCTCCGCCAAGGCTATGGCGTGTCAGCCTTCGCCATTTTTGCATTTCTGCGCAAGCATTGTTATCTGGCCTGCCAAGCCGAAGCCCGATAGGGCGAAGGCTGGCTGGGGAACCTGGATTCGAACCAGGACTGACGGAGTCAGAGTCCGTAGGTCTACCGTTAACCTATTCCCCAACAGAAGTCTTACACACCGTAACACGCGATGTGCCGTGGTGTGGGGCGGTATTTATAAAACCGGATGGGCTTTGGCAACCCCTTTTTTGTCAGAAGCGGCTCATCCATGTGTTTCTTGCATAGGGCATTTGCCTTGTCAGCGATTGTCGTTACACTCATATAGCTGATTCGCAAACGTGTCATATAATTGACGCGTTGATGCGCGACATAGATAGATCGTTGGTCACAGAAAGCAGGTTTTGGAAAGGTGAAGCAGGTTCATCCTCATAGCAATTCGCAAGGGGCCGTAAGCTCCGATGGCGGCGCTGCGATGGGCGAGCATGCCGTGCTTGAAGTGCGCGAAAAACCTGTATTGCCAAAACCGGGCACCACGGTTCACACTGGAACACCGGTGGGAACATCGTCGCGCATGATCGATTGCATTACCGCCCCGCTGTATGCCGCGATTGATCTGGGCAGTTCAAACTGCCGGCTTTTGGTTGCGCGTCCGTGCAACGATGGTTTTAAGGTCATTGATGCATTTTCGCGGGTTGTTCGCCTTGGCGAAGGGGTGCGCGAAAAAGGTTATCTTTGTGAGGCGGCAATGGATCGGGCGATTGATGCATTGCGCGTGTGCGCCAAAAAACTGCGCAAGCACCCCGGCGCAAGTTTGCGCGCCGTTGCCACAGAAGCCTGCCGTTCGGCAAACAATCGTGACGATTTTATTCAACGGGTACGTGATGAAACCGGCATTTCGCTTGATATCATCAATCCGGATGAAGAAAGCCGTTTGGCGCTTCAGGCCTGTTCGGCACTTCTCGATGAACGTCCCTATGCGGTGGTCTTCGATATCGGTGGCGGCAGTACCGAGATTTGCTGGATCAAGGTGGATAACACCGGCAAGACCCAGTGTATTGAAACATTGTCGATGCCGTGCGGAGTGTTGTGTCTGACCGAACGTTATGCCTCGGTCGAGGAACGCCGCCAGCGGTTTGAGGCAATGCGCACCGAAATTCGCGAGCGGCTCGAAGAATTCGCCAGCCGCAATTGCTGTTCGGATATGCTTGATGACGACAAGGTACAAATGGTCGGCACATCGGGAACGGTGACGACCTTCTGCGGCATTGCACTTGGTCTGGAACGCTATGAACGTCACAAGGTTGACGGATCAGATTTGCGATTTGATGACGCTGAACGCGTGACCGAATTGTTGCTGCGCATGGAATCAGACAAGCGCAAAGGCCATCCTTGCATTGGCAATCAACGTGCCGAGCTGATGGATGCCGGGGCAGCGATCTTTGCTGCGATTCGTGATATCTGGCCGCTGGCGACGCTTAAAGTTGCCGATCGGGGCCTGCGAGAAGGAATTCTCGTCGATTTGATGCGTGCAGACGGCCATGCTATTGACCCGTGCGATGCACGCCGTCATACAGTGTCGCATATTAAAGCCAACTCCTGACCGGACATCGTCGATTTGTTCGATGACACCGACAGGACGCTGGTCAACACAGAATTCAGTGCAGGAAATATCATGAGCGACAATAGCAGCGGAAAAGGCGGTTCACGCCGTCGCAAGGGTTCGGCCATTGCCGCAATTGATACCGGCGCACGCCGTGGCCTGCGTACACGTGTCAAAAGTGCCAAGGGGCGCAAGATTTCATCAACCCGCTGGCTCGACCGGCAGCTCAATGACCCCTATGTACAAGAAGCAAAACGTCTTGGCTATCGGTCGCGCGCGGCGTTTAAGCTGATTGAAATCAACAACCAGTTTGATTTGCTCCGCCCCGGAATGCGCATTGTCGATTTGGGCGCTGCACCGGGTGGCTGGACCCAGGTTGTGGTCGATATGGTCGGCTCAAAGCAAGGAAAAGGTCAGGTCGTTGGCCTTGATATCCTTGAATGGGAAGGTTTGTCTGGTGCGACCTGTCTACAGGCCGATTTTCTTGATCCGGCAGCACCCGACATGATCAAACACGCGCTGCAGGGCCCGGTTGATGCAGTGATTTCCGATATGTCACCGGAAACCACCGGGCACCGCCAGACCGATCACATTCGGATCATAGATCTGGTCGAACATGCATTGCTGTTTGCCGAGGAAGTTCTTGCACCGGGCGGTATTTTTATCGCCAAGGTGTTTAAGGGCGGCACGGAAAACGACCTTTTGAACCGTGTGAAAAAGAACTTCCGCGTTTCCAAGCACGCCAAACCACCGGCATCGCGCCCGGAAAGCCCGGAAGCCTATTTGATCGCGACTGGTTTCCGTGGGCAGAATAATGCCGAAAACGACATCAATAGCGCAGAAATCCCCGAAGACGACAATTGGTCGCCGGTTGAATAGTACGGACTAATTCGCCGGTTTCCGGCGTGGCGGCCTCGTCACGCACATCGTGATTAATCGCAAATGACGTTGCGCTATATCAAATAGTTTCGTGTCGATTGTGGGTTACACTTCTTCCAAAGTGGGTGCGCTTGGTCACAGAACGTCCAAGCGTTTTGACGATGTTTTGGTTGGTTCCATCTGACCAGAATTCGCGGGGGCTATTGGATGAAGCACGATCAGTTGTTTCTTACGGGTGTCGAACGTTATTTCGATGATACCGAAATCATCGTCTCAAAAACCGATACCAAGGGGCGTATCACCTACGCCAACGATGTTTTTCTGCGTGTCGCAGGCTACAGCGAAAAACAGTTATTGGGCCAACCCCACAGTATTATTCGTCATCCCGATATGCCGCGATGTGTTTTTTCATTGCTGTGGCAAACGGTTGCGGCGGGGCGCGAGATCTTTGCCTATGTGATTAATCGCTGTGCCAATGGGGATCATTACTGGGTTCTGGCCAATGTAACGCCGACCATCGGCCGGGATGGCAAGATCATCGGATATCATTCCAATCGCCGGGTGCCGCGTCGTGATGCGCTAAAACAGGTGATCCCGCTGTATGCAGCCCTGTGCGAGGAAGAAGAGAAAGAACGTAACCGTAAGGAAGGCATGGCGCGCAGCACGGCAAAGCTGGGGGCGCTTTTGGCCGATGCGGGTGTCGATTACGATCAGTTTGTTTTTACCCTGTAAGCCGTTTGTGTCGAGCAGCTTGGGATTTCCAGACGCTTGACGGTTTGCGAGTGTTTGGGAAAACAAAAAAAGGGGCTTGCCTGACGGCAGCCCCATCGACCAGTTTCTAACGCAACGCACAAAATATTGCAGCAATAAATTCGCAGGGCTGTTATGGGCGCAGAAAACTTGGCATATAGGTCATAACGTGTATAAGTTCCGCGCCAACTCAGATTAACGAGGTGGCCAGATGACCCGCATAGCAGAAGCCCTGACGTTTGACGACGTATTGATCAAACCCGCCGCATCCGAAGTGTTGCCGGCTCAGGTGCAGACAAATACCCGCATTACCAAAAAGATTGACCTGAAAATCCCGCTGCTTTCCTCGGCTATGGATACCGTAACCGAAAGTGCGATGGCGATTGTGATGGCACAGCATGGCGGCATGGGGGTCATTCACAAGAACCTCGATATTGTCCAGCAGGCCGAAGAAGTTCGCCGAGTGAAGAAGTTCGAATCGGGCATGGTGGTGAACCCAATTACCATTCATCCCGATCAGACGCTGGCTGATGCGCTTGATCTTATGGACATCAATCACATTTCCGGTATCCCGGTTGTCGAACGCAGCACAAACAAGCTGGTTGGCATCCTGACCAACCGCGATGTGCGTTTTGCCTCCAATCGCGCGCAGCCGGTTTCCGAACTGATGACCTTTGAAGGTCTGGTCACGGTCACCGAAAACGTAAATACCGAAGAAGCCAAAAAGCTTTTGCACCAACACCGCATTGAAAAGCTGCTGGTGGTTGATGATGCCTATCGCTGTACCGGCCTGATCACGGTCAAGGACATCGAAAAAGCCAAACTGCACCCGAACGCCTGTAAGGACGACAGTGGTCGTCTTCGCGCGGCAGCGGCAACCGGTGTTGGCGAAGCCGGGTTTGAGCGTGCAACGGCCCTTATCGAAGCGGGCGTTGATGTTCTGGTGATTGATACTGCACACGGTCATTCCTCTGGTGTGATCAAGGCTGTTGAGCAGATCAAAGCAAAATTTGGCGACATCCAGATCATTGCCGGTAACGTTGCCACCGCCGATGCGGTCAAGGCGCTGTCTGAGGCCGGTGCGGATGCGGTGAAGGTTGGTATTGGCCCCGGGTCGATTTGTACGACCCGTATTGTTGCAGGTGTTGGCGTTCCACAGCTTACCGCTGTTTTGGAATGCGGTGAAATGGCGCACAAGCTTCATATCCCGATCATTGCCGATGGCGGCATCAAGTTTTCCGGTGATATCGCCAAGGCCATGGCCGCAGGTGCAAGTACCTGCATGGTGGGCTCACTTCTGGCTGGGACCGACGAGGCACCGGGCGAAGTTATCCTGTATCAGGGCCGTTCATATAAATCCTATCGCGGGATGGGTTCGGTCGGTGCGATGGCACGTGGCTCAGCGGATCGCTATTTCCAGGAAGATGTGCGTGACAACCTGAAACTGGTCCCCGAAGGCATCGAAGGTCGCGTTCCGTACAAAGGCCCGGCAGGTCAGATCATCCATCAGCTGGTGGGCGGTCTTAAGGCATCAATGGGTTATACCGGTTCGGCAACCTTGGCCGACTTCCGCGCACGTGCAGAGTTTGTTCGCATCACCAATGCAGGCCTACGCGAAAGCCATGCCCACGATGTGACCATCACCCGCGAAGCCCCGAACTACCGTCCGGGCAGCTAAGTGCGGGCTGCTTTTTGATTGGCTGGTCTGCCCTGCATTTTGATGTGGTTGGCGAATGGTTAAAGCCATGATATGAGCGGCAGACAATTTTAGGTGACGGCAGGCTTTCCTGCCGTCATCAGCTTTTTTATCGTAAGGTGAACATTCCGGTCCCATATAGGGATCGTTGATCTCACCTCGCAAACAGGTTGGAAAATCGTTTTGAAACCCGGTGCTCGTATCGCGGCCGTCATTGAACTTTATGACGGTTGGACCCATACCAGAGACGACGCAGATCGCGTTGTATCAGGCTATTTCGGATCACGCCGTTATATTGGCGGTGGCGATCGCCGTGAAATCAGCGAACGTTTTTATAACCTGATCCGGCATCAGGCCCGTCTGGGCTGGTGGCTGGCAGAATGTGGTTATGAATTCCAGGACGGCCGGGCGCGTATGATCGCCGAGCTTGTCTTGAAGGACAATTTGAAAACGGACGATCTTGAAGACCGTTTCACCGGCGAACAATTCTGCCCGGAAATTCTTCATCCCAATGAAAAACACCTGATCAACAAACTATCGGGCAAGACGCTTGATCATGATGGGCAGCCAGGGGCTGTAAAAACCGAACTGCCAAAATGGCTGTATTCGGAACTTCTCAAGCTCCATCACGAAAACCTGCCTGAAGAAATGGCGGCTTATAATAAGCCCGCCAAGCTTGATCTTCGGGTTAACCGTCTGCGCGGGACTGTCGATGATGCCATCAAGTCGCTTGAGGCGGACGGCATCAAGAACATCAAAAAAACGCCCTATGCGCCAAATGGTCTTCGGTTGCCGCTGGGACTGAACATGCTGGTGACGGCGGCCTATAAGGATGGCCTGATCGAAATTCAGGACGAAGCATCGCAAATTTGCGTCAATATTGTTGATGCCAAGCCGGGTATGACCATCCTTGATATGTGTGCGGGGGGTGGTGGCAAAACCCTTGGTATTGCTGCTGACATGCGCGGTAAGGGCCGTATCCTTGCCTGTGATACCCACGCCGCGCGCCTTGATAATGCACGTAAGCGTGCGCGCCGTGCCGGGGCAGGCGACTGCATCCAGCAACGCATTATTTCTGATGAACGCGACACATGGTTGCGCAGCAAATCCGGGTTCTTTGATCGTGTCTTGCTTGACGTTCCGTGTTCGGGCCTTGGTACGTTGCGCCGTAATCCGGCCCTGCGTTGGCGGATTGGTCAGCGCGATGTCCGTGCGATGATGGCCGAACAAAGCAAAATCCTCAAAGCCGGTGCCGCACGTGTGACACGTGGTGGTCGGTTGATCTATGCGACCTGTTCGATCATGCCCGAGGAAAACGAACGTCTGATCGAAACCTTTATGCGTGATCGTAAGGATTTCAAACCGGTTCCGATCAGTGACATCTGGCCCGATGCGCCAAAATCCGTGCCGGTACCGGGCGGTAAAGACAAGCCATGGCTACGTCTGTCGCCCAACGTGCACGGCACTGACGGTTTCTTTGTCGCGGTGTTTGAACGCACGGCAAAAGGCAAGGCAAAGTAATGATGCTTGTGGTTGCGGCATACTCCCAACGATCCTTGCCCGCTACCGCCCTTACTCTGCCCGACCTTATGACTTTGGCTCTGACACATATAAAAAAGGCCCTGCGCGCATCTGCCGCAGGGCCAGTTTTATTTTACCGTGAACGCGCAGTTGCGTTGAAGATATCTTCTACAGTCTGCTCAGGCAATCAAACCAAACCCGTCTCTGAAAATCAGACAGAGAGCTTATTCGGTCTTCTGGGCTGGTTCGTTGGTTGCGCCGTCTTTGGTCATGGCATCGTTGTTAAGCAAGTTATTCATGCCCGGAACCGCACTACCGTCTTCTTCGGTCTGTGGGCTGGCTTCAGCCTTGCTGTCTGCCATCGGATCGGACTTGGGCTGTACTTCGCCGATTTCCGCATTCGGTGCCGGGATTTTTGGGATTTTGACCGCACCGGTCGCATTGCTGGTTTCTTCGGCGCCGATAATCGCAAGCGGATTGTCGCCTTTGGACTGGGTCATGGCAATGGCGGTGGCGGCACCGGCCACAAGAATAAGACCCGCGACGGCAAGTGCGACTTTACTACCCTTGGAATTGCTCATGGTTATGTGTCCCTATTTCTAATCAGTGTTGATGTGCTCATACGTGGACGCGTTGTTGACCGCGTTCCGTTAAAGGCGAATGTGCCTGCCCATTGCGCTTTAAAAAGGGACCAATTGTGTATTTTTCAGGGGACAAAGTGCTCAAAAAGGTCGCAATTATCCCCAAACACCCGGTTTATGGGGGAAAGTTTTTTGAATGCATCGGTGGGTGACGGTTTGCGCCGGGTTGCCCATAACGATGGTTTGGCGTATGTACGGCGCAACCCCATCTTCGACGGAGATACGGCCCGATGACTGATCGCGTGCTGATTATTGATTTCGGATCCCAGGTCACCCAGCTTATTGCACGTCGCGTACGTGAAAGCGGTGTCTATAGCGAGATCCACCCTTTTAATAACATCTCGGATGAATTCCTGGATGAATATGCCCCCAAGGCGGTCATCCTTTCGGGGGGGCCGGCGTCTGTCCATTGGGACAAGGCACCATCTGCCCCGGCCCGTGTGTTTGATCTTGGCGTGCCGGTTCTGGGCATTTGCTATGGTCAGCAGACCATGGTCAATCAGCTGGGCGGCAAGGTTGCCACATCTGACCACCGTGAATTTGGTCGCGCCTTTGTCGATGTGATCGAAGATTGCGCGCTGTTTACTGGCACTTGGGCCGAAGGTGCACGCGAACAGGTCTGGATGAGCCACGGCGACCGCGTTGATGCGCTGCCTGATGGCTTCCGGGTTGTTGGCAAATCCGATGGCGCCCCGTTTGCCGCCATCGCCAATGATGACAAAAAATTCTATGCCGTGCAGTTCCACCCCGAAGTGGTCCATACCCCGCATGGCGCACAGTTGCTCAAAAACTTCACCCACGGCGTTGCCGGGTGTTCGGGCGACTGGACGATGAATGCCTATAAAGACGATGCGATTGAAAAAATCCGCAAACAGGTCGGTGATGGCAAAGTCATCTGCGGTCTGTCGGGTGGTGTTGATAGCTCCGTCACCGCGGTTCTGATCCACGAGGCCATTGGTGATCAACTGACCTGTGTGTTTGTTGATCACGGTTTCATGCGCTCGGGCGAGGCCGATCAGGTCGTCACCCTGTTCCGCGACCATTACAACATTCCACTGGTCCATGTGGATGCCACTGACACCTTTATCAATGCCATCGAAGGTGAAATTGATCCGGAAACCAAACGCAAAACCATCGGTCGTCTTTTCATCGAAACTTTCGAAGAAGAAGCCAAGAAAATCGGCGGTGCAGATTTCCTTGCACAGGGCACACTCTATCCTGACGTGATCGAAAGCGTGTCATTCACCGGTGGTCCGTCGGTCACGATTAAATCCCACCACAATGTCGGCGGTTTGCCAGAACGCATGAACATGCAACTGGTGGAGCCGCTGCGTGAATTGTTTAAGGACGAAGTCCGTGACCTTGGCCGTGAACTGGGCTTGCCTGACAGCTTCGTCGGGCGTCATCCGTTCCCGGGGCCGGGACTTGCGATCCGCATTCCCGGACAGCCGATCACGCGCGAAAAGCTTGATATCCTGCGCAAGGCCGATGCGATTTACCTCGAAGAAATCCGCAACGCGGGTCTGTATGACGCGATCTGGCAGGCCTTTGCCGTGCTGCTGCCGGTACGCACCGTTGGCGTGATGGGTGATGGCCGGACATATGACTATGCCTGTGCGTTGCGCGCGGTGACCTCAACCGATGGCATGACGGCGGACTTCTTCCCGTACCCGCCAGAACTTCTGGGCCGCATCGCCAACCGGATCATCAATGAAGTCAACGGCATTAACCGTGTCACCTATGACTTCACCTCCAAACCACCCGGAACCATCGAGTGGGAATAAGTTTTTCGAAATCGGAAGCGACAAACGGCGCGTCCCAAGGGGCGCGCCGTTTTGTTTTGATACGTTAAGCCCACTCACGATGGGCGATGCAGTGTACGGAAATGCTTAAAGCAGTGCTCGCCCATCAACATCCCAGTCCTGCCACCCCGGAAAGCTTAGCGGTTTTGCATTGTCAATCTGCGTCACATGTTCCACCCAACCATCAAGCAAAGCTTGCTGGTGGCGTCCAAGCGCATCGCTTGATTGATAGCTGTAACCATGGCCTTGGACACCGTACGCCGTAAAGGGGGGCAGGACCGTAAAACCCATATAATGCAGCGAATAATGTATGGGCCACAGCAGCGTGTCGGGATCGCCACCACGTGCGCCGGGGCCAAAGGCCTGCGCAGGCGCACCACTGGTCATGGACACAAGGGCGCGCTTGCCCCGGAAATACCCGGCGTCATAGCGCATCTTGCTGCTGTATAGACCTCCACTGACAAACACCCGATCCATCCATCCTTTCAAAATGGCTGGCATGCCATGCCACCAAAGCGGGAATTGCAGAATAAGCAGATCGGCCTGCTCAAGTCGGTCAATTTCGCGGGTTACATCCGGGGCAAGTGTTCCGCCCTTATAGGCATGTCGCTGTTCGCCAAGCGGGGCGAAAACATCCCGATTTTCACGGTCTTGGTAATGGCGGGGAGCCTCGACAGGATCGAACCCCTCGGCATAAAGGTCGGACACTGTGACCTCGTGCCCGGCACGGCGCAGGACATCACCGGCTTTCTGCGTCAGGCTGGCGTTAAAAGAGTGTGGTTCCGGGTGGGCATGAACAATCAGGACTTTCATGATGCGCCTTTCGGTGTGGGTCATTACCGGGTTTCTTCCGGCTTTACGGCGGGTTGGCGGCATCCTATGATTATTCATCTGTGTCGGTAAATTCTATGAATTTGGCAAATGAGTTTGCAAAAATGAACAGTGATCTTAACTGGGATGATCTGAAAATTGTGCTGGCGATTGCCGAAAAGGGATCGTTATCAGGGGCGGCACGCCATTTGGGGGTGAGTCATGCCACGGTGTTCCGGCGCCTGAATGATCTTGAGGAACATCTTGGTGTCGAGCTGTTCCTTCGTGACCGTCGCGGATATCAGGTCACGACCGCCGGACAGGAAGTTGCCGACAACGCACAGGACATTGCCACTGCAATTTCCGCTGTCGAACGCCGGGTGATTGGCCGGGACTTGAAACCATCGGGCACGGTCAGGCTGACCACAACCGATACGTTGCTCTGGGGTGTCCTCAGCCCAATACTGTCACAGTTTCGGAGCACATTTCCCGATATCGCGCTTGAGGTCATTGCATCGAATAATCTTTTTGACCTGTCGCGGCGCGAGGCCGATGTCGCCCTTCGTCCCGCGACAAATCCGCCAGAAATTCTTGTCGGTAAAAAGGTTGGCGTGATCACGCAGGCCATCTATCGCCATCGTGACTTGCCCGTCGATGAGGCGACCAACTGGGTCGGCCCGGATGACGCCATGGGGTATCCACCGTTACGTAACTGGATGGATCAAAATGGATTTCTGGCACACTGCGATTATCGCTGCGATACGATCATGGGCATGTTCGCAGCCCTTCACAATAAAGCCGGGCAGGGCATTTTGCCCTGTTACCTTGGCGATGGGGCGAAAGAACTGATCCGTGTTGGTGATCCGATTGACCCACTTGCTACAGACCTCTGGCTTCTCACCCACCCTGATTTACAACGAACCGCGCGCATCCGTGCTGTACTGGATTTTATCGACGATGCGATGCGCCATTTGGCGCCGAAATTGGGCGGGACGGCGGTGGAAACCGATTAATAGACAGATATGGTTTCGCCCGCCGAAGCCCTTAGTTGGGCGGAGGCCCGTCGGACCCGCAATCATCCGTCGAATTGCACGCATTAGATAGTGCCTGTTGCACACTGCGCTGCCAGTTAAAGGTCAGACAGGATGACAGTGACACTGTTGCAACAATCAGGATCATCAGGCTAAACGGGCGCATTTAAAACTTAGCTCCTAAGCGCTGGCAAACCGACACCGACATTTTCAAAGCCACCATCAGCGGCGATGATCTGTCCGGTGACAAAGCTTGCCTTGTCCGAGCACAGAAACGTAATCACCTCGCCGATTTCGGTTTCATTGCCATAGCGGTTAAGCGGCATGGCATCGAGATAGGCCGAGATGATTTCCGGTGAATGCACCGCCATCGCCAGTTTGGTTTTCACAGGGCCAGGGCAGACGCAGTTGGAACGGATGCCATATTCGCCAAGCTCGGCCGCCTGTTGCTTGGTCATGTGAATAACCGCAGCCTTGGATGTGCCATAGGCGACACGAAGGGTCGATGCCCTAAGGCCGGAAATCGACCCGATATTGACAATCGCGCCCTTGGTTTCCTTGAGTGCCGGAATGGCGGCCTGCGAGATCAGAAACACCCCGTCAAGGTTGGTGTCCATAATCCGGCGCCATGCGGCAAAGTCGGTTTCCTCAATCGGCAGAAAGTCGGCAACCCCGGCATTGTTGACCACTGCATCAATACGCCCGAATGCGGACAGCACCGCATCAACCATCTGGTCAACCTGCTTTGGGACTGAAACGTCACACACAAACGGTTTAGCGTCGGACACATCAGCAGATGCAGATTTTAGCTCATCCCCGTCACGATCAATCATCGCCACGTGCCAGCCCTGTTCGATAAACAGCTTGGCAGTTGCAAGTCCGATCCCGCGTGCGGAACCCGTGACCAAGGCTACTTTCTGCGTCATTCCAAACGTCCTTTCCTGTAACATTCCCTATCACCATGGCATTTGGCCATCGGTGTCGGTGCTGTTATCTCGTGCGCACCTGTTGTTGCCCCATTTAGGCAAATCAAACAGGGCACGGCAAGCATCAGATCAGGGTTGGTTGCGCAAATCTGCTATTAAACCAAGAGGGTTCTAGTAAATGAACAACTGAGCCGCATAAACCAGCATCGAAATCACGCAGATGAAATAGACAATCGAGCGCACACCGTTGATGCCCGGAAGCCTGCTGATGCCTGCGATGTAAAAAGTCGCATGCGCCAGACGGCAAAGCAGGAAGACCACTGCACAGGTAATCGTTGCCGTGTTTGATATGCCTGTGACATGTGCGGTCAGGACAATGATCGCAAAGGGTAAAAGGTTTTCCAGATGGTTTTGATGGGCCCGCAACCCGCGCGCGGCCAAGCCGCTGCGTTCAGGCAGGTTATCGCGATTGCCCATCAAACGTTTGCCGCCGACACCGGGTTGCTTGGCATAGGCATAATTATAGCCCCAAGGAAACGTCAGGCAGAGTATTGCATTGAGCACAAGAATTGAAAGTTCGTAGGTCACTGGAAATCCAAATTTTACGGGTGATGAATGCCCTACGTAATATGCCCGACAATTGGATCAGTTTGAGGGGATCTAAGTCACATGCCTTGGAGTGCGCTAAGTCCGGTGTAAGTGGATCAGACGGGTTATATGGACACTAGGTTAGCGCGGATGTTTGTTTGAGATCATGTCTTCCCAAACCTGTTGCAGGCGACGGTTGGCCGCGTGAAACCGGGTAACTTCGGCCTCGGACGGATTGGGGGCGTGATCCTTTATCGCATTCCACGCGACTTCCATATCATCCCATGCCTGAACCACTTCGCTGGGCAGTGGTTCAATGCCAGTTTCCGAGTTCTTGCAATGTGCAGCCAGACCAAACTCCCAGTCCTTGAAAGTCTGTTGCAGTTTTGCGTGCTCCGGGATCGGGCGCGGCGTCATGGATGCCTCCTTTGAAAATGGCTGTCACCTATGACATAGAAGTCAATGATGACAGCCAATGTCGGATCAAAGGCAATTTCATGGCATGAGGGATGCCACACTCGTCTTCAGTGCTTGAAGGAGCTTGGCGTTTATCAGGGTTTCTCAAATTCAAGAAGATCACCGGGCTGGCAGTCAAGTTCCTTGCAAATGGCTGCCAGCGTTTCAAACCGCACACCGCGCACTTTCCCCGATTTCAAAAGCGATAGGTTCTGTTCGCTAATGCCGATTTTTGATGCTAGGTCCTTGGACTTCATTTTGCGTGTTGCCAGCATCACATCCAGCCGGACAATGATGGCCATCAGACAAAGCTCCGGTTTTCGGCATCAATACGAACCGCTTCGCCTAGGACCCAGGCAATGACGATGATCAGCCCGCCAAGGAAAAGTGTGCTGGCCTCGGCATTGCTGAGGCCGATGGATAAAACGCGCTCGCCTTCCGGGCGGTGGAAGGTGGCAAGAACCGATGTTAGCGCCCCGGTCACGGGCTTGATCAGAGTTTGCGCCAAAAGCGCGATGCCAAAGGCCTTTAAGTGCAGGATCGGTTCAGGGTTGAAGATGACGTCGCGGGCAAAGGCGACAAACATTTTGTGCAGGCGATAAAGCCCATAGGCCATCACCAGCGACGGGATCATCATCACTGCCATCGTGACATATTTCTGCCAGCCCGACAGCGCGTGAAGTTCGGCAAGGCTGATCGTCATCTGACTGGTGCTGACCTCGGCCCAACCCGGCGCGTACCAGATAAGTGGAACGACGCAAATCTGAAAAAGAATTGCTACAGCACAGGCCCAGTGCAGGAGTGTGCTGACCATGCGGACACGTTTAAACGTGTTAGATGTTGACGGGTTTGGCATGTGCGGGGCTCCTGATAGGGTGACTTCGTAATATCGCGATTTAATTAATGTAAAACATTAATAAATTATCGAAAATAGTCAATCATGATTCTCGAAAGACCAATTCATAAATGCCAAACAATGCTCGTTGAATGGCCTACTGCCGTGGAAAACAGGTATTTCAAATCGGCTATTCTTGGGCGCGATTTTTTGTCTTGCTGTATCGTTCCCCTTGCCACCGGGGGATGGACGTGGAAAATAGGGGGTATGTCAGAAAGCAAAGCCGCACCCCGTAAATCCGATGCTACACCTACGTCTGCGACCACAAAAGATGGCGCGGATGTAAATTGTGATGAATGCGATACTGCGGCCCGTCTTGGCCTGAGTACCGAGCAAGGGGCGGCTGTCACGCGCGATGCATCGCGGGCCATGGGAACGGATTTATCCTTGCCCCATATTGAAGCGGCGGCGAAAATCTTTTCGTTATTGGGTGATGCCGGACGTTTGCAGCTTGTTCTGCGCTGCATTGAAAAGCCCCAAACCGTTGGCGAACTGGCCGACGCAACCAATATGTCACAATCGCTGTGCAGCCATCATTTGCGTCATTTGCGCGATCAACGGATTCTGGCTTCTGAACGCCGTGGGCGTCATATTTTCTATCAAATCGATGATGAGCATATCTCGCGCGTGGTGCGCGATGTCTTTGCCCACGTGACCCACGACTGATCTGCGACACAGACTTCTGGTTTGACCTTGGGATTGTTTTTCCTGTCACCCTTTCGGTGGGTGGCACTGTTTGGCGTGTCAGATCGGAACATTCAAATATCGGTTTGAATGTTCTTGACAGATCAATACATGAATCATAGTTTGAATATAACATATGAATGAAATTTTGATCTTTACGAGGTAACAGATGTCTTTCATCGCGAAATGGGAAGATGTTCCGGCGATTGGAAATTGCGCACAGTGCCAAACGGCACTTGTTGACGCCTTGCGCACGGCCTTGCCCAATCAACAGTTTGAAAGCGACGGGCAGGGCGTAAAGTCACAGCATCCCCTTGATGCCGATGCGTCGATCGTTGCCAACGATGTTCTCAGCACGCATGCCAAGCACGTATCGCATTATCACTGGCAGGTATCGGGCATGGATTGCGGATCCTGTGTGTCAAAGATCGAAACTGCCTTAGGTAAAACCGCCGGTGTTACCTGCGTTGATGTTTCGATGATGCGCGAAACCGTCACACTTGGTCTTGACGACGGGGGGGCTGAAACGCGTAACACGGTGACCCAAACCTTGAACAAGCTTGGCTACCCGGCACAGGAAAAATCGGCCAAGGGCGATAAGGCTTCGGCGGCCAAAGGTTGCTGCGCGGCGAAATCAAACACAGATGCCCCGACAAATGTGAATGCGCATGGTGATGCAACAGGTCAAAGCCTGCTGCGCCGTTTGGCACCCTGGTCCTCGGAGAATGATGAGATTGCCTTTGCGGTGCTTTGCCTTGTAATCGGTGGGCTTATTGGTGTCGTGATCCCTGTAACTGCCCCCTATGCCATGTCGGTGGCCTCTGTACTTGCGGCTGTGCCGGTGATGAAAAAGGCCTTCCGTTTGGCGCAAAGCGGTGCGGTTTTCTCGATCGAGCTTCTGATGTCGGTCGCTGTCCTTGGCGCGGTTGCCATTGGCGAAAGTCTTGAGGCCGGGATGGTTGTCGTGCTGTTTGCCATCGGTGAACGGCTTGAAGGTGTTGCCGCCGGGCAGGCGCGTAAGGGGGTGAAATCCCTGATGAAGCTGACACCCGAACAGGCGCGCCGTGTCGTGCAAGGTGGCTTTGAAGATATCACACCGGGCGACCTTACCCTTGACAATATTGTTGAAGTCCGTCCGGGTGAACGTGTCCCGGTCGATGGTGTTGTTGATAAAGGTGCGGCAGAAATTGATAACAGCCACCTGACCGGGGAATCTGTCCCGGTCTATAGCGAGGTTGGTGCGGAAGTCTTTGCCGGGGCCATTGTCACCGACCGTCCGGTGCAAATCCGTGTCACCCGTGCCGCTGGTCAGACGATGCTGGATCGGGTGATTGAGCTGGTCGAACAAAGCGAAAAACACAAGGCACCTGTTGAACGCTTCGTTGCCAAATTCGCCCGCATCTACACGCCGATCATTATGGCACTGGCGGCATTGACCGTGGTCATCCCGCCAGTTCTATTTGGGCAAGCGTGGGAAGAATGGATTTATCGCGGTTTGGCCTTGCTTTTGATCGGGTGCCCTTGTGCGCTGGTGATCTCAACCCCGGCGGCGGTGACTTCCGCACTGGCGCGTGCCACCAAAATTGGTTTGCTTGTCAAAGGTGGTGCTGCGCTTGAGCTGATTGGTGCCGTGCGCACCATGGCATTTGATAAAACCGGTACTCTGACCGAAGGCAAACCAAAACTGGCCGCGATCAAGACCGCAGACGGATACGGCGAAAACGGCGTTCTGACGATTGCCGCCGCCCTTGAAACGGTCACATCCCACCCCTTGGCCCGTGCCGTGGTTGCCGCCGCCCAAAGCCGTAATCTTGATCTGCCGGTGATTGAAGACGCCCGCACCATCGCAGGTGCCGGGGTGGAAGGCCGGATTGATGGCACGCTGTATCGGGTTGGCGCGGCCAAACGGTTGGATGTGACCCCGGATGGGAAAACTGCCAAATGGCTGTCTGATCAGGAAGAAGACGGCAGTACCGCCGTCATTGTTCTGAAAAATGATCAGATCATCGGCGCATTGGCGCTGCGTGATACGGCACGTGGCGACGCCAAATCCGCCTTGGCCGAACTTAACAGCCTTAACATTACCCCGGTGATGTTAACCGGGGATGCCAATCGGGTTGGTAAACGCATGGCCGCCGATCTTGGCATCGACTACCGTGCGGAGTTGCTGCCCGAGGATAAGTTGAATGTTCTGGCCGAACTGCGTGATGACCCGAAACGATCCGGTCCGGTGGCGATGGTGGGCGATGGCATCAATGATGCCCCGGCCCTGAAATCGGCCGATGTCGGGATTGCGATAGGGGGTGGTACGGACATCGCGCTTGAAGCCGCCGATGCGGTGGCGGTGCGTGATCGTCTTGGTGATGTGGTAAATCTTGTGAAACTGTCACGTGCCGCGCGCCGTGTCATTCGTGAAAACATCACGATTGCCTTGGGGCTTAAGGCAGTCTTCTTGGTGACATCCATCACTGGCCTGACTGGCCTGTGGCTGGCCGTTCTGGCCGATACCGGCGCAACCGTTTTGGTGACGATCAATAGCCTTCGGCTGTTGATGGCGCTGCGTGGTTCGAAATAATCAGGAAGTGTTATTCTGTCCCTGAAAGGAGAAAGCGGCGGTTATCGTTTCCCGCATCGATAACCACCGCTTACCACCTTGAGAGGCCTACGGGGAGAGAGGACCCGTAGGTGAGAGACAAGCCATTTTGGGGACAAAATGCGAATGGGTTTCATTCGCGGGCTGTGTCGAGACCTGTTATATGGCAGGAAAAATCATGGCGCAAGTGAAAATCGTTATCAATTGCATAAAAGTTTTAGTTGAGTATTCATTGATGTAAATATCCCGACAAAAACAGTCGGGTAAATATAAGGTTTTCCGGGCCATGCAGCCTGAAGAACTATGGAAAACATTATGTTTTGTGCGGTTTTTTGTGGTGTTATCTTATGCCGAGATATGGCGTCATCAAATCGCAATACGCTGCAAATGATTGTCCCAGCGCAGGCTTTTGTGCGAATCGTCAGGCAATTCAACCCGTTTGCGGCGAATCGCATCCATTCGCCAACCATTGCCAAGGCCGCTGGTGTTGACGAACTCGCCCGCACGGTCTGTTGCCGACAGGCCACAGCCATCCGGTGCTGCAATATGGGTCAGGAAGTCAGATGTTTTTGCATCCCAGAACGTGACGATACCGCCGCGCGGGCAGGAAATGCCAAAGACCTGACCGGATGCATCAAACCGGACTGATCCGCAATACTGGCGCATGCGCACCTGAACCGTATCAGGGGCTTCCATCGCCCGGATTTCCTTGCCCGGACGATAGGTGCCAACAAGCGGAACTTCGTCGGTTAGCCCGCCATGATACTGGAATCCAACCGCAATCGCGCCATCTTTGGCGACATCAATGTGACGGATGGACAACTGGTGCCAGTCCTGTTTGAGGGATGCCTGATGCATAAGTGCGCCGGTTTTGCGATCAATCACCGACAGGTTTGGTTCCATGGTCGCAAGATTAAGCGGCGTGCGTCCGTCCTGATCGGGGTGGGTATGTAACCCGCCATTGGCAACCGCAATCTGATCGCCACCGGGCATCAGATGCAGCTCATGCGGCCCCATGCCATAACTGTCAAATTCCGCGACCCGGCGATACCCGTCATTGGCATCCCACACAGAAATCACGCCACGCTGATGTTCGAAATCGTTTTCACTGACATAGAGAAACCGGCCGTCGTTGGAATAGATTGAATGGCCATAAAACCGGCGGTCTTCCGGGCAGTGCAATTTCGCGCGGACATCACCGGTATGACGATCAAGGATCAGCGCATATAACCCCGGGCGACGCTCAACCGCGGCCACATCAACATGATTGGGGCGCAGGCCAAGGTCATGACCGCGACCGGGCAGGGGCTGTTCAAACAGGATTTTACCAGCGGCATTAAACGCGCTGACATAATAGTCGTCATGATCTCCGGCACTGGCCGAGATATAAGTGGCGCGGTCTTGCGCTGCTGGTGTCGCTGCACGCGCAAGATCAAGCGGCAATAGGGTAAAGGCCCCGCCAACCCCCATGAGTTTTAAGAACTCGCGCCGTTGATGTCTCATGCCAGTGTCTCCAATCCAAGAATGCCTTGTTCGCCAGATGTGTGAAATCCAACGGGCGTCAATCACCATCAAGGGCGTTAAATCCACCGCCAAGATTGGTATTGCCGCCAACATCGTTTTCAACAAGCGATGTCAGAAAATCAATCTGGCCCCGAAGGTCGACCAGTTTCTGATAGCCATCCGGCTGATCAAGAAGTTCCGTAAGTGACGGCGGCAGGTCCGCAAGAGTGTCTTGCACGGTTTGCCAGTTCAGGCGAAACGACCGGTCCAGCAGGCTGCTGTCAATCAGGGCGGCCAACCCTTTACCTTCTTCGCCAGCATCCCCCCACTGGCCGTCATAAATGGCAAGAAGCCCGATCAGGTTATGGTGGATGTTGCGAAGCGACCGCTTGGATGTTTCGCTTTCACCCCGGCTGGCTTTGGCGTCTTTTTCACTGTCGCCCAACGGACGGCCAAGTTTCTGGGTCGATATGATCAAAAGCCCTTCGTGCAGGGCACGATAAAGATCGGTCGCGGCAAATTTCGCTGTCGGATAATCCATGCTCTCGGGGCCCGCCGTGCGCATGGCATCTGCAAAGCCCGGCCATTCACCGCGCAATTCATCGGTGATGGTGACAAGGTTGGCGGCAATTGCCGATCCATACTGGCACAGGAAAACGCCATCTTCACTGGCGGTGATCAATGCGTCGCTATGCTCGTCATCAAACAGAACTTCTTCAAGGGCAGGAAAGCCCTGTAACGCCGCACTGGCTTCGGAAAGTTTGACTGGATCGGTAAAGGCGACAGGTTTGTTAAACATCAATTTGCGGAATTGACGCGTGGCCGTACCATGTTTGTCTGGCCAGTATTCAATGTGCTGGTCCCGGCCGTTGGCCACCAACGGTCCCATGCGCCAGGGCTGAATTTCCTGCCAGATGTCCATGGCAGCGTGAAAGTCACCTCTGACATCCGAAAGTCCGTCCGCATCCGGGGCAGAACAAAAATTCGTCAGGCCATCGGCCAAGTCCACCGTCGCGTCGTTCAGGGCATCCAGCTTGGGCGGCATCACCGTTGTCAGCAGGTGCTCAAGGATCGGTCGATAGTCTTCATCGGGAATGTCGGCATATGCCTTTGGGGCGGCGGTACTGATGATCAAGGCGGTTGCCATCGTCAGCAAGCTTGTGGTGCGCCAGCATAATTTTAAGGACATGTGTGTTTTCCGAATATTCACGTGATTTACAAGGCGAGGGCCAAGCTTATACCGGCTCATAACAGCCTAAAGTGATTTAAGAAACGCCAGCAGTTTGCTGCGATCAGATGGTGGCAATTTTGTGACCGCGTCGCGCGCAGGCGTGGCTTCGCCCCCATGCCATAGCACGGCTTCAAGAATGGTTGTTGCCCGCCCATCATGAAGGAACTGCGCACGATCATCAATTTCCTTTGCACGGCCAATTCCCCAAAGTGGCGGGGTGCGCCATTCGCGGCCTGATGCTTGTGATTCTGGTCGATGATCAGCTAGTCCATCCCCCATGTCATGGAGCAACAGGTCACTATACGGCCAGATCACTTGCCCCGATTGTTCTGGTAAATCAGACCGTTCGGGTAATTCATAGCGCGGTGTGTGACAGGATGCACAGCCAATGGTGTCAAAGATTTCCTGCCCGGCAATAACGTCCGCATCACCGGCATTTATCCGCACGGGCGGGGCAATGTTGCGCGCATAGTACAGCACAAGATCCGTGATCTGGCTGTGTGCTTCGAGGTTCTCAAATTCCGGGCTGTTACCGTTTGGCGCATGGCGGCAAAGTGTTTGTGTCTCGGTGCAATCGCCCGACCCGTTGGGATAAAGCGGGGTTGAAAGCCCGATATCAAATTGAAACGCATTCTGGTTTTGTTGATCAAGGGTCGGCATGCCTGCCTTCCAGCCAAACCGCCCAATCGTCAGGTCATCCTTGTTAATGTCCCAGACGTAATTGACCCGGCCTGAAATGCCATCCCCGTTGGCATCTTGCGGATCGGCCTTGGCAAGCAGGGTCTCATCCGCAATGGCTTCAAGCAGCCCCAAGCCAATCATCGGCGGGGCAAGGCGCGGCGACACCATAATATCGGCATGCAGTGGCCCATAAGCCAAATCGGTCATGCCATAGGTTGGCTTTCGCAAAGTGACGGTCTCTCCACCCTCAAGGTCAACCGGCACAGTTTTATAGGTAACCGTAACCCGACCTTCGGCCGGGATGCCGGGGACGGAAAAATCCTGAAACTGCCCGCCGTAAACAGGGTCGGGAATGGTGGCGAGTTTGCCATTTAAATGATCGCGCAGCTGATCGGTTGTCTGTGGTGGGATCGACAGGCGCAACAACATGGATGTCGCCCCGGAGCCGTGATCGGATTGATCAATCGGATGACCACGGCCATTGCGAATATGGCATCCATTACAGGCCCGTGAATTAAACAGCGGGCCAAGACCGTCTGCCGCCTTGGTTCGGGTCGGTGCGGTGACCCAAAGCCTTTGAAAAAGGGCTTCGCCAAGCTTGAAATCAAGCCGCTTTTCAAAGGCAATATTGGCCGAATAATGGGTAAAGGCATTGCGCCCATCAGGTTTAAGCCATGTGGTTGTACCACCCGGATAGGCATCGTCGCCGGTTTGCTGCGCCAATGCGTCACAGGGCATCGTGCTGGCTGTACCGCAGGCAAGACCAAGAATTATCGCAAGGGCATGGTTTAAAACGGGACGTTTCATATATCTGTTCTAATTCTTGTTCTTATACAAAGCAAAGCGGCGGGAGAAATCATTCCCCCGCCGCTTGGTGCCGTAAAAGGCAGGTATCAGGACATCAGGCTTAGTTGACAGCCGTCGGATTGTCGAGGCTGTCGGAGCCTTCGAACTCGATACCATCAATGCCAACTGCCGCAATGATCTGTTCGATTGATTTGGTCTGATCGACCAATGCATCAACAAAGGTCTGAACAACAGCATTGCCATCATCATTGCCCATGGCGATCAGCTGATCAAATGCTTCACCGCCTTCTGCACGGGTGACCATAGCTTTACCCGCCAGAACCGAGCTTGCGAGTTTGCCGCGAAGTTCGGTATCAAGTGCCGCGTCATTGGCAGCGACCAGATCGGAAAGCGACGCACCTTCGACAACGGATCCGTCAACGCGGGTGTAACGGCCAAGGTAAACGTTCTGGATGCCCAGCGCGTCGTAATAGTGGCTGTTATGGGTGTTGTCAGAGAAGCAATCATGCTCTTCTTCCGGATCATGGAGCAACAGACCAAGTTTGGTGCGCTCGCCGCCCAACTCACCGTACGAAAGCGATCCCATGCCGGTGACCATTGCGGTCAGGCCCGGAACGCCGTCGCCTTCAAGAACGGCTGCACGTGCTTCTCCGCCATCAACCCACTGTGCGGTCATCCATTCAAGATCGGATACCATCAGATCGGTTGCGGCTTTAAGGTACGCACCACGACGGTCGCAATTGCCATTGGTGCAGTCGTCACCCTTGGCATAATCGGTCCATTCACGGTCCCCGTTGCCGGCGTCGGTACCATAAAGGTCCTGACCCCAAAGCAGGAATTCAATCGCGTGATAGCCGGTTGCAACGTTGCTTTCGACGTCGTCAATCTCATGCAGGCTTTCGATCAGGCCGGTATCAATGATCGATGCATCAATCGTCTCGCCAGAAATCGACAGGCTCGGATTGGCGATGACATTGGCGGCATAGGCCGGGTTTTCTTCGCTTTCTTCGCCGTAAAGGTCGGTTTCGACATAGTCGATCAGACCTTCGTCAAGCGGCCATGCGTTTACTTTACCTTCCCAGTCATCAACGATGGCATTGCCAAAACGATACACTTCGGTCTGCTGGTAAGGGGCGCGTGCTGCCAACCAAGCCGATTTTGCAGCATCAAAACTGGTTGCGGACGGATCGGCAATCAGTGTGTTAACGGCGGTTTGCAATTTCTGTGCGGTGATGACCGAGTCTTCATAACCGGCATGTGCAATGTCGGCATAGGTGGTCAAAACGTCTTTTGCGGCCGGTGCAGCATAAGCCTGCGCACCAAGGGTCGAAACCAGTACGGCCGTCCCCAGAATTTTAGCGATTTTCATCGGAGTTCCCATCTATCCCTGAAAGGTGAGCCAAGGGCAAAGCCCCGGGGACCGCAAAGACACATATGACGTGCACAATAAAACAATTACACGGCCAAATATGTGCTTCGATCCCTATGCTTCCATCCAATTGATACTGCTTGTGATAATGATTTTCAATTGAAGAATGACTTTAGGTCGAATTTTTTAATGTTTTTGAAGGGAAATCTTCGATTTGAACTTTTCATCAGGGCGGAACGCGGCATTATGACTAGGGGCTGAACCCAATTGAATGCTGGTACGTGAAAAGGGGATCGTATGGCTGAGCCGATAACCGATGACAAGTCAGGCGAAAAGTTCGCTGAAAAGTCCGGGCAAAAAAAGGTCAAGCTTTGGGACTTTCCGGTGCGGTTGTTCCATTGGGCGCTTGTCGCCGCCATCGTAACGTCGTGGTGGACCAACCAACAGGTGATGATCGATCTTCATGCGATTGCTGGATACACCATCCTTGCGCTGGTGCTGTTTCGGATCATCTGGGGGTTTGTCGGCAGCTCAAACGCACGGTTTTCATCTTTCTTGACCGGACCAAAACGGGTTCTGGACTATGCATCGAAGGTGCCCAAAGGCTCTGTCGCGGAATTAACCTATGCCGGACACAATCCGGCCGGGGGCTGGATGGTGGTGGTTTTGTTGGTGCTGGTCGGTATTCAGGCGGTCAGTGGGCTTTTTGCCAGCGAGGATACCTTCCTGTTCTTTGACGGGCCGCTTGTGGCCTATGCCAGTTCCGATGTTGCACGCATCATGAACTGGATCCATCACACCAATATCAATCTGATTTACGTTGCTGTTGGCCTGCATGTTTTTGCCGCCCTGTTCTATCTTGTCGTCAAACGCGAAAACCTGATCGGTGCCATGGTGACGGGCGCGCGGAAAGTTCCAGCAGAACTGGCAACGTCTTTCCAGACCATCCGGTTTAAATCACCGGTTCTGGGAATCGCGATTCTTGCTATTTGTGGTGTTATTGTCTGGGGAATTGTAACCCTTGCCCGAAGTGGGTAAAATATTTTATCATATCATCATACTAATCTGAAAATGTGTTGCAATGCGGTAAGTTACTGACTTGCCGAACGGATACTTCAAACTAAAGAAAACCAAAAAACGGATATATACCGGATTTTTTGTACCCGTAATTGTGATATAAAACAAAATACTTGATGTGAAAAAATCACTTTCCTAGTCTGACCTCACCAAAGAACAAAACACAGGTGAGGAAACAGCCATGCGGGCACGCGCTACAATCCATAAGGACTTCACAATCGCAACGGTCGATAAGCGGGTATATGGCTCGTTTCTCGAACATATGGGGCGTGCTGTATACACGGGCGTTTACGAACCCGGTCATGAAACGGCGGATAAAAACGGGTTCCGTCAGGATACGCTGGAACTGGTCCGTGGTCTGGATGTGCCGATTGTACGCTATCCCGGTGGGAACTTTGTTTCGGCCTATAACTGGGAAGATGGCATTGGACCGCGTGACGAACGTCCTACGCGTCTTGATCTGGCATGGCGAACCCGTGAAACCAACCAGATGGGCGTGAATGAATTCGCCGATTGGTCCAAGCTCGCCAGTACCGAGATGATGCTGGCGATGAACCTTGGGTCACGTGGGCTGGAAGATGCGCGCAACTTCCTTGAATATTGTAATCACCCGGGCGGAACCTATTGGTCGGATTTGCGCAAATCGCACGGCTATGCCGATCCACATGATGTGCGCATCTGGTGTCTGGGCAATGAAATGGATGGCCCTTGGCAGGTTGGTCACAAGACCGCGCGCGATTACGGCCATTTGGCGAACGAAGTTTCCAAGGCGTTTAAATATTTCGACCAAAGCTTGGAAACCGTGGTTTGCGGCTCATCAAATGACAAGATGGCAAGCTATCCAGAATGGGAAGCCACGGTACTTGAAGAAAGCTATGACAGTGTCGATTACATCTCGTTGCACAAGTATTTTGGCAATGAGGAACAGGACACGTTGAACTATTTCGGCCGCGCGATGGAGCTGGATCGTTACATCCTGACCATCGGTGGCGTGATTGATTATATCAAAGCCAAGAAGCGGTCGAAAAAGGACGTCAAAATCTGCTTTGATGAATGGAATGTCTGGTATCACAACCGCAAGGAAGATGATCAGCGCATCAAAGAGTGGGACTGGCCGGTCGCCCCGGCACTGCTGGAAGAAGTCTATAATTTTGAAGATGCTCTTTTGGTTGCCAGCCTTCTCAACGTCTTTATCCGTCGCGCTGATCGCGTCAAGATTGCCTGCATGGCCCAACTTGTGAATGTGATTGCACCGATCCTGACCCGCGAAGGCGGACCGGCATGGGCACAGACGATCTACTATCCACTGCAATTTGCGTCAAAATACGGCCGCGGAACGGCACTTAATGTCAGTGTTGATGGACCGACCTATGACTGTGATGTGTCTCAGGATGTGCCATATCTTGATACCTCGGCCGTGCTGGCAGAGGACGGAAAATCGCTTAATATCTTCCTGATCAACCGCCATTTAGACGATGACTTAACGCTTGATATGGCCCTTGAAGGGTTTGGTGCAGCATCCGTGATCGAACACTCCGAGCTAGCGGGCTTTAAGCTTGACGACCGCAATACGATTGATGCGCCCGCAACCGTGACGCCCAAGAAAGGCAGTGGCGTTGCCCTTCAAGATGGCAAGCTGGTTGGAACGCTCAAACCACTGTCCTATCACCTGATCCGCATTTCCGTTGATGCATCGGCCTGATGTGCTGTGACCGGCCCGATTTATGCGGGCTGGTCCAGACTGCATTGGGAACAGTTTTCCGGGAGGACAGTGGAAATGTCGGGTGTTTCGCTCAGTAATATAAAAAAGGCCTATGGCCCGATCAATGTCATTCATGACGTCAATATCAAGGTCGAGCAGGGTGAGTTCGTAGTCTTTGTCGGGCCGTCGGGATGTGGCAAATCCACATTGTTGCGAATGATTGCCGGGCTGGAGGAAACCACAGGCGGCACAATCGACATCGAAGGCGCCGATGTCACCCATCTCGAAGCGGCCAAGCGCGGCGTTTCAATGGTGTTTCAGTCTTATGCGCTTTATCCGCATCTGAGCGTCTTTGATAACATGGCGTTTAGCATGCAGATCGCGCGCCGCCCCAAAGACGAAATAAAGCAAAAGGTCGATGAGGCTGCACGTATTCTTCAGCTTGAAGACCATCTTGACCGGAAACCATCGCAGCTTTCGGGCGGGCAGCGTCAGCGTGTTGCAATTGGTCGGGCGATTGTGCGGCAACCAAAAGTTTTCCTGTTTGACGAACCGCTTTCCAATCTGGATGCCGAACTGCGTGTTCAGATGCGTATGGAAATCGCACGCCTGCACAATCAAATCGGGGCGACGATGATCTATGTGACCCATGATCAGGTCGAAGCCATGACATTGGCCGATAAGATCGTGGTGCTTAAATCCGGTTCAGTGCAACAGATCGGCTCGCCACTCGATCTTTATGACAATCCCGATAATCAGTTCGTCGCGGGCTTCATCGGTTCGCCGAAAATGAACTTCCTAAAGGGGATCGTCAATGAACCCCGCGTAGATGGCAAGATCACCATAACGCTTGATGATGCCCCAAACACGACATTCGATATCACATGTGGATCGGCAACACTTAACGCAGGTGATGCGGTCACAGTTGGCATTCGCCCCGAAAACATCGGACTTGAACATGATGAGACGGTCGGACCGACCGTATTTCTCAAGCCCGAATTTACCGAAGAACTGGGTGGGGTCAGTTACATCCATACCCAGACCAAGGACGGTGTTCGCGTCACCATCGAACGTCGTTCGGAACGCAACCGCGTTGATCAGGAAGACCTGCAGGTCACGTTACCTGTGCGTGATCTTTTCGTGTTCGATGCCGATGGGGCACGCCTGCGTTAGGCCAGCCCGAAAGAGTATGCCCGGTCCGGAAACATAAAATCCGGAAACATAAAAAAATACAACCGTGATACGGGCTCAAACCAACCGGCCCAAATGCCGGTTATCAAGGAGGAAACGTCGTGAAAACAGCTATCAAGGCAGCACTTTCCGCTGCGGTATTGTTCGGCAGTGCTTTTAGCGCCTCTGCCAAAACCGATATTACGTGGTGGGACTTTCTTGCAGGCGGGGACGGGGTCCGTATGAAGGCCCTGATCAAGGAATTCAACGAAACCCACCCCGATATTCAGATCAATGCAACGACGCTGGAATGGGGTACACCGTTCTATACCAAAGTTCAAACCGCAACGGCAGTCGGTCAACAGCCCGATATCATGACTTATGCCCTGTCGCGCTTCCCGCTTGCGGTGCCACAAGGTGTCTTGCGCCCGATCACCGACGACGAGCTGTCCGAGGCCGGTTTGTCCGCAGATGATTATTTCGAATCAAGTATCGATGCGGCAAAAGTCGATGACAAGCTTTATGGCATCCCGTTCGATATTCATTCCATCGTCCTTTATTACAACAAGGATGCACTGGCAAAGGCTGGGTTGCTAGGTGATGATGGCAAGCCCAAAGGACTTGAAGGGCTCGAAAACTTCAACGCCGCCCTTGCAAAGCTCAAAGAATCCGGTTCGGAAATTCCGCTGTCGCTGCATACCGATGAAGGCGGTTCAATGTGGCGCGTCTTCTATACGCTGCTGTCCCAGCAAGGCGGCAAGTTCATGGACGGCGATGAAATCCTGCCTGGTGACGAGGGGCTCGAAGCGCTCAAAGCCATGACCAACTGGGTTTCGTCGGGATATTCACCGGAACTGATTTCATACGAAGCATCGATTGCGCTGTTCACCTCCGGGCGGGCTGCTATGCACATCAATGGTGTATGGGAAGTTCCGACAATGAAGGATCTCGCCGCAAGCGGTGATCTCGGCTTTGAATGGGGTGCCGTACAAATCCCGGTATTGATGGGCAAACCGGCAACCTGGGCTGACTCACACGCTTTTGCCATTCCCAACAGCGAAGAAAACCCGGTTTCCCCGGAAAAGGTAAAAGCCGTGCTTGAGATCATTGCATGGCTGAATGACCATAGTCTGGCATGGGCCGAAGCTGGTCACATTCCGGCATACAAACCCGTGGCACAAAGCACGGAGTTTAAGGAAATGGAGCCGAATGCGACCTATTCCTCGCTGGCTGATACGGCGGTCTTTGATCCGCAATCACCCATCGCAGGTGTTGCAGGGCCGATCTATGAGGCGACCCAGAACTTCATTGTACCAGCATTGAACGGGCAGCTTGACCCAGAAGAGGCACTTGAAATGGTTCGCGATGAATTGAAAAACGCGAATATGAACTGATCACGCGTGAGGATCGATGGTCGGCATGCCTCCCTACTGCCGGCCATCGTTTTTCAACGATGAGTTTCTGTAATGCTAGAAGTTTCGAGATGGGGTGGCTACCGATGCGGCCAAAGTCCAAGAATAACAAAACACTGACGGCAATCCTGCTGATCGCACCGTTTGTTCTGTGCTATCTCGTGGTGTTTGCCTATCCGGTCTATAAAATGTTCGCGATGAGTTTCACCGACGCTCCTTTGATTGGAGAAGGCGATTGGGTGGGACTTGAAAACTATGTCCGGATGTTCCAGCACAAGTTGTTCTATACGTCGGTGTATAACACGCTTTATTTCGTTGGCTTGACGGTCGTGCCCAACACCCTGATCGGTCTTGGCATAGCGATGATGATTGTGCGGCTGAACGGCATGGTTCAGGCCGGTATCCTGATCCTGTTTTTCATGCCCTATATCCTTCCGGTGACTGTGGTGACCCAGATTTGGCAGTGGGTTCTTGATCAACAATTTGGCGTCGCACAGCCGCTTATTGAAGCTGTGACGGGAAAACGCATCAGTGTGTTCCGTGATCCCTTATGGGCCATGCCGATGGTGGCGCTGGTTACCATCTGGTGGACCAATGGGTTTAACGTTCTTTTGTTCATTTCTGCCCTTCGCAACATTCCGCAAGACTACTACGAAGCCGCCTCGTTGGACGGCGCAAGCCGTTTCCAGCAATTCCGCCGTATCACCTGGCCGTTGCTCTGGCCCGTAACGGCACTGGTTTTGACATTGCAACTGATCTTGCAGCTCAAGATTTTTGATCAGATTTACCTGATGACACAGGGGGGGCCGTTTAATTCGACTTATGTGCTGCTTCAACTCGTCTACCGCGAGGCATTTGGTCGCAATCAGGGCGGCTATGCATCCGCCGTGGCGGTCGCATTGTTTGTTTTGATCGTTATTGTATCGGTCTTGCAATATCAGCTGCTTAAAGCGCGGGGGAAATCGTGATGGGAAACATGAAAACCGGTAATATCCTGTTGCTCACCTTTACGGTCATTGCGGCCTGTGCCTGGGCGTTTCCGCTTTATTGGGCGATTGTGACATCGATCAAACCCGAAGCCGATGTTGTCGCAGGAACAATTTTTCTTCCTGAAACGATTGATATTTCCTCTTACGTTTGGGCGTTGCTCGAAACCAACATCGTGCGGTGGTACATAAACTCGATTGGCACATCTGTGCTGATTACGGTTGTCGTCATCATGATCAGCATGATGTGTGGCTATGCGCTGTCGCAGATCGTCTTCCCGGGGCGTCGGGCTTTGTTCCTGATTGTGCTGGCAAGTTTCATGGTGCCATCACAGGCGCTTGTCGTGTCGCAGTTCATCCTGATGCACAAGTTCGGCATGGTCGATAGTTGGGCCGGGATTATCCTGCCCCAAGTGATCATTCCCGTGGTGGTGATTGTCTATAAGCAGTTCTTTGATTCCGTACCGCGTGAATTGCGCGAAGCGGCCAAGCTTGACGGTTGCAGCGAGTTTCAGATCCTGTTCAAGCTTTACCTGCCCTTGAATTGGGGGATTACCGCGGCTCTGTCGATCATCACCTTTATCATGGCCTGGAATAATTTCCTGTGGCCGTTTTTGGTCATCACGTCCGAGGAAATGATGACAATTACGGTCGGGATTACACAGGTCGGTGATGCCTTTGGCGTGAAATATGCGCGTGACATGGCAATCGCCGTCATGGCGGCCATGCCGGTTGCAATTGCCTATCTTATTTTTCAGCGCCGCGTGACACAGGCAATCATGTTGTCATCTGGTATCAAGGGTTAGGTTTATGCCAAAATGCTTTAAGGGCAGGGCGTAGGGAAACCTTCAGGGAACGATAAAAAGTCATGCAGACAAAATTACTGACGGTCGATCCGGTCAAGGATGCAGATATCGTTCAGGGGCTGGCATCCAAGACACGGATTGATATCCTGTATCTTTTGCGTAAAAATGGCCCGCAGAACGTCAATGAAATCGCCGAGAAGATGGGTTTGCCGCAATCTACTGTGGCAACCAACATCAAGACGCTTGAAAAGGCGGGCTTGGTTGAAACCCAGACGATGAAGGCCAAAAAGGGCAATCAAAAGATTTGCTCGGCGGCCTATGGGGAAATCTATATTCGGTTTGATGATGACAAGAACACTTCGGATAATGACCGGGTTGTTGTCAGCATGCCGATTGGTCTGTTTACCGAATTTGATGTCGGTGCACCTTGCGGCATGTGTTCGGTCGAACGGGTTGTGGGTGTTCTTGATGTGCCCAATGTTTTCCTTGATCCCCAACGCATGCAGGCAGCCCTTCTTTGGTTTACCCGCGGCCATGTTGAATACAAGTTTCCCAACAACGCGATGGTGACCGGACGGCAGCCCAAACGACTGGAAATTACCGCTGAGCTGAGTTCTGAAACGCCTGAAACCAACAGCGAATGGCCATCGGACATTTCCGTCTGGATTAACGGGTTCAATGTTGGCACATGGACATCACCGGGTGATTTTGGGGATCGACGTGGGCTATATTCACCTGGCTGGTGGAAACTTGAAGGATCCCAGTACGGGCAACTCAAGACGTGGGTCATTGATGAAAACGGCACTTGGGTCGATGGGAAAAAGATTTCCGCACAGACCATCAATACGCTTGAAATTATGGACCATCACTCGGTCCGCTTCAGGATTGGCGTCGATGAAAATGCTGAGAACCCCGGTGGGGTCAATATCTTTGGGCGCGGTTTTGGCGACCATGATCAGGACATCACCATGACCTTGCATTTTTAATCATCCAAGGCATCTGGCTGAGCCGAAGGTCGCCATCGAAAAAATTCCCCGGTCAGAATTTCCTTGATGCTGTTGGGGGACAGCAGAGGGAGATGAAATTACTGACCGGGGTGCTCGCCCAAGGAGGGGGAGCCTAACTTTTCTTATTTCGTGCGGTATTCGTCGTGGCAGCCTTTGCAGTTTTTGCCAAGGTCACCCATGGCTGCCCCCATGGCCGCTTTGTCACCGGCAACAGATGCCATTGCCAATGCAGCTTTCTTAAGCTCGGGGAACCGGTTGGCAAAGCCATCCCAGTCAGACCAGATTTTTTCATCTGCCGTGGTTTTGACCGATGCATCCATGGTTTTGGGCTCAAACGCATTTGGTGCTGCCGTGGCGGCAAAGGCGATACCATTTGCAAGGTTGCGCACGACCGGATCGGGAAGGTCGCACTGTCCCTTTAAATAGCAGCCAAGTGTGCCCATCGCGCCGCCAATGCCATCCATCAACATTTTCCGGGTTTCAACGGTTTCGTTATCCATCATCTCGTCAGCGTTGGCTGCCATCGGCATAACGGACCCTGCCGCGATCATCGCGCCGAGCAGGCCTGCAGTAACAAGGTGCTTCATAGGGTTCTCTCTACGTTGGTTTTGCATGTCTCTCTGATCACCAGACAGGCCTTCTATTGTTATCTATAAAGCAAGCATCTTGTTGCTTCTGGACTGCCGGTCGGCTTAGTGTCCCAGTTGTGCCCCAAAAACCGGAATCACAAGCGCGTGAAATCGACGACTTTTTTCAACGCGTGCGTTCAAAGGAACTGCCCCGAATGTCTTCTGTCGCCCCCAACGCCACCACTGGTGCCCTGTCGAATGCCAACGAAACCGCCATTCGCGAAGGCCGCGCACGCGCACGTGCTGTCATCCGTGATTGGGATTTGACCCGTGCCTATATCAATGGGGAGTGGCGCGAAGCAGACAGCCGGGAAAAGCTTGATGTGATTGATCCGGCCAAGGGCGATGTGATTGGCGGTGTTCCGTTCATGCGCACATCCGAAGCGCGCCGGGCAATTGATGCGGCGTATGAGGCGTTCCCAGTATGGTCAACCCGGCTGGCAAAGGACCGGGCGGCGATATTGCGCCGCTGGCGCGACCTGCTTGAAACCCATCAGGAAGAACTGGCATCCCTGATTACGCTTGAACAGGGCAAACCCTATGATCAGGCAATGCGCGAAGTCGTCGGTGCCATCGCCTATGCCGAATGGTACAGCGAAGAAGCCAAGCGCGCCTATGGCCAAACCATGCCCGCCACCCAACGGGATCGTCGGGTTGTGGTTCAAAAACACGCGGTGGGGGTCGTTGCCGCCATCACGCCGTGGAATTTCCCGCTGACCATGGTGGTGCGCAAATGTGCCCCGGCACTGGCCGCGGGATGTACCGTCGTTGTCAAACCGGCCGAAGATACCCCGCTTTCAGCATTGGCCGCGGCCAAACTTGCGGAGCAGGCAGGATTCCCGCCCGGGGTCTTTAACGTTGTGACCGGCTTGCCCCAACCGATTGGCGAGGCCCTGACCGGCGATGAACGGGTGCGCATGTTATCCTTTACCGGTTCGACCGAGGTTGGCAAACGCCTCATGGCGCAATGTGCACCCACCATGAAAAAGCTGTCGCTCGAACTTGGTGGCAATGCGCCGTTCATCGTGATGGATGATGCCGACATTGATGTTGCGGTCGCCGGGGCAATGATTTCGAAATTCCGGAACAGCGGCCAAACCTGTGTCTGTGCCAATCGCATCTTTGTTCAGGACGGCGTCTATGATGCCTTTGTTGAAAAGTTCATTGCCGCAAGCAATGCCCAGACCATCGGCAATGGCTTTATCCCGGGGATGGAGCTTGGCCCGTTGATCAACCGTCAGGCGGTGGCAAAGGTCGAACGGCTGGTGCAAAATGCTCAAAAGGCCGGGGCGACTCTGCACTACGGGGCAGAGCTTCCTGCGGATGGTCACTTCACCCGGCCCTTGGTGATGACAGACGTGCCGCTTGATGCCGATTGCTTTGACGAGGAACTGTTTGCGCCGGTTGCGCCAATTTACCGGTTTGAGACCGAGGATGAGGCAATCACCCTTGCCAACCGGGTGCGCACGGGACTGTCGTCATATGTCTACAGCCGGGATGTCGGACGTATTCAACGGATTGCTGATCGCCTCGAAGCAGGGGTCGTCGGGATCAATGACGGCACCACCAGCCACGAAGGCGCACCGTTTGGCGGGGTTAAGGAAAGTGGACAGGGCCGCGAGGGCGGACATTGGGGACTCGAAGAATATCTGGAACCCAAATACCTAAACTACGCCATCGGTTGAGAATGAAATTTCCCAATATCGGTCGGGTTGACCAGCAGGGTCGATCTTAAAGATCGCAAAACGGCAATAGCAGAGGATGCTATTGCCGTTTTTTATGCCCGAACCAAGCCATGCAAAATTGTGTAGAAGGACTCCAGTAGAATATCTGGTCGGTTTTTAGCACCTGTTGCCAAAAAACCGTATGCCGCAAAGCACTATCCTTGTCGTTTTCTTCTGCGCTTACAGGCCATGAGACCTTTGAAGGCCGGGGTAATTTGGAACTTTAACAAGTTTGTTCCGCAGCCTTCACTGGATGGCGTGGGAAAAATGCAGCAAATCGAGCATGTTATTTGTCATGAGACAATCATGCGTCAGACGCATGATGAAAATGTGTCGATAATGTTTCATGATATGCGTCAAATGCATGGGTGAGCTGAGAAAACTCTTCTCGTAGGGATCAACAAACAGGCGTACATCGGGTTCAACGAAATGAAACGCGAAACCCAAGCGCGAATAGCGCGTGATGCTTTTGAAAGGATACGGCCATGAAAGCCTATCGTGATTATGACCTGGTTGCTATCGAACGCGAAGCAGAACGTCTGCGTGCACAAGCGATGCAGCAGATGTTTGTTGCCCTTGTACGCAAGATCGGCGCGCTGTTCGGTGCAAACCGTAAACCGCATGGTGGCGTTGCTGCCGGCGCTTAATGTAAGCGCGATATAGAATTCCGGTGCGGTTCATTCCGTACCTTGAAAAACACCTCCGCATTCCTCCCATGCGGGGGTGTTTTCGTATGTGGGCTTCACCTTGGCGAACCTTGCGGTTATGAATGAGACAGATCACGCATAGCCCGGAGACATCAGCCCATGCAGCTTGCCCATTACGCCTTTGGCGAAGAAAACCGCGACAATGGAACCATTGTAATTGTCCATGGTCTGTTCGGGCAGGCGCGCAACTGGACGGCGATTGCCCGACGTCTGGCGGAAAAATACCATGTGGTGACGGTCGATTTGCGCAATCACGGACGGTCGGGCTGGGATATGGACATGACATACCCCGCCATGGCCGACGATCTGGCCGCACTGATCAAGGATGTCTCTGACACACCGGTGCATCTGGTTGGCCATTCGATGGGCGGTAAGGCCTCCATGGTTTTGGCGTTATCGCAAAATGCCAAAGATGCCGGTTTGGTGTCCGACCTTGTGGTCGTGGATATCGCCCCTGTGGTCTATGACCATGATTATACCGACTATATTACCGCCATGCGCGGCGTTGATTTCGATGCTGTGTCGCGCCGGGCCGAGGTCGAAGACGCATTATCATCGGGGATTGCCGAAAAAGGCGTGCGTCAGTTTCTGGCCCAAAGTGTCACGACCGACAAGGAAACCGGCAAAATGGCGTGGCAAGTCAATATCGATGCCATGGCCGATCATTTATCCGACATCACCGGCTGGCCGCAAAGCGATCTTGCTGATCAATATGACGGCGATGTCTTGTTCATTTCCGGGGCCAATTCGCATTATGTCGACCCCAAGGACCGCGATCACATTAAGTCGCTGTTTCCCAAGGCGGCCTTTACCAGCATCAAGGGCGCAGGCCACTGGGTCCATGCCGAAAAACCTGATGCGGTTCTTTTGACGTTATCGGCGTTTTTAAACCGCTAGGAGACTGTCGCAATGGTTGACGTTCCCAAAGGATGGCAGTTGCCCACCCATGACGCGATCCGGATCGAGGACATCGAATGTCTGTCGGATAACTGGTATCGTCTTTATCGCGTGACGTTTGATCTGCGCCGCCAAAATGGTGAATGGCAACGACAGCAACGCGAAGCCTATGACCGGGGCAATGGGGCGGGGATTTTGCTGTATAACCGTGCGGATCGCACCGTGATCCTGACCCGGCAATTTCGTCTGCCATCATTTGTAAATGGCACCCAAGACGGCATGCTGATCGAAGTCCCGGCAGGTTTACTTGATGACCGCGATCCGGCGGCGGCCGTGATTGCCGAAGTACAGGAAGAAACCGGCTATAAAATCGGCAAACCGCAAAAGCTGTTTGACCTTTTCACGAGCCCAGGCTCAGTAACCGAACGGCTGCATCTGTTCATGGCCGAAGTCACCAAGGAACATCAAACCAGCAAGGGTGGCGGCCTTCATGAGGAGGGCGAGGATATCCACGTTCTCGAAACCCCGTTTGAAGACGCCCTTGCCATGGTGGCCGATGGTCGCATTCGGGACGCCAAAACTGTGATCCTGCTACAGCATGCCCAATTGGCGAAAATCTTCGACTAACGCTTGATCACCACGGCAGGTTTTCGCCGTCATAGGCATAAAAGCCACCTGACTGTTTGGCACTCAGCCCGTCAATCACACGCAACATGTTGGTTGCCGCCTCAGTCGGTGTCTGTACTTTCAGTCCGGACTTGGCAAACGGCCCGGAAAGCCCGGTATCGACCGTGCCGGGATGCAGGGCGACACAGACCGCATCATGTTTGCTACGACCAATTTCAATCGCGCTACATTTCACCAGTTGATTAAGGGCGGCCTTGGCTGCGCGATAGCCGTACCAGCCCCCCATGCGGTTATCACTGATGCTGCCGACCTTGGCCGACAGGGTGGCAAACACCGATTTGCCATCACGGGGCAAAAGCGGGCAGAAATGCTTCATCAGCAACGCCGGACCAATCGCATTGATCAAAAACTGCTTGGCCATATAGTCCGCATCAATGTGGCGCAGTGATTTTTCCGGCTGATGGGTGTCATCATGCAGATACCCCGTGGCATCAATGATCAGCCGAACATCCCCCGAAAGCGTGCGAAGGTGCTGAACGCACGCCGCAATGCCGTCCGGCTTGGTGAAATCAAGTGCCGGATCGGTCGTGCGCGAAAAACCGACAACATGCGAAAACCGGTCGCTTTTCTGAAGTTGTGCCATAAAGGCCTGCCCAATCCCGCCCGTGGCACCAATCACCACAGCAATTGATGGGGTGGCAAAGCTGTCAAGTTCTGGCACGTCAGTCATGGTCAGGCTCCTGCGGTGATGGTGCTTGGAATCTTACGCAGGCGCTGCACTATTGGTTTTGCCCAATCTGATTTACGGATCGGGATTGGCGCAGGGGGGCGGGGTCCAATGCCGGTCGCCGTGGGTTTTCTCATCGCGTTCATCACGCATAAGCTCAAACAGGGTCTCGTTCTGGGACCGCATGGTGTCGATATATCCCTTATCCACCCCATGTTCGTTCCAGCGTTCGCGCAATTTTTCCAGTGTTTCAAAATCATGTGCCCGGAACGCCTGCTTTTTACGTTCGGCCCGGAACGGATGCAGGCCGAGTTCAATCAACGCATCACGGCCAAGGTTAAGCGCACTGTCAAAGGTTTCGCGCTGCACGCAATGTGCCCCGGCCTTTTCAAGCTCATAGACATGATGTCGGTCATGTGCGCGCGCCAAAATCCGGACCTTGGGATAGTGTTTGGCAACATGTTCGACCAAGGCGGTCAGTTTGTCGCGGTTATCAATCGCGGCAACAAACAATCGGGCATCTTCAATGCCGGTGGTGTGCAAAAGATCAGGCCGGGTGGCATCGCCGTAATAGGCGCGAAACCCGACCCGGCTCAGGTTTTCGACCACTTCGGGATCATGATCAAGCACCACCACATCATGGCCATTGGTGGCAAGAAGGCGGGTGACGATCTGCCCAAACCGGCCAAGACCCGCAATCACAACCGATCCCGGCGTTTCAATGGTATCGGCCTCCCGGCTGTTGGTTTTGACCATGCGCGGGGCTAAAACCCGCTCATACAGGATAAAGGCCGCCGGGGTCAGGATCATGGTAAGTGCCACGACCAGTGTCATTTTGCCGATCAGATCAACCGGCAAAACACCCATGCCCGATGCCATGCCAAACAACACAAAGGCAAATTCACCCGCCTGCGCCAACCCGACGGCAAACAACAATCGGTCCGCACCGCGCAGGCCAAAGATGCTGGCAATGGCAAACAGGATACCGGCCTTGATGATCATCACACCAAACGCCAAGCCGATCAGTATGATCGGTTGATCAAACAGCAAACCAAAATCAATCCCGGCCCCGACTGTCAGGAAAAACAGGCCAAGCAGTAATCCCTTGAACGGTTCGATATCGTTTTCAAGTTCGTGGCGGTATTCGCTGTCGGATAAAACCACACCAGCCAGAAACGTCCCCAGTGCCGGGCTCAGTCCGATGGCCGTCATAAATAGTGCAATGCCAATCACCAGCAAAAGGGCCGCGGCGGTAAAAACCTCCCGCAGGCGCGAGTGGGCGATAAAGCGAAACATCGGGCGAATAAGATACCGCCCGCCAATGATGATCGTGGCAATTGCCGCAATGATCACAAGCGGTTGCGCCCAGTCGGGCACAAGATCAAGCAACATTGCGCCGTGCGCGGTGGGATCATCGCCCGATGGGCTCAGTGTTTCAACGGCCAGCAACGGCAGCAACGCCAGCATCGGGATCACCGCGACATCCTGTGTCAGCAGAACCGAGAAGGCGCTTTTGCCGCCGACCGTGCCAAGCCAGCCTTTTTCATTAAGCGATTGCAGCACAATGGCAGTCGATGACAGCGCAAGCACCATGCCGATGGCAATACCCGATTGCCACGAAAGGCCAAACGCCATACAGCCCGCCGCGATAACGGCAGTTGTCAGCGTAACCTGCAATCCACCAAGCCCGATCAACTGGCCGCGCATTGACCACAGCATCGCCGGGCGCAGTTCCAGCCCGACAAGAAACAGCATCATGACAACGCCAAATTCGGCAAAATGCTGAAGGTCTGCGGTTTCATTTCCAACAATGCCAAGGATCGGACCAATCACGACCCCGGCAATCAAATAGCCAAGCACCGACCCCAGACCAAGGCGCTGGGCAAGTGGCACGGCAACAACGGCTGCGACCAGATAGACAAAAGCATGCGAAAGAATTTCCATCATGCATTCTCCCCAATGAAAAAGCTGTCGGGATGGTCGGTCAGGGTTAATGCGTTGGCCGCAGCATCAAGATCAATGCGATCCTGTGTTAAGGCCGTCAGGAAACTGTGCCACTGCGACACTGTTTCCTTTACACGGTTTTCGGCGCGCAAAGACCCGGCACTGAAGGTGGCATAGGGGGCCAGATACCGCATGTTGCATAGATCTGCTGTGCGCTCGAACGGCATCAACAAGGTCCGAAGTTCGGCAATATGACCGCCTTTGACTGTATAGGCGCTGCGTGCTGTTCCGCACGAAACGGCATTAAACATCACTTTTCCGCTGAGTGCAGTCCCCTCGGCGCCATAGGCAAAATCATATTCGAGCACAAGGTCCATCCATTCCTTGATGATGGCCGGGGCGGAATACCAATAAAGCGGATGCTGGAAGATGATGACGTCATGGTCCAAAAGGCTGGACTGTTCGCGGGCGATGTTAATCTCGAAGCTCGGATAGCGCGCATAGAGATCAACGCAGGTTACCCCCTCAACAGTTTGGGCTGCTTCGAACATGGGCCAATTGATTTCCGAGCGGTCCTGCCGAGGATGGGCAAACAGCGTTAACACACGCGCCATCGATTTCTCCGTTGTTCCGTGGTGTTTTGTGTGGATCGTTCTTTTGGTTTTAACGTGAAAGTGCCCGTTTACGAAGTGTTTAGAGCCACGTTTAGAATAAAACAGCAATTTTCACATCCTAGGTGGAATGCCGTCTCAACGGGGTGTTTGTTTCATTTGAAATCAAGGAAATCCCAATGCCATATATCTTTACCCAAGCCACCGATACCGAAGCCATTGCCGAACGTGAATGGGGTAAGGCCGACGAGATCATGTTTACGGCCTTCACATCCTGCATCGGGATCATGGCGATCAAGGATGATCAGGTGATCGGCGTTCACTTAACGCTTCGCGATGACACAAATGCTGTCACCAATGCCGACATTGATACTGCAATTGGATTGCTTGACGGGGGAGCCTACCCGGTGGTGATCGGCGCGATCAGTGCATGGGAAGCATCTGCTGCGGCTGTTTATCAACACCTTGTCGATACGCTGCATCCGGTCGAACAATATGGCTATGGCGACGGGACGTTTGGCGGTGAAATCGTCAATGGTCGTATTCAGCCACGCTATGTTGCTTAAAGGCCCCAGAACAGAAAAAGCCGCCCGGCCAGTAAGGCGTTCGGGCGGCTTTATCAATTGGTTCTAAACGCGCTTAAAGGACTTATTCAGCGGCGTTGATATGGGTGACGTTGGGGGCGCTGCGTGCGCCTTTGCCCTCATGATCGTGGAGACGGATGAATTCCTTGATCCGCGGGCTGATCTGTTCGCGCCAGCGACGACCGTTAAACACACCGTAATGGCCGACACCCTGCTGCATGTGATGCATACGCATGTTGTCGGGCAGGTTGGTGCACAGTTTATGCGCCGCACGGGTTTGGCCCATGCCGGTAATGTCATCGCGTTCGCCCTCGACCGTCAAAAGCGCGGTCTTGGTAATCGCCGATGGATCAACCGGAACCCCCTGCCACTGCATGGTGCCGTTGGGCAGGTTATGTTCATGGAAAACGACCTTAAGCGTCTGAAGGTAAAACTCGGCTGTCATATCCATGACAGCAAGATATTCGTGATAGAAGTTGCGCTTGGCATCGGCACTTTCGCCGTCACCTTCGACCAGATGCAAGAACATGTCGTGATGGGCTGAAACGTGGCGGTCCCAGTTCATCGCCATGAAGCCTGCCAGCTGCATAAAGCCCGGATAGACCCGGCGCATGACACCGGCATTGGGCAGCGGCACATGTGAAATGACATGGCGTTCAAACCATTCAAGATCATGCTGCTCAGCAAATTTGTTCACTTCGGTCGGGTTTTCGCGGGTATCCACCGGGCCGCCCATCAGCGTCATTGACGCTGGCTGACAATCCTCGTTTCCTGCCGCCATCAAGGATGCTGCGGCCATCACCGGAACCGATGGCTGGCAAACCGCCATCACATGGGTATTCGGGCCAAGCTTGCGCAGGAACCGCATAAGATAATCGATATAGGTATCAAGATCAAAGTGACCCTGATGGACCGCAACCGTGCGGGCATCAATCCAGTCGGTAATATAGACATCATGATCAGGCAGCAATGCCTCAACCGTGCCACGCAGCAAGGTTGAAAAATGCCCTGACAGCGGTGCGACAATCAACAAACGCGGATCGTCGGGCTGGGTTTTCAAATGACCGGTTTCGCGTTTGAAATGCAAAAGATCACAGAAGGCTTCGCTATGGACGATTTCTTCGGTGACAGCCACGGTCTGACCGTCAACCGTTGTGGTATCCAAACCAAATTCCGGTTTGCCATAACGATGGGTAATGTGGGTGAACATGTCGCACGCTGCCGCTACGGCCCGACCCGGCTGGGTATAGGAAAGCGGATTGGCCGGATTGCGCAGCCATTTTTTGTTGGCATCGACGGCCATACGCAGCGGACTTATCGTGGCGTGCTGCAATTCATAAAGGTGGTACAGCATATATTCTCACTCCCGGGTGACAGGGGCCCAAGGGCCCGGGTGTCACCGTCCTGGTTACGGCTTTTCGTCCTGTTTTTTGTCACGCACAGGCGTTTTGTAAGACGTGCAGTCACGTGCGGCAAAGTACCATGGCATCTGTCGTTTGCGGTAACGGGGCAGCGCCAAAGCAGCTTATCCCCAGACGGCAGAAAACCTTAAAATCGTGATGTAGCCTACGGCAGTACAGGTTTTACACAATAGCCATAAAGTATGATGATATTCCAAATAGTGTTTTTACGTTCTGATTCAACAGAAAATTCACGCCGATGTCGAGTGAAATATTGCGATGCAGCGTAAGTTGTTGCGTTGCAATAATAGTTTTATCAGAGGTATGGGGGAAATGTCGCTTTTGGGGCCGTATATTTTAGACGTTTTAGAATCGTCGCCCGGTGCTGCATGCACGTCCCAAAAATGGCCTTAAGCCAGTGAGACCGCACATTTTTTACGATGTCATTGCCCTAAACAAAGAAAGGGCGCTGCCGTAGGGAAAACAGCAGCGCCAGTATAATAGTTCAGTGCGGATTAAAGTGCGGAGATAACGAAGCCCAAAAGAACGAATGCATAAGGGAGCAAGGGCATGGGGGAAGTCTGACCGGCAGGCGGGACAGGGTGCGGGGTAGCCTGCCGGTCAGGTGCCCTTGGTGGACAATCGTCCGGGCCTCGTAAATTTCAATGGGGATTTTTTATCAGATCAGACTGCGCAGGGTTTGCGCCATGCCAAGCCCGATGACGAACAGAAAAAATCCTGTACTTCCAACCACAGCAACAGTGCTGCAAAGCTCGTTCAAGCGGGTCGGGTTCTCGATCAGTTTCAGCATGGTTTGTCCTCCTCAATCTGTCTGCAAGGACCATAGCGTTCTGATTTTGTTCCTGCAAGAACAAAATTGGAACAAATGCGAATTAATCTATTTAAGTATTTGAATTATAGTCAAAAAACAGTGTTCTCAAATGTTCTCATTTTTAATGAGAAATGATAACATTCAAGGGTGATCAAGTGAGTTGGGTTGAACAAGAGCCGCAGGAAACCTCGTGTTTGCGCGAGTCTTTAATAAAAGACATCAGGCGCAGGATGTTCTTGCTGGTGTTCTCACTCTATTTCCGGCCCTGCTATGTCCATCCATGATCACACGGAGAAGATCGCAAGGTGTCATAAAAACGTACATTTAACCCGGATGAAATACCCGCATAATTGCGATATCGTGTGATGGATCATCAATCGGTTGTCGGTTTTATGGGATCGCCTGACGGATCAAAAGGGCGCTGATTTAAACCGATTCAATTTGTATAAAATCAAATTGTTGCAGGATACGCAGACTGGCCTAAAATGGGGTGTGTTTCGGCGAATGTTCGGATTGTTTTGCAACAAACTGTTACGGTTAAACCGGATTTCGGTAAAGCCGTCTTTCGGGGGCTTGAACGCAGTGGTCTTGCCCTCATAGATCGTGTAACAGTGGGCTCAAAGACCGGAACATCGCACCCTTGCTGATCAGGACGCAGCATGGCTGTTGGCCTAAATAAGGTGGTCAAACATTCTGGCGACGCCTGACACTGCCAACCAGAGTGTCAGAAGTTTGCTGTGTTTGATTACTCATACAAAACCGGCCATGCGCCATTAAGTGGAAAATTTCCCTATGGTGTCAGGTTGGTAAATACACGCACAGAACCGGCAATCCGGTGCTGTTTTCACGGTAACTACCGTGTCCCGATCGTCTGCCCGGATTGTCAAAAGTCCGGGATCCCACCTAGACGACGGGGAGGAAACGTTGGAAGGCTAAGGGCAGAATGAGACAAAGGCTTAAACATCGTATTGCTGATATCGTGATATTCGGTGGGACCGGAGATCTGGCACTACGCAAACTTTTCCCCGCACTTTACGAAATGGAACGGACCGGGCGTTTCGATGATGACACCCGTATCTTTGGCGCATCGCGCAGCGAACATAGCGACGAAGATTTCCGGGCCAAACTTGAAGAAGCCGGTAAAAAGTTCGTCCCCGAAGGCGAGTTTGAGGCGAAAATCTGGAAAAAGTTCGCCCAGCGTATTTCCTATGTTCAGGTTTCTGCCGGCGACGAAGCCGGTTTTAAAGTTCTTCACGAAAAACTTTCCGATCAGCCTGATCGCGACCGGGTCTATTATTTCTCGACCAGTCCGGGCCTGTTTGCCGATATGGCCTTTAACCTTAAAAAGGTTGGTCTGGTAACGCCAAATTCCCGCGTTGTGCTTGAAAAGCCGCTGGGTCATGACCTTGACAGTTGCCGTGAAATCAACGGCCAGATTGGTGAAGTCTTCGACGAAAACCAGATTTTCCGTATCGACCATTACCTTGGCAAGGAAACGGTGCAGAATCTTATGATCCTGCGCTTTGCCAATGCGATGTTTGAACCACTTTGGAACAGCGCGCATATTGACCACGTGCAGATCACGGTCGGCGAAGAAGTCGGTGCCGAAGGCCGCTGGTCCTATTATGACGATGCTGGTGCGATGCGCGACATGGTGCAAAACCACATGTTGCAGCTTTTGTGCCTTGTCGCGATGGAACCACCCTATGTCCTTGATCAGGATGCGGTGCGTGATGAAAAGGTCAAAGTTCTCAAGGCACTTATGCCGATCAATGACAGCAACATCGACACATCCACCGTACGCGGCCAGTACCGCAAAGGGGCGGTTGGTGGCAAAGAAGTGCCGGGCTATCTTGAAGAAGACGGGGCCAATGTCGACAGTACGACAGAAACCTTCGTTGCCATCCGGGCGGAACTGAACAACTGGCGTTGGTCGGGCGTTCCGTTCTATTTGCGCACTGGCAAACGGTTGCCAAAACGCCATTCGGAAATTGTCATACAATTCCGCGATGTGCCGCATCAGATTTTCCCGCTGGCAAAATCGATGACCAATTATCAGGCCAACCGCCTTGTTTTGCGCCTGCAACCCGATGACGGCATCCATCTTATTTTAAATAATAAGAACCCGGGGCCGGGCCTTGTGCGCCTGCGTCCAACCGCCTTGAACCTGTCCTTTGCCGAGGCGTTTGGTGGGCGTAGCCCGGATGCCTATGAGCGTCTTTTGCTCGATGCGATTGATGGCAATAACACCCTGTTTGTCCGCCGGGATGAACAGGACATTGCTTGGCAGTGGGTTGATGCCATTCAGGATGCTTGGCAGAACAATCACATCACGCCCAAGGGCTATACGTCGGGTACGTGGGGGCCATCGGCCGCCATTGCGTTGATTGAACGCGATGGACGTACCTGGAACGAAGAAGCCGGGTTCTAGGCATTGGCAAAGGCGCGTTGGATCGTCAACGCGCCTTGCTTTGCTGTCACTGACACCCCAATTTCGGGATGACGACATGATAAACGAACGCATTTTCCAAAGCGGCGACGAAATGCTTGCGGCAATGATCAAGGAAACCGTCGAGCGGCTTGAATTTGCCATCGCGACACGCGGCCATGCCAGCATGGCAGTTGCCGGTGGGCGGTTCCCAAAACCCTTGTTTGAAACGCTTTCACACGCCCGTCTGGACTGGTCCAAAGTCACCGTGACCCTTGGCGATGATCGCTGGGTGGGGCTTGATGATGATCAGTCCAATGAAAAACTGGTCCGCGATTATTTGTTTATCAACGAAGCCCAGCACGCGCGCTTTGTATCGCTTAAAACACCTGATGGCAGCCCGGAAGACGCGGTCAATACCGTCAGTGCGCGTTTGCGGACCGAACTACATTGGCCACTTGATATTGTATATCTGGGGATGGGCGATGACGGTCATACCGCATCACTTTTCCCATCCTCAACCCCCGAAGCCCTGCGCAAAGGGCTTTATCCCGAACATGGCGAACTGGTTGTCGCTGCGCGCCCGACCGTGTCCCCGGTCCCGCGCATCAGCATGACGTTGCCCGCCATCCTTAACGCCCGGTATATTGGTCTTCATATTACCGGACAATCCAAATGGTCGACCTTTGAAACCGCGAAAAACGGCACAGAAATCGAAGAGATGCCCGTTCGCGCAATCTTGCAACAGACTGACGTCCCCGTCGATCTGTGGTGGAGCGCCGAGAACCCGAAAGGCTGAACCCCATGAAACGTGAAATAGATCAGATTACCAAACGCATTATCGAGCGTTCCAAACCAACCCGCGAAGCATATCTTGCCAAGATCGAGGCCGCCGCGTCCGACCGTCCGCATCGCTCAAGCCTGTCATGCGGCAACCTTGCCCATGCGTCGGCGGGCTGTAGTGCGGCTGATAAGGAACGCATCAATGGCGATGAGGGTGCCAATCTTGGCATCGTGACGTCTTACAACGATATGCTGTCGGCCCACCAACCACTGGGCGTTTATCCGGACCGTATCAAAAAGGCCGTGTTTGAAGCTGGTGGAACAGCACAGGTTGCCGGGGGCGTTCCGGCCATGTGTGATGGCGTGACCCAAGGCCGTCCGGGCATGGAACTTTCGCTGTTTTCACGCGATGTGATTGCCATGTCGACGGCTGTGTCACTGTCGCATGACGTGTTCGATTCCGCCCTTTATCTTGGTGTGTGTGACAAAATCGTTCCGGGTCTTGTCATGGGGGCCTTGTCCTATGGCCATATCCCGGCGGTGTTTGTGCCTGCCGGTCCAATGCCATCGGGCCTTCCCAATGATGAAAAGGCCCGCATTCGTCAGCTGTATGCGCAAGGCAAAGTCGGTCGTAAGGAATTGTTGGAGGCCGAAACAGCCTCTTACCACAGCCCGGGCACCTGCACGTTCTATGGCACGGCAAACTCCAACCAGATGCTGATGGAAGTCATGGGCTTGCATCTTCCCGGTGCGGCGTTTGTTAATCCAAACACCGATCTGCGCGATGCGCTGACCGAAGAAGCCGCCCGCCGCGCGCTTGCGATTACCAAACTTGGCAATGATTATCGCCCGGTTGGTAAGGTGCTCGATGAAAAGGCGTTTGTGAACGGGATTGTCGGGTTGCTTGCGACCGGTGGCTCGACCAACCATACGCTGCATTTGCCTGCGATGGCGCGTGCGGCCGGGATTGAGCTGCGCTGGGATGACTTTGATGAATTGTCGCGTCTGGTCCCACTTCTGTGCCGCGTTTATCCGAACGGGCAGGCCGATGTGAACCACTTCCATGCCGCAGGCGGTATGGGCTTTGTCATTTCCGACCTTTTGAAAAACGGTATTCTGCACCCGGATCTTGAAACCATCCATACCGGTGGTATGGCGGCCTATGGGACCGAGCCGTATCTCGATGACGGCAAACTGGCATGGCGTGATGCCCCGGCCGACAGTCAGGACGAAGATATCCTGCGGCCGGCGGAAAAGGCGTTTAGTGCCGATGGTGGCTTGCGGATGTTGTCGGGCAACCTTGGCCGTTGCGTGATCAAGGTGTCTGCTGTGAAGCCGGAAAACCGTGTCATCGAAGCCCCGGCTGCGGTGTTTACGTCACAGGAACAAATGATGGAGGCCTTCAAGGAAGGCAAACTCCATCGTGACGTTATCTGTGTTGTTCGCTTCCAGGGGCCCAAAGCCAACGGCATGCCTGAACTGCACAAACTGACCCCGCCGTTGGGTGTGCTGCAGGATCTGGGGTATAAGGTTGCCCTTGTCACCGATGGCCGTATGTCGGGTGCGTCGGGCAAGGTGCCTGCTGCCATCCACGTCACGCCAGAAGGCATGATGAACGGCCCGATTGCCAAGGTACAGGATGGCGACATCATCCGTCTTGATGCGGAAACCGGCGATCTGATCCTCAATGTGACCGACGCCGAACTGGCCAAGCGTGACTTCGCCACCTTTGACGACAAGGCATCCCATCAGGATGGCTTTGGCCGTGAGTTGTTTGGCGTGTTCCGCGACCATGTTGGACTGGCTGAAATGGGCGCATGTGCTGTCCTCCCGGGGGAGGCTGAAGTCGCGTAATGCAGCTTGTCGGTGATATTGGCGGGACCAATGCCCGCTTTGCCTGGCTTGACGATGCTGGCAATCCCCATACGCCAATGACATTGCCGGTGCGTGAATATGCCACCATCGGCGATGCCATGCGTGATTTCATGGTCAAGACAGACTGTGCGGATTTGCGTGAATTTGCCGTGGCGGTGGCATGCCCTGCAATGGCCGATGAGATTAAATTCACCAACAATCCGTGGGTGTTTTCCAAAGAAGCCCTTAAGGCCGAATTCAATCTGGATCGCCTTGTGGTGGTCAATGATTTTACCGGCTTGGCAATGTCGGTACCCTATCTGGGCGGCGAAGACCTGATTACGCTGTTTGATGGTCCCGGACGTCCGGGCTTGCCCTTGGCGGTGATCGGGGCGGGGACCGGGCTTGGCGTTTCGGGCTTATTGCCCCATGAAGGGCACTGGTTGCCGATCCAGGGCGAAGGCGGGCATGTGTCCTTGCCGGCCGTCGATGAACTTGACTTTGAAATCGTCAAATTCCTGACCCATGAGTTGGGGCGCGTATCGGCGGAACGTATTTTGTCCGGGATGGGGATTGAAAACCTGTACCGCGCACTTGCCGCCATCGATGGTCTTGATGTGGCGCCGAAAAATGCTGCCGAGGTGGTTGACGGTGCCTTGCAACAAAATGACCCGCTGTGTCGTAAGGTGCTGGATCGGTTCTGCCTGTTTATGGGCGGGGTTGCGGGTGACCTTGTGCTGACACTTGGTGCGTTTGACGGTGTGTTTATCGGCGGCGGCATTGGCCCGCGGATTGCCGATTATATGAAACAAAGCGGCCTGAAAGAGCGGATGATCGCCAAGGGCCGTTTCCATGATTTAATGAATGATGTGCCGGTGCGCCTGATGACGGCGAAGTACCCGGCCCTGATCGGTTGTGCCAAGATTTTAACGGCCTGACCGGCAAACAGAAGGAAGATTTTATGAGCCTTTCATCGCGTGAAATTCTGTCCAAAGCCCCGGTGGTACCGGTTCTGGTGATCGAAGATGCTAATGATGCTGTGCCGCTGGCCAAGGCGCTGGTGGCAGGTGGATTGCCGGTGCTGGAAATTACGTTGCGCAGTGCGGCTGCGGAAGAAAGCATCAAACGCATTATTGCTGAAGTTCCCGGTGCGATTACCGGTGCAGGAACGGTGATCAATGCCAAGCAAATGGAACGCATGGCCGAAATCGGCTGTGCCTTTGCCGTTTCGCCGGGCCATACCGACGGTCTTTTAAAGGCTGCCAAGGATACCGGCGTGCCGTTGTTGCCCGGTGCTGGGACGCCGTCGGAAATCATGAACCTGATTGATCATGGCTATGACATTTTGAAATTCTTCCCGGCGGAACAGCAGGGTGGGGTGTCGATGCTCAAGGCCCTTTCGGGGCCATTGCCGCAGGTCAGCTTCTGTCCGACTGGGGGTGTTTCATTGAATAATCTGGCTGATTATTTAAAATTATCGAATATTATCACCGTCGGCGGATCATGGGTTGCACCCAAGGATGCGGTCAAGGCGGGTGATTGGGCAACCATCACCAAGCTGGCACAGGAAGCAACCGACCGGGTTCGTGAGATTCGCAGCTAAGATATTCGCAATTGTATGACAAATAAAAAGGGACCCATTTGGGTCCCTTTTTTAATGCGAGCAGGCAGAAGGCTTGCCGGGCTTTGAGGTCCGGCAGAGTTTCCTACATCCGGTCGAGATACCAGGTCGTGCCGTTAAATTTGCGCTGCAGGCCAAGATCGGCGAGATCTGCATGGCTGAGGTTGCTCATAAGGTCGCTGTGGTTCTTGCGTTTGCGCTTGTTCTCGAAATATTTTTCGATGCGGTTCATGAGCGCGCCAAACGGCATGCGTTTGGTAAAGGGGTCGTTTGCAGTGTCGAAAGGTGCGTTTCCAGAAATCTGATGTGCCATGGTGGCCTCCTGAAGTCTCAGGTTGAATTGATCCGTTGATGGGCGGACAATGTCATATGCAAAATAAAACAGGAATAAGGTTGTTTTGCATATCTGATGTGCAAAAATAATCGGATTAACACGACAAAATACGGATAGAAGTGTCGATATGAACTGGAACGATTTGCGATATTTCCTTGTTTTGGCAAGTGAAGGCAGCCTTTCGGGCGCCGCGCGTCGTCTGCGCAAGGAACACACGACAGTCGCCCGCCGAATCGAGGCGCTTGAAGATGATGTTGGCACCAAGCTGTTTGACCGGTTACCGCGCGGCTGGCAACTGACCACGGCGGGACATAATCTTGTCCCGGTGGCCGAACGGGTTGAGGAAGAAGCCCTTACCTTTGAACGTCAGGCCAAGGGCGATGAAGCCGCCCACGGGGTTGTGCGCATTTCCGTCCCCCCAGTAGCGGGGCGTGTCTTATTTGCGCCGCGTTTGGCTAGGTTGCTTACGGCACACAAGGGGCTTGAGTTTGAAATTATCGGGGCGGCCAATGTGGTCAATCTTGCACGCCGGGAAGCCGATGTTGCCGTGCGCATGATTACCCCGCGTGAACCGGGATTGATTACGCGTAAGCTGGTCGAACTGGGTGTTGGGCTTTATTGCGGGATTGGCTACCGCGACCGGGTGCCGGAAATGGACTGGGAATTTTGCGGTTATGAAGATACCGCTTACGGCGCATCAAAAAAGGAATGGGTGCGCAATGTGCTGGGCCGGGAATTGCCATGCCGTTTTCGTGCCGATGAAACCGAAACCGTGCGCCAGTTCATTGCCGCAGGGCACGGGGTCGGGGTTCTGCCGCGCTATCTCGGGGACAAAGACGACGAACTTGAACTGATCCATGCCGATGTCGAAGGGCAAAGCCGTGAAACCGGCTGGATGGTGGTTCACCCGGATATGCGCCGATCCCCCGGTGTTCGATTGGTGATGGATGCCTTGATCAAGGCTGCCGACAACATTGCCGAAGAATTTCAGGTCTGACGATGGACCGATATTGACTGAAAAAAGGCTCCCTTAAAATTCAAGGGAGCCTTTTTCATGCCTTGAGGGAAAGGCATTCTAGGTCCTGAGCCTAGCCATCCCCGCAATACCCCTATCGCGACGATGGTCGATATCAAAGCGTGTCGATTACCATTGGTTCAGGGCCGCAGGTCGCTTTGATCTGGTTAAAACCGGTTGAGGTACTCGTCGCGCGGCACATAGCTGTTGTTGTGACGTTCCAAACCGATGTCGTAGAGTTGGTCGTCACTTAACCGGCTCAGGGCAATGCGGCTTTGATAGCGTTTGTAGGACCGCAAAACGGCATTGATGATCGCCGGGATGATAGCGCTAACACCCTTGGTGACAGTGGGGGGCGTGGCGCGAGAGGTTGGGCGTTGTGCCATCTTCCCGTGCGATGTTTTTGTCGACACACACCCGACGAGGGTATTGCATTCGATCTGATGTGATATAGCCATTTTAATGCTCCTTGATCGGTGTGGGCCGTTTCGATGACCAAAGATTGGCATGCGCAGAAATACAATGAAATTTAGATAAAATGCGCTATAGTTGTGCAAAATTGCGCAAGTGTAGGACGCACAGATATGAACTGGAATGATCTTAGGTTTTTTGTCGCAGTTGCCGAGGAAGGGACGCTTTCCGGGGCCGCCCGGCGGTTGAGTAAGGATCACACAACCGTTGCGCGGCGTATCGAAGCATTGGAAACCCATCTGGGCGCGCATCTGTTTGACCGCTTGGCAACCGGTTGGAAACTGACTGATGCGGGCGAAAACCTTGTGCCGGTGGCGGGCCGGATCGAAGAAGACGTTTTGGCGTTTGAACGGCAGGCGCGCGGTGATGAAACCGCCCATGGTGTGGTGCGGATTTCCGTGCCCCCCGCCGCCGGGCGATTGCTGTTTGCGCCGCGGTTGGCGGAATTGCTGCGAGACCAAAAGAATCTTGAATATGAAATTCTTGGATCAAGCGTGATTGCCAATCTTGCGCGCCGCGAAGCAGACGTTGCGGTGCGGATGGCAACCCCGGCGCAAAGCGGGCTGATTGCGCGCAAACTGACACATTTGCGCTACGGCGTTTATGCGGCAAAGGGGTATACAGAGCGCGTGCCCGAAGGCGATTGGGAATTCTGTGCCGATGGTGGGTTTTCATTTGGCGACTATCAACAGGCCTGGGTGTGGAAGATGCTAAACCGGCAATTGCCGGTGCGGGTCAGGGCCGATGACAGCCAGACGGTTCGGGCCTTTGTCGCGGCCGGACATGGGCTTGGGCTTTTGCCGCGCTATATGGCCGATGTTGATGACCGGCTTGAAAGGGTGTTTGACGACGCGCCAGGTGAGATCAGTAAGCCGGTCTGGCTTGTGGTTCACCCCGATATGCGCCGGTCCCCCGGCGTGCGAATGGTGATGGATGCGCTGATCAAAACAACCGAAAGTATTCCGGCGGAATTTAAATCCTGATTGTGTTTTTTGTTCAGATACTTAGGCTCAGAACGCATTCTTCATATGACTTGGGGCTGGAACTGATCAACTATGGTGTTTGTAACGTAGGAAGAAGGTCGCTCGGGTTTGCAATCCGGTATGTGTTCTTCTACGGCGCAGGGAATTCGGTCTTTTCTGCACGAAGCTGGCGGTGAAAATGACAACGACCCGGGATTTGGAAAAGCTGCTTGGTCAGTCGATCAATGGTGATATGGACGCCTTTGAGCGGCTGTATCATGCAACATCGGCGAAACTTTTTGGCGTTGTGCTGCGTATCTTGAAAAACCGTGCTCAAAGTGAGGATGCGTTACAGGATATTTATGTGCGCATCTGGCAGAAAGCCGGTGATTTCGAACCGGGACGGGCATCAATTATTACCTGGATGGCAACGATTGCACGTAACCGGGCAATTGATATCGTGCGCCGCCAACGGCCCGAATCCGACATTGAAGACGCCGAGATTGAAATTCTGGTGTCACATGACACGGTTTTCGAAGAGGTCGTGCTTGCCGACGAGGTGCGCCAACTGGAATACTGTCTGGACGGTTTGGAAGACGACCGCCAACAGATTGTCCGACTGGCATATCTTGAAGGCTGGTCTCGGGCCGAGTTGGCAGAGCGGTTTGCCCAGCCGGTTGGAACGATCAAGACGTGGCTGCATCGCAGCTTAAGACAGTTAAAGGAATGCCTGGGATCATGACCGACCGGGAAGACATTGATATGCTGGCCGCTGAATATGTGTTGGGCACGCTTGAGCCCGCACAGCGTCAGTCTGTGGTTGCCCGCCGGGAACGGGAACCAGAAATTGATAAGGCGATCACCGATTGGGAAATGCGGCTGTCACCGCTTAATACACATTATGATGCGGTTGCCCCGTCACGTGATCTGTTTGCCAGCATCAGAAGCCGGATCGAAACTGCCGGCCAAAATGTTAGCGCTAACATCGCCAGCCTGTCGGAGGTCGCCAGCCTGAAACGCAAGGTCAAGATGTGGCGTTCCGGGGCACTTGGGGCCGGGGCGATTGCCGCAAGCCTGATCATTGCGGTTCTGGCGACCGATATTGCAGCACCGGTCCAAGATGGCCCGTTTGTGGCAGTCTTTCACCGCGACGATACCCAGCCTGCATTTGTGATGACGATTGATCTTGATACCCGGGTTGTGACCATTCGCCCGGTTGAGGCATCGTTGCCCGAAGGCAAAACCTATCAACTTTGGATCAAGTCGGATCAGAGCGGTTCTGTGCCACAGTCCTTGGGGCTTTTGCAGAATGCGTCTGTCGCGACGACCAAGAACCTTGGCCAGTTTGATCCGGCGATGTTGCGTACCGCAACCTTTGGCATCAGCCTTGAACCAGAAGGTGGCTCACCAACCGGGCAGCCGACCGGTCCGGCGATCCATGGTCGGTTGATTTCGGTAGAACATTAGGTCCTGAGCCTAATGCAGAAAATTTCTTCTTTGCTGAAACCCGTTTGAATTCTCTGCGTAGCTTCTGTGTGTGCGATGAAACGCGCGACATGAGCGAACCGCGAAAAGCGTGTTCCAGATCAAAAGCAAAGGAGACTTCACATGACGTTGAAACATAAAACTTCGGGCTTTCTTGGTGCCATGATGCTGAGTGCCGGTTTCGTTCTGGCCAGCAGCACAGGCGCGTTGGCAATGGGCCCGATGGTCGATGCCATGGATCAGGATGTATCGGGTGGGACCGTGACGGCGGAAAAAATCATGGCCGGTGAAAACGGCTGGCTGGTTGTCCATCGTACCGACAAAGACATGAAACCGGGCCCGGTGGTTGGCTATGCGCCGATCAAAAAGGGTGAAAACATGGATGTTGCCGCCATCCTTCAGGAACCGGTCAAATCGGGCGAGATGCTGATGTTGATGGTTCATTCCGAAGCAGGCGGCATGAAAACCGGTGTGTATGAATACACCCTTGGCGCCAAAGAAGACGGCCCGATCAAGCCGGATGGCAAACTTGTCATGAAAGTCATTCACGCCGAGTAAGGCAAAACAGCCTTTCGATGCCAGATTTCAACAGCCCGCAAGGTCATTGGCTTTGCGGGCTGTTCTATTTGTGGGGGGTGTTAAAGCCAACCCAATTGGCGGGCTGATGCCAGTAACAACATTGCGCCAAACAGGGTAATCAACCCCGCCCCGGTCAAGCCAATCGTGCGGCGCAGAATGCCCGATGTGGTTTCGGAGACATTAAACAGATGCCGCGTTCCGGTACGAATGCCGATGGCGGCCAGCCCGATCAGGCTGACGGTCAGGGCAACCCCGATTGCCATGGCAAAGGCGGCAGCAACCCCGATCAGAAACAGCCCGTTGGCCAGCGTAAACAGCAGCACCAGAATGGACCCGGTGCAGGGGCGCAGCCCAACCACAATGCCACTGGCAATCATTTGCCAGCGATTGCGCGCCGTCGATGGTGTGGAATGTGCGGTGGAGCTGGCATCATGGTGATGCGCATCGGTATGATCATGTGCGTGGCTGTGGTGGTGGTTATGACCATCATCGTGATGATGTGTGTGGTCATGGGAATGATGATCATGATGGGCGTGATCACAGCAATCATCGCGGCCCTGTATGATCCGCAGACACATCACCAGACCAAGACCAACGATCAAGGCATATGAAACCGCCTCCAGCACCAGACCGTTTTGGGTGATTGCCGCCGGACCAAGATTTAGAAACAGGGTTAATGACCCAACAAGAACGATGGCGGTGATGGCCTGCACCCCGGCAATCAGGCTGCCCATGGCAACCCCCTGTTTCCATCCGGCGTCGCGCGACAGGAAATAGGTGGTTGTGACCATTTTGCCGTGACCAGGGCCTGCGGCATGAAAAACGCCATAGAGAAATGACAGGCCAATGATCATCAGGCCGGGCCATAAGTTATCGCCGTTTTTGGCGTCGCGAAGCGTTGCGGTGATTTCGCGGTTCAGTTTTGTCTGAATGATGATGACCTGACCGACGACATCGGATAACCAGACGGGCAGGGTGATGAAGCTGTCCCCATCTTGCGGGGCTGAGGCGGTATCGGTGGTTGCCGCATCGCTTTTACCACGTCCCAGAAGATTGGCCGACTGGGCCGCAGCCGGATTACTCGACCCGGACCATATCGCCAGGAGCAAGACCGCCAGAAGACCCGCTATCGCCATGTTGCGCTGCGCAGACAAGGTCGGCACGTATTGGCGCCACCAGATCAAAATAGATGCGGTTTTTTTCATCTTCGCTCATTTCAAAGTGACAGCTGGTTGCGGTGTTGCCGGTAAATACGATCGGATCGACCTGTGTGAAGGCGATGTCGATATAATACTCGGCGTCATAGACGGAAAGGCTGATGGTATCTTTTACCGGATCAAGCGGTTCGTCTAAAACGAGGGTGAAATCATAGGTCACTCGCCTGTCATCGGTGATGTCGGCGGTAAAATCGCGGGTTTGGGTAAAGGGCAGAAGAACTTCGTTTTTACGTAAATGTGCCAGCCATGAAACTTCGCCAAGCGCGACAAAGGCATTGTCGCGCAATGTGGTGTTTTCATCGCCAAAGAACCGGGTGTCGAAATTTTTATCGAACTCGTCAATCAGCGTCATGCTGAACAGGTCATCAAACACCCAGTGCATTTTGATGGCGGTCAGCTTGCCGTTTTCAAACACCATCTCGGCGTTGGCATCAATCCAGATATGAGGATGGGCTGAGGCGGGCGTGCTGGTCGCAAGCACAAAGCCCGCGACCAGCATTGCAAAACCCGTATTACGAACCGTTGCCAAGGCAGTCGACCAGGGCGTCGACATTTTGCGCAAGGATGGCCTGATAGGCGTCCGGGCCTTTGGGGATGTTTGCGCCCAGCGGATCAAGGGTGCCAATGCGTGCGCCGGTATCGGCAACAATCGCTTTAACAATCGCGGGGCGGAATTGCGGCTCGGCAAAGACACAGACGGCACCGGTGTCGCGGATTTTTTCTTCGATTTCATGGAGGCGTTTGGCTCCGGGCTTCTGTTCGGGCGACACGGTCACGGAGCCGACCCCGTTCAGGCCAAAGCCAGCTTCCAGATACTGATAGGCATCATGGAAAACCACATAAGGCGTGCTGCGGACCGGCGCAAGCTTATCGCCCAGATCATTGCCAAGCACGGTGAGACTGGCAAGCAGCTTTTTGAGGTTTTCGCGATAATTTTCTGCGTGAGCCGCATCAATTTCGATCAGTTCATCGGCGATGGCCGTGGCGATGGCCGCACCATTGGCCGGGTCAAGCCAGATGTGCGGGTTGATTCCGCCGTGCTCGTGCTCGTGTTCATCGTGATGATGTTCATCGGCGTCATGATCGTGGTCGTGGGCGTCGGCATGTTCGTGCCCGTGATCGGCTTCATGGTCGTGCGCGTCGTGATCATGCTCGTGATAGACTTCATGATCATGGTCATGATCACTTTCACTATGCTCCTCATGCTCCTCATGTGCGCCGTGGTCGTGGCTATGGGCTTCCCAGCTGCCGCCTTCGCGCACCTCGAGCAGGGTCAGGCCGGGGGCATCAATCAGTTCAAGCTGATGACTGTTAACCGACAAGGTTGCCAAAGGTTTTTCCAGAAAACTTTCGAGGCTGTGCGACACATAAATCACCAGATCGGCATTTTGCAAAGCACGTGCTTCGCTGGGGCGCAGCGAATAGGCATGCGGGGAGGCTGCCCCATCGATCAGCAAAGTGGGTTCCCCAACGCCGTCCATCAAAGCACTTGTGATGCCGTGGATCGGTTTGAGGGTGGCAACAACTGATGGTGCATCGGCAGCCTGAGCCGCGAAGGGTGCCACAAGCAGGGGAGAGGCGAGAAGGAGACGGCGAAGAGTGGAAGGAAAGTTTTGCATTGATCCGGTCCGGTTATGGGGGAGCATATAAGGTTGGTTATCTGTTATGTTATATCATAACAAACCGTCAAGTAAAAAAATGAGCCTTGCCGTTCTGGGGGCCTTATCTTTTGCCAACGCCGCACAACCTATTGCGTAGGATTGTTTGGCTGTATTGGTGTTTGAAAAATATGCGAAAAGGTTTCGACCGCCTCATTGGCGGCGTTGTTATATTGGTTCTTTTTGCCTTTGCGATGGTGTCCACAGTATCTGCGGAAACGTTTCGCATGGCTGTGCCAAAAGGTTCAGAGGATAACTTTGCCTTTCAAATCGGTGCCATCCGGCTGGCCATCGCAAATGCCCCCGGTGATCATCAGTTAGAAGTTCTATCGGTTGAGCGTTTAACCCAAACGCGCGGCCTGACGATGCTGCGCAGCGGCGAGATCAATGTCATCTTTGCCGGGTATAACCCTGATTTCAGCGAGGAGTTCCTTCAGGTCGACTTTCCGATTACCCGTGGCTTGCAGGGGTATCGCCTGTTTGTCATCCGGGCGGACACACAGGCACCCCTGATGAGGGTTAAATCGCTTGAGGATCTTAAGGGTTTTTGTATCGGTTCGGGGCAGGGCTGGCTTGATACGGCAATTTTGAAAGACGCAGGACTGTGTGTGACAGAGGCACCGCAAAACAACCTGGTTTCAATGCTGGAAAACGACCGGTTTGACATGATGCATTTGGCTGTGCATGAGGCGCTTAAAAGAGACAGGATCCAGCAACTCAAACGTGCCGGGTTGCGTGTCGAGAAAACACTGTTGTTGAGATATCAGTATGATTTTTTCACCTATGTCGGCAAGAATGATAAAATCCGACATTCCTTGCTGGAACAGGGTTTTCAGAATGCGTTTTTCAGCGGGGCGTTTAACGAATACTTCCGTTCTGATCCTTCTATCGCGGCAGCAATGGATTACATTCGCCAGTCTGATCGGCGTGTGATTGATCTTGATAACCCGGGTATTGGTCCGAAAAACGATCAAACGGCAGAGCAATATTGGCTTACTGAGTAATCTTAATAAGGTTTATTGTTTGACCGTAATATGCATGTTCCATCTGCGAAACGAAAAATCCGCACCCGTAGTTACTAAGTGCGGATTGTAGGTTTTTCAGTGCTTTCGGAACTGTTACTGGCTTTTAAGCCATGGCAGGAACCCGTCAAGAAAGCGGCTGGTTGCGGGCATGAAATGGTTGCCGTGGTGATACATCGGATCAAGGGTGGTGACGATTTTCCGCCCCGGCGAAGTCACCCGGTCATCATAGAAAATCGATCCGGCCTTGTTGGCATTGATCAGGGATGTGGCTCCTGCGGGTGGGGTCAGTAATCCGTGGTGATGCCAGGTTGCATCGGCAAGTTTGACATAGTCAAACAGGCTATGCTCCGGTTCGGCGATCTCAAGGTTCAGGGACCCGCCTTCTTTCCACCACCAGAAATTGGTCGGCGTGAAACGCCAACTGATATCATCAAGCCATTTGTCTGGTCCTGTCGATCCCATCGCGACAACGGTTTTGCCGTCATTTAGGAAATCGGCAAACAGTTTACGATGGGCGACCAAATGGGCCGGGTCGGTCCGGCATGGCACAATCAGGGTGGTGATGTCGGATAAATCCGTCTTACACAGATCACGGATATAGATCGCTTGATCAAAAAAATGACCAAAGCGGTCTTCGTGGATAACCCGGTGATGGTAATAGGTCCCGGTATCAATGATTGCCAGTTTGCCCATCATTCCCCTCCTGCCCAAGCGCAGAGTTGCGGTACGACGCGCGAGGTGCTGTTTTGCGAACCGATATACATCCAAAGATCATTGCCCGAATGCATCAATATCCGCCCGCCCTTGGGGCGTTCATATAGCCAATCACACACCAGTTGTTCTTTGCCCAGAACATGAAGAGGGATGGCGTCAACAGGGGGGGGATTGCTGCCACGGGCATAAAATCCGGCGACACCGCGTTTGAAGGTCAGGTCATTGCAATCAACGCCGTCAAATACCGGATGGTGATTGACGCGATAGATCATCAGATTTTCAAGCGACTGACGTTCAAGGGGGACGAACGGTTTTAGTTCTGGCAGCATCGGCCAGGCAACATGTCCGTTAAAAACAAGCGTTCCGCCCTGGTCGAGAAATGTTGTAATCTGATCGGATCGGGTGCCCAAAAAGCGTTGATCTATATGCGCAGGCAAGATTAGGGCCGCGAATTGCGATAAATCGGTCTTGTCCAGATCATATTGATCGACAAAGGCGGTGTTTGGGGCATGCGATCCGATATCGGGCAAATCGTCACCCGCCCCCTTGATCGGATTGATAAAAAGGCAAATTCCCATCGGTTGGCTCATTGCGATGTTGCGGGAAAGACGAAAACCACCCCCGGCGGTTGCCGGAGGTGGAACAGTGCAGATTACTTCGAAACGTTTTTGAAATCGAAGAAGAAGCCGGACGGATGAATGCGATAGCCCTTAACATCCTTGGTCGAGGCCACGACAAACACCTTGTGCACCAGCGGAATAATTGGGGCATCATCATGCAGGATGTTCATCGCCTTTTTATAGGTCGCATCCTTCTCTGCGCCTGCGTCAAGGGTGCGGCCCATATCAACAGCGGCGTCAAATTCGGTGTTTTCCCAGAATTGATAATTCAAGCCTGCTTTGGAATGGAATTGTGATTTCAGGTGCAGGTCCGGGTGACCGGTCATTTCCGGGGTCCAGAACACGACGGAAATGTCATATTCACCGCGTTTGACCAGATCAAGCATCCCGCCCCACGTATACATCTGAACATCGGTGGCAATGCCTTGCTGGTTCAAAAGGGCAGCCATTGCTTCGGTGATCATTGGCATTTCGGTGCGCGAGGTATAGCTGAGGATTCGCAGGGTCAGCTGTTCGCCATCCTTGGTCCATTTGCCATCGGTTTTTTCATATCCGGCATCGGTTAAAAGCGAGGCGGCCCGTTCCGGGTTGAGGCTGTATTTGCTGTCGGCCTGCGGGGCCCAGTCAAATTCGGGTGCAAAGAATTCCCATGCCGGTTCGCCGATGCCATCAAGGGCACCTTCGACAATCAGGTTACGGTCCACCAGCGCGTTGACCGCACGGCGGATGCGCACATCGGAAAGCGGGCTTTTGTCACCGGCATTGAATGCGCCGTAATACAGGCCGGATGTTGGTTGTTCGTAAACCTTGAAATCCGCGTCCTTGGACAGACGTTTGACATCGGATGGCAGCATGTTGGTGACGAAATCAATTTCGCCTGCTTCAAGCGCCAATGTTCGTGAATTGTGATCGGGGATATAACGATAGACGATCTTCTCAAGGGCCGGTTTTTCACCCCAATAGCCGTCAAAGCGCGTGACAATCGTTCTGTCCTGTTTGCGGTATTCTTCGAATTTCCACGGGCCGGTGCCGACTGGTTTGACGAATTCACCGGCCTCATCAAACGACGATTTGGCGTAAACTACGGTGATCGCATCGGTCAGCTGGTTGGGCAGGGCGGCATAGGGTTCGGTGTTTTCAATTTCCAGAACCAGCGGCGATACGGCGGTCATGGACTTGATGTTCAAAAGATCGGCCGCATAGGGCAGCAATGCGACCACCCGTTCGAGCGAGAATTTGACCGCCTCGGCATCAAGTTTGGTGCCGTCATGGAAAACAACATTTTCGCGCAGGTTAAAGCGCCAGACTGTCGGTGAAACCCGTTCCCACGACGTTGCCAGCCCCGGGATTGGTTTCAGGTCGTAATCAAGCTTTACCAGCGTATCGAGGATTTCGCTTTCATTGAAAAACCTTGAGCGGCGCGGCTTCATCGCCAGAGGTTGTGATTCCCACATGGTGCCAATGATAAGGGTTTTGTCGTCTGATGCCTTGGCATCTTGCGATGTGGTGCCAAAAGTGCCCAGTGCAAGTGCTGCAATGGCAACCCCAAGAAGTGTTCTTTTGATCATCTTACTGTCTCTATTTAATGAAGGTAGTTGATCTGACGCACCCGGAAACGGTCTCCCAACATGTCTCCGAGCAGATTGACCGCCACGACGAAGGCCGCGATGGTCAGGCCCGGTGCAAGCACCAGACGCGGATAGTCACGCAAGTAATTGCGAGATTCGGCAATCATCAAACCCCATTCCGGTGTGCCCGGCTCAACCCCGAGCCCAAGGAAGCTCAGCCCGGCGAACGCCAGAATGGCCCATGACATGGAATAGGCGCTTAAGGTCAAAAGCGGCCCGATGATGTTTGGAAGAATATGGCGGACGGCGATGCGGTGGCGACGAGCGCCAAGAGCAACGGCAGCCATGACATAGGGTTTGGATCGTTCGACGATCACCGCATTGCGCACAACACGTGCGTAATCGGTCCAATGCACACACATCAGGGCGATGATGACCGCCTTGAGCCCCAATCCGAGCGTCCCGGCAATAATCATACAAACGGCAAGAGCCGGGAAAACCGACATGCCTTCGCAAAACCGCATCATCGCGCGATCCAGAACGCCGCCAACCATACCGGCAATCGCACCGATCAGGCTGCCGATCAGGGATGCACAGACAACCACGGCCATCGCCGATGCGGTGGTCAGGCGCGCGCCATAAAGCAAGCGTGACAAAACACAGCGACCCATGGCGTCGGTACCAAGCGGATAGTCAAAACTGGGCGGCTTTAACCGATACAGGAATTGCACCGTGTGGGGATCATGCGGGGCAAAAAATGGCAGGATCAGAACCGCAAGGATGACCGCGATCATGAAGGTGGCATAGCCCCGCCAATGATGGGAGGTGCCCAACAGCTTGCCACGGGTAAAGGACATTTTTTGCATTACACGATTTCCCGGGTGCGCGGATCGTACAGGGCAATGGCAATATCAACTGCCAGATTGACCAGAATGTAGGACGCGGCGACAAGCAGGAAGCAGGCCTGAATGGCGGGGTAGTCGCGGTTCAAAAGCGATTCCACCAAAAATCGCCCGATGCCCGGCCAGGCAAACAGGGTTTCGACAATGATCATGCCATCAAAAATCCGCGCGAACTGCATGCCCGAAAACGTCAGAAGACCGGGCGCAATGTTCGGGATCGCGTGGCGCAAAACAGTACGTAACCGGCTGGCACCTTTGGCCTTGGCGGTGCGAATATAGGGTTTTGACAGTTCTTCAAGCAGACTTCCCCGCACATAACGCGACAAAACACCGGCAACCGAGGTCGCAATCACAAGGGTTGGTAAAACCGCATGCGCCCACGTGCCATGCCCGCCGGTTGGCAACCAGCCAAGGACAAGCGAAAACAGCAATGCGAGTAACAGCGCGTACCAGAAATTGGGGATCGACATGCCAATGACGCTGATCATGCCGGCGATGCGGTCGATCTTGCTTCCGGGGTAGCGCGCACAGAGCACACCCAGCGGAACCGCAATCGCAAGGGCGGTGGCGAGTGATAGGACCGCGAGTATCAATGACTGACCCAGACGCAGGGCGATATCATTTATGATCGGTTCATCGGTGATGAAGGATTTGCCAAGATCGCCCTGCAGTAACGCAAAAAGCCATCGGGCATATTGCTGGAGCAGGGGATCATCAAGGCCGTTGCTTGCGGCGAACTGCTGGACTTGCGATGCGTCGGGCAGGGTGCCATCCATCTGCGCCATCAGCAAGATTTCGGCAAAATCGCCGGGCATTAAACGCAGCAAGGCAAAGCCGACGACAGAAACGACGAACAGCAGTATCAAGGCATGCGTCATGCGGGCGATCAGGCGAGATGCCATCAAACGACCTTTCAAGCCGGTACGCGGGTTCAAAATTTTGGGGGCGATTACTGTTCGAAATTAATAAGCATTCTCAAAGACATGATGCAACTGATTTTAATTCTTAATGTCGTTAAAATGGTTTATCTGGATTGAAATGGGCAACTCACTGCTAACTAAGCGCGTGACGATCACAAATGGAACGCGCAATGAGTGAATAAGTTGATTTATGTAAATCTTGAGATGGTGATTTGCGCAATGTGGGTCATTGCGGTCCCGGACGTGAGAATGGCGTCCGGGCGCGCCGCAGTCTTGCAAGAAAATACAAGACCGCGTTGGTTATCGCGATTTGGGTTGCTTAAATGCAATGGGCTTTAAGCCGATCACCTTGGACAGGGTGGGCGATCAGGCAGCACTCAGGTCATCGGGTGTGTAGTTTGTTTCATGCAGGATTTCGCCGGTTTTGTAATCGATGGCCTGAAGCGTGACGCCATATCCCCAAAGTTGCCCGATATAGCCCAGCGTCATTTCGGCTTCGGCCTTTTCAAGGCGGATGCCTTCATGTTCGGTGTGCTGGACATACAGTTGGCGGTTGCCGCGAATATCAACATCGACGATTTGCATGTCGGGTTCACGCACTGAGACGTCATGCATGCGTGCCAGTGACCGACGCACCCGGCGATAGCCGTTATCATCGTGGATGGCCGCGACTTCAAGATGGGGGGATGCGCTTTGATCGTCGATCATGAACATGCGCATGTCGCGCATCACTTTGGGCGACAAGAACTGCAAGATGAAGCTTTCATCGCGGTAATTGGCCCAGGCGTCTTTGAGTGTTTCGACCGGTTCATTATTGCCCGCGATATCGGGGAACCATTTGCGGTCTTCGTCGGTGGGATCAACGCACATGCGGTGGATGTCCTGCATCATGGCAAAACCCAGTGCATAGGGGTTGAACCCCGAATAGCGTTGGTCATCAAATTCGGCCTGAAAAACAACCCGTGAATGGGAATCGATGAATTCCATCATCGCCCCTTCGGACACCAGACCCTTGTCATAGAGGCTGTTCATGATGGAATAATGCACATAGCAAGCACAGCCTTCGTTCATCACTTTGGTCTGTTTTTGCGGATAGAAATATTGCCCGATATTGCGCACGATGCGCAGGATTTCACGTTCCCACAACTGCATGGCAGGCGTGTTTTTTTCCAGGAAGTACAACAGGTTTTCTTCGGGCAGGCCAAATTGGGCCCGGCGTTCTTCGATCCGCATTTTGCGCTGGATCTCGTCCACGTCCTGATCGTCGGTGTCGGTCTGGGGCAGGGTGCGCCATAGATCGTTATAGGTTTCGTCTTCGTATTTCGCGCGTTCGCGTTCGCGTTCAAGCTCAACCGCCAGATTGGGTTTTTCCGGATGGGAATAACGGTTAACCCCCTGTTCCATCAGGGCGTGGGCGGCATCGAGAACCCGTTCAACCGCGTCAAAGCCATAGCGATCCTCGCATTTGGCGATATAGCGTTTGGCAAATTGCAGGTAATCGAGAATGCCGTCGGCATCCGTCCATTGTTTGAACAGATAGTTGTTTTTGAAAAAGTGATTATGACCAAAGGCGGCATGGGCCATCACCAGTGCCTGCATGACAATGGTGTTTTCCTCCATGACATAGGAAATGCACGGGTTGGAATTGATCACGATTTCATAGGCCAGCCCCTGATAGCCTTTGCGGTACATCACATCATCGCGCACGAAGCGTTTGCCAAACGACCAGTGGTGATACATGAGCGGCATGCCAATGGAGGAATAGGCATCAAGCATCTGTTCAGATGTGATGACTTCGACCTGATTGGCATAGACATCAAGTTTCAGCTCATTCAGGGCGATGTCTTCAATCGCGTCATAGGTGTTTTTGAGCGTATCAAAATCCCAATCCGCCCCGTTGAACAAAAGCTTGCTGGCCGGTTCGGTCGTTTTGGGGGTGGAGGTGTTTTTGCTGTGCGATGATGTGCTCATGTCTTGGCCTCAGCGCGGTTTTTGGCAAAGAGTTCGCGAAATACCGGAAAGATATCCGCAGCCTTGGTCACCCGTTTAAGCGAAAACCGGGGATTGACGGCCGCAAGCGGGGCATAGGACTTCCAAAGGGCGGTTTCCCCCTCGGCGGCGGCGAAAATTTCGGCCTCTCGCTCGTCAGTGATTTCGATATAGGCGTAATACTGGCATTTGGGCAGGAGGTCCTCGGCCAGAAGGGCGGTGCATTTTGCGCCGTCATTTGAATAGTTGTCGCCATCGGAGGCTTGCGCGGCATAGATGTTCCACTGATCGGTGGGATAGCGGTCTTTGAGTACCTTTTTCATTTCTTCCAGCGCGGTGGAGACAATCGTGCCACCGGTTTCACGCGAATAGAAAAAGGTTTCCTCATCCACCTCGGATGCGCGCGATGTATGGCGGATAAACACCACATCGACATGTTCATAACGGCGATGCAAAAACAGATGCAGCAGCATGAAAAACCGTTTGCCCAGTTCCTTCATCTGTTCGGACATCGATCCCGACACATCCATCAGACAGAACATCACCGCCTGCGTATTGGGATCTGGGATTTGTTGAAACTGGTTATAGCGGGTGTCAATCGGATCAATGAAGGGGATCGACTTCATGCGACGTTTGGCGTTTTCAAGATCGGCCAAAAGGGCATGGAGCTTTTCATCATCAGGTTTGGTCAATTTGCCCGACGGGCGTTTATTGGCCTTTTCCTGAAGGGCGGTGATTTGGTCTTCGAGGTCGCGGATTTCAGCGGTTTTGGGGCGGCGCAAGCCAATGCGCCGGGCCAGTGAATTGCGCATGGTGCGCACCAAACTGAGATTGGCCGGGGTGCCCTGTACGGAAAAACCGGCGCGCGCATTTCGAAATGCCGTGGTTTGTTTGAGGCTTTTTTTCAAAAGGTCGGGCAGTTCGAGGTCTTCAAAGAAGATATCGAGAAACTCGTCACGGGTCAGGGTGAATTGAAATTCATCCTCGCCATCCCCGTCCGGGCTTGCCTTTGATCCACCGGCACCGCCACCGTCTTCGTTGGGGCGTGCGACGCGGTCGCCCTGAACAAATTTCTTGTTGCCCGGCAGAACGTAATCACGGTTGCCGCCTCGGCGTGCATGATGAAATCCCGGTTCTTTGAGCGTTTTGCCCGGAATGATCACCTGATCGCCGTTGTTGATATCGGTAATGCCACGGGTGCGAATGGACTCTTCGACGGCCTTTTTGATTTGGGCTTTTGCACGGCGCATGAAGCGTTGCCGGTTGCCAAGGCTTTTGCCAGTGGGATTTTTACGGCGGTCGACGATGTAAAGCATGGGCGGTCACATCCTTGCACGGGGTCATGTGCGTTGTGTGCGGGGGGTGCCCGCTTAAGGCACACACAGGAAACAGCAAACAGACTGCATCCATGGTGGTCGGAAGAAGGGCACCGGACGGACAAGGGGAAAACCGTCCGGTGCGGTCGGTAAGCCACGTTTTGGCTTAACCGGCCTTATTGACACGCATGTACCATTCGACCAGACGGCGGGTCTGACGTTCGGTATAGGATCGATCAATCATGCGTTTGACGAACTCGTTGTGTTTCTTTTCGGTTTCGCTGTCTTGTTTCGAGCCGAAAGAAATCACCGGCAGCAGGTCTTCGACCTGACTGAACATGCGTTTTTCGATCACTTCGCGCAGTTTTTCATAGGACGTCCAGGCCGGGTTTTTGCCCTTGTTATTCGCGCGTGTGCGCAGGGCAAACTTGACGACCTCGTTGCGGAAGTCCTTTGGATTGGCGATGCCAGCCGGTTTCTCGATCTTGGACAGTTCCTGATCAATGATCTTGCGATCAAGAAGCTGCCCGGTATCGGGGTCTTTGAAGTCCTGATCTTCGATCCATGCATCGGCATACGACACATAACGATCAAACAGGTTCTGCCCGTAATCGGAATAGCTTTCGAGATAGGCTTTCTGGATTTCCGCCCCGATAAACTCGGCATAACGCGGGGCCAGTTCGGACTTGATAAAGTCCATATAGTCCTTTTCGCGTTCTTCGGGGTATTGTTCGCGCCGGATTGCCTGTTCGAGCACATACATCAGATGTACTGGGTCGGCGGCAACTTCGTTGGTGTCATGGTTGAAGGTTTCTGAAAGCACCTTAAACGCAAAGCGGGTTGAAATACCGTCCATGCCTTCGTCAACACCGGCGGTATCGCGGTATTCTTGCATGGATTTGGCCTTGGGATCGACGTCTTTGAGCGTTTCGCCGTCATAGACCCGCATTTTGGAATACAGGTTGGAGTTTTCATGTTCATGCAGGCGCGACAACACCGAGAATTGTGCCAGCATTTTGAGTGTGCCGGGTGCACAGGCGCCCTGTTCAAGCTCCGATCCTTCAAGAAGCTTGTCGTAAATCTGGGTTTCTTCGGTAACACGCAGGCAATAGGGCACCTTGATCACACTGATGCGGTCAATGAAGGCTTCGTTGTTTTTGTTGGCCTTAAACGTTTGCCATTCTGACTCGTTCGAATGGGCAAGAATCAAGCCCTGAAACGGGATGGCGCCCAAGTTTTCGGTGCCGATATAGTTGCTTTCCTGCGTTGCCGTCAGCAACGGATGGAGCATCTTGATCGGGGCCTTGAACATTTCGACAAATTCAAGAAGCCCCTGGTTGGCCCGGTTCAGCCCGCCGGAATAGCTATACGCATCCGGGTCGTTCTGGCTGTAATATTCAAGTTTGCGGATATCGACCTTACCGACAAGCGACGAGATATCCTGATTGTTTTCATCGCCGGGTTCGGTTTTGGCAATGCCGATCTGGCGCAGGCGCGACGGGATCAGCTTAACAACCGAGAATTTACTTAGATCGCCTTCGAACTCGTCAAGGCGTTTGACCGCCCATGGCGACATCAAGCCGGTGAGGCGGCGTTTGGGAATGCCGTATTTGTCTTGAATGGCGTCGCCCATTTTGGCCGGATTAAACAGGCCAAGCGGGCTTTCGAAAACCGGGCTGATGTCATCGCCGGCCTTGAGAACATAAATTGGTTCCTGCTCCATCAGTTCCTTGAGCCGTTCAGCAAGGGAGCTTTTGCCCCCGCCTACGGGCCCCAGAAGATAGAGAACCTGTTTGCGTTCTTCCAGACCCTGTGCGGCATATTTAAAGAAGCCAACGATCCGTTCGATGGTTTCTTCCATGCCGTAAAAATCGACAAAGGCCGGATACCGTTTGATGGTGCGGTTGAGGAAGACGCGGGCCAGTCGGGGATCTGTCGATGTATCGATCAGTTCGGGTTCACCGATGGCGGTAATCATGCGTTCTGCGGCGGACGCATAAGCCGTTGGGTCTTCACGACATAAATTGAGGTAATCGCGAATGGTTAGTTCGGTTTCTTGTTTTCCGTCATAGCCTTCCGCATACAGCTCGAAGATATCCTTGCCTTCAGCCATGGCGCGGTCTCCTTTCAAACGTTATCTCATGCGTGTCAGAATGTGCGTTTCCTGTCGTTCCTGAATTTTTTTTGCGGTGCGGCAGGCCCGTTTTGGGCCGCCTTAGTCTATGTACGTCGGCAAAGCTCGTCTTGATGAGTTTGTCGGACCGTAAATATATTAAAAGAAAATATTGACGTTCTGGTTAATGAATGGCGGAATTCGCCGGGACTTAACAAGAATTGAAGTTTTACAGTATTTCCATCGCGGGTATCTGTATTTGCAGCCAATGGTTGCGATATTTGGCCCTGTTGCAGCGGCCGATTAGTCGACTTTAGAAATGTTTTGGCGGTCATCCGTCGTGCGACCCTGATTTCCGCCCCCGATTTTCATCGGTGCAAAAGCCTACTCTTCAAACGTGGGAAGTTGCGTATCCATCCGCAAGGCAAGACATAAGTATTATCGACGGAATTTCCGCCTATCCGATCACGTGTGAGTGAGCCGGTTTGGCGGTTGCCCTGTGGTGTCGAGGAAAGTCGTGCGGGGATAAAAATTTTGCATTTGCGCAAAGTTGGCCCGAGACGGTATCACAGGCAGTCGGCTTTAACCGCCGGGCACGCGCAAGAATTAAGGAAGCCGGAATGACCGAAGGTAGTGTTGAATTTGTCGAGCCCCATGAACTTGATCAGTTGATCGGGCAGGAAACGGTCACGGTGATTGATGTCCGCGAAGCCGACGAATTCGCCACCGGTCACATCGAAACTGCGATCAATATTCCAACATCGAATTTTGATATCCCGGCCCTGATTGATCTGACCGATGAAAACGACACCGATCTTGTGTTTGTCTGTGCGGTGGGGCAACGATCCTTTGGCGCGGCCAATGCGGTGTTGCCGCACGTCGATTGCAAGGTGATCAACCTTAAGGGCGGCATTCAAAGCTGGACCCGCGGTGGGTTTGATCTTGAAAGTGGCAAATAACCCGACGGGCGTTTGATCGACATTTGTCAGGGACGATCTATTCGAATTGGCTATTCAAACCGGTCTCATCCGTGATGGCCGGTTTTTCTATCTTGACGATTTCTCGAAAATGGAAAAATATCCCATTAAAGAGATTCGAGGGGCGATATGGACGAAATTGAAACAAGACTGGCCGAAAGATTGGCGGCGTTGCGGTCTGATCGTGGGTGGTCGCTTGATGACTTGGCAAAGCGCAGTGCGGTCAGCCGTGCCAGCTTGTCACGGATTGAAAATGGCGATGTCAGCCCGACGGCCAGTGTGCTGGGCAAACTGTGTGTGGCATATGGCATGACATTGTCGCGTCTGATGCAGATGGTCGAGGATGATTTCATCCCGCTGGTTACCCATGCATCGCAAGAAGTCTGGACCGATCCGGAAACCGGATATCGCCGCCGACTGGTGTCGCCGACCTCCCGACTGCTTTCGGGCGAGGTGATCGAAGTTGAAATCGATCCGGGGCAACGCATTGAATATGGCGGATCGCCGCGCGACGGGTTGGAACATCATCTGGTGATGCTTGATGGGCACCTGACCATGCAGATTGATGGCACAACTCACCATCTGGGGCAGGGGGATTGCCTGCGGTATCAGTTGCGCGGTGGCAATGTGTTTCAAACCCCGAAAAACGCGGGTGCGCGCTATCACCTGTTCATTATCGACTAGGCTCTGACCCTAGATCACAGAAAAGAATCCATCATGAACCCATCCTTACCTGCCCCCACGATAATCAACCTTGACGCCGACGGCCTGACCGCGCGGCTGGACCCGTTTGGCGAGATGCTCCATGCCTGTGTCCATGACGGGGCGAGTATCGGCTTTATCGACCCGTTCCCGGTCGAGGAGGCGATTGCATTTTGGCGTGACCGGATTGTTCCGGCCCTTCGTGGCGGGAAGCGGATATTGTTTGCCGCAATGGATCAGGGGCGTGTGGTGGGGACCGTGCAGCTTGATATTGATGCTATGCCAAATCAGCGCCATCGCGGTGACATCAGTAAATTGATGGTGCGACCCGATTGCCGTCGGCGCGGAATTGCCCGGTTGTTGATGATGGCGGCCCAGGACTGCGCGCAGGTCATGGGGCGATCATTACTGACCCTTGATACCCGTACGGGTGACAGTGCGGAAACTTTGTATCTGTCACTTGGGTTTCAGTGCGCAGGGGTGATCCCCGATTATGCCCGTGATCCTTTTTCAGATCACCTTAGTGCAACCACGGTTATGTTTAAGCGGGTTTGAATGTAGCCCCTTGGTTTCGCAGCGCCTTATCACGCGATTCCTGAAAGGTGTATTCAGAACGGGCGTTCTTGCATGCCAGTATTTGCCATCCAGACCGGCATGTGAGTGACAATTGTCGTGCTGCGCTGCGGCGATGTGAGGCGGGTTTGGCTACAATTTCGTTTTGTCATGCGAGTTCAAATCCTTGTGCGGCGCACTAAGGGTTTGTTGGGGGATGTCCTTAACGTGGTAAAACATGTTGAACCCTATTGCGAAATGGGCGCATCTTTTCCTTTGAGACGATAGAATTAAAATAAAAGTACTTGGAGGACGTCCATCATGAAGAAATTTGCCCTTGCCGCGGCGCTGATTGCGTCTGTTGGTTTTGCCGGTGCGGTTCAGGCCGCTGACCTGACCTTGCGCATCTCCTTGCAGTTGCCGATGAAAAGCCACCTTGGCCAGAACCTTTTGATGTTCAAGCAAGAGGTTGAGGAAAAATCAAACGGCGACATCGAAGTTCAGATTTACGATTCAGCCCAGCTTTATAAAGACAAGGAAGTCCCCGCTGCTGTTGGCTCGGGTGCGATTGAAATGGGCGTTGCGTCCCTGACCCGTTATGTCGGTGATGTTCCTGCAGTTGATATTTTCTATCAGCCGTTTGTGTTTGATTCTGAGGAAAAGGTCCGTAAGGCCGTTGCCAAAGGATCGCCGGTGCGCGGTCCGCTTGATGAGGCAATTGCCGATACCGGTGCGACCGTTTTGTGGTGGCAGGCGTACGGCGGGGCGATCATGCTGTCTAAGGATGAGCCGCTGCATGGTCCGGAAGACCTTGAAGGCAAGAAAGTCCGTGTCTTTGGCAAAACCCTTGGTGATTTTGTAACGTCTGCGGGCGGTGCGCCGACACTTGTTTCGGGCTCCGAGCAGTATATTGCCTATCAACGTGGCACGGTTGATGTTGGAATGACGGGTGTTTCAGGCGTTAAATCCCGTCAGCTTTGGGAAGTCATGGATAATATTACCGTGACCAACCATGCCGATATCGAGTTCATTGTTGTGGTCAATACCGATTTCTGGAATGGGCTTAGCGATGAACAGCGTGACATCATCAATACCGCAGCGATGAATGCCGAGGCAGATGTTCGCGACCGTATGAGCGACATCGAAGCCGCTGCTTACAGTGCGGCCGAAGAAGCCGGTATGACGGTTTATCGTCCGACTGATGCGGAACTTGCCAAATGGCGCGCGGTTTCCCAGCCGGTATATGATGCCTTCCTTGAAGATGCCGGTGATCTTGGCAAGCAGGTCTTTGACGCTGCTGAAAAATTCTAGGAACTGTTTTCGGAACGCCTCGATACATTCAGAACCCCATCCGGTCGGTTTTCTGACCGGATGGGGTTCTATGATCTTAATGTCATCATCGCGTGGGGGCCACGCCGCCGTTCTGCTTTGCCCGGGTACCGCGCGCGATGGTGATTTTTTGTATTTTTCGTGATCAGGAGCAAACCGTTCTCGTGATGCAGGCCTAGTGGTCCGTCATCGCAGAACGGCATTATTTAAATGATGTTTGATCGATTGATGCTTTTGCTGGCGTGGGTTGCGGCCCTTCTGTTTGTTGCAGCGGGCTGCATGCTGACCTACGAAGTCATTGCCCGGTATTTCTTTATTCGCCCCACAATCTGGGCCGCCGAGCTTTCGCAACTTTGCCTGATCTGGGGATCCTTGATGGGCATGCCCTGGGCCTTGGCGGCACGTCGCCATATTTCGGTCGATGCGATCACCCGGCTGTGTCCGCCGTTGGTTCAGCGCGGGCTCGAAGTTATTGCGATGACGGCGATCCTTGCGTTTTCTGTCATGGTGACGATCAAGGGTTGGGACATCTTTTTTGAAAGCTTTGAACGCGGGCGCACGACGGGCACGATGCTTGACCTGCCGTCGTGGGTTGCCGAGCTTCCTGTGGCCATCGGATTTGCGCTTTTGGCCGTTCAGGCCGTGATTGAAATTGTCGGCCTTTTGCGGGGCAAGGAAATTCCGAAAGGGGCACACGAATGACCATCGTCTTTACCTTGGCGGCGATGTTCGCCTTGTTGCTTATTCGTGTACCGGTTGCCTTTGCCCTCGGTGGGCTTGGGCTTGGCATGTTGATCCTTGGCGGGTTCTCGCCCTTGATGGCGCCACAGGCGATTTTATCGACGCTGGACGGGTTTATCCTGTTGGCGGTGCCGCTGTTTTTATTGATGTCCAATACATTGTTGCGTGCCGGGGTTGGTAATGACCTTTTTGCCGCGGTGAGTGCATGGGTGGGGCATTGGCCCGGTGGCTTGGCGGTGGCGACCATCTTGTCCTGCGGGGTGTTTGCCGCGATTTCGGGGTCATCGGTGGCAACGGCTGCGACCATTGGCACGGTTGCCATCCCGGAAATGATCAATCGCGGCTACAACAAGCGGTTTGTCTATGGCTTGCTGGCGGCAGGCGGCACGCTTGGCATCCTGATCCCGCCATCGATTCCGATGATTATTTACGGCTTTGTCACCGAAGAATCGGTGATTGCGCTGTTTTTGGCCGGGATTGGGCCGGGCATTGCGCTTTTGGTGCTGTTTATCATCTTTTCGATGGTCTATGCCCGGTTGGGTGGACAGGAACGCGAGCCCAAACGTGATTGGGCCGAGCGCAAACGCGCAACCTTTAAGGCATTGCCGTCTGTTCTGCTTGCTGTTTTGATTATTGGCGGGATTTATTCCGGGGCCTTTACCCCAACCGAGGCCGCGGCCATCGGGTTTGCCGCCGCACTGATCATTACGGCTGCGATGCGGGTTCTGACGTGGGAAAAATTGAAACTGGCGATCTTTGACTCGATGGCCACAACGGTCGCCATCATTCTGATCATTGCCGGTGCCAAGGTGTTTGGCAAAGCCATTACGCTATATCGCATCCCCCAGGACATCTCTGTGATGATCAGTCAGGGGATCGATACCCAGCTTGGCTTTATTCTTGTGGTGTCGGTGGTGCTACTGATCATGGGGCTGGTGTTTGAAGCCCTGTCCATGGTCCTGATCATGACGCCGGTCTTGTTGCCTGCGGCCTTGGCCCTTGGGTTTGATCCGGTGTGGTTTGGGGTTTACATGGTGATCATGGTTGAATGTGCGCTGATTACCCCGCCGGTTGGGTTGAACCTTTATGTCATTCAGTCGGTTGCCAAAACCCGATTGGGCGAGGTGGCACGCGGGGTTTTACCGTTCTTGCTGCTGATGTTCTTAACTGCCGCGATCCTTTACGTCTGGCATGATCTTGCCTTGTATATTCCGTTTAAACTGTGATGCGTATGACCAAAATTGTGACACCTGCTGACAAACTCCGTGATCTTCTGGCGACGGGGGATCTGATTACCATGCCGTGCTGTTTTGACGCGCTTTCGGCCAAGCTGATTGAACAGGAAGGGTTTGGTCTGACGTTTATGTCAGGCTTTGCCACGTCAGCGGTCCGGATCGGGGAACCTGATCTTGGTCTGATGTCCTACGGCGAAGTGCTTGATCAGGCGCGCAACATCACCGATGCGGTGTCGATCCCCGTGATTGGCGATGGCGACACCGGATACGGCAATGCGATGAATGTGCGCCGTACTGTGACAGGCTTTGCCAAGGCGGGCTGTGCGGCGGTGATGATCGAGGATCAGCTGGCCCCCAAACGTTGTGGCCATACCAAAGGCAAGGAAGTTGTCGGTCGGGATGAGGCGTTTGACCGCATCAAGGCCGCGGTGGATGCGCGCGAAGCGGGGGCCGATATCCTGATTCTGGCGCGCACCGATGCCCGCCATCAGCACGGCCTGACTGAGGCGATTGATCGGACGGCGAAGTTCAAGGAACTTGGGGCCGATATCCTGTTTGTCGAAGCACCCAAATCGGTCGTGGAAATGCGCACCGTCTGTGCCGAACTGTCCGGCCCCAAGATGGCCAACATCGTCGAGGGCGGGGAAACGCCGGATTTATCGCCTGAGGAACTCAAGGAAATCGGATATCAGATTGCCGCCTATCCATTGTCGCTGATGGCAGCAGCCATGAAGGCGATGGTCGAAACCCTGCAAACCATGAGACAGGGCGTCCCGCGTGATGACAAGCTGATGGCATGGCCTGATTTGCGTCAGCGGATCGGGTTTGATGACTATTACGCGGAATCGGAGCGTTATGCGTCTTCGCGCCGGGATAGCTAAGTAGTGCCTTTTCTAGATAACAGTCCCGCAAGGTTTCGCGATCTTGCGGGACTGTTATGTTTATACCGATACAAATCCATTTTCGTTAGGTGACGTACAGATTGGCGCGCCTATTTCGGATCAAACTGTGACGTGGTATCGCGCGCACCATGCAGCACACGCAAAATGACCAACCCGGATGGTATTATGCGGTAGTAGATGGCGTAATTTCTATGGATGCAAACGCGAAGGCCAGGCGACAGTTCGTCGCGTTTGGGGCCCATTTCCGGATTCTGACAAAGGGGATCAAATCGTTCGCCGATCTCATGGATCAGGCGGGTTGCCGCATCATGATTGTCCTCGGCGATAAACGCCCAGATATCGGCAAGATCGTTCTGAGCCGTCTCGGTAATTAAGAGCGGGAGCGGACGTTTAATTTTTCCTGTCCTCTCTGGAGGATCGTTTCAGCATTAAAGCTGTTCACGCGATCTTCTGCGATGTCTTGGTCTCCAACGGCGATATCTGCACGCAGGGCATCAAGCTCGCTCTGTTTGAGTTTGCGTTTATGCTGCCAATCGCGCAGGGCTTCTCGGATGATTTCGCTGCTCGAAGCGTAACCGCCCTCACGCATTGCAGAGCGCATCGTATGCGCCATTTCCTGCGTTACCGTAACGGTCATGCGTTCAATCGTATTGTTCGTGCCCATAATGTGACTCCAATCGTCAATCGTATGACTTTATCATACTTTTTTGGTATTTTCATTTTGAAATTGGAAAATGCAGTCCACCAAACACATTGAGTTCGGCATAGCAGTGTCATTTGTTGTCGGGCAGGCTGAAGTTTATAAAAGAAAACCCCGCAGCCAAAAAGGCGTGCGGGGTTTTCTTTTTTAGTGGTGCCGGCAGAGAGACTCGAACTCCCAACCTTCGAATTACAAATCCGCTGCTCTACCAATTAAAGCTATGCCGGCTCAGGCGGCGCGAAACATAGTCCGGACCGTTCCTGAATGCAAGAGGGTGATTAGCAGAATTTTGCATCTTTGATTCACCCCTTAGATTCGCATCATTCCTACTTGCGGTAAAGCTCGTAGAGCGCAACCGCAGCCGCATTTGACACATTGAGGCTTTCGATGCGGTCAGACATCGGAAGTTTGACCAGAAAATCGCAATTCTCGCGGGTCAGGCGACGCAGGCCTTCGCCTTCGGACCCCATGACGATTCCCACCCGGCCTTTGAGGTCGGCCTCGGCAAGTGTCTTTTCGGCATAACCATCCATCCCGGCCAGCCAGAAATGCGCATTTTTAAGCTTATCAATCGTCTGATTGAGGTTGCCCGCATGAATGTAGGGAATGGTTTCAAGCGCACCACTGGCCGATTTGGCCAAGACACCGGTTTCAAGCGGAGCATGACGGTCGGGGACAATGACGGCCGATGCGCCAAAGGCCGCCGCACTGCGCAGGATCGCACCGACGTTGTGGGGATCGGTGACCTGATCAAGCACAATGACGGTGCATTGTTCCGAATCCCGGTGGTCGGCGATGAATTCTTCGATCGACAACTGGGGCAGGGGGGCACAATGCATGGCCATGCCCTGATGAACGGTGCCCGGTGGCATCATTTCATCAAGATCAGTGCGACCGGCCGAATCTACTGGGATGTCGGTGCGTTCGGCATCAGCAAGCGCGGTATTAATTTCATCGCGGACCGTTTCAGTGGCCCAGATTTTGTGAATCGTGCGCTGCGGATTGGCAATTGCCATCATAACCGGATGACGCCCAAAGAGAATCAGGCGCGAATTTCCGCCTGATGGGGCGCTATCGCGGCCGCGTTTTCGTCCGCGACGCGAATTGCCTTCACGGTTTTCGTCGTTTTGCGGGAGGTTATCCTGCCCGACGTCATCTTGATGACGATTTCCTGAACGTGGTTTGTTGCGTCGCGACATAATGGCGGAAACCTCCGGGCCGTAAGGAACTGAATGCACTTTGTTTCGCTCAAGGAGCAAAGCTTGGGGAACATATAGGAAAGGAAATACGATTTCGTGTTTTTTTTGCTGTTGACAACACAGGGGCCTCCGCCGTATTCCCTCCCTCGCCGCAACGAGGCCGGGGGAACCCGGACGGCGTTACGACCCTGATGGAGGGGTGGCAGAGCGGTCAAATGCAGCGGACTGTAACTCCGCCGACTTAGTCTACGCAGGTTCGAATCCTGCCCCCTCCACCATAACTCTCGCCCTCGCGAGGGCTCGCACTAGAAATATGCGGGTGTAGCTCAATGGTAGAGCAGAAGCCTTCCAAGCTTACGACGAGGGTTCGATTCCCTTCACCCGCTCCAATTTTAGAATGTACCCGTCGGCTCGTGCGGTGGGTTTTACTTGTTTTTTGGTTCGGATATAGGATCTGAGGGCTATGGCCAAGGAAAAATTTGCGCGCACAAAACCGCACGTCAACATCGGCACCATCGGCCACGTTGACCACGGCAAAACCACGCTGACCGCAGCGATCACCAAAGTTCTCGCAGAGAGCGGCGGCGCATCGTTCCAGGATTACAGCATGATCGACAAAGCACCGGAAGAGAAAGCTCGTGGTATCACGATCTCGACCGCGCACGTCGAATATGAAACTGCAAACCGTCACTATGCCCACGTCGATTGCCCGGGCCACGCCGATTATGTGAAAAACATGATCACCGGTGCGGCTCAGATGGATGGTGGTATTCTTGTTGTGTCGGCAGCAGACGGCCCGATGCCCCAGACCCGTGAGCACATCCTGCTTGCGCGTCAGGTTGGTGTCCCGGCACTTGTTGTCTTCATGAACAAAGTTGACCAGGTCGATGACGAAGAGCTCCTTGAGCTCGTCGAAATGGAAATCCGTGAGCTTCTGTCGTCCTACGACTTCCCGGGCGACGACATTCCGATCATCAAGGGCTCG
>NZ_ATWN01000007.1 GCF_000421265.1 Thalassospira lucentensis MCCC 1A00383 = DSM 14000 | reverse complement strand
CTCCAGTTCCCGAAAGAACCTTCTCGTACGACTTGCATGTGTTAGGCCTGCCGCCAGCGTTCGTTCTGAGCCAGGATCAAACTCTCATGTTCAATCCAAGCTTGTCTCATAGACAAACTCTAAAAATTAACGTCTGCACATTCATTTGGTGGTTACCACAAATCAATCAAATCAAAACCGAAGTCTTAATCAAAAAGATCCGTCGTCTCCAGGATGCACAGACTAACGCCATAACGCTGCCCGCGCATCCCTTCCTACTGATCAACAATGTCAAAGAACTCAAAGGCCGAAACCTTAAACCGTCTAACCCGCGTCGCCAATCTCGTCAGCGCCGCGCCTCGTCGGTGGAGGCGGGTTATAGGGTGCCGTCACAGAACTGTCAAACCCTTTTTGGCGAAAAAATGCATCTAAAATGCAAAAACTTCAAACGGCTTGCAAAACGCCGAAAATGGCCACTTGCTGCACTTTCACCCAATGATTGACGACGCACAGCCACCGATAAACCAGAAAGATCAATCCGCATTCATAAGGCTCTTAATTCCTCACCTTTCCGAGACATTCAGATCTGCAAAACCAACCTCGATTTTAACCCACATATATATGTGTCTATTTGTCGCCCCAACGCAGATCAGTTGCATCCATAAATTTCGACAAATTTCTTAGGCGTCGTTGATCGCTCGATATCCAGATCAAATAACAGCACCTCCTCCTGCGAAGATGCATTTTTTCTCTACCGGAAAAGTATAGCCCGATGCCCTGCGTCGGCGTGGACCAAAGCAGCCCGCATTACCGACAAACGTTTGTTTTAATTTACGAAGCCTGCCCGGTTATCCGGGAAACGGAGCGTTTTCATTGCCCGAGAGACCGCAATTTTGATGGCGCCGGGCATCTGTCTTTATGAACTTTGGTCATTACGCGCCTTTATCTTGCCATTGTCAGGTGGCACCTCAGCGCCGCCCAACATCGAAATGGCGCGTAACTTCTTCAACGGTTCGTAAAGGAAATAGCGCCATGATGTCCGATAGGGCAATGCAATACCCTTGTTAATTGGCATTTCACAACGGCCTGACTTTTTTGTATAAGGTTTCTGGCCGATGTTGCCAAAAAGAGCAACGGGTTGAGCATACTGCATTTTTGGTTCTAGGGGAGTTCTACGGCGATGGCCGGAAGAGACTTGGCATCTATTGTCACTGTGATGGCAATTCTGGGGGGAACAGCGGGATATCTGCTTTCCGATCACTATTCCAACGCTACAGATACAGCCTTATCGGCGAGTGCTGCTGAAACACAGCACTCGGTTGAAAGCATCACCGAAACAGCAAGTATTCCCGATCAGACACCCCGTCATGAGACGGTCGTGCTTGAACAGGGATCAAACTTGATGGCGGTATTAACTGCCAGCGGGCTTGAGCGCACCATCGCCTATGATGCGATTGAAGCGCTGCGGGATGTTTACAATCCGCGCAAATTGCGCGCCGGTCAGGAATTTGAACTGGTGTATTCCGGTGACACGCAAGACAGTGATGAACTGCTTGATGTTTTAAGTTTCCAGCCAGACCCGGAAACAATTGTTTCCGTCTCACGCACTGACGATGGTTTTAACGCATCATCAGATAAGATCGAACTGACGACGGCCCAGAATGTTGCCGCAGGTACGATCGAACAAAGCCTGTTCCTTGCCGCAGAGCGCAACGGTGTTCCCCTGCCGGTTCTGATGGAAATGATCGAGCTTTATTCCTATGAGGTCGACTTCCAGCGTGACATCCAGCCGGGCGACAGCTTTGAAGTGATGTATCAGGAACTTAACAACGATGCAGGCGAACGCGTTCGGTATGGCGATGTTATTTACGCCAGCATGACGCTGAGCGGTCATGAAGTCCGGCTTTATTCCTATACCGACAGCCATGGCGACACCGACTTCTATAACCAGAAAGGTGAGTCTTATCGCCGTGCCCTGATGCGTACCCCGATCAACGGCGCACGACTATCGTCGGGCTATGGTGGTCGCAAGCATCCTGTTCTTGGCTATACCAAAATGCATAAGGGCGTCGATTTTGCCGCCCCACCGGGCACACCGATCTTTGCGGCCGGTAACGGCAACATCGCGCGGATCGGCCCCTATAGCAGCTATGGTAACTATATCCGCATTCGTCACAATGATTCCTACTCAACCGCATATGCCCACATGACAGGCTTTGCCAAAGGCCTGCGTCAGGGATCGCGCGTTAAACAGGGCGACGTTATTGGTTATGTCGGCGCAACCGGCCGTGTCACCGGACCGCACCTGCATTATGAAATCCTCAAAGACAACGTGCAGGTCAATCCGATGCGGATCAAGATGCCAAGTGGCAAAATGCTTAAAGACAAAGAGCTTGAGACATTTCTGGCGGACGCACAAATCCTGCGCAAACAATATGCCGAACTGTCACTTGAGAACAGAAAGATCGCCAGCGCCGATTAAACACCACCAAAAACGGCAATATGTTGCCAGACAAAAGCCCGCCAAACCGGCGGGCTTTTTGTTGGCGGCATCGCCCGGTCCTTCACCCGCTAACGTCATAGCACTGAAGTACCAACAAAAAAGCCCCTGACCTGATGGCAGGGGCTTTTGTCATGGAGCGTCAAATCAACGGTGAGACTTTAAGGTTGTTAGGCAGCATCGCGTTCAAATTGCAGCTTTGCCAAGCGCCCATAAAGCGGTGAGCTTTCGAGCAATTCTTGATGGGTGCCAATGGCAACCAGTTTACCATCATCAATCACCGCAATCCGGTCCGCATGCAACACGGTTGCCAGACGATGGGCAATGACCAGTGTGGTGCGTTCTTTCATGATGGTTTCAAGTGCTTTTTGAACAACCTGTTCGCTTTCGGCATCGAGCGCACTGGTGGCTTCATCAAGCAACAACACCGACGGGTTGCGCAAGATCGCACGTGCGATGGCAATACGTTGGCGTTGTCCGCCCGACAATCGAACGCCCTTTTCGCCAAGGAAACTGTCGAAACCTTCGGGCAAGCGTTCAAGGAATTCAGTCGCGTATGCGGCGTCGGCTGCTGCACGGACATCCTCATCGGACGCGCCCGGACGGCCATAGCGAATATTTTCCCACGCATTGGCCGCAAAGATCACCGGATCCTGCGCAACAAGCCCGATCCGTTCGCGCACCTCAACTGGGTTGGCATCGCGGATATTGACATCATCAACGCAAATGATCCCGCTGTCGGGATCATAAAACCGCAGCAAAAGCTGAAACACCGTGGTTTTTCCTGCACCTGACGGCCCGACAAGGGCAACCGTTTCACCGCGCTTTACCTTAAGCGAAAATCCTTCAAGCGCGGAACTATCCGGTCGTGCAGGGTAATGGAACGTCACATTGTCAAAGCTGACATACCCCTGATGGGGCACAGGCAAGGCAATTGGATTTTCAGGTGCGTCGATTGACGGCTTGGTCGCCAGCAACGCCACCAGCCGTTCGGCAGCACCCGCAGCGCGCTGCAAATCGCCGATCACTTCGCTAATCGCGCCAACCGACCCGGCAACCACCACCGCATAAAAGACAAATGCTGAAAGCTCACCCGCCGAAATCGTGCCATCAAGAACATCATGCCCACCAATCCAGAGGATCGTTCCAACCGCGCCAAACACCATGACAATAACAATGGCGGTCAAAAGAGCGCGCGCCGAGATACGTGCAACTGCGGTTTTAAAAGCCCCTTCGACGAAACCGCCAAACCGGGCACTTTCAATTTCTTCGTGGGTATAGGCCTGCACCGTGCGCAAGGCATTCAGCGTTTCTTCAGAAAAGGCGCTGACATCGGCAACTCGGTCCTGGGATTCGCGTGACAAACGCCGCACGCGCCGACCGTAACCAATGATCGGCACAACCACCAATGGCACGACAAGAAGCACGAGTGCCGTCAGCTTGGGGCTGGTGATGGCCAGCATCGACAGCCCGCCAATGAACATCAGCATGTTACGCAGGGCGATTGAAACACTAGACCCGATAACGGCCTGAAGCAGTGTCGTATCGGTGGTAAGCCGCGACAGAACTTCACCCGTACGGGTAACTTCAAAAAATCCCTGATCAAGTCGGATGATGTGGCGATAAACAGCTGATCGGATATCAGCAACCACACGTTCGCCAATCCAGGACACCAGATAAAACCGCACATAACTTGCGCCCGCCAGCAGTACAGTCACCCCAAACAGCACAAACAGCGCACGATCAAGCAGCGTGCCATCACCTTCGGCAAAGCCCTGATCGACCAGCATGCGCAAGCCATTGCCCAAGGCCAATACCGTACCGGATGCCGTCACCAGCGCAAGCAGCGCCCCGACAAGCTGCAGGCGATAGGGCGTGATAAAAGGCAAGATTGCCCGTAAAGAGGACATATCCCGACTTGTTTCGCGGTCGGTCAATTTTGCGGAATCAGAAGGTCTACGCGCCACGGCACCCTATCCCGTACTCAAAGGAAACACGAAAGCCGATCACAGATCAGCCAAGATCAAGTTTATGCCCGGTCTTTACAGCCAGATCGGCAGATAATTGATCGTTCAAGGTCGTGGATCCACGGGTCGAGGTCCATGTCTCATTATCGTCGTCAAAGTCATAATGGCTGGCACCACTCACAGGTGACGAAAGCCAGACCTGACGGTTGGGACCGTGCTTATTGACGATGAATTGCTCACCCGAATCGAGTTCGATGGTCAGAATTCCTGACTGCAAATCGACGTCAATGGAGTCCCCCAGCGCGTCATCAATGGTGTCGGAGAGATTTTCAATGGTGTCGTCTGCAATCTGATGAAAGCGCGTTTCCTCAAGGGCCACAGTCCTGTTCTCCGTCTGTCATCGCGGGAAACCAAGCCCCCGCATAGGCGATAATCGTTTGTTGGCGCACCATACTATATAAAGAGTGCTGTGCAAGTATGCATAAGAACGTGCCTGCGAGAAAAGCTTGAAACGTGGGCTCTGGACTGCTAAACGACCGCGAGATCGCTACTGCACTCCCTATCTATTTACGTTAATCGGACAATTACCGGTTACAGGGGTTGCGCGAGCCGATTTTTTACACTATACACCGCGCTTCAAATTCCGGAGTGATTAGGCGATGAAAAAAGATATCCATCCCGATTACCATGAGATCACCGTTCAGATGACTGACGGCAGCAGCTTCACCACACAGTCGACCTGGGGTAAACCTGGCGACCTGATGAAGCTCGACATCGATCCAAAAAGCCACCCGGCTTGGACTGGTGTTCACCGTCTTCTCGATAGCGGCGGGCAGCTTGCGAAATTCAAAAAGCGCTTCGCTGGTTTCAACATCGGTAATTAAGCAAAGAACACTTCTTTGTGTTCTTACGGATCAGCGCCCGCCGCATCTTCTTGATGCCGCGGGCGTTTTTCTTTGCCAAGGGACTAAATCGACGGCTCCATCCGATAGAAAAGCGGTTGAAAACCTTCAAATAATCAACTGCACCGTCATATCTGATGGTGAATCGGGCATTTTTTTGCCATAATTCACAATTCGCCGTACTGCGACAGCATCGAATTTGCTGTCTGTTTCGGTTTGTAAGAGTTACCAGGCTTGTAAATGAACCAAGTGGCTGCGCGTAACCAGGTAAGTTATGAGGTCTACGTAAAAGACCGTTCAGGGCGTTGGCAAATCCACGCCCACTTTAGTGGTGCGCAAAAAAAGCAGGCCGAAGAAGAAGCAAAGCAGATCGAACGCGCCGCACATGTATCTGCGGTAAAGGTGATTCGCGAAGTTTACAATCACGGCACCAACAGCTCCGACGACTACGTCATTTACGAAACCCGCGATAAAGGCGGCAAAGCGTCCCCTGACAAACAAGCCAAGGCCCCTGCGCCAAAACCTGCCAACAAACCGGCAGCGTTTGAGCAGCCTGTGGCAAATTGCGCCCCAAAAGCACAAAAACCTGCACCGGCCAAGAAACCCGTCGTAAGACACAACAGTACTGAATCCGGTGAACATGGGCTGATCGGTCTTATCCTGAAGATGGCGATCGCCTTTTGTGTCTCTATCGCGATTGGCCTCGCCGCAATGCTTGCCGCGGCAAAGGGGCTTGAATATCTGCCCAGCATGGGTGTTACCATTAGTCAGGGTTTCTACGACAAGGCCAACTTCGTCTCCTTTACCGTCGGCTTCCTTGCCAGCGTCGTACCGATGCTGATGTCGGTTACCAAAAAATACAAAGGTAACGGCAGAAACCCGTCATCAGCACGAACATCACAACCGAAGCAGCGCAGCGTAAAAGCGGCTCAATCGCGCGGCCATGGATCGCTTGGGGGGTATAACTCCTCGGAAATGTCTGGATCGAAGAAATCGGCTGCCGAGCTTGCTGCTGAAATCAGCGAAAACGATGTCCCGCAGGATAGCGAAAACACCGATCCGGTATCAGCCGAGGATAACGTCGACGGCAACGAAAATGCACAAAGCGACGATATCCCGGATGCACCGCTTGTCGAAACGCCGGATATGCGTAAGACCCGCGACAAAATGAAGGCATTTATCTCCGGCTCAATGCGCGCAATTCGCAAAAATGTCCCCAATCTGGATGCCTATCACAAATTCGGTGTGAACCTTTATGTCGCCGGGGCGTGTGATGCATGCAGTGAGAAAAATGCTCTTCAACAAAAAGATGGCCGCGCGGTTCTACGTGATTGCATCACTGCCCTTGGTGCCAACAAAGGCATGGCAGACACGTTTTGCAAGAATGTAGACAACTACATCCTTGAGCCAAAATATAAGGACATGTATGGCGCTGGGCGCCAATCCATGGCCTCCTATATCGAAGATGAAACCAGCATAAATGTATCCGTCTCAAAGGCACTGGAAAGCTGGAGCGAAAAGCCCGCCGCCGGACCGCAAGGTAATGCTGGTCAAAAACTGCATGCGCTGATGTTCACCGATATCGTCAATTCAACTCAGAAAACACAGGAACTGGGTGATCATGGTGCACAGCAAATGGTCCATATTCATAACCAGATTGTGCGGACAGCCTTGATCAATAACTATGGCAAGGAAGTCAAACATATGGGTGACGGTATCATGGCCGTATTCCCGTCTTCGGCCAGCTCCGTTGAAGCCGCAATTGAAATCCAGAAAAACATGGCGTCACATAACGCCAGTCAGGACCTGAAATTCCAGATCCGGATCGGTATCAATAGTGGCGAGGCCATTGCCGAAGAGAATGATCTGTTTGGGACTGTTGTTCAGCTTGCAGCGCGCGTTTGCGCCCAAGCTGGCGGGGATGAAATTCTGGTGTCCCAGAACACCAAGAATACCTATGCCGGCAGTCGCGCCAACTTTACCTCTCAGGGCACGCGGACAATGAAGGGCTTCGCCGAGCCAATAGAAGTGTTTTCCGCGACCTCACGCGTCTAAGCAGCTCACCTCCCAAGCCACCCTTCCCGAACAGACATATTTCTAGCCGTCCTCCATGCTCATCCACTGGCTGTTTAACCGTGTATGGGAGGATGCCCGTCTCAGGGGTGTTTGTTGAAGGAGAAATCGGGATCAGGCATTGCAGCGCGCAGCCACCTGAAGCTCCATCCGCGCAGCACGCATATAAAGCCCATGGGCGCGTTCCATGAGATCAAGCAACTCTGGCGACAGGAATGCACATTGTGCGCATTGATCATCAATGCAGATCCGAAGATCGGTCATGAGGTTGTCCGTATCAACGGCTTCGTCCCAGTCTATTTCACCGGCTTCAACCGCCCGCACTGTCAAAAGCCAACCCATCGCGCGGATCAAACGCGTTGTCATACGCATTTCTTCCAAGCATTGCGTCATGGCGTCAATAGATCGCCCCGGTTTTCCGCGATTTTTTCTATGTGCAGAAAGGTAATTTCGTGCCTCCACAAGCAAGGTGAAGGCCTCATCATAGGTTCGCGAAAAATGAACGACTGCGAAATTGCTTTTGTAGGACGCCTGACCTGACGCCGCTGGGTGCTCTTGGTCCATTTAAAGTATATTGGAAATACACAGGCAGGCTTCAAGGATCGTTCTATTGAGCACCAAATAGAAAGACCGCCCTTTTTAGGGCGGCCTCACCTCAACCTGCTAAACTTGCCGGACTTTTTTTAAGTTTTGTTCTTCTTGTGCGCGAACATTAGCCAGCGGTTCATAAGCGGTCAAGGCTATTAATTGCACAATTGTGACAATACGTATTAACCCGTATGTCCCTGCGTGATCTTTCTCACATGGGACAAGCCCGCTTACACAAGCAATTCACTAATCAACTAAACAAAAAGAACCGCCCTATAAAGGGCGGTCCAGTTTAACAGGGAGGCATCGAAACATCACGTTCGACAAGGGGTCAACAAGTGACCCGTATTCCATATATAAGACCGCAAGTTTAAATTTCAATTAACCCAAGGTTTAAAAATTTATCCTTACGTCTAATAAACGGCGACATCTGATACGCACAACATGCTCCGGGCAAGACCACGGCCAAATGATTGCTTGGAACGAGGACCTCGTCTGCTTTGCTAGACAGGTCGATATTGCCATCAGGACTTAAACAGCGCCTGTGCACCAGCCAACGCACCTTCGCGGTGTGAAAGCGCATACTCGACATTGGCAATCTCTTGTTCCAACGCAGTGCGATATGCATGCAAACTGTCTGCAGACATGCCTTCAAGATTGCGTGGCAAACCAAATTCTTTCGCCTTCGCAGTTACCAGATCATCCTCGTTCACGACCATCCTCCATTAAATTGCTGCGAACATCATACCTGCACGCGTTCGTTGATTTAAGGGTTTGTTGGTTTTCCCAGTCGCCTTTTATCGTTATGAGATAGGTACAAATGTTTCCATTCGCCACGGAGGTCGTTATGTCACAGTCCGATTTGCAAAAGCCCGACTTACCCAAACACATGCAGGCCATCGAAATACGCAACGACCGTGAAAAGCCTTACTTGGCATTGGGGGAAACGGCCCTGCCCGAATTTGGACCAGAAGACGTTCTGGTGCGTGTTCGTGCAAGTGGGGTCAACCGCCCTGATCTGATGCAGGTTGCGGGCATGTACCCACCACCAGCCGGTGCATCCTCAATTGTCGGGTTGGAACTGGCCGGTGAAATCGTTGCCGTCGGTGCAGATGTCACTGACTGGCAGATTGGCGACACAGTCTGCGCCTTGGTGACCGGGGGTGGTTATGCCCAATATGCTGCAGTGCCCGCCGCACAGTGCCTTCCGGTGCCAAACGGGCTTAGCATGGTTGAGGCGGCCGGTCTTCCCGAGACGTTCTTTACCGTCTGGCACAACCTGTTTGACAAGGCCGGTTTGAGCGCGGGCGAAACATTGCTTGTGCACGGTGGGACGTCGGGCATTGGCACAACCGCCATTCAGTTGGCCAAGGCATTTGGCGTCAAAGTCATCACGACAGCCGGAACTGACGAGAAATGTCAGGCCTGCCGGGAACTTGGCGCCGATATCGCCATCAATTACAAGACCCACGACTTTGTCGAAGAAGTCAAAACCGCCACCGATGGCAAAGGCGCAAACGTCATCCTTGATATGGTTGCGGGCGATTATGTCAGCCGCAACTTCAAGGCCGCCTCCGTCGAAGCGCGTATTCTGATCATTGCTTTCCTGAATGGTCCAAAGGCCGAAACCAATTTCACCCCGCTATTGCTTAAACGCCTGACCCTGATGGGATCAACACTGCGCGCACAGCCGGTGGCAAACAAAGGTGCGATTGCACAAAGTCTGCGTGAAAAGGTATGGCCATTGATTGAGTCGGGCAAAATCGCACCGGTGATTTATAAAACATTGCCGCTTTGTGATGCCGATGACGCCCACGCGATTTTGAAGGGTGGCGCCCATGTCGGAAAAGTGATACTTGAGGTGTAGATTGAGGCACTTTCAATCGCTTACGGATAACGGTTGGCACGTAAAGTCTGACCGATCTTGGGTGACAGTCCATAGATTGCGGCACGCGGAAGAAATATTCTTTTGGCAAACCCGCAACAGATTGTTGCATTTAACCGCACATTGATCGAAAAGAACGCTGTGGCGGGTCCGTTGATGCGCGGCAACACTCGTGGTTGCCTTCGCAGCATTGCCGGATCACCGAAAGAGATTATATTCTGGGGCATACATTCCTGCGTATTTGGGCTTAGACCCATCGCCGGTCTCCAGAGAGATAAAAGGAAACTAGGAGGAATTATGGCACAGCCCCTCATGCCCAAAGCAACCGCTGTATGGCTTATCGACAATACCGGCTTGTCGTTCCGGCAGATTGCTGCCTTTACCGAACTGCACGAGCTGGAAATTCAGGCCATTGCCGACGGTGACGTCAGTCAGGGCATTGTTGGCCGTGACCCGGTCGCCAACAGCCAATTGACCCAGGAAGAAATCACGCGTTGCGAACAAGACCCGCGTGCTCTTTTGAAAATGGCCAAAAGCGATTTGCCGCGCCCGCGCGCGCAGTCCAAAGGTGCCCGTTACACCCCGGTTTCCAAGCGCCAGGATCGCCCGAATGCGATCGCTTGGCTGCTTAAGCATCACCCGGAATTGTCAGATGCACAGGTTTGCAAACTGATCGGCACCACCAAGGACACGATCGGCAAAATCCGTGACAAGAGCCATTGGAACTCAGCAAACCTTGCACCGCGCAACCCGGTGACAATGGGCCTTTGCACCGAACTTGACCTTGAAAAACAGGTCGTGATCGCGCGTTCTAAAAATCCCGAAAAGATTGTCACCAACGTCGAGCCCGATCCGCTGCCAGAAGAATTGCAGATCAATCCGGAACCAGATTTCCCGGGCAAGAAAAAAAGCGACAAGAAAGAAGACCTCAAGACTTCCGATTACATGGAAGCCGCGGAAAACCTCTTCCGTTCCTGATTTCTTTCAAAAGGCCGCCTTTTACAGGCGGCCTTTTTTCTTTGAGCCGCCCCACAAAAAACGCGTATGATTTGTTTCATATGAACGCCGTTAAACTGTAACGGAACCGACATACGCACAGCATACCATGCGCCAGCTTTTCAGACGAACAACACCGAAGAAACGTTTCCATGCAAAAACGTCCAACCGAACGCCAAGCTGGCATTGTTGAACTTGTTCGCGCCGATGGTTTTCGCACCATCGAGCAACTCGCAGAACGCTTTGACGTCACACCACAAACGATCCGACGGGATGTAAACGCCCTGTGTGAAGAAGGCCTCTTGCGCCGCCGCCATGGCGGCGTTGAACCCGCCCTTGAACATGAAAACATTGCCTATCGGGCGCGCAAGGTTCTCAACGTTAACGAAAAACGTAAAATCGCGGCACTGGTTGCACGTGCAATTCCCGACGAAGCATCGCTGTTCTTTTCCATTGGCACCACACCGGAACTGGTGGCAAGCGCGCTGTTGCAACATCGCAATTTACGGATATTCACCAACAATCTGAATGTTGCCTACGTTGCGGCAACCAATGACAGTTTTGACGTTACCTTGATCGGTGGACGCTTGCGCAACCGTGACCGGGACGTGCTTGGCCCCGAAGTCGAAGAGTTCTTTAACAGCTACAAAGTCGATTACGGTATCTTCGGGGTCGGCGGAATTGAAAGCGACGGCAGTCTGCTTGATTTCGACGAACAGGAAGTTCGTGCCCGGTCCGCTATCCTGAAAAATTCGCGCAAAAACTATCTGGTTGCGGATCACACCAAGTTTGGACGCAACGCGGTTGTTCGCGGCGGATCCATCACACAGGTTACCGCATTCTTTACCGACCGCCTGCCGCCTGATCACATCTCAGAGATGATCTCAAAGGCCGGAGTTGATCTTCACATCCCCGAAGCAAACGCCGATTTCCCGACCTTTTTCATGCCAAACGACGATAGCTAAGGTCCGCCCTTCTCGCTCTTGGTATCGAACGTAACAGCACGCACAAAGAAACACCCGTCATTGGGAAAATGACGGGTGCCAATTTGCTTCATGCAAGCAAGGTGAAGGAGTTTGCGTTATTTGGCGTAACCGATCTCTTTAAGTGCATCAGCAATTTCTGGCAAAATCGCCGGATCATCAATCGTCGCCGGGGTGTTGTAACTTTCCCCATCAGCAATCGACCGCATTGTTTTACGCAGTATTTTACCCGACCGGGTTTTGGGTAACCGATCCACAATCGTTGCCTGCTTGAATGCCGCCACCGGGCCGATCTGATCGCGAACCATCGCAACAATTTCAGCAATGATCGTATCATGCGATCGGGTCACCCCGGACTTCAGTACGACAAAGCCCAATGGCAATTGCCCCTTAAGGTCATCATGCACACCGATGACAGCACATTCGGCGACGTCCTGATGGCCTGACAGAACTTCTTCCATCCCGCCCGTCGACAAACGATGCCCCGCCACGTTGATAATGTCATCGGTACGCGACATGACATAGATATAGCCATCTTCATCAATAAAGCCGGCGTCCCCAGTGGCGTAATATCCCGGGAATTCCTCCAGATAGGATGATTTAAATCGTTCTTCGTTCTGCCAAAGCGTCGGCAATGTTCCCGGCGGCAACGGCAACTTGGCAACCAATGCACCAATCTTGCCACGTTCAAGGCGATTGCCGCCTTCGTCCACCACCTGAACATCCCAGCCACAGACAGCAACCGTCGGTGACCCATATTTAATTGGCAGCAACTCAACCCCGCGCGGATTGGCACAAATCGGCCAGCCGGTTTCGGTCTGCCACCAATGATCAATCACCGGCACACCCAGACTTTTCTCCGCCCATTGCAGAGTATCGGGATCGGAACGCTCCCCGGCCAGATACAGTGCTTCAAAACAGCTTAGATCGTAATCGCCCATCAACTTTGCATTGGGATCATCACGCTTGATCGCACGAAAGGCCGTTGGGGCCGTAAACAGCACCTTGACCCGATGCTGTGAAATCACCCTCCAAAACGCACCGGCATCAGGTGTGCCAACCGGTTTTCCTTCATACATGATCGTCGTACACCCGGCCAAAAGCGGCGCATAGACAATGTATGAGTGACCGACCACCCAACCCACATCGGATGCCGCCCAATAGACATCACCAGCCTCAACGCCGTAGATATTCTTCATCGACCAGTGCAGTGCGACCATATGTCCGCCGTTGTCACGCACAACGCCCTTTGGCTGCCCCGTGGTTCCGGACGTATAAAGGATATAAAGCGGATCGGTGGCCGCGACTGGCACACAGTCTGCTGGGGCAGCCTTGGCACATTCAACAACCCAGTCATAATCCCGACCATCTTGCATCGGTGCCTCGCATTGCGAACGCTGAAACAGCAAAACACTCTCGGGTTTATGATCAGCACGCTCGATCGCGCGATCCAGAAGCGGCTTATACTCAATCACCCGACTTCCTTCGACGCCGCAACTGGCCGCCATAACCAGTTTTGGTTTTGCATCATTAAAGCGCGTCGCCAGCTCGTTGGCAGCAAAGCCCCCAAACACCACGGAATGGATCGCCCCGATCCGTGCACAGGCCAGCATTGCCATCGCGGCCTGCGGGATCATCGGCATATAGATAATCACCCGGTCGCCTTTGGTCACACCGCGTGCTTGCAACGCCCCGGCAAGACGCGCAACCTCGTCGCGCAAACGGGTATAGGTGAATGTTTCAACTGTGGACGTTACTGGGCTGTCATAAATTAGGGCCGCCTGATCACCGCGTCCGTCTTCGATATGGCGATCCAGCGCGTTGAAGCAGGTATTGACCTCGCCACCGCTGAACCATCGATAAAATGGGGCATTGCTGTCATCGAGAACCCGATCCCACTTTTTATACCAGGACAGTTGCTGGGCGGCTTCGGCCCAGAATTCTTCCGAGTGGGTCATCGAACGATCATAGAGTTCCTGATAGCGACCGGTCATAGGCAAAACGTCCTCCCGCAAAGTTGGGTCTGATGCCCAAATGGTATGCGTCTGTGTGGCGCGCAGTCCCCTGACCGATAAATTAAACGGTGACAATCAGGTCAGAGGGCAGTTGAACTGGCATGCGCCAATAAATCGGCATCATAATACCGATTTAATTTCCAATTACCCCTTAGACATTGGTAGAGAGCCAAAAATCCGCAGAAACGTGCAGATTATTATTACTCCAAACCACCTGTCATTTGGCCGGCGTGATCTAGGTGCGTCGGCCTCACCGTATATTTGGGGAGGATTATGGTCAGAACCAAATTGAATGTTTGAAAGACGCCCACGAGAATGCCGCCTCACGTCGTGGGCGACAGTCGGAGGCGGCAAAAGATAAAGGATTGGATTTTACGAGGTCGCTACACCGTCAGCACTGGCACGTTCACGCTGATCATCACGTGATTACGGCCATGCCCGGACGGCTAATGGGTTATTCGGTTTATCTCGTCCTTGATTTCAAGCTTGCGACGTTTAATGTCTGCGACAAGGGAATCATCTGGCGCCGGTCGGCGCTGCTCGTGATGGAGGTCCTGCTCAAGTGCAGCGTGTTTGGCAGTTAGAGCTTCGATATGGCTTTGAACGCTCATTCGCCTACTCCTTATATCTGACATTGCCCACAAGAAGATGGTATTAATTTTGTAACATGATTTCCAGTGTTTCAATCATCATCGTGAACAAGAACACAGTCCAGCAAGGATCGGCATGACGCAAAAAGATCGACTTATCATTGGCATAACCGGTGCTTCCGGGGTGATTTACGGCATACGTTTTTTGCAGTTGCTCAAAAACACGCCGATTGAAACCCATCTGGTTCTTTCCAAGGCGGCCGAGCGTACCATCGCCTATGAAACCGATTACAAAATTCGCGAAATCAAGGACATGGCGGACGTGCTGCATGACAATGCGGACATCGGTGCACCGATTGCGTCGGGGTCGTTCCGGGTGCGTGGCATGGTCATCGCCCCTTGCTCGATGAAGTCATTGGCCGAGGTTGCAAGCGGAGTCGCAGATAATTTGATCGCACGGGCTGCTGATGTGATGCTTAAGGAACGCCGTCGCCTGGTCCTGATGGCGCGCGAAACCCCGCTGCATGCCGGACATATCCGCAACATGGCGCAAGCCACTGAAAACGGTGCGATTATCGCTCCACCCGTTCCGGCCTTTTATGCCCGCCCGACATCCCTTGATGAGATAGTCACCCAAAGCTGCGGGCGGATTCTTGATCTGTTTGACATTGATCTGCCCGAAACCGCACGCTGGGGCGATGAAGATGCCCAAAACCACATCCCCGTTACCGGCAAGCCGCGAAACCGCGAATAACAGCGGGCAGCGGCGCAGTATGGTCTGCGTCGCACCGATGTGCGCAACACCAGCGTATCAGCGCAGCCCCATCAATCGACAAAGCTGATCAAACGCATCGTCACATTCCGCCTGCGTCAAATCAAAACGGTTTGGCGATAAATAGGCATGGGCCGCCGCCAATGGGTCAGTGGCCTCAATCGTTTCAACCGCGTCGCACAGGATATGCTGTTCAATGCGTTCGGCCTGCAATTCGTCTGATTTGACTTTCTGACGTAAGGCCTGCGCGGTTTCGTGGGATTGATTTTTCAAATAGCGCCGCGTTTGGCGCAACGGAATAATGACCTTGTCGCGCCAGTCCTTCACCGCCATTTCAAGTGCCGAAATGCTGTGCGGTGCACGCCCTTTCTGCCCCAGATAGAACATGAACAACATCATGTTCACATCCAGTCCACATCGTTCCTGAAGGGTCAAAAATAATGGCGCGACCCCGTCACGGCCATACATTTCGACCGTAAAACGCCAGACATCTTCGTGGTCCATCAAAAACCCAACCTGTTTGTTTTTTGTTTTCTTTAACGTGTCTTGCTGTGGTGTGGTGATCACACCGTCTTTGCCGTGCGTGTAATCTTTGGCGGTTGCCCGATATAGGCCCCAAGTCCCTTGGCCGTTGAAACCATCGTGCCTGCGGTATCGACCAGGCGCGGGCCAACAATAACATCCTTCATCGCAACATCGATCACTTTGCGTTTGGACCATGCCACGACACGGTCGAATTTCTGATCGGCGATCAGATCAACCGCATGCACGCCAAAGGCCGATGCAATCACCCGATCACGCGGGGATGGAATGCCGCCACGCTGGACATGGCCCAGAACCGTCACACGCGTTTCCCAGCCTGTTCGTGCGCCCAACTCATCGGCGAACCAATGACCAATGCCGCCATATCGGGTTTTTTGCCCATCATGGCCTTGTGTCACGGCGGCACCGTCATCGCGTTTGACCGCCTCGGCAACAATCACCAACGCATGATTGCGTCCACGTTTACGAATGTTCAGGCAATGCTCGGTCAGCGCATCCAGATCATAATCCATCTCCGGGATCAAAATGGCATCCGCCCCGCCGGCCACACCGGCAAACAGCGCAATATGCCCTGCATCGCGCCCCATGACCTCAAGGATCATGATCCGGTCGTGGGATGCTGCGGTTGGCTGCAACCGATCAAGCGCCTCAACCGCAACATTCACCGCCGTGGTAAAGCCGACCGAATATTCGGTTAGGGCCAGATCGTTATCGATGGTTTTGGGAATCCCGACCAGATTAATACCGCCCTTTATGGCCAGCCGATGCAGTATTTCCATGCTGCCATCCCCGCCAACCCCAATCAGCGCATCCAGCCCCAAGGTGCGATAACCTCTAATCACGTCATCGGAACGGTCGGCAAAGCTGCCATCTGGCATGGGATAGTTGAACGGGTCGCCCTTGTTAATCGTGCCAAGGATCGTCCCGCCCATGCGCAGCATCGCGTCATTATTGACCTGATCATTCAGATCAATTGCCTGTGGCGGGTCCTGCATCAAACCGTGCGCACCCTGTCGGATACCAATCACGTCCCAGCCATAGCCAAGCACCGCGCGGCGTACCACAGCCAGAATGACAGCATTCAACCCTGCACAGTCGCCACCGCTGGTCAAAATTCCGATCCGCATGCACTTTCCTCCGGCTATCGGCAGATTTGTTTTTAAAGGTGGTACAAATCATATGGGTCCACTATCTGATATCTGTTAATATCATTGTCCCTTCGCGTTGATTATTAAGCTGGATCAAAAATGGACGAAATCAATCAGATCGAGATTGAAAAGAGACTGATGTCGTTACGCGAGGAACACCGGGATCTCGATATTGCCATCGAACAAATGGTTGTCGCTCCGCATCATGACCAGCTTCGTCTGGGCCGCATGAAAAAGCGCAAACTCGCCTTAAAAGATGAAATTCGCTACGTCGAGTCGCAGCTTGTTCCTGATATTATTGCCTGATTTTGGCGGCGGTTTCGGTCTGATCCGAAAATTAACCACCTAGGCTCAGAACCTGTCTCGCGCAAACCAAATGTTTGATGCATTTGGCCTTTTGGCGATGTTTTGTCACGGTGAACAGGTGATGAAATACGATGGTGGGCTGGGTAATCCGGCACGGCAATTAACCGGCCACAGCACCTTCGATCAAATGCCGAAGGGGATACGTTCAAGCTGTGCCAGACGCATTTCTTTTTCCGCACGTAATGCGAAATCGGCCGCATTCAATGCTGAGGTTGCGGTATCGCCATTGCGCGCCTGATAAATGCCAAAAACCGGTTTTACGGCGATGAACTTACCTTTGTGCGAAAACGGCGACTGATTGATCTGCCGGACAACCGCATCAATACGCAAACGCGTATCGTCTTTATCAACGTTATAAAGCAGGGCCGCAAAATCATTACAGCCCAAATATCCCAGGTGATGGGGCGACATGATGAAATCGGCCATGATCTGGTGGACATACTTAAACAGGCCGTCTTTGCATTCCTGTCCATGACGCTGCAGAATCTCGTCGATGTTTGACAGTTCACACACAAGCAGCATGCGCATTGTTCTGTCCGTACCCTGAACCGCCATTTCATTTTCAAGAATTTGCATAAAGGCGGGTCGGCTCATCGCACCCGTGAATGGATCACGTCCCTCGGACCGGGCAAGATAGGCCTGATGTTTCTTAAGGTCCGACAGATTTTCGCTCAGACCATTGATGCGCACCATCAACCGTCCAATCGCCTGTTCAACCGCAGGCGTCACTTGACTATCGGGAATGCCCAGAACATTGGCCATGTCTGGCGTATGAAACGGTTGATCATCAACTGCGTCGGGCAGGTTACCGGTATCAATATCAACTTCGTGATGCTGATGCATGGACGACCGACGACGTACGGCATCCTTGCCATACGCAAACGCGGTATATTGATTTGATGAATACCTTCCATCGCCTGCCCCCATGGATGGGATCGTCGATGGGGGCCGTGTGACTTTCATGTCTGACCTTCCCGTGCTACGTGCACAGTTATATAAGCAATAAGTAAACAATAAATCAAAAGTACATTTTATTCATCATAAAATTCAACCATCAACAAGAATAGCTCAACTATTCTTACGATCAGGACCAACACATCGGCCCGTAAACAGGCACCGCATAAGGATTTTGCGAATGCGTAGGCACTCTGCAGGCTTGCATGATACCGGTTGCTGCATATAATGCGGCCCTTCACGAAACCGCCCGCAAACGGAGCCGCCAACATGAGCGATCAATCCCCGGTCATCGGCATCATCATGGGAAGCCAGTCTGACTGGGAAACCATGAAAAACGCAGCAGATGTCCTCGATGCGCTGAATGTCGCCTATGAAACGAAAATCGTTTCGGCCCATCGCACACCTGATCGCCTGTATGACTATGCCAAAACGGCAAAATCGCGCGGTCTGAAAGTCATTATTGCCGGTGCTGGCGGTGCGGCACATCTTCCGGGTATGGCGGCTGCCATGACCCCGCTTCCGGTTTTGGGTGTTCCCGTCCAAAGCAAAGCCCTTAAAGGGCTTGATAGCTTGCTCTCAATCGTCCAGATGCCCGGTGGGGTTCCGGTCGGAACCCTTGCCATTGGATCAGCCGGGGCAAAGAATGCCGGGTTGATGGCCGCTGGCATCATGGCGCTGATGGATGATGGTCTGGCAAGCCGTCTTGATGACTGGCGTGCGGCACAAACCGATGCTGTCGCCGACGCGCCGGTTGATCCGGCACCATAAAGCACCATCAGCGCGCCCATTCGGGCGCGTTTTTGTTTTGGCAATTGGGTTCAGACCCTAAATACCCTGTGCCGGAAATCGGCATCCAATGATCATTCGAGGAAGACATGACGCAGGACTTCGAAACGCGCGTTATCGCACCGGGCAGCACCATCGGCATCATGGGCAATGGCCAGTTGGGCCGGATGGCGGCATTCTGTGCCGCAGAACTCGGTTATAAAGTTCATGTCTTTGGCCCCGGCGCAGATAGCCCGACCGAGCAGGTCTGTGCAAAGGCAACCATTGCCGATTACAGCGATCTGGATGCTCTGCGCGCATTTGCCGAAGACGTCGATGTCGTGACATTTGAATTTGAAAATGTCCCGCATGACAGCGTCAAACTGCTGTCTGAACTGGTACCGGTCCGTCCAGGCTGGAAATGCCTGCATCTTTCGCAGAACCGCCTGCGCGAAAAAACCTTCTGTAATGATCATGGTATTGGCACCGCCCCGTTTGAAGCCGTCCGATCCCTTGCTGATCTAAAGGCCGCCGTTGCCAAACTTGGCCGCCCGTCGGTTCTGAAAACCACCGAAATGGGCTATGACGGCAAAGGTCAGGTCAAGATTACCGACGATACCGATCTTGCCGATGCCTGGGCTGAAATGAAGGACGCCGAAGCCATCCTTGAAGGCTTCATTTCGTTTGAACGCGAAATCTCGGTCATTGTCGCACGTGGTGTAAAAGGCGACACAGCCTGCTTCTGCCCGGTCGAAAACGTCCATACCAATCACGTTCTTGATGTGACTGTCGCGCCAGCCGAAATTGCGCAAAGCCTGTCAAAAAAGGCCGAAGACATCGCCATCAAGCTGGTTACGGCAATGGAATTTGTCGGGCTTCTGGCGGTTGAAATGTTTGTCACCACCGATGGTGATATTCTGGTCAATGAAGTGGCCCCGCGCCCGCACAATTCCGGTCACTGGACGATTGATGCCTGTGTCACCAGCCAGTTCGAACAATTCATTCGCGCCGTCTGCGGTCTGCCACTTGGCGATCCGGCACATCATTCCAATGCCCGGATGAAGAACCTTTTGGGCGATGACATTGACGGTTGGCAGGCAATTTTGACCGAGCCCACTGCAAAACTGCACCTGTACGGCAAGGCCGAAGCAAAACCGGGCCGTAAAATGGGCCATGTGACGTGGGTTTTACCGAAAAAAGACTGATCACATCCTCATCAACTGAAGCATTCTGGCTCCGGATATCATGGCATATCCGGAGCTTTTTTATGATACTTCAACACCTTACCCGAAAATGACGGACCCAAGCATTTTATGCCGGGCGAACTGGCATCAGACTTGCTGTTATGGGGGCAGGAAACTCTTTTCGGATAGAACGTCATGAAGAAAATTCTGTTCATTGCCTTGGTAACGCTTGGCCTCCTTGCCATCCAAAGCCATCAAACCCGCGCAGTTGCCGCACCCGGCGCGGCAGGCTTCCCCGAAGTGGTCGAAGGCGACAAGCTGCGATTTGGCAACATGATTGTCGAACTGTTTGGCATTCGCGCCCCACGTACCGGCATGATCTGCCGGGCAGGCAGCATTGAATTCCAATGTGGTGCCGCCGCGACACAGGCCTTGACCCGCATCATCGAAAACTATGCTGTAAAATGTCAGCAGGTTTCCGACGTCCAACTGTTTCCGATGCTGACCGAATGCACGATGGGGCGCAGTGACCTCAACCGTCTGTTGCTCCGTGCCGGATGGGCTCTGGTTGACATGGCAAGCTGTGACAGTAATCCGATCTGCCCGACCTATTTGCGCGATCAGGCCTTTGCCAAGGAAAACCGCAAAGGCATGTGGATGGGCAACCCGCCCCACGAACTGGTCGCCCTTGCTGCCAAACCCACGGCCAGAGAAATCCAGACCGAGGACGACGCCGCCAATCGCGACAAAGACACCAAGGATGCTGGTACCCAACAGCATTTCTTCAAATCGCCGTTTGGCATTGACCTTGCCGCCGACCTGAAAAGAGCCAACGAACCGGACCGCACACTTTTGAGCTTCCTTGACCCGACGTCCTAACAAGACGGACGACCGGCCCAAGAGTTTCCAGCGCTGAAATCAAAAACGCCACCGCGCTTTATGCCGGTGGCGTTTTGTTTAGGGTCTGTAGCCTTGCAGTTACCCGCCGAACTGACGGCGAACCCGTCCCGGGGTCGGCATGCAGCGCGCGAGCTTTGCACCAAGCTTTAACGGTGCAGCGGCAAATTTCCCTGCCTTGCTGATCTTGCCGGTGATTTTCGGGATTTGCATGACATTGCCAATACGACGATCCAGAAACGCCCAACTGTCGCTGTGACCTTCGGACGTGTCATCCAGCCAATAAGCAAGGGTTGAGCCATAGACACCCGCAAGCAACATTCGCTTGGTGTACCAATTGTGATCGGTCGATGTATCGCCCGCGGCAATCCACATTTTATCAACCGTCCCGTGGGTCAGCTTAAGCCCCTTGGCCACATTCTGTGGCAGAGCCGTCCAGGAAACGGCGGCACGCACGGCGTCTTTGTGATTTTCAACCAGATCAAGGCGCGTTTTAACCGCAACGGCGATCCGCTCACGGATTTTCATCTGATCAAGTTCAAGCGCGCCAAGGGCATCTACCATCTTGCGATCAGTCATCTCGACATAGGTCACAATGGCTTGCCCCGTCCCCTTGGGCAACAGACGGTCAATCTCGCCCGGTGCAAGGTCAAGGTCCTCGGCCCCGGCGATCAACGCCTGTTTGGTCCAACCATCAAAAGGCACATGTTCCAATGCGGCTTCGACCAACGCTTCGCGCTGGGCGCGCAGTCGGGACATGCTTTCGGAAACGGTCATTTATGCCTCCTTAAGGTTCATCAGGTTGTTCCGCCACATCATCTGATGCCGCTTGCCTGAAGGTGGTTTCAGGCGGGTATTCGCGTAATTCTTCGTTAAATCCAAGCAACGTCATGTCTTCTATACGTTCAGGATACATCACGCCGATCAAATGATCATATTCGTGTTGGACCACGCGCGCATGAAAACCACCGGCGATGCGTTCAACTTCATCGCCCTTCTCATTTAACCCGCGATAACGGATTTTGTTCCAACGCGGCACCACGCCCTGCAATCCGGGAATGGACAAACACCCTTCCCAACCATCAACGATTTCATCGCCAATCGGCTCAATTTCCGGGTTAATCAAAACGCTAAGTGGCACTTCGCCATCGTCTGGATCGTCACTTTTGCGTAAACTCGGCACGAAATAAACCATGATCGCCTTGGATACAAACACCTGCGGTGCCGCAAGGCCAACGCCCCCGGCATCCTTCATGGTTTCCTTCATATCCACAATCAGACGCTGAATTTCAGGGTCATGCGGGTCTTCGACCCGATCCGCGACAGCACGCAAAACCGGGTGGCCCATCCGGGCAATTTTAAGGATCGACATATCTCTATATCCAACCAAAATTGCCCGGCTGTAAAGCCCCTATGCGCCCCGCGATCCTAATGCCCGGTAAGAACCAGTGTCTGGACCGGCCACAGAAGTGCCTGAATACGCAGCAACAAGGCATGCACGACCCCAACCGTTTGGACCATATGCAGGAACATCCAGCGCCCCGCACCAATTTCCGGATCCTCAAGTTGATCATGGGTATTGGTATAGGCATTGGCAACGCACTGGCTGCCCCACGGCACATCCTTGATCTGCTCAGGGTAAAGTGGCACCATCTTGGCCAGGAACGTTCCCGGCGCGCTGCGTTCGGTTATATCAAGCAACCTGTCGGTCGGTCGGAACTGACCGGCAGCAATGACCGGCTGCACGCTTGAGAACACCATCGGAATGACTTCAAATGGCAGCGAAGCACATGTCATTTCCGCAAGCCCGCCGACTTTGACAACTTGTGCCGATACCTGCTGGAAACCTGCCTGAAACACCACTTCCTTGGGCTTGTCGGGGATCAGGATGCCCGCCGGACGCAATAACGGGTTCACCACGTCCCCAACTTGCAATGCAAATTGCTGTACGATGCCATCAACACCGGCACGGACAACTGTTTTGCCCAACGCCACCTGTGCCGCACGCAAGGATGCCTCTGCACTTGAAAGCTGGGCGGGCAACAGGGTTTCCATTTTGGTTTGCACGGCATTAACACTCGCCTTTGCCGAATTCACCCCACCCTGTCGTGTCGTCAACGCGACTTCAAGCCGTTCGACCTCACGCCGGGAAACCGCGTTTGTGCCGCGCGACAAAAGATCCGCCTTCACCGACAGTTCCTCGCGAACCTGCTCATAGGCACCTTGTGCCTGTTCCAGATTCCCTTGCGCCACTGCAAGATCGGCCTCGGTGACCGCCATCTGGGCACGGATTTGTTCGACTTCTTGCTGGGCCATTTCGACTGATTCTGTTTCTGCGCGGTCATCAAGCCGGAACAACGGTTCGCCCGATTTTACCCGGCGATCATTATCGACATATATTTCAACCACCCGACCGTTCTTTTCGGGCAGGATTGTCAACGTCCTGAAGAATGACCCGACGTTGTGACTTGATGGGTGAAAATAGAAAATCAGCGTGATCAGCGACAGCGTCAGAATCGCACATCCGGTGATGCCATAGCGCAACTCATACCAGACGGAAAACAACGTGATTTCCTTGCCGATACGTTTGCCCTGACGATACCGGCGCACCAGATAATCCGGCAGGATGGTAAACATTGAACACAGAAGAAGCTCAAACATCTTTGGGGTTCTCCTGCTGGGTCATGTCGGGGGTTACGGACGTCTCCGTCACGGGCTCGTGCCGGGTCGAGTCGCCAAACTCGCCCTTGTTCCTTGCAATTGTTTTCAAGGAATCTGCAATTGCCTGAATTGGGGAAATAAAGTCGGGGAACCGGACAACCGCAAGAACCAGTGCCGCGACCCAGAAAACACCGTTATGGGTAAACAGTGCCAAAAGGGTCAGAACACCGATCAACTGTATCTGCGTGTGATTGGCGTGATGCGCCAGTTTCTCAGGCAAGGCATGCAAGGTCAGATAGAACGCGCCAAGCGCAAACACCGCCAAAACCACAAACCATGCGATACCGTAGAACAGAACATCTGTTTCCCCCGGTGCTGTAATAAAGAAAGGCGCATGCGCAATTGCCGCCTCCCGCAGACTGTTTTCCATCGTCTAATCCCCAACCAAAACGCGGACGGATCCCACCGGGACCCTATTTGCAGGATATCCTGCCTGCTTACCAATCCATTGATATATTGAATTTTGTTAGACCATTATAACCACTTTTGGGATATTTATTATCCATTAAATTCCCGTTTAAGGTGGAAACAGGAGACTGCCTCTCAAATACGATATCCATGCCTTGGCGTTTTGCACCCATTGGCCGAATAAACGCCCAAGGCGAATATCCTCTTCCCTCTTTTCTTTTTGGCTGGTTTGAACTATATACAGCCCACGGTCATGTTGACCGTAAATCCAACCGGTAGGCATTCCGCCTTTCCGGGTGTTTTTGTTTTTTTGAAAGGAGCGTGGTTTCCGTGCAGGTAATCGTTCGCGACAACAATGTCGATCAGGCTCTGAAAGCCCTTAAGAAAAAGATGCAGCGTGAGGGCATTTTCCGTGAGATGAAACTCCGTCGCCACTTTGAAAAGCCGTCGGAGAAGAAAGCTCGCGAAGGGGCGGAAGCAGTCCGTCGTTCCCGCAAGCTGGAGCGTAAGCGCATCGAGCGTGAAGGCTTCTAGTCTTCTTTTTCACTTTCGGGGTTCCTCGAACGTGATACTGCATGGTCGAATTTAGCTTGCTAAGTTCGGACCCGTGCGCCAAGCCCGCCTCGGAGCAATCCAGGCGGGTTTGGTTTTTCTACGCTCCATTTTTTGCAAACATGACAATTGTCATGGCATGCTCGTTTGAAACCTTTCAGAGCTTCGGCGCGTAGCTGTCATTACACGATGACATTGACCGGGGAACACTTCATGTCTTCATTGCGATCACGGGCACATATCGGGATCCGCATTTTATGCGTGATCGCGCTGATGCTTGTCGGCTTTTCGCATAAGCTGGCATCCTTTGGAACGCTTCCCCAAAACACGCAAGCCAGCCTGACAAGCTATGCCCTCCCCGATGGCACATTGCCGATCTTGTGCCTTGGCGGACAGGCGGCTGACCCTGATAATGACCGTGGGATGCTTGATACTTGTGAGTTTTGCCGGATCGCCGCATCGGTCACCCTGCCGGATAATCCGCAGTTGCCTGAACCAGTTGAGTTCGTCTCACGTGCACTCGCCCATTTGCCAGCCCGCGTCGAATGGCAAGCAACCACCTATGACACGCCAGCCGTCCCCCGCGCGCCACCCGTCATCATCTGATCTGCCCCACTCGCAGGTTTTGCACGCCGCTTATCTGGCACAGCAATACCGTGCTTTACGCATTTTCGATGATACAGGTGAACTTGATGACAACCCATCCCGCACAGTCGGCGGATGCGCCTCAGCGCGACCGCGAAAACCGTACGTTAACCCGTAAATTCTATATGGCTGCGTGGCGCTGGCATTTTTATGCCGGGCTTTATGTTGTGCCGTTCCTCCTCATGCTGGCTGTAACAGGCCTGATGATGATGTATTTCAATGTCATTGAAACCCGGTTTGGTGACCGCATTCTTGCATCCGACGGCCAACACCAAAGCCTTCAGATACAGGCCGATGCCGCGGCCTTCTCCCTGCCCAATGCCACGGTCAGCCAATATATTGCCCCGATCGAGGATGATCTTGCCACCATGTTTCTGGTCGACAGTGGCGGCAAGCAGCATGTCGTCACAGTAGATCCCGTCACAACCAACATCCGCGAAACCATCATCACCGATGACAGCTGGTTTTACTGGGCCAGCGACATTCACGGTGAACTTCTGATGGGCGATCTTGGCGACCGATTGATCGAAATTGCCGCCGGGCTTGGCATTATCCTGATCGTTACCGGGCTTTACATGTGGTGGCCGCGCGACGGCAAACGGTTTGCATCCGTCCTTTGGCCAGACTTCAGGGCAACACGCCGGACTTTCTGGAAAGAATTGCATGTCACAAGTGGCTTTTACATCTCGGTCGTTTTGTTCTTCTTTTTGATTTCCGGGCTGTCATGGGCGGGTATCTGGGGGGGTCAGTTTGTTCAGGCCTGGAGCACTTTTCCCGCTGAAAAATGGGATAATGTCCCGCTATCTGATGACATTCACGCCGATATGAACCACGGGGTTTTGCATGATGCACCCTGGGGACTTGAACAAACCCCAATGCCTGCATCGGGATCAGATGCCGGGATCACCGGCCTTGTCGATGGCACACCGGTTAATCTTGATACCGTGACCGCCTTTGCGCGCAGCATCGGCTTTGTTGGGCAATTCCGCGTCAATCTGCCGCAGGGTGAAAACGGTGTTTACACCCTCTCGGCCGACACCATGAGCGGCGATAGCGTTTCACCCACCGGCGACCGCACCATCCATGTCGACCAATATACCGGCAAGGTTCTGGCCAATGTTGGCTTTGCTGATTATTCACTGGGTGCGAAAAGCATGGCGGTTGGCATTGCCCTGCATCAAGGTGACCTTGGCTGGTGGAACGTGATTGCCAATACACTATTTTGCCTGACCGTGATTTTCCTGTGCATCAGCGGCATTGTCATGTGGTGGCTGCGCCGCCCGGTATCCGGCAGTTTGCACCTGTCACCCCCGCCCCTTCCCAATAATCTACCACTTTGGAAAGGTGCAGTATTTATGATGTTAGCGCTATCATTAGCCTTCCCGCTGACCGGCATCACGCTGGTCACAGTTCTGGCACTTGATGTTCTAATCGTCTCAAACGTGCCGGTTCTTAAGCGCGCCTTTGGCTAAACCGTTTTATCATACAAAGACAAAACCCCGCCCAATATCCGGGCGGGGTTTTGCTTATCACGCCGCCTTGCAGATCGAATTACCCCCATCAACAATCATCGCTGATCCGGTAACAAAGCTAGACGCATCGGATGCCAGAAACAGCGCTGCCTTGGCAATTTCCAGTGGATCGGCAATCCGGCCCAAAGCATGGAATTTTTTGACCATTGCGCGGGATTCTGGATCATTGGCAAAAGTTGCGGCCATCGGCGTATCCGTGCCACCAGGCACGAGCGCATTCACCCGGACATTGGTCCCGCCGTGCTCCACTGCCAGACACTGTGCCATGCCCAAAAGCCCCATCTTGCTCGCAGCATAGGCGGTGACACCGGGCAAACCAATTGTATGACCAATAAAGGTGGAGGTAAAAATAACCGAACCACCGCCGCGTTTGGTGATTTCAGGAATCTGGTATTTCGCCCCGAACATCGCGGATGTCAAATTGGTCTGAAGCGTTGCATTCCAGCCCGCTTCATCAATGTCGCTGATCGCACCCATAACGCCCAGCCGTCCGGCATTGTTAAACCCGACATCAAGCCCGCCATATTCCCCAACGGCAGCATTGACCAGTGCCTTGGCGTAAGCTTCGTCACAAACATCGCCCGCCAGTGCAAAGGCGGTGCCGCCTGCCCCGGTAATTTCCGTAACAACCTGATCAAGCCGGTCCGCACCCCGTGCGCCAAGCACAAGCTTCGCCCCTTCGGATGCAAACAGTTTTGCCGACGCAGCACCGATGCCGCTGCTGGCCCCGGTGATGATGACAATCTTATCTTGAAGTAACATGATTTTTCCAATCCATCTGGCAGCGGGCATATGATCAACCCGGTGCGGTTCACGATGGAAAGAAAGATATGACGCCCCCGAAATAACCGCTCGCCAGTTTCGGACCTGACGTTTTTATCGCTTAATCCCCGTCGATCCAGCTTCTGACTTGCCCCAAGACAGACGCCTTTTCCCCAATCGGCTCAGGCTTGGGTTCGCTTCGAACAAGAAGGCCAAACTGGGTGCGATAGACGGTATAGACCGCATCTTCGGAAATGTCGGTAAAGGTCGAACTGCCGTACTGGGCATCCATCAAAAAGGGCAACTTTACCAGCAGATACCCTAGATCAAACCCACCGTCAGAACCCAGTTCATATGCGATATGCGGCTGGGTATTTTCGCGTTCGATATCACTATACCGGCCTTCAAATCGCACCAGCTTGTAGCGCGCATCCATGCCCAGAATATTGGCCCACGGCTGAAGCTTCATGAACGCGGCATCAATGCGCCATTGATCCCCATAAACCTTATAGGTCCCGTCAACATCCGCATGCGGGGAGCTCAAATGCGCGATAAATTCTTCCTCGGCAACCGGCTCAAAATACAGCGACGCAATCGGCTTTTCATCGGTCAGGCGCGTATAGGTCAGCACCGTCAGCGCAATGGACCCCGCCAAAGCCACCGTTAGTAAAGCGACAGAAAGCACTGAGACTTTTATCAACCGAAACATGTGACCTTCTGAACTAGAACTTCCGGTGATCTACAGCAAAGAACCTACACACTACTGTTTTGCAATGTCAGCCAAGTAGCTCACGATACTTACTGAACAAAATAGCTTCTAACTTGTTGTCATCGAGATTAGCCTTCGCTTCGAGCATCTCAATTAAGTCTTCATCCGTCAGCACCAAAATATATCCCTGCCCTCTAGATGCGGCATCTCTAAGGCGCAGGTTCAACTTTTCAGTGTTATCGACTGCACGGCAAGTGATGATACCAAATTTTCCTCTGTTACGGTCAAAACGCCCGAGAAGTTGGTCAATTTCAGGGTTCGCGATATCGTCCGAGTAGTTTTTACATTCTACTATTACAGCATTCGACTCAGTCCGATTGTCATCACGTCTCTGCGCAAAGAAGCCGTTGTTTCCGGCATTAGTGAAAACGATATCGATCCTTTTTCTGCCGTCATGGATCTCCCATTCTATCTGAGGAAGAATCAAGTTCGGATAGAACAGTGCTGTCAGAACACCCATTACAAGTTTGTGGTAATCATTGGCACCAGTTCTTCCCGATTCAATTTCCGAGAATATCGGGACCAAACGGTTACATACTGAGGAAAGCGACGGTTGATCGTCATTGAAAGTTCTCATCGCACCATGGCGAGAGGCAATGCCCTTATAGAGTTCCAAAATTTCCGGATGAGCGACTGCAAATTCTGCAACGTATTGCTTTGAGCGAGGGTGAGCTTCCCTCACATCTTTTTTAAGTAGCTTCTGCTTACCCTTGATAACCTGCACCAAAGAACTGTTCGCGGTCAAATGCTCTGCCATCAAGAAATCTGTAATCTGCTTATTGTAAAACTCCTGACCATTAAGTGATAACTGCCTCCGCACAATGTACTTCGGAACAAGTAGCACCGGACTGTCTTCAATAAATGGCAAATGCACTTCCCGAGAAACCCAATTTTTCCTAGCGGAGTCCCAAAGTGGTGGGCCAGAGTAATAGGACACAGGGATACCAAACAGGAGACATTGTTGTTTCGTATATTCGACCAAGAGATGCCTGATTATATTCGTGGTTAGATCGGAGATTTTATCGCGATCAATTCCTTCGACGTACAAAGCCATTTCGGAAAGATCAGACAACATTCCTGTTTCAAAAGCTTTGCTCTTCGAAATGGCGTTGATCAATTGTTTAGCCTGTCTCGCGCCCACGCCGCGCCCTTTCGGCACACCTTGTGATACACCAAGAAAAGTCTCTTGGGGCTCATGCAAGTGAGCCATCAGATTGGTTGCATAGTTTTTTTCTTCAGCCTGCAACGCCCTTAGCACTTCAGAAAAAAACACTCTGATGCTCTCAGAAGCTGCTCCGGCCCACTCGTCATTGCGAACTTCAATCGCATAAGGGTCAACGTAAACAGGTGTATCGCAGTCAGTGTCAATATCAACAAAATCAAGTTGGTGCTGAGAAAGTTTTAAATCGAAATACTCAGAAAACCGGGGCATAAACCTCTCCTAATATTTTGAATTTATTATTCAATTATTAGTATAATTCCTCAATTAAAAACCACAAAAAATTGCAGTATAAAAAAGGCGGCCCCAATGGAGCCGCCTTTCGCCTTCTCAAACCAGACGGTTCGATCAGTTATCAAGATGCGTGACGATTTCTTCGCACATCTTTTTGGCATCCCCAAACAGCATCATCGTATTGTCCTTAAAGAACAATTCGTTCTGAATGCCGGCATAGCCCGCAGACATGCCACGTTTGATGAACAGCACCGTTTTGGCTTTTTCGACCTCAAGGATCGGCATACCAAAGATCGGGCTGGCCGGATCGGTTTTGGCCGCCGGGTTGGTGATGTCATTCGCACCAATAACAAACGCCACGTCAGCCGACCCGAAATCACGGTTGATTTCGTCCATCTCCATGACGTCCTCGTACGGCACATTTGCCTCAGCCAGAAGCACGTTCATATGCCCCGGCATACGTCCGGCCACCGGATGGATGGCATAACGGACTTTAACGCCCTCGGCCTTAAGGATATCAGCCATTTCACGCAGTGCATGCTGTGCCTGTGCCACCGCCATGCCATAGCCCGGCACGATGATCACACTTGATGCATTTTTCATGATGAACGACGCATCATCAGCCGACCCGGATTTAACCGGACGATCCGCATCCCCGCCTGCAACAGCCGCACTTTCGCCTTCGGCACCAAAGCCGCCAAAGATGACGTTAAAGATCGAGCGGTTCATGCCCTTACACATGATGTAGGACAGGATCGCACCCGATGCACCCACCAGCGCGCCGGTAATGATCAGCGCATTGTTCTGAAGCGTAAAGCCGATGCCACATGCTGCCCAACCCGAATAGGAGTTCAGCATGGAAACAACAACTGGCATGTCCGCCCCGCCAATCGGAATGATCAGCGTGATGCCCAGAACAAGTGCTAATGCCACCAGTATCCAGAACGCCATATGGCTTTCGGTCGTGACCAGAATGATGCCAAAGACAACAATTCCAATCCCGATGGCAAGGTTCAGCATATGTTGCCCGGTAAAGCGCACTGGCGTTCCCGAAACAATACCCTGCAATTTGCCAAAGGCGACAAGCGAACCCGTAAAGGTGATCGCACCAATCGCAACCCCCAGCCCCATTTCAATCAGGCTGGCCGCACCGATATTGCCCGCCGTGCCAAGGCCATAAGCACCCGGAGAATACAACGCAGCACCGGCGACAAACACCGCCGCCAGACCGACAAGCGAGTGAAAGGCCGCCACCAGTTGTGGCAAGGCCGTCATTTTGATCTTGAGCGCGATCACAGTACCGATCGAGCCACCAATCAGAATGCCGACGATAATGGTGGTGTAAGACAGCACCTGGGGCGACGCCAGCGTGGTCGCAATGGCAATTGCCATCCCCACCATGCCAAGGATGTTGCCCGTACGTGCAGAGTCAGGTGACGACAGCCCGCGCAATGACAGGATGAAGCAGACCGAGGCCACCAGATACAGGAAAGCCGATAGGTTTTCCGACATTGTGTGTTCCCCCTACTTCTTTTTCTTGAACATTTGCAGCATGCGCTGCGCAACGATGAAGCCGCCAAAGATGTTCACGGACGCCAACACCACGGCGAGGAAGCCCATGACCTTTGACAGGTTCATGTCAACCGGACCGGACGCCAGAAGCGCGCCGACAATGATCACCGATGAAATCGCATTGGTCACCGCCATCAAGGGCGAATGAAGGGCCGGGGTGACTTTCCACACAACGTAATAGCCGACAAAGCAGGCCAGTACGAAAACGGTCAACCCCATCACGGTCGGGCTGACACCCGATCCCTGAACAGTGGTTGTGACCGTCATTGCCGCATCACCCGCACCATTGGCCAATTTATCGGCCAGTTGTGCGGCCTGCTCGGCCAGTCCAAGGGCTGCATCGCGCAGCTCGTTTGCATTCTGGGTAACGGATTGATCAGCCATTTGCGACCGCCTCCCCACCGAATTTCGGGTGAACAATCTTTCCATCATGGGTCAGGCGGGTTTCGGCAATGATCTGATCTTCGCCGTTAAACACTAATGCGCCCTTTTCCGTATCAACAGAAAGCGTGATGAAATTCAAAAGGTTCTTGGCATACATCGCGGTTGCATCGGTTGCGACCGCACTTGTGATGTTTTCCGGACCAATCAGTTTGACCCCGTTGGCCGTCGTGATGGTCTGACCAAGTTTAACCCCGGCGACATTGCCACCGCGTTCGGCCGCAAGATCAATGATCACCGAACCCGGCTTCATGCCTGCGACCATGTCGGCCGTGACAATTTCCGGGGCCGGACGGCCGGGAATAAGGGCGGTGGTGATGACGATATCGGTTTTCGCCAGAACCTCTTTAAGCTTATCGGCCTGCTTTTTCTTGTAGTCGTCCGACATTTCCTTGGCATAGCCGCCCGATGTTTCGGCAGCGTCCGCTTCGTCGTCTTCGACTTCAATAAATGTCCCGCCAAGCGACTGGACCTGTTCCTTGACCGCCGGGCGCACATCAAATGCCGACACCACAGCCCCAAGGCGCTTGGCGGTTGCAATCGCCTGCAAACCGGCAACACCGGCCCCAACCACAAGAACACGCGCCGGGGCAAGTGTCCCTGCTGCTGTCATCATCATCGGATAAATGCGGCCAAACTGATGGGCGGCCTCAAGCACGGCGCGATAGCCCGCAAGGTTCGATTGCGATGACAGAACATCCATCGACTGCGCACGCGAAATACGCGGCATCAGTTCCATGGAATAGCCATCGACACCGGCCTTGGCCATGGCATCAAGCAGCTCTTTACGGTCAAACGGCTCAAGCAGGGCCACAACCGCGGCCCCCTTTTTATAGGCGGTCAATTCGTTGGTTTTGCCGTCAATGACAGGTGGACGTACCTTAAAGATAACGTCGGCATCCTTGACGGTGGTTTTCATTGTTTTGGCAATGGTTGCCCCGGCATCGACAAATCGATCATCCGGTATGGCGGCATCTATTCCGGCGCCAGCCTCAATTGCAACGTCAAACCCCAGTGACTTCAGCTTCTTGACTGTCTCTGGCGTGACGGCAACGCGCTTCTCTCCGGGCCATATTTCCTTTGGAACGGCCAGTTTCATCGCGTTCGACCTCCTTCCCTAAATCATATGATAAGCATGGTGTTTTTTATTATTTACGGTGTGATCGATATCAGGACATCACAGTGCGCCCTGTTTGCATCCGATTACAAGCTTCCCTTGCCAAGTAAAGAACCAGAAAAGAAAAAGGCGGTTCTTCCAGCTTACGCAGAAGAAACCGCCCACTTTCCCACCACGCATTCCAAGGCCGTTAAGCCTTAGCGACATGTCAGGTCCCACCCGTCATCGGTGCTCAGGACAAACAATCAATGACGCCCTGCCATGTCTGCGTTGAAAGCAAGATGCGATTTCCGACCGATAACCTCAATATCAAAAAACGACGAAAAAGCAGTTTAACCGAAATTAAGTTTAATCATTTTCACGCAATTAATGTGCGATTAACCGCACAGTTTATTTCCACTGTGGAACAGGTCTTTGAACCCATACTCACACAATAGATCCTTGATATTGGGCAGTTTCCCTCATTTTACCCCCACGCGGTAAGTGAACATTATCTTACAAAAGAACGCAGAAGTCTGCATCAATAAGCACGATAACAACTCTAACGGAACGCGCAATAAGGCAAAAGGTTCTCGAAAAAAAATGCCGCAGGCTTCAAACCCGGCGGCATTTTCAAATAATATTAAGTGGCTTTGGGGGAAACATCCGGCAGTGATATCGCGATTCTGAAACGGTTTTGGACGAATCGCCACACACCCACCACCAACCGTTTGCGCCTTTTACTTATGGGCGCTCCAGCCCAACCGACCGAAGTGCTGCATCCTGATTGGCCGCAAGCTTGGCCGGATCAAAATCCCCAACAAGGTCATGGAACAGCTGATACCAGTTCACATGCGCATCAAGCCTCAGGAACACCGCGCCAAGCCCCACGGCCGCCCGATCCACCAGAACAAACTCACGCGGCGGCTTTACCCCGCCAACGGCTTTAAGTTCCTTGTGAACTTTTGCCGCCACCTCCGCGCCATAGGCGACCGAGTTGGTTTCACCCATTTTGCGTTTGCGATCATCTAAAATCGGGCCATAGACAAAGCTGGCCCAGATGTTGAGCACATCAATCAATTCACGCGACGGATTTTCAAAGCCCCAGCTTTCATAAGCCGAAACCGCCTTGTCCTCATCTCCGTCACGCAATGCTTCATAAAGAGTCAGCACCGCGTGCACGAAATCGGGTTTAAAAATGCGGATACAGCCGAAATCAAGAAGGTTCACCGACCGATCTTCGCGCAACGTATAATTGCCCAAATGCGGATCACCATGGATCACGCCATACCGATAAAACGGCACATACCATGCGCGGAACATATTAAGGGCGACCTGATTGCGCGCATCCTGATCGGCATCACTATCAAGGAAACTTTGGAATTTCTGCCCGGTTTGCCAGGTCATGGTCAGCAACCGACTGGTGGTAAGTTCATCCACTGGTTCTGGCACATGCACCGCACTTTCATCAGCCAGCATGTGGCGATACAGCCGCATGTGTTTTGCTTCGCGCTTGTAATCAAGCTCTTCGCGCAGGCGGGCGGAAAGTTCTTCCTGAATGTTTTGCGCATCAATCGCACTGTCGTAGCGTTTATAGATCGCAAAGGCGGCACGAAGCTGTTTGAGGTCTGCTTCCACGGTGGCGGACATATCAGGATATTGCAGCTTGCACGCAACTTCGCACCCATCGGGCATGGTTGCCTTATGCACCTGACCAAGGGATGCGGCCGCCACCGCCTCGCGGCTAAAATCGGTAAAGCTTGATTGCCACCCAGCACCCAATTCGCTGCGCATCCGGCGTTTGACAAACAGCCACCCCATGCTGGGTGCGTCGGCCTGAAGGGTTGCCAAGGCCTGGGTATATTCCTTGGGCAGGGCATCGGGGATGGTTGACAGGATTTGTGCAACCTTCATCAACGGGCCCTTAAGCCCGCCCAGTGCAGATGTCAGTTCGGCGGCGTATTTGGCATGATCAACGTCGCCGCCGAACACTTTCCCGGTGGCAAGGCGCGCGGCCAGCTTACTGGCCGACGCCCCCACCCGTGCGTAACGACGAACCCGTCCGCCAAATCGATTTTCTTCATTTGGCGCGGTATAATCGTCGTCGTTACTCATATCAGGAAAGCTCCTCCAGCTCGTCGATCATGCGTTTGATCATGTTAAGCCCGCGCTGCCAAAAGGCCGGATCAGATGCATCCAGACCAAACGGTGCGAGAAGTTCTTTATGGCGCTTGGTGCCGCCGGCTTTCAGCATATCAAGGTATTTCTGCTGGAAACCGTCTTCGGCATTTTCATAAACGTCATAAAGCGAATTGACCAAACAATCGCCAAACGCATAGGCGTAAACGTAAAACGGTGAATGGATGAAGTGCGGAATATAGGACCAGTAATATTTGTACTCGTCCTCATAGCGGATCGCATCACCCAGACTTTCATGCTGTACGGCAATCCAGATGTCGCAGATCTCATCGACCGTCAATTCACCTTCACGGCGTTTTTCATGAACGCGTTTTTCAAACTCAAAGAATGCAATCTGACGCACGACCGTGTTGAGCATATCCTCAACCTTGCCCGCCAGCATGATGCGCTTCATCTTCGGATCGGTTTCTGCGCGCAGCATCGACTGGAACGTCAGCATTTCACCAAACACCGATGCGGTTTCCGCCAGTGTTAGCGGCGTATCAGACAGGAAATACCCCTGCTCACCAGCCAGAACCTGATGCACGCCATGGCCCAATTCATGCGCCAGCGTCATCACATCACGTGTTTTCCCGTGATAGTTCAACAGCAAATAAGGATGGGCGGACGGCACCGTCGGATGGGCAAAGGCGCCCGATGATTTGCCTGCACGCGGCGGCACATCAATCCATGGGTTATCAAAGAATTTCTGACCAACTTCGGCCAGTTCCGGCGAAAATTCGCCGTATGCCTTAAGCACGGTCGAACGCGCCGTATCCCAATCAATCTGGCGATCATCATCATCCGGGAGTGGCGCATTACGGTCCCAATAATCAAGCTGATCGACACCAAACCATTTGGCTTTCAGACGGTAATACCGATGCGACAGGTCCGCATGACTGTCTTTCACCGCGGTATTAAGCGCATCGACAACTTCGTCTTCGACCTGATTGGCCAGATTGCGCGATGACACCGGGGTGGCAAACTTGCGCAGGCGATCGTCAATTTCCTTGTCTTTGGCAAGGGTATTGGTGACATGCGCCAGAAGTTTGATGTTTTTACCCAAAACATCACCAATGGATTTCGCCGCAGCTTTGCGTTCGTCAACCTTGGTCGAGGACAGCATATTGGCGACATCTGACATGGTCAGCTCTTCGCCGTTGATCGGAAAACGAAGCTCGGCCATGGTTTGATCAAACAGGCGCACCCATGCGGCCGATCCGGCCACACGGCGTTCATGCAAAACCTGCTCGACCTCATCTGAAAGCTGATGCGGGCGGAACGCACGGTTTTCATCGAGGAACGGACGATACCGACGAAGTTCTTCGCTTTGGGCGTATTTGGCGTCAAGCGATGCGTCGTCAATGCGGTTGATCTCAAGCCCAAAGAACAAGGTCAGGCTCGAAATGCCGGTCATTTCCTCTTGAACCGACTGATAGAACTGACCAATTGCCGCATCCGAGCTATCCCCGGCATACAGCAACTGCGCATATGATCCGATCTTGCCGCAAATTTCGCTGACGGCTTCATATTCGGCGATGGCTGTCATCAGCTCATCCCCGGTCAGATCATTCAATTTGCCCTGAAAGCTTTTCTGGAACGCTTGCGAGCGGGACTTGGCATCATCAAGATCGCGCCGGATGGCCGGGTCTTTCGGATCGTTATAGAGATCAGTCAGATCCCAGGTCGGCAAATTCTTGTTGATCGCGTTCATTTGTCCTCCAGACGGTCGGCGTTATGTATCTTGTGCGCTGCATCTTATGGGTTGGGCAGGCCAATGCGCAACGATCATATATGACGCGCATGCGGCCTGTGCCAGTCCCTATGCTCAGACCAGTCGTTATATCCGGCCTTGTCTTGTTGCTGAACATATAAGTCATGATGCGGGCTGCAACCAAGATCACACCTCCGATTGCCCAAATCGGTGTATTATTTCTGTACGCCAGATCACAAGATTGCGATTTCATGACAGGGATTGTCATTTTCCGGCTGCGAAACGACTTAATCCCTGATAACAAAAAGAAGATGGATTGCGCCTGTAGATTTCGCCGCTACATCGTGCGCATGCCACCATGATCTCTCTCACGCGGATCACGTATCAAGTGACTTGAAATCCATCTGATGCGATAAATAGAAACGAAAACAAGGCAAGGAAACGTCATGACAAGCCTGCAGGATTATGCCAACTGGCAGAACTTGCCCTCGATGTTTTTCGAAAAAGCCCAGACATACGGCGACGCGCCGTTTCTGTGGACCAAGGATAGCGAGACAGGGGAATTTGTCGCGACCTCATGGGCGGAGGCCGCAGATCAGGTGCGCGCACTGGCCCGGTCGCTCTATGACATTGGGGTGCGCAGTGGCGACCGTGTTTTGCTGGTGTCGGAAAACCGCACCGAATGGGGCATTGCCGACCTTGCCGTGATGTGTGTCGGCGCCATGACTGTTCCGGCCTATACCACCAATACCGAGCGCGACCACTTGCACGCGATCGAAGACAGTGGTGCGGCGATTGCCATCATTTCGACCAAAAAACTGGCCCAACCCTTTTTGCATGCCGCCCTTGATAGCGGGCGCTGCCGTCATGCGATCATGATGGAAGAATGGGGCCAAAGCTTTGTCGGCGATATCACCATCACCCGCTGGAGCGACGTCATCGCCAAGGGCCGTGGCCTTTTACATGATATTGACGAATGGGTTGCCAACATCAAACGCGATGATCTGGCCTGCCTGATCTATACATCGGGTACCGGTGGCGCGCCCAAGGGCGTAATGCTGTCGCACGGGGCGATCATATCAAACTGTATGGGCGCGTTTGATATCATTGAAACGCTTGGCATCGGCGAAGAAGTATTTCTGTCATTCCTGCCGCTGTCACATTCCTACGAACATACTGCCGGGCTATATTTCCCGATCAGCATCGGCGCACAGATTTACTACGCCGAAGGCATCGACAAGCTTGCCGCCAACCTGACCGAAGTCCGCCCGACCATCATGACGGCTGTGCCGCGTCTTTATGAGATGCTCTATCAACGCATGAGCCGCATGGTCGAAAAAGAAGGCGGCATCAAACAAAAACTGTTTGAACTGACCCTTCGCCTTGGTCGCAAAACCTACGAAGGTGAGCATCTTGGCCTGATTGAAAAGCTCCAGAACTTTGCCTGCGAGATTTTACTGCGCCGGAAACTGCGTCAGCGTTTTGGCGGCCGAATCAAGGCCATGGTATCAGGCGGCGGGCCGCTGAATTACGAACTGGGCGTTTTGTTTGTATCGTGTGGCATTCGTATCCTGCAAGGATACGGCCAGACCGAATTTGCCCCGGTCGTTTCGTGCAACCGTGCTGAAAACAACAAACTGCGCACGGTCGGCCCGCCCATGGTCGGGGCCGAAGTTCGCATTGCCGATGATGGTGAAATCCTTCTGCGCGGCGAAAGCATGATGAAGGGATACTGGAACCTGCCCGACGTGACCGCCGCGACGATTGTTGATGGCTGGGTTCAGACAGGCGACATTGGCAAGTTCGATGAACAGGGCAGCCTGATGATCACCGACCGGAAGAAAGACATCATCGTCAATTCCGGCGGTGACAATATTTCGCCGCAGCGGATCGAAGGCCTGATGACCTTGGAAACCGAGATTTCCCAAGCCATGGTCTACGGCGATGACAAACCGTATCTGGTGGCGGTGATCTGGCCGGACGAAGATTTCATGCGCGAATTTGCCCGTGACAATTCGATCAACAATGACATTGACGAACTGTCGCAGAATGACACGTTCCGCAAAATTATCCGCTCCGCGATTGACGGGGTGAATACCCGCCTGTCGACGATTGAAAAGGTGCGCAGCTTTATGTTCGCCGAGGCCGCCTTTGGCATCGACAACGAAATGCTCACACCATCAATGAAAATTCGCCGTCATAAAATCCGCGATGCCTATGGTCAGCAGCTAGACGGGCTGTATCAACGCAAACGCAAAGGGCAGTAACCGTCACGATGGGCTCCCCCGATGACGGCAAACAACAAACCCTGACCCTGATCCGCGGCCTTCCCGGATCAGGGAAATCAACCATGGCCACTGCCTTGGCCGCGCAGACCGGTGCGAAGCATTTTGAGGCCGATCAATTTATGGTCGACCGGGCGGGGAAATACCGGTTCGATGCGCGAAAACTACGCGATGCCCATCAGCACTGCGAAACCGCATGCGATGAGGCCCTCGGCACCGGCAACAGCGTCATTGTTGCCAATACCTTCACCCAGATATGGGAAATGCAGGCCTATCTCGACATGGCAGACCGCCATGGCGTTGCCCTGCAAGTCATCGAATGCCACGGCCAGTTTGACAATATCCACGACGTGCCGGTTGATAAGATCAAGGCGATGCAGGACCGCTGGGAAGCCCTGCCCGCCAAATATCGCTAAGGTTTGATCTTAATTCGCGGCGGAAAACACCTTTTTGAGCACATCCGTTGTCCAGCGCGCCGGGTCACTGCGAATATCGGCTTCCTGAAGCGCGATATAATGGAACAACCCTTCCATTGCCTTATCCGTCGCATGATCGGTCAGCGACGTTTTCAAATCGGGCACAAACGGCAACGTATCATATTGCCCAACCATCTGATCATACATCGAAAGTGCCCCGGTATCGGCCAGGGCATCGGTAATCACCGGGCGCAGGCGGGCTTCGATATCGGTCCCCGAAACGCGACGGAGATAGCTTGTCGCCGCGTCATCCGGCCCGCTCAGAATGCCCTTGGCATCCTCAAGGGTCATTTGACTGACCGCATTGACCAAAATGTCACCGGCCTCGCTCATGGTATCTTCCGCCGCACGGTTCATGCGCAATTCGATTTCATCGGCATAGCTGCCAAGTCCGGCCTTATTCATCAATTGCTGTGCGGTTTTCACACTGTCAGGCAGGGGAATATGCGCCACCGGATCGGCATTAAAGCCATCCTTCACGCCAAGCTGGGCAGTCACGGCCTCAACACCGGCATCAAGTGCCTGTTTTAGGCCCTGCTCAACCGTGTCTGCCGACAGGGCAGAAATGGCCGAATTGCCCGCAGTTCCAGAAGACGTACTCCCACTGCCATTTTGCTCCATGACATCGCCCAGCGCGTCCTTTGCCTTGTCAAAAAACGACTGCGCCATCACCGGCGACGCGATGCCGCCTGCCATGATCGCAATGGCAAATGTCACGGCACCCACGCGCACCGCCGAATGGTTTTTCAAAAGCTGCATTTCATATCCCGGTCTGTCATATGTGTTTACTGGCGATTGTTACATGGTGGCCAATAATCATGGCCCGAAAAAGACAAAACCCCGATGCGATGATCGGGGTTTTGCATGTATGCGGTTAGGCCACGTTATTCAACGACATCGACCTTTTTACCATTCAGCAAAAGATCGGAACCCTCGGCAGAAACCGGGACTTTATCGCCATCCTTGATTCCACCTTCGAGGATCTGCATCGCCAACGGGTTTTGCAGATACCGCTGGATCACGCGCTTAAGCGGACGTGCGCCATAAACCGGATCATAACCCTTTTCCGCCAGCCAATCCTTGGCCGCGTCATCCAAAGCCAGATCAATCTTGCGATCGAACAAAAGCTTTTCCAAACGGCTAAGCTGGATTTCGACAATTGTCCCCATCTGCGCGCGTTGCAAACGATGGAACAAAATGACCTCGTCCAGACGGTTAAGGAATTCTGGCCGGAACGACGCCCGGACAATTTCCATCACCTGACTGCGAAGCTCGCCACTGTCATGACCGGCTTCCTGATTGGCAAGGATCTCACCACCTAGGTTCGAGGTCAGAATAATCAACGTATTGCGGAAATCAACAACACGCCCCTGCCCATCGGTCAAACGCCCTTCGTCAAGCACCTGCAAAAGGACGTTAAACACATCTGGATGCGCTTTTTCGACCTCGTCAAACAGGATCACCTGATACGGACGGCGACGGACCGCCTCGGTCAAGGAACCACCTTCTTCATAGCCGACATAACCCGGAGGTGCGCCGATCAACCGTGCGACGGCGTGTTTTTCCATAAATTCGGACATATCAATCCGCACCATGGCCTGTTCATCATCAAACAGGAACTGCGCCAATGCTTTGGTAAGCTCGGTTTTACCCACACCCGTCGGACCAAGGAACAGGAACGACCCCATCGGACGATTCGGATCCTGAAGGCCCGCACGTGCCCGGCGCACCGCATTGGAGATCGAGCGCACGGCTTCATCCTGACCGACCACCCTTTTTCGCAGGGTGTCTTCCATTTCAAGAAGCTTTTCGCGTTCACCTTCCAGCATCTTGTCCACCGGAATACCTGTCCAGCGTGACACGATGGATGCGATGTGCTTTTCAGTCACCGCCTCTTCCTTCATGCCATCGGCCTGATCGTCCTCGGCTTTTTCAAGCAGACGTTCAAGGGCGGGGATTTCTTCGTATTGAAGCTGCCCGGCACGATCAAGTTTGCCATCACGCATCGCACGTTCAAGTTCACCACGCGCGATATCAAGCTGTTCCTTGATATGGGTCGATGCCGCCATTTCGGTTTTCTGTGCTTCCCACTTCGCAGTCAGGGATGCCGAACTGCTTTCAAGGGCCGACAGCTCCTTATCAAGGCGACCAAGGCGATCTTTCGATGCCGCATCGTCTTCTTTCTTAAGCGCTTCACGTTCGATTTTAAGTTGGATGATCCGGCGATCAAGTTCATCGATTTCTTCTGGCTTGGAATCAAGTTCCATGCGCAGCCGCGATGACGCTTCATCCATCAGATCAATCGCCTTGTCGGGCAAAAACCGATCCGTGATATATCGGTTCGAAAGCGTTGCCGCCGCGACCAAAGCTGCATCGGCAATGCGAACCCCGTGATGAAGTTCGTATTTATCCTTGATCCCGCGCAGGATCGATACCGTGTCAGACACGGTTGGCTCAGACACAAACACCGGCTGGAACCGCCGGGCAAGGGCCGCATCCTTTTCGATGTGCTTGCGATATTCATCGAGTGTAGTTGCACCGATGCAGTGAAGCTCACCACGTGCCAACGCCGGTTTCAAAAGGTTGGAGGCATCCATCGATCCTTCGGCCTTACCCGCCCCGACAAGCGTATGCAGCTCGTCAATAAACAGGATGACTTCACCGGCCTCGGATTCAATTTCGCTTAGAACCGCTTTCAGACGTTCTTCAAACTCGCCGCGGAATTTCGCCCCGGCAATCAATGCGCCAAGGTCCAAAGACAGAAGCTTCTTGTCCTTAAGCGTTTCAGGGATATCCCCCTTCACAATGCGCAAGGCCAGGCCTTCGGCAATCGCGGTTTTACCAACACCGGGTTCGCCGATCATCACCGGATTGTTTTTGGTCCGGCGTGACAGGACCTGAATGGCACGACGGATTTCCTCATCCCGGCCAATCACCGGGTCAAGTTTGCCGTCGCGCGCCGCCTCGGTCAGGTCGCGGGCGTATTTTTTCAACGCGTCATACTGGCTTTCGGCACCGGAACTGTCGGCCGTGCGGCCTTTGCGGATGTCATTGATCGCACCATTAAGCGACTGCGCGGTCACACTGGCATCGGCCAACACCTTGCCCGCCGTTGATTTCGGATCAAGGGCAATGGTCAACAGCAACCGTTCCGCCGTGACATAACTGTCACCGGCTTTTTTGGCGACCTCCTGTGCCTGATCGATCAGGCGGGCAAATTCTGATGAAAGGTAAATCTGACCATTCCCGCCGGAAACCTTCGGCAGTTTGGCAAGCTCCTGCGCACAGCGTTGCTGTGCCAGTTTGGGGTTGCCCCCCGATGCCTTGATCAGATTGGCTGCCAGACCTTCTTCATCGTCCAGCAGCACCTTGAGAAGATGGATGGGCACAAATTGTTGATGGTTTTCCCGCAACGCCAGCGATTGCGCAGACTGAAGGAAACCTTTGGACCGATCCGTAAAGTTTTCAAATTCCATTCCTGTCACTCCTTGAGCCAACAGTGTTTATGAGATGTGGACCTTCTTGGAAGCATCCACGGCGTAAGCGATGAAGAAATTATAGATTTTTTCACCGCCGACCACTTTGATATGTCTCAGTTTAACCCGTTTGCAAGCAGATACCCCTACAAAAGTTGCAAGAATTAATTGTGCACCGCAACACGATTTTCTGTCATTGTTACAGTCTGCGTGAAAACGACCTGAATTTACTGCGAAAGCAGGGGTTGCCCAGCACAAAACAACACATTAACGTCACGATAAATCCATGCTGGCTCGCCCAAATTTAAACGGCATGGACAATGCGCCATACAGGAAACAAGACAATGACCGTCGAGCTCAAAGCCATCCGACGTTACCCCGTCAAAGGGATGCCCGGGATTGATATGCCCAAAGCCACCATCACCGCCCACAAAATGATACCCGATGATCGGCGTTTTGTGATTGCCACCCAGTCGTCAACGGGGCAGGACGGCGTGCATGAGTGGGCGCGCAAAAGCAATTTCCTGCAATTGGTCAACACCCCGAAACTGGCCGAGCTTGGCACCGAGTATGACGACGCCACATCAACCCTGACCGTCATGCGCAATGGCCGGGCAATCTGCAAAGGCAAACTTGATGACGCCATGGGCCGCACCGTCATCGAAGATTTCCTCAAGGCATTCCTGAAAAACGATATCGCCGGCACACCGAAAATCTATTCCGTTCCGGACACGCAGTTTGGCGACATGAAGGAACCCTATATTTCGATCCTCAATCTGGCCTCGATCCGTGATTTCGGCGAACGCATTGTTCAGGCCGAAATCGATCCGATGCGTTTTCGCGGCAATCTGCTGATTGACGGGCTGGCGCCGTGGAAAGAACTGGAATGGGAAGAAGACCAGATCATCAAGATCAATGATGGCACCTTCCGGGTTGTTCACCCCATTACGCGCTGCAAAGCCACCAGCATCAACCCCGATACCGCTGTCTCGGATATCAATGTGCCGTTGATGCTGCGCAAAGGGGTCAATCACCTTTATATGGGCATGTATATTGAGCCCGTCAGCGATGCGGTCATCGCACCGGGCGACACCGTAACCATCGCCTGATCTTATCGAACAAAATAGCCGCCTGTTAAAACGCCTGATCTTTTGCTGCGATGAAACGCAGTTCAGGGTCAGGCGTTTTCTTTGATCGCAAGACCTCCGGTTGGCGCCTAATTAAAGGTCGGCGCGTGAACGGCAATCCCGGTAAACAGTTCATCATGATACCAGTCAATCCGGTGCGCCTTGATCGGCGGCACCCCCTTGCGGAACAAAATTTGTTCCTCTTTGGGGAACCGTGCGACTTCTGCTGACCGCAAGATTGGCTGAGCATCCTGTCCCTTTAAATGAACAGGACGGTCTGTCGAACTGCCGCCCCCCGTATCATCAAATTTTGACATCGCCGTCAGGCCAGCCACCCAATCAAGGTTGAATGCCCCATCCTGACTAAGTACTGAAATGGCATCCACCCGGCCCACAACGTTTTCCCAGTTCAGACACACATCCATCAAGGCACTGACACCGCTAAAGCCCGGCCAGACGATCATGCCTTCGCCGTACCCACCGCCCAGCAAGCGTTCAAAAAGTGGCATGCGCCCAACACTTTCGATCCCGTCCATCAGCACAAGAAACTCGGGGTCACCGCTTTTCCAGTTGCGCTGATTGAGCATATTCATCATCCCGGCCAGCATGACGCGGCTAAAGGACGGCTGAACATCGGGCGTATCCCCGCCCACCTGACCAATCACAAAAATCGAAACCGCACTGCTGGCAATGTCGTCAATGTCAAAGCTGCTTTTGCTTAGAACGCGCGAAATTTGCGGATTATCAAACTCTGCGGTCGACGCACGACAGGCTTCGATGATCTTCATACGCTGATCTTCGGTCATATCAAGGATATTAAGCGCAACGTCTGAAATCCGGCCGTCGGCCGATTCAATATTCATCAATTCTTCAAGGATTTTATAAAACCGGTGCGACGGCATGATCAGGTTGCGGCGAACCTCACCAAGATTACGGTTTTCTTTCGGGCTTGTCCGGATCGTATGAACAATAAACCCCTGCAAAAGCGAACGCGCAATGCGCACTTCCTGCTCGTCAAGTTCCTGAACAAACATCGGGGCTAACAACGTATCGGCGATCAAACCGGTATCGGTGATCATGCCCTCGCCCTGCTGGCGGATGAAATCAAACGGATTAAACTGATCTGACTCAAAGCCGCTCTGACCATGCGGGTCAATGACAATCAGGTTCTGACCAAGCTTCTTGCGCCGATCATGAATGGCGCGAAAAATGCTGCCATTGCGTTCATAAACAAACAGATTTCCGGTGTGAAGCAACGCGTTCGGTTCTGCTGATGCCCGGTAATATTCTTCGGGCGATGTCGAAAATGTCAAAACACGTTTAAGCCCGGATGCCCCGATAAGGCTTTTGTCATCGCCCCAACGGCCAAGAACCATTGATGGATTGCTTTCAAACATTTTGCGCGCGTTCAGATCTTCACGCTTTGCCCACTGGCCTTCGGCCTTTGCTTTGGCGGCCTGTGCCGGTGACATGGATTTCTTGTTTTTGCTTGGGGATGATCCCTTCATCCGGTTCAAGGCAATCACCACAACAGGAAGGAACATTGGAATGATGAAGCAGACCGCACCAAGAAGCGCTAACTCGTAGTCGCCGTTAAACAACCCAAGAGCAACAACCATCCCGCCAAGCGCCCAAAGCAGCACCATGACGACGCGAAATAAGCCAGTCCCCATCAAAGACTCCCAAGTAGTGGCAATCTGCACCACGCCAACCCATCGCCGCATTGCGGTCATCTCGTCACTTATTATGTGTGACGTTGGTTAAACTGATACCAATAATAATCAACGGTTGCACGGTTTATTCGGCTTTATAATCCAAAGTTTTACACTGCATTTTATCCGCAACCATACCCACAAGGTGCCGCGAAAAGCACGCACCGCACACAGCAAAACACCCCCGCAGATCTATTTCTGCGAGGGTGTTTTTACGTAAAAGATATCAGGTGTTATTCGTATCAGGCCGAAACGGGTTCGGAACCATCATCAGATACGGTTTCACCACCTTCGCCGTCTTCATCACGACCAGCAGCCCGGCTGCGCCCGCGACGTGCGGTCGGATGACGCCCACGTGTGCGGGTCGTGCCGCTTGATGCGCGACGCGGTTTCTTTTCTTCACCGTCCGAACCGGCATCCTGCCCTGAATCCTGAGCCGTGCTTTCACCATCAGATGAAGAAGCAACTGGCGCCGAGGTTTCAGCCGAAGAACCGGCATTGGCATTGGGACGATCGGAGCTCACGGCACCATCGGAATTTTCAGGTCTGCGGCTACGGCTGCTACGACTGTCCGTACGGCGTGCACGTGGTGCACGTTTCGGTTTGTCTTCTACGCCATCAGCGGATGCAGGTGCTGTATTTTCATGGCTGGCGTTTTCACTGTTTGCGGACGCGTTTGACGGAGTGTCAGACGTTGCCGCATTTTCAGTGTTTTCGCCCTGATCATCACTTTGATTGGACTGGTTTTCGCCGCGGCCATCACGATTAACGTGCTGATTACGCGGGCGATTATTACTATTGTTGTTGTTATTATTGTTATTACTATTATCGCTGCCGCGTTCGTCGCGACGCTGATTTTCCCACTCCTGCGCAGCTTGCAGGATGCGATGGTAATGTTCAGCATGCTGGTAATAGTTTTCAGCCAAAACCGGATCGTCGGTGCAATCCTTGGCCAGAGAAACGTATTTCTCTTGAACCTGTTGGGCATTGCCGCGAACGCGTCCATCTGGACCGTTGCTGTCAAAAGTTTGAAATTTAGGATTTACTGGACGTTTATTAGGCTGTTGCCGTCCGCGCGGACGTTTATTGTTATTTCTCATATCAACATGACTTTGGTGTTGAAGGACAATCCGGTGACATCATCGGCCCCGGAACCACTCCGTCTGAAAAACATATTTCCCGCTAAACAGCACCGATCAAACGGTCTCAAGACAAATCAACCAAGAACCTAATCAGGAACGGAGATTATTAACTGTTTACTGGGGAACACGGCGCTTTCATAAGCGCGTCGGGCACCCGGCCCGTTCAAACCAACCTATATGGCTTGTTCGGTTATTCCAACTGTTTTTTTCAGTACCAAACGCTTTTTTTCACATAGGACATATGCAAAACTTAAATCACGCAGCGTCCTACGGAACAACGGGTTTTCTTTGCCGCGACGCAACGGACAATTCCGCCCAGATCTTCGCGGTGTTCAACACCGACAAATCCCGCCTCGACAAGCATGCGGCCAACATCATTTTCCTGACCGCGCCCGATTTCAAATATGACAAATCCCGCCGGTTTGGTCAGATCATACGCCACCTGCGCCAATATCCGATAGGCCGCCAATCCGTCGCCTTCATCGGTTAAGGCACGACGCGGATCAAACTTCTGTACTTCCGGGCTAAGCATGTCCATCTCGTCACGCGTGATATAGGGCGGGTTTGACATCACAAGGTCAAACCCCTCGGCCCGTTCCCCATCGCTAAGTGCGCGCGCCCAGTCCGACACCCGAAATTCGGCCTGTTCGGTCATATCAAGTGCGCGGGCATTTTCACGCGCACAGTCAACCGCCCCTTCGCTGATATCAAGGCCGATGCCCGTTGCGCCTGGCAGATCGCCAAGTGTCGATAACAACAAACACCCGGTCCCCGTCCCCAAATCAAGAATGCGCGGCGCATCCGCATCCTCAAGAAAATCAATCGCCCACTCAACAAGCGTTTCACTATCGGGGCGTGGTTCAAGCGTATCAGGGGCAAGTTTGAAGGTATGGCGCCAAAAGTCGCGCTCGCCCAGAATCCGTCCAACCGGTTCATGTCGGGCCCGGCGCGCAATCATATCGCGAAATATTGCGGCCTTTTCGGGCGCAACGTCATCTTCGGGCCATGCGGTGATCCGGCCACCATCCACACCAGCCGCACGTGCCAGCAAAATACGCGCATCCATACGCGCATTTTCGATCCCGGCGGCGTTCAACGCCGACACCCCATCGGCCATCAAGGCACCAAGGGTCGATCCATCATGCTGCGAAGTACTGGCCACCATCCCCTCAACTTTCGATTTCAGCCAGTTTCTGTGCCTGCTCTTCGGAAATCAGCGCATCAATCATTTCATCAACTGACGGGCCACCGGCAATGAAATCATCAAGACGATAAAGGGTCAGGTTAATACGATGATCCGACACGCGTCCTTGCGGGAAGTTATATGTCCGGATGCGCTCGGACCGATCCCCCGACCCGACTTGCGATTTACGGTCGGCGGCACGTGCGGTGTCCTTGCTTTCGCGTTCCTGATCATACAGGCGCGACAGCAGCATCTTCATCGCTTTTTCTTTGTTCTTATGCTGGGATTTTGCTTCCTGACTGGCCGCAACCACCCCGGACGGAATATGGGTAATCCGCACCGCACTATCGGTCGTGTTGACGTGCTGGCCACCCGCCCCTTGCGAGCGATAAGTATCAATCCGCAGGTCTTTTGGATCAATGCGGATATCAACTTCTTCGGCCTCGGGCAGAACCGCGACTGTTGCCGCAGACGTATGAATGCGCCCGCCGCCCTCGGTAACGGGCACACGCTGCACGCGGTGAACGCCACTTTCAAACTTCATGCGGGCAAATACGTCCGTGCCCGACACATTGACAATGACTTCCTTAAACCCGCCAAGATCGTTTTCGCTGGCGTCCATTTGTTCGAACTTCCAGCCGCGCCCTTCGGCATAACGCTGATACATCCGATAAAGGTCGGCGGCAAACAGGGCGGCTTCCTCGCCGCCCGTACCGGCGCGAATTTCAAGGATGGCGTTTTTACTGTCCGCACTGTCCTTGGGGATCAGCATCAGCTTAACGGCGTGTTCGGCCTCAGGCAGCTTGTCCTGAATTTCGTATTTTTCCGCCTCGGCCATTTCGCGCATATCGCGATCGCCATCCGGGTCAGCCAGAATTTCCTTGGCATCATCCAGATCGCTCAGAAGCTTTGTATAGACCCCAATCGCCTCAACAATCGGCGACAGCTCCGCATGTTCACGTGACAGTTTGACAAAGTTGTCGCCATCAAGCTCGCCGCTCGACAGTAGGGAGTTGAGCTCGTCGAACCGGCGTACGACGCCATCAAGCTTACCAAGGTCCAAACTCACTCTTTATTCTCCTGTTCGGGGTCGGTTGGGGTGTTTTTATCGCCAACCGGTTTGTCATCAAGTTCAAATAAGCGCGCCAACAGTTTCTGGGCCTTCACCCATTCGACAGTGCCTGCACCATCCGTTGTCGTCGCCAGATCTTTTAGGGCCTGGGTCGGCGTATGCAACAATCGATTGATCAAAAGCCGCGTTGCCTTTTCCGCATCCCCCTGGCTTTCGTTTAAAACATCAGAACGCACCGTTTCAAATCGTTTGCGCAAATCTGCAATTGCCGGAACGGCGGCCCGCTGTGCACGGTCGCGCACAAACCTGTCAAGTTCCGCCTCAATCAGGGCCCAGGCTTCTTCGGCCTTTTGTTCACGGCCACCGCGCCCTTCGGCGGCGATATTTTCAAGGTCTTCGATCCGATAAAGGAAAACCTCGTCAATCTCATCGACCTGCGGGTCGATATCACCGGGCACAGCCGTATCAATCATCAAGACCGGGCGATACCGGCGGCGTTTGACCGCCGCCAACGCACGATCCCGGTCAATCATGTAACGCCGCGATCCCCCCGCAGTCAGAATAAGATCGGCCTCTGCCATCAGACGATCAAGGTCTTCCATTTCCGACCAATGGCAATCAAGACGGCGCGCCACAAGACGGGCGCGTGCGGCCAAACGATCCGTCACCAGAATGCGGCCAATGCCCCGTTCGGCAAGCGATGCGGCAATCAATTCGCCCATGTCACCGGCCCCTGCCAGCAACAGGGTGCAGTTTTTAAGATCACCATGTAAATCGCGCGCCACCGACTGGGCCGCCGCCGCAATTGAAACAGCCCCCTGTCCGATGCCGGTTTGATTGCGGACCTTTTTGGCAATGGCATAGGCCGCCTGATAGACCAGTTCAAGCTCACGCCCGACAAGCTCATGCTTGCGCGCAATCCGATGCGCATCCTTGACCTGCCCGAAAACTTCCGGCTCGCCAATCACCAGACTGTCAAGGGATGCCGCCACCGCAAACATGTGGCGCAGCGCATCGCGGCCCGAACGAATATAAAGCTCGGCGGCCAGTTGATCCCGATCGACATCCGCCCAAAGCGACATCAAATCAATCAACCGTTCCCGGCCGCGTTCGGCCTCGGACGCCAACAGATGGATTTCAGTACGGTTGCAGGTCGACACCACAACCGCCTGCCCCAAACGGGCTTGGGCAATCGCGGCCAAAAACTGTGGCAGGCGGGCTTCGTCAATGAACAGACGATCGCGGGTATCTTCGCTGGACCGCCGATGATTGGTGCCGATCACCAAAAGGCGATCTAGCGGCCAATCCCCGGCATCTTCATGCGAAATCCCGTCTGCCCCGTCTGTCACGCCTTAACTCATCCTTTGCTGATCACGCCAGCCAGTTGATCAAGGGCCACTTCGCGCTGTTCGCTGCTATCAAGATCGCGCAACTGGGCAACACCGTTTGCCAGTTCATCATCACCAAGGATCACCGCCATACGGGCATTGGCCTTGTCTGCCCGTTTCAGGCGTTTTTTCATATTGCCGGAATAGCCAAGCTCAACCGCAATACCGGCTTCGCGCAACGTCTGGGCCAGTGCACGGCATTTGGCTTCGGCAGCATCCCCCATCGGAATAAGCGCCACCGGGCGCGGACCTGCCGGGGCTTGCCCAACCATAAGGGCAAGTCGTTCAACACCTGCTGCCCAGCCAACACCAGCCGTCTGCGGGCCACCCATGGTCGAAATCAGCCCGTCATACCGGCCTCCGGCCATAACGGTTCCCTGCGCACCAAGAGTGTTGGTCGTGAATTCAAAACAGGTATGGCAATAATAATCCAGCCCGCGCACCAGACGCGGGTTCAATTCATAATTGATCCCGATATCGCCAAGCCCTTCGGTCAGACCCTTGAAGAATTCCTTGCTGTATTCGTTAAGGTACTCGGCAAACAGCGGCGCATTGGCCACCAGTTCACGGTCGCCTTCATCCTTGGAATCAAGGATACGCAGCGGGTTCTTTTCAAGACGATTGCGGCTGTCTTCCGACAACTTGTCAAAATGCCCCTTGAAATAATCAACCAGAACGTCGCGATACGCCGCACGGCTTTCCGGATCGCCAAGCGTATTCAGCTCCAGCGTGATGCTGTCCCAAAGACCAAGGGTTTTAAGGATATGCGCGCCGTACCCGATCATCTCGATATCGCCGGCCACCTGCTCAACACCCAGCAGTTCGGCACCGATCTGGTGGAACTGGCGCTGACGGCCCTTTTGCGGACGCTCATAACGGAACATCGGGCCGTAGTAACTGACCTTGACCGGGGACATCTGCTGCATGCCATTGGACATATAGGCCCGCGCAATACCGGCTGTTCCTTCGGGGCGCAGGGTGATCTGTTCACCACCGCGATCTTCAAAGGTGTACATTTCCTTGGTTACGACATCGGATGTATCGCCAAGGGTCCGGGCAAACACGTCGGTAAATTCAAAGATCGGCGTGGTCATACGCTGATAACCATACAACTCGCCAATGTCGCGTGCGGTATTCGCGATATGATCCTGCAATCGGTTCTGTTCAGGCAGAAGGTCATGCGTACCACGGACGGGTTGAAGCGATGCCACTTTGGGTCTCCGATCTTTCTTTAAATCCAGCAATTTGCCCACAAGGCAATTGTGTGCAAATTCATGCGAACATGAAAATAGCTTTCCGCCGGTGTGGCGGAAAGCCAAAACTGATCAATACAACTTTGCTATTCCGCCGCAGCCAGTTTGGCGGCTTCTTCGGCTTCGATTTTTGCCGCACGTTCTTCGACCAGATCGACGATATGATCGACCATCTTTTCCGTGCTGACATTATGATCCGGGCGCCCGGAAATATACATCTTGTGATTGCCCCCACCGCCACCGGTCAAACCGATATCGGTTTCACGCGCTTCGCCCGGACCATTGACAATACAGCCAATGATCGACAGCGAAATCGGGGTTGAGATATGGGCAAGACGTTCTTCAAGGGCGGCCACGGTTTCAACCACGTTAAAGCCCTGACGCGCACAAGATGGGCAGGATATGATCTGCACACCACGGGTGCGAAGGCCAAGTGATTTCAGAATGTCAAATCCGACATGGATTTCCTCAACCGGATCGGCCGACAATGACACGCGCAGCGTATCACCAATACCGGCCCATAAAAGGTTGCCCATCCCGATGGCTGATTTCACCGTCCCACCGCGCAGGCCACCGGCCTCGGTAATGCCAAGATGCAGCGGATAATCACAGGCTTCTGCCAGCCCGTAATAGGCCGCCACCGCCAGAAAAACGTCGGACGCCTTGACCGAGATTTTAAATTCGCGGAAATCAAGGTCTTCAAGGATTTTGGCGTGGTTCAGCGCACTTTCAACCATCGCCTCGGGGCATGGTTCGCCGTAACGCTCCAACAGTTCTTTTTCCAGCGACCCGGCATTCACCCCGATCCGCATTGAACAGCCATGATCCTTTGCCGCCTTGACGACTTCGCGCACACGTTCGGTCGACCCGATATTCCCCGGATTGATCCGCAGGCACGCCGCACCGGATTCGGCGGCTTCAATCGCACGTTTGTAATGGAAATGGATGTCGGCCACGATCGGGACATTGACCTGTTTGACAATGTCCTTAAGCGCGAACGAGGATTCCTGATCCGGGCAGGACACACGTACGATGTCTGCACCGGCTTCTTCCAGCCGATGGATCTGCGCAACTGTCGCGTTCACATCGGTGGTCAGGGTGTTTGTCATCGACTGCACCGTGATCGGTGCGTCGCCGCCAACTTCCACATTCCCGACAAGGATTTTGCGGCTTTTGCGGCGTTCAATATCGCGATATGGGCGGACGCTCATTTCCGGTTCCAAAATGTTCAAGGTGTCTTGGGGTGTATATAGCTTATCAAACGCCGATTAGAAACCGTTGGCTGACGGATTTTCTCACCGATTTTGCATGGCAGGCACGAAAAAGGCGACCCAACAGGGCCGCCTTTGGCATTTAATCTGTCACACAAACCATTTTACCGGTGCTTGCGTTTACTGAACAGTCGATGTTTCAGCGTCGGTCAAATCATCAACATTCAACGAGAAATCCGAAATAACCGCGCCGTATTCACCAACCGGAAGCGCTTCGTTCCCGTCGATGCTATAGGTCAGGGCACCGGCATTACCGACTTCAAGCTTAAGCCCGTCACGGTTCGGCACACGATAGGTATCGCCCGCCGTCAACATCCGGGTCAGCAAGACATTACCATCAGCTTCGCGAATGCGAACCCAACTGGTTTCTGTGGCTGAAATCGTCACACGGCTGTCAACATTGACCGATCCAAACACACGCGCACCACCCGCATCATCAACGTCAGGTACTTCCGGTACAGACGCAACTTCTGCGGCTGGCGCAGCCGGTGCCGTATCAGGTGTCGTTTCAGGTGCTTGAGCCACCGGCGCTTGCGGCTCCGCAGCAGGTTCTGCTTGCGCCGTTTCGCTTACGGGCTGTTCTGCAACGTCTGGTGCCGTATTCTCGGCTTCTTCAACCGGGGCAGCAGCAGTTTCAGGTGCGGTTTCGACAACGGCAACATCATTTGACCCTGCACCCTCACCCTCGGAGGTGGTGGCTGAACTTGCAACGGGTGTTTCCACCCCAGCAGGTTCGTTTGCAGTGTCAGTAGTATCCGTCGATGAAACCGGCGCTTCGGCTGCCCGTGCCTCTGCCGCGTTTTCAAGTGTCCGCGGCTCAGGCTCTTTCGGTGCAGACGTCGTATAGCTTGCCAGTCGTTCAGGCAGTGGATCGACCAGATCGGCAATGGTTTTGCCCTGGCTTGAAAGATAGTACCACCCGCCGTAAGCCCCAAGTCCAAGCATCGCGGCAATCAAAAGGACTGCCCCACCTGGAACCCGGCTTTCTTGAACCGGTTTTGGGAACGACAATTGCGTTCGTGCTGCCGGCGCGTTGTTTTCCTCACGGAAACGACGCGCAATCTCAGCCCCGTCAAGGCCAAGATGCTCAGCATATGCTTTAACGAAGCCAAGACCATAGGGACCATTCGGCAAAAGCGAATACTCTCCATTCTCGATGGCTTCGACATAAATTTTACGAATACGAAGAAGCTGACAAACGTCTTCGACGGTTTGCCCCAACCCGATACGGGTCTGTTTCAAGAGTTGTCCGACATCGGCGTGACCGCCGAGCTGGTTGTTCTCTGCTTCCATCATAATATCATTCGAGGGATTATCCCCGGACAACGGCCTGAAGCGCAGGCGCCCGCGGGCATCCTCATTCAAATGATCTTCCTTTCGCTTTTTGATCGCCAACTCCGCACCCCCACGTTACGATCTAGCAATAAAAATATCAGAAATCCCCACCAAAAGCGATTGTTTTTAAAGTTTTACACCGTGATCTATTGCGAAAGCCTTAAGACGAGATCGCAGTGATCTGGTGGAATTATTCATTATCGTCAGAACATAACGTTCAACTTCATACTTGCACATACTTCTAACCATTTCCTTTACAGGACCGATAGACGCAGGTGCCATAGATAAACGCTTTATTCCCAAGCCGATAAGGGCCATTGCCTCCAACGGTCGCCCGGCCATTTCGCCACAAATGGTTAACCGGACATCTTTTTCGTCACACAGCGTCACCAACTGGCGCATAAATGCGAAAACGCTGGGTGATAATGTATCATATCGTCCTTCAATCCGCGGATTACCACGATCTGCGGCAAACATAAACTGCAACAGATCGTTGGTCCCGACCGACAGGAAGTCAACACGCTTAAGCAAGGCTGGTGCCTGCCAGATAAGGGCTGGCACCTCAAGCATCGCGCCAACTTCAACCTTGCGCGGAACAAAACCACGTTCGGCTTCACGCCTTAGCTGATCATCAAGCAGGACTTTCGCCTGATCGAATTCGGCAACCTCGGCGATCATCGGGAACATGATATAAAGATCACGATCATGCCCCGCACGGATCAAGGCGCGCAGCTGATGCACCAGCACGGCAGGCCGATCCAGCGTAATGCGGATCGAACGCCACCCCATTGCCGGGTTCTCTTCAGTCATATCTTCCCAATAGGGCAACAATTTGTCACCGCCGACATCCAACGTCCGAAACACGATCGGACGGCCCTCGGCCTGCTCGAAAATACGGTTGTATAATTTTGTCTGATCGGTGATGTCGGGCATGGCAGATCGCACCATGAACGGGATTTCCGTCCGGTACAGACCAATACCATCCGCGCCGCTTTCAATGACATGGGGCACATCAATCAAAAGCCCCGCATTGATATTAAGCGAAACATCCACCCCATCGGTCGTGCACGACGGCATATCGCGCATCTGCGCATAAAGCGCCTTGCGCTGTGCACGCGCCTTAAGCGCCCCGTCAATGACCGCACGCACATCTTCACTGGGGCGCACGAACAACTGGGCATTGTCGGCATCCACAATCAGTGGATCACCGCCTTCGACCTTATCAAGAACGCCCTTTACCCCGCCAAGAACGGGAATATCAAGGGCACGGGCCACAATCGCCACATGCGATGTATGTGACCCTTCCTCAAGCGCCAGCCCGCGCAACCGGGTGTGATCGTAATCCAAAAGCTCCGCCGGGCCGATGTTGCGCGCCACCAGAATAATTTCATCGGGCAAATCACCAAATGCCGGGGACTGATACTGGCCAGACAAATGCTGCAACAACCGGTTGGCAAGGTCTTCAAGATCATGCAGGCGTTCGCGCAAATACGGATCGGTCACCTGCGCCATACGTGCACGGGTGTCGTCATGAACCTTCTGCACAGCCGCCTCGGCCGTCAACCCGGTATGGACCGCCTCGGTAATCCGGTTAAGCCACCCGGTATCCTGGGCAATCATCCGATAGGCTTCAAGGATGTCGCCCGGATCGTCGGCCTCATCAAGGCCGTCAATGTCGGAAACCGCCTCAAGCATCTTATCAAGATGGTTTTGCAAGGCCCGCATGGCTTCGCGCAGCCGCGTCAGTTCTTCTTCGGGGTCGTCCGACACCATGCGGTCAATGACAATGCGCGGCTCATGCAGAACGGCAATCCCCTTGCCAATCCCCGGCGCAAGCCGCGCCCCGCCAAGACGCAGCGGCAAAAGTGCGATGCCATCGGTCGGAATAAGTTCTTCGCGGCTAACCAACTCACCACCGGCGACCATTTCGGCCAGCACCATGGCAACGTTTTCAAGCGCTTCCTGCTCGTCCTCGGAATACAGGCGTTCGGTGCGGTTCTGCACCGCCAAAACGCCAATGATACGGCCCCCGCGCAGGACCGGCACACCGATCATGGAATGATAGATTTCCTCGCCGGTTTCCGGGCGATAGGCAAAGTTCGGATGACTTTGCGCGTCCTTAAGGTTCAAGGGCCGCGCATGGGCGGCAACAAACCCGACAATCCCCTCACCCACCCGAAGGCGCGTCATGTGGATCGCCTCTTTGGACAGACCACATGTCGCAAACAGCTCAAGCACCTCGCCCGCACGCATCACATAGACCGAACACACCTCTGCCACCATATCAGCAGCAATAATGGTCACGATCTGTCCAAGGCGTTCCTCCGCAGTCCCCGGTCCAGCCATAACGTCGCGGACGCGCTTTAAAAGGCGTCGCGGGCCAGAAACTGCGGCGGACGGAATGCTCATCTGTCTTAGTCGTCTCTCTTAACCAGGGATTGAACGGCCTGTTCGACCAGCTCTTCAAGAATTTCGGTAACCGGTTGTTCTTTCTTTACCATACCAACCGACTGCCCTGCCATAACCGATCCACTTTCAACGTCACCGTCAATCACGGCACGGCGCAATGCACCGGCCCAGAAGTGTTCAATTTCAAGCTGGGCTTCGCCTTGATCTAGCTCACCTGCGCGGAACTTTTCAATCACCGCACGCTGTTTATCGCGGAATTCATCGGTCCCCTTGTTGGCAAGGGCACGCACCGGAATAACCGGGAAACGGTCATCAAGCTGAACCGTGGTAATCGCATCACGTGCGCTGGCACGGATAAAGGCCTTTTTGAAATCGGGATGGGCAATGCATTCCTCGGCACAGACAAGACGGGTGCCGATCTGCACACCAGATGCACCCTGCTCAAGCAACCCGGTAATCGCTTCGCCGCGCCCAATACCACCAGCACAGAAAACCGGTACATCGGCAACATGCGGCAAGATTTCCTGTGCAAGAACCGTCAGTGACACAGGGCCGATATGGCCACCGGCCTCACTGCCTTCGATCACCAGCGCATCCGCACCCGAGCGGATCAGCTTTTTGGTTAAAACAAGTGCCGGGGCAAAACAAACAACCTTGGCAAATTCCTTGGCCTTTTTGATCGAGGCCGATGACGGCAACCCACCCGCAAGGACCACGTGACCAACATTATGTTCGCGGCAAACGTCAATCAGATCATCAAGCATCGGATGCATGGTGATCAGATTGACGCCAAACGGCTTCTTGGTCATTTCCTTGGTTGCGGCAATTTCGGCTGACAGCAAATCAGGCGTCATCGAGCCACAGGCAATCACCCCGAAACCACCGCCATTCGACACAGCCGACACAAGGTGACGTTCTGACACCCACGACATCGCGCCAGCCATAATGGCGTAGTCGGTTCCCAGAAATTCCTTGCCCGCTGCCCACAAAGTTTCAAGGCGCGCACGTGCTGCGTCAAATTTCGGATCGCTCATATTCTTTGTACCCCAAAGCAGAAATGCAGGAGACCGATGGGTCCCCTGCCATTTCATCAAGAAAGCTGAAACCAAGAAGCCCCAGCTAGTATGTAGTATTATACTTACTTTAACAGTGGCTTAATCGCGCAAAACGCGAAAACCCCGTTGCAATTAATCGGCATCCAGACCGTATGCGGTGTGCAGGGCACGAACCGCAAGTTCGGTATATTCCTCGGCGATCAGAACACTGACCTTGATTTCCGAGGTTGAGATGACCTGAATGTTGATGCCCTTTTCAGCCAGGGTCTCAAACATTTTGCGTGCCACGCCAACATGGGACCGCATGCCAACACCAATGATCGACACTTTGGTCACATCCGATGTGCTCAGCAGTTCCTGATAGGCGATATGCGCCTTGTTCTTTTCAATGACCTGAAGCGCCCGCTGGAATTCTCCGCGCGGAACGGTAAAGGTCATATCCGTGCTTTTCCCGTCTTCAGAGACGTTCTGCACGATCATGTCGACATTGATATTCGCATCAGCCAACGGGCTGAAGATAGAAGCAGCGATGCCCGGCTTGTCCGCAACCTTGACCAAGGTAATCTTGGCTTCGTCACGGCTATAGGCAATCCCGCTTACGACTTCCTGTTCCACGATCTCGTCCTCGTCTACAACAAGTGTTCCTTCTGCTTCGCTAAAGGTCGAACGGACCTGCACCCGGACGCGATGGTTCATCGCCATCTCAACCGATCGGGTTTGTAGGACCTTCGCACCCAGCGAAGCGAGTTCCAGCATTTCTTCGTAGGTAATCTTATCGATCTTGCGCGCCTTGGGCACGATCCGCGGGTCGGTGGTGTAGACCCCCTCAACATCGGTGTAGATATCGCAGCGGTCCGCCTTCAATGCCGCCGCCAGTGCCACCGCCGATGTATCGGACCCACCACGGCCCAGCGTGGTAATCCGGTTATCGGGTGCAATCCCCTGGAACCCGGCCACACAGACAACTTCGCCACCATTCAGGCGTTTATCAAGTTCGGTGGTGTCGATTTCCTTGATGCGTGCCTTGGCATGTGCGCCATCGGTCTTAAGCGGAATTTGCCATCCCAGCCACGACCGTGCTGCCACATCCATGCTTTGTAGGGCCATCGCCAGAAGGCCGACAGTCACCTGTTCGCCCGACGATACGATGACGTCATATTCACGCGCATCATACATCGGCGACACTTCCTGTGCCCAGCCAACCAGTTCGTTGGTCTTGCCCGACATCGCGGAAACAACAACCGCAACCTGATTGCCTGCATCGACCTCGGTTTTAACCCGGCGTGCGACATTCTTGATTTTTTCGACATCGGCGACCGAAGTGCCGCCAAATTTCATGACAATACGGGCCATGAAGTATCCCCGCTATGCTCGCCGTCGATCGGCTATCCGAAAATGACGGCATGTGATCCGGTGCCGAACCAAGGGTGCATGCTCTATATACAGCGCTACTCCTGATCCGGGCGGCGTTATCAATACTGCCATACGCATTGCGAAACAAGCATCAACCAAGCCGATAAATTGCGTCGATGCATTTTTTCTCTGCAAAAATGCTCCCAATCGTTCGTGATGGGCAAATTCAATGAAATTTTCGACGAAATTTACCTAATAACCCTGATGATCCATACCATTTGTGCAGGGCACCTTTTCCAAAGTCACCAGCCCCCCTAAACAACTCAAGAAAGATCGCTGGCACGTCCATCCCTACCAACATATGACAGCCACGGTTTTGCACCGAAGTATTGCCTTGCTAGGCGTCCCCGCGTAAACAGTGCAGACATATTTGACATCACGCCTTCGGAGCCACGCCATGTCGGAAGCCCCCACCAAAACCAGCCGCACTGCCAATGCCGAGGAAATTGCACGTTTTTCCGCCATGGCTGAAGAATGGTGGGATCCCAATGGTGTGATGAAGCCGCTGCATAAATTCAACCCGGTACGTTTGGGGCTCCTGCGCGACAATATCTGTGCGCATGTTGGGCGCGATCCCAACACCATTGAACCGCTCAAGGACATCGAAATCATCGATATCGGGTGTGGTGCGGGCCTTCTGTCCGAACCGCTTGCCCGCATGGGGGCCAAAATGATCTCCGTCGATGCGGCGCAAAACAACATCGATGTCGCCAAGGTCCACGCCCAACAATCCGGGCTGGAGATCGACTATCGCTGTGGCACGCCCGAAATGCTGGCCGATGAGGGCAAACAGTTTGACGTCGTGCTGAACATGGAAGTCATCGAACATGTCGATGACCCGCAGTTCTTCATGCAGGCTTGCGCGTCGGTGCTTAAACCGGGCGGTTTGATGTTTATCGCCACCCTGAACCGCACGCTGAAATCCCTTGCCCTTGCCAAGATCGGCGCGGAATACATTCTGCGCTGGGTGCCCGCTGGAACCCATGATTGGCGCAAATTCGTCAAACCGTCGGAAATGTCAGGTTACTTGCGTGGTTCCGGGCTTGAGATGGTTGATATCACCGGTGTCGCCTATAACCCGATCAATGACAAATGGTCCCCGGCACCCCGCGACCTTGACGTCAATTACATGGTGATTGCGCGCAAACCTGCGGCGTAAAGACGGGCAAACGCCTGTTCCGAAAGACCGGAAAACCTTGCACAACGACAGGTGATAGAAACCTGATCTCTTGATCAGTTTTTCTTGGTCTTGTCGTCCCAGGGCAAGGCATGAATATCAATGCCCTCATCGACCAGTTCGGCAGTTTCCTTGATCGACGCTTCGCCGTAGATGCCGCGCTTTTCGGTTTCGCCATAATGGATTTTGCGGGCTTCTTCGGCGAACTTGGTACCGACATTCTCGCAATTGGTTTCGACCTGTTTGCGGATTTCGGCAATCGCGGTCTTGGTGGCTTCGGCAACCGCCTTCTGACGCTGTTTTTCAGCAGCATCTTCTTTTTGGCGTGTCGTGCGAAGACGCGGCGCCATCAAGGCCTTGCCAACATTGGACGTGCCACAAACCGGGCAGGATAAATCACCCCCGGCGGCCTGCGCGTCATAGGTCGCGCCGTCCTTGAACCAGCCTTCGAATTCGTGATCATGTTCGCATTTAAGCTGAAATAGAATCATGATGGTATGTGTGCAAACCGTATTGATCGCATGACGATATGATTACTGTAATATGGCCCTACGGGCAAACATCGCCAGCCACAGGCAAAACCTTCAATAAACAAGATTTATGAAAATGTCATCCCAATTGCCGTCACACTGGATCACCCAAAATGTCCCTCCACCTGCACCGGGACATAACCGTGCGCTTGATGTTGCGTGTGGCAAAGGACGGCATAGTTTCTGGCTGGCCCAACACGGATGGCAGGTAACCGCCCTTGACCGTGATCTTTCCCAAACCGATTGCGCCGCCGATGCACGCATTGACTGGCTGCAAGCCGACCTTGAAACCGGCCACTGGCCGTTGGGCACCCGGCAGTTTGACCTGATTGTTGTGGTCAATTACCTGCACCGCTCCCTTTTTGATCATCTGCGCGATGCGGTTCGGTCTGGTGGCACCCTGATCTATGAAACCTTCATGATCGGCAATGAGCAATTTGGCCGCCCGCGGTCTCCTGACTTCCTGTTACAAGAAGACGAACTTCTGACCGCGTTTTCCGGCTGGCGCATAATCAACCAGATGCAGGGTGACGTTTACCACGAAAACGCCCCACATCCCCATGCGGTCAAACAGGCCATAGCTGTCCGAAAGCCCTAGGCTCAGGACCTAAAATCTGCGGAAAAAATCTTCTTATTCCATGCGCATTCGCAAAGCAAAAAAACAACACAAGTGTCACACTCATCGCGCACATCTTTCTGGCATCTTCCTCTTCATTGGTTTCACCGCCCGCCCAAAAAAAAGAGAGAGAATTTGCCATGAACGAACAATTTGAAATTATTGAAGATCAAGACGACATCCCATCTAATCCAACCAGCAACCCCCGCGTTGCCGACCTGATCAATGCGCGTCTTTCCCGCCGTGGATTTTTCAAGGGCCTCATGGCAACTTCCGCCGTTGCAGGTGCCTATATGGCAACCAATGGCGTGGTCCGCGCACAGGATGCATCGACCCTGACCTTTAAGTCGATCCCGCAGAAAATTACAAAAACCCACGCTGTTGCCGATGGCTATGATGCCAATATTCTCATTCGTTACGGCGACAAGGTTGTGGCTGATGCGCCGGCGTTCGTGCCAGGGGCCGTTGATGCCGTCTCGCAAAACAAACAGTTTGGATATAATAACGATTTCATCGCATTCATGCCGCTGCCGATTGGTTCTGATAGCTCCGATCACGGCCTGCTATGCGTCAACCATGAATACACCAATGCCGAACTGATGTGGCCGGGCCTCAAAGATGCGATGGGCGTATCGCAAGAACAGGCACTTCATGAAATTGCCGCCCACGGGCATTCCGTCGTTGAAGTCAAAAAAACCGGCGGCACGTGGCAGGTCGTCGACGGATCGAAATATGCACGCCGCATCTCTGCTCTTGATACGGAAATGGTCATTACAGGTGCAGTCGCAGGCCATGACCGCCTAAAAACCAGCAGCGACCCAACCGGTACACGGGTTATCGGCACACTTAACAATTGTGCTGGTGGCAAAACCCCATGGGGCACGATCCTGATCGCCGAGGAAAACTTCAACGGATACTTTGGTGGCGACATCAGCAAAACCAACGAAGAACGCAATTACAAGCGCCTGGGCATCAGCACTGACAGTTGGTACAGCTGGGTCAAATATTTCGACCGCTTCAATGTGGAAAAAGAACCGAACGAGCCGAACAAATTCGGCTGGATGGTCGAAATCGATCCGTATGATCCGACCTCAACGCCAAAAAAACGCAGCGCCCTTGGCCGCTTCAAGCACGAAGGCGCGACCGTCATCCTCAACAAGGATAACTCGGTTGTCGCCTATTCCGGGGATGATCAGCGTTTCGATTACTTGTACAAATTTGTCGCATCGAAAAAATTCAATCCGAATGACCGCGCCGCCAATATGGACATTCTTGAAGACGGCACGCTTTACGTTGCCAAATTCAACGAAGATGGCAGCGTAAACTGGATGCCACTGGTTCACGGTGATGGTCCGCTGACAGCCCAAAACGACTTTAACAGTCAGGCCGATGTTCTGATCGAAACGCGCCGTGCGGCTGATCTTCTTGGCGCGACCCAAATGGACCGGCCCGAAGATGTCGAACCAAACCCGGTCAATGGCAAGGTCTATGTCATGCTGACCAACAACTCAAAACGCAAAGAAGCCAATATCGTCAATCCGCGCGTTGAAAACATCCATGGTCACGTGCTCGAACTGACGCCTCCGGGTGGCACGGGCAAGGACGCCGATCACACCGCAGATACCTTCACGTGGGACATCTTCCTTCTCGGCGGCAATCCGGCAAATTCAGACGACAAATCGTCGTATCATCCCGGCGCCGAAAGCTGGGTTTCCTGCCCCGACAACATGGCCGTCGACCACAAGGGACGCTTGTGGATTTCAACCGATGGCGCACCAAAATCCGATATTCCGGACGGCATGCATGCAACCGACGTATCTGGTGCGGGCCGGGCCTTGACCAAATTCTTCTTTGCGTGCCCGGAAGGTGCTGAAATGTGCGGTCCGGAATTCACCCCGGACGGGACGACCTTGTTTGTCGCGGTCCAGCATCCTGCGGATGGCTCGACATTTGACGCGCCAAGTACGCGCTGGCCGGACTTTGCCGATGGCATGCCTCCGCGTCCATCCGTTGTCGCAATTACCAAGCAGGATGGCGGCGAAATCGCCAGCTAATCGCACCAAACCCATAACCTATAAAAACAAGCCAGTTGCATATCGCAGCTGGCTTGTTTCTTTTTAGGCTTTCATACGCTCTGGCAATGCTTCCACACCTTATTTTATCGGTGCAGGACCATCATAGGTGCCGTCATTATCGCTGATTGCAGTCCAGCTTTTCCCCGAGGCATCCTTGGCCTCAAGACCGGACCAATTGCCTTCGGCAGTACTGATGTTGCCGTTGATATCTTCATTCCAGAACCCAACCACCGCCGGGGTGATGTTAAGATAAAGTTCCCCATCGACAATCCGCCACAGGTTGGGATTGGCAGGCACCTTGCCGCCCTTGGCAACGCCATAGGCGCAATGGCCATCATATTTCGGGGCGTATTTTTCCGGGTTGGCCAGAAACATGTCGCGGTTCTCGGCACTGGCAAACGCCCATGTCGCACCGTTATAGTCCGCGGTGATATCCGCCCGGCCCGGCACGGCATGGGGCTGCATCATGCCGGGATCTTTTTGTGGCAAATTGAAATAGGCCACCGCGTCATAACCGCTAATCGCAAAGCCGGTTTCATCAACATATTGCTCACCGGCAATCGCTGCCCCCGACATGGCAACAAGCACTGCCGAACTCATCAAAAATCGCTTTAACATTTCCCAGATTCTCCGGTTGAATTTACGCCATGCCCAAAGATTGACCGATGGGGCGATAAAATCGAAATGACGTTGCGACACTGTTTCGTGAGCTTGCGTGATCTTAACGATGCACCCCTAAAACTTCCCCTTAAAAACAATGTCAAAAAACATTTGACCTCAACTTAACTTGAGGAATTAGGACAAAGGAATAAGCTAACCCATCAAATAAGGAGAACCGCCATGGCTGAAGCATTTCTTGAACATGTGAATTTCACCGTTTCCGATCCCGCCAAAACCGCACAGCGGCTGTGTGACTGGTTTGGCTGGCATATCCGCTGGCATGGGGCCGCGATCCATGATGGCACGACCTATCATGTTGGCAAAACATCCAGTTACGTCGCACTCTATTCGCCGGGCAAACCAAATGACGGTTCCGAAAGTTCCTATGAAACCCGTGGCGGCCTGAACCATGTGGCGATTGTGGTGGATGATCTTGATGCCACCGAACAACGGATCAAGGCATCTGGCTATCAAACCAAAAACCACGCCGACTACGAACCCGGTCGCCGGTTTTATTTCGATGATGAAGACGGCATCGAGTTTGAAATCGTCAGCTATTCCTGATCGCTTCACCCAAACGAGCCGATCAATAACCTAACAGGGTTTATAGCTCTGCTCGTTTTGCAGCGACGGCACCATGCGTCGGATTTCCTCCACCCGATCCAGATCGATCTCGGCGGTGATAAAGCCGGGATCGGTCCCGCCATCGGCCAGAACGTTGCCCCACGGATCAATGATCAGCGAATGACCAAATGTTTGCCGGTTGCCCGGATGCTCCCCGCACTGCGCAGCCGCAATCACAAAACAGCCGTTTTCAATCGCGCGTGCTTTTAAAAGCGTATGCCAATGTGCCTGCCCGGTGGTGCGGGTAAAGGCCGCGGGAATGCTCAGTATCTTTGCCCCGGCCTTGGCATAATCGCGAAACAGATGAGGAAACCGCACGTCATAACAAATCGACACACCGATTTTGCCATAGTCTGTTTCCGCCACGCGGGCCGCATCGCCGGGACGGAATGTTTTGCTTTCGCGGTAGCTTTCCCCATTGGCCAGATCGACATCAAACATATGTATTTTATCATATGATATGATGATATTGCCATCTGGCCCGATCACAAAGCAGCGATTGGCCACCCGATCCTCGTCGCGTGCTTTTACATGCAGCGATCCGACAATGAGGGTCGCCTCCAATTCCTTGGCAAGATCAGCAAAAAACGCCAGTCCGGGATGCTCGTCTTCAAGGAAGGCCGCCGCACGGACATTTTCCCCGCCAAACGACATCATTGATATGTTTTCAGGAAATGCGATCAACCGCGCCCCAACCGCATGCGCATCGCGGGCATAGGTCGCCGCACGCGCAAGGTTATCAGTCATGTCATCACGGGAATTGACCTGAACGCAGGCAGCAATGAAACGGGTCATGACGCAATCTCCTTTTTACGATCATCCATATGATGATGGAGATGTCAGTCCGGGGCGGCAAGTCTCATTTGCCATAAGTCATACAAATATAAACCCACGATCCTCCGTGTCGATGACCAGGTTCTGAGCCGCCGCAAAGACTTTTCACCTAAAACACACAATCAGGACAATTATTCATAATTTATGACTAATTGCCACATCGGGAAATTCCCTCTTTCGCGCTTTTAAATTAGTGTATACAGTATTCCGTACACCTAAGAAGGATTGAAGATGGAACCTCTTTCCGGTCGCAAAAGCCTGACTGACGAAGTGCACGACCGTTTGGTCGATGCGCTGTGTTCTGGTGCTCTCCCTCCCGGAACGCCTTTGCGTCAGGAAGCTATTGCCGAGGAGCTCAATGTCTCGCGGCAACCAGTGTTGCAAGCTCTGGGGTTGCTGCGTCGTGACGGACTGGTTGAACCAATGGGGCGGCGCGGATATCGCGTTTCCCAAGTGGATGCCAATCTGGTCCGTCACGTTTATGACCTGCGAGAAGCCTTTGACGGGCTCGCGGCCCGTCTTGCGGCTCAATCCTTGGATGTTAACCGGAAATCGGCTCTGCGGGCTGCCATACAACAGGGACACCACGCTCTGGGCAGCGGCGACACCGCAGACCTTGTTGCAGCCGATGTCGCATTCCATCAAACGATCTATCGCCTATCAGGCAATCCCCTATTGCCTGAGGCATCTGCAGCCGTCTGGCTGCAAATTCGGCGTGTTATGCATGCCTATCTTCAGAGCGGATCGTCCCGAGATCCGATCTGGACGGAACATGAAGCCATCGCCGACGCGATCTGCGCCGGCGATGGCGACCGTGCCCAAAAGCTTGCCATTAACCATAGCAACAATGCCAAGCACCGCCTGACGTCGAGAATGAAGGATACCGAGACCCAAACAAATTAACCGCCCGCAACCGGGCATCAGCCGCACCATAAAAACAACACTGTGCGGATCGGAGGAAACATCATGAAACTCAACGAAACGGCACTTGCCGAATTTCGCGAAAAGGGCTTTGTTTTTCTACCCGAACTGTTTTCCCGCGACGAAGCCGCCTTGCTTCTGTCCGAAGCCCGCAAGATTTATGCCTCCGACCGCGAAGAGGTCTGGCGCGAGACATCCGGTGTTGCCCGAACGGCCTTTGCCGCGCACACCTATAATGATGCCCACCGCCGCCTTGGCGCCCATCCCCGCCTGATTGAACCTGTTGAACAGTTTTTGGATGAACAGGTCTACATGCATCAATACAAAATCAACGCCAAGGCCGCCTTTGATGGCGCGGTTTGGCAGTGGCATCAAGATTATGGCACCTGGCAGCGCGATGACGAAATGCCCGAACCGCGCGCCTTTAACATTGCCCTGTTCCTCGAAGACGTCACCCCGGCCAACGGCCCGCTTTTGTTTATCCCCAAAAGCCACAAGGCCGGTGTGCTTAAAGCCGGACATGACCTTGAAACCACGTCCTATCCGCTATGGACACTTGATCGCGAAACAGTGACCGAACTGGCAAAAGATGGCGGCTGCGAAGCCCCGGTTGGTCCGGCTGGATCGGTTGTGATGTTCCATGGCAATCTGGTCCATGCCAGCCCGCCCAACATCAGCCCGTTTGACCGAACGATTGTCTATCTCAGCCTCTGTGCAGTGTCCAACCACATCCGGGCGTTCAATCGCAAACCATGGATCGCGCATCGGGACTTTACCCCGATCACGCCACTTGCCGATGACTGCCTTGATGAGCTGGTTTCAAAGCAATCTGCGGCATAAAAAGTTCCGGGGCTGGAGAATAAAATGAATCTCGACGCAAAACTGCGTAAACGTGCCGATGAGGGCAATCCGGTTCGGGTTGGCATCATCGGGGCGGGTAAATTTGGATCGATGTTTTTAAGTCAGGCCGGGCATCATCCGGGCTATCACGTTCTGGGCATTGCCGATCTCAGCATTGACCGCGCCAAAGACGCCCTTAAACGTGTCGGATGGTCGGCGGAGCAATATGGCGCACCCAACCCGGCATCGGCCCTTAAAAACGGCACCACATGGCTCACCGAAGACGCCGATGCCCTGATCGAGGCCGATGGGCTTGAAGTCATCATTGATGCCACCGGCAGCCCGGCGGCGGGTATTCGGTTTGGGTTAAAGGCGATTGAGCATGGCCGTCATATCGTCATGGTCAATGTCGAGGCCGATGTTCTTGCCGGGCCGCTTTTGGCCAAACGGGCCGAGGCCGCCGGTCTGGTTTATTCCATGGCCTATGGCGATCAACCGGCCCTGATTGCCGAAATGGTTGATTGGGCACGCGCGGTGGGCCTGTCGGTCGTTTGTGCGGGCAAGGGCACAAAGTACCTGCCGATTTATCATCACGTCACCCCTGATGATGTCTGGACCCACTATGGTCTGACACCTGATCAGGCCAAGGCTGGCGGCATGAACCCGCAAATTTTCAACAGCTTCCTTGATGGTACCAAATCGGCCATCGAAATGGCGGCGGTGTCCAACGCCTGCGACCTCATCCCGCAAGACTGCGGGCTGCAATTCCCGGCCTGCGGGGTTGATGATCTGCCGCGCCTTTTATCTCCGCGTGAAAGTGGCGGCATTCTGGACCGCAAGGGCACGGTCGAGGTGGTGTCCAGCCTTGAACGCGATACCCGCCCGGTGTTTCGCGATCTGCGCTGGGGCGTTTATGTCACGTTTGAAGCGCCGAGTGATTATGTCGCGCGCTGCTTTTCCGAATACGGCTTACTCACCGATCCGACCGGCCAATATTCGACAATGTACAAACCCTATCACCTGATCGGGCTGGAACTTGGCATTTCGGTGGCGTCCGCAGCACTCCGCCATGAGGCCACCGGATCATCGCGTGTCTGGTCTGGTGATGCGGTTGCCACCGTCAAACGTGACCTTGCGGTTGGTGACATGCTGGATGGTGAAGGCGGCTTTACCGTTTACGGAAAACTGATGCCGGCCAAAACATCGCGCGCCCGTAATGCGCTTCCGATCGGGTTGGCCCATCATTTGAAAATCAAACGTGCGGTTGCCTGTGATCAGGTACTGACATGGGATGATGTTGAATTTGATGCTCATGATCCGGCCATCGCGTTTCGCAAGGAAATGGAACAGATATTTTCCTAATAAACCCAATCCCCCGTGCCACCACCAACAAAACCCCCGGTCATCTTGATCGGGGGTTTTGATTTTCAGTAAGGTATTAGCTCCGATCCACCGCGTCGAGTTCCTGCATCAGGGTCGCGACAAGCTCGGCTACGGGCATCGCACGTGCAAGCGGCGCGCCCTGCCCGGCCCATTGCGCCCCAAAGCCATATTCACCCTGTGCCTTGGCCGCAGCATTCAATGCTTTTCCCGCGTCATAAGCAATCGGATAGGATGGCACGGAAACGTCCAAAGCATCCCCCAAAGCCGTAAAACGGTTTGCAATCGCCCGGGCCGGACGCCCAGAAATCTGCGATGTCAGTTGGGTATGATGTGCACCATCCCCCATAAGTGCTTTGCGATATCCGTCATCGGCCGACGTTTCCGGGCATGCGATAAATGCCGTCCCCAGTTGGGCGGCAACGGCACCAAGATCACGTACGGCGGCAATCCCCGCACCATCCATGATGCCCCCGGCTGCAACAACCGGCAAAGTGCAATGGCGTACCAGCAGACGGGTCAATGCGACGGTCCCCAAACCATCATCGTGCGCATGCGGGTCAAAAACGCCGCGATGACCGCCAGCCTCAATCCCCTGCGCAACAATGACATCAATGCCCGCCGCCTCAATCTTGCGTGCCTCGTCCAGACTGGTAGCCGTCGCAAACAGCGTGATCCCGGCCTGCTTTAAGGCTGCAATCGCATCGGCAGACGGCAATCCGAAATGCAGGCTGACCACAGCCGGTTTCATATCGATCAAAAGTTTGAGCATTTCCGGATCATCGGCAAAGCTTTTATAGATGGTGCGCAAACTTGACGGCGGCGGTGCACCGAACGCGTCAAAATACGGCCTTAACGCGTCAAGCCACTCCGCTTCGCGCGCCCGGTCCGGTTGGGGTGTTTCATGCACGAACACATTGACGTTGAAGGCACGGTCGGTCGCAGCACGTAATTCCTCGATCATTTTGCGCGCACCGGACGGATCAGTCGCGCCGATACCAATCGATCCCAAGCCCCCTGCATTGGAAACCGCTGCGGCAAGTACCGGGGTAGAAACCCCGGCCATCGGGGCCTGTACAATCGGCAATGTCACACCAAGCGTATCAAGCATTTCGGTCCTCCCGGAGGTTTTCGCACCATCTGGCACGTATATCCTTCATGAATTCAGAATTAATATTGACATATATTCTTTAATAATGAATATAAATTCAAGAAAATTCCGCACTGGAGAACTCACGATGGATCATGCATCGCTGGCAATTTTTCGCACCGTCGCAAAAGAACAGGGAATTACACGCGCAGCCGAACGGCTTGGCCGGGTGCCATCAAACGTCACCACGCGCATCCAGCAACTCGAAACAGAAATCGGTGTTGCCCTGTTTCAACGTGACAAAAAGCGCATGCTGCTGACACAGGAAGGTGAAACTTTTCTGGAATATGCGGATCGCATTCTGAACCTTGCCGATGAAGCCCGACAGGTTGTTAATCCGTCGGCTCCTTGCGGAACCTTGCGTGTCGGATCAATGGAAAGCACGGTTGCCAGCCGCCTTCCCGTGCCACTTGCGGCATATAACAAGGCATGGCCCGACGTCACAATCGAACTTTCAACCGCCCCCACCCGCCAGCTTATTGATGCCCTTCTGGCACGACGTATTGATTGCGCGCTGATTGCAGTTCCGTCGGGTGAATGGTGGCTGGAACCCGGAACACTTGATACGCACGCCCTGTTTCGCGAACAGCTGGTTCTGCTGTTGCCGCCCGGACATCCCGATATCCGGCATGCCAGCGATATCAAACCAAAAGCATTGGCCGCCTTTGCACCGGGTTGCACCTATCGCATGCTGGCGGAGGAATGGCTGACCGGTTTTGGATCAATCAAGGAACATTTCGCGGTTCAGGAAGTCGGTTCCTATCACGCGATGTTTGCCTGCACAGCAGCAGGTTCATGCATCAGCATCATGCCACGCAGTGTCGTTGATCTGATGCGCCATATTGGCCCGGTCAAGGAACATCCGCTCATGACTGTTGATACTGTTCTGGCCTGCCGCCCGGGATTTGAAACCCCGGCATTTTCGGAATTTCGCAAAACGCTTGAAACCGTATCCGACATCAAAAAATAAACGGGTGGCAACGATCATTGCCACCCGATTTAGTCGCCTAGAATCTTGAACTTATGCAGACAGCTTGGTGTCCAGATCGCCCTTGGCGTTTAGCGCCATCAGTTCGTCACAGCCGCCGATATGTTCGTCATTGATGAAGATTTGCGGCACGGTATGTTTTCCGTTTGCACGGTCCATCATTTCCTTTTTGCGCCGTGGCTCCATCATCACGTCGATCAACTGGTACTTGGCACCTTTTTCTTCCAAAAGCTTACGCGCGCGTTTGCAGAACGGGCACCATTCGGTGGCATACACTTCAACTTTTGCCATATGGTTATCTTCCTTATTCTATCCGCCAATCACCCTTAATCGCCCGGAAATCCGGGAAACCAATACATGATATGGCGTGAAATTCAGTTTGGATGAGGGCTGTATATCAGAAATTCTGCACCGCGTCATCGCACGACACGTGCAACTGTGATCACGGATACGTGCATGGCCCCGGCCCGCTTTAAACTGCTGGCACAGGCATTGGCGGTTGCCCCGGTTGTCAGCACATCATCGACTAAAACAACATTGGCCCCGGCAAGACCAAGACGACCTGCGCGGGCTTCATCAATGCGAAAGGCCCCGCCAACCTCGCGTTTGCGCGAAGATGGGCCCAATCCGCCAAGGCTTCGTGTATTGCGATCCCGCCGTAACACCAAACTATCCCAGGAAATTCCAGTGTGACGCGAAAGCCTTTGCGCCAAAAGCCCCGACTGATTGTAGCGCCGCGATAACAAACGACGACGATGTAAGGGGACCGGTAGAATCAACGTCGCATCTCCCCACATATCGTGTCCGGCCTGAAACATCCAACGCGCCAGAAGCGGGGTCAGGTCGGTGCGATCCGCATGCTTGAACCGCAGAAGATACTCGCGGCTATGATCGTCATAGACCAAGGCCGCACGTGCCTGATCAAAGGCCGGTTTCTTTTGATGGCAGTTCCCGCACAGGATTTTACCATCCGAGTTTTGGTCAATAGCCTCGATGTTAGCGCTAACATCGAGTTCGAACGGATATCCACAACACGCACACTGCGGGGCGGTGATAAACCGCAATCCGGCCCAGCAATCGGCACAGACCGCATGGGTGGTGTCGGTAATTTCCCCACATCCGCCGCAACGCGGTGGTAAAACGGTTCGCAACCCGATTTGCACCACATTGCCGATGGCACGGCCAATTTGCGACGATGAAATACCCACCAGATGCCCCAAAACACTGAACTGGAACCGGAATATAGCATGTGTCGGGACCAGGGCCTGACCCTAAAATCTACCTTCCTAATTAATGCGCGCGTCTGCCCGCAGACGATCCACCGCCAGATCGATAAAGGAACGCACCTTGGCGGATGCATGGCGGCCTTCGGGATGGACAATATGGATCGGCAGTGGTTCGGGCTCATACTCAGTTAGAACCACTTCAAGCAATCCATCCTGAACATAGGGGGCCGCCTGATAGGACAGCAGACGCATTAGTCCCCAGCCGTCAATTGCTGCCTGGCGGCCGGCTGCGATCGAATTACTTTGCAAGCGTGCGGTCACGGAAAGATTGATTTTCTGATCCCGGCCAAATTGCCAGTCAAGGGGTATCGAGGATCCGGTCGATGCAATAACCTTATGTGCGCCAAGGTCTGCGGGGACCTGCGGCCTGCCATTTCGTGCAAAGTAGTCTGGTGAACCGCAAACGATGTGGCGCACCGTCCCGACCTTGATCGCGCTCATGGATGTATCGGCCATGTGCCCGATGCGAATGGCAATATCGATACCTTCATCGACAATATTGACAATCCGGTCGAGCAACAGTGCATGGCCGCGCATCTCGGGATAAAGATCAAGAAATTCAGTCAGAACCGGAAAAACATACATCTGCCCGAACAAAACCGGGGCGGTGATCGTCAATGTGCCGCTCGGCTTGGCATACTCGCCCCCTGCGGCGGCTTCGGCCTCGTTCAAGGCGGCAAGCAGACGTTTACAATCGGCATAATAGCGCGCGCCTGGTTCGGTCAGGGTCACCGATCTTGTTGTCCGGGTCAGTAGCCGCGCACCGGTGATTTCTTCAAGATATGCCACCGCACGTGTGACTGCGGGTGGACTTGAATGTAATTGCCGCGCTGCTTCGGCGAAGCTGCGCGCCTCGACGACGCGGACAAAAATTCGCATTGCCTGAAATCGATCCATGATGCTTTCCCGACCGCTAACTAATTATTCCATATTTCGGAATAATGAATTCCCATAAAACCATATTCCTTAATTATGAGCCAACAATCATGATCAGATCACCCCATAAACAATGTCCACGAAAAGGATCGCGATCATGAAACTGCATCATTTCCCGCTTTCGGGTCATGCCCACCGTGCCCATCTTTTCCTGAGCCTTCTGGGTGTTGAGCACGAGGTAAGCATTGTCGATTTACCAAACGGCGCACATAAATCACCGGAATTCCTTAAACTGAACCCGCTTGGTCAAGTTCCGGTTCTTGAAGATGGTGATGTCGTGATTGCCGATTCAATTGCCATCATGACCTATGTCGCCAAGAAGCTTGGTGCAACCGACTGGCTGCCCGAAGACGCCGAAGGTGCCGCAAAAGTTCAGAAATGGCTTTCCGTCGCGGCCGGGCAGATTGCCTATGGCGTTTGTGCAGCCCGTCTGGTCACGGTTTTCAATGCGCCGTTCAACGCCGAGGAAGTCATTGCACGCGCCCATGCCATCCTTACCCAGATTGAGAGCCAGCTTTCGGGCAACGACTGGATTGCGCTTGATCATCCGACCATCGCCGATATCGCGCTTTACAGCTATATCGCCAATGCACCGGAAGGCAATGTTGACCTTGCCGCCTATGACAATGTGCGCGCGTGGCTAAAACGGGTTGAAGCCCTGCCCGGTTTCGTTCCCTTTGAGCAATCAGTCGCCGGTCTTCGTAAGGCGATCTGACGGGCTGGGTCGGTCTTTCACTGTGTTTGTGCCCCCGCTCAAACTCCCCCTGCCCCCAGACCGGCCCTGAGCCTCGTCCGTCGAAAAGGAAACTGTCATGAACACGCGCAGTGCATCGCCCTCAAAAATCCCATCTTCCGCCCCCGTCCAATTCACGCCGTCAGGTGCGGACACTTCCGGCCCGTGGCATGAGGGCGAGATCCACATGCAACAGTTGGTCGGTGTCGAGACAAAGATGGCCGAGATGGGCAAACGCGTGCTGCGTGATCATCTGATTGATCAACATCGTCAGTTCTATCCGCAACTGCCCTTTGCCGTATTTGGCACGGTGGATGATGCGGGCGATGTCTGGGCAACCCTTCGCGCCAACCACCCCGGATTTCTCAGCTCACCTGATCCCCATCATCTTTCGGTCAGCATCCCGCGCGATGCGACCGATCCTGCGGATGCCGGCATAGGTGACGGTACGGCGATCGGCATGATCGGGATTGAACTGCATACCAGACGGCGTAACCGTATGAACGGTACAATTGCGCATTCTTCCGATGATCACTTTACCATCGAGGTCGGGCACAGCTATGGCAATTGCCCGCAGTATATCCATCTGCGCGATTTTGAATTCATCCGTGATCCACTTGCCCCTGCCGCGTCGTCCCCCGAAACGTCGGCAGAACTTGATGAACGGGCGCGGGCGATCATTGCCGCTGCCGACACCTTTTTTGTCGCAACCTATGTTGATCGTGCCGGAAAAAAACGCGAAGTAGATGTATCCCATCGCGGCGGCAAAGCCGGGTTTGTCCACATAGACGCCGACGGCACCCTGACCATTCCCGATTTTGCCGGAAACCTGTTTTTCAACACGCTGGGCAATATCCTGACCAACCCGAAGGCAGGGTTGATCTTTACCGATTTTAACACGGGCAATGTCCTGCAAATCACCGGCGATGCCGACGTCATTGTCGAAGGGCCGGAAATTGCCGCCTTTCAGGGGGCTGAACGCCTTTGGCGTGTTTTCCCGCGCAAGGTGGTTTTCAGGAAATCTGCCCTGCCGATACGCTGGCGCGATCAAGCGGACGGCGCATCGCCCAACAGCCTTCTGACCGGCGATTGGGAAAGTGCGGCACGGAACCTTGCGGCCATTGAAGCGGCAAGAAGCTGGCGTCCGTTCAAAATTGCCCGGATTACCGAGGAAAACCACCTGATCAAATCGTTCCACCTTGAACCGGCAGATCAGAATGGCACTTTACCCAACAAAGCAGGACAGCATTTACCGATCCGTGTGCAGATACCCGGCACGGACACGCCGTTGATCCGAACCTATACGCTTTCAAATGGGCCATCGGATGATACCTATCGCATCAGCGTAAAGCGCGAAGGTGTTGTCTCAAGCCACTTGCACGACACCCTGCGCGTTGGCGATGTGATCGAGGCACGGGCACCTGCCGGGGAGTTTCACCTTGATGCCGACGCAAAGCGGCCCGTCGTTCTGATGGCAGGTGGCATTGGCATTACACCAATGATTTCGATGCTGCGCCATATTGTCTATGAAGGACTGCGCACGCGCGGTTTCCGTCCGACATGGCTGTTTTATTCTGCCCGCAGTCTCACTGACCGGGCCTTTGACAGCGAGATCATTGAACTTGTGAAAGTCGCACAGGGCAACATTCGCCTTGTCCGGGTTCTGGCCGATACAGATGGGGCAGAACCACGCAAGGATTATGAAGCATCGGGTCATATCGACATGAATTTGCTTCGGTCCCTGCTGCCGTTTGATGATTTTGATTTTTATCTGTGCGGGCCGCCGCCCTTCATGCAGGCGATGTATGATGGGCTGCGCGGGCTAAACATTACCAATAACCGTATCCATGCCGAGGCCTTTGGCCCCGCATCGCTGCAACGAAGCCTTGATGCCAATGACCAGTTGCCCGAACTCGCCCCGGCGAGCTCCAAAGCAACACAGGTCGAATTCGCGAAATCCGGTCAGACGGCCATCTGGCAACCCGACGCCGACAAGACGTTGCTTGAACTTGCCGAGGACGCCGGACTTGCCCCGGAAGCCAGCTGCCGCGGTGGGAATTGCGGCACATGCCGGACCAAAATTGCGCAAGGTCGCGTGACCTATAAAACACAGCCCAGTGCGACCTTTAACTCCGACGAGGCCCTGATCTGCTGTGCTATGCCCGCCGCATCCGAAACCGACGGTGATGCGCCGCTCATATTGGAACTTTAAGGCCGATCTTCGATTGCACCATGGGGCGGGACGCTCTATCTAGGTCGTAACATTTAAAACGACTTTGCCGGAGCTTCCCGCCCCATGGCCGATCCGATCACGGTCTTTGATCGTCATATCCTTAAACTGCGCCGCGACCGCGCCGCATCGCGCGCGTCCGAGTTCAACTTCCTGTTTGCCGAAACCGCCGACCGGCTGGCCGACCGGTTAGAGGACACCACGCGCAATTTCCCGCATGCGGTTGATCTTGGCTGTCATAGTGGTGAGTTGGCACAGATCCTTGCCGCAAGCAGCCGGGTTGAAACCCTGCATCAAGCTGATATTTCCTATCGTTATGCCAAGGTCGCGCGTGATCTTAATGGCCGGTCCAGCATGGTGGCGGATGAAGAATTCCTGCCCTTTGCCGAAGGGTCGCTTGATCTGATCTTGTCGAACCTCAGCCTGCATTGGGTCAATGATCTGCCGGGCATGTTGCTTCAGGCGCGTCGTGCGCTGAAATCCGACGGGTTGTTTCTGGCCTGCATGCTTGGTGGGGAGACGCTTAAAGGCCTGCGCGAAGCCCTGATGACGGCCGAGGCCGAAGAAGAAGGCGGCGTATCGCCGCGTGTTTCCCCGTTTGTCGATGTTAAAGATGCTGGTGCATTGCTTCAACGCAGCGGCTTTGCCCTGCCAGTGGTGGATGCCGATGACATCACGATTGATTATCCCGATGCGCTTAAACTGATGCGCGACCTTTCGGGGATGGGCGAAAGCAACATTGTTGCCAAACGATCCAAAAAGTTCACCAAACGCAGTACATTGGCACGTGCTGCTGCGATCTATCACGAACGTCATGCGCAACCCGATGGCCGGATACATGCGAAGTTTCAAGTCATCTATTTGACGGCATGGGCGCCAGATGAAAGCCAGCCCAAGCCGCTGCGCCGGGGTTCTGGTCAGGTCAGTCTGGTTGATTTCCTCGGTGACGTTCCAGATAAGCCTAAGCCATGACCGGTGACAAAAGCGCCGTAACGGATACGGCGCCTTTGTGAGAGCAACTATGCAGCGCGTACCGCATCAACAAACTTCCCAACCTCTTGGCGCAAGGTATCTGCAGAACGGGACAACTCACGTGCACTTGAAAGCACTTCATTTGCAGCTTGACCACCTTCTTGTGCCGCCTCGCTCACCAACGTGATTGACGCATTAACTTCACCCGTTCCTTCGGAAGCCTGACTAACATTTCGGGCAATTTCCTGAGTGGCAGCATCCTGCTGTTCCACTGCTGCAGAGATGTTCGTCGAGGTGTCACGCACTTCGGCAATCACTGCAGAAATGCTTTCGATTGCTGTCGCCGTTGATTGTGTGACGTCCTGAACTTCTGAGATATGCGTTGTAATATTCTCGGTCGCCTTGGCCGTCTGTGTGGCCAGATTTTTAACCTCGCTGGCGACAACGGCAAAGCCTTTACCCGCGTCCCCTGCGCGCGCGGCCTCAATCGTGGCATTGAGCGCAAGAAGATTGGTTTGTGCCGCAATATCTTGAATAAGGGTTACAACTTCGCCAATCTTCTGAACCGACGCCACCATCTGTTCCGCGGTAAGACGGGTATTGTTTGCGTTCTCATCAGCCGATCCGGTGATATTGGTCGCATTTTGCATTTGATGGCCAATCTCACTGATCGAAGAAGCCAGTTGTTCGCAAGCAGCCGCGACGGTCTCAACATTGGTCGAGGCCTGATGCGAGGCTGACGCAACCGTTGAAGCCTGCGAGTTCGCCTCATCAAGAGTTGTGGTCAGGGTTTCGGCAGCTGTTTCAAGTTCGACCGCGGCCGATGCAACGACCGAAACAACACCACCGACGGTATGCTCAAAATCATCGGCCATTTTGTTGAGTTGGCGTATGCGCTTTTCTTCGGCGAGACGTTCTTTTTCGTCTGCCTCTTCTTCCAATCTCTGGGTGCGCAACATGTTTTTCTGAAACACCTGCATCGCGGCAGCGATATCACCGATTTCGTCCTTGCGCCCGACACCATAAAGTTTGGTTTCCAGATTACCGTCTGAAAGCTGCTTAAGTGCCCTGACGATGCCTCGAATTGGTATGATGATACCCTGCCGCGATATATACAAACCAAGTCCAAACCCGATTACAATCGCAACAACCGAGAAGATCAACATGCCGCTACGTATGTTTGAAAACAGTTGATCCGATGTTGCACCAAGTGTCGTCATCCGGTTTTCAGCAATTTCAAGATATATCCGGATCGTGTCATTTAGTTCGGTTGCGTTGCGCCGGTTCTGCAAAGCAGCGCCCACCAATCTATCGCGCAAAGCGGCGGTATTTTCTCCGCTACTTTGTGTAGCGAGCTCAATGGTGCTGGAAACCCGGTCCCGATAGTCTTCATAGCTTGAGAAAATTACATTCAGTTCTTTTTGCTGTTCCGGACCTGCTGTTTTCTCAAGCTTTTCGACAGTTTTCCGAAACTGCGTACGTTCTTCTTCAAGAAGCGCACTTAACTCCGCAACTGTTTCCGGCGATGGGTCGGCAGCAATCCTGAACTCTGCTCGGTTCAACGAAGTGATAACACGCAACAACCGTCCGCCATCTGATGCTTCTTCCCCGGCGATCCGACTTCGTTCTGAGGCCGTAAACAATCGATCCAAGCCCCAGATAGCCACACCGGTATTGACGCCCAAAAAGATCGCCAGAACAGCAATGACCATGATCACCTTTGTCGACATGCTGATTTGTCCGAGATTCATGAATCTCCTCCCGAGCCATACACCTTTCACGTGCACCCAGAAAAACAGGAGTCCGTCGGGCAAGCTGTCACATCACACCCGGATTGGATCCTACTCCTTATATTTTCCAGCAATTGAACTAACTCACTGCCATTCCGGCATCGGAAATCGTTGCCAAAAGGCATGACCGTCAATTTTGGGAAAGATACAAAAAATTCAACCCAAGATAGTTTATTTTTCTTTGAAACAGGATGCCCTCGCGCGTTCTGGACTTGCGCAGAAATAGATATCTCATTGTGAGAAATACACAGTTTATCCCTATCAAACGCAGGGCAAAAAAGTCCTAAACCGCCTGAGATAATACAGCTCGATCACTTACAGTCCGGCTTCGACCATCTCGCGGATTTTGGTGGCCTTTTCGAAATGATCAAGCTGATGGGTTTTGATCCACCATGTTGCGGCCTCCATCAACATATCCGGATCATCATTGCGGTTGGCAAAAAACGCATAGAATGACAGGCCGACATTTTCGCCTTTTTGCGCGATCTTTTTGTCGCAAACGGCAATGGCTTTAGCGCGAAGGGTCTGGCGCAATTTTCAATCCTCTGGCGGTTTTGAGCGGTAAGGGGTTGATGTATGACGCGATTGCCGTGAAATTGGCAGCATGTTTTAGAAATCACATGACAGTTCCTGTCAGGACAGTTTCCCCGAAAGGCCAACGATGCATCTTCCAACCCCGCTGATCCACGGCAAGCTGATCAAACGATATAAACGGTTTCTGGCCGATGTTGAACTTGATAGCGGGGAGGTTATTACCGCGCATTGCGCCAATCCCGGTGGGATGATCGGACTTAAGGAGCCGGGCATTGATGTCTGGCTGTCGCAATCAGACAACCCCAAACGCAAACTGAAATATAGCTGGGAGCTGTGCCAGATCGGCGACGCCTGGATCGGGATTAACACGTCCCACCCCAATGCGATTGTCGAAGAAGCCATTTTGAACGGTCTGGTTCCCGAACTGTCGGGGTATGAAACCCTGAAACGCGAAGTGAAGTACGGCAAGAATTCGCGGATTGATATATTGCTGTCTGATCCCGACCGCGGGCTTTGTTATGTCGAAGTCAAAAACGTCCATCTTAAACGTGACGAAGACGTCCCCGGTTTGGCCGAATTTCCCGATGCGGTGACAGCACGCGGAGCAAAGCATTTGGATGAAATGGCCGACATGGTCGCCGAGGGACATCGGGCGGTGATGTTTTACCTGATCCAGCGGACCGATTGTGACCGGTTTACACTTTCGACCGACATTGACCCGCATTATGGGGATCGGTTCAAGGCCGCGCGCGCCAACGGGGTTGAAGCCATTGCCTATGATTGTTCGATTGATACCAACGCGGTCACCGTGCGCAATCCGTTGCCGATTGTGGGATTGTAAAACGGGTGGTGGCGCGCAGGTTACCGGTCACTCGTCGCTTTGGCCTTTATTTTTTCCAAAGAGGCGATCAGGTCGCTAAACCGGTCCCCTTGTACTCTGACATGGGCAAGCAACAGTTCGCGCGCGGCTTGTGCATCGCCAGAAAGGATTTTTTCAATGATCTGTTTATGTTCGTCGAAAGACGCCTTCATCCGATTGTGAACACGAAGCTGCAGGCGGCGATAAGGCCTGAGGCGCCGATGCAGCAGTGCGCATTGTTCACTTAAAAAGCTGTTTTGACTGGCGGCATAGATAACGTGATGGAACGCCTCGTTTTCATAATAATAGGCGTCGGTATCGTCATTGGCCGTGGCTTCCTCGCACCGAAGATGGGCGTTTAGAAGCAGGGTTTTATCCTCTGGTGTGTGGCGCCGGGCGGCAGATGCGCCAGCCATACCTTCAAGCTCGGCCATGACTTCAAACATTTCAAAGACATATTTCGGGCCGTAATCGGCGACAAGCGCGCCGCGCCGTGGTCGGAACTCGATCAGGCCGATGGCGCTTAATTGCATAAGCGCTTCTCTGATCGGGGTGCGTGAAACGCCAAACCGCTCTGCTAACTGGGTCTCGTCCAGTCGCTCGCCGGGGGCGAAATCGCCTGTGAGAATACCGTTCTCAATATCGTCCCGAAGCTTGTGAAAAGTGTTTCTCATACCCGCCCCTACGCATACGATGTGGCAAACCTTGTATACAAAATATTTGACTCTGAACACAACAGCATCAAATCATCTAAAGGCTCATCCTATAGTTGATCCAAACGGGAGGATATAATGCATAAAAAAATCATTATACCAGCGTTGCTTGCCATGGGCGGCATCGCGATTGGTGCGCCAACAGATGCGCAGGCCAGGGTAACCAACTTTGAAGTTACGTCGCAGACCACTGCGTTTGAAGGGATGCCGTTTCCAGAAATCGGCACCTATGATCGCATTGATGCCACGGCGACCTTTGCCGTTGACCCAAATTCACCGCGAATGGCCAACATTGTCGATATCGACAAAGTTCCGGTCAACGAACAGGGAGAAGTTGTTTTCTCGACCGAGGTTTCAATACTTCAGCCCACCGATCCAGACAAGAAATCTGGCTTGCTGTTCCATGAGGTCCCCAACAGGGGACGCAATCTGAGCTTTATGCTGCTGAACCGTTCAGGTTCATCAGGTATTCCGGAAAAAGCTGGCGATGCCGGTGATGGTTTCCTGATGTTGCGCGGTGATACGATTGTGTGGACAGGCTGGCAAGCCGACCTGCCTGACGCTGCCATCAACCTGAACCTTCCTGTCCTGTCTGACATTACGGGCCCGTCGCGCGAACAGTTTATTTTTGACAAAGCTGGCACCACCGGCAAGGGCACCTTGACCTATCCTGCGGCCAATCTTGACGTAACGCAGGCAACCTTGACCGTTCGTCAGAATGAAAGCGATCCACGGGTTACGCCTGCGGGGCTGTCGTTTAAATATATCAGCCCGATCGAAATTGAAATTTCCCGACCAGCGGGCATGGATGCCGGCGCGATCTATGATTTTGTTTATCCTGCGAAAAACCCGGTTCCACAGGGACTTGCATTTGTCGCGACCAGCGATACGGTTTCGTTCCTACGCGGCAATCCGGGCCATGATGTACAAGGCCCGCTTCATGGTATTGACCACACATTGGGTCTTGGCATTTCGCAATCGGGACGTTACCTGCGTGATTTCATTTATCAGGGCTTTAATGCCGACGAAACCGGCGCACAGGTCTTTGACGGTGCCATGCCGCACATTGCGGGGTCTCGTAAGACCTACACGAATTATCGTTTTGCCTTGCCGGGCCGGTATTCGCGTCAGCATGAAGACCACGACTATCCGGGCGATCAGTTTCCTTTCACCTATGCCCAGACAACAGACCCGTTGACCGGAAAGCAGGGGTCAATCCTTTCGGCATGTGAAAACACAAACACCTGCCCGAAAGTCATGCAAAGCGATACGTCAACAGAGTTCTGGCAGGCACGCGCGTCATTGGTTTCGACCACACCTGCGGGCGAACCGTTAGAGATGCCAGAGAATGTCCGCCTCTATTTCATTGAGGGTGCTCCGCATTTCAATGGCTGGATGACAGACTCCAAACTGGGCCCTGTCTGCCGTTATCCGACAAATCCGCTGAGTGGGGCACCCGTCATGCGGGCGTTGTATGCGGGAATGGTCGACTGGATCACCACGGGTAAAACACCGCCCAAAAGTCGCTACCCGAACCTTAGCGATGGGTCGTTGACGCCGTTGGCCGATTTCAAAATGCCCAAGCTTGGTGATACGGCGCCAGTGCCATCTTATAATGGGCTTCAAGTGATGGATCATTCAACAACCCCGCCAAAACGTGGGGCAACCTACCCGGCATATGTCCCGACAGTTGATGCCAATGGCAATCCGACTGGCGGCGTTGCCTTGCCCTATATCGCAGCACCGTTGGGCACCTATGCGGGATGGAACCTGCGTAGCGAAGGTTATGCACCGGGTGAATTGTGCAGCCTGACCGGTCTTTTTGTGCCGTTTGAAAATAATGTGTCTGGTAATGGCCGCAAAAGCATGGGTCAGCATTACCCAAGTAAGGCCGCCTATCTTGACGCGGTGCGGTCAGCGTCACAGGACCTGATCAAGGATGGATATATGCTGCCAGATGACATCGGGTATGTGATGGACAAGGCACAGAAGCAAAGCTCCAGTGTACCAAACTGATTGGCGCCCTGACACACAGCGAACAGTTTGATCCTGAGTAATATTTCGCCGGGATCGACACGACTTGGCCCGCCATCACGGCGGGCTTTTTCGTGCCCGAAACGCGGGGCATGGCGGGGCCGCGGCGATTGTTGGTTTTTCGGCGCAAAAACGCACGCACATCAGCCAAACCTTGCCAATAAGGACATCTGGCTTTATGTCATTGTTGAACAAATTCAATATCGATTTCGATAGACATGTAGCCGAGCTTAAGGAGATTTCGGGTGGCGAACGGAAAAGTTAAACTTCACGGCCCCGAAGCATTTGAAGGCATGCGCGCCGCCGGACGGCTGGCAGCGGAAGTGCTTGATATGATTACCCCGCATGTTGTGCCGGGTGTGACCACGGGTGAGCTTGATCGCCTGTGTGATGAATATATCCGCGATCACAATTCGATTTCGGCCTGCCTGAATTATCGCGGTTTCCCGAAATCAATCTGCACATCGATCAATCATGTGGTGTGCCACGGCATTCCGGGCGACAAGAAACTTCAGAATGGCGACATCATGAACATTGATGTCACGGTCATTGTTGATGGTTGGTACGGCGACACATCGCGCATGTATATTGCCGGAACACCCAAAGTCATGGCCCAGCGTCTTGTTGACGTGACCTATGAGGCGCTTTGGCGCGGGATTAACGCGGTTAAGCCAGGTGCGACGCTTGGCGATATTGGCCATGCGATCCAGTCCTATGCCGAAGGTGAGCGGTTCTCTGTTGTGCGTGATTTCTGCGGTCACGGGCTTGGTCAGGTGTTCCATGATGCGCCGAATGTTTTGCATTACGGCAAACCGGGCGAAGGGCTTGTTCTGGAACCGGGTATGATCTTTACGATTGAGCCGATGATCAATCAGGGCACTTATGCGTGTAAAATTTTACCTGATGGCTGGACAGCGGTGACGCGAGACCGCAAACTGTCGTCACAGTTTGAACATTCGCTTGGCGTGACCGACGACGGGTTTGAAATCTTTACCCGATCACCGGCCGGTCTGGACAAACCACCCTATGACCTTGGCAAAGCAGCCGAGTAACGGGTAAACGGGGGAAGCAGATTTGAGCGACACCAAAAATCGCAAAGCTGCTTTGACCCCGACTTCTGAAATCGATGACGGGACGCGGGTGTTTTTTGATCAGACCCGCGATGTCCCTTCTGCGATACAGAGTCCGGCACCCCCACCCGTTCCCGAGCACGACACTCCCCTGCCCGCATCGTCGGCAAACGCCACAACACCGAAATCCGCCAAACCGCATTATCACGGCCACCGCCAACGGTTGCGCGACCGCTTTATCAAGGGCGGTGCGACCGCATTGGCCGATTATGAGTTGCTGGAATTGATGCTGTGCATGGCAATGCCGCGTGGTGATGTAAAACCGCTGTCCAAATCGCTGATTGCGCAGTTTGGCAGCTTTGCCAATGTGTTATCCGCCCGGCCCGAAGATTTGCACAAGGCCAAGGGGCTTGGCGAGGCCGGTATTGCCGCGATTAAAATAGTCGAGGCCAGCGCACAACATTTATCGCGTGAACGTGCGATGGAACTGCCGGTGATTGCCAGTTGGGAACAGCTAATTGACTATTGCCGGGTGCGGATTGGGCATTTGAAAAACGAAGAACTGCATTTGCTGTTTCTCGATCGTAAAAACCGGCTGATTGCCGATGAATGCCATCAACGCGGCACCGTCGATCATACCCCGGTCTATCCACGCGAAGTCATCAAACGCGCACTTGAGCTGCATGCATCCGCCATCATCTTGGTGCACAATCATCCCAGTGGCGATGCCACCCCCTCGCGCGGTGATATCGAGATGACGCGCAAGATCGTTGATGCCGCCAAGGCGATGGAGATTGCGGTGCATGATCACATCATCATCAGTCAGGCGGGATATAATTCGTTTAAGACCCTTGGTTTGATTTAAAGCCACCACGATACAATCCCCCTATTTCCAACCGGAAAGAACGCCATGCCCCATATTGGTTTGATCACGCTTGTTGTACGCGATTACGACGCCGCCATTGCGTTTTACACCGGCAAGGTCGGCTTTGAATTGGTCGAAGATACCGATCTTGGTGATGGCAAACGCTGGGTGGTTGTCGCCCCCAACGGCGCAACAGATACCCGCGTCTTACTTGCAAAGGCCAAAGGCGAGCGTCAAACCTGCATCATTGGGGATCAGACCGGCGGGCGGGTTGGCTTTTTCCTTAATACCGATGATTTTTCCCGTGACCATGCCCGCATGACCAATGCCGGTGTACGGTTTCTTGAAGCCCCGCGCCATGAACCTTATGTCACCGTTGCGGTGTTTGAAGACCTGTATGGCAATAAGTGGGATTTGCTGGAGCTTAAAGCCATGCCCCCAAAAAATCTGGTCAGCCATTAAAAATGACCGACCAGACTACAGTGACGTGTGCTGTTTGTATTGTTGGTTGATGAGAGTATCGAGGATCAAATCCTGCCGTCAGCAACCATTTCACGTGTGCGCTTCAATGTGGATAGAAGGGCTGCTTTATAACCCTGCTCGCTATCGAACTGTGCTTGTTCTGCCTGTTCCTCCGGGCCGTTCGGTGCCTTATCGCGCAGTCCGAGGTAGCAGTAGAATTTGAGCTGAAGCTCGCCCGCGTCATCCTCGAACAATTCATTGATGATGGCACCTTCGCGCGGGCCAGTCGCCTGAAAGAAGATGACCTTGTGTTGCGGCTCCAGCGTGATGATCTCTCGCAGGTCGACACTGCCGATCGTGGCGTCGCGGACGAAGTGCGTGGCACTTTCCTCTGTAACCTCGCAACGGGTGCAGAGGCCTGCCGGGAGGAATTGGCGCGCATCGCGTGCCTTCAGTTCGAGGCCCTTCCAGACCTGCGCGCGCGTGAGTTTTCCCTCACCTTCCGGGTTCACCGGGACGGTTGCAGTCGAATAGATCATGTCGATGGTCCTTTTTCGGTGGTGTTGGAATGGAGGCTATCAGCCGACAATCTGAGCAACATAGTCACGATAGGAGCGCAGCGGACGACCAAGCATAGATGTCAACCGGTCGACGTCACCGACGTCTGGAAGCATGCCATCGGTCAGGAAGCGTTCGGCCATCAGGCGCATGTCGAATGCCATCCAGCTTGGCATAAACTGACGCAAGTTCTGTTCGAACCCGGCGGTATCGTTGCCGGGAAAAGCAATTGCACGGCCAAGGACATCGCCCCAAATCGCGGCGGCATCGTTGCCGGTCAGCGTGTCCGGACCAACGAGATTAATGCGATTGATCGGCAATGGTGTTGCTGACTGTTCACGACGGATCAGTTCGAGTGCGGCAATTTCGCCGACGTCACGTGCGTCGATCATCGCAAGGCCCTTCTCGCCAATCGGCATCGGATAAATGCCATAATTAATGACGACATCCTTGATCGTGATCTCGTTGTCCATGTAATAGGCCGGGCGCAAGATGGTGGCGCTGAGGCCCATGTGTTCGATCATCCGCTCGACGCCGAACTTCCCGGCAAAATGCGGCACATTGACGTAGATATCGCTGTGGATTACCGACAGATATACAATCCGCTCAATCCCGGCCTCGCGGGCAAGGTTAAGAGCAATCAGCGCCTGCGTGTATTCGTCGGCAACAACCCCGTTCAACAGAAACAGAGTAGAGACGCCCGACATGGCATGCCGCAGTGAGTCGACCTCGAGCAAGTCACCCTGGACGACTTCCACACCGATTGGAAAACTCGCTTTGGAAGGGTCACGGACCAGCGCACGCACATCGGCACCACGGTTCACAAGTTGTTCGACGACATTGCGACCGACATTTCCAGTCGCACCGGTTACTAGAATGGTCATGGGTTATCTCCTTGGTTAAGTAATTTGACTGCCCCCAATTTAATGATCCACATTCTTACCGATAGACGCTATATTTAGACATACTGTCTCAATGGTGGAACACATGAACCTTCTTGCTCTTGCTGACTTCAATCTGGTTGCCCGCCACGAAGGGTTTGGAAAAGCGTCCCGCGCCACTGGCCGGCCCAAAGCGACACTGTCGCGACGCGTCGCGGAGCTAGAGGCGAGCCTTGAACTGCGTTTGTTCGAACGTGGCGCGCGAGTACTCAAGCTGACAGAGGAAGGACGGGCACTGTTTGAGCGGACGAGCCAGCTGTTTACTGAACTCGACGAGACGACCACAGAAATAGCCTCCGGTGGACGCGAACCAAGGGGCAGGCTTCGGATCAGTGCGCCGTTGCTCTTTTCGCTGACTGCGATGGGTAAACTTGCTGCTGATTTTGCTCTTAAGTATCCAAAGGTCCAGCTTGAAGTCACGACCGAGGACCGGCCTGTTGATATGATCGAGGAAGCCTATGATCTGGTGATCAGGGTCAACCCGGAGCCCGATGAAAGTCTGATTGGAAGAGCCTTCCTGCATGATCGACTGGTGATCGTGGCAAGCCCCGACCTGCCGCGCCCGATAGATGGATCTGCGGTCCCGGCTGTCGTGCGGGGGCAAGCCCGCCAAGGCGAAATCTGGAATGTGAAGACACCGACGAGCCAATCGGGGATCGCGGTCAATCCGGTCCTGAGCCTGTCATCGCTGGTCATGGTGCGGGACGCCGTGCGAAAAGGGGTCGGTGCCGGACGTCTGCCCGTGTCGCTCGTCAGTCACGATATTGGCGATGGCACGCTGGTGCAGTGGGGTGATGTTGACGGGCCCGAAATCACCTTGTGGGCGCTTTACCCGTCTCGCCGATTGCTAAGCGCACGCGTTTCGGCGTTCCTCGACTTTTTACGGGATGCCTTTCCCAAAGGAACATCGGACGAGCTCTCGGCCTATGTGGGAAGATAAACGCCATATGTCAGGGCTTCTGTCCTTGCCGACCCAATCATTCGGTTGAACTAATCATCTGTTTTATCAAGATTTTTGCGGCGATATGCGCTTGGGGTAAGCCCGGTGATTTTTTTGAAGGCCAGATTGAAGGTCGATTTCGAATTGAAGCCAACGCTGGTCGCAATATCGAGAACCGTGCGATCCGGCTCATTAATCAGAAGTGTCGACGCCTCTTTGGTGCGGACTTCATTGACGAAATCAAAGAAGCTTTTGCCGAGATGCTGATTAAGAACATGGGACAACTGGTTTGGCGTGGCTCCGATCATATTCGCAAGTTTGGGCATAGATAAAAGCGGATCAAACAACATCTCTGTTTCATCGACAACCTTATCCAACCGCCCCCGAATACGTGCAACGTCATGATCATCAAGGAACTGTCTGCCTTGTTCCGTCTGGTTACTTTTATCGATTACGCGGACTGAAACAGATTGGTCTATGCTGCTTTCTGCCCGGTCCGCATCTGTTTCCTCCCATTCGGCTTGAACGAACAAGGCGGGGTTCGATGCCAAAAGATGACACATCCGGAAAAATACGAGTGCAAAACTGCCTTGAACAAGGGTGGTCAGCCATGTTCCATCGTCAACAAAGATGTCGATCACCGACGTTACGGTGAAGATCACGAAAATGGTGGTGACCCCGATCAGGATTTCCAGAATCCAGCGGCGCAAAGCGACCTGATCCGCACCAAGCTGTTCACCAGCCTGTCGCAGATACCCAAGGGCGACTTTCCATATCTTGGGCATATAGGCAAAAAGCTGGATATAAAGCCCGATAAAGACAGTCATCAGGAGAACTGACAGCCCGATGTGCTGATCAATGGCAATATCGATTTCGACATCGGTGCCATGAATGATTTCTGGCACGAACTGATCAAACAGAATCCACACCACTCCGGACGTTGCCGCCAAAACCGGAATCAGAACCACGAAATGATAGATTGGTCGCCGTACCGGCCGGTCTGCAATTTCGCGAAAATACAGATAAATGGACGGCACGAAGGCAAAGGTCATCGACATGAAAACCGGTGCCATCAACAGCATCCATTTCGGCGTCAGCAAAACGTCGGTGATGTCTTCGATAAAGCTTAAACAGGATGCAAAGGCAAAGACCATCAGCCAGCGGTTGGCACGAAATGCGCGCTTGCCCTCGTGCCGGAGCAAAAGCATTAAAAAGGCAGCTTGTCCCAAGCCGACAACCGCAATCACCATCAGGACAATTTTCGCTGTTTCTATCATCGTTCAGTTCGGTCCTGATCAAATGTCACAAGGCGAGCTTCCTGCGCCGGGGTGCAAAGACCCGCCACGAAAATGGCGAATGACAAGCATCAATATCTTCAATCGTGATTTCGGTGCTGCTCGGCTAAACATCGTGCTACGTGATAACCCGTACCGCGTAAAATCATGTTTCTCAACGCTTAAGTGAACGCCTTGCGCTTTGGTGCCCGATTCGCAAGATTGAAGCCCCCTCAAAGCCTTAAATGTGAAGTACTTCACTCTAAAAACACAACTTTTCCGGGTTACATCACATTTCCCTGAATATCGAATAGTGACCTGATATCCAAATTGTCACCCTTGTCGTGCATGTTTAGATTATCAGTCAACTTACGCAGTTTACGCAAAGTTCAGCTATGAAATGGACAAAATCGCGCAAAATTCCACCATTTGTTTCATCAATATGAAATCACGACTTGCAATTGACGCATGGCAGCCTCAGTATTTTTGCGTACGTACTTTCAGGGAGTGCGTCACAACAAATCATAATTGTTGAGGGAGACATTTCAAATGTCACAAAATGCGATGACCGCAAAAGGTCTCGTGAGCGGACTGGTAAAGTCGTCACGGGCCTTTGTGCTGGGGACCGCCTTGATTGCCGGGTCGATGACCATGTTGTCATCCACCCACGCGCAAGCCGAAAAGATTCTGCGGGTTGGGAATGATGGCGAACCACAATCCATGGACCCACATTTCATCTCGACCGTTCAGACCAGCCGTGTTTCCGATGATATGTCGCTGGGTCTTCTGACATATGGCCCCGATGGTCAGCCAGTCCCCGGTGCGGCCGAAAGCTGGACCGTTTCAGACGACGGGATGACATATACCTTTAAAATCCGCGACCATAACTGGTCGGATGGCACTCCGGTCACCGCACAGGACTTCATCGCAGGCTGGCAACGCGTTCTTGATCCGGCACTGGGTGCTGAATATGCGTCGCTTTTGTACATCATTGAAGGTGCCGAAGACGTCAACACCGGCAAAGACGGCGCGAAACTCGCAGCAACTGCCGTTGATGACCACACCCTTAAGGTCAAGCTGACGGCACCAGCCCCTTATTTTCTGGCACAATTGACCCATCAGACCGCCTTTGCCATTCCCCGTCATACGGTGGAAAAATATGGCAAGGACTGGGTAAAGCCGGAAAACATCGTCGTGAATGGCCCTTACAAACTGGTTGAATGGGTTCCGAACGTTCATACCAAACTGGTCAAAAACGAAGAATTTTATGACGCCAAGAACGTTCCGATCGACGAGGTCATTTATTACGCCTACGAAGATCGCACCGCGATGCAGAACCGGTTCCGTGCTAACGAACTTGACGTCGCACGTGACATCGCATCCGAACAGATTTCCTGGCTGCGTGACAATCTGAGCGACAGCCTGCGCATCGCCCCCTATGCGGGCATTTATTATTACGCGATCCGAACCGATAAGGAAAAGTTCACCGATCCGCGCGTGCGTAAGGCGCTTTCAATGGCCATCAACCGCGAAGCCATCACTGATGCGGTTCTGAAAACCGGTGAACTTCCGGCATATTCATTCGTGCCACCGGGAACAGGCAACTATACCGAACCGGCCTATGTTTCATGGAAAGACCTGCCCTATGGCGAGAAGGTCGCAGAAGCCAAGAAACTGATGGCTGAGGCTGGCTATGGGCCGGACAATCCGTTGAAATTCACCCTGCGCTACAACACGTCGGAAAACCACAAGCGTATCGCGATTGCGGCGCAAAACATGTGGAAACAGATCGGTGTCGAAGCGGACCTGTTTAACACCGAAGGCAAAATCCATTATGCCGACCTGAAAGTTGGTGATTTCGAAGTCGCCCGCGCAGGCTGGATTGCCGATTACAACGATGCACAGAACTTCCTGTTCCTTGGTGAAGAACGCACCGGGCCGCTGAATTATGCCGCGTTCGACAACCCGCGCTATAATGAACTCATGCTGGAAGCCGAAAACGAAGGCGACCTGAAAAAGCGTGCAGAACTGATGCATCAGGCCGAAGCCATCATGATGGAAGCGCAGCCCTTCATCCCGATTTACTACTATGTCTCGAAACAGCTTGTATCGCCAAAGATCAAGGGCTGGATCGATAATGCCCCGGATCGTCACCTGACCCGCTGGCTCGACATCGCCGAGTAAATTTCGCCTTGGTATCGCAGGCTTTGAAGGCTTCCTCCCGCCCAAGGCCTGCGATCACCCCGACGGGGATGAGAGAGAAATATGTTATCTTACGCCATTCGGCGCCTGCTGATCGCGATCCCGACACTGTTCATCGTGATCACGGTGGCCTTTTTCATGATGCGTATTGCACCGGGCGGCCCGTTCGATCAGGAACGCGCACTTCCGCCCGAAATCGAAAAGAATATCAAGGCGGCCTATGACCTTGATAAACCGCTGATCGAACAATACGGCATTTACATCGGTAAGCTTTTGCAGGGTGACTTTGGCCCTTCGATCAAGATCCGCGACTTTTCCGTTGCTGAACTGATCATGGCCGGTGCGCCTGCATCCATGCAGCTTGGTTTAAGTGCAATTGCCCTGGCCCTTGTATTCGGGATCGGGTTTGGCACCTATGCCGCCCTTCGACAAAACAGTGCGGTTGATTTTGCCGTGATGGGAATTGCCATGATCGGCATTGCCATCCCGAACTTTGTCATGGCGCCGTTGCTGTCGCTTGTTTTTGGATTGTATCTTGCGATCCTGCCGACCGCAGGATGGGGAGACGGCGAAATCCAGTACAAGATTTTGCCGATCATTGCCCTTGCCCTGCCCCAGATTGCCTATATCGCGCGCCTGACGCGCGGATCCATGGTCGAAGTGCTGCATTCCAATTATATCCGCACGGCACGCGCCAAGGGACTGCGCGAAAAGTTGGTGGTGAACCGTCATGCAATCAAGGGCGCGCTTTTGCCAGTGATTTCCTATCTCGGCCCCGCGACCGCGGCAGTGATGACCGGCTCGGTTGTGATTGAAAGCATCTTTGGTGTGCCCGGTATTGGCACCTATTTCATCAAGGCCGCATTAAATCGCGACTATCCGTTGGTGATGGGGGTGGTGATTATCTATGCGGTGATGATCATCATGCTGAATTTCCTGGTCGACATGGTTTACGGCCTTCTTGATCCCAAACTGAAGTCACCCTGATGATGAATAAATCCGAAAAGACAGCACTGCTGCAATCAGCCGGTGCGACCAAGGAAATCGAAGGGCGCAGCCTGTGGCGTGATGCCCGCATCCGCCTGTTTCGTAACAAGGCCGCCGTCGGGTCGATGATCATTCTGGGGATTATTACCCTGCTTGCGATCATTGCCCCGCTTTTGAGCCCATATGCCTACGACCAGATCGACTGGGGATATATTCAGGAAGGTCCGAACTGGGAAAACGGCCATATTTTTGGCACCGATGGCAATGGACGCGATCTGTTTGTCCGTGTGCTGTATGGCGCGCGCGTGTCGTTGGCCGTCGGGCTTCTGGCAACAGCCGTGTCGCTGATCATTGGCGTGACATATGGGGCCATCGCCGGATATTTCGGCGGCAAGATCGACAGCATCATGATGCGGTTTGTCGATGTGCTTTATTCCCTGCCCTTCATGTTCTTTGTCATCATGTTGATGGTGGTGTTTGGTCGAAACATCTTTTTGATTTTTGTCGCCCTTGGCGCGGTTGAATGGTTGACCATGGCGCGCATTGTCCGGGGTCAGACACTTTCGCTGCGGCGGCGTGAATTTATTGAGGCTGCCCATGCCACGGGGGTTTCGAACTTCAAAATCATTTTCCGCCATGTGATCCCCAACGTTCTGGGGCCGGTGATTGTCTATATGACGCTGACCATTCCCCAAGTGATCCTGACGGAGAGTTTCCTGTCGTTCCTTGGGCTGGGTGTGCAGGAACCCCTGACCAGTTGGGGTGTTCTGATTTCCGAAGGCGCAAAAGTGATCGAAGCATCGACCTGGATGCTGATTTATCCGGCGGTGTTCCTCGCACTGACACTGTTCTGTTTCAACTTCATCGGCGATGGCCTGCGCGATGCGCTGGACCCGAAAGACAGATAGGACAGGAAGGAAACACATCATGACAACCAACCATATTCTGACTGTCGAAAACCTTTCTACGCGGTTTCAAACCCCGGACGGTGAAGTTGAGGCGGTCAATAACGTCAATTTCCACATTGATCCGGGCGAAACGCTTGGCGTTGTCGGGGAATCGGGATCGGGCAAAACCCAGATTTTCCTGTCCCTGATGGGGCTTTTGGCCAAGAACGGCACATCAACCGGATCGGTCCGCTACAAGGATAAGGAAATCCTCAATCTGCGGTCCCGCGACTTGAACAAAATTCGCGGTGTCTCGATGTCGATGATCTTTCAGGACCCGATGACATCGCTGAACCCGTTTTTGAAAATCTCACGGCAAATGACAGAGGTTCTGGTCGAACATCGCGGCATGTCCGAGGCAGATGCCCTAAAACGTGCCATTGCAATGCTTGACCGTGTTGGCATCCCCGGTGCGGCCCAGCGTGTTCACATGTATCCCCATGAATTTTCCGGCGGCATGCGCCAACGCGTGATGATTGCCATGGCGCTTTTGTGTGATCCGGAAGTTCTGATTGCCGATGAGCCGACCACCGCCCTTGATGTCACGGTACAGGCACAGATCCTTGATCTGTTGCGCGATCTGCAAAAGGACTTCAACACCGCAACCGTCATGATCACTCACGATCTGGGTGTGGTGGCTGGCCTGTGTGATCGGGTGATGGTGATGTATGGCGGGCGGGTTGTTGAAACCGGTACCGTGCGCGACATTTTCTATGACAGTCATCATCCCTATACCGAGGGACTGTTGAAATCGATGCCGCGCATTGATCGCGCCAACGAAGACAGCATGTTCGCCATTCCCGGCCAGCCGCCCAATCTTCAGAACCTGCCGACGGGTTGTGCCTATCAGGAACGGTGTGGCTATGTCATGGATCGATGCTGTGTGGAACGCCCGTTGCTCAAAGGTTTTGGAGATGGCCGGGCCAGCGCATGTTTCCGGGAGGACGGGCAATGACGGCCATGACAGCACCAGACAAACGCGACAACGCCCCGATCCTTTCTGTGCGCGATCTTAAGGTTCATTTCCCGATACCCGGCAAAGGCCCGTTTGCCAAGGACCGCCCGCTTAAGGCTGTCGATGGGGTGAATTTTGACCTGTTTCCGGGTGAAACGCTGGGCGTGGTTGGGGAATCAGGGTGCGGTAAATCGACACTGGGCCGGGCAATTTTACAATTGATAGCCCCATCCGGCGGACAGGTCGCATGGCTTGGCAAAGACATTGTCGGCATTCCGCACCGCGATATGCAGCCCCTGCGCCGGGATTTGCAGATCATTTTTCAGGACCCGCTGGCCAGCCTTAATCCTCGGATGACGATTGGCGAAATCATTGCGGAACCGCTGGTCACCCACAAACCCGAATTGGGCAAGGATGAAATCAAAACGCGCGTCAAACGCATGATGGCGCGGGTTGGCCTTTTGCCGCAAATGATCAACCGCTATCCGCATGAGTTTTCCGGTGGCCAATGCCAGCGTATCGGCATTGCACGCGCAATGATCCTTGAACCAAAACTGATTGTTTGTGATGAACCGGTTTCCGCCCTTGATGTGTCGATCCAGGCGCAGATCGTCAATCTGTTACAGGAATTGCAGCGCGAATTTGACCTGTCGTTGATTTTCATCAGCCATGATTTGTCAATTGTGCGCCATATCTGTCATCGCATCATGGTGCTGTATCTTGGCAATGTGATGGAGCTTGCGGATCGTGACAGCATCTATGCTGCGCCAAGACACCCCTATACCAAAGCCCTGATTTCAGCCGTTCCAATCCCCGACCCGGAGATTGAACGTAATAAGGAACGCATTGTCCTGACCGGTGATTTGCCAAGCCCGCTATCGCCGCCATCAGGATGTGTATTTCGGACCCGATGCCCATTTGCACAGGAAAAATGTGCAACGGACGTGCCGACAATTGACCGTGTTTCGGAAACTCAGGAAGTCGCCTGTCATTTCCACGACAGCATTTGAATAACAAGCCGACCACAATTGCACCCTGAAACTTAACGGACCGTCTTGCGACGGTCCGTTTTTTATGCGAGTTACCCGGTGATCAGCCCGGTTTGAGGCTGGTTCTGCAAAGATCAGAACGTGTAGACAAGCCCAAGACCGGCACTGAGAACGTAATCATCATCAATGATCGGGCTGTCGGTATATTCATCGGACAGATACAGGAAACCGCCGGTGCCAATGATATTGAGGCTGTCGGTCAGCGGATAGGCAATGGTCACATCAAGATGCGGCAGGAAGGTTGCATCCGGGGCATAGTATGCCCGGTCGCTTCGGACTTCAGTGCGGGAAACACCCGTTCCATAATCAACCAGGTTTTCGCTTTGCCAGGTCACACCCGCACCCCACTCAAAGTTCACATCCCCTAATTGCAGCGGCACGAAATAGGATACATCAACCTCGTGCCCGTTATGGGTATCGGCAACATCGGTCAGATAGCTTCCAACCAGTTCGCCGCGCCATAACCGCGTGCTAAAGCCAATACCAACATCATATCCCATGTCGGTATCCTTCATTCCTCTCAGATAATTGCTGTCACCTGACTCAAATGGTCCATCACGGAAGCCACCGATCACTGACAGACTGGCAAAATCATTTTGCCAGGCTTTGATATCGATCCCGTCAATCCCGATATGCATCCGCTCCGCATCATAAGCCAGAATTGGAAGCCCGCCTAAATCGGTACTGTCCGCACCGCGATAGGGGTTGCTTTCAACCGAACCAAATGCGCCAAATTGCCAGTTGCCGCCAAGCCATGGGTCGTCGCTGCCCGCATTCGGGTTAACCTGTTCGCGCAAGATTTCTTTTTTACCTTGCTGCGCGTTTGCCGGCCGGCTCAGAGCAATCACCACCGCTAAGGTACAAAGCACCAGACCAGCCGCCACCAAGACATCGCCAAACCGACGTAATACTTTTTCCAAAACCATCTATTTTCACGCCTTTATGAGAATCGTTTCGTTGTGTCGGGCAGACAATAGGAAGATCACGGTCCTCTGGCGTCCGGATTTATAGCTTCGGACGTATGAACCCACAATCAGAAGCCGGACAACGCATTCACATGCGCCGTGGCTCTGCGATAAAGCTTTATGGATGCTGTTTTTTTGGAAAGAAAATCCGCTTAGCGCGAAATGATAAACTGCTCGATATCGACTTCGTCGCATTGACCGGATTTCAGAAACTTCTTGCCGTACTCAAGGTATGTTCCGCTGACGAGAAACAGTTCAAACAGATCATTGTCGATCTGCCCCTTGTCGCGCATGTCGCCCAAAATCGATATGCACTCCGATAAAAGTTTGGGCCGCTTATAGGGTCGGTCAACCGCGGTCAGGGCCTCGAAAATGTCCGCGATGACCATGACCTTTTCGAGAATGCCCATGTCATCGCCGGTTATGCCGTGCGGATACCCTGATCCATCCATTTTTTCATGGTGATTGCCCGCAATAGCAGGAATACGTTGCAGTTCGCGTGGATAAGGTAATTGGGCAAGCATATCCTGCGTTACGACAACGTGATCATTGATCACCTGTCGTTCTTCGGATGTCAGGGTACCGTGCGGGATAGAAAGGTTATAAAGCTCACCACGGTTAAAGCCCAGATACACCTGATCTTCGCGGTCCATCAGCAAGGTTTCTGTGCCCGCTTCGCGTAGGCTTACCAGATCCGCATCGGTCAGCCGTTGATTTTCCGACCACGACAACCCGACCGTTCGATCAAAATGGCGCACCCATGTCAGTTCGGCAATATCGTGCAGGGCATAGATGGTGTCGGTATCAAGTTCCGTATCGCCAATATTGGCATCGGCGACCATGGCGAACTGATTTTCCAGCTTGGCAACCTTTTGCTTGAAATCGGCATCGCAGGCATCGGCGTCTTCGCCCGCCAGTTTGCGTTTAAGCATATCGATTTCAGCATCACGGCGCAGGACTTCAAACCGGGTTCGGATTTCATGAATGCGGTTATGGATGGTTTCAAGCTTGGTCGCCTTTTCCATCACATGGTCGGGGGTGACGATTTTGCCGCAATCATGAAGCCAGGCGGCCAGATCAAGTTCGTACCATTCCATATCGGTCAGGTAGAAATTGGAAAACGGTCCAAGTTTGTCGTCAACTGCTGCCTGCGCCAGCATGCGTGCAATCACCGGAACGCGCGAACAATGATCGGCTGTATGCGGCGACTTGGCATCAATCGCATGGCCCAATACGCGCACGAAACTTTCCATCAAATCGCGTTGTGCAACCAGAAGACGGCTGTTTTCAATCGCAACGGCGGCCTGACTGGCCAATGCGGCGATGATTGGTTCAATTGATTTATCAAAGGCAATCACCTGCCCGGCTTCATCGCGGGCATTGATCAGCTGCAACACACCCATCATCGCACCGCGCGTACTTTTTAGCGGTACGGTCAAAAATGATTTCGACCGATAGCCCGTTTTGGCGTCAAAGGCGCGCGTGCCGGAAAAATCAAACCCGTCGGCACAATAGGCATCTTCGATATTGATCGGCTTACCGGTCAGCGCGACATAGGTCGCGATGTTGCGATAATTGGGCCGCCCTTCGACGTCATACAGCGGTAAGGGCGGAAACGGTTTTTCATTTTCGCGGCCGGAAACAAAGAATGTGTTGAGCGTATCATTCATCAGGATACGGAAATGCAGTTCGCTTTCGTCTTTATTGACGAGATAAAGCGATCCACCATCCGCATTGGTGAATTTACGCGCAGCCATCAGGATCTTCTGGTTAAGCTCCTCGCGTCCCTGCTCGGCGGAAAGCGCAATACCCAAATCCACAAGCTGCGCAAGATAGTTGGCGTCTGTTTCGCGGGTCTCCGTCCCTTCTTTTGGAAGATCCTTCGCCCCGTCGCCTTCGCGCGTCATTAATTTCCCGTCCACTCAACAACCGGATGACCAGAATGCCATCATATACATAATGTCCGTTTGCATATGTATTCTATCTAAGTTGCTATAATTCTAACAGAACACAAGTTTTTAACCGGTAAAAATACAATCACATCCCAGTCATACCTGTCTGCAGGCTTGCCAATCGGGCCGGAATGGACTATCCGACGCGGTGAAAGCGTGCTGGCCTGATGATCGTGGAAGTGATCACGCAATCCGATCATTCAGATCATACCCCGGCACCCAACCATCTTGCCCGGAGGCGACCGCATGATCCCCCGTTATTCCCGTCCACAGATGACTGCCATCTGGGAACCGGCGAACAAATTCCGTATCTGGTTTGAAATTGAAGCACACGCTGCTGACAAACTGGCTGAGCTCGGTGTTATCCCGACCCAATCTGCCAAGCTGGTTTGGGAAAAAGGTGACAAACCTTATACTCAGGACCGTATTGATCGCATCGACACCGTCGAGGCCGAAGTCAAACATGACGTCATTGCGTTTCTGACCGAACTGTCTGAACAGGTTGGCGAAGAAGCCCGCTTTGTTCATCAGGGCATGACCAGCTCGGACGTTCTTGATACCTGCTTTAACGTTCAGTTGGCCCAAGCAACCGACATCCTGCTTGAAGATATGGACAAGCTTCTGGCTGCGCTTAAAACGCGCGCCTATGAAACCAAAGACGTCCCCTGCATGGGCCGTTCGCACGGCATCCACGCAGAACCGGTGACCTTTGGTCTGAAACTTGCCACCTTCTATGCCGAATTCAAACGCAACCGGGATCGTCTGGTTGCTGCGCGCGAAGAAATCGCCACCTGTGCGATTTCAGGCGCGGTTGGCACATTCGCCAACATCGATCCGAGCGTTGAAGAACATGTTGCTGCGAAACTTGGCCTGAAACCTGAACCGGTTTCAACACAGGTGATCCCGCGCGACCGCCATGCGGCCTATTTTGCGACCCTTGGTGTGATTGCGTCTTCGATCGAGCATCTGGCAACCGAAATTCGCCATCTGCAGCGCACCGAAGTGCGTGAAGTTGAGGAGTTCTTCTCCAAGGGGCAGAAAGGCTCCTCGGCGATGCCACACAAACGCAACCCGGTTCTGACCGAAAACCTGACCGGTCTTGCCCGTCTGGTGCGTTCAATGGCAATCCCGGCAATGGAAAACGTTGCTCTTTGGCATGAACGTGACATTTCGCACAGCTCGGTCGAACGTAATATCGGTCCGGATGCGACCGTAACGCTTGATTTTGCCCTGATGCGTTTGTCAAACGTGGTTGAGAACCTTGTGATCTATCCAGAACGGATGGACGAGATTCTCAATCAGATGGGTGGATTGGTGTTCTCGCAGCGTGTGTTGCTGACCCTGACCCAATATGGCGTATCGCGCGAAGATTCATATCGCATCGTTCAGCGTAACGCGATGAAAGTCTGGAACCGCGAAGGTGATCTTTTGTCGCTTCTGAAAACCGACGAAGACGTCACCGGGAAAATCCCGATGGACAAGCTCGAAGCGCTGTTTGATCTTGGCTATCACACCAAGCATGTCGACACGATCTTTGCCCGCGTCTTTGCCGACTAAGGCAGACCACTGCAAACAAAACAAAGCCCCGGCACGTTTCAAACGGCCGGGGCTTTTTGTTGACTAAGCCCCCGACAATCCGGCTTAGTCAGATGCAAGTTCCTGTGCCTCAGCCAGCAACCAGTCACGAAAAAGCTTCACCTGCCCGCGCAATGCGCGATTTTTGGGATGCACCAGATAATAGCCAAATGGCACTGTGAGCACCTGCTCTGGAAACAGATGGACCAGCTTGCCCTCGGCAATGTCTTCTTCGGTCAGTAGCGGGTTTGCCAAAACCACGCCCTGCCCGTGAATGGCAGCTTCGATGGCCATCGAGGTCTGATCGATTTCAATCTGCGTGATCGTGCTGACATCGGCGGCACTCACCCCGGCATAAGCACCCAGCCATTCGGGCCACCACGCATGCAAAATATCATTGAGCAAGGTTGCCCGAACCAGATCGGATGGTTTTGCCACCCCCATGTGATCACGGTAAGACGGCGCGCAATAGGCCGCAGCCCGCCCACGATATAGCAGCACTGTCTCAAGACTATCGTCGCATCCATCAAAATAGCGCACAGCGATATCGACCGGATCCCGATTAAAATCGATCATTTGGCTTTGCGATCCGACATGAAGCGACGTTGTCGGATAGTCGATCAAAAAGCGGGCCATCCGCCGTGAAAACCATTTTGCGGCAAAACTTGGCGGCATCACAACCCGTACCGAGCGATCAGAACGCCCGCGCACCTGTTGGCTGGCATCGACGATCTGGCGCAAGGCAGGCCCAATGCGCGCGGCATAATCCAATCCATCCGCAGTTGGGCGGACTTGCCGGACCGAACGGGTAAATAGCTCCATCCCCAGCCAGTCTTCAAGCTTTTTGATCTGCTGACCAACAGCCCCCGGGGTCACGTTCAATTCTTCGGCGGCAAGAGAAAAACTATTTAGTCGAATAGATGCCTCGAACGCACGCAATGAATTCAGCGGTGGATATGCAGCCATGATATAGCTTTTCTATTTCATTGAACAGATAACATGATTTGTAGCCGATCTGCGTGCTGCCTACAATCTGGCAATCACCGCCACCGAAAGTACCGCCATGAAACGCAGCATCCCCACCCCGTATCTTGTTTTTGGTTTTCTGGCCCTTCTTTGGGGCATGACGTTTTTGTTCAACAAGATCGCAGGCGGTGTGGTGTCTCCGATGCAGATCGTTATGGTGCGTGTGGTGATAGGGTTTTTACCCGTGCTGGCTTTTGCCCTGTCGCGCAAAGTTCTGCGCTGGGAGCATGTCCGCTACATCCACCATTTTGTGGTGATGTCGCTGATGGCGGCTACCGTTTACTACTTTGCCTTTGCCAAGGGCATTTCACTTTTGCCAACAAGCACCGCGGGCATGCTAAGCGGTGCAATCCCGCTTTTTTCCTTTGTCGGAGCGGCGATTTTCCTGCGCAGCGAACCGGTTAACTTTCGCTCCATCACCGGGCTTTTGATCGGGTTTGGCGGGGTCATTGTGATTGCACGGCCCTGGGACGCCAATATTGCCAGCAATGACTTGACCGGTGTTCTGTACATCGCGTTTGGATCAGCGTGTGTTGGACTGTCGTTTGTCTATGCCCGAAAGTTCCTAAGCCCGCTTGGCATTTCGCCGATTGCGCTGTGCACGTATCAGTTGGGCCTGTCGTCACTGACCGCCATGGCGATTGGCGATTTTGACGGACTTGAGATGATCTTTACCGACTGGAAAGCCGCAGGGTCGCTGTTTATTGGGCTGGGTCTTCTGGGTACCGGCATGGCCTTTATGTGCTACTATTATCTGGTTGAGCAGCTTGGTGCGATCAAGACATCCAGTGTCACCTATATCCCGCCGGTGATCGGCCTTTTGACCGGCGTCTTGATCCTTGGTGAAACCATTTCAATGACAGACATTATCGCCACCGCCGCCATCCTGTCGGGAACCTTGGTGATGCAATCATCACGAACTCCCGCCGCAACCGCCCAATCGGTCAAAACGACATCCGATTGTAGCATTGTCGCAGCCAAACAGTGCGATCCGACCTAAGGAATGCTGCGCGTTATCGTCACCCCCGTGCACTGCACGGGGGTGTTTTTCTATGTGATGAACCGTTAAATGCGTGATTGGGATGCGGCCCGGACGAATGCCGTGATCAGAGGATGGGTTTCCCCGCGCAAGGCCGATCTTTCGGGCTGAAACGCCGTTCCGATGAAAAAACGTGCGCTCCGCAATTCGACTGCACGGGGATCACCTTCATCATCCCACGCACTGATCACAAGGTCCTGCCCGTCCAGCAAACCGGCATAATCTGGATTAAGGCCATAACTGCACCGATAGGTTTCGTTGATTTCAGCACTGCTGTAATGGGTTCGGATGAGACTGTCTTTGGCAAGCTTGATCGCGCCATCCTGATCAATCAGCGCACAGACAAGCGGCGCAATCAGTGGCAATTTCGCGTCCGGGTCAATTTCGGCGTTGGCCGCATCAACAAGCCCCAGAACATTGCGGGCATATTCCAGAACCGCATGCTGATACCCGCCACAGGTTCCCAGAAACGCAACATCGCGTTCACGGGCATAGCGGATCGCATTTAGCGCCCCGTCAAAACTATTATACGGGCTGGCAGGTACACACCAAATCCCGTCATATCCCTCAAGAATATGCGGTACATTGGCGTCAAGACGCTCTGTTGCGATCCAGTCATACGCGATCATTTCCCCGAGATCATCAGCAGCAATCTGAAGGGCTTTGGGGATGGCTTGATGGGCGATAACGGCCTGTTTGAAATCGCCAACAAGTGCAATACGGATGGTCATAAGAAATCCTCGTTTTAGGTGACATGACGAGGAGGACAAACAGTGTTACCAACGAAAACGGCCCGTGAAAAACACGGGCCGGATCGCAAGCTCAAACAAAGCTGCCTTTGACGAGTATATTACAAAGTTCCCGAGCGCGCCATATCTTCAAGCGCGGTTTTTACCGCTTGGGCGCGGTTCGAAACGTTGAGTTTGCGATAGATGTTTTTCAGGTGATATTTCACCGTGATTTCACGCAGATCAAGATGGCGTGCGATATCCTTGTTCGGACGCCCTTCAGATAGCAACGCCAGTACTTCACGTTCACGCGGGGTCAGGCGGGCAAAATCCCCCTCGACCCCGAAACCACCCGCCATGCGTTTTTCACGATCAGGACCACCGACAATACCGTCGGTCATATCATTGAGAATGGACGATGGCAGGTATTTTTCACCGGCAAGGACAAGCTGAATGGCATTTGCCAAGGCCTGACCGCGCAGTGTTTTGGGAATGAACCCCTGTGCACCCGCCTCAATGGCGTGACGGACATCCTCGCTGCGATAGGCCCCGGAAAGCAAAACAACCGCCGTGGTTTCGGCGACCTTCTGAAGTGTCCGCTTAAGGCCTTCGAGCCCATTCATGCCCGGCATCCGGAGATCGAGCAGAACAAGGTCGAAATCATTGGTTGCCACAATATGATCAAGCGCCGGATCCAATGCCCCGGCTTCGACGACTTCGCAATCTTCGAAATATTGCTGAAACAGCAACGATAATGCTTCACGAACCAGGTCGTGATCGTCTGCCAATAGGATACGCAAAACCCTTGCCCTTCTTTCCCAAGTAGACATCTCCACCCAGATGTCATGAGTACCACACTAAGAAGTTGCACCCGTTGTTTTTATTGTTTCCGTTTGGAGAATACGGGACCCCTTAGGCGTTTGCAAACACGAAGATTTTTGCAAGGGTTTTGACTGCGCTTAACCCGCAAGCATCTCGGCCCGGGCAATCGGGCGCAATTGTTCGAGTTTCGCCTGTAGCGTGCTGACGGTTACATCAATGTTGTTGCGGCCGAAATCCGCTAGCAAAAAAGTAACAATGCTGTTTTCTTTGGGGTTTGCGATCACTTCGCCAATGACTTTCTTGGCATAGGCATCACAATCGGCCGGGGCCATGCCCATCTGTTCGCCTGCCCATACCGCCAGCATCTTGTAAAGATGGGCTTCGATGCGAAAATCCTGTTCCAGATCAAAGCTGTATTTGGCCTCAAAGCCCCGTTCACGATCATTAAAATTGTTCATGATGTTCCCTCCTGCCCGTTTGGCGTCCGATTGTTCAAATAGATTACGGTTAGATTAATAGGCCAGATTGATAAGTATGACCGGACAAAGGTAATTTCATCCCTTCATCGGTCACTTTTGAATTTGACAAATATGCCCCCATGACGCTTTGATCTGGCTCATGTGTACTGTCATTATTTTACGCCGCCCCGACCACGAATGGCCTGTCATCATTGGCGCCAATCGTGACGAAATGAACAACCGCCCGTGGCAGCCCCCGGCCCGCCACTGGGAAGACCGACCCCATGTGATTGCCGGACTGGATGAAACAGCCGGGGGCACATGGCTTGGCAACAACGAAGACGGTGTGGTTGCCGCCGTGCTGAACCGGTTTGGCACCCTTGGCCCGGCCGATGGCAAACGATCGCGCGGTGAATTGCCGCTTGAAGCACTTGACCATGCCGATGCGATTGACGCCGCACAGGCATTGGCCGAACTTGATGGTACCGCCTATCGCCCGTTTAACATGGTGATCGCCGATAACCGTGATGCATACTGGCTTGCCAATCATGGCGAAGGCAAGATTGAAATCACCGATATTCCCGAAGGTCTGTCGATTGTCACCGCCTACGATCTGAACGACACGGAAAATAGTGCCCGGACAAAACGCAATCTGCCGCGTTTCATCAGCGCCCCAGCCCCCAATCCCGAAGCCGATGACTGGTTTGCCTGGCAGGCGCTTCTGGCGGATACAGGAACCCTTCCCGCCGACCCGGATCATCACGATATTCGCGCCGATGCGATGCTGGTCCGAAGCAACATCGGATTTGAAACCCTGTGTTCATCCGTGATCGGTCTGCCGGCGATTCCCACTGACAAAAACGAACTTCCGCGTCGCCCTGTCTGGTTATTTGCCAACGGGCAACCCGATGAGACCCCGTTTCATCCAGTGGCTTTGTAACCGGCAACTGTTTGTAAAAACGGCGTAATACAATGGAAATATTGCATTGCGGCACCGTTCGGCGTGACGGTTGCAAAATACGATTATCAAGTCTGCATAAATAGACCTTACGCGACAATTGAGTTTCTCGCCCAGCACTGCTATATGGGGGGCGCGATTTTCAGGGTGCTCGGGGACACTCCCCGCAAGCCAATATGTGAAAGATCCCGCCAATGTCCAGAAAGACGCCCATCTATGAGGGCAAAGCCAAGGTTCTTTACGAAGGTACCGAACCCGGCACGATCATTCAGTATTTCAAGGATGATGCCACCGCCTTTAACGCGCAGAAGCGCGGCACGATTGCAGGCAAGGGTGTGCTCAACAACATGATTACCGAATTCGTCATGACCCGTCTGGCGGAAATCGGCATCCCGACCCACTTCATTCGCCGCCTGAACATGCGCGAACAGCTGTGCCGCAAATGTGAAATCGTTCCGATCGAAGTTGTCGTGCGCAACATCGTGGCCGGGTCGATGGCAAAGCGTCTTGGCCTTGAAGAAGGCGAACGCCTGCCGCGTCCGATTGTCGAGTTTTATTACAAAGACGACGATCTTGGCGATCCGCTGGTATCTGACGAACATATCCTCGCACTGGGCTGGGCAAGTGCCGAAGAGCTTGAGGAAATTGTCGGCATGACGCTGCGTGTCAATGACTACCTGTGTGGTCTGATGCGCGGCATCGGCATCAAACTGGTTGATTTCAAACTTGAGTTTGGCCGTGTTTGGGAAGGCGATTTTGCCCATCTGGTTCTGGCCGATGAGTTTAGCCCGGACAACTGCCGTCTTTGGGATGCAGAAACCAACGAAAAGATGGATAAGGACCGATTCCGCCGCGACATGGGTGGCGTTGAAGAGGCCTATCAGGAAGTCGCCCGCCGTCTTGGTGTGCTGCCTGAATCCGCCGAAATAGAAATGCTCAATAAAGACAAATAATCCCCAAGGCCGCGTTCGCGCGGCCTTTTTCTTATGACTGACCGGTGATCGATCTCATCGGACAGCGTTTTGTTTGCAAGCAATATCGCGCATGCGCCTTCGCATGCGAACGTTAAAGGAGCTTCCCGTGAAAGCACGTGTTCATGTCACCCTGAAGAACGGTGTTCTTGATCCGCAAGGCAAAGCCGTTCACCACGCCCTTCAGGGTCTTGGTTTTGATGGCGTTAATGACGTCCGTCAGGGCAAGTTCATTGAACTGGAAATCGACGGTGCGGATACAGCCAAGGCCAAAGCCGAGGTCACCGAAATGTGCGAGAAGCTTCTCGCCAATACCGTGATCGAAGACTACACCATCGAGCTGGCTTAACCGCCCCGCCAAGGTTTTGCTTAAGCAGACTTTTGCGGTTCGAGATTACGTAACGGACCCTAATCGAGAGACGGTATTTCATGAAATCCGCTGTCATCCTGTTTCCCGGCATCAACCGGGAAAATGACGCCATCGCAGCCCTGAAACAGGCGACCGGCACCCAGCCGACCCTGGTTTGGCATGGCGAAACCGAGCTTCCCAACGTCGACATCATCATGGTCCCCGGCGGCTTTTCTTATGGCGACTATCTGCGCTGCGGGGCGATGGCTGCCAAATCGCCGATCATGCGCGCCGTTGCTGAGCGCGCAAGCCAGGGCGTGACCATTCTGGGCGTCTGTAACGGTTTCCAGATCCTGACAGAAGCAGGCCTTCTGCCCGGTGCGCTGATGCGCAATGCCAGCCTGAAATTTATCTGCAAGAATACGCATCTGAAGATCGAGACCACCACAACCCGCTTTACCAACCAGTATGGCAAAGGCGATGTGGTCGATTATCCGGTGGCACATCATGATGGCAATTATTTTGCCGATGAAGACACGCTCAACCGTCTTGAAGGCGAAGGCCGCGTTGTCCTGCGGTACTGCGATGCCAACGGTGCCGTTGACACAGAAACCAACCTTAATGGGTCGCAGCGCAATATCGCAGGCATCATCAACGAGGCGGGCAATGTTCTTGGCATGATGCCCCATCCGGAGAATGCCATTGATCCGCTGCATGGCGGGATTGATGGTCGCGGTCTGTTCAAAAGCATGGTGGAGGCCGTATCGTGAGCACCAACCAATTCAACAGCACACCGATCACGCCTGAACTGGTCAAAGAACACGGCCTGAACGAGGAAGAGTACAAACTCGTCCTCGAAATCATGGGCCGTGAACCCAACATCAACGAACTTGGTATTTTTTCGGTTATGTGGTCTGAGCATTGCTCCTACAAATCATCGAAAAAATGGCTGAAAACGCTTCCGACCACGGCCGACTGGGTTATTCAGGGTCCGGGTGAAAACGCCGGTGTGATTGACATCGGCGATGGTCAGGCCGCCATTTTCAAAATGGAAAGTCACAATCACCCGTCGTTCATCGAACCCTATCAGGGGGCGGCAACCGGTGTTGGCGGCATCATGCGTGATGTCTTCACCATGGGCGCACGTCCGATTGCCAACCTCAATGCGCTACGCTTTGGCGCGCCAGAGCATCCGAAAACACGCCACTTGCTAAGTGGCGTTGTCGAAGGCATTGGCGGGTATGGCAACTGCATGGGCGTTCCGACCATTGGTGGCGAAACCAACTTCCACGCATCCTATAACGGTAATATCCTGGTCAATGCGATGACCGTGGGGCTGGCCGATACGGACAATATTTTCTATTCGGCGGCAGCTGGTATTGGTAACCCGGTTGTTTATGTCGGGTCGAAAACCGGTCGTGACGGTATCCATGGTGCGACCATGGCATCGGCCGAGTTTGATGACGACAGCGATGAAAAGCGCCCCACCGTTCAGGTTGGCGATCCGTTCACCGAGAAACTTCTGCTTGAAGCCTGTCTTGAACTGATGGCGACCGACATGATCGTTGCCATTCAGGACATGGGGGCGGCTGGCCTGACGTCATCCTCGTTCGAGATGGCGTCCAAAGGCGGTGTTGGTGTTGAGCTGTGGCTTGATAAAGTTCCAATGCGCGAAGAAGGCATGACGCCTTATGAGCTGATGCTGTCAGAGTCACAGGAACGCATGTTGATGGTGCTGAAACCCGGTTGCGAAGAGGCCGCCAAGGCGATCTTTGACAAATGGGAACTCGACTTTGCGGTGATCGGTACACTGACCGATACCAAACGCATGGTTCTGAAATGGCATGGTGAGCTTGCCGGTGATCTTCCGATTGATCCGCTGGCCGAAGCATCGCCGGAATATGACCGTCCGTGGGAAGTCACCCCGAAACAGGATCGCATTGATCCGGCAAGCCTTTCGGGGAAGGTCGATCATATCGATGCGCTTAAAACCCTGATTGCGTCCCCTGACCTCGCATCACGTCGCTGGATCTGGGAACAGTATGACCATCTGGTCATGGGCAATACCATTGTCCGTCCGGGCGGTGATGCCGGTGTTGTGCGCGTTTCTGGTACCAACAAGGGCATTGCAGCCACCACCGACTGTACCCCGCGCTATGTCATGGCCGATCCGGTCGAAGGCGGCAAACAGGCGGTTGCCGAAGCATACCGTAACCTGATCGCAACCGGTGCAAAACCGCTGGCGATCACGGACAATATGAACTTTGGCAATCCGGAACGCCCGCGCATCATGGGTCAGTTTGTCGGTGCCTGTCAGGGCATTGCGGACGCCTGCATCACGCTGGACTTCCCGGTCGTGTCGGGCAACGTGTCGCTTTATAACGAAACCAACGGCGAAGGCATCATGCCAACCCCCGCTATTGGCGGCGTTGGTGTGATTTCCGATCTGGCTCATCATGCCACCATCGGCCTTAAAGCCGGTGAAGGCGCGCTGATCATGATCGGTGCGGCTACGGGCGAACTTGGCCAGTCGCTGTATCTTAAGACCATCGAAGGTCGCGAAGAAGGTGCGCCGCCGCCGGTTGATCTGAATGCGGAAAAACGTGCCGGTACGCTGGTGCGCGAATTGATCGAACTTGGTGCTGTCAAAACCTGCCACGATATCGCCGATGGCGGCCTTTTGGTCACCGTTGCCGAAATGTGCATGGCGGGCAATATCGGTGCGGACGTCAGCCTGCCAGAACAGGGCAGCGAAGCCGCATGGCTGTTTGGCGAAGATCAGGGCCGCTACGTGATCGCAACCAGCGATCCGGACAAGGTTCTGAATGCTGCGGCCAGTGCCAATGTTGCCGCCGTCATCGTCGGTCAGATCGGTGGCGATGCCATCAGCATCGAAGGCGACGCCAAGGTCAGCGTTTCCGACCTGCGCGACCTGAACGAAGGCTGGATGCCGTCCTTCATGGCCGACGCCACCTAATCAGCAGTTATTTCCTGCAAACACAAAACCCCGCCAGAATGTTCTGGCGGGGTTTTGCTTTAAAGACCGGATGCCAATTGGCGCAAAGCATGTCCCGTCGCCGCGTCCGCAGGCAACAGCGTTTCAATTGCCAATTCTGACAATGTGACTTCGACCGGGGTCCCAAACACGGTCGTCGTGCTAACAAACCGTAATGTGCCAATCTCTGTTTGCAGCACCAATGGTACCACAAGCCCGGACAAGGCTCCGGCATCTGTCGGCGGCGTGTTTTCAGCCCCCGTTACCGTCGGTGGCATACGATAATGGCTGGCTTCGTCATGCAGGCCACGCAGCTTGGAGTCCGCTGCCAGCTCGATCTGGCGGCGCAGACGATCAAGCAAATGATCCTTCCATTGGATATAATTGACCACACGCGATGCCAGACCATCGGGATGAAGGCTAAGCCGCAACAGGTTTACCGGCGGACGCAGTAATTCAGCATCAACACCATCAAGCATCAAAGGTACAATCTTGTTGGCAGCCACCATGTTCCAGTGTCGATCCATGGCAAGTGCCGGATAGGGTTCATGCGCCGACAGAATTTGATCAACAGCTGCGCGTATCGCCATTGATTGATCATCGGCGAAATCATGTTCGGCATAGATCGGCGCAAAACCACCCGCAACCAGCAAACTGTTGCGTTCACGCAGCGGAATTTCAAGACAGTCGGCAAGATGCAGAACCATGTCCCGGCTGGGCTTTGATCGACCGGTTTCAAGGAAACTGAGATGACGCGTTGAAATCTGCGCCATACCCGCAAGGTCAAGCTGACTTAACCGACGCTGTTTGCGCCATGCTTTCAAAACACCTGAAAATGTGTCGCGATTTATCTGGTTCATTGTCTGCCCTGAATGAATTTGACACAGACTATCATCAAACAATTCGACATGACATTACCTCCGAGGTAATCGCCTTCATTACCTGCCGTCGGCATACTGCAGCCATCACAACCAACCCGAAAGGTTAGAACGATGTCTGTAGCTTCTTCTGCAAAATTGCTAAAAACCGTTTTGGTGCTCGACGCCGCAACCTGCCTTGCCTTTGGCGTCCTGCTAACCCTTGGCGCAGACCTGCTTGGTGAATGGTTAGGCCTGCCGAGCAACCTACTGCTGATTGCTGGTGTGATTTTGTTTCCCTGTGCCGTCCTGATGTATGTCACCGGACGTCAGGCAACACCAAGTCCCGCAATGGTTTGGCTGATTATCATTGGCAATGTCGGATGGGTCATCGCAAGCATTGCCGTCCTGCTGCTGCCCGCCATCTCGCCTTCATTGCTCGGTTCTGGCTTTGTCATAGTGCAGGCATTGGCGGTTTGTCTGTTGGCTGGGCTGGAATACCGGATGCTTGCGAGCACCGGCAAGCTTGCAACGGCTTAAATCCTCCTGCCCCAAGCCCAAGGCCCAGTCCCAAACCGCAAAAGAAAAACCCCGCCAGCATACTGGCGGGGTTTGATCGTTTTCTGCTTTGCCAAAAGACCTTGGCAGAACCGTCGTTACTTAAAGCTGATTTTCGGGAACAGGCTTTTTTTCTTGGGCTCGGACACGGGACCAACCTGTTCGTCAATTGCCGCTGCAATCTTGTCGGCAATCGCGCCATAGGCCTTGGTGTGCTCACCGTCCGGGTCTGAATGGACAATCGGTTTGCCTTCATCCGCCCCCAGACGGATTTTCAGATCAAGCGGGATTTCGCCAAGGAACGGCACATTCAGCTCATCGGCCGCTTTATGCGCGCCGCCGTGATCAAACACATGATCGATATGGCCGCATTCCGGGCATTTGTAATAGGACATGTTTTCGATCAAGCCGAACACCGGCACATTGACCTTGCGGAACATATTCAGCCCCTTGCGGGCATCCAAAAGGGCAATGTCCTGTGGGGTGGAAACAATCACCGCCCCGGTAACAGGCACACGCTGCGCCATGGAAAGTTGAATATCGCCCGTGCCCGGTGGCATATCGACAACCATCACGTCGAGAACGCCCCAATCGGTATCGCGCAGAAGCTGTTCAAGCGCGCCCATCGCCATCGGGCCGCGCCAGATCACCGGTTGTTCTTCGTCGATCATAAAGCCAATCGACATGATGCGAATGCCAAAGGCCGTTGGCGGGGTCATTTTGCCATCAATATCAGATGGTTTCGGTTTGGCATCGCGAAGCCCCAGCATCCGCGGCAGACTCGGGCCATAGATATCGGCATCCAGCAAGCCGACCTTAAGCCCCTTGGCCGCCAGCGACAGCGCCAGATTGACCGAGGTGGTCGATTTACCAACCCCGCCCTTACCCGACGCCACCGTAATGATGCTGCGCACGTCAGGCAGTTCAAGCGGCTTTTGACCGCCACCCTGCGGACGTTGTCCCACCTGACCTGCTTGCCCGGAAGCCGTACCAGCAGGGCGTGATGGGCCACCCGGTGCCTTTGGCGCGTTATCGGGTGTACCCTTGGCGCGCTCGGCGGTCAGGGCCACACGGGCCGTTGTGACCCCGTTCACAGCAGCCACCGCCTTTTCAGCAGTCTGGCGCAAATCTTCGAGGGACGGTCCGCGTTGCGGATCAACAGCAATCATGATATTGACTGTTTGGTCATTTATATCAATACCTTGCACCATATCCTTGGCGACGATTGATTGGCCGTCTACCGGGTCGATCACGCTGTTAAGGGCGGCGATAATCTGTTCACGGTTGGGCGAGGTCATATTGCGGTCTCCAATTTTTGCCTTAAGTCCGGGATCATATAGAACTTGCAAGCGCGTATCGTTGTTTTGCAAGGCAAGCTGTCATATAAGGCGAAAGAGCATGCGCCGTCCAACAAGTTTCAGTGTGTTTGTTTTTGGCGTACTGTTTGACTTAATACGAGCGGGAAAATCGATGGGCACCATCGCCGACCCGATGCGGTAAAGTCAAATAGCGTTAAAACAAGACCGTCGGGCCAGATCATATTGAGATTGTCTGTTGCCCGCAGCGCCAAGCCCGTTTACGCGTAGTGAGCTACGCCCTGCCGGTTTATCCTTGCAGGACAAAAGGTCGGCTTGGCACAATGGAGTTTGTTGGACGGAGCGTGCGCTCGGTAACCAAAATAAACACCGAACGGCAAGAAGAGGAAAACACTCGATGCCATGGAATTCACAAGGGGGCGGTGGCCCCTGGGGCAGCGGCGGAAATAATGGCGGCGGTCAAAACCCGTGGGGACAGCGTCCTTCGGGTGGTGGCGGCGGCGGAAATACGCCCCCCGATTTTGACGAAATGATTCGCAAGGGCCAGGAACGCCTGAAACGGCTGTTCCCCGGTGGCGGCGGATACAAGGGCTTCGTGCTGATTGGTATCGCGATCATCGGGTTGTGGCTTTTGACCGGCTTTTACCGTGTCCAACCGGGCGAACAGGGTGTGACACTTCTGTTTGGCAAATGGGTTGGCACCACAGGTCCGGGTCTGAACTATTTCCTTCCGGCCCCGATTGGCGAGGTTATTAAACCGAACGTCGAACGGACCAACCAGATCGAGATCGGTTATCGCGGCAATGGTACTGTCGGCAGTGGCGGCACCCGGGACGTCCCGGAAGAAAGCCTGATGCTGACCGGTGATCAGAACATCATCGACATTGACTATGTTGTTCAGTGGCGCATCAGCGACGCTGGCTCCTATCTGTTTAATGTCCGTGACCCTGAAAACACGATCAAGCTTGCTGCGGAAAGTGCTATCCGCGAAGTCATCGGCAAAACCAATCTGGAAGAAGCCCTGACCGTCGGTCGTGTCCGGGTTGAAGAACAGACACGTGTTTTGCTTCAGTCGATTATGGACGGCTATGAGTCGGGCGTTTTCATTGCTGAAGTAAAAATGCAGAAAGTTGACCCGCCGCGTGACGTTATCGATGCGTTTAACGATGTGCAGCGTGCGCGTCAGGACCGTGATCGTTCCCAGAACGAAGCACTGGCCTATCGCAATGACATCATCCCACGTGCAAAAGGTGAAGCAGAACGAACCATTCTGCAGGCCCGCGCATACAAGGATCGTGTGACCAAAGAAGCACAAGGTGAAGCAGAACGCTTTACCTCGATCTATAATTCCTATCTGACTGCGCAAGATGTCACCACGCGCCGCCTGTATCTTGAAACCATGCAGGAAATTCTGAGCAAATCTGACAAAGTCATTATTGATCAGAAATCTCAGGGCAATGGCGTTGTGCCGTATCTTCCGCTGCCGGAAGTTGAAAAACGTGCAAATGCAGGAGGCAATAAATAATGGCAAGTCCTAAACTTATTGCCGCAGGCGTCGTTGTCGTTATCGCCGCCGTAGTTGGCTCCATGTGTGTGTTTACCGTACGTCAGGACCAGCAGGCCCTTGTTCTTCAGTTCGGTAATCCTGTTCATGCGGTTTCCGAACCGGGGCTGCATTTCAAACTGCCGATCCAGAATGTGGAATATTACGAACGCCGCATTCTTGAACTGGACCCGCCGGTACAGCAGGTTCTTCTGTCGGATCAGAAGCGTGTCAATGTTGACAGCTTTGCCCGCTGGAAAATCGTTGATCCGCTGACCTTCCGTCAGCGTGCGACCAACACAACGAACTTTGTTCAGTTGTTTGGCCAGCGTCTGAACTCGGTGATCCGTGGTGAATTGGCACAGGCCCCGCTTGTGACACTTCTGTCAGACAACCGTGCGCAGATCATGGAAAAGATCCAGGCAAGCCTGGTCGAACCCGCCAAGGAATTTGGTGTTCAGCTGATTGACGTACGTATTGGTCGTACCGATCTGCCACAGGAAACGTCCCAGGCGGTGTATAACCGTATGCGGTCTTCACGTATTGCCGAGGCCGCACAGCTTCGCGCAGAAGGTGAAGAGCTCAAGGCGAAAATCCAGGCAGAAGCTGACCGTGAACGCATCGGTATCCTTGCCGAGGCCAGCCGTCAGGCTGAGGTTCTTAGCGGTGAAGGCGACGCGGAACGAAACATCGTTCTGGGTAAGGCCTATGGCCAAGACGCGGAATTCTTCGAATTTTATCGTTCGCTAGAATCCTATAAATCCGCGCTTTCGAACGGCTCGACCATGGTGCTTTCACCAGATAGCGAGTTTTTCCAATACTTTAATAAGTCGGCGCCTCAAACAAGCCGCTAGACAAAACACAAGGGCGACCTGCATATTAGTCAGGTCGCCCTTTTTGTTTTCATAATTTTGATCTGTTAGCAAACATAGCTGACGGGCATAAAAAACCGCCGGAACGTCCGCACCCATGAAGGAACTTGCCACAGCCATACTTCTGGCGATTGCGCTAGAAGGCATGTTTTATTCGCTGTTTCCGGGCGGCATGAAACGGGTGATGGAAATGGTTCAGGAAATCCCGGAATCACAACTTCGTGCAGGCGGACTGATTGCAGCCATAGCAGCAATTGGGGCAATTTGGGCCGTGCGAACCTGGCTGTAAGACTGGGTTTTGGCTGGAAAACAGCAGCCGTACGGAGTTATCGCCACAATAAAGTGATGATATTTCCTTCTTTTTCCTCAGGCTTGCCCAAATTCTGCCAAAGTCGGGTTTAATTTGGATAGTTAAGCGATGGGTGAATTACGAGGCTCCATCGCGCGCTGCAACATACAAATACCGTGAACGCGGCAACGAACAGGATCAAAAACATGCTACAGGCATTCTACAACCCGGTGCGGAGCAAAGTAAGCGCGGCACTGGTGATTGTTCTTCTTGGCGTGACCAGTGTTTCGCAAATCGCGAATGCCCGCCCCGCTCCTGACAGCTTCGCAGATCTGGCTGAACGCCTTCTGCCCAGTGTTGTGAACATCGCGACCAGCCAAATGGTTGCTGATCGTCAGGGACCAGATTTCCAGTTTCCTCCCGGCTCACCTTTTGAAGACCTTTTCCGCGATTTCATGGATCGCAACGGTCAGGGTGGCGAACAGGGCGGCCCAAGCCCACAGAAACGCCGTGCCACAGCCCTTGGGTCGGGCTTCATCATCTCAGCCGATGGCTATATCGTGACCAACAATCACGTCATTGATGGTGCCGATGAAATCAGCGTTCGCCTTCATGATGGTGACACGCTTGACGCCAAACTGATCGGCCGCGACCCTAAAACCGACGTTGCCTTGCTTAAGGTCGAACCAAAAGAAGACCTGCCATTTGTTAAATGGGGCAGTTCCGATGATGCGCGCATTGGCGATTGGGCCATGGCGATCGGCAACCCGTTTGGTCTTGGTGGCACTGTAACGGCCGGGATCGTTTCGGCCCGTAACCGTAACATCAATCAGGGTCCGTATGATGACTTCATCCAGACCGATGCCTCAATCAACCGTGGCAACTCTGGCGGTCCGCTGTTTAACCTTGAAGGCGACGTGATCGGCATTAACAGTGCGATCTATTCCCCGTCAGGTGGTTCTGTCGGTATTGGCTTTGCCATTCCCTCAGCCATTGCCCAAAGCGTTGTCGACCAGCTTAAGGAATACGGCCGTACCCGCCGTGGCTGGCTTGGTGTTCACATCCAGACTGTTACCGACGATATCGCAGACTCGGTCGGCCTTGATGAAAGTACCGGCGCAATGGTTGCCGGTGTCTCGGACGAAGGTCCGGCCAAAGAAGCTGGCATCAAACAGGGTGACGTCATCCTGACTTTTGATGGTAAGGAAGTCGAAAGCATGCGTCGCCTGCCGCGCATCGTCGCAGATACCAAGATCGGCAAGGATGTCGATGTGGTGATCTGGCGTGATGGCAAAAAGCAGACCGTACAGGTCGAACTCGGCGAACTTGAAGAAGACGTCGTTGCGGCGAATGCCCCGGCCAACAACCAAACCGAAGCCCCGGCAATTGCCGAAGCATCGGTTGACGCCCTTGGCATCAAGATTGCCAACGTCAATGACGAACTGCGCACCCGCTATAACCTTGCAGAAGGTACCGAGGGTGTCATCGTCACCGACGTCAGCAGCGACAGCTTTGCTGCGGAAAAGGGTGTCCGTCCGGGCGACATCATCATCGAGGCGTCGCATAGCTCGGTGTCAAACGTCGAAGACGTCATGGATGCGGTTAAATCCGCCGTTGACGATGAAAAACGTACCATCCTGATGTTGATCGAAACATCGGCAGGCGCGCGTTACTTTGGCCTGACACTGAACGCAGAACAATAATCCACAGCGATTATTATCAAACGTAAAAAAGGGCGGCCTGTCATATGCAGGTCGCCCTTTTTCGTTAACTTGGGTTTCGCCGATCAGACAACGAATTCAGATTTCCGATACCCTTGCAGGTACAAAAGTGCGGTCAGATCACCATGATTGATGCAGATACGCGCCTGTTCGCGAACCGATGGCTTGGCATGGAAGGCCACCCCAGTTCCCGCCAGTGAAATCATCTGAAGGTCATTGGCCCCATCGCCAACCGCCATCGCATCATCCACCGTCATGCCGTGTTCTTCGGTCAAGTTCTCAAGCGCATCAACCTTGGCCTGACGGTCTAAAACCGGCTTTTGCACCTTGCCGGTCAATTTGCCGTCTTTGGTCATCAAAACGTTGGCCTGATCAAAATCAAAGCCAAGCTCCTTGCGCACAGCAGCGGTAAAGAAATCAAACCCGCCCGACACAAGGGCGGCAAACGCGCCGTTGGCCTTCATCGTTGCGACCAGCGTCTTGGCCCCGCCGGTATATTCCACCGTTTTCCATGCTTCGGCCAACATATCGGTCGACATGCCATCCAAAAGTCCGACCCGTTCATCAAGGGCGGCTTCAAAATCAAGCTCGCCATTCATCGCGCGCGCGGTAATCGCCGCAACCCGGTCCTTTACCCCGGCAAACTCAGCCAGTTCATCCAACGTTTCACCCGTAACCATGGTGCTGTCCATATCAGCAATCAGAAGCTTTTTGCGCCGGGTGGCGATCTTTTGGGTGACGGCGTCGACTTCAAGCTCGGCCTCGGCCAGCGTGGTATCAGCAACATCAAGGGTGATGCCGTCGAACTCAAGATCACAGGCCTCTCCACCGGCAAGCCAGCTTACACCGCCGACAAGTGCCCCCGCCCCGGTCAGCGCAATCGCCGCACGATCAATGATGGCATCTGTCAATGCGTTCGAGTTCGGGGCAGCGATCAGGGTCAGTACCAATTTCATGGTATGGAGGCTCCTTGGCGGAAAGAGATTAAACCGATATCTCGCCTTTATCCGGATTGCATCGAACCATGACAAGAGCGTTTGTTGATTTTGTCGATTATCTTGATCTGAACCCCTTTCGATTGTAGTATTGTTTCTACATTTTTCAGGAGGTGCGATATGGGAATTACGACAATATCAAGCCGTGAATTCAATCAGGATACAAGCAGCGCAAAGAAAGCATCCAACAGCGGCCCGGTTGTGATTACCGACCGGGGCAAGCCATCGCATGTGTTGCTATCGATTGAAGAGTATCAGAAGCTGACCGGCAACCTGCCATCGATTGTCGAGTTGCTGGCAATGCCTGCTGACACTGGCGATTTTGCCTTCGACCCGCAACCGACCCATATCGGCATAAAGTCGGCTGACCTGTCCTGATGTTTATCCTTGATACCAATGTCATATCCGAACTGCGCAAGGCGGCATCGGGCCGTGCGGATGAAAACGTTGTTGCCTGGGCACGCTCGGTATCGACGGTTAGCCTGTATATGTCAGCCATCAGTGTGCTGGAAATTGAAACCGGCATTTTGAAAATCGCACGCAAAGATGCCCAACAGGCGCAATTGCTGCGTGACTGGTTTGAAGAACAGGTTTTGGCTGCGTTTCACGAACGCATCTTGCCGATTGACCACATCATTGCGCGCAAATGTGCAAGTTTGCATGTTCCCGATCCCAAATCAGAACGTGACGCCCTGATTGCCGCAACCGCACTGGTTCATGGCATGACAATTGTGACGCGCAATGTAAAAGACTTTGATCAAACAGGCGCGCGTCTGTTTGATCCATGGCACCCGAATTGATCAGAGACGAATTTATAAAATGCCCACACCCAATAAACCCGACTTCCAACCCGTCCTGATCGTTGCCGGCCCCACTGCCAGCGGCAAGTCTGCACTTGCCCTTGATATGGCGAACACATTTGACGGTGTGGTGATCAATGCCGACAGCATGCAGGTCTATAAAGAACTGCGTGTGCTCAGTGCGCGGCCCGACGATGGCGAACTTGCCCGTGCGCCACATCGTTTGTACGGGGTTCTTTCCGGGGCGGAGGCCTGCTCGGCCGGGAAGTGGCGCGAAATGGCGATGGCCGAAATTGCCGAGTGTCACGCCCAAGGCAAACTTCCGATCATTACCGGGGGTACTGGCATGTATTTGAATGCCCTGACCGCCGGGATTGCGCCGATCCCGGATGTTCCGATGCGGATTCGCGAGACCGTTACCGCCGAACTGGCTGAAATGGGCCACGTCGCGTTCTTTGACAAACTCAAACGCGATGACCCGGAAACCGCCGCCAAGCTTGATGGCAACAACACTCAAAGGATGATTCGCGCCGCCGAAGTTTTTGCCCATACCGGACGTGGATTGGCCAGTTGGCACAAGGAACCGGTGATTACCCCGCCCGAAAACATGTTTTTCAAGAAGCTTTGTTACATGCCGCCGCGCGACATTTTGTATGACCGCTGCAATCGGCGTTTTGATCTGATGATCGCGCAAGGCTCACTTGATGAAGTTCGTGAACTGGTCGCCTTGAATTTGCCGCCAACAGCACCTGTAATGAAGGCTGTCGGCGTCAGAGAGCTTTCCTCATACTTATCAGGCGACACCAATCTTGAGACCGCGCGCGACCTGTCGCAACGCGAAACCAGACGCTATGCCAAACGCCAATTAACCTGGTTTCGCCATCAGATGACCGACAAGGAAATCATCGACACGCAATATTCGGAAAGTTTGGCGGACAAATTGCGTCATGATATTAACCAATTTCTGTTGACCACGCCAAAGTGAGGCGATAGGTTGGCGCTTCCACCGCCGGAATGGCGGAAAACCGCCGTTTCGGCGGATTTTTCAACTCCAATTCGAGGATAATTGGATCATGTTTCAACCACGCGGTTATCACGCGACACGTTGTTGTCGCTAAGTAAAGAGGCTCGAAAATCATGGCAGAACGTATTTTGAACGGTTCGGAAGTAGTGTTGCAGGCCCTTGCAGATCAGGGTGTGGAAGTCGTGTTCGGCTATCCCGGCGGCGCTGTCCTACCGCTATATGACGAGATATTTAAACAGAACCGAATTCGTCACGTTCTCGTGCGCCATGAACAGGCTGCTGTCCACGCTGCTGAAGGTTACGCCCGCTCGACCGGTAAGGTCGGCGTTGTGCTTGTAACCAGCGGACCGGGGGCAACCAATGCCGTAACGGGCCTTACCGATGCGTTGATGGACTCGATTCCAGTTGTCTGCCTGACCGGTCAGGTGCCGACCCATTTGATCGGCAATGATGCATTTCAGGAAGCCGACACCACCGGCATCACCCGCCCGTGCACCAAGCATAACTATCTGGTGAAAGATCCAGCAAAGCTTGCGCGTACCATGCACGAAGCTTTCCACGTTGCATCTTCCGGGCGTCCGGGACCGGTTGTTATTGACCTTCCCAAGGATATTCTGGTTGGCAAGGCGCCGTATCTCGAACCGTCACAGGTTCAGCACCGGACCTATAACCCGGTGGTTAAGGGCGACCGTGGACAGATCGAACAAGCCCTTGAAATGCTGGCATCGGCCAAAAAGCCGATCCTGTACTGCGGCGGCGGTGTCATCAATTCCGGCGAACAGGCCTGTAAGCTTCTGGCGGAATTCACCCGCACCACCGGCATTCCGATCACCCTGACCCTGATGGGTCTTGGTGCCTATCCGGCGTCTGACAAGCAGCACCTTGGCATGCTGGGCATGCACGGAACCTACGAAGCCAACATGGCGATGCATGATTGCGATGTCATGTTTGCGGTTGGCGCGCGTTTTGATGACCGTGTAACCGGCAATCTTGATTTCTTTGCGCCGGGATCACAGAAAGTCCAGATCGACATTGATCCAAGTTCGATCAACAAAAACGTCCCCGTCGATATCGGCATTGTTGGCGACATTGGTCACGTTCTTGAAGACATGATCAAAATCTGGAAAGCCAAGCAATACAAGCTCGACGCAGCCGCACTTGATGGCTGGTGGAAAGAGATTGAAGGCTGGCGTGAAAAACACTGCCTGTCCTACAAACAACCCAAAGACGTGATCAAGCCGCAGCACGTTATTCGCCGTGTCCATGCGCTGACCCGTGATCGCAAAACCTATATCACCACCGATGTGGGGCAGCACCAGATGTGGGCCGCCCAGCATTTCGGGTTTGAACACCCGTATGAATGGATGACGTCAGGTGGTCTTGGTACCATGGGCTATGGGATGCCCGCCGCCCTTGGCGTGCAGGTTGCTCATCCTGATGCGACGGTTGTCTGCTTTACCGGTGATGCATCGATCATGATGAACATTCAGGAATGCGCGACGATGACGCAGTATCGTCTGCCGATCAAAACCGTGATCCTGAACAACCGTTACATGGGCATGGTCCGCCAGTGGCAGCAGCTTCTGCACGGGTCGCGCTATTCCGAAAGTTATAGCGAAACCCTGCCCGACTTCGTCAAATTGTCCGAGGCCTTTGGCTTTACCGGCATGAAGTGCGAAAATCCGGCTGATCTTGATGATGCCATTGCCAAAATGCTCGAAATTGATGGTCCGGTTATTCTGGATGTTGCTGTCGATGATAAGGAAAACTGCTATCCGATGATCCCATCGGGCAAGCCGCACAATGAAATGCTGCTTGGGCAGGAAACCAACGGCAACGAAGCCATTGATTCCGACGAAGGAATGGTTCTGGTCTGATCCGCACCCAACAAAAGTGCGAGACGACATCATCAAAACCATAATGAAAAAGCCGGTGTGGGCGGCAATAGATTGCCCCCAACCGCGCCCTAGCGGAGCGAAACCGTGAAAGAAACCGAAATTTCGAAGCACACCATTTCTGTTCTGGTGGATAACGAAGCAGGCGTCCTGGCCCGTGTCATCGGGCTGTTTTCGGGCCGTGGCTATAACATCGAAAGCCTGACCGTGGCCGAGGTCGATGCGCATACCCATGAATCGCGCATCACCGTTGTCACATCGGGCACCCCGATGGTCATCGAACAGATCAAGGCACAGCTTTCGCGTCTTGTCCCGGTTCACAAGGTCAATGATCTGACCCTGTCGGGACCAAGTGTTGAACGTGAATTGGCCCTGATCAAGGTGATTGCAACGGGTGAGAAACGCGTCGAATCCCTGCGTATTGCCGATATCTTCAAGGCACGCGCAGTCGATGCGACCAACAGTTCCTTCGTTTATGAAATCATCGGCAGCCCCGAAAAGATTGACGCTTTCATCAAATTGATGGAACCGCTGGGGCTTTCGGAAATTTCGCGTACGGGTGTCGCGGCAATTTCGCGCGGCACACTGACGATGTGAGTTTGCCCTGCCCGGTGATCCGCATTGGGCAAGGCATTGGGGGTTTTGCCCCTAAACAAATTTGATCCATCCCACCACGCAGATAAAAATAAGCGTGGTCCAACGTCCAGAGGTATCGAAAGATGCGTGTTTATTACGACCGCGATGCAGATGTTAATCTGATCAAAACCAAAAAAGTTGCCATCATCGGTTACGGTTCGCAGGGTCACGCCCATGCGCTGAACCTTCATGATTCCGGTGTTGCAGAAGTGGCCGTTGGCCTGCGTGAAGGTTCCTCTTCGCGCAAAAAGGCTGAAAAAGCCGGTCTGAAAACCATGACCCCGGCCGAAGCCGCTGCTTGGGCAGATGTTGTCATGATGCTGACCCCTGATGAGCATCAGGCAGCGATCTATGCCAATGAACTGCGCGACAACCTTAAACAGGGTGCCGCCCTTCTGTTCGCACACGGTCTGAACGTGCATTTCGGCCTGATCGAGCCGCGCGCTGATCTTGACGTTATGATGATCGCACCAAAAGGCCCGGGCCACACGGTTCGTTCTGAATATGCACGTGGCGGCGGGGTTCCTTGCCTTGTTGCTGTTGAACAGAACGCATCGGGCAATGCACTTGAAGTCGCACTGTCTTATGCATCTGCAATCGGTGGCGGCCGTTCGGGCGTGATCGAAACCACCTTCCGTGAAGAGTGCGAAACCGATCTGTTCGGCGAACAGGCTGTTCTGTGTGGCGGCCTGACCCAGCTGATCAAATACGGTTTTGAAACCCTGACCGAAGCTGGCTACGCACCGGAAATGGCATACTTTGAGTGCCTGCACGAAGTGAAACTGATCGTTGACCTGATGTATGAAGGCGGTATGGCCAACATGCGTTACTCAATCTCGAACACCGCAGAATACGGCGACTATGTCACCGGTCCGCGCGTGATCGACGCATCGGTCAAAGACCGTATGAAAGAAGTCCTTGCTGACATTCAGGAAGGTAAATTCGTGCGTGATTTCGTTCAGGAAATGCATTGCGGTGAGCCGATGTTCAAAGCAACACGCCGCCTGAATGCAGAACATCCGATCGAAGAAGTTGGCACCAAACTGCGCGCTATGATGCCGTGGATTGCTGCTAACCAGCTTGTCGACAAAGAAAAGAACTAAGCAACAGCTTGGGTTTTTGATGCAAACGGCCGTCCCGATGGGGCGGCCGTTTTGCTTTGAGGGCTATGCCCGAAACAACCCAGAACTACTGGTGCATGCGCTTCACCGGGAAGCGCAATTCCGTGACAGCCCAGATGACGACACAAAGGATCGACACACTTGATCCAAGCGCCACGATAGCGGGCCACCCGCCCATCCCGTACGAAACAGCTGCACTGGCCGAACCACATGCACCGCCGAGGAAGTAACTGGCCATATAGCCCGTTGTCAGGCGGCTTCTGGCTTCGGGGTTAAGGCGGTAAATCTCGCTTTGGTTCGAGATATGCGCACCTTGGATACCAAGGTCGAGCAACACGACACCGACGCCAAAGGCAACCAGCGACCATTGCCCCCAATACAGCAACACCCAGCTTGACACCGTCACCATTAAAAATCCGCCGGTGCTCAGCCTTGCCCAACCCCGATCCGCCAGCCTGCCTGCAATACGGGCCGCCAAAATACCAATGGCCCCGATCAGGCCAAACATGCCGATCATGGCTTCGGACATGTCATATTGACGGGCAAGCATAAAGGCCATCGCCGTCCAGAAAATGCCAAACACCGCGTATTGCAGCCCACCAATCAGGCTGCGACGGCGCAACACCGGCTCATCACGAAACAGATGCAGGATGGAGGCGTAAAGTGTCCGGTAACTGGTGTTTGAGGTTGGGACCAGATGGGGCAAGATTTTGTAACAGGCCACCGAATAGCCCGCCATCAGGAATGCCGCGACGATAAAAACCGACCGCCATCCGGCAAGTTCGGCCATCACCCCCGAAAAGGTACGCGCCAAAAGAATACCCAGTAACAAGCCACTCATCACCGTGCCCACCGCCGATCCGCGCTTATCATCACTGGCAAGATGGGCTGCCAACGGCACCAGGATTTGGGCGGTGACACAGCTTATGCCGACCATGATGCTAAATGCGACCAGCAACAAAAACGAATGCGACAAGCCCATCGCCAAAAGGCCCAAGGCCGTTAAGGCCGAGGTAATGGTCAATAATTTCCGCCGTTCATGATGATCGCCAAGTGGGACCACCACGATCAAACCGGCGAGATAGCCCAATTGCGCGACTGTAACCAAAAGCCCGGCCTTGGTGTCGCTTAGGCCATATTCACGTGCAAGCAGTTCCAGCAAGGGCTGCACATAATAAAGGCTGGCAACCGAGAGGCCGCTTCCGACCGCCATAAAGGCGAGAAGCCCACGGGTCAGAACTGGTTTGGAATGCATAAAGGATGGTCCCGAAAAGGTTGGTGGTTTCAACAAGATACGCGCCTGCCACATCCGTTACAATCCGTTGACTGGCACAAGTGCGTTTCAGATGTGGCATTGATCAATATGAAACATTGCAGACATGCAATGCTTTGGGCTGGATTTCGAAGGATGATCTGTTTAATTCTGACCTTTAAAACTTTAACTCAAACATGAGCCACTTTATGTTGAATCATATCGATATCGCCCCTGAAGTCGCCGAAGCATTTGCTGCGGGCAAGCCGGTTGTCGCCCTTGAATCGACCATTATTTCCCATGGCATGCCCTATCCGCAGAACCTTGAAACGGCGCGTGCTGTTGAACAGGATGTGCGTGATAATGGTGCGGTTCCCGCCACCATCGCCGTGATTGCTGGTCGCTGCAAAATCGGTCTTACCGCCGATGAGCTGGAATATTTCGCCAAGGGCACGGACATCCTGAAACTGTCGCGCCGCGATATTCCCTATTGCCTTGCCAAGAAACTTGACGGGGCGACCACGGTTTCCGCCACCATGATTTTGGCCGAAAAGGCCGGCATCCGGGTGTTTGCCACGGGTGGTATTGGTGGGGTTCACCGTGATCTTGCCGGGAATTACGATGTATCGGCTGATCTGACCGAGCTTGGTAAAACCAGTGTCGCGGTTGTCTGTGCTGGTGCCAAGGCGATCCTTGATATCCCTAAAACGCTTGAACATCTTGAAACGCTGGGTGTGCCGGTGATTGCCTATGGCACCGATGAATTCCCGGCGTTCTATTCGGTGGAAAGCGGTCAAAAAGCGCCCCTTCGTCTTGATACCCCCGAAGAACTGGCGGCCTTCCTGACATCGAAATGGGAATTTGGTCTTGAAGGTGGGGCTGTGATTGGCAACCCGCCCGAGGCCGACAAGGCGCTCGCCCGCGAAGCCATCGAAGGTGCGATTGAAAGCGCACTGGCCGAGGCCACCGAAAAAGGCATTCAAGGGCGCGACGTTACCCCGTTCCTGCTTAAACGCGTGACCGAACTGACCGATGGCAAAAGCCTTGAAGCCAACATCGCTCTTGTGCGCAACAATGCCCGCCTTGGCGCAAGAATTGCGGCGGCGATGGTCGATTAATCCGTCTCACGATCAAGCATCACGATACAGAAAAACCGGCTGACAGAGTTCCCTCTGCCAGCCGGTTTTCGTTTCAGCGAGAAATCCTACTCCGGCTTTTTGCCTTTACCGACAAAGCCGGGATCAATCTTGGCATCGTCAACCGGCGTGCCCCACATGTTCTGGCACGGCAGAACCCCGGCCCACACCGGCAGGTCGTAATCTTCGTCATCATCGACCGGATCACCGGCCCGGACTTTGGCGGAAACTTCGTTCAGGTCAAAGCCAAGGAATATGGTGGCTTTAAGCTCCTGCTTGTTGGGTTCACGGATGGTGCCCCACCGTCCCGGTTCAAGCTTTTCCATAAACAGGCGGGAATGTTCCATCTTGCCTGCGTCATCAGATACAACCTCACCCTTGCCGTAAATCACGACCGAACGATAGTTGGCTGAATGATGGAATGCCGAACGCGCCATCACCAGCCCATCAAGGTGGGTGATGCACAGGCAGGCCTCCGCCCCCTCGGCAATCGCGCCCAGAATGCGGTTTTTCGACGCCCCATGGATATAAATCCGTTCGCCCACCCGCCAGTGGGCGGTCGGGATCATGGTGGGGCGACCATTGACCACCGTTCCAACATGGCAAATCAAGGCGTCATCAATGATCCCGTGAACAAGCTTACGGTCATAGGATGCACGCTTGGGACCACGCACAATTTTGGTTACGGGGTGAACATCATATTGGTCAGGCAAATCAAGTACGTCAGACATGGGGTTCTCTTTTGTTCGTCGGTGATGGCACGCGGGGTGTTTCGCCTGATCATCGCGATTATTGGACTTTTCAAAAGGTCCATTATAATAAAATACATAGAACCAATTCAAACCGTCAGGCCGATCAGCATGCGCAGCGATTACAGCTGGATATATCCCAGCCACACCGACCAAACCGGCGACCGGGCAGAACCCATCGCCTATCGGCGGCTTTATCACGGCATACGGGCCGCCATTCTTGATGGGCGGCTCCATCCGGGCGAACGGCTTCCGGCCAGCCGCGACCTGGCCAGAACACTTGGCATATCGCGCAATACCGTGGTCACCAGTTTTGACCTGCTGACGTCCGAAGGCTACCTCGAAACCCGTGTCGGAGCCGGAAGCTTTGTTGCCAGCACCCTGCCCGACCGCGATATGGCGGCAACGCATCAAACCAGCGATCAAGGAAATGCATCCAAGACCAATGAACGCCCCTTGCGGCTCAGCCAAAGTGTCGCGCGCATGCTCGAATATCAGCGACGCTTCCCAAGGTTCCGGGTCGCCCGTCCGTTTAACCCCGCCACACCGGATCTGGATGGCTTTCCCTTTGACCTTTGGGCGCGGTTGTTGCGCCGTGCATGGCGGTCGCCCGATATTGATCTGACGATCCCCGATGATCCGCTTGGCCTTTCGCAATTGCGCCATGAAATCGCAAAATGGCTGCGCCAGTCGCGCGGGGTCAATTGCGATGCCGATCAGGTGATGATTGTATCTGGCGCGCAGCAGGCGCTTGATCTGATTGCCCGTGCACTCGTCGATCCCGGCGATGTCATCGCTACCGAAGACCCCGGCTACGAAGGCATACGCGGTGTTCTTGCCGCCAGTGGTGCCGATGTTCAGGCCATTCCGGTCGATCACGAAGGGCTGTGCGTTGATCTGCTTTCAAACACATCATCTCCAGCACGGATCGTGGTCACAACCCCATCGCGCAATTACCCATTGGGAACGACCCTTTCGCTTGCGCGGCGTCTGGCGATGTTGCAATGGGCGGATGCCAATGATGCCTGGATTGTCGAAGACGATTACGACAGCGAATACCGCTATGACGGGCCACCGCTGTCATCCCTTCAGGGGCTTGATACCCAAAACCGGGTGATTTATGTCGGCACGTTTTCCCGGGTGATGTTTCCCGGTATTCGGCTTGGATATCTGGTGCTGCCAAAGGCGTTAATCCCGGCCTTTCGCGGTATGCGCGGCTTTGCCGACGGGGTCCCCGCCCCAACCGCGCAAGCCGCCCTTGCCGCGTTTTTCGCCGACGGCCATTTTGGCAGTCACGTACGCAAGATGCGCCTGCGGTACGGCGAACGGCGCACACATCTGCAAAACCTGATTGCGGATCGTGCGTCAGGCGCACTTTCTATTATGCCGTCAGACGGTGGACTGCATTTCTGCACAAAACTTATCGCCGGGCATGACGACATGGTTTTGCAGGAAAAGATGGTCACAGCCGGGCTTGATTGCCGCGCGCTGTCGTCTTATTTCCACGATAAATCGGCCCAAAACCGCCCTAATCTGCCGCAGGGGCTGGTGCTTGGGTTTGCCGGATGGAACAAAAATGCCCTGACGCAAAGTTTTGGTGAACTGATCACGATCATGGAACGTACCTCTTAATGTACCCTAAGCCAGAGAGAGCGGCTCGGCACCCCCTCTATACGCTGTCACAGTCGAGACGCTCTCTCACCTTTCTGTCGAAATTCCAAGACGATCTTTAAGGATATCAATGACCGACCGTCCAATCGCCATCATGTGGTTTCGCAATGATTTGCGTTTGGCCGACAATCCGGCCTTACGCGCAGCAACCCAGTGGGCGCGCGAAAATGACGGGGTTGTTTTACCGCTATTCATCCTTGATCCAGTGATTTCAGATCAGCTTGGCGGGGCTACTCGATGGTGGCTTGAAAAAAGCCTGACCGTGCTTGACCGCGCCATTTCAGAGCTTGGCGATGTTAGCGCTAACATGCCTAAAAACACTGCCTTGCGGCTGTTTGTCGGCAAGTCCTCTGATATCCTTGATACCATCATTGAAAGCCAGCCGGTCGGGGCATTGTTCTGGAACCGACTTTATGACAAGCCATCGATCACGCGCGATACCGAAATCAAGGCCGCCATGATGGATCGCAGTCTTACGTGCGAGAGTTTCAAGGCGCAGCTTCTGTTTGAACCGTGGGAAGTCAAAACCGGCGGCGGTACTGATTTCAAGGTCTTTAGCCCGTTCTGGCGCGCCTGCCAAAAAAACCCACCGCCACGTGCGCCTTTCATGGCACCTGAAACCATCACGCTTTGCGATCAAGACATCAAAGGTCAGGTTGACCTTCGAACACTGGATCTGTCGCCCAAGCCATTTGATTGGGCCGTGGGATTATCTGAACGCTTTACCCCCGGCGAAAAAGGCGCGATGGATCAGTTGTTTGATTTCATTGATGACCGGTTGCAAGACTACGCCGATCTGCGCGACCGCCCGGATCACCGGGTGACGTCCGAACTTTCCCCGCATTTACGCTTTGGCGAAATCAGCCCATTTCAGGTCTGGCACACCGCAAACCATTTTGCCGATGCCAATCCCGGCAAAGGCAAAACCGCATCGAAGTTTATATCCGAACTCGGATGGCGGGAATTTGCCCATCATATCCTGTTTCACGCCGAAGACCTTCGAACCCAGCCGCTGCAAGATAAGTTCAGCAGCTTTGCATGGTCAGATGCCCCCGACGATCTGGCAGCCTGGCAGCGCGGGCAAACCGGCTTTCCCATCGTCGATGCCGGCATGCGTGAACTTTGGCATACCGGATACATGCACAACCGGGTGCGGATGATTGTCGGATCCATTCTGGTCAAACATCTTTTGATCCATTGGCGCGACGGGCTGGCATGGTTTGACGACACACTTGTCGATGCCTGCCCGGCCAACAATCCGTTTTCATGGCAATGGATCGGCGGGTGCGGGGCGGATGCAGCTCCATATTTCCGTATTTTTAATCCGGTGCTTCAGGGCGAAAAATTTGACCCCAAGGGCGAATATGTTCGCCAATGGGTGCCGGAACTGCGCGACATGCCTGATCAATACATCCACAAACCATGGGAAGCATCGCCCTTGATCCTCAAGGCTGCTGACGTCACGCTGGGCAAGTCCTACCCCGATCCCTTGATCGGCTTGAAAGAAGGCCGTGAGCGGGCTTTGGCGGCCTATCAGGACATGAAAAAGGCTGCGGCGTAATCCCCCGCAGCCTTCATCGATTAGAAACGGCACAATATGGTATCAGTCAACTCCAGAACAACTTGCGTTCTGCGAACTCTTTCCAGGCCATGCCAAGACCGTCCAGTTCATGGTCAACACGTGCGGCATACCAGCCAGATACCAGCCCGATGGCCACCAGTCCTTCTTTTGACAGTTTTGGCGCCAGTGACATCAGCCGTTTTTCAGCCACGGCTGCATCCTGCAACTCACCAAGAATATCCTGCATGGCGACAAGGCCGTTGCGGAACTTTTTGACCTTCTTGCTGCCATAGACACCGCCAAAGAAATCGGTGCCATAGCGCATCTGTTTAACATCAAGACGCAGTGCATGAAGCTGTGGCGTGGTCAACGCAGTGATGTTGTCGCCGCGACGGGTAACACGTTTATAAACCCGTTCCAGCAATGGCTCGGCCATCTTGCCAATCGGGGCAGCCATGGCTTTCATCTGTGATGCACTGGCCCCGGATGCCCAGCGCGAATAGCTGGCCCATGCGCCAAGGATCAAAAGAAGCTGCCCATATTCCGGGCTATCGAGCATATCATGTGCTGCGACCAACGCCTTTTGACGTTCAATCTCGGCGGCTTTGCGCAACTCGGCAACACCCACATTTTGCGAAAACCGTTCTTCGATCAGGGGCAAGGTTTCGCCAAGAAACACATCCCAATCACGCAAGGCATCAAGTCCCTTGCTACACGTCTTTAACAACCGCCTCAGCAAAACCGCCTCGCCATGTGGCAGGTTCTTTTTAAACAGATTAAACGCCACCCGCAGCCTGCGCATGCCAACCCGCATCTGATGGCAGCCTTCGACATGAAGGTCCTGACGCACACAAATCTCATTGCCAAGGATCATCCGAAGCCCCTGCGCAAGGACGGCTCGAAAGGCTGTTTCGGCCGACATATCAGCTGTCAGGGCAACCGCGTCTGGCTTATAAAAGCGTGTCTCCGTGCCAAGGTACAAATCCCGACCGCGCGATGCTTTAGATCGCATGCTCAACAGCAAGGGAACAGTGCGTTGCAGCTCTAGTGCCAAGTCAAACAAAGCGGCGGGATGGCCATCTTTTAATTCAAACTCGACTTCGGAAAGTGGCACTTCGGCCTCACCGGCGCGCACAACACCCTGATCTATGGCCATTTCCATCACCGCATCACGGTAAGTCAGATCAACGGCACTGCGTTTAAGGTCGCTTTCAAAAATCCGGTCGATGGTTTTCTTCTTGGCAAACTTGCTCAGAAGCTTTTTAACGTCCTTGTCGGTAAATTTCTCAAGATCAAGTGCCCCGTCTTCAAGCGGTACTGTCCATTCGTGACGTGCGGGCAAAGCCTCGCGCAGGCCATTGGTGGCCTTAACGGTTTGCTCCCACCCTTGCGTTCCAATCTTGCGCACCCGAATGGCAAGCCCCTTGCGCGCCAGCGACAGCTTGGGCGTATCATAATAGATGGAAACCAGATGGGTCGTCTCGATGCGACGGCCTTCTTTCACCTCGCGTAAGACGGGTGCCTGACGCAAACGCGAAACGTGCTTTGGATCGATCCGAAGTTTCAGTTCGATTTCGATCTGCTTCTCGGCCATTTTGGGTCCCCTAGGCGTATTGCTCTTGCAGCACAGCGGATTTCACCAAAACCTTATATCATAAACGTTTTTATGTTTCAGCGGGTTGAAATCACATGCCGGAATGATGGTAGCGGATTGTCAAATTTCCGCAACAAAAGCCCTAAACCCCTCGTCAAATCAAGCACTAAACGCATATCTCACTGCTTACACAAACTGCACCTTTCATTTGAAACCAGACCAGAAGATTTCTGTTCATTTGATCACAACAGCAACAAATTCATAAACTTTGAGAAGATAGGGTGCGTGCCTGCTTAATCCAGCGCATCCGATCTCTTACCGATTCTTTACAGGCATGTGGACCCAAGAGGCTCTGCAAGAATCATCAAGTGAAAGCATGTTAAATAGTTACTTTTTCATCGCCCTCGAACAAACCCAAACATTAAATCGTCTATCAACCCCCAACCCTAATCAATAGGATAGGACAGAGCAGCCAACCCGTTCTTATAGATAGTATCCATCGCAAATTAACCATTGATAATGTTGGACAATGTCACCGAAATAGATTTCGGGTTTCGTACCTGTTTCCGAGGAATGAACTCGTGGTCCCGACTGGAATGCGCCACGCGTTACTTCTGCCAACATAATAAATTATGGAAGAAATTTACTTCAATGAAATTAAATCAGTTTTGGAATCCAGTACTCCTCACAACCATCCTTGGATGCATGGCATTGAGCGGCTGCCAGACCACACGCTCAAACCATTTTTCGGAATGGAAAGAAACGCCTATTGCAAGTGCACGTTTTAATATCATGCAGGCGTTGTCAGTCCCGGTAAGTGCAGTTCAACAGCGATCCCGCAACAATGGTCAGGTTCTTGACGAGAAATGGGTACTTGCCTGCGGAAAAGGTGAAGTTCAAATTCAACATGTTTCGAGTGCATGGTTCAACCCATCGACAATTAGTGACCTTAAATCAGAGGAGACTTTTGCTGCCCAAGTAATAGCGGGGGCTGGATCCAATGTGAGTCTTCAAAACACAACTTCTGTAACGATCCCTACAGGACGCCGTATTGGTTACTATGCAGATGTTAAAAAATCCAACGGAGACATTTGTCAGGGAGCAATTTTTGGTATTCGCGGCAAAAATGCCCGCATGTATGACAATGACCGTGGACAGGTTGATACATATATAGAGCTTCACTATTGCGGTGATGAGCGTATTGATATGGGAACGTTTGTCGAAACCGTTGATATGACTAAAAATGGCGCTGCCAACGCTGGTCAGTTACAAGATTGCACGTCTGCTTACAGCGAGCCAAAGTTAACCGAAACACTCGACACTCAAAAAAAAGCAAATGCCACTGTTGTGTGGGACGGCACTTACAAAGGGTCGGGTCCAATAGAAATTTCTCATGGGCCAACCACTGGTGTGTTCAATGTATCATTTGATGAAGGATTAACATGTGAAGGTCACTTCAAAGCCTCAGACCCACAAAAACCACTGAATGCAGATTGGTCTATGAAATGTAACAATGGTCAAAGTGCCAAGGGATTTTTCTATCCCGAAAATGACAAGCTACTTTATGGTAAAGGCACCGACCAAAAAGGCTCAAATATACTGCTTCAAATCGAACTTTAACCCCAACAGATCCCACAAAAATGCCGCAAACATCCAAGAATTGATGTTTGCGGCATTTTGCTTCGCCTGACCTCCAACACTTGGCATTTGCTGCAGGTCTCCACTTCTGAATGATGAGACTGACGCTTACTTAAGAGCGACCAGATACCTAAAAAACATATTAGAAAACCGCATTTCCACCACTTTCGAACAGGTCTCAAACCTGCCAATAGTGGCTATCCTCATCGTGGGACATACAATCTAGAGGGTAATAATGAACACCAAGAAACTTATCGGGTTCGCCGTTTTGGGGACAACACTGTTGCTGGCCGGGTGCCAGACCACCAGAGATTATGCATTTTCAGAATGGAAAGAAGTACCGATTGGCAAGTCACGGTTTAACGTGCCGACGGCCTCGAACATTCCGGTGACCAAGCTCGAACAGAGTGATCGTAACAATGGTCAAGTCCAGAACGAAAGATGGGAACTGGCCTGCGGGCAGGGTCTGGTCACAAATGCATATACATTTGATGTCTGGTTCACCCCACAAAGCGAACAGGAACTTGCAGACGAAGCGCAATTCCGAGACACATTCGAAACATCAAATGTGACAGTATTGAAAACCTATCCGATCACGTCAAACGTGAATGGGAAGGCAGTGGGCTATTATGCTGACGCCAAAATTGGCGAAAGTTCGCAATGTAAAGTCGCCAAATTCGGCTTCCGTGCGACAAATGGCCGCAAAATTTACGACAACGATCGCGGCGGCATCGATTCAATCGTCACTGTTGTCTACTGCGGGAACGCTGATTTCGACATCGCAAAATTGACCCATAACATCAGTCTGGTCGATGACCGTGACGCCTATGCAGCGCGGGTAATGGCGCTACCTACTCCAGCATGCGCGATGACGAGAACCAAGACTTCGGGTGCACAAGGCGGTAACTGGTCCAGCGCCAGAATGGGCACCTATGATCGCACCATCGCAATGACTTGGGGAAGCAAGCTGACCGATGGGCATCTCGATACCAAGGTGTCGCTCAAAGATTATGGCGGGACACTTGAGTTTGTCGGCCCAAACAGTTCGCAATGCAAAGCACAACTGAGCGTAACCAAAAACGACGCCCCGACAGAAGGCACATGGTTTGCAAATTGTACCAAAGGGGCATTTGCGTCGGGTACATTCACCCTTGATGACAAACGCAACCTGATTGGCGAAGGAACTGATCAGGATGATGAGGGTGTTGAATTCACACTTTGGATTCCAGACAACAAAGTCTGACATAGACCCGGAATCAAAAAGACCCGGCTATGAAAGCCGGGTCTTTTTTGTTTTATGAAAGATGGTGCCCAGAGGCGGGTTCGAACCACCGACACGCGGATTTTCAGTCCACTGCTCTACCAACTGAGCTATCTGGGCATCTTAATCTTTCATCTCTGTTTCCAGAGTGTCCCCTGCGGAACGAGCCGGGTTATACAAACTCCTTTGGGGCTTGTCCAGACTCAAATCGCATTTTTTTTCCCGTTAAAATTCTTCTTCATCTTCAAGGTCTTCGAGATACTCGGGCGGCTCGGCTGCGGGAATTGCGTAGCTTTCATTCAACCATTTCCCAAGGTCAAGATCCGCACAGCGTTTCGAGCAGAACGGCTTGTATTTTTCTTCAACCGGCTTGTCACAAACAGGGCAGCCCGACCCTGCTGTTTTTGCTGTGTTTTTTTCTGTCATGTCTTTTTCTCCAACCGGTAGGCATCTTCGCTTAGCATCGGGTCTGCGATGATTTCAGGGGTAACCCCCAATTCATTTCGCAAGATGTTTGCACCATTTTCATTCAACGCAAGTCGTTCGGCAATCGCCGGAGCCACATAAAGCTTAACCGCCCCGACGAGACCGTTGCGACAGTCGCCAATCACATGACGGATGACCGCATTAAGCGCCGTTTGGTTTGAAAGTCTGTGCGTGTCTGACTTTACCTGCATCCGCTCACGAAGCGATTCGCCCGACCGCTGGCGGCTAAACTCAAACAGGCCAAGCCGTGTGAACCCGCCAATTTGAACAGCCCCTTCAAGCTCCGCCCCGAAAGTTTCGCGCAGAACGACATCAAACCTGTCGCGTCCGGCACGCGATTTCACCCGCAAGGGGTCAATCACAATCAATCCGCCAATATTGCGCAAGCGGATTTGATGAACGATTTCTATGGCCGCACGAGCATTAAGCTCAATCGCACGGGCTTCACTATCCCGGCCTGCATCGCCCCCACCAGCGTTCACATCAATCGCACAAAGTGCGGTTGCCGGGTCAACCGCGATCCAGCCGCCACCGGGAAGTTCCACCCGTGACGACAACGCCATGTTCATCTCGTCTTCAAGATCGATTTCAAGATCACTGGCGGCAAACAAAAGCTGCGCCCCAGTGTGACGGGCAAGATTGTCGTCTGGCACACCACGGGCCTTTAAAATGCCGCGCAGGCGCACAAATTCATTCGTTCCATCGACGACGCATGCGCCCCCCGCCATCAGGTGGCGTTCGATCATCTGATCGACCTCAGACTGCGCAGGCGATATCCGTTGCGGTTTTTTAGGATCAGCCAGCGCTGCGGTCGCGGCCTGCCATTGGCGGCGCAACAGTTGATATTCGCCCGACAGTGCTGCCCCGTCCCACTCAAGGGCATGACTGCGCAGCATGATGCCATCATCATCAGTCTGAAGCGATTTGAGGTGACGCGCCAAATCGGCACGACGGCCTTCGTCCTTGAGTTTCCGGGGAAGTTCGATCTGTTTGCCGTGCGGGCGCAGGATCATGCCCAGCCCTTCGATGGCAATCCGCCCGGTGAGCTTCACACCCTTGTCTTCAAAGCCAAGCCGGGAAATCTGCACCAGCACCCATTGGCCTTCATGAAGTGGCCCGGTGTAGCGATCAAACGGCAGCAGACCGTCATCAAGCCCCTCAAGGGCCACCATCGCCGCGGCCATTTCCGGCAGAACCTTTGACACCCGGCCAAGATGAAGGTCAAACCGTGCAGGCCCACCACGATCAATCCAAAGACGCGAAAGGCGCCCCTGTTCAATAAGGGCAATGCGCCGTTCAAGCGCAACAGCGTCAATGAGCAGGCGGCCTTTTGGGGGTACGCCAGCTGTCATGATCAGACCTCTTTGACGGGGTAGCCAAGACCACGCAGGAGGCCGTCCACCTCACAGAGCGACAGCCCGACGACATTGGAATAGGAGCCGGAAATCGCCTTGATAAAGGTCGCCGCATGGCCCTGAATGGCATAGGCACCTGCCTTGCCTTTCCATTCGTCATGCGAAAGATAACGGTCAAGGTCTTCGGTACCGAGGGTTCGGAATTTAACCTGTGTTTCGATCACGCGGGACCGCTCAGTGCCATCCGGCGCAATCAGACAGACACCGCCGTAAACACGATGGCGACGACCAGAAAGAAGGGTCAGGAATTTGCGCGCTTCGCGTTCATCGGATGCCTTGCCCAGCGCGCGGGTTCCGCAGGCAACAACAGTATCGGCGGCAAGGACAAAAGCCCCGCCATTGCTTTTGGCAACGGCACGGGCTTTTTCTTCGGCAAGGCGCAAGGCAAGTCGGCGCGGACTTTCGTCGGCCGCTGGCGTTTCGTCGATATCCGCCGGGGCAACCTGATCTGGCACAATTCCGATCTGCGCAAGCAGCTCAAGACGGCGCGGCGATGCAGAGGCCAGTATCAGTTTCGACAAGACGCGGCTCCCGGATGTCGGATCTTTACCCTTGGTTCGCGATGTGACCTTGTCACACGCGTTCCATACACAGAACAATTGCCCTTGGGCGCAAAGGTAAACCGCACGCCAGACAAGGTCAATTTACGCTGTAAGCAGGTTTCAAATTACTTGAAACGGAAGGTGATACGACCCTTGGTCAGGTCATAAGGGGTCATTTCGACGCTGACACGGTCCCCTGCGAGAACACGAATACGGTTCTTACGCATTTTGCCCGAGGTATGAGCAAGGATTTCGTGGTCATTGTCCAGCTTCACGCGGAACATCGCGTTGGGCAGAAGTTCAACGACAGTGCCCTGAAACTCGATAACGTCTTCTTTAGCCATGTGACTCCTAGCTTTCGTATTGCAATATCAAAATACCGGTGGGGCGCAAACTGCTCTGAACCGGGCAAAAGGTCAAGTCCTTTCACACCACCCCCTCGGCGTTCCAGCACTGCATACACGGCATGGCAACGGCTGTTGATGCGTTTATAGGCCCGCGTTACGACGGCTTATGATGGCTGCCTGTGGTTTTGGCTCTTTGCTGGGGTGCCTAATCGGTTCTATTGTCTGGAGTCTTTCGCATTAATAGGTCCTGACCTTAGCCCTTTGGAACCAACCGCCATGTCGACAAAGAACCAACCTGACATCCGTCTGGCACAAAAGGATGACGTCCCGGCCCTTCATGCAATGCTGTTTCAGATTGCTGCTGCCACCGGATGCAAGGACAAATTTAAAAGCAGTCCAGACGATCTTGTCCGGGACGGGTTTGGAAATACCCCCGCCTTTGAGGCCATGATCGCGACCGAAAACAGCACTCCGGTTGCGCTTTGTCTGTATTTCCCCAGCTATTCAACGTTCCGTGGACAGGCCGGGCTTTATATTCAGGACCTGTATGTCGCCCCGTCTCATCGCGGGGCACAGCCAGGGGGCAGCCTTGCGCGAAATCTGGTTCAAGCTGTCGCCAAACAGGCGCATGCGCAAGGCAAAACCTATATCAGGCTATCAGTTGATGCCCAAAACGTCATCGGTCAGCGGTTCTATGAAAAACTCGGCATGCGTCCTGCCGATGAAGAAAAGATCTTTGTTCTTGATGGTGACGCGTTTACCGATCTTGCCCAAAACAAATAATCAGACTTTTGGCGAAGGTCCGACCGGGAAACGATCGAGGATGCGATTTTTGATCTGATCACGCACCTGACGGTAGGCCTCAAGCCGCGTTTCACGCGATCCTTCGACAATGGTGGCATCGAAGGTATTCCAGAATTCAACATCACAGGCCATGGTGCGGGTCATTTCGACCGCACGATGCTGGGCTTCTGGTGACATGGTGATGATGAGATCAAAGAACCCGTCTTCAAGCTGATCAAACGTTTTGGATTTGTATGAGGAAATGTCCAGACCGATTTCATCCATCACGGCAATGGCAAAACCATCAACCTCACCAGCGCGCAGACCGCAGCTTTCGACATAAATGCGCGTCCCGTGATAATGGCGCATGATGGCCGCCGCCATCACCGAACGAACGGCATTGAAACTACAGGCAAAGAGAACCGATCCGGGAAGCTCTTCTGCCACTGTGCCTTAACCCCGGATGTGAAGGACGCAAATCAGGGTAAACAGGCGACGTGCAGTATTTTCATCAACTGTCACCTTCTCAGCCAGAAGCTCGCGCAATTGCTCCGACCCTTCGTTGTGCAACCCTCGACGCGCCATATCAATGGTTTCGATCTGTGATGCACTGGCCTTTTTGATCGCGTCATAATAGCTTTCGCAGATCATGAAGTAATCTTTGACGATGCGGCGAAACGGCGACAATGGCACGGGAATGGTGGTCAGGTTTTCACTGTCATCATCGCCGCGCACATCCATATAGATGCGGTTTTCTTCGATGCGCATATGGACCGAATACGGCCCTTCGAACCCGCCAGCAGGCTCAAAATGGTTATCTTCGAGCAGGTCATAAATCGCGACAGCCTGTTCGTGTTCGACCTCGGGACGGCGACGCACCTTGTACTTTTCGTCAAGATAGATACCAGCGATACATTGGTTCTTTGCCATGGCTCTCTCCCTGCGGTCCCCTTACACGCTGCACTGCAACAGCATAACACAGCTTACATCTGGTTTGACCGGATCGCCACTGAAAGTCCGTGTGCCTGCAAACCTTCACTTTCCGCAAGCGCAATTGCCGCTGGTCCGATCTTGGCCAGGCTTTCCGGGGTGCATTTGATCAGCGATGACCGCTTAACAAAATCAAGCACACCAAGACCGGAAGAAAACCGTGCCGAACGGGCCGTTGGCAGCACGTGGTTTGGCCCGGCAACATAGTCACCAATGGCTTCTGGCGTGTAACGGCCCAGGAAAATCGCACCTGCATGATGAATGTCTTCTGCCAGTGCGTCCGGGTCATCCACCGCCAATTCCAGATGCTCCGGGGCGATCCGATCCACAAGGGCCGGAGCCTGCGACAGATTTTCCACCAAGACAATTGCACCAAAGTCGCGCCAGCTTGCCCCGGCGATTTCCGCACGCGGCAATTTTTCCAGATGCGCGTCAATCGCGACTTGCACACGGTCGGCAAAACCGGCGTCATCGGTGATCAGGATCGATTGCGCAACCGGATCATGTTCAGCCTGCGACAAAAGGTCTGCCGCCACCCAGCTTGGATCGTTAGAACCATCGGCGACCACAAGGATTTCCGACGGACCGGCAATCATGTCAATGCCTACCTGCCCGAATACGCGGCGTTTTGCCGCCGCGACAAAGGCATTGCCCGGGCCAACGATCTTATCAACCGGCTTAATGGTTTGCGTACCATAGGCAAGGGCCGCAACCGCCTGCGCGCCACCGATGCGGTAAATCTCGTCCACACCGGCAATGCGGGCCGCAGCCAGTACCAGCGGGTTCATTTTATTGTCCGGGGTTGGTACCACCATGACAAGACGCTCAACCCCGGCAACCTTGGCCGGGATGGCATTCATCAGAACCGATGACGGATAAGATGCCAAACCACCGGGGACATACAGCCCCGCCGCCGACACAGCCCGCCAGCGCCAGCCAAGCTCAACACCTGTTTCATCGGTGTAGCGTTCATCGGTTGGCATCTGCTTTTCGTGGTAGGAGCGAATGCGCGTTGCCGCCAGTTCCAGCGACTTAAGCAGATCGGCATCAACTTCGTCTAAGGCAGCATCAACCTCGGCCGCCGTCACCGCCATACCACTGGCATCAATATTAAGACGGTCAAAACGGTTGGTATATTCACATACCGCTTCGTCACCACGTGCGCGCACATCGGCAATGATGTTGGCAACAGCCGCATCAACATCGGCATCAGATTCGCGCTTCATGCCGAGAAGTTTGACGAAATCTTCCTCAAACCCGGCATCGGTAATAGAAAGCTTAAGCGGCATTGAGCACCTCGGAGAAACGGTCAATCCATGGCTGAACATCGGTCGGACGGGTTTTAAGCGCGGCCCGGTTGACGATCAGGCGTGACGTCACATCGGCAATATGTTCAATCTCGCGCAGGCCATTGGCCTTAAGCGTATTGCCCGTCGATACCAGATCGACAATGCGACGGCACAGACCAAGGGTCGGTGCCAGTTCCATCGCGCCGTTCAGTTTAATGCATTCGGCCTGAACACCGCGTTTGGAAAAATGATTGCGCGTCACATTGGGATATTTGGTTGCAACACGCACATGCGACCAGCGCGATGGATCATCACCGTCAATCATTTCTTCGGGCTCGGCCACAGCCAGACGGCAATGCCCGATATTAAGATCAAGCGGCGCATAGATATCGGGATAGTCAAATTCCATCAGAACATCATTGCCGCACACCCCGATATGGGCGGCACCAAAGGCAACAAAAGTTGCAACGTCAAAGCTGCGCACGCGAATGATATCGATATGCGGATGATTTGTGGCAAACCGAAGCGCACGGGATTTGGGATCATCAAATGCGGCTTCCGGTTCGATCCCGGCGGATCGCACCAGCGGCATTACCTCGTCAAGAATGCGCCCCTTTGGCAGGGCCAGCACCAGCTTTTCGTCACTCATCAATCAGTCGCCTTACGCGTTATTTACTGTCCGGATCGCAATCCAATCACGAACCGGCTTTAGACCGGCACCCGGACACGTTCGATCTGCGCCCCGCAGGAACTCAGTTTTTCTTCCAGTCGCTCATAGCCGCGATCAAGATGGTAGACACGGTTAATAACCGTCTCGCCCTCGGCTGCCAAGCCCGCAAGCACCATCGACACCGACGCACGCAGATCGGTTGCCATTACTTCGGCCCCCGACAGCTTCGCACTGCCGCGCACAATGGCCGAACGTCCATGGACGTTGACGTCCGCCCCCATGCGGCTCAATTCCGGCACATGCATGAAGCGGTTTTCAAAAATCGTCTCTGTGATCATGGATGCGCCATTGGCCACCGACATCAGCGCCATGAACTGGGCCTGCATATCAGTCGGGAAACCGGGATAAGGTTCAGTCATGACATCAACGCCGCGAAGGGTTGCGCGGTTGCCGCGCACCTTCATGCCATCGTCGGTTTCTTCGATCTCAACCCCGGCCTTGCGCATGGCATCAACCAGACTGTCGATCAGCTCAAGCCGCGTACCGCTCAGTTCAATATCGCCCCCGGTAATTGCCGCGGCAATCGCGTAGGTGCCGGTTTCGATCCGATCAGGTACCACCGAGTATTCCGCACCATGCAGGCGCGGCTTACCGGTGACTTTAAGCGTATCGGTGCCGATGCCTTCGATCTCGGCCCCCATCGCAACCAAGCAATGGGCCAGATCGGAAACTTCGGGTTCGCGGGCCGCATTGGCAATGGTCACAACACCATCGGCAAGGGATGCTCCCATCAGGGCATTTTCCGTCGCACCAACAGACACCTGCGGGAACAGGACATGCCCGCCCTTAAGGCCTTCTGGTGCGCGGGCTTCGATATAGCCCTCGGTCAGGTGGATTTCAGCCCCCATAGCTTCAAGTGCCTTAAGGTGCAGGTCAACCGGACGGTTGCCAATCGCACAACCACCGGGAAGCGAAACGCGGGCGACACCACAACGTGCGACAATCGGCCCCAGAACCAGAACAGATGCGCGCATCTTGCGCACAAGATCATAAGGCGCGGTCGTAGAGATGATTTCCTTGGCGGTCATTTCCAGAACGCGGCCCGTGTGACCGCCATTGGGTGCATGACCATTGAGATGCAGCGCGACACCATGCTGGGCCAGCAAATTTGCCATCGACGTGATGTCGGCCAGATGCGGCAGGTTTGAGAGAGTCAGCGTTTCATCGGTCAGAAGGGCGGCTGCCATAAGCGGAAGGGCCGCATTCTTGGCACCGCCAATAGCGATTTTACCCTGCAACCGGCGACCACCGGAAATCTTGATCTTGTCCATTCAATCCTCATTGTGCTGCGTCTTTGTGCGCAGCAAAACCGTGTCTTGGCGTATCACCGCCGAATATGTTGCCATGCCTTTATCACAGGCGCGGCAGTGTGACACCTTTTTGGCCCATATATTTTCCTGCGCGATCCGCATAGGAGGTATCGCATTCGCTTTCGGCTTTCAGGAAAATGAACTGGCACGCCCCTTCGTTGGCATAAATGCGGGCCGGAAGCGGTGTAGTGTTTGAAAACTCCAATGTCACATGCCCTTCCCATTCCGGCTCAAGCGGGGTGACATTGACAATGATACCGCACCGCGCATAGGTCGACTTGCCAAGGCAGATCACCAGCGTATCGCGTGGAATGCGGAAATATTCCACCGTACGCGCCAGGGCAAAACTGTTGGGCGGGATCACACAACAATCGGTCTTGCGGTTAACAAACCCGTCATCGGAAAAATCCTTGGGATCAACAATCGCCGAGTCGACATTGGTAAAAATCTTGAACTCGTCAGCAACCCGGGCATCATAGCCATAGGAACTGACCCCATAGGAAATCACGCCATCGCGTTTGAAACCGTCAACAAACGGTTCAATCATGCCTTTTTCCTGCGCCATTTGGCGTATCCAGTGATCAGGTCTTACCGACATTTTGCCACCCTTGTTTACTGTAAAGGTCCCTGCGCGACACTGCGCCATCCTGCGATATTCGTTTTACCCGCCACACAGCATGAAGATCAACCAAACGATGCCTGTGGCTGATGCCTAATTCTTTTCATCATCCGATTGGGGACTGTCTTTTCCTGTCGCCTCGCCTGCATCCTGTCGTGAACGCTTCTGCTGTTTACGCTTGGCCAGATTGGCGCGCAGCGCTTCGGCTTCGCGCTTTTGGCGTTCCTTATTCACCGCCGGGCGGATATCGGATTTCTTTGCAGTCATAATGTGATCCGGTTTCCGGTTGATATGATCGGGAAGATGTCGGGACGTTATAAAACAGCAGGCGAAAAATTACAGCCGATCTTGACGAAAACAGGGCAAAAAGCTGCGATGTTTGAACATTCGAAAAACTTCGCCTATTTCGGGCTTGACCAAATACGGATCCGTGGCCTATAACCCGCCCGCACCGCAAAGGGCTTAATGCTGCTGTAGCTCAGGGGTAGAGCACTCCCTTGGTAAGGGAGAGGCCGGGAGTTCAAATCTCCCCAGCAGCACCATTTGCCCGTTAAGCGACCTGCTTAGGCTGCCGTAGCTCAGGGGTAGAGCACTCCCTTGGTAAGGGAGAGGTCGAGAGTTCAAATCTCTCCGGCAGCACCATTTTCCAGAATTTTTTATTGTATCGCATAAATGCTAACTCGGAGCATTTGCTCCCATTAGTAAATGGGATAGTAAATTACACTGCAAACGGCTGCAGATACTATTGCAATGACCGTCACAGGTACGAGCACGGAAACACAGCCGATAGCCCAGCGGTAAAGTTCTAACGTAGCCTCAGACAGACCCGCAAGGAACCCCTTCCGCTTTTCAAAAGTTGCGCCCGCAAACACACCAAACAGTGTCCCTCCGAGCATCGCCAAGACTGACAATGTACCAGACATGCCTGGGGACTTTCCCTGAACGAATGCAAAATACAGAAAGGCGGTAAATCCCACCATCACGGCGTCTTTGGATACCTTACTAAAATTCCCACGTAATTTGGCCACCAAAGAAACAACAACAATCGGCACAAGAACACTCACAGCGATATGCCACGGATAACGTAGATTAGTAAGGTTGCCGTAATCCCAAATCAACGATACCGAACTGGCGGCCCCGAAAGTTAAAGCCGCAAGCAAAGTTAGAAACATTCCACCATACAGAACCGAGATAGCACGTACTATAGTCCCATTGGTCTTGCGGCCAGCATCAGCAGACGCAATTCGTCTCGATGACGACGTCAATGCGACGGCAAAAACGGCACAAATCAAAACGTTTATGTTAGCGACAGCAATAAAGAGGTAGCTAACAGCTACGATCAAACTCGCAACCACAAAAAACGTCGTGCGTTTTTTAAAGTACCGACTATCCGCAAACCTTCCCAAAAATCGGCCAAGTATCAGCGGTATAATCACACCAAAAAGCAGCGTACACAGTAGGACAAAATGGCCAAATTCGAAACGCCACATAAAAGGAAAGATCAATATCGGGAGAGCAACAACCGACAGTTTACTCCAGAAAAGGTCATCACTATTCGTAAACCGAAAAACAGAGTAAGGCACAGAGCAGGTACGTGCCAACCAGACAAAAGACCGTCGTTTAACTTGATAGCCAAGAGCAATCTGGTCGGCCCTGAATGCCAGTAAACAAAAAGGGCTGCCCATAATAATGACGCTGGAGAACGTATTCCACGCGCCTGACTTTATGAGCCAGAATACCATACTGTGGTCGAGAACGTCTCCAGCCCCAAACAACAAGTCTTCTATAATGAACGCAGACAAAACAAGGGCAGTGGAAAAGACCAACCAGCCAGAAAACAATCGCCACACGAGCAGCGCAAAAAACAGCGTAACAAGGCCAGAAAGCGCCACCCAATTAGTATCAAACTGATCTGGACGATATGACGGAATACCTTGACCAAGCCGATAAAAAAGCACTGCAGACAGTACGAGGCCGACGAGACCAAACAGAATGCCACGCAGCCGCAAACTGGTTGCTTCCGAACTGACCCAAAACCCGAGCACGAGCGAAAACATACAGCTGAAAATGGTTACCGTCTCGAGACGCAGACTGAGCGGGAAGTCATCAGTCCAACTTATATCAAACGCATAGAGTACACCAAGACCATCGACAACGCGTCCAACCACCCAAAGAAGGGAAAGAAGGGCGAAGAAGTTTCCCACTAGTTTGGAAAAACTAGTCTCGGTGAATGAGTGGCTATCAACCGTTTTAACATTGTATCTCGCGCGCATCCCGGGCCCTTACAATCTGAAGCTGCCAGGATAATCAAGTACCGCACGGGAAATCACAACGAAAAGATAGTCAAGTCCAAGCCCTGACTTAATCGATAACACGCAACCAACACATGGGGATAAATTGCCCTCCGGTGGCCCTAGATACACCCGTTGCAAGGGAGAGGTCAGAGTTCAAATCTCTCCGGCAGCACCATTTCCCCGAAAGATAAATATTTGATAGATACAATAACGCAGACAGCAACGCTGTAACTGCGCAACGCGTGTATCGAGAGCTAGGTTTTGTCTTTATATCGTTTTAAAAGGAACCGAAGCGAAAACACCGTCGGGTCAACCCCCAAACGAGAACGACATAAAACAGCCAATACATGAGGATAAATTGCGACCACTGCACCTGAAACCCAAACCGCCGGTGTCAACCCACCAAAACTCATGGCAGCAGCACCTGCCAACATCATGATTACAGCCGCCCAACAGATTACGGTTCGGGCAACCTTGTGCTGACCTGTCATCGTCATAAGGGAGACGGCTGGCCCCGCAGCAGCGTAAAGGAAATATGCCATGAGCATGATGCGAAGCAACGGAACGGCTTGAACATACCCTTCGCCAAAAAAGCCTAGAAGCTCTGGAGCAAAGGCAAAAAAGATTCCACACACAGGCAATGCGACGGCCATTGTAAATCCAGTCGCTCGGGCAACAAGCGCCTGGAGTTCGTCTGTATTGTTATTGGACATCGCACGCGACAGGAACGGCGTTATAATGGATTGCACGGCCGTCAGAGCAAAAATCACCAGCATTGCCAAACGAATGACAGCACTCATTTCACCGGCTTCCGCCGCAGAGAGCAATATACCGGCAAGAACAATAGGGGATTGATTCAATAGAGCTGTAGCAGACTCAGACAACAACAAGTTAACACCATGAGATAACCATTGCCGAAAATCATCCGAAGCTAAACTGAAGTCGCCAGCCCAATTAACCTTTTTATCCACGACAACAAGCACAATTACGGTGACTAAGGAAGCTGTCAGGGCAAGTGTGTAACCTAGGCCAACCGTAAAGTTCCCTAATCCGTCATATAAAAGAAACTGAACAGCAACCAGAAACACCATAAACGTTGCCGGTCGCACGACAGCCTCGCCAATGACCGCCCTTGAAACATTTCCATCTGCACGAATGATATTCTGAAAAATAGCCAGCAAAGAAGCCATCGGCAATGCTAACGCCACAGTAAATGAGACCGCCCCCGGAAATGCACGCATGTAATACAGCATAGTTCCAAAGATCAATGCGCCGACTAACGAAAATACCAATGTTAGCCCTATTGCGACACGCTTTATACCACCTGCAGCATCCGCCCGTCCCTCAGTGCTATATTTTGGTAAAAACCTTACGATCGCAACATCAAGGCCAAGTGTTGAAACTTTTGCCCCAATTACAACGACACCAAGTACAACACTAAAAAAACCAAACAGCTCCTTGCCGCCATAGCGTGAGATGAACACGCTGGCCAGAAACATCATGCCCGCCGAGAACGCATTGGCGAACAGCACAAAAATGGCGGCAAATTTCAACTTCGTTTATCCGTAAAAGGAGCGGTACCACGCAACAAAATTGCCAATCCCGGTCTCGATTGAGGTTTCCGGTTTAAAGCCAACTGCATCGGTCAGGGCATCAACATCAGCATAAGTGGCCGGAACATCGCCATCCTGCATCGGCAGCATATTTTTCTCGGCCGTTTTGCCCAGCGCCTTCTCAAGAGTTTCGATCATATGCATCAGCTCAACCGGGCTATTGTTGCCGATGTTAAACACGCGGTAGGGAGCCGAGCTGGTTGCCGGGTCCGGTTTTGCCGGTTTCCAGTTCGCATTTGGTTCCGCCACGGTCGAGATGCAGCGATGAACACCTTCGACAATGTCATCGACATAGGTGAAATCGCGGCGCATTTTGCCCTGATTGAACACGTTGATCGGTTTGCCTTCGAGAATGGCCTTGGTGAACAAGAAAAGCGCCATATCCGGACGCCCCCACGGTCCATATACAGTAAAGAATCGCAGTCCTGTCGTCGGCAAGCTATAGAGATGGCTATAGGTATGGGCCATCAGTTCATTTGCCTTTTTCGACGCGGCATACAGGCTGATTGGGTGATCGACATTGTGATGGACCGAGAACGGCATCTCAGTATTCATGCCATAAACCGAGCTGCTTGACGCATAGACAAGATGCTTCACGCCGTTATGGCGACATCCTTCGAGGATGTTGGTAAACCCGACAAGGTTGGCATCAATATAGGCATGCGGGTTTTCAATCGAATACCGCACACCAGCCTGAGCAGCCAGGTTAACAACATAGGTCGGCTTTTCCGTAGCAAACAGGTCGGCAATACCGTCGCGGTCTTCAAGGTCCATGCGAACAAACTTGAAACCTGGTTTGCCTTCAATCCGCGCCAGACGGGCTTCTTTGAGGTTCACGTCATAATAGTCATTGACGTTATCAAGGCCAACAACAGTCGTCCCTTGCTCAAGCAGCTTCAGACAAAGGTGCGATCCAATAAAACCGGCAGCACCGGTAACCAGCACCTTTTCATGGGCGGGAATGGCAAAGTCGAGCATGTTCCTCGGAATTCCTGTCTGATGTGTTTATGAACGATAACTATCACGGCACTTTAAATTCGGTCATTCTGATAGCAGCAAGGCCCCCTTTTCGCAAGACACGAGAAGCCCTCAACCTGGTCCGCAAATCATGCACAAGACAGAAAGATCATTATCTGCTATTCTGTTGGATATACAGTGCATAGATAAACCTAGAGCTTACAAAGCTATATGATTGCAACCGGTCAAACCATTGCCAACCCCAATAGCGGCAGAATGGGCGTAGTCCTGAATGTTCAGGAAATCGCACGAACTGCTGATGGACAAGTTTTGGCCGAATACGAAGCTATCGAAGTTGCGCCTTCGAGCACTGGCAGTTCATCACCCTATGCAATTGCGGGCCAAGACAGTGACGCTGCACGGACACGCATCGTTGATCCCCGCACCCTGACTGAAGCACAAGCCGTTGCGGGCGGTGTTAGCCGCGCGGAGTATCGTCAGGCGCGTGAAACCAGTGAAGAACAAGCCGGTCAAAATACGAACAGCAGCATTTCTGGCGATACAGACCTTGATCCGGCGGAAAAGGCCGTTGTTGAACAGTTGCAATCACGTGATTCCGCCGTCAAACAAGAAGAAAAAGCCCATGCCGCCGCAGCGGGTCCTTATGGGTCTGCGCCACAGTATGAATATCAGATCGGGCCAGATGGCAAAGCATATGCAATCGGTGGACACGTTGATGTTGGTGTATCGATGACTGGATCTGCGGCGGATCGTGATCGCGCACTGGCGACCTTGCAGAACGCAGCACTTGCCCCTAATGCACCGTCCGGTGCCGATATGGCGGCCTTCCGTCAGGCAAGCTTGCAACGTGCAACAGCACAAGCCAGCGACGAATCGCCTAAACCGATAGAATCCATTGCGTCTAACAACGAAAACGGGAACGACGCGAGACAGGGCATCTCGATTTCTATTTGATTTTGGACCTCGCGAAGTCTGCTTCCGCTCCCCATATACTATGCAAAGCGCGACAGAACATCTACCCTTGAACATAATACCCTATTCAATGGGATAGTTCAGAAAACCAGAAACTATCCTGCCGTTTGACAGGCCCCCCATTTTGTTGAATGCTGCGCGCGCGTCCGGGGGGGACGCTTGAACTAAACATTATAGATTTACGCGATTCCGTATCTTGGGTGCGGTCGCGTTTCTGACGCGGACGGACACATGTCCTAAGCTCGGACAAAAACGGGTACGGCACAAAAATGAACATCCTGCTAGCAGACGACCACGACCTCGTCAGAGACGGGATCACTTCCTTCCTTAAAACGGCGGCGCCGGAAGTTGAAATCTCTCAGGCGAAGGATTTTGCCGAGGCGCTTTCAGTTGTCGACGGGGAAACGCAAGTCGAGCTGACCATTCTTGATTTGAACATGCCGGGGATGAACGGCCTTTCGGGCTTAACCGTCATGCGTCAAAAGCACCCGGAAATTCCGGTTGTCATTCTGTCTGGATCAGTTAAGCGCAGTGACGTTTTGAACGCGCTCGAGCATGGTGCCTCTGGCTATCTGCCAAAAACATTGTCGGGAAAATCACTGATCAATGCATTGCGCTTGATCATGTCAGGTGAGAAATACATTCCATCAGCTTTGCTTGAAGATGACGGTACAAAAATGCGTCCTGGCGAGATTGATCTGGACGGCCTGTCACCTGACAATCCTTTGCGTCAGTTGACCAATCGCGAACGCGAAGTTCTTGCTCTGCTGACCAAAGGCCTGTCGAATAAGGAAATAGCCAAGCAACTTACAGTGCGTGAAATCACCGTCAAAGTCCACCTGACGGGTATTTTCAAAAAGCTTGGTGCCGCCAATCGTACTCAGGCAGTCAAAATTGCGATGCAGCTCGGTTGGGAAGCCTGACCTGAGCGCAACGCAAACGACGACACTCATAACAAAGCCCGGCAATTTTGCCGGGCTTTGTTGTTATATACTTCGCCATCTTCTTTACGCCCCAACGGTTTTCTATTCACAGTAAACTTCAGCAAGCTCATCGAGAGTGCCAAGAAGCTCTTGAAGATCAAGGGGTTTTGGCATCACCATGACAGGTGCATCTGCACCGTCATCATCGTCAACCGGTCGCTCAGCATCGCCGGGGTGTCCGGTCATGACAATGACCGGCATGGCAGGGTTTCGGGCACGCAACGCTTTGACAAGGCTGTTGCCATCCATATGCGGCATGCGAATATCGGTAATCAGAATGGTCGGCTGCATAACCCCGGCAATCGCCAATGCATCCTCACCGTTCGTTGCGGCTGAAACCGAATATCCTTGTGCTTCCAGATAAGCAGCAATGATTTCCATTGCATCAATTTCGTCATCAACGACCAGTACCCGTACAGCTTGACGCCCGGCACGATCAACGCAGTCAGCATGTATTCGTGCACTTTTTACCACCGCTTCGTCACCGTCCGCTTCGAGTTCCTTACCGATTTGGGCGACCGGTAGAGTCACCTCGAAACAGGCCCCATCCCCTTCGTTACGCACATCAATCTTGCCCCCCATCGCCTCGACGATGCCATAGCTGACCGACAACCCAAGCCCTGTTCCCTTACCAACGTCTTTGGTGGTGAAAAATGGATGGAACAGCAGATCAATGGCCGCCTCTGGCACACCACCACCATTGTCATTCACCGCGAGTTTCAGGAACTTTTCGTCTTGATCAATCATCGCACTGACACGGATTAATCCGCCAATGCTGTTGGCGTCATCGCCATTCTCATTGATCGCATCACGCGCATTGGTCAGCATATTGACCAAAACCTGTTCGAGCTGTACCTGACGGCCATTCACCCGACACATCTGGGCAGGTGGCACCACATCAATCATGATGCCCGACAGGCGGCAATCATGCTCAATCATGTCCACCGCACGCCCCACGGCCTTCATGGGATCAAACGGAGCAAAGTCATCATCATCAGGACGACTATATATCTGCAGGTGCTTGATGATTTCAGACATGCGTTCAGTTTGACCGCTGATCAAAGACAGGCGTTCTCGTTGAAAGGCCGGTTTTACAGCATCAAGATCATATTGAAGCGCACAGGTATCGGCCGCCATGCGAATAACATTCAGCGGCTGGTTCATTTCATGGGCCACTGATGCCGCCATTTCACCCAGTGTCGCAAGTTTTGATGTCTGGACCAACTGGCGTTCGACTTTGCGTTTTTCCGTCACGTCTTCGGCCAACATCAACATTGCCGGTGCGCCTTCGTGGGTAAAGGCGATTGCCGACACTTCCAGTTCAACTGTTTCACCATCCGGGCGGTTGCACATGATGACAAAATCTGCCCGACCGCTGTAACCGTTGCGATAGCGTTCTATATATTCTGACAGGATTTCACGGCTGGATGGATTAACCATTTCCATAAAGCTGCGACCAACAAGTTCTGTCGTATCCTCAGCCCCCAGGATCGTGAGCCCTTGCTGATTGATATAAGTAATCTCCTCACCGCTCAGGATTGAGATGAGCTCAGGGGCAAGTTCGACCAGCTTGCGATAACGTTCTTCACTTTCCTTGAGTGCCCGTTCGGCCCGCGAACGTTCAATGGCATACCGGATGGAACGTCGAATTGTCCGACCGTCTGGAAATTCCTTGGTCAGATAGTCTTCCGCACCGTGTTGCAGGGCTTCAAACGCCAGTTCTTCGTCCTTGTGACCGGTTAAAACAACCACCGGGGCGCTATTGGCACAGCTGCGCACGCGACGAATTGTCTCGACACCCGATGAGTCTGGTAAGGTCAGATCAAGCAAGACAACATCGAACCGTGCCCCCGGCCCATCGCCATTTAAAATAGTCAGGGCCGAGGTAAGGTCACTGCAATGTTCAATGTCAAACGGATCCCCGGTTTCATCCAGAAGCGTCCTAACAAGGAACGCGTCCCCCGGGTTATCTTCGACCAAAAGAATTCGAAACCGTTGATCAGCCATCGCAGCAATTTCCACGTTTAAAATCATTTTTCCGTCAAAGCCTGAACATCGGAAAGTATCTGATTTTGCATGGTTCCAAGGCTTCTAGCAATCCTGCACGTCAATCAGCAAACGACCTTTGATCTGACCTTTCAAAATTTTCTCACCCCATGGCACAACATCACGAAGCGCAACCTTCGTCGTTGCGGCATTTAGCTGATCGATAGGAAGCTCTTTCGCAAGCCGTTCCCAAGCCCGAATTCGGGTTGCATAGGGACACATTACCGAATCAATGCCGATCAACCGCACCCCGCGCAACAGGAACGGGATCACAGTTCCCGGTAAGTCGGCTCCTCCTGCGAGACCACAGGCTGCGACAACACCGTGATACTTCATTTCTGAAAGAACATGAGCAAGGGTTGTACTGCCAACACTATCAATCGCCCCGATCCAGCGTTCGGCCAAAAGAGGCTTACTGGTATCGGTCAACTCATTGCGATCAATAATTGTCGTCGCCCCCAATTCACGGAGGTAGGCGTGGGTTTCGGTGCGCCCGGTTGAGGCCGCCACCCGATACCCCAAGGCCGACAAAATCGATACTGCAACCGAGCCAACCCCGCCAGCGGCACCTGTTACAAGAACTTCGCCATCCTGTTTTGGACTGATGCCCTGTTCTTCCAGTGCCATAACCGCAAGCATTGACGTAAACCCGGCCGTCCCGATGGACATCGCCTGTGCCGCATCGAGTCCTTCTGGTAGCGGGACAAGCCAGTCGGCCTTTACCCGCGCCATTTGACCATATCCGCCCCAATGGGCCTCACCAACGCGCCAACCGGTCAGGACAACCTGATCACCGGGCTTGTACCGTGCATCACTTGACGAGACGACTTCACCGGAAAAATCGACCCCGGGCACATGCGGATAGGTGCGCACCAATCGGCCAAGGCCATTTAAAATCATGCCATCCTTGTAATTTAAGGTCGACCATTTGACCCGAACCAAGACATCACCATCCGGCAGGTCATCAGTTGTCAAATTACGGAATTCGGCTGTGACTTTCTTGTCGTTCTGATCCAAAACAAGTGCGCGAAATGCATCGCCCATGGAACGTCTCCCGATCATGATGTGTTTGGATCAAGAGTATTCGTGCGCAAAGCCAGCTGTCAAATGCGCCCTTGGTCGGATCAGTAAACATTGCGTCATTGCGACAGAACTGGAGAAACAGGCGCAAGCTCAAGCTCATCCTCTCCGCTGCCCAACAAGATCACAAGCACGACGGCCATCAAAAGAACAACCATATATAAAATGGTTCGACGTGATGTGTTTTGACCGGCATCAGCTTCAGGCACGACATCATGCTGGACCGGTGCGGGTAAGCTGCGATAGGAAAGCCACCCCAAAAGCGGCACAATCACAAGATCATCAAGCCACCCAACGCCAACAATAACATCGGGCAACAGATCAACTGGACTGATCAAATAGACAAGTCCTGCCAGCAAAATAAGTTTGGATTTCAGAGGTACATCGCCGCGCATCAATGTCCGCAGCAGATTGGGAACGATCATCCATGCTGATGTTTTCGCCATGAAAAGCCTTCTGTCCTAATCGATCAATCTCAGCTCCACGCGCATGATCGTGTCATGCCCTTGATCACGTGTCACTTATTTACAGCGGGCCATACATCGGCATCAAATTTGACCAGCATCACCGATATTTGCATTCGAAATTCACAAGATATCAAACTGGCTACGAAGCGAGTGTATCAAAAACATCACCTGCCGGTGCCTGACCAAGAACATTGGTCTGATGCCACAAGGCGTAAAACAACAGATGCCAGCATGCTGCATTTTCTTTCTTGCCGGGCGTGGTGAACAGCTTTTCCACCCGAACCGGATCGGCAATTTCAAGAACACCGGCCTGATTGGCAACCAGCGGGCCAAGGCGCTTACCCTGCCCGGCAATCCATTCCCCAACCGGCACGGTAAATCCGCGTTTTTTGGCAAAGGGTTGCGCCATAGGAAGACACCGCTCCAGCCAGCTGCGCAACAGGAATTTACCCACACCTTTACGCACCTTAAGCCGGTCTGGCAGATGATATGCAAAGTCCGCCACCATTGGATCAAGGAACGGTGTCCGCCCCTCAAGGCCGTGTGCCATCAGCATGCGATCAAGCTTGATCAACAAATCATTTGGCAACCAGTCCGAACAGTCCACTGCCTGTGCCACCGCAAGACGCGAACGTTTTCCACGGTTTTCGCGGCTTTCTGATGCCGCGATGCCATCGCGCCAGCCTTCAAGAACTTTGGGGTGCAGAACATCGATCTTATCAAAGGTGCCCTTTGAGCGCATGACCCGCCCGCCCAGTAATAAAGGCCGCATAACCGAACGATATCGGCCATACCCGCCAAACAGCTCATCGCCGCCTTCGCCGGACAGAACGACCTTGAAATCCCGCGCGGCCTCGGCTGCAAGCTTGTAGGTCGGCAAAATAGCATAGTCAGCCACCGGATCGTCCATCTTGGCAGCAACTTCGGGCAAAAGCGTCCAGAAATCGCGTTCGGAAAACATGACCTCAACGTGATTGGCGTTGCAGGCCTTGGCAACCTCGCGGGCCAATTCGCGTTCATCATGGACGCTCGATGCCTCAAATGCGGCGGTATAGGCCGTCACCGGACGTTCGTTCAAACGATGCATCATGCCCAAAAGAGATGCACTATCCACCCCACCTGACAGGAACATCGCATAATCAACGTCAGAACGTTGATGAAGTCGCACAGACTCTTCAAACACCCGGTCCCATTGGGTCAAGGCGCCATCAAGACGCGCCCCAACAACACCCTTGTCCCCCAGAACCTGGCGGCGGCGGCGCTCAACCACACGGCCGTTTTTCAGAACAAGGGTCTCACCTGACAACAGGCGTTTGACACCATCAAGGATCATATCACTGCCGGTCGTGAATTGGACCTGAAGCAACTCCGCACGGGCATCTTCGCGCACAGTCCTGCCAACCAGTCCCGCCGCAACCAACGCCTGCGCCTCGGACGCAAAGGCAAAGAATTCCGGCGTTTCAACGTAATACAGCTGCTTGATGCCAAATGGATCACGACACAGTACGACCTGATTTTCCATCGCATCATGAAGGGCAAAGGCATACATACCGCGCAGTTGATCAAACCCGTCTATGCCATCACGGGCATAGATGCGAAGGGCAGTTTCACTGTCTGAACGGGTCTTAAAGTCTGCTTCGCACAGGTTCTGACGCAACTCAACATAATTATAAATCTCGCCATTGGCGATAAGTGCGCTGCCATTTTCATGGAAAAGTGGTTGATCGCCAGTATCAAGATCAATGATCGCCAGCCGGGTCTGGATAAAGCCAACCGGACCTTTTACATATCGGCCATCGCCATCCGGACCACGATGCCCCAGCGCATTGCGCAGGCGATCCAGAATTTCGGGATCAATGGTTTGCTTGTCTTTGGCAATAAATCCGGCAATTCCGCACATTAAAGCGCAACCTCGTCAAAGAAAGCTTTGTATTTTGCGACGACAACGTCTTCGGTGAAGTTCGCCTCAAAGGCAGTACGACCGTTGCTTGACAATGTGTCTGAAAGCACTCTGTCGTCAAGAACGGCGCGCAAATCTGAAGCCAAAGCAGATACATCTTCGAGTTCCGACAGCAAACCACTTTCACCCGGCGTGATCAATTGAACCGGCCCCTGGCTTGCCTGTGCGACAACCGCTTTGCCATGTGCCCACGCCTCAATCACCATGTTGCCCAGCGGTTCATGTCGTGACGATGCGCAAAACACGTCGCAGGTCGCAAAAAGATTGGCAACATCGCGCCGCCAGCCAAGCAGTCGCACGCGATCTGCAACACCGCATTCAGCGGCAAGTTTCAGAAGATCGTCTTTTAAATCACCCGCCCCTGCAATCCAAAGATAGGCACTTGGTACTTCAGCCATCGCACGGATCAGGGTATCAAACCCCTTGTTGTCATGCAGCCGCCCCAGACCAAGGATTAGCGGCGCATCATCGGGGGTATTAAATTCGGCCCGACTGATTGCTGTACCGGGTTTTGCATCAACAAAATTCGGCAGATAATGAGTGCGATCAACGGGCCATCCTTCGCCAATAAGATAATCGCAGATATTGCGCGTATTGCCGATCAGGTGATCACAATCTCGGAAATTTTTGAGTTTGTAATATCCGCCAAGCCGCGCAACTTTCACAAAGTCACCTGATGGCGTCATGCGGCTGGCACGGTTCATCCAGCTCAGGACAATGCGCGGCTTGTGACGTTTGAGCTGTTTACGCAAATTCCATGGCGTTCGTACATCCAACCGCCCACCAAAGGGCAATTCGTCAAACGAAACGCCATTGGCAGCAAGCACCGCGTTGCGACCTTCGTTCGGACGCACGACACAATGCTGCTCAATCCCGACACGTTGAAACCCACAAGCCAGACGCACAAAGAATTCCTCTGCCCCGCCAAACGGACTTCCAGCCATGGTTTGCAGCAACATGCTCACGGGATGAGCCCTCTCAAATACTCAAATAGCAGTGCATTTTCTGATATCGAGGGCATTCCCTGACTATATTCGCCTACACTATTTGACACAAAACACACGCCCACCGTTCAGGAGTCCTCGTATCTGGCCTTAAGATAGGAAAGGATTGGGAACAGCGCACCAAACAACGCGATCAGAAAGCCCATTCCACCTTCCTTGTATCCCTTGCGCGCGACAAAACAGCGATAGAAGCGTGAAAAAATACGCCGGAAGTTGTTTGCAAACGTGCCGATGTTACCACTTTCGCGCAAATCGGCAGCCCGAGCTGTCGAATAGCTATCCAGTCGACAGATCATGTCAGAGATATTGCGGTCAACAAAATGAAGAAGAGCGCCATTAAGCTTGGGTCCCTTGCGTCCCTGCATATCAAACGAAGGATGCACCCGTTGTGATCCCCAGTTCTTATGACCTTTTCGGAACAGCCTCCAAACCGCAGATGTCCCGAATGAAGCCCCCCAACCATATCTGACAAGCCGCTTTCCGACATAATTGTCTACAGGGACCACATAAAGATCAAACGCGTCAGACCGCACAGCCGAGCGAATGGAAATCGCGAGCTCTTCGCTGACGTGTTCATCTGCATCAAGTTCGAAAATCCAGTCGCCTGTGGCTTCTTCAATTGCGCGATTGCGCCGTGCACCTTCTATGTCCCAGCTGCCAACAACGGTTTTCGCACCATATTTCTGAGCAACTTCTTCTGTCTGGTCAGTACATTTGTCGCACACGACAATGATCTCATCCGCAAATGACACCTTTTCCAGACAGGACGGCAGTCGCTCCTGCTCATTATGGGCGCACATGACAACCGAAATACGCGGCTTTGCCTCTGTCATTTGTCTTTTTCCTCTGCCCGAAAGTCAGAAACCAATTCTGTAGCTGCTGTCACAACTTTTTCGACCGGCAAACTTTCCATGAGGTTTTCTTTGGAAAACCAGCTTGTTCGATTAGCAATAATTTTATCGTAGGACCAGTCTGTCCGAACAGCCCGTCCCCATTTAGCAAAAGGGCTATAATGCTCATCGCGCGATGGCCCAAAAAGACCGAGCGTCGGTCGACCCGATGCAGCAGCCATGTGCATCAACCCAGAATCGTTACCAAGATAAAGATCCGCTTTTCTCAGGCATGCCATGACCGTCAACAGATGCTCGTTGCCAAAGATTTCTGTTCGCTTGTCTTCTGGTAGTGACTGGATAACCTGCTCAGCCGAACTGCGTTCATTAGGAGCCCCCACCAACAAAACATGTGCGTTTTCAAGGACCGCTCCCTTCTCGGTCAGCTTATTGATCGTCTCTGCAAACCGCTCCGCGTGCCAAGTTTTACCAATCCAGTTCGCTGATGGCCCAACCACCAGAAGTGGCGCGCCATCATTAGGGATAAGTTGAGCAGCCCTATCCTCATCTTCTTTTCTGGTCCATACTTTTGGCATTGGTGGTGGGTTGAGACCGATTAGATCACCAAGTTGAACGACACGATGAAGACCATCATCATTCCCCTTAAGCACAACCCGCTTCCAACCCGGCAAAACATACGCCGTCGCACTGCCGCGTAGATCAACGATCACGTCCCACCAGGTCAACGCAACCGATTTCCAGAGTTTCCACCAGTGCCCGCCGCGTTTTTGCTTGGGCATCTCGATAATGCGTTCAAGATTGGGGACGGCTTCGAAAATTGGCGCGGCCACCGGGCCACAAGCAACGGTAACCTTTATGCCCGGGTAGGTTTCGACATAATGGCGTAAGACCGATGTCGAAAGAACAGCATCGCCCAAACGGTTTGACGTGATAAACAGCAAGCGCACAGCTTAAATTTTCTCCAGCTCACCGGCGACATGAATCCATTCGCGGCGGTCATTGCGTGCGGCTTCGGACTGAGTAGAAAAGAACGACCGGTCGGTCAGAAGCTGCCAAGTGATATTACCATAGGCCGCCTCATCGGGAACGATATACCCGGTTTTGCCATCTTCAACGCGGGTTTTGGCAATCCCGCCATAAGACACAACCGGGGTCGCCGCACCAAGTGCATCGACAATCCACTGACCGGCATAGTCCGTGCCATATTTTCCGTGATGCAAAAACGCTCGCGCATTGGCCACCGTTTCGGCCATATCGCCTTCGGGTTTTGGATGTAACACCCGAACCCCCTTGTCAATCGCCGAACGCACCAAATCAACTATGTCGTCAGAGACCTGATCGTTTTCACCGGCCATCGCCATGAAAAGATCATAGGCATAGATTTCCAAAATTGCCTTGGGCGCCTTGGGCGCAACGTAGGCTTCCCAAATACGCACAATTTGGGCAATCCCGGTGGTGGTATTGGCAACCGTAACCGCCACTTCTTCGCGCGATTCAAACGCCCAGTGCATGTTTGATGCCATGGTAAAGGCCGTGACGGCACCCGGCTTGACCACAATCGGCTTTTTCACCAGATCGGCTTCAAACCCTTTTTTCTGGGCATCATCTGTAAAGACGATCTGCACTTCCTTGTCATGCAGAACCAGACGCAGATCATCGGCATTCAATTTTGCCGGGTCACCATCAAACCAAAGGATCGTTTTTGCATCCACCGGAATCGACGCATGGCTTAACAATGCCGGATCGCGCCAGACAATTACCGTGTCGACCGCATCGCCACCAAAGGGCGGCAATTCGGCATCAAGTTGTCGCCATGCAACACCGTGCATATCCTTATCGATGCCACCATTTCGGCGCGCTTCGACCTTATGACCACGGGCAACAAGGGCCTCGGCGAGCGCAATAAAGGCGCGCTGCGTGGTCCCGAGCGGGCGGGCTTCACGATCTTTGGGATCAAAGCCGATGGAATGATCAAGCATCAAGATTTTCATGACTTTGGTTCTATCTGCTCGGCGGCGTTTTATGAAGGGTTTTCTTACATCACACTCTGGCTTTCGTTCACGAGACAGGGCTTGCGAATTATGTGCAATTGCCCCACATTTCGGCCAAACCATTCCGACTAACCGGAGCCCATACATATGACCGAGACTTTTTACGCCCTTCTGCCGGACCGGGCCGTGATCCGGGTCAGCGGTCCTGACCGCGTCAGTTTTCTGCAAGGGCTGGTATCAAACAATATCGAATCCATCAGTGCTGAGAAATCCGGCTATGGTGCCTTACTGTCCCCGCAGGGGAAGTTCCTTTTTGATTTCTTTGTCTATCAACAGGACGAAGACAGCCTTTTGATCGAATGCGAACGCGGCGAAGACGGCGCACGTGCCGCAGATCTTTTCAAAAAACTGCGCATGTATAAACTCCGTGCCAAGGCCGAACTCACCGATATCACCGACAGCTATGACGTAGTGGCCGTCTTTGGCAAGGATGCGTTGCCGTCGTTATCACTGCCCGACACACCGGGCAGCACGGCTGGCTTTGCCAACGGGATCAAGGCCGTTGATCCGCGTCTGACCGCAATGGGTGCGCGCGTATTACTCCCGAAAAATGGCTTGGCTGAAATGGCGGCAATCGGTGCCATCGAAAGCGACGTGGAATCTTTCCATCAATTGCGCGTATCACTTGGCGTGCCCAATGGCAGCGAAGAACTTGAAATCGACAAAGCCATTCTGCTTGAAAACGGGTTTGAAGAGCTAAATGGCGTCGATTTCAAAAAGGGCTGCTTTATGGGACAGGAACTGACCGCACGGACCAAATATCGTGGTCTGGTGCGCAAACGTTTGCTGCCCATCACAATCACCGGCACCGCTCCGTCGGCGGGTACCGCCATCATGAATGGCGACAAGGAAGCAGGCATCATCCGCTCCGTCCATGGCGATGGCGGGCTTGCCCTGATCCGTCTGGAACGTATTTCGGAGGGGGATGAACTTCTGGCCGATGGCGCAAAAATTACCGTCAATATCCCCGATTGGGTGTCGCTGCCGGAAAGTGCTGCGTAACGCAGCGTAAAGCGCCCGCTCAAACAAAGACAAAAACACCGGCGGCAAGGTCATCTTGCCGCCGGTGTTTTATTTAGGGCTTCTTGCGACCAAGGGCAGCCTGTGCGGCGGCCAAACGCGCAATTGGCACGCGATACGGTGAGCAAGATACGTAATCTAGTCCCTGTGCTTCGCAGAACGCGATGGAGGACGGATCCCCACCATGTTCACCACAAATGCCAAGCTTGATGTCGGGGCGCGTTGCACGCCCGCGGTCAGCCGCAATGCTGACCAATTCACCAACCCCTTCCTGATCCAGTGACACAAACGGGTCACCGGCAAAGATTTCCTTGGAAATATAGGTATCCAGAAAACGCGACGCATCATCGCGCGACAGCCCAAAGGTGGTCTGGGTCAGATCGTTGGTGCCAAAGCTGAAAAACTCGGCTTCTTCGGCAATTTCACCGGCTTTGAGTGCTGCACGCGGTAATTCGATCATTGTGCCTACAAGGAAGGTCAGCTTAGCCGATTTTTTGGCCTCGACCTCGGCTGCAACCTTGATGATCGCGGCTTTAAGGATTTCGAGTTCCTTTTTGCCGACAATCAGCGGGATCATGATTTCTGGGATAACCGGATCGCCACCATCCTTTGAAACCTCAATCGCGGCTTCAAAGATCGCACGCACCTGCATTTCATAGATTTCAGGATAGCTAATACCCAAACGGCACCCACGATGGCCCAGCATCGGGTTGGCCTCCGTCAGGTCAAGCAACCGGCGGCGCACAATCGCCTCGGACACGCCTGCGGCATTGGCAACCTCGGCAATTTCAGCGTCGCCATGGGGCAGGAATTCATGCAATGGCGGATCAAGCAACCGGATGGTTACCGGCAGGCCCTTCATGATGCGGAACAGATCGATAAAGTCCTGACGCTGATAGGGCAGCAATTTATCAAGGGCGGTGCGGCGCCCCTGTTCGGTTTCAGCCAAGATCATTTCGCGCATGGAAATGATCCGTGCCGGGTCAAAGAACATATGTTCTGTCCGGCAAAGACCAATACCCTCGGCGCCAAAACCACGTGCGGTTTGCGCGTCATCAGGGGTTTCGGCATTGGTGCGGACCTTAAGCCGGCGCACACCATCAGCCCATTCCATCAGCTTGGAAAAATCACCCGAAAGATCGGGCTTAAGCGTTGCGACCTCGCCCAGCATAATTTCGCCGGTTGCCCCGTCAAGGGTAATAACATCCCCTTCCTTAAGGTTCACACCACCCGCAATCATGGTTTTATTGGCATAATCGATCTTGATCTGACCGGCACCACAGACACAGGGGGTCCCCATGCCACGTGCCACCACGGCCGCGTGGCTTGTCATCCCGCCACGGGATGTCAGGATACCCTCGGCGGCATGCATGCCCGCAATGTCTTCCGGACTGGTTTCGATCCGCACCAGAATGACTTTCTGGCCCTTGTTATGCGCCCAATCTTCAGCAATTTCAGATGAAAACACGACCTGCCCGGAAGCCGCCCCCGGGGACGCCGGAAGGCCCATGCCAATTACTTTACGTGTGGCTTCCGGATCAAGGGTCGGGTGCAAAAGCTGATCAAGTTGGGCGGGATCAACACGGCGCAGGGCGTCTTCCTTGCTGATCACGCCATCACGGCACATTTCAACGGCGATGCGCAGGGCCGCCTTTGCGGTGCGTTTACCGGCACGGGTTTGCAGCATGTAAAGCTTGCCCGTCTCAACGGTAAACTCCATGTCCTGCATATCGCGGTAATGGGATTCGAGTTTGTCGCGAATATCACAAAGTTCGGCAAAGACCGTCGGCAGGGCTTCTTCCATCGACGTCAGGTCCGAACCGGATTCTTCGCGTTCGATTTTGGTCAGCGGTGCCGGTGTCCGAATGCCCGCAACCACGTCTTCGCCTTGTGCGTTGATCAGATACTCGCCGTAGAAACGATCTTCGCCGGTCGATGGATTGCGCGAGAAACACACACCTGTCGCACAATCATCACCCATGTTGCCAAACACCATGGCCTGCACGTTAACGGCCGTGCCCCAGCTTGCCGGGATACTGTGCAAACGACGGTATGTATTGGCACGCGCATTCATCCAACTGCCAAACACCGCACCAATCGCGCCCCAAAGCTGTTCACGAGGGTCTTGCGGGAACGGCTGACCAAGCTCGCTATCGACCTTTTTCTTGAAATCGCGGACGACCTCGGCCCAATCATCGGCACTCATTTCGGTATCAAGGGAATAGCCCTTGTCTTCCTTATGGATCTCAAGGATTTCTTCGAAATGGTAATGCTCAACGCCGAGCACCACATCGCCATACATCTGGATAAAGCGGCGGTAACTGTCATAGGCAAAACGACGATCACCTGACACTGATGCCAAGGCTTCGACTGTCTGATCATTCAGACCAAGGTTCAAAACCGTATCCATCATGCCGGGCATGGATGCCCGCGCACCGGAACGAACAGATACCAAAAGGGGATCATTTGCGTCGCCAAACTTGCGCCCGACCAGTTTTTCAACTGCCGCCAGCGCCGTTTCGACTTCGGCATTCAGACCATCCGGGTAAGCACGGTCATTGTCATAAAACGCCGTGCAGACTTCGGTTGTAATGGTAAAGCCAGGCGGGACCGGAAGCCCAAGATTACTCATCTCGGCAAGGTTTGCGCCCTTGCCACCCAGAAGTTCACGCATATCCGATCGGCCTTCGGCGTTACCGCCACCGAAACCGTAGACCCATTTGGTCATCTTGCCTTTTCCTCATCTGGTCAAGGCCCTTTGGCGGGCCTCCCCAGGATGGGGAAAGCCCCGTAACCCCGACCTATTTATGTTTCGATCTTTGAGAAGTCTGCAATGTCATGCAAGGCCGTCCGAATTTGCGCCAGCAGCTTAAGCCGGTTGGCACGTTCGTCGGCCTTGTCACTATTTACCGTGACCTGTTCAAAGAATGCATCGACCGGTTCACGCAACCGCGCAAATTCGGTCATTGCCGCGGCATAATCCTCGTCGCGCAAAAGCGGCAAGGCAGCATGCCGGACATCGATGAGCGCCTGATACAGCTTGCGTTCTTCATCCACGCTCAGAAGATCCGCGGAAACATCCGCGTCATAGGACGTATCGTCCTTTTTCTCTTCGATGCGCAGGATGTTGGACGCACGCTTGTAGCCAGCCATAAGGTTGACGCCGCTTTCGCCCGATACAAAACCGGAAAGCGCCTCAACACGGGCCAGCAGGCGGACAAGATCGTCCTCGCCATCAAGCGCAAACACGGCGGACACCAAATCATGGCGGACACCCTGTTCACGCAGATGGACTTTCAAACGGTCGGCAAAGAAGGCCAAAAGGTCATCCACTGCCGCGTCACGACGAATAGCAGTTGGGTACTGGGAAACGGCAAAGGCGAACACACGCCGAAGCGGCAAACGCAAACCATTTTCCAAAACCAGACGAATGACACCCAATGCAGCACGACGAAGCGCAAACGGATCTTTTGACCCGGTCGGTTTTTCGTTGACCGTAAAGAACCCGGCAAGGGTATCAAGCTTCTCAGCCAAGGCAAAAGCAACTGAAACAGGTGCCGTCGGACACATATCCGATGGCCCCGCCGGGGCATAATGCTCGGCAATGGCATTGGCAACTTCCGGGGCTTCGCCGTCATTCTCGGCGTAATATTTGCCCATCAGTCCCTGAAGTTCGGTGAATTCAAACACCATCTGCGACACCAGATCGGCCTTGCCGATTTCCGCCGCACGGTCGGCCAGTTTGACATCGCAATTGGGAATATCCGCCGACAATTCGCGTGCCAACCCACGCAAACGCAAAACGCGCTCGGAAAGCGATCCCAGCTTAGCGTGGAAGACGATGCTGTCGAGTTTCGGCAGACGCGATTGCAGCGTCACTTTCCGATCCTGATCCCAGAAGAATTTGGCATCATGCAGGCGTGCGCGTAAAACGCGTTCGTTCCCGGCAATGATTTTGGCATTGTTGTCGACCGTTACCATGTTGGAAATGGTGATGAAGCGTGCAGCAAGTTTGCCGTTTTTATCTTCGACAACAAAATACTTCTGATGTTCACGCATCGAGGTTTCAAGAACCTCACGCGGGATATCCATAAACAGGTCATCGACCTTGCCCATCACCGGCACCGGCCATTCAACCAGCCCACAGACTTCTTCCAGAAGACCATTATCTTCCAGCAGTTCAAACCCGGCATCGGCGGCAAGCTTTTTGGCACCGTCAAGGATCACCTGCTTACGCTCTTCACGGTCAAGCATGACCATGGCCGCACGCAGTTTTTCCTTGTACTCGGTCGCATTGGCAACGCTAAAGGTTGCCGGGGCAAGGAACCGGTGGCCGCGGGTGGTATCCCCGGCGGTAACGGGGCCGTATGATGCCGGGATCACCTTGCCATCAAACAGGCACAGAATGCTGTCGAGCTGACGCACCCAGCGGACTTTCTGATCGGCCCAGCGCATCGATTTTGGCCATGGCAGTTTGGCCATGGCATCTTCGACGATGTCCTTGATGACCTCAGCACTGGCACGGCCTTTCTGTTCGACAAACGCAAACAGGAAGGTACCCTTGGGCATTTCACGTTTTTCGCACTGATCAAGGGTCACACCGTTCCCGGTCAGGAAACCGTTGATCGCCTTTTCAGGCGCATCAGCGCGTGGACCACGGCGTTCTTCGCGAAGATCCGGCTGTTTTTCCGGCAAACCATCAATGATCAGGGTCAAGCGGCGCGGGGTGACCAGCGTTTCGACAGTCTCAAACGCAAGATCGGCGGCTTTAAGGCCATCGGTGACCAGCTTTGAAAGGTCAGCGGTCGCACGGGCCTGCATACGGGCCGGGATTTCTTCGGAAAACAGTTCAAGCAGCAATTCGGCCATAACTTATGCCTCCTCTTTCAGATGGCCGCGTGATCGCAGCCACGCCTCACAGCAGGATTTCGACATGTCGCGAACACGGCCGATATAGGCCGCACGTTCGGTCACAGAAATCACACCGCGCGCATCAAGAAGGTTAAAGATATGGCTGGCTTTCATTGCCTGCTCATAGGCTGGCAATGCCAGACCACGTTCGATATTAACGCCACATTCGGCCTGTGCGTCCTTGAAGTGCTGGAACAACATATCGGTGTTCGCGACTTCAAAGTTATAGGTCGATTGTTCGATTTCATTTTGCAGGAACACGTCGCCATAGCTGACACCCTGACCATTGTAATCAAGGTCATAGACGTTCTCGACACCCTGAATATACATCGCCAGACGTTCCAGACCATAGGTCAGCTCGACCGGGACCGGGTTGCATTCAAACCCACCGACCTGTTGGAAATAGGTGAATTGGGTGACTTCCATGCCATCAAGCCAGACTTCCCAGCCAAGGCCCCATGCACCAAGGGTCGGGCTTTCCCAGTCATCCTCGACAAAGCGGATGTCATGGGCCATCGGGTCAATGCCCAGATGCTTGAGCGAGCCAAGATACAATTCCTGCGAATTGCCCGGCGACGGCTTCATGATCACCTGAAACTGGTAATAGTGCTGCAAGCGGTTCGGGTTTTCCCCATACCGACCATCGGTTGGACGACGCGATGGCTGCACATAGGCCGCGTTCCAGCTTTCCGGTCCAAGCGCGCGCAAGGTTGTCGCGGTGTGGAAGGTACCGGCACCGACTTCCAAGTCATAAGGCTGAAGGATGACACATCCCTTATCGGCCCAATAGCTTTGCAGTCGAAGAATGATTTCCTGGAATGAAGGGGGACGTTGCGACCCGTCGAGCGCCATTGCGCAAACTCACTATTACTGTTGCCTATAAATTAGAGCGGCAAGCTACCGCCCTGCCCCCTCGCGGTCAAGAAGGCAAAAGCCCTGAGATGCACTGAATTTGCACCCCTTGCATCACCGCCGAACACAAAATGCCGCATTGCAACATCATAGATCAACGATCTGATGCGGATTTTCAAATGAAATCTGCCCGCTTTGGCACAAAGTCGAACACAGGCCGTTGGGGTTCTGTCGCTTCCGCTGGACAATTCGAATCATAGCCCTAGCAGCGATGGGCATTGCCTTCGGCGTGGTAAACGCCGCATTCGGGGCATTTTTCCATTTCCTGCGCCACTGTCTTTGGCTGGCTTTTCTTCTTATGGCGGGTCTGCTTTGGCTGTTCGTTTTCTGAAACCTGCTTGAAACGGTTAAACAGCTTAAAGCCCTGCCAGACGACGACAATGACCAGAGCGGTAAAAATGATTTTCGAAAAGCTGAGCATATCCGTTCCCAAAGCGCATTTATTCCTGCGCCACAGCGCAACCAAGCGGTTCTTATATTAAACTCTCATCGATTTAGAAACCGGGCAATGGCAAAGGATTGCGCAAAATTTGTTCCGCGTGCGGTAAAAAGGCCCCTGCGGCGTCATGCAAAACAAGTCCGCGACGCAGGGTAAGCGGCGATGCCACCCCTTTGCGGGCTGAAACAATCACGCGCAGTGGTGCCTCGGAATTATCTTTGCTCCAGATCGGGTAAACCGTCACATCCCCGGCTTTACCATGCAATAAACCGATGATGCGATCCAAATGATCTGCACGATGGACCAATGTAATCCGACCTTTTGGACGCAGCATTTTCAAACAGAACCCGATCCAGTCTTTGAGACTGGTATGACCTTCCTGATGGGCAGTTGCCCGGCTTTCATTGGTCGGGCGCGTGCCACTAGGATAGTAGGGCGGGTTTGAAATTACCTGATCAAAACCGTGGGCCTGTAAAGACAATCTTGGATCATTGATATCGCCATGAACCGGGGTCACGCGCCCAACCAGGTCATTTTCAACCACGTTGCGACAATAAAGCGCATAGAGGTCATCTTGCAGTTCAATACCGGTCACAACCGCATCTTCAAGTCGATGTGCGACACACAACCCAGCGGAGCCAACCGCCGCCCCGACATCAAGAATTTTTTGATCGCGTCTGGAATTAATCGCGACCGCAGCCGCCAGAAACACCGCATCCACCGCCACCCGATAGCCATCGACCGGTTGTTTAAGCGTTACCGACCCACCCAGAAGAAAATCATGACTGATCCGGTCTTCGGGAAAGTCAGGCACATCACATGTCGCACCTGCGTTTGTCATCAATCGCCTTTATTTGCGCCACCAGTGTCACGCACCTCATCCTGCCCAGCAATATGGGTTTTGGTGAAATCCCGAGACCCAGCATCACTTGCCTGCATCACTTGGACGTCAGTTCGTCCTTTTTATCTTGTTCTGCGTTATGCGCATCAAGCTCGCGTCTGGCAATATCAAGAATGTATTTCGCGCGACTTTCCTGTTCGCCGTCAACCATCAAACGCCGTTGCAGCGCCCCGATGGACCCTTCGATGATGCTGGCGTGATAGTCAAAGATGTGGCTCGAAATTCCTTCATCCGCCAACACCGATTGCGCCCAGCTCAGCTCAATCGGATCGTTGCTGCGAAACAGTTCGATCATATGGCGGTTCCCCTTAAATAGTTTGCTCGTTGTGTCACCTTGACCGGATCGTTTCAGATCCAGTGTTGAAATTATACGTACATTAATGTGGGGAGCCTGTGCAGCCGTTTTCAGAAAATGCCCTTAATCCCGCAATTTATCTAGGATTGCACACTGTGCACCACAGCATTTGTCCCCTTGACCGGTATGCCCTTGGCTATCTATGTTGAGGCCGCCTGATGTTATTTGCAATCTTCGCTAAATGCAGGCCGCGAAGATGCCATTGGAAAGTCGGAATACAGCGTGACCAATACCGCACCGCAGACAAAGCCTCAGCCGAGCCTTGATTCACTGGTTAACCTTGTTGACGCCGATATGAAGCGCGTCAATCAGGTCATCATCGACAATATGCACAGCGAAGTCGCCCTGATCCCGCAACTGGCATCACATCTGGTTGCGGCCGGTGGCAAACGCATGCGTCCGATGCTAACACTGGCATCGGCCCGGCTTTGCGGTTACGGCGATGGTCCCGATGCGGTTGACCTTGCCGCCTGTGTTGAGTTTATCCACACTGCAACCCTTCTGCATGATGATGTGGTTGACGAAAGTCAGCTGCGCCGCGGACAGGCCTCAGCCAATGCCCTTTTTGGCAACGAAGCAAGCGTTCTGGTTGGCGATTTCCTGTTTGCGCGTGCCTTTGTCGTGATGGTTAAAACAGGGTCGCTGCGCGTTCTTGATATTCTGGCACAGGCATCAGCCGTCATTGCCGAAGGGGAAGTCTTACAGCTTGCGACTGCCAATGACATGGGTACAAGCGAAGAGGCCTATCTTGAAGTCATCACGGCCAAAACTGCCGCCTTGTTTGGCGCAGCATCGCAAATCGGTGCGGTCATTGCCAAACGGTCGGCCGAGGATGAAGAAGCCCTTCGGCTTTATGGCATCTATCTCGGGACTGCATTCCAGCTGATTGACGATGTTCTCGATTATTCGGCCCATCAGGCCACGCTTGGCAAAACCGTCGGCGATGATTTCCGTGACGGTAAGGTCACACTTCCGGTAATCATTTCTTATGCCAAAGGCGACGACACCGAAAAAGCATTCTGGCGTCGCTGCATGGAAGATCAGAATTTTGAAGACGGCGACCTTGACCGTGCGCAGACGCTGATCCGCAAACATGATGCACTTACGGCATCAATGGATCGGGCCCGCGACTATGGTCAGATGGCAATTGATACGCTAACGCGCTTTGACGATGGTCCGATCAAGGATTCGATGATCGAAGCGGTCGAGTTCTGTATTTCCCGCCCCTACTGATACCACCTATCGACAAGCACCCCATATTGCTTGGCGGTGTTGGGCAACGATGTCACAAAAATATCTTGCGTCACCTGCCAGAAACCATTATCACCCGGCTTCGCAGAATGACGGAGCGTAGCTCAGCCTGGTAGAGCACTGTCTTCGGGAGGCAGGGGTCGGAGGTTCGAATCCTCTCGCTCCGACCATTATTCAAAGGCCCTGAAACGGTGATCCGTTTCGGGGCCTTTTGCGTTCAAAGCAATTGGTCAAATCAGAACCCCGGATCGATCTTGACTTATCCTTGGGCAACTCGGTGCTGAACGCCTCCAATCACGCAAATATTTCCCTGAAAACAGCCCGATTATGCTTGATCCGCGCGGAAAGAAGGGCTAAACCTCCCGCCACTGACGGAGCGTAGCTCAGCCTGGTAGAGCACTGTCTTCGGGAGGCAGGGGTCGGAGGTTCGAATCCTCTCGCTCCGACCATCAGTCGGGCGGTCTTTTTTTTAAAAGACCGCCCGTTTTCATTTCAGGCCTCTGATGCCCGGGCAACGTCGCACTCCCACATCTCCAAAAATCAGGGACCACAGCAGCCCGAATGATGTTGCAGCTGCAAAACCAGATGTCCGCGCACAGCCCCTGAAAACCTTCATCACACGATAAATCAAAACACCCCACACCATACATTCAGCGCTCGATCCCATACAAAAGGCGAATCGTCGCAGAGCAATTTTGCTAAGCGACGAATATAACGTGTCTTTTAAGGATAGGGCCGCACCAAAGCCTAAACGTCTGTAAAAATACGCATTCCCGTGCGCAAATCCTGCTTTTGAAGCTGGATGCAAGTTATTTTTCACGCATCCGCGAAGATATTTTCTTGCGCAAAGAGCGAAACAAACTTGCCCATACTTGCGAATTACGCTTATGCTCGGCCTCGCAACATGAAAATCGGCGGAAACCCGCAGCAATAATAATAGCAAAACGCGGTTGTCCGCCTCACGTGGTATTACCAATTTCGGACTTCTTAGGGAGGAAGACGGATGAGCTTTTCTAAACTGCTTAAGTCGGCAACTTGTGTCGCAGTTCTCGCAACGGCAGCATTTTCTGCGGCCCCATCTGATGCAAATGCTCAGGAACGCGTTCGCTGGAAAATGGGGTCAACCTATCCTGGCAGCCTGACCCAGCTCGGGACGTTGGGCAAGCGCGTCGATGAAAAAATCGATGCCGTTTCCGGTGGCAACATCAACATTAAATTCTATGAGCCGGGCGCACTTGTGCCTGCACTCGAAGTTTTTGATGCTGTTTCAACCGGCTCGATTGATGCGGCCTTCTCAACCCCGGGATATTGGGCTGGTAAAGTCCCTGCCCTTCAGCTGTTCGGTGCTGTTCCGTTCGGCCCGCAGGCAGGTGAATATCTGGCATGGGTTAAGTTTGGCGGCGGTCAGGAAATCTTTGACAAGCTGTATGCCGAACATGGCATCAAGTCGCTGTTCTGTGGCCTGATCGCACCGGAAGCTTCTGGCTGGTTCTCCAAGGAAATCAACTCGGTTGATGACCTTAAGGGCCTGAAGATGCGCTTCTTTGGCCTCGGCGCAAAAGTCATGGAAAAACTCGGTGTATCGACCCAGCTTCTTTCGGCCGGCGACATCTATCCGGCACTTGAGCTGGGTACGATTGATGCGACCGAATTCTCCATGCCAGCGATCGATCTGAAACTTGGCTTCCATCAGGTAGCCAAATACTACTACTTCCCGGGCTGGCATCAGCAGTCGACCTTCTTTGATCTGATGATGAACAAAGAAAAATGGGATGCACTTTCCGACACCCAGCAGGCACAGATCGAAACAGTCTGTAACGACAACCTTGCTTATGGTTTCGCAGAAGGCGAAGCGATCCAGTTCGCAGCCCTGAAAGAACTTCAGGAAAAAGGCGTGAACATCAAAAAATGGTCGCCGGAAATGCTCGATGCGATGCGTGGTGCATGGGAAGAAGTGGCTGGCGAACTTTCGAGTGAAGATGCCGCATTCAAGGATGCCTATGAAAGCCTGCAGTCCTTCCGTGCAGATTACAAAATCTGGAAAGACATCGGGTATCTCGATTAATCCAAACGGTCTGAAAGGCTGCTTACGCAGTCTATAAAAACAAGTCACGGCAAGGCCGGGTCCGCGTGCCCCGGCCTTGACCGCGAAAGAGAAGACCCGGGAGTCTCCTATGGAAGCGCTACTAAAAATTAGTGACTGCATTGACGCCGTCGTTTCCCGTATCGGGAAGTGGGCATCCTTGCTGGCGATCCCGCTGATGCTGACGATCATTTATGATGTGATCCAGCGTAAATTTGGCGGTCAAGGATCGATCAAATTGCAGGAACTCGAATGGCACCTGCACACCGGCCTGTTCATGCTGTGTTTTGGTTTTGGTTATATTCGCGACTCTCATGTCCGTATCGAACTGATCCGTGACAATTTGCGTCCGCGCACCCGCGCCATTGTTGAAATGATCGGCGGCCTTATCTGTGTCCTGCCGTTCTGTGCCTTGGTGCTTTATTTCGGTTTTGATTTTGTCGCCCGCTCCTTTGAAAACCACGAGGTTTCGGCGTCGACAACCGGCTTGACACATCGCTGGATCATCAAATCGACAATCCCCATCGGCTTTGGGCTTCTCGCGATGGCGGGGCTTTCGATATTTATGAAATGCTTCGTCTTTGTCTTTGGACCGACCAACCTGCATAAACGTGCGGGCTATTATGTCGGGACCCACCACGCAGACCTTGGCGACGTCGCCAAGCTCAAAGACTAAGCCGGACAGGGATAACCCAAATGGATAACTTTTATATCGAAGACTGGTTTCCGCTGTTCATGTTTGCCTGTATCGGCATCTTTGTGTTCACGGGTCTTCCGGTTGCATTCGTCATTTCAGGCATAGGGATTGCCTTTGGCTTCCTCGGTATGGCCTATGACGTTTTCTCCTTTATTGAATTCTTCAACATCGTTTCGCGCATCTGGGGTGGCATCGCCGAAAATATGGTGATGGTTGCCGTTCCCATGTTCATTTTCATGGGTACGATGCTTGAAAAAAGTGGCGTCGCCGAAGATCTGCTTGAATGCCTGAACATGCTGCTGCGCAAGGTTCCGGGTGGCTTGGCACTTTCGGTCACTCTGATGGGCACCATTATGGCCGCAACCACGGGCATTATCGGCGCATCTGTTGTGATGATGACGCTTCTGGCCTTGCCGGTCATGTTGCGCCGCAATTATGACCCGTCGCTTGCGACCGGGACAATTGCCGCCTCTGGTACCCTTGGCATCCTGATACCGCCGTCCATCATGCTGGTTCTGATGTCAGACCTTCTGTCGATTTCGGTCGGCAATCTGTTCCTGGCATCGATCATTCCCGGCCTGCTTCTGGCAAGTTTGTACACTGTTTACATCTTTATCCGCTGTCAGATAAACCCGTCACTGGCCCCGCCGCTTCCAGAAGGCGAAGCCGTCCACGGCAAAGACCTTGTGATGATGATGCTGCGAAGCTTCCTCCCGCCGGTCTTCCTGATTGTTCTGGTACTTGGGTCAATCTTTGCAGGCTTCGCGACCCCGACCGAGGCCGCTGGTGTGGGCGCAGTTGGCGCGACGTTCCTTGCATTGGTTAAAGGACGGCTTAAATGGCCGGTCCTTAAGGATGTCTGCGAACGTTCGGCTCTGACCGGGGCAATGCTGTTCTTCCTGTTTGCTGGTGCTACCGTATTCTCATACGTGTTCCGTTCGCTTGGTGGCGATGATCTTGTCATTGATCTGGTTGAACAGGCCGGCTTGGGATCATGGGGCATCTTGCTGTTGCTGATGCTGATCGTGTTTATCCTTGGCTTCTTCTTTGACTGGGTTGAGATTACGCTGATTGTTCTGCCGATCTTTGCACCTGTGATCGCACAGCTTGATTTCGGTCATCATCTTGATGTTGGTGGACTGGGCGCAACCGAGACGCAGGTTCTGACCTGGTTTGCGGTCCTTGTGGCGGTAAACTTGCAAACAAGTTTCTTAACCCCGCCGTTCGGGTTCGCCCTGTTTTATCTTAAGGGCGTTGCACCAAAATCGATCTCCATTCAGCAGATATACAAAGGCATCATTCCCTTTGTTCTGTTGCAGGTTATCGGCTTGATCCTGGTGATGGCGTTCCCTGAAATTGCCTTGTGGATGCCAAATACCCTGCTTGAGTAGGCTTCTGGTACAACCACTGACTTTCCCAAAAGGCGCCGTTTAAGAACGGCGCCTTTTTCATGTTGCGAACGCCCCGTCAATTGACGACCTAAACTCCAGTCACAAAAAAACCGCCCGAAAGCATGTTGCTTAACCTGGCGGTTTCCTGAGATTGATGGCAACGGTGACCGATTGCGCGGTTGTTACTGATGCATCGCCCGTTCACTGGGCAATTGCAACATCCGGCCCATCAGGTAATCGACGTCATCGGAATCAAATTCGACACCCAGATCACCGTATTGGGTCAAAACCCGTTCGATCATACGCCGTGAATAACGTTCCTTATCCTGCTCCCCACCATCAAAGGTGGTCTCGCGGGCAACTTCCATCGCGGCACGGACACCGGGAAAGAAATGTTCTGGCAGGTCGGCCTTATTATAGATTGCCTCAAGCCCGAAAGGCCCGCTGTCATGGATCAAAATGCGGGTATTGATCAACGATACACCGGCACGCCGTGCCAAGGCCGCCTCAAAGAACGATACATCGCCCATGCAAAGCGCACGCAGGATCAAACCGCTTGTGAGACGGTTGTTGGCATAGAGATGCTCGACCAGAAGTTCGACATCGCGGTCTTCCGCCCCCTCGCCCAGAAGGCCAATGGTGGCACTTTCCTGCGATTGGGTCATCACGGCGTTGACGATGCCCTCGGGGATGTGACCACGTGAAATAAGTTCTGCGCGCATCCGATCAGACACCAGCGTCACCAAACGTTCGGCAATCGTGATCGGCAAATGATTGCGTTCAATCATTGGTTTTTGGATGCGTTCGTTTTCACCGAACTCTTCGACAACTTTCTGCAACGACACTTCACTGATCTCGGCACCGGCGTTCGAAACCAGATCAACCATCACATCTTCATGGCCAATATCGACAAGGGTCGCTGAAACGATTTCCGACACATGGGCGCGCGACGCAATGGCACGCTGCTTTTCCACGCTGTCGGTATTATCGCCAATGATATCGACAAGGTCTTCATCATTGAGAACTTCGGAAAACTTCAGGATCGGCAGGGCAACTTCATCAACGTCGCGCGCCAGTGTTGCCACCACATCATGGGGCACAAGCGGGGTTTGCTGAAGGTTCTTGGCCAAAGCTTTGCGAACACGGACTTCCGCATCGCGGATCATCAAACGAAAGATATCTTCGGCCAAAATGCGTTCGCTGTCAGACAGAGTTTCTGTTGAAAACTCGCGACTGATCTTATCAGCAGTATCCGCACGGTTTGACCCGGACGGGTCTTGAACCAGCTTACTCAGATCTTCTTTGGTGATACGCGGCAATAGATATCTCCTGGCACGCTTACCGGATGGCTGCCAACTAACCTTTTTACACTATACTTGTGGCAGAGTTTCGACAAACATAATTTCCCGAAATTTAGCACAAATACCTGATATTCAATACCCTAGCTCTTTCATCATGTCATCCTCACAGTCAAAATGGCCTTATATCGGGACCATGAACTGCACATGCGATAGATCATTTCAGGCCATGAACCGACGCGCAATCCATCATCAGCATCCCTACGTATTAACTGTCGAAAATTGACTAAACTCAAATCCTGTACGGTTTAGATATGCTAGATGTCGTTATGATTTCTAGAATCTCAACAGCACGGCCTTATTTTTTAAGCACAATATGCCGCCCTGTTGACCTTCTGGTTACCCAAACGGGTGCTAGGTCCTGACCCTAGTCTATCGATACGTAATCCCGGTCAACGGGAATGAACAAAGAGAGGCCCGATAATGTCACTTTCCCGCAAAATTGCATTCGCCGCCACGTCCCTTGTCATCCTTGCCGCTGTCCCGGCCGTTGCCGGTGATGCCGAAAATGGCGAGAAACTTTTTAAACGCTGCGCTGCCTGCCACAGTGTCGATGCTGGCGTAAACAAGGTCGGCCCAAGCCTGGCTGGCGCTGTCGGTCGTGACTGCGGTACCGTCGATGGATACAAATACGGCAAGGGATACCAAGCCGCGTGTGAAAAAGGTTTTGTCTCCGACGAGGCCTTCCTGACCGATTACCTCAAAGATCCGTCCGCAAAACTCAGTGAAATTGCCGGGTCCAAACAACGTTCGAAAATGGCCTTCAAACTTAAGAAGGATGAAGACGTTGCGGACATGATTGAGTTTCTTAAAACGAAATAATTCAACACCCTGACCCCCAAAAATAAAAGGCCGATGCATCTGCGCATCGGCCTTTTGTCATGTCACGGCACTCAATCGTTTCCGGTCTTGTCAGGCTGCCTCACGGCGCCGACCCAGTTCGGCACCGATTGCGCACATTTGCTCGGCAACGGCGATATCTTCTGTCGAGGTTACTTCAAGATCGCGATCCTCATAGACATCACGGTCCGGATATTGTTGCTGCCAGGATGTGATCTTGGCGTCGCGCTGGCGGATTAAATCTTCGATCTGTGGACGATATAGAACCATCATCCCGGAAATCCAGCGATTAACCGGCCAAGACGGCTGTGCATGGTCGATGATGAAATTATCAAGCATCGACGTCACGTCGGCACCATCATACCAGACCTCGCCGGTGACCCAGCGATTGGTGGTAAACAGTCTCTGGCAAAACCCGAACTCATCCATGGAAAATGCCACCAGATGCGAAAGCGCATCATTTGGCCCTTCGGGATACTCAAACCCGTCTATCTGTTTTGGTTTGCAGCCATCGGGCATGCCACGCGGGCGCATGAAACTATGGAAATGACCATGTTCATCCCATTCACGCCGTTCTTCCTTTGGGTGGGCGTGATAATAAAATTGCGCATGTGATTGACGGTCATAAACATCCCCTTCGGGGTAATGCGTCCATTCATAAAATGTCCCGCCCGTCTTGATCAGCTCGCCAACGATGTTATCGCTGGTGGCGGTCAAAACCCGATGACATTCCATGACATCACGCCCCGCAGCCAACATTCTTTTCAGTCGGCCCGTTGGAATGGATGTCCAGTCGATTGCTATTTGACTCATATCAGCACCAGTGTCTTTGCGATCCGCTTTCTATATCCGCAAAGGCAGAAATATCCGCATTCTGGTCATTCCGACCAATTAATCTCGATCAAGAGTTAGTGATTTCAACGTGCTTTGCAACAAGGATCAACCAATGGAATTCAGTTTTATACTGATTATTCCATTATAAAATATGCACATGAACCCTGTGGTCCATATTATGTGGCCGTGTTTTTGGTGCGGGATTTAGGGTCTGAAGGCAATTCAATGGCTAAAATCAGTCGCGATACATCACGCGAAAGCCGATCAGAATATGTCTGAGATGTTCAGGCCGCGCATGACGGGCGGCCGGGCGACAGACACCACAACCACGGTCATCCCACGACCCGCCTTTGACAAAGCGATACCCCGCCTGCCCGGACGTTGATGTCCATTCAAACACCTGTCCGACACCATCCAAAAGACCAAACGGCCCGGCATCATATTGCCCGACCGGCGTTGTATCAAAGGGGCCACGATCGCCACTGTTTAAAAGGGTCGGGTCATAGATATTGCCCCACGGATAAAAGGTTCCCTCTTCCCCGCGAACAGCCTTTTCCCAATAAAGTTCGCTGGGCAATGACCAGCTTTTCCCGGTCTTTTCACTTAGCCATTCAACATAGGCCTGTGCATCCTGCCAGGACACCAGCACCACAGGATGATTGCCGCGTCCTTTGGGCGGGCGCCCCTTTTTCCACAGGAAAGGCGCGATCGTATCGTAATTGTAAATCAACCCCTGTCTGTCCCATTCATCCTTGCTGATGTCAGGGGCAGCATGACCTGTTGCCTTGATAAACGCGGCGTAATCATCGTTGGTCACCGGGGTCTTGGAAATATGGTAGGGCAGAAGATGAACGCGCCATTTGTCGGCTTCGATATCATACCATCTATTGCGGCGGCTAATGTCGTGGCCATAGACCTGCTCGTCAATATCATAGGCATATGAGCGTTCGATCCCATCAGACCCCTGCCAAAACCAGCCCGCCGGGATTTCGACCATGGATGGTTCCGTGACAGAACCCGATTGCGCAAAAGCACCATCTGAAAACGCCAAAAGGCATACCGCTACGAAAAACTTTTGAACAATTGCAGCTTTAACACTGTTTTTCATCGGTAATTCCCGTTTTGCCCGGATCCCATTCTCACGGATTATTCAACCCGCCAAGCGGCACCACCCAACTTAGCCCATTATCATCAACATGATGAAATTTGACCGGCTTTTCAATAAGTTTGGCCAGTTTATTCCCCGTCTGGCTTTCGATTTTACCCAAGATAAGGGGATTGGCATATAAGCACCGAACCCCCGCCCCACACGGGGCTGTCACAGAACAGTGAAACTATGTGACGCCGCCTCCCAGATGATTTGCGCCATAGTCGGCGTGGCTTGAGGACGTTAGCTCAATCACGCTCCTTCCGACATTTAATGACAGCATCTTCAGAGAGGCAATAATGACCAAGAAAACAAATCGTTTCGCCCAAACCGCCCTTATCCCGGCACTTGCCGTTGGCGCCAGCCTCGCCATGGCCGCACCGATGGCGATGGCCGCACCGCTGCCCACCCCGACCGCAGAAGTCGCAACCTGCACGGCAAATCCTTGTGCAGCCAACCCATGTGCTGCGAACCCATGCGCGGCAAACCCGTGTGCCGCCAATCCGTGTGCGGCGAAAAAGGTCGTTAATCCCTGCAGCCCGTGCAGCCCATGCGCCGCCAACCCCTGTGCGGCCGCGAACCCATGTGCGGCAAATCCGTGCGCTGCGAAATAATCACGCACACCCAAATATTTTCCTGATGACAAAAAGGGGCGATGCATATGCATCGCCCCTTTCCTATATCGTTTTTATGCCTTGTTCAGGATGCAGCTATTCGCGAACAACCATCACAGAACAGTCCGCATGACGAACAACACGCGCAGCATTCGGCCCCAGAAGGTAATCCTTGAGTTCCGGACGATGCGCCCCAATCACGATCAGATCGCATTTGGTTTTTTTCGCCATTTTCAGGATCACTTCGTAAACCGTTCCCTGCCCGATGATGTGCTGCACCTTGATATCGTTCGGAATATGCTCCGACACGAACTCATGCAGACGCTCATTATAGGCATCAAGAACCTTGGTCTCGTAGCCCTTCGGAAAGAATTGCCCGACCATCGACATGCCGACCGTGGGCACCACTGTCAAAACGTGAAGACGTGCGCCAAAACTTTGCGCCTGCTTGATCGCAACCGGAACCGCCTTTTTCCACGACGAGTCATGATCAAGATCCACTGTAACCAGAATATCCTTATACATGAACCTGGCCCTCCTTAAGCCGCTTCAAGCGCCAATTCGGCGCGACGACGACGGCGTTGCAGAACGATGATCCCACCCAGCAACAAGAACGCCGGGATATAGAACACCTCTTTGGGCATACGGCTGGCTTCCACCTTGATCGCGGTGATTTCAAAATCGAAATCAAGCCCCGCTTTCTCGGCCGGGCCACCAAACACCAGGTCGTCGATAAAGATCTTCCCGTTTTCGTCACGGACCGAAAGACCTGCGTTATACAGCCGATCTTCACCTGATGCTTCCGGCCCCAAAGGCAACATCACAGACTTGGCGACGTCGTCACCTTCCAGACTGATGCCCTCAACATCCAGAAGGATGCTGGTATTGGCCGGCATTTCCGCCGCTTTTTGTACAATTTCTGTCGCGGGAAGGTTTTCATAAGGCGGCTCGATCATATCAAGCCAGAACCCCGGACGGAACAAACTGAACGCAATCAGCAGAAGTGCTGCACTTTCCCACAGTTTCGATCGGGCAAAGAAATACCCTTGCGTCGCGGCGGCAAAGATCAACATGGCAATCGTTGATATGATAATCACCACCACCACATCAATCGGGTGATCCAGACCGATCATCAAAAGCTGCGTATTGAACAGGAACAAGAACGGCAAAACCGCGGTGCGCATCGAATAGAAAAATGCGACAAAACCGGTCTTCATCGGATCGGCACCTGATATCGCGGCCGCGGCAAAGGACGCCAGCCCCACCGGCGGAGTAACATCAGCCATGATTCCGAAATAGAATACGAACAGATGGACCGCAATCAGCGGCACGATCAATCCGTTTGCCGCCCCAAGTTCGACAATCACCGGCGCCATCAGGCTCGATACCACGATATAGTTCGCCGTGGTCGGCAACCCCATACCAAGAATCAGACTGATGATCGCGGTAAAGATTAGGATCAGCATCAAGTTGCCGCCCGAAATCAGTTCGACGAACTCAACCATCACCTGACCGATCCCGGTCAGCGATACCGTGCCCACAATGATCCCGGCGGCGGCAGTTGCAACACCGATGCCGATCATATTGCGCGCACCGGTCGCCAAACCATCTACCACGTCAATCAAACCAGCACGCAGCTCGTTCATATAATCAGGTTGCTTACGGAAGAACGCCTTGACCGGACGCTGGGTCAACATGATGAAGATCATCAGAACCGTAGCCCAAAAGGCCGAAAGTCCCGGTGATTTCAACTCAATCATCAGGAACCAGACCAAAACCACAACCGGCAGCAGATAATGCAAACCAGCCTTTGCGGTTTCGCCTAGTTCCGGCAGCTTGACCACCGGCTGATTGGGGTCATCAAGCTCAAGGTCAGGGTATCTCGCTGCATAATACAGGCCAGCAAAATACACCACCGCACATTCGATAGCGACAATCCAGCCAACCCCCTCACCAAACACCTGTTTCTGTAAGGTGATGGCGTAATAAATCACCCCAGACAGAACAACCAGCGACAAGACGAACAGTAACGAGCGCATCATCGTCTGACTAAGTGTCGAGGTATGCAGCTTTGGCAGGCCTTTCATATTGGCCTTGAGCGCCTCAAGATGGACGATGTAAATCAGCGCGATATAGGAAATCGTTGCCGGCAGGAAGGCATGCTTGATGACTTCCGGATAGGGAATACCGACATACTCGACCATCAGGAAGGCCGCAGCCCCCATGACCGGCGGCATGATCTGTCCATTGACCGACGATGCGACTTCAACCGCACCGGCCTTCTCACCCGAGAAACCAACACGCTTCATCAGCGGGATTGTAAAGGTCCCGGTGGTGACCACGTTGGCAATCGAGGACCCTGAAATCAAACCGGTCATGGCCGATGACAGAACGGCTGCTTTTGCCGGACCACCGCGCATATGACCAAGGGCTGCAAACGCGACCTTGATGAAATAGTTGCCAGCCCCGGCTTTATCAAGCAATGAGCCAAACAGCACAAACAGGAACACGAAGCTTGTTGAAACGCCAAGTGCAATGCCAAACACGCCTTCGGTGGTAATCCACTGATGCGACATCGCCTTAGAGAAACTCGCCCCCGCCCATTGCAGGACGTCAGGTACCCAAGCTGCATTGCCAAAGAACACATAAGCCAGGAACAGTATTGCCACACACATCAAAGGTGGGCCAAGTGCGCGGCGGGTGGCTTCAAGCAACAGCACCAAACCAACACCGGCAACCGCCAGATCCTGCGTAATCGGCAGGCCCGGACGGTCGGACAAATCCCGATAGAAGATATAAATGTACGCAGCACATAAAGCACCGACAGATGCCAGAACCCAGTCAAAAATGGGGACATAGCTGCGCGGTGAATTCTTAAACGCCGGATAGGCCATAAATGCGAGGAAAATGGCAAACGCCAAATGGATCGACCGTGCTTCGGTCGAATTCAGCACACCAAAATTGAACATGAATGGCAGCGGCGAAGCATACCACAACTGGAACAAGGACCATGCGACGGCAAGCCACAGCAAAATCTGTGCGGTCAAGCCACCTGGCTGGCGGGCACCTGTATCGCTTTCTGCAATCAGGTCCTGCAACCCCTGATCAACGGATACATTGTCCCCATTTTTGTTTTCGGTCATCACAAACTCCCGGTCATTACGAAAGCAATCTGCACTGGTAACCCAGAAACAAAAAACCTCCGTCGACACACACACCGGTCGCCCACGGAGTACTCAAACACCAAAGTTACGGTGTAATCGTTATTCAATTTTTTAGTACCCGATAGGCGCAAGAAGAAAACGGAGGGCAAGTTTGCCCTCCGTTCGCAGCGAAATTACATCAAGCCTGCTTCTTTGTAGTACTTCGCAGCACCGTCATGCAGCGGAGCCGACAGGCCGTCCTTGATCATTTCTTCTTTTTTCAGGACGGAGAATGCCGGGTGCAGCTTTTTGAAATCATCGAAGTTTTCAAAGACTGCTTTGACAACATGATAAACGACGTCAGCATCGGTTTTGGTCGAGGACACAAAGGTCGCGCCAACGCCAAAGGTCTGAACATCATCAGGATTGCCGCGATACATACCACCCGGAATGGTGGCGACACGGTAATACGGGTTATCCGCAACCAGTTTGTCGATGGCCGGACCAGCAACTTCTACCAGAACCGAATCACAGGCTGTCGTTGCTTCCTGGATCGACCCGGACGGGTGACCAACGGTGTAGATCATGGCATCGATCTTGTTGTCACACAGAGCCTGGGACTGTTCGGCTGGCTTCAGTTCGGACGCCAAGGAAAAGTCATCAAGAGACCAGCCTTTGGCTTCAAGAACAACGTCCATAGTGCCGCGCTGGCCTGAACCCGGGTTACCGATGTTCACGCGTTTGCCTTTGAGATCGTCAAAGGTTTTGATGCCGGAATCTGCGCGCGCAACAACCGTGAACGGCTCCGGATGAACGGAGAACACTGCACGAAGGTCTTCGAACGGACCAAGATCTTCGAATTTCGAAGTGCCGTTATAGGCATGGAACTGCCAATCGGACTGGGCAACACCCATGTCGAGTTCGCCAGAACGGATGGTGTTGATGTTGTAAACCGAACCACCCGTGGACTCGACCGAGCAACGAATGCCGTGCTCTTTACGATCTTTGTTTACCAGACGGCAGATTGCACCACCGGTCGGGTAGTAAACGCCCGTTACGCCACCGGTACCGATGGTGATGAAACGGTTTTCCTGTGCCGACGCCGGACCGGCGAAGAGCGAGGCACCTGCAATCGCAGCAACTGCACCCGCTACAGCAATAAGTTTTTTCATTAGGAATAGCTCCCTTGTACACCCTATTATTACGAATTCAACCGCTCCGCGTGGAACAGAAGAATCACATAGAAACATCAGATAAATCAGATGTTTCGACGGCGGGATTATAGGTATCGGAACACCGAATTAAAAGCCTATAAAGCCCGAAACCTCCTGATAGAATTTAAGTTTTCTGCACTTTTGCCGCTGAGACTGGCCACAGCTACCATACGGGGTGCATGATCTGCTTGGCCTGTTCGCCCGTCGCGATTTTTCGCGCCATATGGCGGGCACCCTCGCGCGCCTGAGCAATCAACTCAGCATTATGGTCCGCAGGCGATCCGTCAACCAAAAGATGATTATTTTCAAATCCAATGCGCGCATGCCCGCCCAATCCGGCGCCGGTCAGGATACAGGCATTCTCAAACGCCCCAAACGCACACACCATCCACGTAGAGATATAAGAACTCGTTCCGATAAATGGCAATAAATCAGCCGGATCAGAGACCTGCCCCACGCTATAGCGCCCTAAAACAAACAAAACCGGGAACTTTTCCCCCGGCAAAATCCCTTCTTCCACCAGTTGGTTAAACCGCCTGACGTCATCAGAGGCATAAAGAATGAACTGCGGGGAAATTTTGGCTTCGCGCATGAAGGCAAAGAATGATTTTATCGCACTCACGTCAAAGCCATCCGGTGCGATTTCACGAATGGCAATCGACACCGCCTCGGGCACAAGCCCGCGGACCATCGCCATCTGATCATCGGCACTATACATCCCGACCGCCTCGGTTGTGACCTGCAAAACCATATCATCACCGACTGCAGCGCGGACTTCGGTCAGCATTTCGCGATACCGCCCGATATCAAGACTGTGTTTCTGTTCCTCATCACGGACATGCAGATGCATCATCGCCGCACCGGCCTGCTTGCACGCAAGGGCCGTTTGGGCGACTTCAGCCGGAGTAATCGGGATATTGGGTACATCGGTCTTGGTTTTTCGCGCGCCATTCGGGGCTGCGGCAATCACAAACGGTGTCTGGCCATATGCCATTATGCCAGTCCTTCTGCGACAAAAACGTCATCAAGGGCGGCGGCAAAAAGATCAACAATCTTGGCAACATCATCCTCAGTCACAATAAACGCCGGGGCAAACAACACATGATCGCCGCGCACTCCGTCAATCGTCCCGCCCATCGGATAGGCCATAAGCCCACGTGCAAAGGCCGCCTTCTTGATCTTGGCATTGATATTCATATTGGGGTCAAACGGGTCTTTGATTTCGCGGTTGGCCACCAGTTCCACCCCGCGAAACAGGCCCCGTCCGCGAATATCCCCAACAAACGGGTGCTGCCCCAGTTTAGCCCGAAGGCCATCGGCAAGATTTTCGCCCTGTTTGACAACATTACTCAAAAGATCACGCTCCCGAATGGCGCGCTGGGTTGCCAAGGCGGCTGCACAGGCCGTCGCATGCCCCTGATAGGTATGCCCATGCTGGAAAAAGCCCGATCCGTTGGCGATGGCATCATTGATTTTCTTTGAAACCAGAACCGCACCAATCGGCTGATAGCCCGCCCCCAACCCCTTGGCGATGGTTTGAATATCGCCTGAAATGCCTTCCTGCTCAATCGCGTGCAAGGTGCCGGTTCGGCCCATGCCACACATGACTTCATCCAAAATCAGCAACACGCCATACTGATCGCAAATCTCGCGCACGCGCTTGAAATACCCCGGCACTGGCGCCACCGCACCCGATGTCGCGCCGACAACCGGCTCGGCCACAAAGGCAGCAACATTTTGTGCGCCCAGTTCAAGGATTGCGGTTTCCAATTCATTGGCAACGCGAAGACCGTATTCAGCTTCGGTTTCACCGTCGCGCTGATCACGATATTGGTACACTGGCGCGATATGGGTTGCCGTGATCAACAGTGGCTCAAACTGTTGGCGGCGCCACATATTGCCGCCGACCGACAGCGCCCCCAGCGTATTGCCATGATAGGACTGCCTGCGCGCAATAACGTATTTCCGGTCCGGCTGCCCGATTTCAAGATAATATTGCCGCGCCATTTTAAGCGCGGCCTCGGTTGCCTCCGACCCGCCTGACACAAAATAAACCTTATCCATCCCATCGGGTGCATGGGCAATCAGGTCATCGGCCAGTTCTTCCATCGCATCGGATGAAAAGAACCCGGAATGGGCATAGGCAATCTGATCAATCTGGGCATGCATCGCCGCACGGACATCCGCATCAGAATGTCCAAGGCACGACACCGCCGCTCCACCGCAGGCGTCCAGATAACTTTTGCCATTCTCGTCAAAGATATAGATCCCCTCGCCCCGGATCGCACGCGGCGGGGTCGCGACACTGCTGCGATGAAGCACGTGGGTTTTGGCATTGGGGGCAGATGAGGTGTTTGATGCATGCGTCATGATCAGGAATTCCGTGTGGGGCTGGGATCTTCGACATAGGTATCAAAGGCTGCAAGTTGTTCTTCGGCCGAGGCAATCCGCTCCAGGGCCTTTTGCCCACCGCGCGCGACAAGCAGGGCAACAATCGCCTGTACAAGCGACACCGCAGCGGTAAAGCTTTGGAAAAAGGACTGAGACTTATCCGAAACGATCAGTTTGATCATCGCATCAAGCGCGATCGGCGCGACGTCGGAATCACAAATGGCAATCACCGGGCAATGCTGACTGCACGCATACTCGACGGCGCGCACCGTATCGCGAATATACGGACGTGCACCGATGGCAATCATCACATCGCGGCGGTTGATCCCGCGCAACTGATCGCCAAATGCACCTGACCGGCCATCGACCAAAACCACATTGTCGCGAAACAACCGATAGGCATAGGCAAACTGATAGGCCGCCGGATAGGCCGCACCGCGCCCGACGACAAAAACCTGCCGCGCATTTTCAATCGCGACACAGGCGTCGATGGTACGCCCCCGCAATTCCGCCCCAAACGCCTTGTCGATATTATCGATTTCGGTGCGTGCGATGCTTTCCAGCAAATGCTGATCGCGATCCACATCCTGCGAGACATTCTGGGTTTCACGCGCCCGGTTGGCATAACTTGCCGGAAGATCAAGCAAACGGTTCTGATAATGATCGCGAAACTGTTGCCAGGTATCGACACCAATGGCCGTCATCAGGCGCGTGACCGTGCTGGGCGGAACATCGGCGGCCCGCGCAAGGGACCGCATTGAACGCAGAGCAACATCATTGGGATGATCAAGGATATGGCGCGCCGCCTTCTGCATCTGCGGACTTAACTTTGCATAGTCAGATATCAGTTTTTCGCGCAAATCCGCATGAAGCCCCATCGGTCAGACACCTTTGTTCACATGATCGGGCAATTACGCCACAAGCCATGCCAGATCTCAACAATTGTTTCATTTAATGCATATTTTGAAACAGTTGTTTTGCTTCTCTGTTTTATGGCGACAGGTGGCTTCGCCGCTGCATCTGTTAAAAAATATGGACTTATTAGAAAAAAATGTAACAATGTTCGAAATCAAAAATGAAACCTATGCGTTTCAGACAATAAGACTAATTACCTTTTGGTAAGGGACTGGGCACCGAATCGACAAGGTGGCCAATGAATAACCAGATCATCGAAGCACTGGCACAAACACAAGCCGGCATCGCATTGTTCGATGCCGACGAACGTATTGTGTATGCCAATCCTGCTTGGGAACAGCTCATTACCGGCGTTGCCGAAGAAGACCTTCTGTTTAACGAAACAGAACTGCCTGAAGGCGGGATGATTTCGGTCTGTTTCGTTAAACCACAGGCCGCCCCGCCCCCGACGATGCGCCTGAACGATTCCGCCAACGACAGCAACATCGGTACTGTCATCATTGCCGATGACAGCGAAAGCAACCGCATGGTCGCACGGCGTATTCTGCAATCCGAAGGATACACCATCGTCGAAGCCAGCAACGGGCAAACTGTGCTCAACATGCTGCGCCGTGGCGTTGCGGCGGATTTAATCCTGATGGATGTTGAAATGCCCGACATGGACGGGCTGCACACCACGCGGCGTATTCGCCATATGCAGGGTCCGGTTTCCCACACACCGATCATCGCCCTGTCGGCCCATCAATCGCGGGACTGGAATGTCATTGCCCGCCAATCAGGTGTTGATGAATTTATCAACAAACCGATCCAGCGCGGCCCGCTGCTTGAAACCATTCGTGACCTGATTACGCGTGCGCCCCTCGACAAACTCAAACAAAACAACCTGCCCTCCCCGCCGCCGGTCCTGCGCAGCAAAAGTGCGCGGCTGGGCAAACGGATGCGCCCGGAAACACCAACAAGCCCGGTGCTTGATATCCGCGTCCTTGAACAGCTTTACAACGATGCCGGGGATGAAGGGGCGCGCTGCGGGATTGATATTTTCATCAATGAAACCGAATCCCGTCTGGTCAAAATCGACAAGGCCCTGTCAGAAGACGATTTGTCGACGGTGCGCAGCGAAGTTCACGTCCTCAAAAGCACGTCAGGCACCTTTGGTCTGCGTCAATTGTCCGAACTCTGCGCAACCACCCAAACGATTTTCGATGAAGACGAGATTGATGAAGGGCACGTCACGGCCCTGTCACGTCAAGTGGTTCAACTTGCTCCGACCGCACTGACGGCCTTGAACCTGTATCGCCGGTCACGAAGCTGGGGCGATGACGCGCGCGCTTGATCGTGGGAATGATTGCTGTGCCAAAACCCGCTGGCGCTTAACCGATCCATCGTTTAACCACATCTGCCAGACCATCAACGCCCACAGGGTCAACGCAACATCAGGCGCGCGTCCTGATATGGCTCGTTGCCAATAAACAGCGCGCCGGTCTTTAGGCACATCAAACCCGTCAAAAAGGGCGGTACAAATCGTTTCGGCATCACCCCAGACATAACGACAGACCTTTGCCAGCCAATCCGCTGTTGGCGGGTTAAATCCAATCTTTGGGCGATTGACATGCTCCTTGGGTAAATAGGGTGCGACAACCGCGCGCCAGATATCCTTACCCCCACGCCGCAGGTGCTGTTTGGCCTCAATCTCCGCCGCCACACGCACCACATCATGCGCAAGCAACGGCAACCGGTACTCAACACCAAACGCCATCCCCATCCGGTCCGACATCATCAATTGATTGCCTGGAAGCGTCACATCGCGATCAAACGCCATCATCACATCGGCCAAACCGCCAGCACCATCAACATCCTGCGTATCCTTAACCAGCCCGGCCTTAAGTTCCGGCACCGCACATCTGTTGTTCCAAGCCTCAAACGCACAGCGGGCATCGCCTTGCCCACCCTCAAGGAATCGCGCCATATTGCGCGGCCCATTGCGCCCGACCATGCGGGCAAGCATCCGACGAGCCGATGCGGGTACAGAACGCCAGTATTGATCAAACAACCGTGCGCCCTGATACCGTGGGTAGCCGCCAAACAGCTCATCTCCGCCATCGCCCGACAAACAGACTTTTGCATGGCCACCAACCACACGTGATAGGCTGCGCATCAAAACCACTGATGGATTGGCAAACGGCCCGCCAATGCTGTGCAGGGCCTTTTGCAGTTCCTCAAAAATCTCATGCGGTTTTTCCGGCGCGGACACGACATGAATCTCTTGCCCCAGATGACGCGCAAGCCTTTGTGCTGCGCGCGTTTCATCCACCGCCGGGTCGTTAAAACCCATCACGAAACCAGTTGGTGACACCTGCCCGCGTTCCCGCGCAATCGAACAGGCCATCGCAGCAACACCGGCACTGTCGAGCCCTCCGGATACCAACGTTCCAACCGAACAATCGGCATCCATCGCATCTGCCACCGATTGGCGTACCGCCTTATGCACGGCTGCCACCAGATTGCCGTGCTGGCTTTCCAATGCACCGTCTGCACCACGCCCGCGTTTTGCCGGGTGGATAATTTGATCGTGTGTGACCTGCCCATGCTGCCACCGTGAAACCCGACCGGGCGGCAGCGAACCTACATCGACACTCCCGACCGCAGGCGATGGCACAAACAAATGTGCAAAATAATGCGCGCGCACCGTCTCATCGCGGTGCAATGGCTCAAAGGCAGAAAGTGCGGATGGTTCAGACGCAAAAGCAAGATGCCCATCGGGGCGGTTCATCACATAAAGCGGCTTGATGCCAAGAGGATCACGCGCCAGATATAAAACCGCCTGATCCCGATCCCATAAGGCCAGCGCAAATTGCCCGGAAAGTTGCGCCAGTGCCCCCGTGACGTCACCATTACCGTCCCCCATAATTGCATCGATCAAAAGATGCAGGACAAGCTCTGCGTCACTGTGACTGCGCACCGAAACGCCGGTTTTCTTTAACGCGTCAAGTGCTCGACGATGCCCGGCAATATAACCATTAAAGACCAGAGCAAACCGCCCATCGACCGAGGTGACGGGTTGCGCACCATCGGGTGAAATATCCGTCGTCGCAAGGCGCGCACATCCGATTGCACACCGATGATCGGGATCATGCCAGACGTCCTGACCGTCAGGACCGCGATGGGAAAGATGGTTCAAAGCATCGGATAAAAAAGCCTGGTCGTTTTTTGCCGTCGCCCCCGCAATACCGCACATCGCCCCATTCCCGATCTATGGCACCCGCGATTATTCGCCGTCCCCGTCCAACGCAGGATCTGAACCGCGATCAGATGCCTCTGCCAACCGCGCCTGAAGATCACGCAGGATATAAAGCCGCAAGGCACTCGACAGGTTGCCGTCACGCGTGCTGTCAATCTCGACCACCAATTCCGCCAATGTCACAGCACGGCGCTCAGCAAGCCCCAACAGCTCCTGCCAAAACGCTTCTTCAAGCGAAAAACTGGTGCGGTGCCCGGCAATTGTCACTGATCTTTTACGAACGGTATCATCCATGACATTTATAACTTTGCACGTACTTCGAAAACGGACATGGTTTCAGTAGAGCCTATTCCATTTAGATTGCATCGTTTTGTTTGCGTTTGGCGAATTGTTTGGCAAGGCACGGCGTGCAGGGCGATGCGGCGCATCGTTCAAACGGCGTAACGCTGCCAAACGTCGCCAAACACAAACCCTTCGGGCCTGGATCACCTTCTGCCCCGCAGCGTCAAAGGTCTTCACCGTAGCACCGCTACGCTCGGCGAACCTTTCCTTGCAGCACAGAAGGTGATCTCCGGCAAAACGGTGCAATCTAAATGGAATAGGCTCTAGGATCATGATAGGGCATCGCCATGAAATTTATACATCTTTCCGACACGCATATTCTCGCACGTGATGATTATTCACGCCATCCCGATGCCGCCGCCACGCTCGGCAAAATCATTGGCGAGATTAACAAATACCACCGCGATGCCGAGATTTGCGTCATCACCGGCGACATCACCCATCATGGCCATCCGGAACAGTATGAACAGGCAATTGCCATTCTGGACGACCTTGCCATTCCCTATATCCTGATCCCCGGAAACCATGACGAACGGGCGGCGTTCAAACATGCCTTTCCCGACACCCCGGTGGATGAAAACGGCTTTATCAATCACGGACACACATTTGGTGGGGTAAGGTTTGTGATGATGGACAGCATCGTTCCCGGCGCCCATCACGGTACATTATGCCAGCATCGTCTGGACTGGCTGCGCAATGAGCTAAATGTCCACCGTGACACCCCAACCTTCCTGTTCATGCATCATCCGCCGTTTGAAATGGGCCTGCCGTTCATGGATACCATTCGCCTTGACGCTGATCAGGAACTGGCCGAAATCGCTACCGCCAACCCACAGGTCAAACATCTGTTCTTTGGCCATTTGCACCGCCCGGCAACCGGCACATGGCAAGGTGTGCCCTTCCTTCTGGCTGCCAGTACGCAATGCGGCGAACCGCTTGATTTCCGTCATGAGAAAGAAGAAGACCTCGAAGACCGCAATCGGCTTAATCCGGGATATGGCATTGCCTTTGCCGACAGCACCGGCGGGCTTCGCTACCATTTCGATTTCATCAAATTTGATCTGTAAGTGCGATCAGGCGGCCTTGGTTGCCTGATCCCATTCATCACGCACCACCGAGCTTTCTTCACCCGTGTAATGGTCTGATTTAAGCGTGGCAAACGCATCCGACGGCATCAGTTGGGTCAAGGCCCAAACCGCACTGGCCCGGATCAGGCTGCTTTCATCAGACAATAACTTTTCAACACGCGGGATCAGGCTTTCCGCCCCGCTATTGCCCGCAGCAATCAGAACATTGCGCAGGAATTTGGCCCGGCCAATCCGCTTGATCGGTGACCCGGTAAAAAACGCCCGAAATTCCGCCTCATCAAGCTCAAGGAAATCGGCCAGCCGGGGGGCTGTCAATTCCGCGCGCGGGATAAAGGCCAGCTCCTCGGTCCGCGAAGCGAACTTATTCCACGGACAGGCCGCCAGACAATCGTCACAGCCATAAATCCGGTTGCCCATCGCACGGCGAAACTGGTGCGGGATCACATCATCATGTTCGATGGTGAGGTATGAGATGCATTTACGTGCATCCAGTTTGTACGGCGCTGGAAACGCATCGGTCGGACAGGCCGAAATGCATTTTGAACACGACCCGCAATGATCGATTTCCGGCGTAGCCTGCTCGAACTCAAGGGTTGTGAACACCTCGCCCAGAAACAGCCAACTGCCAAATTCGCGCGACACCAGATTGGTGTGTTTTCCCTGCCAACCAATCCCGGCTGATTGACCCAACGGCTTTTCAAGAACCGGCGCGGTATCGACAAACACTTTGACCTGCTCACCACCTGCCCCTGACTTTTGCGCCTGTTCCATCAACCAGCGCGCCAATTGTTTCAGGCGCTTTTTGATCAGATCGTGGTAATCCTTGTTCTTGGCATAGACCGAAATCATCGCCCGGTCGGGGTGATCCAGCAAGGCCATCGGATTTTCCGCCGGGCCATAATTACTGCCCAGCACAATCACGGATTTCACATCCGGCCACAACGCCACCGGATCACGGCGGCGCGGCAACCGTTCGGGATCATTCATCCAGTCCATCGACCCGTATTCCCCACCCGCAACAAACTCATCAAGACGCTTCTGATTACGCGCATCAATGCTCGGGCGCGCAACACCACAGACGTCAAAGCCGATTTCACGGGCTTTGGCCTGAAGACGTTCAAGCGTGATCGCATCTGCGCTGTGGGCGGCCATGGCGTTTGATCTATTGGTTGTCGAACCGGGTACTCTCGTCTGCCTTATATAATCATCTGCCCAAAACGCAAAAGGCCGCAGCAAAAAGCTGCGGCCTTTGAAAACAGTCCGGGGTGCTTAGAACTTATACCGCAATGTTCCGACGATGGAACGTGCATCGCCAAAATAACAGTTCGCAAGCGTGTAACAGGATGCGACGTATTCCTCATCCAGCAGATTGTTCACATTGAGCCTGAAATCGAGATCATCAAACCCGACATAAGCAAGATCATAGTTCAGTGCGAAATCCAGAACCGCATAATCCGGGACCTTCTGCGTATTGGTCACATTTGCCCAAGTTTCACCGACATAACGAACACCGCCCCCCAGACCAAGCCCGTTCAGCGGACCTGACAAGAACTGATAGTGTCCCCAAAGGGATGCCATATGTTCAGGCACCTGCATGGATTGCTTGCCATCCTTGCTATCACCGGGCGCATCATATTGCGTATCGGTGTAGGTATAACTTGCAATAAGATCAATGTTGTCATTAACCCGACCACGTGCTTCGAGTTCAAGACCACGGCTTTCAAGCGACCCTGCCGGGTCATACGCCGTCGTGGTTGAATTATACAATGCAACATTGTCCTGCCGGATATCAAAGACAGCAGCACTCAATAAGATGTCGTCACCTTCCGGCTGGTACTTGATACCGGCTTCGTATTGCGTGCCTTCGGTGGGTTCAATTGGATCGCCATTTGAATCAGAAAGCAGGCTCGGATCAAAAGATTCGGAATAGCTGATATAGGGCGCAATACCGTTATCAAACAAATACAACAAACCGGCATTTTTCGTCAGTTTTTCACGGTCCTGACCTGTTCGCGTATCGTCAAGCCTGCTCAGATTTGATGTTTCCAGCCAATCCTGACGCAGTCCAAGCGAAAACCGCCAGTTTTCATAGGCGAATTGATCCTGAAGATAGACTCCCGTCTGCTCCAGCTCCTTGGTGTTTAGTTTGTAAGGCGTTCCAAATGTCACGTTTGAACCACTATAAACCGGATTAAACGCATTAATATTGGATGCCGTTTCGTACCAGTAATTGGTCCGCGCCCGGCGATGCTGATAATCAAGACCTGCCAGTACTGTGTGGTCTATCTGCCCCGTGGAAAAATTGCCCTCAATCTGGTTGTCACTGCTCAAAGCACGCAAGGTTTCGTCGCCACCATAGTAAGTACGAGTGAGTTCATTTGACGTCCCAGACCACCCCGTCTGGTACACCTGATCAATATCAACACTGGAATCGAGGTATCTGAGCTTGTGGCGCAACGTCCAGTCCCGGTCAAAATCATGTTCAAACTCGTAACCGACCATGTTCTGAACACGGTCAAATTTTTCCAGATCGGGATCGCCGTCAAAGAAACTTCGCGAAATATACTGACCATTGCGTGGATAAAGCGTTCCCTCTGCCGGTACGCCGTTATGCCACCCACCTTCCGGGTCACGCTGTAAATATGCCTGCACGGTCAAGCGCGTATCATCGGTAAAATTCGCGGTTAAGGACGGTGCAAGAACATAGCGTTCCTCTTCGACATAATCGAATTGTGTATCTTGCGCATCCGCCTTGCCGACAACACGATAGGCCAGCCTGTCACCTTCGGTCAGTGGCCCTGTCACATCAAACGCCACAGCACGCTGGTTCCGGTTGCCATAAGACACCTCGGCCTCACCCTTTTGTTCGAACTCCGGCGTTTTACTTGAAAGGGCAACCAATCCCCCCGGCGAACTGCGGCCGTACAGAACCGATGCCGGTCCTTTCACAACATCTGCGCGATCAATAAAATACGGATCGACCTGCATCGAGCTATAGGTCGAGTTATCGCCCATCATCTGCATGCCATCGAGATAGACATTATCGACACTGTTTTCGGTCATGCCGCGCATGACAACATAATCATACCGGCTCGTGGCACCGAACTGTTCGGCAAAGACACCCGGCGTATAGCGCACCGCATCCATAACACTCTGGGACCCCTGATCTGTAATCTGGTCACTGGTTACAGTAGAAATGGACTGTGGTGTTTCAAGGATTGGCGTTGCGGTTTTTGTCCCAGCCTGTGACTGTGTGGCGAGGTATCCCACAACAGGGCCATCGGCCTGCTCATCGATGGCATTCGCATCGACACGCACCGGATCAAGAACGTTCTCACCGCTGGCTGCAACCTTTTCAATCGTGATCGTGCCACCGTCGGTATAGCGCCAAGTGAAACCGGTTCCGCTCAGAAGCGCACCAAGGGCCGCATCAACCGACATTTCACCCTGAAGAGCCTGTGCTTCAAGCCCACCCAGTCCTTCGGACGGAAAGAACAGTTTCACATCGGCCTGATCGGCAAAGCTGGTCAGCGCACGGTCGAGCTCCTGTGCCGGAATATCAAACGTCACCAGCGTTGACTGGGCAATTTCAACATTCTGCGCACCATCTGTCCCCAGTGTCGCAGCACTCGCCTGCCATGGGCTGGTTGCGACAACCCCGGAAATAAGGGTGGTCGCCACAAGACGGCGCACCCACTGATTGCGCATATCCCCTGCGTGGTGAACTGACGCCTGATCAACCGTTGTCAGCTTCATCGCATTACCTGAATTCATCATAAGGCCTTCTGGTTAACTTCCCCATTGCGAATGATGTTAATAACTACAATCATTCTCTTTTGACCTTATGACGATCCCGGCTAACGAGATTTGCACCTAATCTTTCAACTTTTTTGAAAATATTTCGATGTCACCGCTTTGGGTGTCTAATAGATCACCGTCACAAGCGGCAATTTCAGGACACTTGCGCCCGTTGTTTGCGTAAGCGACGCCAACAGATCATCAAGTTCGGCGATGTCAAAAACACCCGTGACCTTCAAGTCCCGCAGGCGATCACGCGCAATGATGATCCGGCCAGTCTGGTAACGCTGAGCTTCATCAATCACATCGCCAAGCGACCGGCTGTTGAAAATCAATTTGCCACGTTGCCAACTGCCATAGGTCGCAAGATTGATGTCATCGCGAAGTACCGGCGGCGTTCCAACCTGATAAGATGCCCGGTCCCCGGCCACAAGACGCACCGCCTTACCCGTCCCATTGCTGACTTCGACAATGCCTTCCTTCACAGTGACCCTGGCATGGTCACCGTCAATCCGCACCCCGTATACCGTACCGACCGCCATGGCTTCACCGCCAATCGCCGAGACGATAAAGGGATGCGCTGCGTCCTTGGCAACCTCAAAGATCACCTCACCCGCCGCAAGATCAATGCGCCGCACATCATCGGAATACTCAACCGAAAATGCCGAGGCAGTATTCATATGTGCAACCGTGCCATCGGGCAGTGTCACCGTCTCAAATTGCCCGATTCCGGTACTGTAATCGGCATTCCAGCGCCCCAAAATCCCGGTTCCCTGAATGCCTCCGACAATCGTCAGGACAAGCACCGCGCACAGCGATGCCATTGCGATGACGGCACGTCGCGTGGCAAACACCGCGCGTGGCCCAGACTGTACTGGTCGGCTCCTGCGCGAAGGCATCGCAAGGCGATTGGGCGACACAGGTTCTGACCCTGTCCAGTTTTGCGCCGCATTGGTTTCATCAACACCGCCCAGAAGGGCTTCTGCATCACGGACCGCACGAATATGGTCATCGCTTTGCCCGCGCCATGCGGCAAAAGCCGCAAAGTCCGCCGCCGTCGCGTCCCCGGAATGCAGACGCACAAGCCATTCAATGGCCTGATCGCTCAGCGCGATCATGTCATCGTCATAGGCGTTTAGTATCGCCTGCTGTTGCGCGGATCCACCCGACGTCAAAACCCGTATCCCCAAAACTGCTGGCTGACCGCCCCTGAAATTTGGCTTCTCATCATAAGACGAACGAGCCTGTCTGCATCGACAAAACTTTTTGACATTATTTTTCGCCCCCGACCACAAGAGCATCGCGGCAATGCCTTAACGCACGGCCAATATATTTGGCCACCATGCTGTTGGAAACACCAAGTTTCTCGGCGATTTCGGCATGTGACAGCCCCTCAACCCGAAACATCAAAAGCGCGGCGCGTGCATTTTCCGGCAGTTTTTCCAGTGCCCGATCCAGCAGCATGATCTGTTCCCGCGACAGGAAAATGGTTTCCGGTCCCGGCTTGGGGTCATGGATGTCGGTACCTTGCGCATCGCCGTCAAACCGTGCTGACATCCGGCGATCATGGCGAATACGATCAATCGCAAGGTTCCCCGCCACCCGATAGATATAGGCGCGCGGATTATCTATCGGTTCGTCAGTGTCGGATGTTTTGGCAAGCCGGACATAGGTATCTTGCACCACATCGGCCGCACATTGGGAATCACCATTCAGCTTCCGGGTCAAAAACCGCAAAAGCTGTTCATAGTTTTCCTGAAAACTTGCCATCAAGACGGATGCGCCGTGACGCGCCATCATCATTCCCAACCAACAGATACCAAACGTCGCAGGTGATCCCTGCCGCCCCTTCCATTAGCAGGAACTATAAATAATGACAATGAGAATAATTCGCAAAATATACCATTGAAGACCCAAACAGCTTTCCGAAAACACAAAAGGCCGCCTTGTTGCCAAAGCAGCCTTTAATTCTGGTTCTGCCGATACCCGGTATCAGCCACGCCCGCGATAGGGCGCAACCCCCTGATCAGGGATCCAGACACCTTCTGGTTCGGCACCTGTCTGATAAAACACATCAATCGGAATACCGCCGCGCGGATACCAGTACCCGCCAATGCGCAGCCATTTCGGATCAAGGGTTTCGACAATGCGTTTGGCGACCTTGATGGTGCAATCTTCGTGGAAGGATCCATGATTACGGAACGAGGTCAGGAAAAGTTTCAGCGATTTACTTTCCACCAGCCAGTCACCAGGAATGTAATCAATCACCAGATGGGCAAAATCGGGCTGACCGGTCATCGGGCACAGGGACGTAAATTCCGGTGCGACAAACCGCACACAGTAATCGGTTCCGGCCTGTGGGTTGGCCACACGTTCCAAAACGGCTTCATCCGGGGATGCGGGCTGTGCTGTGTCACTGCCCAGCATGGTCAGATTGTCATAGATCGTTTGATCGGCCATGACGGTTCTCCTTAATCCTCGATGATCGGCACGGGATCAATATCCCCGCCTTCCTGTGCGGCATGGAAATCGCGTGCAAATGCGTCCATGCGGCCCTCGGAAATCGCGCTCCGCATATCGCGCATCAAATCCTGATAATAGGCAAGGTTATGCCACGTCAGCAGCACGGAACCGAGCATCTCGCCCGCCTTGATCAGATGATGCAAATAGGCGCGCGAATATTTCGTGCAGGCCGGACATCCACATTGATCATCCAGCGGACGGTCATCATCACGATGACGCCCGTTTTTAAGGTTCAGCGTACCACGATGGGTAAAGGCCTGTGCATTGCGCCCCGACCGGGTCGGCAAAACGCAATCAAACTGATCAATCCCGCGCATCACGGCCCCGACAAGATCAGACGGCTTGCCAACCCCCATCAGGTAACGCGGCTTGTTGGCAGGCAACATATCAACGCAGAAATCAAGCGTATCAAACATGATCTGCTGGCCTTCACCCACCGCAAGTCCGCCAACCGAATGCCCCGGAAGATCAAGCTCGGTCAGCTTTTCCGAACTTTCCCGACGCAGGTTTTCAAACACACTGCCCTGCTGAATGCCATAAAGCGCATATCCTTCACGATTGACAAACGCATCTCTGGACCGTTTTGCCCAGCGCATCGACATCTGCATGCTTTCGCGTGCCTGTTGCTCGGTCGCGGGGAACGGCGTGCATTCATCAAACGCCATGGTGATGGTCGATCCCAGCAAATGCTGAATTTCCATCGACCGTTCCGGCGTCAGGTTAAATTTGCGCCCGTCGATATGGCTTTTGAACGTCACACCGTCTTCGGTGATCTTGCGCAGTTTCGCAAGCGACATCACCTGATACCCGCCGCTATCGGTCAGGATCGGCTTGTCCCAATTCATGAATTTATGCAGGCCACCAAGACGTGCAATGCGTTCCGCCCCCGGACGCAACATCAAATGGTACGTATTGCCCAGCAAAATCTGCGCACCGGTATCTGCAACATTTTCCGGCAACATCGCCTTAACCGTCGCCGCCGTACCAACCGGCATAAAGGTCGGCGTATCAATGACACCGTGGGCGGTGTAAATACGTCCCAGACGGGCCTTGCCATCTTGGGCAAGCAGTTCATAGCGAAATTCGGTCATGTCTGATTATGTCCGTGCATCAATTTTGTTGGCGCATTCAAGCAAGCTGCAATCGCCATAAGAATAGAAACGGTATTCGTTTTCGATCGCGTGGGCATAGGCCGCCTTCATCCGGTCAAACCCGGCAAAGGCCGATACCAGCATGAACAAGGTCGAACGCGGCAGATGGAAGTTGGTCAACAACATATCCACCGCCCGGAACTTATATCCCGGCGTGATAAAGATGTCGGTTTCGGCCTCGAACGGTTCAACCACCCCGTCTTCACGTGCCGCACTTTCAAGCAATCGCAACGACGTCGTCCCAACCGCAACAACCCGCCCGCCATTGGCCCGCGTTTCATTGATCAGATTGGCAATTTCCGGCGAAATTGATCCCCATTCCGCATGCATTTTGTGGTTCTCGGTGTCATCAACCTTCACCGGCAAAAACGTCCCCGCCCCGACATGCAGCGTAATCGTGCGGCGCTTGATCCCGCGCGCATCAAGATTGGCCAGCAATTCCGGGGTAAAGTGCAATCCGGCCGTCGGGGCCGCAACCGCGCCGTCCTTTTGGGCGAAAATGGTTTGATAATCGGATTTATCCTGATCATCGCCACCTGTTTCGCGCCGGATATAGGGAGGTAACGGCATCACACCATATTCCTCAAGCGCGGCAATCAAATCCGCACCGGACTTATTGAACCGCAATACCACTTCGCCGCCGTCCTTTTTATCAAGGACTTCGGCCTCAAATTCATCATTCACAAAGAATGTTTCACCAATCCGCAGCTTCTTGGCTGGCTTGGCAAAGGCAACCCAAGTGCCAAGGCCTTCCTGCTTATGCAAGGTGACTTCGACCTTTGCCTCCCCACGCTTGCCAAACAGGCGGGCCGGAATAACACGGGTGTCATTTGAAATCAGCAAATCACCGGGACGCAAAATATCGGGCAATTCGCGCACGATACGGTCTTGGATATCCGCCGCCGACAGGTCCAGCATACGCGCGGCATCACGCGGCGATGCGGGATGTTCGGCAATGCGCTCACGCGGCAATTCGAAATCGAACAGATCGACTTTCATGGATCAGGGCTATTCCAGAACAATGAACAAACAAATGAAGGGGCGTTTTATGCGCCCCTTCGCCAAAAATCACAAGCCACTGGCCTGTATATCAGCCCTGTGTTGGCTGTGCTGAACCCACATTCAGACGCGGTGTCACCACCGCCATCAACAAACGGAACGGTGCAAGACAGGTCAGCGCCATGATCACCTTGGCGGTGAAATCGCCCATGGCCCATGTATGCCAAGGCAAACCGGTGCCCACGAACGCAATGGAAAAGAACAGCGCGGTATCAACAGCCGACCCGATCCCGCTTGAGACAAGCGGCGCTTTCCACCAGGTTGCCTGACGCAGTTTGTCAAAGATGGTGACATCAAGCATCTGCGCAATCAGGAAAGCCGACCCCGATGCAATGGCAATGCGTGTGTCGGCAAAGACCAGCGACAACACAACCGCCAACGCAAACCCCGCCAGCACTACAAGACGGGCCGCCCTGGCCCCGCGCGCGCGGTTGGTCAAATCCGTCACAAGGAACGCCACCGGATAGGTAAACGCGCCATAGGTCAGCCAATCGGCCAAAACGCCGGGCAGCGGATATTCGACCAGAATGTTGGATGCAACAACCGTTGCGGCCATTGCCAGAATGCCGAAAATGATGGCTTTCATCTATCTGTCCTTCAATAGGGTCGACCCACGCATACCAAATCTCGCGGCCCACTTTATTGGGCGACGATCAAGACCGGGTTCGGTACAACTTTGGTTGCCGGGTGTTTACGCCCACGGCACAGACCGGTCAAGGAAAAACGGCGATCAGGGAACCCCTGACCGCCGCTGCAGATCGCTGCACATACCCCAAAAAGTGCGGGGTACTGTGCCGCGAAACTCTATTCTTTTTGATATTACAACATAATGCCGCGAATGGTGAAGAACAGCAAGGCTCCCAGAAACGCACCAGCCGGTACCGTCACCACCCAGGCAGTTGCGATGGTAAATGCATAGTTCCGGCGCACCAGAAGACGCTTGCGCAACTTCTTCTCCGCCTTTTTGGCTTCGTTCGGGTCGATCTGACGCAGGGCTTCGATATGCTCGTTGGCCTGATCCCCGTTCCCAACGTTCACCAACATTGGCGGATTGATCTTGCGGCGACGGTGACTAAGGCTTTCGCGCAGGAAGCCAACCCCGAACACCGCCCCCACCGCAATGTGGGTGGAACTGACCGGAAGACCAAGTGCGGATGCAACAATCACAGTCAAGGCTGCCGACAGCGCGACGGTATAGGCCCGGATCGGATCAAGCTTGGTGATTTGTGTCCCCACCGTCTTGATCAACTTCGGACCAAACAGGATAAGCCCGGCTGCAATGCCAATCGCGCCGATGACCATCACCCAAATCGGGATCGGCGCAGATGTCACGATCTCCCCGCTGTTGATACCCGAAACAATGGCCGCCAACGGGCCAATCGCATTGGCAACATCGTTCGACCCATGGGCAAATGACAGAAGGGCCGCTGACACAACCAGCGGAACCCGGAACAAGGATGCAATTTCCTTGCGACGCCCCGTCATATTGGCAGAAGCCCGGAAAACGGCCTTACGGACAGGCAGGACCGTAATGACAAAAGCAGCAATACCAATTGCAATCACAACCGGCGTTTCCACTTTCCAGATTTTCTTAATGCCCTTCATCATCAGATACATGGTGAAGGCCGAAACCATCACCCCGACAAGGATGGGCACCCATTTGCGCGCCGCAGCAACCCGGTCGTCGGTATAAAGGATGCGGAACTTGATAAAGGCCAGGAACCCGGCGGCAATCAAGCCCCCCAGAACCGGCGAGATCACCCAGCTTGCAGCAATCGTGCCCATGGTCGGCCAATTCACCGCGTCAATGCCGACGGCGGCCATACCAGCGCCCATCACACCTCCAACGATGGAATGCGTGGTCGAAACCGGCGCACCAACCCAGGTCGCAAGATTAAGCCACAAGGCAGCAGCAAGAAGGGCTGCCATCATTGCCCAGACAAAGGTCTGAGGATCGGGCATCCGGGCCGGATCAATAATGCCGTTCTTGATCGTGCTGACAACATCGCCACCGGCAATGATCGCACCAGCAGCCTCAAAAACAGCGGCAATCAAAAGCGCACCAACCATGGTCAGCGCCTTGGACCCCACCGCCGGACCAACATTGTTGGCAACGTCATTGGCCCCGATGTTGAGCGCCATGTACCCGCCAATGACGGCTGCTGCAATCAGGAAACCACTTTGCGGTACCCCGCCCATTTGAAAGGCGACAAACGCGCTGCACGCCAGCAGGAACACAAGTGCCAGACCAAGCTTCGCACTGATCGAGGCGGTTTCACCCATCCCCGCATCCATGCGCTTCTGCCACCTAAGGTCCTTATCCAGAGCCGTTTTCTTTACCGACATAATCAACCGTAACCACCAAAGGGAATCGACGCGCGGATCATGTAGAAGCCGAGCCACTTTGTTAAGGTTTTTTTGCCGTTATGTGACAATCAACTAAGATGACAAAGGCGCAAAAATAAAACGGCCCCGCACTGCAGGGCCGTTTCAAAGATAAAATCTCAAGGACGGGGATTAGCGACCGAATTGATTCAAAAGACCTTTTAGCAATCCTTTGGCCGCATCCTTACCCGAGTCACCAGTTGAACCGGACGATCCATCCCCGCCAAGCGCCTTGTCCAAAAGGTTATCAAGAACCTTCACCGCAACCTTGTCCATCCGCCCCGTAATCACCGGATCGTCAATTTTGCCTTTGGCAAAGACACTGAACGGCGGCAGTTCTTCGATTTTTTCCGAGAAATCAAAGTCGGCGCGCGTATCCATCACCCATTTGGGCAAATCAAGGGTCGCATCCGCATCCGCCGTCCCCACGCGTGAGGTTGCCTCGACCCGTGTGGTTTTGGCCACACCGTTGGTAATGGTGATATCGGCCTCAAGCGTTTCAAGAATGTCGTTGTTGCCAATGCCCTCAACCACCATGGCCTGTGGTCCCTGACGCAGCAAAGCCTGCAGGTTAAGCTTCGGATCAGCAGACCGTTTATCGGCATTGCTAAACCGCACATTATTCAGGACAAAATTGGCTGTCCCGCCAAGGGCTGACACCAGACGACGCGATGTATTCCCCGATGAGGAAACATCAAACTTGGTTTGAATACCGCCATTGATAAGGTCACTGGCAACCTGAATTGGGGCAAGTTTTTCCACCCGCGCACCATCGAGCGAACCTTTGAGGGCAAGTTTGGGAATGTCGGTGCTGCGCGCATCGAAATTACCATCAATCGCCAGATCACCATCGCCCAACACACCGGTCAGCTTGGAAATCGTCAACAACCCGGCAACAAGATCCGCCTTCAAGTCCGGCTTCATCAGGCTATAGGTATCAAAATCAAGCTGATCAAGGGCAATGGCGATGTCGGCATCAATCGACCGCAAGGCCGAAACATCAATCACCGTATCATCCCATGGCGTGCCATCACGGGCATCCACACGGGTGACACTTGCCGTCTTCGGCAGGTTAAATGCTGCCTTGCGCATCCCACTTCCCGCACCCGGCATCAAACCAGCGCGTTTCTCGGCTGGCAGGAACGGATCAACTGCAAGCTTGCCACCAGAAAGGCTGACGGTGACTTTTGGCTGGGCCTGCGTCGCGTCAAACTTAACATCCCCCGCCGTTTCAAATGCTCCGACGACCAGTTTCAGGTCGCCCAGATTGATGTTCTGTGCCGTTCCCTTAACCGTACTGGAAAGTGCCAGGCGCCCAAGGTTCCCCGATGGGGTATAGGTCGGGGCCACCAGATCAAGTGCCCGGTTCAGGCTTGATGCCTGAACACCAAGTTTGCCATCAAGACCGGGATTGGCCCCAAAGATATTGGCCAACACACCCTTAAGGCTCACCTGTGCCAACGGATTGGACACATCAAGATCAAGTGTTGGTCCGCTCACAGGCCCGTTCAAACCAAGATTGGCCTGAATGCTTTTATAGCTGCTAGCCGGTGCCGGCAGGGTAATCCCCGTCAGTTTCGCCAACGGCTCAAGCGTTTTGGCCGTAACGCGCACGGCCAAACCTTCAAATGCCGGAATGTCCGTAGCACCATTAAATGTTCCCTTGGCACTGGCCGCAAGACCAGCCGCATCGGCAATGGCAAAATTGTTCAGTGCGATCTTGCGCCCATTGATGTTGCCATCAATAACGATCCCGCGCACCGACACACCCGATGAAATGATCTCATCGGCCGACAACCGATAATTGGCTGCCATCCCGTCAAGTGGTGCCAGGGCATCCTTGATCAGTTTGACCATATCGGCATCTGTGCCGCCCGCAGTCCCTTGACCAGAAGCCCCATCAGATGATGTTGCCCCCGAACCAGAAGTCGTCCCTGACGACGCACCAGACGCTTGATCAGTGCCCGCCGCACTTGGGCTGCTCGGAAGGTATTGATCAAGATTGATGCGATCAAGCTTAAGCCCGATACCAAGGGACGGCAGCCCCGGACCACTGATATTGGCAACCACAGCACCGCGAATGGCAGTGTCATCGATGCGCATGTCCAGATCGGAAATGTTAAGCTGCTCAGGTGTGCCTTTAATCCCGCCAGTCAACGAGAAACGGCGCAACCGATCAGCGCGCACACCATCAACATCAACACCAAGCCAACGGATCACCGCACGGATGTTTTCCGATGCGATTTCATAGCTAAGTGCCGCAGATGGTGTCGATTTTTCACCCGAAATACTACCAAACACTGCCAAGTCCGTTCCACCGGGCAATCCGGCGGATACCTCGTTCAAGGTGACTTTGCTGTTGGCTATCGCCGCGTTGATACGGGCATTGTGAATGGGCGTCTGATTATAAATCAGGGTTTCGACTTCAAAGTCGATGGATGCTGTCAGATCGGCCGGAATAATCGGCCCGTTTGCTGAACCGGATTTCACCGAACTTTGCGATGGAATGGACTGCGCCTCATCGGATGCTTTTCCGGCATCGGTCGATGATGAACCCGATGCGGTGTCGGCTTCTGGTGCCTTTACGCCATCACCGACGTCGGCCAGCACCAGAATTGAATCAAGATCAAGCTGGTTAAAGCGCAACGCAACATCAGCCCGCATACGCGGTTCCTGATCAATCGCAATCGCCCCCGATCCACGGGTTTCCCCAAAACGGATCGACAAATCATTTAACGTAACCGATTTGGCATCGGCCGTGATGTGCCCGCCAAGGTCAAACGGCTTGGCGGCAATATCGGGGATGTCTGCTCCCTCACCGGCAATGCGCAATGCTGCTGCGCGCAGATCATCAAACTTGCCTTCAATCTGGCCGTCAAATCCGGGGTTGTCCGATGACAGGTCAACTTTACCCCCCAGCGAAATGCCCCCATCGACCTTGTCGACACCGACCTTGAGGCTGACCGGGAAAGGGCCGGTTTGGCTGATCTGTCCGACGTTAAATTCAAACGTCAGCGGAATGCCGCGATAAAACACATATCCTTCGCCGTCCATCGGGCCATTCAGGCTATCGGCCGACACACCAATGGTCAGCCCTTCGATGCGTTCCTCACTGCCCGGTGTGCGGTAAATGATCGTGGCATTTTCGACCTCAAGCTGGTCAACCTGAATGGCGCTGGAGAAATCGCTGCTTGCACCATCATCACCGGATGTCGGTGCAGCCGGGGTGTTTTCTGTCGATGGCGTTGCAGGCTCGGGCGTGGTGATCGTCCCCGCATCCGGGCCGGAACGCTTTGCCTGTGCCGGATCAAACACAAGGTTGTTGCTGCCATCTTCAAACGTTTCGATGGCAATCACCGGATCAATCAGGCTGATTTCGGTGACCTGAACATTGCCGGTCAGAAGCGGCATCATCGCAACGGAAACCCGCACTTCTGAAATCGTGACCATGTTCGCGTCCGTCGCACCGGGCGCATTGCCAAGTGCAACCTGTTCTGCCGACAAGGCAGGCGACGGGATCAACGACATCGACAAATCGCCATTGATTACAAGTTCGCGTCCCGTCGCATCACGGACAGCCTGACTGACCTGGGCCTTATAGCCATTCCAGTCGATCAGGGATGGAATGATCAGCAACGCTGCAATCAAAACGACCAGCACAGCGCCGATAACGGCAAGGATTTTTTTCAAAAGTCAGGCTCCGCTTGCTCGCAAGATCGTTCTGCCGGTGGGCAGCGACCTTTTAAGGTTCGATTTCAAGTTTCGGGTCAGGCCCCAAAGCATAGGGTTCGTATTACGTCTCGCAATAGAAAATGGCGAGAGATTGTTCACAGACCGTCCGATTGGTTTTCCGATGTTCAGATGGGTCTTATCGCCCCAATTGTCCACATCCCATGTCATCTGTATGGGTCATACGCCGTGATCAAGCATCCAGACTGATTAAAATCTGATTTTTTAACCAATCCAAACAATCCCACAGCATGCGGGAACATAACCCAATTTCATCAGAATGGCACATCACACATTCTTTATACATGCTTTAAAATCAACGGGATGGTGGAAATCCGCCCTTAAAATGATACATTTTACACACCACTAAATTCAATCCTGACTTTCAGGCAGATCAAAAGATCGTTTTGCAAAAAGCGACACGCCAAATGAGACGGGCCAAATCAAACCGGCCAAAGCGACAGGGAGGACACCCATGACCGAAACAACAATCGTAAAGACAAACAATACGGTCGAACCCACAATAAGCGGCATCGCCATTCGCGAAATCACCACCGATCAGTCCGGTGCATGGCTTGAAGCAGGCTGGCGTGATTTTAAACGTGCCCCTGCCATCGGGTTGGCCTATGGCGCATTCTGTGTTCTTGCAGGCTATCTTGTGGTCCTGAGCATCTTTCGAACTGGGCAACTTCATCTGACCTTACCCTTGGCGGCAGGCTTTATGCTGCTCGCCCCGCTTCTGGCCGTCGGGCTTTATGAAACCAGTCGCCGCCTTGAAATGGGCGAGAACGTCACCCTGTGGCACAGCCTGAACGGGTTTCGCCGCAACCCGGGCCAAATTGGTGCCATCGGCATTATGTTGATGCTGTTCTTCTTGGTGTGGACACGTATTGCGATGTTGCTGTTTGCCTTGTTTTATAATGGCACGGTGCCATCGCTTGATGTGCTGGTGTGGGAAACCTTCTTTTCGCGTGACGCCATGACCTTCCTGATCACCGGAAGCATCCTTGGCGGTGCATTGGCCATCATGGTTTTTGCGGTTTCGGTCGTGTCGATACCTTTGCTGGTTGATCGCGACGTTGATGTCATCACGGCTGTTATCATCAGTGTCGCGGCATTTCGCAAAAACTGGAAAGTCCTGACCGGCTGGGCGGCGGTGATCGCCATCCTGTCGGCATGTGGCATGGTTGTGTTTTTGTTTGGCATGGCTGTCATCATGCCGCTTCTGGGCTTCTCAAGCTGGCATGCCTATCGCGGGCTGATTGATACAAGCCAAACAGATGTCGCGCGCCTGCGCCGCAAAACGGCCTAAACTGCCATAAGACATCACGCATAGCATCGTTAATAAAGGCGCCTGCCCTGGGATCACATGATCGATCAAACGGGCGGGCGCTTGACGTTAAGCCCGTAACCTCGTCCTGTTTCTTTCACCGACGATTTGCGGGCTCTTTTCCTGTACGACAGCAAACACCCGATGAACGTTTGCGCCCGATTTAGCCCAGATGGGAACAATCGCGCGTCGAGCGAGTTTATGTTAACTGTGGACGGATGCGTTAACTATGCGACACTGCGCCATAAATTGGGCAAAATCAGAATTGAATTTGGTTTGAAATTCCAACAACAAAGCCGATTGAGCGAGTAGAACCCACCATGCCATTGCCCAGAGCCATCCAGTATCCTGCGGCCCTATCGGTTTCATTGCTCAGCCTGATCGCAGCAACGCAGCATGTCAGTGCGCAGGAAAACACAGCCAGCGGACCGCAATCGACCCGAACCCCGGATGAAAAATGGGGGGTGTCGCTCTCGGTGGAAAATGACGTATTCACACCGACCAACAGTGATCAGCATTACACCAATGGCGTGCGTCTTGCCTTTATCTCGCCTGAGGATTCCGCACCGGCATCCTTCCTCACTGCTGCCAAAAAAGTTCCATTCTTTGCCTCGAACGGTCGCATTCGAACCAGCTATTCCTTCGGCCAGACCATGTACACGCCCGACGACATCACAATTGCCGAAAACCAGCCCGATGATCGTCCATGGGCCGGTATTCTGGCCGGTACGGTCGGGCTGTTGTCCGATACCGGATTGCAAAATGATGGTGACGGCAACTATTCGCGGATTGATACGCTTGAACTGACACTGGGCGTGGTCGGGCCAGCATCGCTTGCCGACAAAACACAGAAAATCGTTCACAAAAACATCAACAGCCCTGCCCCCGAAGGCTGGGACAATCAGATCGAAAACGAACCGCTGCTGAACCTGACCTATGAACGCAAATACCGCAGCTGGTTTGAAGCCGACATTGCCGGGATCGAATTTGATGCCACCCCGCACGGGGCTGTGTCGCTTGGCAATGCCTTTACCAATGCCGAGGTCGGCACGATGTTTCGCATGGGGTTTGACTTGCCTGCCGATTACGGTCCGCCGCGCATTCGCCCCAGCTTGCCGGGATCTGATTTCTTCGTCCCCGATACCGAGGGCTTCCCACTAAGTGGGTATCTGTTTGCCGGGGTCGCCGGGCGGTATGTCGCACGTGATATCACGCTTGATGGCAATACGTTCCAGGACAGTAATTCCGTCGACAAGGAACCGCTGGTCGGGGATCTGCAAATCGGCTTTGCCGTGATCATGGGTCAGGCACGTTTGACCTATACCCATGTGTATCGCACCGCCGAATATACCGCACAGGATGGTGCTGACCAGTTCGGATCACTTTCCCTGTCGTTCCGGTTCTAACCAAAACAAAAACGGGGCGCAAAAGGCCCCGTTTTTCGCATCAATCATAAATAGTCTGATGATATCAAAGACCGGGAATAAGCTTCCCCGGATTCATCAGACCTTTGGGATCAATCGCGTTTTTAAGCGCACGCATCAGCGCAATCGTATCGGCCCCGTGCTCGGCTTCCATGAAATCAAGCTTGCCATAGCCAATGCCATGTTCCCCGGTACAGGTCCCGCCCAGTTTAAGCGCACGTTCGACCATCCGGTCATGAAGGCGCTTTGCCTCGGCCATCTGACCGGCATCTTCGGGATCAAGCAGGATCAGGGTATGGAAATTACCATCCCCGACATGACCAACAATCGTGCAGGTCAACGGGCTGGCATCACAATCGGCACGGGTCTCGGAAATCGCTTCGGCCAGTTTTGAAATCGGCACACAAACATCGGTCGGCATGCCCGCCTTACCCGGCTCAAGCTGAAGCGACGCGTAATAAGCCTTGTGGCGTGCCGCCCACAGTTTATTGCGGTCTTCCTGACGGGTCGCCCACTGGAATTCCTCGGCCCCGAATTCTTCGGCAACCGATTGCACAAATTCCGCCTGCTCCTTCACCCCGGCATCCGTACCATGGAATTCAAAGAACAAGGTCGGCGCTTCTTTATGATCGGTTTTGGAATATTTATTGATCGCCCGGATTTGCATTTCATCGAGAAACTCAATGCGTGCGACCGGAATACCCGCCTGAATGGTCAGGATCGTGGTATCAACCGCGGCTGCAACCGACGGAAAGACGCACACCGCCGCCGACATCGCCTCGGGGATGCCATACAGCTTCAAGGCGATTTCCGTGATCACACCAAGGGTGCCTTCGGACCCGACAAACAACCGCGTCAGGTCATAACCCGCCGATGATTTACGCGCCCGATTGGCGGTCTTGATGATTTTACCATCCGGTGTCACCACCGTCAGGTTCAAGACGTTCTCGCGCATGGTGCCATAGCGCACCGCATTGGTGCCCGATGCGCGGGTTGCCGTCATGCCGCCGATGGATGCATTCGCCCCCGGATCAATCGGGAAAAACAAACCGGTATCACGCAAGTGATCATTAAGCTGTTCACGGGTGACACCGGCCTGAACCCGGCAATCAAGGTCCTCGTTATTGACCTCCAAAATCGCGTCCATGCGCGACAGATCAATACAAATCCCCCCGCGCAAGGCCGCAACATGGCCTTCAAGCGACGATCCAACGCCAAACGGCACTATCGGAACCTCATGCGCGGCACAGAGTTTAACCACCTCGGCGACTTCCTCGGTCGTGGTGGCAAAAACAACCGCATCGGGCGGCGATGCTGCGTGCCAGCTTTCATCCTTGCCATGCTGCTCAAGCACAGCCGCCGCTGTCGAAAGCCGATCTCCAAGCATCTCGCGCAAGGTGCTGATCAGGCTTTCCGGGGTTTCAATGCGTTCATATTGACGATCCGACATGACGTTCCTCGTATTTTCGGGGCTTTGCCCCCTTGGTCCGGGTGGCAATCAGGTTTGCCTGAACGCACAATGGCCCATTTGAATGTGGGGATGGACCATCGATCTGCTCGGGCGACCTTAAATGATTTCGCCCACCCTACGCCGAGATGGTCGAAATTGGTATTACCTTTTACCCAGAAAATGCAAAAAAAAGCCGCCCACCACATGGTGAGCAGCCTGATCCATTGTCCGTCTCAGCACGCGGGAATTACCCCTTATTGCGATCTTGCGGCAAGGCTGCGGCAATCCGGTCCGCCAGCCGCGCAAACGGCAAGCTTTGCAACCAGACCGTTCCCGGCCCTTCAAGGGTGGTGACAAAAAGCCCTTCGCCACCAAACAGCGCATTGGTAAAGCCACCAATAAACTTGATCGAATAATCCACCGACGGCGTCAGTGCCACCAGCGCCCCGGTATCAACGCGCAACGTCTGGCCCGGTTGCAGTTCCTTTTTAATGATCGTGCCCCCGGCATGCATGAACGCCAGCCCATCACCGGTCAGGCGTTGCAGAATAAACCCTTCGCCGCCAAACAACCCGGCCCCGATTTTCTTGGAAAAGGCGATATCAATATCAATGCCCGCCGCCGCACACAAAAAAGCATCCTTTTGGCAGATGATTTCCCCGCCATAGGTCGCAAGATCAAGCGGCACCACCTTGCCCGGATAAGGGGCGGCAAAGGCAACATGCCCCTTGTTCTGACCTTCATGCACGAAACTGGTGATAAAGAACCCCTCGCCGGTCAGCATGCGCTTAAAGCCGGAAAAGATGCCGCCACCCGTACCAGTCTGCATGGCAATGCCGTCGGACATATACATCATGGCCCCGGCTTCGGCCCGAACCCCCTCGCCCGGATCAAGTTCGATCTCCACCAACTGCATTTCTTCACCATGGATCGTGTAATCGATCACGTCTGCCATCGGGGCGTCTCCTGTTTTATCTTTAATCAATCTTGGTTCGGCCAATTGGAAAGTCCGATCAAGTTTGAAACCTGTCTCCTGCAATCGCAAGTAAAAGGGGCAACAATCTGACCGACAATCCGAAAATACAGATTATTGAACTGCCCACGACGACAAAAAACACATCCCACAGCCCCTAAATCATGGAAAAGAAAGCTTGTTCTTAACCTTCATCAGACAAATATGAAGATAGCGGGGGCACCACATGTCAGTTAAGGCCATTGATGCTCCATGATCACGCCAAGAAGTGAAAGCAGTCTCGATGGTGACCCTGAAAACACAGGACTGGCTGGCAAATGATGAAGCCATGCTGTCTTCAATGGACAAGTGGCAACGTGCTGTTGACCTGATGACGGGGCTTTTGGGGGCCACGGCGGGCTATGTTGTCGAATACAATGACAAACTTGGCTTTCGCGCCGCCTTGACCAGCCAGAATGACGCAAACCCCAACCGCAAACTATCGGGCAAGTCCGAACCCGCCAGCAGCAACATTTACTGCCGCCGCGTCGCACAAACCAAGGCATCGTTTTATGAACCCGATGCCACAGGCAAGCCCGAGTGGGCTGATAACCCCGAACTGACCGAAGATGGGTATGTATCCTATTACGGGGTGCCGCTGTTTTGGCCCAATGGCGTGGTGTTTGGCACCCTGTGCGTGTTTGACACCAAACCCACCGGATATGACAAACGCCAGCTTGAACTTCTTGAATGTTTCCGCGACCTGATCGAGGCCGATTTGCGCCTGTATGAGCAATACCAGATCATGCGCAATATTTCGATGTCAGACCCGTTAACCGGCCTGAACAACCGCGCCGGATTTGAAATGCTGGCCCATCAGAAAATCCGCATCGCCAAACGCTATCACCACAACATCGGGATCATTTTCATTGATCTTGATGACATGAAACACTGGAACGATGATTACGGCCATGCCGCTGGCGATGCAGCCCTGCGTGCGGTTGGCAAGGCCATCACCGAAAGCATCCGCGAAGTCGACATTTGTGGCCGCATGGGCGGCGATGAGTTTGCCGTTCTGGGGTATGTGCGCAATCGCGGTGATTTGACGACAATCATCGCCCGCGTGCGCAATGCGCTTGCCAATGCCAAACTATCGGTCCCCAAGGCAAAAACACCGATCCGCGAAACCCCGGAAATCAGTTCGGGTGCATCGGTGTTTTTTGATCCGGTCAATCAAAGTCTTGAGGACATGATTGCCGTGACCGATCTTGAAATGTACCGCGATAAAAAACGCCGTCGTAAATAACACCGCCTCATAGGGCCAAAGGGCCCGGTCACAGTGCCAGATGCACGGCATCCATCGCTAAACAACACAGAAATCTGATGTTCAGAAGTCTGGACATTAACCACATGGTATGAAATTTAGGCGACACTGAACGCTGGGTCATTTACACCCCAACCAAAATAACGAGCACGAGCTTTTATAAAAAATGCAGATCCGCAAAGGCACTGCCAACGATCTTTCTCTCATCCGCGACCTGACAAAGCGCGCGACAGATTCAACCTATTTCATCGAAGGCATGGGGGATTCTGCGGCCAAAACCGTTGCCGCCTATGTCGCCAAATCGACCGATGTTTTCCAATATGCGCTTGGCAGCGAAAATCACTCTGTCTATGTCGCCACCGCGGACGAACATCTTCTTGGCTACGTGATCGCCATTCACGAAAGCCCGGAAATCGACTGGATCATGGTTGATCCGGCATCACACGGCAGTGGTGCAGGCAAGGCGCTCATGATCGCCGCCCTTGATGCGCTGGCCGAACATGGCGCGCGCAGCAATGTGCGCTTGACCGTGGTCGCGCACAACGAACGCGCCAAGGCATTCTACCGCAAATTCGGCTTCCTTGTGACCGGCCCGGTCCCCGACCGTGACATTCCAACTGTCGAAATGCAGCGCGCGGCTTGACAATAGACACGCAAACCGACAATTTGCGTCCACATACTTCATCGGAGTTTTTATGTCAGAGTCCCGGCGCAGCCGCTGATCGCGGTTTGACAGTCTAACCTTATCCAGACCGCTGATCAGCAGATCGGATCGCATGCCCAATCATTCATTGGGGGGTGCGTGACCGGTACTGTTGTGCCTGTCCCGATCGGAAACCGCTTTTCTTACTGGTTTTCGGACTCTGACCATTGAATATATCGAAAAATGAACAGCGCGTGCTTCATGTACTCGCACAGGGCGGCCTGATCAAAGTGATCAAGGACGACAAAAACCATATCCTCGAAGCAGATTGCATCACACGCGACGGCTGGTTTCTGACCGCCTGCACGATCGAGGTTTTCAAGAAACTGCGTAAACGCCGCTTTATCCGTTCACACGGAGGCGCGCCATATCGCATAACCCGTGAAGGGCTGGTTGCGGTCCGCGCAGAATTGTTCCAACGCTAATGACAAAGCCCGGTCATCTCACAAGACCGGGCTTTTTATCATTTATGCTCAAGGATATTAACCAACTTGCCAAACGGGTCGCGGACATAAAACCGCCTGACACCCCATGGCTCATCGACCGGGCCATATTCGATTTCGATACCGGCAGCCGTCATCCGACCCAGTGTTTCTTCAAGATCATCGACCTCAATCGACATGTCGGGAACCGGGGTGCCCGATCCGCCTTCGGTGGCGAAATTGACCTGTGTGGTCATGGTTTCACCCGCGGCGGCAAACGTCCTGATCCAGCCGTGATCCATGACGGTCGAAAGACCCAGAATATCCTCATAAAAGGCTTTGGCCTTGGCGATATCCGTAACCGCGAAGTTTGACACAATGCGTTTTACTGCCATTGGGCATCCTCCTTATTGAGCCGCTTTCTCGGTCGTGTCATCCTTGTGCCGTTTATACGGCCCAAACGGAATTTCCTTGGGCGCGAAGGTTTCAGGTGACGCACGATCCCAGCGCGAATGCCAGTCATGGAGTTCCTCGATTTCCGTATCGGCAACAAGGAAGCCTTCGGGCAGATAGGGATAGGCTTCATTGCCATCAACAAACTCATTGTCCTTTTGCCGGACCATGAAGTGATAGGGCATGAAATTGCGCGGATCATGAAGGCCCGCCGCCCCGGTAATTTCAGCAAGGGCATGCATGGTATTTTTATGGAACCGCGCCACACGTTCACTTTTATCACCCGGGTCAAGCGCACGCTGACGGATTTTATCCTGCGTTGCAATCCCGACCGGGCAGCAGTTGGTATGGCATGACTGGGCCTGAATACAGCCCAGCGCAAACATGAAACCGCGCGCCGCATTACACCAGTCCGCGCCAAGGGCAAGGGTACGCGCAATGTCAAAGGCCGACACGATCTTGCCCGCCGCCCCCACTTTCACCTGTTCACGAAGCCCCGCCCCGCGCAGCGCATTATGCACAAAGGTAAGCCCCTCATGCATCGGCATGCCGACGTGATTGACAAACTCAACCGGGGCTGCCCCGGTGCCGCCTTCCTTGCCATCGACCACGATAAAATCAGGCACGATGCCGGTTTTAAGCATCGCTTTAAGGATGCTCATAAATTCACGGCGATGCCCGATGCACAGCTTGAACCCGACCGGTTTGCCACCCGAAAGATCGCGCAACCGGCCGATGAATTCCATCAGGCCAATCGGGGTTGAAAATGTGCTGTGCGCGGCGGGTGAAATGCAATCAATGCCCATGGGAATGCCGCGCGCATCGGAAATTTCCTTGGTGATCTTCGCCGCTGGCAACATCCCGCCGTGCCCGGGTTTGGCCCCTTGGCTGAGTTTCACCTCGATCATTTTGACCTGCGGGTCAGCGGCTGTTTCAGCAAACTTTTCTTCGGAAAAACTGCCATCGTCATTACGGCACCCAAAATACCCGGATGCCACCTGATAGATCAGATCACCACCGCCTTCGCGGTGATAGCGTGAAACGCTGCCTTCCCCGGTATCATGCGCAAAGCCGCCCTTCTTGGCACCCTTGTTCAGTGCCAAAATCGCATTGCCTGACAGGGAGCCGAAACTCATCGCCGAGATGTTATAAATGCTTGCCTGATAGGGTTGCTTGCAATTGGGGCCTCCGACCCGAACGCGAAAATCGCTGTCGGGAATGGTGGTCGGCGCAACCGAATGGGTCAGCCAAGCATAGCCCGATTTATAAACATCCTCGATGGTGCCAAACGGGCGTTTGTCCTCGGCCCCCTTGGCACGCTGATAGACAAGCCCGCGCGACTGACGGCTGAACGGGATTTGATCCTGATCGCTTTCCAGCAGGTACTGACGAATTTCCGGGCGGAAGCTTTCAAGGATAAAGCGGATATGCGCGCTTATGGGATAGTTGCGCAGGATCGAATGCTTGTTCTGGCGCAAGTCATGAAACCCGACCAGCAACAGGGCGCCAAAGATAACGGCAGGCACCCAGAACCAACTGTTGACCACGCCAGCACAGATCACAAAAACGGCTGTCAAAAGCGCAACACTGGCGATCACGAAATAGCGCTGGTTCAATATGAAAAATTTCACGGTGCTCTCATCCTGTCAAATTGGTGCGATATGGCGTGATCGCAGCGGGCCCGATTTCCAGATTTTCAGATTTACGCTGCCGTCGTCAGCGTAAAATCGACATGCACGGCATCAAAAGGAAACGTTATCTGGCCATTTTCCTCCCGGTCAAGAACGCCAGCGTTCAGCAAGGCATGAACATCCCCATGAACCGTTTTGACATCCCGACCAACCCGCCTGGCAGCTTCACGCATGCTCATCGCCCCCTGTCCGGTCATGACTTTGAGTAAGTCCCATCGTTTGGGCGTCATGGTTTGCCACAGCAACTCAACCGATGCGAACGAGATATGCGCCCCCTGCGCCGTGCCGTCAAAGGCAGCAAGCGCACGCTTGGTCACATCATCGCGCGACGCAACCGAAAGAGTTACCGTATTGGAAGTGTTATCGGTGGTCATATCCGCCTCCATCCATCGACATCGGCCCAGAAATCACGCAGCAATTGCGCCGGTGTCGAAAAGTCATAGGATATTTCAACATCGCCAATATGCCTGTGGTCACCCTTGCCAGCTTCGTTGTCATAGCGAAGGACACATTCCCCGGCGACGACATAAGCCAGCGCATATTTGAACATATGCGCAGAACCACGCACCGATTGCGGCACCCGCCAAATGCGCATTTCAACAAAAGCATCTGGCGCAAGCTGATGACGCTCACGCATAAGCAAATTGGCTTTCATGTTGGTATTTATACCAACACAAACGAAGTGTTGTCAATTTCACCAACAATGACACTGCCATGACATCCATGACATCAGACACAAAAAAAGGCCGCCGGTTTCCCGGCGACCCATGTTTTGGTGGGCTCTATTCCCAACTGATCTTAAGTGACAGGTGCTACGATCAAGCCTTGCCGTAGCCCCCGCCCCCCGGGGTTTCGATGATAAAGACATCACCGGGATGCATTTGCGCCCCGTCGGTTCCTTTAAGCTCCTCAACCGTGCCATCAACGCGTTCAATCGCATTGCGGCCAAGTTTTCCCGGCTCCCCGCCTGCGACCGCCTGATTGGGAACGCGACGGTGGTTTGACAGGATCGATGCGGTCATGTCTTCAAGGAAACGGACCCGGCGCGTTGTGCCATTGCCGCCCTTGAACTCACCATTCCCACCGGAATTTTGCCGGATTTCAAAGCTTTCCAGCATCACCGGGAAACGCCATTCAAGTACTTCTGGATCTGTCAGGCGCGAGTTGGTCATATGGGTGTGAACCCCACTGGTGCCATCAAAACCGGGACCAGCACCCGAACCACCACAGATGGTTTCATAATACTGATGGGTATCATTGCCCCAGGTGAAGTTGTTCATGGTCCCTTGCGCGCCCGACATCACGCCAAGGGCGGCATAGAGCGTATCAGTCACATGCTGGGATGTTTCCACGTTCCCGGCAACGACGGCGGCCGGGTAAACCGGGTTTAGCATTGATCCTTCGGGCACGATCAGATCGACCGGTTTCAGACACCCGGCATTGAGCGGAATGTCATCATCAACCAATGTCCGGAAGACATAAAGGACCGCTGCCCGGGTCACCGCCGACGGCGCATTGAAGTTGTTATCAAGCTGATCGGATGTGCCGGTGAAATCAACCGTGGCGGATCGGGTTTCCTTATGGATGGTGACCTTGGCCTTTACGACCGCGCCATTATCCATTTCATAGGAGAACTCGCCACCTTCAAGATTATCTATCACGCGCCGTACGCTTTCTTCGGCGTTGTCCTGCACATGGCCCATATAGGCATGCACAACTTCAAGGCCAAAGTGATCAACCATCTTGCGCAGTTCCTGCACACCCTTTTCATTGGCCGCAATCTGCGCGCGCAAATCGGCAATATTTTGATAGGGGTTACGTGCCGGATATTTCGCCCCCTCAAGCAAGCCCGTCAGGCCCGGTTCATCAAACTTGCCCTGATCAACCAGTTTGAAGTTGTCAATCAAGACACCTTCTTCTTCAAGAATGCGGGAATTTGGCGCCATCGAGCCCGGCGTGATCCCGCCAACATCGGCATGGTGCCCACGTGACGCGACATAGAACAGGATATCCTTGCCATCATCGCCAAACACCGGGGTGATCAGGGTGATGTCGGGCAAATGCGTGCCGCCGTTATACGGATCATTGAGCATATAAACATCGCCAGCCTTCATGCTGCCGACATTATTGCGCATGACCGCCTGAACCGATTCCCCCATCGATCCCAGATGGACCGGCATATGCGGCGCATTGGCAATCAGAAGGCCTTCCTGATCAAACAGCGCACAGGAGAAATCAAGACGTTCCTTGATGTTGACCGAGTATGACGTGTTGGCCAGGGTCACGCCCATCTGCTCGGCAATGTTCATGAACAGATTATTGAACACCTCAAGCATCACTGGATCGGCCTGTGTGCCAATCGCCTCGGACCGTTTCATCGCCACAACACGGGTCAGAACCAAATGATCGCGCGCATTGACCTTGGCTTCCCAGCCCGGATCAATCACGGTGGTGCCAACCGGCTCGACAATCACGGCGGGGCCACGCACGGTCGCCCCCGGTTTCATGTCTTCGCGTTTATAGAACGGCGTGTCTTCCGATGTGCCATCAAACACCACCGCACGGGTCGCCAACGCATCCGGGGCGACACCATCGGTGTTGTCTGCCTTGGCTTCGGCGTCAGGCAGGCTCTGGGTTTCGCCAACTGCCTCAACCGCAACCGCCTCAACCACCAGCGGTTTTTCACTCATGACAAAGCCGTAACGCTGTTTGTGCTGTTCTTCGAACTGACCTTTGATCGCATCAACATCGCCAAAATCAACGATAAGCGGCGTATCCGTACCGTCATAACGCAGATGCAACCGTTTGAGCATCTTGATCTTGGCATCCGTAATGCCCTGTTCGTGCAATTCGCCGCGTGCGTCTGCGGCCAACACATCAAGCTGCTGATCAAGACCGGCCAATGCACCACTTTCAAGCTTGGCCTCAACCGCCTGTTCGCGCATCGCCCGAATGTCGGCAAGCCCCATGCCATAGGCTGACAAAACACCGGCAAACGGATGGACAAACACCTTGGTCATGCCAAGTGTATCGGCCACCTGACAGGCATGCTGTCCCCCGGCCCCGCCAAAGCACTGCAGGATGTAATCCGTGACGTCATAGCCGCGCTGAACCGAAATTTGCTTGATCGCATTGGCCATGTTTTCCACCGCAATGCGAAGGAACCCTTCGGCGACATCTTCGGGGGTACGAACCTGTCCGGTGCTGTCCTTGATCTTGGCGGCCATGGCCTCAAACCCGGCGCGCACCGCATCGGCGTCAAGCGGCTCATTGCCCTCGGGGCCAAACACATTGGGGAAGAATTCCGGCTGAACCTTGCCCAGCATGACGTTGATGTCGGTCACCGCAAGTGGCCCACCGCGGCGATAGGCCGCTGGTCCCGGATTTGCCCCGGCACTGTCGGGACCAACGCGGAAACGCGCGCCATCAAAATGCAGGATCGACCCGCCACCGGCGGCAACCGTATGGATTTTCATCATCGGCGCGCGCATGCGCACCCCGGCAACCTGCGTTTCAAAATCGCGTTCATATTCGCCGTCATAGTGCGAAACATCGGTGGACGTCCCACCCATGTCAAACCCGATGACCTGCTTGAAACCATCCATTTCGGCCGTCCGCACCATGCCGACAACACCGCCCGCCGGGCCCGACAAAATGGCGTCCTTGCCCTGAAACTTCGCGGCATCCGTCAACCCGCCATTCGACTGCATGAACATCAGTTTCACACCGCCAAGCTCGCTTGCGACCTGATCAACATAGCGGCGCAGGATCGGCGACAGATACGCATCAACAACCGTGGTATCGCCGCGCGACACCAGTTTCATCAACGGGCTGACCTGATGGCTGACCGATACCTGAGTAAACCCGATATCGCGTGCAATCTCGGCCGCCGCATTTTCATGCGCGGTATAACGGTACCCATGCATAAACACGATGGCACAGGCGCGAATGCCGTCATCGTAAACAGCCTGCAACTCGGTACGCAGGGCATCGCGATCAAGTGCGGTAAGTTCTTCACCCTGCGCGTCAAAGCGGCCATCGGCCTCAATCACGCTTTCATAGAGCATTTCCGGCAGCTTGATGTTGCGATCAAACAGGCGCGGGCGGTTCTGATAGGCCAGACGCAATGAATCGCGGAACCCCTTGGTCGTCACCAGTGCGGTGCGGTCGCCTTTGCGTTCAAGCAACGCATTGGTGGCAACAGTGGTGCCCATTTTAACCGCTTCGATTTTCTCACCCGGGATTTTTTCACCGGCCGGAACATCAAGCAATTCACGAATGCCCTGAATGGCGGCATCGGCATAGCGTTCCGGGTTTTCCGACAGCAACTTGTGCGTGACAAGCGACCCGTCCGGTTTGCGGGCAACGATATCGGTAAAGGTACCGCCGCGATCAATCCAGAACTGCCATTTTGGCTGTCCGGTGGTCTGCGAAACGGGGGCGTTTTGGGCGTGAGAAGCCATGATGCTGTCTCCTTGGGCATCTGTAGTCAAAAAATTCGATACGAAAGATCAGATATTCAAACCGGTCAGCCGTTCATTTGCTGTGGCAACCATGTGGCGATTTCCGGGAAAACGGTAATCAGCACCACAGCAAACAACAGCAGGAAGAAAAACGGCAAAGCAGCCAGCGCAATGGCAAACAGGTTCTTGCCTGTCAGCCCCTGCAAAACAAAAAGGTTGAAACCAACCGGCGGGGTGATCTGCGACATTTCAACCACCAGCACCACATAGATGCCAAACCACAAAAGATCGATCCCTGCGGCCTGCACCATCGGCAGGATCACCGATGTGGTCAAAACCACCACCGAAATCCCGTCAAGGAAGCAGCCCAGCACGATAAAGAACACGGTCAGTGCGGCCAGCAACGCATAGGGCGACAAATCCATCTGCGCGATCCATGCCGCAAGCTCACGCGGAATACCGGTAAAGCCCATCGCCACGGTCAAAACCGCCGCACCGGCAAGGATAAAGCAGATCATGCACGATGTGCGCGTGGCCCCCATAATCCCGTCCATCAGGCTTTCACGGCTTAACGACCCGCTAATCCCCGAAAGGATCAACGCACCGACAACACCAAATGCCGCCGCCTCGGTCGGGGTGGCAATCCCGCCGTAAATCGATCCAATCACCGCGGCAATCAGGGTGATCACCGGGATCAACCGCCCCGATGCACGGATTTTATCAGCAAACGGAATGCTCGGTTCCGCTGCGGGCATCTTGTCCTTATTGACCGTTGCCCAAATGCCGACAAAGCTCATGAACAGGACAATAAGCATCGCACCGGGCAAAACACCGGCAATAAACAGGCGCGCAATCGAAAGTTCCGCCGACACACCATAAACAATCAAAATGATCGATGGCGGGATCAAAAGGCCAAGCGTGCCCGACCCGGCAAGCGTGCCAAGGATCAGTTTGTCGGGATACCCCTGTTTGCGCAATTCCGGGATCGACATCCGGCCAATGGTGGCAGCCGTCGCCGCCGATGACCCGGACACGGCGGCAAAGATACCGCACCCCAGAATATTGACATGCAACAGCCGCCCGGGAAGCTTGTTCAACCACGGGGCCAACCCTGTAAACATGTCCTCGGAAAGCCGCGACCGAAACAGGATTTCGCCCATCCAGATAAACAACGGCAATGGTGCCAACGACCACGTCGCAAGACTGGACCACGCGGTTGTCGCGATGATCGGGCCGGTTTGTGCACTGGTAAAGAAGTCCAGCGCAAACACACCAATCGCAAACAGCGACAATGCCACCCAAAGCCCGGCCCCCAGAAACAGGAACAACAGCCCCATCAGGATCAGGCCAATTTGAAGTACATCCATGACCGTGCCCTACTCGTTTAGCTCAACGGCTTCGCCACGGGCGAAGGCCGGCGCGCGACCACACACGGTATCAACCAGTGCTTCGATCATTGCGATGGTGAAAACAATCAACCCAAAGGCCATGGCGGCCTGCGGTATCCACAACGGAAAGGCCAGAACCCCAGGCGAGGTATCGCCGTATGAGTAGCTTTCCTCGGCCAAAACGCTCACCCACCATGCGAAATACCCGCCAAGGAAGGACGCCGCACACAGCGTGATGGTTTCCATCACACGACGGAACCCGCCCTTAAGGTGCGACAGCACGATTTGAACCCGGATGTGTGTTCCGGCCCGGAATGCCGGGCCAAGCGCCAAAAACGTCCCCGCCGCAAGCGCAAAACCGGCCATTTCATTGGCATCATGCACAGCAATGCCAAGCACACGGCCAATCGACTGGGCCAAAATCAAAAGTGCGATGGCAATCAGGAAAAAGGCTGCCAGCCCGGCACTGAATTTGAATAAATAATTTAGAGCCTGTCTCATTTTATCTGCTCCATTTTGTTTGTTTTTGGCGTGCCGTTTGGCAAGGCACAGCGTGCAGAGCGATGCGGCGCATCGGTCAAACGGTGTAACGAAGCTAAACGCCGCCAAAAGCAAACCCTTCGGGCCGAGAGATTCCTCTGCCCCGCAGCGTCAAGCACCTTGACCGTAGCGCCGCTACGCTCTGCGGCCCTTTCCTTGCCGGACAGAGGGATCTCTCCGGCAAAATGGGGCAGATAAAATGTGTCAGGCTCTGATAATCTACGCACAGCAGTCCCCTTTCCGCCCGCGGGTTATCGCGATGGTGGTTTGCTTTCTACACGGACAGTAACATGAGGGTCAGGACCCTTTAATATGTTTGCAATGGTTGATCAGATTTGTGCGGATACGCGGAGCAAGGCAGCAGGAAGATATTTATCTTTCAATGCCTTGCGACAAAGTAGCCCGTGCAAATCCGATCAATCCGAAGGACAACTTCAATATTTGCGAACTCCCGCGTCAAACCTCTTGGCCGGGATGCCAACCCGCTCTGCGAGCTTTTCCTTGTATTTCGCAAATATTGAGGTTGCCATGACAATCATATTAAAGGGTCCTGCCCCTGAAATGTGGGGCGTGTCGGGATCGGACAGAACGCTTTGCCTGCCCGATCCCGTGAAATAACAAGAACCTTAGTTCTTGAACGCGTCGATGATGGCTTTACCGTCATCGCCGGTTTCTTCAAGCCAATCGGCAACCATGGTTTCGCCTGCTTTGGACAGGCCAGCTTTTAGCTCGTCGCTCGGTGCTGCAACGTTCATGCCGTTTTCTGCCAGGATTTTCTTCTTGGCATCTGCTTCGGCCATGCTCATTTCCCAGCCGCGGGTTTCGGCTTTGGCTGCCGCATCCATAACCGCTTTCTGTGCGGCTTCTGGCAGGGCGTCAAACGACTTGGCATTCACAACAACCATGTTTTTCGGAAGCCATGCCTGAACGTCATAGAAGTTCGACACAAAATCCCATGCCTTGGAATTGGCACCGGTTGATGGCGATGTGATCATTGCCTCAACAATGCCGGTGGCAAAGGCGGTCGGGATTTCCGGCACTTCAACCTGCGTTGCAACCATGCCGGTCAGATCGGCAAGCTGGGACGTGGTGGAGTTATAAGCGCGGAATTTAACACCTTCGAGGTCTTCGACCTTGGCAACCGGGTTCGCGGTATAAAGACCCTGTGCTGGCCACGGAACGGCATACAGCACTTTCAGACCGTCTTTTTCAAGGGCGGCTTCAATGCCCGAACGCGATACTTCCCAAAGTTTCTTGGCATCGTCATAAGACGTCGCCAGGAACGGGATCGCATCAACGGTGTAGATCGGGTTTTCATTGGCCAGAAGCGAAATCAGCGTCTCACCAATCGGGATCAGACCGCGCTGAACCGACCGTTTAATGTCGGCATGTTTAAACAGCGAACCGCCCGAATGAACGGTAATGGTCAGCTCGCCACCGGACGCGTCATTCACGTCTTTGGCAAATTCAATAATGTTCTGGGTGTGGAAAGTCGCATCCGGATACGGCGTTGCCATATCCCATTTTTCAGCAGCAGCCGCCATACCGGCGGACAGTGTCATTGCCGCGATTGCGACAGTCGAAAGTGCCTTTTTAAGCATTGCTCAAGTCTCCCTGTGTGACTGGGAGTCGATACAGAATCGCGCGTATCGAGACTCCGAAGCATCCTCCCGACACATTAATCACATTTTACTGACAAATTGTCAATGTTGATTCATAACAGCCATGCACAAACCGGGAAACTACGCAGGACATTTTGCCCGCGTCATCCTGCTTAAATCTTCCATCAATCTGATATTTCTGGATTTATTGCCATATGGTAGAATCCAGAAATATCACCAAAAAGGAAAAATCGGATGCAGAACCTTTCAGGGAAGTCTGTTTGGATTACAGGTGCTGGCAGCGGTATCGGCGAAGCAATCGCAAAGTCGCTTGCCGCGGCGGGCGCGCAGGTCGCCCTGTCTGCACGGCGCGAAGAAACACTTCTCAAGGTCGCAACCGCGATCAAGTCAGATGGCGGAAAGGTCGAAATCCACCCGCTTGATATCAGCAACAGCGATCAGGTCGCGGATGCTGCGCGCAACATTCAGGCGTCCATGGGCAAAATCAATGTCCTGATCAATTGTGCCGGGATGAACAGTCCCAAACGACACTGGCGCGACCTCGATATTGGCGACTGGCACCGTATCGTGGCCGTCAATCTCAATGGCGTGGCGAATACGGTTTGCGCAACTTTGCCCGTCATGCGCGCGCAAAAAGACGGGCTGATCATCAATATTTCTTCCTGGTCGGCGCGGCACGAATTCCCTGCCGCCGGCCCGGCCTATATCGCGTCCAAACGTGGCGTTATCGACCTCTCCCACAGCATAAATCAGGAAGAAATGCACAATAACATCCGCTGCTGCTGCATCAGTCCGGGGGAAGTTGCTACACCGATCCTGAAACAACGTCCGGTGCCCGTCACAGATGAAGAACTCTCACTCATGTTAAAACCCGACGATCTGGCCGAAATGGTATCCTACGTGGTCGCAGCTCCCATGCGGGTCTGCTTTAACGAGATCGTGATGTCACCAACCTACAATCGAACGCTGTTGCCTCAGCCCTAGGGTCAGGACCCATTAATTTGGTTTCAATGGCTCCTGACCCTAAATCATACGGACCTGATTTACATCGCACTTGCCGCACGCGACGCCTGATCATAAACACCGGAAATTGCACGCAGCGTCTTGGCAACATCGCCCACTTCCTGACTGTTTACGCCAAGACGCTGGAACGTTTCGACAAGGCAGGCTTCGCGCACTTCGCGGTATTTCTCGCACATCGCACGGCCATCCTGTGTCGTGCCGTAATGCACTTCCTTACCGCGCTTGTTACCTTCAACAAGGCCAAGCTTGCGCAATTTCTTCAACGCGTAATTCACCAGATGGCTGTCTTCAACATTAAGCACAAAGCAAACCTCCGACAGGCTTTTTTCGCGTTCGCGTGAATTGACATTATGCAGAACCAGAATATCGAGAACTGACAGATCAGGCATGCCAGCCGCACGCATGCAGCGCACCATCCAGCGATCAAACGCATTGCCCGACAGGATCAGGGCAAACTCAAGTTCGGAAAGTTCAGCAGCACGCTCTGACACCAGATGCGATGATGAAACAATGCGTGGTTTATCAGTCATAAGACGTTCCCCTTTTCTCACGCGCAGGTGTTTCGCGGGTGATTTGACACTTATATCTCGTGATATTGTCGTGATTTTATCGTGAAAATGGCGGCAAGGTAAAGCCCAGCCGCCATCTATTACCGACAATTCATCGTTAAAGTGATCGCATGCGTTTCAGGAACCCGTCAATTTGCCCCCGTAGGCTTTCGCTTTGAGTGCCCAGGTTGGTGGCCGATCCATGCACATCGTTCGCCGCAACATTGGTATCAGCAACCGCCCCCGAAACCCCCTGCATCGCGGCCGATATTTCCTCGGTACCCGCGGCCGCCTGTTCGACATTCTGCGAAATTTCGCCGGTCGCAACGGTTTGTTCTTCGACGGCGGCGGCAACGGCGGCGGCCCGCTCGCTGATGTCGGAAATCATCCGCACGATTTCATCAATGGCATCAACTGCAAGACTGGTTGCCTGCTGAATGCCTGTGATTTGATTGGTAATGTCTTCCGTAGCCTTGCCGGTTTGATTGGCAAGGTTCTTGACCTCACTTGCCACAACCGCAAATCCCTTCCCGGCATCCCCGGCACGGGCTGCCTCGATTGTCGCGTTCAGTGCCAGAAGGTTGGTTTGACCGGCAATGTCACTGATCAGGCCAATGACCTCGCCAATCTTAAGCGCGGCATCATTTAACCCCTGAATGTTTTCATTGGTATTGCGCGCCCGTTCGGTTGCCGATTGCGCCATGTTGGAGGTTTCCGTCACCTGACTGGAAATCTCGTTGATCGAGGCCGACAATTCGGTTGCCGCCGTTGCGACCAATTGCACATTTGACGATGCTTCTTCGGTACCTGATGAGACCGCGATTGATTGGGTTGCCGCCACGTCAGCACTGCTGCGCAATACGTTCGAGGCCGAATGCAACTGTTGGACCGCAACACCGACTTCCGCCATCACCGACACCACGGCTTCATCGAATTCACGGATGTATTTTTCCTGAGTCTCCATCCGGATACGGCGTTTTTTATCTGCCTCTGCCTGAATGGCTTCAAGCTTTTTACGCTCAATCCCGTTTTCACGGAAAACCAGAACGGCACGCCCCATAGAGCCAATTTCGTCGGCGCGCTGCACCTCGTTGATATCGACGTCAAAGTCGTTTTCCGCAAGACGTGCCATTTTATTGGTAAGGCCGCCAATCGCACCAGCAATTGCGCGCGCAAGAAGCCATGACATCGCAATCAGTGCAATCGCACCGACCACAAACATAATGACCGTGACCATCAAACTGCGTTTAGCGATATCGTTGGCTTGGGCGGTCAACATCTCGTTGATCGCCGTGATGTCGATGCTCAACTGCTCAAGAACCGGTTCTGCTTGTGCGTAATAATCGCTTAGCAAACCAAGCTCCTGCTCACGTATCAGGATCTTTTCCGCCAGGGCCTTAAAATCAGTGATGTATGACGTCATAAGCCCAGTGATCTTTTTCTTTTCATCATCGGGGATGCTGCTTGTTGCTGCCAATGCCGGTCCGAATTCAGCCAGTCGGGCATCAATCCGATCAACATATTTCGGATCAATCCGGGCCAGGAAATCCTTCTCATGGCGGCGCATCATCAACATGACGACGGTCAGCTTGTCGGCGTTATAGGTTGCCAGTGCTTCTTCAACGTCGTGCACCGATGACCGAAGGCTGCCCAGAAGGCCACCTTCTTCGGTCAAGCCGATATCGCGCTGCAGATTGACGATTTTGCTGAACTTATCGGCATATGCATCAAATGACGTCAGGATTGAACCAATCTCGGTCTCAAACGGCGCCAATTTGGGGTTGGCTGAAAGCTGCTCCAACCCGTCATGAACTGCTGCGACTGTTTCAGCGTGATCTGTGACGTATTTTTCATCCAGCCGCAGCAGGAAATCCTTTTCCCGACGGCGGGCATTAAGGAATTCTTTGGCGATATTATCGACCAGCAAACGGTCCTGAAGCGCACTATCAGCGGAATTTTCCGCCGATTGTCGCTGCGCATCCGCGACAAAAAGAACACTCCCAACGATCACGAAAATCGTCAAAGCCGACAGACCAATAAGTGAAATCTGATAGATTAACCGCATGCGAGATAGAAATTTCATGTCGCGCCCCCGACCGTCTTATCTGGTTCCGTTTTGCACCGCACCATCGCAGCACATTTGTCTCATAAGGGGGTATATGAGTTCTATGACATCAAATTACGCGAAAAATATCGATTTTTTTGACGCCCCGCGTGTGAACGTCATTCCAGTCGCGCTCAAAACGCACACTCAGATGCACAACCGCACCGCCCAGAATGCTGCAGTTGCGGGCAAGACTGTATCTGTCCGCACAAAAAAAAAGAAGCCCGACATCAAATCGGACTTCTTTTTCCAACAGCATTCCCTGCCATTTAATGTTTAGCGAGCATCAGGGCCTAGCCTGCGCGCATCCGTTCAAGGAACTGATCAATACGCGCACTCAAGCCATCGCTTTGCTTGCCAAGATTATCAGCAGACCCGCGCACATCCTGTGCTGCCTCTGTGGTATCTGCAACCGCGGACGATACGCCCTGCATGGCCGATGAAATCTCGCGCGTTGCCGATGCCGCCTGTTCGACATTTTGCGATATCTCGCTGGTGGCGACGGTTTGTTGCTCGACCGCGGCTGCGACAGACGACGCGCGTTCGCTGATATCGGAAATCATACGAACAATTTCATCAATCGCCTCAACTGCCGATCCGGTCGCCCGCTGAATATCGCCGATTTGCGCGGTGATATCCTCGGTCGCCTTTGCGGTCTGATTGGCAAGGTTCTTGACTTCACTTGCGACGACGGCAAACCCCTTGCCTGCCTCGCCTGCGCGCGCCGCTTCGATCGTGGCATTAAGCGCAAGCAGGTTCGTTTGCCCGGCAATGTCATTGATCATTCCAATGACTTCGCCAATGCGCACGGCCGCCGTATTCAACCCCTGAATATCTTCATTGGTGGTTTGCGCCCGCTCACTGGCCGAAATGGCCATTTGCGATGTGTCGCTGACCTGTCCGGCAATTTCATGAATGGACGCGGAAAGTTCTGTTGCCGCCGTTGCGACAAGTTGCACATTTGACGATGCTTCTTCCGTCCCTGCCGACACGGTTGTTGATTGCTCATCCGCCGTTGTCGCACTGCGCCGCAGGACTTCTGACACGGAGTGAAGTTGCTCGACCGCAGTGCCCACTTCGCTCATCATCGCGACCACATCATTGTCAAACTCGCGAATATGCTGTTCCTGCGTTGCAATTCGCTGGCGTTGCTGTTCGTCAATTTCCTTTTGACGGGCTTCAAGTTTTTGTCGCTCCAGCCCGTTTTCACGAAACACAACAACCGCACGGCCCATCTCGCCGATTTCATCCTTACGGTCGGCTTCGCCGAGTTGCAGGTCGAAATCGCTGTTGGCCAAACGGGTCATTTTTGATGTCAGCCCGGTAATCGCACTGACAATCGCACGCGCCAAGATGAACGACATGACAATCAGCACAAGCGTCCCGGCAATGAAGATGCCAAAGGTCACCATCACACCGGTTCGCGCGATGTTTTCGGAACGCGCCTGCATGTCTGCTGCGACCGATCCGATTTCCGTGCTGAGCGTTGCAAGAATAGGTTCGACAGCCGCGTAATAGGAGCTGAGCCGACCAAGCGATTCCTCGCGCGCCAGCGTCGCATCGGCAAGGGTTTTGAAATTGGAAACATAAGACGCCATCAGCTTTGCAAGCTGGGCTTTCTTATCGTCCTGAATGCTGCCTGCCTTTTTAAGGGATGCGTCAAATTTCTTTTCGAGGCCCTCGACATTCTCGATATGTACAGGGTCCATATTTGCCAGAAAGTCTTTTTCGTTGCCGCGCATTTGCAACAGCTCAATCGACAAATCCTTACTGTCGCTTAAGCCCAGCATCGCTTCAAACTTTGCAACATCGGCCAAGGCACCTTCAACCTCGGATGCGGCACTGCGCATTTCGCCCAGCAAGCCGCTACTGCCGTCCAGACCGATCTGACGCTGCAGGGCGACAACATTGGCAAATTCTGCGACATATTGCTCAAAAGCTGCGCGGGCTTGGTCCACCTCGCCCAGAAGCTCGTCAAGTTCTTCGCGCGCGGCCAGTGTTTCAAGCCCGGCGCGCACATTCCCAGATGACTGCTCATGTGCGGTGATATATTGCTCGTCGCGGCGCAGGACAAAGTCCTTTTCGTGGCGCCGGGCATTCAGAAATGCACGCGAGGTGTTATCGACAATCGACAGATCGGCCGTCGCCGCCTTGGCGATAAGCTGTGCGGACTGGCGTTGCTGATCGGCGATGAATTGCGTAATACCTACAATTGCAAAGATCACCAACGCGACAATGCTCAGAAGCGAGATCTGATACACCAGCTTCATGCGTGACAATAAGGACATTTCCCACCCCGACTTTCTGTATTCTAGGGTTATTTATTACAATCTTGTTATCACAACTTATCAGAAACATTCTACTGAAGGTAGTTTAAATACTACCAAAGTATAGCACTCCCGATACCTTTGAGCTGAACGCATTAGAAAATGCGATTTGACCATTTCTTTCTGCCCGCTCCAAACTATGTTGGGGGAACGCATTCGGATGGCAAAGCCTGCTGTCCTGACCCGCCTTTCACATCAGGCATCGCAAACAACAGGACAAAAATCACCCATGAGCATCTGGGGAAAAATTATTGGCGGAACAGCTGGTTTTGCCTTAGGCGGACCGCTTGGCGCGATCCTTGGCGCAACCGCAGGACATGTTGTCGACAAGATAAAAAACAGCGCGTCCGACCCGCGACTTGGTGGATCAGGCCCCCATTACGGCGGCTACCAAAGCTTTCCGGGCGGGCAGGATCCACGCCAGATCGCCTTTGCCACGGGGGTCATTATCCTTGCTGCCAAAATGGCCAAGGTTGACGGACATGTCAGCCGCGATGAAATCGATGCCTTTAAACGTGTGTTCAGCATCCCGCCGGGCGAGGCTAAAAATGTCGGTCGTATCTTTGACATGGCAAAGGCATCACCCGACGGGTTTGAACCTTATGCGCAGCAAATCGCCACCATGTTCCGCGGCGAACGTGCCCTGCTTGAAGGCATCCTCGAAGCGCTGTATCAGATCGCCATGGCCGATGGGCAATTGCACCCCTCCGAGCAGGCCTACCTTAAAAAGGTCGCCCATATCTTTGGCTTTGCCGATATCGATTTTGACCGTGTGCATCAGGCCCATACATCCTCGAACGGACCCGATCCGTATCAACAGTTGGGCTTGGGCCGCGACGCCAGTGACGATGAGCTGAAATCGGCCCATCGCAAACTGTCGCGCGAAAACCATCCCGACACCCTGATGGCCAAAGGCATGCCGCCCGAGTTCATCGAACAGGCCAATGAAAAAATGGCCCGGATCAATGCCGCCTGGGATCAAATTCGCAAAGAACGCGGCATTCGCTGACCATAAAAGCACCCTGTATCGCCCCTCCCGGATGATTTCCCTTGCAACGGCACCCTATATGCTGTTTGCAGGGGGCCAATGGACTTATTTTTGACCCCAAGCTTATCGGTTTTCCCATGGCGCCACCGCTGATTAATATTAATGACATTCACCTGACCTTTGGCGGGAATGATCTGTTTTCCGATGTTTCATTTGCCATTGGCGAACGGGATCGGCTGTGCCTTGTCGGGCGAAATGGCGGGGGCAAATCCACCCTGCTTAAAATCATCGCCGGTGAAATCGAAGCTGACGGCGGCGAACGCTTTGTCCAGCCGGGCTGCAAGGTGGCCTACCTTAATCAGGAACCCAAATTTGACGGCTATGACACGGTCGAAGAATTTGTTCTGTCCGCCCTTGATGCCCATGAAGAAGAATATTCCTATCGCTCCGACATGCTCCTCGCATCGGTCAGCATCGATCCGATGGCCGATCCCAAACAGCTTTCCGGTGGTGAAGGCCGCCGCGCGGCAATTGCGCGCGCGCTGATTGCCGACCCACAAGTCTTGCTGCTTGATGAGCCGACCAACCACCTTGATTTGCCAACGATTGAATGGCTCGAAGGCGAGATCAAAAACTTCCGCGGTGCAGTTGTGGTGATTTCGCATGACCGCGCATTCCTCAATGCGGTGTCAAACGGGGTGCTGTGGCTTGATCGCGGTGTGATGCATCAGGGCAAGCTTAACTTTGCCAAGTTCGAAGAATGGTCCGAGGAAATCTACCGCAAAGAATCCGAGGAACGCGCCAAGCTTGATAAGCTGATCGCCAAGGAAACCGTCTGGTCGGTGCAGGGCATCTCGGCGCGCCGCAAACGGAACCAGGGCCGTCTGCGCCGTCTGTATGATATGCGCGAACAGCGCTCCGCCCAGGTTGATCGCATCGGCAATGTCTCACTTGCCGCTGACACGGGTGGCACATCGGGCAAGGTCGTGATCGAGGCCACCGATATCGCCAAGTCATTTGGTGACCGTGAAATCCTGACCGGTTTCTCAACCCGTATTCTGCGCGGCGACAAGGTCGGGATCATTGGCCCGAACGGGGCTGGTAAAACCACATTGCTTAAAATGCTGACCGGGCAGCTTGAACCCGACAGCGGCACGATCAAGATCGGCACCAACCTGAACGCATCCTATTTCGATCAGAAACGCGTCGCCCTTGATGACAGCATGACCCTTTGGGATACGCTCTGCGATGTTGGCGGTGATCAGGTCATGGTGCGCGGCAATCCCCGCCATGTCGTCAGTTACCTGCGTGATTTCCTGTTTGATGAAAAGCAGGCCCGAAGCCCGGTCGGCGCTCTTTCGGGTGGCGAACGCAATCGTTTACTTCTGGCCAAACAACTGGCCAAACCGACCAACCTTCTGATCATGGATGAGCCGACCAACGATCTTGATATGGATACGCTCGATCTTCTGCAGGAAATGCTTGATGACTACGAAGGCACGCTTCTGCTGGTCAGCCATGATCGTGACTTCCTTGATCGCGTCGTGACATCCTCCATCGTTATGGAGGGCGATGGTCTGGCGGTTGAATATGCTGGCGGCTATTCCGATTACATCACCCAGCGCAAACTTTCAAATGCCGGACAAGCACCCACCGAAGACCGTCCAGCGGCAAAGACCGGCAAAAAGGCCTTCACATCGGCCACGGCCCCGGCAAAGCCCAAAGCTGCGGCCAAGCTGAGCTATAAAGATCAGCGCGAATACGACAACCTGCCCGACAAAATGGCAAAGATTGAGGTCGAGATGGCCGAGATTGAAGCCGCCCTGTCAGATGGCAGCCTATTCACCAAGGACCCCGAAGCCTTCCAGAAGAAGGCCGACCGCCTTGATGCCGCGCGCGCCGAACTCGAAGAGTGCGAAGGCCGCTGGCTGGAACTTGAAGTGATGCGTGAAGAACTCGGCTAGGACCGATCATCTGGGGTCAGGACCTAGTGATCTTTTGGCGAGGGCGAAACGTTGCGGGACTTTACCCGCAACGGTAGATGCGCCACACTTGAGCCTGCAGTTGAAAACAACTCATTTGTCCTGTGATGCAAAACAGTGGATCAAGGGATAAATCCCCGCCGCCGACTTTGGTTGCGGGCAATTGTCACCCGGTTGGCACCCGAACAAGGATCGGGCCAACCCATGTTGAAAGCCCGCGCCATGCCGTTAAAAGCCACCCTCATGGCCTTGTCCGTCGCCATCATCTGGGGCGTCAACATGCTGACCGTCAAGGGTGCGGTCGGTGAAATCCCGCCTTTCATGCTGACCGCCATTCGCTTTGGCGCTGTTGCGGCCCTGCTGGTCCCCTTTGCGCGCATGCCACGCGGGCGCATGGGAAAACTGGCGATCATTTCGGTTATCTTTGGCACACTCCATTTCGGGGTTCTGTTCTATGCCCTGTCGATGATTGATGCGGGACCGGTGGCGATTATCGTTCTTTTGGGCGTGCCGTTTTCATCGATGCTGGCCACATATTTCTTTAATGACCGGTTGGGCTGGAAACGGCTTTCGGGCATGGCACTGGCCTTTATCGGGGTCATTATCATGTTCTGGGATCCGACCATGACGGATCTGCAACTGCCATTATTGCTGGTGGTATTTGCCGCCTTCATGTGGGCGGTTGCCAATGTCATGATCAAAAAACTGGGCGACATTGATACCTTCCAGCTTAATGGCTGGATGGCACTCATGGCCGCGCCGCAACTGCTTTTCTTTTCGCTGATCTTTGAACCGCACGCGTTTCAGGCCGTCATGAACGCAAGCTGGGTGGCATGGGCCAACCTCAGCTTCACCGTTGTGATGTCCTCGATTGTCGCCTATGGCTTCTGGTATCACTTGCTAAAAACTCAGGACGTCAATGTTGTCGTGCCATGGTCGCTTCTGGCCCCGGTGATCAGTGTCTTCGGATCGTTTATCGTCTTTGGCGAAGCCTTTTCCGTGCTGAAAATCATTGGTGGGGCGGTTGTGCTGTGCGGGGTGGGCGTGATTATGCTGCGCAAACCGGTACAGCGCAAAACCCAGGGCATGGATTAATCAAAGCGGGGCGATGCGGACATGCCAAGCGGCGCAATGACACACATCATCGACCATCCATCGCCCAACTTTGGCGACCGTCCGCACGGCAGCCCGATTGACATTCTCGTCCTGCATTACACCGGCATGCAATCTGGGCAAATCGCCCTTGATCGCCTGTGTGATCCGGCGTCATCGGTGTCATGTCATTATCTGATCGAAGAAGACGGGCGCATTTTCCGCCTCGTTGATGAAGACAAACGTGCATGGCATGCCGGGCGCGGTGAATGGCAAAAATGCGTGGATGTAAATTCGCGCTCCATCGGCATTGAAATCGTCAATCCCGGCCATGAACATGGCTATCGCGCCTTCCTCGAAGATCAAATCACATCGGTGATTGCGCTGTGCCGCGACATCCTGGGTCGCCACACCATCCCGGCCAGCCGCATCATCGCCCATTCCGACATGGCCCCGGACCGAAAAGAAGACCCCGGCGAGTTGTTCCCATGGGATCAACTGGCCGAAAACGGCATCGGATTATGGCCCAAAATACGGCCCCAGAGGTCGCCCGAAATGTCGCCCAAAGCCCTCACATCCCCCGACAACCTTGACCCCCTGCTCGATCAAATCGGCTATGGCGATGGTGACGGGCAAAAACGCCGCATCGCCTTTCAGCGCCACTGGCGTCCGGCCGATATTTCCGGGAAGGTTGATAACGAATGCGTGGCCATCGCCAAGGCACTGGTCAAAGCCACATAGACATAGGGGCCGACCTCAAACCGATTGCCTATCGACGACGCAGCATCCAGAAACACTACTGTTCAATGCTGTTGCTCTCTGCCGCGCCCGCCCCGTCAGAATGCTCGATATAGCGCGCATAGCCATTCCGGCTAAAACCAAGGTAGCGGTAATAAATATTATCCAGCTCGCCGCTTTCAACACCGTGCGCCATCGCAAGGTTAAAGTCGCCAAGGATGTCGGCTGTCTCTGCGCCAAGGCTTAGATAAAATTCGGCAACCTCAAGAGCCGGGTGCAAAACCTTGAACTGCATGGCGTCGCGCCGGGCACCAATGTCATAGCGCATCGACGCCAGATCGGCGAAGACAACATCGACGTGATGGCGGCGCAGCATCTCATACCCTTTGGCATTCTCGCCAACTTCGACCGCATGCATATCCGGGTTGCCTGCGATGGCCTCGGGATACTGGTCCCCAATAACCTTAAGCCAGCTTGCGCCCTCAAAACTTTCCGGCCCGCGATATTCGCTTTCAAGGAAGCTTGATCGCACAACCGCAACCGTCACCCGGCTGGCCAGCGAGTCTGATGATATCTTCAAGTTGGCACTTTTGGCATGCGCAACGTCATCAAGCAAAATGCCATCAACCGCCCCGTACCGCTGGGAAAACTGGCACCGTGCTGTCGGCATCGACACAAATGTCACCTCATGCCCGGCCCGCTCCATGAACGTGCGCACAATATCAACCGACAGACCTTCCGCACCGCTGCGCCCCTCATAGGCATAGGGAACCCATTTGTCGTAACAAATGCGGATCTCTTTTGCCTGCGCGCAGACAGACGTAAACAACAGCGCGACCGCGCCTATGAACCAGAATGCCCGATGCATGGGTGAATGTGCCAGCCTATAACTATACGGGTGGATGAATTTGAAGACGACTTTTACACTCTTTAGGATAGCAACGCAAATCTGTCTTTGCATGGCTCCAATGCTTTTTTGCCCGCATTTTTGCGCCCGACAGACAGTCGATTGAGATCACTGCTTTTTCTTGACGAACGACCCCATCTAACCTACATCACCGCAACCAGATGGCCGGATGGTCGCCCCTGCTGTTCGCAGCGGGGGAGGAAAGTCCGGGCTCCACGGAAACACGGTGCCAGATAACGTCTGGCGGGGGCGACCCTAGGGAAAGTGCCACAGAAAGGAAACCACCGAATCGCGCAAGCCATTCGGCAAGGGTGAAAGGGTGCGGTAAGAGCGCACCGGTCCTTCAGCAATGCGGGACGCATGGTAAACCCCACCGGGAGCAAAACCTAATAGGAATGGTCGGCCGGATGCTTCGGCATTGTCGGCAGGTGGGTTTTCGCACCACCATTCGGGTTGGTTGCAGGAGGCGTTCGGCGACGGACGTCCCAGATGAATGGCCATACAGTGCGGCTTGCCGCATGGACAGAACCCGGCTTACAGGCCATCTGGTCTTATTTTTTTGTAACGCCAATACGACAAAGGCGATGACATCCCGTCATCGCCTTGTACTAAAATTCACAAACCGCGCAAAACTGCTCAGCTCAACCGCGCTCGGCAATCGATGCGGCGAAATACTTATCGGCTTCTTCCTGTGTCCCGACCTCGAAATTCGCCGACGTCTGATCCTTGATCATTTTACCAAGGGTCGGCAACGTCTTGCGGTCAATCTGCGCATTTGCATCCCACAATTTGGACCGCATCAGCGATTTCGCACAATGCAGGAACGCTTCCTCGACCGTCACCTTGATCACCGTGACCGGCGGCTTTGGCGTATCGGCAAACTGCGCCAGCAATTCCGGATCGGTACGGATTTCAGCCGTGCCATTTACCCGCAATGTCTCATTGATGCCCGGCACAAAAAACAGCATCCCGACCTTCGGGTTTTCGACAATATTGGCCAGCGTATCAACCCGGTTATTGCCCGGACGGTCGGGCATCAGGATGGTGTTGTCATCAAGAACCTTGATAAAACCCGGACCATCACCGCGCGGGCTGACATCCGCATCCCCGTTCGAATCTGCCGATGAAATTACGGCAAAAGGTGCCAGATCGATGAAATGCTTGCAGTGCGGATCAAGTGCGGAAAGGCATTTTGAAACGGCAACTTCAAGGGGGGCACCATAGATGGCACGCAGCTTTTCTTGGGTATCAATTTTGGTCATGGGGGCACCTTTTGCGGAAATCAGGGGGCAAATTGCGTCAGCTGCAAACGCAAGTCAATTGCCGATCACCCGTCAATGATCTGTGCGACTGTTTTGACCGCGGCAAATTCACCATTAAGGCTGGCCAGCGCCACGTCATGAACCACATCTGCGCCAAACACGCGCCCATCGGGCAATTGGCGATCAAAGGTCGCACAGGCATCTGCGGCAATCGTCGCGTCAAAGCCAAGATTCCCCGCCATGCGGGTTGTCGTGTTCACACAATGGTCCGTCGTAATCCCGCACAGAACCAGCTTTGAAATCCCCTGTGCCCGCAAGTCCGCCTCAAGCGTTGTCCCGATAAAGGCCGAATTGACATTCTTGCCATAGACCAGCTCGCCGGAAATCGGGGCGACAATATCCTTGATCGCATTGCCCGCATGGGATGGATGCAGGCGCGATTGCGGCGCGGTCGAGTCATGTTTGACATGAATAACCGGCAATCCGGCCTTGCGCCAATGGGTCAGAAGCTTTGCTCCGTTGGTTTCCGCATCCGGATTATTGCGGTTTCCCCAATAGGCAAGGTCATCAAACCCTTGTTGCCAGTCAATCATAATCAAGGCGATCTTCGACATATCCATAGCTCCGCGATATCCGGTGAGAAGGTCGCGCAATCTACCAAAAAAAACCATGGCACAAAGGACAATTACCCCACCAATCTCGCCAAACTGCTTAAATTCCGAAGCCTGCCCTAAAGCCAGCCCTTCCGCTTGAAATACCAAAGCGGCAACACCGCCGACAGAACCATCAAGCCAATCGCCACCGGATAGCCAAATTGCCAGTCAAGTTCGGGCATGACCTCGAAATTCATGCCGTAAATGCTGGCAATCAGGGTTGGCGGCAAAAAGGCCGCCGCTGCGACCGAGAAAATCTTGATGATGTTGTTTTGCTCAAGACTGATCATGCCCAGCGTCGCATCCAGCAGGAACGTGACTTTATTGGCGATGAAATTGGCGTGCTCGGTAATCGACACGATATCGCGCGAGATAACCTTAAGCCGCGCCTTGGCGTCCTTTTTCAGCCGCGCCTGTGTCGACAGAAACAAGCCAAGCCGATGCAGGTTCAACAAACTGTCCTTGGCCTTGCCCGAAAGGTTGCCTGCCCGCCCGATCTGACGCAGGGTTTCCTGATGTCCCTGATCTGATTTCCGATCCTCAGGACTGGCAAAAACCTGATTGGACAGCCCTTCAAGGTCGGCCGCCGCTTGCTCCATCACGTCCGCCAGGCGATCAACAATCTGTTCGAGCAATCCAAACAAAACCGTCTCGGCACTGTGGGCAAGCGATGGGCTGCGGTTGACCCGGCGGATAAAGGTTTTAAACGGCACCGGATCGGCATAGCGCAGGGTAATCAGGGTTTTCTTGACCAGAATGAACGTTACCGCAGCGGTTTGCGGTGCGTCCGATGCCGCCCGGTTCAACACCGATACCGTCATGAACAACGCGCCATCTTCATCATACAAACGCGATGACAGCTCAATTTCCTGCATTTCTTCGCGGGTCGGAACTTCAATGCCAAATCGTTTTTCGATTTCGTGGATTTCATCATTGCTTGGCGACAAAAGATCCACCCAGACCGGCGTCCGAGGTGCCTTTGACACGGGCGACTTACCCGATGGTGTCGCGGTTGTTTCATCGCCCGAAACACTCGAAACATCCAAAACATCTGGCACCTTGGCAACGCCCGCTTCCGTCGCAGCCGCGCCAGATGCGCCATCATGCGTTTCTGTATCGGGGGCATTTTCGCTGCGGCTGCCGCCCTCATCGGATGTCGTACGTGCGGGTGCGAAAAATTCGTTGGTGTCCATGGCCTCTCTCCGTCGGCGCTGGCCTGTCGTTTGATCGCGGCCAGATTATGGGCCAAATTATGGATCAGTTTTTGTCATGCGTGTCTGATATACACCCGGCCATCAAAACCGGGAAACAACCTGTTGGGGCGTGAAACTTCCGTGACGCCGTCCTGACCCTAGAACGGCAGTACCGTCTGGAATGTAAACGGATCAACATCCGGTTCGGTTCCGCGTTTCTCATCAAACGCACTTTTGGCTTGGGCTAGGAATTCATCCTTGCTGATCATACTGTCCTTATCGGTATCATACTGCGCGAACAATAATTCCAGACGACGGCTCTCGGTGCGCAGCCGCTGCCGGTTGGCTTCGGGCGATCCGGGCAGTTGTTCGACGGCGGAAAATTCCCGCACGACCAGCACACTATCACCGTTGATATCGCGCCGCCGAAACATCCAGCTGGCATAGGATGCGGCCTCTTCCGCACCAATGCGACCATCCTGATCAATATCAACCGGGTGGAATTGTTCGCGGTACAGCTTGACCTGTTCGGGGATCCCCTGTGGCACCACGCCGGTTCCGCCGTTTTTTTCCGCCAGTGCCTTGGCAATCGCCTCATTCAGGCCGGGAACATTGGTCCCGGCACCCGGAATGCCGGTCATTCCAGCACCATCACCCGCGCCCGCACCATCAAGCCCCGACAGACCGGATAGTCCGCCCAATCCCCCCATGCCAAATCGCGACATCAGTTCAGGGTTATTTTGCAGTTGCTTCATAATCAGCGGCAGAAGTTCGCGCATTTGCGGCGATGTAACCTCGGGCGAAGTTGATCCTGATCCACCCCCGGCCTGATCCAGCGTCAAACCTTGCGCATGAACACCCTGCACATAGGGAACCACGCCGCTTGGCGTGATCGATATCGCCAAAAACGCACAACTCATTAAGAAAATGGCAGCTTTTATCCGCAACAATCGCGTCCTTCATCTCACTGACGCTGCCCCGCGCCAGTATCTGTTGCTGTCTTTAAGTCCCGTCCTGCATGCCGCGCAGGACACGTTCCGATCCTGACATCTTGCAGGAGTTTATCCGCGCATCAAACCCGATTGGGGCTTAAATCGCAAATTGTCTTCGTATGTCATGCCCGCAAGCTACACCAAACACGCCGCGTCCATAAGAACCCATACACCCGTTTTTAAGCGCCCCCATGGGTTCCCATGGACCACCTTTGGGATTTCATGGGCAGGAGATGGATAACACCGTGATTCAAAGCGTTTTTGGCGGAAATCAGGCTTTCTGCATATACACCGGAAGCACTGGGAATACCCTAAAACGTCACATCTGAACCCATCAAATCCCATTGACCCCCATCATTTCCCATGGTACCCCATAAGCAGGCATAATTTCTGTGCCATGCGGGGCATATCCATTTCAAACAGCAACCGGTCATCTGACCTCCCATTTGGGAACCTGTTTTTGAATTGGTTTTTTTGATCAGGGGAATGGCGAAGTGCTGTTCACAGGGACGCACATTCACAAGCTGGACCGGAAGGGACGCGTATCCGTCCCCAAGCGGTTCCGTGCGGCCCTTGAACGTGAAGAATTCGCTGGCATCTACCTGTATCAATCCCACAAGGAAAGCGCCCTTGAAGGCTGCAGCGAAAGCCATATGGAGCGCATCGCAGCATCGCTTGATGAACTCGACATGTTCTCGGACGAGGCCGACGATCTGGCCGATACCATCCTTGGCTCCTCGCACATGCTGCCCTATGACGGCGAAGGCCGCATCATTCTGCCCGCCGAACTCATCGAATATGCCCGCATCGAAGATCAGGTCGCCTTTGTTGGCCGTGGTCGCACCTTCCGTCTGTGGAACCCTGACATCTTTACACCCCTGCAAGATGCCAGCCGGACCCGAACGTTGAACCGTGGCGCGACACTCAAACTCAAACCGATGACTGAACCCTCGAACGGCACACGCCCGCGTGCCCCGACCGAGGAGGATGCATCATGACCGATCAGGACATCAGCTTTGCGACAGAAGATCGCCCGCACAAACCGGTTTTGCTCCGCGAGGTGCTTGACGCTCTTGCACCCGGTGACGGCGAAATCATGGTGGATGGTACGTTTGGCGCAGGCGGTTACTCCCGCGCCATTCTTGATTCCGCCCAGTGTGAGCTGTTTGGCATTGACCGCGACCCGACTGCGGTTGCCAACGGCCAGAAAATGGAAGCCGACTACAACGGTCGCTTCCACATGGTCGAAGGATGCTTTGGCGAGATCGGTAAACTGATCCCCGCTGCTGGCGCACCACAAGTTGACGGCATCGTGCTTGATATCGGCGTTTCATCGATGCAGATTGATCAGGCGGATCGCGGCTTTTCATTCCGCACCGATGGCCCGCTTGATATGCGCATGTCAATGTCGGGTCCAACGGCGGCTGATTTCATCAACACCGCCGAAGAAGAAGACATCGCCAACGTCATTTACCGCTACGGCGAAGAACGCGCCTCGCGCAAGGTCGCGCGTAAAATCATGGAAATGCGCGCCGAAGAACCCTTTACCACGACATCCCAGCTTGCCCGTGCGGTGCGCTCGGTCGTGCGCAAATCCAAGGACGGCATTGATCCGGCCACCCGCACGTTTCAGGCGCTGCGCATTTTTGTAAATGACGAACTTGGCGAACTTGAACGCGCGATGGCTGCGGCCGAAACTTTGCTGAAACCCGGTGGCCGTCTGGTGGTTGTGACCTTCCATTCGCTTGAAGACCGTCAGGTCAAAACATTTATGAAGGAACGTTCGGGCGATCCGAACAAAATGTCGCGTCGTCTTCCGGGCGAACCCGAAGTCGCAACGCCGACCTTCACGACCATCACCCGCAAGGCCGTCACCGGCCAGAAGGACGAAATTCGCGCCAACCCGCGTGCGCGGTCGGCCAAACTGCGTGCGGTTGCCCGCAACGATCAGCCTGCGACGACTGCGCAAGGGGGTAAAGAATGACCCGCGCGGTGACAATTATCGGCTTGCTTCTGACCATCCTGATTGGGACTGGCACCTATTGGGTCAGTCACGAAGTCGAACGCCTTGAAAAACGCTACGCTGATATTCAGTCCGATATTCTGGCCGAACAGGAAACCATCCATGTGCTTCAGGCCGAATGGAGCTACCTGAACAATCCTGAACGGATCGAACGGTTATCCCAGCAATATCTCAGCCTGGCGCAGATCGATATTCTCCAGATGGCCAGCATCGATGACCTGCCCGAAAATGCCGATCAGCATCTTTATCGTCTGGACAAATTTGGCGAGGCAGTTGCCTTCCTGCCGCTCCCGCGTGCCCGACCGGGCGATCTGATGTCTGACGAGGCCGCCGACGCCATGATCATTGATGCCCCCTCGGTCGCCGCCACCGCAGGAGGCACGCGATGAGCTTCATGCGTTTCTCATACTGGCTGCGCGGGGATCGTCCGGAACTCGGACCCGATCAACGTGAACGTCTGGCGATTGAAACTGCACGTAACCGCATTTTCATCACCGGCGCGATGTTCATCGTTGGCTTTACCTGGATCACCTATGGTCTGGTCGATGCTTCTGTTTTGCGTCAGGGCAACGAACCTGCTGTGGCCTCGGGAACCGATGCGCGCGAACTTAAAACCGAACGCGCCGACATCGTCGATCGCAACGGCATTTTGCTTGCCACCGATCTTCCGACCAATTCGCTTTATGCCGACGCCCGCGTGGTAAAGGACCCGGTTGAGTCCGCCGACATGCTGCTAACAGCCCTGCCCGATCTGGACCGCGATACGCTGATCCGGCATTTAAGCTCGCGCAAGGCCTTCGTCTGGATCCGCCGCAACCTGACTCCCGAACAGCAATATGAAGTCAACTCGCTGGGCGTTCCCGGTCTGAATTTCCAACGTGAAGAACGCCGCGTTTACCCGCATGGCCGCCTGTTCTCACACGTGCTTGGCTTTACCGATATCGATAACAACGGCATTGCCGGTGCCGAACGCGAATTTGATAACGAACTGCGCATCAACAACGGCCCTTTGCAATTGTCGGTCGATACCCGGGTGCAATACGCGCTTGAGGAAGAAGTCGAAAGTGCGATGGAAACCTACAGTGCGGTTGGCGCTGCCGGGCTTGTGATGGATGTCTACACCGGCGAAGTCATCGCCATGACGTCCCTTCCCAATTTTGACCCGCACCGCCCCGGTCAGGCGCCTGCGGATGCGCGGTTCAACCGCAGCACGCTGGGCGTTTATGAAATGGGTTCGGTGTTCAAACTGTTTAACACTGCAATCGCGCTTGAGACCGGCTCGGCAAACCTGAACTCGGTTTTCGATGCCACCGAACCACTGCGCGTTGCGCGCTTCTCGATCCGTGATTACCACGCCGAGAACCGCTGGCTGACCGTGCCGGAAATTCTGGTCCATAGCTCGAACATCGGTTCGGCCCGTATGGCGATGGCCTTTGGCGGCGCGACCCAGCAAAAATACCTCAAAAAGCTTGGCATGCTCGACAAGCCAGAAATCGAACTTCCTGAAGTCGGCGGGCCACTTGTGCCCAATCCGTGGCGTGAAATCAACACCATGACCATTGCCTTTGGTCACGGCATTGCCGTCACCCCGCTTCAGGTCGTCAACGGTATTTCCACCATTGCAAACGGTGGTATTCGCCGCCCGTCCACCGTCCTCAGACAAGACGGTGCCCCGGCAGGCGAACGTGTCTTTTCCCGAGAAACGTCTGACCTGATGCGTCGTTTGATGCGTCTGGTTGTGACCGAAGGATCGGGCAAAAACGCCGAAGTGGCGGGCTACTTCCTTGGCGGGAAGACCGGCACCTCGGAAAAACTCGTGAACGGGCGCTACGTAAAGAACGCCCGCATGTCGACCTTTGTCGCCGCCTTCCCGATGCAGGACCCGAAATATGTGGTTCTGGTGACGCTAGACGAGCCCAAAGGCACAAAAAAAACCTATGGATTTGCCACAGCAGGATGGGTGTCCGCCCCTGCGGTTGGCAAGGTTGTGACACGTATTGCTCCCCTTTTGGGCATTGAACCGGCGAATGCGAAGGCGCCGGAGATCGAGCAAGCGTTGCAGATTGAACTTCGCAAAGGGGAACGCAAACTTGCGTCTTTCTGAACTCATGGCAGGTGATCAAGCGGCACTTAAACATGCCCAAGGACAGGACCCGGATATCACGGGCCTGACAGCAGACTCACGCACCGTAAAGGATGGCTATATCTTTGCCGCCCTGTCTGGTGCCAAGGACGACGGCTCGAAATACATCGCCGATGCGATCAAGCTCGGCGCCGCCGCCATTTTGGCCAAGGACGGAACGCCCCGTCCAAGTGCCCCGACGGTTCCCCTGATCCCGGTTGAAAACCCGCGAAAGCGCTACGCACAGCTTGCTGCGCGCTTTTATGGGCAGCAACCTGCCAACATCGCGGCAATCACCGGCACCAACGGCAAAACATCGACCGCGATCTTTACCGAACAGCTCTGGACGATCATGGGCAATATGTCGGGTTCCATCGGCACCCTTGGCATTCGCGCCGCGGGCGCAAAAATCCCCGGTTCGCTCACCACGCCAGACCCGGTTGCCCTGCATCAGGGTCTCAATGAAATGTATGAAATCGGTGTCACCCACGTCGCGATGGAGGCAAGCTCGCACGGGCTCGACCAGCATCGCCTTGACGGGGTCAAGGTCACCGTGGCTGCCTTTACCAACCTGTCGCGCGATCATCTTGATTACCACGGCAGCTTTGACAAATACTTCGCCGCCAAGGCCCGCCTGTTTTCCGACCTTCTGGTGGCTGATGGCACTGCGGTGCTGAACGCCGATGTCGAACAGTTCGCGACGCTGAAAGCCATGTGCGAAAAGCGCGGCTTAACCGTAATGTCCTACGGCGAAAATGCCGATGACATCAAACTGGTCTCCGCCGTTCCTGATAGTACCGGCACCAAACTGACCCTTCTGGCAAACAAGGGTGAATACAAAATTCACCTCCCGCTGATGGGCAGTTTTCAGGTGATGAACGCGCTCGCCGCCCTTGCGATTGTCATCGCCTCGGGTGCCGATATCGACCCGGCGGTTCTCGCCCTTGAAAAGCTTGAAGGTGTGCGGGGTCGCATGGAACTGGTTGGCAAAACCAGCTTTGGCGCCCCGGTGTTTGTTGATTACGCCCATACCCCCGATGCGCTTGAAACCGTGATCAAGGCTGTCCGTCCGCATTGCAAAGGACGCATTGTCTGTGTCTTTGGCGCGGGTGGGGATCGTGATACCGGCAAACGCCCGCTGATGGGCAAGGTCGCACAGGATTTCGCCGATATTGCCATCATCACTGATGACAACCCGCGCAGCGAAAATCCCGCCACCATTCGCGCTGCCATCAAAAAGGCATGTGACGGCGGCATTGAAATTGGCGACCGCGCAGATGCGATCAAACGCGGCATTGGCATCCTGCAACGCAATGATGTTTTGATCATCGCGGGCAAGGGCCACGAACGCGGCCAGATCATCGGCGATCAGGTGATGCCGTTTGATGATGCATCGGTTGCGCGCAGCATCCTTGCCGGTGGCAACTGACCATAAATTCCCGTTACGGCACCCTGGTCGTAACGGCCTGATGAGAAAGAAAGTAACCCTATGACCAAGGCTGTTTTATGGACGGCACAAGATGCCCAAACCGCAACCGGTGGCACAACATCCGGCGACTGGACGGTATCGGGCATCTCAATCGACAGCCGCAAGGTCACCAAGGGCGATCTGTTCATCGCCCTTAAGGGCCCGAATTTTGACGGCCACACATTTGCGCAGGCCGCCCTTGATGCCGGTGCGTCCGCCGTCATGGTCGATGACGCGACCGGCATTACCGATCCCGATAAAATCCTTCTGGTCGATGACACCATGGCCGCCCTGAACCGTCTGGGCGACGCCGGGCGTGCACGAAGCAACGCCAAAATCGTCGCCATCACCGGCAGTGTCGGTAAAACCGGCACCAAGGAAGCGTTGAAATACGTGCTCAGCCAGCAGGGCAAAACCCACGCCAGCCCGGCCAGCTTTAACAACCATTGGGGTGTTCCGATCAGTCTGGCGACCCTTCCGGTCGACGCCCAATACGGCGTTCTTGAAATCGGCATGAACCATCCCGGCGAAATCAGCCCGCTGGTTAAGATGGTCAAACCATCGGTTGCCATGATCACCACCGTCGTCGGCGCGCACACCGAATATTTCAAGGACGAAGCCGAAATCGCCATGGCCAAGGCCGAAATTTTTGACGGTCTGAACAAAAATGGCGCGGTCATCCTCAACCGTGACAATCTGCATTATTTCGCACTGGCACGCCGGGCCAAGGAACTGGGCCTGACCGACATCAAATCATTTGGCACCGATGCGGTTGCCAATTACCGCCTGTTTGAAGCCAACATCGTCAATGATGGCAGTGCGGTGCGCGCGCGCATTGATGGCCATGAACTGGAATATTTCATCGGCTGCCCCGGCGAACACTGGGTGATCAATTCACTCGCGGTTCTGGGCTGTGTCGCGGCCATTGGTGCGGATGTCGAACGCGCCGCCCGCGACCTGGCCGATGTTACCCCGCCTGCAGGCCGGGGCGAAACATCCACGGTCAAACTGCCCTCGGGTGATGGCACCTTTACCCTGATTGATGATGCCTATAACGCCAACCCGACCTCGATGATGGCCGGGATCAAGGTTCTGGCCCAAAGCAAACCCGCTGAGGGCGGCCGCAAGATCGCGGTTCTGGGCGACATGCGCGAACTGGGCGATGATGCGGTTAAAATGCATGCTGACCTTCATCACCCTTTGACCGCGATGGAAATTAACCGGGTTTATTGTGTCGGTCCCTTGATGGCTGAGCTTGATAAAACCCTGCCGGACGCCATAAATGCCGGACATTTCGAAACTGCGGATGCCGCAATTGCGCCGATTAAGGCCGATCTTAAGCCCGGCGACGTGGTTTTGATCAAAGGATCGCTTGGCATTTACGTTTCGAAAATTGTATCGGCGTTAAAATCGGGCGGCGTGGTCGACAAACCCGCACCCCAATAGAAATTCGTCGCAGAAGGAACGACAAGAGCAATGCTCTATAATCTGCTTTATCCGCTGGCCGATCAGATGCCGGTTTTCAACCTGTTTCGGTACATCACGTTCCGCACAGGCGGCGCGATCATAACATCGCTTATCCTTGCTTTTGTTCTGGGCCCGTCCCTGATCCGCTGGTTGCGGTCCAAACAAAGCGAAGGTCAGCCGATCCGCGAAGACGGCCCGGAAGGTCACCTTCTGACCAAAAAAGGCACGCCCACCATGGGCGGTCTTTTGCTGTTGATTTCAACATCGATCGCCACCCTGTTATGGGCCGATCTGACCAATGCCTATGTCTGGGCGGTTTTACTCGTCACCATCGGCTATGGGTTCCTCGGCTTCCTTGATGACTTCCTCAAGGTGTCAAAGAAAAACACCAAGGGCTTACCCGGCAAGATAAAGCTGCTCGGTCAGTTTTCCATTGCCGCCCTTGCCGCCTTCTGGATTTCTTATAACACCGCCGATCCGCTTTCGACCGCACTGGCCTTCCCGTTTTTCAAGAACTACCTGCTTGATCTCGGCTGGTTCTTTATCCCGTTTGCCATGTTTGTCATGGTCGGGGCGTCAAACTCCGTCAACCTGACCGATGGGCTCGACGGGCTTGCGATTGTGCCGGTCATGATTGCCGCGGCCAGTTTTGCGCTGATCACCTATCTGATCGGCAACATCCAATTTGCCGAATATCTTCAGGTCCATTACGTCGCCGGATCAGGCGAACTCACCATTTTCCTTGGCGCGCTGGTCGGTGCTGGCCTTGGGTTCCTGTGGTACAACGCCCCGCCTGCCATGGTGTTTATGGGCGATACCGGGTCGCTTGCCTTGGGCGGCGCACTTGGGGCTGTGTCGGTTGTCACCAAACACGAACTGGTTCTGGCCATCATTGGTGGCTTGTTTGTGCTTGAAACCCTGTCGGTAATCATTCAGGTCGGCTCGTTCAAACTGACCGGAAAGCGTGTATTTCGCATGGCGCCCCTGCATCACCATTTTGAAAAAAAGGGCTGGCAGGAAGCAACCATCGTCATTCGTTTCTGGATCATCGCCGTGATCCTTGCCCTTGTCGGGCTTGCCACCCTTAAACTTCGCTAAGGAAAACACCCTTGATTGATCTTTCACACTTGCGCGGCAAAACCATCGCGGTTCTGGGGCTCGGCAAATCGGGTCTTGCCAGTGTGAAGGCATTGATCAATGCCGGTGCGATTGTCTGGGCGTGGGATGACAACGCATCGGGTCGTGATCTGATCGAACCATTGGGCTTGGCCCCGATCAATCTGGTTGAGTGTGACTGGACCGAACCCGACATGCTGGTCATAAGCCCCGGCATCCCGTCCACCTTCCCGACCCCGCACCCGGCGGCCGAAAAGGCACGCCGGGCCGGTGTGCCGATCATTTGCGACGTTGAATTGCTCTGTACCGCCCAACCCGATGTGCCGACCTTGGCGATCACCGGCACCAATGGCAAATCCACCACAACTGCGCTTACCGCCCATATTCTGGCCGGTGCCGGGATCAAAACGCAGGCCGGGGGCAATCTTGGCAATGCCGCCCTTGGTCTTGAACCATCCGGTCCTGATGATTGTCTGGTGCTTGAACTGTCGTCCTATCAACTTGATCTGCTGGCCGACGCCGCCTTTGATGCCTGCGCACTTTTAAACATCACGCCCGACCATCTGGATCGTCACGGCGGGATGGATGGCTATATCGGCGCAAAATATCAGATTTTTGCGCGTAACAAGGGCCCGAAATGGGCGATCATTTCGATTGATGATGAAAATTGCGCCAAAATGTCGGTCGAACTGGCCCGCGAAGGCGGCCGCCACATCATCGAAATTTCGATCAATCAACCGGTTGATCACGGTATTTATGTTTCTGATGGCTGGTTGATTGATGATATTTCGGGCGCACAAACCCGTATTCTCGATCTCACCACCGTTGCCCAGATGCCCGGTAAACATAACTGGCAAAACATTGCCTTTGCCTATGCGCTCTGTCGCGCACGCGGTGTTGATGCCACCCGGATCATTGATGGCATCCTGTCATTCCCCGGCCTCGCCCATCGTCAGGAACGCTTGGGCACCATTGACGGCGTTGTCTTTGTCAATGACAGCAAGGCCACCAATGCCGAAGCCTCCGCCAAGGCACTCTCGGCCTATCAAAACATCTACTGGATTGTTGGCGGCAAACCCAAGGAAGGCGGCATCGCCGGGCTTGAGGCATTCTACCCCAACATCAAGAAGGCCTATCTGATCGGGGCGGCCACCAATGAGTTTGCCGACGCACTCGGTACCGATCTGCCATGGGATAAATGCCAAACCCTTGATGTCGCCACCAGGGCGGCGTTTGAAGATGCCAAAACCAACGGTGATGACGCCCCGGTGGTCATGCTGACCCCGGCCTGCGCGTCGTTCGATCAATTCAAAAGTTTCGAAGCCCGCGGCGATGCCTTCCGCGACATTTATGCCCATCTCGCCACCAACGCGCAGGAACGCTCATGAAATCGCTGTTTGGTCATAATACCAATATTGCCTTTTCCCGCGCGGACACCTCCGTTCTGGGCATCTGGTGGTGGACGGTCGATCGCTGGTTTCTTGCCGCCATCATTTTGCTGATGGGCATTGGCGCACTTCTGGTGATGTCGGCAAGCCCGCCGGTGGCCGACCGCATCAATGTCGATAGCTTCCACTTCGTCACCCGCCAGTTTGTCTTTCTCGGTCTTGCTGCCGCCTGCATGTTCTCAATTTCACTGCTGCCGGTGAAATGGGTCCGAAGGCTGGCCTCGATCATGTTCCTTGGCGTCATTTTCCTTTTGATCATCACCCCGTTCATCGGCTCGGAGATCAAGGGGGCGGTGCGCTGGATCCACCTTGCAGGTGTCACAATTCAGCCGTCCGAGTTCCTAAAACCGGCCTTTGCGGTTGTCGTGGCATGGATGTTTGCCGAAGGTCGGCTTAACCCCAATTTCCCCGGCTACATCGTCAGCAGCCTGATGCTGGCCCTGTGTATTTTCCTTCTGATGATCCAGCCTGATTTTGGGCAAACGGTGGTTGTGACCTCCATCTGGTCGGTGCAAATCTTCCTCGCTGGCCTTCCGATCATTCTGGTGTTTTGTCTGGGCTTGGGGGCTGTTGGCCTTGCGGTCAGTGCCTATTTGATCTTACCCCACGTGCAATCACGCGTGGACCGCTTCCTTGATCCGGCATCGGGCGACAACTATCAAATCGAACGTTCGATGGAAGCTTTCATGAACGGCGGCATCATGGGGCGCGGCCCCGGCGAAGGCTGGGTCAAAAACTCGATCCCCGATGCCCATTCCGACTTTATCTTTGCCGTGGCCGGCGAAGAATTCGGCTTGCTGTTCTGTGTGCTGGTCGTCGGCGTCTTTGCCTTCATCATCATGCGCGGCCTGTCGCGCCTCATGGGCGAACGCAACCTGTTCGTCGTGCTGGCGGTAACCGGCATTCTGGTGCAGTTCGGCTTGCAGGCGGTCATCAACATGGCCTCCACCCTGCAACTGGTCCCGCCAAAGGGCATGACCCTGCCGTTTGTTTCCTACGGCGGCTCGGCCACCATCGGCATCGCCATTGGCATGGGCTTTGTTCTCGCCCTCACCCGCAAACGTCCGGGCGAATAACCGACCCGCGAACAGTGCGCAATGGATTCCCGCCTTCGCGGGAATGACACCTCATCAAAACAACAGCCCAACACCGTCTCTCCCGCGAAGGCGGGAGTCCAGCGTGCCGCGTGATCACTTCATAAGAAATGGCCTGTAGCAGCACCACTTCGACCGTGATCACATTTCGCATTGACATATCGGTAAATCTCGATATTCTCGCGATATGGAAATGCTCGAAATATTCAAAGCCCTCTCAAACCGTACGCGCCTTGAAATCCTCAAAGGCTTGAAGGACCCTGCGAACAGCTTCCCTCCGCAGGACGAAGGTGACGTGCATACGGTGGGCGTCTGCGTCAGCAGCATCCAGGAAGGCGTTGGACTGTCGCAGTCAACCGTGTCTGATTATCTTGCAACCCTGCAACGTGTAGGATTGGTCGATGTCAGGCGCATCGGGCAATGGACTTACTACAAACGGAATGAAGCAACTATAAGCGCTCTTGCTGAGATCATAGGGAAAGAACTGTAGTTTTTTCCCACATTACATCGAAAAATCCCGATATCTCTTTTTATCGAAACGAGGAATACAATGAAAGCCCAGATCCTGAAATCATTCGGTGGCCCTGAATCGTTCGAACTTTCCGACGTTGCCAAGCCCGTCCCCCACGCAGGACAAGTTCTGGTCCGCGTACATGCAACTTCCATCAATCCGTTGGATTACCAAGTCCGGCGCGGCGACTATCCCGATTATGTACCCCTGCCCGCCATTACCGGGCATGATGTTTCCGGCGTTGTCGAAGAAGTCGGCTCCGGCGTAACGGCCTTCGCGCCAGGTGACGAAGTTTGGTACACGCCCCAAATATTTGACGGCCCCGGAAGCTATGCCGAGTACCACGTCGCTTCTGAAAGCATCATCGGGATCAAGCCCCCCTCACTCAGTCATCTCGAAGCCGCCAGCCTGACCTTGGTTGGTGGAACCGCGTGGGAAGCACTGGTCGTGCGCGCAGCCCTCAGGGTCGGCGAAAGCATTCTGATACACGGTGGCGCAGGCGGCGTCGGTCATGTAGCGATCCAACTGGCCAAAGCTATCGGCGCAAAGGTTTTCACAACCGCGCGCGACACACAGTTTGAGTTTGCCCGAAGCATGGGCGCGGATGTCATCATCGACTACGAAAAAGAGGATTATGTTGACGTCATCATGCGCGAAACCGGCGGTCATGGCGTGGATGTTATCTTCGACACCATTGGCGGCGACACATTGACGCGCAGCCCCAATGCCCTCGCCCAGCTTGGCCGCGTTGTCTCGATTGTCGACATTGCAAAACCGCAAAACGTTATCGAAGCTTGGGGCAAAAACGCCAGCTTCCACTTCGTTTTCACGCGGCAAAATCGCGGCAAGCTTGATGAGTTAAGCGCCTTGATCGAACGCGGTCAGCTACGACCACATGTTGGTGCGGTCTATTCGCTCGCCGACATTCCGCTTGCTCATGCCCGGCTGGAAACCCGCAATAACGGTCTCCTTGGCAAAATCGCAATTACAATCGAACCATAAGCTGATCAACCCCGCATCGAAAAGCATGACCCTGCCGTTCCGACCTCACGACGGCAGGGTCACCATTCACATTGCAATCGGTATTGCAGTTCTGGCCCTAACCCGCGGCGAATAGCGGCCTGCTAACCACTGGATTCCCGCCTGCGCGGGAATGACGGCCAAAAGGGCGACATCCCCCAACACCCAAAACACCGTCACTCCCGCGAAGGCGGGAGTCCATCCCACCACGAACGCAGCCTTAAACAGCACGTCACCACCTTCCCCGCCCTCAAACATCCCAACGACACCCCCGTCCCAAAAAAACGACAAATTCCCGCCCTACAAACGTCCCCGCTTGAAGGGATATTAACCTTTGTCGGGTTTTGATGGGGGAACCTTGGCGCGTGCCGTCGTGTAACATGTGGACGAGATGACGAAACTCACACAACCTGATATTTCCACCACCAATGACGCCCCGCTTGCCGGGCAGGTCATCGCTGTGACATCTGGCGGGACGGGCGGTCACATGTTCCCCGCCGTTGCCCTGTCAAAGGCGCTGGTGCGGCGCGGCGCAAAGGTGCTGTTTTTCACCGATGCCCGGGCTGCGCGCTATACCGACGGGGTCGATGGGGTGCAAACCATCATCCTGCCCGCGGGCGGGATCGCCGGTAAGGGCCTTAAAGGCCGCCTCATGGGTGCTGCCCGTCTTGGGCTTGGCACGCTCAAAGCCCGCTCGATGATTAAAAAGGCCAAACCGGCTGTCGTCATCGGCTTTGGCGGATATGCCTCGATCCCGGCCACCATGTCGGCCAAGTGGCTGGGCATTCCGTTTGCCATTCATGAACAAAACGCCGTTTTGGGCCGTGCCAACCGGTTGGTGGCAGGGTCTGCCAAACGCATTGCCACCTCATTTCCCACTGTCACCCTGATTGATCCGACCGATCAGAACAAAGTCATCTGGACTGGCAACCCGGTGCGCGCCGAAGTCGCCGCCCTTGCCAACAGCACCTATGACGTACCGACCGAAGACGGCCCGATCAAACTTCTGATCACCGGCGGGTCACAGGGGGCGCGCGTTCTGTCCGAAATCCTGCCGACCGCACTGGTCAACCTGCCCGAAGGCATTCGCACCCGCCTTGTCGTCACCCAGCAAGCCCGCGACGAAGACATCAATGCGGTGCGCAAGACCTATGACGGGTCGGGCATTGATGTGACATTGGCATCCTTTATCGATGACATCCCCGAACGCCTGCGCGATTGCCATCTGGTGATTGCCCGTTCCGGCGCATCAACCGTGGCCGAATTGACCGCTGCCGGGCGTCCCGGCTTGCTGGTGCCACTCCCCCATGCCATTGATGATCATCAACGTTTTAATGCCCAGCAGGTCGAAGACGCCGGGGGCGCATGGCTGATGCCGCAAGACCGTTTTTCCAGTGAAACCGTCACCGACCGGCTGGCAAAGCTTTTACGCAATCCTGCGGCCTTGACCCGTGCGGCAAAGGCCGCCAAAACCGCCGGACGCGCCAATGCTGCCGAACGGCTGGCCGATATGGTGCTTGATATGCTGGGTCTCAACCCCGCAGGCACCCCGGATGCAGAAAACATAAGTAAGAAAGACCAAGGAGACACGCAATGAACACCCTGCCGCTCAACATCGGCACCATCCATTTTGTCGGTATTGGCGGCATCGGTATGTCCGGTATTGCCGAAATTCTCCATAACCTTGGCTATTCGGTGCAAGGGTCTGACATCTCTGACAATGCCAATGTTCAGCGCCTGCGTGGTCTTGGCATTAAGGTCTTTGTCGGCCACGAAGCTGGCAACATCACCGATGCCAACGTGGTTGTGATTTCAACCGCGGTTAAATCTGACAACCCCGAAGTCATTGCCGCACGTGCCGACATGATCCCGGTTGTTCGCCGTTCTGAAATGCTGGCCGAACTGATGCGCCTTAAGGCCGCAATTGCAGTTGGCGGCACGCACGGCAAAACCACCACCACGTCACTTGTTGCCACCATGCTGGATGCGGCGGGCCTTGATCCGACCGTCATCAATGGCGGCATCATCAATTCATACGGCACCAATGCGCGCCTTGGCGATGGCGACTGGATGGTGGTTGAGGCCGATGAGTCGGATGGCACCTTTGTGAAGGTCCCCTCGACCATTTCGGTTGTCACCAACATCGATCCCGAACATCTTGATCACTGGAAGGACTTCGACCAACTGCGCGAAGCCTTTAAAAACTTTGTTCAAAACATCCCGTTTTACGGCTTTGCCGTTTTGTGCATTGACCATCCCGAAGTTCAGGCCCTGATTGGCCGGGTCACCGACCGCCGTATTTTCACCTTCGGTTTCTCGCCACAGGCCGATGTCCGCGCGACCAATGTGCGCACCAACATCTCCGACAGCGTCTTTGACGTCGTCATCCGCGAACGGGTCGATAGCGAAGAACGCATCATCAAGGATGTCCGCCTGCCGATGGTTGGCGACCATAACGTGTCAAACTCGCTGGCCGCGATCACGGTCGCCCTTGAACTTGGCATCCCGGATGAAAAAATCGTTTCCGCCTTTGACGGATTTACCGGGGTCAAACGCCGCTTTACCAAAACCGGCGAAGTTGATGGTGTCACCATCATTGATGATTACGGTCACCACCCGGTCGAAATCAAGGCGGTGCTCAAAGCCGCCCGTCAGGCGACCCAGAACAATGTCATCGCCGTGGTGCAGCCGCACCGCTATTCGCGCCTGCATGACCTGTTCGAAGATTTCTGCACCTGCTTTAACGATGCCGACAACGTCATTGTCGCCGATGTCTATGAAGCCGGAGAAACCCCGATCGAAGGCGCATCACGCGATGCACTGGTCGAAGGATTGCGCAACCGGGGTCATCGCCATGTCAGTGCGCTTGAAGGACCGGAAAAACTGGCCGAAGTCATCGCCGCTGCGGCCAAACCGGGCGATCTGGTTGTCTGCCTTGGTGCCGGCTCCATCAGCGCATGGGCCAACGCCCTGCCCGCCCAACTCGAAGCCCTGAAAAACTGAGGTTACCATGAGCACGCCGGGACACCACACACCTCTGATTGACCGCCTGCCCAAGGTCCGTGGCAAGCTGCGCGAAGGCGCGCAATTGTCAAAGGTCACCTGGTTTCAGGTCGGCGGCCCCGCTGATGTGTTGTTCCGTCCGGCCGATGAGGCCGATCTTGCCGGTTTTCTGAAAAAAAAGCCCGCCGATATGCCTGTAACGGTCATCGGGGTGGGATCGAACCTTCTGGTCCGTGATGGCGGCATTCGCGGTGTGGTCATCCGTCTGGGGCGTCCGTTTACCGATGCCGTGATCAAGGATGGCGACATTCATGTTGGGGCCGGTGCACTCGATCTGAATGTTGCGCAAACCGCCCAGCAGGCCGGTATTGCCGGGCTGGAATTCCTGTCGGGCATTCCGGGTACCATTGGCGGGGCACTGCGCATGAATGCCGGGGCATATGGCACCGAAATCAAGGATGTACTTGTCTCGGCCACCGCGATTGATGGCAAGGGCAACCTGCACACCGTCACCCCCGACGACATGGATTTATCCTATCGTCATTGCGGCGTGCCCGATGACTGGATTTTCACATCCGCCATCCTGCGTGGCACATCCGGTGACCCCGGTGAAATCGCCAACCGCATGGCCGAAATTCAGGATACCCGCGCCGGATCACAACCGATCAAATCGCGTACCGGCGGATCAACTTTTGCCAATCCGACACCGGACCGCGCGTGGGAACTCATTGATGCCGCCGGGTGTCGTGGGTTGACCATTGGCGGTGCGCAAATATCCCCGCACCATTGCAACTTCATGATCAATCTCGGCACTGCCACCGCCTTTGATCTTGAACAGTTGGGCGATGAAGTCAAAAAACGGGTCAAAGACCACAGTGGCGTTGATTTGCGCTGGGAAATCCGGCGCATTGGCGAACGCCTTGGCCACTCAATCATAGGAAAAGACGCATGAACAAACATGTCGCAGTCATTTATGGCGGTTGGTCGGCCGAACGCGAAGTCTCCCTGTCCTCGGGCGTTGAATGCATCAAGGCGCTGCGTGAAAAGGGCTATCAGGTGACTGAAATTGACGCGACCCGCGATCTGGCCGCACAGCTTACCGCCATTGATCCCAAACCCGATGTGATTTTCAATGCCCTGCATGGCCGCTGGGGCGAAGATGGCGCAGTTCAGGGCCTGCTTGAAATCATGGACATTCCCTATACCCATTCAGGTGTGCGCGCGTCCGCCATTGCGATGGATAAAATGTCGGCCAAGGCGATGTTCATGGAATATGACATTCCCTGTGCCCGCCATGTCTGGGTGACGCGCGATGAAATTGCCAAGGGTGCGGCCCTGCCCCCACCCTATGTTCTCAAACCCAATAACGAAGGGTCGTCTGTCGGGGTTGAAATCATCCTGACGGCCGAGGAAGAACAAAACATGCTGGCCCGTGACTGGGTGCATGGGGCGGGCGTCATGCAGGAAGAATTCGTGCCGGGCCGTGAAATGACCGTCGCGGTCAAGGATGGCGAGGCGATGGAGGTCATCGAAATCCTGACCGGCAATCATGCCTTTTACGATTTTGAATCGAAATACGCCCAGGGCGGCTCCGAACATGTCGTGCCCGCCGATATCTCCGATGATTTGCGCACCAAACTGCGCCAAAACGCCGAAGCCGCCTATCGCGCGCTGGGATGCCGGGGGATTGCGCGCGCCGATTTCCGCTATGATCCCAAACACGACCGTCTGGCCATTCTTGAAATCAACACCCAGCCCGGCATGACCCCGACATCGCTTGTCCCCGATGCCGCACGCCATGACGGCTTTAGCTTTGCCGACATCGTCGCATGGATGGTGGAGGACGCCTCATGCGAGCGTTAGGAACATCAAGCACGCTCGAAGAACAGGCGCGCGAACGCCGCGAAAAGCTTGATAAACAACACAGCGTTGCCTCGAACGTCAAACGGATCGCCCGTGTTGTCTGGTGGACCGGCTTCATTGGTGTCTTTACGCTTGGCCCGATTGCGCTGTGGCAAACCGGGCGTGCGGATGCGTGGTTAACCATCGCCCAGAACGAAGCCATTCGCCTGTCTGCCGATTTTGGCATGACGGTCAGAAACATTGAAGTATCGGGCCGCGAAAAAACCGATCCCAACGCATTGTTGGCCGCCATCGGCAAAAAGCCCGGCACCCCGATCATTACCTTTGACGTCGACAGTGCACGCGAACGGATCGAACAGCTGTCATGGGTGCGCACGGCTGCTGTCGAACGCCAATTGCCCGACACCCTGATTGTCTCCATCGTCGAACGCCGCCCGCTGGCCCTTTGGCAGACAGATCAAGGCAACCATGTGCTGATTGATGGCGATGGCGCGCAGCTTCAGAACTATGAACTCGGCGACTATCTTGACCTGCCGGTTCTGGTCGGCGATGACGCCCCCGAACACGCCGCCGAGATGCTCAGCATCATCAAATCAGTACCCCATCTCTATGATCAGGTCACCGGCGCGCAGCGCATCGGCCACCGCCGCTGGAACATTCAACTTGCCAACGGCATGTATGTCCGCCTGCCCGAAAAGGACATGGACAAGGCATGGCAACGCCTTGCGGTGCTCAATAACGAACATGACCTGCTCGAACGCGATGTCCTGATCGTCGATCTGCGCCTGCCCGACCGCACCTTCGTCCGCCTCACCCCCGGTGCCGCCGAACTACGCCGCAGCCCACCAAAAAAAGGTGACGCGGCATAACACCGCATTCATACACAAGGTGCCCCAGCGGATCGCCGTCGCCCCTTAAGAAGAGTGATGCCGCATGACGCTGCAACTCATCCCAAAAGATAATCTAGCGTGACGTCACAACCTGGAAAAAAAGAGGGCGCGGTCGATCCCGCTCTGGCCTCCTGCTCCATCGTCAAAACCACAACATTAAATCATCATACAATATTACTTATTGGTGTTTTCGACGATTATGCACCCTGCTGCGAACAAACTTCGCGTTATTCATTAAAAATGATCAATCACAACAACTATTCATTTTTTATGAATAATTAAAACATGCCTGATGCGACGTTTGTGGGTGGGATTTAGGCCCCTTAAACGCGATCACCTTACCCCTCATTTCGCCAAACCGGGACCGGCTGACTAAGCGATTGCAGGTTGGTGGTATCGCGCCCTTCTATGACATCCAAAAGGTGGGTCGCCAATTGCTGCCCGGCGACAATCAGGTCCTCGCGCAAACTGTCGATCCTTGGGCGGGTAAAGTTCAGCAAATCCGACGTTTCCTTGGCAATCACATCAATATCTTGCCCGACATTCAGGCCTGACTGGATCATGCCGTCAATCAGCGCCATGGCACAAAGCTCGCTACCGCAAATGATGCCGTCGGGCACATAATCCTGATGGCGCAACGCCATACCGGCCTGACGCAGAACTTCGCTGCTGCTATCAAGGTCAATGCCACCAAGGACTTGGAACGGCACCCCGGCGGCCTTCGCCGTTGCCGCCAGCCCGGCCAGCGTTTCCTGATAATACGAAAATTCCGATGGTGGCGATAACAGTGCCAACCGTTTGCGCCCGCGCGAAATCAGGCGGTTTGCCGCCATTTCGCAAAAGGCCCGATTGTCAAAATCGTGATAGGCGTGCTCCGCCCCGGTAAGGCTGCGACCATGCGCGACAAAGGGCAATCCGCTTTGGCGCAGCACCTCAATGCGTTCATCATCGGGGCGCACATGGGTAATAATCACCCCGTCGGCTGCGCGTGTATTCAGGATATAGCGTACCGGGTCCATCGGATCATCGGTGCGCGATTGTGGTGTCACAACAAGATGGTACGGCGTGCCGCGCATGACATCGGAAATGCCGACAATCAAACGTCGGGCAAATTCCGGCACCTTGTCGGTTTGATCCAGCACCAGACTGATGACATTGGTTTTGCCTGTGCGCAACCGCACCCCGGCCCGATCAGGGTGATAGCCAATGGCATCGGCCACCTTGCGCACCCGCAGTTTGGTTTTGGCACTGATGTCATGCGCATCCTTAAGCGCACGCGACACCGTGGTCACCCCAAGGCCGGTCATTTCCGCAATGGTTTTAAGCGTCGGTCGGCTTTGGGCACGTGACGGGCCCAAATTGCCAACAGGATCATGTTCAGACAGCGCGCTGTCCCTCCGTGCAAGGCATTCCGATGTGTATTTTCTAACGCAGTCTTACGCCGCTTTGGGGATCAAAAAACACAACTTTTTCAAGGTTAAAGACCAATTCCGTATGCTGGTTGGCCTGCCCGAACCAGTCCTGATGCAAGCGCGTCACGACTTCCTTACCGCCAAGCGCAGTAATGGCATAGATGTCCGCCCCGGCGGGTTCAACCACATCAATCTTGCACGATGCGGTCACCTGTTGCCCGGCCCGCATCGCCGCCCGGCTATCCGCATCGGTGATGGCTTCGGGCCGGATACCAACAATGACTTCCTGCCCCTCATATGCGGCCACATCGCCGGGCAATTGATCAAATCCCAGCACCAGCGGGTCTTCGTCCGCACGTGCCATTTCAACCCCGTTGCCACGTACCGTTGCCGGGATCAGATTCATTGCAGGCGATCCCATGAAATCAGCGACAAACAGATTGGTCGGATCGTTATAAATTTCGGCAGGCGTGCCGTATTGCTGCACGACCCCGTCTTTAAGAACCGCAATGCGTGTACCCAGTGTCATGGCTTCGATCTGGTCATGGGTGACATAGACAATCGTGGTGCCGAATGTCTGATGCATGCGTTTGATTTCAGTACGCATATCCACGCGCAACTTGGCATCAAGGTTTGAAAGCGGTTCATCAAACAGGAACAGTTGCGGATTGCGCACCAGCGCACGCCCCATCGCCACACGTTGGCGTTGCCCACCGGAAAGCTGACCGGGTTTACGATCCAGCAGATGTTCGATCTGAAGGGTTTTGGCTGCCTCTGCCACCTTGGCATCACGTTCGCCCTTTGGCATGCCGCGCATTTCAAGGCCAAAGGCGATGTTTTGCCCGACATTCATGTTGGGATAAAGCGCGTAGCTTTGAAACACCATCGCGATGTTGCGTTCGGCAGGCGGCAAATCATCAATCACATTGCCATCAATGCGGATTTCCCCGGTTGTCAGCTTTTCAAGCCCGGCAATCGTGTTCAGAAGTGTTGATTTGCCACAGCCTGACGGGCCGACCAGCACAAGAAACCCGCCTTCCTCAACATCAAGCGAGATATCGCGCAACACATTGATTGGACCGAAACTTTTGCAAACCTTGTCGATTTGTAGAAAGGACATGATAACTTCCCTGTAATTCTTTTTTGGGTGCTTTTGGCTTTGCTTGGCTTAGCCCTTGACCGCACCGGCCATCAATCCACGCACGAAATAGCGCCCGGAAACGACGTAAACGATCAGTGTCGGAAGGGCCGCAAGCACCGCACCAGCAAAATGCACATTGTATTCCTTAACCCCGGTCGAGGATGAAACGAGGTTGTTGAGTGCCACGGTCATTGGCATCGAATCAAAATCGGCAAAGGACGCGCCAAACAGGAAATCATTCCAGATATTGGTGAACTGCCAGATTACGGTCACGACAATGATCGGCCCGGAACTGGGCAATAAAATACGGGTAAAGGTTCGCCAGAACCCGGCCCCGTCCATCTTGGCCGCCTTGATCAGTTCATCAGGAAATGCCGCGTAATAGTTGCGGAAAAACAAGGTGGTAAAGCCAAGCCCATAGACCACATGCACCAGCACCAGACCGCTTGTCGTGCCTGCAATGCCGATCATGCCCAAAACACGGGCCATCGGGATCAGGACAATCTGGAACGGGATGAAGCAGGCAAACAGCATCAAACCAAAAATGATCTTATCGCCGGGAAACCGCCATTTGGTCAGGACATACCCATTCATCGCCCCAAGGGCGGTCGAGATCGCAACAGCAGGCACGACCATCATGATGCTGTTGATGAAATAGGGGCTAAGCCCGGTGGGTTCGACCCCGATCTGGGCTCTGGACCACGCGTTCAACCAGGGCTCAATCGTGAAAACCTCGGGCAGTGACATCATGTTGCCACCGCGGATTTCATCGAGTGTCTTAACCGAATTGACCAGCATGACAAACAGCGGCAGCAGATAATAAACCGCAAACAGGATCAAAACCGCATACAGGGCAGCACGCATAAGCTTGCCGGTGCCAAACGAAGGTTGCGTTGAACGGGCCATTAGCGACGCTCCCTGAGTTCGGAATAAAGGTAAGGCACAATGATCGATGCAATCATGGCGAGCATGATCACAGCAGATGATGCCCCAACCCCCATCTGATTGCGGGTAAAGGTATAGGAATACATGAAGGTCGCGGGAAGTTCGGTCGCACGCCCCGGTCCGCCATTGGTCAAGGCAATGACAAGGTCATAGGCCTTGATCGCCAGATGGGCCAAAACCACAAAGGCCGACAGAAATACCGGGCGCAATTGCGGAATGACGATCCGGGTATAGAGGCTCCATCGGCTGGCCCCGTCCATCTGGGCGGCTTTCATGATTTCGCTATCAATGCCGCGCAGCCCGGCCAGAAACATTGCCATGACAAACCCCGATGATTGCCAGACAGCGGCAATCACCACGGTATAGATCGCCATGTCGCGATCCTTGATCCAGTTAAAGGTGAAACTTTCCCAGCCCCACAAATGCATGGTGTTTTCAAGACCAAGACCCGGATCCAGAAACCATTTCCACGCCGTCCCGGTGACGATAAACGACAGCGCCATCGGATAAAGATAGATCGGGCGCAGGATGCCTTCGCCGCGTATTTTTTGATCAAGCAAAATCGCCAGCACCAAGCCAAGCACCGAGCAGATGGCGATGTAAAGAATGCCAAAAATCGCAAGGTTCTGAAGGGCAACCAGCCAGTTTCGTTGCCCCCACAGGTTGGCATAGTTGCCAAACCCTTCGAGATCATAAGATGGCAGCATCCGGCTGTCGGTCAGCGACAGATAACCGGTGTAAATGATAAATCCGTAAACGAATAAAAGGATCAGAAACAGGCTTGGGCTCAGCACCAGACGGGGCAGAACTTCCCGCAGGGTTGCTTGTGCCTTGCCGGGCAAGGATGGTTGCATCAGTAATGCTCCGCACGTTATCCGACGGCCGATGTTCGCACCGGCCGTCGGTTTATCGTTTTGGTTTATTGGGCGGATGCCACCGCATTGACGAGTTCTTCAGCAGCCGTCGCGCTGTCGTACTCGCCGTTGAAATGGGCGGTGATCACGTCATACATGGCATTTTTGACCCCGGCCGGGACCGAGTGACCATGCGCCATAGAGCCAAACAGCGTGCCTTTTTTGTTGGCCGCAGCCAGTTCGGCCATGCCTTTTTTACCGCACGCATCAAAGGCGTCGTTTGAAACATCCGTACGGGCCGGGACCGATCCCTTGACCACGTTAAAGGCCGACTGGAAGCTTGGCGACATGACCGCAGATGCCAGTTTCATCTGGGCGTCCTGGCGGTCCTCACCAACCTTGAACATGACAAACTGGTCAGAGTTGAACGTTACCGCATCCTGCGTTCCGGGGAAGCGGAAGCACATAAAATCGGTATCCGGGACTTTACCGGCATTGAGGAATTCACCCTTGGCCCAGTCACCCATGAACTGCACACCGGCTTCCTTGTTGATCACCATCGCGGTTGCCAAGTTCCAGTCGCGGCCCGAGAAGTTGTCATCAACATAGGTGCGCAATTTCGCCATGCGATCAAACACGGTTTGCATCGTATCTGATCCCAATGCATCCGGATCGGTATCGATCATGGATGCCTGATAGAAGTCCGGACCACCGGTTGCCATCACAACCGCATCAAAGATGGTGGCATCCTGCCACGCCTGCCCGCCATGGGCGACGGCGGTGTAACCAGCGTCCTTGATCTTATCAAGGGCGGCGATCAACTCATCCCAGTTGGTCGGCTGTTTCAGATCAAGTTCTTCAAAAATTGCCTTGTTGGCCCAGACCCAGTTGGTGGAATGGACATTGACCGGGGCGGCAATCCAGTGACCGTCATGCTTTGAAAAGTCTTTCAGAGCATCGGGAACAACCTCTTCCCAGCCTTCCTTTTCCGCCAGCGCATCAAGGTTGGCCAAAACATCTTCGCCCGCCCAGTCCTTGATATCAAAGCCCAGCATCTGAACAGCGGTTGGGGCGTTGCCCGATGTCACGCGTGCGCGCAGAACGGTCATTGCCTGCTCACCGCCACCACCTGCGACCGGCATGTCGTTCCATGAAACGCCCTGATCTTCGAGATCCTTTTTCAGAACCTGAAGCGCCTTGGCTTCACCACCGGCTGTCCACCAGTGCAGGACTTCTACACTTTCCTGAGCCGATGCAATGCTGGTCGAAAGTCCGAGTGCCGCGATCATTCCGATCCCGGCACGTGTCATTTTGCCAAGAAACATGCTGTTTCCTCCCTGTTGGTTTTATGATTTGGCGGTTAATTACTGCAACGTTACAGTTGACTGTCAAGCTGGGCCTGTAACGTTGCAGTACAACAAAGCTATAACCAGAGAAAACCCGCGGTTGATCATCCCTGTCATTTTGCACCGCAAAATGCCAATTCCCGTGATCAGATTGACGTATTGCAAAAGACTCCGGTCAGCCTTAACCAATTTGCAACGGCTTTTAGTGGAAAACGGGCGTAAGGTTCGGACGTTGGGGACAAGTCCTGATTAATCGAACCAATAACTTTAAAAAAGATTTCGAGCACTCAATTGGCACGCAGCAAAACCAAATCAGGATTGATTGCGGCTTTGGACATTGGAACGTCCAAGGTCTGCTGTTTTATTGCCCGACGTGAAAAAGACCTGCCGCCGAAAATCATCGGCATTGGTCACAACATGTCCAAGGGGCTGCAAAGCGGCGCAATTTCCAATCTTGATGCCGCACAGGAAGTTGTCTTGGCGGCGGTCAACGCCGCCGAAAAAATGGCGGGGCACACGATTGAATCCGTGATCGTAAACCTGTCGGGGGGACAACCCGAATCGGAAACACATACGGTTGAATTGCCCCTTGGGTCCCGACCGATTGGCAATCTTGAGATCAGAAAACTCAATGATCAGAAAGAAGCCCTGTTGCGTCAGGCCGGTGACGAACTGATCCACGCGGTTCCGCTTGGCTTCCGGGTGGATGGTACCAACAGCATGAATGATCCGCGCGGAATGTATGGATCGACCCTTGGTCTTGATCTTCATTTTGTGCGCACCCAGACAGCCCCGCTTCGCAATCTTGATACGCTTTTGCGCCGCTGCCATCTGGCCATCAGGGAAACCGTTGTCACCCCGCTGGCATCGGGTCTTTCGGCCTTAACACCCGATCAGCGCGACCTTGGTGCCACCGTGATTGATATGGGGGCCGGGACAACCAGTGTTGCGGTTTTCCACGGTGGACAGGTGATTTATACCGCCTCGGTTCCCGTCGGTGGGGCGCATGTGACGCGCGATATCGCTTATGGGCTGAACACGTCGCTTAACCATGCGGAACGGATGAAAACCCTGCATGGCAGTGCATTGACATCCCCATCCGATGATCAGGAAATCCTTGCAGTTCCGGTGATTGGCGATGAAGACGAAAACAATTTCAATCATGTGCCGCGATCGATGTTGATCAACATCATCAAACCGCGCCTTGAAGAAACGTTTGAGTTGATCCGTGATCAACTTGAAGAACATGGTCTGTCACAGATCGGCGGGCGCAGCATCGTTTTGACCGGGGGTGCCAGTCAGCTCAATGCCATTTCTGATCTGGCAAACCAGATGTTTGAACGTCCGGCAAGTATCGCACATCCACACGGCGTCACCGGCCTTGCCGAAGCAACCGCGGGTCCGGCGTTTTCGGCCTGTGCCGGATTGTTGCTGCGCGCCGTCGAACAGCAAAACGACCCATTAAGCGAAGCCATGGCCAATATCCGCCAATCGGGTGGTCGCTGGGGCCGTCTTGGTGCGTGGTTTAAAGAAAATTTCTAGTTTCCCAACATCAAAAACCAAGCAATCCGCAGGTTTGCTGAGCAAATCGGAATGAATGCAGATTTTTTTTGCATTTTTTCGAAAACTTTTGCGCGCATTAACACGCCAATAACTCTTTGCCAGCTAAAACCATCTTGGAGGTCTTTGTGTCAGGACGTGTTCTGACATACGTGGCAAAGGGAAGGTCGCGTAGATCTTTAAGCTCTAAAGCGCGGAGAGGAAGAGCAAACAATGAGTACAATCAGTTTTTCCGTACCTGAAACGGAAGAAAACCTAAAACCGAAGATCACCGTTATCGGTGTCGGCGGTGCTGGCGGAAACGCCGTGAACAACATGATCACATCCGAACTTGAAGGGTGTGACTTTGTTGTTGCCAATACCGATTCTCAGGCCCTGAGCCAAAGCAAAGCCACGCGCAAAATGCAGCTTGGCCGCAAAATCACCCAAGGCCTGGGTGCAGGTGCACGTCCCGATGCCGGGGGTGCCGCAGCAGAAGAATCCATTGAAGAAATTCAGGCACAGCTTGAAGGCTGCCACATGGTATTCATCACCGCCGGTATGGGCGGTGGTACGGGTACCGGTGCAGCGCCGGTCATCGCACGTGCTGCCAAAGAGGCAGGCATTCTGACCGTCGGCGTTGTGACCAAGCCATTCCATTTTGAAGGCACGCGCCGCATGCGCACTGCCGAACAGGGGATCGAGCAACTTCAACAGTATGTTGATACCCTGATTATCATTCCGAACCAGAACCTGTTCCGGGTTGCGAATGAAAAAACCACGTTCGCAGATGCCTTCCAGATGGCAGATGATGTTCTGCGCAATGGCGTGCGTTCGATTACCGACCTTATGATGGTTCCCGGTCTTGTGAACCTTGACTTTGCCGATATCCGCACTGTGATGAGCGAGATGGGCAAAGCCATGATGGGAACCGGCGAAGCATCTGGCGAAAAACGTGCCCTTGAGGCCGCCGAAGCTGCCATCGCAAATCCGCTTCTGGAAGATGCATCGATGAAGGGCGCACGTGCTGTCCTGATCAACATCACCGGCGGCATGGACATGGCGCTTTACGAAGTCGACGAAGCCGCGAACCGTATTCGCGAAGAAGTCGCCTCCGAAGCCAACATCATCTTTGGGTCGACCTTTGATCCGACCATCGAAGGCGCGTTGCGTGTTTCTGTGGTGGCAACCGGTATTGATGCCGAGGATGTCCGTCGTCCGCAGCCAACCACTGTTTCCGTCGCACAGCCCAAGGCGGCTGAACCGGCAGAAAAAGTCGCAGCCGCACCGTCATTTGGTCAGCATGGTGCCGGCAATGCCGCTGCCAGCGCACCAGAAGCCGGTATGGCACAGGATGACTATGCAGGCGGTGCTTCGATTGATCAGATTCCAGCAGATCGCTTTGCTGCCACCGGCAGCGCGCATCAGCCAGAATTGAACCATCAGGCCGAAGCACAGCAAACCGGTTCGATTGAAATGGGCCAGACGGTCCTGAAACCGAAACCGGTCCTGCGTGCAACCGAAAAACCAAACAGCAACGGCGACATGGCATTCATTCCGCCGCGCGCTGTTTCACCAAGCGAAGCCGCACCGGTCAGCAAACACAGCCCGGACGTCTTTGAGGCCGCAGATGCCCAGAACGCAACATCGCCGCGTTCGGTCCTAAGCAGCCTGTTTGGTAAAAACAAAACCGCCAGGGAACAGCAGGGACAGCCGCAACAGCATGCTGCCCCCAAGGTCGGGCAACCGCAGGCACCTGCGCCGCGTCAGACCGAAATGCCCCTGCACGATGATGGATCGCAGGTCATGAACAAGGAGCCCTCTTCCCGGGGCAAGACGCCTGGTGCGTCTGATGACCTTCTTGAGATCCCGGCCTTCCTACGTCGTCAGGCCAACTAACGACGTTTCTCCGCGCGAAAAAGGGAAGGCAAAATGCCTTCCCTTTTTTTATGAGTTGTCACGTCCTGAAATACGTTGTCACCTACAGGAGATGACAATGTCTACTTCAGGCAAAGTGCGTCGTAAGCGCACACAACGAGATTACAACATGGGCTTTAAACTGGCTGTTGTTGATCAGGTTGAAAAAGGCGAACTGACCTATAAGCAAGCGCAGGACCGCTATGGCATTCAGGGACGAAGTACAGTCCTGAACTGGTTGCGCAAACATGGTAAGCTCGACTGGTCCACAGCGAGGCACACAGCCATGTCCAAATTGGAAGAAACCCCGGAACAAAAGATCAAGCGTCTTGAAAGGGAGCTTGAGGATGAGCGGATCCGCGTCATGGTCCTTGATGG
>NZ_ATWN01000006.1 GCF_000421265.1 Thalassospira lucentensis MCCC 1A00383 = DSM 14000 | reverse complement strand
CATCAAGGACCATGACGCGGATCCGCTCATCCTCAAGCTCCCTTTCAAGACGCTTGATCTTTTGTTCCGGGGTTTCTTCCAATTTGGACATGGCTGTGTGCCTCGCTGTGGACCAGTCGAGCTTACCATGTTTGCGCAACCAGTTCAGGACTGTACTTCGTCCCTGAATGCCATAGCGGTCCTGCGCTTGCTTATAGGTCAGTTCGCCTTTTTCAACCTGATCAACAACAGCCAGTTTAAAGCCCATGTTGTAATCTCGTTGTGTGCGCTTACGACGCACTTTGCCTGAAGTAGACATTGTCATCTCCTGTAGGTGACAACGTATTTCAGGACGTGACAGTTAAATAAAAAAGGGATCCATTTGGATCCCTTTTTTTGTGAACTTTGTCATGGTGACAGCAGGTCTGATCAGTCTTCAAGAAATGCCAGAACCTTTGGCGGGGGTGGCACGTCATCTGCGGCAAACGCCAGTCCGTCAAGGTCGGTCAAGTCGTTGACCCGCATGATGGCATGCAGGCTATCGACATATTCTTCGCCGCGTTCGGAATATTTTGTCAGGGTGGATGCAAGGTCCCAGCCTGTGACCAACTGCCCGTCGGCGCGCAGTTCAGCGCGTTTTTCACGCAGCACCTGATAGGCCGGATGCGAATTGATGTTGCGTGCATAGGCCCGCACACTGTCCATCAGGCTGGCAAAGGCCTTGATGACGTGGGTTTTACCATCGGCGCGATCTTCGGGAACAATGCCTTCGTCATCGCCCCACGCCCATTGACCAAACAGGGCATTGCCCTTGCGCACGAAACGCGACGTGCCCCAACCGCTTTCCTCAGCCGACTGGGCGAGCATCAAGGAGGTCGGGATAATGTCGATGCGTTCCAGCAAGGCCGTGATGCCACCATCGGTCACGCGATAGCGTTTCATCAGTTGTTCGACCCATTGCTGATCATTGGCGTTGACCGGGATGCCGGAAATACCTTTGGCCTGAATGGCCATCAACCGTTCACGACGGACAATGATTTCCTCGTTTACGCGCATCGACAGCGGCAGCATGATTCGGAGGAAAAGCTGTTTGCGTTCATCGACCGATGCCAGTTCGCCAAGCCCTTTGGGAACGCGTTTGATATAAACGCGCGGGACTTCGGTAACATCGGGCAGGCGATAGCCGATGCTTTTGAAGTACTGGCCCAGTGCGATGACTTCAGGACCCCGGCGATAGGCCGGTTTGGTTTTTTTGACAACAGCATCATCAATCACCTCCACAGAAGTTTCTGTGTCGGGGCTTGTTGGTACTGGCGAAATATCAATTCCGGCAAAAATGCCAATATAGAGTAAGCTGACCGCTCCGACGAGCGAAGCGAGCGCAATTTTACGGTAATTTCCAGTTTCTGCGCTAGTCATCATTCTATCTCCAGGATCAGGTTCACTGTCCGTCCCAAGTGGCCGTTATCTATGCCTGCCGACGGCATGGATCGCAACGGACAATATTCCCGTGGTTGAGAAGTCCCCACTATCCTTTACGTTCGGCGCGCAATAAGAACGCCCGGCGCACAGAAAAGTTTGCGCCGGGCGTAAGAATTTTTTAACGACTCGGAAAATTAGTCAGCCATGACGGGTTCAACAGCCTGAACTTCGGGCACGTAATAGCGCAGCATGTTTTCAATGCCCATTTTCAGGGTCGCGGTGCTGCTGGGGCAGCCGGCACATGCGCCGTGCATTTCAAGGTAAACAACACCGTCTTCGAACTTATGGAAGACAATGTCGCCGCCATCCTGTGCCACGGCCGGGCGGACACGGGTATCAAGCAGTTCCTTGATCTGGCTGACCAGTTCGTTGTCACCTTCGGCCGCGGTGCTGGCACCGGTTGCGGCATCCGAATTTTGATCGAGAACCGACTGACCAGAGGTGTAATGCTCCATGATCCCGCCGAGAACCTGGGGCTTTAAGGTCTGCCAGTCTTTGGAGTCGTCTTTGGTGATGGTGATGAAATCACCGCCCAGAAAGACACCGGCGATGCCATCAACTTCAAACAGCTTGCGCGCCAGCGGCGATTTGACGGCTTCGTCGCTTTTGACGAAGTTTGCTGTGCCCAGACGGCCCATAACCTCTTCGCCCGGCAGGAATTTGAGCGTCGCGGGATTCGGGGTCGGTTCGGTTTGAATGAACATGGTTGCTTGTCCTCTCACTCTGATTGCCGGGGCGAATGCGCGCCCGCTCGGCAATCTGCGTTTCATATGGTTAGCCCTTAAATGGGGCAAAAAGGCGAAAAGATCAAGTCGCAGCGCGCGGGTCAGGTATTCGCAAGCTGCGATAGGGGGCCAAAATGATGATTAGCGCTGCAGGATGCTGCTGATTTCGCGTATCTGAGTGCGGGCCCTGAGCAGGTAAAAACCAAGACCTGCCAGATGGTTGGGGAAAATGATGCCATCTGCTGATCCATTGACCACCACCAGCGGATCAAGGGCGGCAGCGGCCTGAAGAGATCCAACCATTTCTGCCCATGCCGGGGCGACCTGGCGCTCATTGATGACCTGTTCGAAATCCGTGCCAAGATCGCGCAGGATCAGGCTATAGGCATAAAGGCGGCCCTTGGTGGCATAGAACACGTCATCAGCCGTACGATCAAAGACCGACGGAGCGTCAACCTTGTCGTCAATCACGGCAGATGCCGAACCAAGATCATTGGCAAACCGGTTCAGGGTTTCCTGCAGGTTATCGGCACGGCGTTCAAAAACTGCATTTCCGTTGATCAGGCGCTGATTATATTTATCGAGCGAACGGATGGCGTCGCGATATTGCTGTTCGGAGGTGACACCGGGCAGCAGCGATACACTGGGATCAAACACCCATTTGTCACCGCGGAATTTCAACAGGCCCGCGGCATTATCAAGATCGGGATCGACCTGACTTGATCCACGTGTGCGGCCAATCTGATCAGACAGCTCGATCGAAAAGCGTGACAGGGCATAGATAATGCCGGTCTGGAAGTTTGGCATATTGTCAAGAGCCCCGCCGGGCAGGAAAAACGGATCATTTGCCGTCCAGCGGTTCTGATTAACTTCGCGGTCAATCAGGGCAGCGGCGGTGTTGACCGCATGGCTGCCACCTTGGTAATTGCCAGAAAAATCCGGATTATCATCGACGTTGTGGATCATTGCCATGCCTGCAGGATAATATACCGCAGCGACAAGAACGATTATGGCAAGGCCGCGCAGCCAGAATTTGCGCGATCCGAAAACACCTTTCAGACGCGATCCAAAACCTGCTATGCCACCTTTTTTATAGAGATAATCGTCTTCAATCATGACCTGTCCTGTAATTATATCCGGCCAATGAACCTAGGATGTCAGCGCTCAAACGGCAAGTGCATGATTTTACGGATTGATGGTGATGTATGTGTCATACGTTGCCAGACGCAGAACTGTTTCCAGATCGGGTTCTGACAAGGCGACGCAGCCTTCTGTGCCACTGTAACCGGGTTTGGCGACATGCATAAAGATTGCAGACCCTTTTCCGGGAACCGGCGGGTCATCATTATGGCCAAGGACAACCACGATGTTATAGACGTTATCGTCACGCCATAGCTTCTCATGGCTGGCATCGAACGGCAGGCGTACCGGGCAGTTATAGTCACGATGGGTTGGGTCGTCGCACCAGCCATCGGCAAAGGAAATTGTTGTTACCGGCAATTTGGTGCGCGGGCACGGCCTGTGATCGGCGCGATACATCACATAGCGCAGCCGCCAGCGACCGGCCGGGGTTTTGCCATCGCCTTCGGTTTTATCCTTGGCCTCAATGACACCATTCACCCCCAGCGCGCAGCGAAATGTATCATCACCCACGCGCAACATGCCATCCGGCGAGACAGAAATCTCGACCGGATGGGAAACAGAATGTGCGATGGCCTCGCTTTGCATTCGATCAGTTTCCTCGCGGCAATGGGGCAATGTCGTCTTGGACAGCGTTTCAAATCGATGTTCATCAGCTGTCACAGGGACGGTGCAAAACAACAACGGTAGAAATGTGGCAAATCGAACGTTTCGCAAGTCCGTTCACAAATCATTGATACGATTAATTTCGCCGCCTGGCCTTGTCGGTCTTTAAAAAGACCTGGCGATAGGGCCGGGAATGGCGTGTTTGTCTGTGTTTTAGATATGGCAAGCCCGATCGCATTTCGCCATAGGTGAAAAAAACAACGCCCTGCTATGAGGCAGAGCGTTGCTGGAAGATCTATCGCTTGGCGTCAGGCCAATTACTTGGCGAGACGGGCCACACCTTCTTCGATCAGGCTGGCAGCTTTTTCAGCGCCTTCCCAACCGGTGACTTTGACCCATTTTCCTTTTTCGAGGTCTTTGTAGCGTTCGAAAAAGTGCTGAATCTGATCACGGAAAATCTGTGGCAGATCTTCATGCGATTTGATGTCGGTGTAATAGGGGTCGATCTTGTCATGGGGAACGCAGATCAGTTTTTCGTCCTGACCGGCTTCGTCTTCCATGATCAGAACGCCGACCGGACGGGCCCGGATCACCGAACCAGCAACTACCGGCTCGCGGAACATGACCATCGCATCAACCGGGTCACCGTCTTCACCAAGGGTGTTGGGGATGAAGCCGTAATTGACCGGGTAGTACATTGAGGTATGCAGAAAACGGTCAACGAATACCGCACCGTAATCCTTGTCGACTTCGTATTTGACCGGACCGCCTTGCGGAATTTCGATGACGACGTTGACGTCCCACGGAACATCTTTACCGACGGGAATCTTATTGAGATCCATCTGGGAAAATCCCTTTCGCTTTTATAAAGGCATGCCCCGAATGATCGGGACGACTGTTTTGGGCTTCGGGGATGCGCAAACGCACCCGAAGGAGAATGATGCCGCCCTTTTATCGCGAAATGTTGCCAGTTCCAAGGGGGCGCGCATGCATCCTTGGTCGAAATTCAGGTAAACTCAGGATTGGGTTTGGAATCAACCGAGGTTTTTTGCTGCGGTGCAGTGGGTTTTTTACCAAATGGCAGGAAGCGTTCGCTGTCTTTTAGCAGATGTTCGTTAAACAGCGACCAGTTGGAAATTGTACCTTCGGCACGCTTGGCCTCCCGGCTGGCTGTTCCGCGCGCATGATATAAATGCAAAACCGGGGAGCAATATTCAACATTCTTGCGTTTCAACCCCGAGCGCAAAAGACGCAGGACAAAGTCCGAATCTTCCAGGCCATGTCCTTCATAGGCTTCGTCAAAACCCTGAACACGGTCAATATCGGATTTGAAAACCCCGAGATTGCAGGTTTGCGCCTTGCGCCAGCAATCGCGATGTTCCCAGAGCCAGGGGCCTTTGTGGGGCAGGCGTATGAACTGGAACGGGCGGTTGGCAAAACCAAACAGGGACAGCATGAAAAGCCCCGCGCGCGGCCATTTGTGAAAGGTCCAGCGGCGCGCAAGAAGTGTTTTGGTCAGCCGTTGTTTAAGGAATACCCGTTTGCCTGACACCAGACAGCCAGCCTCGGCTGCTTTGCGGTGACGGGTGACGAAGTCCGGCATGACGCAGCAATCGCCATCAATAAAGATAACAAGTTCACCCTCAGCCATGGCGATCGCACCGTTGCGGGCCTTGGCGACGCGAAACCCGCTGTCTTCGTGCCAGTAATGTTTGACGGGAATAGAGCATTTGGCAGCAAAATTTTCGATCACGCGGGTGGTTTCACCGGCTGATCCGTCATCGGCGATGATGATTTCGAAATTTCGATCTGTCTGATCACCAAGAGAATTCAGCACCAGCCCAAGCGCTTCTGGCCAGTTATAGGTCGTTACGACGACCGATACCAAGGATGTCATCTTCCCCACATTACCCTATTTTTACATCGGCAGGTTTTCCTGCTTTTTTATGTATAAACCTTATCTCTTAGAGCAGGGCAGCACAACCGACAAATCAATTACAAAACCTTGCGCCGCGCAAGCGAAGCAGTTTTTGGATTGATCAGTTCGCGAATCCAGTTGGCGGCTTCGATCACGACCGGGTCTTTTTGGCGGGCTGGTCGGATCAGAAGGCGGTACCACCAGTGGGAAATGAAGTCGGGGAAATTCAGTGCGACCAACTCACCGCGTTCGACATAGTTGCGCGCCACGACATCGGTGCTGGCAACGATGCCCTGTCCGGCGCGGGCGGCTTCCAGCGCCCAGATATGGTGGCTGAAGGTCCAGCAATCAGCGAGAGAGAAGTGGGCGTCTTTGAACCATTGTTCGATTTGAGAAAACTGTTCACTGTCGCTGTCGATCAGCAAAATGTCGCGCGGACTGAGCTGCCCGACATCAATTTTACAGGCATCAAGCCCGCGTTTTTCCAGCCATTCCGGGGCGGCAAAGGCGGTGTAAACTTCGGGTGTCAAAAGTTCGGTGATCCAGTTTTCCGGACCCGGCAGGTCTTTGGGGGCGATTTGCAGGGCCAGGTCAATCTCAAGCGGATCAAGGTCGTCATCAAATTCAATCTTGCGAAACTGGACCGGAATGTCGGCAGGCAGGCGACCGCGCAGATTATCAAGTTCATATAGCAAAACTGTCAGGGCCGGGGTCGCCAGCGCGCCAATGCGGATGGCCTTTCCCTTGTCCGGGCCAACTTCGCCAGTGATATCGGCAATGCCGTCCAGCGCCTCGGTCAGGCGGGGTAAAAGAAGCTCTGCGGATTTCGTTGGGCTAAGGCCACGGCCCTTGCGGGTAAACAGCACCACACCAAGGTTTTCTTCCAACTGACGCAGCTGATGGCTGATCGCACTTTGCGTGACATGCAATTCCTCAGCCGCCCCCTTGACACTTTGGTGGCGGGCGGTGGCTTCAAAGGCGACAAGTGCGCGGAGCGGTGGCAATTTGCGACGCATGAGGCATATCCGTCAGGGCTGATTTTTGCAGGGCTTTACTGTCTATCAGGATCGCTCGCGAAGTGGGGCAAAAAAATCTCAGCAATGGCTGAAAACTCCTCATTCGTATTTTGTGAAGTTTGCAGGCAGGATCATCGCCATAAGGGTTTCCGGCCTGCTTTGCAAAAGATGTCTCCTTGCGCCACCACGCAGCAGTCTCCCCGGGCTGCCGGAAACCCCCATTATCATTTTCACTCAGGAACGATCATGACCGAGACGCTGTTGCGCCTTAGCGGAAATGTCCGCGGTGTTTTGTGGATGACTGCGGCCATGGCATCGGGCGTTTGTGTCGATGTCTGTGCCAAGCTGGTATCGCATGATGTGCCGACCGCACAGATTCTTGCGATGCGGGCGCTTACCACGGTCCCGGTTTTCCTGATCATTGTAATGTTTCTCGGCACCCGTTTGGTGCGCACCAAGCGGCCCATGGCGCATGTTGCCCGAGGGCTGTTGTGGTATGGATCGTTGTTCTTCGTGTTTTTTGCCCTGCGTCAAATGAGCATCGCCGAGGTCAATGCCTATTTGTTTATCGAAGCGCTTTTGACTGTGCTGCTGGCGGTGGTGATTTTGGGGGAAAAGCTGACGGCGCGTAAACTGATCGCCACCCTACTTGGACTGGTCGGGGTGTGGGTGATGTGTGCACCGCGTATGCAGGGCTTTGGCGTGCCACTTGGCGTCGGCGCGGCGCTGATCGGGGCGTTTTGTTTTTCGGCCCAGACCCTGTTTGCCAAGGTGCTGACCCGGACAGAGACCAATTTTTCAATGCTGTTCTGGCCGCAAATCATTGCGGTGGTGATCTGGGTGCCGATTGCCATCATCACCTGGCATCCGGCGTCTTTGGCCGATTGGCTGTATTCATCGGGTGCCGGGTTCTTTGCCATGATGACCAATTACATGGTGTTGCGTGCGGTGCGTGTGGCTGATGCCAGCGTGGTGTCGCCCGCGGCCTACACCGCATTGCCGTTTTCGGTGGCCATGGATTTGATCTTTTTTGACATGCTGCCGATGCCAGTCATTTTCATTGGGGCGGGTATTGTTGTGCTGGCGGTGATGTTGCTTGATTACAAGGGCGGCGCGGCACCGGTTGAGGTTGATGAGGCTGCCAGTATCGGGGAGGATGATCCGTCCCCGAAACCGGTCAGTGTCAAAACCTAAGGCTTATTACCTGCCATGTCGTGATGAGCGTGTGAATCATCGGGTGCCTGATCGCGCGGTGTCATGCCGTAATCACGGATTACCCCGGCCACCCGAAGGCGGTAATCGGCAAAGACACGGTTGCGGCCCTCATCCTGGGCCGCACGGTGTTCGGCAATATTGCGCCATGCCTTGACTGCATCCTCATCACGCCAGAACGACAGCGATAAAACTTTGCCCGGTGTGGTGAGCGAACTGAACCGTTCGATCGAAATAAAGCCGTCCATGTCTTGCAGAAGTGGAAGCAACTCGCCAGCGATGGCGAGATATTCGTCGTAATGTGCTTGGTGAGGAGTCACTTCAAAGATAACGGCGATCATGGATTTATCTTCTCTTTGTGCGGGTCAGCATGGGGTGTAGAGGCAATTTTCAGAAACTGGCGTTCTTCGCGCAGGATGAATTTTTCTCGCTGGGAAAATTCGTAGTTCTCGCGGCCCAGCGGATCGTCCTTCAGACGCGCGCGATAGGCTTCATAGGATGCCAGATCGGGCAAATGATAGATGCCATAGGCGGTTGAAACCGATCCTTCGTGCGGCGCGAAATAGCCAACAAGGTCTGCCCCGCATCGCGGGATCGCCTGTCCCCAGTTGCGGGCATATTCGATGAAGGCATCCTTTTTATACGGGTCAATTTCATAGCGGATAAAGCAGGTGATCATGGGGAATACCTTATGGTTTGCGGGTGGCGAGGCAGGGTATGAGCACCTTGCGTAGAAAGGCATAGCGCACCCAGCCTGAGTGATGTTTCGATACAGATCGAACTATCGATATGGACAGACCGGACAAAGGATTGTATTGAATGTTATGTTATAACGTTACAGTAAATAGGAGCATCTTTTGTTCAAAAATATTGCGCGGGCCGTCATGGTGAGCGGCGCGGTTTTGATGCCGGTTTTCGGGGCATCACCCGCACAGGCGGCAGATGAAACACGGCAGGCATGGCGTCTTTTTGTTACTGACCAGAAAGAGGGCGGTGTCACCGTTGTTGATCTGGAGAAAAAGGCGGTTATCGATCGGTTTGACACCACAGGCTATGTGACCCATCTGGTGCCAAGCGAGAGTGGAAAGACCTTGGCCGCGGTTCAAATGGATCATGATGCCGTGGCGGTGATCGATAGCGGGATTGAGGTTTTCTCCCACGGTGATCATGCCGATATTGACATTAAGAATGCGGCGTTGCTGCCGGTTGGTATTAACGGTAAACGCCCGGTTCATGCGGTTCCCCATGATGGCGCGTTTTATATGTTCTTTGACGGCGAAGGCGTTGCAAAGGTTTTTGGTGAAGATGATCTTCTTGCGGGAAGTGCGACCCATGGCGAAGTGACAGCGACTGCCCCTCATCATGGTGTCGTGGTGCCGATGGGTGATTATTATCTGATGTCTGAACCTGATCTTGAGGTCGAAACCAAGCCGGGCAGTTTGCCGCCGCGTCTTGGGCTTAAAGTTGTCGATTATGCGGGCAAGCAGGTTGGGGATGTTCACACCTGCACGGGGCTTCACGGCGAAGCCTATTCGGCGGGTATTGTGGCGTTTGGCTGTGAAGAAGGGGTGATTACTGCCCAGCTGAGCGGCAATGATGCGCCAACGATCAAGATGCTGTCTTATGGCGACGATATGCCAAGCGGACGTGTGGGCCATTTGGCCGGTGGCAAAGCCATGCAATTCTTCCTTGGTGATTACGGTGCGGACAAGCTGGTGGTGATTGAGCCAACCGAAGACGCACCTTTCCGGCTGGTTGATTTGCCTGTGCGCTATGTTCATTTCGCGCTTGATCCGGAACAGGTGACCATCGCCTATGTCTTTACCGAAGATGGTTATCTGCATGCGGTGGATGTTCTTGATGGCAAGATTATTCGTTCGCAGCAGATTACCAAGCCCTATAGCAAGGATGGGCACTGGCGCGATCCGCGGCCTCGCATTGCAGTTGCCGGGGATGTTATTGCCGTGACCGACCCGCGTGACCATCTTGTGCGCCTTGTTGATGCCAAAAGCTTTGCCGATAAAGGCGAGATTAAGGTTCAGGGGCTTCCGTTCAACATTGTTGCCATTGGCGGGTCCGGGCTGTCGCACTAAGGCCGTTATAAAGTCTGATATGTATCTATCGAACTTGAGGGTGCGATTGGAACTGGGACGGGCAGATGTTTTTCTGCCCGTCCTTTGGCATTGATCTGGATGGCCTGCGCCAGAACGACAGGGATAAAACCTTGCCCGGTGTGGTGAGCGAGCTGAACCGCTCGATCGAGATAAAGCCATCCATGTCTTGCAAAATCGGAAGCAACTCGCCTGCGATGGCGAGATATTCGTCGTAATGCGCCTTATGCGGGGTGACTTCGAAAATCACGGCGATCATGGTTTGATAAGCTCCGTCTGCGGGCCAGCATGGGGTGTCGAGGCAATTTTCAGAAACTGGCGTTCTTCGCGCAGGATGAATTTTTCGCGCTGGGCGAATTGATAGTTTTCCTGACCCAGCGGATCGGCGGCTAGTTTTGCGCGATAGGCCTCATAGGATGCCAGATCGGGCAAATGATAGATACCATAGGCGGTCGAAACCGATCCTTCATGTGGTGCGAAATAGCCAACAAGGTGTGCCCCGCAGCGCGGGATAGCCTGCCCCCAATTGCGGGCATATTCGATGAAGGCATCCTTTTTGTAAGGATCAATTTCATAGCGGATGAAACAGGTGATCATGGTTCAGTCTTTCTTACTTTTTTGGGGAAGGAGATGTTTGTCGGAATGGGCGCGGAATGTTGATGATGGCGACGCCGACAAGTGCGCAGAGGATACCGGCAACAGCCGGTGGACTTATGGTTTCGCCAAGTAATAGACTGCCAAGCAAAACGCCGATCCCGGCGCGTAGATAGCTTTGGCTGGCAACCCCGATGGAGCCGAGCGTACGCAAAAGCCGGAAATAGATCAGCAAGGCGATTGCCGTGCAAAAAACCGACAGAGCGAGCGTTGCAAGAATGGCGGTTGTTGACGGGGCCAATGTCCACGGACGGTCCAGTATCAGACTCGCCGGGATCAAAAAGATGCTGGCCCAGATCATGGTCGCAGCAGCGGTGACAGTGGCGGGCAGAGCGTTAAAACGTCTGCCATAGATCGCGGCTCCGGCATAAAGGATTGCTCCGGTCAGAACAGCGAGCTGACCGCCGACATGTTGTCCAAGGCCGGTAATGACACCGGGACCGACAATGAGAACCACACCCGCGAGGCCAAGACACGCGCCAACGAGACGGAGCAGATCAATCCGTTCATGGTGTGCAAGAAAGGCCGTGATCAGGAAGACAAAAATCGGCGATGTCGAGTTCAACACGCTCGCAAGGCCGCTATCGACATGTTGCTGCCCCCAGGCAAGGATGGTCCAGGCACCAAGACTGTTGAGAACCGACTGGATCAGCAACATGCCAAGAACCTTGCCATCGCGCGGAAAACGCTCGCCGCGCCACAACATGACGGCAAGAAGAAACAGCGATGCGATACCGACCCTGATCGCAATCAAGGTGATTGGCGGGATGTCGTTTACTGCGATTTTGATGAACAGGTATGACGACCCCCAAAGCAGGGCGAGTACAGCCAGCAAACCGATTTCAAGTGGCAGGGATGGTTTTGACGGCGTCATGTGGTTCTCCGGACTGGATGTAATTCAGAACAGATAACCGATTGTTTGCAGTCAATGCTTCGACTAGCATCGAACTATGAAAGAAGGACCCGATATTGCCCGCGTGGCCGCATTGCTTGGCGATCCGGCACGCGCAAATATGCTGACAGCCTTAATGGGCGGCAAAGCATTAACCGCAACCGAATTGGCACAGGAAGCCGGGGTGACGCCGCAAACCGCAAGTTCGCATCTGGCGAAACTTGAAGCCGGACAGATTGTGATCCCGCGCAAGCAGGGTCGGCATCGCTATTTCACGCTGTCTGGTCCCGATATTGTCGAGGCGCTTGAAGTCATGATGGGGATTGCCAATCGGGTTGGGCATAACCGGGTGCGTACCGGCCCCAAAGACCCCGAATTGCGTCGTGCACGGGTGTGTTACGACCATTTGGCGGGGGATATGGGGGTAGCGCTGTTTGACGGTCTGTCAAAACGCAAGCTTATCAAGACCGATTTGAATGGAGTGGCCTTGACCGATGCCGGTGTGGATTTTGGCAACGGGTTTGGCATAGATCTGGCGGCGTTGCGCCAAAATCGCCGTCCGTTATGCCGTGAATGTCTGGACTGGAGTGCCCGACAATCGCATCTGGCTGGGTCGTTCGGGGCGGCGTTGCTGGATCGGTTTTATGATTTGGGTTGGGCTCGGCGTATGAGCGAGTCGCGGATTGTCCGGTTCAGTGTCGACGGGGAGCAAAAATTTCGCGAACTGGTCGGAGACTAAAGGTCAGCCTTTTAAAAGCGCATCGACAAAGGCGGGGACCAGTTCTGTTGCCGGGCCATAGGTGCTGTGATCAAACAGGGTGGCACCGTTGCTCGGTTCAAGGTTGAGCTCAACCGTTTCGGCACCGGCTTCTTGATGGGCAACCTGAACAAATCCGGCTGCCGGATAGACATTGCCCGATGTGCCAATCGACATAAACAATCCGCAATCACCCAAGGCGGCATAGATGCGGTCCATCTCAAGCGGCATTTCGCCAAACCAGACGACATGTGGACGCAGGCCGCCAGCCTTGCCACACGACGGGCAGGCGGTTTCCTTGGCGAGGTCGTCTGCCCACGCGGTCAGAAGATCACAGTGGTTGCAGCGGATTTTAAGCAGCTCGCCGTGCATATGGATCAGGTTTTTCGATCCGGCCCGGCCATGAAGATCATCGATGTTCTGGGTCACCAGCAACACATCACCGGGCCATTTGGTTTCAAGCCGGGCAAGCGCATGATGGGCGGCGTTGGGCTGGATATTCGAATCCAGAAGGGCTGCGCGCCGGTCATTGTAAAAGTGATGGACCAGATCGGGATTATTGACGAAGGCGTCGGGGGTGGCGACCTCGGAAATATCGTATTTCGCCCAGATGCCATCGGGATCGCGGAATGTATGCAACCCGCTTTCCTTTGAAATGCCAGCCCCGGTCAAAATGACAATCGGGGCGGCCTCATCGCGCAGGATGTCAATCAGGTCGGGACGAAGTGGCATGGGGAGGTGTCCTGTCGAGTTGGCAATCAATGTTTTCGCGGTTCATGGATGCCCGCCTAGCGCGGACATGACGACTGTAGAGGGATTCAGAGTAACCGTCTTGAGAGAGTACGTCATTCCTGCGAAAGGCGGGAAGCTCTGTGCGTCTGGACTCAAAACGGCCCCGCCAAGTCTGTCTGGCAGGGCCGTTGATAAACCCGATCCGCTAAAACCGGTTTATTTTGGTGCTGTCGTGTTTAGGCCGATGTATCGACATTCCCGCCCGGAGTGTCGTCCTTGGGTGCTTGCTCAGCAGGCGGGTTTTTGGTCACACCGACCATGGCAGGGCGCAACAATCGGCCTTTGAGCATATAACCGGCCTGCATGACCTGTGCGACATGCCCGTCCGGATAGTCCGGGTTCGGCATTTCAAACACGGCCTGATGCTTGTTCGGGTCGAGCTTTTCACCAAGCGGTTCAAGCTTTTCAACGCCGTTCTTTTCAAGCGCCTTGAGAAGCGTCTGTTCGGTCATTTCAACGCCTTCAAACAGCGTTTTCATCGCCGGATCGGCATTGGAGGTGTCGCCAGCAGCATCAAGGGCGCGGCGCAGGTTATCCCCAACGTCAAGAAGCTCACGGGCAAATTTGGTAATTGCGTAGTTGCCAGCGTCCTCGACATCCTTTTTGGCGCGGCGGCGGGTGTTTTCCACCTCGGCGGCCTGGCGCAACAGGCGGTCTTTCAGTTCGGCAACTTCGGCTTCAAGGGCGGTGATCGGATCTTCGATCACGACATCTTCGTGCTCAGCCGCGTTCGCCTCTGCTGCGATATCTTCGGCTGCGGCTTGCTCTGCATTTACATCGTGCAGATCGTCCGGGGTGTTTTTTGCGGTTTCCGACATGGCTAACCTATGTACTTTCACGTTAGTGCGGCCTGACACGCAGCGCCGCGATTTATCCAATCAGTCGACCGACCAGTTTGGCGGTGTAATCGACCAGCGGAATGATCCGGGCATAATTGATCCGGGTTGGTCCGACAACCCCGATTGCGCCCACAATGCTGCCTTCGGCGTTTTGATAGGGCGAAATCACCATCGAAAGGCCCGATCCACCGAATAATTTGTTCTCTGACCCGATGAAAATCTGAACACCCTGGGCGTCCGTCGTCACATCGAGCAGTTCGATCATCTGATCGCGGGCCTCAAGCACGTTAAACAGGCGGCGCACGGATTCAAGCTGTTCAATCGTATCGATATTTTCCAACAGCTGGGATTGGCCCTTAACAATCAGGGACGATCCCTTGATCCCGCCGGCCCATGTTGCAAGGCCTGCATCAATCAATCCGGCTGAAAGGTCATCAAGTTCCTGGCGCAACTGATCGCGTTCCTCGGTGATCAGCAGGCGCGCATCGTCAAGAGTCTTTCCAGCCAACCGGCTATTTAGATAATTCGCGGCTTCTGTCAATGCCGAACCGGGCAAATCTGCTGGAACATCAAGGATTCGATTTTCAACGTTGCCGTTCTGCGACACCAGAACAGCAAGAACCTTGCCCGGCGAAAGTCCAACAAATTCAATCTGTTTGAGCCGTAAGCCATCCGTTTTGGGGGCCACGACAAGCCCGGCACAGCGCGATAGCCCTGATAACATCGTAGTGGCCTCGCCCAACATCTGATCAAGCGAATAACCCGCCTGTTCGCAATTTTTGGTCAGTTGATCGCGTTCGGCATTGGGAAGGTCACCGACCTCCATCAAGGCATTTACAAACAGACGCAGGCCCTTTTCACTGGGCAACCGTCCAGCCGAGACATGGGGGGCCACCAGTAATCCCATGTCTTCAAGGTCGGACATGACATTGCGAATGGTCGCCGCCGACAGGTTTTCAGACATCCGTCGTGCAATCGACCGTGACCCGATGGGTTCGCCGGTTGCGACGTAGGCATCAACGATCTGGCGGAACACTTCGCGTGTCCGCACGTTCATATCGCCAAGTAGGGTGTCGTCGAAATGCGCCATTTTCTGTGTGTGACCATAGTTTGCGCAAGATTGCGTCAAAAGGTGATACGAATTTAGTCAGCCCAAGTCCAACCGTCAATCGCACCGGATTTGCAGTGAGAAGCGCAAGGGTACCATCAATCAAGTACTTAGTTTCAAAACCTGTCAAAGCGCAATGCGAATCGCGCCAAATATCACGGGGAAACTGCTGGACCTTTGGCGGGTGTCATCTTACTTTGGGCGAAATTTCAGATTATTCGCATTGGTTGCCAAGGCCAGTGCCATACAGACAAACAAGAGGTTCTCCCCCATGCGCCCATCCGGCCGTACCCAAGATCAGCTTCGCGACGTTTCGATTGAAACCGGCATTTCTAAATATGCCGAAGGGTCATGCATGATCAAATTTGGCGATACCCATGTCATCTGTACGGCAACGGTCGAGGACAAGGTGCCGGGCTGGATGCGCAACTCCGGCAAGGGCTGGATTACCGCAGAATATGGCATGCTCCCGCGTGCGACCGACAGTCGCATGAACCGTGAAGCTGCGCGCGGTGGTCAGTCGGGTCGGACACAGGAAATTCAACGTTTGATCGGGCGTTCGATCCGGGCCGTGACCGATATGAAGGCCATGGGCGAAATGCAGATGCGCCTTGATTGTGACGTCATTCAGGCCGATGGCGGCACGCGCACCGCATCAATCACGGGTGCCTATGTGGCAGCCCATCTGGCGTTTCAGGGCGTGCGCCGCCTTGGCCTGATCAAGGAAATCCCGCTGACCCAGCCGGTCGCCGCCATTTCATGCGGCATTTATAACGGCAACGCGGTTCTTGACCTTGATTACGCCGAAGACAGCAATGCCGGGGCCGATGCCAACTTTGTTCTGGCTGGCAATGGTGGCATTGTTGAGGTTCAGGCAACAGCAGAAGACGTGCCGTTTGATCGTGCAGCGTATGATCAGATGTTCGCGCTGGCCGAAAAAGGCTGCAAGGAGCTGTTTGCGAAACAGCGTGAAGCGCTCGGCCTTTGAACATGCCGGTCTTCGTTCCATGCCGGGCTGCAAATGGCGAGTTTCTGGGCTTTCGGTGCTCACGTACTTAACGTACGCTGCGCGCCGGTTCTCAAAACCAGCCATTTTCGCCACGGCATGAAACGAACCTCGCCACGCTCATCTTTCGACTATCTCGATCTTTCTCTATTGAAAATCTTCAGGCAAGAACATGGCCCGTCGCTTTACGGAAAAAAAACTGGTTATCGCCAGTCACAACAAAGGAAAAATCAAGGAAATCGGTGACCTTCTCGCACCCTTTGGGATCGAAGTGTTTTCCGCCGGTGACCTTGATCTTCCCGAACCCGAAGAAACCGAAAAGACCTTTATTGGCAATGCGCAGCTAAAATCGACTGCGGCGGCCACTGCGGCCAACCTGCCGGCATTGGCCGATGACAGCGGGCTTGCGGTGTCGGCCCTTGATGGCGCACCGGGGATTTATTCGGCGCGCTGGGCCGGGCCGGATAAGGATTTCGATATGGCGATGGAAAAGGTCCAGAACGGGATAGGCAGCCATCCGGATCGACGGGCATCGTTTATCTGTGCGCTGTCACTGGCGTGGCCTGATGGGCATGTTGAGAATTTCGAAGGACGGCTTGAGGGTGACATCGTTTGGCCCAAGCGCGGCCGTCATGGATTTGGCTATGACCCGATTTTCCAGCCCAAGGGATGTGATCAAACCTTTGGCGAAATAGAGCCAGCCATAAAGCATGAGATGAGCCACCGGGCCGATGCCTTCGCGCAGTTGGTTGCGGCCTGCTTTAAATAAGCTTTCGGCAATAATTGTCCTGCATTGAACATATGCACGCATCGCTGATGTCATGATCGGCGGTGCGTGTTAGTTTATCGGCCAACATTCCCGTATTTGAAAAGAATTTCGCGTGTCCGCAACCTCCGCTGAAACCGTGCCGTTTGGCATTTATATCCACTGGCCGTTTTGCCTGTCGAAATGCCCCTATTGCGATTTCAACAGCCATGTCGCCAACAGTGTCGATCATGTGCGCTGGCGCAAGGCATTGCGCGCCGAACTGGCGGCGGGTGCCGCTCGCCATCCGGGCCGGGCGGTGGGATCGGTGTTTTTTGGCGGGGGCACGCCGTCGCTGATGGATCCGGAAACCGCGGGTGCGTTGATTGATGACATCAAGACGTTCTGGAACGTGACCGATGATATTGAAATCACGCTGGAAGCCAATCCGGGGACGGTTGAAATCGACCGGTTTTCGGCCTTTGCCGCCAATGGCATTAACCGGGTGTCGATTGGCATTCAGGCGCTCAATGACCGTGACCTTAAATTCCTTGGCCGTTTGCACAGTGCCGAGGAAGCCATGCGGGCGCTGGATGTTGCGACATCAGTATTTGACCGGTTTTCGTTCGATCTGATTTATGCCCGTCCGGAACATGATCCCAAGGCGTGGCGCAAGGAGCTCCGCCAAGGGCTTGCGATCGCCAATGGGCATATCTCGCTCTATCAGCTGACGATTGAGCCGGGCACGCAGTTTTACACCCTGCATCAGCGCGGTGAGTTGGTCGTCCCCGACGAAGACCTTGCGACCGAGCTTTATGAGATTACGCAGGAAGAAACGCAGGCGGCTGGTTATGGCTGCTATGAGGTGTCAAACCACGCCAAACCGGGGCAGGAAAGCCGCCATAATCTGGTCTATTGGCGCTATGGCGATTATCTCGGCATTGGTCCCGGCGCGCATGGCCGCGAAGCGATCATTCAGCCAGATGGCACGACCGTCCCGACGGCAGTGCGCCGCCACCGGGCGCCCGATATCTGGCTGGATCGGGTGGAAAAGGCCGGGAACGGTACACAGGAAGAAATCGTGCTTGAGGCCGACGAACGTCTGCTTGAAATGGTGATGATGGGCTTGCGGCTTAATGAAACCATTCCAACAGCCCGGTTTGAACGGATTATTGGCAAAGGCCCGCGCGATGTTTTGGATAATGCGCGGCTTGAAACCCTGATCGGATCGGGGGATTTGATTTGTGATTCGGCCGGGCTTCGCACTACCGATCAAGGTCGGAACCGTTTGAACGGTGTATTGGGCTACTTATTCGACCCTGCAGCGTGATGTAAGCAACGGCATTAAAATGCCCGAAACACCTTGAAAACCGTGACGTTTCCGATATGGAACAGGCGTCAGCCGAGTGTTGTGGAAACTTGTGGGGTTTAGTTTCATCAAACCATCAAAAAGGTGGTTGACACTTCAAGCTGACCGCGTATATTCCGCCCCGTTCCAGCGCATAGCGTCGGAACAAAACCACAAGCCCCTATGCCCAGGTGGCGGAATTGGTAGACGCGCTGGCTTCAGGTGCCAGTGGCCGCAAGGTCGTGGAAGTTCGAGTCTTCTCCTGGGCACCATACCCCAGCACATTGATGATGTGCTGGGGTATTGTTGTTTTGGGCACTAGCCTATGTTTAGAATCGAAAAGGCCCCACAATATTTTGTGGGGCCTTTTCTTTTGGCTAAGTAATTGTTTTTAGCCGCTTTGATCGCCGCTTATGTAAGTCATGACTACCTCCGTAATTAATTCTGCCAATAATCTAAACCATTTTGGTTACTAATTTGCAACTGAACTTTCGGATTTGGTTGGAGAGCTGTCTTCCGACGGCTGAGCCATTGCATCTGGATCTCTCCACCAAAATGTCAAGTTATCTGCTGGAGTGAACTTTTTGCGCTCTTCGAGATCAAACTGGGCATTGTGCTCCAAGAATTCTACAGGTCCCTCCTGACCTTTTAGACTAATCACAGCTTTCCCATTCCAGTGATTAACAATAGTGGTCTTTAAAGTTTCCGTGTATCTGAGAACTTGGGTTGCGTGTGGTTCTCCTACAAGACACCACATCCAATAATTAAACTCATATTCGGTCGTACCGTTTGCCGGAATTCTAATGCCTATTTTAGTTTTATAGTCTTGATCAGTTATTTTTATGACTTTCTCATTGTGCTTAACAGGTGCTTCACCAATGACCGTGGTCTGAAGTAGGTGTACCTCCCCCATGACTTTGCTCTGTACACCACCTAAATTCATTTCTAACTGATCACTCTCGATTGAATCAGGTGAGATGGAGATGTCTATCACGTCTTCATAATCTCGGTCTTTAAACATGTTTTGAAGCGTGTAACGCTTTTCGACCTCAATACGATACGCATTCATTGACAGATCATAATCAGTAATTGTGATTTTACTGGTTCCTGATTTGCAAAATGCGGCAAGCTTCTTTATTTGATTCTTGTTATAATGTAACGAATCATCCGTCGCATGTTCGCTAGAATATAAGTACCAAATTCTATTCTCAAGTAACTCGGATTCAGGTCGTCTAAGGCTGTATATTGCTATTGCTAGTCCAATCAAGATAAAGAAAATTAGATTTTCTAAGGATGAGGCAAAAAAAGATACGTAGAAATTGTATCTTTGTTCAACAAGTAGATCATACCACGTGCACAGTAGAATAAAGTTTCCAGCTACTAAAATTAAACACAGAAATCCAATAGTTTTGAAGGCCGTGGACGCGTTGGTAGACGGTTTTTTGATGCTCATAATACGATGACCTTTGTAATGGTATGTGTTGAATATGAGGCAATCTTAAATTGAGTTTGGTGGTTAGTCACTTTCTTAATGCTATCTCAATACTATTGATTCGCAATCCTTTCTCTGTGCGTGCGACTTTTGCAATGCGATGCGTGGTTTGCTGTGTTAAGAACAGGCAAATCCTCAATATTTGGAGCACCGCGATGACCAATTTCCTCCATCTCGGAGATCTGCCGGACAATCTTGACCTTGGTAAAGTTGTCGCCATTGACAGTGAAACCATGGGCCTTAATCCGCACCGCGACCGTTTGTGTGTCGTGCAATTGTCCAGCGGCGATGGCGATGCCCATCTGGTCAAGTTTGATGGGGAAGATTACAGCGCGCCGAACCTGAAGAAGTTGCTGGCCGATCCAAGCGTTTTGAAGCTGTTTCATTTCGGACGTTTCGACATTGCAGTGATGGACAAATACCTCGGTGTGCGCTGCGCGCCGGTTTATTGCACCAAAATCGCCTCCAAGCTGATCCGCACCTATACCGACCGTCATGGTCTGAAAGACTTGCTGCGCGAGCTGGTCGGGGTCGAGATTTCCAAGCAGCAGCAAAGTTCCGATTGGGGGGCGCCTGAGCTCTCCAAGGATCAGATCGATTATGCGGCGTCGGACGTTTTGTATTTGCACAAGGCGAAAGAAGAGCTGGATCGGCGTTTGGCGCGCGAAGGACGCACCGAACTGGCGCAGGCCTGTTTTGACTTCCTGCCAACGCGCGCAACGCTGGATCTTTCGGGCTGGGACGAAACTGATATCTTTGCCCACTAGTTTTCAGGCCGCCTGCAGATATTTGCATATCGGTTAACCGCCTGTGAATGTCGGATGTGCTAGGCAATTGACCCCCACACCGGGCAGGTTCATAGTTTTGGCAAAATGGCCGTGCATGTTGGTCAATACGCCTGACGTTCCGGGCGGGAAACGCAAACAAGAAACAGATGACAGTGACCCCAGAAGCCAAACAAAACGCCCCGCAAAATGTCGGACATACCCCTGCACCTGCTTCCAGTGCCGATCTCGCTGTGGCGCGCCGCGTGCTTGAGATCGAAGCAACTGCCCTACACGAACTGGCCGAATCGCTTGATGGTGCTTTCTGTGCGGCGATTGACCTGATTGAGGGGCTTAAAGGTCGCCTTGTGATTACCGGGATGGGCAAAAGCGGTCATATCGCCAAGAAAATCGCTGCGACCTTTGCCTCGACGGGCACACCATCGTTTTTTGTCCATCCGGCCGAAGCCAGCCACGGTGATCTTGGCATGATCGGCAAGGATGACGGGGTTTTGGCCCTGTCCAATTCCGGTGAAACCCCGGAGCTGTCCGATATTATCGCCTTTACGCGTCGGTTTAACGTGCCGCTAATCGGCATGACGCGCAAACCAAACAGCTCGCTTGCGATGCAAAGCGACTGCCCGCTGGTGTTGCCGGCAAGTCCGGAAGCCTGCCCGAATAAGCAGGCACCGACGACCTCAACCACCGCGATGCTGGCCTGTGCCGATGCGCTGGCGGTGACCTTGATGGAGCGGCGTGGCTTTTCCGCCGAAGATTTTCGTACATTCCATCCCGGCGGCAAGCTGGGTCAGCGGTTGCTGCATGTGCGCGATGTCATGCATCCAGCCGACGTTTTGCCGCTGATAGCCAAGGATGCCCTGATGTCCGAGGCGCTTGTGACCATGACCAGCCATTCGTTTGGCTGTGTCGGGGTGCTGGGGGATCGCGGTGAGCTGATCGGGATTGTGACCGATGGCGATTTGCGCCGTCACATGGCCGATAACATTGTGGCGATGAAGGTAGTGGATGTGATGACGGCCGGGCCGAAGGTGACCAGTGAAATGGCGCTTGCGGTTGAAGCACTTGCCATCATGAATGATCGCAGCATTACCGCCTTGTTCGTGCTTGATGACGCGCAAGTGCCTGTTGGACTGGTCCATATTCATGATCTGCTGCGGTCGGGGGTTGCCTGAGCATGGCCGAGGATCGGACGCAAAAGGCTGAGAAAGCGGCGCGTGACGCACGCAGCCGTGACCGGCTTCCGTCTGGGCGTCGCGATGTACGGATCAATCCGTTTCGCCGGATCATTGTGACGTCGCTTAAGCTTGTCTTACCGTTAATCGCGCTTACCCTGATGGCGTTGGTGGTGTTATGGCCGCAGATCGAACAGGTTCAGGACAGTGGGTTTCGTCTTGGCTTTTCGACGTCTCCTGAGGATTTGATGGAAAATGTTGCCATGTCCAACCCGCGCTTTTTCGGTGTGGATGGCAATCGGCAGCCATTTACCGTCACCGCACAGGAAGCCATCGAAAACCAGGCCGATGACGGTCACGATGATCATGTTTACCTTGATACCCCACAGGCCGATATCACGCTTGAAGACGGTTCGTGGATTGCGCTGACGGCCAATGAAGGGTTCTATACCGAAACCGATGGTTTGCTTGATCTGGTCGGAGCGGTGAATATGTACCACGATAACGGGTTTGAAATTCACACCCAGAAAGCTGAAATCGAAATGAACGTTGGCAACGCCAGCGGATCGGTTCCGGTTGATGGGCAGGGGCCGTTTGGCACGATCAAATCGGATTCCGGGTTTGAACTGGAAGACAAAGGGGCGGTCATCCGCTTTTTGGGGAACGCCAAAATGGTGATTTTCGATAGTGCATTGAAAGGGAAGTCATGATCGCAACGGCGCGTTTGGCCCGCACACAGGCAGCCGCAGGGCGTTTATTGGCAACGGCCCTTTTGGTCGGAAGCATTGCGGGTGCCAGCACCTTGATGCAGGCGGCCGTGATGCAACAGGCGCATGCCAATCCGCTGGGGCTAGCACAGAACGGCAGTGGCGGGCTTGAGGTTGAGTCTGACAACGGCATTGAATGGCGCCGCAATGAGCAAATCCTGATTGCGCGCGGCAATGCGGTGGCCAAACGCGGAACATCGCGGGTCGATGCCGATGAATTGCAGGCATTATATCGGGATCGCGATGGCAACAGCGAGATTTACCGCATCATTGCGACCGGCAACGTCAGATTGTCATCTGATACCGATGTCGCGACCGGCGATAAGGCGGTTTACGATATTGATCAGGCTGTTGTGGTATTGACCGGTGAAAACCTGAAATACCAAACCCCGAAAGAAACCCTGACGGCGGAAGAAAGTCTGGAATACTGGGAAACTGACCGGATTGCGGTGGCCCGTGGCAATGCGGTTGCGGTTGCCGAAGACCGGACATTGCGGGGCGATACATTGACTGCACGGTTTGAGCCGGGCAAGGGCGGGACCAACGAACTGCGCCGCATCGATGGCGACGGCAATGTAACAATTCGCACACCAACCGACTTTGTCATTGGTGATCAAGGGGTTTATGATGCTAAAACAGGTATCGCTACTTTGATCGGATCGGTTAAGATTACGCGCGGCGAGAACCAGTTGAACGGGGATCGCGCGGTTGTTGACCTGAATACCGGCATCAGCCGCCTGACGACCAATGGCACAGGTGGCAGCAAAAACCGTGTCCGGGGCCTTCTGATCCCAGAAAAAGACGAAAAAGACGGCCCGGCAGACGCCGGGACAGGAAATTGAGGAAAGGTCGGTAATTTGTTCTGGTCGCGCAAAGGCGTAAAATCCGACACAGCAAACGGGCAGGCTACATCTTCTGTGGACGGCGGGCCGCGTCTGGTGACCGCGAACAAGGGGCTGGTGGCGCATAATCTTGGCAAAAGCTTCAAGAAGCGCCCGGTTCTCAAAGATGTGTCGATGTCTGTGCAGCGCGGTGAGGCGGTTGGTCTTTTGGGGCCAAACGGTGCGGGCAAAACCACCAGTTTTTACATCATTACCGGGCTGATTGCCTCTGATCGCGGATCTATTTCGCTTGATGGACGCGACATTACATCGATGCCGATGTATCAGCGCGCGCGCCTTGGGATTGGCTATTTGCCACAGGAAGCATCGATTTTCCGCGGCATGACGGTCGAACAAAACATCATGGCCGTGCTTGAGGTGGTCGAAGATGACCGCATCAAGCGCGAACAGAACCTTGAAGACCTTTTGGCAGAATTTGCCATCGAGCACCTGCGCCGTACACCGGCACTGGCATTGTCGGGCGGGGAGCGCCGACGTTGCGAGATTGCACGTGCGCTTGCGGCCCATCCGAACTTTGTTCTTCTGGACGAACCGCTGGCCGGGATTGACCCGATTGCCGTGGGGGATATTCGCGATCTTGTACGTCATCTGAAAGATCGTGGCATTGGGGTCTTGATTACCGACCACAATGTGCGCGAGACTCTCGACATTATTGACCGGGCATATATCTTGCATGATGGCCGGGTTTTGATGGAAGGTGGTCCCGATGAAATCGTTAGAAATGACGATGTTCGCAGGGTTTATCTGGGCGATCGTTTTAGCCTGTGACCATTTCTTGGGGGGAATCGGATTGACACGGGGTAGTGCATAAATGGCCCTGAAGGCGCGGCTTGATCTTCGCCAGTCCCAGTCTCTTGTCATGACGCCGCAATTGCAGCAGGCGATTAAGCTGTTGCAATTCAACAATATTGAACTTTCCAATTTCATTGACAGTGAGCTGCTTGAGAATCCGCTGCTGGAACGCGCGGACCCGGGGCAGACGTATGCCGAATCGGGCGATAGCGCCGTCGGCAATGGTGACGACGGGATCGATCAACGCACCAGCGACAATTTCACCGACCGCGACGACCAGTTCGGTACCGACCGCCTGACTGCCAGTGAAACCATGGGGGCGGGTGACAGTCCGCTCGATGTCGCCAGCGACGCGCTGTATGACGGCGAAGGCGAGATTTCCCAAAATGGTGCGCCTGTTTCGGGCAGCCATGACTATTCCGCCCCCTATAGCGGCGGTGCGGGCGGTGGTGGCGGCTCAGGTGGGGGCAGTGGTGATGAGCTTCCCAGCCTTGAGCAAACCCTTGCCGATGAAGCAACGCTTCGTCAGTCGCTCGATGATCAGCTCAATATTGCATTTGCCGATGCAAGCTCACGTATGATCGGCAGTTATCTGATCGATATGCTTGATGATAATGGCTATCTCAGTGGCGAACTTGACGAGGTGTCATCCTCGCTTGAATGCGGCCTTTCGGATGTGAAGCATGTTCTGTCGGTGATGCAGGGGTTTGATCCGGTTGGAATTTTTGCCCGCGGTCTGGCCGAATGTCTTGAGCTGCAATTGCGCGATCTAAACCGGTTTGATCCGGCAATGGCGGCCCTTTTGGCCAATCTTGAATTGCTGGCAAAACGCGAATTTGATCGGTTGCGCCGGATTTGCGGTGTCGATGCCGATGATCTGCACGACATGATCGCCGAGATCAAAACGCTTGATCCGCGCCCCGGCCGCACGGCCGACGGTGAAGTGGCAACACCGGTGATCCCCGATGTTTTGATGCGCGCTGCGGGCAATGGCAACTGGCATCTTGAGCTGAATACCGATGCGCTGCCGCGGGTTTTGGTCAATGAGGAATATGTCGCGGAAATCGGGTCTGGTTTGCGTGACCGCGAAGAACGCGGCTTCATGAGCGAGAAGCTGCAGACCGCTAATTGGTTGGTGAAGGCCTTGCATCAGCGCGCGACCACCATCATGAAGGTGTCGACCGAAATTGTCCGCCAGCAGGACGGGTTCTTTAGCCATGGCGTGTCGCATTTGCGCCCGCTGATCCTGCGTGACATTGCCGAGGCCATCGGCATGCATGAAAGTACGGTATCGCGGGTGACCAATGGCAAGTTTATGTCGACCCCGCGCGGGATGTTTGAGCTGAAATATTTCTTCACCACGGCGATTTCATCATCGGTGGGCGGAGATTCATATTCGTCGGAATCGGTGCGTCACCGGATCAAGTCATTGATCGATATGGAAGATCCGAAAAAGATTTTGTCAGACGACAAACTGGTCGAACTTCTGCAAAAGGAAGGGATCGACATTGCACGCCGAACAGTGGCAAAATACCGCGAAGCGATGCGCATTGCGTCTTCTGTTCAGCGGCGTCGCGAAAAAAAATCACGTGCTTCCTAGCACTTTTTTACCAGAAAAATGCGCCATAAGGTGCTGTAATTTAAGGTAGAATACCCATATCTTGACTTGGCTATTACGAGGGAATATGGTGCGCCCACCTGATTGAGGGGCTCCAAACATCCATATGTACTGGGAAGTCACTCAAAGAGGGATAGGCGATCCATGCAAATTACGGTTATCGGTAAGCAACTTGACGTAGGAAATGCTCTTCGCGAGCACGTCGTCGAGACCTTGGACCCTGCGGTAGAGAAATATTTCGATCACGCGATCGAAGCCACGGTGACACTCACCAAACAGGCGCATCTCTATCATACGCAAATTTCGGTCCATGTCGGCAAGGGCATGATGGTGCAGGCCAAGGCATCGGCGGATGAAGTTTATCCCGCCTTTGACGGAGCCTGCGACAAAGTGGCCAAGCAGTTGCGGCGCTATAAAAGGCGCCTGCGTGATCATCACGCCAGCCGGGACCATCATGAGCAGGCCCGCCTAGATGCGATCCACTATGTGATCGCGCAAGAAGACGATGATCATTCGGATGACACTCACGTAAATGGCTATGAACCAGTGATTGTTGCCGAAACGCCCGATCGCATTGATACGCTTTCTGTTGGGGAAGCGGTCATGCGGCTCGACTTGGGGGACATTCCGGCACTTATGTTCCGGAATGGCAAACATGGCGGATTGAATGTTGTGTACCGTCGTGCCGACGGAAATATCGGGTGGCTTGATCCAGCCGATGAGGAAGCCGGTGCAGCGTGACGGACGCGGATTCTGAGCCAAACAACGCAACGCGAAAAATGGACATATCATCTATTCTTACCCCGTCCGGGGTTATTCCGGCCCTGCGGTCCGGTGCGAAAAAGGCTGTGCTTGAGGAACTTGCCGAGAAAGCAGCCGAAGTTACCGGACGCGATGCAAGCGAGATTTTTTCTGTCCTGCTTGATCGTGAGAAACTAGGCAGCACTGGCGTTGGCGGTGGTGTCGCAATTCCGCATGGCAAGCTGAATGATCTTGATCGGCTTTACATGGTCTTTGCCCGTGCTCAGAACCCGATTGAGTTCGATGCGGTTGATGAGCATCCGGTGGATTTGTTCTGCATGTTGATTGCGCCCGAAGAAGCCGGTGCGGATCATCTGAAGGCGCTGGCGCGGATTTCCCGCCTGCTGCGCAATCAGGGCATGTGTGACAAGCTGCGTGGTGCGGGCTCTGCTGATGCGATCTATGCGCTGCTGACACAGGATGAGGCCGAACAGGCCGCCTGAAAAGGTCAGTGACCGGCGGGTAATCCCCGTACGCACAGATAACAGCCCAGAATTTAAAAAAACCGGACGCCCGTTAAGGCGTCCGGTTTTGCTTTATGGGACGGGACGGCACGCAAGAGTGATCAGCTGTTGACCATCAACCCTCAGCTTTGGCAGGCATGCTATCCTTGTTTGGATTTTCCACATCGGTTAAACGGCCCGCCAGAACGACAAGGTACAATACCGGAATGCCGATGATGGCGGTGCCAATGAAGAACCAGCTGTATCCGACCGCATCGACAACCGTGCCAGAGAACCCGGCGAGGATCTTTGGAAACAGGGTCATGATCGAACTAAAGATCGCGTATTGCATGGCCGTAAAGGAAATATTGGTCAGGCCTGACAGATAGGCAATGAAGGCCGCCGTTGCCAAACCACCCGACAGGTTGTCGGCCATGATCACCACGGCAAACATGATGGTGTTCGCCCCCATATGGGCCATAAAGGCAAACAGGATATTGGTGATCGCCGAAAGTAACGCCCCGACAAACAGGATGCGCACAACCCCGTAGCGCACCGACAAAACCCCGCCCATGAAACTGCCGGCAATGGTCATGAACAGACCAAATGTCTTGGACACGGCGGCGATTTCTTCCTTGGAAAAGCCAAGGTCGGTGTAAAACACATTGGCCATGACCCCCATGACGATATCGGCAATGCGATAGACGCCAATCAGGATCAGGATAATGATCGCGGCCTTGCCATAACGATCAATGAAGTCCTTTACCGGTGCGATATAAGTTTCACGCACCATGCCCGTCGGAGTGAGGCCGACCCGCGTGGTCAGCCAAGCGACCAGAATGGCAACGGCAATCGAAATCGCCAGTTTGAGGGTGCCGGCAATAAACCCGGCAAGCTCGCTGATCATGCCACCATCGCGCAAGATGGCTTTGAGTGGGTCGGTGATGTCCCCGGCATAGAGATTGGCAAGGATGAAGGCGATGACCGTGACGGCAAACATCGCAAGAAATCGCACGTAATCGGATGTTTCGTGAAAATACTTGCTGTCGGTGCGGTTTACGGCCGGTTCACGGATCAATAGCGTTGTAATCACCCCGATACACATCGCAAGCGCCATACAGCCGTACGCCATTGTCCAGGCAAAAGGTTGGTAACTACCTTCGGCTTCAAACAGCCCGGCAATGGTGAGCGCCCCGGCACCGGCAACGATCATGCCGATGCGATAGCCGCCAATATAGGCCGAACTCATCATCGCCTGAAGATCGGTATCGGCGGCCTCGATGCGATAGGCATCAATCACGATATCCTGTGTGGCCGAGGCAAAGCCAAGGGCAACGGCGGCAAAGGCCATCATGGTCAGGTTTTGTGCCGGATCGGTCAGCCCCATCCACAGGATGGCGCCGATGATGCACCCTTGGGCAATGATCAGCCAACTGCGCCGACGCCCCAGAATACCGTGCAGGACCGGGAAAGGCAGTCGGTCAATCAGTGGCGCCCAGACGAATTTGAACGAATAGCCAAGGGCGGCCCAACTGAAATAGGTGACCGTGGAACGATCCACACCCGCTTCGCGCAGCCAGATCGACAGGGTGGAGAAAATCAGAAGGATAGGAATGCCCGCAGACAAGCCCATAAACAGCATTGTGATGACACGTGGATGGATGAAGGCGCCAAAGGCCTCGCTCCAGCTTCGTTTTTCTGCGCTGTGCATCAATTTCCCCCGTTTGCATGCCACGTGGCCACAAAGTAGGGGAAACTGGTTAAGGAATACCGAAATCGTCCGGCTATGATGCCAGGGACCTTAAAGGGCCTTAAACGCAAAAAAGGCCGATCCATCTGGACCGGCCTTTTTCAATTCAGCTGCGAAACGATTAGACGGTTTCGGATTCTGATTTACGGCTTTCGCGTTTGCGCACGTTCGGATCGAGGTGCAGCTTACGAATACGAATGCTTGTCGGCGTTACTTCGACCAGCTCGTCGTTCTGGATGTAGGCAAGGGCCTCTTCCAGGGACATGCGGCGCGGCGGGGTCAGGGTGATGGCGTCATCCTTGCCCGATGCACGAACGTTGGTCAGTTTTTTGCCTTTGAGGATGTTAACCTCAAGATCATTGTTACGATTGTGTTCGCCAATGACCATGCCTTCGTAAACGCGCGTACCCGATTCGATGAACATCGCGCCACGATCTTCCAAGCCCCAAAGAGCATAGGCAACCGCGTCGCCCTGATCGTTTGAAATCAGAACGCCGTTACGACGGCCTGCAATGGCACCTTTGACCGGGCCATAGGAATGGAACACACGGTTCATAACGCCGGTACCGCGGGTATCGGTCAGAAATTCACCGTGATAACCGATCAGGCCACGAGACGGTGCGTGGAAGATGATACGGGTCTTGCCGCCACCTGATGACCGCATATCGGTCATTTCGGCTTTGCGCAGGCTCATTTTCTCAACAACCGAACCGGCGTATTCTTCGTCAACGTCGACCTGGACTTCTTCGAACGGCTCAGACATGACGCCGTTGATTTCCTGGATCAGAACGCGCGGACGCGAGATCGAAAGCTCATAGCCTTCGCGGCGCATGGTTTCGATCAGAACGCCAAGCTGAAGTTCGCCACGACCGGCGACTTCAAAGGCGTCTTTATCAGCGGTTTCACCGATCTTGATCGCGATGTTGCCTTCGGCTTCGCGCTCAAGACGGGCACGGATCATACGGGATGTAACTTTGTCGCCTTCCTGACCGGCCAGCGGCGAGTTGTTGACCGAGAAGGTCATCGCCAGCGTCGGCGGATCAATCGGCTGACTTGCAATCGCGGTGGTGATTTCGGTCGAGCAGATGGTGTCAGCAACGGTTGCGTTGGTCAGGCCCGCAATTGCGATGATGTCACCAGCATTTGCTTCTTCCTGTGGCACACGATCCAGACCGCGGAAGCCCATCAGTTTGGACAGACGGCCGGTTTCAACCGTGCCATCGCCGCGAAGAACCTTAACAGGCATGTTAAGTTTCGCACGGCCCTGCGCGATACGACCGGTCAGGATGCGACCCAGGAAGTTATCAGCATGCAGCATGGTCGCAATCATTGCGAACGGTGCGTCAACGTCTGCCTTCGGGGCCGGCACATAATTCAGAACCAGATCCATCAGCGGGGTCAGGTTTTCTTTCGGACCTTCTGGTGCTTCGGCAGCCCAACCATCACGGCCAGATGCATAAAGCGTCGGGAAGTCGAGCTGTTCATCGGATGCCTCAAGCGACACGAAGAGATCGAAGATCTCGTCGAGAACTTCTTCGGCGCGCTCATCCGGACGGTCGATCTTGTTAATGATGACGATTGGCTTCAGACCCAGTTTCAGGGCTTTACCCAAAACGAATTTGGTCTGTGGCATCGGGCCTTCGGCCGAGTCAACCAGCAGAACAACACCATCAACCATCGACAGGATACGTTCGACTTCACCGCCGAAATCGGCGTGGCCCGGGGTATCAACGATGTTGATACGGGTCTCGCCCCACTGAATTGCGGTCGGCTTTGCCATAATGGTAATGCCGCGTTCGCGTTCCAGATCGTTGCTGTCCATGGCGCGTTCATCAACGCGCTGGTTGTCACGATAGACGCCCGACTGGCGGAACATCGCATCGACGAGGGTGGTTTTGCCATGGTCAACGTGAGCGATGATGGCGATATTGCGCAAGTTCATTGGCGCGGACTCCAGAATAAAAATGCCGCGCGCCGGGATGTGTCCCTTGCGCATCGGTCAGTAAAAGTTTCAAGGCCAGTAGATATTCAGCCGCCCTAAGACCGGGTTCATCCGGTCGGCAAGGTCAAACCCGCGCAATTTGCGCAGCACGGCACATGCTGAATGTTTACTGGCCCAAAGACATTTTGCAGGCTGGCTCGAAAGCTGCCCTGTCATAGCCAATGTGGAGGCGAATGACCAGCCTCGTGCACGCCATGCGGGGTTGATTTTTCTGCAATGCGGGCTGTTTGCGCTAAACTCTGTATAAAGTCAATGCTTGTGTGCAGTGCAAAGCCACGGAATCTGTGCTGTTTGCCAAAATAAAACGGGACGGCAAACAAATATTGCCGTCCCGTGAAATCTTTCGAGGCTTGTCTCAGGGCATGTAAATCATGTCCTGCAAACCGATCAAATGGCCTTGTTGATCAGGTCCTTAAGGTCGGCAACCGGGCGTGCGCCCATATGTGAAATGACTTCGGCGGCGCAAATCGCACCCAGTTGACCACAGGTCGCAAGGTCATGCCCCTTGGTGTAGCCATAGAGGAAACCCGATGCGAACAAATCACCGGCCCCGGTGGTATCAAGTACGCGCGCGACAGGTTCGGCACTGATTTCATACAATTCGTTATCTGAAACAATCACCGCACCCTTTTCACTGCGGGTCAGGGCCGCGACCTTGCAGTGTTTGCGCACTTCGGCCAGGGCTTCTTCAAAGGTTTCAACCTCATAGAGCGACTTGATTTCGTCTTCGTTGGCAAACAGCACGTCAATATGGTTATGCACCAGATCGCGGAACGATTCGCGATGACGGTCAACACAGAATGAGTCAGACAGGCTAATGGAAACCTGACGGCCTGCTTCGTGGGCGACTTTGGCTGCCTTGATAAAGGCTTCCTTGGCTTCTGGACGATCCCAAAGATAGCCTTCCATGTAGGTCAGCTTTGCCGATTTGATCAGATCCTCGTCGATGTCTTCCGGACCAAGTTCCGCACAGGCACCCAAAAAGGTGTTCATGGTGCGGTCACCATCCGGCGTGACAAAAATCAGGCAGCGCGCGGTCGGCGACCCTGTGGTTGACGGGGTGGAATTGAACTGCACACCAATCGCACGAATGTCATGGCGAAACACCTGACCGAGCTGATCATCGCGGACTTTGCCGATATAGGCGCCTTTGCCACCAAGGGCTGCGATGCCAGCCATGGTGTTGCCAGCTGACCCGCCCGACATTTCCATGCCCGGCCCCATCTGTTCATACAAACGATCCGCATCATCCGCGTCGATCAGGGTCATAGAGTTCTTAACCAGGTTCAGCCGTTTGAGGTCTTCTTCCTTGCAGTTGGCAAGGACATCAACGATGGCGTTTCCGATCCCGACGACGTCGACTTTGGTGTCGTGCATGTAATTCATTCCTGCGATGTGTGCGTTTGCGTGTTTGGTGCGTACGGTATGGCGCGCAGGCCTTCCGCGCAACGGGCCGTTTGGGCATGTGCCGAACCGGATGGTCTTCATATAATAGGTGACGTTATATCATAGGGGCCATTGGGCATTGGCGGGAGTATAGGCATTGCAATTATTGGTGCAAGTGTTGCGACCGTTTCGTGACCGGTCGTTTAACCTCGCGTTAAGGACCTGAAAAACTACATACGATGTTTTTTGCGCCGATTTTGAAACGAGATTCCCGAGCCTGCAGTTTAAACATCGTGCGATGAGTCAATTGAATCCCATCCGGCGGGGAAGAATGAATCATAAGTCCCGGAAAACTGCCAGATTTCGCAAATTAGCGGTTCGTGATGCACGACAAGGGACACTCCCCGGATATGAAGGTGAGAACGGGGCAAAAATATGCAAACAAGAATTTTTAACTGTTTTTAATCTCGGATTTACCTGCATTCGATTTCTTTGAGGTAACGGACAAACTGGTTTGTATTGAAATAAGAGTAATAATTTATCTGTATGATGATCTATATAGATAATATTAATTAATCTAACATAGCGAAAAATGGCATTTTAGTATGCTGTGCCGGTTTGTGGCCGACCAAGCCTTCATTCGAGTCAATGGTCGCTTGAGGAGGGGGTGTCAGACGCGTTTGTGGTGTTGGTAACCGACATCAAATTGGGATAAAGCGGGATTGGCGCATTGTCCTTTGCGTCGTTTTTGACACTGTCATCATCTGTGACGGCAGGGGCTTTTGTTTTGGTGAGCCCATCGGTGTGGCAGAGGACATCAAGTCCAAGCCGATCGCGTAATTCTTCGATAACCGCTTCGATTCTGGTGCGATGAAGGGGGTCTTCACACAGGGCCACAAACTTTTCAAAGGCGCCCAGCGCCTTATGATCTTCATTAAGGCGGGCATACAGTGCGCCGAGCTGATGCCACAGGCCTTCATGGTCGGGTGCGATCAACAGGCTATGCTCGATAATGCGGGTCGCATGGGTCAATTCCCCGGCACGAAGCGCACGAACCTTAATGTTGTTTTGAAGTCGTAACAAAATAGAAACGTCGGAAGATTCGCAATAATGGCGGGGTTCGAGTTCGGCATCGAGGCCACTAAACGATTTTAAAAGTTCACGTAGCTCGGCCGGGCCAAGGGCAATGCCGCCATGGAACGGGTCAATCATGCGACGTTTGCCATTTGACTGCAGACGCAACAGAAAATGACCCGGGAAATCAATGCCGGTGATCGCAAAGTCACAACGGCGCGCCACATGGATATAAAGCATGGCCAATGCGACGGGCAGACCACGTTTGCGGTCCATGACCTTCATCAGATCGGCGTTTTCCATGTCATCATAGTTTTCCGCATCCCCCTGAAAGCCATGTCGGGTCGGGATGACAGATTGTAGTATCGATACGATTTGTTCGATGGAGGCCTGTGCCAAGGTTTCTGGCGCCACCTTGGCGGATGCCACTGTGTCGTGCCCGGATGACGCCAACAGGGCGGCAAGATCGGAACGAACCTGATCGGCCAGATCATCAAGCCGCGCAAGATACGGTGCAATGTCGCGTGCGTTGTTTGGATCGTTGATCCGTGCAAAACGCAATGCGGCTTCTGCTGCCGTGGCGTCGGGCTTATTGCCCTTGCCATAATCGACAAGCCATTGGCGATCCGGATCGGTCGGGTCTGTGATGTGGCGAATACTGTTAATAGGATCAGGTTCCTTGCCGGTTTGCATCATTTTTCAGGCGAATATGGCTGACCACCCGTCTAACATAGCTGGTATCGCGGGCATGTGCGATGACGCGATTGCGTTCAAGGTCATCCTGGGCAATCCCCATCAGATGCACCGTGCCCTTTACGGTTTCGATGCTGTAATTGATCGCAAAGACATCGGTATCAAACATCAGGGCCGTTTTAATGCGGGTCGTGATCAGAAGGTCATTGGCATTGTCCATGAAGGACGCACCTTCGCCGACACTGATTTCATTGAGCACACTGCGGACACCACCAACCTGCCAGGTGAGTTTCACGGCTTCAAGTTCGTCTGTTGCTGATTTGACTTCACCAGCCAGAAGAACTTCGCCTTCGACAACTTCGATTTCGATATTGAGAAACAGGGATTCGTCCTGTGCTAGAAACTTTTGCCAGATTTCAGCTGTAATTGCCGTGTCGCTTACCGCCCCTTCAAACCCGCGTTCCTGAAAGGCCGCGACCCCGGCGGTTGCCCCGGCCCCAATGGCCATCGATGTGCAGCCCGCCAACGGCAGAATGCCAAAACCGGTGAATGCCAGAGTTAGTAAAATACAAAAACGCCGCTTGGCATTGCTTGGCCATGTGCCAATGAAATGCCGGGCTGTGTCATATGCTGACGCCATATGCCGAAGTCTCGTCCCGATTCCCCAAATAATGTCCCATCATTACCCCATCGGGTTAAGGAGTTTTAAAATCCGGACCGGTTTATCAGAAAATATGCATTTTATCTTTGCCGAAGCCTTTTAATTTCCGGATGTTCAGTGGCGATGAGGGGCCGCCAGTTCCGACCAGCGTCCCGGTGTCAGGCCAAATGCCTGACGGAAATGCCGGTTAAAATGGCTTTGATCGGAAAATCCGGTTTCAGCCGCAATGCCCGCAAGCGGTTGACCCAGCGTGATCAGGGCGCGGGCCTGTTGCAGGCGCCGCATGATCAGATAGCGATAGGGTGTTGTTCCGAAACGGGCGCGAAAATGCCTGATCAACCGATAACGATCCATGTCGGCCACCTGTTCAAGTTCGTGCGACAGAACCGGGCGATCAAAATTGGCTTCAAGGAATGCGCGCACCTGCTCCATCTGCAGGCTTGCATTGTATCGCGATTGTTTCAGGGGTGTTTTGGCATGTTGTGAAAGGCGATGTGCAATGTCGGTGACGAATTGATCGCGCAACAATGGATCAACGTTGCTTTCAAGTTCACCCAAAACAGATGCAAGGATCGCCCACAGTGCAGGATCGTGAATGATGGGATCTCTGACAAACGGCAGGGATGCTGTTTCATGATCAAGCCCGCGCCGCAAAAGGGCCGGTTCAAGATAGAGCATGCGATACTGCAATCCGTCATCGGTGCCAGCGCCGCCATCATGTAATTCGTCGGGATGCAGAACAATGACGTTGCCCGGATTGCTGGCGCGATATTCGCCACGATAATTAAACGTCTGCACCCCGCGCATGGTAATGCCAAGCGCATAGGTGTCATGGCGGTGTGGGGAAAACATATTGCCAAAGAACTGTGCTTCGATGCGTTCAATCCCGGGGGACGCAGGGGCCGCAATGAACCGCTCACGCGTTTTGCACAAACGTTCAATACCTGGTTCGCCGTCCTGTTCTATTGCTTCTGTCATGACCTGATAACCCAACCGGATGGAGGACGCATATGTTCGAGACCAAAGTGGCGCTGGTGTTGCGCGATGATTTGCAGATGTGGCAGTCACTGAATGTGACGGCCTTTCTGATGAGCGGCATTGTCGCCCAAACACCTGACATCATCGGCGAACCCTATGTCGATGCGAAGAACAATCTTTACAACCCGCTGTCACGTCAGCCGGCCATCGTTCTGGCGGCGGATGCGCAAACCATTGCGAAAATTCATCAACGCGCCATAAACCGTGGCATTCGGGCATCTGCCTATATCGAAGAAATGTTTGCCACCGGCCATGATGGCGCCAACCGGGATGTTTTTGCCAGACTGGCCCCCGATGACGCCCAGTTTGTGGGTATTGGCATTCATGCTGACAAACGCATTGTTGATAAAATCACCAAGGGGGCAAAGATGCATCCCTAAGATATTGGGGGTGTGGGTATCGGCAGGTTAGCGCGTTTCTGTATGCCAGGCATTTTTCAGATGTTCGATCCGGTACCATTTGCCAACAATCATCAGATCAAGACGCAAATCACCCTGATGGCCGACGTGTCCGGCATAAGATTCAAGCGCACGTGCAATGCGGTTTTGCTGTTGCGGGCGGATGGCCAGAAGGGCATCGGCGCGATTGGTGCGGTTTTTAACCTCGATCGCGGCGATCAGGTTTGCGCGCTTGGCAATGATGTCAATTTCGCCAAGCGGGCTGCGATACCGGGTGGCAAGAATGCGATATCCCTTAAGACGTAACCAAAATCCACACAGGGTTTCTGCCCGACGACCGGCCTTCTCCGCCCGTTTGCGTTTTGATTTATCACCGGGTGCTGGGGGGCGAGAACGCGACGGGGCCATCGCTTAGTCGTCCGATGGTTTGGCAAGTGCGAGCGCACGGTTATAAAGGTCGCGTTTTTTAAGCCCGGTTTCCTTGGCAAGGATATCGGCCGCATCCTTGGTGCGGTGGGTTTTGATCAGGTCGGAAAGTCGGGCGTCGATGTCTTCGGGGCTTGGTTCGTTACCGGTTTCATCGGCGGGGCCGACAATGACAACAACCTCGCCCTTGGGCGCACCTTGTTCGGCGTAATGGGCGGCCAATTCATCAAGTGTGCCGTTGCGGACTTCTTCGAACATCTTGGTCAGTTCGCGGGTGACCGCGGCTTCGCGCGTACCACCAAGCATTTCAGCCATATCAACCAGACTGGCGGCAAGACGTTTGGGGCTTTCAAGGAAAATCAGACTGCCGGGGATCGGGGCAAAGCGCGCCAGTTCCTTTTTACGCGCCATGGTTTTGGGCGGCAGGAAGCCAGCATAAAAGAAATGGTCACTGGGCAGGCCCGACAGGATCAGGGCGACAATCGGGGAGGATGCGCCCGGTGCTGCGGTAACGTTAAAGCCTTCGGCCTTACAATCGCGCACAAGTTTATAGCCCGGATCATTGATCAGCGGCGTGCCCGCATCGGAAATCAGCGCCAGTCCCTGACCCTTGCCAAGTCGGTCCATGATTTCCGGCCGCAATTTGGCGGCGTTATGTTCGTGATAGGCAATGCGTTTGGTTTTTACCCCATAGCGCGACAGCAATTTTCCCGATGTGCGGGTGTCTTCGCACAGGATAATATCGGCGCGTTTGAGGATATCGAGTGCGCGGAACGTAATATCGCCCAAATTTCCGATTGGAGTAGCAACAAGATAAAGACCAGATGAAAGTGGTAAATGGCTTTCATCATGTTTACTTGATCGGTCGCCCGCATTACCCTGCGTGCGAAACGAGTTATCGGGAGGTGAGAGTGGATTCTCCGAAACGTCATCCGGGGCAAAATCAGGCGCCGCGTCGTCAGGCGTTGAAGAATTTTGATCGGGATTCGGCTTGGTGCCGTGTCGTGTGCCGGACGGCATCTGTGTTTGTCCTCTCTATCGGGCTAGCCGCATGTAGTGCGACCACGAGTATCACGGACCTGTTTGGCATGCAACGAGACGGGGCACCGGTGGAAACCGCCAACGACCCCGGCGCGAATGAGACCCGCGCACCGGATCAGGGATTGATCCCGGATGCCAATCCGTGGACAAACGATGCCGCCTTGCCAGAAGGGGTAGGCGAAGAAATCCCGACATTGTTTAATGATGAGGCTGCAACATCGGAAAAACGTGTTGCGTTGTTATTACCACTGTCAGGGCAGAATGCGGCCCTTGGCCGTGCGATGCGCCATGCCGCTGAACTGGCAATGTTTGATATCGCCGCGGATGATTTCATCCTGATGCCGATTGATACCGCCGGGACCTATCAGGGTGGGCAGAATGCCGCGCGTCAGGCGATTAACGCCGGTGCCAAGATGATCCTTGGTCCGCTGTTTTCCGAATCGGTAAGCGGTGCCAGCGAAGTTGCCAAATCGGCCAATGTGCCGGTGGTGGCCTTTTCCAACAACCGTCGGGTTGCGGAAAATGGTGTGTGGGTCAACGGCCTGATCCCTGAAGACCAGATTGCGCGTGCGGTGGGCTATGCCACGACGCAGGGCAAATATCGTTTTGCCGCCCTGTTGCCGCAAAATGATTACGGTCGTCAGATTGCCGGTGCCTTGCAAAGTGTCGTGTCACGCGTTGGCGGTACACTTGGCCGGGTTGCCTTCTATCAGCCGGGGTCCGAAGGCCTTCAGCAAACCATCCGCGATTTTGCAAATTATGACGCACGGCGGGCGAATTTGCGGGCGCGCAAGGCACAGTTGAATGCCGAAGGCGGGACCGCAGCCAAACGCGCACTGCGGCGTCTTGAAGGTGTCGATACCCTTGGCGAGCTTGATTTTGATGCCTTGATCCTGCCGGCAACCGGTGGGGACTTGCGTCAGGTATCAGCCCTTTTGGCCTATTTCGATATTGACCCGTCGGTGGTGCAATTCATCGGGACATTTGGCTGGAACGATCCGGGACTGTTTACCGAACCAGCCCTTAAGGGCGGGATTTTTGCCGCCCCGAACCCGGAAAACTGGGAACTGTTTGCGGATCGGTTTGCGCGCACCTTTGGCGATCAGCCGCCACGTATTTCAAGTCTGGCCTATGACAGTACCGCTTTGGCGGCCTTGATGGCGCGTGATGAAAACAATATGTCCGAGGCTGCGTTGACCAACACCAGCGGATTTGTCGGTGTGGATGGTGTGTTTCGCCTGACCCCAGACGGTCGGTCTGAGCGGGGGTATGCCATCATGCAAATCGGGCCAGAGGGGGCAAAGGTCATTGCGCCGGCCCCGGCCAGCTTTGATCAGGTATTCTGATTTGATCGGGTAAAACCGTATCGACAGTATGACGCAAAACGCCTGCCGGGTTATGCTCCGGCGGGCGTTTTGTCTTTGAAATTGCACAGATCATTAACAATGCAGTCGCCACAACGCGGCTTACGGGCCTTGCAGATATAGCGTCCATGCAGGATCAGCCAGTGATGGGCATGGGTCATAAAGCGCGAAGGCACCTTTTTCATCAGTCCCTTTTCGACAGCCAGAACCGTCTTGCCATTGGCCATGCCCGTACGATTGCCCAGACGGAAAATATGGGTATCAACCGCCATGGTGTGTTCGCCCCAGGCAATATTGCGCACCACATTGGCGGTTTTACGCCCGACACCGGGCAGTTCTTCAAGCGCGTCCTGATCGTTGGGCACGATGCCATTATGTTTCTCGACCAGAATTTTGGCCGCGGCCATGACGTTCTTGGCCTTGCCGCGATACAGACCAATGGTTTTGATATGACTGATCAGGGCTTCTTCGCCCAGATCAAGCATGTCTTGCGGGGTTTCAACGATCTGAAACAGCTTTTTGGTGGCCTTGTTCACCCCGATGTCGGTCGCCTGTGCTGATAGGGCCACAGCAACCAGAAGCGTATAGGGATTGGTGTAGTCCAGCTCCCCCTTGGGTTCCGGGTCGGCATCAGACAGACGCTGGAAAAAGGCGTCAATAGCGGCTTTGTTCATCGGGCGGGCCATGGCAGAGAACTCTTTCTTGGTGCCGCATTTTTGCGGTCGATTTAGGGTCAGGACCCATTAATTTGATTGGAATGCGGGTTCCGTGATCCGATCTCTTGATCTGCTATTATATAAACGTGCAGGTTCAAAAAATCGAATTCTGATTGCAGCCCGGTCGAGGCCGGGCGCAAAATCGCCGCGCACAAGACGACCACGATCAGAGGGATATATAGTGCCCGCCGTACCGCGCAGTTCGAAACCGATCTTTAGCATTGCCCTGAGGCCGCCGCGTTCCCTGTCACGGCGCGGGGCGCGCAATGTTGTTTTCCTGCTGGCCGGGGCGACAACGACGATTGGCTTGATCTTTTGGTCGGTGGGGGCGTGGCCGGTGATCGGCTTTTTGGGGGTTGATGTGATTTTCCTCGCCCTGGCATTTCATTTCAGTTTCCGGGCGGCACGCGAAGAAGAACGGATTGAGTTGCATCCGGGGAATTTACGGGTGACGCGAATCCCGGTGCGTGGCCGACGTCAGCAATATGATTTTCAGCCATATTGGCTGCGCGTTGTTCTTGAACGAGGCGAAGACGCGCAGTGCAGTCTTTTTTTGCAAACACATGGCAAAAGTCTGGAAATTGCCGGTTTTCTAGGACCCGATGAAAAGGCCGATCTGGCCTCGCGACTTGAAGACGTGTTGCGTAAAAACCGTTGCTATCCGGCGCAAAACCCTGCCTGAGAAATTAGATTTGCGCGTTTTGCAACCCGGTTATGACCGATTTGAAAAGCGCGAATTTCAAGGATCAAAACCGGCCTTATGCGCCAATTTGGCGTTCTGGAGCGGGTTAAAATGCCCGTCATTGGATCAAAATCGGCGTTTGATCACCAAAAACACCCAAGATTCCCTGTTTTGACCGCTTGCGACTTTGTGGGGACTTTCATATATAGGTGCGCGGGGTAACGAAGAACCCCCAGAAAAATTACGTGTATTAACACCATTGGTCCCAGGAGGTCCTGCGCGGCGCTTCATAGCGAAGGCTGCGGGACGGACCGGCCGCTAAAAGAGGAACTTACTATGGGCAAAATTATTGGTATCGATCTTGGCACCACAAACTCATGCGTTGCAGTCATGGACGGCAAAGAAGCCCGCGTGATTGAAAACAGTGAAGGTGCCCGTACCACGCCATCAATGGTCGCATTCACCGATGACGATGAACGTCTTGTCGGTCAGCCTGCAAAACGTCAGGCTGTGACCAACCCGGAAAACACCCTGTTTGCGATCAAACGTCTGATCGGCCGTCGCTACAGCGACGCTGAAGTCGAAAAAGACAAGGATCTGGTGCCGTACAAAATTATTGCCGGCGAAAACGGTGATGCATGGGTTGAAGTCAATGGCGAGAAAATGGCCCCGAGCCAGATCGCAGCCATGGTACTTCAGAAAATGAAGGAAACCGCAGAAGGCCATCTTGGTGAGCCGGTGACCGAAGCCGTGATTACCGTACCTGCGTATTTCAACGATTCGCAGCGTCAGGCAACCAAAGACGCCGGCAAGATCGCGGGTCTAGATGTCAAACGTATCATCAACGAGCCGACCGCTGCTGCCCTGGCCTATGGCCTGGATAAAAAAGAAGCTGGCACCGTGGTTGTTTATGACCTTGGTGGCGGTACTTTTGACGTGTCGGTTCTGGAAATCGGTGATGGCGTTTTCGAAGTTAAATCAACCAACGGCGATACCTTCCTTGGTGGTGAAGACTTCGACAAACAGATCATTGATTACCTTGCTGACGAGTTCAAAAAAGAACAGCAGATCGATCTTCGTAAAGACCGTCTGGCCCTGCAGCGTCTGAAAGAAGCTGCTGAAAAAGCCAAGATCGAGCTTTCGTCTTCGATGCAGACAGATGTGAACCTTCCGTTCATCACCGCAGACGCATCAGGTCCGAAGCACCTGAACATCAAACTGTCGCGTGCGAAGCTTGAAGGTCTGGTTGGCGATCTGATCGAACGCACCATGACGCCGTGCAAAGCCGCATTGAAAGATGCCGGCATCACCGCAGGCGAAATTGATGACGTGATCCTGGTTGGCGGCATGACCCGTATGCCGAAAGTTCAGGAACGCGTGAAAGAGTTCTTTGGCCGTGAGCCGCACAAAGGTGTGAACCCGGACGAAGTTGTTGCACTTGGTGCAGCGATTCAGGGTGGTGTCTTGCAGGGTGACGTTAAAGACGTCCTGCTGCTTGATGTGACCCCGCTGTCGCTGGGTATTGAGACCCTTGGTGGTGTCTTTACCCGCCTGATCGACCGTAACACCACGATCCCGACCCGCAAGTCGCAGACCTTCTCGACCGCTGAAGACAATCAGACGGCCGTGACCATCCGCGTCTTCCAGGGCGAACGTGAAATGGCGGCTGATAACAAGATGCTTGGCCAGTTTGATCTGGTTGGTATCCCGCCGGCACCGCGCGGTGTTCCGCAGATCGAAGTGACTTTTGACATTGATGCCAACGGTATCGTCAACGTGTCTGCCAAAGATAAGGCAACCAACAAGGAACAGCAGATCCGCATTCAGGCATCTGGTGGTCTTGGCGATGACGAAATCGAAAAAATGGTCAAAGACGCGGAAAGCAATGCCGAGTCTGATAAACAGCGTAAGGCACTTGTTGAAGCCCGTAACCAGGCCGAAGCCGTTGTTCACTCGACCGAGAAAAACCTGACCGAGCATGGCGACAAGGTTGACGATGCCACCAAGTCGGAAATCGAAAACGCCCTGTCGGCTTTGAAAGAAGCCAAGGACGGTGAAGATGCCGAAGCCATCACCGCAAAGGTCAACGAACTTCAGCAGGCTGCGATGAAACTTGGCGAAGCCATGTATCAGGCCCAGCAGGCAGAAGACGGTGGCGCAGAAGGTGACGCTGCGGATGCAGGTGCGTCAGCACAGGCTGATGACGGTGTTGTTGATGCCGACTTCGAAGAAGTCGACGACAACAAAAAAGATAAATAAGACGACCGCAGAGGTCGTCTTTAACGACGCCCTGTAAATAAAAATCGGGCCGTTCCGGACGCAGAAACTGCTGGGACGGCCCGACCGTATTTCGGAGTTACAGATGGCGAAAGAAGATTACTACGAGCTGTTGGGTGTCAGTAAAGACGCCAGCGCGGCCGAGCTCAAAAGCGCCTATCGCAAGCAGGCCATGAAATTCCACCCGGATAAAAATCCGGGCGATACGGCCGCAGAAGTTAAATTCAAGCAGGTCAACGAAGCTTACGAAATCCTCAAGGATGACGAGAAGCGCGCGGCCTATGATCGTTTTGGTCATGCTGCCTTTGAACAGGGCGGTCCCGGTGGGGGCGGCTTTGGAGGTGGTGGTTTTGGCGGCGGCGGTTTCGGTGGCGGCGGATTTTCCGACGTCTTCGACGAAATCTTTGGCGCCATGGGTGGCGGTGGTCGCCGTGGTGGCGGTGGATCGTCACGCGGTGCTGACCTGCGCTACAACATGGCGATCACGCTCGAAGAAGCCTTCGACGGTAAGAAAGCCGAAATCACCATTCCGGGATCGGTTTCGTGTGAAGAATGTGACGGTACCGGTGCAGAAGCCGGTTCCCAGCCTGTGACCTGCCCGACCTGTAATGGCCACGGTAAAGTCCGTGCCCAGCAAGGGTTCTTTACCATTGAACGCACCTGCCCGAGCTGCCATGGCAAAGGCAAGATCGTTAAAAACCCGTGCAAATCGTGCCACGGGGTCGGTCGCGTTGAAAAGGAAAAGACCCTGCAGGTCACGATCCCGCAAGGGGTCGAGGACGGCACACGCATTCGTCTTTCAAGCGAAGGCGAAGCCGGAACCAATGGGGCACCGGCGGGTGATCTTTATATCTTCCTTGATATTGCGCATCACCGGTTCTTCCAGCGTGAAGGGGCCAACCTGTATTGCCGGATTCCGATCCCGATGGGCAAGGCTGCCCTTGGGGGTACCATAGAGGTGCCGACGATTGAAGGCACGCGGACCCGGATCAACATTCCTGCTGGGACCCAGTCGGGTCAGCAGCTTCGGCTGCGGGGCAAGGGCATGACCATCCTGCGCTCACAGGCGCGCGGGGACATGTTTGTTGAAATCAGTGTCGAAACGCCGGTCAATCTGACCGACCGCCAGAAAGAACTTCTGGAAGAATTCGACGAGATTTCGCGTGCAGAAGGCTCCAGCCCGGAAAGCGAAGGCTTCTTTTCCAAGATGAAAGAAATCTGGAAAGACCTGACCGATTAGGTCAGCGCCTTTACGCACAGAAATTTGAAAACACCCCGTCGCGGTTGCCGTGACGGGGTGTTTTCTTATCGGGATGCCCGTACCGGTTGGGTTTTGATAAAATCAATAAAGGTCCGCAATGGTGTCGGGACCAGCCTTCGTCCGGGGTAATAGAGTTTCGGTCCAGGAAAGTGCGGCCACCAGTCGGCAAGGACGGGGATAAGGTCGCCGCGGTCAAAATAGGGTGCCAGCCAGTCTTCAAACAGATAGATGATGCCTGTTCCCGCACAAGCAGCCTGCACCGCAAGGTCGGTCCCGCCGCCCGGTCGGACAAGTAACGGACCGGTCGGGTTGAGTTCGATGGTTTCGTCGCCGCGTTCAAATTCCCACGGATGTAGTGCCCCGCTGGCAAAGCGCCCGCGCAGGCAGGCATGGTCCAAAAGATCGCGGGGATGTTCCGGCATACCGTGCTTTCGTAGGTACTCGTGTGAGGCCGCAGCGGCAAATTTCTGTGTGCGCGGCCCGATCGGGACTGCGATCATGTCCTGTTCAAGGCTTTCATCATATCGAATGCCGGCATCGCATCCTTCGGCCAGCACATCGACAAAGTTTTCTTCGGTAATCACCTCAACCCGAATATCGGGATAGGCGGCGAGAAAGGCCGGGATGATATCGGGCAAGACAAGGCGCGCAGCAGCGGTTGGAACGTTTAGTTTCAACATCCCTGCAGGGCGGTTGCGGTAACTGTTAACGACATCAAGGGCGAGTTCCATTTCATCAAGGGCAGGCGACAGGCGGTTTAAAAGCCCTTCTCCGGCCTCAGTCAGGGCGACACTGCGCGTACTGCGGTTAAATAACCGAACGCCAAGTTGGGATTCAAGTCGACGGATTTGATCGCTTAGCCGTGATGCGCTGCCGCCGCTTAGGCGCGCACCTTCGCGAAATCCGCCTGCACGCGCGACGGTGACAAATGCCGTAATGGTCGCCAGATCAGGTTTCATTGTTTCATTTTCCGTACAGCCTGTGTCGATTGTATCGGATTGTCGACCACAGGAGTAGGGCGTAGTTTTGGCTCAGACAACGAACAACCCGACATAAAAGGAGATTTTTCATGTCGACTGTGAAACAGGCCGGAACATTTGCCATTGGCGATCTGACCGTAAACCGCATGGGCTATGGGGCGATGCAGCTTGCCGGGCCGGGTGTCTTTGGCCCGCCGAAGGACCGGGATGAAGCAATCGCCGTTTTACGTGCGGTGGTCGCGTCCGGGGTCAATCATATCGACACCAGCGATTTTTACGGACCGCATATCACCAACCAATTGATCCGCGAGGCACTTCACCCTTATCAGGATGATCTGGTGATCGTGACCAAGATCGCTGCAAAACGCGGGGATGACGGGGCGTGGTTGCCTGCCCTGACGCCCGATGAGCTGACATCTGCTGTGCATGATAATCTGCGCAATCTTGGCATCGAGGCGATTGATGTGGTGAATTTCCGCTCCATGCATGGCCTTCATGGCCCGGCAGAGGGATCCATCGAAGAGCCGGTTTCCGTTCTTGCCGAACTTCAGCGTCAGGGGCTGATTAAACATATCGGACTGTCAAATGTGACACCGGCGCAGATCGCCGAAGGCCGAAAAATATGTGATATTGCCTGTGTGCAGAATCAGTACAATCTTGCCCATCGTGAAGATGACAGTCTGATTGACGGCCTTGCGGCGGATGGCATCCCTTATGTGCCCTTTTTCCCGTTGGGCGGGTTTTCGCCGTTGCAGTCTGAAACCCTGTCACAGGTCGCTAAACGTCTGAATGCTTCGCCGATGCAAGTGGCTCTGGCGTGGTTGTTGCAGCGTTCACCTAATATTTTGCTTATTCCGGGCACATCGTCGCGTGATCACCTTTCACAGAACCTTGCGGCAGCAGAGCTGAAATTGCCCGCCGATGCCATTGCCGAACTTGATGGCATTGCAGGACAGTCGGCGACAACGGCCTGATTGAAGCAATCAGGGGCTTTTGCGCATTTCCGGTGATTTCATCGTGCGGCGGCATGTGATAAAGCAATCACACGTTTGAAATTACGGATCCTAGGAGACCGGAAATGAAAGTCGGGATTGTTGGTTGTGCTGGCCGGATGGGCCGGATGCTGGTGAATGAAACCGCCAAGACCAAGGGATGTGACGTTGGTGGTGGCACGGACCTTCCCGGTAGTCCGTTTATCGGGAAAGACGTCACCTTGATTGCCGGTCTGGAAGAAAGTGGCGTTCTGGTTGGCGATGATCCCAAGGTACTGTTTGAAACGGTTGATGCGGTGATTGATTTCACCGCCCCGGCGGCCACCATGAAACACGCCAAATTGGCAGCCGAAACCGGCACCATCCTTGTGATCGGCACCACTGGCCTTTCCAGTGATCAGAAAGACGAGCTTAAGGTTGCTGCGCAAAACGCCCCGATCATTTTCGCGCCGAATATGAGTGTGGGCGTGAACCTTGCCTTTGCATTGGTCGAGAAAGTCGCAAGCGTCCTTGATAAGGACGTGGCCGACATCGAAATCGTTGAAATGCATCACAAGCATAAGGTCGATGCCCCATCGGGTACTGCCCTTGGCCTTGGTGAGGCCGCAGCAAAGGGGCGTGGGGTTGCGCTTGATGATGTGTCGGTGAGATCACGCGACGGGCACACAGGTGCGCGTGAGAACGGCACCATCGGCTTTGCGACCCTGCGCGGTGGTGATGTTGTTGGGGATCATACGGTGGTGTTTGCCTGCGAGGGTGAGCGCATCGAGATTACCCATAAGGCATCCTCGCGCGAAGTATTTGCCAAGGGTGCAGTCCGTGCCGCGAAATGGGCCGAGGGCAAGGCACCGGGTCTATATTCCATGCGTGATGTACTGGGGCTTTAACCGCCCAGATATGCTCAGTATTTGGTAAAACACAAAACCCCGGTCGCGATAAAGCAGCCGGGGTTTTGTGTGTCAGGCGTCATTTCTGATCTAATGCGCATCCGCCCAGCTATCGCCAATGCCCGCATCGACAATCAGCGGGACCGACAGATGGGCGGCATTTTCCATGACGTCGCGGATGATTTTGATGGCTTTTTCGGCCTCGTCTTCGGGGGCTTCAAAGATCAATTCATCGTGCACTTGCAACAGCATGCGGGTTTTAAGGCCCGCATCAACCAGTGTACCGGGAACCGCGATCATCGCACGTTTGATGATATCGGCCGCACCGCCTTGAATCGGGGCGTTGATGGCAGCCCGTTCGCCAAAGCTTCGGCGCATGCCATTTTTATCGTTGATGCCATTGATATGGATGTTGCGGCCAAACAGGGTACGGACATGCCCGTGCTTTTTGGCAAATTCCTTGGCCTGATCCATGTAATCGCGAATGCCGGGGTAAATTTCGAAATAGGCTTCGATGAAGGCCTTGGCTTCTTTTTGGCCAATGCCCAGCTGATTGGCCAGACCAAAGGCGGAAATACCATAGATGATGCCAAAGTTAATCGCCTTGGCCTTACGGCGCACCATCGGGTCCATGCCCTCAATCGGCACACCAAACACCTTTGATGCGGTGGCCGCGTGGATATCCTCGCCATTTTTGAACGCATCGCGGAGCGCATCAATCTCGGCCACATGGGCCAGAAGACGCAGCTCAATCTGCGAATAGTCGGCAGAAATAAGCTTACAGCCCTTATCGGCGACAAAGGCGGTGCGGATTTTGCGGCCTTCTTCGCTGCGGATCGGGATGTTTTGCAGGTTCGGATCGTTTGACGACAACCGCCCGGTATTCACATTGGTTTGACCGTAGCTTGTATGAACGCGCCCGGTCAGCGGGTTAACGTGATTTGCCAAGGCATCGGTGTAAGTGCTTTTAAGTTTTGACAGTTGGCGCCATTCTAAAATTTTGGTCGGCAGGTCATGACCGAGTGCAGCCAATCCTTCAAGAACGTCAGCACCGGTTTGCCATGCGCCGGTTTTGGTTTTTTTGCCACCCGGCAGGCTCATCTTATCAAACAGGATTTCGCCGAGCTGCTTGGGACTGCCAAGGTTAAATGGTTCACCGGCCATTTCATGGATGGTTTTTTCGAGTATCGCCATGCGTTTGGCAAAGTCATCCGACAGGTTTTTAAGGATGTCGGTATCAACCTTAACCCCCAACCGTTCCATTTTGGCCAAGACCGGCACCAACGGGCGGTCCAGCGTTTCATAGACGCTTGCCATATGTTCCTGAGCAATGCGGGGTTTGAGCAACCGATGCAGACGAAGGGTGATATCGGCATCTTCGGCGGCATAATCCAGCGCCTTATCAAGCGGGACCTGATCAAAGGTGATCTGGGTTTTGCCCGACCCGCAAACCTCCGAGAACTTTATTGGCTGGTAATCAAGATGCAGATCAGCCAGTTCGTCCATGCCATGTCCGTGGCTGGTGCCATCAAGGACATAGGACAGGACCATGGTGTCATCCATCGGGGCGACATCAATGCCATGACGCGACAGAACAATCATATCGTATTTCAGGTTCTGCCCGATTTTCAGAACGCCGGTGTCCTGCAACAACGGTTTGATCAGCTCAATAGCGCGATCAAGCGCGATCTGTTTGGGGATGTCGGCCTTGGCAGGGGTTTCTTCGGCATCGCCAAAATCAAAGCCACCCTGTGTGCCTTTGGCTTCGCTGTTCTCAGTACTCTTGCCATGGCCGAGCGGGATGTAACAGCCATTTCCTGGCTCTGTCGAAAGTGAAATGCCAACCAGTTTGGCCTGATGGGCATCAAGGGACGTGGTTTCGGTATCGACCGCAACTGTCCCGGCATATTCGGCCTTTGCAATCCAGTGCTTTAGACGTTCTTCATCCTGCACAAGTTCATATTCTGCCTTTTCGACGTTGATTTTATTGACACCGACACCGGGCTGGGTCGGGCTTTCAAATTCAATATCGCCGCCAAATTTTGCTTTTACTTTAGAAAGCAGTGATTTAAAGCCGTGACTTGCAATAAAGCTTAAAAGAACTTCTGCGTCGGGTTCTTTTAATTCAAACCCACTGATCTGCTCAACCACTGGAACGTCGGTTTTCAAGGTGACCAGACGTCGGGAAATACGGGCCAGTTCGGCATTCTCAATCAGTTTTTCGCGGCGCTTGGGCTGTTTGATTTCGCCTGCGCGCTCCAGTAGAGAATCAAGATCACCATATTCATCAATAAGTTGGGATGCGGTCTTAATGCCAATGCCCGGAACACCGGGGACGTTATCGACAGAATCACCGGCAAGTGCCTGAATATCGATGACTTTGTTTGGAGAAACACCAAACTTCTCCATCACCTCGGCAGCACCAATGGTACGATTCTTCATCGCATCAAACATTTGCACCCGATCGGTGACAAGTTGCATCAAATCCTTGTCCGAAGATACGATAATAACGTCAGAACCTTCGGCTTCGGCCTGACGGGCATAGGTCGCGATCAGGTCGTCGGCCTCATATCCTTCGAGCTCGATCGACGGCAGGTTGAACGCCCGGGTCGCATCGCGGATCAGGCCAAACTGCGGCACCAGTTCTTCCGGTGCTGGTGGGCGATGTGCCTTGTATTCGGGATAGAAATCATTGCGGAACGTTTTGCCCTTGGGGTCGAAAATGACCGCCATATGGTCGGGCTTGGTGTCTTCGCGCAGTTTCATCAGCATGGTGCAGAAACCATACACCGCGTTTACCGGCGTGCCGTCCGGGCTGGTCATCGGCGGCAGGGCATGGAAAGCGCGGAAAATAAAGCCGGAACCATCAACCAGTACGACGCGGCGCGGTTTTTGTCCGCTGGACGTTTTGGCGTCGGATGGGGCGGAATCTGTCATGCGTCTCTTGCTCTTATGTTCGAGGATAATGTTGGCCCGCAGAATGCCCGATCCGTGTCGGTAAGTCGAGGGCGCGGTGTCGCCTACGATCAAAAACCGCACCTGTCTCCTGACAAAAACGGGTGGAAAAGTGTCGGCCTTTGACGCTGGCTTGATATATATTTCGATATCAAAACAAATAAGCTAAATACCGGGGGCTGGACGATTTTTGGCGGACGGTCTGTTTGTGCTTATCGTTCTGCTGCGGTGTTGCTATGGTGATGTGATAACTTCATCCCAAGGGACATGGGAGATCCGGTTCGTGGCCCGGAAAACAAGCAAGCCGGAATTTAGCCCAAAGGGCATCGGCGTTGAAACTGCAGGTCCGGTACGTGAGCTTTCAGATGATATGAGGCTCTCGACCCGGCAAGGCAAAAAGAAGAAGGGCGATCGTCGCGGGATAGCTGCGAACGATACAGGATGGCGCAGATTTTTTAGCGTCAGTGCATGGCTGCGTTTTGTCCTGACTTTTGGTAGTTTTGGGTTGGTTCTGCATGGCTTGTTCATTGTCTTTGGCGTGTATGAACGCAATGAACGCCTTGCAAACTTTGATCATTTTGTCTTGCTGATCAAACTCGTAGTGTTTGTGGCGTTGATGTATCTGTTTTACGCCATGCTGATGCATTACGGGCCCATTCGGCACAAGGTTCGGGGCATTTTCTTTTTGGCGCTTGCCCCGGTGGCCGCCCTTTGCATTTTTATGATCTATGGCGGTGGTGCTCTTTTTGGCAGTTTTATCCCGGTTTTGCAGTTCTTGATCCTGACCATCGGGGTTGGTGGATTTTTGCTGTATGTCCTTGGTTATACATGGATAACCGGACGTAAGGTGCGCCGTGAAACGGTAAAATATGGCGATTTCACACCGGCAGGCGACCCAATAGGTGCGGCGGGTCATGGTAACCTGCCGCCCGGGGTGCGACAGGATCGCCGCAAAGTCCACAAAGCAGGCAACCTGCGGCTGCGCAGTACCGATGGCCGTGGTGATGCAACGGGTGGGGGATCTGGAACCGGCAATGGTGGCAAGGTCCGTTTGCCGGAAATCTAACGCATTCTGAACCATGATCAGAGGAGGGCCTTTATGTGCCGCGACTTGATTTTTATCCACAGTGCAGGAAAACAGGGCGGAGATGACGGCAGTAGCCGGTTTCTAGCCCGGCTTGAAGCCGCGCTGGACGGCCAGTTTCGCATTGTCGCACCGGAAATGCCGACCCCGGAGCGCCCCGACGTTGAACTATGGCTTCGCGAAATTGACCGCGTGGTTTCCAACAGCAAGTCTGATGCCCGACCGGGGGCGGTGCTTGTCGGTCATTCGTTTGGTGGGTCAACGATTTTGCAATACCTCGGGCGGAATCGTGAAATATACCGTGATGATAACTGGTTATCGGCGGTTTTTAGCATTTCAGCACCGTTTTGGGGCCTAAAAGACTGGGAAGTTACGGATTTTGCCTTGTCCGCGCCGGAAATTGCCGCATTACAGGGTCTAAAAGACCTGTATTTCTGTCACAGTGCGGATGATCGCATCGTGCCGCCGGGGCATCAGGACGCTTACGCTGATCATTTTCCCCATGCGGGCTGCATCCGGCTTAGATCAGCCGGGCATTTGTTGTCAGACGGGGATGCTGACGATCTGATTGAAAAGATCGCCGCATTCGCCTGATCAGGAATGATTTTCCAGAACGACACCGGCCAGATACAGCGACCCAAGGATCAAAATCCGCGATGGCGCCGGGGTTTCTGCCAGCAAAACCTCAACCGCGTGTTTGAGGTCGTTACAGGCGTGGCTTTTGGCAATGCCGCAATCACGCCCGGCGTTTTGCAGGGTGATCGCATCATGCGCCTCATGATCGCCGGGAATAACAATCCCCGCCAAGGCCGATACATGGGGTGCCAGTGGTGCCAGAAAGGCAACAGGGTCGCGGTTGTCAAGCATACCGACAATCACAAGCGTATCGCCCTTTGGCTGCTGTGACAGCCATTCAGAGATCACCTCGGCAGCGGCGATATTATGGCCGCCATCAAGGATAAGCTCACAATTTTCCGGCAGGGCGTCGATCAGCGGACCTTTTTTAAGGCGCTGCAAGCGTGCGGGCCATTGTGCTGTGCGCAAACCATTGGCCAGCACATCCACATCCATGCCGTCACAGCCGGGTATGTTCGCCTTGCGCACTGCGGCAATCGCCGTGGCGGCGTTGACATATTGATGCCGACCGGGAAGGGCAGGCCGTGGCAGGTTTAATGTGTCGCGCCCGATGCGCAGCGTAAAACCATCAGCCGTTTCTTCAAGGACGTCAAAATCATTGAAAATGGTCGCGTTGATCGTATTGGCATGACGGGCAAGCGTATCAAAGGCTTCAAGGGGTTGCGGGGCCAGAATGCTGATGACCCCCGGCTTCATGATCCCGGCCTTTTCAAAGGCAATTTTGGCAATCGTATCGCCAAGGAAACCCTGATGATCAAGCGAGATTGGCGTGATCACGGTTGCCGCAGGGGTATCAAGCACATTGGATGCGTCCACCCGTCCACCCAGTCCGGTTTCAAGGATCAGCACATCGGCCGGAATGCGCGCAAAGGCAAGAAATGCCGCAGCCTGTGCAATTTCAAAGAAGGTAATGGAATCGCCGTTATTAACGGTTTCGACTTCTTCAAGCAGGTCACAAAGCGCCTGTTCGGAAATCTGCGCACCGGCAACGACAATACGTTCGTGGAAACGCACAAGATGCGGGGATGTCGAGCAATGAACCCGAAGGCCAGCCGCCTCGTAAATCGCGCGCAAATAAGCCTGGGTGGAGCCTTTGCCGTTGGTGCCGGCCAAATGAATGACAGGCGGCAGACTCAGGTGCGGATTACCAAGCTTTTCAAGAAGCCGGGTAATCCGCCCGAGCGAAAGATCAATGACTTTCGGGTGCAACTGACCAAGGCGTGCAATGATTGCATCGCTTCGGGCAGTGTTACTTGTCTGCTTTGGCACCTTTGGTGTCCGGCTTTTTCTTGGCATCCTTGATCGGGACAATCGACGCACCGGGTTTGGTGCGGCGGATCATGTCAATCAGGCGGCCAAAGGTCGCGTTCAATTCGTTGCGCGGAACCACCATATCGACCATGCCATGGTCCAGCAGATATTCTGCCGTCTGGAAGTCATCGGGTAGTTTTTCGCGAATGGTGTTTTCAATCACGCGCCGACCGGCAAAGCCGATCTGGGCACCGGGTTCGGCAACCTGAATGTCACCGAGCATGGCAAAGGATGCCGAAACACCCCCCGTGGTCGGATCGGTCAGCAGCACGAAATAGGGCAGGCCCTTTTCCTTGACCTTTTCAATCGCAGCCGTGGTGCGTGCCATCTGCATCAGGCTAAGGATGCCTTCTTGCATACGTGCACCGCCCGACGCCGGGACAATGATCAAAGCCGCATCCTGAACCGATGCCAGTTCGGCCGCGGCAACGATGCCCTCGCCAACCGCGATCCCCATCGATCCGCCCATAAAGGAGAAATCGAAAACGGCAATCACCGTCGCATGACCACCGACCTCACCATGGGCAACAGCCAACGCATCCTTATAGGTTGCTTTGGCTTGAGCTGCTTTGAGGCGGTCAGTGTATTTTTTCTGATCGCGGAATTTCAGCGGGTCAACCGGAACATTCGGCAGTTCGATGGTTTGGTATTTACCCCCATCAAACAGGAGTTCAAGACGGTTTTGCGCGGAAATCCGCATGTGATGCCCACAATGCTGGCAAACATGATTGTTCTTTGCCAGGTCACGGTGGAAAATCATCTGTTCGCATGATTTGCATTTGTGCCAAAGATTTTCAGGCACATCTGTCCGGCGAACAAGTTGTTGAATCTTGGGACGGACGAATTCAGTCAGCCACGACATATCGGATACTGATCCTTAGGTTCTGTCTATATCGGTTCTTTTACAAACGCACAGCGATTGCTTATTTGCGTGCGTCCCGGACCCCGCTTGCCAGTTCGCGTACAAGGCCGGTAACCATAGAGGCGGTCTTATCGGTGGCCTTGCCGTTTTCGTCAAGACTTTCGGCAATTTTTGATACGATTGCCGAACCAACAACAGCTGCATCGGCCTGTCTTGCGACCTCGGCAGCCTGTGCGGCTGTCTTGATGCCAAACCCGACTGCGATCGGCAGTTTGGTATGACGACGCAGGCGTTCCATTGCTTCGATAATCTGCTCATTGCTTGCCGAACCGGCACCGGTTACCCCGGCCACCGACACATAGTAAACAAAGCCGGATGTATTCTGAACAAGTTTCGGCAAACGCTTGTCATCAGAGGTCGGTGTGGTCAGTCGAATGAACGATAGACCTTTTTCGACCGTCGGAACACAAAGCTCTGCGTCTTCTTCGGGCGGCAGATCAACAACAATCAGGCCATCAACCCCGGCATTGCGCGCATCTTCAAGGAATTCCGCCACGCCATAGATGTAGATCGGGTTGTAATAGCCCATCAGAATGATCGGCGTTTCGTGGTCCTGATCACGGAAACCACGCACCAGCGACAGTGTTTTGCGCATGTGCATGCCCGCTGCAAGTGCCCGGTTCGATGCTTCCTGAATGGCGGGACCATCGGCCATCGGATCGGTGAACGGCATGCCCAGTTCGATGATATCCGCCCCGGCTTCTGGCAGGGCTTTGAGGATTTCAAACGAAGCTTCGGGGTCCGGGTCACCCGCCGTGATGAAGGTTACAAGACCGGCACGGCCTTCTTCCTTGAGCTTGGCAAAACGTTTTTCGATGCGGTCTTTGCCGCCAATGATTGCGTCGCTCACAGTTTAACTCCCAGTGCTTCAGCCACGGTAAAGATATCTTTGTCACCTCGGCCGCACAGATTGACGATGATGATTTTATCCTTGCTCATCGTCGGTGCGATTTTGATGACATGTGCCAGTGCATGGCTGGGTTCGAGTGCCGGGATAATGCCCTCACATTCAGAACACAGCTTGAAAGCAGCAAGGGCTTCCTTATCGGTAATCGCAACGTAATTGACACGCCCGATATCCTTAAGCCAGCTGTGTTCCGGGCCAATCCCCGGATAATCAAGGCCAGCCGAAATCGAGTCTGCCTCGGTGATCTGACCATCATCATCCATCAAAAGGTATGTGCGGTTGCCGTGCAAAACGCCCGGTGCGCCTGCCGTCAGGCTGGCGGCATGCTTGCCGGTATGAACACCGTGACCAGCCGCCTCGACCCCGGTGATTTCGACATCCTTGTCATCAAGGAACGGGTGGAACAGCCCGATGGCGTTTGATCCACCCCCGATGGCTGCAACCAGAAGATCGGGCAGGCGACCTTCGGCTTCCATGATCTGTTCTTTGGCTTCGTTGCCGATCACACACTGGAAATCACGAACAAGTTCCGGATAGGGGTGTGGTCCAGCCGCGGTGCCGATGATGTAAAACGTGTCTTCGACGTTGGTCACCCAGTCACGCAAAGCTTCGTTCATCGCGTCTTTCAAGGACCGCGAACCCGACTCGACCGGTTTGACCTCAGCCCCCAGAAGCTTCATGCGGAACACATTGGGCGACTGACGTTCGATGTCTTTGGCTCCCATGTAAACCGTGCAGGGCAGACCAAAGCGCGCACAAACGGTCGCGGTTGCAACACCGTGCTGACCCGCACCGGTTTCAGCAATAATGCGGGTTTTGCCCATGCGCATGGCCAGAAGGATCTGACCAATACAGTTGTTGATCTTGTGCGCGCCGGTGTGGTTGAGCTCGTCACGCTTGAAATAGACCTTGGCCCCGCCAAGTTCTGCTGTCATGCGTTCGGCGAAATAAAGCGGGCTTGGACGGCCAACGTAATATTTCAGGTAATAATCGAGTTCTTTTTGGAACTCCGGGTCATTCTTGGCGTCCTTATAGGCCTGCTCAAGCTCAAGAATCAGTGGCATGAGCGTTTCGGCGACAAAACGGCCACCGTAATTACCAAAATGCCCGTCCGTATCAGGAAGGGTGCGGTAGCTGTTGGGCTTGGGCGATGAAGACGTCATAGAAATTCCCCGTGGATAGGCCGCAATTCCTGCGGCGTAGGCTGGTGACGACCGATTAATCCGCAAAGCGCTGACGAAATGTGTCGCGCTGGCTGGTTACAATACCCGCAAACGGGCGTAACGGATTAATGGGCTGCGTGATCGGCCTGGGATTTGTCGAAGATATATTTTTTTGAGCAGTACGGGCAGACGATCTCGCCTTTTTCCTCAAGATTGAGGTAAACGGTCGGGTGGCCAAGGTGACCTTTTCCGCCGTCGCAGGCTACATTCAGAGTGCCGACTTTGATTTCTTCGGTGAGCTTCATATATCCAGTTCCAAGTTTTGTATGGCCATCGGGATTGGCCACGCGATTGCGGTCAGCATTGACCCCGGTTTAACGGGGATGATACCGATTGCGCATATTCAATCAATACTTCCGCATGCTCATGGCGCTCCATGGTCTTAGCGCAAACAAGCGACGCGGAAAAGAGTGGAGATCACTGACACATGACTGCAATGCCCGACTATGCCATCGAAGTCGAAGGCTTGACCAAGGTCTATACGGGGTCAAACGGCGAAAAACTTGCCCTTGATGATGTTTCACTGAAAATTCCCCGCGGGTCTTTTTTCGCGCTTCTCGGACCAAATGGTGCCGGAAAGTCAACGTTTATCAACATCTTGGCCGGTCTTGTCACCAAGACAAACGGCACGGCAAAAATCTGGGGCCATGATATCGAGGCGGAAATGCGCGCGGCGCGTTGCGCGATCGGGATCGTGCCACAGGAACTAAATTTGGATGCATTTTTCACCCCGCGTCAGGCGATGGAATTGCAGGCCGGCCTCTATGGCGTGCCCAAACCAGAACGTCGCACCGATGAGATTCTTGCCGCCCTTGGTCTGGCAGACAAGGCAGACTCGTACTCAAGATCGCTTTCGGGCGGGATGCGTCGCCGCCTTTTGGTCGGTAAGGCCATGGTTCATACCCCACCGGTTCTGGTTCTTGATGAACCAACCGCCGGGGTCGATATCGAATTGCGTCAGCAGCTTTGGGCCTATGTCAAAGAACTGAACAACGCCGGTGTGACCATCGTTCTGACCACGCACTATCTTGAAGAAGCCGAAGAGCTGTGTGACGAGATCGCGATCATCAATCAGGGCAAAGTGATTGCCCATGAAGATAAGCGTAGCCTGCTGCGCCGGATTGATCACAAAACCCTGATCCTGACGGTGAATAATGAACTCAATGCGGTTCCCGATGTGCTGGCCCCCTGGGGGGCGGAGCTTCGGTCGGAAAACCAGATTGCGCTGCATTATCGTCCCAGCAACACCCAGATGACCGAAATCCTCGAAGCCATTCATGGCTGTGGTCTTGCGGTTAAGGATCTGTCGACCGAGGAAGGCGATCTTGAAGACATCTTCCTGATGCTGACCCGCGATAATAATGCCGCGCGGGCCGGTGCGGCGGCGTAGGCTGCTGCGCGGTACCAGAATATCAGGCGGTCCTTGTCCGTCATGATCGATATAAGAACCCCGCAATTTGTTGTGGGGTTCTTGTTTTTGGCTTTAACATGAATGTCTTGTCTGAAACCTTTTCCTTCGGAGTTTCTGTGTCGGTCACTCAATTATTCCGTCGGGTCTTCCGAAGGATTTCGGTTCGCTTTCTAGCATATTTGATGGTGCCGGGGGTGGTGCTGATGCTGTCAGCCTGCGCACCTTCTGTGCATTCCGCCGGGCCGCCAATTGCGCAAATTTCGTTTACCTCCGATAGTTTTCAGACAAGTGATGGAACCGGGCTTGCCCTGCAGTCATGGGGCGCACTTGATCACCCGTCTGCGGTGATCCTTGGCCTGCATGGCATGGGCGATTATGCCAATGCGTTTATGGAACTTGGTGACGCACTTGGCCCGACCGGCATTGCTGTTTACGCGTTCGATCAGCGCGGGTTTGGGCGCAGCCCGACGCGCCCGTTCTGGGCCGGAACGCGCAGTATGGTTGATGATGCCAGTGACATGCTGGTTTTGTTGCGTGGACGTTACCCCAATGTTCCGATTTATCTTTTGGGCAATTCCATGGGCGGGGCGGTGGCAATTGTCACCGCAGCGACCCGGCCCTCATTGATGGATGGTATCGTGCTGGCCGCCCCGGCGGTTTGGGACCGGAACACGATGCCGTGGTATCAAACTGTGCCGCTGAGTATGATGTCCTATGGCCTGCCATGGTTGCCGCTGACGGGCAGGGGGCTTGATATTTGGCCGTCCGACAATATTGAAATGCTGCGTCGTTTGTCACGCGACCCACAGATGATGTCTGCGGTGCGGGTGGATATGATCGCCGGGGTGGCCGATTTAATGGATTTGGCGCACGCGCGGGCGGCGGACATTTCCGTTCCGACCCTGTTATTGTCGGGTCAGCAGGATCAGGTCATTCCGCCCGATGCCATTGATACGATTGATCGTGACCTTCGGGCGCAAAATTTACCCCGCTATTCCAGATGGTTGTATGCATCGGGCTATCACATGGTGTTGCGTGACCTCAATGGGCCGGTCGTGATTGGCGATATTGGTCGCTGGATCACATCATTGGGGACGGCAGAAAATTATTCCTGCACACAATCATGATTGCTTTTTGACCAAGGAAAGCCGATCAGGTAGCCTTTTTAATCATTTGCGCGGTGTCGGTTGGGTTGTTTAACGCTCTTTCAATCCCGATATGGCAGCAATAAACGCGCTTTGTGCAGCGATTTTTCGGAGGATCAGGACCGCCATGCTACGGACCGTTCGGGCGAAGTTCCTGGGTGTTGCGGCCTTTTTTGTCGTGTGGCTGGTTGTGGCCACCGGATTCTCTGTCATTCAATCGCTTGGTATTAATGGCGACCTCGAAGCTGTGTCGCGCTATGTCACGCCGGTCAAGGATGCGATTTCGGATGTGCGCGCGCGTCAACTTGAACAGATTTCGCTGATTGATCGCTATATGCGGGTGGTCGAAAACGATGGCCCGCACGCGCCGCTTTTGAACGGTCTTGAGATCGAAATCAACGCCAAGCAAACCCAGATCGAACAGGCATTTCGCAAGGCATTCACCTTTGCCGCCCTTGGCCGGGCACAGGCATCGGGGCATTTCGATAACGGCGTTCTGCTTGATCTTGATGTGCGCATGCGTGAGTTCGCCGATGTCTCGGCGCAATTTTCCCTTGGCGTTGAACGGTTGCTTAGCCGGGTCAGGGATGATGATCTGATGGATGCCCAGCGTCAGGAAAATCTGGTGCGCGGCCTGCATCGCAATATCGTGCTTGATCTGCGCAACGAGATTTTGCTGCTGGAAAAATATGCGGCCGATACGGTCGAAAACGTCTCGTCACGCGAAGATTTCCTGATACAGGCCGAATTCATCATGATGCTGGCTGCGGTGGTGATTGGCGTGTCGCTGGCCTATTACATGGCCCATGCGGTGGTCATTGCCGTGCGTCAGGTTACCAATGCGCTCAATGCGGTGCAGTCGGGTAAACTTGATACCAGCCTTGATTTTAAGGGCAAGGGCGATTTTGCCCGTCTGGCCGATGCGTTTAACCGTATGACCCGTGAATTACGCATCCGGTTTCGCATGCGTGAACGGTTTGGCAAATATGTCGATCCGAAAATCGTCAATAACCTGATCAATCAGGAAACCGCGCTTGAAACCTCTGAAAAGCGGGTGATGACGGTCAGTGTTGTCAATCTGACCGGGTTTGACTGGCTGGCCGAACATACTGCTCCCGAAAAGCTGGTTGATTTCCTTAATGATTATCTGACCGCCATGACCGAACCGATTTCTGGCCATAGTGGGATTATCGACAATTTCGTGGGCGACCGGGTGATTGGTTTCTGGGGCCCACCGTTTTGTGGTGAAGGTGCCCATGCCGGTCATGCCTGTCAGGCGGCAATCGAACAGGTTGCGCGCTTTAACGCGCTTAAAACAAAATATGCCGATTTGATCGGTGATCACGGGCTTGATATCCGTGTCGGGATTGCAACCGGCGAAGTCGTTGTGGGCTCTATCGGGACGGATAAATCACGGGCCTATACGGTGGTTGGCGATTGCGTGAACTATGCCAACCGTCTGGAAAAGGCCAACCGGGTTTATGGTACGCGGATTCTGGCATCCCATGAAACTGCCAATATGGCGACGGGCGACATTGAAATGCGCGACCTTGACCATGTGGTGCTGCTGGGAACGGAAAAAGTGGTCTATCTGTATGAAGTGCTCGCAGCCGGTGGGCAGCTTTCAGATGAACGCCAGGAATGGCGCAAAAAATATGAAGCCGCCATGGCCCATTACCGAGATGGCCGTTTTGACGAAGCCCGTCCGCTTTATGAATCCGTGATCGAATTTGACGACAGCGATTTTGCTGCCCAGCTGATGATGAACCGGATGGAACGGCTGGAACGCCGCGAACAGGACCGCGAATGGAACGGCACATGGGTGGTGCGTGACCCGTATGAACGCCGCGATGTCGAAAGCTGATTGCACGATGGCGGAGGCAAGAATTGCTTAACCCAAAGGCCGCTATGCTCGACACCGGATTTGGTGAACAGCAACCCTCAAAAATCCTTGCCCGCCGGGGATAAAACCTGTATCACCCAAACCGCTCGGGCCACTTGATCCAGACGTGGCCCCACATATTGCGCACCCGTAGCTCAGCTGGATAGAGCGCTGCCCTCCGAAGGCAGAGGCCACAGGTTCGAATCCTGTCGGGTGCGCCATTTTCCAAACAATTCTCTGAACCAACGCTCCTTTTGGGGCTGTTATTTCATGTGTCTGGCGCTAATCTGCACGTCCTTACAGTTTATCGACGAGGTTAGTTTGATGCGCGGATATCTCCATGATTTTGCAGGCCACAATGTGCTGTTTTCAATGGCGGCACCGGCGGAATATGGGGATTTTCTCAAAAAGCAGTTCACGCCGTTGATGATCGGGGTGGGGCCGGTGGAGGCTGCGATTAATCTCACGGCGGCGTTGACCGAGTTGCAGCAGTCAAATGATCTGCCCGATCTTGTCGTGACGCTGGGATCGGCCGGGTCGCGGACGTTAGAGCAGGCCGAGGTTTATCAGGCGATTTCGGTGTCCTACCGCGATATGGATGCATCCGTGCTGGGGTTTGAAAAGGGCTGTACGCCGTTTGTCGATTTCCCCGCCGAAATCATGCTGCCCCATCGTATTCCCGGCATTCCCGAAGCGCGTCTGTCGACCGGGGCCAATGTGGTGTCGGGGGCTGCCTATGACGCGATTGATGCCGATATGGTCGATATGGAAAGTTTTGCAATCCTGCGGGCCTGTCAGAAGTTTGACGTGCCGCTGATTGGCCTGCGCGGGATTTCAGATGGCAAAGAGGAGCTTTCCAAGCTGTCGGACTGGACGGCCTATTTGCATGTGGTTGACGAAAAACTGAGCCATGCGGTTGATAAGCTTAAAGCAGGACTGGAAAGCGGCGAGATCAGCCTTTCGAAAGGCTGATCTGCCTTGTTGCATTTTCGAAATGATCAATTGCCGGTGCGGATTTGATCCAGGGTTTTGATTGGCGTTAAGGCTTGCGGGTCAACCTGAATTTCAAGGATCGCGGGTTTGCCTGACGCGACCGCACGGTCAAAGGCCGGGCCGAAATCCTCGGTCCGTGTCACAGTTTCCCCATATCCGCCAAAGGCAACCGCATAGGCCGCGAAATCCGGGTTCTGGATTTCGGTGCCCGACACACGGCCGGGATAATTGCGTTCCTGATGCATGCGGATGGTGCCAAACATGCCGTTATTGACCACAAGCGTGATGATATTCGCACCATACTGCACGGCAGTTGCAAATTCCTGCCCATGCATCAAAAAGCAGCCGTCACCGGCAAGACAGACCACCGGTCGATCCGGGTGGGTCAGTTTTGCCGATACCGAGGCCGGCAGGCCATAGCCCATAGAGCCCGATGTCGGGGCCAGTTCGGTGCGGTATTTTCCATAACGGAAGAAACGATGCAGGAAGGCGGCGTAATTGCCCGCCCCGTTGGTGACAATCGCGTCTTCGGGCAGCTTTTCGCGTAACGTCGCCACCACATGCGCCATCTTGACATCGCCGGGCGTTTCCACCGGGGTTGAGAAGGCAAGATAGGACGCATGGGCAGATTCGATCTGACCGTCACGGGCGCTGCCATCGACCGGTTCCATCATGGCAATGGCGCGGATGAAGGATCGCTGTGACGCATTGATCGCGATATCAGGGCGATAGACCCGGCCCAACTCATCTGGTCCGGCATACACATGGATCAGTTTTTGACGTGGGCAGGGAATATCAAGCAGGCTATAGCCGCTGCTTGTCATTTCGCCCATGCGCGAGCCGACCAAAATCACAAGGTCACTGTCGCGGATGAATTCGGCCAGTTTGGGGTTAATCCCGATGCCGACATCACCGATAAAGTGGCTGTGGGTGTTGGGGATATAGTCCTGACAGCGGAAACTGGTGGCAATCGCAACATTGTTTCGAAGTGCAAACGATTTAAGATTTTCCGTGGTTTCACGGGTCCAGCCGCCACCCCCGACAATCATGACCGGTTGCTTTGCCGAGTTGAGAGCATTGTGGAACCGCGCGACGTCTTCAGAGGCTGTTTTGGCTTCTATCGGGACGTAGGGTTTGGCGTCCGCGACCTCGGCCTCGGACGACAGCATGTCTTCAGGCAGGGCCAGAACCACCGGGCCGGGGCGACCCGATGTTGCGATATGGTAGGCGTGGCTAAGATATTCCGGGATGCGGTTGATGTCGTCAATCTGCCCGACCCACTTTGCCAGGGGTTCAAACATCTTGCGGTAATCGACTTCCTGAAATGCTTCACGGTCCACCATGTCGCGCCCGATCTGCCCGACCAGCAGGATCATCGGTGTGCTGTCCTGATGGGCAACATGCACACCCGCCGACGCATTGGTCGCACCGGGGCCGCGTGTGACCATGCAAATGCCGGGCTTTCCGGTCAGTTTGCCATACGCCTCGGCCATGATGGCAGCCCCGCCTTCCTGACGGCAAATGATCGGATCAATGTCGGGATGATCAACAAGACCATCGAGAACCGCCAGATAACTTTCGCCGGGCACCAGAAAGACGCGTTCCGCCCCGTGAAGGGCCAGTTGATCAACCAGAATACGTCCGCCGTGTCGCATTTGCGTTTTCGCCGACATGTGTGAAGAACTCCGTATGGTGGGGCTTTTGCCTTAATGGGTTTTGTTTGTTGTTGGCGCGGTGGATGCGCAAACGCGATTTCATCACGGATCAGGGGCAAAGGTAAAGATATCAGGATCGAAAACACCGGGAAAATTCAACGCGCTGTTGAAGGTTTCCAAGGACGATGGTTTTTGGCGCTAAATCCACAGCAGGATGTATCGTAAAGATGTTGGTTTGAAGTGTTTTGGTCTTGAGCCTAAAAATACCGTTCAGCAATCCTGACGATATCGCCGGGCATGACGATGGTGGCCAGGGTTGCGGGTATGGCAATCCGGTCGGTGTCATTGCCGCGCAGGATTTCGACGTCATCTTCATCGCCGCGATAGGTCATGCCGCCGCCAAGTGCAATGGCATTGAGCACATTCATCCCCGGCACATAGTCATAGGAGCCGGGTTGATTGACCTCGCCGACAATGAAGAACGGGCGAAAGGCAATGATTTCAACGGCGATGTCGGGATTGCGTAAATAGCCGTCCTGATAGGCATCATGGACTTTTTGACGGGTTTGGTCGGTCGTCAGGTTGCGCACATCGACCGACCCGATCAACGCCATGTTGATCCGTCCGTTGGCATCGACGGTGAATTCACCCGATAAGTCTGCTTCGCCAAACACAGTGACGCGGACCGTATCCCCCGAATTGATGTGATAAATGGTTTGGGCATGTGCCGGGATTGTGCTGCCCGAGAGCACGGTTAAGAAAGCCAGAACCATCATCAAAAGGGCGTTTGGGTGTTTAAGCATTCTACATCTCCAGCTTGAGGCTGAATTGCGTTTGAAAACGGCGATAGTCATGACCCGAACTGGTCGAGTTTCGCATGTCATGGGCAATCCCGGCATCAAACCGGGCAAAGCGGTTGAGCTGATATGTCATGCCCAACCCGACACCCGTCGTGCGGTCATGGCGGGTGGTTTGGCGGAACGCTTCGTCGGTGTAATGCGCGTCGGCGGTGATGGAAAGAAAGCGGCGCAATTCATGTGAAACGGTTGCGCCAAAGTCAAAGGCTAGAATACCACTTGCCCCGGGCAGGGTTGTTTCGCGGACTTGGCGCGCGGCTTTGACACCGATGCCAGTCAGCCGTGTGACGGCCCAATTCACATTGGCGCGCAGCGTATAGTCGGCGATGTTGCCAAATGCCGGGTCGGCGTAACTTTGGGTCATCCAGCCTGCGGCAACGTCGGCTGTGACGAGGTTAGTCAGATCAAACCGCAGTCCGCCCAGCATCTGAAACCCGGCAGAATCACGCACCCGACCTTCATCATCTGGGGTCCGGTCATATTGGCGTTGATTGAGGTTAAACTCGCCATAGGCTTCGCGGCCCAGATCAAGGGGCATCAAAACCCGGATGGTTTCGCGGCTTTCAACCCGGTTGCGATCATCATTGGCAATGCGATTGCCGTTTTGGTCGGTGGCATCATCAAAATCCAGACGGCGTAGGGCCAGTTCGGTTTCATAATGCAGGTTTTTGGCGATGTGTTGGGCGTTAAGGCTTGCTCGGACATCGTTAAAGACAACCGGCTTGGTTGCGCCGGTGGGGACATCATTTCCCCCACGGGCATCATGGGCTCGGTGCCATTCAAATGTACCGTCAAGAACGGTATTGGGGCCGATATCAAGGGCGATACCGCTACGGACATCGGCATCCTGATAATTGTCGTCGTCAGAATCGGCATAAAATCCAAGTTCCGCGCCGGCCCCCATGTAAAGTTTCAGGTAACGCCATTCAGATTGCAGGCGTAAACGCGGTGCGATTTCGGTGATGACATCTGATGTCGGGGTGTCGTCTGTCAGATAGATGTTGTCATCAAACCGTTCACGAACAGAAACATCGGGTGATATCATAAACCGGCCCAATCGGATGCCCCTGTCCTCAGACGGTGTGTTGGTTTGTGTGTGACCCGATGTCTGGACAAGGAAAAGGGCTAAAACCGGTGCAAATACCGTAATTATCAAACGTCCGGCCGCCATCAGGACACATCCTTGGTTTGAAGAAGCCCTGAGCGCCTTGTTGATGCGGTTAATGGCAGCAAAACCGTGCCGACCAAAATGGCCAGATCAAAGAAAAAATGCTGCTTTGAGATATAGGCAAGATCGTGCGCCACACGTTCGGCCAGATGACGTTGGCATGTGACCGGACCCCGCCAGCCCCGTATTTGCGCCCAGCCGGTTAAGCCCGGCTTGGCCACCAGTCGGGCTTCGTATTCGGGCAGCATGGACGCAAAAAGAATGTGGTCGGAAATTGTGTGGGGTCTTGGACCCACCAGCGACATGTCCCCGCGCAAGATATTGAAAAGTTGCGGCAGTTCGTCAAGCCCACTGCATCTCAGCAACGACAGGATCGATTTTGGCCCGTGATCAGTTGAGAAATCAGGCGATTGGTGAGGGCGCGTGCGCAGGGTCCGGAATTTGAAGATGGTAAAAATCTTACCGTTCTGTCCAACCCGTTTCTGGGTGAAAACCGGCTGGTTAAAACCGTAACACCGGATCAGACCATAGACACACAGCATGAGTGGCGCACAGGCAAGGATAGCGATGCTTGCCAGCAATAGATCGCAACACCGTTTGAGATGTGTATGCGGTGAACACACCGGCTTTGGCCGCCGCACGGATAATCGCGGGCATGTGACACAGGACCGCGATGGATTTGTTTTGACGACAGCCAACCCCTTGATGCCCCCACATTTCCCTAATGCAGCATAGCAGTATATTAAACTCAGGGTAGCGCGGAAATGATGTAATTCAAGGTGATATGTTGCAGGTCTTTGGTCGTATTACCAAACCTCTCCGTGGTTCATCCTTGTTTAGGATCGCAAAGACGGGATGGTGGATAGAACGGTTTTCATCAATTGTGGTTGCCGGTTGACCCCGATCTTCGAAAAGATGGTTTTAAGATAGGTGCGCGCCGAACTGCTTGAAATACCAACCGTTTCGGCGGCCTGATCAAGCGAAAGCCCCTCGGTCAGTTTTTGGGTGAGTTTTGCCTCGGACCGGGTCAGGCCAAACAGATCCATCAGGTCATCAATGGCTGGTGGGCATTGTTGCAACGGGTCGACCAGAATGACCATAAAGGTTGTGGTTCCATCGGATGTTTTGGGCATCCGGCGCACAAACAATGACAGTTTTTCAGCATCATGTTCCAGCGAGAAACTTTGTTGACGGCGCGGCGCAAGATTGGCAGTGGGATGTAAAAAACTTTCGAGCCCGTCGGGCATCGGGGTAAAAACCAGATTGTTTTGCGTGCCGATCCGCACCAGCGATGATGTGCGTACCACCTCGGCGGCCTGCGCATTCATGTGCGATATCGTCCGTGTTTCATCAATGGCCACCACGCCGAGTTGAAACAGGTCAAGAAATGCCGAGGGCAGGGACTCTTCGCTTTGCTCATCACGGCGTTTGAGTTCATCTGCAATCCCATCAAGGATCGTCTGAAGGTTGGTGGGTTTGGGATAAAACCGGTACACGCCAAGTTCATTGACCGCCATCAATGCCGATTGCAAATCGGCATAGCCGGTCAGCATGACAATGATCAGATCATCCCGTGTTTTACGCAGGTGTGTTGCCAGTTCCAGCCCGGTCATGCCCGGCATATGAATATCAATGACTGCGGCCACGATATCGGGCTGTGTCGTGATGGCATCCTGTGCGGAAAAGGGATCGCCAAAAAACACGCCATCCCATTCGGGTACCAGACGGCCAAAGTTGCGCCGATGCGATGACAAAAGGTTTTCGTCATCATCGACAAAGGCAATTCGGACCGGCGTTTTGGCAACCATCAGAAAGTGCCCTCCACAAATGGGGATATTGGACAAGCTACTCTGACACTATTCTTGGCAGCATCAAAGCATTGGCACTGATATCTGCCGATATCAAATGCCGTATCCGAGAAACATACCGAATTTTTGAGACGTCTGGAGTTTCCATTTATGGAAGTGGTTGGTTTGACGCGTCCTGTCATTTTGATGGTTGATGATGATGAAAAGCTGCTGGCTGCGGTGCGCCGCACCCTGTCGGGCAGTTTTGATTTCGTCACTCATACCGATCCAGAAGCCGCCTTTGCATGGCTTGTGCACAACCGCGCCCAGATCGATCTGATTATTGCCGATCTGGTGATGCCGACCCTTGACGGGATTGGGTTTCTAAAAAAGGCGGCCCGCACCGCACCGACTGTCCCGCGTATTTTGCTGTCGGGGAACGTTTCAAACATCTCGCTGCGCGAGGCCATCAATCAGGCCATGGTCACCCGTGTTTTGGCCAAGCCGGTTTCTGTGGCCGTTCTTAAGGATGCGATTGAGCGGGTCATTCAAATCAAATGCCCGGCGCCAAAGCCCGCGACCGCGACGGGAATTTCGCCAGAGATGATCAGTGCGGCGATTGATCGTGCTGATTTCCGCACGGTTTTACAGCCACGTTTCCGGGCAAGCGACCTTGCGCTCTGTGGTAGCGAGCTCCTGTGCCGTATGCCATCGCTTGAGAAAGAATTTGGCATCGACGAGATTTTCGAAGCCTGCTGGGACCATCCGGTGATTGATCGTCTGACCAGCCAGTTGATGGCACTGATGATTGATCAAGCGCCGCGGTATCGCGCGCTGATGGAAGATGCGGCCAGCGTTGCGGTCAATATTTCGGCCTATTCGCTTAGAAATCCCAAGTTTCTTGAGCTGCTCATCCGGTTTTATGAAAAAATGCGCATGCGCGGGGTTGGTGTGACTTTTGAAGTGCCTGAACGTCAAATTCAGCCAGATGACCATGATTTGCTTGCAGGTGCATGTCGCCTGCGCGAACGCGGTATTGCCTTGTTGATTGATGATTTTGGTTCGGGGAACAATTCGCTAGAATTGCTGCGTCATGAAGTTTTTGCCGGTATCAAACTTGATCGGGATCTGATTGGCGGCATCATGACCGATTTTCTCGATGATGCCTTTGTTGAGTGGATCGCGCGGGTTTGTTCCAAGCTGGGCCTGTCGATTTCGGGCAAGGGCATTGAAAATCGTCAACTTGTCGAAAAGTTACAGATCTACGGGATTACGGAACTACAGGGTTTCTATCTTGGCGGGCCGGTCTCACTTGAAGAATGGGAAGCCGCGGTTGCGGTGCCGTTGAGTGCTTCTGGTTGATGGTTAAATCATCAAAACGATATCCGGGCCATTGCGAAGGGACGTCCGGCTCAGACTTAAAACATGTATGGGAGTAGGGTTATGAAGATGAAATGCTGCGTGAAACTGCTTGTAATGTTTGTTGCGGTGATCGGCCTGTATGCAACGCCTGCAATGGCTGGCAGCAGTGTGACACTGACCAAGACAGACGGTACATCGGTAACGATTTCCATGGAAAAGATGATGGAAATGCCGGTAACTGAATTTTATACGTCGACGCCATGGACCAACGGGATTCAAAAATTCCGCGGTGTCGATTTTAAACTGTTGCTTGATACCGCAGGTATTGATGCCGAAACAGTTCGGGTTTCAGCACTTAATGATTACAGTGTCATGGTGCCAGCCAATGTTTTGCGGACCGATGGGGCGATCCTTGCCTATCATATGAATGATGCGGAAATGTCGGTCCGTGAAAAAGGTCCGTTCTGGGTTGTCTTCCCCTATGACAAGGATGTTCGGTTCCAGACCGATGCATATTGGGCGTATTCCGTCTGGCAGGTGAAAGCGATTGATGGCCAAAACTAAATCATTCTTTGCCAAGATTTCGGGACGGACGGTCTTTGCCGTCCTGGTCTTGTTTCTGATCCTGTACGCGGTTCTGTCGACATCAATCGTCCATAAACTCGAAGATGAACGGTTTACCTATCGTGAAAACTTCGTCTGGGCGGTGTTTCAGGTTCAGCGACAGTATCTTGTCCTGCAACGCGATATTCAGGCCGCATTGGCCGCACCCGAGGTGACCGAACAAGCCGTCGAAAACATCATGCTCGGCTATGAGCTTTTGGTCAGCCGTGTCTTTCTGTTGCGCGACGGGGATGGCTTTACCGTGCTGTTTTCCGTACCCGAAGTCACCGACCTGATCGCAACACTCGAAAAGCAGATCGTGGTGATCGATGATGAAATCGTCGTGATGAGCGAACCGCATGAACGGATTACCGAACTGGCCCGGTTGCTCGAACCTTTGGGTGATCCGCTTCAGCAGGCGGTGGTGCGCACCACCAATTTTGTCTCGGTCTATAACACCAATAATATTTCCGGGGTGAAGAACGATATCGAGACATTGTCCTATCTGTTCTTCTTTGGCGTGTTTGCCATGGGGCTTTTGGGGCTATTTATGATCCGCCAGCGCCAGCGCGCCTTTGCGGCCGATATCGCCGCACAGAAAGCCCGTCAGGAACAGGAAGTCATCGAAGAAGCTGCCGATTACGCCAAAATGCATGCGCTTGGGACGTTGGCGGGGGGCGTTGCCCATGAAATCAATACACCGGCGCAATATATCCAGAACAATCTTGAATTCCTGTCTGACAGCTTTGCTGATTTGATGGGCGCGATCAAACGCGACAATCCGGCAGACGACGCGCGGCTTGATCTTGATAAGGGTAAGATTGATTTTCTGACCGCAGAAGTCCCGATGGCGATTGATGAAAGCATTCAGGGTCTGGACCGCATTGCTGAAATTGTCCGGGGCATTCGCAAATTTGCCCATCCCGCGACCGATATTGTCGAACGGATTTCAATCACCGAAGAAATCGATACGGCCATCACATTGACGCGCAATGAGGTTAAACACATCGCCGACCTTGAAGTCGGTATGCAAACCGATGTCACCGAAATCAATGGACGTCGCAACCATCTGTCTCAGGCCTTGATCAACCTTATTGTCAATGCATCGCAGGCGATTAAGGAAACCGGTCAGCGCCGTGGGCGAATTGATCTTGTGGTCAAATCCGATGACAGGAATGTCTATATCCATGTGCGTGACAATGGTGGGGGTGTTCCCGACGCGGTGCGTGACCGGATTTTCGATTATTTCTTTACCACCAAGGAACGCGGTGTCGGTACTGGGCAGGGGCTTCCGATTTGTCGCAAGTTTATTCAGGATGATTTTAACGGTGATTTGACCTTGTCAGACGATTATCACGGCGGGGCAGAATTCGTGATCCGTTTGCCAAAACCTGATCAGGATGACGCAGTGAGCCGTCAGGCCGATCACGAAGGGCCCGGTGATCTGAGCGCGCTTTTGGGATAGCCCGACTGTGCGCCTGGTGACGGAAATGTCCCAAAAAAAACGGGCTGCCCGAAAAGGCAGCCCGTTTTACATAATATGTTCTGGCAGCACAGGGGTCAAAAAGCGTAGCCGATTTTACGGTCGACCGAGAATTTGCCGCCGCCCCGGATCAGAACCGACAGAGCCAGCAAACCCCACATCAGCGGCATTTCAAAACCACCCTCGTTCCAGAAATAGCCAGCTGGCAAATGGGTGCTGACGGCAATCGCCATAAAGACCAGAACGGCTGCGGCAACCGGGCGGGTCAACAGCCCCACTGTCAGCATCAAGCCACCGACAAATTCCAGAAGTCCGATCATCAGGGCAAAGGCAAAGCCCGGCACAAACCCGATGCTTTCAAGCCAACCGGCTGTTCCTTCAAGGCCATAGCCGCCAAAGGCACCAAACAGTTTCTGTGCGCCGTGCGGCACCATCAAAAGGCCGGTTGTCACACGAATGATGACAGGCGACAGGGGCTCAAGCACATTCCATAGCGGTTCAAGTGCCGGAATGATCGCACGCGGTTTGTTATGTGAAAAATCGGTCATAACGTTCTCCAATATATCGCCTGTCCGGTGTTGCGGATCAGGGGACCATGTCAAAAACAAGGGCTTCGGCGTCTTTGGCGTCGGTGAAAACAAGTTCGTCTTCATCCTTGATCGCCACACCGTCACCAGCGTTAAGGCTTTCGCCATTTACGGTCAGACTGCCGCGTGCGACCTGCACCCAGGCAAGACGTCCTTTTGCAATCTTGTGGTTGGCACTTTCTCCATCCGTGAGATGCGCGACATATAGATCGACATCCTGATGAATGGTGATCGAGCCATCCCGTCCCGTGCGGGATCCGATCAATGATAAACCAGAACCGGTATCACCGCGTGCAATTTCCTTTTCCTCGTACCCCGGCTCAAGACCATCCGCCTCGGGGATAACCCAGATTTGCAGGAAATGCACCGGATCGGTTTTCGAGTGGTTATATTCCGAGTGACGAATGCCCGTTCCTGCAGTCATGCGCTGCAGACGACCCGGACGGATAACAGAACCGGTGCCAATACTGTCTTTGTGTTCAAGTGCGCCATCAAGCACATAGGAAATGATTTCCATATCCTTGTGACCGTGGGTGTCAAAACCAGCCCCGGCAATGACGCGGTCCTCGTTGATCACCCGAAGTGGCCCCCAACCCATACGGTTGGGATCGTAATAGTGACCGAACGAAAAGGTGTGGTTGGAATCCAACCAGCCGAACTGTGCGCGGCCACGTGTTTTGGAGTCTATTTTGGTCAGCATGTCTGCCTCCATGGGTTGATGTGGTGTTGGAAGCACAATACCCCTTTCATGAAATGAGACAATTCATGTAATGATGCCCATAGTGTTGCATTATACGCGACAATAAATGAGGCGATTGGCGGGATAGGTATCAGGAAAAATGGATAAGCTGGTCAGTTTGCAGACATTCATTCGTGTGGTCGAAGACGGGGGGTTTGCCGCGGCCGCGCGCAAGATTGGTCAATCACGCTCACAGGTAAACCGCGCGGTGGCGGCCCTTGAAGATGATTTGGGTGTGCAACTTTTAAACAGAACCACCCGTCAGGTGTCGGTGACGCCAAGTGGTCAGGCCTATTATCAGCGGGCCAAGGGAATCCTTGCCGATCTGGTGGATGCTGAAGAGTCTATTCGCGAAAGCCGTGAAACACCGGCAGGTGACATTCGCATCAATGCGCCAATGTCGTTTGGCACTTTGCATCTTGGCCCGGCGTTGGTCGATTTTGCTCGTCTGTATCCCGACATCCGAGTGGAACTGGCATTAGATGATCATTTTATTGATCCGGTGGCGGACGGGTTTGACATGACGGTGCGCATCAGCCGACCGTCTGACACATTGGCCCTGATTGATCATGAGATTATCGCGATCAAGCGGGTTTTATGTGCGTCGCCGGACTTTATTCACACCCATGGGGAGCCAGATGACATTCGGGCTCTGACCACATTGCCCTGCCTGCATTACGGCAATTTGCCATCGGGATCGAGCTGGAAAATGACTGGTCCGGATGGGCCTGTCGCGGTTCAGGTCAACGGGGTATTTTGTTGTAACAATGCCGAAGTCCTGCGTGATGCTGCGCTGGCGGGGTTGGGGATTGCCGAAATTCCAACCTTTATTGCCGGGCCGGAATTGCAAACCGGGCGGCTGGTGACGGTCCTGTGTGATTACACGCCGCCGGAACTGTTTTTGTATTTGCTGTATCCGCCCAGTCGGCAACTGTCATCGCGTATCCGGTTGCTGGTTGATTTTATGCATGAACGGTTCGGCAGTCAGCCACGCTGGGATTTGGTGCAGTAATCAAATTGATCAAAAATACGCTCGGGGCAATCCAACCGGTTGCACACTGCGTATTGACTATTAGGTTATCATTGAAACACTAGGGTCTGAACCCAAATCACGGTTGGTCAGCATGACACAATTTGAAATGCCAACATTGATGATGGTTGCACATGGCAACAGTGGCAATGGCGGTGATCCCGCCGGGCAACTGGCGGCAAAGGTGCGTGATCGTTGGGATGGGCGTGTCAGTTTCGGCTATATGCGCAGTCAACCGTCTGTTTCAGATCAGCTTGACCACTTAAAACAGTTTGGTGATGCCGACAGATTGATCCTTTTCCCGCTGTTTTTCAGCGAAGGCTATCTGGTGTTTGAAGAACTGCCCAAGAACCTTAAGGATGCCGGTCTGGACGATGCGGTGATCCTGCCACCGGCAATCAATTTGCCGGGCTTTACCCAAATGGTCGCCGACCATGTGCAGGATGGCATCGCGCGGCGCGGTTGGCAGGCATCGGATACATCGGTGCTTCTTGTCCCGCATGGTTTGAAAACCCTGACCGAAGCCTTGCCGGAGACGTTGCGGTTTGCCGATGACCTGTCGCGGTTCTGCCCGTCGGCGGAAATTACGGTGGGCAATATCGAAGGTCACCCATCGCTGGCTGATTGGCGCGATTTGGGATCGCGCAAAAATGCGTTGACTGTCCCGATGCTTGCGGGTGGGGGCATGCATGCGCGCGATGATTTACCACAGTTGATATCTGCCCGTCCGGGTGAGGAAATCGAAATTCTTGCGCCAATCGGACAGTGGGACGAACTGCCAACCCTCGTCATTGCGGAAGCCAACCGTCATGTTGCCCGGTTTGGTAAATATGCTGTGCCACTTGGCCCGACCGGTCATGATTTGTGGTCAGAAAGAATGGCGCGTTCGGCCTGAGGCTGTTGTTGGCGATGGACCGGGGATTTTATCCCAGAACGGGTTTGAATTTGGTTTCTGTCGACTTTTTCAACAGATAATCGCGGAACGTCCGGGCTGAGCTTGTCAGGTTTTCATCGCCTTCATGGGCGATCAACAATTGACGTTTGGCCCAGTCATCAGCAATCGGCGCACCAGAAATGTTCATATGCCCGACATACCCGGCAACAGAACTTTTGCGTAAAAACCCGATACCCAATCCGGCGGCAATCATCTGACGCAGGGAGCCAAACCGCACGACCTTGATGTGCGGGTGCATGTCGAGTTTCAATTTCGATGCTGCTTCGCTGATCAGATCATCAATCACCCCGCCTTCGTGTAACGAGATGATGTCGTATTTGGCGGCGTCGGAAAATTTGACCGGTTTTGGATTGGTATCGTCGCTGATCAGGGGGTGACCTTTGGGGGTGACGACCCAGATCGGATCATCACAAAACACATCATGCTTTAAATCCCCGCGCGGGCTGTTATCGGCCAGAATGGCCAGATCAGCCCGTCCTTCGCGAACGGCCTCGGCACTTTCGCGCGATGTCAGTTCGCGAACATCAACGGTGATATCGGGAAAGTCGCGTTCGAAATCAGCCAGAAAATTTGGCAGGCCGGTTAAAATGGCCGATGTGACGGCGGCAAGATAGATTTTACCTTTTTCGCCAACATTGAAATCGCGCAATTCATTGGAAAGATGGTTCAGATCGCCCAGAAGCTTCTCGCCGTAGCGGGCAAAAATCTCGCCTTCTTCGGTCGGTTCGACCCCGCGCGGCAGGCGGCGCAACAGTTTGACACCCAGCATGGCCTCAAGCTCGCCGATGCGGCGACTGACTGCCGACGTCGCGATATGTTCGCGCCGTGCTGCTTCATTAATGCTTCCGGCGCGCACAATGGCGACAAACAACCGGATGGTAACAATATCAAACTTTTGCATAGAACCGTTTTCGGTGGTTCAACCAAAAGCGTCAAGCGCTTTGAGCGTGCGGTGATTTGCAGATCGATGCACGGGGCGCTCGCGAGGGTGAATTAACCCTCGACCTTGCGCCAGGCATTGTTCCAGTCAGCGGTCAGTTCAGCGTGATTTTTGGCCTGCGATGCCTTCATGATCACGGCAACCTGAAGTGCGTGGACAAAACTTGTGAACCAGCCGGTACGGACTTCACGTTCGATGGTGGTGCTGTCTTTAAAAGTAATCGTCGTCATGATGTTTTCCTTGATACCGCATACTGTTCGTTTGCTGTGATTTCAGAAATATCAAACACCGGATGCAACGACTATTCTCGTTTCACCGCTATCCCGTTCTTGTTTGGAGAACGATAAAGCTAAGGTATTGAAATAATTGTATTAAACAATATTGCTATGCAGCATTAGTTGTCGGGTTCAATGGTTTTATGGCGTTTGGAAGTGGGGTTTACAGGGATGGCTGGCGGGCATTGGCATGCTTCACGGGCCGGGTAAATATCTGCTATAGCTTGGGTTCAGACCCTAGATAAAGTTTTCACCACAAAGGCCGCAACCATGACTGCAATTGACGACAATCTTGCCTATGAACAGTCCAGTGGCAGCGGCCTGCAAAATCATCTGGGATACCGCTTGGTGGAATGGGCTGAAGACCATGCTGTGATTGAGCTCGACATCAAGGATTATCACCGCAACCGCGGGGGCATTTTGCATGGCGGGGTTTTGGCGACTTTGCTGGATACCGTATCGGGGTATGCGGTGTGTTACTGCCCGGTGCCGGGAAATGTCCGTAAATCGGTCACACTGACCCTGACCACCAATTTTATTGGGGCGGGGACGGATGGGATTGTGCGTGTGGTGGGTCGGAAACAGGGCGGCGGGCGCAAGATCGTCTTTACCGAAGCAACGGCCTATAACGCCGACGGTGATGTGATCGGAACGGCCACCGGAACGTTTAAATATCAGCGCGGCAGCGATGATCCCAACGGAGTGCCGCGCGACGCCTGACAAAGGTATTTGCATTCCTCATACAAAAAGGCGCGACCCTATGGCCGCGCCTTTTCCCTGTTCGGCATCCGCCGTGAAACAGGCAACCCCGATGGTTTTCGGAATTGGAGCGTCCCTTGCTTTACCCTTGACTATCTCATCGCGTTATCGTTATTTCGTGTTATGGGGATTCGCGAACTCCCCACGAGGCGCCAGCTAAAGATCGCGTTCCAATACAAACCTGCAAAGGAGGAACGCATATGCCTGCGCCCAACGCTATTTCCAGTGATAAACTTTCCAAAATCATCGGGACCCCGCGTGCCCCGCTTCTTCTCGACGTCCGTTCCGAGGAAGATTTCAAGACCGATCCCCGACTGATACCAGGGGCGATCAGAACGGATGATCAGGCGTTGCCGGAGCTTGCATCTCGCCTGACCGGCACCGCTTCCATCGTGATCTGTCAGGCCGGGCACAAGCGTAGTCAGGGGGCCGCAGCCTGGCTGCGGGCCGAAGATTGTCCGTCAGAGTATCTGGAGGGGGGCTTCGAGGGCTGGATAGCTTCGGAACTGCCAGTGATCTGTCCTGAAAAGCTGCCGCCTCGTGATTCCCAAGGGCGCACGGTCTGGGTAACCCGTTCGCGTCCCAAGATTGATCGCATCGCCTGTCCCTGGTTTATCCGGCGCTTTCTTGACCCACGCGCCGTCATCCTGTTTGTTGCGCCTGCCGAGGTGATGGGCGTGGCCGAGCGATATGACGCCGCGCCTTTTGATATTGAGGACGTGTTCTGGAGCCATCGGGACGCATTATGCACCTTCGATATCATGGTGTCGGAATTCGGCCTGTCAATCCCGGCCCTTGATCGGCTTGCCACCATAATCCGTGGTGCGGATACGGCGCGCCTCGATCTTGCACCCGAAGCGGCAGGGCTACTGGCCGCCTCGCTTGGCTTGTCGCGCATGTATTCCGACGATCTGGAGCAGCTTGACGCCGGTATGCTGCTGTATGACGCGTTTTATCGTTGGGCGCGTGACGCCAGCGAGGAGGCGCATAACTGGCCCACCAACAAGCCGCAGGTATGACATGGGCAAGCCTGATTACCCGACGCTGAGAGAGGCGATCAAAGTCTGGGCCCGGATTGGTCTTTTGAGTTTCGGTGGTCCCGCCGGACAGATCGCAATGATGCACAAGATCCTTGTGGAAGAGCGGAAATGGCTGGGCGAAAAGCGGTTTCTGCACGCACTGAACTATTGCATGTTGCTGCCTGGCCCGGAGGCGCAGCAACTTGCCGTCTATATCGGATGGCTGATGCACCGCACGTTTGGCGGGATCGTTGCTGGCGTTCTGTTTGTCTTGCCCGGTGTTATTGCAATCATGGCAGTGAGCTGGATTTATGCCATCTGGGGTAATGTCGGGATTGTCGCGGCGCTGTTCTTCGGGCTGAAGGCGGCTGTTCTGGCGATTGTCGTACAGGCGGTGATTCGGATCGGCAGGCGCGCGTTGAAAAATCGCGCGATGCTGATGATTGCCACAACGGCATTCATCGCAATCTTCGCCTTCGAGGCGCCGTTTCCGTTGATCATCCTCGTTTCGGGGCTGATCGGATTTGCCGGGGCACGTGCGAATATTCCGGCGTTTCGCGACGGGGGCGGACATGGGAAGATCGGCTCGGTACAGGTCGCCGATGCCGATACGCTGCTGGGTGACGAATCCCCCGACCATACCCGTGTCAACCGCAGTTGGGCGTTCCGCATCTCTGCCATCCTGCTTGGTCTGTGGCTCGTGCCGGTCGCGGTGCTTTTTCTTGTGCTCGGTCCTGCGAATGTGTTCAGCCAGATCGCGGGATTCTTCAGTGTCATGGCGGTGGTGACCTTTGGCGGCGCTTATGCGGTTTTAGCCTATGTCGCACAGGAGGCGGTGCAGAATTTCGGCTGGCTGGCACCGGGCGAGATGCTCGACGGTCTTGGCATGGCCGAAACCACACCGGGCCCGTTGATCATGGTCACGCAGTTCGTGGGGTTCATGGGCGCTTTGCGTGAGGCGGGCACACTATCGCCGCTTATCGCTGGGACTCTGGGCGGGTTGCTCACGACCTGGGTTACGTTTACGCCCTGCTTTCTGTGGATTTTCCTTGGGGCACCCTTCATCGAGCGGCTGCGGGACAATCATCAACTGGCTGCGGCCCTGACGGCAATCACCGCCGCAGTTGTCGGCGTGATCCTGAATCTTGCGGTGTGGTTCGGGCTGCATGTGGTCTTTGCCGAACTGACACTGGTAACGGGGTATGGTCTGGACCTGATGGTTCCGGTTCTGGAATCGGTGAACAGTGCGGCGGCGGTACTGACCGTGTTGGCACTGTTGGCGGTGTTCCGGTTTCGGGTCGGAACCATTGCGGTATTGGCACTTTGCGCAGGGCTTGGCGGGGTGTTTAACCTGACCGGCATTCTATGATCCGACTGTGAGCTAAATGCAAAGTGCTTTAAGGGAGAACATATTTCAGGACGAAATATTCCTCATACAAAAGGGCGCGACCGTCTGGCCGCGCCCTTTATGCGTAAAACCAATTGATGGTTTTTTAGCCCGGCATCTGCCACTTGCCATTGACCAGACGCGGAATGTTCAGCGGGTTGGCATCCTGAATGGCAGCTGGCAGCAGCGCATCGGGGAAGGCCTGATAGGAAACCGGACGGATAAACCGTTTGATCGCCAGCGACCCGACAGAGGTTGAACGCGAGTCTGTGCTTGCCGGGTACGGCCCGCCGTGGACCATAGAATGGCAAACTTCGACACCGGTTGGCCAACCGTTGATCAGGATACGGCCTGCACATTTCTCCAATGCCGGGCGCAGTTTGCCTGCAACGTCTGAATCGCCATCAACCATGTGAACAGTTGCGGTCAACTGACCAATCAGGGTTGCCGACAGGGCAATCATTTCATCAACAGTGTCACATTCAACAATGATACCGGCCGGACCAAACATTTCCTCGGCCAGTTCCGGGTTGGCTTTCCAATCGGCCGCCGTGGTGCGGAAGATCGCCGGGCTGCCTTCGAATTTGCCATCGGAATCGCGGCGTTTCAGCGCACAGGTGACTTTGCCATGTTTGCTCATGGCGTCTGTGACATCGTGATAGGCACTTGAAACGCGGTCGGTCAGCATGGCAGCACCGTCAACCTGACCAAGCTCAGAGGCAGCCTTGTCGACAAAGGCGTCAAGGTCCGCACCCTTAACCGCGATCAGAAGACCCGGATTGGTACAGAACTGGCCAACACCCATGGTCAGCGACCCGACCCAGCCCTTGGCAATTTCGGTGGCCTTTTCGCCCATGGCTTTGGGCAGAAGGAAGATCGGGTTGTTTGAGCCAAGCTCGCCGTAGAACGGGATCGGTTCCGGGCGCGATACCGCGATATCAAACAGCGCACGACCACCACCGGTCGAACCGGTAAAGCCAACCGCCTTGATCAGCGGATGGGCAACCAGTGCCTGACCAACTTTGCGTGTGCCGCCATGGATCAGGCTAAACACGCCTTTGGGCATGCCGGTTTTCGCAACGGCGGCTTCAATTGCCTTGGCAACGACTTCTGAGGTGCCGGGATGGGCAGCATGGCCCTTAAACACAACCGGGCAACCAGCAGCCAATGCCGATGCGGTATCACCGCCAGCAGTCGAAAAGGCCAGCGGGAAGTTTGACGCGCCAAAGACGCCAATCGGACCCAGCGCCTTGTTCATCACGCGCAGATCAGGTTTTGGCAGCGGCTGACGGTCTGGCTGTGCGGTTTCAATGCGGGCTTCGAACCATGAGCCTTCTTCGATCCAGTCAGCAAAGAAGCGCAACTGTCCAACGGTACGGCCGCGCTCGCCGGTCAGGCGTGCAGCAGGCAGAGCTGATTCAAGGGTACCGATTTCGGTGATTTCGTCGCCGCGTGCATCAATCTCATCGGCAATCGCACGCAGGAATTCTGCGCGTTTGGCCGGCAGCATGGCGGCGAATTCTTCGGCACAGGCTTGTGCGGCGGTAACAGCCTGATCAACCAGTTCTTCGGTGCCGTGCTGAAATTTGGTTGGCAGTTTGTTGCCGGTTGCCGGGCTATCGGCCTGAAATACGTCTGGCCCATTGAGCCATTCACCGGCGATATAATGCTGTCCACTAAGCATGTAGGTCTCCTATGAGATGTAAGTCCTGTGACTTTGTATGTACCGCGCGATCCAGTTCAGACCGCGGCAGATGCCAAGCATCGCGGCAGTCCAAAGGGCGCAGTCTTGATAAACTCGGCGCAGCTTAGGTTCTCGGCCCCCGGATGTAAACATCATACAATATGATAATATTGCGGCGGGGCCGTATTTGATGGTTTTCCGGACAGTAACAGGCTCATTTATACCGGTCGAATATTTTATACAATGTTCGTCGACTGATGGTTTGGGGTGGTTTTGACGTTGCGACCGGGCAGGGTCAATTGCCAGACTTTCGATATCAGGTCTGGGCCCGGTGTGATGCACGCACCTTGTGGCGGGTGACTTGGTCATGGTGTCGGCATGATCGGCATGCTGTCTGCCGCGCAAAACTGTCTAAGGGTAAAGCTGCGTTCTACGTTTAACGGTGCACGACATGATGTTGTTCCCCGCGATGACCGGAGATGACGGGGATCATCATCGCTTTGCCCATGTTGGCCGCGGCATCACAGTCACAGTGAAGGATGTTGGCGTAGGGAGTTGTCCGGTTTGGCTTGGCTTGATTGAGCTTAGCTTAGCTTAGCTGGCTTCGGATCTTGGCGTGCGGCCAAAAATGCTGGCAAAGTCGGTTTTGCCGGGTTTGGGGCGCTGAAGCTGCAACCGGTCGCGGATGGCATCAAGGTGGCGGGACATTTCGGCGGCCGCCACATCGGGATCGCCACCGAGTAATGCATCAAGCAAGCGGTCATGTTCGCTGTGGGAGCAATCAACCGGCTGCGGGCTTTCATACATCGCAATGATCAATGAGCTTCGCAAAATCAGCCGTTCAAGAAATTCCTCGATTACAAGATTGCCGGTCAGACGGGCCAGAAGAAGATGGAACTCACCCGATAAAATGATGGCGGCGCGGTGGTCGCCGTCATGGTGGGCCGCATGTTCGCGCGCCAGATGGTTTCTGATTTGATCGGCACGTTCCGGCGTCATGCTGGTGGCCACTTTGCGGGCAACACCGTCCTCAATCATGCGGCGCGCAGAAAATACCTCAATCGCTTCGTTGATGGTCGGCTCAGCAATAAAGGCGCCGCGATTGGGCACAAGATTGATCAGCTTGTCATGGGCAAGCTGCAGGAACGTCGCACGGATGCGCGCCCGACTGACGCCAAACGTCTTGGCCAGATCTTCCTCGACCAGTTTCATGCCCGGTTCGAGCCTGCGATCAAGAATCGCATCGAGCATTTCCTGATAGATCATTTCCTCCGGGCGGAGCTTCCCGCTGCCCTTGTAGGCGCCCGAATCTTCGGCCTTGGCCATCGTGACGATTCTTTCCGTTCGTTCATGTTTTTCAGGTGTGGGTTTATTTCTACAAAATTGTTGACGATTTTAACAATAAAAAATCGAAGGGGTCAGTTTCATCCTTTTCCATATGATTGCATTAATAACCATCAACCAAACCAAGATGCGTAAAAAACGCGCAAATGATGTGCAGAAAACAAGCAGGGCTTCTGCGGTTTGTATGAATGTTTGAGCTGACTCCCGCACAAAACAGCCAATAAGAACAAGTGGCACGCATTTTGCCAGCAATCGACAATAATATTGTTAACAATTTTGCGTGCAGCGATGGGTGAGCGAATGAAGGGCGACGGAGCCATTGAATTGATTGCTGTCAGTAAGTTCTATGGCAGCACACAGGCGGTCAAATCCATTGATCTGCAAATTCCGGCGGGCGCATATTGCTGCTTGATTGGCCCATCGGGCTGCGGAAAATCGACGACTTTGCGTATGATCGCCGGTCATGAAGTGATTAGCGAAGGCGATCTTTTGATCGGTGATCGCAATGTCACGGAACTGCCGCCGGTCAAACGCGGCACGGCGATGATGTTCCAGAATTATGCACTGTTTCCGCATATGACCTGTGCGGAGAACGTTGCCTTTGGCCTGAAGATGCAGGGTGTTTCAGCACCGGATCGCAAAGAGCGCGCCAAGGAAATGTTGGCGCGTGTTCAGATGGAACAGTTTGCCGACCGCAAACCCGATCAGCTTTCGGGCGGGCAGCAACAGCGTATCGCACTTGCACGGTCCTTGATTACAGAACCCTCGGTCCTTCTGCTTGATGAGCCGCTTTCGGCGCTTGATCCGTTTTTGCGTGCGCGCATGCGTGATGAATTGCGCCGGTTGCAGCAGGAACTTGGCATTACGTTCGTTCATGTCACCCACGCCCAGGACGAGGCATTGGCCCTGTCGGACATGGTGGTGGTGATGGAAGACGGGATCATTCGCCAAAAAGGCAGCCCGCAGGAAATCTTCAATCAGCCCAAATCGCGCTTCATCGCCAATTTCATGGGCGGTCAAAACATTTTCAAAGGCACGGTTTCGCAATCCAGCCCGGCGGGCACCTTGCTTGCGCGTGGACCTGACAGCTTTTTCCTGCCCGGTTTTGCCGACGGAAAGGCTGGTGAGGAACTTGAATTCACCATTCGCACAGACCTGATCGGTCTGGACGAAAACGCGCCAGAAGATACCGAAAACGGGCAAATCCCCGTCGAAATTACCACGGTCGAGTACCTCGGACTGTGGGTCAGGATCGTCGCGACGACAAGCGACGGCAAGGAGATAACTCTGATGAAGACCGAAAGTGAATTTCGGCAGGCGCCAGTAAGGCGCCAGGACAAGTTCATCGCCTATTGGAAGCCTGAACACGCACATGTTCTGGCGTAAACGAAAACAAACCAAACAAACTATCAGGAGTGCTTCACATGACGATCGACATCAAAAAATCAGCGAAGAATCTTCTTACCGACACCGGCGTTTCGCGTCGTAGCTTTGTTAAGGGTGCGGCAATTACCACCGGTGCGGCCATTGGTTCGGGCGCAATTACCGGCTTTCCGACCATCTGGGCGCAGAACATCAAAAATGTAACCCTGCGTCAGTTCGGCACGGGTGTTTCCAACATCAATGCGGTTGCCGATAAGGTGAAAGAAGACCTTGGCTTTACGCTTCAGATGACCGCCCTTGATTCGGACGCGGTCGCCCAGCGCGCAGTGACCCAGCCAAATTCATTTGATATCGCCGATATCGAATACTGGATTTGTAAAAAGGTTTTCCCGGCCGGCACCATGCAGCCGATGGACACCACCAAGCTTAAAAACTATGACGCGATTTCCAAGCTGTTCATTACCGGTAAACTGACCCCGGATTCCGAAATTGCTCAAGGCACCGCACCGCATAAGGTTGGTTTTGTCGAAGGTCCCGACAGCGTTGATTTTGCATCCGCACCGACCCAGTGGATGACCCTGATCCCGACCATTTACAATGCCGATACCCTTGGCATTCGCCCGGACCTGATCGAACGTCCGATTGACAGCTGGGCTGATCTGCTCGATCCGGCGTTCAAAGGCAAAGCATCGATCCTGAACATCCCGTCGATTGGCATTATGGATGCGGCCATGGTGTGCGAAGCCATGGGTGAAGTTACCTATGGCGATAAAGGCAACATGACCCAGGAAGAAATCGATAAAACCATTGCGGTGATGATCGATGCCAAAAATGCCGGTCAGTTCCGTGCATTCTGGAAAAGCTTTGATGAGTCGGTCAACCTGATGGCGTCGGGCGAAGTTGTTATTCAGTCGATGTGGTCACCCGCAGTTGCGGCCGTGCGTTCCAAAGGCATCGCCTGTAAGTACCAGCCGCTTAAAGAAGGTTACCGCGCATGGGGTGGTGGCATTGGTCTTGCCAAGCACCTTTCGGGTCTCGAACTGGAAGCAGCCTACGAATATATCGACTGGTACCTGTCGGGCTGGGTCGGTGCGTATCTGAACCGTCAGGGCTATTACAGTGCTGCGCCTGAAACCGCGAAAAAGTTCATGTCCGAAGACGAATGGGGCTTCTGGATGGAAGGCAAAGCCGCCGAAGGCGATATCCTCAGCCCGGATGGCAAGGTTATGGAAAAAGCCGGTGCTGTGCGCGATGGCGGTTCGTACGAAGAGCGTATGGGCTCGGTCGCATGCTGGAACTCTGTCATGGACGAGAACAAGCACATGATCCGCAAGTGGAACGAATTCGTCGCCGCATAATTTGGCGACTGACATTGTCGGGCGCGGTTCATGCCGCGCCCGACACCCAATTGGGTTCAGACACTAATTGATTTCAAATGCCAGACTTGATCATTCCTTATTTGACCATTTATTCCGGCAGGCATTCAGGGACAGACCATGGCTTCTGATACGTCCAAACGATCGTCTTATTTTCTGATCACGCCAATGGCGGCGATCTTTGCGGTCTTTCTTGTCATTCCGTTGCTGACCATCGTGATTGTCAGTTTCTGGGATTATGACGAATACCGAATCCTGCCTGATTTTATTTTAGAAAATTATAGTTACTTGCTTGGGTCTTCGGTGACCTGGAGCATCTATCTCAATACCTTGAAATATGCCGCCTTAACGTGGGTGTTTACCCTTCTGATCGGCTTTACGGTGGCCTATTTCCTAGCCTTCCATGTCCGCAGCCTGACGTGGCAGATCGTGCTGTTTATGCTGTGTACCATCCCGTTCTGGACCTCAAACATCATTCGCATGATTTCGTGGATACCGTTTTTGGGGCGCAACGGGCTTTTGAACTCCGCCCTGATCAATATGGGCATTGTCGATCAGCCACTTGAGTTCCTTTTGTTTTCCGATTTCGCAGTCGTGTTGGCAGATGTGCATCTCTATACGCTGTTTATGGTGGTCCCGATTTTCAATTCGATGATGCGAATTGACCGGTCGTTGATCGAGGCGGCCCGCGATGCCGGGGCCAGCGGGTTTGAAACCTTAAAATCAGTGATCGTACCGCTGTCCAAACCGGGCATTGCCATCGGATCGATTTTTGTCATCACGGTGGTGATGGGTGATTTCATCACGGTGCGTTTGATGAGTGGCGGGCAAAGTGCATCGGTTGGTTTGCAGATTTCCAATGAAATCGGTCTGTTGCAATACCCGGCCGCCGCGGCCAGTGCGGTGGTGCTGTTGATTACGGTTCTGTTGATCGTGACCGGATTGTTACGGTTGGTTGATATCAGGAAGGAGCTGTAATCATGGCAATGTCGCGCAAGACCCGTGAACGGCGTCCGACGAGTTTTTACTTCCTTGCCGCGTTTTTCACCCTGTTTGTCCTGTTCCTTTATGGGCCGATGCTGACGATCTTTATCCTGTCGTTTCAGGGCGTGAATGGTGGTTTGACCTTCCCGATGAACGGATTTTCGTTCCACTGGTTTGGCAATCTGTTTGAACGTCAGGCGGTCGGCGACTTTGGCGGGTCGTTTTTACGGTCGCTTAAGCTTGGCCTGATTGTCATGGTGGTGACGGTTGTTGTGTCCTTTATGGCCGGTCTGGCATTCCGCCGCCGGTTTAAGGGCGACAGTATTGTGTTCTATCTGGCGATTGCCAGTTTGATTGTGCCCTCGATCCTGATTTCGCTGGGGATTGGCTTGCTGTTCAACATCATCGAATGGCAACCACAATGGTTCACATCTGCCCTTGGTGCGCATCTGACATGGACCTTCCCGTTCGGGCTTTTGATCATGTTTGCGGTGTTTAACCGGTTTGATCCGTCATACGAGGAAGCCGCGCGTGATTTGGGGGCGAGTAACTGGCAAACCATTCAATATGTTGTCTTGCCGATGGTCGGGCCGAGTTTGATCGGGGTGGCGATGTTTTCCTTTACCCTGTCTTACGATGAATTTGCCCGCACTTTGATGACGGCAGGCGCGCTTAATACCCTGCCGCTTGAGATTTATGGCATGACCACCAATGTCACGACGCCAGTTCTGTATGCGCTGGGCACGGTGACCACCGGGTTCTCGTTCCTGGTGATCGCACTTGCCCTTGGGTCGGTGGCGATCCTTAGAATGCGCAAAGGGCAAAAAGCATGAGCAAGATCGCGGTTATCAATCCCAACCTTTCAGAGGGGTTCACCCGAAAGGTTGGTGATCAGGCACGCAGCATTGTTGGCGCGAATACTGATATCATCGCGCTTAATCCGCAATTTGGCCCGGCCAGCATCGAAGGATATTACGACGAGGCCTTTGCCAGTGTCGGGTTGCTGTCAGTCATTCGCGACCTTGAAGCCGCACCCGATCATATCGCAAATCCGATTGGTGGATATGTGGTTGCCTGTTTTGACGATACCGGGGTTGATGCGGCACGCTGTTTGACCAGCGCGCCGGTTTTGGGCCTGTGCGAAGGGGCGCTTCGCATGGCCGCCGCCGTGGCGTCGCGTTTTGCCATTGTCACTCCGATGCCGGTATCGGTCCGTCCGCTTGAGCATCTGGTCGCGAAGTATGGCGCGGCCTCGCAATGTGTTGTCCGGGCGGCGGGTGTCCGAACGCTTGATTTCGAAGGCGATGGGGCAGACGCGGCCTATCAGGCGCTTAAGAAACAGGCAAAAGCCAGCCTGACAGAAGACCGGTCAGAAGCCATCGTTCTGGGCTGTGCGGGCATGACCGATATTGCCGACCGTCTAAAGGACGAGCTTGGCGTGCCGGTGATTGACGGGGTCAGTGCGGCAGTCAAGATGATTGAAGCCATGGCGATGCTGGGTCTTCACACCAGCAAGGTCGGGGCCTATGCCAGCCCGCCGCTTAAGACGTATCATGGGATGTTTTCCGGTTTCGCCCCGCAAGGTTGAGCAACGAGAGCTCAGCTTTGTTTTAGGGCCTGTTCGACCTGTGCCAGATGGCGACGCATGGCGTCTTCTGCACGTTTGGGGTCACGCTGTTCAATCGCATCGACAATTTCACGGTGTTGCCGACTTAGGTCATTGATCAGGCTGCCGGAATGGCTGCTTTCGCGCATGCGGGCCCATGCCGCATCACGTCGCACGGCATTGACGGCCTCAAACACCGCCAGAAACAAGGTGTTTTTAACCGATTCCGCCAGTTTCTGGTGAAAGGCCGCATCCCATTTTTCATACTCGCCCTGTGTGATCGCGCGGGCGGCGTGTTCGACCATGGTGCGCATGGCATCAATATCGCCCTGTGACGCACGAAGGGCGGCAAAGCGGGCCATGGACGGTTCGATTTCCTGACGAACTTCCATGATTTCGAACGGGCTGGTTTTGGTGGCGATGCCTTCAAGCTTGCGCAGGCGTGGGGTTGGCGGGGTGCCAACAAAGGTCCCTTGTCCCTGACGGCGCCAGATGATGCCTTCGGCCTCAAGCAAATCAAATGCCTTGCGAAGGGCGCGGCGGCCAACATCAAGTTGCTGCGCAAGGTGACGTTCTGCAATGACGCGCCCGTCTTTGACGAAGCTGCCATCGGTGAAACCCGCTTTGAGTTTCTCGGCCAGTCCCTGTGTCGCGATATCATGCATGGTCGTTATTCTTTTTATGGCGATCCCTATTCCGAACCAATCCGCACCCATTTTTTGCGGCGTCATTTCCCAGAGGACTGGTTCGGCTTTGACGTTTGTCTGAACTGATATCAGTTAATCAGATCATAGAACATCCGCAATGATGTCACAGCCAGAAACAGGCCAAAACACATGCGCAATGCCCGGCGTGGAATGGTGTGGGCAATGCGTGCGCCAATTGGTGCACAGAGCACGGTCATCGGGATCAAAAGGGCGGCGGCCAGAACATTGACATAGCCGATTGAGAAGGGCGGGCGCCCGTCAACACCAATACCGGACATGGCATAGCCAATCGTGCCGGGGATGGCGATGATCAAACCGATGGCCGCAGACGTGCCAACCGCACGGCGGATGTCATAGCCAAGGAAGTTGAGCACCGGCACACAAATCGTGCCGCCACCAATTCCCATCATGGCCGACAGGCTACCGGCAATCACACCCAGTACGGCCCAGACTGATTTCGGTGGATTTTTGGCCTCATCCGTTTCGCGGTCTTTGACCAGGATCATGTTGGCGGCCACCAGAAGGGCAACAACGGCAAACACAATTGTCAGAACCCGACCATCGGCAAGGCCGCCAATGGCGGTCCCAATGATCACACCAACGATAATGGCCGGTCCCCAGTGTTTCAGAAGGGCCGTATCAACCGACCCTTTCTTATAATGGCTTCGGGTGGATGAGATGGCGGTGGCGATGATTGTCGTTAACGAGGTGGCGACCGCGACCTGCATGCGCAGCGACTCGTCGACCCCCATGGTGGTCAAAAAGTGATAGAGCACCGGCACAATAACAATGCCGCCGCCCACACCAAGAAGCCCGGCCATGATCCCACCGACAACGCCGGCAAACAGCATGGCAGCGCCCCAAACCAGATAGAGGCTCATGGTGCCTTCAATTTCAATCATCTCAAACCAATCCAAACCAATTTTGCGATTACATCTGTATAGGTACTAACGCCAGTGATTACAGATTGGCAATAAATTTGCGCAACAATACGTGAAATATCGCGAAAAATACGCATAAATGCGTTTTTAGGCTTGCGAATACAATATTCAGATGACAACAATATGCCGACAAAATGATGGAACCAAAATTTAATTGGTTTTGATTGATTCGAATAACTCATCAGGAGGCACTTACCATGTTCCGCAAGATTGCCGTTGCCGCCGGTTTGATGGCTGCTGCCATTGCCGGTCCGGCGCAGGCGCAAGACTATCCGACGAAACCAATTGAATTCATCGTCCCATGGGGCCCGGGTGGCGGCAGTGATACGCAGATGCGTCTTGTTGCACAGGGTCTTGCCGAAGAAACCGGTCAGGCTGTTCCGGTGATCAACATGCCCGGCGTTGGCGGCAATGTTGGTTTGGCAGAATTCGCCAAACGTCCGGCAGATGGCTACACGATTTCGCAGATCCACGAAGGCCTTCTGATCTCAAACGGTACCGGCATTACGGACCTGAACTGGGACAGCTTCATGCCGATCGCGCTGGTGACCTCGTCGCCGCAGTATCTGACGCTGTCAAAGAACGACAATTTCTCGACCTTTGAAGAAATGGTTGCCTATGCCAAAGAACATCCGGGTGCCGTTCGTGCCGGTGTGACCCTTGCCGGTGTGCCGCATTTGCACATGGCCATGATCGAAGATGCTTTTGACATTCAGTTTTCCTATGTCGGGTATGAAGGTACCGGTCAGCGTATCCGTGCACTGGTTGGTGGCAACATCGACGTTGCCATCGGTGACGTTTCATCGGCGGGTCAGTTTGTTGAAAATGGCGATTTGATCTTTGCCGCTGTTGGCATGCCAGAACGTACCGCCGAAGAGCCTGATGTTCGGACCTTCAAGGAACTTGGTCAGGATCTTGATCTTGCAGTGACCCGTGGTGTTGTTCTTCCGAAAGGCACGCCGCAGGATGTTGCAGATGCGCTTGAAGCACATCTGGAAAAAGTCATGCAGAACGAAGACGTCCGGACCAAAATCAAAAATGTTGGTTCCGAGCCGGTCTTCCTTGGTCAGGATGCATACAAAGCCTATCTCGGCAAACTGTCTGAAACTGTTAACCGTCTGGTTGGCAAGCTCGCAGGATGACGAACGGGACTGAGAAATCAGCAGCAGCGGGTGCAGATGCATCCGCTGCTTCTCGTGCAAGGGCAGAATTCGCACGGCTGATTTCATACATCGTATTTGGTTTGGGGTCGGTTTATCTGTCCGTCCGGGCGAGTGCGTTGCCGACATCACGCTGGGAACCACTTGGTGCGGGATCGTTCCCCAAGCTGGTTTTTGCCGTTCTGGCGGTCTTGTGCCTGATTTCGGCAGTTCGGACCGTCATTGATCTTCGCAAGACCGGTCACCTAAGTGGTCTTGGCGCGGCTTTGGCTGAATGGCTCAAGGTGCGCCGGTTTGCCTTTGCGCTGTTTGGCTTGCTGGTGATCTACCTTGGCGTTTTGCCCTATGCCGGATTTTCGCTGGCGACCTTTGTGTTTCTGCTGATCACACAGCTTATGATCGCAGGTATTTCGAAAAAGACCGTCATTCAGTCCCTGATCGCCGCCCTGATTTTCTCGGTTGGCTTGAATCTGCTGTTTGCCGAAGTCTTTAACGTGTTTCTCCCGCGCGGCGTACTGTTCGCGGGCTAACAGAAGTTTACGATCATGCTGGATGCATTTCTTGCCGGTGCCCATCAGGTTTTCGCATTCGATACCCTGATTTATATGCTGATTGGTTCCGTTGCCGGGATCGTTGCGGCGGCCATTCCGGGCTTTACGGTTACGATGGCAATCATTCTGACCTTGCCGCTGACCTTCGCCATGGATCCGTTGCAGGGCGTTTCGGTGATGCTGTCGGTCTATGTCGGTGGCTATACCGGCGGGCTGATCAGTGCGGCCCTTTTGGGGATTCCCGGAACACCAAGTTCGGTTGCCACCACCTTTGACGCCTATCCGATGGCGCGGGGCGGGGAACCGGGGCGTGCGCTTTCGCTGGGGGTCTGGTCATCTTTCTTTGGAACGATCATTTCGACCATCATTCTGATTGTTGCCGCACCGCCATTGGCCCTGATCGCGGTTAAGCTGGGCCCGTGGGAATATTTCTCGTTGATCGTGTTTGCGCTGACGATTGTTGCATCGCTTGTCGGTAATTCACTGATGCGTGGCCTGATTGCCGGTGTGATTGGCCTTGGTCTGGCGACCGTTGGGCCCGATCCGATGATGGGACGTCCGCGTTTGACGTTTGACTCGGACATTCTGATGCCCGGCCTGCCGTTTCTGATTGTCTTGATCGGCATCTTTGCCATCAGCCAGCTGATGGGTGAAGTCGAAGATGATGGCAAATCAGAAACCAAGGGGGCGTTGATCCCCGATGTGATCGAATTCAAAACCTGGGCCGTGATGCGCGAAGTTCTGATGCATCCGGTGAACCTTATTCGGTCCTCCCTGATTGGGGTGTTTATTGGTGCATTGCCCGGTGCAGGTGGCTCGATTGCCAACCTTCTGGCCTATGATCAGGCCAAACGCAGCTCCAAAACCCCCGAAGAATTCGGCAAGGGCACGCCAGATGGCGTGATCGCGTCGGAAGCCGGGAACTCTGCGACGGCCGGTGGCGGTTTGATCCCGATGATTGCATTGGGCATTCCCGGATCAGCGGTTGATGCGATCCTGATGGCGGCCCTGATGGTGCACGGCATTTCGGTTGGCCCGCGTTTGATCATGGATAATGCCGATCTGGCGTATGGTATGTTCATTGCCATGATTGTGGCGTCATTGATGATGCTGGTGGTGTGTGTGTTGTCGATGCGTCTGTTCCTGCGCGTGACCGACATTCCCAAGCAGTTCATCGTGCCGACCGTGATGATTTGCTGTGTGATTGGGGCGTTTGCGCTCAATAACCGTGTAACGGACCTGTATCTGCTTGGTGCGATTGGTCTGGTTGGCTATGGGCTTAAATCGCTTGATTACCCGTTGGCACCTTTGGTGCTGGGCGTGATTTTGGGACCGATTGCCGAAACCAACCTGCGCCGTGCCTTGATGAGTGACGGCGACTGGACGGTGTTCTTTACCCGCCCGATTTCAGCCGTGCTACTGGCCGCAGCCTTGCTGTCTGTCATTTTCAGCATCCGGTCTGTTTTGAAGATGCGTAAGAAAAACCGCGCTGTCACCGATGAACAAGACGGCGATTAGGAGACTCCAATGAAACTTCGTCATGACGCGCTTTATGCCTCACGCCGGTCACCGGTTTTGGCGCGCAACATCGTTTCCACGTCCCAACCTCTGGCCGCACAGGCCGGTTTGCGCATGTTGCTTGCCGGGGGCAATGCGGCGGATGCCGCGCTGGCATCGGCCATTGCACTGACCGTGGTGGAGCCGACCGGCAATGGTCTGGGCTCGGACGCCTATGCCATCATCTGGGATGGCAAGGAACTGCATGGGTTGAATGCATCTGGTCGTGCGCCCGGGGCATGGACTCCGGAACGGTTTGCCGGGGCTGATAAAATGCCCCAGCGCGGTTGGGAATCGGTGACAACGCCGGGGGCCGTTTCCGCATGGCGCGAAATTTCCGATAAATTTGGCAAGCTGCCGTTTGAAAAGCTGTTCGAACCGGCTGTTGAATATGCATCACGTGGCTTTGCCGTTTCCCCGATCATTGCGACCTTATGGGAAAAAGGCGGTCAGACGCTGGGCAAACAACCCGGTTTTGCCGAGGCGTTCCTGCCCAGCGGTAAGGCGCCCAAGGCCGGTGAGTTGTTTGTCAATAAAGCCGCCGCCGACAGCCTGATTGATATTGCCGAGACCAAGGGCGAAAGCTTTTACCGTGGTAAACTGGCGGCCAAAATCGCCGCCTTTGCCAAGGAAAATGGGGCAGCCCTTTCCGAAGACGACCTTGCCAATCACAAGGCCGACTGGGTTGGCACAATCTCGCAAAGCTTTGGCAAGGTGAAGCTGCATGAAATCCCGCCAAACGGGCAGGGGATTTCGGCCCTGATTGCCTTGGGCATTTTGCGCCACACCAACATTTCTGATTATGAGTCCGACTCGGTCGAGGCGCTGCATCTTGAGATTGAGGCGATGAAACTGGCGTTTGCCGATATGCGCGCCTATGTCGCCGATCTGGATTATATGACCGATGTGACGGTCGAACATCTTTTGTCTGATGAGTATCTGAAATCACGTGCTGCACTGATTGATACGAATACCGCCCAGGATTTCAAGGCCGGTGCGCCCAAGCATGGTGGGACTGTCTATGTCACCGCAGCTGATGAAAACGGCATGATGGTGTCGTTTATTCAGTCGAACTATATGGGCTTTGGCTCGGGCGTTGTGGTGCCGGGCACGTCGATCAGCCTGCAAAACCGCGGTCATGGCTTTAGCCTGACGCCGGGGCACCCCAACCATGTTGCGGGCGGAAAACGTCCGTTCCAGACGATCATTCCGGCGTTCCTGATGGGCGATGACGGCAATCCGGTGATGAGCTTTGGCGTCATGGGTGGTCCGATGCAGTCACAAGGCCATTTGCAAATGACCCTGCGCACCCAGCTTTGGGGGCAGGACCCGCAAACGGCTGTTGATGCACCGCGCTGGCAGGCGCTTTCGGGACTTGAAGTCGCGGTCGAAGCATCGCTTGGTGCAGACGTCATTGACGGGTTGAAGGCCAAGGGCCACGCCATTGCGGTCGAAACACCAGACAGCACCAATTTCGGGTTTGGGGGCGCACAATTGATCGCCAAAACCGATGTTGGCTATGTTGCGGGATCCGATCCGCGCAAGGATGGCTGTGCGGTTGGCTATTGATTAAGAGGTCTTTCAGATCGGCATTCGCAGTCATCTGAAGTCCGGGTCGGCCCTGAAATGGGCCGACCCTTTTTTATGGACGGCATAAATGCACAGCTTGCCATTTAAAGTCACGGTTCTGTCAAGGCGGAAATCCACGCATTACAGTACGATAGCCCATGCAAAAATGCCGCTTTGCGTATAGGGTGGATGGGCGTAATTCAGATCATACGTGTAGGGTGTGTTATGGGGGACTGCGAATTCTTTCCCTTATCGCGACACATTCCTGCCTCGTTTTTTGCGCACAAACACAATCAGGATTCCAAAGAAGTCCATTGGTTGGGTAACTCAAACGAGAATGATGCAAAACAGTCAACGGCGTTCAGCGCTGAGCTTGAAACATGTCCTTCTGGTTGCATTTGCAGCCGGATCCATTGTGCTGGGCACATCACATACGGCTTTGGCGCAGGATAGCAAACCTGCTGCGGCGGCGCAGGGTGATGCCGTGGTGCCGGCAAAGCCGAAGCCCGGTGCGGCAGCGGTTGCAACGCCTGTGGCAGACGAAACAACGCCTGTGGCAGACGAGGCTGCGCCATCTGGCGCGGACGTCGTCCCGGTGCAAAATCCGCAAAATGAACCCGCTCCGCAAGACGACACAACGGCGCGCCCAACTGACGCAACTCCCCCGGCTGCTGTTGATCAGGACAAGCCGGTCACGTCTGTTCCGGTGGCATTTGATCCGAAAATGGTGATTGATCGCGCTCGTGCGCTGGCGGCAAAGCCGTTTGAGGATCCGCATCGTGACTTGCCCGACGCCTTGGCCAATCTGAGTGCGGAAGAATACGACCAGATCAGGTTCAAGTCACAAAGGGCATTTTTCAGTCAGGCAAATTCCGGCTTCTCGCTTGAGCTGTTCCATCCGGGCAACATGTATGACGTGCCGATTGCGATCAATCTTGTACGCGATGGCAATTTGCAGGTTGTGCCCTATTCCGCCGGGCTGTTTGATTTTGGCGAGGCCGGATTGTCGGGGAATGATTTTTCGACACAGGGCTATGCCGGGTTCCGGCTGCGCTATCCGTTGTCCGATGTCACCAGCAACGATGAACTGGCGCGGTTTTTAGGCGCGTCTTATTTCCGTTTGCAGGGTGAAGGCCAGTCGATTGGTCAGATGGCACGTGGGTTGGCGCTTGATCTGGCTGGTCCAACGGGCGAAGAAGTGCCAGTATTTCGTGAATTCTGGATTGTGGCGCCCAAAAAAGGCGAACGCAAAATCACGGTTTACGCGCTGCTTGATAGTGCGCGCGTCACCGGGGCCTATCGGTTTGACATCATACCGGGTGCGGACAGCAAAGCCGATATTCGGGCCAATCTGTTTTTCCGCGAAGGCATTGAGAAGGTCGGCCTTGCGCCATTGAACGGCATGTTCCTGTTTGGCGAACAGCGTCGCCGCACCTTTGACGATTATCGCGGGGAAGTGCATTCAAGCGATGGTCTTTTGATCAATAATGGTCATGGTGAATGGCTTTGGCGGCCGCTTGATAATCCGGTCAACTTGCAGATCAGTTCGTTCCTCGATGAAAACCCGCGCGGGTTTGGACTGTTGCAGCGTGACCGCGATTTTGACCATTATCAGGACCTTGATCGTCGTTTCGATCAGCAACCCGGCTATTGGGTGACGCCCAAGGGCAACTGGGGCAAGGGTCATGTCGAACTGGTTGAAATCCCGATCCCAAGTGAAAGCAACGACAATATCGTTGCCTATTGGGTGCCGGAAACCAAACCCGTGGCAGGCGGCGAAATGCAGATCGAATACAGCATTACCGCAACCCGTGACGGTGATGATCTGCACCAGATGGCACAGGCGACAGATACCCGGATCATGCGGATTGCACCACAAGGCGATGATGAGCCGGCCAAAACCCGGTTCGTTCTGAACTTTGCCGGTGGTGATCTTGACTATTTCAGTAAAAACATCGCTAAGATGAAGGCAAACGTCAGTGCAGCCCATGGCACGGTTGAAAACATCCGCCTGATGGCCGATCCGGAAAACGGCGGGGTCAGGGTGATATTTGATCTGCTGCGTGATGGCGATGTTGCCAGCAGCGATTTGCGTGCGTTCCTTTTGTATGACGAACAGGTCCTAAGTGAAACCTGGACGATGCCGTGGGTCTTTTGACCCGGTTTTCAGAACCGTCCATCAGACCGCTGATCACAGACATATTCAGGTAGCCCCAAATGAACCGGATTTCTGATCCACAGAACGACCCGACGCCCGATCATCCGAAAGGCAGTCCAGACGATGCGGTCGCCTATGACCCAGCCGTCAGACTGCGCGGGCCGGGTGTTGGGGCACGGCGATTCTTCCTGTTTGGCGCATCGCTTGCCGCAACGGTCTATGCTGCGTGGCTGATGGCCGATGTCTTGGGCGCGGACCAGTTGACCATCATGGAAATGGTGGTGGTTGCGTTCTTTAGCATCAACTTTGCCTGGATTTCACTGTCGTTCTTTACCGGTATTGTCGGGTTGATCCTGCGCGGGTTGAAGCTTGATGCGATTACGCTCAAACGTCTTAAACCCATTGCACGCAAAGGGCCGCTGCAATCCAAGAACGTGGTTGTGATCCCGGTGTATAACGAGGACCCCAACCGCGTGTTCGCAGGCCTTCGCGCAAGTTATGAAAGCCTTGCTGCCACGGGCGAAATAGATGCGTTTGATTTCTTTGTTCTGTCTGACACGCGCGATCCCGATATCTGGATTGCCGAAGAAATGGCATGGGCAAAGGCCTGTACCGATCTGAATGCACGCGGCAAGATTTTCTTCCGCCGCCGGGCGGAAAACACCGAACGAAAATCGGGCAACCTTAAGGAATTCTGTGAAACCTATGCGGCCAATTACGATCATATGATCGTGTTTGACGCCGATAGTGTGATGTCAGGCGATGCCATGGTCAACATGGCCTATCTGATGGAAAACAATCCGGATGCCGGGATTGTTCAAAGTCCGCCGCAACCGACCGGCCGTCAGACGCTTTTTGCCCGCATCTTGCAATTTATCTCGCGCGTCCATGGCCCTACCATGTCGGCGGGTCTGTCATTCTGGTGCATGGGCAGTTCGAACTATTGGGGCCATAACGCGATCATTCGGGTTAAGGCGTTCATTGAATGCTGCGGGCTTCCGGTTCTGTCGGGCAAGCCCCCAATGGGCGGGCATATCCTGAGCCACGATTTCGTCGAGGCAGCCTTTATGCGCAAAGCAGGCTGGCGGTGCTGGCTGATCCCGCAGCTTGAAGGCAGTTGGGAAGAATTACCGCCCAATCTGATTGATTTTGCCATTCGTGACCGCCGTTGGTGTCAGGGCAATATGCAACACGCCCGCCTGATGGTGGCTGATGGGTTTAAACCGCTGAGCCGACTTCATTTCTTTATGGGGGTGATGAGCTTTGCCTCGTCGCCGCTCTGGTTGTTGCTGTTGTTAAGCTCGACCATTGCGACACTGCAAAATACGCAGCTGACCTATAGCTTCTTCCCCGGCCATTTCACGATGTTCCCGCAATGGCCGGTGGACCGGTCGTTTGAAATGCTGGTCCTTTTGATCTTTACCATCGGCATGCTGGTGCTGCCCAAGATCATCTCGATCCTGATGGTGTGTCTTGGTCGGGATCGCAAGCAGTATGGCGGGGTGATGGTGCTTATGAGTGGCCTGCTTGAAACGCTGTATTCCGCGTTGCAGGCGCCGATCATGATGATGTTGCATGCGCAATTTGTGTTTTCGGTTCTGACCGGCAATCAGGTTGGCTGGGATGCGCAGGAACGCGACGATGCCGGTGTGCCATTTCGTGCCGCCCTTAAAACCCATCGTACGATCATTGTGATCGGGCTGATTTGGGGGGCGATTGCCGTTTTTGTTGATACAGCGTTCTTCTGGTGGCTTTCGCCGATTTTGGCCGGTTTGGTTTTATCGCCGTGGTTAACGCATTATTCGAGCAACCTTGCCATTGGCAAGGCCGCACGCCGGATGAAGCTTTTTGTCACACCAGAAGAATATGACAGCCCCGAAGAACTGCGCGCCCTTGAACGGATCACGGCTGAAAATGGTGGTGGTGGTGACGTGAAGGACGGGCTTTTGCGCCTGATCGAAGATCCGTATGCCAATGCGCTGCATTCGGCATTGCTTCCCGCGCGTAAACCGGATTCCCGCACCGCGATCGAGATTGGCATTATTTATGAAAAACTGGCACGTCTTGGCATTGAAAGCCTGACGCGCGATGAAAAGCTGCTGATCTTGTCCTGGCCGGTCAAGCCGCTTGATCAGATCATGGCGGGACGGGATGCATCTGCGGCAAAATCCCCGGACGTTTTGTCGTAAGATATTGTTTTAAAACAATACATATCGCCACAAAAACGCCCAGATTTGAGCAAAATATCCCGACTTTTTAAGGTGAATATCATTCTTAACGAACAGTTAATCACCGATGACTGCTTAGCTTCTTAGGGGCCAAAAAAATGACTGATCTGACCATTGCATCACAGGGCTTTTCTTACGCTTCTTTTGAATCGGCTGCGATGACGCGCCTGATCGAAGATACAGCACATGCTTGGCTGCGGTCTTTTGGTTTGACCAATGCATCCGCCAAGCAGCGTTTGGTCACAGCACTGCGCGATGCGCTTGCGCAAGACAGCTTTGCGGCAAATGACCGGACAAACATGCAGGACCTTCTGGATCAAGCCGCACATGACACGATTGGTGGCTGGTTTGCACAGGTAACCGGTCAGCATGATTGCTATGGCTCAGGAACGTTTTCGATGCTGCGCTGTGCCTTTTTGTCGGCCAATCGCGACGGCATCTGGTCAGAGCATTTTCTTGATCAGACTCGCACCCATCATGATTTGGCAATTGCGTTGTCGGTTCAGATGATGTTGCCGACACCAAGTTTGAAATCATGTGAAATGCCGCGCCAAACGCTTGAGCGCCGCGCTTCCTGATACAGAACGTATCCTTCGCTCTTTTGCTTTTTCATCTTAACCCTCAACGTTGATATGCAAAGCCTGAAGGATTGGCACCGCCACATATGTTGGCGGTGCTTTTTTGTGTAAGCATGTCCTGACTCTGGGTAAATTTCCAAAAAAGAACCCGCCACAAAGGGCGGGTTGAGTTCAGCGGGCGAGAAACCTGATAAAACCACCTTGGTCAGATCAGGCCCCTGCAAGACGCCGAAGCACACACTACTTCGGCGCCAAACGGTGTTCAGGCGGCTTTGTGAAAGCGGCCAAGTTTTTCCAGAAGTTTTGCAACCTGCGGGTCGTTCTTGCCATTGCGGTCAAGCTCAAGGAAGAAGTCCGGGTAGGGCGATTTTCCCGGTGTCAGGTTGTACTGTTCAAAATCAGTGATGCCGATGGCTTCAAGGACCGCCTCATCGGTAAAGAACCCGCCAGTAACCTCGCGCGATGGCGCCGTTAGGATGGCGTGCGCGGCGTCGGCAATAATTTCAGGTTTGCGCGCACGGCCCTGTTCCAGTCCGGGGATCATGTTCAAGGCGGCGGTTTCAATCACGGTGACCGGCCACAATGAATTCACCGCAACGCCTTCGTCGGCAAACTCGGCGGCCAGACCAAGGGTCACCAGGCTCATGCCGTATTTCGAAATGGTATAGGCCGTGTGATTGGCAAACCATTGCGGTGACAGATTGGGCGGCGGGGACATGGTCAGGATATGCGGATTATCCGATTTCAGAAGATGCGGCAGGCAGGCCTGCGCACAGGCAAAGCTGGCCCGTGTATTGACCTGATGCATCAAATCAAACCGTTTCATCGGCGTTTGCAGGGTCGGGGTCAGATTGATCGCGCTGGCATTGTTGATCAGGATATCAATACCGCCGAATGTTTCGACTGTTTTGGCAACCGCCGCGGCGATCTGGTCTTCTTCGCGAATGTCGGTTTTAAGTGCCAGACCCTTGCCACCGGCGGCGTCGATTTCGGCGACGGTGCTATGGATGGTGCCGGGCAGTTTCGGGTGGGGTTCATCGGTTTTGGCAATCACGGCGATGTTGGCGCCGTCACGTGCAGCACGCAGGGCAATTTCCTTGCCAATGCCACGTGACGCGCCGGTGATGAACAGTGTTTTGCCTGCAAGATTTGCCATGGATGTTTTTCCCTGAATTCTTTTTATGATTTGCCAAACTGGGGACTGCGTTTTTCAACAAAGGCGGTGACACCTTCGCGGAAATCGGCACTGACCGCACAGTCGGCAAATGATGTGGCCTCAGCAGCGAGTTGGGTGGAAAGGTCGTTTTCCGGGGCGGCGTTCAACAGCGCCTTGGTCCGGGCAATCGCATCGCGGGGACCATTGGCCAGACGGGTGGCGTATTTCGCGGTGGCCGATGGCAGCTGTGCAGTTGGAACCACCCGGTTGATCAATCCGTAATCAAGGGCCTCGTCCGCACCAAACCGATCCCCCAAAAGGGCAATTTCCTTGGCCTTCTTCATGCCGACCAAACGGGTCAGCGAATGGGTCGCCCCCCCGTCGGGGGATGTGCCGATATGGATATAGGCAAGGGTGAAAACCGTATCCTCGGCGGCAACCGCAAGGTCACAGGCATTCATCAGACTGATACCAAACCCGGCAACCGCGCCTTCAAGCTTTGCCACAACAGGACGGGGCAGGGCATGAATGCGGGCAATAATGTCGTGCACGCCGCCAATCATGGTTTCGATCAGCGGGCGGGCTTCATTGGTGGGGGTTTGGGCCATCTGATAAAAGAACTTCACATCGCCACCGGCCATAAAGGTCCCGCCCGATCCTTCGATGATGATCGCGCCGATATTGGTAATGTCAGCTTCGATCTGATCAAGGGCGTCAGACAGTCCGGCGACCATGGCCTGATCAAGCGCGTTCATCCGCTCAGACCGGTTGAGCGTGATGGTTGCGATTTGATCGGTTATCGACAGCAAAACGGCGTCATTCGATGCCATGTGAGTTCCTCCCGCGGGCTTTTGCCCGGTTTTCTTTCTGTGCTTACCTGTGCATCAGGCCGCAAGGCGTGCTTCAATCGCACTTTCCATATCCGGCCAGCCCGACAGCCAGTCGGGCATCAGTGGCGAGGTTTCATCCGCACCAACAAGACGGCAAATTTCTTCGGGTCGGATAATGCCTTCGGGGCCGACAAACACGGCCTTTACAACACCAAGGGCAAGGGTTTTTCCGTTCGCAACAAAGCGTTGTTCAAGATAAAATCCCTTGTCATCCCAATAAAGTGCGTGGGTTTCCACAGCAAACTTCTGAAACGGTTTGATGGCGCGTTTAAACCGCATGGTGGAGCCCGAGACCACCGGCTGCCATTTGCGTTTAAACATCTGTTTGGCGATGCCATTGCGCAAAATAAGCTCGGTCCGGCCAAGGTCCATCAGCGCAAAATACCGCGAATTGGTCATGTGCACGTTGATGTCGAGATCAAATGGCCAAGCCCGGAAATGCAAAACAGATGGATCCAGCGGATCAAGACGGGACCGCACCAGCGACAGGATCAATACCCGGATCAGTCGGAAAATAAGGTTCACGACATCCCCCCGGGCATGGGTGCCCTGTTATCCTGGATACGGTCCGATGCCATGATCAGAACAGCTCCTCATCAAGCGCCATCATGTTGCTGGAGCCCGACATCATTTGACTAAACAGCGCCCCTGATTGCGGCAAAACCCGTTCCATATAGAATTTCGCCGTGATCAGCTTGGCCTTATAGAACCCGTCCGGGTCATCATCGCGTTTGGCCAGTGCGATTTCGGCCATGCGGGCCCACATAAAGCCAACCGCGACCAAGCCAAACAGACGCAGGAATTCAGATGCGGCGGCCCCGGCTTCATCGGGGTTTTTCATGCCGCGCTGGGCCAGTTCACCGGTGATCTGTTGCAGGCGCATGAACGCCTTGGCCAGCGGCTGAACGTAATCGCCCAGTTCCCCGTTCGATACGTTGGCTTCGATATATTCCTGTACCGGGTGGAAGAACCGGCGCAGGTAACGGCCTGCCTTGGCGGGCATTTTACGCCCAACCAGATCAAGGGCCTGAATGCCGTTTGTGCCTTCGTAAATCTGGGCAATGCGGGCATCACGGACATATTGTTCCATGCCCCATTCACGGATATAGCCATGCCCGCCAAAGACCTGCACACCGAGATTGGCGTTATCAAAACCCCAATCGGTAAACAGGGCTTTTACAATCGGGGTCATCAGCTGAACAAATTCATCGGCTTCTTCGCGTTTGATCGGGTCATCGTGATGTTTGGCGGTATCAAGGGCGCGTGCCACCCACATGCCCATCGCCCGGCAGCCTTCATTAGTGGCCTTCGCTGTTAGCAACATGCGACGCACATCGGGATGCACAATGATCGAATCAGCCGCCTTGTCAGGCGATTTCGCCCCCGTAAGTGCCCGGCCCTGAAGGCGGTCCTTGGCATAGGCGCGTGCGCCCTGATAGGCGGCCTCACCAAGACCAAGCCCCTGAATACCGACCGACAGGCGTTCCTGGTTCATCATGGTGAACATCGCGGGCATGCCCTGATGGGGTTCACCGACCAGATAGCCAACCGCACCATCAAAGTTCATCACACAGGTCGATGATGCCTTGATGCCCATCTTGTGTTCGATGGAACCACATTTGACCGCGTTGCGATCACCCAGTGATCCATCATCCCCGACCATGAATTTCGGGACAAGAAACAGCGAAATGCCTTTGGTGCCCTTGGGCGCGTCAGGCAGTTTTGCCAACACGAGATGGATAATGTTTTCGGTCAGATCATGTTCCCCGGCCGAGATGAAAATCTTGGTCCCGGTGATTTCATAAGACCCGTCATCAAGCGGTTCGGCCTTGGATTTGATAATACCAAGATCGGTCCCGCAATGTGGTTCGGTCAGGCACATGGTGCCCGCCCACGTACCTTCGACCATCTTGGGCAGGAATTTGTCCTTCAATGCGTCTGATGCGTGGCTGTGCAGGGCGGCATAGGCCCCGAAAGACAGGCCGGGATACATGCCAAAGGACAGGTTGCTCGAACATATGATTTCTTCGACCAGCGCATTGATCGATTTTGGCGCACCTTGCCCGCCATAGGTCGGGTCACAGGCAATGCCGGTCCAGCCGCCTTCGGCAAAGGTTCTATAGGCTTCCTTAAATCCTTTGGGGGTCGTAACAACCCCGTCATCCCAGTGACAGCCTTCCTCGTCGCCCGACCGGTTGATCGGATAAAGGACCTCTTCACAGACCTTGGCGGCTTCTTCGAGAACCGCATCGACAACGTCGGGGGTGAAATCCTCGCAACCGGGCATCTGATTGATGTCGTTAAAATCAAACAGCTCGGTCAGGACGAAGCGCATGTCGCGTAAGGGTGCTTTATATTCTGCCATTTTCCGTCTCCTCGTCCTTAATTCCGCAACGGCTTGCCGGTCAGCAACATATGCTCGACCCGGGCCATGGTGCCTTCATTGCGGACCAGCCGCATGAAACCTTCGCGTTCCATTTCAAGCATGTCGTCTTCGGACAGTTCTTCGGTGACGTCGGTATCGCCACCGGCCAGAACCTTAGCCAGTTCCCCGGCCACGACACGGTCGTAATCGGTGGCCTTGCCAAGACGGTGGAAACCATCGACCGCCATTTCAAACGCCACACGGGCACTTTCACCGGGCAGGCGATAGGTGAATTCCTCGGGCGCTTCGTAGTCCTTTACCATCGAAAGCGCGCGTTGCTTGGCATCGGCCAGCAAACGGTTGCGATTCATGGTGATGCCATCTGATTCGCGGAAAAACAGGTTTTCCTTGGCTTCCATCGCCGATTTGGCAACGGTCGCGACCGAGATGATTTCAAACGCCTTGGCACTTGGGGCCATCGGGCCTTTGACGAATTTCGGATTTTCCGTCCAGCGACGGATCATTTCCTTACATCCGCCCCATGCCGGGATCAGGCCAACACCGGGTTCAACCAACCCGATATAGGTTTCCCCGTGCGCCTGAACCGCGTCACAATGAAGTAGAACCTCACAGCCGCCACCAAGGGCAAGACCACTTGGCGCGCCAACAACCGGGAAGGGTGAATATTTAAGCGCCTTATAGGTTTCCTGACCGGTTTCAACGAGGTTCTCGATTTCCGGCCATGCGGCGATATTGGCGGCAAACAATGCCAGACCAAGGTTGGCCCCGGCCGAGAAATTGCTGCCTTCGTTATAGATCACCATCGCCTTGAACTGCTTTTTGACAGTTCGGATCGATGTTTTGATTGCACCAAGCACGTCGGCATCAAGCGCGTTCATCTTGGTATGGAATTCAAGACAGGCAACCCCATCGCCAATATCCCAAAGCGATGCGGCACGGTTGCCGGCAACCCGTTCGGATTTGCGTTTGATGTCTTCAAGCAGGATGACGCCATCCGGGCGGGTGACGGCGGTATATTCCCCGTCAAAGCCAAGATAGAAAAGCTGTCCATCTTCGACCTTATAGAACGATTTGCCAGCCGCCTTTTTGAGCAATGCCGGGATTTCAACGCCGTCTTCCTCAAGCATCGCAATCAGCACATCAACGCCAATGGCATCAATCAGCTCAAACGGGCCGGTTTTCCATGCATAGCCCAGCTTCATCGCATCATCGACATCGACAATCGAATTGGCCGCGACCTCGGCAATGAAGGCGGCATAGGCAAGGGTTTTGCCCATGACAGCGCGCCCATATTGACCGCCCTTATCGGATGCTTCCATCATTTTGCGCGGGTCTTTGCCTGCCGCACGCACGCTTGAAACACGGGCCTTTTCGGATGTGGAAAATTTACCGGTTTGCAGATCGACCGATTCTTTGACTTTCCCGCCACCATCGCGGTTCAGGCGGTAAAAGCCGCCCTTGCCCTTACGCCCGGTATAGCCATCGGCAATCAGGTTGGTCACCAATTCACTTTCGCGGTAAATGGCGTGGAACGGATCGGATTTATCAAGCGCGCCCGCCATGCTGGATTGCACATGGGGCATCAAATCAAGACCCACCAGATCCATCAGGCCAAACACCCCGGTTTTGGGAATGCCAAATGGGCGGCCAATGACGCTGTCGGCTTCTTCGACGGTAAGCTTGCGGTCCATCGCCTCGACCATGGCGGCCTGAATCCAGTAAACACCCAGACGGTTGGCAATAAAGCCCGGTTCGTCATGGCAGGTGACACAGGTCTTTCCCAGTTTGCGATCGGCAAAATCGGCAACCATGTCGATCACGCCATCACGGGTCGCATCCGATCCCACCAGTTCCAGCAAACGCATATAGCGCGGCGGGTTAAAGAAGTGGGTGATGATGAAGTCCTGCGCGAACGTCTTATCCATCCCGTCAATCAGGGTGGCCAGCGGAATGGTCGAAGTATTTGACGAAATCACCGATCCCTTGGCACGGACGGCATCGATTTTACGATACAGGTCCTGCTTGATATCAAGGCGTTCAATAACCGCCTCGATGATCCAGTCACATTTGGCAATTTTATCAAGGTCATCGTCGATATTGCCGCATGTGATCAGTTTGGCGACCCGTTTGGACATGAACGGGGCCGGATCGGTTTTCAGCATTTTGGCAACCGCACCCTCGGCCACCGCATTGCGGTTTTTGGCCCCGTCGGGAACGATATCAAGCAGCAGGACCGGGGTCCCTGAATTGGCGATATGGGCGGCAATCGAAGCCCCCATAACACCGGCGCCGATCACGGCAACCTGTTTGATGTCTGATGTTACGTTGGGCATTACATCGCCTCCAGAATGGTCGCGATCCCCTGACCCCCGCCAATGCATTGCGATGCAAGGGCGTATTTGCCGCCATCCCGTTTCAGGATGGCTGCGGCCTTACCGACAATACGCGCACCGGTCGCACCCAGCGGATGACCAAGGGCCAGCGCACCGCCGTCCATATTGACCTTTGCCCCGTCCAGACCAAGGTCGGAAATGCTGGCCATCGCCTGTGAAGAGAACGCCTCGTTCAGTTCGGTGACATCAATATCGGATGCGGAAAGGCCGGCACGTGACAGGGCCTTTTTCGAGGCACCCACCGGGCCAATGCCCATGATTTCCGGCAGACACCCATCCACCGCAACCGATTTGATCCGCGCAAGCGGGGTCAGGCCGTGTTTCTTTGCATAGTCTTCCGAGCAGACCAGAACCGCCGATGCCCCGTCGGTCAGCGGCGAAGACGTGCCCGCCGTTACAACACCATCGGCCTTGAATGCCGGTTTCAGGTCGGCAAGGCTTTGCGCGGTGGTTTCAGCGCGGATACAACCATCTTCGGAAACAACACCATCTTTGGTCTGGATCGGGATGATTTCATCGGTGAATTTGCCTGCGGCCTGTGCGGATGCAGCCCGCTTGTGGCTTTCAACCGCGAAGGCTTCCTGATCGGCGCGCGACAGGCTGTATTTCGCCGCAACATTTTCGGCCGTATCGCCCATACCCATATAGGCCTCGGGCATTTCCTTATACAGATCCGGGTTGGGCAACGGGTTAAAGCCCATCATCGGCACGCGCGTCATGCTTTCGACACCGGCACAGATAAAGACATCCCCGGCACCAATCGCAATGGCACCCGCCGCCTGATGGATCGACTGCATCGATGACCCACAGAACCGGTTGACGGTAACCCCCGCGACCGAGCGCGGCAGGTCGGCCAGGAAGGTCACCAGACGGGCAACGTTAAAACCCTGTTCGCCCTCGGGAAAGGCACAGCCAAGGATCAGGTCTTCGATATCTTTGGGATCGACCCCGGTCTTTTCGACCAGACCTTTGACAACCTGTGCCGCAAGATCGTCAGGACGGACCTTGGCAAGAGCCCCTTTGCGGGCCGGGGTAAAGGGTGAGCGGACATATCCGGCAATTACGGCGTTGGTCATGGCGATGTCTTCCTTCCTGAGCTGTCCTCGATTTCGGATATATTGTTACGAAACCGGATCGAGTCCTTTTTCTTTAAGCGCATCAATCGATTGTTGTTCGATCTCGCGCAATTCATCCAATGTGACGTCCAGGGCCTGGCGTTGTTCTTCCAGATCCGACATCCGTTCGCGAACCTGGCCAAGCAGCATTCTGATCTGTTCTGCCTGGGTGGGGTCTGCACCATAGAGATCAAGATAATCAGCGATCTCTCTAAGGCTGAACCCCAGTCGCTTGCCGCGCAGAATGATCAGCATCTTGGCGCGATCCTGCCGGGTATAAACCCGTGTGGTACCTGCACGTTGCGGATTTACGAGACCCTTTTGTTCGTAAAACCGAATGGTGCGTGGCGTGATGCCAAGATCAGCGGCCAGTTCTGGCACGGTGTAAAACCGGTCGTCTAATTTCGTCATGTTCTCGCCCCCCATGGTACCTATTTTTCACTTAACGTCAATTAGTTTACGTTAACGTCACATTGATTTTTTCTCTGTGTGTGATGTGACGTTAACGCATTGAATTTATTGACGTGTCCCCTCACGTTTTAGGCGCTCTTCCTCAACCAGCTCTTTTTTCGACAATTTGCCGACCATGGTTTTGGGAAGTTCTTCACGGATTTCAATCTCGCGCGGCATTTCGATTCGCGAAATTTTATCATCAAGGAATGCCCGCAAATCTTCGGCGGTAATATCTGTCACGCCATCCTTCAGACGGACAAATGCCTTTGGCGCCTGCCCACGATAGGGGTCGGGCACACCAATACAGGTGACCTCGGCGATTTGTTCATGCAGATAAAGGGCTTCCTCAATCGCGCGGGGATAGACGTTGTATCCACTGCACAGAATGACGTCCTTCAACCGATCAACAAGGAAGGTATAGCCATCTTCATCCTGATAGCCGACGTCGCCTGTCCGGAGCCATCCATCGACAAAGGTTTCCTCGGTCGCGGCGGGGTTTTGCCAGTACCCCGGCATAACTTGCGGCCCACGCACGCAGACCTCGCCCTTTTCACCCAGTGGCACGGGTTGAGCATGGTGTTCTAACGAACGAATTTCGATTTCAGCCCCCGGCATGGCCAGACCGATTGAGCCTTCCTTGTTGACCCCTTTGACCGGATTACAGGTACAAACCGGGCTGGCTTCGGTAAGGCCGTATCCTTCAACGACTTTCGATCCGGTGATTTCCTCAAACCGGTGTTTGACCTCAACGGGAAGCGGCGCACCGCCTGAAATACAGCATCGAATGTGTGACAGATCGTGTTTGGGGGTTTCTGGCGAATTGTTGATGGCGGTATAGATCGTCGGAACGCCCGGAAAGATCGTTGCCCGCTTTTTATCGAGCGCCTTAAGCAAGGCATTAAGCTCAAAGCGGGGTTGAAGAACAAGTTCCGACCCCATGTTGACCGATGTATTAAGCGCCACGGTCATGGCAAAGACATGGAAGAACGGCAGGACACAAAGCGTGACCTCATATCCGGGATTGGCGTCTGGCATCCAGCGGGTCAGCTGATCAACATTGGCACTGAGGTTCGCGTGGGTCAGCATCGCCCCCTTGGGGCGACCAGTCGTGCCGCCGGTATATTGGAGTACTGCCAGATCATCGACCACGATATCGGCCGCCGTATCAATCGGCTTGCAGCCGATAACACGATCATAGGCAATATGGCGCAAATCGGTCGGGACGTCGGCCAGTTCACTGCGTTTAAACAATGAAAACAGAACGCTTTTGATCGGCGGCAGAATGTCGCTCATTTCACAAACGACAATCCGCTTCAGACAGGTTTGATCCAGACAGGCCGCGACCTTGGGATAAATCTGTTTAAGGTTCAGGGTCACCATCAGGCGACAGCCGGAATCCTCGATCTGATAGGCGATCTCGCGCTTTGCATACAGCGGATTGAAATTGACCACCACGCCGCCGCATTTCAGGATCGCGTAATAGCACACCACATAATACGGCGTATTGGGCAGGCACAAACCAACCTTGTCGCCTTTGCGGATGCCAAGCTGTTTAAAGCCTTCGGCGGCGCGATCAATCTGATCCTTGATGGTTTTGTAATCGTAAATCCGACCCAGAAAATCAATACAGGGACGATTGGGAAAACGTGCTGCAGCCCGGTCGAAAATCTCATGAACCGGGCAGGTGTAAACCGGCGAGCTTACGTCAACGCCATTGATCAGGGTCGGGGATTCTTGAACGTTCATCTGGTTCATTCGCGTTAACTCCATTACGTTAACGTCACTTTACGGGCAAAAAAAACGGGCCCGGTCGGGGCAGCATCCGCTCCCCCGCACCGAACAGTATAGCAGATCAGAACTTGAAGTTCGCCTGCAGGGCGATGATGTCGACGTGGGCCTCGTAATCGGCTTGGAACGTGCCGAGCGTCGAGGTCGTGTGGTCAACGCGCGCTTCATCCGCAAAGATATGAGTGTAGCCGAGGCTGACCACTGCCCAATCGGAAACCTGATAAGAGGCTCCCAATGATGTCCAGTACCTGTTGGAGTCAGGGAGGCGTACATTGCGGTACTGGGTTTTGATGGGCGTTTCGTCAAATGCAATACCACCGGTAAAGGCCCAATTCTCATCATATTTGTAGCGGGCACCAAGCGATCCGAACCACGCACTTCCCCATTTATATTCATCAGAACTGGAATTGGAGGTCGCAGCGGCAGCGTTCGTCAAACCATCAAATTTGAAGGTTAATGTGTCAATCGTGTTCCAATTGGTCCACTGCGCATCTGCCATTACAGTCCATTGTTCGTCTAGCTTCTGAGCGATGCCAAACGTAACTGACTCGGGGGTTGAGACGGTTGCTGTTGCATTTCTATCTACATAAGGTGCTGCAAAACCTTCCGCAGCGCTGTCGAAATCGATTTTACCTTTTAGCTCGTGTTCAACTTCGGAAACATAAGACAGACCAAATGTCGTAGATGGGGTCATCTCCCAGTTGATGCCCGCAGTCCAGCCATAATCAAGGGAGTCCCCGCTAACTTTGCTGCTGCCTTCGCCTGCGCCAGCAAGATTATCTACAGCTTTTGAGAGTTCAGCATCCATATACTGGATCTGTGGCCCTGCACCGATCGACAAACCATTATCAAAACGATATGCCAACACAGGCTTCATATTGATGGTCTTAATCGAGGAAGTCGTGCCGTAAAACCGACCTGCGAAGTCACCCTCGTAATCCGTTACAAGGCCCCACGGCGATGTAATGGACATTCCCAGATTCAATTGATCATTGAGCTTCCAGACAGCATGTGCGTTTGGAACGATAGCGTCATTTGCCATATCCTCGTCGCTTGGACTGCTAAAGCTTTGCGTATTGTTTAGCGTGCCGCCGGATGCAGATACATTTTTTGCCTTGGCAACAGGCCGAATGACGGTGACACCCGTACTGTAGGTCGTTTCTTTATATTGACCAACGGTGCCGGGGTTATAGGACATCGTGGACGCATCGGTAGAGAGCGTCGACATACCCGCAAAACTCGATCCCTGCAGCGTGCCACTGGTTTCGCGGACCTGAAAGCCTGATGCCTGTGCTGTTCCGGCGGTGGCGAGTGCGCATAGAAGTGCGGTACCCGACGCTGCTCCCCACAGGCAACCTTTGTTGAACTTGGACATAAAGTTTCTCCCTTAATCGTAAAGCGCCAAAATTCTTTGATCAAAGCGCCCGCTGTCATTCTTGAAGGGCTATCGCATCGACTCTGATAAAATCGATGTCGTAACCCTTTCTTTTAAAACTGGTTTTAAGAAGATATCCGTCGCTGCCATACCAAAGGTCGCGTTCGACATCGCCGGACATTACATAATGGGTCGCCGGTGTTTCCCGGTTTTCGACCATTAGTATTTCGTCACCGATCTTGTTGGTTTGCACCGCATAAGGTTCGGCGTTGATGACGCTATAGAGATGCGATTTGTCTGTGACGTCTTCAAGCCACAAGGTCAGTGGCCAGGCGCCGTCACAGGTGTTGCGCTTCCCGACACCTTTTCCGGCAACATCATAGCAATCTGCCTGATAGTTCGCCTGATAGGTGTAGTGTGTGCCGTCATCATTGGTGGTGGTTTTGACCGAAACCAGCTGGTTTCCGTGCCATTGCTCGGTCCGCTGGTGGTCATAGTGGAATTGAAGAAACAGCACCCGGACATCGGTCAGGGTTTCAACCTCAACCGTGCGGCCATTTGCCGTTTGGGTGATGTCGACTTTCTCATAGCCAATCGGTTCCCCGTCCTTAAGAACGCGGAAATTCAGGATGTCACCAGCATAAGCCGATGACGCCATAAGAAGGGCGACAGATCCTGCCGCCAAAGCCGATACGGTGCGTTGTAAGACGCGGTTCCGCATGGTGTTCCCCCGTAGAACAGATCAGTCCAGCATGGACGATAATTTCGCCGCAACTCCCATGGATCCCTTGATCTTGAGCTTGCCCATGGTGAAGGCCAGCATCGGATCGAGTTTTCCGTTGATCAGTTTTTCGAGGTTGGCTTTTTTGATTTTCAGAATGCAATCCGCATCCGACAGGTCATCATCGGTGATTTCCGGCTCATCACCGGTGGCATCGACCACAATCTGACCGTCATCGCCGCAATCAAATGCGACAACAGCATTCAGGCCGCGCAACTGCGGCAGTTTCTGTTTTACAGTTTCGAGGATGTCATCCACGAACGCCTCCCTCTTAAAGACGGTGTTTTTTTATGATTGTGGCTCAACTGTAGCGGAATGTGACGTTAACGTAAAACAAATTACGATAGAGGGAGGAATATAACGAATAGAGCTTTGAAATTTAACAATTTTAAGATGAAAAACATCCAGCCCGGAATGCAAAAAAGCCCGGCATTGCCGGGCTTTTGAAGCATAAATAGCCGTCATGTAATCTGATCAGGGGGCCGCGTGATTACGAGACGATCTGCCACGATCCATCAGGCTGCATACAGGCCGTGCCATAGCTTTCCTGTCGTTTTCCGCTGATGACGGTGGTCGCGGTATATTCGCGGCAATAACGGCCTTCGCTGGTTTCCCAGCTGCGTTGCGGGACCATCTGATATGGTTGGCCCGACTCCGGATTGCGCCAATGGACCGATTGCCCGTCTGGAACCTGCTTCAGGGCATAACCGGTACAGGCACTGTCGGCCTGATCAAGGTTCTGACCAAGGGCATACCCACCCAATAGGCCAAGAATGGCGCCGCCAATCATTGCGGCATCCCGTCCATCACCCTTACCAATAGTTGATCCGAGTGCGGTGCCAGCACCCCCGCCAACAATCGCGCCAATCACATCGCGGTTACAGCGCAGGAAATTGCCGTCCGGAACAAACAAATCCCCCCGGCTCGTGCGATAATCACGGTCATAGTGCCGCTTATGGCCATGCTTTGAGGCATGCTTGTCACGATACCCGTGCGCAGGAGCCCAAGGTGGCGGGTCGGCTTTCGCCGTTGAGGGCATGGCGACCGGTGCCGAGAGACTTATGGCTGTTGCCACCAGAATGATCTTCTTGATCATTTTCGGGCCTCTTCGTTTTCATGCATGATGTAACCGACACCTGTGCCGACCGCCCCGCCAATCACCGTGCCGCAGGTAACACACCCGCCGGTAAGCACGGTTCCGACCGCACCGACACCCGCACCAATGGCCGCACCGCTTAGCATTTTCTGATTACGGTCATTCAGGCCGCTACAGCCCGAAAGGCCCAGCGCACCTGCAAGGACGACAATCATGGCTGCCTGTCGCATTTTCGATACCCTTCCCGTTTGTTTTAACCCGTGTCATTGCGACAGGCTGAACCAGAATTGGGAACAGGGTTGGGCGCCTTTGCGCGGAAAATCGGGCAGATAAGGCGATCCAAAGGCAAGACACATCAAGTGTTTGAATTGGCAAATTTTTTAGGGAAAAGCCGATGGGGCCAGATGCATGAAACGTCAAATGTGCCGCGTAAAAGGGCGTTTTGATTGTCAAAGCAACACTTTGAACCCTGTTTTACAGTCGATGACAGGGGGACATGCTTATGCATGATCCGGCGCTTCATTTCCGTTGAAACGGTTCAGCCAAAAAGATAGCTTTGCGGTCAATTAAAGCTGACAGAACGTCGCGATACATCGCGGGACAAAGTGCCCGCACCATTTAAAGGAAACGTCATGAGCTTTGCGGCGTGGTTGTCGGTTGCAACCATCTGTGTTCTGGGGGCAATGACACCGGGGCCGAGCCTTGCGGTTGTGTTGCGCTATTCGGTGGGGCAATCGCGACAAGCCGGTTTTGCCTGTGCGCTGGCCCATGGGGTGGGCATCGGGTTTTATGCCGTCATCACCATGACCGGCCTTGGTATCCTGTTTCAAACCGTGCCGGTGTTTCACAATGCGGTCAGCATTCTCGGCGCGCTATATCTGATCTGGCTTGCCATCAAGGCATGGCGTGCGGCCGGATCAGGGGAAAAGTTTAACGTCGATGGGGCCGGTCAACTATCCGGGTCGGTCATGCAGGCCGCACGCGACGGGTTCATGATCGCGTTTCTCAATCCCAAAATCGCGCTGTTTTTCCTCGCCCTGTTTAGTCAGTTTGTCTCGCCGGAATTTGAATGGGGCGGCAAGTTCCTGCTGGCATTCACCGCTGCGGCGATTGATGCGGGCTGGTACTGTCTGGTGGCGATCGGGCTTTCGCATGGCGCGGTTCTGCCATGGTTGCGCGACCATGCCGCATGGATTGAACGCATCATCGCGGTTTTGTTTGTTGTCGTTGCCCTGCGTGTTCTGTGGGGGGTGGTTTTATAAGCTCCATGCCTGATGCAGGGACCATGATGCAGGGCCTTGAGGCGCTGATATCACGCTGTTTCTGTTCCCGTCCCCGGCGCGGTGATGCTAAAATTTCCAAAAGTTCTTGATTTGTTCTTTTATTTGTGACATAAGGGACAAATCAACAGGACAAAACCGCCTGCACCGCACCCCGCAAGACATCATGTTTTGCGGGTTTTTTGCGTTTGGCCGCATCTCAGGGAGACAGACGATGCAAGGAATCTTGGGTCACAGAAAACTCACGTCGGCACAATCGATCAGATTTAACGCACAGCGCATTCGGCTCAGACCTCAGGGTCAAGACCATTGCCAAGACCGTTTCCAGAACCTGTTGCATTCAATCTGTGCAAGCCAGTATGGTCATGCGCGCCACCCTTCGACCTTACCCGGATCATCCCTGATCCAGACGGAGCCCCCCGATGACTGACAAAACTGCCCCCACGGATGAACCGCAAAATAATGCCGGGCGCGGGTTTCATCGCCTTGGTGCCCATATCGGGTTTTTGATCGCGATCCTGCTTCTGGCAGCCAATATGCGCGGCAGCATTGTCGGTCTTGGCCCGCTGGCCGAGATTATTGGAACCGACCTTGCCCTTTCGGGAACCCAGCTTGGTCTGTTAACGACCTTGCCGGTGTTGAGTTTCGGGGTTTTGTCGATTTTTGCCCCCCGGCTGGGGCAAAAATTCGGGCTTGAGGCGACCTTGCTTGCGATGCTGTTTTTCATTGCCGTCGGGCAGGGGCTGCGCGCCAGTGGTGCCTATGACATCATGGTGGTTGGCACGATCATTTTGGGGGCGGCGATTGCCGTTTTGAATGTTCTGACCCCGTCGTTGGTGCGGCGCAGCTTTCCGACCCGTGTGGCACTGGTGACAGCACTTTACACGTTTACCATGTCAACCGGGGCCACGGTTGCGGCGTTTATTTCCATTCCGATCCGCAATGCGGCCGATGGGGATTGGCGCTGGTCACTTGGTATCTGGGCGGTGTTTGCCGCGATTGCCTTTATCTGTTGGCTGCCGATGTTGCGTTATCGCCATAAGGCGGTTGCGCCGGCATCTCTGGTCAAAATATCGCTGTGGAAAAATGTCGAAGCCTGGTGGCTGGCACTGTTTTTCGGGTGTCAGTCGTTGATGTTTTACACTGGCACTGCGTGGGTGGCCAAGGTCTTCATCGACAGCGGTATTTCCGAGGCCGAAGCCGCAACGCTTCTGACTTTGTTTAACGTGTTTGGCATTCCGGCCGCCTTTGCCGCCCCGCTGATCTATTCAAAATTCCGCAATAAAAAACTGGCGATGTTGTGCCTGCACATCCCCTTGATCATTGCGGTGCCCGGCTTTGTCTTTGCCACGACGGAACTTCCGTATCTTTGGGCGGTCTGTCTTGGCCTTGGTCAGGGCAGCATGATCAGTATTGCCCTGACCCTGGTTGGGATGCGCGGGGCGGACCCGCAAACCTCGGCCCGTCTTTCCGGCATGGCCCAGTCGGTCGGTTATTTGTTTGCGGCCATTGGTCCGGTTTTGTTCGGGGCGCTGCATGATCTTTTGGGCGATTGGCAGGTTGCCCTGTACTTCCTGTTTGTCGTGGTTGCGATCCAGATATGTGCCGCCATGCGTGCCGGATCGCCTGAGAAAATTGGCGGAGAATAAAACCGCGCACTGCGTGACCAGAGATAAAACACCCCGGCATGAATTGGCCTCATGCCGGGGTGTTTTGATGTGTGTGACAATCATCACAAGGTGTTCTTGACTTGCATTCGCAACAGGCATATAGAATGCAAATCATTATCAATTACATTAGAAACAAACAAGGAGTTTGCGATGCCCCACATCGCAGCCAGACCGTCAAGAGACGACAAATCCGGCGCGGTCAAATACATGCAAGTCAGCGAGTTGATGGGGGATGATCGGGAAATTATCATTATTCATCAGGGGGATGAATATCACCTGCGCCTGACATCGAATAACAAACTGATCCTTACGAAATAACAGCGTCAGTCGACGCAATCCTTCTCACATCACGCCTTCCGCCAGCCAGCGCGCCAGTGCCCTGCACAAGCCAGCCAGCCAGCCAATAAATGGTCCAAAGCTGCCTTACAGGGGAACATCATGGTTCGAACGACTTCTGCGCGCCTGCTTATGGCGACGGTATCCATGCTTGCGCTTTGCGTTTCAGCACACGCACAGGACGCCACCGACGAAACACCAAAAACAACCACCGATCAGACATCCGATGACGCGGCGCAACCTGTGTCGGAACGGACAATTGTGCTGGATGCGATTTCGGTCACGGCCAGCAAAACAGGCACATCGGTGATTGATGCCCCGGCATCGATTTCCATTGTCGATCAGGAAGAACTCCAACGCCGTCAGCCAGACAATCTTGGCGATATCCTGCGCGGGATGCCCGGTGTCGAGGTCTCTGGTGGTCCGCGCAGCACAGTTCAGATGCCGATCATTCGTGGTCTGACAGACAATCGGGTTGTCATCCGCGTCGATGGGGCGCGGGCAAACCTGAATGTCGGGCACAAGGGCGGTCTGTTTATTGATCCTGAGGTCGTAAAGCAGGTTGAGGTGTATCGCGGTCCGGCATCGACCATGCAGGGGACGGGCGCACTTGGCGGTGTGCTGGCTTTAACAACAGTCGATGCCAACGACATGCTTGAACCCGGTCAAAACATCGGTGCGCGCGTCAAAGCTGGTTATACCTCTGTGGATCACGGGATGACATGGAACGGCATGGCCTATGGTCGCCCGACCGACAATTCCGACATTCTTGTCAGTGTGACGCGCAAGAACACCGATGATTTCGAGGCCGGTAACGGCGAAGAACAACCCTATACCGACGATGATTACATCAATGGGTTATTCAAGGCCGGGCTTGATATCAATGACGTCAGTCGCCTGACCCTATCGCTTCAAAGATATAGCGATGATCATGAATTACCGTCCGCACCTGATGGTACCAGCACCTCCAATCTGACGGACCGCGAAAGTACGCAGACCACGGCTGTTGTTGGGTATGAATACGATGACAGTGCCAATGACTGGGTCGATGCAGAAGTCCGGCTGTATGGCATGGACAACGACATCCATGAAGTCCGCATCAGTGATGGTCGCGATGATCGGCGGGAACTTCAGACAGTTGGTCTGGAAGGCAGCAACACCGTCCGTTTTGACCTTGGCGGCGGGGAGCTTTTCACAACGGTCGGCGGCGAGGTTTTCCGCGACAGTCAGGAAGGGCGCCGGGATGGGGAGCCAACACCGGGTTGGTTCCCGGATGCGGAAATGCTGATTTCAGGCGTTTACATCGACAACACCTATGCGGTGACCGAGCGCCTCGAACTCGGGGCAGGGGTCCGGTTTGATTCCTTTGATCTTTCGGCAGATGGACAGGAAGACCGTACCGATCAGGCCGTTTCCCCACGCTTCTCGGCCAGTTATCAGGTGACAAGCTGGATGCAGCCTTATGTCAGCTATGCCGAAGCCTTTAACGCCCCGACGCTCAATCAGCTTTATAATGACGGGCTCCATTTCTCGATGGGGCCGGGCAATAACAACTTCTTTGTCCCGAACCCGAACCTTGATGCCGAAACGGCGAAAACGTGGGAATTTGGCACAAACTTCAAGACAGATGACCTGATCGTTGGCGGCGATGCCGTGCGGGCAAAGGTTTCGTACTTCCGCAACAAGGTCGAAGATTACATCGAACAGTCGACCGACATTGCCGGGGGCACGACAACCAGCAGCAACTTGCCAGAAGCCGAAATCAAGGGCTTTGAGGCCGAGCTGACCTATGACACCGGTGTTGTTTTTGCGGGTCTTGCCGCAGCCCGTATTCGTGGCGAAAACGCGCGAACCGGTGAATATCTGTCCAATATTTCTGGCGATAAGGTTTCGGTTTCCGGTGGCTACCGGTTTGTTGACGAGGGTGTCGAAGTTGGTGGTCGTGCCAATATGGTTGACGCACAAAACCGTGTTCCCGACGACGAAGATGAGCGCGATGGCTATGCGACGTTTGATCTGTTTGCCAATTGGCATGCGGATGAGGTCGTCAACGGTCTGACTGTTAATTTCGGTGTGGATAACATCCTCGATCAGAAATATCGCACCAGTGCCGCGACCCTGTATGAGCCGGGCCGCAACGTCAAAATTTCCGCAAGCATGAAATTCTAATCACCGCCGATCAGACGATGCCGCCTCTGCATCGTCTGATCTTTAAGGAGGGTCTTAAACGCCATGACACAAAACAATTTTAAAACAGCCGATGAAGCCTGGTCGGCATTCTCTGCCGGTGAGGCAAAAGGCTATGCCGTCGATATTGCCGCCGAACTTGGTTTGACCGAGGGTGAACTGGTTGCCGCAGGCATTGGGCAGAACGTTACGCGTCTTGATGCGGACTGGGGTGATCTGATTTCCCGGCTGGAAGAACTGGGCGAGGTCAAGATACTCACCCGCAACGTCAATGTCGTGCATGAAAAAACCGGCACGTTTGGCAAGGTCAGCATCAACGGTGAAATGGGTCTTGTGCTCAATGGTGATATTGACCTGCGCCTGTTTCTGGGGCGTTGGGGGCATGGATTTGCGGTGGAAACCCACAATCCGCGGGCGGGGCGTCGGCGCAGTTTCCAGTTCTTTGATCACGATGGCACGGCCATTCACAAAGTCTTTTTGACCGGTCATTCCAATGAAGCTGCCTATGACACCCTGATTGCCGATTTTAAGGCCAAAAACCAAACACCGGGTATTGAGGTCCTGCCACCCTTGCCCAAGCCCGTAACCCGCAAGGATGGGGATGTTGATGTCGAAAACTTGCGTGCCCATTGGCGCCGCATGACCGATGTCCATCAGTTCCATGGTTTGTTGAAAGATTTCAATGTTGACCGTCAGCAGGGCTTGCGACTGGTTGGCGAAGAATTCGCCGAACGGCTGAGCAATGACGCGCTTAAAACGCTTTTGGAAACGGCTGCCAAAAGCGACCTTTCGATCATGGTGTTTGTCGGTAACAGTGGTGCCATTCAAATCCATACCGGTCCGATCAATACCATTCGTGAAATGGGCGACTGGATCAACATCATGGATCCGAGTTTTACCCTGCATTTGCGGATGGATTTGATTGCGCAAGCCTGGATCGTGCGCAAACCGATCCGCGAAGGTCAGGTGACCACGGTCGAGCTTTATGACGCAGAGCTAAACAATTTCGTGATTTTCTGTGGTGAGCGCAAACCCAAGGACCCGGAAAATCCCGATTGGCAAAAACTGGCCGAAGGCCTGCCGCGCTATTCATCAGCAGCGGCCAAAGTGGCGGAGTAAATGATGCGCGCGATTTTTGGATTTACGCTGGCCGTCATCGGGTTGATTGGCTTGTGCCTGCCGGCATTTTCGGCTGAGCAGCCCCAACGCGTGATCACGGTGGGCGCACCTGCGACCGAGATTGTCTTTGCCCTTGGCGCCGGGGGCAGCGTGATTGCGACCGATACCACAAGTACGCGGCCAGACCCGGTGCCGAGTTTACCCAAAGTTGGTTACATGCGCCAACTGGCAGCAGAGGGCATCATCAGCCTGAAACCTGACTTGATTGTTGCGGTGGAAAAGTCCGGTCCCGACCCGGTGTTACAGGAGCTGACCGATCTTGGCATCAAGATCGTCAAACTGCCGTCGCTTGATCGGATGGAAAACCTGCCCAATGCGATTGCCATGGTGGCAGAAGCCTTGGGGCGTCAGGATGAAGCGGCCCTTTTGACCAAACAGGTGAACGACGATATTGCCAGTCTGGCCAGCCTTGCCACCAACGATCACCCAAGCATCGTTTTCTTGATGGCGGTCGGTCATGGCAAGCCGCTTTCAGCCGGGAAAAACACAACCGCAGCTGAAATCATCGATTTGATTGGCGGGCGCAATACCATGGCCGCGTTTGACGGTTTTAAACCGGTGTCATCGGAAATCATTGCCGCAGATACATCGGATTATGTTTTGGTCGCCCAATCAACAATCGATCAGTTGGGCGGAATTGACGGATTGAAAAATCATGCGGTTCTTGGCCTGAACAAGGCCGTGGAAAAGGGTCATGTCCTGACTGTGTCGTCGTCGACGATTTTGGGGTTTGGTCCGTCATCGGCATCGGAAATCCGGGCTTTGGCGACGTCTTTGCATCAGGCTGAACAGGCACAGTGAGTGGCGTGAAGAAGATGGTGGCATCGCCTTGGATGCACATACCAATCAATCGGTCCGTCATGGTTCTGATGTTTCTGGCATTGGGGCTGTTGGTGGTGACGGTGATATCGCTGGGGACGGGTGGTGCCCCGATTGATCTGGGCGATGTCATCCATCACATCCTGCACCGCATGGGTTTGATGGGAACGGGGATTGAGGAATTTGATGCCCGTGTCCTTGATCATTTGCGGCTGCCCCGGATTCTGCGCGCGATTGTCATCGGCGCGGGCCTTGGCCTTGCGGGTGCGGTGATGCAAAGCCTGTTTCGCAATCCGATTGCCGATCCCGGCATCATCGGGGTTTCGGCCAGTGCCGCCTTTGGCGCGGTGGCAATGATTGTTGCCGGTCATATTGTTCTGGGCAGCTATTACCCGGTTGTGGGCCCCTATGGGGTGCCGGTGGCCGCATTCGCCGGGGCTGTTTTAGCAACCGGGGTGATTCGGGTTTTATCACGTCAGGACGGGCATACCGACGCGGCGATCATGTTGCTGATCGGGGTGGCGATCAATGCCATTGCCTTTGCCGGGGTGGGTGTCTTTACCTATATGGCCGACGATGCCCAGTTGCGCAGTCTGACATTCTGGCAAATGGGCGCACTTTCGGGCAATGGACCGGCGGACGGACCGGCCTTGCTGATCATAGCCCTTGGTGCGGGATATCTTGTCAGTCTGGGGACGTCGCTGAACCTGTTTTTACTGGGCGAGGCCGAAGCCCGCCATCTTGGGATCGAGGTTGAACGTCTGAAACGCCGGGCGACCGTGGTGACCGCATTGGTCGTCGGGGCGGCGGTGGCGGTATCGGGCATTATCGGCTTTGTCGGGCTGGTTGCCCCCCATCTGGTGCGCTTGGTCACCGGGCCCGATAACCGTTATGTCCTGCCCGCATCGGCGATTTGCGGGGCGGCGATCCTGACCGGGGCGGATGCGGTCGCCCGGATCATTGTTTTGCCTGCCGAATTGCCGATTGGGCTTGTCACCGGGATTGTCGGCGGGCCGTTTTTCCTGGGTCTGTTGATGCGTGAAAAGAAAAGGCGGCGGATATGACCCTGACGGCGCACAACATCAGTTTTCTGGCCCGTGGGCGGTATTTGTTGCGCGATATTTCCGTCTCATTGGCCGCCGGTGAAGTTTTGGCGGTTTTGGGGCCAAATGGGGCGGGAAAATCAACCTTGTTAAAGGTTCTTGCCGGTGAACACGGCGTTGCCGACGGGACAGTCACCCAGAACGGTCACGATGTGTCAAAGCTGCCGGCCCTGACGTTGGCGCAGGAACGTGCAGTGATGCCACAAGCAACGTCAATGACATTCCCCTTTGCCGTGCGCGATGTCGTGGCCCTTGGCCGGTCGCCGTTTCGCAAGATATCAACGCGCATGCATGACCAGACACTGGTCGAACGGGCCATTGCCCTTGCCGATATCGGGCATCTGGCAGATCGTGCCTATCCGGCGTTGTCGGGTGGGGAAAAGCAACGCGTCCATCTTGCTCGGGCACTTGTGCAGGTATGGGGGATGGATGGGGATCACGCCCCGGTTAGGGCAAGATTCCTGTTACTTGACGAGCCAACATCGGGACTTGATGTTGCCCATCAGCATGCCTTGCTTTCGGTCGCGCGGCGCGAAGCTCGCCAGAACGGGGTGGGGGTTTTGATGATTCTGCATGATTTTAATCAGGTCACGGCCTATGCCGACCGGGTTGCTGTTTTACAAGCTGGCGAAATGGTCGCGCAAGGAGCGGTTCAGGACGTCATGACCCCCGACTTGCTTTCGACTGTGTTTAAAAGCCCCATCCGGGCCATTCCCGATCCAGATGGTGGGGCTGTGCTGGTCAGTCAGGCGGCATCGGGGTGAACGTCGCGGGCTTCTTCGGCCAGTTGTTTTAGCGCGGCCAAAACATCCTGCGTTGCATTTTCCATCTGGGCAAAGGCCGTTTCGGCGGCGTCCTGATCGCGATTGGCAAAGGCACGAAGGGCCGCGTGACCCGCGGTATGCTGGGCTTCGTGCGGGGCACGGACGGCCGCAAATCCGGGCAGTTTGCGGAACGGATCGGCCGCCGGGCTGTCATACCATTTGCCAAACCGGCAGGTATCAGACGTCCCCATCTCGACCTTGTCCGCATCGGTCAGCCCGGCCAGAACTTCGGCGACGGTTTTGAAATAAACGGCATGTTCGGCCCGCGCACTTCGGATCGTGCGGTTGGGGATGTCATATTGCACCAGTTCGGCAACCTGTTTATCAATCAGGCCTTCGACCTCGCCAACGGTTTCAATGGCCGACCGGATCGCGCTGACCTGACCGCCGGTTTGATTGGCAATACCGGTGATGCCATCGCGCACCGCATCGGTTGCGATGTTTTGTTCATCCAGAATATTGGAAATATCGGCGATGCGCTGGGTGGTGTCTTCCATCTTGGAACCGATTTCGCCGATTTCGCGGGCGACTTCCCCCATGACATCCTGTCCGCGTGATACCGCATCGGTGCCAAGGTTCATGGCATCGACAATGCCATCTGTTTCGCCCTGAAGATTGGCAATGCGTTCGCGGATGCTTTCGGTGGCACGCGCGGTTTGTTGACTTAGGGCTTTGACCTCGTTGGCAACCACGGCAAAGCCCTTACCCGCTTCACCGGCGCGGGCGGCCTCGATGGTTGCGTTAAGCGCCAGAAGGTTGGTTTCCGATGCAATGGCTTCGATCTGTTCAACGATTTCGCCGATTTTTTGCGATGCCTCGGCCAGAACATCGACCCGTTTGGACGCATCGCTGACCGCATGGGCGATTTCGGCCATGCTTGAAACGGCTTCGCGCACGGTTTCCTGTCCGGTGCGGGTGACTTCGATGGCATCTTGGGCATTTTCCGCAGCAACCTTGCCATTTTCGGCAATGTTGCTGATGCCTGATACCATCTGATCGACGGCGGCCGAGATTGATTGCGCGCGGCGGTCAACATCCTCGATGACATTCATCATCCGGGCATTGGAAATCGCACTTTCATTAATCGCGACCGACAGGTCCATGGTGCGATCGAGCTGCTGATCGGCAAAGGCATTTTCCGACGTGGTGTGGCGGTTGTGCGCACTGGCATCGCAATAGGCCGTCAGGGTCAGTTCGATATCAAGCAACATCACCGATGTCAGGGACGTGACGATCCGGGCGGCATCCGATGCCCGCCAGCGGAATTTCAAAATGATGGTTTCAATCAGCGCATCGGTAACGGCGTTATAAGCGGCAATGTAAAGCTTTGGGGTAATGCCGTATTCTTCGTGGCGTCGACCAATTTCAATCGATTGTCGGACGAACGCGTCGTCGAGTTTGCCATCAAACAGGTTTTGCCAGTGGGTTTGCAGGCTGTTGGTGAGGTCTTTACGGACCGCATCATCAATAACAGCCTGATGTGGGGGCGGGTTTTGCGAAATGATTTCGTAGAACTGCGCGGCCCGTGTTGCCGACCCACCCTGAACATCACGAGATGCCTTGTGCAAAATCTCAAAGGTTGCGGGCAAAACATTGTAACGTTCAAGACGATCCTCAAGCAGCGACACACCCTATCCCCTCTTAACCTGTTCCCGACTTTGGTCTTTATGGCTGACCGTCAGAACAGCAAACCCTATACTTTAGAATGTTGACTTTAGGGTTGAGGACCTCGATCAGCAACACAATTTCGTGTTTGCGATGTTTGCCTGTTTCACGCCAACAGGCACACATCAATGATCAGGTCATCTATGGATGTTCTTTAGATATCTGGATATTTTCAGCCTGTGTGATGCGTGATCTGCTGGATCCTGGCTCAATCACCGCGACTTTGTCCCTACCGGCTTTTTTCGCCGCATATAGGGCATAATCAGCCCTTTTATAGACCTCTTCTGCTGCCTCGCCGATTGTAATCTCTGTCAGGCCAAAGCTTGCGGTTATCTGGATTTCGTGACCCTCGTATTGGACATGGGTTTGTTTAATCCGTTCTCTGATGCGTTGGCATGCTTTATCGGCTTCCAAGAAGCTGGTATTGGGCAGGATCAATGCGAATTCTTCACCGCCAATTCTTGCAACTTTGTCAAGGGAACGACATTCCTGAAGAAGCAATTCCCCCAAACATGCCAAGACCTTATCGCCACAAGGGTGACCATGAAGGTCATTGATTTCTTTGAAATTATCCAGATCAATAACCGCGAAAGACGTTGGTCTTTCCTGATCCTCGATGCGCTGAATGTAACGCGGAAGTTCGCTAAACAGGGTGGAACGCTTCCACAGGCCGGTCAGCGTGTCCTTTCGCGACTTTTCGCGTTCAAAAAGAAGCTGCCTGTTCTTTTTGCGCAAGGTCGCATTGAGTTCTTCAAACTGGTGCCGGGATACGGAACTGGACGCAATGAAGCGCAGCAGCACGTGACTTGGCTGATGGCCTTGCAGCCGAAGCATCGATCCTTGAAATGGTAAACGTGATTGGTTTCGGTCATTTTCGTCGGTATGTGCGATATGCAAGCTGCCGGGAAATATTCCGCTTTGAGTTCGGCATAACGACATAACTTTGCTTAAGTTCGAGACGTTGTCTGGGAAAAGATCGAGAATACTTGCATCTTCAACAGCATCAGAACCGCCCGTTCCGGTGTCCTGAAGGAAACGGCGGGCAGCCGGATTAAGGAATGCGATTTCGCCGGTAACCTTGCATACGACCACAGGGTCACTGATCGCAGAAATCAGGGACATTGTTGTTTGGCTGACGTGTGGGGGAAGGTCTTCAGTCATCTTCCCTGAAATACTCACGCCCATCAATTTCATCTATGGAATCTGACGGATTTAATTTGATCACAACACGGCATCCTTTGTCGCCTTGCGCAATTGTTTCCTTAAGTTCCACCCGGGCATATCCAAGGTTTTCAGCGGTAATCTTGCCAAAGACGTTTGACGTCATCATGCACATTGACTTGCGCCCAATGACCGCCTTGCCAAACGGACATGCGGTATTTTCCAGAATGATGGCTTCTCTGGTGACTTCGGTGACTTTAAACCCGCCGTCAATGCGGCGTTTTAAGTCGACAAGGGTATGGCAAACCTGATCGACTGTCATTTGATCTGTTGCGAACTGTTGGCGATATTGCGCGTTCAGGTCTTTCCCGATTGTCGCGCCAACAATGCTGATCATGCCGGATGCTTCTTCGATCCCGATCACATCTTGCAGGGTGCCACTCAGGTCGCGGATCATTTCAGTCAGGAATGACTGTTTGTCCAAGGTTACTGTGTCGGTGGGCGCATCTTTGACTGAAGCCATGGTTTGATACTTCATATGTGGACCCGAAGTTGAATTTTGACGTGCTGTTGGTTGACTCGTTGATTTGGGGATTTGCTGGCACAGTTCAAGGTGGCGGCAGGTTCAGGTTTTTCTAAACAAGATTGCTTGGCAAGCATTTCCGCCCCGTTTTCAGATGGGTTTTATTAATCAATGCTCTGTGAGGAACTGAGAATCCAGTCGCGAAAGGCCCGCACGGCAAAGTTGTTTTCCTTTTCCTGCGGATAAACAACGTAATAGGCGTGATGGTTGGGGATTGAGACATCAAACGGGGCAACCAGCCGCCCGCTTTCAAGTTCTTCACGTACCAGAAATTCCGGCAAAAGGGCCAAGCCAAGTCCGGCAACAGCGGCCTGAATGACCATGTGGAAATGTTCAAACCGGGGACCGGCCAACTCATCGACCACGGCAACGCCAGTTGCAGCCAGCCAGTCCTGCCATGCGCGCGGACGGGTTGAATGTTGCAGCAATGTGCAATTGCGCACCCGTTCACGGGCAATGGGTAAATCGTCGTTTTCTTTCAGTATTTTGGGTGCGCAGACCGCGATCAGGGTTTCGCCCATCAAACGATGGGACTTGCAGCCCGGCAGATTGTCATCGCCAAAATGAATGGCGATATCGATGCCTTCGCGGTCGAAATTAAATTCGCGGGTCTGGGTGATCAGGTTTAACTGAATATCGGGCCATGTGGCTTTGAAATCGCCCAGACGCGGCACCAGCCAGCGTGCGCCAAATGTCGGTAATGTCCCGACCGTGAGCATCCCGCCCGCATCGGAATAGGCCATGACCTGCAAGGTTGCGGCCTCGGCCCGATCCAGAAGATCGCGCACCTGTGCGGCGTAGGCTTCGCCTGCTGCGGTCAGTTTCAGACGTTTCTTGATGCGGCGAAACAGATCACGTCCCAGATATTCTTCGAGCGCACGGATTTGGCGGCTAATCGCACTTTGGGTCACGTTCAATTCTTCGGCGGCACGGGTGAAGGAAAGATGGCGTGCCGAACTTTCAAAGAATTGCAGGGCGGTCAGGGATGGCAGGACGCGACGCATGGGGCAAATTCCGGTTCATGACTAAATGGAATGATGTGGTGCGAATATATCGTTTGTTTGCTGTTCTTCCAAGGCGTACCGTTTTAAACGGTTCCAAGCCCCCCGCGCACCGCCAGATGAAGCGTTCGGGTCATGGGCCAGAGCGCATGATGATCGGGAATTGATAATTATTTGGAAGGAGAAACCCTTTCAAGACCCTTTTTTGGTCATCCTGCGCATCCTGAAATATAAAGAACGGCCAGAAGGCCTGCACAGTTTATCGGGTAGAAGGCGAGAATGGGTTCAGAAGCGCAAAATTACGATGTGATCATTGTCGGTGGTGCGGTTATTGGCAGTTCCATCGCATGGCATCTGACCGGCCGGGATGATTTCAAGGGCCGGGTTCTGGTGATCGAAAAAGATCCCAATTACGAATTTTGTTCGACCGCCTTGTCAGCCGCATCGATCCGCCAGCAGTTTTCAACCCCGATCAATATTGAAATGTCGGGTTATGGCATTGATTTTTTGCGCAATCTGAAACGTGACCTTGACCCGGACGTTGACATTTCCCTGCATGAAAAGGGCTATCTGGTTCTGGCGACCGATGACGGGCGCGATATCCTGCGCCATAACCATGCGACCCAGACCGAATTTGGCGGCGATATTGTCTGGATGGAGCCCGATGAGCTGGCGGCCAAATACCCATGGATGACGACATCGGATTTGGCGGCGGGCTGTTGGGGCCGCACGGGCGAGGGGTGGTTTGATGCCTATTGCCTGATGCAGTCGTTCCGCAAACAGGCGCGCCGTCGCGGTGCGGAGTATATCGACGGTGAAGTGGTCGAGGTCCTGCGCGATGGCAATCAGATTACCGGTGTTGTGTTAAAAGACGGTCGCCGGTTTGGCTGTGGCCAGCTTGTCAATGCGGCGGGAACCGGGTGTTCCAAACTGGCCGGAATGGCGGGTCTTGAAATTCCGGTCGAGCCGCGCAAACGTTGCATTTTCGTGTTTGATTGCCGGGATGCGGCCGACATCAATGCCAGTTGCCCGATGCTGATTGATCCAAGTGGGCTTTATGTCCGGCCCGAAGGCGAATTTTTCATCACCGGCATCGCCCCGCCCAAGGAGCGCGACCCGGAATGCTGGGATTTTGACGTCGATCACAGCCTGTTTGACGACATCATCTGGCCGGGTCTGTATGAACGGTGCGAACGGTTTGAGGCGATCAAGGTCATCAATGCCTGGGCCGGGCATTATGCCTATAACTTGCTCGATCAGAACGCGATTTTGGGCCGCCATACGGATGTTGCGAATTTCATTTTCGCCAACGGATTTTCCGGCCACGGATTGCAGCAAAGTCCGGCAGTCGGGCGCGGTATTGCTGAACTGATCACAACGGGGGGCTATGAAACCCTTGATCTGTCGGTGTTTGGCTATCAACGCATTCGCGACAATGCGCCGGTGCTTGAGCTCAATGTTATTTAATTTAATTCGGTTTCGAAATGATATTGCGAAATCAACCCTTTAACCCAAATGGCCGGAGCACGCCCCACATGCCCCGTGATGATCGCACCACAGAAGTAAACGCCAGCACCATGCTCCGTGATCGCAAGACAGGGTCGGTGTCGTCTGGTGTGCGCAATCTTCATCCGGTCTATCTGGATCGGGCATTGAATGCCGAGGCCTGGGATGTTGATGGCAACCGCTATATCGATTTTATTGGCGGGATTGGTGTTTTAACCGTGGGTCATCGCCATCCGGTGGTGATGGAGCGGGTGGCCAAGCAGTGCGACCGTTTTACCCATAGCTGCTTTAACGCGCTGCCTCATGAGCCGTATGTTGCGGTCACCGACTGGCTGGCGGCCAATTGTCCGATTGAAGGTCCGGCAAAATCCATGCTGACCAATTCCGGGGCAGAGGCGATGGAAAACGCACTTAAACTCGCGCGTGCCTTTACCGGGCGGACCGGGGTGATTGCCTTTGAAGGTGGTTTTCATGGGCGCACGCTTGCGACATTGGCGCTGACGGGGAAAACCAAGCCTTATAAAACCGGGCTTGGCCCGCTTCCGGGGCCGGTTTGGCATTTGCCATATCCTTGCCCCGAAACCGGTGTATCGGTTGAGGATGGCATGGAGGCGATTAATAGGCTGTTTTCGGTGTCAGCGGATGTCGGATCGGTCGGCGCAATTGTGATTGAGCCGGTGCAGGGCGAAGGCGGATTTCGCGCCTGTGACGCGGCATTCCTGATTGAACTGCGCCGTCTGTGTGATGCCAACGGCATGGTTTTGATTGCCGATGAAATTCAGTCGGGCTTTGCCCGCACGGGCAAGATGTTTGCCATGGAGCATGCCGGGGTGGCGCCCGATATCCTTGTCATGGGCAAGGGGATCGGTGGGGGTTTTCCGCTGGCGGCGATCACCGGGGCCGAAGATGTGATGAATGCGCTGGCCCCGGGCGGGCTTGGCGGGACGTATTCGGGCAATCCGGTGGCCTGTGCGGCGGCGACCGGGGTGTTTGATGTTTTGCGCGATGACAAGATCCTTGTTCGGGCCAAACAGCTTGGCGAGAAATACGCGACCCATATTGCATGGTTGCGCGATCTGCCCGGTGGGCATGTGATCGGCAACATGCGCGGAATTGGCGCGATGCGCGCCTTTGAAATCATTGCAGATGACGGCACACCATCGGCCAAGCGTCTGCAAACCTTATTGCAAGGGGCCCGCGCAAACGGGCTATTGTTAATGCCAAGTGGTGAACACGCCAATGTGGTGCGCCTGTTGGCACCTTTGACCATTCCGTTTGATCAGGTCGATGAGGCCTTTGCCATTATCGGCAAATTGTTGCCTGAACTGGCCGGAATTGCGGATTGAGCGGTCGGCGATGATCGCCAAAGAGTTTTAAAAGAAGGGAGTTTTACTGTGAGTTACACATCCATCCTGACCGAGCTTGGTCTGTCTGACGCCGAAATCGCCAGTGGTACGCTGAACGTCCGGACCCCGGTTGACGGGTCAACCTTTGCGACCGTGCCCGAAACCACGTCGGCCGAAATGACCGACATCATCGGCAATGCCAAAAAGGCGTTTGGCGCATGGCGTCAGGTGCCCGGCCCGCGCCGTGGTGAGCTGGTGCGTATTCTGGGCGAAGAACTGCGCGCAGCCAAGGAACCACTGGGCCGTCTGGTGTCACTTGAATGTGGCAAGATTTATCAGGAAGGTCTTGGCGAAGTTCAGGAAATGATTGATATCTGCGATTTCGCAGTTGGTCTGTCGCGTCAGCTTTATGGTTTGACGGTTGCGTCCGAACGTCCGGGCCACAAAATGATGGAAAACTGGCATCCGCTGGGCGTTGTTGGCCTGATTACCGCGTTTAACTTCCCGGTGGCACCATGGGCATGGAACACCGCGCTTGCGCTGGCGTGCGGCAATGCCGTGATCTGGAAACCATCGGAAAAAACCCCGGTTACCGCCCTTGCCTGTCAGAAGATCCTTGAAAAAGCGATCGCGAAATTTGGCGATGCCCCGGCCAACCTGCATCAGGTGGTTGTTGGCGACCGTGAAATCGGTGAAATCATGACCGACAGCCGGGATGTTTCGCTGATTTCGGCAACCGGTTCGACCCGCATGGGCCGCGAAGTTGCCCCGCGTGTGGCCCAGCGTTTTGGCCGCACCATCCTTGAGCTTGGTGGCAATAACGCCATGATCGTCACCCCGTCAGCCGATATCGACATGTCGGTGCGTGCGGTGGTGTTCTCGGCTGTTGGTACCTGTGGTCAGCGCTGCACGTCCTTGCGTCGCCTGATTGTCCATAAGGATGTTAAGGACGAGTTGTTGCCGAAAATCATCGCGGCTTACAAATCGGTTTCCATCGGTGATCCGCTTGAAGACGGTGTGCTGGTGGGGCCGCTGATTGACGAAGATGCCTACACCAACATGCAGGCCGCCCTGACCAAGGCCAAGGCAGATGGTGGGACGGTGCATGGTGGTGAACGCACACTGGAGTCCAAATACCCGAATGCGTTCTATGTCACTCCGTCGGTGGTTGAAATGCCCGGTCAGACGGACACGGTGAAGCATGAGACCTTTGCACCGATCCTGTATGTCATGACCTATGAGACGCTTGAAGAAGCCATCGCGCTTCAGAATGACGTGCCGCAAGGGTTGTCGAGCTGCATCTTCTCGACCGATCTTCGTGAAACCGAACTGTTCCTTTCTGCCGTCGGGTCTGATTGCGGGATTGCCAACGTCAATATCGGCCCGTCGGGTGCGGAAATCGGCGGTGCGTTTGGCGGCGAGAAAGAAACCGGTGGCGGACGCGAGTCCGGTTCGGATGCATGGAAAGGTTACATGCGCCGCGCGACCAACACGATTAACTATTCCCGTGAGTTGCCGTTGGCGCAGGGGATTAAATTCGATATCTGATTTCTCGCCCGATCAGTGACGATCCAAGCCCCGCCGGTTTTCCGGCGGGGTTTTCTTTTGATTGCCTTCGCCAATTAGGTCGGGATCGCAATCACGCATAAAAAAGCGGCCCCCGAAGGAGCCGCTTTCTTTAATTCTGTCTCAAAGCGTAAGGCTTGATTAGCCAGCTTTGGAGAAACGTTCTGCGACATATTCCCAGTTTACCAGGCTGTCGAGGAACGCTTTGACGTAGTCAGGGCGCGCATTGCGGTAATCGATGTAATAGGAGTGTTCCCAAACATCACACCCGAGCAGCGGGGTCTGACCGTGGACCAGCGGGTTTTCCGCATTCGGGGTTTTGGTCACAACCAGTTTGCCCGATTTGTCCATTGCCAGCCAGCACCAGCCCGAACCGAACTGGGTGACACCGGCCTGTACGAAGGCTTCTTTGAAGGCGTCGACAGAGCCGAAATCTTCGACGATTTTCTTTTCCAGTTCACCCGGAAGGTTGCCGCCGCCATTTTTCTTCATCATTTTCCAGAACTCGATATGGTTCCAGTGCTGGGCAGCGTTGTTGAAAAGACCGGCTTTGGCCGCGTCACCATAGGAAGCAACAACGACTTCTTCGAGTGACTTGCCTTCAAGGCCCGACCCTTCGAGCAGCTTATTGCCATTCACAACATAGGCGTTGTGATGTTTGTCATGGTGAAACTCAAGGGTTTCAGCCGACATGACGGGTGCAAGCGCGTCGTGTGCATACGGAAGTGCTGGGAGTTCAAATGCCATGATACAGTTCCTCGACTTTCATTATTGGTCTGTGCGGTAACGCAACATATCCCTTTTTGCGCGCTGGGTGAAAGTTAAATTCCCGTGCAACCTGTTGTAAACCTTTGTTGCGGGCTTTCATCATCGCGGCAAAGAAGATGTCTGTGGCCTTTATCTAGGACAACAGCGCTTTAATGCAATGTCGCGTGTGGCAACGGGCGATTGTCCAACCCTGTATGATGAACTTGTCAGATGGAAAAACGTTCCCGAAAGAGTGCAAATTTTCCACCCGGCATCGGGGATGGGGATGGGGACGGGGACGATGCCACCATCGGGTTGATCGGGAATTATTCCTTGTAAATTATTCCTTGTACAAGGCGACCATTTGCTGGATGTCGGTGCCATTGCGGATCATGACATCGTATTCACCCTTTGACAGCGATGAGATATCAAGCTGACAGGGGAATCTTTTGCAATTTCGATTAAAGGCAATCGTGCCGTCCTGATGGCTTAGAATCACCTGACCCTGGGGTATTTCCGAATAGACGGTCACACTGTCTGTCGTCGGTTTCGGGGCGATCTTGATTGCAGCCAAGGCGGCTGTCGCGCCCATGAAGATAGAGGCGAGGGCAATGGCAACCGGTTTGCTACGCAAAGATTTCAACATGATATCCCTCGCGCGTTTGTGCATTTTCCATGCCCCAAAGATGCCCCCCGAAGCAGAAGAATTCGCGGCGCAATTGAGGCATTTCCGTGCCGGTTCGTGCTTTGGACGATGGGCAGCCATGCATGGACCAAAACATTCAATGCCCGCAACCATTTACGGAAACGGGCATTGGGCAGAATCATGCAAATATCTTTGGGTCACATGGCACATTCGCCAGATTTCAAGGGGTCAATGCCGACTTTGTGGCCATAATTTCGGTTGCGATTTTATGTGCTGCGGCCTCGGGATCAGGTTGCCCGCAAATGGCCGATACCACGGCAAGCCCGTCGGCCCCGGCGGCAAAAACCGGATCGACATGATCCTGTTTAAGTCCACCAATGGCAACGGATGGCAGTTTGGCAATCTTGATCAGCTGCGCCAAACCGTCAAAGCCGATGGCGGGTTTGTGATCGGGTTTGGTCGCGGTGGCAAAGACAGGGCCGACGCCGACATAATCGACAATCGCCGGGTCAACTTTGCGGGCGACGGCTTCATTTTCAATTGAAAGGCCGATGATCTTGTCGCGGCCAAGACGTTCGCGGGCGGTTCGTGACGGCATGTCATCCTGACCAACATGAAGCCCATCGGCGCCAATCGCGATGGCCGCATCGATATCGTCATTCACAATCAACGGCACACCGCTGCCCGCCATGGCATCCATCAATTCCCGTCCGATCCGGATCAGGCCCTCGGTGCCGACTTTCTTGTCGCGCAGCTGAACAATCGTTGCCCCACCGGCGATTGCGGCCATGGTGGTTTCAACCATCGAATGGGTCCGGCACAGATCAGGGTCGAGAACCAGATACAGCGAAAGGTCAAAGGTCTTCATTGGGCAGTGATCCGGGCGTTGGCTTTAAAGGTTGGAGCATCAAGGGTGTAGAGCCCGTCGACAAAGGCGATCATGAACGATGCCGGGCCGTTTGCCGATTGGGCGGCGATTTCGCCTGCAACGGCAAAATTGGCAAGGGCGGCAACGGTGGCTTCAAACGCCTGATCCGGCGCAATGGCGACATAGGCGCCGGTAAGGGCGGTTAGCGCACAGCCCATGGCGGTGATTTTTGGCATCAGGTCCGATCCACCGGCAATGCGCACCGACCGCGTGCCATCGGTAACGAAATCAACCTCGCCGGTGACGGCCACAATCGCCTTTTGCGCGGTGGCAAGGGTGCGTGCGGCGTCTTCGGCCTGTTCGACCGGATCGCCACTATCGACACCCTGACCGGCACTTTGTCCGCCGCCAAGGGCGATGATTTCCGATGCATTGCCGCGAATGATGGTGGGGTTGAGTTTCAGGAGTTCGGTTGTGGTGCCCTGACGATATCCGGTTGCAAAATGCGCGACCGGATCAAGCACCCATGGTTTGCCTGCATCATTGGCCGATTTTGCCGCGGCAATCATGCCTTCAACCCAGTTGGGCGACAGGGTGCCGATATTGACGGTCAATGCACTGGCGATGGCGGCAAATTCACCGGATTCTTCGGGCGTATGGACCATGGCGGGGGAGGCACCCGCCGCCAGCAAGACATTGGCGGCGTAGTTCATCGCAACATAATTGGTGATGCACTGGACCAATGGATTGGTCGCACGCATGCGTTCATAAAGATCGGTTGTGGTTTGGGTAAGGTCGGTCGTCATATCGAGGCTCCAATGCGTCTTGTGTCGCAGCGTTGGAGACCCAGTTCGAAGTCGGAATGATGGAGAACGTTGTTTAAAATGTTGGCAACGTTCGCACCGTCCCTACGCCAGTATGAACTGGATCAGGTTCAACGGGTCACTGCGCATGTGCTTTGATTGCACGGGGCAGTTTCTCAGCCTCCTGTCGAGGCTCCCCTTGGTGAACCTGCAACATGGGTTTTTCCGTGCTTTGTGTCAATTCGCCCTATGTATGGTGCGTTATATCCGAATGCCGTAAAAAAGGCGGCGGGATGGTGTATGCCATATCCCGCCGCCTTTTATATTCCGATTAGAACGCGGGGTGCGCGTATGCGCAGTGCCTATTTACGGCGTTCCATCGCGGCCTTCAGGGCTGCGGCCATCGCACCACCAGCGTCGCCGCCAGATGACCCAGAAGATGATCCACCAGCAGAATTCCGCGCAGAATTTCCGCGTGCATTATGTCCGCCACCAGCACCACCAGCGCCACCAGTATTGCCGCGATTGTGGTTGGGGCGGGTGCCTGAATGTGCCTGCCCGCCACGTGGGGCGGCGGCTTGGCTGTCATTTCGGCGTTCGCGTGTGCCTTCGTAATCCGGCGCCGATTTCATCGACAGCCCGATGCGTTTACGCGGCGCGTCGACTTCCATCACAGTGACCGAAACGATCTGACCGGCCTTGACCACCTGACGGGGGTCTTCGACAAATTTGTCGGCCAGTTGGGAAATATGGACCAAGCCATCCTGATGCACGCCAATATCGACAAATGCGCCGAAATTGGTGACGTTGGTGACGGTTCCTTCAAGCTTCATACCTGCTTTCAGGTCCTTGATTTCATTGACACCATCGGTGAATTTGGCGGTCTTGAATTCCGGGCGCGGGTCACGGCCGGGTTTGTCCAGCTCGGCAATGATGTCGCGGATGGTTGGCACACCGAATGTCTCGTCGGCGTAATCTTCGGCGCGCAGCGTTTTGATAAAGGCCGAATCGCCAATCAGATCGGCAAGCGATTTTGAAGCCTGTGCGCCGATCTTTTTGACCAGCGGATAGGCTTCCGGGTGAACGGCAGATGCATCGAGCGGGTTGGTGGCCCCGCGAATGCGCAAGAAGCCCGCACATTGTTCAAACGCCTTGGGACCAAGACGTTCGACCTTTTTAAGGTCTGTACGCGACTGGAATGCGCCGTTTGAATCGCGATATCCGACGATATTGCGCGCCAGTGTTTCGCTAAGCCCCGCCACACGGGTCAAAAGCGGGATTGATGCGGTATTGAGGTCAACACCCACCCCGTTCACGCAATCCTCAACCACGGCATCGAGCGATTTTGCCAGTTTGGTTTCCGATACGTCGTGCTGATACTGCCCAACCCCGATGGATTTTGGTTCGATCTTGACCAGTTCGGCCAATGGGTCCTGCAAACGGCGCGCGATTGATGCGGCCCCGCGCAAGGATACATCGAGATCGGGGAATTCTTCGGCGGCAAATTGCGATGCGGAATAGATCGATGCACCCGACTCATTCACAATGACCTTGGTCGCGGTCAGGGCCGGGAAGCGTTTAAGCATCTGCCCGGCAAGGTCATCGGTTTCACGCGAAAACGTGCCATTGCCAATCGCGATCAACTCGATCTTATGACGGGCGGCAAGGGCGGCCATGGTGTTAATCGCACCGTCGACATCATTGCGCGGCTGGAACGGGTAAACCGTCGCGGTATCGACCAGTTTGCCCGTGGCATCCACCACGGCAACCTTGACCCCGGTGCGCACACCCGGATCCAGACCCATGGTGGCCTTTTGCCCGGCAGGAGCGGCCAAAAGAAGGTCTTTGAGGTTATTGGCAAAGACCTTGATTGCGTCTTCTTCAGCACTGTCACGCAGCGACCCAAACAGATCAAGCTCGATCGACAGTGACAATTTGACCCGCCAGGTCCAGCGCACGGTATCGACAAGCCATTTATCCGCGGCACGGCCCTTGTCGGCAATCCCGACGTGGGCCGCGATCATGATTTCGGCCCGGCCTGCCTGACTGCGCGGGCGGGCTTCGTCCTCGGCACCCAAGGTCAGTTTAAGTTGCAGGATGTCTTCGTTGCGCCCCCTGAACAGGGCAAGTGCGCGGTGCGACGGGCAGGTTTTGACTTTTTCCGAATGTTCGAAATAGTCGGAGAATTTTGCCCCCTCGGCCTGCTTGCCCTCAATCACGCTGGCGGTGATTTCACCGTCATTCCACAAAAGGTTACGCAGCTTGGCGACAAGGTCGGCATCCTCGGCAAAGCGTTCCATCAGGATTTGGCGCGCGCCATCAAGGGCGGCCTTGGTGTCCTCGACGCCTTTTTCCGCGTCAACGTATTTTGCCGCCTCGGTTTCCGGATCAAGGGTCGGGTTGCTAAACAAACCATCGGCCAGCGGCTCCAGCCCGGCTTCGCGGGCGATCTGGGCCTTGGTGCGGCGCTTTTTCTTATAGGGCAGGTACAAATCTTCAAGACGGGTCTTGGTGTCGGCCTCGTTAATGGCGGCTTCAAGCTCGGGGGTGAGTTTGTCCTGTTCGCGGATGCTTTCAAGCACGGAGGACCGGCGGCTTTCAAGTTCGGTCAGATACCTCAGGCGTTCTTCCAGCGTACGCAATTGGGTGTCATCAAGCCCGCCGGTTTTTTCTTTGCGGTAGCGGGCGATAAACGGAACGGTCGAACCTTCATTGAGCATCTCGATGGTGGCAATGACCTGTTCGGGGCGAACCGAAAGTTCTTCGGCGATACGCTGAGGAATTGGACGCATGGTTTCTCCTTGTTTTGCTCGTATGCCTGAAATAGCGGCTTTGAGGGCACACGGAAAGAGTCAGTTTTCGCCAAATTTTTCCATCAGACCAGAATACGATTCCACGTTTGATTCCAAAGGATTGAAATCCCATGCATTTTGCGCGGTTCGGCTGCACCATACGCAGGCTTGCCCAACGGTGGTCAGGACGCTATTTCTTGGGCAAATGTGAATTACAGGGTGCAGGCCCTAAAATAGGAGAAGCCGAATGACCGGAAAGTTTCGCGAGACCGTCATTCATCAGGTAGAGCCAAAAGAAAAGGCCGAACCGAAAACAAGTGAAGAAAAGAACGAAGAGATCGCGGGTGCTGATATGGCCCCGGCCTTGTCTCAGGACGCGATCAACGCCCTTGCCGAAGCCAAGGCCGCAAAGGAAGCCGCAGCAAAACAGCGCGAAATCGGCGGCCCGAAAGGCCCGGAACCCACCCGCTTTGGCGATTGGGAAAGCAAGGGGCGGTGTATCGATTTCTGATCGGATATGGGCCTTTGTGCTTTCGGGGCCTATAGGATGCTGTGGAGTTGCGTGATGCTGTTGCATGGTGCGCGGGGAAGCTCGACGCGTTCTGCAAATTCGTTCCAGCGCGCGACAGTTTCTGACACCTGATCAATGATCGTGGTTGCCCGGCCTGCCGGAATTGGCGATTGTTCGGCAAGTTTCATAAGGTGATCACGGGTAATGTCCTTGCCAGCCCCCGCGATTGTCAGGCTGTGTTCGCCACCGGGTCCATCGGACGGGGTAAGGTCATAGGCCGGTGAGACGCGCCATCGCCACGTTTTTGCATCATCCATGTCAAGCATTGCACGATGTTGAAGCCCGTGATCGTCGCGATTATGCGCCATTACATTAAAGGCCGCACGGCGAAACATTTCTTCGACGGCGATCTGGTCTTTGGTGAGCTTCCATGCCCATGTCAGAAGGAGTTCATAGCCAAAGGCGAATTTGCTGTGTTCGCTTTGGAGTGCGCCGGATGCCGAAAGCATATGCCATCGGCGCAAGACGGTCTTTTGGGGTGTTTTGATCACGTCACGGTCAAACCGGCGAATGGCAAAAAAACATCGCCCGTCCTTGGCTCTGACCAAACGTGTTTCTGGCATATTGATCCCGGCTGATGCCGCCATCAGGGCATAGGCATGTTCGATTTGGGCGGCATATGGGCCGTCCTCTTTGGTTGCAAATTTTACAAGCCAGTGCCCGAATTCCGGGTCGGGTTTGGCATTGGCAGGGCGCAATGTGGCGTTATCCCCGCCCTGTTCGGCAATCTGACAGACGATTTTCGGACGGGCACCGCCAGAACCGCCAAGGGCCGCACGGAGTTTCACGGCATCGGCGATGGTTGGTTCGCGGGCCTCGCCCAGAATGCGTTGTACCGCATCGGCAAGAAGGGCCAGGTCCATATCGGCCTTGTCCTGTTGCCGGTCGGCTTCCGGTCGATATGCAAGAGCGCCCATGCCCGACACGCCAACAATCGCAAGTCGGTCAACGGGGGTAAGGTCGCTGCGGCGCAGGCCGCGTGATTCGGCCTCGCGATCGACAAGCAAACGACCCCATCCGTCGGGCAAGCTGTCAGCAAATACACCGTGCAGACCACCAAACTCGGTGTGATCCCCTGCACTGACACCGGATTTTATATCAATGCTGAACGGGGAAAGGGGGACGGCGGTGCGCACGGCCTCTGCTGAGGGTTCAAAGATCGCGCGGCGCTGTTCCCTCGACCAGGCGAGCCTGCCAATCGGCAAAGACGTGGCGCCATTCTTGCCGGTCGCGACATCTTCCATCGTGATGGTCAAGGGCGCGCCAAGTTTCCACGGTTCAAGATCGGTCATGTTTTGCGCCTTGCACGTTGGCGGGGCTTGGTATTTTCGCTTTCCAGCATTTCGTCAATGCTGCTGGGAAGATCATCAGCAGGCGCAAAAATTTCCCCCAGAACCGCATCGCGAGAGAGCGCGTGCGCCAGACGCATAACGGTCAGGAACGGTGCCAGACCGGTATCTTCGAATTTGCGCAAGGTCGGAACAGGGACACCCGCACGTGAGGCCAGGTCCTTGCGTGTCAGGTTCTGTGAAAGGCGCAATTGCTTGGCCGCGAGCCCGACATTGCGTGCGCTTTGTTCTGGTGAAAATGACTCAAGTAATATTACCATATCAATTAACCCGTTATTTCATGTTTAAATGATACTCTTATATCAATTATTTAGCAAACGATGATTGCGCTCAGAGGAGATTAGGGTTCAGATTATCTCGTAAAACGTTCGCAGGGTGCGTGCATCCTGTTTGGTGATGGTCAGGCGGTTTTGATCGCAAAGTGTGGTGATCTCGCGCAGGACAAGCGCATGGGCAAGACCGAGAAGGCGGGCGAATGTGCGGCTGTCGCGGGCAATATTTTGCTCTGCTGCGATGATGATGCCCGCCTGTATCGGGGTGAGTTCCGGTTGCGCGGTGATAAGGCGCGCAACCAGATCCATGAATTGTTCGCTATCGGACGGGGTTTCGGGGGCAGTTTCGGGCGCGGTGTCGGACACAGTCCCGGTCACGCCGCCGCATCCTTTTGAAACGACACCATGATCGATTTTGATGTTGGCGTGTCGCTTTGATCGCCGGCACTGCCCAGCGGTACCAGCACATTCAGTTCCGGGTAATAGCCCGCAACGCTGCCGCGTGGGATATCGTATGAAACGAACCGGAAATCAGGCGCAACGCGTTTAACGCCATCATTATATTCGCCAATGACATTCACCCGGTCGCCAGATTGTGCGCCAAGTGATGCAAGATCATCGGGATGGATAAAGATGACGTTGCGTCCGCCGTACACACCGCGATAGCGGTCATCAAGACCATAAACGGTGGTGTTGTACTGATCGTGCGAACGGAATGTCTGAAGCGCGAAACGGGTTTGTGCTGTGCGGGCCTGCTGGTGCACCGTGCTGGCGGGAAGGGTACCGGCAAAGAAATTGGCCTTGCCGGTCGGTGTGTTCCATTCCCGGTGTGCGGCACTGTTGCGCAGGAGGAACCCGCGTGGCGTGCGCAGGCGGGTGTTGTAATCGTCAAAGCCCGGAATGGTGGCTTCGATATGGCTGCGGATGCGTTCGTAATCATCGGCAAGGGCAGGCCATGACACGGTCTGGGTGCCAAGGGTTGCCTCGGCAATCCCGGCAATAATGCCAACTTCGGATAATAGATGCGGCGATGCCGGGCGGTTGATGCCCGCCGACCCGTGGACCATACTCATCGAGTCTTCGACGCTGACGACCTGTGACTGACCGGCTGAATTCAGATCAATTTCGGTCCGCCCAAGGCACGGCAGGATAAAGCTGACCTCGCCTGGCATCAGATGTGAATGATTGGGCTTGGTCGCGATGTTGACCGTCAGTTTCAGGTTTTTAAGTGCCTTGGCGACAAGTGCGCTGTCGGGCGTTGCGCGGGCGAAATTGCCGCCAAGCCCGATGAAGGCCTTGGCACTGCCATCCAGCATCGCGCCAATCGCACCCAGCACATTGTGGCCGTGTTTGCGCGGTGCGGTGAAGCCGAATTCCTTTTCCAGTGCATCAAGGAAGGCATCGGCGGGTTTTTCGTTGATGCCAACGGTGCGGTCGCCCTGCACATTGGAATGTCCGCGCACCGGGCAGAGGCCGGCACCGGGTTTGCCGATATTGCCGCGCAGGAACATGAAATTGGAAATTTCGCGGATGGTGGCCACGGAATGTAGGTGCTGGGTGACACCCATGGCCCAAGTGCAAATCACCTTTTCTGCCGACATATACACATTTGCCGCCTGTTCGATGTCGTGCCGGGACAGGCCCGACTGGTCTTCGATCTCGTCCCAGCTTGTGGCGTCGACAGTGGCGCGATACTCGGCAAAGCCTTCGCAATGTTCATCAAGGAAATCATGATCAAGCACGGGCGGAAGGCCAGCTGCGATGGCGGCATCTTCGGCGGCAAACACGGCCTTACTCATGCCGCGCACGGCGGCCATGTCACCGCCTAGAAGGGGCTGGTAATAATGGCTGGCGATGTCGGTTGATCCGCCTGACAGCATTTCAAGTTTGGCTTGCGGGTCGGAAAACCGTTCCAGTCCGCGTTCACGGACCGGGTTAAAGACAACGATTTCAGCCCCACGAATGGCGGCCCGGCGCAAATCACCCAGCATGCGCGGATGGTTGGTACCGGGGTTTTGTCCCAGCACGAAAATGGCATCTGCCTTTTCGAAATCTTCGAGCAGGACCGTGCCTTTGCCAGCGCCAATTGCCTGACGCAGGCCAATGCCGCTTGCTTCGTGGCACATGTTGGAGCAATCGGGGAAATTGTTGGTGCCATAAAGGCGTACGAACAATTGATAGAGATAAGCAGCTTCGTTGCTGGCCCGGCCGGATGTGTAAAACTCGGCCTGATCGGGGGAATTCAGGTTTTTAAGAATGCCCCCAATTTCGGCAAAGGCATCTTCCCACGCGACCGGAAGGTATGTGTCGCTTTGCGCGTCATAGCGCATCGGGTGGGTCAGGCGGCCGTTCAGTTCCAGCTCATAATCGGAAAGCTTGCGTAGCTCAGAAACCGTATGGTTGGCAAAGAATGCCGGTGTGGCGCGCTTTTGCGTTGCTTCCCACGACACGGCTTTGACACCGTTTTCGCAAAACTCAAACGATGATCCATGCTCGGGATCGCCCCACGCGCAACCGGGGCAATCAAAACCGTTGGGCTGATTTGCCTTAAGCATCGTGCGTGCACCGCTAAGGGCGCTGCCGCTTTGCAAAAGCTGCTTGCCGCAACTTTTCAGCGCACCCCATCCACCCGCAGCCGATGATTTCTTGCCAATAAAGATTTCATTCATGGGGGCATCTATTTGCGATAACGCAAATTAGGTCAAGTATGCAGACCTAATGGGGTGATAGAAAAAATTTATCAAACCCTTATGCGGTGATTTCAAATGCGCATAAAACGCAATCAGGGCCGAAACCAACGATGAGGTTCCGGCCCTGATAAAAAACATGCGAGGGTGTATGTGGCTTAGGCGCCGCGAATTGCCTTGATGTTGTTGGCGTATTCGCCCGGACCGCCTTTGAAGGTGGCCGAGCCTGCGACCAGAACATTCGCGCCAGCTTCGATCACCTGCGGTGCGATTTCCGGGTTTACGCCACCATCGACTTGAAGGTCGATGTCGCGCCCGGTGGCATCAATCATCTTGCGGATGCGTTTGATTTTTTCAAGCTGGCTTGGAATGAATTTCTGACCACCAAAGCCCGGATTGACGGTCATGACCAGCACCAGATCAACCATGTCCATGACGTATTCAATCACAGATTCCGGGGTTGACGGATTGAGCGACACACCGGCTTTTTTGCCCAGCGACTTGATCAGTTGCAGGCTGCGATGCAGGTGCGGGCCTGCTTCGGCATGGATGGTGATGATGTCGGAACCGGCATTGGCGAAGGCTTCGATATAGGGATCGACCGGGGCGATCATCAGATGCACGTCAAACACCTTGTCGCTGTGCGGGCGCAGCGCCTTGACCACGTCCGGGCCAATCGTGATGTTGGGCACAAAATGGCCGTCCATCACATCAATGTGGATGTAATCCGCACCGGCGGCGTCAACCGCACGGACATCAACACCCAACTGGGCGAAGTCGGCCGAAAGGATCGAAGGGGCAATTTTAATGTTCGACGTGGTCATGCGTCACGGGTCCTGAAACACTGTGGGATATGGGAATTTGGCGCTTGTCTTAACGCAAAAAACCCGCCCTGTCATCCGAATGGACGGTTATGGCAGCCTTGTTTGTGGTTGGGTGGCCCATTTGGCTGCGAAATCAGCCCTTTTTGACAAGTCGCGCACAGAAAAAGCCATCCATGCCGCCGTATTCCTGCATATGGACCGGCAGAACGCGCAATTCGCCATCCGCATTGATGGCCTCATCCCAGCCACCGAGTTCTTCGGCGGTGATGGGTTTGCGTTCATACTTGGGATGGTCGGCCAGGAACGATTTGATCTGATGCTCGCCTTCTTCGGGTTGCAGCGAACAGGTGCAATAGATCAACTCACCGCCGACATTCAAAAGCTTGTCAGCCTGATTAAGCAGTTTGGTCTGGATCGGCAAAAGCGATCGCATCAGTTTATCGTTTTGACGTAACAAAATATCGGGGTGGCGACGAATGGTGCCGGTTGCCGAGCAGGGGGCATCGAGCAACACCGCATCGGCGGGCGGGGTGTCAGGAGCCAGATCGGTGGCATCCCCGGTGACCACGGCCGCCCCCAGTTCCACACGTTCAAGGTTTTCGTAAACGCGTTTGAGGCGGCCTTCGGATTTATCAACCGCAATCGGGCTGCTGCCAAGGGCCGCCAATTGCATTGTTTTGCCACCCGGTGCGGCACAAAGGTCGTAGATCGTTTTGTCTTTATAGGCAGAAAACAGGGTGGCCGGGATGGCGGCTGCCGCATCCTGTACCCACCATTTGCCGTCCTTATAGCCCGGAAGGTCGCGAATGCGTCGGCCACTTTCAAGCCGGACAGATCCGGTCGGCAGGACAAGGCCATCGACCTGTTCGGCCCAATCTTCCGATTCTGAACGGTCCTTGATCGACAGATCGAGCATGGCGTGGCCAAGGCTGGCCTCGGCGATGCCTTGCGCGATTTCGGCACCATAGGCCTTTTTCCATGATCCGCGCAGCCATGCCGGGATGTTAAGCTGCCAGTCTTCGACGCCTTCGGGCCATTCAAAGCCATCGCGCTGCAAACTGCGCAGGACCGCATTCACAAGCTTCACATATTTATGCAATCCGGCATCGCGGGTCAGGTTGACTGTGCTGTCGACCGCACCGTAATCGGATGTGTCCATAAAGAACAACTGTGCAACGCCAAGGCGCATGATGTTGGTCAGGCGGGCGGCAACCCGGTCCTGTGGCGGTTGATAGCGCGGCGCCAGAACCGCATCAATTTCGCCCATATGGCGCAATGTGGTGCCCAGCAAATGGCGCAGGTAATTGCGATCCAGTGACGGCAGACCATAGCCATGCTTTGACAGAAGTTCGTCCAGTGTCACTTCGCCGCCACGCAGTTCCTGCAGCGTTTTTAGCGCCAGCATGCGTGGATCGGGTGCCTCGACCGCAGGATGGCGGGATGCATTGCGATGGGCGGGACGGGAACGGCGTTCAGTCAAAGGGGTATCTCCGGTTTTATGTTATGACTGTAGTTAAGGCGGCGATAGCCAAGTGTAAAGCACCAAGCATCTGTTGGGTCGGCATGGCTGACCTGCCAATCACCACGATGCCGGGTTGAAAAGCCTTGCGATGGGGACAGGTCCCGGCTACTCCAGACGCAACAATCTGCTGATGGCGTGCCGGTCGTAACCCACGGGCAAACCATGGGCCAATCAGGACCGAAACAAGGGATCACCCAAACGATGACGTTTGCCGGACTTGCGACCTTTTCCAGTATTTTTCTGATCGGTGCCATGTTGTTGACGTGGGCGGTGCTGGTGTATTTGCGGCGCAAGGCGATTTTGGACATGCCCAACCACCGGTCCAGTCATGCCGTGCCGACCCCGCGTGGCGGTGGGTTGGCGGTGACCCCGCTTTTGATTGTTCTGGTGGCGGCGGTGTTTATCCATACCGGGGTGCGCGATATTGGTCCCTGGTTGATGCTTGCCGCCGGGGCCGGACTTGGCGTCTTAAGCTGGCTCGATGACCGGCGTGATTTATCCGCAGCGATACGGTTTGCCTGTCAGTTTCTGGCGGTGATCACTGGTGTTTTTGCCATGGATAAGCCGGTTCTGGGCGGGATCGTTCCGGACTGGCTTGATCATGTTTTGGTCGTGCTGGCGTGGGTCTGGTTCATCAATCTGTTTAATTTCATGGACGGGATTGATGGCATTACCGGGGTTGAGGCCGGGTCGATCGGACTTGGTGTGTTTATCCTCGCCCTGTTGATCCCGTTGCCGCAGTTCATCGGGCTTGGCTATATCGGGCTTGGTGTCACATCGATCATGGCGGGGTTCCTGATCTGGAACTGGCATCCGGCCCGGTTGTTTCTGGGCGATGTTGGGTCAATCCCGCTTGGCTTTATTCTGGGTTGGGTTCTGTTGCAACTGGCCGCCGAAGGGGCGTGGGCGGTCGCGCTTATCTTGCCGTCATATTACCTGTTTGATGCGACCATAACCTTAATCAAGCGTGGCCTTCGCCGCGAAAAGGTCTGGCAGGCGCATCGTGAGCATTTTTATCAACAGGCGACCCAGCGCGGGCTTAAACATTCGACCGTCTCGGCGATGATCGGGATTACCAATCTGGTGTTGATTGCGGTGTGTTTTACCGAGTTTGATACGCCGGGCTGGATGCGGGTTGTGGCAGCCGCCATGGTGGTGTTTGGGCTGGTGGGCATGATGTTGCGCATGCCGGTCAAAGGACGTGCGGAACCGTAAGTAAAAACAGGCCTGTGCGGAGTGCTTGACTTGTTTTCAGGTGGGCGCGAAAAGAAAGGCTTATCCGTCTTCGGGTGAAGCGGGTATCCTTTAAAAACAGATAAAAACAGAAAATTGCCGGTAAGGGACCGCATGTCGCGCATTTTACAGCGAAGCCATATTGCCTTTGGTCATGACATTGTCATGGCCGCACTTTCTTTCCCGCTGGCATTGTATTTGCGGGTTGGCGAGGGCGTGCAGTTTTATGCCTTTGACAATATCCTGTTTTCAGCTGGTGTGTTTACCCTGATTGCGGCGTCATCCTTCTGGTTTTTTGGACTTTATCGCGGTATCTGGCGCTATGCGTCGCTTAATGATCTGACACGGATTGCCAAGGCGGTCAGCGTTGCCGTGGCGGTCTTGTTTATCGTCTTGTTCCTGACGACGCGTCTGGACTGGATCCCGCGGTCTGCGCCGCTTATTCAGTGGTTTTTGTTGATGGCGTTGCTGGGTGGGTCGCGGTTGGCCTATCGCATCGCCAAGGATAAATCGACTGCGCGTGCGCTGGTGCGTCAAGGTACGCGGCGTCTTTCGGTTCTGTTGATCGGGGCCGGGGACGAAGCAGAAGCCTTCATCCGTGAAACACAACGATCTGCCGACACCCCGTTCAAGGTGATTGGGATTGTCGCGCTGACGGAAAGCCGTGTCGGGCGCAACATGCACAATATTGATGTGCTGGCGACGGTTGATCAGCTTGAAGAAACCATTCAGAAACTTGAAAAATCACGCCACGGTGTGCCGCGCCGTTTGGTTTTGACCGGTGATGCGCTGCGTCATCCTGACAATGCCAAATGGCTTGAGATTGCCGACCGATATGGCATGACGTTTGCCCGTTTGCCCAAATTGGGTGATTTGCGCGAAGGCCTTGCCGATCCGCTGCAAATCCGCCCGGTGGCGATTGAGGATTTGCTGGGCCGTCCGCAGGCGCGTCTGGATCGTGACCGCGTCCGCGACATGATTGGCGGCAGGCGCGTGCTTGTTACCGGGGCAGGTGGATCGATTGGGTCCGAACTGGTGCGCCAGATTGCGTCCTATGGCCCGGCCAGCCTGACATTGGTCGATGCCGGGGAATATAATCTCTATGCCATTGATATGGAAATGGCGGAAAAATACCCGGACTTGCCACGTGAAAGCGTTCTGGGTGACGTTCGGGATCGCACACGGATTGATACTGTTTTTGATGACGTCAAACCGGAAATTGTTTTCCATGCGGCGGCGTATAAGCATGTGCCGCTGGTCGAACATAATCCCAACGAAGGTATCCTGACCAATACACTGGGGACGCGCAATGTGGCCGAGGCCTGCCGGGCGGCCAATGTTGCGACGATGGTTTTGATTTCAACCGATAAGGCGGTTAATCCGGCCAATGTCATGGGCGCGTCCAAGCGGTTGGCCGAATGTTATTGTCAGGCACTTGAAACCTTGCCCGAAGATCAGCGTAGCATTACGCGGTTTGTCACGGTGCGGTTTGGCAATGTGTTGGGATCGACCGGATCGGTTGTGCCGCTGTTTAAGCGCCAGCTTGAAGCCGGGGGGCCCTTGACCGTCACCCATGAGGGCATCACACGTTACTTCATGACCATTGCCGAGGCGGTTGAGCTTGTTTTGCAATCGGCTGAACTTGGCCGTCGCGGTGTGACAGAAGGCGGTAAAATCTTTGTTCTTGATATGGGGCGCCCGGTCAAAATCGTTGATCTTGCGCGTCAGATGATCTTGCTGTCGGGATTGCAGCCGGGCAAGGATGTCGAGATCAAGGTCACCGGCCTGCGTCCGGGTGAAAAGCTTTATGAAGAACTGTTCCACGATTCGGAACCGCCCGAACCAACCGAGACGGACGGTGTGATGTTGGCCGCCCCACGGGTTGTTGATTATGACCTGATCAAACAGGTGTTTGAAGCGCTTGAAACCAGTGCAACCAGTCGCGATACCCACGCCACTTTGGCGTTGATCAGTCAGTTGGTGCCGGAATTCCAGCCACCCGAAATCGGGGTTAAATCGATCTTTGCTGATAACGCCAAAGCTGTAACAGGTCCGTCTGCCGAGGATGGCAGCACTCTGGATCAGGCCGCGGGAAGATCGGCCTAGTCGTCTTTCCAGTGACACCATTTTCCATTTTTTGGGATGCCTCATAAGAGTTCATTCTCATTGCGAATGAACTCGTGCGGAATCGTCGTTTGTCACGGGTGTTTTACGCCAATATCTTGCGATCAAAATGACAAACAGGAATGACCTTTTTGATAAGGCATTCCGAAATTCCAGTCCGTTCCCGTTCTTTGGAGGCCTCCATGTCGGCAGACGCTTTTGTCCATCCCGATGAAATCCGTTCGATGTTTTCCAGCGCCATGTCGGACATGTACCGTGCCGAAGTGCCGCAATATGGAACACTTCTGGAACTGGTGGCCGATGTTAATCAGGACAGCCTTGCGGTAAACGCAGCGTTGCGTGAAGGGCTGGAAAGCAATGATGAGCTGGATCGACTGGATGTCGAACGCCACGGCGCGATCCGTCTGGGCAAGCCCGAAGAACTGTTCACCATGCGGCGCCTGTTTGCGGTGATGGGTATGCATCCGGTGGGCTATTATGATCTGTCAGTGGCGGGTGTGCCGGTTCATTCGACGGCGTTTCGTCCGATTGATGACGCGGCACTGCGGCGCAATCCGTTTCGGGTTTTTACATCCCTTTTGCGGCTTGAACTGATCGAAGATGAAAAACTGCGCCATGACGCCCAGCAGATTTTGGCGGCGCGCGATATTTTCACCGCCGATGCGATCAAGCTGATTTATCTGGCGGAAAAGAATGGCGGGTTGACGCAGGTGCAGGCCGAACAGTTTGTGACCCAGGCGCTTGAAACATTCCGCTGGCACAGTGACGCGACAGTATCACTGGAATCGTATCAGAAAATGCATGATGCCCATCGTTTGATTGCCGATGTGGTGTGTTTCAAAGGTCCGCATATCAATCATCTGACACCGCGCACATTGGATATTGATGCGGTTCAGAAAGCCATGCCCGAAAGGGGCATTTCACCCAAGGCGGTTGTCGAAGGCCCGCCGACCCGCAACTGCCCGATCCTTCTGCGCCAAACCAGTTTCAAGGCGCTGGAAGAACAGGTCTATTTCGTGGGCGACACCCCAAAAGGCACACCGGGAACCCACACCGCCCGCTTTGGCGAGATTGAACAGCGCGGCGTTGCCCTGACGGCCAAGGGGCGGGCGCTCTATGACACGCTTTTGGCATCCGTCCGGCAGGCTGTTCAGATCAATGCCGGTGGATCAAATGCGCGCGATTACGAAACCGAGCTTTGCGAACGGTTCGTTGCCTTCCCCGATGATTATGAAACGCTTCGGGTTGAAGGGTTGGCTTTCTTTAAATACAGCCCGACCAAGGCCGGTTTGGATGCCGCGCGCAAAGGCAAATTGCCGGGAACGGCGCATGAGTTGGTTGATCAAGGATATCTGCGTGCAGATCCGATCATTTATGAGGATTTCCTGCCTGTGAGTGCGGCGGGTATTTTTCAATCGAATCTTGGTGGAGATGCGCAGAAAAATTATCAGACCCACTCCAATCAGGATGAGTTTGAACAGGCATTGGGCGCGCCGGTCCGGGACGAATTGATGCTGTATGGTGCGACGGAGCAACGATCACTTGATCTGGCATTCGATGCATTGGGATTGAAGAAAAACGTCGCCTGATATGATGTTTGCCGATGATTGGACGGGGTGGCTTTTGGGCTGCCCCATTTTTTTATGGGCCAGGCAGGTGTCGCGGTCGGTTTGATAAAACCGGCCATGCAAGAATTCGGGGTCCACTTTTTGCGCTGCACATGCTAAAGGTCCGCGCGAAACATGGTTCGGACTCATTGATCATGTGTCGGCCCGGGTTTCTGCCAAAAGGCCGGTTCGCCCGCAATTGATACCATCGGTATGCACGAGCAGCCATACAGCACGGTATCGCATTGGGCCGATATATCATCAATGGGTCCGCGACCTTCATCACATATTGATGCATGAAAGCGAACCCAATGACTGCTCGTATTGCGCGCGCGCTTATTTCCGTTTCCGACAAGACCGGTCTGGTCGAATTTGCCAAATCCCTTCATGAACAGGGTGTTGAAATCCTGTCGACCGGTGGTTCTGCCAAGGCGATTGAAGCGGCCGGTATCCCGGTTAAGGAAGTTGCCGATCACACCGGTTTTCCTGAAATCATGGATGGTCGTGTTAAAACGCTTCATCCGAAAATTCATGGGGGCCTTTTGGGCCGTCGTCCGCTTGCCAGCCATATGCAGGCAATGAAAGACAACGACATTGCGCCGATTGATCTGGTGTGTGTGAACCTTTATCCGTTCGAAGAAACCGTTGCCAAGGGTGCCGATTTCGATACCTGCATCGAGAACATCGATATCGGTGGGCCCAGCATGATCCGTTCGGCGGCCAAGAACCATGAGTCGGTGACGGTTGTTGTTGATCCGTCCGATTATGACCGCGTCGTTGCGGAAATGAACGACAATGCCGGTGCCACGACGGCGGAAACCCGCCGCGTTCTGGCCGCCAAGGCATTTGCCCGCACGGGCGCCTATGACTCGGCGATTTCAAGCTGGTTTGCCGGTGAACTGGGTGAAACCTTCCCGCAGCGTTTGAATGTTTCTGCCGAACTGAAGCAAACCCTTCGTTACGGCGAAAACCCGCATCAACAGGCCGCATTTTACACCAATGGTAAAAACCGTCCGGGTGTTTCGACCGCGACCCAGCTTCAGGGCAAGGAACTGTCGTTTAATAACCTCAACGACACCGATGCCGCGTTTGAACTGGTGTCCGAATTTGATGAAAAACCGGCTGTTGCCATCATCAAGCACGCCAATCCGTGTGGTGTGGCAGAGGGCGAAAGCCTGATTGATGCCTATCACAAGGCGCTGTCATGTGATCCGGTGTCGGCTTTTGGTGGTATCATTGCGGTCAACCGGACCCTTGATAAAGCGACCGCCGAAGAAATCGCCAAACTGTTTGCCGAAGTGGTGATTTGCCCGGATGCGGATGATGCCGCCCGTGAAGTTCTGTCGTCCAAGAAGAACTTGCGTGTTCTTATTACCGGTGGCATGGCCGATCCGGAAGGTGAAGACATGACGCTGCGTTCGCTGGCGGGGGGATATTTGCTTCAGAACCGTGATGCGGGTCGGGTTAAACGTGACGAACTTAAAGTCGTTACCAAGCGCACGCCGTCCGAGGCCGAGCTTAATGACCTTCTGTTTGCCTTCCGCGTTGGCAAACACGTCAAATCAAATGCGATTGTGTATGTTAAAGACGGCAAGACCGTTGGTGTTGGTGCGGGGCAGATGAGCCGCGTTGACAGTTCGCGCATTGCCGCGTGGAAAGCCGAAGAAGCCAGCAAAAATGCAGGCGAAGATGTCGTGCGGACCAAGGGTTCGGTTGTGTCATCTGATGCATTCTTCCCGTTTGCCGATGGTCTTCTGGCAGCGGTCAAAGCCGGTGCCACGGCGGTGATCCAGCCGGGTGGTTCGATGCGTGACGAAGAAGTCATTGCAGCAGCCGACGAGCACGGCATTGCTATGGTGTTTACCGGCATGCGTCACTTCCGCCACTAAGTGCGACGGTGATTTTGGCATTAAAAAACCCCGGGGTTCGTCCCCGGGGTTTTTGTTTTGATAGGTTTGCTTAGGCTAAATTGACCAATTGGACGTCTTAAAGGGCAGGTTGATTGCCTTCTTGCGGGTTGTTGGCACTGTTGCCGTTGCCGTCATCATCGTTGCTGTGATCAATGATGGTGGCATTCTGTCCAATGGCAACCGGGTCTTTTGCGGCGTCCTTTGACGGCGGATTGCCTGCATCGGGCGCGGTTGATGTCGGCGCCTGATGCACGCGAAGGGGGCTCCGCCATTCAACACTGCCAAACGAATGACAGGACGGGCAGGATACCACCCAGCGATCCGTTTCAGTCCCACAGGCCCCACAGCGCCAATCGGGGTCCGGATTGGCGTGGCTTGCCTTAACCAGAAGGTCGCGGGCCTTCGCACCATCCTGCTTTTCACGCAATTCCAGATCGGCCAGCAAACGGTAATGGCGGGCTTCGGTCTTACGGGTCATGGCCTTTTCAAGGTTGCTGCGCGCCATGCCCCACAAATCGGCCAGAAGGGCGGCCTCGGCCAGAATAATCTGGCTTTCGACATGGTCCGGGTTGGTGGCAGCCAGTTTTTCAACTGATTTGACCTGTGCCAGCGGATCACCGGTCAGCGTATCAAGATAGATCGCGCTAAGGGCGGCAGATGGCGTTGTGCGCCAGCTGTGCAGGATAACGTCGCGGGCTTTGGCTTCCTGTTTCAGGTCACGATAAAGCCCGGCCAGCAAAACAGCCGCACCGGTAAAGTCATCTGCCGAGTTCAATGCCTTACGCAGGAGTTTGATAGCTTCGGCATTTTCACCTGACGCGATGGCGTCTTCGGCCTTGGCGGTAATCAGAAGTGCACGACGACGTGTCAGTTCCTTTTCACCAAAAACCTCGGCCTTTTGCGCATCAACCAAAAGGCTAAGCGCGCGGTCCCACCGTTTGGATGTCAGCAGCAAGTCGAACAATGTGACAATCACCGCCGGATTGCGCGGGCGTAAACGGTGCGCACGTTCGGCGTAATCAAGGGCGTCTTCGCGGTCGTTGGTCTTAAGTGATAATTGCAGCAAGCCGCGCAGGCCAAAGAACGCCGAGTCTGGTTTTTCCAGCATGGCTTCAAACTGGCGCTTGGCCGCATCGTTGTTGCCGTCAAGTTCCGCTGCCTGTGCGGTCAACAGCCGTGTCAGTGTATCGTCTTCAAGATAACGATCCACCGCACGGGTATGTTTAAGGGCCTGACGCACATCGCCCGATGCCAGTTCCAACAACCCCATGGTCAGGGCCTGCTGGCCTTTTTTGCGCCGGCGACTGCCGAGCAGACGACCGACCCAGCCCGGTGAATTGGCAATGATGGTCCAGCCACGCCAGATCAGAACACATATGGCCGTCAGGGCCAAAAGGGCCAAGGCGACCATGCCAATCGATCCGTCAAAGCGATAGCCAAGCCAGACCACCGTCATTCTGCCGGGATTATCGGCAAACCAGACAGTGCAGCCCACCAAGACGGCCGTAATCAGGATAAAGGTCAGCAGGCGGATCATTGGCTATCCTCCGACCCGGTCAGAAGATCAATCGCATGCGCACTAAGGGATGCGATGGCGCTGTTGAGAATTTGACGATTTTCCGCAGCCGCCAACCAGTCGGCAACCGCGACCGATGCATGGTCACCTTCAACACCCTGAAGGGCGGCAATGGCGGCATCTAGGTCGTCATGCTCAAGCGCGTTTTCAGCCGTTACCAGACGCCCTTCAAGTGATTCCTCGCCTGCCGCATCGACACGGCGGATCGGGATCAGTTTTTTAATGTTGGCCCACGTCGCATCAAGCACGCTGCCCGAATGATCATCGGTGGCGGCCTGAACGGCTTCCTGTGCCATGACCGGGAAGGACTGACGCAGTTTTTCGATGGTCGGTGCCCCCTGATCGGCAAGCGGTTTCAGGGTGGTAATCTGTTCAGCAATAAGGGGGTCATCGCCGCTGCTGCGTTCAAGCTGATTTAGGGCGATGATAAATGGCCCACCGCGCTGCAAAGCATCACGCAGGATGGTGACAGCCATGGCAATTGCCTGTCCGCGGCTTTCAACCCGAAGGCCAGCGGTTGCGCGGACTTCTTCTTCCATGGTTGACAGGCGTGCCGACATTTCACGCATTTCGTTGGCGACACCGGCAAGTTCGCTTTCGACGCGGGCTAGTTCTTCGATGGGGGCAGTGCGGGTTTCAATTTCCGCCATACGGCGGGCAACTGTGTTGTTCAACGTGCCGCCGCGTTCGCTGTTAAGGCGTTCGCGCAACGCATCAATTGTGCCTTCAAGCCGCGAAAGGCGTTCGGTCAGTTCCGGATCAACAACAACCGATCCATCCGGCAGGGGTGATGCGCTTGAAACGCTATTTGTATCACCGTCAACCGCGGGAAGACTGTCTTCTTCAATGACCATGCCATCGTCTTTTTCGGCCATGGTTGCGTCTTCATCCGGGGCCGGGATGGTATTGTTCTGATCGTTCTGATCGTTCTGATCAGGCATTTCCGGCTGACTTGGTGCATTGGTTGCTGTGATTGCACCGTCATCCTTGAACCCTTCAGGGGTTATTTCATCAAGAATAACCGTCGGGACATATTGGCTCAAAACCGGCTCTGCATCGCGCCACCAGATCGCACGGGTCAACCAGCCAGCGGCAATGGCACCGACAATGATGATCACAAACAGCAAAAGCGCCTTGCCGCCGGAACCTTTGCGTTCTGGTGCGGGACCATCGGTTTTGCTGCTTTTGTCACTGGATTGGCTGTTGCGATGGGCCGATGCCGGTTTTATTTCCGGTTTGGCCGTTGCCGATGATGTTGCGCCAGGTTTGTCTGTCGGCTTTGATCCCGGCTGGGAGGGCGATTTTGCCGTATCGGGTTTTGCACCAGATTGTGTGTCGGACTTTGTGCCTGTCTGGGTGTCTGTCTGGGCCGTCGTTGGCTTTGATGCGGGTTTCGCATCCGAACTGGCATTGCCACTACTATCGACAGAGATGGTCTCGGTCGATTTCTGGGTGTCGACCGGTTTTGCGGAAGCGTCTGATTTTGGCGTTTCTGGTTTTTTCACGATCGGACCATTGCAGTTTGCGGTTGTTCCATAGCGCAGTTACACGCTGGAAAATGACTGATCTAGTATAGAAAGAAGGTATTCCTGTGTTGGCTTTGATGCAACGTACGTTCTTTGCCATGTAAGGTCGGCAGTTCGCAATTGCACTGCCGGACTGAGACAAATTGCACAGGTATCTGTCAGTTCCCCTTCCAGCTTGTAGCTTTTGACCAGCTTAACAAAGGTTTCGGCTGTGCGGGGAGAGAAAAATAAAACTGCATCAATATGATGCGCAGTGATGGCATCTAAAATCTGTTGTGGCAGGGTCTGGCTGGCGTGGGCGGTATAGACGATTTGGCGGTCAATCTGATACCCGCCGTCACGCAGGATTTCGCCCAGATCACCTGCCGTCTTGCGCGCTGCGGGATGGAAAAGCGGGCCCATTGCGGGACTAATCCGTTCCCGGATCAACGCGGCGAGGTCGTGGATATCGCCATTGGCACTTTCGATCCGGTTAAACCCCATATCGGCGGCCAGACGGGCAGTGGCATCGCCAACACACAAAGCCGTTTGGTAGCGATCCTGTGACAGACGGGCAAAGGCCCGCAGCCCGTTGGCGGATGTAAAAATGAGGGCCTGATACGGGGTCGGGTCAAAAGGCCTGGTTTGTGCTGGAAACTCAATTTCCAACATCGGTGCAGACAGAACCCGGTAGCCGCGCGTTTGAAGGGATGCTTCAAGATCGGCGGAATCGGTTTTGGGCCGGGTGTTTAAAACCAGTGGTCCCATTTTCTGTCCCGTTATGTTGCGAGTCAGGCCGAAATAAAGTCCGGACCACCGCGTTGTTTAAGCTCTTCCCCGGCATCTTTTCCCGCGGCAGATGCGGTTGCCATGTCTGGCTTTGCAATATGGCGTTCGGTATCAAGCCGTTCGCTGCCATCCGGGCGCACGATTGAAACCCGCAACCGCATGCTGCCATCCTCATGATACTCGGCAAGGGCGGCAATCGGGGTGCGGCAGGAGCCATCAAGCGCGAACAGGGCTGCGCGTTCGCCGGCCACACGGATCGCCGACTTTTCGCAATGAAGGGCGGATATCCAGTCTTTGGCCTGTGTGTCATCCTCGCGGATGGTGATGCCAATTGCCCCTTGGGCAACTGCGGGCAGCATATCGTCTTCGGCAATCGGGGCGGTGGCAATTTCGGGTTGGCCCAGACGGTTCAAACCAGCCATCGCCAGCAAGGTCGCATCGACCTGTTCTTCGCCAAGTTTGCGAAGCCGGGTCTGCACATTGCCGCGGAATGTGATGACCTTAAGATCGGGATATTTGTTCAGGATCATGGCCTGACGGCGCAGCGACGCCGATCCGATCACGGAACCGGCAGGCATTTCGGCAAAGCTTTTATATTTCAGCGAAATAAATGCATCACGCACATCTTCACGCGGTAAAATCGTCGGCAGGATCATGCCATCAGGCAGGACTGTCGGAACGTCTTTCATGCTGTGGACAGCAAGATCAATGTCACCCCCCATCAGGGCATCATCGATTTCCTTGGTAAACAGTCCCTTGCCGCCGATTTCCGACAATGCGCGATCCAGGATTTTGTCGCCGGTTGTCGTAATGACCGTGATGGCGATCGCACCTTCACTGGCAAGTTCGGGATGGGCGGCGGCCAGTTTATCACGGACCTCGTGGGCCTGTGCCAATGCCAAGGGTGAACCACGGGTGCCAATGCGAAGTTTTGCTGTATCTGTCATGACAGGAGTTTTAGTCTTAAAGTTGTTTGAAAACAAGGGGTGCGGCGGTCTGCGTCTTGGTAAAAATCGATTGGTCTGACGTTGCTATTATAGTGTCAGAAAATGCGATTTCATTGACGTATGTCGGCCTAGAGAGAGTTTCGATAGTTTTGCGAGGCTTGGGTAAATGGGCGGCGAAACAAGCCCCTGAGACTGTCAAAATAGACCTGAAACGCGATAACTGCATATGGCAAATGCGCCCGTCGGGGGTGGAAAGCAGGTAAAGTTTCCGCTACATCATCCCCAAGCGTAGTATTGTCATCCCAAAGCCGAGGGTTTCGGCGCACCCCTGACCGGATCAAAAGCATGATCGTACTTGGTATCGAAACAAGCTGTGATGAAACGGCCGCTGCTGTTGTTAATGACAAGCGCGAAATTTTGTCCAACCGCGTTTTATCCCAGCTTGATGATCATCGCCCCTATGGCGGCGTGGTGCCCGAAATTGCAGCACGCGCGCATCTTGAGCATCTTGATCGGCTTGTCGCCGAGGCGATGGATGATGCCGGGGTTGATTTTGATGATCTTGATGCGGTGGCCTGTACAGGCGGACCGGGCCTGATTGGCGGGGTGATGGTCGGGACCATGACCGCCAAGGCCATCGCCTTTGCCGCACAAAAGCCGTTCATGGCGGTTAATCATCTTGAAGGTCATGCGCTGACTGTGCGGTTGACCGACGATGTTGCCTTTCCCTATTTATTGCTGCTGGTATCAGGCGGTCATTGTCAGGTGCTGATTGTCGAGGGTGTCGGGCGTTATAAACGGATTGGCACGACGATTGACGATGCGGTCGGCGAAGCCTTTGATAAGACCGCCAAGATGATGGGGCTTGGCTACCCCGGTGGTCCGGCGCTTGAAAAAATTGCGGAAAAGGGCAACCCGAACCGGTTTGGCCTGCCGCGTCCCTTGCGCGGCCGTCCGGGGTGTGATTTTTCATTCTCCGGGCTTAAGACGGCGGTTCGCAATTACATGGATGGTTTCCCGGTTGAACAGCAAACCGAGGACGTCAAAGCCGACCTTGCGGCATCCTTTCAACGTGCGGTGGGCGATACCCTGATTGATCGGGCGCGCAACGCTGTGTTTCAATTCATGCAAGATTATCCGGCGGGTAACACGCTTGTTCTGGCAGGCGGGGTTGCGGCGAATAAATATCTGCGTGGACGGTTGGTCGAGCTTACCGATCAGGCCGGCATGAAGCTGGTTGCGCCACCCCTTGATCTTTGTACCGATAATGCCGCCATGATTGCATGGGCCGGGCTGGAACGGTTCCGTCTGGGCGAACGTGATGATCTTGATTTCAAGCCACGCCCGCGCTGGCCGCTGGACCCCCAAGCGCCCAAGCGCCCGGGCGCCGGGGTTAAGGCATAAATCGATTCGATTAAAAACGACCTCATATTTTGCCCGGAAAACAGATCATGAAAAAGCGCATTACAGTTATCGGTGGCGGCGCCTGGGGAACGGCACTGGCCATACAGGCCGTCCGTGCGGGTGCGGATGTTGAACTGATTTTGCGCAATCCCGATCTGGCCGAGCAGATCAACGCCAATGGCGAAAATGATCTTTATCTGCCCGGTGTGTCGTTGCCCGGCGCATTGCGGGCAACCACGGCCTATGACGGGTTGCGCGATGCGGATGCGGTTTTATTGGTGACACCGGCCCAGCATTTGCGCGAAACCCTGACCAAGCTTGCGGCCCATTGGACCGATAACCTTCCGGCTGTGATTTGCTGCAAGGGGATCGAAAAGGAAACCGGGGCATTGATGGCGCAGGTTGTGACTGAAACGCTGGGCAATGTGCCGGTTGCGGTTCTTTCAGGACCAACCTTTGCCAAGGAAGTTGCCACCGGGTTGCCTGCGGCCATTACTCTTGCTTGCGAAGATCGTGGTTTGGGCAAGCGCCTTGTCGAACTGATTGGCACGCCGGAATTTCGCCCCTATTTCAGCACGGATGTTGCCGGTGTTGAAGTGGCGGGTGCGATCAAAAACGTTCTGGCGATTGCAAGCGGCGTGGTTGCCGGGCTTGAACTTGGCGATAATGCGCGGGCGGCCTTGATTACGCGTGGCATTGCTGAAATGTCACGGCTTGCGGTTGCCATGGGCGGGCGGGTTGAAACCATGCTGGGCCTTGCCGGGCTTGGGGATTTGACCCTGACCTGTACTGGGACATTATCACGCAATTACACGTTTGGTGTTGCCCTTGGACAGGGGCGAAAGTCTGCTGATATTCTGGGCGAACGCCGTTCGGTGACTGAAGGCGTTTATACAGCGGCCTCAATTACCGCAGTTGCGATGAAATATCAGGTCGAAATGCCGATTTGCACGGCAGTTGATCAGGTTGCCAATCATGGCCGCGATCTGCGCAGCACGATCAATGGGCTTTTGCAGCGTCCTTTCCGTGATGAGCTTGAGACAGCGCAGTAGACTTTTCGCACGTACTGACCACAAGCAGGTCATTGGCGATTGGTTCAGCTTGAGAATGGGGCAACCTTCTGTCACTTTACGGGTATTGAACCCATAAAGAAGCAGGAACCCGTCCATGCATTTCTATATCCGTTGTGTTGATAAACCCGGTCACCTTCACGTGCGTAAAGCCAACCGTGATGACCATCTGGCCTATATCAAAGGCGGTTTTGCCGAGCGTATTGTTGCGGCGGGCCCGACCCTTGATCCTGATATGGAAGGCATGAATGGTTCGGTCTTTATCATCGAGTTTGATGCGATTGAAGATGCGCGCGAATTTGCCGCCAATGATCCATATGCCAAGGCCGGTCTTTTTGAATCTGTTGTGATCCGTCCGTTTAAAAAGGTCTTCTGATCCATGGCGTATTGGCTGATCAAAACCGAACCGGGAAGCTGGTCGTGGGACGATCAGGTCAAGAAGGATGTCGAGGGGTGGGATGGTGTGCGCAACCATCAGGCGGCCAAGAATCTCCGTACCATGAAGGTTGGCGACAAGGCGTTTTTCTATCATTCAGTGAATGAGAAACGCATTGTTGGCATCGTTGAAGTGGTGCGGGAATTTTACCCTGATCCGACGGATGCGAAGGGCAAATTTGTTCAGGTTGATTTCAAAACGGTCAAGCCGCTGAAATCACCGGTGACCCTTGCCGATATCAAGGCTGATCCACGGTTTGCCGACCTTTCCTTGCTCAAACAATCTCGCTTGTCGGTCATGCCGATTGATGATGCGTCCTGGGTGGCGATTTGTGAAATGGGTGGTGTCGCGCCATGAGCGACTTGCCCGAAGCAGGCACAGTTTTGTGCGCGCTAACAGATCTTGATGCGACAGGTGCCAAGGGTGTTAATCTTGGCGGGACGGGCATTTTCGTCGTGCGCAGTGGTGCGGATGTTTTTGGCTATGTGAACAGCTGCCCGCATGTTGGCGTGCCCCTTGATATGGAACCTGATGAGTTCATCAGCGACTTTGGTGATGAAATCATCTGTTCGACCCATGGTGCACGGTTTCGCATCCAAGACGGTGAATGTGTTTCTGGTCCCTGCACAGGCGATGTGCTTGAACCGGTTGCGGTTAAGGTCGAGGACAACCAAGTCGTCCTCGCCTGACACTTGGCGATGGCAAAGGCGGTTGGATTATCCTTTCGCCTTTGCTAAAATTTCATCGAGATGTTTGGTAATGACGTCGAGCTGATCCGGTTCGGACAATCGATGATCGCCGGTCTTGATCAGATCAATGCGGACATCGTCGGTTACCAGTGCTTCGGTCAGGCGAAGGGCGGTTTGCCACGGTACATCGGGGTCCTGCATGCCTTGAACCAGACGCACCGGGCATTTGATTTCCAGCGGTTTACGCAAAACGAGCTGGTCGCGGCCATCCTCAATCAGATTGCGTGTGATGGTATAGGGATCGTCGCCATAGTCAGTGGGTTCGATCAAGGCGCCGTCTTCCATAATCGATTTTTTCTGATCTTCGCTAAACTGTGCCCACATCAGGTCTTCGGTAAAGTCAGGTGCGGCCGCGATCCCCACAAGTCCGGCAACCCGTTCTGGCCGGGCAAGGGCGACCAATAACATGATCCAGCCGCCCATCGATGACCCGACAAGAATTTGTGGTCCGGTGGTAATTTCATCAAGAACGGCAATGGCATCCGCCGCCCATTGGCCGATTGTGCCATCGGCAAATTTGCCTGACGATTGTCCGTGACCGCCATAGTCAAAGCGGGTATAACCCAGCCCCTGCCGGATGCAATGCTCCTCAAGGTGCGTTGCTTTTGTACCGGTCATGTCTGACATGAAACCGCCAAGGAACATAACACCCGGCATCTTTAAAGTCCGGGAATTGGCGGCTTGAGTGTCAGATTGCTTGCCGGGCGTGTGATGGTATGCGATTTTTAATCCATCGGGCCGGTTGAGATATTGGGGTTTTTCAAGCTGCGGTGTGGGCATGTCATGTGTCATCCGGGGCGGAGTCCTTGGATGTTGGTGGTTGGAGTTGCATGAGCGCGTCAGAAGTAATGACTGAAGCAGTCTATCGATCAGAGCCCCGAGCGCAAGGCGGGGACTATCGTCCTGCCGTAATTTTACAGGTTTTGCCAGAGCTTGATGCCGGTGGGGTCGAGCGTGGAACCGTTGATATTGCGCGCGCGATTGTGGACGGTGGCGGCAAGGCGCTTGTCGCATCCCAGGGGGGACGGCTTGAGCGCGAACTGGACCGCTTTGGGGCCAAGCATATCAATTTACCGCTGAAGTCAAAAAACATCCTGACCATGCGCAAGAATATCGACGCACTGGTTAAGCTTATTTCGGACGAAGGTGTGGATATCATCCATGCTCGTTCGCGTGCACCGGCCTGGAGTGCCTATTTTGCAGCGCGCAAGGCCGGAATTCCGTTTGTGACGACGTTCCACGGGACGTATTCCGGGTATAAAAATCCGTTCAAGCGCCGCTATAACGCGATCATGACGATGGGGGATCAGGTTATTGCGATTTCCCAGCACATCGCCAACCACATCAACAAGTATTACAAGGTTGAACCAGATCGCTTGAACATTGTTCCACGCGGAACAAATGTCGATCTTTTTAACCCTGAAAATGTCAGTCAGGAACGGCTTATCGCACTGTCGAACCTGTGGCGTCTGAACGGTGAAGAATATGTGATTATGCTGCCGGGCCGAATCACGCGCTGGAAGGGGCATGGTTTCCTCATCCGTGCCTTGCCGGCGGTTCTTGAGGCCCTTGGGCATCGCCGTGTACGGTGTCTGATTGTTGGATCAGATCAGGGCCGAACCGGTTACCGCGACGAAGTGCTGCAGGTTACGAATAAGCTTGGGCTTGAAGATGTCGTGCATATTGTCGACCATTGTGCCGATATGCCTGCGGCCTATATGTTGGCCGATGTCGTTGCCTGCCCGTCGATTGAACCCGAAGCGTTTGGTCGTATTCCGTCCGAGGCACAGGCAATGGGACGTCCAGTTATTTCCACCGCGCACGGTGGGGCGATGGAAACGGTTCTTCCGGGCGAAACCGGGTGGCTTGTTACGCCCAATGAAGTCGAACAGCTTTCACGCGCACTTGTTCAGGTTCTGAGTATGACGCCGGAAAAACGCGCGACCCTTGCGGCCAAGGGGCGTCAGCATGTGATCGATCATTACTCGCTTGAACAGATGGCCGAACAGACACTTGGCGTTTATGCCAAGGCGCTTAAGCGCGTTCACAGGAATGCAGCATGAACGACGATATCATGAGTATGCCAGTTGATCCGGTTGTTACAACAGCCGGTAAAGAACTGGCGACGGATGCGTCGGCAACGGGCAAGCGTATTCTGGTGATCAAGCTTTCTGCACTGGGTGATGTTATCCTGGCAATGGGGCCGTTTGCGGCGATCCGTGCTGCCCATCCTGATGCGCATATCACGGTTCTGACCACACGGCCGTTTGTCGATCTGATGAAAGCCAGTGGATTTTTTGATGCGATTGCCATCGACCGCCGCCCAAAATTGACCAATCTGCGCGAAGTTTTTGCTCTGCGCCGTTTTCTGCGCAACGGTAATTTTGACCGCGTTTATGATTTGCAAACCTCGGACCGGTCCGGGTTCTATTACAAATTGTTCTGGCCAAGCCCAAAGCCCGAGTGGTCCGGAATCGCACGTGGATGTTCACACCCGCATGCAAATCCCGAACGCGATAGCATGCATGCGCTCGATCGAATTTTTGACCAGCTTGAATATGCAGGTATTTCGAAGGTTCCTGTTCCCGTTCTTGCCGGACCTGACATTGATCTGGATCGTTTTGGCATTCGCAGTCCGTTCGTTCTGATTTGTCCGGGGGGCGCACCGCATCGTCCGGCAAAGCGGTGGCCCGCAGAACGGTTTGGGCTTTTGGCCAAGAAACTTGCTGATTATCGTTTAACGCCGGTTCTGATCGGAACCGAGAAGGAAAGCGACGTCCTGGGCAAGATTGATGCCATGTGCCCCAAGGCCCGCAATCTGATGGGGCGGACCGGATTTCTTGATATAGCATCGCTTGGTGCGCGGTCGGTTTTGGCTATCGGCAATGATACGGGGCCGATGCATATTGCCGCCGCCGCAGGGGCGCCATCCATTGTCCTGTTTTCGCGCGAATCGGATCCAAAATTAAGTGCACCGCGCGGAATTGGCGCAAATGCCGTTAGCACCGTTCGCGAAAGTGACTTGCGGGAATTAACCGTTAATCGTGTGATGGAAGAAGTGCGCCGTCGTCTTGATTTGGACGAATAAAAAACCGGTAATGGCACAATAAGCACACCGTTAATTCAAAAGCGCGGAAATTGGCGCTTTGAAAGGTTTTGACTTGCCTAAAAACATTGCTTTCTGAGCGCACCGGGATATGCTAGTGCAGGTCTAGTGAAAAACGCGGTTTCATAGAAACGCGGTTTTCCATATTACTCTTTCTGACCGATTTGTTTGATTACCATAGGAGATTATCCATAGCACGACCACGCAAACCGATGCAGCCGACCAAGGATGGTCCGCGCGTCAATGAGGATATTAAAGCCCGTTTGATCTGTGTTGTCGACGCTGAAGGCAATATGTCGGATCCGATGACGGTGCGTGAAGGCGTTGAAAAGGCAGCAGAAGTTGGACTCGACCTTGTCGAAGTCGCTCCGAATGCCGAACCGCCAGTGTGCAAGTTGATCGACTACGGCAAGTTCAAATACGAACAAAGCAAAAAGCAGAACGAAGCCAAAAAGAAACAGAAGGTTATCGAAGTCAAGGAGATCAAACTCCGTCCGAACATCGATATCCATGACTACAACGTCAAACTGCGTGCCGCGCAGAAGTTTCTTGGCGGTGGTGATAAGGTGAAAGTTACGTTGCGCTTCCGCGGACGTGAAATGGCCCACCAGGATCTTGGTCTTGGCATGCTCCAGCGCTTTTCGGGGGATCTTGAAGATCTTTCCAAGCCGGAAATGATGCCGAAGATGGAAGGTCGTGTTATGATTATGGTACTGGCGCCGCGTTAAGACGCGGCGTTTTGCCGTTCTGCCCAAAGAGGTCCAAGCCAAAGAGGGAATGCCATGCCAGCCGTAAATGATCTTCTGATCGTTGGTGTTGATGACGACCCGAAAAGTCTGGTTCTTCTGAAACGAATCGTCGAAAGCGGCGGTTATCAGTTTCAGGGGGTTTCCTCTGGCAAGGACCTTTTAAAACTCCTGAAGTCGGCAAGGCCGCGCATCATTCTTCTGGATATCATGATGCCCGACATGAACGGGTTTGAAACCGCACTTAATGTGCGGACCCATTTCCCCAATCTTGCCTGCGCGATCATTTATGTCACAGCTCGTCAGAGTGAAGAAGACCTGCGCGGCGGTGTTGCAGCCGGGGGCAACGATTTTGTCCTTAAGCCGGTCAATCGCGAAAAGCTGATGACACGAGTCGAAAAATGGATCGGCCGCGCCCATAACATCAAAACTGCGGTTTGATGGTTCACCTGTAACCTGCACCTTCACGCATTGCGTTTGAATGCCAGCCCTGTCGGTCTAAGCCGATGGTGAAGTGTATCTATGGGACAAGCGGTCGAAGGGCTGCGATCAGCGGATCAATATATAATGTCAGGACCGAAAAGCTGATAACGCCGACGGCTGTGGTCACCAGAACAATTGACGAGCTTCTAACGATATAGCGGTCATAGGTTGTCGCAATGACAAAAACATTCCCCGCCGTTGGTAAGCCTGCAAGCAGTAAAACAGCCTGTGCCTCCAGCCCGGAAACGGTTCCCAGACTATAAAATGCAATGAAGACGGCCACGGGATGGGCAACCAGTTTGGCAATGCTCATGACGGCAAGCTCGGCACGGTTTTCGGCAATCGGACGGCCGAAAAGTGCGACACCAATGGCAAATAATGCCGCTGGCCCGGCACTGCGTCCCAGAAGTTCCAGCAGATAATCCACACCATCTGGCCAACGAAGGTCAAGAATGCTGGCCGCAACGCCGGTCAGAATCGCGATGACAACCGGATTAAGCAACGTCCCGCGCAGGATTTTGCCCAATGGGTTTGTGCCATCGGCATGTTTCGCTGTTTCAAGCAGGAACAGCGAAAGTGGCAACATGAAAATCAGATCAAACGACAGGGCGACAATCAGGGGAACAGTCGCCTGCGTTCCAAGCAACCCAATGATCAGGGGTAAGCCCATGAAACCGACATTGGGCATGGTGCTGCCAAAGGAAAAAAGCGTCTGGCAGGCGGGGTCGAGTTTGAAGACACGTTTTGCAATAAGCCGTGTCGCGCCATAAACCAGAAGCGTTGCCCCGCCGTAAGCAAGCAAAATGTCGGGCTGCCAAATCTCTGATGGTGTCCGGCTGGCAAGGGCACGAAACAAAAGGGCAGGCAAGGCAAAGTAAAAAACAAAGCCATTGATGCCGCGCATACCTTCGCTTGAGACGATCTTGGTCTTTCCGCCAATCCAGCCAAGGGCAATCAGGCTGAAAAAGGGCAGGATGATAGATGTAATTTGTGCCATGCGACCTGTGATATAGAGGCGAGAGAATGAAACTGGGCGGGTTTATTTGATCTGTCGAATGCACAATGGCGGGGCAGAGCCGCAAAAAGCAAGGGCAAAGGGGCGAATTGGTCCTTGAAAAAGGCAAATGCTGAGTCTATAACCACCCGTCCCCGAAACAGGTGGTGAGGCTGGAAAGTTTGTTATGAACTTTCAGGGCATGCCCAGCCGCCGTAGGGGATTTCGTTTTCATTGCATATGCAAGGATAGAAAAATGCCCAAGATGAAGACCAAAGCGAGTGCTAAAAAACGCTTTAGCCTGACTGCAAGCGGAAAAGTGCGTCGCAACGTGGCAAACAAGCGCCACCTGCTGACTGCAAAACCTACCAAGATGAAGCGCCAGTCGCGTGGTACAGAGATTCTCTGTGACGCCGATGCCCGCATTGTCAAAAAATTCCTGCCGTACGGTTAAGGTTAAGGAGAGTTAAATGGCTCGTGTAAAAGGGGGCGTGTCTTCACACGCCCGTCACCGCAAGGTTATTAATGCTGCCAAGGGTTACCGAGGCCGCCGCAAGAATACTTTCCGTACTGCCGTTCAGGCTGTGGAAAAAGGTTTGCAGTATGCATACCGTGATCGTCGCGTTAAGAAACGCCAGTTCCGTTCACTCTGGATCCAGCGTATCAACGCCGGTGCACGTGAAAACGGTCTGAGCTATTCGCAGTTCATGAACGGCCTTAAGAAGGCTGGCGTTGAACTGGACCGCAAGGTGCTTGCTGACATCGCAGTGCGTGAACCTGAAGCTTTCAAAGCTCTGGTTACACAGGCGCAGGCTGCACTCGGCTAATAAACCTTTGTAATAAGGTTTATATAGGCACTTGCCTGATTTGATCGGGGGCGGCCATATTGGCCGTCCCCTTTCTTATTTTAAGTTCTTTTTGTTTTTGAAACCCAAGCCAAAGCGTCGGAAGTTATGGAAAACATCGAAGCATTGCGCGAAGAGGTTCTGGCGGAAGTCGAAAATGCGGCCGATCTGGCTGTACTTGAAGATGTCCGCATCAGCGCCCTTGGCAAGAAAGGCCGTATTACCGGCCTGATGAAAAACCTTGGCAAGATGGACCCCGATCAACGTCGTGAATTTGGTCAGACGCTGAACGCGGTCAAAGACCAGGTTGCAGGCGCAATCGATACCCGCAAAACGGCCCTTGAAGATGCCGCCCTTGAGGCGCGCCTGTCGGGTGAGCGGATCGACGTTACCCTGTCGTCACGTCCTGATGAAACGGCAGGCCGTATTCACCCGATCAGCCAGACGATTGACGAAATTGTCTCGATCTTTGGCGAGATGGGCTTTGCACTGGCCGAAGGGCCGGACGTCGAAGACGATTTCCATAACTTTACCGCCCTTAACATTCCGCCGGAACATCCCGCGCGTGAAATGCAGGACACTTTCTATCTGCCTGAACGCGAAGACGGGTCGCGCCTTGTGCTGCGGACCCATACATCGCCTGTGCAGATCAGAACCATGCAGAACAAAACCCCGCCGATCCGCATTATCGCACCGGGGCGCACATATCGTTCCGATAGCGATATGACCCATACGCCGATGTTCCATCAGGTCGAAGGTCTGGTGATCGACAAAAAAACGCACATGGGGCATCTCAAGGGCTGTCTGCTTGAGTTTGTGAAAACCTATTTCGAACTTGATGATGTGCCGGTGCGCTACCGTCCAAGCTTCTTCCCGTTCACCGAGCCGAGTGCCGAAATGGATATCGGCTGTTCGCGCAAAGGCGGGGAGCTCAAGATTGGTGAAGGCGACGACTGGCTGGAAATTCTTGGTTGCGGCATGGTGCATCCGCGGGTTCTGTCGGCCTGTGGTCTTGACCCGGAAGAATATCAGGGCTTTGCCTTTGGCATGGGGATTGAACGTATTGCCATGCTGAAATACGGCATTCCCGATCTTCGTACCTTCTTCGATACCGATCTGCGCTGGCTGAAACATTATGGTTTCGTGCCGCTGGATGTACCGAACATGGTAAGGGGCTGAGATTATGAAATTCACACTTGATTGGCTAAAACAGCACCTTGATACCGATGCGTCAGTTGCGGTGATTGCCGAAAAACTGACTGATATTGGTCTTGAGATCGAAGGGCTTACCGATCGTGCAGCAGCCCTTGCCGACATTCGTGTTGCCCATATCGAAGAAGCCGGACAGCATCCGGATGCAGACCGTTTGAAACTTTGCCGGGTCAATACCGGCGAGAAAATCATTCAGGTCGTTTGTGGTGCACCAAACGCGCGCACAGGCATCAAGGTTGCCTTGGCTCAGCCCGGTGCGATCATTCCGATTGATGGTTCCAAGCTGAAACCGGGCAAAATTCGCGGTGTCGAAAGCCAGGGGATGATGTGCTCAACCCGTGAGCTGTGCCTTGGTGACGATCATGACGGTATTATCGAGCTGCCCGATGATGCGCCAATTGGCGCACCCGTTGCGGGTATCTTGGGTGCCGATGATACGATTTTTGAAATCGGCCTGACCCCGAACCGCCCCGATTGCACCGGTGTGCGTGGTATTGCACGTGATCTGGCCGCAGCCGGTATCGGGACGTTGAAAACCGATCCGCGTCAGGAAGCGGTCACCGGTACATTCGACAGCCCGGTTGGTGTCACGATCAGTGACGACATTGCATCGAATAATGCGGTTCCGGCATTTTATGGTCGCTATATCCGTGGCGTGAAAAATGCTCAAAGCCCGGATTGGCTCAAAGCCCGTCTGGAGGCCATCGGTCTGCGCCCGATTTCGGCCCTTGTTGATATCACCAATCTGGTAACCCACGATCTGGGCCGTCCGTTGCATGTGTTTGATGCCGATAAACTGTCGGGTGACATCAATGTGCGCTATGCGACTGATGGTGAAAAAATCGCGGCCCTTGATAACAAGGAATACCAGCTTTCTGACAGCATGGTGGTCATTGCCGACACGGCAAAGGCACTTGGCATTGGAGGCATCATTGGCGGCGAAGAAACCGGGTGCCTTGAAGACACAGTAAACGTGTTTGTCGAATGCGCCCTGTTTGATCCGATCAGCGTTGCCAAGACCGGCCGTAAGCTTCAGATCAATTCCGATGCGCGCTATCGTTTCGAACGTGGCGTTGATCCGCAATCGATTGCTTGGGGCATGGAAGTCGCCACCCATTTGATTACAGAAATCTGTGGTGGTGAAGTTTCGAACGTTGTCAAAGCTGGTGAGGTGCCAAACCCGCGCAACAGCTTTGATCTGCGTATTGATCGCATTCGTGAGCTTGGCGGTGTTGCGGTTGAGGCTGATCGTGTTGTTGGAATCCTGACATCGCTTGGTTTTGAGGTCAGTGGTTCGGGCCCGGTCATTTCCGCCGTCGCACCGACGTGGCGTCCAGACGTGATTGGCGAAGCTGATCTGGTCGAGGAAGTCCTGCGAATTGTCGGTTATGACAAGATCCCGACTGTTGCGTTGGAACGTGAAACCAGCCTGCCGGTACCGGCCCTGTCGCCGATGCAAAAACGTGTTGGTCTGACCCGTCGTGTTCTGGCGTCACGCGGTTTGTATGAAACCGTGACATGGGCCTTTACCGACTCGCGTTGGGCAAAGCTGTTTGGTGAGCTTAAAGACGGCCTGTATTTGGCCAATCCGATCAGTTCCGACCTTGATGTGATGCGGCCTAATGCGCTGATCAACATGATCGCAGCCGCGGGGCGGAACCACGCGCGTGGGTTTGCTGATCTGGCTTTGTTTGAAGTTGGGCCGGAATTCTTTGGCGATCAGCCGGGCGATCAGCGTCTTGTGGCGGCGGGTCTTCGTTCTGGTGCGACCACAGCACGCAGCTGGACCGGCTCGCGCCGTGACGTTGATGTGTTTGACGTTAAGGCCGATGCAGAAGCGCTGCTTGAGTCCCTTGGGACCAATGCGGCCAACGTGCAGGTAAATACCGATGGTGCGCCAAGCTGGTATCATCCGGGACGGTCAGCCGCCTTGCAGCTGGGTCCGAAAAACGTTCTTGGGTATTTCGGTGAGCTGCATCCCAAAGTGCTTAAGGCGCTTGGTGTTAAAGGTCGCGTCGTGGCGTTTGAGCTGTTTGTTGAAAACGTGCCGATGCCAAAGAAAAAAGGTACGGCCCGTCCGGCGCTTAATGCATCAAGCTTCCAGTCGGTTGAGCGTGACTTTGCCTTCTTGCTTAATAGCGATGTGAAGGCCGAAGCCATCATTAAGGCCGCGCGCAGTGCAGATCGGAACCTGATTGTCGATGTGACGATCTTTGATCTTTATGCCGGAAAAGGCATCGAAGATGGCAAGAAATCATTGGCATTTTCGATTACGTTACAGCCGACCAAGGCAACATTGACCGAAGAAGAAATTGATACGGTCAGCAAAAACGTTGTCGCGGCTGTCGAAAAAGCAACCGGCGGATCTTTGCGGGCCTAGTTGGGCGCCAAAGACACTAAAACATTTAAAAACGGGTCGCTTTCTGGCGGCCCGTTTTTTTTATCGGGCGTGCAAAGTGTGGCGACCGCGAAAAGGCCGGGATAAATTTACCGACCGGGACGCTTACGCAGGATGGCATATTCTTCCTCGTCGAGGTCAAGTGCGACCAGCTCGGGCCCGTTGCTAAAGATGTGCCATTCCATATCGGTGTCATCGCATTCGATGCTGAGCTGATCGGCCATGCTGTTCCATGTGCATTGTTCGCGATCGTCATCGGCATCAAGGCGCCCGACACCATTGTCATAAAGATGCAAAACCAAAAGCTGCTCATCCTCGTCAATCGAATAGATGGCATATGTTTCGTTTGCAAAACGGTAGTTGATTTCCCTGCCATCCAAACGCCGCCATCCACGTGGCAACGGCTCCCCCGGCTCGTGCTGGGCAAAGAAGTTGGCAAGGGTCTGCATGTGGTTGTTATTCATGGTACGCATGTCCGAGCCACAGGAAGCAAGCGTAAGTAGCCCCAGCATTGCGACAGATGTCAGGATCGAACGACGGTTGCGGGCAAAGCTTATGATCATGTTTTCCGTAACTCCCTTGGTGCCAGAGCGAGGCAGCTTTTTCCCTGCGTCACGCCTATACCTACACACCAAGCAATATGCTTGCCATTTGATGCCGGGTTTTAGCCGCTCTTATTCAGACCGGCTGGCACGGAGTGTAAAGATGAATGTGGCGCCCGGATCACTGATCGGGCGGGTGGTATCAAGCCAGATTTTCCCGCCGTGCTGTTCGACAATTTTCCGACATAGCGACAGGCCAAGCCCGGTTCCGGAAAACTCGTCCTTATGCAGGCGCTGGAACAGACGGAAAATACGCTGGGCATGTTCGGGGTGAATGCCAATGCCGTTGTCACGCACCGAGAAACGCCAGAAATCACCCGACGGCGTATCGGGTTCAACCGTAATGTCAATATGGGGCGGGACGCCCGGACGCCGGTACTTGATCGCGTTTGACACAAGGTTCTGGAACAGCCGCGAAAGACCAATGCGGTCACCCATCAGGCTGGGCAGTTCGTTATGGGTTATGGTGGCATGTTCCTGACTGATGATTGTTTTAAGGTCTGCCTGTGCTTCGTTGAGGACCTGATTGCAGTCAACTGTGCTGAAATCTTCATTGGTGCCGGTTTTGGCGTATTCCAGAAGGTGGCTGATCAGCTTGTGCATGCGTTTGGCACCATCGACCGCATAGTCGATATATTCGTCGGCCTCCTGATCGAGCGTCCCGGCATAGCGTTTTTTCAAAAGCTGGGTATAGCTTGCGACCATGCGTAACGGTTGTTGCAAGTCATGTGATGCAACATAGGCAAACTGTTCGAGGTCCTCGTTGCTGCGTTTAAGCTGATCAAGGGTGTCGCGCAGTTTGTTGGCATTTTCCACAAACTCGGTGACATCGCGCGCGCTGCTAAAGGTCATGCCGTCAAAGGGCCCGATGGCATGCCACGAAAGCCAGCGGATATTGTCGTTGCGATCCCTGAGGCGCAGGATCTGCTTTGTATCACCCGAATCACGCTTTTCGGTAAGGGCGCGTGATGAGGCCAGGGCGATTTGCTGGTCTTCGGGCTCGAACAGTTTGAAAAATGGCTGGCCGATCAGATTATACAGACGTGTCCCAACCAGTTCTTCGAACGCCGGACTAAACCCGTGCAAAATTCCATCAGTATCAACTGCAATCGACGGTTCGGGTGTGTGACGCAAATAGGTCTCGAACGGATTGCAAAGTTCCTGCTGTGCCGCGGTTTCAAGCAATAGAACAGAAATGAAATCACGTTCGTTCTCAAGGTACCTATGCGCCATAAGATAAAAACGCTGGGTGTTGTTGGCATCAATGCGAATATCGACCATCGCGCCAATCCGCGCATCCGGCCAGACATTGTCAATCAGCGGTCCCCGCAGTCTTGCCATTGAGGATGGCGTTAACCGGTCAAGGAATTCGGTTAGCAGCGGTTTGATGTTTTCATTCGACGGGCCAAGAATTTCGGGCCAGTTCATTTGTGTGACTAATTTCCCATCAGCAGTATCGACCGGCCAACTTATGACCGCACAGCCACATTCCGACAGGGTATTTTCCGTCTCGCTGAAATGTTCGGCCAAATGGGCGGCGCGCAAATGCTGGCGCTTAAGGCGTTGCCACAGCCAGATCGCCAATCCGCACAGGATGGTCATGGCCATGACAAACAAAAGCGCGTGCAAAATGATGGCCTGGCGCCAGTTTTCCATCAGTTTTGATCGTGGGGTATAGGCAACCAGGATCCGATCAAGATCAGGCAGCTTGCTATAGGCCAGAATCATGACCTGTTGCCCATGGACGCACAGCAATGAATCGCGATCTGCAGGTTGATTGACAATGTATTCCGCCAGATCGCCAATCAGGTGTGGCGGGATATACCCACTAACCTGATCAAGCTTCCCATTGAGCAATCCGACTGTGATGTCTGAATTATCATCAACGATCTTTTGCAGATCGACTGTGCTGTTTTGTAACAGCATCAACCCCAAACGATATGCAGTTGCTTCAAGTTGGCTGCTGGCTTGGTCAACGGCGCTGTCATACAGTGTTTTCTGTATGAAGAAGAACGAAAACAGCAGGACAAACACGCCGGTCATGGTCAAGAGCGCCAGCCTTTTGCGCAGCTTTGCCAAGCTGCGACGAGACAGGGTTTGCTCGATTGAGGTCATGAACATGTTGGCAGGCGTTCCCACTCGGACTGTTTCGGCTCATCCTTGTTAGATGGGGTGAGCTCTGACTAAAACCTATGTTCTTTTTCTGCGGTTGAAAAGCGCGTAGATGGTCTAAATCTTATGTAACGACAAAGAAATTGCGTCTGCAAACAGGGATTTGATGAGTGCGGTGGCACCTTTGACGCAATGGCAGGTGGATCGAGGTGGTCTTCGGTCGTGATGGCATTGCAAAACACTGGTGGGCATTTGCAACACAACGCTTCTATTTGCAGGCAAAAACCCCTATAAACCCGCTGGTGATTGATCGGGGGAATTGTTTGTTCAATTTCCTGACTGCTTTGCGGATCACATATGGCGGGTTTTCCTGTAAGTGTCACATCGTTTAGACGATGTGTTTCATCCCAGCGTCGCTGCCAGAACATGGTGTGCAGACCGGGATGGATGCTTTCGGCTGAACCTTGCGTGTGACGGGTTTCGCAACAGTCAGACAACGACAATCACAGCGTTTCGATATTGTTTTGCCCCTTGGCCGAATGCGAGCCAACTTTAGTGCCAGAAGCAGCCATATGACCGACCTTAAGCATATTCGTAATTTTTCGATCATCGCACATATCGACCATGGTAAATCGACCCTGGCCGACCGTCTGATCCAGTTGACCGGCGGCCTGACCGACCGTGAAATGGCTGAGCAGGTTCTCGATTCGATGGATATCGAACGTGAACGTGGCATCACCATCAAATCACAGGCCGTGCGTTTGAAATACACCGCCAAGGATGGGGTTGAATATACCCTCAACCTGATGGATACGCCCGGTCACGTCGATTTTGCCTATGAAGTGTCGCGCTCTCTTGCCGCCTGCGAAGGATCACTTCTGGTGGTGGATGCCGCACAGGGTGTCGAAGCCCAGACGCTGGCCAACGTTTATCAGGCAATTGAAAACAATCATGAAATCGTTCCGGTTCTGAACAAGGTTGATCTGCCTGCGGCAGAACCCGACCGTGTCAAAGAACAGATCGAAGAAGTGATTGGCATCGATGCCAGCGATGCAGTGATGATTTCGGCCAAAACCGGCCTTGGTGTGCCAGACGTGCTTGAAGCACTGGTAACCCGTCTTCCATCCCCGACCGGGGACGCGACGGCACCGCTTGAAGTTTTGCTGGTTGATAGCTGGTATGACGCCTATCTCGGTGTGATGATTTTGGTGCGGGTCAAGGAAGGTACGCTTAAGCGCGGCCAGAAGGTCCGTTTCATGAACGCCAAGGTCACCCACACCATTGACCGTGTCGGGGTGTTTACGCCAAAACCGATCGCGCTCGAAGAAATGGGGCCGGGCGAAGTCGGCTTTATCAACTGCGGTATGAAAACTGTTGCCGAATGCGAAGTCGGTGACACCATAACCGAAGACAAACGCCCGTGCGCCAAACCGCTGGCCGGTTTCAAACCGTCCATTCCGGTTGTGTTCTGTGGCATTTTCCCGGTCGATACCAGCGAATATGAAACCCTGCGTGATGCGCTTGAAAAGCTGCATCTCAATGACGCATCGTTCCAGTTCGAGCCGGAAAACTCGACCGCCCTTGGTCTTGGTTTCCGCTGTGGTTTCCTTGGTCTGCTGCATCTTGAGATCATTCAGGAACGTCTTGAACGCGAGTTCGAGCTTGATCTGATCACGACCGCACCGTCGGTGTCCTATAAGATCACCATGAGCAAGGGCGAAGAAATCCTGCTGCACAATCCGGCAGATTTCCCCGATGTCACCAAGATCGCCAAGATCGAAGAACCATGGATCAAGGCATCGATCATGGTGCCAGACGATTATCTTGGCGGGATTTTGACATTGTGTACCGAACGCCGTGGTGTTCAGCTCGACCTGACCTATGTCGGGAACCGCGCAATGGTGGTCTATAAATTGCCGCTCAATGAAGTGGTGTTTGATTTCTATGACCGTCTGAAATCGATTTCGCGTGGCTATGCCAGCTTCGATTACGAAATTGCAGGCTATGACGAAAGCGATCTGGTTAAGGTATCCATCTTGGTCAACGAAGATCCGGTTGATGCGCTGGCATTGATGGTTCACCGTTCGGCGGCTGAATATCGCGGTCGCGAGATTTGCAAACGTCTTAAGGACCTTATTCCGCGCCAGATGTTCAAGGTCGCCATTCAGGCCGCCATTGGCGGGCGGGTGATTGCCCGTGAAACCGTATCGGCAATGCGCAAAGACGTGACGGCAAAATGTTACGGCGGTGACGTGTCGCGTAAACGTAAACTTCTGGAAAAGCAGAAGGCCGGTAAGAAAAAGATGCGTCAGTTCGGCAAGGTGGAAATTCCACAGTCGGCCTTTATCAATGCGCTTAAGATGGGCGACGATAAATAGGCGATTGCCGAAGTTTCGATATCAAAACAAAGGCTGCATCCCATTGGGGTTGGAGCCTTTTTTCTTTGCTGTTTTCAGAAGTACCTTCGCTGCGCTATGGATGATCCAACCGCAACACATATCGCAGGAGCCGACCCATGGAGCTTGACCGTCTGATCAAACAGGAAGAAGCACTGGTGTTTGACCGCTTTGACGAAGACACAGCATGGGCAATCGGTTCCAAACTGGTGGGGGTGGCTCAGGCGCAAAACGCACCGGTTGCCATCAATATCCGCACCCCGGACCGCACCCTGTTTCACGCATCCCTTCCCGGTGCCAAACCGGCAAATGACGGCTGGGCACGGCGTAAAAGCAATGTGACCTTACGCGAACATGAAAGTTCGATGCGGTTTGGCGTGACCTTGCAAACCAAGGGTAAAACGCTTGCCGATCATGGCCTTGATTTCGCTGAGTATGCCGATCACGGCGGCAGCTTCCCGATCCGGGTTTCCGGTGTTGGTGTAATCGGGGCGATTACGGTATCGGGGCTGGCCTCCGCCGAGGATCATGCAATGATTGTTGGTGTGCTTGCCGACTTCTTAAAGGTCGATGTGGTCTGACCCTGATCCATGCACCGGGCTACCGGAGGGGATCAACTGGACAGTTTATTCTTCGAGGATCGCCTGCACTTTGCGTGAGACCCATTTCGAAATGATGGTCGAGCCGGCAACAAGCAGGCCGATGGCGACGGCTGTGCCAATGACAACCACAAAGCTGCCCGCCGAACGGCCATACATCATCATTTCAATTGCGGCCTGAAACGTCACCATCAACAGCAAAGTTCCCAGCAGCAAGGTGCCTGAGCCAAAAAGAATCAGCTTATGCATATTTGTAATGAAGCTCGGGTTCTTTTGGTCTTCCTGACGTTGGTCACTCATAAAGGCCCCCTTGATGGTGGTGTGTGCAGATTTTGACTGTCAGTGGAGTTTAGCAGCCTGACATGAATGCACCTTAAGGGCCAGAGCCAAAAGCCCTTATTTTTGAAGTGTTTCAAGAGGTCAGGTTTAAGCAGGGGATGTTTTAGCTGCCCTGATCGAAATGATCGATGTCGGGATCAAGTCCGGAAAATTCGGGCAGGGCTGTGCTGACCCAAAGATGTTTTTTCGCCTTAAAAGGGGTCGGGTCATCAAAGCTGCCAAGGCGCAGATCTATGGTGTCAGCACTTTCGCGGCTCCACCATGTCAGGCTGGACCCGCATTTGGGGCAAAATCCGCGATATTTACCCGGTGTGCTTTCGTAATCGGTCGGTGTGCCGTCCCATGTGACGGCATCGGTCCGAAAGCTGACAAAGGTGGAAACACCCGATCCACTATCCTTGCGGCACATGCCACAATGGCAGTGGTTGGCACCAACCGGGTCGCCAGATGCAGAAAAGCGCACCGCGCCACAAAGACAGCCACCAACATGGATCGGGGTATTTGTGGTCATGGTGCGCTTTCCTGAAATGCCTTTGGGTTATTCGTTCGGAACACCTGTGGTGGTCGAATATTCGAAGTGGAATTCCTTGTCCGGGAACAGGTAGCTGCGCGCGGCATGGATCGCACTTGCCCCTTCGGCAAAGCCCGACAGGATCAGTTTTAATTTATGCTCGTAATGGGCGATATCGCCAATGGCAAAGATGCCCGGAACCGAGGTTTCCATGGTCGCCTGTGTCACACCGATATGGTTTTTATCGACATTCAGGCCCCAGTCGGCAATCGGGCCAAGTTCCATGGCAAGGCCAAAGAACGGCAAAAGGTGATCGGCTTCAAGTTCGCGTTCTTCGCCCTTAAGCGTTGCGACAACCACGTGCGACAGCACACCGTTTTCACCGCGAAGGCCCTTGAGTTGATAGGGGATGACCATCTCGATCTTCCCGGCTTCGGCCAATGCTTGAAGTTTTGCACTGCTGTCCGGGGCGGCACGGAATTTCGGGCGACGGTGGACCACCATGACCTTTTCGGCAACATCATGCAGCGACAATGCCCAATCAACCGCCGAATCCCCGCCACCGGCAATCACAACCTTTTTGCCCGCAAAATCAGCCCGGCGTTTGACGTAATATTGAACCCCGCCGGAATCCTCGTAATCGTCAAGACCATCCATCGGCGGCTTGTTCGGGCCAAAGGCACCACAGCCTGCCGCAATGACAACCGCACCAGCGTCAATTACCTTGCCGGTGCTGGTGGTCAGCGTAAAGCGGCCATCATCACGTTTTTCAAGTTTGGTGACCTGCTGACCCAAATGGTACGTCGGCTCAAACGGAGCAGCCTGCTTGGCAAGCTGATCAATCAGGTCCTGACCGGCGATCTGCGGGTGGGCCGGAATATCAAAGATCGGTTTTTCAGGATACAGCGCGCTGCACTGGCCGCCGACCATTCCAAGCGCATCAATCACATGGGATTTAAGCCCCAGCATACCGGCTTCGAAAACCGCAAAAAGCCCAACCGGGCCTGCGCCAATAATAGCAATATCTGTGCTGGTTGAGGCGTCTGACATGTTTATTCCATCCAAATAATATCGAATTTGGGGCTCGGTCCAGACCCTGAGCCCGGCGATCAGCGGGAAAACGAATATGGGCGAAATAGCATTTGGGGCAGAATATCGCAATGTAAACCGGCCAAATTTGCCGCCACTGCCCGGTTTTGATGTGACCTTTATCGCCACGTCGTAAAATCATTGCGAACGGGCGGCTTCACCCCCTACAAAAGGGGACCATACAACATCCATTTGCCAATCGATAAACGGACATCATGAGCAAGACAGTCGCTGTCAGTGATCAAAACGGGACCGAAGCCCTTGCCGCGCAGCTTGCATCCATCGCCAAGGCGGGGGATGTGATCCTGATGCATGGCACATTGGGCATGGGAAAAAGCGCGTTTTGCCGGGCCTTTGTGCGCGCAGTGGCCGGGAACCCGGATGAAGAAGTCCCAAGTCCGACCTTTACGCTGGTGCAGGTTTACGAGTTTGATCCCCTGCCGGTTTGGCATTTTGATCTTTATCGTTTGTCTGACGCGGAAGAAGTCCATGAGCTTGATATCGAAGATGCCTTTGCCGATGCGGTCAGCCTGATCGAATGGCCTGACCGGTTGGATTATCTGACCCCGCAAAACCGGCTGGATATTCATATCGAACCCGGACCGAACGAGGATGCGCGCGTGTTTGTGCTTGAACCCCATGGCGCAGATTGGGAATCGCGGATTGCCAATATGACGGGGAAAACCCAATGACGGGCACGACAGTCGAACAGGGGCGGCGCAACGCAGATCGTCAGGATTTTCTGGGCGCTTGTGGTTGGCAGACGGCACAGGTCATGCCCTTGGTCGATGACGCGTCAGCGAGGAAATATTTTCGGCTTGAACGCAAACATGACACCGCCCTTTTGATGGATTTTCCGCCCAGTGCGATCCATGTTGACCCACACGGCATTTACGAAAACCCGGAACGTCCGGCATCGGTTGAGCCGGTGTTACAGACGACGGCCTTGTTTGAACGCGCCGGATGGCGGGTGCCAAAAATCCATGCGTCTGATGTGAAACGCGGGCTTGTCCTGATCGAAGATTTTGGTGATGTCACCTTTACCCGTGCGCTTCAGTCGGGCGGGATGATGGATGGGGTCGGGCAGGACGGGCTTTATCTGCGTGCGGTGGATCAGCTGATTGGGCTGCATCGGTTTTGTGATGCTGGCGCAGTGGCCGATTGCGGATTGGTGACCTATGGGCCCGACAATTTCCGGCGCATGCTGACCAGTTTCAAAACCGATTATCTGCCATTGATCATCCCAGATGCGCAGAAGCGTGATGCTGCGATGGTCGATTTTGATCGGTTGCTTGATGATGTTTTGCCGCTGTGCTGGCGGGTTGGGGATGCGATCATTCACCGCGATTATCATGTCGATAACCTGATGCTGGTCGAGAACGGCGATGGCGGGGATGATTGCGGGATCATTGATTTTCAGGACGCCGCCATTGCCCCACGTCCCTATGATCTGGCGTCGCTGTTGCGCGATGTGCGCCACGACATCAGCCCGGATCTGGAAAGCCGGATGAAGCAGTTCTATCTGGCGGCCTTCCCAAATCTTGATCATTCCGATTTCGAAACGGCCTATGTTGCCAATTCGATGGTGCGCAATTTCCGCATATTGGGCCGGTTTGGCTGGCTTGCGATCAAGGCCGGAAAAACGCGCTATTTCGATTTTATCCCGCGCTGCTGGGATCTTATTCTACGCGGGGCGGTCGATGGGTTGCCTGCCTTGCATCACTGGGTGGAAACCCACATTCCTTATGATGCCCGCAAGGCCCCGAACATTAGCCCGAGCCCAACGCATTCAAACAAAAAGGCGCCTCAATGACCGGCAGCACACAGAAAGCACAGGCGATGGTACTGGCGGCCGGTCTTGGCAAACGCATGCGCCCGATTACCGATACGATGCCAAAGCCACTTGTGCCGGTTGCGGGCAAACCGATGCTTGATCATGTGCTCGACAAATTGGCCGATGCCGGGTTCGATCAGGCGGTGGTCAACAGCCACTACTTGGGACAGATGATTGTTGATCATGTCGGAATGCGCAGCGCGCCCAAGGTTCTGACATCGCCGGAATCCGATTTGTTGGAAACCGGTGGCGGGGTGAAAAAGGCCCTGCCGATGCTTGATCGTGATGTGGTGCTGGTTGCCAATGCCGATGTGTTCTGGACCGAAGGGGCCGAACCGCTTTTTGATCGGTTGATGGCGGCTTTTGATCCCGAACATATGGATGCGTTGCTGGCGCTTTATCCCGTGTCGGGGGCGTTTGGTTATGACGGGGCGGGCGATTTCTTCTGGCAGGTTGACGGACGGTTAAAACGACGTGGGGACGCGCCGTCCGCACCCTATTTCTTTACCGGTGTGCAGGTTTTATCGCCGCGTTTGTTTGAAAATACGCCTGATGGGTCCTTTTCGCTGAATGTGGTTTATGACAAGGCCCTTGCGGCTGGACGATGCTATGGTCTGGTGCATGACGGGCGTCATTTCCATATCGGTACGCCAGACGCACTTGCCGAGGCCGAACCGATCATTGCGGGTGCATTGGAAGATGAACGGGCCAAACAGGCAACAGTCGGGGAGCTATAATGGCCGACCTGTTTGATTATATGGACGCATCTGATGCCTTCGCCCAGGACATGGCGAACCCCGAAAATCTGTTTTTTATCCCGCCGGGCGAGGCCTTTGCCGACCTGATTGCCAAACAGCTGATGGCCGAAACCGCCGATCAGCCCGATGCACTGCCCGATTACGTTTTGATGGTGCCCAATCGCCGGTCGGCCAAGGTGATGCGCGATGCGTTTTTACGCCAGTCGGGCGGGGCGGTGACGTTATTGCCGACCATTCGCCCACTCGGCGAGGCGGACGAGGATGAACTGGCGGTTTATGGTGCGGGCGGGCAACAGGCTGCCCTTGATCTGCCGCCAGCCATCCCGGATTTGCAACGCAAATTGCTGCTGACCCGCCTGATCATGACCCGGTCGGATCATCGCGGTGAAAAACCAACCGCCGATCAGGCCGCCCGTCTGGCCGGGGAACTGGCCCGGTTTCTTGATCAGGTTCAAACGGAAAACTGCCAGTTTGATGATCTCAAAGGTCTAGTCCCCGAGGAATTCGCCGAACATTGGCAACTGACGTTAGAATTCCTGCAAATCCTGACCCTGCATTGGCCGGGTATTCTGGCAACTCAGGACGTCAGCGACCGGGCGATGCGGCGTAATGCGCTGATCAAGGCACAGATTGAACTGTGGCAGGACAATATTCCGCAAACACCGGTTCTGATTGTCGGCTCCACCGGGCCGTTCCCGGCCTTGCGCGATTTGATGGCGGCGGTTCTTGCCATGCCCAAGGGGCGCGTGGTTTTGCCCGGCCTGATGTCGGGGGTTAGCCATGAAGACTGGACCGCCATTCAAGATGACGCGGCCCATCCCCAGCATCTTTTGGACAAGACATTGCGCCATATCGGGCGCAGTGCGGATAGTGTTTTGCCCTGGCCTGCGTTGGGGGGCGACAGTAATGTCACGATTGAACGCCGCCGTTTGGCGCGCGAAGCCCTGCGCCCGGCCAAAACCACCCATCATTGGCGTCACATTACCGGGTTCGCCCCAGACGTTTTGGGCGGCGTACTGCGGGTGGATTGTTCGGGTGCGCGCGAAGAAGCCACCACCATTGCGCTGATGATGCGCGACGCCCTTGAAAATCCCGCCATGACCTGTGCGCTGGTGACCCCGGACCGTGGCCTTGCGCGGCGTGTGGCAACTGAACTTCGCCGCTGGGAAGTTGAAATTGATGACTCGGCGGGGATCCCGCTTCATGACACCGCACCGGCGATTTATCTGCGTCTGGTGGTACGCGCGGTACAGGAAGAATTCGCGCCTGTACCGTTGCTTGAATTGCTGAAACATCCGTTGTCGGCGGCGGGGCTTCCGCCTGAAACCTTTCGTGTGTTGACCCGTTTGCTTGAACAGCATGTCTTGCGCGGGGCGCGCCCGGGGCCGGGGCTGGATGGGTTGCAAACGGCCCTTGATGGCTGGCGCGACGAGTTCATTGAACGGATGAAAAACAGTGGTTCGGAACATGCCCATGCCCGGATTGAACGCACCCGCGATGATCATGCGCGGTTGAGCGATCTGGTGGCACGCTGTGCGGAATGCCTCACCCCGCTTGCCGATTTGAATGCCGATAAAACGCTGTCGCCAGTCGGTGCCTTGCGCAGCCACATCATGGCCGCCGAAGCCCTGGCCGCCAGTGATACCCAACCCGGTGCGGATCGCCTGTGGCGCGGGGAGGCGGGCGAGGCCTTGGCCGATTTCGTCCATGAATTGCTCAATGCCCTTGGCGAGTTCGTGGCCATGCCAGGCAACCGATATGGCGCATTTTTGGATGCGCTGATGGCGGACCGGGCGGTGCGCCCGCGTTATGGCAAACATCCGCGCCTGTTTATCTGGGGCACGGTCGAAGCCCAGATGCAGCAAGCCGATTTGACAATCCTTGGCGGTCTGAACGAAGGCGTCTGGCCCCCCGAAGCCGGGGCCGACCCATGGATGAGTCGCCCGATGCGCCAAAAATTCGGCCTGCCTGCCCCCGAACACCGGGTCGGGCAATCGGCCCATGATTTTCAGCAGCTTTTTTGTTCGCCCAATGTCGTGATGACGCGTGCTTTGCGTGTTGAAGGCACACCAACCGTGCCATCGCGGTGGTTGTTACGCATTGAAAACATTCTGCGGAAATCCGGTGTTTCCATGGAAACCGCCGATGCCGCCGAATGGCGCGCACTGGCCGAAACACTTGATGAACCCGCCGACGAGATGCGCCGTAAAATTGGTCGCCCGGCCCCCAAACCGCCGGTGTCGGCCCGCCCGCAACGTTTGTCCGTCACCCAGATCGAAACATGGATGCGTGATCCCTATGCGATCTATGCGCGGCATATTTTGGGGCTGCGCAAGCTTGACGGTGTGGACGAAGACCCCGGTGCCGCCGATTATGGCAATCTGATCCATGACGCCCTTGATCAATTCATCGCGCGCCATCCCGATCATTTACCGCCCGACGGTGAACAGGAACTGCTGATCATTGGCCGCGACGTATTCAAACCCCTGGCCGCCCGACCGGGGCTTTGGGCGTTCTGGTGGCCGCGGTTCGAACGGATTGCCAAATGGTTCATCCAGACCGAAGCCACCCGGCGCGGCGATGTGCGTAAATCCTATACCGAGCAATCAGGTACCCTTGATACGCCAAGCGGGTTTCAGGTGTATGCCCGTGCCGACCGGATTGACGCGCTTCGCGATGGGGGCATTGCGATCATTGATTATAAAACCGGCGCACCGCCCAGTCAGGGGGATGTGGCAAACGGCTTTGCGCCGCAATTACCCCTTGAAGCCGCGATTGCCGAAAAGGGGGGCTTTGGCGATGTGCCTGCGGGTCCCCCGGCGTCAATGGCGTTTTGGAAGCTTTCCGGCGGTGATCCAGCCGGCGAGATTGTCGAGATCAATACCAATCGCATGAAAACCACGCCCGCCGCACTGGCACATGAGGCGGTCGATGGGGTCAATGATTTGGCCGCGGCCTTTGCCGATCCGGCGACACCGTATCTCAGCGTGCCGCATCCTGACCATGCGCCGAAATATTCCGACTATGTTCATCTTTCACGTCGGCGCGAATGGATGGGCAGCGAAGATGTTGAGAATGTCGAGGATGGCGATGTTAGCGCTAACATCAAGGCTGTGCCTGAGGATAAGTCATGACCGAAATGCGTGGAACTGATCCCAATGTCTTACAACGCAGCGCGTCTGATCCAAGTGCGTCTGTCTGGGTGTCGGCATCGGCCGGGGCGGGCAAGACCAAGGTTCTCTCAGACCGGGTTTTGCGTCAGATGCTCTCTGGCACCGAACCCCATCGGATTTTATGTCTGACCTTTACCAAGGCGTCAGCGGCCGAAATGGCCAACAGGGTTAATGAGCGTTTGGGGCATTGGGCCACGATGGAGGACCGCGCCCTTCATGACGATCTGACCAGTCTTTCGGGTGCAGCCCCCCCCAGCTCAGACGAAACCATGCGCGCGCGGCAATTGTTCGCACGGGTTCTTGATGCGCCGGGTGGTATGAAAATTCAGACCATTCACGCCTTTTGCCAGTCGCTGTTGCGGCGTTTTCCGCTTGAAGCTGGGCTCGCACCGCATTTTGAAATCATGGATGACCGAACAGCCGCCGAAACCATGGCCGCCGTGCAGGAAGAAGTCTTGGCCTTTGCCCGAACCGGGCGCGATGAGGGTTTGGCAGGTGCGCTTTCGGTTGTGACCGGACAGGTTCGTGAAGGTGCCTTTGGCGAGGTCATGAGCGAGCTTGCCCGCGAACGGGGCCGTCTTAAACGCATGCTGGCCAATCTTGGCGGGGCGGATCGCATGCGCGATGCGGTCTATGCGGCCCTTGGTGTGCCGGTCGGGGTCAGCGAAGACGCGATTTTGCGAAAGGCCCTGTCAGACGATGCCTTTGACCGCGATGGTTTGATGCGTGGGTTAGCCGCCCTTGAGGCCGGAACCAAGACCGATCAGGCACGTGTGCCAGCCTTGGCGCAGTTTTTGGAAAAAACCAATGTCGAAGACCGGCTTTCGGTATTTGGTGAGTATCGCAATGTGTTCTTTACCGCTGCGGGGGAACCGCGTGCCAAACTGATCACCAAGGGGGCGGCGGAAAACCACCCGATGGGGGCTGATGCGCTTGAGCACGAAGGCGCGCGGCTGATTGAAATTGATCGCCTGCGTAAGGCTGCGGCGATGGCCGGGGCGACGGCGGCCTTGATCACCATTGGCAATGCGATGCTGGACCGCTATGCGACGAAAAAGGCCCTGCATGCCCGCCTTGATTACGATGATTTGATCCTGACCAGCCTGAGTTTGCTGCAACGTCAGGCCGGCATGGCGGGCTGGGTGTTGTTCAAACTCGACGAAGGCCTTGATCACATCCTGATTGACGAAGCGCAGGATACCAACCCCGAACAATGGGAAGTGGTGCGTATTCTGGCCGAAGAATTCTTTATCGATGCCGGGCGTCATGCCGATAAACCCCGCACCATCTTTGCCGTTGGGGATGCGAAACAATCGATTTACAGCTTCCAGCGGGCCGATCCGGAAAAATTCGCCGAAATGCGACGCTATTTCCGCGAACGGGCCCAGCAAATCGAAGCTGCATGGCGCGAAGTGCCGATGAACATCTCATTCCGGTCCACCGATGCGGTTTTGGGCACGGTGGATCGTGTCTTTGCCGGGCCGGTTGCCAAACAGGGCGTTGGCGATGAAGGCGATGATGTCGCCCACAGCCCGTTTCGCGTCGGGCAGGCCGGCCGGATTGAACTTTGGCCTGCGGTCGAACCCGAAGAACGCACGCCTGAAGACCCATGGACGCCACCCACCCGGATTGTGCGCCTTGAAGACCCGGAAATCAGATTGGCCCGGGTTATTGCCGGGCGCATTCGACATGCGATTGATGAAGGCGAAATCCTGACGTCACGCGGGCGTCCGGTGCGGGCCGGTGACTTCATGATTTTGGTGCGCCGCCGGACCGCCTTTGTCGATGAAGTGGTTAAGGCGCTTAAGGAACGGAACGTGCCGGTGGCCGGTGTTGACCGTATGCAAATCACCGATCAGTTGGCGGTAATGGACTTGGTGGCGTTTGGTCGGTTCCTTCTGATGCCCGAGGACGATCTGACACTGGCCGAAGTTTTGAAAAGTCCGTTGATCGGGCTTGATGATGATCAGTTGTTTGAAATTGCCCACAACCGGCCCAGAACCCTTTGGCATGCGCTGCGTGAAAAGGCCGCCATTGTTGAGGACGACTCACCATTTGCACGCGCTTATGGATTTTTGTTCAAATGGCTGGGGCGGGTCGATTACGAACGCCCGTTTGAACTGTTTGCCGAATTGCTGGGTGGGCGGGGCGAAGATGCCCGTGGGGTGCGTGCGCGCCTGGTCGGGCGGCTGGGGATTGAGGCCAACGACCCGATTGATGAGTTCCTCAACCTTGCCATGGGGTATGAGGCCGATCATGCCCCGACCTTGCAAGGGTTCTTGCATTGGTTGATGGCGGGCGATGCGGAAATCAAGCGTGACCTTGAACAAAGCGGGCGCGATGAAGTCCGCATTATGACCGTGCATGGGGCCAAGGGGCTACAGGCGCCGATTGTGTTCCTGCCCGATACCATGCAGGTACCGACACAGGCCCCGAACCTGTTTTGGCAGGAAGACCGTAATCTGATGTTCTGGTTGCCGCGTGTGGCACTGGAAACCGATGTGGTGTCGCGGCTGCGCGATGCCATCGCGGTGAAACGCGATCAGGAATATAACCGGTTGCTCTATGTCGCCCTGACACGCGCCGAAGACCGGCTTTATATCTGTGGCTGGCAGGGGCGCCGCAAGGCGCCGGATCATTGCTGGTACAATCTGTGTGAGCAGGCGATGGAAGGCTATGCCAAGTCCGAACAGATTGATCTTGGCGCTTATTCCGGGTCGGGCTGGGCCGGTGAAGGCTGGATATGGCAAACCGATCAAAGTCAGGCCCCCAAACCAGACCGTGTGGCGGAAAATGATGCGCAGGAACAGCCCCGTGCACGAACTTTGATCCGTGCGACGGCACCGGTTGAAACCTTCCCGCCCAAGCCGCTGGCACCCAGTAAAATGATCGAAGACGACGAGGTTTTCCAGTCGCCCTTGGGCGGTGATCAGGGCCAAAGCTTTAAACGCGGTCTTTTGATCCACAAGCTTCTGGAATTGTTGCCAGACCTTCCAGTGGACGCCCGCCGTGCAGCCGCCGCACGGTTCCTTGCGCAATCGGTCCATGGTCTTGAGCCCGATCAGCAGGGCGAAATTGCCGATGAAACCCTTCGCATTTTTGAAAATCCCGACTTTGCCCCGGTCTTTGCCATAGGCTCGCGCGCCGAGGTGCCGTTGGTCGGTGTTGTGGGTGGCGATGTTGTTTCCGCCCAGATTGACCGTCTTGTGGTGTGCGACGATGAGGTCATGATTGTCGATTACAAAACCAACCGCCCGCCGCCGCGCGATGTGGAGGGCACGCCCAAGGCATACCGCCGTCAAATGTCGATCTATCGTGCGGCTTTGCGGCAGATGTATCCGGGCAAGAATGTCAGGTGCTTTATCCTCTGGACCAACGGGCCGTGGATGGTTGAGCTTCCCGATCATGTTCTGAATTTTGGCTAAAGGCTGCGACTCTGCAGAAGTCTTGGCTTTGCGCCGGTGACATCGCAGCAGATCGCCCAATGCGCTTGACGTTTGCGTCAGTGCTGCCTACCTTGGCCTCATACAGCGGATCGAGGTGTGTGGGGGACGACCCCAAGCCTCGTAACAACTAGGATACTGAAAGTATGACCACGATTAAAGTTTCCGACGGTTCGTTCGATAGCGACGTTCTGGGTTCCAACGACCCGGTTCTGGTCGATTTCTGGGCAGAATGGTGCGGTCCGTGTAAGCAGATTGCGCCATATCTCGATGAAATCGCCGGTGAACTGGGCGGCAAGCTCACGATCGCCAAGGTGAATATCGACGAAAACCCGAACACCCCGGCAAAATACGGTGTGCGCGGCATCCCTACCCTGATGATCTTCAAGGGCGGCGAAGTTGCAGCGATGAAAGTCGGCGCACTCCCGAAAAGCGCACTTGTTGACTGGATCAACCAGTCGATCTGATCGCTTGATCGGACCAGAACTTAAAAAGGCGGGCTGAATTTCAGCCCGCCTTTTTTCATGTGTACGGGTCTATATCGTAAATGCTTCGCCTGCCGGAATACGGCGTTCCCAGATCATGAGTTCTTCAACCCGCGTTAGCCCGAACCGTTCAAGCGCCTTCCACGACGCGGCATTTCTTGCTTCGGCATAGCCAATAATCGGAACGTTCCACCGGTCTGCGACCAACTGGGCCAGATGTCGACACATCAGGTCAACCGACCCGGTTCCCCAGTGGCGTCGCATGCAGGTATATTGCGGTGAAAGAACGGAATCTCCCAGATAGCTGAGGGTAATACTGCTTGTAACTTCATCACCGAGTTTGGCGATGATGATATCATTGGCGTCAGCTTCATAGTTCTTGCGCATGCGCTCAGGTGTGGATGGGGTAACGCTTTCGCGATTTGAAAAGGCGCGGTTATAGATGTCCGCCAACTTTTCAAAGATTTCCGGATCAGAAGCGACATAAGAATCGTCAATCACAAGTGTTTTATATCCGCGTTCAACCGCCCGGTCCGCATGTGGGAATTCACCGGACCGGGGTGGCCCGGGTTCACGCTTATAGCGATAGGTTCCGGGTATCTCGGCAAACCCCATCTCTGTCATTTCTGTGTGCGGCAAAGTCACTTCAGACGGGTTGTAAACGTGGTAACGGGTGTCACGCGTGGCGATATTCGTGTTTTCCGTCGCAAGAACTGCGCGCAGTAAGCTTGCATTTGTTTCGGGTTTTTTGTCTTTGCCTTCGGCCGACATCATCACCAGAAGGCCGTCCTCACGGGTTTCTTTACGCCGGATTGTGACAGCCGCCTGCATCTTGCCGTCTTCGTCCTGAAGCACATAGTCACTGCCTTGCGTCAGAATGGCGGTCGCCAGATCAATGGTTTGGTAGTACCGCCGTCCTTCTTCGTCGGCGATTTCCATGCGCAACGCGACATAGGGCGCGATGTTTTCCCGCGTGATGGCGACAAGTTGCATGTTGCTCAAAACTTCTCTTGGCTTAAGGTCACAATTAGGGTCTTAGCTTTAACTATCAGCGCTTTAATATGCCAAAAGGTCAAGGGGAACAGATGGATATCGGTCCGTTTTGGGCATCAATCGCGGCAAAGGCCGCCACCATAGATGAGCGTCTTTCTGGAAAATATGTTCCTGACTCTGGCAAAGATGAAGCACACTCTGCATCTGAATCTGAGCTTGCCGATACTCATCAGCGATTTCTGCAGCAATGGTGTGAATTTGCTTCTAACGGGGATGCTGACCTGTTTACCCGACGTCTTGCCAGAGACGGTCTAAAGGCAAATGACGTTGCCCCGTATCTTGGCGATGTTGTGCTCCGTGCCGGGGAAGAACCTCCGAAATGGCTTGCGACCGCGCGTTGGGTGTTTGACGCGATTGTATCTGGTGGCGGTGATGCCACCGGGGACTGCCCCCCCTGATATCCAGACACACGTGCCGTTTGCAGATTTGATTTGGCCGGTTGTCGTTGCTGCACGGGCAAGGGTTCAGGGTTTTGATGCGGCCCTACTGAGTGCGGATGCAAGACACGACCTTGATCGTATTTTGATCCGGCGCTTGGCCAAGGTTTATACGCACACACTTTATGAAAGCTTTGAGTCGTTTCGTAAGGCCGTTGGTATCGAGCCGGAAGACACATCCGGGCCAGAAGTCTATGACGCCTTCACATCTGCACTGCGCAGCGGACCCTTTGCCAATCTGGTGTCAAACCGCCCTGTCATGATCCGCCTGCTGGCAACCATTGTCGATCAGTGGATTGCGACAGTAGGCGAGTTTATTGACCGTTTGGTGGGTGATATGGCCGCGTTTGGGGACCATTTCCCGGAACTTCGGGGTGTGACAGCTGTTCGGGCGATTACCGGCGGGATTTCAGATTCTCACGATCATGGGCGCTCAGTCCTGATCCTTGAATTCGATACAGGGGCCAAGCTTGTGTATAAGCCGCGCCCAATCGGTGCAGAGCAGGCCTGGAAGTGCCTGTCGGACTGGTTGGTCAATAACGGCTCGGACATCCGGCTTGGTGCTGTGCAAACCTGGTGCCTGCCAGATTATGGCTGGATGGCCTATGTCGACCATGACGCAGCCCTGTCATCGGACCGGGCGTCAGTTTTCTATCGCGCATCTGGTCAGTTGCTTGCGCTGCTTTACTGTCTGAAGGGCAGTGACATGCATCATGAAAACGTCGTGATTGCAGATGGGCGCCCTGTGGTCATTGATCTGGAAACACTGTTTCAGCCGGAATTGCGTCATCTGCCGGGCGGAACTCCGGCGCTGCATGCAAAGGAGCTTGCGACCCATAGCTTTGGCAAAGGCGTGATTGCTGTGGGGCTGCTGGCGCAACGTAAAAACATTGCCGGGCATTGGGTTGATGACGGGGGGCTTGCCTCATCCGTGCCAAAGCCGGTGCGCGATGTCCGGTTAATGAACATTAATCAGGGCAATATGGTCTTTGAAACCGTCACAGAGGAAAAGCCACTTGCCGGCTTGGGCATTACCTTTGGTGGGCAACCAGCCGATGCGGCTGATCACGTTACAGAGATTATCGACGGGTTCTGCGACACCATTAATTTCCTGTCTGATAACAGCGCTGCGTTCCTTGCCAAAGACGGGCCGCTTGGTGGATTTAAGGATGTGCGCATTCGCCATGTGTTGCGCCCAACCGCCTATTATCAGGAACTCGAATACACCATCCGTACGCCGCAAAATCAGCAGGATGGTTTTGTCTGGAGCCTGCATTTCGAAAGACTCGCACGTCGTGCGCGTTGGGATATTGATGACTATCCGGGTTGGGGTATTCTTGCCCACGAACGCACAGCATTAACCAGAATGGACGTGCCACTTTTTAGCGGCAAGACTGATCAGGATGGTGTGTGGGCCGATGGCATGCTTGTTTCCACCGATTTTACCGCGTCGGCCGTGTTACCCAACCTTCGTGATCGCCTCGCTGACCTAAAAGCCAATCTGGAATATGATTGTGCAATCATTCGTCAGTTTGTTCTTTCAACGCGGTTTACTGACCTGCCGCCGCACAGACCATGGGCAGATACGCCCCTTTGCAACGATATCGCGGCCGCCGCCCGCCAATCAGCACTGTCCATCGCACGATATGTTGCCAATCAGGCGATCCTGTGTGATGGCGCTGCGTGCTGGATGACCGCAGATGCCACACCGGATGGCGCAGCCCTTCAGGTCACCGCGATGGGCGAGCAGTTTTATGAAGGCACGGCCGGAGTGGCCATTTTCTTGGCCGGATGCCATGCGATTGATCCGGCTGGGGAGTGGAAAACACTGGCTTTGGCAGCACTTGAAGCCCCGCGCGCGACCACAGCTCAGCTGGGGTCAGTCGGTGGGTTTGAGGGATTTGGCGGCCTTGTTTATGTGTTGGTACGCTGTGCCGACTTGCTTGATGCACCTGAATTGCGCGATGAAGCCGTCCGCATGTCCGAATGGATTGATGATGTCGCTGTTGATGCGGACAAGGCACTTGATGTCATAAGCGGGGTGTCAGGGGCGATACTGGGATTGCTGGCGCTTTACCGTGACACCGGCGATCAGGCCGTGCTGGATCGGGCAATAATGTGCGGAAAACATCTTCCCGCAGACCCGGCAGCATGGACAGGTATTGGGGATCGCGCGCTGGCAGGCATGTCCCATGGCGCAGCCGAGTCGGTTTTGGCCCTTCTGAAACTCTATCAGGCCTGCGGTGATGAGGCATTTCTGAGTTTGGCCAAACGTGGTCTTGCGTTTGAACGCAGCCTGTTTGATCCGGTCGAAAATGGATGGCCCGATTTGCGCGGCGAAAAACCGGTTCGTGATCCGGTCCAATGGTGTCACGGGGCAGCAGGTATCGGATTTGCCCGGATGGCGGCCCTTGATGTGCTGGATGACCCGACCATTCGCGACGAAATTGAAACGGCAATTGCAGCGGTTCTGGCAAGACAGGACGGCGGACGTGATAATCTATGCTGTGGTCATGCCGGGCGGTTTTCAATGTTACGATATGCGTTGGAACTCGGGTGTGGCGCCGATGATCTGGAGCATCATTTCAATCATCGTTTATCTGCGTGGATCAATCGGCTTGATCACGGCGATGCTGTCGGGATGATGACGCGCGACCGCGACTTTCAGACCGGCTTGATGCAAGGTTTGCCGGGCATTGGACAGGCGCTTCTTGAAATTGGCGCCCCAAGGGAAATCAGACCTGTACTGACACTGGCATGATTTGGCTGAATTTCAGGGTTTTATAAAGGCACAAGTTGACAGGATTCGTGTCCTGATATTCAATCAAAGCGCTATTATTCTGAATAAACAGAAATCAAGGGTTATATGTATGGAAAACACAGTTCAAGGAGTCGCGAACAAATTAAGTGCGTGGCAGGCGAGTGGTGGCGCATTGACAGATCCGATGAACGCACCCATTGTGCGTTCTGATCAGCATCTGGCCTCTGCGGCAAGCACGACCGGTGGTCCGAGCTGCCCGACTGGGTTTAATCCGGAAATCCAAAGTTCTGCTGGGTCCCTCGGGCCTCAACTTCGGTGCGGTTAGCGGGTAACTGCTTTGGAAATCAGTGCTGCGCAAGGATCGCATCAGTTCAGGTGTGCAGCTTCCTAACCGGGTCGACTGACGGTGGTCTTGCAGACTTGCCATGTGCGGACATCGACTTCGCCAGCTGACGTTTTGAAAAGGGGTGGGCCGTGACAATGGCCCACCCCTCTCAAATGCCACGGACTTGAATGCTCGTAAGGCGAACCATCGATATTTCCATCAGCACTTCGTGTTTATCGATATGGTGGTGCTCTAAACCACGCCGTATTCCTACATCTGTTTGGATGGTGCGTGCCGCACACGCGTGACGCCCTGTATTCCCCAATTGACTTGTCTGTCCGGTTATATTTTCATTGGAAAGTAAGTTCTTTCTTATGCAATTCAGGGATGAGAAATATGAACGTGATGGCAAATACCACCGGCGATGTCATGGCCAATTGGAAGATCAATGGTGGGGTGTTGTTGGCGCAGAATGTAAATGCGGCTGAAGACATTGATCAGGAGATGAGTGCTGCAGCCAGCACACAAGGTGCATCCTGTGACTGGATCGACCCGGAATTGAATGCCGCAGCAGCAACGAATTCCAGAACGCATTGCTGGTAAGTGGCTGAGACGGAACGCAATTAACGCAAGAAGGCGGACATATCTGTCGCCTTCTTTTCGTTCATCCGTTCAAAGATGTGCTCTGATTAATACTCGTAAGGCGAACCATCCATATTTTCCATCAGCACTTCGCGTTTGCCAACATGGTTGGCACCGGATACGACGCCGTTTTCTTCCATCTGTTCGATGATGCGTGCGGCCCGGTTATAGCCAATCGACAGTTTGCGCTGGATAAAGCTGGTGGATGCTTTCTTCTCGCGAAGCACAATCCCGACCGCCTGATTGTACAGATCATCGTCTGATCCATTTCCGCCCCCCGCACCAGCATTGCCGCCTGCCATATAGGCGGCAACCGGGTCTTCTTCGGGTTCTTCGGTAACGGTTTCAAGATAGGTCGGGTCGCCCTGATCACGCAGGTGCTTGACGATGCTTTCGACTTCCTCGTCCGATACAAACGGGCCATGGACACGCTGCAAACGGCCGCCTTGGCCCATGTAAAGCATATCGCCCTGACCCAGAAGCTGCTCGGCGCCCATTTCACCAAGAATGGTACGGGAATCGATCTTGGACGTTACGGAATAGGAAATACGGGTCGGGAAGTTGGCCTTGATCGTGCCGGTGATCACGTCAACCGACGGACGCTGTGTCGCCATGATCAGATGTAGGCCAGCCGCACGGGCCATTTGCGCCAGTCGCTGGATCGATGCTTCGACATCCTTGCCCGCCACCAGCATAAGATCGGCCATCTCATCGACAATCACGACGATAAACGGCAGCGGCTCCATCGGCAGTTCCTGATCTTCAAAGATCGGCTTGCCGGTTTCCGGGTCGAACCCGGTTTGAACCCGCCGTGTAAGCTGTTCACCCTTGGCCGCCGCTTCCTTGATGCGTTTGTTGTACCCGGCAATGTTACGCACCCCGACCTGGCTCATAGCGCGGTAGCGGTCTTCCATTTCGCGCACCGCCCATTTAAGCGCGACAACCGCCTTGTGCGGGTCGGTGACAACCGGGGTCAGAAGATGCGGGATACCGTCATAAATCGACAGCTCCAACATTTTCGGATCGATCATGATGAAGCGGCATTCTTCGGGTTTTAAGCGATACAGCAAGGACAGGATCATTGCGTTCACACCAACCGATTTACCCGAGCCGGTGGTCCCGGCAATCAGCAAGTGCGGCATTTTCGAAAGATCGGCAATCACCGGGGTTCCGCCAATATCCTTGCCCAAGCTCATATTAAGCTTGCCGGTATTTTTTTCAAAATCACTCGATGCCAGAATTTCGTGCAAATGCACGGTTTCACGCCGCGAATTTGGTAATTCAATCCCGATAACGTTACGACCCGGTACCACAGCAACACGGGCGGCAATCGCACTCATGGAGCGTGCAATATCATCGGCCAAGCCAATCACGCGCGATGATTTCACCCCGGCTGCAGGTTCAAGTTCATAGAGGGTCACAACGGGGCCCGGGCGGACCTGAACGATTTCGCCCTTGACGCCAAAGTCCTGCAACACGGTTTCCAGAAGACGGGCGTTTTGCGCCAGTGCTTCCTGATCAATCTGGTTGGCGTCGGCCGGGTCAGGCTCACTCAAAAGATCAAGCGGCGGGAAACGGTATTCTTCTGATCCAAGGTCAAAGGATGCCTGACGCTGGGCGGAAGCCTTGTCACTGGGTTGCAGTTTTGCCGCCGGTGCGGCGACGATATGAACCGGCGGTTCGTGATCTACGTCGTCGTCAAGCTCGTCATATCCGTCGTCATCGCCGGTGTGACCAGCGGGCGGTTCGGACCGGCGGGTGGAAATGGAGGTTCCCATTTTGCCTTTGCCACTATCCATCGATGGTTCCTGCCGCGACCGTGCCGTGCGTTTGGTCCCCGGTTCATCGTTGGTTGATCCCGGAATGGCGGCCCGGGTGCCTGATACGACCTTACCGGCGGCATAGGAAAGAACACCCCCAAGGCGCGCCCAGTCAGACAGCGAATAGGCCATGCAAAAGATGGTCAAAACCATGCCCAACACCATGGAGGCCAAGGCAATCAGCGCACGCGCCCCGGGAATGCCGATCATGGCAAAGCCGGCTTGCAATTTCGAAAGCAGCAAATCACCGGCAAACCCGCCAAGGCCAACTGTTAACGGCCAATGCATGCCCGGTTCGATGGCAGCAGCGGAGGTCGCCACCAGCAACAGTGCCAGCGGCAAGACAAGGAAGCGTACCCACATCCAGTTAAACGGTTTAACCGCAATCAGCCGCATGCCCCAGCCCAGCAACAGCACAGTGAGCAATGCGGACGCCAAACCAAGGGTGCGCAACATCAAGTCCGCGCCATACGCCCCGACGATACCCAGCGGATTAAATAGCGTCGCCCGGTCACTGGCATGGTTAAACGACGGATCACCGGGATGGAACCCGATCAGCATGATGAACAGGGTAATGGCCAAAAGGACCAGCCCAAGTCCGCAAATTCGCAAACCGCTTCGTTTCAACAGCATCACAAGACTGCCGGGCATGAAGGCGGTTCCAAGAATGTTTGACTGACTGCTCATCTGGGTGTCCGTAACTGGTTATGGTCGGTATCTTGCGCGATAGTGTCGTCGATCATTTGGTCGGTGTTATGTCGGCACGGGTAACGTCAGTTTTCCAGTGCCTGTGCAATGCGTGTCAGCCCGTCGCGCGTGGTTGCCAAATCATGCACCAGCGCGATGCGGATAAACTGTTTGCCCGGGTTGTTTCCCTTGGCATCGGTGATCGAAAGATAACTGCCCGGAATGACTTTGACCCCGGCTTCGCGCCAGATTTTCTTGGTCGCGGCCTCGTCATCGCCAACATCAAGCCACAGGAAAAAGCCCCCCGGTGGACGATAAAACCCGAACCGGTTGCCAAAGATTTCCTCGGCAATGTCAATTTTGGCCCGATATAGATCACGGTTTTCGCGCGCGTGGGCGTCATCGTTCCAAAGATCGACCGATGCGGCCATTACCGGCATCGGGATGGTGGCCGAACAATAGCTGCGCAGTGCGGTGAACCGTTTGACGATTTTGCGATCGCCTGCGACGAAACCTGATCGTAATCCCGGTGCGCTCGATCGTTTCGACAGGCTGTGAAACACAAGGACATTATCCATGTTTCCACCCTGTGCTGCACAGATTTCAAGCGCACCTACCGGTGCGGATCGATCATAAATGTCAGCATAACATTCATCCATCGCCAGCACGAAATCATGTTTGCGGGCTAGTGCAATGATGCGTTCAAGGTAATCACGCGAGGCAATAGATCCTTGCGGATTGGCCGGTGAACACAGGAAAAACAGGCGGCACGCGTCTAACGTTTCGGTATCGATCTGATCAAGATCGGGCAAAAAGCCATTTTCAGGACCGGCTGCAAGCGGGACCATTTCCGCGTCATTAAGTACGGCAGCCCCGCAATAGACCTGATAAAACGGGTTGGGCAAAAGGACCTTGGGCTTGGGGCCGGGTGTGTCCTGCGGGATGACAGTGGTCGCAATCAGATAAAGCGCCTCACGCGTGCCCGCCACGGGCAGGATATGGTCATCACGATCAAGCATGTCGGTGGGCAGATCATACCGGCGATCAAGCCAGTTTTTTATTGCCTCACGCAGTTCCGGCGTACCGGCACCCGGTGGGTATTTGTGCCAAAGGTTTGCATGTTTAACCATCGCATCGGTGATCATCGCCGGCGGTTCGTGCTGCGGCTCGCCGATTGACATCACCAACGGTGATTGTCCCGGTTCAATACCGTCAAGCAAGGCCGCCAATCTTGGGAATGGATAAGCAGGCAATTGATCGAGGCGTTCGTTAAACATGGTTGACGTCATTCCAGCTTGATCTGTGGCGCATCAGTGCGAAAGCCATGATGCGGATGCATGTTGGTTTAATATGGGCAATTTCCCCTCACTCTACCCCTATGCCAAAAGTGCAAAGAAAGATTTAAGAAGTGGCGTGTCTGAACGTAAAAAGCCCGGAAAGGTGCGCTTTCCGGGCTTTTGATTTTATGGTTATGTCTTTGGAGGTTTGCGACTAGCTGGCGCGCAAGTCATCCTCTGGATACGCACCGATCTTGTGGATCGATACATCTGCGCCATCAAATTCGTCTTCTTCAGACAGGCGAATGCCAATGGTTTTCTTCAATATCCCATAGACAGCAAACCCGGAAATGACGGCAAAAACAACACCAGCCAGCGATCCCGCCAACTGGGCGCCAAATGATACGCCACCCATACCGCCAAGGGCTTCGAGGCCAAAGACGCCACAGGCAATGCCGCCCAAAAGACCGCACATCCCATGGAGCGGCCAGACGCCAAGCACGTCATCAATTTTCCATTTCGCCTGACACTGGTTAAAGCCCCAGACAAACAAAGCCCCGGCCAGCCCGCCGGTAACAAGGGCGCCAATCGGATGCATGACGTCCGATCCGGCGCAAACTGCCACCAGTCCGGCCAGTGCGCCGTTATGGACAAAGCCCGGATCATTTCGCCCGGCCAGCAGGGCGGTTAAAATGCCGCCGACCATTGCCATCAGTGAATTAATCGCAACAAGCCCGGTGATGCCGCTAACCGATTGGGCGGACATGACGTTAAAGCCAAACCAGCCAACACACAAAACCCACGACCCAAGGGCCAGGAACGGGATGTTGGATGGCGGAATCCCAATCAGACTGCCGGTTTTGCTATAGCGTCCGCGCCGCACACCAAGGCAGATGACCGCACCAAGTGCGATCCAGCCCCCCACGGCATGGACAACAATTGATCCGGCAAAATCATGAAACGGCGCGCCAAAGGTGGCTTCGATCAGGTCCTGAAACCCGAAATTATTGTTCCAGACCATGCCTTCAAACAATGGATAGAAAACCCCGACCAGAATGGCAGTGGCGAACAGTTGGGGATAAAACCGCGCGCGTTCGGCAATGCCGCCTGAAATGATGGCCGGAATGGCCGCCGCAAAGGTCAGCAGGAAGAAGAATTTAACAAGGTCATAGCCGCTTGAGGCAAACAGATGCTGTCCATCGACCATGGCGGAGCCGGAAAGAACGGTTGCACTGGCAAAGAAATTCACCCCATAGGCAACGCCATACCCGACAAAGAAATAGGCAATGGTCGATACCGCAAAATCGACAATGATTTTAACCAGTGCGTTGACCTGGTTCTTTTTGCGCACGGTGCCAACTTCAAGGAAGGCAAAACCGGCATGCATCGCAAGCACCATAATGGCGCCCATCAGGACGAAAAACACGTCCGAGGCAGTCTGGAAAGCCTCCATAAGGCATCCCCCCGTTTATTAAAAAGCGTTTCCTCTCGGTCCGTTCTTGCCGGGGCAGTCGGACTCTGGTTCGGGCTGCCATGATCAATTTCTGTGCCAACAGGCATTTGAACCGGGTGCAGGCGATATTCTTCTAGGCGTGAGGATGCTTTTTCGATCAGGGGAATGGCGGATGAGGCAGGTTGGCTCAAAACCGGTTCTGCCTTTGCAGTGATCAAAATGCTGCCCAAAAAGGCAGCACACAAACAAAAGACCCGCCGGGCGAAAGACGCCGGGCGGGTCAGTGGTCTGACAGGCTGGGTACCGTGCGAACACGGTACCCGTCAGGAAATCGTATCGCTTAGAAGCGCTGCGAACCTTTACCGAATTCCGGATAAGCTTCGAGGCCAAGCTCAGCAGCATCGCTGCCCATTGCTTCGTCTTCTTCGGAAAGACGGATGCCAACGGTGAACTTCAGGATCAACCACACGATGCTCGAGGCAACGATGGTGAAGGCACCCATTGCAACGATACCGGTCAGCTGAACACCGAACGATGCACCGTCATTGGTGAACGGAACAGCAAGCGTGCCCCAGATACCAGCAACAAGGTGAACCGAAACCGCGCCAACGACATCGTCGATTTTCAGTTTGTCGAGCAGCGGAACTGCAACAACAACCAGAACACCGCCGATTGCGCCGATGATGATCGCCGAACCGATGGTCGGGGTATCCGGACCGGCCGTGATCGAGACCAGACCAGCCAGTGCACCGTTAAGTGCCATGGTAAGGTCGACCTTTTTGTAAAGGATCTGGGTCAGGATCGCTGCGGCAACAACACCACCAGCAGCCGCCATCGAGGTGTTGCCATAGATGTTGGCAATCGCGATGACATCAGCACCCGTGCCCATCGCAAGCTGGGAACCACCGTTGAAGCCGAACCAGCCGAGCCACAGAACGAAAGTACCAAGCGTTGCAAGCGGCAGGTTCGAGCCCGGCATCGGATGAACCGATCCGTCAGCGCCATACTTGCCTTTACGTGCACCAAGGATGATTGCACCGGTCAGAGCAGCCCAGCCGCCGACCGAGTGAACAATGGTCGAGCCAGCAAAGTCAGCAAAGCCCATTTCGGCCAACCAGCCGCCGCCCCACGTCCAGGACCCGGTGATCGGATACAGAACGCCGGTCAAAACAACGACGAAGATCATGAACGGCCACAGTTTGATACGTTCAGCAACAGTACCTGAAACGATCGACGCTGCGGTTGCAACAAACACCATCTGGAAGAACCAGTCAGATGTTGCGGAATAACCGCCCGAGAAATCACCTGCAAGAGCAGCTGCATCATCAGCACTCCAGAGGCTGATAGAACCGATCCAGCCGGTTACATCCATGTACATCAGGTTATACCCGATAAGGTAGTACATGATGCCTGCAACCGCGAAGAGCGAGATGTTCTTGAGCAGAATGGTAGAAACGTTTTTCGTCCGAACCAGGCCGGATTCCAGCATGGCAAAGCCAGCTGCCATCCACATGACCAGTGCGCCACTGAACAGGAAGCTAAAGCTGTTCAGAATGTATTGAGTCTCGGCCGAAACGCCAGCGTCCTGAGCAAAGGCCGGAGAAGCGATTGCGAGAACGGCGGTGCCTGCAAGAGCGGCAAGGCCGGTTTTCTTCATAGGAATATTCATTGTGTCTCCCCTTGTCTCTGGACTTACAGGGCGTCGTCGCCGGTTTCGCCTGTGCGGATACGGACCGCCTGGCTCACATCAAGAACGAAAATCTTTCCGTCCCCGATTTTCCCGGTTTGAGCTGTTTTGGTGATAGCCTCGACAACCTGATCGACCAGATTATCCGTGATGGCGACTTCCAGCTTCACTTTCGGCAGGAAGCTGACCATGTATTCAGCACCACGATAAATTTCGGTCTGGCCTTTCTGACGGCCAAAACCTTTTACTTCGGTGACCGTTAACCCCTGAACGCCCAGTGCGCTAAGCGCCTCGCGGACTTCGTCGAGTTTGAACGGTTTGATGACAGCAGTAACAAGTTTCATATTGTGCGACCTCCCGGCATATCCGTTGAGTACCAACGTGGTAATCACGATTTCGCAGTCTCAACCCTCAAACCAAGAATCGTGCCAGACTCAAAATAATAAATGTAAGTGTTTGTTTTATAATGAAAAAATGTCTAATTTAGGCATTGGGGATCAGGAGGCCATGGCAAGGCGCAGGATTAAAATATGCACAGAATCTAAGGTTGTTTAAAAAATGTGCATATTTTTTAATCAACCAAAGCGTCAGAAAAATCTGTTTTAGGTCAAGGCTCTGTCGCAGGGTTGTCGATAAAGTGCCGACTTTGGAAAGTTACCCCGCAGGGAGTGGCCCAATCGCCAACGGATCGCGTATTCTCCTTAAGGTGTTGCTCACACTGCGGCCTTGTTCGCAGGGGTATAATTTCCTGCATTTTCTTGCCCGCTATGGCGACGCCGGGTAAACATGTGCCAAACGGATACAAGGTCAGACAAAACAGGTTCACCTGTCGGTCTGACCCCACAGGATAGGGATTTTGGGCCATGCATGATCAGGACGTGATGAAGACTGATGTCATTATTTTGGGCGGTGGTCTGAACGGGGCGGCCATGGCGCTGTCGCTGGCGCACGGCGGGATGAAATCAGTGGTGATTGACTTTGCCGATCCCAAAACCATCCTGAGTGCCAATTATGATGGCCGGACGTGCGCAATTGCCGCCGCATCAAAATCCGTACTTGAGGTTATTGGTGCCTGGAAAAATATGGCTGACGCGGCCCAGCCGATCCTTGATATCCGCATTGCCGATGGTCAAAGCCCGCTGTTCCTGCATTACGATCATGCTGATCTTGGCGACGCGCCACTGGGCTATATCGTTGAAAACCTTGTGACGCGCGGTGCCTTGTACCGGGCCATTGCCGAAAACGACCTGATCGAGATGTTGGCCCCGGCACGGGTTGAGGATATCGCGCGCGATCAGGGCGGCATGACCATCACCCTTGCCGATGGGCGTGCGGTGCGTGCGCCACTTGCCATCGGGGCAGAAGGCCGCAATTCCATGCTGCGCGACTGGGCGGGGATCAAGACATATGACTGGAGCTATAAGCAAAGTGCAGTTGTGTGCACGGTCAAGCACAAGCAGCCCCATAACGGCCTTGCGGTTGAGCATTTCCTGCCTGCGGGTCCGTTTGCCATTCTGCCGATGACAGAAAACCGGTGTTCGATTGTCTGGACCGAAAGCACGGACCTTGGCAATTATCTGGTTAATCTCGATGAAGAAACCTTTACCGACGAATTACACCGTCGCTTTGATGGCTATCTTGGTGATCTTGAAGTGATTGGCCCGCGCTTTTGCTATCCGCTGGGGCTTCAGCACGCCTATCACTACACCGATGACCGGATCGCCCTGATCGGGGATGCTGCGCACGGCATGCACCCGATTGCCGGGCAGGGCCTTAATATGGGCATTCGTGACGTTGCGGTATTGGCCGAAATTCTGGTTAATGCCCGTCGTCTGGGGCGTGATATTGGCAGCATTGATGTTTTGGCCGAATATGCCCAATGGCGCCGGTTTGATAATACGGTGATGCTGGCGGTAACAGATGTGACCAACCGGCTGTTTTCCAATGATATCGCCCCGATCCGCTGGGCGCGTGACATTGGCCTTGCCGTGGTTCAGAAAATCCCGCCGCTTAAGAAAACATTCATGTCACATGCCATGGGATATGCCGGGACTCTGCCCAAACTGATGCAGGGAAAGTCCCTTTAGCTAGGCGATCTGCGTCGTGCCCTCTGACCCAATGTGATTAAAAGAGATGCAAAGGTAGAGATAGGGTGTTTCTATCACGCGTCTGGGTTTAATATTTGATGGTCATTTAAAGTCATTCAAAATGTTGTCTTTTTTTATGAACCCTTGTTGATATGTATCAACAAGTCAGCAATGGCTTAGGCGCAGGTTCCCCTCGAGTTAAATTTAATGACAGGGGACAGGACATGACATTTTCCCATAAACTGATGTTGTCGGCTGCTGTGGCGGCAATTTTTGGCGTAACCATGGTTGCCGGTGGTGCCGCTCAGGCACAGGACGCAGGCTTTAAGGCCAAACAGGCCGGTGATTTTCTGATCCGTGGCCGTGTCATCGGGGTGGTTCCGCAGGAAGACTCCTCTACGGGGGATATTGCAACCGGCGAAGCCAAGGTGGATAACGACTACGTTCCTGAGGTCGATTTTTCCTACTTTCTGACCGATAACATAGCTTTGGAGCTTATTGCCGCAACCACCAAGCATGATGTGAAATGGCAGAATCCGGATGTTGACCTTGGTTCGGTCAATCTTTTGCCGCCGACCCTGACCTTGCAGTATCACTTTATGGCTGATCAGCGTTTCAGTCCGTATGTTGGTGCGGGTTTGAACTACACCATGTTCTACAATGAGAAATCCGGTGCCGCGAATTCGATCAAATACGACGATGGCTTTGGCTATGCGTTCCAGGCCGGTTTTGATTATGCCATCTCAGGCCCGTGGTCGTTGAACGTCGATGTGAAAAAGCTCTTTCTCAATACCGATGTTACAGCAGACCTTGGCGGCGCATCGCCTGCCAAAGTTGATGTCGATCTTGATCCATGGGTCTTTGGTGTCGGTGTTGGGTATCGCTTCTAAGTCTTCTCGAAAGCGGATCGAATGTGCCAGAGGGCGGCGACGCAGCCTCCCCGGCCGGTATAGAACGAAAAATCCTAAAAGCGGTCCTGTCATCTGACGGGGCCGTTTTTGTATTTTCGGTAAGTGGGAATGGGTGTGGGGCGGGTGTCAGGAAGGTTTGCGTGGGTCGCGTGACAGGCCGCGGGCCTCGAGTGCACGAAGGTAATCTGCCCACAGGGTATCTTGTGTGTCGTGCAATTCGCGCAGGTAGTGCCAACTGAAAAGTCCGCTGTCATGCAGGTCGTCGAAACTGATGCGGATGGCATAGTTGCCAACCGGAACAATATCGATAACCCCGACATGGCGCCGCCCGGGGATGATTTTCTTTTCCGACGGATGGTGGCCCTGCACCTCGGCCGATGGGCTTTCAACCCGAAGCAGTTCCGCACTAAAGCGCGACGAAACACCATCATCCCAGACGATTTCCAGAATGTGTTCATCGCGCAGATAATTGATTTCAACCGGTGTGAAATCAGGTGTGAAACCGTCTTTGGCCATGAAGTTAAGCTGCCTTAATCGTCGATTGCGCGGGCTTCGTCAGGCAGCATGATCGGGATGCCGTCACGGATCGGATAGGCCAGACCGGCTTTGGTGCTGATCAGTTCGTTATTGTCGCGATCATACTCAAGTGCCTGCTTGGTGACCGGGCAGACAAGGATTTCAAGAAGTTTCGGGTCTACCGGGCTGTGGGTCGCGGTCATAATGTGGCCTTCGGTTTGGTGGGCGTCGTGTGACAGGTCTGTTTGGCTTAGTTTGAATTGCTGTGCGCGTGCTTTGGATTGGCATGTGCCGCCATTTCAAGCAAGGTTGTCAGCATATCGCCGCGATCATACAGGGTTGTGCATTCGAGCAAAGCCTGTTTTTCAAGCGGGCTAAGCTGGCAGCCCATCGAAATGGTGGTGATCAACATTTCATCATCGCTGTCGGCCAGTGTATCCCAGCATGACCTTAAGGAATGCTGCGCAAAATAGACTTCCAGGGCAGTGCGCAGGCGATCACGGTTGATCGGTGCGTCGACACTGGGAATGTCCAGGTCATCTTTCCATGCGCTGAAATCACCGCGTACAGTGCGGTAACCGCCCTCATTCTCGGGCAATTCTTCCACCACATTGAACCGGCAAACACCGGTCAATGTGATTAAAAAACGTCCATCATCGGTTTCGCTAAAGGCGGTAATGCGTCCCGCACAACCGGTGTTGAAAACCGGCGGATTATCCTGATCAACCAAAAGGCTGGCACGCTGATCCGGCCTTGGCTGGATCATGCCAATCATGCGGTCCTGACCCAATGCATCCGTCACCATATTAAGATACCGCGGCTCAAAAACATTAAGCGGCAGATGCCCGCGCGGCAGCAGCAAAGCGCCACCCAGCGGGAAAATCGGCATGGTGTTTGGCAAGTCCGAATACATCGGATCGAAGGGACCGCATATGCTCATGAAAATAACACCGTTGATAATGCGCGGCGTCCGGCGACGCTGGCGGGGTCTGATGGGCCCCATGCTTCAAAGAATTTAAGGAGCTGGGTGCGCCCGGCATCCTCGTTCCATTCACGGTCGGTGCGAATGATGGTGATCATGGCTTTGACGGCATCTTCGCGTTTGTTGGTCGCAAAGCAGGCCATGCCAAGATCGTATTGTGCCTGCACATCAGAAGGATTGGCCGCAACTTTGGCGCGCGCGGCTTCAAGGTCTTCCGGGCTATATCCGGTTTCAGCCAGTTCAAGCGCACTGATGGCAGCCGCAATCGCGGGTTTGAGGCGATCAAGATCAGACATGTTGTCAACGAAGTGGCGGGTTTCTTCAATTTCACCCATGCCAACCATGCAGCGGATCATGCCGCCAATGGCGACTTCGTTTTGCTGTTCACGTTCAAGCACGCTGACATACAGGCTATGTGCGGTGGTGTGGTCGTCTTCGGCAAGGGCTGTGGCCGCCTGTTCAAGAATGGCTTCAATCGGGCTTTCAATCGGGCCGCCAGCAAGTTTTTCATAGAATGCGCGCACTTCGCTTTCGGGCTGTGCGCCCTGAAATGCATCAACCGGACGGCCATCCTTAAAGGCATAGACGGTCGGGACGGACTGGATGCGCAACTGCGCTGCCAGTTCCTGGTTCTCGTCAATATTGATTTTGACAAGCTTCACCCGTCCACCGGCTTCGCGGGTGACTTTTTCGATCGTCGGCGTCAGGCTTTTGCATGGACCGCACCAAGGTGCCCAGAAATCAACAACAACAGGCACTTCCATAGACGGTTCGATGACGTCTTGCACAAAAGTTTCGACAGATCCGTCCTTGATCAGGTCGGGCGTCGTGTTGGTGGCAGCTTCCGGCGCGTTCGCGTCAAGAATGATGGACATTATCTTTAACTCACTAATTCAGGATTTAAGATGATGTTGCCATTGCCGTCCGACAAGAGGTGTAATGGCAATATTAGGCGTGTATTATACGTCAATATAAAGGACTAAAAGGTTTCTCAGACGTTTAGTTAGACGATTGGTCATCTAATTCGTTTTCAAAATCAATGATCTTTGCGTCATAGCCCAGTGACGAGACGAACCGCAACAGGTCCATAGACTGAATTGTCGTGGTTCGGTCATTCCGCAAGGGGTGAAAGTTCAATTTGTCGCCACTGGCCAGTTTGGCATCAAGTGCCAGATTAACCACGCGATCCTGATCATTGATCAGGGCAAAGGGCGTTACCGACCCCGGTGTCACGCCAAGCGTTTCGATCAGAAGTTCTGGTTTACCAAACGAAAGGCGTGCCGATCCAAGCCGTTTGTGCAGATGGTTCATACGGATTTGCGTGTTTTCCTCGGCCACCACCAACCAAAGAGCGTCCTTTTTATCTTTGACAAACAGGTTCTTGGAATGCAGACCGGGCAGGTCGCCGCGCAAATTCTGCGAATCCTCAACTGTGAACAGCGGCTCATGGCTGTGAGTCGTGGTTTCGATTTCCAGTTTTTCCAGATATTCGAAAAGCAGGGTTGATGGATCGCTCATGCTGTTTTCCTTGTGGATGTGATGCCAGAAGATACCCAAGTTGAAAACCGGACGCAAATTTGCGCAACGATGGTCGGATTTCGGCGATTGGACCCAGTAAAGTCAAGGAAAACCGCCAAAATTTCCGATGTGGCACTTTCGTGGAAAAAAGGGTTGCAATCGCTCTTTGTTGGGCTATTATCCGCGCCGCTCCACAGGGGCAGGAAATACTGATGAATGCGGGCGTAGCTCAGGGGTAGAGCATAACCTTGCCAAGGTTAGGGTCGAGAGTTCGAATCTCTTCGCCCGCTCCATCAGGTCACTTTCCAAAGGCATCAGCTTTCATGATGATGCGGGCGTAGCTCAGGGGTAGAGCATAACCTTGCCAAGGTTAGGGTCGAGAGTTCGAATCTCTTCGCCCGCTCCATGATGAAAGTTTCAAAGGCCGTCCTTCGGGGCGGCCTTTTGCTTTTCCGTCTTGCGCTATGGGCCTTTTTATCGTGTGCTGCACCCTATGCAGGATGCTCCGCCAAACGTACCCGGACCCGATCCGAAAACCATCTTCACGGTCGGCTATGCCGGTCATGACCGCGACAGTTTGCTTGCGCTGTTTAAGGCGCACGGCATTACGGCCGTGGCCGATGTTCGGACGTTTAAACGATCCAGCTACTGGACGGCGTTTGATGCCGACAGTTTTGGCCCCTTTTTGCGGGCACAGGGCGTTGCCTATGTTTTTATGGGGGATGTAATGGGTGGCAAGCCGCAAGTGCCTGAGCTCTATCCTGACGGGCAGCTGGACTATGATCTGATGGTACAGCTTCCGGAATTTCAGGATGGCATTGCCCGTTTGATCAGCGGTGCGCAAAAATATCGCATCTGTCTGATGTGTGCGGAAAAGGATCCGCTTGATTGTCATCGGACGTTGCTGATTGCCCCGCCACTAAAGGCCGCCGGGTTTGATCTTTGCCATTTGGTCGAAGGGGGCGTTGAACATCAGTCCGAAACCGAACAGCGCATGGTCGCGCTGAACGGCGGTGACGTGCCCGATCTGTTTGCCGCAATGGCCCCTGATCCTGATGCCGAAACCAAACTTGCGTTACAGCGCCAGATCAAACGTGTCGCGCCACGGGCCCAAGACGCGATAAAGCGTCGCTAACATGAGGCGCGATAAAGCGTCGTTAACCCATGATATTGTAACCGCCATCAATATGAGCGACATCCCCGGTCAAAGACCGGGCGCGGTCACTGGCAAGAAAAGCTGCCAGCTCGCCGATTTCATCAATGGTGACCAATCTGCGGCCCGGCGCACGACGGGTTGCCTGATCCATCAATGTCTCAAACTCGGCAATGCCTGATGCCGCACGGGTTAAAAGTGGCCCCGGTGAAATCGCATGGCAGCGAATGTTTTTCGGACCAAGCTCGGCCGCCATATAACGGGTTGTGCTTTCAAGGGCCGCCTTGACCGGGCCCATGACGCCGTAATGATCAATCACCCGCTCTGAGCCCATATAGGTCACCGTCAAAAGTGCGCCGCCATCGGTCATTAACGGCTCTGCCCGTTTGGCAAGGCGCTGAAACGAATGGCACGAAATATCCATCGCCATCAAAAAGCCGTCGCGTGAACAGTCCGTCACCCGCCCATGCAGGTCATCTGCCGGGGCAAAGGCGATTGAATGCAGTACGAAATCAAGCTTTCCCCATTGTTTCTCGATCTGTGCGAACAATATGTCCATTTGCTGTTCGTCACAGACATCAAGCGGGCAGATGATCGGGGCGTGAAGTTCTTCGGCCTGCGGGCGGACATACTTTTCGGCTTTTGCGTTCTGATAGGTGATCGCCAGTTCAGCGCTTTCGCGGTTGAAAATGCGGGCACATCCCCAAGCGATGGACATTTTATTGGCAATACCGACAATCAGGCCTTTTTTGCCTGCAAGCATCATGAGACTCCGAATTTTCATTGTGCGGTTGCGAAGATGATAATCGCTTGGGGCAGTATTCCAAGTTTAACTCGATCTTGCGATGCAAAAAGAACAAAATTCTGTGACATCGCAGCCAGACAATTAATGTTTCGGTGAAAGGCTAGCTTGTTGGTTAAATGAATTTTTTTTGTGCAGAAGCATAGTTTTTAGGCAGATCATCCGCTATGTGTAGCCTTGGAGGAAATCTTCGGAATTCCATATGCTCCAACCTTGGAAAACCCCAGATTTCCTTCCCAATTAAATGTGACATCCGTGGTGTGTGATGCTGACCGCAAAAGGTCAGTGTTTCGGTTCTGGCAAACAGGACCGGGAAAAAGGGAAATTGGACATGAAAGCCCGTAAAGACGACCCGAAACGGGAAGTCATCGACAAAGTTGTCGAACAAATCCAACAGCGTTTAAAAGGCAAAATGGCGAAGGATGCAGAAGCGTTCGTTCGCCTTTTTTACAAGGATGTTCCGCCCGACGACGTGGCGGGTCGATCTATCGACTCGCTTTATGGCGCGGCGTTGACGCTTTACAAATTCGCACAAAAGCGTCCTTCGGCTGATGCGGCCAAGATCCGGGTCTATAACCCTGATCTCGAAGAGCACGGCTGGAAATCAGATCACACCGTGATCGAGATGATCAATACGGACATGCCGTTTCTGGTCGACTCGGTTACATCCGCCCTGCATGACCTTGATCTGACCGTTCATCTGGTCATTCACCCGATCATGCGGATCAAGCGCGACGGCAAGGGAGAACTTGACGTCGTTGCCTCGGTCGAAGACTCCGATGCGCCGCGTGAATCGGTCATGCATCTTGAGATTGACGAACAAACCGACGAAGCCGTGCTTAATAAAGTACGCGCACGTCTTGATGATGTTTTGACCGATGTCGGTCTTGCTGTGCGTGACTGGAAACAGATGCTCAGCAAAGTCACCGACGTTCTGGATGAAATTAAAACAGCCCCGAAAACCATTCCGACCGATGATCGTAAGGAAGCCGAGGAATTCCTGGGCTGGCTGCATAACGACCATTTCACCTTCCTGGGCTACCGCGAATATAAATTTGGCGGTGGCGCCAAAAAGGCCGGTGGTGACGTAAGTGTTCAGAACCAGTTGGGCATTCTGGCGCGCGAAGGCACGCATGTTTTTGACGAGTTGCGCCAGATCGGCAACCTGTCAGACGAGGTAAAGGATTTTGTCACCAAACCCAGTCTCTTGATGGTGACCAAAGCCAATAAACAATCGACAGTTCATCGGTCTGTTCATCTTGATACCATTGTCGTCAAACAGTTCGACACCAAAGGCAAGGTGATTGGTCAGCATCTGTTCGTCGGCCTGTTTACCTCAGTTGCCTATAACCTCAGCCCGCGTTTGATCCCGCTTTTGCGCAAAAAACTGGATGAAACGATTGCCCGCGCCGGCTTCCCGCCCGCCGGTCATGACGCCAAGGCACTGGTCAATATTCTTGAAACCTTCCCGCGTGATGAGCTGTTCCAGGTCGAACTTGATGATCTGTATCATACCTGCATGGGGATATTGCACCTGCAGGAACGCCAACGGATTGCGCTTTTTGTCCGGCGTGACGCGTTTGAACGGTTCGTCTCCTGTCAGCTTTTCTGCCCGCGTGATCGTTTCTCGACCAAATTGCGGATCAAGTTCCAGAAGGTCATTGAAGACGCCTTTGAGGGCAAGGTTTCAGCTCATTATACCCTGATTGGCGACAGTCCGCTTGCGCGGTTGCACCTGCTGGTGAAAACCACGCCGGGTGAATTGCCGGAATACGATGTGACCGACATCGAACGTCAGCTTGTTGAAACTGCACGCGACTGGGCCGATACGTTGCGTCAGGTTCTTGTGCGTGAAATGGGCGAAGAACGTGGCTTAGCACTGTATCGCAAATACGGCGAAAGCTTCTCAAGCGACTATCGTGATCGTTTCACGGTTGAAAGTGCCGCACTTGATGTTGAGCGCATCGAAGACGTGATGAAGGCCTTTGATATCCGGGTGAACCTGTATCGCCCGATTGAGGCGGCCGAGAACGAGCTCCGGTTTAAAATCTATAATCCGGGCATGCCTGTGCCGCTGTCCGATGTGTTGCCGATGCTTGAAAACATGGGGCTTAAGGTCATCACCGAGAACCCGTTCACGGTGGAACCGCGCGACGTTGATATCAATGTGCGTATCCATGATTTCGGCGTGGTTGTGGATGGTGAATTCCACCTGCATGACGTGCGTGACAAGTTCCAGGAACTGTTTGTCCGCATGTGGCACGGCGAAGTGGAAAATGACGCCTTTAACCGTCTTGTCCTGCTGGGCGGGTTGGATTGGCGCGAAGTCGTGATCCTGCGCACCTATTCGCGCTACATGCGTCAGATGGGATCGGCCTTCTCGCAGGATTATATGGCCAAGACCCTTGCCAATAATCCGACATTGGCATCGGCCCTTGTGTCCTTGTTTGTTGCCCGCTTTGACCCGGATCGCGATCCGGGGCTGGCGGCCGAGGCCGAAGCCATCGAAGGCGATATCATTACCAAGCTTGAAGATGTGATGAACCCGGACGAAGACCGCATTTTGCGCGCCTTCCTTAATCTGGTTCAGGCAACCTTGCGCACCAACTTCTTCCAGTACGGCGCGGATGGAAATCCCAAACCGTACCTATCGGTTAAATTCAATTCGGGCATGGTCGAAGATTTGCCGCTTCCGCGTCCGTGGCGCGAAATATTTGTCTATTCTCCGCGGGTCGAGGCCGTTCACCTGCGCGGGGGGCCGGTTGCCCGTGGTGGTATTCGCTGGTCCGACCGTCAAGAAGATTTCCGGACCGAAATTCTCGGTCTGGTCAAAGCCCAGATGGTCAAGAACGCGGTGATTGTACCTGTCGGGTCAAAGGGCGGTTTTGTTGTCAAACGCCCTCCGGTCGATGGTACGCGCGAAGCCTTCCTTGAAGAAGGCATTGCTTGTTACAAAATACTGATGAGCGGGATGCTCGATATCACCGACAATATTGTTGCCGGTGATATTGTTGCCCCCGAACGGGTACGTCGTCTTGATGAAGATGATCCCTATCTGGTGGTTGCCGCCGATAAGGGGACTGCGACGTTCTCAGACATCGCCAATGGTGTGGCGCGTGATTATGGCTTCTGGCTTGACGATGCCTTTGCATCGGGCGGCTCGCAGGGCTATGACCATAAGAAAATGGGCATCACGGCGCGTGGGGCGTGGGAATCTGTCAAGCGTCATTTCCGCGAAATGGGCAAGGACATCCAGAAAACCCCGTTCACCGTGGCCGGTGTTGGCGATATGTCAGGCGATGTGTTTGGCAACGGCATGTTGCTGTCTGAGCAAATCAAACTGACCGCCGCCTTCAACCATATGCATATTTTTGTCGATCCGGACCCGGATATGGCAAAAAGCTTTGCTGAACGCCAACGCCTGTTCGATCTGCCGCGATCCGGCTGGGGCGATTACGACAAAAAGACCCTGTCCAAAGGCGGGGATATTTTTGATCGCAAAGCCAAAACCCTTGATCCGTCGCCAGAAGTCCGCAAGTTGCTGGGCCTTGAGACGGGCAAGGTAACACCCGCTGATATGATGAAGGCCATCCTGAAATCCGATGTTGAACTTCTGTGGTTCGGCGGGATTGGGACCTATATCAAATCGCAGATGGAAACCAATGCCGACGCAGGCGACCGTGCCAATGATGCCATTCGCATCAATGGCCGTGAAATTCGCGCAAAGGTCATTGGTGAGGGGGCCAACCTTGGCGCCACACAGCGGGGCCGTATCGAGTATGCCCATGCCAGTGGTCGTTTGAATACTGACGCCATCGATAATGCTGCGGGTGTGAATTGCTCGGACCATGAGGTCAACATCAAGATCCTTGTTGGCGAAGTTGTCGCCGCCGGGGACATGACCGAAAAGCAGCGCAACAAGCTTCTGGTCGAAATGACCGATGAGGTCGGTGATCTTGTTCTGCGGGACAATTATCTGCAAAGTCAGGCGATCTCGAACACCTATGCGGCAAGTGCCGATGTGCTCGATGCACAGGTGCGTTTGATCCGGATGCTGGAACGCGAAGGACGGCTTAACCGCGAGATCGAATATCTTCCTGATGACGAAGAACTTGCAAAACGTGCCAGCAACCACGAAGGCCTGACACGGCCCGAAGTTTCGGTTCTGATGCCCTATGCCAAACTTTGGCTGTATGACGAGGTGCTGGAATCTGATTTGCCAGACGATCCGATTTTGGTCGAAGAACTGGTGCGCTATTTCCCGACGCCGGTGCGTAAGAAATACGCCGATGCGATTTCAGAACATCGGTTGAAGCGTGAAATCATTGCGACCGTTGCGACCAACAGTCTGGTCAACCGGGTCGGGGGCACCTTTGTTCATGACATGATGGAAGCCACGGGTCTTTCGGCTGTGGATGTGTCGCGCGGGTATTTGATTACCCGTGCGGTGTTTGGTCTGCGTGATATCTGGGCCGGGATTGAGGCCCTTGATAACGTGGTTCTGGCCAAGCTTCAGATCGGCATGTTCCGCGACATCAACCGGATGGTCAATCATGTCACCCAATGGTTCCTGCGCAATTGCGAGGAACTTAATGTTGGGGCCAAGATCGAGATGTTCCGCCCGGCAGTGTCAAAGGTGATTGATGCCTTTGACGATATCGTGCCGGTTGATGCCGGTTTCAGAACGTCGCTGGATCAAAAGGCACAATCCCTGGTCGCACAGGGTGTGCCCGAAGATTTGGCACGCCGCGTGGCATCCATGGCGCAGATGGTGGCGATTTGTGATGTCGTCCGTATTGCCGAGGCCACGGGCCGGGATGTGATCGAAGTCGGGGCCACCTACTTTGCAGTGGGGGCCCGGTTCCAGCTTGGCCTGATGCGGGCAGCCGCCGATTCAATCGAAGCCGAAACCCATTGGCAGAAACTCGCCCGTGCGGCGGTGGTTGACGATCTTTATGGTCATCAGCGTGAATTGACCCGTGCGGTTCTTGGTGCGGGCAAAAAGGGCGCATCGGGTGCCGAACTGGTTGATAAGTGGGTGGATGCCCATCAACGGGGTTGTGCACGCTGTGATGAACTGATCAATGAACTGCGGGCCGCAGGTCAGATTGATCTTTCCATGATCACGGTTGCCAACCGTCAGATCAGGGCTTTGACCGGCGCCTGATCACGCGTCACAGTTTATGTCAGTATCTATGTCAGGAGGGCGCGTTTCGGGCCCTCCTTTCTTTTGTGTGGTCATCGGGCAGATTTGGCCGATGTGGTGTCGCAGAACGGCGGAAAATACCGCTATGACGGCTGCTATGCGTTTTTAACTCATCACGGCTTAGCGCTTTGAATTTGCAAACATTACTGTCATCCTGTTGCCATTATTACATGATGAAGTGACAATATATCCGGTCATTTACTTGAAAAATACCGACCGGTTCGTATATTCGTTACATACATAAAAAAAATTAGGTCAAAGCCATGAGGAACGCTGCAGAAACCCGGATCAAGCTGCTTGAGACAGCCATGGAGCTGTTAACGACCCGTAGTTACCACGATATCGGCGTCAGCGACGTCTGCAAACATGCCGGTGTCACCAAGGGCGCGTTCTATCATCACTTTGACAGCAAGGCCGCCTTGTTTGCCGCGTCTGCGCGACAGCATTGGGAAAAGGGCAAGGACGAGCTCCGTTCGATCTTTTCGCCCGATATTTCCCCGATTGAGCAACTGAACCGCTATATCGATCTGGTCTGCAGCAAACAGGAAAAATACGCAATCCCCGGTGAAAGCGAAGTCTGTGTCTGTCCGATTTTCACCGCAGGCGGTCAGGTCGGCCCCGAAGACATCGAAATTCAGGATTGCTCACGCGAACTGGCCGAAGAACAGATCAAATACCTTGCATCCATGGTGCGTGGTCTCAAAGGCGAGGGCATGCTCAGCGAGGATGGAGACGTCACAACACTGGCGCGCATGATTTTCCAGTATGTCCACGGGCTTTTGACCTATGGCAAGGTTTTTAATGATCTTGATACTGTTCGGTCTGATCTGCGTGAAGGCATCTGTCGAATCCTCAATTTACAATGTAAATTCAGGGATGTAAGCTCTTCTGACGCGGCCTGATGTTTCGGATGCGTTCTAAAATAATTTAAAAAATAACCACTTTTTTGCCTTCTTCCCCTTGCAAGCAAACCGATCGGTATGCATCTATCGGTCAAACAGTCCGCAATATGTGCGGCTCACGCTTTTGGAAGATGGAAAGATGCAGTCTCGATCAAAACGCAAAATATTGCTGCCCGCGGCCGTTCTGGCGCTGGCAGTTGCCGCCGGTGGATATGGCTTGCATGTCACCGGTTCCGCCGCCGATGAGGTCGCGGTTCAGTCCGCACCCATGGCAACACCGGTCACCGTTTCCGATGTAAAAAGTAATTCTGTTCGTCTCTGGAGCAACTTTTCCGGCCGTCTGAGTGCTGTCGAAGAAGTCCAGTTGCGCCCGCAGGTCAGTGGTGCGATCGTCAAAATCGGTTTTGAAGACGGTCAGTTGGTCAAGCAGGGCGATATTCTTGCCGTGATTGACCCGCGCAGCTATCAGGCCGCAGTCGATGAAGCACGCGCAGAACTTTCCGTTGCCCGTCAAAACCTGTCGCTGGCCTCCAAGGAAAAGGAACGTGCGGAAAAGCTGGTGTCCAATGGCACGGTGTCAAAACGTGTTTATGACGAACGGCTTAGCACCCATCAGGTCGCACAAAGTCAGGTCACCCGTGCGCAGGCACAGCTTGAACTGGCTGAAATCGAACTTGATCACGCCTATGTCAAAGCCCCGATTGACGGGCGTGTCAGCCGTGTCGAAATGACCGTTGGCAACCAGGTCAATGCCGGTCCAAACGCCCCGGTTCTGACCACCATTGTCTCAACCGGGAAAATCTATGCCGATTTCGACCTTGATGAGCAGACCTTCTTTGCCAGCCTTGGCGCCAGTGGCAAGATTGATGATGCCGCGCAAAGCATCCCGGTCAATATGACGCTGTCGAACGGCCGGCATGTTTCTGGTCACGTACACAGCTTTGACAACCGCATTGATGCGCGCACCGGCACCATCCGGACCCGGGCACTGTTTGACAATCTTGATGGCACCCTTCTGCCGGGCACCTTTGCCAGTCTGGAACTTGGCACGCTTGCCAAGGAAGAGGTCATCATGATCCCGCCTGAGGCGATCAGCACCGATCAGGATCGTAAATTCGTCTATGTCGTTCAGCCCGACAACACGGTTGCCTACCGTCAGGTGATGCTGGGGTCAGAACTCAACGGCATGCGGATTGTCACATCCGGTCTTGAGATTGGTGAACTTGTCATTGTGAACGGCATCATGAAGGTTCGTCCCGGTATGTCCGTCGCCCCCGAAATTCTGCAGGCCTCAGCATCCTGAGGGGTGCTTTACTGCGCGCATAAGCAAGGCTGACCGTCATGCAGAACTTATCCAGATTTTTCGTGGATCGCCCGATTTTTGCCGGCGTCCTGTCCGTTCTTATCCTTTTGGCTGGCCTGATTGCCATGTGGCGTTTGCCGATTTCCGAATACCCGGAAGTCGTGCCGCCAACCGTCGTGGTCCAAGCCAAATTTCCCGGTGCAAACCCCGCCGAGATTGCCGAAACTGTTGCCTCCCCGCTTGAAGAGCAAATCAACGGGGTTGAGGGGATGCTTTATATCAACTCGCTGGCGACAACCGATGGCAACCTGTCGCTGACCGTGACATTTGAAATCGGGACCGATCCGGATCTGGCGCAGCAAAAAGTCCAGAACCGCGTATCGCAGGCCGAACCGCGTCTGCCCGATGTCGTGCGTCAGCTTGGCGTGACTGTATCAAAACAGTCACCCGACCTGACCATGGTCGTGCATTTGCGGTCGCCCAATGAACGCTATGACATGCTGTATTTGCGCAACTACGCGACGCTGAATGTGCGGGACCGTCTGGCACGTATTGGCGGCGTCGGGCAGGTAGGGCTGTTTGGGTCGGGCGATTACGCCATGCGTGTCTGGCTCAATCCGGACAAGGTTGCCGAACGTAACCTGACGGCGGGTGAGGTGGTTGCCGCCATCCAAAGCCAGAACGTTCAGGTTGCTGCGGGGATCATTGGCGGGGCACCTTATGACACCGGCGTGCAGTTCCAGTTGCCGATCAACATCAGTGGCCGTTTGGAAACACCCGAAGAGTTCGGAAGCATCATCATCAAACGCGGTGAAGATGGCACGATTACCCGTCTTGGCGATGTGGCACGGATCGAGTTGGAGGCACAGCAATATGCGCTGCGCTCCCTGCTTGATAACAAGCCCGCCGTCGCCCTGCCGATCTTTGCATCGCCCGGCTCAAACGCGCTTGATATCTCAAGCAACGTTCGGGCCGCGATGGAGGAACTCAAGCAGAACTTCCCCGAGGACCTTGATTACAGCATTGTCTATGACCCGACCGTCTTTGTACGCGGCTCGATCAAATCTGTGATCATGACCTTGCTTGAGGCCATTGCCCTTGTTGTTCTGGTGGTCACGATCTTCCTGCAAACATGGCGGGCGTCAATTATTCCGCTGCTGGCTGTGCCGGTTTCGATCATCGGGACCTTTGCGCTGATGCTGTTGATGGGCTTTTCGATCAATGTGCTGTCGCTGTTTGGTCTGATCCTTGCCATCGGGATCGTGGTCGATGATGCGATTGTCGTTGTCGAAAACGTTGAACGAAACATCGAACGCGGCTTGTCGCCGCGCGATGCAACGGTTGCGGCCATGCGCGAAGTGACCGGGCCGATCATCGCAACCTCGCTTGTGATTACCGGTGTGTTTGTGCCGATTGCCTTTATCAGTGGCCTGACCGGCCAGTTTTATCAGCAATTTGCTCTGACCATTGCGATTGCAACCATCATTTCGACGATCAATTCCCTTACCTTAAGCCCGGCTCTGTCGGCGATCTTGTTGCGCAGTCATGATGCGCCAAAGGATTGGCTGACACGCGGCATGGACTTTGTCTTTGGCTGGTTCTTCCGTGGGTTCAACCGGTTCTTTAACCGTAGTACTGATCTTTATGCCGGGGGGGTTAAGCGCCTTCTGGGTGTGAAATCAATCATGATGGTGCTTTATGTCGGCTTGCTGGCCCTGACCTATCAGGGGTTCCAGATATTGCCGAACGGCTTTGTCCCAATTCAGGACAAACAGTATCTTGTCAGTTTTGCCCAACTCCCACAGGGCGCAACGCTGGACCGGACCGAAGATGTCATTCGTGAAATGTCTGACATTGCGCTTAAGGAACCCGGTGTTGAAAGTGCCGTTTCTTTCCCGGGGCTCTCGATCAACGGGTTTGTGAACAGTTCAAGTGCGGGCATTGTGTTTGTCACCCTGACCGACTTTGCCGAACGCAAAAGTGACGATCTGTCGGGCTTGGCGATTGCGGGCAAACTTCAACAGAAGTTTGGAGCGATTGATGAGGCCTTCGTTGCCATTTTCCCCGCACCGCCGGTGCAGGGTCTTGGCACGGTTGGCGGGTTTAAGCTGCAGGTGGAGGATCGCTCCGATCAGGGGTATCGCGCCCTTGATGATGCCATGAAACAGGTTCTGGCCAAGGCATGGGCAGCACCTGAACTGACCGGTGTGTTCTCAAGCTACAACATCAACGTCCCGCAGCTTCAGGCGTCTCTTGATCGTACAAAGGTGCAGCAACTTGGCATTCCAGTTGATGAAATCTTCCGAACCATGCAGGTCTATCTGGGGTCAATGTATGTCAATGATTTCAATACATTTGGCCGTACCTATCAGGTGATTGCGCAGGCCGATAAGCCTTATCGATCCAGTCCCGAAGACATCCTGCGTCTGCAAACGCGTAATGCGGATGGCGATATGGTGCCGCTTGGCAGTGTTCTTTCCGTTACCGAAACGTTTGGGCCCGATACGGCCATGCGCTACAACGGGTTCCGGTCGGCGGATCTGAACGGCAATGCGGCACCGGGTTATTCCAGTGGTGAGGCAGAAGCCGCCATCATCAAGATACTCGATGAAACCTTGCCACCGGGTATGTCCTATGAGTGGACAGAGCTGACCTATCAGCAGATTCTGGCGGGCGATACAGCAATGTATATCTTCCCGATCTGTATCCTTCTGGTGTTCCTGGTTCTGGCGGCCCAGTACGAAAGCCTGACCATGCCGCTGGCGGTCATCATGATCGTCCCGATGAGCATCCTTTCTGCTGTCTTTGGTGTCTATCTGTTTGGCGGGGATAACAACATCTTCACCCAGATCAGTCTGTTTGTTCTCGCCGGACTGGCATCAAAGAACGCGATCCTGATTGTCGAGTTCGCCCGCGAACTTGAACATCAGGGCCGCACAACGCTTCAGGCTGCGATCGAGGCCAGCCGCCTGCGGTTGCGCCCGATCCTGATGACATCACTGGCCTTCATCATGGGCGTCGTGCCGCTGGTTCTGTCCAGTGGTGCCGGGGCCGAGATGCGCCACGCGATTGGTATTGCCGTTTTCTCGGGCATGCTGGGTGTGACGATATTTGGCCTGATCCTGACTCCGGTCTTTTATGTGCTCGTGCGCATGATTGGCCGGCGCGACGAAGTCCGTTCACTCGATGGGGCTGATTCCAATCAGTCTGCGGAGTAAACGGAATCGTTGCAGAAACAGCCGGGCCAACTTCCCCCCCCCGACCCCCGTAGGTCCGGCTGTTTCTTCCTTTTTCTGATAGCGTGTTTTGATTTCCGCCCACGGGCCTGATCGAAAGATGATTCACTAGGATTTACGCAAAGCCTGTCCGCTGCCCTAGCACGACATGATGTGAGTTCGATCTCACCTTTCTTCGGCATGCCTTGCCATGTGAATACTTATGCCTATCTTTTGCCCGATGTCGTTGTCTGAAGGGCGCTTGAGCATGAATTACATCCGTACAGGTTTGTTACTCGCCGGGTTGACCGCGCTGTTTGGCGTGGTCGGCATGATGATTGGCGGGCAGCAGGGCATGATCATCGCCTTGCTTTTTGCTGGTGCGATGAACGTGTTTGCCTATTGGAACTCGGATGCGATGCTGCTTCGGATGCGAAGCGCCCGCCAGGTCGATGACCGCACGGCACCGGAACTGGTTTCGATGGTGCGTGAATTGTCGCAGAATGCCGGTTTGCCGATGCCCAAGGTCTATGTGGTTGAAAATCCACAGCCCAATGCCTTTGCCACCGGGCGTAATCCGGAAAATGCGGCCGTGGCGGCAACCACCGGATTGCTCAAGCTTTTGGATCGGAACGAGATCGCCGGGGTCATGGCCCATGAACTGGCCCATGTTAAAAACCGCGATACCCTGACCATGACAATTACCGCGACCATCGCCGGTGCCATTTCTGCCTTGGCGAATTTTGCAATGTTTGCCGGTATCTTTGGCGGTCATCGGAACGACAACAACAATCCGCTTGGCGGCTTTGGCATGATTTTGGTCGCCATTCTGGCCCCGCTTGGCGCGATGTTGGTTCAGATGGCGATTTCACGTACCCGCGAATACCAAGCCGATAAAATGGGCGCGGAGATTTGCGGCCATCCGTTATGGCTGGCCAGTGCCTTGAACAAGCTTGATAAAGGCGTTCACACCATCCCCAATCAGGATGCAGAACGTAACCCGGCAACCGCGCACATGTATATCGCCAACCCACTGTCGGGAAAGGGGATGGACAGTTTGTTTTCAACCCACCCCGATATGGCCAACCGCATTGCCCGTCTTAAGGCCATGACTGTTCCGGTGACAGATCAAACAGCTGATCAACCTGCCCATTCTGGGCCGTGGCAGACACAGTCTCGCAATCAGAATGCCCGTCGACAACGAAGACGCCCTTGGAACTAAAACATAAAATAATGCCGATTTATCAGACATTTGTCAGTATTGATTATGTTTTCGGGTGGCGAACTCCTATCCTTCAGTATCGTGAAAACCGGTATTGAGTGCATTGACCCCAATTGACTCGCGGCAGACAATGGTCCCGTAACTCTTTGTCGGGCTTTTGTTTTCCAATTCGCAATGCATGATCACGGATAAGGGATGTAATGGCTGGTTTCTGGTCTGTCGTTGGTCTTGCGATCAAATCGCTGTTCGCAGGCCAAGACGCAAACGGGCATACTGACGACGTTGTGACATCTGATTCTGATGTGACAACGTCAGAACCGGAACCGTCATACCGCTATGCCATTGCGCGCTTTTCCGGTGCTAACCCTGCCAATGCCAATCCTGCTAATGCGAGTGCTGCAGGGGGTGCAACACCGACCAGCCCGGAACAGCCTGATGCCATTGCCAATATTCTTTCGCGCAGTCTTGCATCGATTCCAGACAGTCAGGTCGTTCTGGTAAATCAGTTTTTTGCGCCGAACCCCGATGTTGCGGATCCCTTTCAGGCCATACGTGAGACTAAGCTTGGCGCATTGAACGTTGCCCATCAGCGTGATGCACAAGCAATGTTCTGGGGAAGGCAAAACGATGCCACCGGCCAGCTTGAAGTTCACCTGATCAGCGATGAACTGGCATCGTCGCTTTATGGCCTGATCATGCCGCTGACCCATTGTTTCAAGCTGCCTGAACATCACGATACGACAGAAGCCCTGCGTATCTTACTTTCCGCGGAACTTGTTCATCAGGCGCGCGGCAGTGAAATGCGGTCCCAGCAGATGGCGCGCCTGACCTCGCACCTTGAAGATATTCAGGAACGCATTCAGAAGGGCGATACGTTTGATGCTGCGGGGCCCGGCGTGGCAACGGCCTATGCCTTTGCGGCTTACGTTCTGGCTGAAACCGGTGATCGCAAATATTGCGCGACGGCGATGCGCGTGATTGAACCCCAAATCCGTCAAATTCTTAAGGCCGCCGGGGATCAACCTGTCGAGAAGGCTGTCGTGAAGGCTGCGGCGCCATCGGGGCTGCTGGGCGAAAAACTGCACCATAAGGAAGTCGTCGTCAAAGAAGCCAGTACCGAGGAACTCATTGCCGGAATCAGCGATTTTGACAAGGTCGATTGCCAGAAAACAGCCATTCTTGCGCTTTATGGCGGGTTGGTGAATTGGTCGTTGGTCAGCAACATGCAGGCAAGTACGGGAACCTTGGCCATCGCACTTTGGAAGTTCCTTGTCCGGCGCTTTGAATTGACTGGCGGATCGGCCGCCGACTGTGCGACGGCGATTTGCCGGGGGGGCGAAGCATTGGTTGCTCATGCCAAAGAAACCGAAAACGCCAAACTCGCCGATAGTGGTGTCGTGCAGTTTCGCCGGGCAATTGGCATGATCAGCAACCGGTCGCATGCGGCACTGTATGCAATTGCGGCTTATGGTCTGGCGGAGTCCATCGTCGCATCGGCCCTGATCAATGATATCCATATTCCCGATGAACAGGTCATTCCTGTGTATCAGGCATCGCTCAAGGTCTGTGCCCGGCGTGATCAGCCCTATATCTGGGGGCGGACAATGTTTGCACTGGCCTCGGTTCAACTGATGAATGGCAGCCAGGGCAAAGATTCAAAGATGACGGGGCTGGCGCGTGTCAGCTTCTCGCAAGCGTACGAAGCTTTTACCGATGCCGGGGCCAAGGGTGCTGCGCGCGCCGCATCGGGTGGCTATACGCGGGCGGAAAACATGCTGTCCCAGTTGTCCCATCGCAAGGCCGTGATGGATGCGACCGGGGGTGAGAACAATCAGGAATCCACCGGGTCCTGATCGATCATTGGCTTGATCTTGGGCATCCTGTTTTTACGATGTCGCGACGGTTTCCCTTGGGACAAATTTCATGCAGGCAAAAGAAAACCCCGCAGCTTGCACTGCGGGGTTTCTGACTGCGAATGCGTGACGCATTCTACTCGCGGCTTGCGCCGAAGAAGTGCAGCAACATGATAAACAGGTTCACGAAGTCAAGATACAGACGCAGGGCACCGAACAGGGCTTTCTTGCCCGAAGTCGCGGTGTCGTCATGTTCGTGATACTCTTCCTTGATGCGCTGGGTGTCATAGGCGGTAAGGCCCGTGAAGATCAGTACACCAGCAGCCGAGATGATGAACTGCAACATCGTGCTCGCGAGGAAGATGTTGACCACCATGGCAATGATGATGCCGATCAGACCCATGAACAGGAAGCTGCCCCAGCCCGACAGATCTTTCTTGGTGGTGTAGCCAAACAGGCTCATCGCACCAAAAGTACCTGCGGTGATGAAGAAGGTCCGGGTAATCGATTCACCGGTATAAACCAGGAAGATCGATGAAAGCGACAGACCCATCAGGGCGGCATAAATCCAGAACGTCGTCTGTGCAGCGCCAAAGCTCATTTTGTGAATGCGCGCGCTCAGGAAGAACACCAGCCCGATCGGGGCCAGCATCACAATCCACTGCAGTCCTGTACCGAAAATAGCCTGCATCAGGGTTGGGCTGGTGGACACTGCCATCGCGACCACACCGGTCAGAGCCAGTGCGGATGCCATGTAGTTATAAACACTTAGCATATAGGCGCGGAGACCTGCATCGATCTCGGCCGCCGACCGGCCAACCGAGACGTCATAGCCGCGTTGACGCGTTTCAAAAGCCATTGAAATCCCTCTTTGATCCAATTGTGAGCAGAATACTGATAGTATCCTGCAATGGTCAAAATATGGCAGAATTTCCACGAAAAGCAACGGTTTGCCCGATTGATGCCCCTTGCGGGAATATATGTTGTGATCTTGTTCACTTCGCGCTTGGACGCGACAATCGTTCAAAAAAGCGCTAATATGCTTGAATGCAGGGGGTAATCGCGCAGTGATAGCAAGACACAAAGGCTCAATCTGCCATGTCCGGGCCAAGTTTGATCAAAAACGTTAAGCGACTTCAAAACCTTATCACCGAGCGCCTGTCTTGGCGTTTATCGGGTTTAAGCATGGCTGCGCTTGCGGGTTTGGCGTTGTTTTGTATTGTCTTGCCAAATGGCGGTCGGGCCCAGAATGCCAATCTGACGGCGAACCCGGATTCGGGCGCCATTCCGGTTTTTACCGACAAATATCCTCAATCCGAATTTTGTGCTGATCCCGATCAGGCCGCACCCTGTTCTGTTGCGCCGGTCGATGTGCCTGAATTTGACGCCAGTTTCATTTACCGATTTTTGGCCTACGAAGCCCAACGACCTTTTGACCGGTTTTCCTGGCAGTCCTTTGTTGCCGTAACCTCGTCTGATCCAACTGGGAACGGTCTTGCGCGGTGGGAAACATATCCCACCAGACGGGATCTGTTTTCCGAGGTTGCCATGCCAAACCCGGCCTGCCGGGATGGTCTGCCCGACGGGGCCCTGCTGCTGGCAAGTCATGTCCAATCAAGCGGTGACATTCTGGTCGATCAGGCCGGGAATTTCATTTTGTATGAAACCCGCATCAACCCGGTCGCGGCCAATTACATTCGTCAAAACGGACTGGACCACGAATCCGGACGTCTGGAGTTTGCCAATGCCGGGCAACCGGTTGCTTTCCCCATGGGGCATGGTCCCAACACCCGCGTTTCAAATACCGGCAGTTTTGCCAAAGGCGTGATCAAGACGGCTTCGGCGTCTCACTCTGCTGATGCTGTGGTTGCCGATGCGGCTGTTGATGCGCGCAAAAACAGTGTCATGGGCGCACAGCTTTTGAAATTTGCCTGGCGTATTTTGCCCGATGGACTGTCAGGAGATCGCTATTTCACCCGTGCGGCACGCATTGCCTTGGATGGGGATGTTACTCTCGATGGCAAGTCAGCCTGCCTTGATGTGACGGTCGGGCTTGTCGGAATGCATCTGGTTGAACGTGTGACCAGTGGCAATGGGGATCGCTGGATCTGGTCGAGTTTCGAACATGTTGGCACGGTGCCGCTGGCAGCCAACGCGCGACGCCCCAATAGCATCATCACCGATACACCGTTTGCCGATGGCTGTCTGGCCCCCGATCCGGCCGGGCTCCAAACCCCGACCGACGGGTTCCTTTTTTATGGGGGCCGAACCGGGGCAGGGGGGCGGGCCAATCAGTCCGTTCAAGCGGACCTTCGGTGGGATGATCATGCACCATATGCCCGCACAGCGTCGGGGGGGGCTGTGGTGCCGCCCGATATTGTTCGGTGTTGGCGATTGTTTTCCGGAACGGCCGAAGCCAACTTTGTCTGGCAAGCCAAACTGGAAGGCACGGTTTGGGCAAATTACATGCTGCTGGGCACGCAATGGATCGGCAATCCGGGTGGGGCACCGTTTGGTGTTGGCGAAGTGCCGCGTTTTCTAACCAACAGTGCCCTTGAAAGCTTTATCCAGCATCATAGTGATGCGACCTGCCTTGGCTGCCATGTCAATGCGGTAACCGACGCCGGGCAAACGGCCAACTTTACGTTTCTGCTCGATCCCGCACGCTGAGGGTACTGAGCTGACCGTTGCTCAGACAGACCTTCCAATTTTCTCTGATTGGCACTAGCATGCTGCGAAAATCTGCCGCAGCCAAAAAACAAATAACAGTGGCAGATACAGGGAGGAAACATGCTGGTCTGTCGTGATGATTACGCGACGGTGCGCTCGGAGTTCGTCTGGGATGTGCCGACTTATTTCAATATTGGTGTCGATGTCTGTGACAAATGGGCCGACGATCCGGATCGGCTGGCGCTGATGTATCGCAGGCGGGACGGGTCCCGCCGTGATTACAGTTTTGCCCAGATCAAACGACTTTCAAACCGCTTTGCCAATGTCATGCGCCGCCATGGTATTCGCCGCGGCGACCGGGTCGGGATTTTACTGCCGCAAAGTCCCGAAACCGCGATTGCCCATGTTGCGACCTATAAAATGGGTGGCATTGCTGTGCCGCTGTTTACCCTTTTTGGCGTTGATGCGCTGGAATACCGGTTGGGCAACTGTGCGGCCAAGGCACTTGTCACTGACCGCGAAGGAGCGGCAAAAATTGCGGAAATTCGCGATCTTTTACCCGCCTTGGAATATGTCTATGTGATTGATGGTGCGCCCGATAGTTGTTTTGATTTCAAGGCCCTGTCGGCGGAGGCCAGTGATCAGTTCGAGCCGGTTAAAACCCGTGCCGATGAACCAGCCCTGATCATTTATACATCAGGAACCACCGGCCAGCCCAAAGGTGCCCTTCATGCGCACCGGGTATTGCTGGGCCATTTGCCCGGTGTCGAAATGTCACATGATTTCTTTCCAAAGGACAATGACGTCATGTGGACGCCCGCCGACTGGGCATGGATCGGTGGGTTGCTTGATGTGCTTCTGCCATCTTGGCATCACGGGGTGCCAGTCGTCGCCCACCGGTTTGAAAAATTCACCCCCGAGGCTGCCTTTGAACTGATTGCGCAGTTCGGCGTGCGCAATACCTTCCTGCCGCCAACCGCGTTAAAGATGATGCGGGCGGCGGGTGATGATGTGGCGCAAAAATTCAACTGTAATTTACGCTCTATCGCAAGTGGTGGTGAAACGCTTGGGTCGGAACTTCTTGATTGGGGACATCGGGTTTTCGGTGTCACGATCAACGAGTTTTATGGTCAGACCGAATGCAACATGGTGGTTAGTTCCTGCCAGTCGATCATGGATCCCAAGCCCGGTGTCATGGGCCGTCCAGTGCCGGGGCATGATGTTGCGGTGATTGATCTGGATGGCAATGTGCTGGGTGCTGGTGAGATGGGCCGGATTGCTGTGCGTGCACCCGATCCGGTGATGTTTCTGGAATATTGGCGCAATCCAGACGCCACACAGGAAAAATACATCGGTGAATGGTTGCTGACCGGCGATATGGGCTGTGTCGATGAAGACGGCTATATCCGCTTTGTCGGACGCGACGATGACGTCATCAGTTCAGCGGGATACCGGATTGGTCCGGGCGAGATCGAAGATTGCCTGATTGCCCATCCGGCTGTCCGGATGGCCGGGGTTATAGGCAAACCTGATCCCCAGCGCGGGCAAATCGTAAAGGCCTTTGTCATTCTGGCCGATGGCTTTGCCCAAAGTGCCGAGCTTGAAGACGACATCAAGCAGTTCGTTAAAACCCGTCTGGCCGCCCATGAATACCCGCGCGAAATTGCCTTTCTTGATGAACTGCCCATGACGACGACAGGCAAGGTCGTTCGGCGGGCTTTGCGCGATTTGGCGTAATGCGCATTGCCCTAAACCAAAAGGGGCCGGTCATTGATGTGACCGGCCCTTTTCATGTGCGTGCTGTGTTACTCGTTACGCAGTAACGGTGCCGCTGGACTGCGCAACGCTTGCCACGTGCCGACAAAACCAGCTGACAGGGTGGCAAACAGCCCGATGGCAATCGGACCCAGTATTGTCGCGGGTAGAAGCGTCCAGGACGCCCCCATCACCAGCACAAGCACCGACCATGCGGCAATGGAGCCCACCAGCGCGGCCAAAACCCCGGTCGCCAGCCCAAGAATGCCGTATTCCAGCGCATAGGCATAAAGGATGTTGGCCCGTGTTGCGCCCAGTGTCTTAAGCACCACGGCATCATAGATGCGTTTGCGCCGCCCTGCGGCAACCGCCCCGGCCAGCACCAGCACACCGGCAACAATCGCGATCATGCTCGTCGCATTAAGCGCGGTACCAATTCCGGCCAGAATGGCATTGGCGGCTTCAAGGGCTTCGCGCACCCGGATGGCCGACACATTGGGGAAGTCGATCCCAATCATGCGATCCACCGGTTCTTCCATGTCGCGTGGCATATGGGCGGTGGCAATCAGGCTATAGGGGGCCTTGTCGATCAGGCCCGGCGAAAACACCATGGCAAAATTCATCCGCAGGCTCTGCCACTCGATTTCGCGCCAATTGGCGATCTCGGCGGTGATGTCGCGCCCGAGGATATTCACCGTCAATGTGTCGCCCGGCTGAAGGTCAAAGGCATTGCCGATGTCCGCACTGATCGATACCAGCGGTTTGGAGGCATCATTATAATCTGACGGCCACCAATCGCCGCGTACCAGTTTGGTTTCGGGCGGCGGTACGGCAGCAAAGGTCAACCCACGATCCCCGCGCAGGAACCAACGATCATCGCCCGGTCCGACATCTTCGGATTTAACGCCATCAACTGCGGTGACACGCCCGCGCAACATCGGTGTTTGTTCGACATCCGAAACATTATCCTTTGCCAGAAGCTGGGTGCGGAACGCCTCAATCTGGTCAGGTTGAATATCAAGGAAGAAGAACGCCGGGGCAGACTCCGGCAGGTTCTCATTAATCTCGTTATCAAGGTTGCCCTCGATCCCCGAAATAGTCACCAAAAGTGTCAGACCAAGCCCAAGCGACAGGGCGACCGGAACCGTGCTGGCGCCTGGTCGATGCAGGTTGGTGAGGGCAAGCCGTGAAAAGGCGTTGCGTCCGGTGGTGAACCGTTTCGATAAGGATACAATTGCCCGCCCGGCATAGGTGAAAATCACAATCGCTGCTGCCGACCCGCCGATAAAGCCAAGGGCGATGGTCTTATCAGTGGCGGTCATTACGGTCAAAATCAGCAACAGCACAAGTGGCGCGCCGATATAGGGCAAGTCGCGTTTGCGTACCGGGCTGCCACCCAGCAATCCGGCACTGGCCCGGAACAAACGTGCGGCGGGAATTTCACGCGCCCGCAACAACGACGGCAGGGCAAAGACCAATGTGGTCAGAATGCCAAAGCTGGTCGCAATAAGCAGCGACGGCAAGGCCGGGCCCAATGTGACATCAATCGGCAGCCGTCCGGCCAGAAGCGGGGCGACAACGGCCGGGGTCACTGCCCCGATCAAAAGACCAATCGTAATGCCGATAACGGCCAGTACAAGGATTTGCAGGAAGTAAATCCGCAACACCAGCCCATGCGATGCGCCCACCGATTTCAAGGTGGCGATCACGGATGTTTTGCTTTCGATATGGCTGCGCACCGCATTGGCCACCCCAATCCCTCCAACCAGAAGGGCGGACAATCCAACAAGGGTCAGAAACAGGGTCAACCGTTCGATAAACCGGCGCAGTCCCGGATTGGCGTTGGCGGTATCGCGCACGCGCCACCCGGCATCTTCAAACTGTTCATCAAGCCGTTCACGAAACGCGGTCGGTGTTTCACTGTCATTCAAATCCAAAGCGTAATAATAGCGGATCAGGCTTCCGGGCTGCACCAGCCCAGTTTGCATCAATGCATCCTTGGACACCATTAAACGCGGACCAAAGTTGAAAAAGCCAACGGCCTTGTCGGGTTCGGTGGTGATGACGCCGCGAATTTGCACGTCGATGTCACCGAGTTTCACCGTATCGCCAACCTTGATCTTAAGGCGTTCCAGCAATCCGGCCTCGGTCACAGCCCCCCAAACACCGTCTTTTTGATCAAGACTTCCGGCAAAGGGAATGTCATCGGCCAGTTCCATCTCGCCAAACAGCGGATAGGCATCATCAACGGCTTTAAGCTCAACCAAACGGCGTTGATCGGGGCCATAGGCGGTGGTCCGCATGGTCGCAAGTTGCCCAACCCGTTCGGTATTATCGCTAAGCCATTCAAGCTGTTGGGGGGTGGCATCCGTATGGGTCAGGCGCAACTCAACATCGCCACCCAAAAGCTTCCGCCCGTCACGCTCAAGTGCCGATAGAACGGATTCCGAAACGTTTCCCACGGCCGCAATTGCGCCGACGCCCAGTGCAAGACAGGCAAGGAAAATCCAAAAGCCGGACAAGCCGCCGCGTAATTCCCGGCGACAGACTTGCCACGCAATCGACCACAGGCGGTCTGCGCCATTGCGACCATCCGATGCGTTTGTCGTGCGGCTCATGAGTGCTCTTCCTGCTGCGAAACGATTTCACCATCGCGCAGCATGATGGTGCGGTCGCACCGGTCGGCAAGATTGGGATCATGGGTAATCAAAAGCAGCGTCGATCCTTTGCGCTTGGCCAGATCAAACAGCAATTCAATAATCGTTTCGCCGGTCGCCCCATCAAGGTTCCCGGTCGGCTCATCAGCCAGCAACAGCTCAGGATCGGTGGCAAGGGCGCGCGCCAGCGCAACACGTTGTTGCTCGCCGCCCGAAAGCTGGCCGGGATAATGGCCAATCCGATGACCGAGCCCGACGGCTTTAAGTTCCTGTTCTGCCTTTTCAAACGCGTCCTTGCGCCCGGCAAACTCCATCGGAAGTGCAACGTTTTCAAGTGCGCTCATCGTCGGGATCAGGTGGAAGTCCTGAAACACGATGCCAACATGATGGCGGCGATACAGTGCCAGCCCGTCTTCATCAAGCGTGCGCAAATCATTGCCACACACTGTGACTACACCTTCCTGGGCTTGCTCCAGCCCAGCAATCACCATCAAAAGCGACGTTTTGCCCGATCCGGATGGCCCGACCAGACTGACGCGTTCGCCCGCCTCGATAGAAATATCGATCCCTTTCAGGATTTCAACAATGCCTGCCGGGCCGGCCAGACGCAGTTTGAGGTTCTGCACATCAACGGTTTTGCTACGTTCCTGTCGTGATGCGACGGTGTTGTCATCCGGGATCGAGGCAGTTTCAGTAACACTCATCTGGGGTCCTATCGGGCTTAATCCATTGCAAGAATAAGAATGCGGGCTAAATACTCATACGGAAACGCAGGGTTTCGGTTCAACCATAACAGGTTTGAAATGCGCCGTTCGCAGGTAACCGTATGGTAACCGTTTCACAAAGTAACAGGCATATGAGATGGGATGTGTAATGAATTTTGGCTTCGGGCAAGGGTGCAGTGTAATCAAGTTCACTGCAAATCCGCTATGGCGTGCCGCGCGGTTTGTCTCGCGCAGCAGTGTAATCCTGTTTGGGGTTGCGGCCATTTTCCTGTCTGCACCTGCCAATGCCAATGCTAGTGAAAACAAGCCGCAAACCCTTGTTTTATTTGGCGATAGTTTGATGGCGGGCTATGGACTTTCGCAAGAAAACGGCTTTGCGCCAAAGCTTGAAGCCGCCTTGAAGGATGCCGGGCATTCAATCAATGTCGTCAACAGTTCCGTTTCTGGCGATACCACAGCAGCAGGGCTGGCGCGGCTTGACTGGGCATTGGTTGATAAACCCGATGCGGTGTTGCTTGAACTTGGTGCCAATGATGCCTTGCGCGGCATGGAACCGGCCCAGACCCGCGATAATCTGGCTCAGATCATCGAAAAATTGCGCGCAATGGACATTGATGTTTTGCTGGCTGGCATGATGGCTCCGCCCAATATGGGCATGCAATATGGCGATGAATTCAACAGCATCTATCCCGATCTCGCAAGCGAGTATCAGGTTGATTTATATCCATTTTTCCTTGATGGCGTCGCGGCTGACCCGGCCCTTAATCAGGATGATGGCATGCATCCCAATGCACAGGGTGTTGATGAAATCGTCGGGCGTATCCTGCCAGATGTTGTTTCTATCATCACCTCCGGGTCTTAACCGGGGCGGGCATCTCCCGGTTTTGCCCACGGCATCTCTACGACGAGACGTTTTATGATTTTGCCAAACGGGCCGCATCAATCTGATGTGGCCTGTTTTCAGTTGAGCCGGAAAGACCAAAAATCGTATGTATTACAGTCGGTTGCGAAACTTTCAGTTTTGGTTCTTTGACAAAAAAGCGCAAAAAAAGCGGCTAAAATCTGTCTGAGTCAGCAATTAAAACTGCATACGTAGATGGAATTCGTACGCTTATCGAAATGATTTTGGCTGCCTTGGCAGTGTATCCCGTAAGAACACTAAAAATCATCACTAATCTGTTATATATCAACTAGTTATATCGTATTCAATGCTGCTTATTTTACCCGCAAAAGCATCAAAAACCCGCCTAAAATCGCTCTGAACAGTGGGGCGAGTGTAAAATTAACACTCCATTTACTTTCGGTTATGTTCCGAATGTCGATGGCGTAACTGCATATGTAGTTTTCAGGTTGGCAAGATGGAAACAACGACGCCATTTTTACTTCAAAAAGTCGATTTGGCCCCTGCGCAGGAGCGAAAATCAAACGCAATGATTCATAATGATAGTCCTTATGATTCAATGTCTTAGATGTGTCTGGAGAGTTATCCACTGCAAAGTCTTGTGGATAAGTTTGTTGACTATCTTTTCATCAGACAAATAAACCAAACGTGCCGGGAATCGTTAATATCCTTGGTATATCAGGTGTTTAAGTTCTATCAAACAGTTCCGAGTCGCGGTTTGACGACCGAATAGGGCCTGTGGATGAATCGGAAGCGATTCAAATTTTGACTGCAAATGCAGTTGCCCAGCCCGGAATCCGCCGATAGACTTTAACCATTCAATGTCCGGCGTGCGCCGTAAAAACACTGATATAGTATTATAAATCAAATGCTTGTGGGGAATATTCGTGACCACACCGGGCGTCAAACAATCCTACACCATTCCTTGTTCGTCGGTTTTCCGTGATGCGGTGCAGGCCTTGGCCGAACGGCGCGGGGTGAATGCCGCCGACCTTGCGCGCTCTGTAATGCTGATCGTGCCGGAAAAGGCGATTGATGAGTATGATGATCCGGGTGATCCACCCAAGTCGGACCGAGAAACCATTGTTTTGAAATCCGGCCCGGCCGAAGGGCGTCCTTGGCGTAGAAAGCCGCGCCTGCAATTGCGCCTGCCACCGGGGTTTTCCATCATCATGGTGCGTAAGGCTTTGAAAATGGCGCTGGATTTTGACACGGGCGATGTCAAAATGCGGGTTGAGAAATCCGATATCCTGGCTGCCGAAAGTGCCGCACTCGCCGAAGCCCGCGCACTGAAAAAGCGTCAGGCCGAACCCCCGGTCGAACTTTTGCAATCGCGCGAAGAACTCGAACGTCTGCGTCAGATTGTTGATAATCTGGCTTTTGATCCGCTTGATCGCGGTGTGACCACCTTCAACGAGGCCCTACATGTCATGGGGTTTGCGCCAAGTGCTAGGCCGGATTTACGCGAAATTCGAACCAAATATCGCGTGCTTGCCGCCATCCATCATCCCGACAGCAATTACGGATCGCACCAACGCATGACGCAACTTAATGCGGCAATGGATCTGCTGCGACGCCATATAACCTAGGCTCAGGTAACCTAGGCTCACGCGGGTTTTTTAACGGCGTATCTTGAGAACACCAGACCGCAATGCTTAGATATGAATAAGGCCCCAGAAGGGTCCAACATGGAACATCGGGAGAATGCATGACGGGGGAATTTTGCGCGGCACATGCCAGTGGTGAAAACTGGGCAGCAGTGGCCTCCGAACTGGCCGATCAACTTCAGACAACTCCCTTGCCAAAACAGGCCTTGGCGTTTTTGTATGTCACCGAGGCGCTTTCTGACGATCTGGGCAGCATCCTGACCTTCCTGCGATCACGTTTGTCGATCGAACACTGGACGGGGACGGCCGGCATTGGCGTCTGTGGATCTGGTCGGGCCTATTTCGGGGTTCCGGCGGCATCGGTGCTGATTGCGCCGTTTGCCAGTGAGGATTTTCATGTTTTCGAACCGCTGAAAACCGATGCGGATGTGGATGCACCGGATTTGCAACAGGCCATCGACCGCCTGCAACCGATCTTTGGGTTGGTCCATGGTGATCCGGGCGCACCCCAGTCATTGTCCACCCTTGGCGAACTGGCGCGGGTTGGCTCGACCTATCTGGTCGGCGGTATCGCATCGGGCGAACGCGGCGCGCCACAGATTGCTGATCGTGTGGTGGACGGCGGATTATCAGGTGTTTTGTTTGATGCCAAAACCGCCGTTCAGGTCGGCATCACGCAGGCCTGCACCCCTGTCGGCCCGGTGCATCGCGTGACCGAAGGGCGCGAAGGCATCGTTTCCACGCTTGATGACCGCCCCGCCCTTGAGGTGCTTAAAGAAGAACTCAATTCCGACGGCAGCGAGAATTCCATCGCATCGGGTCGTTACCACGTTGCCCTGATGATTCCGGGCTCGGACACCGGCGATTTTGTCGTGCGTAATCTTCTGGGTGTTGATCCACATAATCACATGATCGCCATCAGCGGTGATGTGCAGGCGGGTGATGCGGTTCGCTTTGTCCGGCGTGACGGGGCGGCGGCCGAAGAAGACCTGCGCCGTATGCTGAACGATGTGCAAAAACGCCTGCCGGGAAAACCACGTGGTGCGCTGTATTGCAGCTGTGTCGCCCGTGGGCCGCATTTGTTTGGCACCGAAAGCCGCGAAATGATGATCATTCGTGATGAATTGGGTGATTTGCCGCTGACCGGGTTTTACGGCAATGGCGAAGTCTGTAATGACCGGTTTTATGGCTATACCGGGGTTTTAACGCTGTTTGTTTAAACACGCACCCGTTTGGAACGCTTTGCAACAGCAATATAAATTCAAGGCGGCCCGACATTTTTTGCTGTGAAAGGTTCCATCCCCGGCCTGACAGGATATATTCAATCCATTGAAAAATATGCACACCCCACCCGGGGTGTAAAAGGGGATTGATACATGGAATACCGTCGATTGGGACGTACTGATATTGATGTCAGTGTTATTTGCCTGGGTACGATGACCTGGGGCCAACAGAATACGCAAGATGAAGCATTCGAACAGCTCGACTATGCGACCTCGAACGAAGTCAATTTCATTGATACCGCCGAAATGTATCCGGTTCCGGCAATGGAAGAAACCTTCACCAAAACCGAAACCATCATCGGCAACTGGCTGGAAAAACGCGGGCGTCGTGATGATCTTGTGATCGCAACCAAAATCGTCGGCCCTGCCGAACGTTTTGGCTATGTCCGCGGTGGGCCGCGTTTGACCCGTGATCAGATCAATGAAGCCATCGACGGATCGCTCAAACGTCTTAAAACCGATTACGTCGATCTGTATCAGCTCCATTGGCCGGACCGGAATTCCAACTTTTTTGGCAAACTGGGCTACGTCCATGATGCCGACGAGGATTTCACCCCGATCGAGGAAAGCCTCGAAGCCCTTGATGCTTTGGTCAAGGCCGGTAAAGTCCGTCACATCGGTCTGTCGAACGAAAACCCATGGGGCTTGATGAAGTTCCTTGAACTGGCCGAGAAAAAGGGCTGGCCGCGCGTGGTATCGGTCCAGAACCCCTATAGCCTGCTGACCCGTCAATACGAAGTCGGCATGGCGGAATGTTCGATCCGCGAAGATGCCGGTCTTCTGGCTTATTCACCGCTCGGCGGTGGGGCATTGTCGGGTAAATATTTGGGTGGGGCACGCCCCGAAGGCACCCGTGTCACCAAATGGCCGCAGTACTTTGGCCGGTATCTGACCGAAAACGGCATCAAATCGACCGAGGCCTATGTCAAACTTGCCAAGGACAATGGCCTTGATCCATCCCAGATGGCGCTGGCCTATATCAATTCGCGCCCGTTCCTGACGTCAAACATCATTGGCGCGACCAGTATGGAACAGCTGAAACTCAATATCGGATCGGCCAAAATCACCCTGTCCGAAGACGTTCTGTCTGAGATTGAAAATATCCATCAAACCTGGCCGTATCCGTGCCCGTAAGGCACAGATATACGCGTAGGTAACGGGAAGGCAGCCCGATTGTCGGGCTCCTGACCCCACCAAAATGTGAAGGAGACGGCGCATGGTAAAGCAGATTTTTGGTAAGGAAACCGATCTTGGTGCCTTTTCCGTGCGCCGCGTCCTGCCGCACCGTGATGTGCGGTCGGTCGGGCCGTTTGTGTTTTTTGATCATATGGGACCGGCTGATTTCCAACCCGGTCAGGGGATCGACGTTGCCCCGCATCCCCATATTGGTCTTGCCACGGTGACCTATATTTTCGAAGGCACCATCCGCCACCATGACAGCCTTGGCAGCCTGCTTGAAATCAAGCCGGGCGACCTGAATTGGATGCATGCCGGGCGCGGGATCACCCATTCCGAACGTGAAACCGACGCCGTGCGCAACAGCGCACACAAACTCGACGGGCTGCAATTATGGGTCGCCGTTCCCGAAGAAGACGAAGAATCTGATCCCGAATTCTTCCATGTGGCAAAGGACGATTTGCCGATCATCGAAGATGCCGGCCTGCACATGCGCCTGATCGCGGGCGAGGCATTCGGCAAAACCGCCCCGGTGCCGGTCAAATCCAAACTGTTTTATCTTGATGTCCACATGGACGAAGGCGCGCAGCTTTTACTCCCCGGTGAAAATCAGGAAGCCGCCCTTTATGTTGTCTCGGGCACCTTGCGCATTGATGGCACGGCCTATGCGCCGCAAAGCTTCATCTATGTCGCGCCCGAAGAAATCCCCGATATTGTCGCGCAAAGCGACTGCCGGGTGATGTTGCTGGGCGGCTTGTCGGTTGGCTATCGCCATCTGTGGTGGAACTTTGTCTCAAGCTCCAAGGAACGCATTGATCAGGCCAAAGCCGATTGGGCGGCGGGCAACTTCCCGCAGATCGACGGCGAGGATGACATCATTCCGCTTCCGGGCCGATCAACCGGCTGAATGCTGCTTGATCGCATCCACCCATTTCGTTTTGAGTTTTGAATATGCGTTTGTTTGTTGGCGTCGAAATACCGGCTGATATCGCAGCCGATCTTTACCCGTTGGCGCGCGGGATTAAGGGGCTTGATGCGCAAACCCCGGAAAATATGCACATCACCCTTAAGTTCATCGGCAATGTTGATCCCGGCTTGGCTGTCGAAATTGATCAGGCCTTGGCAAAAATTGCCTTTGAGCCGTTTGACCTTCGTGTGCAGGGCCTGAATGTTTTTGCATCAACCCGCAAAATCCGCATTTTCTGGGCCGGGGTCAAGGATCAACCACTGATGCGCCAATTGGCCGCACGGGTAGAGAATGCGCTTCTTGCACTGGAAGAATGCCCCGACATGGACATGCGCAATTTCACCCCGCACATTACGCTCGGCCGCAACCGCAATGCCGCGCGCGCAACCATTGAGCAGGCGGTTGCCGATCATGGCGATGTCAGCTCACGGACGTTTACCATTGATCGTTTCTGCCTGTATGAAAGCCATTCCACCGCCGAAGGCCCGGAATTTCGGGTGGTCGCGGCCTATGATGGGACGGATGGCCAAAATGGCACTGGTGACACACAGAACTTCCGCGATGATCAGGCGTTTTTAGAACGTAAAATGTTAGGAGAAATCGAATGAAGCTCGGCTTTATTGGCACCGGCGTCATCAGTGATGCCATGATCCGGGGGCTTCTTTCGACCGACGATGCGGTTTCCGAAATCATCGTTTCGCGCCGTGGGCGTGAATTCTCGCAAAAGCTGGCGACGGAGTTTGATACTGTTCGGGTCGAAGACGACAATCAGGTGCTCATGGATGCCGCCGATATCGTGTTTCTTGCCGTCCGCCCGCAAATCGCCGAGCAGGTCTTAAGCGGCCTCAAGGCCCCCGCCAACACCCAAATCGTCAGCCTGATCGCCACCATCCCGATTGCAAAGCTGCAAGGCTGGATTTCCGGCGGGGCCTCCTTTGATCGCGCCATTCCATTACCCTCGGTCGCCCATTGTAATTGTGTGACGGCGGTCTATCCCGGCGCACCTGATGTTATCGCCCTGTTTGAAAAACTCGGCGGGGCGGTTGCAGCCGATACCATCGATGCTTTTGACGGGTATGCGGCGGGCAGTGCGCTGATGGCGACCTATTTTGAAGTTCTTGAAAGTTCGGCGCAATGGATGGTCGCACATGGATCGGATTATGCCGACGCCAGACGCTATCTCGCGGCCCTGTTTGCCGGGCTTTCTGACAACACAATCAAATCCCCCGATCAAAGCTTTGCCACCTTGGTCGAAGGCCACTCGACACCGGGCGGTTTAAACGAACAGGTCGCGCAAACCTTTATGCGGCAAAAGGGCGGGGCGGCACTCCACACCGCATTGGATGATGTGTTTGCCCGCATCAAGGCGTAATAAACTGACGAAATAAGTATTTTACTATCTGGTTAGTGCCTCAACTTCCTTTTTGCGTTCAGCCTCAATCTGTTCAAAATGTTTCTCAATTTCCTCATGCAGGCTTTCACTAGGTTCAGGTAAGTCTAGTAAGAAGCGCCATCTTTGATCTATGGCTTTCAGTGAGACTTCATCTGTTGACCCGCGTTTAGCTTGGGACCAGAACATTTTTCTCAATTCGATAGGGACATCTTTGCCCTCTTCAATGCGTTTTGCGATCCAAAGAGTCACATCGACCATTTCGAGGCCGGCGCTCTCGTCCGAGGCGCGGAAGGTGGGAGGTACTTCGGGCATCTTCGAATAATCAAAGCTCGGCATTCCTGGCCCCAAATCGCTTACATGTCCGCTTTTACGTAGGTTCGAGTACCACTCCGCCAACTCGCCTTGGGCTTCGTTGAATTGGCTTTGTCTATCGACCGTAATCTTCCGCGCTTTTCGTCCTCTTTTTGACGATTGGGTGGCAACGTCTTGAAGAACCTGCTGGAACCCAATTAGGTTCGGCGAGATTTGCAACGCGCTATCTTTATTCCCTGCGCCATAGTCAATTTCCATGGGTTTTTTCTCGGCCCAGTGCAGCGCTCCGGAGATCAACTCCCTGCTGCGAGCGTCAGGTAATAAATCAACGCGATCCCTTAGCCGCTTACATAGCTCACAGAGCATCTCTGCGCAGATAACTGGGTTTTGCGCTTTTCTGGCATTCCAGGCTAACTTGGCGAGTTCTTCATCAAAGAGCATGGCCAGTTTTAGAAGTAGAGGATATCTTAGTGGCGAGAAGTAATGGTTCCAACTAATTGCTTTATTGAGAGCAGAGTCGAAAACCTGATCGAAGAAACAAATAACTGCATGATCGGGTTTTAACACTTTGAAAAATGAGAACCGGACATCGTTTTTCTTGCTGAATTCGATGATTTCGGGTGCAATTTCTAGTAGTCTACCAACGCCCAGTTCATTGGCATGTATCCGTTTCACACCAAGTTTTTTTCTGCATTTTGTCATTAGGGGGGCAGCTATTAGGTCCAGATTTTTTTGGCAGCTTAATACGCCATAATACAGTTTTGGTTGATTTTCATCGAAAATGTTTAGCCCTGTGTTTCCACTTTCATCGATAAAGTAAAACATCGATCGGTCCTTAGTTTTTTCACATCTTAAATTTTACATAAAACTAATAAGTTATTATTTTCAATATTCTATATCGTTCTGTTGTAGTAATTCGAGCTGTGTTGTTTCACACTAAAATAGGGTTAGGCATTGCGAGCCGCTTCTTTTGAAAAAAAGACGGCCGCTAAGAATAGACGCTCGCTGTAGCTTGTACTCATGCGGTAAAGTTGAAGCAGACGGAATTCGCCCGGTTCTAAAGCCGCACAGTCAGGCGTTGCTATGCGTTACTGGTCGTTCCGATTAGATTGACCGTGGCGTAGCCGAAATCAGCAAAACTTATCCGCGCCAACCCGATATGGTTAGGAACTAGCTATCGGTGCCGCGCAAATATTGGTTTATCGGCGGGCCGTCGATAAGCATTGCAGGCGCTGGGCCATTGGACATCTTCATACTGATCAAACTGTGCATCTGATCGGGTGCGGTGCCAACATCGCCAGTGGCGCCAAAACAGGACAATTTTAATTGGACGTTTCCTTATATATATTTGGGGAGTTTGATTTTAACTCGTGCGAGGGGCTGTTTCAGGTCTCGCGCTCTCGACAGGGGGCGGTGACGATGACGGCGCAGCCATCGGTCGTGCGGCGCGTTGTCCGATCCAGATGCTGGCTAGAACAATCACCACACCGGCGATCTGGGTTGGGCTTAACTGTTCGCCAAGGATGATCCAGCCAAGCAACACCGCACTGGTCGGGCTGAGAAAGCCAAAGCTTGTCACCGTGGCCGGACCCAGTTTGGCAATCCCGCGAAACCACAGATAATAGGTCAATGCCGCCCCGATCAGGCCAAGCCACGCCAGCCCGGCAAGGTTTTCAAGCGTCGGGACCGGAAACGATGGCTCCAAAATCAGCGCAACCGGGATCAGAAGCACGCCGCCCGCCGTGAGCTGCCACGCGGTAAAGGTCAGTGGCGATACGGGTGGTTGCCATTTGCGGGTTAAAACCGTGCCTGCCGCCATTGAAAGGGCGCCGATGGTGGCACTGGCAATGCCAACCGGATCAAGCGTCGCGCTGGGATCAAGGACAAGAAGTGCAACACCAAAGATCCCGGAAATTGCTGCGATGATCCCGGCCAACTTGATGGTGCTTCCCAAGGCAAAGCGCGCCAAAAACAGCACGAACAACGGCTGAACCGCGCCCAGTGTCGCGGCCACCCCGCCCGGCAGGCGGTAGGCCGCCAAAAACAGCATCGACCAGAAAATCGCAAAATTAAGCGCGCCAAGGATCAAAACCTTGCCCCACCACCCTGATTGCGGCAATTGGCGGACAACAAGCAACAGGATCAAACCCGCCGGCAATGCACGCAGCAGCGACACGGTCAGCGGATAGCCATGCGGCAAAAGCTCCGTGGCAACGATATAGCTGCTGCCCCAGATCGCCGGGGCAAGGGCGGTAAGCAATAAGTCTGTTGTTCGGTTCATCGGCTTTCTCCATTTATCTTGACGTCAAGGTATATCGATAAATCTTGACGTCAAGATAAATTTTTGCCATCACCCACCCATGGACCAGGTAGATCGCATTTTGGCGCAGTGGCATCAGGAACGTCCCGATCTTGATGTGACGCCAATGGGAATGTTTGGCCGCTTCGGGCGGCTGCGTTCCGTTTTAATGTCGGGATTGGATGATATCTTTCGCGCCCATGGCCTGAGTGCGGCAAGTTTCGATGTGCTCGCCACTTTGCGCCGTTCCGGCCCGCCCTATGCACTCAGCCCATCTGACTTGATCGCATGGACCATGGTAACATCAGGCACCATGACCAACCGGCTCGATAAGCTTGAACAGGCCGGATTGGTCTCACGCGAAAAGAATCCGGATGACGGCCGTGGCTTTGTCATCGCGCTCACCCAAAAGGGGCGCGATCTGATTGACGCCGCCGTCACCGACCATGTCGCCAACCAGCACCGCCTTGCCGAAGGCCTGAGCAGCGAGGAGCAGGCACAGCTTGACGGTTTGCTGCGCAAATGGTTGGCAGCGGTGGAAATGAATGACCGCTAGCGGGCTTTGAGCTTAATCGTAAACAATACCAGTTGAAAGCAGCTCAAACCCGGTAATTTCGAATTCATACATCCCAGTTCTGTCCGCTTTTTCGGCGCGCGCAATCAACTTGCCGTCGTCATTGCGAAATACGGCATGTGCAGTATGCAATGCACGATAACAATGCGAGCCGTCTGGATAGTTGAATTTGATCATTTCTGCCCCTTTTCCAAAAAAGAAGCATATCCTGGGACTGCTGACAGCCTGATGTCAGTTGGTGGGATGCTATCACGGGTTTAAAGAATTATGTGATCAGGCTTGTCATTAATTGTATGCACAAAAAGATATTGACCAACGTTTTTATTGTATGTACATTTTATTTCGAGTGAGGGGTGTAAATGTATGAATGGGACGACAGCAAGAACAAATTGAATGCTGAAAAGCATGGCGTTGCATTCGAACAAATGGAACGTTTCGATTGGGATACTGCCTTTATAATCCCGGACGACCGCCACACAGAGCTGCGCTGGTTCGCAATCGGGTTTATAGGCCATCGTGTTTATGCTGTCGCCTTTGCGGAACGGGGCGACAAGGTTCGTATTATCAGCCTTCGCAAAGCAAACAAGCGAGAGCAAAAGAGGTATTCAGATGTCCAAACGTAACACAGAACCCGATCTTGACGAAATTCCGGAACTGGATGGCGAGCTATTTAAAAAAGCCCGACCAGCCTCTGAGGTCCTGCCTGAATTGGTGTCGCGGGCACGGGGGCAGAGAGGTCCCCAGAAAACTCCCACGAAAGAGCGGGTCACGATCAGGATTGATGCCGATGTCTTAGAAGCATATCGGGCAGAGGGTCGGGGGTGGCAAACGCGCCTGAATGATGATTTACGCAGCCTGAAGGATAAGGAACTGACGGTTTGAAAGCCTGATTCTATAGTTAGGTCAGATGATCATGCGTCATATCTGACATAGCACTTGGCGTGTTTCCAGCTTGGGGTGCAGGAAAACGACCAGTGTTTATGAAAGGTAGGAATTTGTGCGGACTGATAAGATCAGGGAAATAAAATAAAACTATTTCAATATCTTATTAAAGAAACTGGCAGAGAGGAGGGGATTCGAACCCCTGAGGGGCTTACACCCCAACACGCTTTCCAGGCGTGCGCCTTAAACCACTCGGCCACCTCTCCACATGCGATCTATATATCGCGAAAGCGGGCGGACATTAGCCGACCCGTCCTTGCTTGACAAGGGCCAATCAGCCTCTTTTTTCACTTTCGGGAAATCCGCCCCAAAACAGGGCTGACGGCTGCTTTGATCAAGGCTATCAGGGTTGAGAAAACGTGGTCTGGCGCAATCTTTACTTCTTATTGAGGTCTGATGACTAAGGTTTCATGTCAGGGTTCTCGACCTGCAAGATAAATAACACTGAAACCCTGCAACACTTTACGCTGGTGGGGTCTTGCCGTTAGGGTGCCTGCATGATTTTCTAATATACCCATCCTTGCGGGGTGGTGCGGAGAAGACAATGTGGTTTTTCAGGGCGTTGGGATGGTTGTTGCTTTTCGCCAGCATTGCGGTGCTGGTCGATGGTTCCATCACGGCGCTTCAGACAGGTAGTTTTCGTCTGGCAGCCGCCGGAGAGCTCTGGTATCGCCTTGATGCCGGAAGCCTGAACCTGTTGCAATCGGTCATACAGCGTTACGTTTCGGTCTGGATCTGGGACAATATCTTTGTCCCTGTGCTGCTGGCCCCGGCCCTTGTGGTGCTGTTTGTGCCTGCCGTCGTGTTGCTGGTGCTGACCCGTAAACGCAAACGTCAGCGTATTTTCTAATTTCCAAACCATCATCGCACTTGGGTTCAGACCCTATATCTCGCAATCTGTGTGCGGGCTGTTTGCGGGTTTAGCCCAATGTCGGCTTGTTTGTCGTTTCGTCAGGCGGCACACTGTTGCCAACTATTCCCGATCACGGACAGGCAGCAGGCATGAAAGCATGGATTTGCACCGCATTCGGTGAAGAGCCACAGTTGATCGAGCACCCTGATCCGGTGGCCGGTCCAAACGCGGTGGTGATTGAGGTTGCGGCCTGCGGGGTTAATTTCGCCGATAGCCTGATCCTGCAGGGAACCTATCAAAAGCGCCCAACCGGCGCCTTTTCCCCCGGTTTTGAAGTCAGCGGCACTGTGATGGAAATCGGTGATGATGTGCGGGGCATCGCGGTGGGGGATCGTGTCATGGCTCTGCCCGATTGGGGCGGCTATGCCACCCGGCTTGCGGTGGATGCGTCCCTTGTCATGCCTTTACCCGATGCAGTTTCGTTTGACGCAGCAGCAGCCTTTCAAATCGCATATGGTACAAGCTGGTTTGGCTTGAAGTATCGCGTCAACGTGCGGCCGGGCGAGATTGTTCTGGTCCATGGTGCTGCGGGCGGTGTTGGGTTAACTGCGGTTGAATGCGCCAAATTGTTGGGGGCGACGGTGATCGCCACGGCGGGCGGGGCGGCAAAATGCCAGATCGCGCGCGACCATGGTGCCGATTACGTTATTGATTACAAAACGCAAAGCATCCGTGACCGGGTGCGCGACATTGTCGCCGGGCTTAACCGTCCTTCGGGGATGCAAGGTGGGGTTGATGTGGTCTATGACCCGGTTGGTGGGGATGTGTTTGACCAAAGTCTGCGCTGTGTTGCGCCAGGGGCGCGCATATTGCTGATTGGCTTTGCCAGTGGCACCGTGCCGCAAATCCCGGCCAATATCCTGCTGGTTAAAAATATTGCCGTGCTGGGCTTTTATTTTGGTGCCTATTTACTGCAAAATCCCGACCTTGCGCGTGCGGGCATGGCGGAACTTGTTGCGATGTTGTCGGCGGGTAAAATCACTCCGATGATTTCACGCCGCTATCCCTTGTCGGACGCCATGCAGGCCCTGACGGCGATTGCCGATCGCACAGCAACCGGCAAGCTCGTGATCACCTGTCAGGAAGCCTAAGGTCGCTGTTGTTTCAACAAAGTCTGATATTAAGCAAATCGCCGGATTTTATTAATTAATTCCTTGGTATAGGATGGCGCTGTCCCACTCGATGATCTACTGGAACCCGCGGTAATGCCCGACGACAAAAAAATGCCTGATGCTGTGTCATCGTCTGCCAAGACGCGCGATCAGTATGAAAGCTATCCTTATCCGGCACGCGATCCGGACGACGAGGATAAGCGCCTGATCACAGGTTCTCCGGGCAATTGGGATGAGGTGGTGCATTTTGTGTTTGGCGGGCGCGACCCTTCCGCCAAGGGCAAAATCAGGATTTTGGTTGCCGGTGGTGGAACCGGGGATGCCTTGGTCATGCTGGCCCAGCAGGCCCGGGACCGTAAGGCCAAGGCGGAAATTGTCTATATCGATCTGTCCGAAAGCGCGCGCGCCATCGCCGAGGCGCGGATCAAGCGCCGCAATCTTGAAAAGAACGTTACCTTTGTCACCGGATCGTTTGTCGATCTGGCGGCTGAGCACGGCCCGTTTGATTATATTGATTGCTGCGGGGTGCTCCATCATCTGCCTGATCCGGATGCCGGGTTGCGCGCGTTGTCTGATGCGCTCAAACCCAACGGCGGCATGGGCTTGATGGTCTATGGTGAGCTCGGGCGCACCGGCGTTTACCATATGCAAGAAATGATGGAACGCATGAACGCCGAAGCCGGCGGGGTGCGGCGTTTGAATTTCGGCAAGGCGCTGTTTAACAGCCTGCCCGGCACCAACTGGCTCAAGCGCAATCCGTTTGTCGGCGATCATGTCCATGGCGGGGATGCCGGGTTTTATGATCTGTTGCTCCATCAACAGGACCGGGCCTACCGGGTGGATGAGGTGTTTGATTTCACCGAACAGGCCGGTTTGCGTCTTCAGAACTTTGTCGAACCGATGCGTTATGACCCGACAACCTATTGTTCGCGCCATGATGTGCTTGACCGTGCGGTGCATGTGCCGTTTCGCGAGCGCGCCGCCCTGGCCGAACTGATGGCGGGCAATATCACCAAGCACACATTTTACGTGGTGAAGGCCAAAAACAAGGTCAAACCGCCGATGCCATCCGAAGACGCCATTCCGTTCTTTACCCGCGTGGATGGGCCCGCCTTGGCACGGTCGGTGGCCAAAACCGGCAACATCAAAATCACCTTTACCGGTCTTGCCGTGACCCGCACCATGCCTGCTGCCAGCCCGGCGATCCTGTCGCGGATTGATGGCAAACGCAGCATCGGCGAGATTTATAAGATGTTTGACCCCAAGCCGGAAAAATACGAATTCAACGCGCAGTTTGCCGTGATGTATTCGGTGCTGAGTGCGGCAAACATCATGTATTTGCATCTGCCTGAAAAGAAATAAGGCGGACCTGCCTTGCGTCGTTGCGCAAAAAGAAAACCGGTCAACAGGGATGTGACCGGTTTTCATATGCGCACGCTCCAACGGGGGAAGTTGGAGTTGCGTTCAGGGAGATCGAAACATAAGCGCCTTATTTGGCGCTGGGGATTCTCAAAGCGCTCATCAGAGCGTCAATAACCTGCAAGGGGAATGAAAGTGGCCCCTGAAGGCGAAACATGCGGGCAGACATTTTAAATCTCTTTGGTTTGGGGCAAAGGCTTAAAGCCTAGGCTTTCCAGAATGGCTTTGCAGCTTCGCGACGGGCGTCAAAAACGTTCCAGCCAATATCGCGCAGCATACGGGAGTCCATCACCGCCAGCTTCTGACGCAGGTCATAGCGTTTAACCCACTGGCGCGGCATATCCATCAGGGTGATGGTGGTGTTTGGACGACGGGTGGTGACAAAGGCACCGGCATCTTTGGTGATCGCGACCATGATCTCATTCCTTCAATCTTACGGCCTGCTCTCAACAATTCGCGGCCGAGTGTCTGTGTTTTGTGTCTCTGAATTCTTCTAAACTCAGGGTTAAGCCTAAAAACACTTGCGCTCAAACCATCTTTAGTCATCATTGTATGAGTTTTAGTCATGCAAAGTCATCCTCATGAAACGTCGCCCTTTGCCGTTAAATGCGCTTCGTGCCTTTGAAGTGGCCGGTCGTCTTGAAAGTTTCACCAAAGCGTCACATGAGCTTAACGTGACCCAAGGGGCCGTCAGCCGACAGGTGCAACACCTTGAAGATGTCCTTGGGCGGAAACTGTTTGATCGGCAGCACCGCAGTTTGAAACTGACACGTGCCGGGCGGAACCTGTTGCTTGGCTTGACCCCGGCCTTTGATGCGATCGAACAAACGGTGGCCAAGGTCGAGGACCGCGCCGATGACACCCAGTTGCGTGTGCTCGCCCCGCTGACCTTTTCCATGCGCTGGATCGTGCCGCGTCTCGGCCGGTTTCAGATGGAACACCCCGATCTTCAGGTGCAACTGGGCACCTATAATGATGACAAGGCCCCGGTCGATTTTAACGAAACAGACATCGCCATCCGGTTCGCCGACATTCAGGACGAACAACTGGTGCACGAATTTCTGACCGGCGAACGATTGCTGCCGGTCTGTCACCCCAACTTGGCCAAGCAGCTTAAAAACCCCGAAGACCTTGGCGATGTGACCTTGTTGCACTGTTCGGCCTCACGCGAAGATTGGCGGATCTGGCTGGCCGAAACCGGGATCAAGGGGGTCGATGCGGATCGTGGCCCGGTCTTTGCCACTCTTGATATGGCGATGGAGGCTGCGGCAAGTGGCTTTGGCGTGGTGATTTCGGACCCGGCGATGATCGGCGAATATGTTGTCACCAACCGCTTGACCGTGCCGTTCAACTTGCCGGTCGACAGCCCCTATGCCTATTCGCTGTGCTACCCCGAAGGCCGATTGGAACGGCGTAAGGTCCGGGCCTTTCGCAATTGGTTGATGGCGGAAATCCGACTTGAAACCGAAAGAAGAAAATTGGCACAGAAAGACTAAATAACGTGATGATGCCTTGAAAATGCACCATTTTATCCTTCATTTATGCACTGAAGCGGTTCTAATGAACGAACTGAAACGGTAGTATCAGGATGACAGGATGTCCGGTATCGTGATCATGTTGCTTCACGGGGCATCGCAATGGGTTCGCGCTGTTTTGAATGTCGCAAAAAAGACCAGACCAGACCAGATCAGGGGAAAGACGATTAGTCAGATGATCGCGCATGCTGTCACGCGGGCCGTGACTGACACCAAAACGATCACCAGATCATTGCCCCGCAGGCTTGCGGGCATTGGATCGGGCATCGCAATAGGGGCCTTTTTGACGTTTTCTGTTCCGGCACAGGCCGAGGAAATGCCAAAAATCGTTGCTGCACCGACCATATCGGTTGATGAAGAGCAACTGGCGCCTGTCACCACCGTGTCCCATGGCATCTCGCTGTATGGCGATATGAAATACGGGCCGGATTTCCGGAGTTTTGATTACGTCAATCCCAATGCGCCGAAGGGCGGTACACTGGTACAAGGCTCAAGTGTTTCGTTTGACACGTTAAATCCCTATACCCTGAAGGGCACAGCCGCCTCCGGGCTTGGCCTGATGTATGACAGTCTGATGGTCGGAAGTGCCGACGAGCCCAGCACGCATTATGGCCTGATCGCGCGCAGCATCGAATACCCCGCCGACCGGTCCTTTGCCATTTTCCATCTTGATCCGCGTGCGCGCTTTCAGGACGGCACCGACATCACCGCCGACGATGTCGTCTTTTCGTTCAATATCCTGATCGAAAAGGGCAGCCCGGTCTATCGCCAGTATTATGCCCAGGTCGATAAGGTCGAGGCGCTTGATGATCTCACCGTGCGGTTTGACTTCAAACCGGGCAATAACCGCGAATTGCCGATGATCGTTGCCGACTTGGCGATCATGCCCAAACATTATTGGGAAGGGCGCGATTTTTCAAAGACCACATTCGATATTCCCGTGGGAAGTGGTGCCTATAAGATACAAAGTATCGAAGCCGGGCGACGCATCACCTATGAACGGGTAAAGGATTACTGGGCGGCCGATTTGCCGGTCAACCGCGGCAGCAATAATTTTGATACCATCCGCTATGACACGTACCGTGATCTGGATGTTGAACGTCAGGCATTCTTTGCCGGTGAATATCTGGTCCGAAGCGAACATTCGTCGCGCGAATGGAACACGGCCTACAACACACCCGCCGTGCAAAACGGCGAGATCAAAAAAGAATTCCTGCCCGATAATCTGCCAAACGGCATGCAGGCCTATGTGTTTAACACCCGAAAACCGCTGTTTTCCGACCGCCGGGTGCGCGAAGCCTTGCAATATGCCTTTGACTTTGAATGGCTGAACCGGGCGATGTTTTATGGCGCGTATAAGCGCAACGTCAGCTATTTCGCCAATTCCGAACTGGCCGCAACCGGTCTTCCGACCGGCGAAGAACTTGGCATCCTCAAGGGCTTCAAAAGTAAGCTTCCCCCTGAACTGTTTACCGAACCACCATATCTGCCCAATTTCGATCCACCCAATGGCCGACGCGAAGCTTTGCGTCATTCGATCAAGCTTCTGCAAGAAGCTGGCTGGGAATTGCGCGATCAGCAATTGATCAACAGCAAAACCGGCCAACCGTTCCGCTTTGAACTGATCATCCGCCAGCCGGGGTTAGAAAAAATCGCACTGGTCCTCAAGGCCCGCCTGCGTCAGCTTGGCGTCACACTTGATATCCGTCTGATTGATACCGGGCAGTGGATCAACCGCATTCAGGCCTATGATTTCGATATGACGACGTTTTGGTGGCAACAAAGCCTGTCGCCGGGCAATGAGCAGCAAATCTTCTGGTCATCATCGGCGGCCAATCAGCCCGGCACGCGGAATTTTGCCGGAATCAGCGACCCGGTGATTGATGAACTGATCGGGCTTGTGATTGATGCCGATAATCGTGAAACGCTGGTGCAGCGCGTGCGCGCCCTTGATCGGGTGCTGCAATGGGGATTTTACGTGATCCCGCAATATTATCTTGGCGGGGATCGGATGGCCTATTGGGATGTGTTTGGACGGCCTGATACCGTGCCGCTTAAGGGCACCTCGGTCATGACCTGGTGGATTGATCCCGAAAAATCCCGAAAGCTTAACAAGGGGGGGTACTAGGCAATGCTGAATTATATCCTGCGCCGCCTTTTGCTGATCCCGGTCACCTTGTTTGGCATCATGGTGCTGAACTTTGCGATCATTCAATTTGCCCCCGGCGGCCCGGTTGAACAAATCGTCGCGCAGCTTCAGGGGGCTGATGTGTCCGCAACCGCACGCATCAGCAATCAGGGCGCTGAAAGTGGCGGCGGCGGCGGTGGCAACGGCGGGGGAAGCAACAACTTTTCCTCGACCTCGACCTATCGCGGCGCACAGGGGCTTGATCCTGAAATCATCAGCCAGCTTGAAAAGCAATTCGGGTTTGATAAACCGGCCTATGAACGCTTCTGGATCATGATGAAAAACTATCTGACGTTCGATTTTGGCCAAAGCTATTTTCAGGACCGCGATGTCATTGATCTTGTGGTCGACAAAATGCCGGTATCGATTTCGCTGGGTCTTTGGTCAACACTGATCATTTATATGGTCTCCGTCCCCCTTGGTGTCGCAAAGGCGGTGCGCGATGGATCAAACTTTGATGTCTGGTCGTCGGCGGCGATCATTGTCGGCTATGCCATTCCGGGCTTCCTGTTTGCCGTGATGCTGATTGTGGTGTTTGCCGGGGGGACGTATTTCGATCTGTTCCCACTTCGGGGATTAACCTCATCGGATTTTGATGAAATGTCACTTCTGGGCAAAATCGGCGATTATTTCTGGCATCTGGCCTTGCCGATTACCGCCCTTACGATTGGCGGCTTTACCACCCTGACAATGTTGACCAAGAACTCGTTTCTTGATGAAATCAACAAGCAATATGTCGTCACCGCCCGCGCCAAGGGCCTGACGGAAAAACGGGTTCTCTATGGCCATGTGTTTCGCAATGCCATGTTGCTGGTGATTGCCGGTTTCCCAAGTGCCTTGATCGGCTTGCTGTTTACTGGCTCGGTCCTGATTGAAGTGATTTTCTCGCTCGACGGGCTTGGGTTGCTCGGCTTTGAAGCGGTGATGAAGCGGGACTATCCGGTGATGTTTGCCACCCTTTATCTGTTCACGCTGTTTGGGCTTGTGCTCAACCTGATCAGCGATCTCAGCTATCACTTCGTTGATCCCCGGATCAACTTTGATGCGCGGGAGGATTGATCATGCCAAACATCATTTTATCCCCGCTTAACAAACGTCGCATGGTCAACTTCCGCGCCAACAAACGCGGATACTGGTCGCTTGTGATCTTTGCCATTTTGTTTGTCATCTGTCTGGCGGCTGAATTTGTCGCCAATGACAAACCGATTTTCGTCAAATTTGACGACAACTGGTATGTGCCGATCCTCTCAGACCATCCCGAAACCGCCTATGGCGGGGATTTTGACGTCGAGACGGATTTTTACGACCCCTATATCCTTGGCAAGATCGAGGACCACGGCTTTGCCATCTGGCCGCCGATTCCGTTTTCTTACAACACCATCGATTTTCAAATGCGCGAACCTCAACCGGCCTCGCCGTCGGCTCGCCATTGGCTCGGCACCGATGATCTTGGGCGCGATGTGCTTGCCCGGTTGATTTACGGCTTTAGGATATCGATCCTGTTTGGTCTGGCGCTCACCGCGATCAGTTCAGTGATTGGCATTGCGGCCGGTGCGGTGCAGGGCTATTTCGGCGGCTGGGTTGATTTGGGTGCGCAGCGCGTGATCGAAATCTGGTCTGGCTTGCCGCAACTGTTCATCCTGATCATTCTTGCCAGCCTGTTTGCACCGGGGTTCTGGACCTTGCTGTTTATTCTTGTGCTGTTTAGCTGGATGAGTTTGACCGGCCTTGTCCGTGCTGAATTCCTGCGTGCGCGTAATCTTGAATATGTCCGCGCGGCCCGTGCGCTTGGCATGACAGATACCCGGATCATGTATCGCCATGTTTTGCCCAATGCGATGGTCGCGACCATTACCTTCCTGCCGTTTGTTTTGAATGGTTCGATTGTGGCACTAACCTCGCTTGATTTCCTGGGGCTTGGCATGCCACCCGGATCGCCATCGCTTGGGGAACTGCTCGCACAGGGTAAAAACAATCTTCAGGCCCCGTGGCTTGGCCTGACCGCCTTCTTTGCCATCGCGTTGATGTTAAGTTTGTTGATCTTCATCGGCGAGGCGGTGCGCGATGCCTTTGACCCGCGCAAAACGTTCTAGGAGTTGGCTATGACGACCCCCCAATCGACACAGCCGCTTCTGGCGGTAAGCGACCTTTCGGCAAGCTTTGCCGGTATTCCCGCAGTTAAGGGCATTTCATTTTCGATGGGGCGCGGGGAAACCATGGCCCTTGTCGGCGAAAGCGGATCAGGCAAATCGGTCACCGCCCTTTCGATCCTGCAATTGCTGCCCTATCCGCGTGCGACCCATCCATCGGGCTCGATCACCTTTGATGGTACGGAAATGGTCGGGGCGGATGAACGCACGCTGCGCCAAATCCGGGGCAACCGGATTTCGATGATCTTTCAGGAACCGATGACCTCGCTTAATCCGCTGCATAATATTGAAAAGCAGATCGGCGAGGTGTTGCTGCTGCATAAAGGATTGCGTGGCGGTAAGGCACGCGCACGTATTCTCGAACTGCTTGACCTGGTTGGCATCCCCGATCCGTCGTCACGGTTGAGGGCCCTGCCCCATGAGCTATCGGGCGGGCAGCGTCAACGCGTCATGATTGCCATGGCGCTTGCCAACGAACCGGAACTTCTGATTGCGGATGAACCGACCACGGCATTGGACGTCACCATTCAGGCCCAGATTCTTGAACTGCTACAAGATTTGCAGAACAAACTTGGCATGGGCTTGTTGCTGATCACCCATGATCTGCAAATCGTGCAGAAAATGGCGCAAAACGTCTGTGTGATGAAAGACGGCGAGATCGTCGAACGCGGAACAGGCCATGGATTGTTTGAAAGTCCACAGCACCCCTATACCCAGAAACTATTGGCCGCCGTGCCAAGTGGCAATGCACCGGCTTTGCCTGAAAATGCCGCCGACCTTCTTGAAACCAGTAACATTCAGGTGCGCTTTCCGATTGGCCGCAAAGGATTGCTTGGCCGCCCCGAAAGCTACCTTGATGCGGTCGATCATATTTCACTGACATTGAAGCAGGGCGAAACGCTTGGTATTGTCGGGGAAAGTGGATCGGGCAAGACGACCCTTGCGATGGCGATCCTGCGCCTGTTGAAATCCAATGGCGAGATCCGGTTTGGCGGCAAGGATGTCCGCAAATTCACCGGGGCAGATTTACGCACTCTGCGCCGCGACATGCAGGTGGTGTTTCAGGACCCGTTCGGGTCACTCAGCCCGCGCATGTCCATCGCCCAGATCGTCGGGGAGGGGCTTGAAATCCATGAACCGGACTTAACCCCGGCCGAGCGTCAAAAACGCATTTCCGAGGCGCTTGTTGAGGTCGACCTGCCGCAAAATGCCATGGACCGCTATCCGCATGAATTTTCCGGGGGTCAGCGCCAACGCATCTCGATTGCCCGCGCATTGGTCCTAAAGCCGCGCTTTATCGTACTGGATGAACCAACGTCGGCCCTTGATATGTCGGTACAGGCGCAAATTGTTGAATTGCTCCGCGATTTGCAGGCACGCCACAAAATGGCCTATCTGTTTATCAGCCATGATTTGCGGGTGGTGCGTGCGCTTTCACATCGGGTGATGGTGATGCAGGGCGGCAAACTGGTCGAAAGCGGAGCGGCGGCAGATGTGTTTGATCATCCGCAGCAACCCTATACCAAGGCGCTTCTGGCGGCCGCCCTTGATCTGCGTGCGGCCGGGACAGATTTTGTCAGTAACTGATGGCAGACATATGCACGTAAAAGATGCTATAAGAATGCCAATAAGATACTGATAACATGGAAAGAAAAGGGGCATACCGTTGATGGCGACCTTCCAGCAGCCAAAAACCAGTGCCAATACCACGATCTTTAAACGCGTCGTTCTGTGCATGATCGCCGGACTGTTCAGCACGTTTGTCTTGTTGGGCGCGGTCCCGTCGGCGGATGCCTCGACCAAGAACGAACCCGCCGCCGAGGAAGACGCTCCCACCGAACCTGTCATCCCTGATACAGTTATCATCCCCGATCCGGTGTCGCTGACCGTGGTTCTGCCAAAATCGGGCACCATTCGCCAGTTGGTATTCAACATCTGGCTTGAGGCCGCGACCAAACAGGATGTCGAGGTGATCGAAAGCCGGATGCCAAAAATCATCAATGCGTTTTTGGTTGAACTGCAACGTTTGATGTATCGCGATACCCAGAACCGTTTCGAAACCCGCGAACCGGGCAAGCGCGGCTTTAAGTTTGATGCGCCGGCCTTGTTGCCACCCCCGCCTGCCAAAACCGAAGAAGAACTTCAGGCCGAAGCAGACGCCGCCGAAGAAGCGGCCGAAAAAGGTGAGGAAATCACACCCGAGCCACCCTTTAGCCCGTTTGCACCCGTGCCGAACCGCTATTTCTCGGCCCTTCAGTTCCAGTTGCAGAAAACGGCACAAGCTATCTTGCCGCCAGATACCCTGCGCTCCGTTCAGGTTCGCAAATTCTATGATCATTGGCCGGGCGATGCCAAAAAACGCTAACGCTGTTCGCACTCCCTTTGCAATGACCTCCTGACCCGACCTCCATATGAACCGGTTGCAATGCTTCGGCGGTGCTACCGGTTTATCCTGTGGCGGGTTTTATAGCCTGTGATCTTTAATCTTCGCGGCTGATCCGGGCGCGATGACGCATTGTCATGGGGCATTGCACAACATGCACTTGTGCAATCGGAATGGCGTGATATGCCGATGACGTCCTTTGCACCGGAGATCGCCTATCATGCCGTTTGAAACCTGGCTGAGTTTTACCGTTCTTGTCTTTTTGCTGGTCCTGACACCGGGGCCAAGTGTTCTGATCGGGATGTCGCATGCGCTGCGCTATGGCGCCCGCCCGACCTTGATGACGGCCTTGGGCGATGTGACGGCAAACATGATCCAGATGGTGGTTGCCGCTGTTGGGCTTGGGGCGCTTTTGGCAACGTCGGTGACGGCGTTTGCGGTTGTGAAGTGGTGCGGGGTTGGTTTTCTTCTGGTGATGGGGCTGACAGCCCTTTTCCGCAAATCCAGGGCAAACAAGGTTCAGAACGATATCAAAACGAACCCGGCGGGCCACTATGAACCCGTCCGTCGCCGTAAACTGTTCCGTGAGGGTTTTCTGGTTGCGGCGGGTAATCCAAAGGCCATCGCGTTCTTCGGCGCATTGTTCCCGCAATTTGTCGATCCGACCGCCGCATTGATCCCGCAGTTGCTGATCCTTGGTGTGACCTTCGTTGTTCTTGATTACACATTCGTAATGATTTACGCGATGGGGGCCGCCCGGGTGATGCCTTGGCTGGCGCAGCGCGGCGGGACAAATGTGGTGGCACGGGTCTCCGGGGCTGTTTTGATCGCTGCTGCGGCCCTTTTATCGCTGATTGAGATGCCAGAAAGCAGTGCGGGCACCCGTCACTGACCTTTCGCCCGGCACGGAGTATTTGGCGAAATTCACCCGTGGTTATCTTATGTGTGCAGATTTCATTTCGCTTATCCCCTTGTTATTAAAAGTGAAAACAGGGAAATGAACGAGATGCGCAAAACAGCCGCTACATACCAACTGGTCTGTATATAGCGATTTTTGACTGTATAAGAAGAATGGAATTTGCACAAAGGAAAGGATTGCTGCCCTAAATCGTCTTACGGGCGGTCATATTGCGAATTTACCGTTCAAACGGGGCAAAATTCGATCTGGCAACGGTCGTGTGACCGCAAAACAGTGGCCGTTTAATCGGTTTCTTTGCCTGCCGCGACGATAATATCGCCAAACTCGCGCAGGAAAACAGACCCTTTAACCGTCCGCTGGATCAGGACCGAACGACGGTCGTCTTCATCGACCTTGCGTTTGACCATGCCAAGCGAACTCAGGCGGTCAAGGGCACGGGTGATGGCCGGTTTGGAGATGTTAAGCGCATCTGACAATCCACGCACGGTATGCGGCGCCGGGGTCAGGTAAACATTCAATAACAAAGCCATTTGCCGAGCAGATAAATCGGGGGAATCCCGACGCACACTTTCTACAATCGCGATACGCCAAAGGTCGAGGGCCTTGGACGGTTTGATCTCGATCGACATGCTTGTGCCCAACAATTATTTGTTACGAATACGTAATCTGTCTACCTGACCCCTGCGTAGATGTCAAAGGTCTAATTGGGAAATGTACAATCCAGAGCCTTTTCCCTCTGGGTTGAAACGTTTTGCCGGAGGCCTTCTACTGTCCGGCAAGGAAATGATCGCAGAGCGTAGCGGTGCTACGGTCAAGACCATTGACGCTGCGGGGCAGAAGAAGGTCCCGGCCCGAAGGGTTCGTGTTTGGCGATGTTTCGCATCGTTACACCGCTTGAACGATGCGCCGCATCGTTCTGCGCGCTGTGCCTTGCCAAACACTTCGCCAAGCACGAACAAAATCGATCAAGCCCAGAGGGAAAAGGCTCTTGGGTTTAGTTTACTTACCGAAACGATCCTCGATCAGCTTGAAGGCAGCCCGAATTCCCTGCGCTTCGCCACCGGTTGGGCGACCCGGTCGGTCGGTCGGGTTCCAGGCCATCAAATCAATATGCGCCCAGCTTTTTGCCCCATCGGCAAACCGATCCAAAAACAGACCGGCAATGATCGCACCGCCAAACGGGCTGCCGGAAATGTTGTTCATGTCGGCCGCCTTGCTATCAAGCATCGGACGGTACTCATCCCATAATGGCAACCGCCACATCGGATCATGCAGGGCCAGCCCATTTTCCATCAACCCATTGGCCAGATCATCATCATTGGAAAACAGCGCCGGCAAACCAAGGCCAAGCGCCACACGTGCCGCCCCGGTCAGGGTGGCGAAATCAAGCAGCATGTCGGGGTCTTCCGATGCGGCCTCAGTCAGCGCATCAGACAGGACAAGCCGCCCCTCGGCATCGGTATTGCCAACTTCAACCGTGATGCCCTTACGGGTTTGCAAAATGTCACTTGGGCGATAGGCCCGGCCCGACACCATGTTCTCAACCGCGGGGATCAGCACACGCAACCGGACCGGCAAGTTTGCGGCCATAATCATGCGCGCCAGCCCCAGAACCTGTGCCGAACCGCCCATGTCCTTTTTCATCAGCAACATGTTGCTTGATGGCTTGAGGTCATAGCCGCCGGTATCAAAACACACCCCCTTGCCGACCAGCGTGATTTTTGGTGCGTCTTGATCGCCCCAATGCAAATCAATCAGGCGCGGTTCGCGGTCACTGCCATGCCCGACCGTATGAATGGCCGGGAAGTTTTGCTTGAGCAACTCTTCACCCACAATCGCGCTGACCTTGGCCCCAAATTCCGCGCCAAGATGCTTTGCTGCGGCTTCAAGTTCGGCCGGGCCCATGTCATTGGCCGGGATGTTGATCAAATCACGCGCCAGTCCGATGCCACGTGCAACATTCTCGGCCCGTTTGGTCGCAGTGATGTCATGCAGGGCGATTTTCGCACGTTTGTCCTTTTTGCCATCATCCTTGCGATACCGGTCAAACCGATACCCCCCAAGGTAGATACCAAGGGCAGCCTTTTCATAAAGCTCGGCATTTTTCGCAAAACCATCCTCAAACGCATAGGTCCCCTCGGGCAGGGCCATGGGCAGTGCGGCAAAGTCCCAAAGGGCTTTGGCATCATCAAGGTAACCGACCAAAACGGTGCCAAGCCCGCCGCCGTTTGCCGGCAACGCCAGATGCGTCCCGCGCTTTGCCTCATAGCCGTTGGCGGCAATCCATGCCTTGGTATTGGCTGGCTGATCGGCAAGCCACGCGGTAAAATCGCCTTCGGCAATCGGGGTGATGGTGATCGGGTTTGCGGATGTATCAAGTGCGATAATGTGGTCGTACAATGTATGACTTCCCTGCTGGTGACGTGGTTCTGGCGTTACTTATGCTCAAGGGCGTTATATGCGGCGGTGATGCCGCCCGCCTTCCATCGTAAGATGCCAAGTGCAAGATATATTCCGTGATCTTACGGCTGCCATGGCCTTTGGGCAATTGGGGAAAAGAATTCCCCGCATGGGTGCTTGAACCGGCTTTGCAAAGCAAAGATAGTAACGCTGTATCGCAACCCCATTGGTCAAAAGGCTCCGCCATGGAAACGCTTCCCGTCCTTTATATCGGCAATAAAAATTATTCGTCCTGGTCGCTGCGGGCTTGGCTGGGGCTCAAAGTTGCCGGTGTCGAATTTGAGGAAAAACTCGTTCAATTGCGCAGCGATGCCTTCGCCGCACAGGCGCCGGTGTTTTCGCCAACCGCCAAGGTCCCGGCCTTTTTCGATGGGCGCAAAACCATCTGGGAAGCCATGGCGATTCTTGAATATATCGCCGATACCCAGCCCGATACCCTGCTTTGGCCGCTTGATATGGATATCCGTGCGATTGCGCGCGCCGTATCGCTTGAAATGCATGGCGGCTTTGGCCCGTTGCGCAGCCACATGCCGATGAACTGCCGTAAATCATTGCCCGGTCTGGGGCGCGGTCCCGGTGTCGATGCCGACATCGCCCGCATTGGCGAGATTTTTAAAACCTGCCGCACCCAATATGGGCAGGGCGGGGACTTCCTGTTTGGCCACTTTTCCATTGCCGATGCCATGTATGCGCCGGTGGTCACCCGGTTTAAAACCTATGGCGTGACGCTCGATCCGGTGGGCAATGCCTATATGGAAACCATCCTTGCCCTGCCTGATATGACGGCATGGTACAATGATGCGACGGTCGAAGAATGGATCATCGAGGATTCCGAGGTAAAATAACCCATGCCCGGACTAAAACCCGGAAAACTGCCTGAAATTGACCCGCCCGGCGGGGACGTGGCCCTTGATGCCCTGCTGGCTGATGTGCGGGCCTGTGCGATTTGCGCCGACAGCTTGCCATTGGGGCCGCGCCCGGTTGTCCGCATGGCAAAATCGGCCCGCATTCTGGTGATCGGGCAGGCGCCGGGGACAAAGGTGCATGAAACCGGCCTGCCATGGAATGATGCGTCGGGGGATCGATTGCGCGACTGGCTGGGGCTGCCGGTTGATGATTTCTATGACCCGGCCAAACTTGCCATCATGCCAATGGGGTTTTGTTATCCCGGCCGCATGGCGCGCGGTGGCGATTTGCCGCCCCGCCCGGAATGTGCCCCGACGTGGCATGATGCTCTGCTGGGGCATTTACCCAACATTGGATTAACCCTTCTGATCGGGCAATATGCGCAAAGTTACTATCTTGGCAAACGCCGGGCCAAAACCATGACCCAGACCGTGCATCAGTTTGCCGATTATCTGCCCGAGGGTATTTTGCCCATGCCCCATCCAAGCTGGCGCAACACCGCATGGATGAAAAAGAACCCGTGGTTTGAAACCGATCTTTTGCCGGTCCTGCGCGCCAAGGTACAGGCCCTGTTGGGTTAATCGCGCTTTTGTGGTTCAATGACGCGATAAAAAACAAGGAGCAAAACACATGAGCAAACTCGACAAAGCAGCAATCCAGACCGCCCTGACCAACCTTCCGGGCTGGGATCTTGCCGAAGACGGCCTGTCGATTGGCCGCGTTTACATGTTTGGCGATTTCAATTCCGCCTTCGGGTTCATGACCCGTGTGGCGATCATGGCCGACAAAATGGATCACCATCCCGAATGGTTCAATGTCTACAACAAAGTCGGCGTCACTCTGACCACCCATGATGCCGGGGGCGTGACGGCCAAGGACATTGACCTTGCGACCTTCTGCAATACGGTTGTTGATAAATAACGGCGTGCGCGCACGCGACGGGCAGGGGGGGCCCCATCTTCCCCTGATCGTCATTCCCGCGAAGGCGGGAATCTATTGCCAGATCAACATGCTTTAACATCATCGTCTTTCACAAAAAAAAACACCCTGCCGGTGTGGGATCGGCAGGGTGTTCTGGCTGCGGTCATGTAGGGTGGAACCGTGCGGGACTATTTCGGTTCCAGCCGGACCGCGCCGTCGATACGGATGGTTTCGCCATTGATCATCTGATTTTCACAGATATGCAACGCCAACCGGCCATATTCGTTTGGATCGCCCAGCCGTTTGGGGAATGGTGTATTGGCCGCCAAGCTTTCCTGAACCTCACCCGGCAATCCCATCAGCATAGGGGTACCAAACAGGCCCGGCGCAATCGCCACGACCCGGACCCCATGGCGGGATAATTCACGCGCTGCTGGCAATGTAAGAGAAGACACACCGCCCTTGGATGCTGCATAGGCGGCCTGTCCAATCTGTCCTTCGAATGCGGCGATGGACGCGGTGTTGATAATCACCCCGCGCTCGCCCGTATCGGATGGTTCATTGCGGCTCATGGCATCAGCGGTGACCCGCATCATGTTAAATGTGCCAATCAGATTGACCGTGATCACCTTTGAAAACGCCGCAAGGTCGGCTGGTCCGTCACGCCCGACAATACGTTCACCGTGCACAATCCCCGCGCAATTGACCAGAATTGACGGGATGCCAACAGTCTCGACCACGGCCTTGATCGCGGTTTCAACACTGTCACCGTTCGAAACATCAACACCAAAACCAACCCCACCAAGCTTGTCTGCCGTGGCTTTGGCCCCATCTTCATTAAGGTCAAATGCAACGATCTTCGCACCGGCATTGGCCAAAACCTCGGCGGTGGCCGCACCAAGCCCGGACGCCGCCCCGGTGACAATGGCAATCGATCCCTTGACCTGCATGACGTGAAGCCTCCCTTTTTCCTCAGAAATCTTTTAATTGGTATTTCTATACCAAATTATATCTTTACCGGGCAAGGGCTATTGCAAGTAGGGGCAAAACACGGGGCAATGGCATCAAAGGCCTTTGGTTTGTTCGCCAGTGATGGTCGCGGCTTGCGGGTCTTGTGCCGGGATTTGTGTTGCTTGGGCACTGGTTGCGGCTAGCTTGCGTTCCCGAACGGCGACATAAATCGCCGCCCCGACAATCATCGCCCCACCGGGCAAAATCCAGATATCGGGCACTTCGCCAAACAGGACCAATGCCAGAATGGCGATGATCGGCAGGCGTAAATAGGAAAACCCGACAAAGAAACTGTAATCGGCCAACCTCAGCGCCTGAATATTACACATCTGCATGACATTCATCATCAATGCCGCAACCGCCATCAGGCCCAAGGCCTCAAGGCTCGGTGTCTGCCAGACAAACAGGGCCGGGATCAGCGACACCGGGGTGGTGATGATCATCAGATAAAACAAAAGCGACGTGGTGCTTTCGGTTGCCACCAGCCGTTTGGTGATCATGCCCGCACAGGCCATGCAGAGGGCAGCCGCAATCGGAAGGATACTTGCCGGGTGCATCGCATCTGATCCCGGCTGGATAATCAATCCAACCCCGACAAACCCGACCACAACCGCGATCCAGCGATGGGCGCGCACCGTTTCGCGTAAGGCAACGGCGGCCAGTATGGTGCCAAACAGCGGCACAGTGAAGTTAAGCGTGGTGGCCTCGGCCAGTGGCAAATACAAAACCGCCATGAACCACAGGCACATTTCCGCAGCCGACAACACCCCGCGCACCCCAAACAACGGCAGGCGCGTGGTTTTAAGTTCGGCCAATCCTTTGCGCAGCACCATCGGCGCAATCAGGATGACACCGAAAAAGAACCGTAAAAACACCGCCTGATACGGATGAATTTCCGCCGTGGCAAACCGGATGGTCAGCGTAAAGCACGCCGCAAGGATGGCCGCACACAGGGCATAAAAGCTGGCCTTTACCGTGTTGGGCTGGCGGTCAAACCATGCTTTCATTTTTGGCGATCCTGACGTTCTGCGCGGGTTTATCGGCGTTTTGACGGCGGTTCGATGTCGCTGGTGGCGGCCGTCGGGCCGCGGTTGATGCGGTTGGCTTCTTTGGCAAGTTTGGCTTCACGGCGTGCAATGAACAACGCCGATCCGATAATCAGCCCCGCACCGGGCAACAGCCAGATTTCCGGCACTTCGCCAAACAGGACAAAGGCAATGCCAACGACAATCGGCAATCGCAGATAGTTAAACCCGACCACAAAGCTGTAATCATAAAGCCGGAACGCATTGGTGTTGCAAATCTGTGTGATGTTGGCAAAAACCGCGACCCCGACCAAAAGGCCAAGCGTTGGCAAGTCCGGCGTTTGCCAGACAAAAAGGGCTGGGATCAAGGTCATTGGCGTCATCAAAAGCATCATATAAAGCACAATGGTGGTGCTGTTTTCGGTTTTTGACAGCGACTTGATCGTCAATCCCGCCGACGCCATACAAAGGGCGGCGGCAATCGGAAGAAGGCTTGCCAGTTGCATGGTCTCACTGCCGGGCCGAATGATGATCAGAACCCCGATAAACCCGGCCAAAAGGGCGGCAATGCGATACTTTCGAATGGTTTCACGCAAAAAGATCGCGGCCAGAAACGTCCCAAACAACGGCACGGTAAAATTAAGCGTCGTCGCCTCGGCCAACGGTAAATAGGCAAGGGCGGAAAACCAGAAACTCATCGCCCCCATCGACAATAAGGCGCGCAGGCCAAACATCGGCAGTCGATGGGTTTTAAGCTGCATCACCCCGGATCGAAGCGCAAAGGGCGCAATCATGATCAGGCCAAAGAAATTGCGAAAGAAAACCGCCTGTAACGGATCAATTTCGGCTGTCGCCAACCGCACAAGGACCGATGACATCGCCGCCATTACCGTCCCGATCAGGGCAAAGACCGTCGCCTGTAAATAGGGGGGCAGGCCCGCATACCAACTACGCATCGGGTTTTCTTTCCGACGCGATGTTTCGGTCCTCTCTGGTCACTGGAATGGCTTGTGCGTCGGCGGGCGCACTGGTCGGCAGGCGCGGCTCAATCCGGGCCTGTTTGGCCAGAACTGCCTCGCGGCGCGCGATATAAAGGGCCGATCCAATGATCAAGGCCGCCCCGGCCCATGTCCAGATATCGACCACTTCGCCAAACATGATAAAGGCCATTGCCGCCACAAACGGCAGGCGCAGGAAGTCAAAAATCATCACATACGACTGATCCGCCGCCCGGTAGGCCCGCACCAGAAGCTGCTGTCCAGCGGTGGCGAACCCCCCCATCAAAAGCAGCACGGCAAACTGCCAAAGTGTCGGTGTCTGCCAGTAATAAAGCGCTGGCAAGAACGATAGCGGCGTCATGATCAGCCCCATCCATGTGACAATGGCATTGGCACTTTCGGTGCGCGACAGCATCTTAACCGTCGTCATGGCGGCCGCCATAAACAGCGTCGCTGTCAGGGCCAAAATCGCGCCGGTCTCGAAACTTTGTCCAAACGGGCGGATGATGACCATCGCGCCAACAAACCCGATGGCAACCGCACTCCAGCGGCGCGCACGCACGACCTCGCGTACAATGAGGGCCGCCAATACCGTGGTCAGGATCGGCAGGGTAAAGTTAATCGCAATCACCTGTGCCGTCGGGGTGATGGCAAGGGCGGAAAACAGGCACAGCATCGCGCCAAGGCCAAGGGCGGCGCGCAGGAAATGCAGTTTAAACCGTTCGGTTTTTAACCCGGTGCGCCCATGGGTCAATATCCATGGCACCATCGGAACCAAACCGAAAAGGTTCCGGAAAAAGGCGGCTTCGAACGGATGAACATCTTGCGTGACATAGCGGATCAACACCGCCATCGTCGCCATGCAAAAGGCTGACCCAATCATAAGCAGGGTACCACGCAGGGCATTATGTTCAGTCGGGGCAGTCGGGGGCGAAGGCTGCATCGGGGGCAGAACCCTTATAGGGGTAAAATGGGGGGGGCGATATCGGGTGGCAGGCAGGGCATTGAATTGAAACTATATATCTTTCAATATTGTATGACAAATCGGCGGGGCTGTCTTGCCGCAATCGGTTACCCCCGGGGCTTCCAACCGGCAAGGCTATCGTGTTAGGCGATTGGTATGAGTAATGTTGCTTCGCAGTTTCACAACGGCAAAAGCGAGAAGCCGCAAGTCAATAGCGGTTAATCGTCACGCGAATTTCACAGTCTGGCGCATTGCTTTGGGGTGAAATGTTCTCGGGCCGCTGATTTTCGTGTAAGATCAAGCAACTCGACAGGAATGCATCAGGGGGAAGTTTAATGGATGCGATTGATCGCAAGTTGATCGATATTTTGCAGGAAGACGCTTCACTATCCTATTCGGTCCTTGGGACAAGGGTCGGATTGTCGGTCTCTGCGGTGAATGATCGCGTGCGCAAATTGCGCGATCAGGGAATTATCAAATCCTATCAGATTGCGGTTGATCCGCACGCCATCGGACGGGCATTGACCGCCATGGTCTGGTTGCGGACCGATCCGGCCAAAGGCAATAAAAAACTGGTGAAATCACTGATCAAGGCCGATGAGGTTCTTGAATGCCATCACATGACCGGGCGGTTTGACTTTCTGTTGAAATTGCGCCTGCGCGATACCGCCCATCTTGAAAGCTTCATCACCGACACGATCAAGGAACTTGGCGGTATTTTGGAAGTATTGCCGGAGATTGCCCTGTCAACGGCAAAGGAAACAGCCTTTGTTCCGGCGCAGGCCGAAAGTAACTAAATATTCTCCTGTTTTGACTGATGACAATCCTATGCGGGAGAAATGCTTTTGATTGCAGGCATATATTCATAAATTCATGCCCTAATGGCGATCAGATCATCGCGCACAAAGCCATTGTTGCCGTAACAATGTCGTTTTGTGCCGATAACGATCCAGACAAATGGCAAAAACGCAACCAAGGTAAAGGGGACAAACATGATTGATTCGATGAATCTGGTTATCCTGATTGCATCGATTCTGGTGATTGTCGCCGTTTTTACAAGTCTGGTCAGCTTCCGCGTTGGCGCCCCTTTGCTGCTGGTGTTTTTGTTTGTCGGCCTTGGCGCGGGGGAAGACGGCATTGGCGGCATTGATTTTGACAATGCGCCGTTGGCCTATTTCATCGGCTCCATCGCCCTTGCCCTGATCCTGTTTGACAGCGGCTTTGAAACCCAGCGACGCACATTGAAAATTGCTGCGGCCCCCTCGCTTGTGCTGGCCACATTCGGGGTGATGATCACCACCGGTGTCATTGGTGCGATTACATGGCTTGTCCTTGGTGTGCCATGGCTGGTGGCCCTTCTGTTTGGCGCGATTGTCAGTTCAACCGATGCGGCGGCGGTATTTTTCCTTCTGCGGGTCGGCGGCATCAATCTGCGTGATCGTACACGCAGCACGCTCGAAGTCGAATCGGGTTCGAACGACCCGATGGCGGTGTTTCTGACCATCTCGCTGGTAGAACTGATCGTGCTGGGCGGTGGGGACAATGTTGCCTTTGAACTGCTACAACGCTTTGTCTTGCAAATCGGTCTGGGTGCGATTTTTGGGCTGGCGGGCGGCTATGCGCTGGTGCAAATGATCAACCGGGTCAAGCTTGAGCCGGGGCTTGTGCCGATCATTACCATGGCCTGCGCACTCAGCCTGTTTGGCGCGACCAGCATTCTGGGCGGCAGCGGCTTTTTGGCGGTCTATGTTGCCGGGCTATATGCCGGCAACAGCAACATGAAAATGAGCGTCGGCGTTCGACGGTTCCAGCATGTCACCACATGGCTGGCCCAGATTGCGATGTTTGTCACCCTCGGTCTTTTGGCCACCCCGTCGGAATTTGGTGCGGTGATCATCCCCGGTGTCATCTTGGCACTGGTTCTGGTGTTTGTCGCCCGCCCGGTCGCGGTATGGCTGTGCCTGATGTTCTTTAACTTCTCGCGCAATGATACCGCGTTTATTTCGTGGGTCGGGTTGCGTGGTGCGGTGTCGATCCTGTTGGCCATTGTGCCGATGGTCGAAGGCGTTCCCGAAGGACAGCTTCTGTTTAACACTGCCTTTATCGTTGTGATCACATCCCTTTTGCTTCAGGGCTGGACGATCCGGCGGATGGCGCGCTGGTTGGGCATTATTGTGCCGCCGCGTCATGGTCCGGTCGACCGTATTGATCTTGAATTGCCCGGCAATGCCAATCAGGAAGTCGTTATTTATCGTGTGCATGATGCCAGTGCGGTTGCAACCGGCCAACGCATTCCGCGCTGGGCCCGGCCCAGCCTGATCCTGCGCGATGGCACGTCGCTTCGCCCGCACAGTGCCGGGCCGATCCAAGGTGGCGATCAGGTCTATATCATCACCCCGCCGCGTCATGTCGAATTGCTTGATCAATTGTTTGCCGGTCCGGCCGAGGGGGCCAATGACGTCGAACTGTTTGGTGATTTCAGCTTCCCGGCGACAACCCAGATTGCCGATATCGGCCGTCTGTATGGCTTTGCGGTCGCCGAGGACGACATTGACCTCACGGTTGCAGATATCCTTGAACGTGATTTGTCCGACACGCTCGAACTGGGGGACCGGATTGCCTATGGCACGGTGGAATTGATCGTGCGCCGCACCGATGATGAACATGGTGTGACGGACGTCGGGCTGGCGGTCGAACAACAGATTGCCAAACCCAAACGCAATATCCCGATCTTCCAGTCGCGCAGCGAACTTCTCAGCATCTGGAAAGACTGGCAAAAACGTCGCCGCGACGAGAAAAACGCCGCATTGCAAATCGGCAGCACCTCAAAGGCCGACCAGCAAGGCATCCTCGATGCCGCGCATGACGACGATAACGACACCCAACACGATCTCGGCGCCACAGATAAAACTGTCGGCACCGATCCCGATGCTAACTCCGACCCCGATACCCCGGCCGATGATGGCAAACGGGCCTGATGTCGGGCATGCTATGCGGGGTGGCCGGGGCTGGTTGATGATAAGTCAAACAGGGTGTTGGCATTAGTCCACCTAATGCCATGATCAAAAATGCTGGCTTGGTGAATCCCGTGATTCTGCCCTAGATTACCGCTTCACTTTTTGTTGGAGTCCGTCATGGGCATACTGGGTTTATATGCGGTTGTTGTTCTGATCTGGGGATCGACCTGGATTGCGATCCAGTTTCAGCTCTCCGTCGCCCCCGAGGCCGCTGTTGCCTATCGCTTTGCGCTGGCGACCCTGATCCTGATGGCATGGTGTGGCCTGCGCCGCTTGCCAATGCGCTTCTCGCGGCGGGACCATCTGTTCATGGCCGCCCTTGGCGTCTGCCTGTTCTCGTTTAACTATGTGCTGATCTATATCGCCAGTATCCATCTGACCTCCGGGCTGTTGGCGGTGGTGTTTTCGACCATCGTCATCATGAATATGATTAATGGCGCGATCTTTTTCCATCGCCGTCCTGAAACGCGCACCGTGATTGGCGCGGTTCTGGGCATGGCCGGGATTTCGCTGGTGTTTGCCCGCGATCTGGCCGCCTTTGATCTGGCAACCGGCGGCAGCATCGGGCTTTTGCTGTCTCTGGCCGGAAGCTACATCGCATCGCTTGGCAATATGGCCTCGGCACGCAATCACGCGCACCGCATTCCGGTGATGCAGGCCAATGCCTTTGGCATGCTCTATGGCACCGTCATGCTGTTTGGTTATATCGCGGTTTCTGGTGTGCCACTGACGTTTGATACCAGCCCGTCGTTCCTTGCCGCCCTTGTCTATCTGGCGCTGTTTGGCTCGGTGATCGGGTTTGGTACCTATTTGACGTTGCTGGGAAAAATCGGGCCGGACCGCGCGTCTTATAGTTCGGTGATGTTTCCGGTGGTGGCTCTTTTGCTTTCGACATGGTTTGAAGATTTCATCTGGACCGGTAACATCATTCTGGGTGTCGGGCTGACGATGCTGGGCAATGTGGTTATCCTGACCAAACGCATGCCCAAACCGGCATCACTTGTCTTGGCACAAGTGGCGCCAGAACCGGTCTGCGACGACAAGCCCAAACAAGCCGGTGTCTGACTGCTGACATGATCGTTGGCCTGACGGTGGTGTGTTAGACTGAAAACGCGCAAAGACGAACCCAGACGATAAAAGACGAACGGAGAAAGCACATGAACGGCGTCGCCTTTTTCAAACGCATGGCGGGCTATAATCATTGGGCCAATGGTCATCTGTACGCGGCCTGTGCCATCCTGCCCGCCGACGCACTGTATGAGCCGCGCACCGCATTCTTCCCGTCGATCATGCGCACCCTGAACCATCTTCTGGTGGCTGATCGTCTGTGGTTGTCGCGGTTGTTGGGTGCGCCCGAAGTCATGCCGCTTGATACCATCCTGTTTGATGCCTTTGGCGATCTGCGGGTCGCGCGTGAGGCACAGGATCAGGCGATTATCGCGTATCTTGAAGGCCTGACCGAAGACGTCCTGACCAGCGATCTGACCTATCAGTCGGTCACGGCCGGGGCCTATACCATGCCGCGTGATCTGATTTTGGGGCATATGTTCAACCATCAAACCCATCATCGCGGGCAATTGTCGTCCATGCTGCTTGAGGCGGGCGGCAAACCGCTTGAGATTGATTTGGTCTATTACGCACGAGATTTGCTGTGATGCTTGACCTTCTGGTCCAATATACCCCGTTTCTGATCGCGGCCGCGCTGCTGAATGTCTCGCCGGGGCCTGATATGGCCTATATTATCGGTCAAACGGCGGTGCATGGGCGCAAAATCGGCTTTTTCTCAAGTTTCGGGGTGGTTTCGGGCGCATTTGTCCATGTTTTTGCTGCTGCCCTTGGTCTTTCCGCCATTCTCGCGACCTCGGCACTGGCGTTTTCCATCGTTAAATGGGTTGGGGTTGCCTATTTGGTCTGGCTCGGCATTGGCGCGCTGCGCAGCAGTTTTGCCAAATCCTCCTCCGCCTCAGACATAGACGACATCGCATCCGCTCGCGTCACGGCCCATAACGTCACCGCCTTTCAGGCATGGCGACAGGGGGCGATGATTGATGTGCTTAATCCCAAGGTCGCCATTTTCTTCATGGCCTTCTTGCCGCAGTTCGTGCATCCCGAACAGGGACACGGCGCGCTGCAGTTTCTCATTCTCGGCACAACGGTCAATCTGATCGGGCTTGTGGTCGAAGGTGCAATTGTGCTTCTGGTCGGGGCGGCGGCCCTTCGCATCAAGGGCAATGGCGCGATTGGCGCGTGGCTGCAACGCTCCCTTGGGGCGATGTTCATCGCCCTTGGTGTGCGCCTTGCCATCACCGAACAATAAGCAGCATTCACCGCAAATATCAGGATGATTTTGATGTGCGTGCCAGATGCGCCACCAGCGCGCGCGACAGCGGGGCGGCACTAAGTCCATGGGCGATGATGCTGATACAGACAATCATCACAACCGCGGCATAGATCGTCTCATGCCCGGTCGGGTCAATCATGGTGGCCATGATCAGCAAATAAATGATCGAGGCAATCCCGCGTGGCCCGAACCAGCCGATATAAAGCTTTTCGGCCAATGAATAGGGGCTGCCGATCATGCAAATCCACACACAGACGGGCCGCAAAACCACAAGGCTCATGACCGAGAAAATAACCATTTGCCACGTCCAAAGCCCGCAAACCGCCGGGACAACCAACAAGCCAAAGATAAAGAAGGTCAGCATGGTCAAAAGCTCTGACTCGGCCTCGCCAAAGCTTTCAATCGCATCGCGCACCTTGTCGCTTGTGATGTTAAGCGCCAATCCCCCGGCAAAGGCCGCAACAAACCCGTTGCCGCCAAGCTTTTCCGACAGGAAGTAGATAAACAGGGCCGATAACACCCCCAAAAGCCGTTCAAACCGATCGAGAATGGTGCGATGGGTCACCGCATGATTAACCACATAACCAATGACGATCCCGGTCAAAATACCAACCCCGGCCCCGATGGAAATTTCCATCACCGCTTCGCGGATCCAGTTGCCGGGCCCTTCGCCCAGCAATTCGGCCTCAAACAACACCGCGGTGGTAAAGACCGGCAACACCAGCCCGTCATTCAAACCGCTTTCGATGTTAATGCCCTGGCGCACCGCATCGGGGACTTTTTTGTTTTCGAAAACCGGCTGGCCAAGGGCCGCATCGGTCGGGCTGACAATCAGGGCCAGAATAAGGGCGGGCAAAATGCCAATCGTTGGATCAATCCCGATGATAAACGCCCATGTCACCCCGATGGTCAGCGGCAATCCGACCAAAAGCAACCGGTTGGCAAGGCGCAATGCCGGGCGTTCCTTGCGGTAATCAAGCACGGCGGCATCGAGAAACAAAATAATCGCCAGCGTCATTTCGGCAAAGCCGGTGGCGAAATGAATGCGATCGGCCAGCGGGGCCAATGGCGCTTCGTGCCAGATACCAAGTGGTAGGGCAATCACCGCCCCGGCAAGCACCATCACCATCGGCGATGAAATGCTGCGCCGTTGTAATCGGCGCGATTGCAATCCGTATATCAGCCCCGATCCCAGGAAAAGGATGATCACCCATTCAAACATGATTGCGCCTAACTGATTGGTTCATCACATAATGATGCCCCAAATCGGCGCAAACACCAAAAGGTTCAAACGGGTAATGTGATGGCGGCGGAAGGCGTTAGGCGGTCGCAGCACGCAACACATCAAGCCCTTCACCGTGGCACCGCGCATCACCACTGGCAATTACCAGATCACCACTGTTGATGGTCAATGCCGTGCCATCCCAATCGGTAATCACCCCGCCAGCCCCTTCAATAACCGGCACGGCGGCACAGAAATCATAGGGTTGCAGGTTAGACTCGACCAAAACATCGCCAAACCCCATGGCAATCAGGCCATAGCCATATGAATCAATGCCGTAAATTGGATGGCGTGCTGCCCCAAATGACGCTTTATATCCGGCAATGGCCTTTGGCGTGATGAAAAGATCCGGTCCAGTGGTGAAAATGGTGGCATCTTTTAAATGTTCACAGGCGCGCGCTTTGATCGGTTTGTCGTTCAGCGTGGTGGCCTGCCCGGTAACCCCGATCCAGCGTTCATCCAATATCGCCTGATCGATCAATCCCAAAACCGGTTTGCCGTTCTGACACAGCGCAATCAGGGTGTTAAAGCTCGGCTTGCCGGCGATAAACGATTTGGTCCCGTCAATCGGGTCGAGCACCCAGACATATTCCGCATCAAGGTTTTCCGATCCGTGTTCTTCGCCCAGAATCCCATGATCGGGAAGCTCGGCATTGATCATGTCGCGCATCGCCCGTTCAATTTCCCGGTCCGCAATGGTGACAAGGCTTGCGTCACCCTTAACGTCAATTTCCACCGGCTTGCGGTAGTAGCTTTGCAACACAGGCCGGGCGACATCGGCCAGCTTGTGCGCCATGGCCAGAAACGGATGTGAATTGGTCATTGTCGGGGCTCCTGTTGGGCGGATGGCAGGTTGCAAGTTGGCGGGTCGCAGAAATTAATCAGGCCACGTGCTTAGGTCAGCTTAGGCCAGGTTAGGCCATTGCGGCTTTGATCGTGACCAAAACATCGTGATGGCACCGCGCATCGCCACTGGCAATAACGTCCCCGGCACTCTCCATGGTCAATGGGTTGCCTGACCAGTCACTCATTACCCCGCCAGCCCCTTCAACCACGGGCACAAGGGCGCAGAAATCATACGCCTGCATCCCGGTTTCAACCACTGTATCGGCCAAACCAAGGGCCGTCAGCCCATAGGCATAGGCATCCACCCCATACATCGGCACCCGGCATGTGCGCGATACCGCGTCATAGGCCTTGGCCGCATCGCCGCGAAACAGCTCGGGTGCGGTGGTAAAGAAGGTCGCGGATTTAAGGTTTTCGCAGTCGCGCGCACTGATCTCATCGCCGTTCATGGTGCTGGCCTGTCCCATGACGCCGACCCAGCGTTCATCGGTGATCGCCTGATCAATGATGCCCAGAACCGGTTTGCCTTTGTGGCAAAGCGCAATCAGGGTAGCAAAGCTTGGCTTGCCGGAAATGAACGACTTGGTGCCGTCAATCGGATCAAGCACCCAGACATAGTCTGCGTCCATATTCTCACGACCGTATTCTTCGCCCAAAATCCCGTGATCAGGAAGCTCGGCACCCAGAATATCGCGCATGGTGCGTTCGACTTCGCGGTCGGCAATGGTGACCGGGCTGTCATCGGCCTTCACATCAACCGCAACCGGGGTGCGGTAATATTTGCGCACGACCGGGCGGGCGGCATCGGCCAGTTTGTGGGCAATGGTCAGAAACGGCTCGAGATCTTCCATGAAGGCACATCCCTGTGATGGTTGATGGCGCGGCGTCCAAATCGGCAAGAAAGACGCGATCAGATAGGGCCAAAACCGGCCCTGAAACGAAAACAGGGGACAGTTACCTGTCCCCTGTAAAAAATCAATGTCTGATCAGAAAAATCTGTCCAGTTTAATGCCGGTTACTGCGCCGGTGCTGCGTCGCCTTGCGCGGCGTCTGCATCACCTTCTGCCGGTGCCGCATCTTCTGCCGCATCTTCTGCCGCATCTTCAGCCGGGGCTGCTGCGTCGCCTTCAGCCGGGGCTGATTGCGCAGCATCCTCTGCCGGTGCAGCCGCGTCTTCAGCTGGGGCTGCTTCTGCGGCTTCCGCCGGATCCGGATAGGCCATCGGGCTGTCAGACTTGCTGTTCAGCCAGGCAATGACGTTTGCGCGGTCAGATGCTTTTTTCAGGCCGCCAAAGCCCATTTTCGTACCGTCGATGTAACCACGCGGATTGTAAAGGAACTCGTTCAGCTCGGCAAAGCCCCACTGACCGCCATGGTCGGCCATGGCGCCGGAATAGGAAAAATCATCTTTGTGCGCGAAGTTCGCGCCAACGATACCATAGAGGTTCGGACCAACCTTGTTCGGGCCGCCTTGCTCGGCATCATGGCAGGATGCGCACTTCTTGAAAACTTTCTCGCCTTCACCAAGGTCGGCAGACGCCAGCATGGCAAGAATAGGTTCCGGTCCTGCTGGTGCGCTTGGCGCCGCAGCAGGCGCATTGGCACCCGCCATCAGTTCTTCGGAGAAGGGATAAACCGCTTCTTCCAGTTCATCGGGATGGACAAGTGCGCCACCAATCTTTCCGACAACAATGACCAAAAGCACGGCACAAATGACGCCGGCGACGATCTTGTTGATTTCCATCGTGTTCATGACGGGACCCCGTTACAGCCTAATCACTCTCAGGTTTTTTATATATAATATAGACCAGATTGCCCATGCGTCCCCCTAGTGTTGCGCCAATTTACGCAACACGCATGTGACAGCAGGCAAAACTGATCGGTGGGAAACTATACGTTTCAGAGATTTGCATCAACCTTTCTTAAACATAAAGGCGAAAACAAAAAGCAGTAGACTTTCGTCTAGCACAATTTTGGGCATTGGCCCGCGTGATTGCCGCAAAAACGATTCTGTCTTTTGCCTATTCCCTGAAACCGGCTATTGTCCCGCCGATTCACAGCCATGTTTTGGCATCTTGCGCAACATGCATGCTTTGCGCGAAATCAAAATGTGGCTAACTATATGGCCCTGCTGCCTGACCGGAGTTCCAAAATGTCGACGCCGCGCAATCCTGTTGTTGTTATTCCTGCCCGTATGGCGTCCATGCGACTGCCCAACAAGCCGCTGGCCGACATTTGCGGTGAACCGATGATTGTGCAGGTCTGGCGCCGCGCGATGGAGGCCGAAATCGGCCCGGTGCTGGTCGCCTGTGCCGAACAGGAAATTGTCGATGTCATTGAGGCGGCGGGCGGCATCGCGGTTCTCACCGATCCCGATTTGCCAAGCGGCTCGGACCGCGTCCATCAGGCCCTGCAGACATTCGATCCCGATGGCACATATGACGCAGTTGTGAATGTGCAGGGCGATCTGCCGACGATCTCGCCCGATGACATCCGGGCGGTGTTTGAACCGCTCAATGATCCGATGGTCGATATCGCAACGCTGGCGGCTGAAATCAAACGCGAAGAAGAACGCCACAATCCCAACGTGGTCAAAGCCGTCGTTGCCTTTAACGGCCAGCGTGTCGCACGTGCACTTTATTTCACCCGCGCGACCGCACCGTTTGGTGATGGCCCGCTGTATCATCACATCGGTCTTTATACCTATCGCCGTGCGGCCCTTGATCGTTTTGTCGCATTGCCCCCGGCCGAACTTGAAAAACGCGAACGGCTTGAACAGTTGCGTGCCCTTGAAAATGGCATGGTGATTGCTGTCGCATTGGTCGATGGCGTGCCCTTGGGTGTGGACACGCCCGAAGACCTTGAACGCGCACGCCTTGTGCTGGGCGCGTAATTGGGGTTTTCTATCCCAAATACTTGAAGTTCGTGACGAAAACACTTTTGACGTATCAGGAAACAACCAGATGACCGCGCAACAAAGGATCGCTTTTCAGGGAATGCACGGGGCCTATTCCGATCAGGCTGCCCGGCGTGCCTTTCCGGGGGCCGCAACCGTACCCTACCGGACCTTTGAAGGCGCCTTTAGTGCACTGGAAGACGGCGACGTTGAACTGGCCGTCATCCCGATTGACAACACACTCGCCGGGCGCGTGGCCGATGTGCACCACATTCTGCCCGAGTCGGGTGTGCACATCATTGGCGAGACGTTCCTTCGCATCAATCACGCCCTTGTGGCCGTACCGGGAACCAGAATCGAAGAAATCAAGGAAATTCGCAGCCACGTTCATGCGCTGGGCCAATGCCGCAAATTGCGCAAAGAACTTGGGGTGAATACGGTTGTCGGTTCCGATACGGCGGGCTGTGCCAAGGAAGTCGCTGATCTTGGTGATAAATCGATTGCCGCGATTGCTCCGGCACTGGCCGCTGAGATTTATGGCCTTGATATCTTGCGCACCGAAGTCGAAGACGCCGCACACAACACAACGCGCTTTATCATTCTGGCCCGCGATCCGCTCAATATCGCCAATGACGGCACCCCGGTTGTGACAAGCTTTGTCTTCCGGGTGCGCAACGTGGCGGCCGCCCTTTACAAGGCGCTGGGCGGATTTGCCACCAACGGCATCAATATGACCAAGCTCGAAAGCTATATGGTCGAGGGCCACTTCACCGCGACGCAGTTTTTCGCCGAGGTCGAAGCCCATCCCGAACAGCTTGGCCTGCGCCACGCGCTTGAAGAACTGCAATTCTTCTCGCATGAAGTTCGCATTCTCGGTGTTTATCCGGCCCATACATTCCGCCGCGAAAACGATTTGCCTGCCGAATAATCCCCCGCAGCATGTAGAGCACGTCACGAAAAAAGGGCCGGTCTTGCAAAAGACCGGCCCTTTAACGTCAAGATGTCAGACGTCCGACGGACTTAACTTTCCGATTGTTTGATCAGATCGCTTGAGAACCGCTTGATGATCTGGGTCAGTTCGGCCGAACGGCTCGAAAGCTCTTCGGATGCCGATTTCAGTTCGGTGGCATCTCCGGTCGTGCTTTGCGCACTCTTCATGGTTTCATCGACACTTTGGGAAATCTGCTTAACACCATCCGCACTGCGGTTGGCATTGCCCGAAATTTCCTGTGTCGCCGCACCTTGTTCTTCAATGGCAGCGGCAATCGCGGTGGAGGCACCGCTGACCTGTTCAATGGTTTCTGAAACCCGTGAAATGCCGGTCACCGCGCGTTCGGTGCCATCGACGATATCGTTGATCTGGGCGGCGATTTCGTCGGTTGCCTTTGCGGTCTGGGTCGCAAGGTTTTTGACCTCGTTTGCGACCACGGCAAAGCCTTTGCCCGCTTCGCCCGCGCGCGCCGCCTCAATCGTTGCGTTTAGCGCCAGAAGGTTGGTTTGACCGGCAATATCATTGATCAGGCCAATGATTTCCTTGATTTTGTCGACTGTATCGGAAAGGCCCGCGACATCGTTTGACGCACTTTGGCTTTCATTGGTGGCACGTTCCACCGTGTTCGACATTTGGGAAATCTGAATGTTGATTTCCGTGATCGAGGATGAAAGCTCTTCGGTCGCGGCCGCAACCGCGTCAACGTTTTGCGAAACCTCGCCGGCTGCCGATGCAACCTGCTGGCTTTGGCCAAGGATACCATCGGCATTGTGCGCCATGCTGATCGCAAGGTCGTTACTGCGTTTTACCGACGTGTTTACCGCACCTGCAATCCCGCCGACTTCGCTTTCAAGTTTTTCGGCGATGGATCGGATGTTCGACCGGCGTTCCTGTTCGGATTTCTGTTTCTGAACGGCGGCATCGGCTTCAAGTTGCTGCGCCTGAGCCGATTTATCACGCAGGGCAAGAACACCTGCCGCCATGTCGCCAATTTCAACGAAACGCGATTCGGTTTCGACCGGTGCCTGATAGTCGCCATCCGCAATGGTGCGAATGCTGCTGTTCAGGCCAACGATACTTCTGGTGATCCGGGTGCCGACAATCCACGACAGAATTCCGGCAATCACGATGGCGATCACCGAAATAATCGCAATACGCTGCATGATGGTCAGGAATTCCGACTGTACGTCATCCATATAAACGCCAGCCCCCAGCGCCCAGTTCCACTCCTTGATCGGGCGGATATAGGCCGCCTTTTCAATCAGTCTGTCACCTTCACCGGGTTTCTTGGTTTCATAGGTGATGATCCCGCCACCGGCCTTGGCCGTTTTGACGATCATGGTGCGCACTTTGCTGTCGGGATTACATTTGCCAACGTCTTCAGGGCTCAGCGGATCAAGAACCATGCAGTGGCCATAGTCACTGGCAAAGATGTAGTTGGCACCGTCAAAGCGATACGCATTGAGGATACCAAGGGCGGCTGCCTTGGCATCGGCTTCGCTCATCTCACCTGATTTTGCCTTGGCAACATAAGAATCGACGATTGTGACCGCCCCTTCGGTCAGATGCGAAATCTGCTCGAACTTCCCGTTCCGAAGGCTGGTCTGGTAATTAAGCGCAACCGTGAAAATAATCGCCAGCAGCGTCAGTAGACAAATTGCCGGGATTGAAAAAATCCCCGTCACAACACGAAATCGCATGTCCGTCCCCTTGTTAAGCACATGTCACATAACGATTATGGGACCATGAATTGTAAACAGAACAGTTAATTCTCGAAGATATATTACGTCCAAATGCGTTTTTGCATGGCTGATCGGCGTTGGCTTTGATTGACATTGTTTCAAAGGGCCTGTATCACCCGGCTCATTCCTTCGCTTGCAAAGACAGAATCAGCTGTCAGGAACTGTATCAAAGGCGAGGAGGGTGGTTACAACGTGATGACGTTGTGGCCTCACATCATTTGCCTCTCTTGCAGGGTCCGACGCAGTGGCTTCTTTGCCGCGTTACCGGTCATGACTGCGTTTGAGCAGGCATCATTGGCGTTAACATGTCGCCACCGGATAACGTAAGGATATTCCTTTTATGACTAATTTTGAAGGGCTCAAGCTTATCGAGCCCCTGCTGCGCAATGTTGAAGCTTCCGGTTTCACCGCACCGACTGAAATTCAGGCTGCTACGATCCCGGCACTTCTCGAAGGGCACGACCTTATGGGTATTTCCCATACGGGTGGCGGTAAAACCGCTGCATTCTGCCTTCCGTTGCTGCAGCGTCTTGCTGAAAATCCGCAGCGTCCAAAACCGGGCCAGCCGCGCGCAGTGATCCTTGCGCCGACCCGTGAACTGGCAACCCAGATTGGCCAGTGTCTGCGTGATTTCAAAAAAGGCATCCGCCTTTTCTCATCTGTTGTTTTCGGTGGTTCCCCGATGGGCCCGCAGATTCAGGAACTGCGCCGTGGCGTTGACATCCTGGTTGCGACCCCGGGTCGTCTGCTTGATCACATGTCGCGTAATACGATCCGTTTCGACGACGTCGAAGTCTTCATCCTTGATGAAGCCGACCGTATGCTTGACATGGGCTTCTCCGAAGACGTTCTGACTGTTGCACAGCAGTTGCCGCACAAACATCAGACCGTGATGTTCTCGGCAACCATGCCAGCAGAAGTCAAACATCTGACCGACCGTCTTCTGCGCGATCCGGTCAAGGTTGAAACCGCACCGCAGGCAAGTGTCACCGAGCGTGTGACCCAGATTGGTATGTTCGTGAAACGTCACGACAAAACCAAGCTTCTGGTTCAGATTCTTAAACGTGATGATACCGAACGCGTTCTGGTCTTCACCAAAACCAAGGCAGATGCTGACGAACTGTCGTTCCAGCTGCGCGATGAAGGCATTGATAGCGATGCCATCCATGGTGATAAACAGCAGCGCATCCGTCAGAAAATCCTGCGCAATTTCCGCAATGGCCAGTTCCCGGTTCTGATCGCAACCGATGTTGCGGCCCGTGGTATTGACGTTCCGGGTATTACCCACGTTGTGAACTATGATCTGCCGCAGGATTCCGACAGCTATGTTCACCGTATCGGTCGTACCGGTCGTGGCAGTGCCGAAGGGATTGCCATTGCGTTCTGTGAACCGCGTGACATTCGTTTGCTGCGCAACATTGAACGCCTGATCAAACAGGAAATTGCCATCGACGAAAATCACGAATTCCATGCAGCTCCTCCGGCCCGTTCGGCTGGCGGCGGCGGTGGTCGTGATGGCGGTCGTGGTCGTGGTGGCTTTGGCGGCGGTCGTGATGCTGGTCGTGGTCGTGGTGGCTTCGGCGGTGGTCGTGATGCCGGTCGCGGTCGCGGCGGTTTCGGCGGTGGTCGTGACGGTGCAGCCCGTGATGGTGCGCGCGATGGCGGTCGTGACGGTGGTCGCGATGCCGGTCGTGGTCGCAGCTTCGGCGGCGGTCGTGACGGTGCCCGTGATGGTGTTCAGGGTGAACGCGCAGCACGTGGTTTCGGTGGTCGTGATGGTGCACGCGATGGGGGCCGTGATGGTGCCCGCGATGGCGCACGTCGTGATTTCTCTGATCGTCCGCGCCGTGATGGCGGTGAATTCCGTGCCGATCGCAAACCGCGTTTCGACAATGATGATCGTGCCCCGCGCGGTGATCGTGAAGACCGCAGTGCCGGTCGCGGTGGTAACTTCCGCCCGCGTGGCGAAGGTGGCCAGCGTGATGCCGGTGCCGGTCGTGATGGTGGCGAACGCCGCGGTGCAGACAAGCCGCGTGCTGAACGCGCTGCGAACTTCCGCAATCGTGATGGTGCCGGTCGTGACGGTGCCCGCGGTGATGGCGGCGCACGCCGTGACTTCAATGATCGTCCGCGTCGCGCAGAAGGTGGTCGCAGTGAAGGCCGCAGCGAAGGTCGCGGTGGCAACCAGGGCATGAAACGTCGTTCAGCCTAAGCTGACATCTTATAGGCGGGATACCCCCCTATAGCGACGGACAAAAGATACCAAAGGGCCGGCTGGAAACAGTCGGCCCTTTTCGTGTTTGTGGCCTGTCTGCGATGGCAGAGATCCTAAAAATTAAGCTTTGAACCTATCCTTGCGGGTGGACTTTTCCGGACGTCATCCCACATATTAATACGATGCCCATTCATGGCTAATGGGTGACACAGGAGTTCATGTCCCATGAGGTGGGCGATCATATTACTCGGCGCGATGGTGTGGGTGCTTGTTCCCGGCGCCGTACGGGCGCACGACAAAGCAGGCCATTTTGTCACATCTGCCGATGAGACGCGCGATTGTGCGCATCTTCTGGCATCCGGGAATCCCGATTATCCCCCCTATCTTTGGCGGGCAAAAGACGGGCGCAGACTTGATGGGGCCGCTGCTGATTTCCTTAAACGTGTCGGTGAGCTTGCCGGTGTTGAGATCGAAGTAATCCACACAGGTAACTGGGGACGTGTGCAACAAAACATGCGCGATGGTTCAATCGATATGATTGCTGGCGCATTCCTGACCACGCCCCGCCTTGAATATATGGATTATTTTTATCCGCCCTTTCAAAGAACCCGAACCGTCATCTGGACCGAAAGCCATCTGGATTTGCGCTATAGCCAATGGTCCGATCTGGTCGGGCTCGAAGGCCTGACTGTGATCAACAATAGCTTCGGTCAGACGTTTGATACCTATGCGGACGAAAACCTTACCATTCGCGAAGTTCCCAGCCTCGATCAGGGTTTAAAAATGCTGTCGCACAATCGTGCTGAATACCTGATTTACGAAGAATTCCCCGGCAAGGCCTATGCCGCACGTGAAAACATCACAAACCTTCGGAGCTATCCGGTGGCGGTCAGCGAAGAAAGTCTGTATCTGACCATGTCGCACAACTCAGAATGCAATACCGCGTCGTTGCGCGGGCGGATATCCAAGGCCGTCTTCAAGCTTGTGTCCGACGGTGCAATGGACGACATGCTTGAGGCGGGGATCAAACGCTGGGGCGAAAACACCAACTAGATTCAGAGTTTTCCGGGCATCGGTGCACCGGTGGCATCGGTTTTTGCTGCGGGTCGTTACTTTTGGTTCAAAGCCGTGAAGTCGTGGCATTTGTGTGCGGGGTGACAGGCCATCATTTTCCGGGGTTTGAGACGTAAATATTAAATCGGCATCTCTATGCGGATTTGATTTGACGTTAACGTAAACGTTAACTACAACAGAGCTGCGTCATATCCCGGTGCATTCAAAAATGTGCATCGCTTTATCATCAGGATCGCGAATGGCACAGTTCGAACCGCAAAACCCCAATTACGATGCCGAAGTCCGCTATCGTTTTGCCCAGCAGCCCTACAATCTGTCGATTGGTGCGAAAATCACCGACGTCAAACCGGGCCGGGTGGAGGTGGTTGTACCGACCCGTCCTGATCTGGTGCAGCACAATGGCTTTTTCCACGGAGGCCTGATTGCTGGTCTGGCCGATATTGCCGGGGGCTTTGCCGGATGGAGTCTGGTTGAGGCCGATCAGGGGATGTTGACGATTGAATATAAACTCAACATCGTTGCACCCGGTTTGGGCGATGAATTGCGTGCCGTTGGCGAGGTTGTTTCACGCGGTCGGTCGATCATTGTCACCCGTATCGATATCTTTGGTATGAGGAATGAAAAACCGGTGTTGTGCACGACCGCACTTCAGACGCTTAAGGTGATGAAGCTGCCGCCTGAATTATTGCATGAAAATGACTAATTCGGTGCATTCTTCATTTTAAACGAATAATCAAACCGTACTCAGGGCAGGATAGATACCATGGCATTTTTCGAATTTCCCGGATTGAAATTTGATCTTGGCGAGACCGCAAATGCGATCCGCGAAACCGTTTCCGCCTTTGCTGAGGCTGAAATCGCACCGCGCGCCGCCGAGATCGACGAAAAGAACGCGTTTCCCAACGATCTCTGGCGCAAATTCGGCGATTTGGGCCTTCTGGGCATGACGGTTTCCGAAGAAGACGGCGGGACTGGCCTTGGATACCTTGAACATGTCATCGCCATGGAAGAAATCAGCCGCGCCTCAGCCTCGGTCGCTCTGTCATACGGCGCGCATTCGAACCTCTGCGTCAATCAGCTCAAACGCAACGGGAACGCCGATCAGAAGGCAAAATACCTGCCCAAACTGATCAGTGGTGAACATGTCGGCGCACTTGCCATGAGCGAGCCGGGGGCAGGATCGGACGTGGTGTCAATGAAGCTGCGGGCTGAGAAAAAAGGCGATCATTATATCCTTAATGGCAATAAAATGTGGATCACCAACGGCCCGGATGCGGACACACTGGTGGTCTATGCCAAAACCGATCTGGAAGCCGGGCCAAAGGGCATTACCGCCTTCATTATCGAAAAGGGTTTCAAGGGTTTCTCGACGGCGCAAAAGCTTGATAAACTGGGCATGCGCGGCTCAAACACCTGCGAGTTGGTCTTTCAGGATTGCGAAGTCCCCGAAGAAAACATCCTTGGTCAGCTCAATGGTGGTGTGCGCGTTCTGATGAGCGGCCTTGATTACGAACGGGCGGTTTTGGCCGCAGGCCCCACCGGGATCATGCGCGCCTGCATGGACGTGGTCGTGCCCTATATCCACGAACGCAAACAGTTTGGTCAGGCAATTGGCGAGTTTCAGCTGATGCAGGGCAAAATGGCCGATATGTACACCACGATGAATGCCTGCCGGGCGTATGTGTATGAGGTTGCAAAGGCCTGTGATCGCGGCGAAACATCGCGCAAGGATGCGGCGGGTGTGATCCTGTATGCTGCGGAAAAGGCCACATGGATGGCGCTTGAAGCGATTCAGACGCTGGGGGGCAATGGCTATATCAACGAATACCCCACGGGCCGGTTGCTGCGCGATGCCAAGCTTTATGAAATCGGGGCGGGGACCAGTGAAATACGGCGCATGCTGATTGGCCGCGAACTGTTTGGCGAAACCGCTTAAGACCTAAAGACAACAGGATAAATATCATGAATACGTCTGATCCAATCGTCATCGTTTCCTGTGCCCGCACCCCGATGGGCGGTTTGCAGGGTGATTTTGCCCCGGTTACCGCCGCCGAGCTTGGCGGTGTCGCGATCAAGGCCGCCCTTGAGCGCGGTGGTGTGTCCGGCGATGACATTGACGAAGTCATCATGGGCAATGTGCTTCCCGCCGGTCAGGGACAGGCCCCCGCACGTCAGGCGGCATGGCATGCCGGTATTCCGCGTGCAGCAGGGGCCACCACGATCAATAAAATGTGCGGATCGGGCATGAAGGCGGTGATGTTTGCCCATGATATTCTGGCCGCAGGCAGTTCCGATGTCATGGTGGTTGGCGGCATGGAAAGCATGACCAATGCGCCATTTTTGCTGTCCAAAATGCGGTCGGGCCATAAATACGGTCATGACATGGTCTATGACCATATGGCGCTTGATGGGCTTGAAGATGCCTATGAAAAGGGCCGGTCGATGGGCACCTTTGCCGAGGCGACCGCGGAAAAATACGGATTTACCCGCAAAGAGCAGGATGACTACGCCATCACATCACTGACCCGCGCACAGGATGCGGCGAAGGCCGGGCATTTTGACGATGAAATCACCCCGGTGACCTATGCCACGCGCAAGGGTGATGTGACCATTGATGCCGACGAGCAACCACCAAAATCCAAACCGGAAAAAATCCCGACCCTGCGTCCGGCCTTTGCCAAGGACGGCACAGTCACCGCCGCCCATTCGGCATCGATTTCCGATGGGGCAGCGGCCTTGGTGATGATGCGCGCGTCCGAGGCCCAAAAACGGGGTCTTAAACCCCTTGCCAAAATCACCGGGCAGGCGACCCATGCACAGGAACCCTGCTGGTTCACCACCGCCCCGATTGACGCAATCAAAAAGGTTCTGGATAAAACCGGCTGGTCGGTCGGCGATGTCGATCTTTGGGAAATCAACGAGGCGTTTGCGGTTGTCGCCATGGCCGCGATGCGTGATCTTGAGCTTGATCATGGCAAGGTTAATGTGCACGGCGGGGCCTGTGCCCTTGGCCATCCGATTGGCGCGACGGGCGCGCGGTTGCTGGTGACCTTGATCCATGCGCTTAAAACCCATGGCGGGACCAAAGGTGTCGCATCACTGTGCATTGGCGGGGGGGAAGCCACGGCCGTTGCGATTGAGCTTATTTAACGCAGATTAAATCCGTTCTAAAAAGTTGCGTTTGGGGCTACCAACTTGTGCGAATTCCCCCTATTTTGTCGGCAGAGTGATTGATCAAAACAGGGGAGTTCGCGCGATGTCAAAGCCGACCGTTGACCGGATGCTGGCCGGGTTTAAAAGCTTCAAGGCGATGTATTATGAGCAGCGCCCTGAACGCGTCGAAGACTTGGTCAACATGGGCCAGAAGCCCGAAGTGCTTTTGATTGCCTGTTCAGACTCGCGCGTTGATCCGGCGATCCTGACCAATGCCGAGCCGGGTGAGATGTTTGTCGTGCGCAACGTCGCCAACCTTGTCCCGCCCTATGAGCCCGATGAAAACTATCACGGGACGTCAGCCGCGATTGAATTTGCGGTCCGCGATCTTAAGGTCAAGGATATCGTGATTCTTGGGCATTCCGGCTGTGGCGGGATGGAGGCATTGGTCGAGCACGGCGAGGCTGGCAAGGTGCCCGAACGTGACTTTATCGGCGAATGGGTCAGTATGGCGAAATGTTGCCTGCATCATGGCCCGGATGTCGACAAAGTCTCGCGCCATTCGATCCGCAATTCGCTGGATAATCTAATGACCTTTCCTTTCATCAAGGATCGGGTCGATGCCGGGAACCTTCACCTGCATGGGTGGTGGTACGGCATGAAAGAAGGCATTCTTTGGCAATATGATGATGCCAAAGAAGAATTTGTTCAGGGGCTTTAGGCCCGGCTGAATGCTTTTATCTGATCGCATGGCCGGTGCTTTCGCCCAAGTAAAGGGAAGGGGTACGTGCCGCCATGCGGTTGGAAGATCATCAGATCATGGTGCGCGACACCGCGCGCGAGTTCGCCGAAAATGAACTCAAACCCAATGCCGCCAAGTGGGATGCCCACCATACCTTCCCGGCCGAGGCGATTGCCGGTCTGGGCGAGCTTGGCTTTCTGGGTATGTTGGTCCCAGATAGTTATGGTGGGGCGGGCATGGATCATGTCGCCTATGCCTTGGCCCTCGAAGAAATTGCCGCAGGCGACGGGGCAACATCGACCATTATGTCGGTGCATAACTCGGTCGGCTGTATGCCGATCCTGAAATTTGGCACCGAAGATCAAAAGCAGAAATTCCTGGTGCCGATGGCGCAGGGCGAAAAGATCGGTGCGTTTTGCCTGACCGAGCCACAGGCCGGATCAGACGCAAGTGCCCTTAGAACCCGTGCGGTGCGCGATGGCGATCACTGGGTGATCAACGGGTCCAAGCAATTCATCACATCGGGCAGTGAGGGCGATATTGCCATCGTCTTTGCCGTCACGGATCCGGACGCAGGAAAGCGCGGGATTTCCGCCTTTATTGTGCCGACCGATACGCCGGGTTACGTGGTGTCGCGGGTCGAGGAAAAGCTGGGGCAAAATGCCTCGGACACCTGCCAGATCACCTTTGTTGAATGCCGGGTTCCTGCGGAAAACATGCTGGGCGATGAAGGGCAGGGCTATAAAATCGCCCTTGCAAACCTTGAAGGTGGCCGCATCGGCATTGCCGCGCAATCGGTTGGCATGGCCCGCGCAGCATTTGAGGCCGCGCGCGATTACGCCAATGAACGCGAAACCTTTGGCAAAAAAATCATGGAGCATCAGGCCGTAGCCTTTCGCTTGGCCGATATGGCGACCAAAATCGATGCCGCCCGTTTGCTGGTGCACCGCGCCGCCGAACTGCGCGATGACCATAAACCGTGCCTGACCGAGGCCTGCATGGCCAAAATGTTTGCATCCGAAATCGCCGAAGAAGTTTGTTCCGCCGCCATTCAAATTCACGGCGGCTATGGCTACCTTAAAGATTTCCCGGTGGAGCGCATCTATCGCGATGTGCGGGTGTGCCAGATTTACGAAGGCACATCTGACATTCAGCGGATGGTCATTGCACGGTCGCTTGCCGACTGACAGCAAGAACATCCAATCGCTAAGCAGATGCATGTGCATAAGGTACAGGGCATTTTGTTGGCGGGGCATGGATGATCGAATTGTTTGTATCGGCCTTTGCGCTGGGGTTTTTGTTTAACGCAGCGCCCGGGGCGATTTTTACCGAAAGTCTTCGGCGTGGCATGGTCGGCGGGTTTGCGCAGGCCTTTGCGGTGCAGGTCGGCTCGTTGATTGGCGATCTGATTTGGGCTGTGCTGGGGCTTTTGGGGGCGGCGGCGATTTTTACGCTGCCTTTGGTTGCACAGCCGATGGCCGTTCTAGGGGCGGCGTTGCTGGGATGGATGGCATGGCAAAGCCTGCGCGATGCTATTCGCCCGATGCCCTGTTTGATGTCGTCGGGTGTGCAAAGTCGAAAGTCTGCCTTTGCCGCCGGGGCAGGGCTTTCACTGTCTAATCCGATGAATATCCCCTATTGGGCGGCCTTGGGCGGGACAATCTCGGCACTTGGGGCGGCAGACCCGGATGGGTTGGCCTTTTTTGTCTTCATTACCGGGTTTATGGCGTCGTCGTTTTTGTGGTGTTTTGTCTGTGCCGCAGGCATCGGCTGGACGCGGCATTATGTGTCGCCGGTTATTTGGCGGGTGCTTAATCTGACCTGCGCTGGGGGATTGCTGTTTTTTGCGCTTTTGACCTTGTCGCGTTTGATTGGGGTGTAGAGCGTGTTGGCATTGGTCGATTAAGCGTCTGGGGGCGGGCCAAATCGATCAAGATAGCGTTCGGCGCGGGGCAGGGCGTTGTGAAGAAACTGGTCGGGTTCGCGCAGCCAAAGGCCGCTGATTTCCTTTGATTTGTTTTCAGAGACCAGCACGTCGCGGGGCAGTGACTGCAATTCTGCATCCCAGCCCGGCCAGCGTTGCCGGGCGCGTTTGAAATAATGATCGATCAGGACGGTGCGTTTGCTGTAGCCGTGGTAGTCAAATGCCCAATCACCCCAGATGACAACGATGTGGTTTCCGGTGAAGCCATCAAATGGCTTGAACCAGAACGGCTGCATTGCCGTGTTTGCATAGCGTTCAAGAAAGGCATGGGCGAGAATGTGACAAGCGCCGCATGCAAAAAAGACCCTGTCGGGCAGCTGCCAACGTTTGATCGGATCGGATTTGTCGTAGTTCGGAGTCCGGGGTTGATACATGCTTATTTCCCCGGTAACAGGCTGTGCTTGTCGAGCAACCGGCGAAACTGATGATAATTCAGATCAAGCGCCTTGGCAGCTTCGGTCTGGTTGTTGCCGTAATCCCGAAGGGCCTGTTTGAGCAGGTTGATTTCAAACTCGGCGACCTGGGATTTGAAGTCTGTTGTGCTGCTTGGAGTTGGGGCGTCGGGGGCGCTTGTTGCTGCCGGTGGTCCGGCATGGTCGGTTTCGGTCCAGATGCCTTCGAACGGGTCGAGCACGATATGACCAAGCGGGGCTTCATCGTCTTCAGACAGATAAAGGCTGCGTTCAACCGCATTGCGCAGCTCGCGGACATTGCCGGGCCAGGAATGGCTGAGAAGTTGGCGGGCCGCCGTCGGGGTGAAGCCTGCGAAAACTTGCCGTGACAGGCGTTTGGTCATTTCCAGCGCGAATTGTTCGGCAAGGGGCAGGATATCATCAGACCTTTGGCGCAGCGGCGGCACGGCAACGACGTCAAAGGCGAGGCGGTCGAGTAAATCAGCGCGGAACTTGCCGGTTTTGGCTAGTTCACGCAGGTTTTCATTTGTCACACCAATGACGCGGGTGTCGATTTCGATCACCTCGGAGCCGCCAACCCGTTCAATTTCACCATATTCGACAACACGCAGAAGTTTTTCCTGCACCACGGGGCTGGCGGTGGCGATTTCATCGAGAATGATGGTGCCGCCGTGCGCGCGTTCAAACCGGCCAATATGGCGGCGGGCCGCGCCGGTAAAGGCCCCGGCTTCGTGGCCGAAAAGCTCGGTATCAAGCAGGGTTTCAGAAAGGGCTGCGCAATTGACCTTAACCAGTGGCCCGCCCCAACGTTTGGACAGGTAATGCAGGCGCGCAGCAATCAGCTCCTTACCCGATCCGCGTTCACCAATCACCAGGCACGGGCGTTCAATTGGTGCCAGACGTGAGACATGCTCAAGCGCGGCCAGAAAAATGGGGTCTTCGCCCAATATCGGTTGCAAGCTATCCATTTCGCGAAAAACGATATCGAAAATCGCAATTAATGTCGCGATAAAAGTTAATTAAATAGTCTGATGATTACATAAGATGTTGAAATATAACAATTAATGAAACTGGCACGGCATTTGAAATAGTGATGTCAGAATTTTTGCGTCCCCGTATTTTGAAGGAGATCTGACAATGGGCGTGTTTTCGCGTTTGTCCGATATCGTAAATGCCAACATCAACTCGCTTCTGGATCGTGCCGAAGATCCGGAAAAAATGGTGCGGTTGATGATCCAGGAAATGGAAGACACTCTGGTTGAGGTCCGCTCCAGTGCGGTCAAGGCGATTGCCGACAAGAAAGAAGTCGAGCGTAAGCTTAAAAAGCTGCATGACGGTCAGGTCGAGTGGGACACCAAGGCGGAATTTGCCGTGTCCAAGGGCCGTGATGATCTGGCCAAGGGCGCACTGATGGCGCGCCGCCGGTTGGCCGATCAGAGCCTTGTGCTTGAGCGCGAGCTTGAAGTGATTGAAGAGACTCTTGGCAAGTTCGACGAGGATCTGAACAAGTTGCAGAACAAGCTTAATGAAGCCAAGGGCAAGCAGCGCGCGGTGGAAATCCGTATGCAGACGGCTGAAAAGCGTGTCAAAATGCGTGAAAAGATCCATTCGGGTCAGATTGATGACGCACTTCTGCGCTATGAGCAGATGGAGCGCCGGATTGACGAACTTGAAGCGGGTGCGGATTCCTGGGACCTTGGTCGCGGGCAGAGCCTTGAAGAACAGTTTGAAGACCTTGAGGGCGAAATTGGGATTGAAGATGATCTCAAGGAGCTTAAATCGCGCGTGAAGAACGTCAAGAAAGACAAATAATCAGCGTGCCGAGGGTTTCGACACGTGCACCTGAACAAGGAATGAGCTGACAGACATGTGGGCGTTTGCTGTACCTCTTATCGTATTTATTGCCGTTGTTGGCCCGGTCTGGGTTGTGTTTCACTATATAACGGTCTGGAAACGGATGAAGACGGCACAGCGCGCACAAAGCCCGGAGCAAGCCGCGCACGAAAAGGAACTCGTGGCGGGTTTGAAAAAACGGGCCGAACGTCTTGAAGGCCGTGTCGAAACACTTGAACGCCTGTTGGATGCCGAGGTTGTCGAATGGAGGAACAGGATATGAGTGCCCAGCAAGCGACTGCTGATGGCGGTGGGTATCGGTGTGGTCACAAAAGGCGCGATCGCGGCGGATGCCGTGCGCGCAAGCGTGATCAGAACGGCGAGAAATGTCACGGTGTGATTGGTCGCACCACGCGCGGAATTGCGGAAAGCTTTGGCATTCCACGTAAGGGTGTTTTGATTGCCTTTATCCTGATCCTTGTGTTCAGTTTCCCGGTGGGTGTGATGCTGTTTGGCATTGCATGGGCCTTTGTCCATCATCCGTCATGGTTTGACGGATTGCGCGGCAAGTTTGGCGGCGCATCGCGTGGCAATCCATCATATCAAGCGCGCCATAACGCCAAAGCAAGCAGCACGACATCAAGCAGCACGGCCCCGGAAGATCGTCCGACCATGGGTGTTGATTTTGAAGAGCCGTGGATGGAAGAGCTGCGTGAGAAGTTTGACGACCTTGAAAGCCGGACCGGCTCGATGGAGGGGTTTGTTGCTTCTGGCGATTACCGGTTGGCGTCCGAACTTGAAAAAATGAAAAAGGATGATGCAACGTCTGGTGATGATGCACATTCAAAGGATCCGAAAAACGATCCTTCCTCCCCCAACGATAAAGCGTAACGCGACGAACGCGATACGGGTGGCGATTTCAAATCCCCAATTTCCCTTGCAACGGCTCCCCCTTGCGTCTGCAATGTGAAATCGCCGCCAGCCTTTTTTACCGGATCTGCTTTGCGGGTCCGGTTTTTCTTTTGTTTGCAGGGAATTACGAAATAATTGCCAAATAGCGTTTATCACTATACCTAATTTAAAGGTTTTCCCCGGCATTATCGCCAAAGACGCGCGATGGGCGGCGGAATATTTGGGGTAGGTGACAATGGCGACCATGATCGAACATCCCGGTGAGCAGGACTTTCTGCACCGTTTGATGCAAGATAACCCGTGGTGGGACGGGGTGACGGACGATCTGGTCCATGATTTGCCGCAGCGCGCCTTTTTCAAGCGGTTCTGGGCGGCAATTGAAAAGCATGACGGGCAAAAGGCGGTTGTTCTGACCGGGCCGCGCGGGGTGGGTAAAACCGTGATGATGCGCCAGGCGATTGCAAGCTTGCTGAATGCCGACACGCCGCGCCGTCATGTTTGCTATATCTCGCTTGAACATCCGCTGTTTTTGGAAATTGATCTGCCGCGTTTGCCCAAATTGCTGCGGTCGATGCGCGGTATTTCGGCCGATCATCCATTGTGGATTTTCGTCGATGAGGTGTCTTATCAACGCGACTGGGAAGACCGTTTGGCGCAATTGCTGGTGGCGGATCCGCTGTTGCGTGTGGTGGCGGTCAGTGCGCTGGCCCCAAGTGCGGACAGTGCCGGACATATTCAGAGCCTGTTTTTACCCCCGTTTAGTTTTGCCGAATATCTTGAACAGAATGGCGTTTCGCCAACTGACGTTTTGCCCGAAACGCCAAATGTCGGACGCTATACGTCCGATGTGCCCGGTGGCTTGGTTGAGCTGAACGAGATGTTCGAGGCCTATATCAATGAAGGCGGTTTTCATGACCGCAACGGCGAAGCGCGCGCCATTCATCGGTCGCTTCATTCCGATTTGCCGGGGTTGCACGGGATTTCAAGCCCGTCGGATTTGCACCGGTTGTTTGCGCTTCTGGCCTATAACACCGGCTCGGAATTTTCGATCGAGACGCTGGCGCGTGAGCTTGATATCGCCAAAAACACGCTGCGCCGTTATCTGGAATATCTTGAAAGTGCGTGGTTGGTGCGCCGTCTTGAACGGGTTGATCAGGATGCCAAGCCGTTCCAGCGTGCGGTGGCGTTTAAGGTCCATCTGATCCATCCGGGTTTGCGCACCGGGCTTATTGGCGCGCGGACGTCCGACAGTGCGACAATCACGCGGTTGGCGGAAACCGCGATCCAGACGCAGTTTTTGACATCGAGTGTCGGGATGGAAAGCCTCTATTACGCGCGTTGGGGGCATTATGAGGTGCCATTTGTGTTCTTGGATCGGCGGTCGGGCACGCCGCTTTTTGCCTATCACTGTCTGTGGCGTGATGAAGCGATCCGCAAGCCCAAGGAAATCCGTGCATTGGTTAATTTCCGGGGCAGTCATGCCTTGCCGCTGGGTGCGTTTGTTTTGACCAAGGCGCAATGGCACGGTGGGAAAATTGGCGGTGTGCCGATGCGGTTTGAGCCGGCCAGTGTGCTGGCCCTTCGTATCGGGCTTGAGTTTTCGCAGCTTTAAGGACGGGTGTGAGACATGACAAGTCGCCGGAATTTGGGGCTGTTGGGCATTGGTGGTGGTATTTCGGGGCTCGCCGCTATCATCATTGTCGGGGTGTTTGTGCTGATCCTGCCGGCGCGCGCACAGGTGGCCTGCCCGGCAGCCCCGGCATGGAGCAAAAGTACGCCGCCGATCAACCTTGATCATGTGTTTTGCGGTGAAATCCGGTCAAACGGATCGGCAACCGGGTTTCATGCCCGGCCAAATGCGATCAATCCAGCCACGGTGGCCGGGGTTGAGGTGACGCAAAGCCCCAATGCCAACGGGATTTATGCCGGGACCGTGCGTTTGCGCAATCGGAATGGGGATGATCCACAAAAGTTTTCCAGCCTGTTTCCCGATGCGTGCAGCATGGAACAGGTGACGGCATCTATCCTGTATGCGTTTGAACATCGCCAAGCCTGTCCGGCGGGGTCGCCCGGCTGGTGGCAATGCGGGGCCAATCGGCCGGAGGGCGGCGGATTGATCGGGGAAGATGTGAAGTTCTGTGTCGGGGCGGCCCCAAAATCGCGGTTTTTGATCGCGATGGGGTTGCTCAAAGACGGTCGGATCAATACGGCCTTTCCGCTGCGTTAAGTGCGTAGCAGGCTGTTTTAAAGGACAAAACCCATGACCGCATCGAACGACAATGAGGCATTTGTTCCCGACTGGCCGGGGCGGATTGTCGGTAACGCCGGGCACGATCAGATTTGTGCCGTACTGGTGTTTGATGTTCAGGCTGTGCCCGATTGGGCGGGGCAGGTTCTGGCCAAGGTGGAAGATGTGATTTCGGGAAAATCAACGGGTTGGGAAATGGCGATGAATGCCCATATCCTCAATGTGGGGATGGAGGTTTCCGATATATCACCGGTCTATGACGACGCCGGCGATCCGTCGGTGCAGGTTAAAACGCAAGAATTGCGGGCTGCACTGGTGGCCTGGTGCAAGCAGATCGACCGATGAACACCACAAAATGGCAGGTTCGCAAGGCCGCGCAGATGGTCGCCATTGGATAATGGGCAACGAGATTATGGGGCGTATGATAAAGCTGCATCGGGTTTTTGGGGTTTTTGCGGTGCTGGTGCTGGGGGCATATGTGTTCCCGGCCATGCTGTGTCCGACCGTGGCGATGGCGCAGACTGCCAAGGGGGAGACACAACCCGATGCCGATCCGCTTGAGATTTTCCTGAAGCAATATGTCGATCATGCCGGGTTGCCCGGTGCGGTTGTTGGCATTGGCTATGGCAATGGGACACTGCGCACGGCGGCGAGCGGCTATGCCTCGGTCAAGCCCGATACCGCGATGACGGTCGACCGGCAGTTTTATATCGGGTCGCTGACCAAGATGATGACATCTGTGGTGACCTTGCAGCTGGCGTCGGAAAAACGCATCAATCTGTCAGATAAAATCGGTAAATTCCTGCCCGAGGAATACAAGGGCCGTATTGCCAACAGCGAGACGGCGACCATCCGTGATCTTTTGCGCAACAGTTCGGGTATCCCCGATTATCTTGATGGGGAGTTTTTCTTTCAACTGGTCGGCAGCGATCCGCAGCATGGCTGGCGCAATATTGAGTTGCTGCCGCTGATTGCCGATCACGATGCCTATTTTGAGCCCGGTTCGACCTATGCCCCGTCCAACAGCAATTTCATCTTGCTGGGCATCATGATTGAGGCGGTTGAGGGCGATCTTATTGAAGCGGTGTTTAACCGCCGGATTTTTGAACCCGCCGAAATGCGCAACACATCCTTTGGCCGGTTTCCGCGACCGGACCTTCTGGCGCGCGGGTTTGATGATGCCGATGATGACGGGCAGCTTGAAGACGTCACCGATTATGATGTGGGTGATCAGCTTGCCGATGGCGGGGTGATGTCTACCGTGCAAGACATGGTGAAGTTTGCCCGGGCACTGTTTGTTAACGGGGTGTTATTGGGCCCCAATGCAATTGAGCGCGCGACCAGCGATACGATTTTTGCCGGGGACGGGTCCTATGGCTATGGGTTTGTAATCGGCAATAGTGCGTGGGGCCCGGTGTGGGGGCATGACGGGATTTACTTTGGCTATTCCGCCGAATTTTCATGGTTCCCCGATCAGGACACCGTGGTGGTGTTTCTGTCAAACGGGCGGGCGTTAAACGACGTTCCGACCGTCACCAGCATGCTGATGACGGGGCTTTTTGGGAAACCGGAATAGTTTTTCTTTTGCCTTGGCCGGGTGGGTTAAAGGCTGTGGGTCGGTATTCAGAACCTTCCAATTTTCAATTGTATTCATCCCGCAGTGCAAAAAGTGACTTGCGGTGCAAAACAAGTTTGGGTAATTTTCGTAAAAATAAAACGTCAATTTTGAACAAATATTATCAAACGGGAGATGTCTGATGGCTGCTGCCCCACGTCCGCGCCGGTCTGTTTTGTATATGCCGGGATCCAACGCCCGCGCGCTGGAAAAGGGTCGAAACCTGCCCGCTGATGGGCTTATCCTTGATCTGGAAGATGCGGTGGCGCCTGATGCCAAGGATAGCGCACGCGATCAGATTGTCTCGGCCTTGGCCGAGGGTGGGTATGGCAAACGCGAAATTCAAATCCGGACCAATGGGCTCAATACCCCGTGGGGCCATGCCGACATTGTTGCGGCGGCGAAAACATCGGCCGATGCGATTTTGCTGCCCAAGGTCGAAAGTGCCGATACCGTGCGTCAGGTGGCAAACATCATGGCGGCCGAAGGCGCGCATGAGGACATGCGCATCTGGTGCATGATGGAAACCCCGCTTGCGATGCTCAATGCCAAGGAAATTGCAGGGGCGCATCCCAAGCTTGGCGGGTTTGTCATGGGGACGTCTGATCTGGCGAAGGATTTAAATTGCGCCCATACCCCGGATCGTTTGCCGATGATCACAAGCCTTGGTCTGTGTATTTTGGCGGCACGGGCCTTTGGCTTGGCGATTTTGGATGGTGTGCATCTTGATCTGTCCGATGACGATGGATTTGCCGCATCCTGCCAGCAGGGCCGCGATATGGGCTTTGACGGCAAAACCCTTATTCATCCCAAAACAATTGGCGCGGCCAATACGGCATTTGCGCCAAGTGAGGCGGATGTTGCCTGGGCGCGCAAGATCATTGCGGCCTTTGAGCAGGCCGCGTCCGAGGGCAAGGGCGTTGTTGTTGTGGATGGCAAGCTGATTGAAAACCTGCATGTGGTGTCAGCCCAGAAACTGGTGACCATGGCCGATTTGATCGGCGAAATGGACGGGGCCTGAGCCGCCAACCCATGACACCGGTTCGGATCATAAAACCATAAAATCCGACTGAACCGGACGTTTGCAAAGTTTTGCCTTTAGGGAGGCCATCGAATGTCAAAGACCAATCCGGGGAACTATTTCGAGGATTTCCGCATCGGGCAGGAAATTCGCCACGCCACACCGCGCACCATCACATCGGGCGATGTCGCCCTTTATACCGGGCTGTATGGTCCGCGGTTTGCCGTGCAGTCGTCAGACGTTTATGCCCATCGGATCGGGTTTAAATCCGCCCCCGTCGATGATCTTTTGGCGTTTCACATGGTGTTTGGCAAAACGGTACCCGATGTGTCGCTAAATGCGGTGGCCAATCTGGGCTATGCCGGGGGTGTTTTTGGCGTTCCGGTCTATCCCGGTGATACGGTGAGTTCGGTCTCGACCGTGACGGGGCTCAAGCAAAATTCAAACGGCAAAACCGGGGTTGTTTACGTCAATACTGTCGGGCGCAATCAGCGCGGCGAGATGGTGCTGGATTACAATCGCTGGGTGATGGTGGTCAAAAAAGACCAATCAGCGCCGGCCCCCGAAACGGTTTTGCCCGAACTGCCAACGGTTGTCTCCCCCGAGGCGCTTCAGGTGCCCGTTGGGTTGGATGCGTCCGATTATGATACCGAACTTTCAGGATCGCCCGATCTTTGGGATGACTATTATGTCGGGGAAAAGATTGATCATATTGACGGCATGACCCTTGAAGAAGCCGAACATCAGATCGCAACCCGGCTGTATCAAAATACCGCCAAGGTGCATTTTGATCAGGTGGCCGCCAGTGCCGGACGGTTTGGCAAGCGGCTGATTTATGGCGGGCATATCATATCACTGGCCCGCGCCTTGTCGTTTAACGGGCTGGGCAATGCGTTTAAAATTGCCGCAATCAATGCCGGGGCACATGCCAATCCGGCCTTTGCCGGCGATACGGTTTTTGCCTGGTCAGAAGTTCTGGATAAGTTTGAGCTGCCCGGTCGGCGCGATCTTGGCGCGCTTCGTTTGCGGCTTGTGGCGGTGCGAGATCGCCGGGCAAGCGATTTCCCGTTGCGGACGGAGGACGGGAAATATCACGCCGATGTTCTTTTGGACTTTGATTATACGGTTCTCATTCCGCGCTAGGTTTACGGTATCCGATAATCGCTTTGGTTGCTTTTGAAATTGTAACTTTCATTTATGGTTGAATTACGTAGAATAACGCATTCACCATAAATTGCAGTGTGAGGGTGCCGTGACCAATGTCAAACCCATCCGCGATATTGAAAATCCGATCCATCGTCGGTTTGTCGCCAGTGCGCTTTTGCGGCTTAAGGATCGTTTGAAATCAGACATTCTTGCCGGGGCGGAGGCCGAGACACAAAGCCTGCGTCTGGCGTCATGGAACCTGATGCATTTTGGCAATGGCGGGGCTTATACCCGTGAGGCCGAGTCGATGATGTATATCGCCGAAATCATCGATCATTTCGATCTGGTGGCGATCCAGGAAGTGAATGAAAACCTGGCCGCACTTGAAACGCTGTTTCGCGATCATTTGGGCAGTGGCTGGGACTATATCGTCACCGACACCACCGAAGGCAGCAAAGGCAATAGCGAACGGCTTGCCTTTGCCTTTCGCAAATCCAAGGTGTGGTTTCGCCGGGAGGCCGGTGAAATTGTCCTGCCGACCGGTCAGAAGATCGTCGAGCCGGGGCGCGCCAGTGATGCCGGTGATGCTGCCGTCGGTCGAGACGATGACGACGCGGACGGTGTGCAGTTTGCCCGGACACCTTTTTCCGTGGCCTTTCAGTCCGGCTGGTTCAAATTCAAGCTGTGTACGGTGCATATCTTTTATGGCAATGCATCTGAAACCAGTCCGGAAATGGCGCATCGGCGTGAAGAAATACGCCGCATAGCCGATTTTCTTGCTGCACGTCAAAGCAAGGAACAGAAGGTGCAGGGCAAGGCCGCCAATTTTGTCCTGCTGGGCGATTTCAACATTGTGTCGCCCGAACATCACACCATGCAGGCGCTTGAAGGCGCCGGGTTTGTCATCCCCGAGGCGATCAAGAACGCCCCGACCAGCCTGTCGGGAAAGCATCATTATGATCAGATTGCGTTCCGGTTGGCCGATGACCGGTTCAGTTTGCTGCGATCGGGCGTGTTTAGCATGTTTGATGTGATTTATCGCAACGAGGACAGCGACCATTACCTTGATCACGTCTGGGGGACGGCGTTTGATCGCAACAGTGACGGTAATTTGCGCACCCGCGATCAAAAGGAAAATTATTACCGGCGATATTATCGCAAGCATCAAATGTCGGACCATAAACTTCTCTGGTGCGAAATTCAGACCGATTTTTCCAAAGATTATCTCAATGCGGTGCTTGCCGACGGTTGATTGCCAGCACATTCATCCTCATCTTTGACGAATATTAGCCATTATTAGCCATTGATCGCATTGCTGTTGTCTTGCGTAAGAAGGTCTAATTGTGCAATTGCTAAGTCCACGTTATGCCGTATGCACTTCAGGAGTTTGACGCCGAGTCTTACTTTGGGCCCTTCCCGCGGGTCGTTTACGGTGTCTGAGAGGTCAACCTACGTAGTTAAACGGAAGCTAAAACCCGATTTGATCACTGATTTCTTTGGTTTACAGAGGGGTTCAGATTGACTCAAACGGCTCGCATGGGTAAATAAACCCTGCTTTCCCGCCAGCTACTTTGAGAAGAGGCAATTCCGTTATGAGCAAAGCCAATCGGCCGCTGTCTCCGCATTTACAGGTGTACCGGCTTCCGATGGCAGCAGTGATGTCCATTACTTTCCGCGTGATGGGTGTCGGCCTTGCCGTTGGTTTCGTATTTTTAGCGTCCTGGCTGATTGGTGCCGGCGCTGGCCGTGATGCCTTTGAAGGCTATCAGGCATTTTTCACCTCGTGGTTTGGTCTTTTGTTGCTGTTCGGTTGGACGGTGGCATTTTATTTCCACGCTTGCAACGGTGTCCGGCATCTTGTCTGGGACACTGGTCGCGGCCTGTCGAATGAGGGTGCAGCAAAAAGCAACCCCATCGTCCTTGGCGCGGCAGTTGTGCTGACCATTATCACTTGGATCATCGGTCTGGCCTAAGGCCGGGCAAGAGGGGACAAACTTGTCATGAAGATGCAATCCGATCTTGGCCGTGTGCGCGGTCTTGGTTCTGCCAAAAGTGGCGCATCGCACTGGTGGACCCAGCGCGTTACGGCTATGGCGAACCTTCCGCTCGGCATCTGGTTCATAATTTCGATTCTTGCCGGACATACAGCCAACTATGACGCGGTCCATGCGTGGTTGAGCTCGTACTTCCATTCGACGATGATGATCCTGATGATTGTCAGCGTTGCTGTGCACACCACGCACGGCCTGCAAGTTGTGATCGAAGATTATGTGCATAACCGTAAAGCAGAAATGATTTCGTTGATGCTGATCAAGGCTGTGGCGGCATTCCTGTCCGTTGCTGCCATTGTATCGGTCTTGCGTATCGTTTTTGCCGGAGCCTGAGCCAATGAGTGAATCTTATAAAATCATCGACCATAACTACGACGTTGTTGTTATGGGTGCGGGCGGCGCGGGACTTCGCGCGACGCTGGGTACGGTTGAGGCCGGGCTTAAAACCGCATGTATCACCAAGGTCTTCCCGACCCGTTCGCACACTGTTGCGGCACAGGGTGGCATTGGTGCGTCGCTTGGCAACATGTCCGAAGATCACTGGCAGTGGCATATGTATGACACCGTCAAGGGGTCAGACTGGCTGGGTGATCAGGACGCAATCGAATATATGTGCCGCAATGCGGTGCCGGCTGTTCATGAACTTGAACATTATGGCATGCCGTTTTCGCGCACCGAAGATGGCAAAATCTATCAGCGTCCGTTCGGTGGTCACACCCGTGATCACGGTAAGGCGCCGGTTGAACGGGCCTGTGCCGCGGCTGACCGTACCGGTCACGCGATGCTCCATACCCTGTATCAACAGTGCCTGAAGCATAAAGCCGAGTTCTTTGTCGAATATATCGCCCTTGACCTGATCATGGATGATGACGGCACGTGCCGCGGTTTGGTGGCCTGGGACCTTGATTCTGGTGAAATGCACCGTTTCAACGCCAAGATGGTCATTCTGGCATCGGGTGGTTATGGGCGTGCATTCTTTAGCTGCACCTCGGCCCATACATGCACCGGTGACGGTCATGGCATGGTGGCACGTGCAGGTCTTGGTTTGCAGGACATGGAATTTGTTCAGTTCCACCCGACCGGCATTTACGGTTCAGGTTGCCTGATCACCGAGGGTGCGCGCGGCGAAGGCGGGTATCTGACCAACTCCGAAGGCGAACGTTTCATGGAACGTTATGCGCCGACCGTTAAGGACCTTGCATCGCGTGACGTTGTGTCGCGTGGCATGTCACAGGAAATCCGTGATGGTCGTGGTGTTGGCGAGCACGGCGAATATATCCACCTGCATCTTGAACATCTTGGTTCGGAAGTGCTGTGGGAACGTCTGCCGGGTATTACCGAAACCGCAAAAATCTTTGCCGGTGTTGATGCGACCAAGGAACCGATCCCGGTTCTTCCGACGGTCCATTACAACATGGGCGGCATTCCGACCAACTATAAGGGCGAAGTTCTGCGCCCGACCGCCAAAGACCCGAACGCAATTGTTAAGGGTCTGATGGCCGCGGGCGAAGCCGCCTGTGTGTCGGTCCATGGTGCAAACCGTTTGGGTACCAACTCGCTGCTTGATCTGGTGGTGTTTGGCCGTGCGTGCGGTATGCATGCCGCCGAAGTGGTCGATCCGAAATCATCGTTCAAGGAACTTAAAACCACCGACGGCGACGAAGCGATTGCACGTTTTGATCGTCTGCGCTGGGCAAAAGGTTCGCGTCCGACGGCAGATATCCGTTTGGAAATGCAACGCGTCATGCAGGGCAACTGCGGCGTGTTCCGGACGGCTGAAATCCTGAAAGAAGGTAAGGACAAATTGTCTGAAACCGCCAAAACACTTCCCGATGTTGGCGTTTCGGATCGGTCCCTTATCTGGAACTCGGACCTGGTCGAGACTCTCGAACTTGAGAACTTGATGACCTGTGCCGCAGCGACAATGAATTCGGCAGAAGCGCGTCACGAATCACGTGGGGCACATGCCCACGAAGATTATCCAAAACGTGATGACGAAACCTGGATGAAGCACACCATTGCCAAGGTGGATGACGCCAAGGGGTATGCTGTTGATCTGACGTATCGTCCGGTTAACAACTTCACCCTGACTGATGAAGTGTCATACATCGAGCCGAAAGAGCGCGTCTATTAAGGCGCGGCAAGAGAGGATTTGAGAGATGGTAGAATTCAATCTTCCCGCCAATTCGGTCGTTAAAGAGGGCAAGTCGTTCTCTGCTCCGGCTGACGCGAAGAACACACGCAGCTTCAAGATCTATCGTTTTGATCCTGACAGCGGCGACAACCCGCGGACCGACACTTACGATATTGATCTCGATAAGTGTGGTCCGATGGTGCTGGATGCGCTGATCAAGATTAAAAACGAGATCGATGCGACCCTGACATTCCGCCGTTCATGCCGTGAAGGCATTTGCGGTTCGTGCGCGATGAACATTGATGGCCGCAACACGCTTGCGTGTCTTAAGCCGATTGATGACATCAAGGGTGAGGTCAAAATCTATCCGCTGCCGCATATGCCGGTGGTTAAGGATTTGGTGCCTGACCTGTCACAGCCTTATGCGCAGCTTGCCTCGATCGAGCCGTGGCTTAAGGCCGACAGCCCGACACCGCCGGACGGCGAGCGTTTGCAGTCGCGTGAAGAACGTGCCCAGCTTGATGGGTTGTGGGAATGCATTTTGTGCTTCTCCTGTTCGACCGCGTGCCCGTCTTATTGGTGGAACTCCGACCGATTCCTCGGCCCGGCAGTTTTGCTTCAGGCGTATCGCTGGTTGGCAGACTCGCGTGACGAATATACCGGTGAACGTCTCGATGCACTCGAAGATCCGTTCCGCCTGTATCGTTGCCACACGATCATGAACTGCACCAATACTTGCCCGAAAGGCCTTAACCCGTCGCTTGCGATTACTGAAATCAAAAAGATGATTGCAGAACGCCGCGCATAATTGCGCATCGGGTTGCCCTGAAATAGGCGTTTTACGCCAACATGTTAAAGCCGCCAGTGATCTGATGATCCTGGCGGCTTTTTCTGTTCTAATGCAAACTTCGCGGCGATAAGACCGCATGTGGGTTCAGACCCTAGGCACAAGCATGAGTACATCAATGAACAATAGGCACTGGATGTTTCCGCTGAGCGGGGCGGCGTATGGATTGGCGTTCTGGTATCTAAGCAGTTACGCGCCGTTGGATGAATATGCCCTGACAAGTCTGATGACACTTGTCGCAAGCCTTGCCTTTTGTAGCTGGTTTGCGGTTGGCGTGCGCAACCTGCGCGATGATGTGCTTTTTACCCTTGGCGTTGCGGGTCTTTCTGCCCTTCAGGTCCTTGGTTTTCAGGTTTTCGTCGGGTTTGACTTTGTGACCGATATTCCAACAACCGGGCTTTTGGTCTGTCAGGCGATTTGGGTTGGTATTGCGGTGGCGGCTTGGCGGATATGGGCCCGCCCGCAAACAACGGTTTTGCCAAACCATCGCGACCGTGGAGCTTTGGTACCGGAAATCTGGTCGATCAAGCTTTCGCTGGCCTTCGGACTTTTGGCGATTGGTATTCTTTGGCCGCTTTTATATGCGCTGACAGCCCTGCTTGAGCTGGTCGGGCTTGATCAGATTTGGGACCTCATTGCCGAAGGATATATTGGTGCCCCCCTGTCGGGGGTTGCGTTTGCGACGGGTGTTTTGATTGCGCAGGAAAAAGCCAATCTTTTGATCCCGGTGCGCCAGGTCATCGGCGTGATGTTTCGCGTGCTCTATCCCATTCAGGCTTGTGGGCTGTTGGTGTTTTTGGCCGTTGCCGTATTTGGCGGCTGGGAAATCCTGATTGCGCAGGACTTTGGTGTGTGGTGGACGGTGATGGCCGCCGCCGCGGGGCTTAGTTATTTGCTGTTTGGGGCGGTTCAGGCCGGTGAGGCATCGACCCTGTTTGGCAAGATTGGCGACCGCATATTTCGGGTGACCTTGTGGATGGCGCCGGTTTTTGCCGCGATTGCGATCTATACCATCTGGCTTCGGGTGACCGATTACGGCCTTACACCGTCGCGGACCTATGGCATTTGGGCAGCACTGTTTGTGCTGTTTTCGACCATTTGGCTATCGGTTGCGGCCTTTGGCCGTCGCCAATCAGCCCCCAATGCCCTGCGCGCGACATTTGGCCATATCGCGATCTGTCTGGCGGTAACGGCGTTTGTCGTGCATCTGCCGTTGCTTGATCCTGTGACCATGTCGGCCCGCAGTCAGGAAGCCCGCCTGACGGAGAAGCTTGGGGCCGAGGCATCCTCTTCTGAGCTGTCAACTCGCACGCTGAATGATCTGTCCTTTATGGCCACCCGATTAGGCGACCCTGGCATCGCGGCCATTGCCAAATTTACGGCAAGCTATCCCGATGCTATGCCCGATCTGACTGCTTTGCGTGACCGCAATCCCAATGACCGGGGCGATATGATTGCGGCTGATCGCATTCCGATCTTTCCGGCAACCCATAAGGTGCCCAGTGACCTTGTTGATGAGCTTCTGACCGGGCCGCTTGAATTTTATCGCCGATTTTGCCGCGATGATACCGGGGCGAACCTGTGTTCGATTTTGCTGATTGATCTTGATGGCGATGGCAGCGAAGAAGCCGTGTTTTTCATCGATGAAGATTATGCCCCGGTCTATCGGTATGCGGCCGAAGACAGTGAATGGGTGTCGGTTGCGACCTTGCAGCTTGATCCCAACGACAGAGACCGGGCCCAGATGCAACGCGATTTGGCCGAAGGGGCGGTTGATGTGATTGCGCCGCGCTATTCCGACCTTAAGATCGGTGGGCAACGCTGGCGCCAAACCCGGTAAAAACCATGCTGTTAATGTCTGAAAAACCGATTTGCGCTATGATGCGTCTGGCTTTTTCACCAATACAGGGAATGACTGCCGTGCCTGATTTTCGTCCCCTTAACATTCGATCCATGCGCCCGTTTGTGGCGGTTGCCCTGCTGCTTGGTCTTGCTGCCTGCGGGGATACCAGTTCAAACTGGGAGCCCCAAGATATGTTCGAAGCGCCCAAACAGGCCAAGGTTGATGACCGATACCGGGCGATGATTGATTTTAAGGCGCTGTCGCGTGATGACGTGGGCAAGGAATATGCGGCGGGTCCATCGGCCACCGTTCTGGGCGCGGTCGAGGAAGCCGTTGCCATGTGCCAGCAGGCCAACGCGCAGGGCTGCAAGGCGGTGCGGGTTGGTTTGACATGGGTCGATGGGCTGGATCAGCAAACCATCGAAGGGGTGATTTCATCGTACCGCGATACTATGACCGCAGAAGCTTGGCAGGCCGCACGTCAAGGGAATATCGCAGCGGCAAACTGGCTGGCGTTTCATTTTGCCCAGAAGGGTGAAAACCTTGGTGAAGCGGAACGGTTGGCGAAGCAGGTCATGCAAGCTGATCCGGAGAACCCGAGTGCACTCGATACCTATGGCTTGATCCTGTATAAACAGGAACGCTACGCCGAGGCTGAGGAAGTGTTTGTTGCGGTTAATAAGTCAATGCCGACGGCCGAGCATCTTGCGCATTTTGCCGATAACGCGCTTGCGATGGGCAAAACCGATATGGCGCGTGCGGCCTATCAACGTGCGATGCAGGCCGATCCCAGCCCGGTGCTGTCACAAACCATTCAGAAACGGTTGCTTGCCCTTGATCTCGGCGGTGCATCAAGTGGTCAGCAAGCCCCGGCACAATGATTTCCAACGTCATTTTTGACTGTGATGGCGTTCTGATCGACAGCGAGATTTTGTCTTTTGCGGTCGATGAAAAACTTTTGCCTGATTATGGCGTCAGCCTTACGGCGGCTGAACTGGCCCGCACGTTTGGCGGGGTTGCGTATGGCGAGATGGTTCTTGCGCTTAATACCCGGTTTGGCACGTCGATCAACGCGCAACGTTATCAGGAACATTGCGAGGCCGAACTTGCAGGTATGTTTGCAACCGAGCTTCGCGCCATTGCGGGTATTCCCGAACTGCTGTCGTCGCTGCGTGTGCCATTTGCCTTGGCATCGGGTAGCGATCTGGCGCGGTTGGATGAATGCTTGTCCCTGACCGGTTTGGCCGATTTCTTTGAACATCGCATCTTTTCCGCCGAGCAGGTTAAACGCGGCAAACCGGCACCGGATGTTTTCCTATTGGCGGCTGAAACCTGTGGGTGGGCACCAGAACAGTGTTTGGTGATTGAAGACAGTCCATCTGGGGTCGTTGCGGCAAAGGCGGCGGGCATGCGGTCGGTCGGGTTTTTAGGCGGGGCGCATCGCCATACGCAGGATGCCGATATTCTGCGCGATGCCGGGGCGGAGTATGTTGCGGACAACAGCGTTGATTTGTTCGGCTATATGCGTGATCTCGGGTTGGTTGGTGCGTTCAGACGTTAGGTTTAGTCAAGATGATGACGGGGGTGACATGGCCACATCGCTAAGTTGTGGTCTTTGACAATTGCTTTGAAGTGGTGAACAGTTCTTCAGGCTGAGGGGAGAAATATCGTCCCGGTATTGCCCGGATGTTGCCCAGATATCGCCCCAATGGCGGCGCTCTAGTCTTATGTGGCGGATCTAATATTCCTATTTGCCGTATTTTCTGGAGAAAGAAGAAAATGTTCAAGACGTTCCTTTTGGCAACTGCAACAGTCGCATTTGTCTCATCTGCTGCCATGGCTGCATCGGCGGACCATGGTGTTCCTGATGAGGTCATTGCCAAGCAGCGCACATCGTTGGCCATTGAGACCGACGGAAAAGGGTATAGTCCTCAGTCGCCACGCGATATCGGTTCATATTCTGGCGAGAACCATCGCATTTTTAGCATTGCACCGGCTGTCGATAAGATGACGTTGTGCGACATTCATTTTCATGAGAATGCCGAACACAAAGGCGGCATGTTCACAACATATGCGGGCAATGGTGACGGGCACGGGTATGGTACCGGCTTTAAATATGATGGCAAACTGACCGAAGATGAACTTGCCCCGATTGGTATGAAAGTTGGGGCCAGCGAGCATGGCGATCTTGAGCCGGGTGACACCATCGAAATTCATTTTGTCTACTCGACTGCGAAAGCCACAATTGGCAATGGCCTTGGTACCTGTCTGAGCGATGCGATTAAAAATCCACAACTGCGTGTCGAAGCGGTTGTTGGGGTTCTGGTTTCCGAGGGCGGAGAAGACTTTGCCAAGATGGCCGAGATTGAAGATATCAACGGGCTCAATCAGGTTCCGAACCTGCCAACCGATCTGGGTAAACCGGTTTTGTACGAAGGATCGACGACAGGTCCAGGCTATAACGAAAAAGGTTCGCCCTTCCAGGTGACCTGGAGTGTGCGACCAACGGTCGTTAAGCTGAACCTTGCGTCGGTAGATGCATGGCTAAAAGATAACCCGTTTGGTGAAAACCACGCCCATGGCGTGCGAAATCTTGTGACAAATCCGGATCTATTGTCGGAAATCAACTGATCCCTTAAATCTTATGCAGAGCGGGCAAGATTGCCCGCTCTGTGTCAGTTATAAGTTATTAAATCTGAGCTCGTCGGCAAGTGAGCCTTGCCGACATGTAGTCCCACAATACGCGCTAAGACCAATCGAGGGTGATCACCGCGCCATCAACCAGCGGCAGGTCGACTTCGTTAAGGTTTTCCCCCGGTCCACTGCGATCCACAATCAGGAAATCACTGTCGGATTCAAGGACTAACAGCGGATGATGCCAGACGTTTTTGGCGTAAGTCACACCTTGGGTGCCGTCCGAGATAAACGCACGTAGGGTGTCTGGTGTCGGGGTATCCGTACCCGATGCCACCACGATCAGGAATTTCTGACCGGCCAATGGCATGAAAGCCTGTGAGCCGAGCGGGTGACGTTCCATCATCTTGATTTCAATCGGCTTGGCCCGGGGTGTGCCGCGAAAGATGCTGATGATCGGGGCACCACCCTGATCCCCGACATCAACGCGCGAGATATCGTGAAACCGGGTGGTGGTACCCAGATTGATTTTGTAACTGTCGCGCGCGGTCGCGGTTGAGATGACCTCGCCAAATGGGGCGAAGTCATCCGCGGTAAGCGGTTCGACCTTAAGTTTCATCGACATGCATCCGCCCTATTTGCTGGTCGGTTTGCCAAGAATGCGCAAACGGCTAATGCCGCCATCGGGGATCGAATTGACCCGCAAATGGGTGACCGGGCCACTGATGGTCAGGGCCGATGCATCAAATTCGTGGATATGGTCTGCCTGCATTTTACTTTCGGGCAGGATGGTCGACCAGAACATCGAACGTGCGGTCAGCGACTTGTCCTTTTCCCCATCGACAAAGGCACCTTGGATCGATACGCGGTCAGGATAGTTGCCCTTAAAGTGGCAGGTATCGACGATGATTTTTTCAATCTCGCCCGGATTGCCAAGCTCAATGATCAGCCATTCATTGCCCGGTTCACGTCGGCGGCGGGTTTCCCAGCCATCGCCCATATTAACCCCACGACCGGGGGACAAAATGGCGTTCGGGTTGCCGTAATGGGAATCAGACCAGCCAACAACGACCCCACCATTGATCATGGAGGCCAGATCAACCTGTTCGCTGCGGGCGGCCATATCGGTCCAGTCGCGGTTTGGGCGGCCATAAACGCGCAAACGTGCCACCCCGCCATCTGGATAGATGTGCAGGCGGACATGGGTGTAAATGGCGTCTGAGGTCACATCAGCATAGTGATGCGCGCTGGCCCCAAGGCCCATGGGGGCGACAATTTCCGTCCATGTGGCATCATCACCCGGATCACCCGCCGGGCAATAGCAGCCTTCGAGTGAGCCTGCAGGCGGGAAGTTGCCGGTAAAGTGGCTGGTGTCGATATCCACCCCGTGAATGCGGCCCGATGTTGCCAGACGGACAACGCAGTAATCATGGCCTTCGATCCGTTTGCGGCGGCTTTCCCAGCCATCCATCCATTTGCCGTTATCGTCATATCGGTCGGGATAGAAAATGGCGTCGCCCGATTGCAGCATGCGCTGTTTGTCGGCAAAGAAATCATCGGTCGCGAAAATGGCTTCTGCGCCCAGACGTTCATCGGCCAGATTAACAAAGCGCCGTGTAAATTCCGGTGCATCATGGTTTTCAGTATGGCTCATAACAGTTCATTCCTGATTTTATCGTTTGTTATTCGGTCCGGGCATTGTGGCGCGGAAGTTTTGATGGTTACAGATCTTCAAGCCGCAGCTTGGCGATGCGATGGACCTGACCAATGGCCTCGTTAAATTCGGCCTCCGGATCGTTTTTTACGCGGCGTTCAAAGGCGGCCAGAATATCGGCGCGGTCAAAGCCCTTTACGGCAAAGATAAACGGGAAGCCGAATTTCTGCTTATAGGCGTCATTAAGCTCGGTAAAGCGGACCAGTTCATCCGCACTGCATTGATCAAGCCCGGCCCCCTTTTGCTCGCTTTGTGATGAGGCGGTCAAATCGGCCAAGGCCAGTTTTCCAGCCAGATCGGGATGAGCGCGCAGCAAGGATAGCTTATCGGCGTCAACCGCGCCATTGACCACGGCGGCCATCGCATCGGCAAGGGCCGTGGAGGTATCAAGCGCGCTGGTAATGCCGCGCTCATACAATTTATGGGCGACCCACGGTGAATGTTCATAGACCCAGCCATAGCGCGAGACAAAGGCGCTTTCGGCCAATGTGCTGGGCGGGCGGGTTTCAAAAAGCGATGGTGCGGTATTCGTCATGATGACCTTTTCTTTTTTGTTTTCTTAGCCGCCAAACGGGTGATGTTCGCGCCAATGGCGTGCGATATCAATGCGGCGTGCAAACCAGACATTGTCGTGGCTTTGCACATAATCGACAAAGCGTTTGAGCGCGGCAAAACGGCCCGGACGACCAACCAAGCGGCAATGCAACCCGATGGACAGCATGCGCGGCGTTTCAGCGCCTTCTTCATACAGCGTGTCAAAGCTGTCTTTGAGGTACTGGAAATACTGTTCGCCGGAATTAAACCCCTGCATGGCGGCAAAGCGCATGTCATTAGCATCAAGGGTATAAGGCACGATCAGATGCGGGGTTTCGGTCTGGGTACTCCAGAACGGCAGTTCATCGCTGTAATCATCGGCATCATAGAGGAATCCGCCTTCTTCGGCGACCAGGCGGCGTGTATTGGGGCTGGTGCGCCCGGTGTACCACCCCAGCGGGCGTTCGCCGGTGATGCCTTTGATAATCTCAATCGCCTTATGAAGATGGTCGCGTTCGACGTCTTCGGACAGATATTGGTAATCAATCCAGCGATAGCCGTGCGAGCAAATTTCATGCCCGTCCTTCATCGCGGTTTCGCCAACCTTGGGGTTGCGCGCCAGCGCCATGGCAACGGCAAAGACCGTGATCGGGATTTGGCGTTCGCGAAACAGGTTTAAAATGCGCCAGACACCAACACGCGATCCATATTCATAGATCGACTCCATGCTCATGTGGCGGACACCTTCGCGCATGTCCGCGCCAACGATTTCCGACAGAAACGCCTCGGATGCCTTATCGCCATGCAGGATGCAGTTTTCGCCACCTTCCTCATAGTTCAGGACGAACTGAACCGCGACGCGGGCCTTATTTGGCCAGTTGGCCTTGGGCGGGGTGTCGCCATAGCCAATCAGATCGCGCGCATAATTCTGGTCGCTCATGTCTGCCTCTCCTGCCTTCTTTGTATCCCTTGCTTTGTCTGCCGGGATGTTTGGTGTAGCATCTATGGGTATAGCATTAACCATAGGTCGCAGTGCAGCAAGGAAGAACTCCGTTGCTGTAGCGCCGCACTATCAAGACGACTTTGATAATGTTCCTGGACGGGATCAGCGGTTTGCCACGTTTTTGTGGTCGTTATGTCTTGGCCCTTGGGCTTTTGACCATTGTTTCGTACCATTCTGCACGAAGTGACGGAATTCGTTTTTCAAAGAATTATTGATATAGTTTCACTTTATCGCCTCTTTCCGAGAACGGGTCGTAATGCGACCCTTTTTAAAACTGCCCTAAACGGGAAGGGCTTAAAAGAACATCGCTCAAAATTTGGTACGGCACAAAATCACCAAATAGAATGCCGACCTGGGGAGAAGCGATCGACCACCATATAAGAGTTTGAGAGAGGGAGGCCCGCCATGGGACGACTGACGACGCATGTACTCGACACGGCAAAAGGCTGTCCGGCGGGCGGTATCCGGATCGAGCTGCATCGTTTTGGCAATGGCCATGATGACCTTGTCGCCGAGGCGGTGACCAATGTTGATGGTCGGACCGATGCGCCCATGCTTGACGGGGCGTCATTCAAGCCCGGTAAGTATCAGATGGTTTTCCATGCGGGCGATTATTTTGACGCCTGTGGGACAGAGCTTCCTGACCCGAAGTTCCTTGATCAGGTTGTCATCCGGTTTGGCATTTCAGACGGGCAGTCGCACTATCATGTGCCGCTTTTGCTGTCGCCATTCGGCTATTCGACCTATCGCGGAAGCTGAGGCCGAGCATGACGCAACACACCGACATCACTATGCGGGCTGACATCCGGTTCCTTTTGGGGGACGAAGAACGCAGCCTGCGCAATATTGATCCGCAGATGACGGTTCTTGATTACCTGCGTCTTGAAGAACGCAAATCAGGTACGAAAGAAGGCTGTGCAGAGGGGGATTGCGGGGCCTGCACCGTCATTATTGGTGAGCCAAATGGCGATGGGGGCATGGCCTATCGCACGGTGAACGCCTGTATCCAGTTTGTCCCGACCCTTGATGGCAAACAGCTTTTGACGGTCGAACACCTGAAATCCAAGGATGGTAGCCTGCACCCGGTGCAACAGGCGATGGTCGAGACCCATGGATCGCAATGTGGTTTCTGCACACCCGGTTTTGTCATGAGCCTGTATCAGCTGTGGCTGGATGGTGGCGAGGAGGATCGCGGGGCGATCAATGATGCACTGGCCGGGAACCTGTGCCGCTGTACTGGTTATGGTCCTATTATTGAGGCGGCGCGGAATGCTGGCGGTGTTGCCGCCAATGATACAACTGAACAAAAACGCCGGACTGATCTTGCCACCCGCCTGAGTGATATGGTCAAGGATGCCGGGACTTTGGCGGTAGAACATGCTGCGGGCCGCTATTACGCGCCGCGCACATCTGATGAACTGGCGGCCCTTTTGGTGGCGCATCCGGACGCAACCGTATTGGCGGGCGGAACCGATGTTGGGCTTTGGGTGACCAAGATGCTCAAACGGCTTGATCCGATCATTTACATTGGTGACGTTGCTGATCTGAAATCGGTGAGCGAAACCGAGACGGCCGTGACCATCGGGGCCGGTGTGACCTATAGCCGTGCGCATGATGCGCTGGGTCGGGTGGCGGCCGATGTGGGTGAGCTGATCCGGCGTATCGGATCGCGGCAAATCCGCAATGCCGGGACTGTCGGTGGTAATGTCGCCAACGGATCACCGATTGGTGACATGCCGCCGGCCCTGATTGCACTGGGGGCGAAAATTGTCCTTCGCATGGGCGATGTAACGCGCGACGTGCCGTTGGAAGAATTCTTTGTCAGCTATGGCAAACAGGACCGGATGCCCGGCGAGTTTGTACAAAGCGTGATTGTGCCCAAACCGGCATTGGGCATGACATTTAAGGCCTATAAAATTTCCAAACGTTTTGATCAGGATATCACGGCGGTTCTTGGCGCCTTTGCGATCCGGATTGCGGATGGCAAGGTGGCGGAATTCCGTGCCGCGTTTGGCGGTATGGCCGGGACCCCGATGCGTGCCAAGAAATGCGAGGCGGCCCTGATCGGGCAGGACTGGAATGAGGCCAGCCTCAGTGCGGCGCAGCTTGCCCTTGCCAGTGATTTTGCGCCGATGACCGACATGCGGGCATCGAAGGAATACCGCATGCTGGTGGCCCAGAACCTTTTGACCAAGCTGTTTATCGAAACCAGCGCGCCCGATGTTGCCACCCGCCTTGTTGGTAAGGAGGCTGCACATGTCTGACCCATCTGCAAACAGCCAAACCGATGATCTTCTTGCCCCGACTGCCGGTTTGTCGGGTGGGGTGCGCACCGCGTCCAAGCATGATAGCGGCCCGAAACATGTGGCGGGCGAAGCGGTTTATATTGATGACATTATCGAGCCATTCGGCACGCTGCATCTGGCCCCCGGTGCGGCGACGATTGCGCATGGCAAAATCACCAAGATGGATCTGTCCAAGGTGCGTTCGGCGCCGGGTGTGGTGTGCGTTTTGACCGCCGATGACATCCCCGGTGTTAATGACGTGTCCCCGGCCCATACCCATGATGAGCCGGTTTTGCCCGACGGATTGGTGCAGTTTTATGGTCAGCCGGTGTTTTGTGTGGCGGCCGAAACCCGCGCACAGGCGCGTGCCGCAGCCAAGCTGGCAGACATTGAATACGAAGAACTGCCTGCGGTTCTGTTGGTGGATGAAGCCCTTGAAAAGCAGCTTTTTGTCGCCCCGCCGCATGTGATGAAACAGGGGGATGCGGCGTCGGCACTTGCCAAGGCCAAGCATCGCCGGTCGGCCCGAATGGAAATTGGCGGGCAGGATCACTTTTACCTTGAAGGGCAAATCACGTTTGCCGTCCCGCAGGAAGACGGTGACGTGTTGCTGCATTGCTCGACCCAGCATCCATCCGAAGTGCAACACAATATCGCCAATGTGCTTGGCCGTCCGGCCAATGCGGTGACGGTCGAAGTGCGCCGTATGGGTGGTGGCTTTGGCGGCAAGGAAACGCAGGCATCCCAGTGGGCGGCACTGGCCGCCATCGTGGCGGTGAAAACCGGTCGCCCGGCGAAATTCCGGCTGGATCGGGATGACGACATGATCATGACCGGCAAGCGCCATGACTTTATCGTCGATTATGATGTCGGCTTTGACGATGACGGGCGGATTTGCGGGCTTGATATCCAATATGCCGCCAATTGCGGTTTTTCGGCCGATTTGTCGGCTGCGATTGCTGACCGGGCGATGTTCCATACCGACAATGCCTATTACCTTGGCGATGTCGAAATTCGGTCGTACCGCTGTAAAACCAATCTTGTGTCCAACACGGCGTTTCGCGGGTTTGGTGGGCCACAGGGGATGGTGGCGATTGAACGCATCATTGATGAAATTGCGATGACCGTTGGCCGCGATCCGCTGGATGTGCGGATTGCCAATTATTACGGGACCGATGATCGTAATACGACGCCCTATCACATGGTGGTCGAAGACAATGTTCTGGGTGATCTGACCGATGATATTCTGGCGGCCAGCGATTATCGCAAACGCCGGGCGGACGTTGAGGCGTTTAACGCGCAAAGCCCGGTTCTGAAAAAGGGGCTGTCGTTAACCCCGGTCAAGTTTGGCATTTCCTTTACCACGTCGTTCCTGAACCAGGCCGGGGCGTTGATCCATGTTTATCAGGATGGGTCGGTGCATTTGAACCACGGCGGGACGGAAATGGGGCAGGGGCTTTTTATCAAGGTCGCCCAGGTCGTCGCCGAGGAATTCCAGATCGACCTTGACCAGATCAAGATCACCGCGACCAATACCGGCAAGGTGCCCAATACATCGGCGACGGCGGCCTCAAGCGGGGCGGATATGAACGGCATGGCGGCACGTGATGCGGCGATGACGATCAAGAACCGATTGATCACGTTTGCAGCCGAAAAATACGGTGTGGCCGAGGCGGCGGTGCGGTTTGTACCCGGTAAGGTGATTATCGGCGATCAGGCGGAGCTGAGCTTTGCCGATGTGATCAAGCAGGCCTATCTCGCACGGGTGTCTTTGTCGGCGACGGGTTATTACGCGACGCCGAAAATCCATTACGACCGCGAAAACGCATCGGGCCGACCGTTTTATTACTTTGCCTATGGCATGGCGTGCTCGGAAGTTTTGATCGATACCCTGACCGGTGAAAACAAGGTCACACGGGTGGATATCATTCATGATGTCGGGCGGTCGCTGAACCCGGCGATTGACCGTGGGCAGATCGAAGGCGGCTTTATTCAAGGCATGGGGTGGCTGACCACCGAGGAGCTTTGGTGGGATGATAAGGGCAATTTGCGCACCCATGCGCCATCAACCTATAAAATCCCGGCTTGTTCGGATCGACCGGAAGATTTCCGCATGGAATTGTGGTCATCGGGACGCAACGTTGAAAAAACCATTCACCGGTCCAAGGCGGTCGGGGAGCCGCCGTTGATGTTGGCGATTTCGGTTCATCGCGCAATTGCCGATGCGATTGCCTCGGTCGCCGATCATAAGGTGATCCCGGCACTTAACACCCCGGCAACGCCCGAGGCGGTTTTGTATGCGGTGGCCGATGTGGCCAAGCGGATGATGCAAAATGTCGGGCAATCCATGCCCGCGGCGGGGGAATAAGGCATGACCCTGTCGCATGGTGCACATATTGATCTGTTGGCATCGTCGGGGCCGGTGATGCTGGTCAGTGTTGCGGCCATTCGCGGATCAACCCCGCGTGAAGCCGGTGCCTTCATGCTGATCGGGTCAGAGGGCATTTCCGGTACGATTGGCGGTGGCAACCTTGAACATCAGGTGACGCGCCGGGTGCGCGATGCATTTGCCGTAGCAGAGGATGTTAGCGCTAACATCCCTGACATCGCCAATGCGGAAATCGTGCGGTTCCCGCTGGGGCCGGGCTTGGGCCAATGTTGCGGTGGATCGGTTGAGGTCGGGTTTCATCTGCTTGGGCCGTCGCAAAAGACCATACTTTTAAACGCCTTCAAGCAGCTTGTTAGCGGTGGCGGGCAGAACGATGGTCACTGGATCATGCTGCCGACCAGTGACAACCACCTCGGCGTGGCCGATGCCGAGCAATCAGCCGTGTTGGCGCGGACCTTTGGTGCATTGCGTGGCGGCATGGTGAGCCATAACGGGGTGGACATGCTGTGTCTGCGTCTGGATGACGCGGCGACACCGGTGTGGATTTTCGGGGCCGGGCATGTGGGCACGGCACTGGTGAATACCTTGGCACCCTTGCCGTTTGACATTCATCTTGTCGATCCGCGTGAGGACTATCTGACTGGACTGAGCGGGGCGAAACTTCAGGTGTGTCACAGTGATAAACCGCAAGAAGAAGTCGCCGATATTCCAGCTGGTGCGCATGTTTTGATCCTGACACACAACCACGCGCTTGATTTTGACATCTGCCGGGCGGCGTTGGTGCGTGGTGATCTTGGCTTTGTCGGCATGATTGGCAGCCAGACCAAGCGCGCGCGTTTTATCCGGCGGCTTACCGATCGGGGTTTAAGCGCAGCGGCGATTGGTCGTTTGACCTGCCCGATTGGTGTTGGTGGGATTACCGGCAAACAGCCGGCCGTTATTGCGGCGTCAGTTGCTGTGCAATTGCTGTCTGTGCGCGAAGCACAGATGGCGCAAAGTCAGCCGATTAAAACCGCATCAGACGGGGCGGGTTGATTTTACGACCTTCATTGAAGGTGTTTTTAATGATAAAGGGCCGCGTTAATGACGGCCTGATCAGGTGATCTGGTTTGCCAGATCGTGGGTTTCGCAAAGGAGAACTGGTAGTGTGTGATGCCAAAAAGGGCCATATGCGCCATGCCGTGGATTTATCCCGGCAAAAAATGGACGAGGGATGTGGTGGGCCGTTCGGGGCAATCATTGTGCGCAATGGCGACGTGATTGCCGAAGGATGGAACAATGTCACATCGACAAACGATCCAACCGCGCATGCCGAGGTCAGCGCCATTCGTGCGGCGTGCGAGAAGCTTGGCAGTTTTGACCTTGCCGGGTGTGAGATTTACACCAGTTGCGAACCCTGCCCGATGTGTCTTTCGGCGATCTATTGGGCCCGTCTTGACAAGATCTATTATGCCAATGGCCGCGATGATGCCGCCGCCATCGGTTTTGATGATCAGTTCCTGTATGATGAAGTGGCAAAGCCGATCAAGGATCGGTCCTTGCCCATAGAACATGTCGATGTGCCCGAAGCGCGCGAGGTTTTCGCCGCCTGGGATACCAAAACCGACAAGATCGCATATTGAGACCGTTTGATTGCAGCACAGAATGCGGTAAAACCGCCAACGGTGTGCAAAATCATATTGCTAAATAGGGGTGGTAGCAGTGACGTCAATGACCGGTGATGCCGGGACAGAAGCCATGACGGGGGCAGGGCACGCGCAACTTGAAGTGCGCGGTGTGACCAAGGCCTTTCCGGGCTGTCTGGCCAATGACGATATCAGTTTCCGTATCGAGCCGGGCGAGATTCATGCGCTGCTTGGGGAAAATGGGGCTGGCAAAAGTACGCTTGTGAAGATCATTTACGGTGTATTGCAGGCCGATCAGGGCGAGGTGCTTTGGGACGGCAAGCCTGTGACCATTCATAGCCCGCACGATGCGCGTGAAATGGGTGTCGGTCTGGTGTTCCAGCACTTCTCGCTGTTTGAAACCATGACGGTGCTTGAAAACATTGCGCTGGCGATGAACGATGTGCGCGATATGGAGGTGCTGCGCAAGCAGGTGGTCGAGGTCGAAAAGACCTATGGCCTGCCGCTTGATCCGGACCGCCATGTTTACACCCTGTCGGTTGGCGAACGTCAGCGGATCGAGATTGTCCGGTGTTTGCTGCAAAATCCCAAATTGCTGATTTTGGACGAACCGACATCGGTTCTGACCCCGCAAGAAGTCGAAAAACTGTTTGAAACGCTGCGCCGTCTGGCCGATGAGGGCTGCGCGATCCTGTATATCAGCCACAAGCTGCATGAGGTCAAAGCGCTGTGTCAGAAAGCGACTGTGTTGCGCGGTGGCAAGGTGGTGGGTGGCTGTGACCCGCGGGAAGAAACCGCAAAATCGATGGCCGAAATGATGATCGGCCAGAAACTGACCGCACCGGACCGGGGCAATGACCGGACCTTTGGCGATGTTCGTCTTGAGGTCAGCAACTTGTCACTGGCCAGCGAAGAACAGTTCGGCACTGACCTTAAGGATGTCAATCTGACCGTGCGCGGCGGTGAAATCCTTGGCGTTGCCGGGGTGGCCGGGAACGGTCAGAACGAGCTGTTTCAGGCACTGGCCGGGGAAACCGAACAGTTTGCCGCCCCCGATAACATCAAGATTGATGGCACATCCGTCGCACATTTCGGGCCGCGTCGCCGCCGTCGCCTTGGCGCGACGTTTGTTCCCGAAGAACGCAATGGCCATGGTGCCGTGACCGATATGAGTTTGGCAGAAAACGGGTTCCTGACGGCATTTCGCCGGATGGCCTTGACGGCACGTGGTTTGATCCGCGAAGTCCCGACCAGGTCCTTTGCCGATACTATTATTAAAACATTTGATGTCCGTACCACCGGCTCTGGTGCCGAAGCCGGAAGCCTTTCAGGCGGGAACCTTCAAAAATTCATCGTCGGGCGTGAAATCCTGCAAGACCCCGGTGTACTGGTGATTTCCCAGCCGACGTGGGGTGTAGATGCCGGCGCGGCCAGTGCCATTCATCAGGCGTTGCTTGATCTCGCGGCAAAGGGTACGGCGGTTCTGGTGATTTCGCAGGACCTTGACGAGATTTTTGCGATTTGTGATCAGGTCGTTGTGATGTCGGAGGGCAAAATGTCCAGATCGCGTCCGATGGCCGATGTCAGCATCGAAGAAATTGGTCTGTTGATGGGGGGGCTCCATGATTTGGACGGCGACGCGACCCCGGCGAACGACATGCTAGCCACAGGAGGTCGCGTTGATCAGGCTTGAACCCCGCCGTTCGCATTCACAGGCGATGGTCTATCTGTCGCCGGTTTTGGCAATCGTCATGACGCTTGTTGTTGGCGGCGTCATCTTTGCCTTTATGGGCAAGAACCCGCTTGAAGCGCTTTATACCTTCTTTATCCTGCCGATCAGCAACAGCTATGGCGTGTCCGAGCTTCTGGTCAAGGCGACCCCACTTGTGATCATTGCGATTGGTCTTGCCATGGGGTTTCGGGCAAACGTCTGGAACATTGGTGCCGAAGGGCAGCTGACCATGGGGGCGATCTTTGGCGGTGGCCTGGCCCTTTATTTCTATGACAGTCAAAGCGTGTTTTTACTGCCGGCCATGTTGGTGTTTGGCGCCATCGGCGGGGCGTTCTGGGGTGCTATCCCGGCATTGTTGCGTACGCGCTTTAACGCCAATGAAATTCTGACCAGCCTGATGCTGACCTATGTTGCGACCCTGTTTTTAAGTTATCTGGTGCATGGCCCGTGGCGTAATCCCGAAGGATTTAACTTCCCGGAATCGCGCCCATTCCCCGATGCCGGACTGTTGCCGATCATTTATGATGGCACACGGGTGCATCTGGGCACGGCGATTGCGGTTTTGGTGGTGATTGCCGGGTGGTTGTTACTGTCGAAATCCTTGATCGGGTTCCAGTTGCGTGTGGTTGGCAAGGCCCCGCAGGCCGCCCGCCACGTTGGGTTCCGTCAGAAACGCATGATCTGGTTTACCCTGCTTTTGGGCGGTGGACTTTCGGGATTGGCTGGTTTGTTTGAGGTTGCGGGCCCGATTGGCCAGTTGCAGCCGTCCATTTCGCCCGGGTATGGCTTTACCGCGATCATTGTTGCCTTTTTGGGGCGTTTGCATCCGGTGGGCATTTTGTTTGGCGGTTTGATTATGGCGCTGACCTATCTTGGCGGTGAACTTGCCCAAATTACGCTGGGGCTTCCCAATGCGGTGACCGGCCTGTTTCAGGGGATATTGCTGTTCTTCTTGCTGGCCTGTGATGTCTTGACCAAATACCGTATTCGTTTCGGTTCTATCGCGGCAAAAGGGAGAACCGCATAATGGATTGGATTGTTCCTTTCACATTGACGGTGATTACTGCATCGACCCCGCTTTTGCTGGCGGCGTCGGGTGAGTTGATCACGGAAAAGTCCGGTGTGCTTAATCTTGGCGTCGAAGGCATGATGCTGGTTGGGGCGATTGCCGGTTTTGCCGTCACCGCGACGACCGGATCGGCCATTCTGGGCATTTTTGCATCTGTGGTGGCCGGAGTGTTGATATCGCTGATCTTTGCGTTTCTGACCTTGACCCTGATGGCCAATCAGGTGGCGACGGGGCTTGCATTGACCATCTTTGGGGTTGGTTTTTCCGCCCTTGTCGGATCGGGTTTTGTCGGCTTTGCGATTGATCCGCTGCCGTCACTTTCGATCCCGGGGATCAGTCAGATTCCGGTGATTGGTCCGATCCTGTTTGGACAGGACTTCCTTGTTTATTTCTCGTTGCTTGTGGTGTTCGGGGTGGGTTATTTCCTGACCAAAACCCGGGCGGGATTGATCCTTAAGGCGGTGGGTGATTCGCATCATTCGGCCAATGCGATTGGCTATTCGGTGATTAAAATCCGCTATCTTGCCACGATGTTTGGCGGGGCGATGGCCGGATTGGCCGGGGCGTATTTGTCGCTGTCCTATACCCCGATGTGGGCGGAAAACATGACAGCGGGCCGTGGCTGGATCGCGCTCGCACTCGTGGTGTTTGCCACGTGGCGTCCGGGGCGGTTGTTGGCCGGGGCCTATATGTTTGGCCTGATTTCGGTCATGCAGCTTCATGCGCAAGGGGCGGGCATTCATGTGCCATCCCAGTTCATGTCGATGCTGCCGTATCTGGCGACGGTGATTGTGCTGGTGATTATTTCCAGTGACCGTGCAAAAATCAGACTGAATGCGCCGGCCTGTATTGGTCAGGCGTTCAGACCGGCCCACTAAGGCCGGTCTGCGATTGGGACCGGAACACGACAAATGATGTTCCAGCCCAGCGGGAGGAAGAGCGCGACGGACCAAAACTCACGCAAGGCGGTCAATCTGTTCGGCCGGTTTGTTTGAGTCTTGGTTCGCGTGAGAACACGTCATTGATTGCAAACAGGAATGTGTTTAAATCCTGATCTGCTGATTAACAGGGAGACTACATAATGAATACAAGTTTCATGAAGCGTACCCTTACCGCCGTTGTGGCGACGGGTGCACTTGCATTGGGCATGGGTGCAGCCCAGGCCGAAGACGTAAAAGTCGGTTTTGTTTATGTTGGCCCGATTGGTGACCACGGCTGGTCCTATCGTCACGACATTGGCCGTCAGGCGATTGAAAAAGAATTGGGTGATGCGGCTTCGACAAGCTACGTCGAAAGTGTGCCAGAAGGTGCTGATGCGGAACGCGTTATCCGTCAGATGGCACAGACCGGTCACAACCTGATCTTCACCACCTCGTTCGGGTATATGAACCCGACCGAAAAAGTGGCCAAGCAGTTCCCGAATGTGAAATTCGAACACGCGACCGGTTACAAGCGTGCCGATAACCTTTCGACCTATGCTGCACGTTTCTATCAGGGCCGTTATGTTGCGGGCGTAATTGCCGGTAAAATGACCAAGTCGAACACCATCGGCTATGTTGGGTCGTTCCCGATCCCGGAAGTTGTGCGTGGCATCAACGCCTTCATGCTTGGTGCATGGTCGGTGAACCCGGACGTTAAAGTGAAAATCGTTTGGGCCAACACCTGGTATGATCCGGGCAAAGAAGGCGATGCAGCCAAGGCCCTGATCGATCAGGGTGCTGACATCATGGTGCAGCACACCGACAGCCCGGCACCGCTTCAGGTTGCTGAAAACCGTGGCGTTCTTGGTTTCGGTCAAGCTTCTGACATGATCAAGTTTGCGCCAAAAGCACAGCTGACTGCGATTGTTGATAACTGGGACAAATACTATGTCGAGCGCGCCAAAGCGGTTGCTGATGGCACATGGGAGTCGATCGACACCTGGGGTGGTATTGATAGCGGTATGGTCGAGATGGCGCCTTACACCAACATGCCTGACGACGTAAAAGCGCTTGCAGAAGAAGTCGAAGCCAAAATTTCTTCGGGTGAACTGCATCCGTTCACCGGCCCGATCTATGATCAGGCAGGCGAGCTTCGCATCAAGGAAGGCGAAATGGCCGAAGATGGCATGCTGCTTGGCATGGACTGGTACATCAAAGGCATCGACGCTGAACTTCCGAAATAAGTCAGGTTTTCGATCCATCCGGATCGGTTAAATGACAAAGCCCCGTGCATTAAGGTGCGCGGGGCTTTTTTGTTCAGGTTTTTGCGTTTGCCGTTTTGGTCGGTGTGTCGGATGACTTTTCATAGGCGACCATTTCGGTGCCCGGATGCAGCAGCGCATAGAAAGCCGCCCGCAGACCACGGAGTTTGACTTTGTGTTCGCGGGTTTTACCCGCCCAGCGTTCGCGAAACAGGTCCATGTCATCGCGGCGCGCAAAATAGATCACCATGTCGACAAACGGTGCGGATTGCCCGGATCGGGGCAGTTCGATGTTGCGAATGCCCATGGTCCAGCGGTCACTGCGGATATTTTTATCAAGCCAGTCCAGAACGTTTTGCGCAGACTGCTTTTCGTGAATAACAACGCGGAACGGAAAATTGCGAAGGTCTTGTTGCATGTATCCCCCAAGACAAACCCTGCCTGACGCGGCAATGATACATGAACATCGCACGCAAGGATGTATCAATCCTTTTCGTGGCTTCTGTTGTCGGGGCGATTAGAAGAATTTCAGCTTTCCAGTGTAGGTAAATTCGACCAAATCGCCCATCCGTGAAAGAGGTTAAGCCTTTGAATTGATCTTATTTTTGCGAGCGGGCTTAGGGTCTGAAATATAAGATAAATTTACATTTTTTCTTCGCTGAATTAAGGTTACATGATAATCGGACAGTCAAAATTCCCTGCACGCCTTAATTGCAGGGAAAGAAGAATATAAACGGGGTATTGAAGGTGAGTGAAAAGCGTTCAGGTGTTCAGCCGTCCGGCAAGGAACGCCATTTCAAACCAGAAGAACTGATTGTCAGCAAGACCGATCTTAAAGGTCGGATTACCTATGCCAACGAACTGTTTTTGAATTTGGCCGACTTCAGTGAAAAGGAAGTCCTTGGTCAGCCCCATTCGCTTATCCGTCACCCCGATATGCCGCGCTGCATTTTCAAAATGCTGTGGGATGAAATTGCAGCCGGGCACGAGATTTTTGCCTATGTCGTGAATATGGGCAAAAAAGGTGATCATTACTGGGTTTATGCCCATATCACCCCGACATTTGATGCCGCGTACAAGGTGATTGGCTATCATTCAAATCGTCGTGTTGCCGACCCAAGAATTCTTAAGCAAACGATCATTCCGCTTTATGCGGAGCTGCGCAAGATCGAGGACAGTACGGCCAACCGTAAGGACGGAATGATGGCCGCATCCAAGGTTCTTGCGCAAAAGCTTTCCGATGCCGGTATGGCGTACGATAAATTCATCCAAAGTCTTTAAGACCAAGAGGTTCGAGGTTCGCAATGGCGCTATTTGGTGGTTCCAAGTCAGGTATCAAAAAGGCACTGGATGTGGTTCTGGCCGCAGCCGAAGGTGATTACGAAGCGCGTATTACCAATGTCGACAGTCATTCGGACATGCGCGAATTGTTTATCGCGATCAACCGGTTGATCGACCGTAATGATGCGTTCCTGCGCGAAAGTGCCGCATCGATGGGCGCCGTTTCGGAAAACCGGTATTATCGCCGGATTGTCGAAACCGGCCTTGTTGGTGAATATCTGTCATCGGCAAAACGCATCAATGCGGCGACCGCCTCAATTGAAGAAAAACTGTCGGGCTTTGCATCCATCCTTGATGATTTCAAAAGTGGTTCGTTTGACGTTGTTGACGAAATTGCCAGTGCAGCCTCGGCCTTGTCCGAGGCATCGGGTGATGCCAATTCGATTGCCCATGAAACCAGCGCACGTTCGACCACTGTTGCCGCCGCGGCGCGTCAGACCGCCAGCAATGTGACCGAGGTGTCGCAGGCCTCCGAAGAACTGAACCAGTCAATCCGCGAAGTGTCCGATCAGGCACGTGAATCGGTTGAAATTGCCCATCGTGCCAATGGTCTGGCACAGGAAACCGATGGTCGGATTGGCCAGCTTGAAGCGGCTGCCGGTGAAATCGTCGAAGTTGTCAGCTTCATCCGTGATATCGCCGCCCAGACCAACCTTCTGGCCCTGAATGCGACCATCGAGGCTGCGCGTGCGGGCGAGGCGGGCAAAGGGTTTGCCGTGGTTGCCAATGAGGTCAAAGGTCTTGCCAATCAGACCAGTAAGGCCACCGAAAGCATCGAAGAAAAAGTTCAGGATATCCAGACCGCGATTGAACAGTCTGTTGGGTCGATCCGTGAAATTGCCGGGGTGATTGATGATCTGGCTGCACGTTCAGACATGATTTCGGGCAATGTTGAAACCCAAGCCAGCCTGTCATCAAACATCACCCGCAATGTCGAACAGGCATCAAGCGGCGCACAGGAAGTCACCGATAACATCACGGTCGTTTCCGACATGGCCAGCCGTACAGGGGACGCCGCCGATACGACCCGCGAAATGGCCAGCCGTCTGGCGACACAGTCGGAAAATCTGCGCAATAAGCTGGGCGGATTCCTCGATACGATTGAAAAGCTGCTCTATACCGCCAAGAAATAACCGTTTTCTAAACATATCGGGGTAGGGTGATGATCTAGGAGCGTCCTTAGAGATGCTCTTTCCTTGCCCTTCTCACAGGAGAACTGTGCCGTGCGTGTTTTCTTTAATGCCCGCCACGATGCCCATGACGGTGCTGGCGAAATGCACCACGGGCGCATGGTGCCCTGTTTTGAAAATGCCCGGCGCATTCCGATTATCCGTGATGCGGTCGCACATGCGGTACAGGCGCAACTTGTTGATCCGGCTGATCACGGCATGGATCCGATCCGCGCCATCCACGATGCCGATTACCTTGATTTCATCGAAAACGCCTGGGGCGCATGGGCCAAGGCGGGTAACAAGGGCGATGCGTTCCCCTATGTCTGGCCCAGTGCTGGGTTTTCTGGCGGTAAACCCGAACATATCAGCGCGCGTCTGGGCCAGTTTGCCATTTCATCAGATACACCGATCACGCAAGGCACGTGGAAAGCGGCCTATTGGGGGGCGCAGACTGTTACGTCTGCTGCCGATGCGACGTGGCATGATGGCGAGGCATCCTTTGCCCTCACCCGTCCGCCCGGGCATCATGCCCATGCCAACCGTTATGGCGGGTATTGTTTTTTGAATAATTGCGCCATTGCGGCCCAGAGGATGATTTCCAAGGGCGCGAAAAAGGTCGCGATCCTTGATATTGATTACCATCACGGCAATGGCGCGCAGGATATTTTCTATCAACGTGGCGATGTTCTGACCATCTCACTCCATGCCGACCCGACCCATCAGTTCCCGTTCTTCATGGGCTATGCCAATGAAACCGGTCGCAATGACGGGCAGGGGGCGAACCTGAACATCCCACTTCCCGGTGGTAGTGATTTTGGTGCATGGGGGCAGGGCTATGCCAAGGCCATGCAAAAGCTTGTGACATGGCAACCCGATGCGCTGGTGATTGCACTGGGTGTTGATGCCCACGAAGCGGAACCGATTTGTGATTTCAAACTCCAGACCGATGATTTTAAACGCATCGGTCAAATGATCGGGCGCTTGGGTCTTAAAACCGTGTTTGCCATGGAAGGCGGCTACGCCCATGACGTGATTGGGCATAATGTGGCGGCGGTTCTCAGTGGATATCTGAATGAGGCCAAACGCTGATCACGTGATTAGATGTGGCTTGAAATGAAAATGCCCCGTGCTTCGTGCCGGGGCATTTTCATTTTGGATGGGCAGGGGTAGGCCAACGTGTTCAGCGGTCCCACGGCGGCGTGCCGCCAAATTCACCGACCAGAAAATCGACAAAGGCGCGCACGCGTGTCGGCAGATAGCGGTTTTCCGGATACAGCGCATAGACCGCATGTGATGGCGGTTGATAGTCGGGCAGAACCACCTTCAGGCGGCCATCGCGGATGTGGGCGCCGACTTCCCAGTGTGATTTAAGCGCAATGCCGTGCCCGTCCAGACACCAGCGGGTCAGGACTTCGCCGTTATCGGAATCCATTGAGCCCGAAACCGCCAAGGTGGCCGCGCCTTCGTCATTCGGGCCGACCAGCGTCCATTGATATTGTTGCGATCCGGGGAAGCGCAGCAACAGGCAATTGTGATGCAAAAGGTCACCGGGCATATTTGGCGCGCCATGCTTTTCAAGATAATCCGGGCTTGCCACCAGCATGCGTTTGTTGGCCGCCAGTTTGCGAACGATGAGCGAGCTTTCCTTAAGCTCGGCAATGCGAATGGCAAGATCAACCTTGTCTTGCAACAAATCCAAAAGCCGGTCCGACAGATGCAGGCGGATTTGCACATCCGGGTTTTGTTCAACGAATTTTGGAATGATCGGCACGACATATTTGTTGCCAAATGCAATCGGGCAGGTCAGCGTTACCGGGCCGCGTGTGGTGTTTTTCTGATTGGCGATGGCATTTTCGGCTTCCTGCATTTCCGATAAAATGCGCAGGCAGTGCCGGTAATAGACATCGCCTTCGGTGGTCAGATTAACCCGGCGCGTTGTGCGGTTGAGCAAGCGAACGCCAAGGCGTTCTTCAAGGCGTGCAATCCGGTTGGACACGACGGCTGCTGAATGACGCAATTCGCGCCCGGCGGCAGAAAGGTTACCAAGTTCGGCAACGCGGACAAAAATCTGGATGTCCTCAAAGTCGGACATGGTGCGGGATGCTCCTGATCTGGTCGTGGCTTTTGGCGTTTAGTGTTGTTGTTTGTTCAATTTGGTGGCGCCCACTGTGCCATTTTAAAGAATAGTTTGAAAGTCATTTCGATTATGCTCGGGGCGTTAATAATAGAGGAGCTCTGACGCCTATGGTAGGACTGAATAAGAGAGTGATTGGAATGATTCTTGGTCTGCGTGGGGATAAGCGGCGCCGGTATCATTCCCAAAAGAGGGGCAGCCCAAGCATGACGTGATCGTCATCTGCCTTGGGCGAGACGGAGGTTTCTAACGCCGTGGATATTCTGTTTCAGGACTGGATCAATTTGATCCTGCGCTGGGCGCATCTGATTACGGGCATCGCCTGGATCGGATCTTCGTTTTATTTTGTCTGGCTGGACTTGAGTTTGCGCAAGCGGCCAGACATGGATGAGGGTGTCTACGGCGAAGCATGGATGGTGCATGGCGGCGGGTTTTATCACGTCAATAAATGGATGGTTGCGCCCAAATCCATGCCAGCCGACCTGCATTGGTTCAAGTATGAGGCTTACTTTACCTGGCTGACCGGTTTTGCACTTTTGGTGACGATGTATTACTGGAGTGCCGAAAGCTATTTGATCGACCCAAGTGTTCTGGCGCTGACCAAGATGGATGCGATCCTGATTGGGCTGGGCAGCCTGTTTGCCGGGTGGGTGATTTATGACATCCTGTGCAAAAGTACGATTGGCAAAAGTACGGGTAAGCTTGCGGTCGCCCTGTTTATCCTGATCATGGTGGCGGCTTATTTCTTTACCCATGTGTTTAGTGGGCGTGGGGCCTTTATCCATGTTGGGGCAATGATTGGTACGATCATGGCCGCCAATGTGTTTCGCATCATCATCCCCAATCAGAAAAAGGTCGTTGCCAGCCTGATGGCCGGGGAAAAGCCTGATCCGGCATTGGGGCTACAGGCCAAGCAACGCTCAACCCATAATAACTATCTGACCCTGCCGGTGTTGCTGATGATGATCAGCAACCATTATTCGATGCTGTTTTCGCACGATCAGTCATGGTTGATCGTTGGGTTGATCCTGATTATTGGCGGGCTAGTGCGGCACTTCTTTAACACGCGCAATGCGGGCGGGACGGGTAAGGCAATTGTCTGGCAGCTTCCGGCAGCCGGTGTGGGCATGGCGGTTTTGGCGATGTTTGCATCCTATGACCCTAATGCGGTCAAGCTTGCGGATGAAGACATCATCACGGCTGATCATGCGTTGGCGATTGTTCAAACACGCTGTGCGAGCTGTCATTCGCAAAACCCGCGTGACGAAGGGTTCGATGAAGCCCCGGCGGGCGTGATGTTTGATGATCTGGCCCAGATCGAAGCCAATGCCCAGCGTGTGCTGGCACAGGCCGTGATTGGCCGGGCCATGCCGCTTGGCAATATCACGGAAATGTCCGACGAAGAACGTGCCCAGCTTGGCCAGTGGATACGTGCGGGCATGCCGGAATAATCACCAATCTTGGTTGATGACGCAAAAGGGCGGTCGCGTGATGCGGCCGCCCTTTTGCGTTGACGTGCCGGGCAAAGACCCGGCGGGGATGGGGGATCAGACGTCGCTGCGATAATTCATCGGAACCCAGTCATACATCGTGGCATCTTCGCGGACATGGCCGATGCCCGGGAATGCGATGTGACAGCCAGCAACCAGATATTTTTCCGCGACCGCCTCGGCAAAGGCAGCTTCGCGGGTTTCAATCGCCTGATTGGGATCAACGTCAAAGGCGATTGAAACGCCCGGTTCGTCGAACTGAAGGATGTCGCCATGGGTGATGTCGCCCCAATAGACAAACTTTTCGCCCTTGCTTTCAAACCACAGCGCGCTGTGGCCCGGCGTGTGGCCGGGGCGATGGGTCGTGTTGACCAAGCCCGGAAGGGCTGGCGCATCGGCGTCATAGGTTTTGAGCGTGCTGCTGTCGACATAGGGTTTGGTGGCCGAGACCGCCTGATCAAAGAATGCCTTGGCTTCATCGGGGGCTGCGTCGCGGATGGCCGGATCAAGCCAGTAATCCGCATCAAGTTTCGGCACATGGACCGTGGCATTGGCAAAGACCTTTTTGCCATTGAGTGTCAGCCCGCCGGTATGGTCGGTGTGGATGTGGGTGATGACGACATCATCAATCTGATCGGGGTGATAGCCCGATGCGATGATGTTGGCCGGCAGTTTGCCAAGGGCAGGGCCCATCAAGTCACTGGTGCCCGCATCAAGCAGCACCAGCCGATCCCCGAAATTCAGCAAGTACGCGTTGACCGATACATGTGTCGGCGTGCCCTGAAACGCATTTGCAAGGGCGGTACGGGCATGTTCGGGCGTGGTGTTAAGATAAAGATCGGCCAATGGGAAATGGCCGGTACCATCCGACAGGGCGGTGATTTCGACGTCCCCGACCATCAGGCGGTAATACCCCGGTGCCTGTGTACCGGCCAAAGGGGCCTTGGCATCCGCACGCAGGGGGACAAATACGGTGCTGCCAACTGCACCGATGGCGGCGGCGGCCAATGACCCTTTGAGCATGTCGCGACGTGATAACATGGATCTTTTCCTCCTAAAGATGCCGGGCAAACCGGCGGGTTGTAAGTTTATGGGCAAAATGTATAGTCCATTTCATCAGTAATCAAATCGATGCGGGTCATGGATAATATTGATCATTTCAATTTACGGTCATTCGATCTCAACCTCATGGTTGCGTTTGACGCAATGATGCAAGAGCTTAGCGTGACCAAATCCGCCGAAAAATTGCGGATTGGGCAATCGGCCATGAGTCACAATTTATCAACACTGCGCGTGTTGTTGCAGGACGATCTGTTTGTGCGGGTCGGGCAGAAAATGCAACCAACCGCCAAGGCGCGTGCATTGGCCGGGCCCGTCCGGACCGCCTTGTCACAGGCGCAAAATGCGCTTCAGGCAACGGACCGGTTCGATCCGGCAACGGCGGAACGCGTTTTTCGGTTGGGGGTGACCGGCGAAATGGAAATGATCCTGCTTCCGGTGTTGTTGCGTCATTTGCAGATACACGCACCGGGAACCAAGCTGTTAAGCCGCACGATCACCACCGACAGGGTTGATACGATGATCAATAATGGCGAGATCGATTTGGCAATCGGATGTAAAAGCCCGTTGCAATCAGGCTATTTCGGCGAGGTACTCTTTAAGTCCGAAGTGGCGTGCTGCTTTAACCCCAATCTCCTTAAGTTGAGCCGCCCTTTGTCGCGTGAGGATTATCTGGCGTCACGCCACGCGGTGTTGTCGCAGACGGGTAACGTTGCGGGATGTGTCGGCGATGCGTTGCAGGGGTTGGGGATCAATTTGAACGTCGTCATGGCGGCCCCTGATTTCATGCCGCTTTTGGCTGCGGCGCGCAATGCACCGATTATCGCAACGGTTCCGTGCCGTATTGCCACCCAGTATGCCCCGTTATTTGGGTTGAGCTTTTGCCAGATGCCAATTGAAGTCGCATTTCCACCGGTGACGATGAACTGGGCGGTCTGGACCGACAAGGACGTCGGGCTGGTTTGGTTGCGCGATCAAATCCGAAATGTAATTGCGTCAATCGCCCCTGAAGATCACCTTCTGGCAGCGGAATGATTTTGACGTTGAACGGATAACGCCCTGCGGGCGAACCCGCAGGGCGGGAAGCCGCCAATGGCAAGGCGGGATTGTGGTGCAATAACCGCAAGCGGTGGCGAAACTTCCGCCCTTGAAATAGGGGCTGGTGGCAGGTGCGTCAATGTGATTAAAAAATAATCAAATTTTAATCTATGATTGAAAAATGGTCAGATAAAATGTGGTCCACGCAAATATTTTCCGAAACTGCGATGTAAAATAGTTGGATATTGCGTGGGAATCCCTCGATTCTTGATTTTATTCCATAAGAGGGTGATTCTGGCACGGTTTTAGCTAGTACCACTGTGGTGCAATAAACTCGCAGTGGAGGCTATAAATGAATAAGAAGCTTCAAGCGCTCATGGGCGCTGGGGCCTTGGCATTGTCTGTTATGACCATGTCAGCCGCACAAGCAGCAGATACCATTAAGGTAGGTGTGCTGCATTCTCTTTCGGGGACGATGGCGATTTCTGAAACCACATTGAAGGACACTGTCCTGATGCTGGTCGATGATCTGAACAAAAATGGTGGTTTGCTTGGTAAGCAGGTCGAAGCTGTGGTCGTTGACCCGGCATCCGACTGGCCACTTTTCGCCGAGAAAGCCCGCGAACTCATCGAAAAAGATAAAGTCGATGTTGTTTTTGGCTGCTGGACCTCGGTTTCGCGTAAATCGGTTCTGCCGGTGTTTGAAGAGCTGAACAGCATGCTGTTCTATCCGGTTCAGTACGAAGGCGAAGAAAGCTCGCGCAACGTATTTTATACCGGTGCCGCGCCGAACCAGCAGGCCATTCCGGCTGTTGATTACCTGATGAGCGAAGACGGCGGTTCTGCAGAACGTATTGTTCTGCTTGGTACCGATTACGTTTATCCGCGTACCACCAACAAAATCCTGCGGTCTTACCTGAACGGTAAGGGTATCTCTGATGAAGACATCATGGAGAACTACACCCCGTTCGGTCATTCCGACTGGCAGTCGATTGTTGCGGATGTAAAAGCATTCGCGTCAGCCGGTAAGAAAACCGCCGTGGTTTCGACCATTAACGGTGATGCGAACGTTCCGTTCTACAAGGAACTCGCCAACCAGGGCATCAAAGCCGAAGACATTCCGGTTGTTGCGTTCTCTGTCGGTGAAGAAGAGCTTGCTGGTATCGATACCAAGCCGCTTGTTGGTCACCTTGCTGCCTGGAACTACTTCCAGTCGGTTGAGTCTGATGCCAATACGGCCTTTATCGAAAAATGGCATGCCTTCATTGGTGATGACGCACGTGTCACCAACGATCCGATGGAAGCAACCTACATCGGCTTTAACATGTGGAAACAGGCTGTTGAGCAGGCTGGCACCACCGATGTTGATGCCGTGCGTCAGGCCATGTATGGCCAGGAAGTTGCAAACCTGACTGGTGGTATGGCTGTCATGAACACCAACCATCACCTGTCCAAGCCGGTTTTGATCGGCGAAGTTCAGGACGATGGCCAGTTTGACACCGTTTGGGAAACCGAAGGTACGGTCGTTGGCGATGCATGGTCGGACTTCCTGCCAGAAAGCGCAAAACTGACCGCCGACTGGACCTATCCTTGGGTCTGCGGCAACTGTGAAAAACCGATGTACTAATCGGTGCTGGGCGGGCCGGTCGTGGGAACGCGACCGGCCTGTTCGCTGTCAGGCAGGCCAGGGTGCCGCCATCGTCTGATCTATTATTTTCCCCATTTTCCATATTGAATACAAAGGTTTGGTGATCATGCGCAATGACATGTTTTCAGTGCTGCGCCGTTCCCCGTTTTCCATCATGCAGATGCGCCGGTTTACTGCCCGGATTTGTGGTGTGGTTGCCTGTTTGATGATGCTTTCTGTGGTTTTCCCCAATGTTGCGCAGGCCTTTAGCGACGAGGAACTGCGCAATATTGCCGAACAACTCAATGACAAAAGTTCGACCAAACAGGTTGCCATCATCGAAGAAATGGCCGCAGACGGCGATCCGCGCGTCGCGCCAATCCTTAAGGCAATGCTCGAAGGTGACCTTTATGTCCGTGACAGCGACGAACATGTCGTGATCGCGACCAAAAAGGGCAAGGTCTATACCCATATCGACATCATCAGTGGTGAAGAAGCCGGGGAAAGTTCATCCAAGGAACTTGATAAAATCAAGGTCAACAACCGGCTGCGCGGGGCGCTTCGCGATGCGCTGGCAACCCTGAACCTGTTTAGTCCCGACCATGCCGTGCGAACCGCTGCCGTAGAGCAGATCATGGATGCCCGTAATCCGGCGATGTTGCCGTTGCTTTTACGCGCGATTGAGCGCGAAGACGATGAAACGCTTCTGGCGCGGATGAATTTGGCGCGCGCGACCATGGCCTTGGCCGCGGGTGAAAATGCCGAGGAACGGTTGGCTGCCATCGACGTTCTGGCCAGTGAAACCACCCCGCAAATTCGCGCGGTTCTGTCGCAATTTGTTGCCAGTGCCGAGGCCGAGGGGATTGAACCCGAAGTCGTGACTGCCGCGCAGGATGCATTGGACGATGTCGAAGGCCGTCTTTCAAACTGGCAAACACTTGGCGATGTTTATCGCGGGATCAGTTTGGGCTCTGTTTTGTTGCTGGCCGCCGTCGGGCTTGCCATCACCTTTGGCGTGATGGGGGTCATTAACATGGCCCACGGCGAAATGATCATGATCGGCGCCTATACCACCTTTGTCGTGCAGCAGATTTTAAGTTCGGTTCTGCCGTCTGGCTCGCCGTGGTCTTTGATCATTGCCGTGCCTGCCGCGTTTTTGGTGGCCGGTATGATCGGCGTTGTGATTGAACGCTGCGTTATTCGTTTCTTGTACGGTCGGCCACTTGAAACCCTTCTCGCGACATGGGGTGTCAGTCTGGTGTTGCAGCAAGCCACCAGAACGATTTTCGGTGCCACCAACCAACAGGTGACAGCGCCCGATTTCATGAGTGGCGCGATTGAATTTTCGACCGGTCTGGTCCTGACCTATAACCGGCTGTGGATCATTCTGTTCAGCCTGATTGTGGTTGCCGGGATTGCCTGCGTTCTGCGCTATACCGCCTTTGGCCTTCAAATGCGCGCCGTCACCCAGAACCGCCGCATGGCCGGGTCGGTTGGCATACGTACGGGCTATGTCGATGCGTTGACCTTTGGGTTGGGATCGGGGATCGCCGGGATTGCCGGGGTGGCGCTGAGCCAGATTTCAAACGTCAGTCCGAACCTTGGTCAGACCTATATCATCGACAGTTTCATGGTGGTTGTGTTTGGCGGTGTCGGAAATCTTTGGGGCACGGTTCTGGGCGCGTTCAGCCTTGGCATCGTCAATAAGTTCCTTGAACCATTTGCCGGTGCGGTATTGGCCAAAATCTTTGTGCTGATTGCGCTGATCCTGTTCATCCAGAAACGACCCAAGGGGCTCTTTGCCCTTAAGGGCCGCGCGGTGGAGGCCTGATACATGACCGATTACAGTCAAAAATATCAAATGACGCCGGTCGTGGGCTGGTTGCTTAAGGATCGCGGGGGCATGATTTTGCTTACGATCCTGATTGCCGCAGCCATTCTGGTGCCGATTGGAAACCTGTTGGTGCCTGAAACTTCGTCCTTCCACGTGCCGACATGGATGCTGAGCCTTTTGGGCAAATATCTGTGCTATGCGCTGTTGGCACTTAGCGTGGATCTGATATGGGGCTTCTGCGGGATTTTGTCGTTGGGTCATGGGGCATTCTTTGCGCTGGGCGGCTATGCCATGGGCATGTACCTGATGCGCCAGATCGGTGATCGCGGGGTTTATGGCAACCCGGAATTGCCCGATTTCATGGTGTTCCTGAACTGGACCGAATTGCCGTGGTACTGGTACGGCTTTGACATGTTCTGGTTTGCCATTGTCATGGCGATGTTTGTGCCGGGACTGCTGGCCTTTGTGTTTGGGTTCCTGGCGTTCAGATCACGCGTGACCGGCGTGTATCTTTCGATCATTACGCAGGCCATGACCTATGCACTGTTGCTGGCGTTTTTCCGCAACGATATGGGGTTTGGCGGCAATAACGGCCTGACCGATTTTAAGGATTTGCTGGGCTATTCATTGCAATCGGATGGCACAAGGGCCGGGTTGTTTGTCGCGTCCTGTGTGTTTCTTGGCATTTGTTACATCGTGGCGCGCGGCATTACCCAGTCACGCCTTGGCAAAGTTTTAATCGCAATTCGTGATGCCGAAAGCCGGGTGCGGTTTACGGGCTACCGGGTTGAATATTACAAGCTGTTTGTCTTTACCATTTCGGCGGTGATGGCCGGAATTGCCGGTGCGCTTTATGTGCCGCAGGTCGGGATCATCAATCCGGGCGAATTTGCCCCGGCCCTTTCGATTGAAATCGTCATCTGGGTCGCGGTTGGCGGGCGTGGCACGCTTTATGGGGCGGTGCTTGGCGCGTTTATCGTCAACTATGCCAAGACCTTCTTTACCGGGGTAATGCCGGACTTCTGGCTGTTCTTCCTTGGCGGGTTGTTTATTGCGGTGACCTTGCTTCTGCCCAAAGGGGTGATTGGCGCGGTTCCGGCATTCGGGGCGCCTGACAGGCAATCAATCCTATCGTCAATGCGAAAACGCCTGAGTGCAGGAGGCAAAGCATGAGCGAAGCCATGGATATCAAACCAGACGCGCAGGTTAAAAGTGCCCGTGCTGAAACCATTCTCTATGTCGATGGGGTGTCGGTGACCTTTGATGGTTTCCGTGCGCTCAATAATCTGTCGTTTTATGTCGAACCGGGCGAGCTTCGCGCCATCATTGGCCCGAACGGGGCGGGTAAAACCACGATGATGGATATCATCACCGGTAAAACCCGGCCTGATACCGGGGACGTTTTGTTTAAAAGCGAAACCGACCTGACCAAACTGGATGAAGCCGACATCGCCAATCTTGGCATCGGGCGCAAGTTCCAGAAACCGACCGTATTTGAAAGCCATACGGTGTTTGACAACCTCCTGCTTGCCTGTTCGGGCGGGCGTGGGGTGTTTAAGGCCCTGTTCCATCGTCTTTCGAGTGCCGAAAAGATCAAGATCGAGAAAACGCTGATCACCATCATGCTTGATGAAAAGCGCGATGAGTTGGCCGCCAACCTGTCGCATGGGCAGAAACAGTGGCTGGAGATCGGGATGCTGTTGATGCAGGAACCTGAACTTCTTTTGGTCGATGAGCCGGTTGCCGGTATGACCGATTCTGAAACCGAAGAAACCGCCAAGCTTTTGCGCACAATCGCCAAGGAATATTCAGTGGTGGTGGTCGAGCACGACATGGAATTTGTCCGTGACCTTGATTGCAAGGTAACCGTGCTGCATGAAGGATCGGTGCTGGCCGAAGGCCGTCTTGATCACGTGCAAAAAGACCCGCGGGTCATTGAAGTTTATCTGGGACGCTAGGGGAAAGACTTAATCATGCTCGATGTTAGCAATATTGATCTGTTCTATGGTGCGTCCCATGCCCTGCGCAAAGTGTCGCTGAGTGCAAGCACGGGCAAAGTCACCGCCGTGCTTGGTCGTAATGGGGTGGGTAAAACATCCCTGATGCGCGCGGTCGTTGGTCAGCATCCGATTGCGGATGGCAACATCAAATGGGAAGGCAAGGATATCTCGCGCGATCCATCATGGCGGCGTTCAGTCAATGGTATCGCTATTGTCCCGCAGGGACGTGAGATTTTCCCGCTTTTGACCGTGAAGGAAAACCTTGAAACCGGGTTTGCCGCCTTGCCGCGTGCCATGCGTCATATCCCCGATGAGATTTTCGAACTGTTCCCGGTTCTGCGTGACATGCTGGGGCGTCGCGGTGGCGATCTTTCGGGTGGGCAGCAACAGCAGCTTGCGATTGGGCGTGCCCTTGTCACCCGACCCAGATTGCTTGTGCTGGATGAACCGACCGAAGGCATTCAGCCATCGATCATCAAGGATATCCAGCGCGTGATCAAACAGCTCGCGGATCGTGGCGATATGGCAATCCTTCTGGTCGAACAGTATTTTGAATTTGCCCATGAACTGGCCGATGAGATTGTCGTTCTGGAACGTGGCGAGGTGGTTTTATCCGGATCAAAGGACACGCTGGATCGTGAAAAAGTCCGGGCTTATCTGACTGTTTGATCAGCATTTGCCGAAAATTTGCGCAGGTTTGGGGTGATTTGCGCGCTTAAACGGGGCCGGAAATCCGTCGGTTGCGATGGATTGTCTGGTTGGCCCGCATCTTGCTGTTATGGCCGATGGAATTGCCGGAAAACGGTATCAGGTTCACGTAAAGAACCAAATCATCAGGTGGCCTTGTGCAACTTCGCAAACTCGAAACCCCGATCTCCGCCCCTCAAAACGCGGATACTGAACTGACCGCAGAGAACGCGCGCATCAAAACCGATGGCCGCGCCGAGGTGACGTTCCGAACGGGAACCGGCCCGACCCATCAGGGCGGGCATGCGGCACTTGATCATCTGTATTACCGCGATCCGATGAAAATCCTGTTCCCGCGCCCTGTGGCAGGGGATCTGACCACGGCTGTTTTGGTCGCCACATCGGGTGGCATGGTCGGTGGCGATAAGCTGGCGTTTGAAGGTCGCGTTTCGGACGGTGCGTCTGCGTTGTTTACCGCCCAGGCAGCGGAAAAGATTTACCGGTCTGCTGGGCTTGATTGTGAGATGTCGGTTGATCTGGGCGTTGGCGATGGTGGCTGGCTGGAATGGTTGCCCCATGAAACCATCCTGTTTGATCAGGCGCGCTTGCGGCGCAAAACAACCGTGGCTGCAACCGGCAGCGGCATGGTCATGGCCGGGGAAATGATGGTGTTTGGCCGTCTTGCACGCGGCGAAGTATTTACCACGGGACTTGCCCGCGATGCATGGGATGTGTCGATTGACGGGCGCCCGATCTGGCGTGATGCGCTGCATCTTGAGGGCGATGTGTTGCGGATGCTCAATCACGCGGCGGCCTTTGATGGCGCACGTGCTGCGGCGACGGCCATTTTGGTTGGTCACGGTGCCGAGGATCAGTTGGATGATGCGCGGGTGTGTTTAACACAGGCGTGTGACGGTCTGGATGACGCGGCCGTTTTGTGTGCGGCAACCGCGATGAAGGGAATTGTGATTGTGCGCTTTATGGCGCGTGATCCGATGAAATTGCGCCGGGTTTACGGCGCATGGTGGAAACAGTTCCGCCATAAAACACGGGGGCTTCCCGAACGCTTGCCGCGTTTGTGGGAGATTTAAAATGGTGGATCCAAGGAGGAAGCAGGCATGAATTTGACGCCACGCGAAAAGGACAAACTGCTGATTTCGGTTGCCGCCATGGTGGCGCGCAATCGCCTTGCACGCGGTGTAAAACTTAACCATCCCGAAGCCATCGCAATCATCACTGATTACGTTGTCGAGGGTGCCCGTGATGGTCGATCGGTTGCCGATTTGATGCGCGACGGGGCCACCGTGATCAAACGCGATCAGGTGATGGATGGCATTGCCGAAATGATCCACGACATTCAGGTCGAAGCAACGTTCCCCGATGGAACCAAGCTTGTCACCGTTCACGAACCGATCCGTTAAGGGGGCTTATGATTATGATTCCAGGTGAAATCATTACCAAAGAAGGCAACCTGATTTTAAATGAGGGTCGTGAAACCAAAACCATCACGGTGTCCAATACCGGCGACCGTCCGGTGCAGGTTGGTTCGCACTATCATTTTTATGAAACCAATCCGGGGCTTGATTTTGACCGTGATGCGGCGCGCGGCTTCCGCCTTGATATTCCTGCGGGCAGTGCAGTGCGGTTCGAACCGGGCCAATCGCGCGAGGTCAATCTGGTCAAATACGCTGGGACCGGCACGGTTTACGGTTTTAACGCCAAAATCAACGGCAAGCTTTAAGCGGGGGAACGAGAAATGGCATACGAAATTGATCGTCCGTCCTATGCGGCAATGTTCGGTCCGACCGTGGGCGACAAGGTCCGGCTGGCCGATACTGATTTGATCATTGAAGTCGAAAAGGACTTCACGACACTGGGCGAAGAAGTCAAATTTGGTGGTGGCAAAGTCATCCGTGATGGCATGGGCCAGTCACAGGTTACGCGCGCCGATGGTGCGGTTGATACCGTGATCACCAATGCGCTGATCCTTGATTATACCGGCATCATCAAGGCCGATATCGGCCTTCGGGATGGCCGTATTGCCGCCGTTGGTAAGGCCGGTAATCCTGATATCCAGCCCGGTGTTGATATCATCATTGGTCCGGGCACCGAAATTATCGCCGGTGAAGGCAACATCATTACCGCAGGTGGCATTGATGCGCATATCCACTGGATTTGTCCGCAACAGGTTGAAGATGCCCTTTATTCCGGTGTGACCAGCATGTTGGGCGGTGGTACAGGCCCGGCGGCGGGGACCAATGCGACCACCTGCACACCCGGTCCGTGGCACATTGCCCGGATGCTTCAGGCCGCAGACGGCATTCCGATGAATATCGGGTTCTTTGGCAAGGGCAATGCGACCCTGCCGGGATCGCTGATTGAGCAGGTCAAGGCCGGTGCCTGCGGGCTTAAGCTGCATGAAGACTGGGGCACGACGCCCGCATCAATTGATAACTGCCTGTCGGTTGCTGATGACCTTGATGTGCAGGTGATGATCCATACCGATACGCTTAATGAAAGCGGCTTTGTCGAACATACCCGTGCGGCGTTTAAGGGACGGACCATTCATACCTTCCACACCGAAGGGGCCGGGGGCGGCCACGCGCCCGACATCATCAAGCTGTGTGGGGAGGCCAACGTTATTCCAAGTTCGACCAATCCGACCCGTCCGTTTACGGTCAATACGATTGACGAACATCTCGATATGTTGATGGTTTGCCATCACCTTGATCCGAAAATCCCCGAAGACGTCGCCTTCGCCGAAAGCCGCATTCGTCGTGAAACGATTGCCGCCGAAGATATCCTGCATGACCTTGGCGCGTTTTCGATCATTTCATCGGACAGTCAGGCCATGGGCCGTGTCGGTGAAGTCATCACCCGCACATGGCAGACAGCAGACAAGATGAAAAAGCAGCGCGGTGCACTGCCCGAGGATGCCGGGGCGGGCAATGATAATTTCCGGGCCAAACGATATGTCGCGAAATACACCATCAACCCGGCGATTGCCCAAGGGGTCGGGTCGCATGTCGGCTCCATCGAAGTTGGCAAAATCGCCGATCTGGTGGTCTGGAAGCCGATGTTCTTTGGCACGAAGCCCGACATGGTGATCAAGGCCGGGATGATTGTGGCGGCTGCGATGGGCGATCCCAATGCCTCGATCCCGACCCCGCAGCCGGTGCATTACCGTCCGATGTTTGGCGCCTATGGTGGTGCGCTTGCACGCTCAAGCTTCTCGTTCGTGTCGCAGGCGGGCATTGATGCTGGCATTGCGGCTGAATTTGGTTTGTCGAAGGATCTTTTGGCGGTGTCAAACACACGTAATATCGGCAAAAAAGACATGAAGCTCAATGACGCCTTGCCGAAAATGGAAGTCGATCCTGAAACCTATCAGGTCAAGGCCGATGGCGAGCTTCTGACCTGTCAGCCGGTCGATACTGTGCCGATGGCGCAGCGGTATTTCCTGTTCTGATTGGGATGGATAACGTCATGCGTCATGCCATTGAACATATCCCGGTTGATCGTGCCGATACGTCAGAAGTGCGCGGTACGGTGACCCTGGTGTTTTCCGACCGCCATCGTCGGCGTATTCGCCTGCATGATGATGCGGGCGATGCGTTCCTGCTGGATCTGCCGCATGCGGTGCGGCTGGCCGATGGGGATCGTTTGCGTCTGGCTGAGGGCGGGGTGATTGTCGTGCGTGCGGCGGATGAGCCGGTCCTAACCATCACCGCAGCCGGGCCGATTGCGACGGCCAAATTGGCATGGCACATCGGCAACCGCCATACCCCGGTTCAGGTTTTGAATGATGGGCGTTTGCGGATCATTGACGATCACGTCATGCGCGACATGATCATCGGCCTTGGTGGTGTGGTGGAACATGAAATCGCGCCGTTTGATCCGCTGAATGGCGCGTATCACGGGCTTGGCGGTGCGCATGGCCACAGCCATGGCAACGATCATTTTGATCAGGATGATGACCCCAAACACGCCCATGCCCATGCCGCAGGAATCCCACATGACCACGGATAACCTGACGCTTAACCCTGCGGGTCTGATGCGCCTGATGACGTGGCTAAGCCCGTCTTTTCCGGTCGGGTCCTATACTTATTCGCATGGTGTGGAATATGCGGTTGAGGACGGTCGGGTTGGCTCGGCCGATACCCTGATCAACTGGGTTGAGGGTGTTTTGGAGTTTGGCGCCGGGCGGATTGATGCGGTGCTGTTTTGTGCCGCATGGCGGGCCGCCCTTACGGGCGATGAAGATGCCTTGTTTGGCATCGGGGTTGAGGCGGACTGTTGGCGCGGCACATCGGAAATGGCGCTTGAAGCAACCGCACAGGGGCGTGCCTTTGTCTCCACGGTATCGAAAGTCTGGGGCGATGGGGTGCTGACCCGCTGGGCTGATCAAATGCGGGGTAATGATCGCCTGCCATCCTATCCCGTTGCGGTCGGGATTGCTGCGGCGGTTGCCACGGTTCCATTGCGCGAAGCCCTGACGGCCTTTTTACATGCCATGGCGGCAAACCTTGTGTCGAGTGCAGTGCGTTTGGTGCCGCTTGGTCAGACCGATGGTGTCCGGTCCTTATCATCGCTTGATAAAGCCGTCTCAATCGCCGTGGATCATGCCATGGCAACAGATTTGGCCGATCTGGGGGCGGCAGCCCCTATGGTTGACTGGACATCGATGAAACACGAAACCCAATATACGAGGTTATTTAGATCATGAGCTCACCCCTTCGTATCGGCATTGGTGGCCCGGTTGGGTCCGGTAAAACCGCGTTGTTGGAACGGCTGTGCAAGGCCATGCGCGATGAATTTAACATCGCGGCGATCACCAACGATATTTACACCCGCGAAGACGCCGAATTCATGACCCGTTCGGGCGCATTGGATGCGGACCGCATTGCCGGGGTTGAAACCGGCGGCTGCCCGCATACCGCCATTCGCGAAGATGCCTCGATCAATCTGGCGGCAGTCGAAGACATGGCGGCCAAGCATGCCGGGCTTGAGGCGATCTTTATTGAATCGGGCGGCGATAACCTGTCCGCGACGTTTTCGCCGGAGCTTGCCGATATCACCATTTACGTCATCGACGTTTCAGCCGGTGATAAAATCCCGCGCAAGGGTGGCCCGGGCATTACACGGTCTGACTTGCTGGTGATCAACAAAACCGATCTGGCGCCATTGGTCGGGGCTGATTTGGGTGTCATGGACCGCGATGCCAAGAAAATGCGTGGGTCGCGTCCGTTCCTGTTCACCAACCTTAAGGCGATGGACGGCCTTGAAGACGTTAAGAATTTCATCATCGAGACAGGGGGGCTCCGCCAATCCGCAGCGTCCTGATATGGGGATAGATGGACGCAAATATTAAGCGGATGACGGGAGCACACATCGCCCGGCCAGCAATGGTCGGGCGTTTGTGGTTTGGGCTTAGAATAGAATGAGCAACTTTTTAGTTGCATAATAAAAAATGCTCAGGCATCTTAAATGCAACCAGGAGGTTGCGTTATGTCAAATACGATTGAAAAGTCTATCGAGATTAAGGCCCCACGTGCCCGTGTGTGGCGCGCATTAACCAGTCATACCGAATTTGGCACGTGGTTTGGTCTTGCGATTGATGCCCCGTTTGAGGTTGGCAAGGTTTCAACCGGCAAAATCACGATTGAGGGTTTCACCCATGTGCCGTGGCATTCCACCATCAAGGCGATGGAGGAACCAGCCTATTTCGCCTATACATGGCATCCCTATGCCGTGGACCCGGATGTTGATTACAGTGGGGAGCCCGAAACACTGGTCGAATTCTGGCTCGAAGAAGGCGATGGTCAGACATCGGTTCGGGTGCGCGAAACCGGATTTGACAATCTACCCGCCCATCGGGTTGCCGAAGCATTGCGCGCCAACACACATGGTTGGGCATCCCAGTTGGAAAACATCAAAAAACATGTCGAAAACTGAAAATAATCAAGCGAATGGCAAAAATGACGGTGATTTTTCCGTCATTTTTGCCGCTCTGGGTGATTCCACCCGGTTAGCACTCTTTGATCGTCTGTCGGATGGCAAGCCGCGATCAATTTCGGTGCTGTCTGATGATGCCGACATGACCCGGCAGGCCGTGACCAAGCATCTGCGCGTGCTCGAAGCCGCCGGGCTGGTGCAAAATCATCGGATGGGCCGCGAAAGCCACTATGCCTTTTGCCCTGATCAACTCAAACAGGCGCGCGCCTATCTTGATCATGTGGCCGGGCGTTGGGATTCTGCACTGATGCGGCTTAAAACCTTTGTCGAAGGCGATGACGGCTAACGTTTTGAAATCGCGCATCTATTGCGGGATGAGCCAAGGCATTTGTCCGAAAGAAGCGTCATTTTGCTTGGCGGGAAGGAAAATTGCGGGTATCCCATTGCCCGTTGAGCCGGTCGGGCGGACCGGTTAACGAAAGGTCGTTTTGCGCAAGGGGTTGATTGCAAGGCGGTCTTATAACGGGAATGGGAACCGTTACATGAATACCAAGGATATTGTTTATATCGCCCTGTTTGCGGCTTTGACCGCAGTTCTGGGGCTGTTTCCGCCACTTACCCTTCCGGTGACCGGCGTTCCGGTAACTGCACAGTCGCTTGGCCCGATGTTGGCGGGGGCCATTTTGGGTGCCCGGCGCGGTGGCCTGTCGATTGTGCTGTTTCTTGTGCTGGTCGCGGTGGGTTTGCCGTTGCTGTCTGGTGGACGCGGTGGTTTTGGCGTGATGATCGGGGTGACCGGTGGCTTCATCTTTGGCTGGGCCATTTCGGCCTTTGTCATTGGCCTTCTGATCGAACACTTCTGGAATGACCTTACGGTGATCAAAGCGACCCTTGCCATCGGGTTTGGCGGGATTGTTGTGCTGTATGCCATCGGCAATGCGTGGGTGGCGGTTGCCGCCGACATCAGCTATTGGCAGGCAACTGTCGGGGCGGCACCGTTCCTGATTGGCGATGCGATCAAGGTGGCGATTGCGGTTGCGGCGTGCCTTGCTGTACGGCGGTCCTATCCCTTGATTTCCAAGGCGCGCTAACGTCTTATGGGTGCCACGCATGGAACGCCATGTGCGACGATGCCTGGCACCCTTTATGCGCATCCTTCCATGCCCTTAAAACCCACGGATACCCCCTTATGATCCGTTTTGAAAATGTCTCTGTGCAGTTTGACCAGCGACGTGTGCTTCACGATATTTCGCTGACCCTGACTGAAAAACGGATTGCGGTTGTCGGGGCAAATGGCTCGGGCAAAAGCACCTTTGTGCGCTTGCTCAATGGGCTGCAAACCGCGACCAGCGGTACGGTGACGGTCGATGATTTCAATCCGGCCAAGGACGGGCGCAAGCTGCGCCGTCATGTCGGATTTGTCTTTCAAAATCCAGATAATCAGATTGTCTATCCGGTGGTTGAAGAAGACCTCGCCTTTGGTCTCAAGGCGTTAAAATTGCCTAAGGACGAAGTTCATCGCCGCATTGATGAAATCCTTGCGCGCTATGACCTGACAGATTTCAAAACCCATCCAAGCCACCTTTTGAGCGGCGGGCAAAAGCAGCTTCTGGCGATTTCCGGGGTGCTGGTGATGAACCCGCGATACGTCATTTTTGACGAGCCGACCACCTTGCTTGATCTGCGCAACCGCAATCGGGTCGAACGCGCCATCGCAAAGCTTGATCAAACCGTGATTACGGTGTCGCATGATCTTGATCTGATTGCTGATTATGACCGGGTGCTGGTGTTTGATCAGGGCAAGATCGCCCTTGATGATACGCCCGCCAACGCCTTGCCAAAATACCGCGAGATGATGGCATGATCGCCGGGCTTTATATCGACGGGACATCGCCGCTGCACCGCGCAGGCGCCGGGATCAAGATATTGGCGATGATTGCCCTTGGTACCGGTGTTTTTCTGATCCCTGATTGGCCGGTGGTGACAGTTATCCTTACAACGGTACTGGTGTTCTACCCGCTGTGTGGATTTGGCCCGTCTGTCATCTGGGCGCAGGTGAAGCCGATCTTCTGGCTGCTTTTGATCTTTTTTGCCGTGCAGCTTTGGCTCAATGACTGGCAGGCCGGATTGCTTGTCATTGCGCGCGTTGCTGCAATTGTATTGTTCGCGTCCCTTGTGACACTAACCACCAAAACATCCGCCATGCTGGCATCACTGGAGCGCGCCATGGGGCCGTTGCGTCCGCTTGGCGTTAATCCGGAAAAGGTCAGCCTGGCGATTTCGATGGTGCTGCGTTTTATCCCGGTGATCGCCACCGTGGCATCGGAAATCCGCGACGCCCAACGGGCACGGGGCCTAGATAAATCCATCCTTGCCATGGTCGTGCCCCTGCTCATCCGAACCCTTAAAATGGCCGATGATGTGGCCGATGCGATTGAAGCGCGCAGCTTTGATCCTGATGAAACGGCATCTTGATCGCGCCGCAAAAGAAAGCCCCCGGCACACCAAGTTTTGGGCGAGATGGCGTGCCGGGGAACCGCATTGCTGCGGATCTCGTGAAATCAATCCGCTTTGTTAGCTAAGCCCAAGGTGCTTGGCGTGGAAGCGGATGTGATCTTCGATGAAGCTTGAGATGAAGTAATAGCTATGATCATAGCCATCCTGCATACGCACCGTCAGCGGGTAGCTTGAGGATTTGGCCGCTGCTTCAAGCACTTCGGGTTTAAGCTGCTCGGCCAAAAAGCCGTCGGCATCGCCCTGATCGACAAGGGCCGGTGTTTGCGCATCCGGCGCTGTTGCCGATTTCATCAGTTCCGAACTGTCCCATGCTTTCCAAACTGATTTATCGTCGCCCAGATAATTGCCCAGCGCCTTTTGGCCCCACGGGCAATTGATCGGATTGCAGATCGGGGAAAAGGCCGTGACCGATTTGAATGTGCCGGGATTACGAAGCGCAATCATCAATGCCCCGTGACCGCCCATCGAATGACCCGAAATCACCGCATCGTCACTGACCGGGAAGTGATCCTTGATCAGGCTTGGCAGTTCCTTCGTGACATAGTCATACATGCGGTAATTACGTGCCCAGGGTTCCTGCGTCGCATTGACGTAGAACCCGGCACCCTTACCAAAATCATAGGCCTCGTTCTCGTCATCGGGCACATGATCGCCGCGTGGGCTGGTGTCGGGTGCGACAATCGCAATGCCCAGTTCGGCCGCAAGACGAAACGCACCGGCCTTTTGCATGAAGTTTTCGTCGGTGCATGTCAGACCCGATAGCCAGTACATCACCGGGACCTTGGTGCCATTGCCTGCCTGTGGCGGCAGGAAAATGGCAAAGCGCATGTCACAGCCCAGAACATTGGACGGGTGGGTGTACTGCTTTTGCCAGCCGCCATAGACCTTGTTGCTTGACGCGTTCTCAATACCCATTTCGGGCTCCTCTGATCTTTTTGATTGTCGGCCAATGCCGGGGTTAAATCCGGCATTGGCGTGATAATTCAAAACGTTTTGGTTTGATCAGTAATGGATTACCGAACGGATGCTTTTGCCTTCATGCATCAAATCGAATGCTTCGTTGATCTCTTCAAGTTTCATGGTGTGGGTGATGAAGTCCGACAGTTTGAACTCACCGGCAAGATAGCGTTCAACATAATCAGGAAGCTGCGAACGGCCCTTGACCCCACCAAAGGCGGTGCCGCGCCAGACGCGCCCGGTCACAAGCTGGAACGGTCGGGTCGAGATTTCCTGACCAGCCCCGGCAACGCCGATAATCACCGACTCACCCCAGCCCTTGTGGCAGCACTCAAGGGCGGAGCGCATGACATTGACATTGCCGATGCACTCAAAGCTCCATTCAACGCCGCCATCGGTCATCTCGACAATGACCTCCTGAATCGGTTTGTCGAATTTCTGCGGGTTGATGCAATCGGTCGCACCCAGCTGCTTGGCAAGCTCGAACTTTGACTCGTTAATATCAATGGCAACAATGCGACCCGCACCGGCCATCTGCGCGCCAATGATCGCCGAAAGACCGATGCCGCCAAGGCCAAAGACGGCAACGGAATCGCCCTTTTGTACTTTGGCGGCATTGGTTGTGGCCCCCATGCCAGTGGTCACACCGCACCCCAGCAAGCAAACTTCTTCAAGCGGGGCGGTTTTATTGATTTTCGCCAATGAGATTTCCGGCAGAACCGAATATTCCGAGAAGGTCGAGCAGCCCATATAATGGAAGATCGGCTTGCCATTCTGGGAAAAACGCGTGGTGCCATCAGGCATCAGGCCCTTGCCCTGCGTTGCGCGGATTTTCTGACACAGGTTGGTTTTGCCCGATTTGCAGAATTTGCACTCGCCACATTCGGGGGTATAGAGCGGAATGACGTGATCGCCCACGGCCACACTGGTCACACCTTCACCGACGGACTCAACAATGCCGCCGCCTTCATGGCCAAGGATGGCGGGGAAAATCCCCTCGGGATCGTCACCCGACAGGGTAAAGGCATCGGTGTGGCACACACCGGTCGCAACGATCTTGATGCGCACTTCGCCGGCCTTGGGCGGGGCAACCTGAACCTCTTCAATCGACAGCGGTTTGCCTGCTTCCCAGGCAATTGCGGCTTTGCAGGTAATGGTTTCGGCGCTCATGATCGTACTCCGGCTTTTATGTAAGGATGCGACCAGTATATTTATTCCGTCAAAAATGATAATCCTGTGATTTGGTAATTTACTTTTACCAATACGTAATAATGACGAAGGATTATGGCGATGAATGCGTGGGACGGGATCAGCGAATTTATCGCCGTGTCCGAGCGCCAAAGCTTTACTGCGGCGGCCAGGCAGCTTGGCATTTCCGTCGCACAGGTCAGCCGACAGGTCACGGCGTTGGAGGAAAAGCTTGGCGTGCAATTGTTTTACCGCACCACGCGCAAGGTCAGCGCGACCGAGGCCGGGGTGATCTATTATCAGCATTGCCGACAATTGCTCGATGGGTTGGGAGACGCCGAACGCGCGATTGGCAATTTGACCGAGGTGCCGCGCGGCAAACTTAAAATCACCGCCCCGACCACCTACGGCGAAACCGTGATTGCGCCATTGGTCAATGACTTCGTTGCGCGCTATCCCGATCTTGAAGTGCACTGTCGTTTCACCAATCAGAAACTTGATCTGGTGCTCGAAGGTTTTGATATGGCCATCCGTTTGGGTCGACTGGATGGTGCGATGGGCGGCTTGATGCATCAGCAGCTTTCAACCCGGCGGCTTTATGCCTGTGCCGCGCCAAAATACATCGCCAAACGCGGTGAGCCCTATTCGCTATCGGAACTATCCCACCATAACTGCCTTGTCGGAACGCTTGATTACTGGCGGTTTGAAGAAGACGGGCGCGAACGCACCGTGCGCATTCATGGCTCCATCCATGCCAATAGTGGGCAGGCGCTGCTTGATGCTGCCCGTAAAGGTATGGGGATCGTGCAACTGCCCGACTATTACGTCGATCCTTGGGTCGCGAGTGGTGATCTTGTCCCGGTTCTGACCAAATACCAGCCGTCTGACGAAGGCATCTGGGCACTTTACCCCACCAATCGGCATTTATCCCCAAAAATCCGCATGCTGGTGGAGCATTTAGGAAGGTATTTGGGGTGACCGGGCTTCTAGATTGAGGTGAGGCTGCTCTTGTAGTGTTGTTGTACGGTGTGGTCTGCCAAGAGCTTGAATAGCTCAATTAATGAGTTTCTTATCGCATTGTCGCTAACAGAGTTTACTTTTCTAGAGATTCTTCGTGCGATGACCTTGCAAAACTGAGTGAACACGAAAAAGAGTTTGTGGCCACATAGATTGCTTAATGAACATCCGGAGGGGGCAACAGACTTCTCTCGTTTAACGCATCTAAATTTAGCGCGGACTCTTTTGCTAACCTCTTTTCTATCGAAGTAAAGCAAGCCTGATTTCGACTTCTCTAGTGCATCAGGGAGATTCTGCTTAAGAAAAAGTGGAGCGGTTTTGCCATTATAGCACATATCCAAAGCTACAACTTTATCGCCGATTTTTGAAAACCTAGGGTTAGAACTCATTAACCTTTAACAGATTCAATGATCTGGAACGCAATATATGGAGTTCCGTAACATGAAGGGTCAATTCTGGCTTTCCGACGAGCAATGGGCGCTGATTAAGCCGCATCTGCCATACCGTGCGGCGGGTCGGCGGCGCGAAGATGATCGGCGCATCATCAGCGGGATCATTCACGTGCTTCAATCTGGCTGTCGTTGGCAAGATTGCCCTGCCGATTACGGTCCATCCACCACGGTCTACAATCGTTATAACCGCTGGTCGCAAAAAGGCATCTGGCAATATCTGTTTGCTGCGTTGACGGCCAT
>NZ_ATWN01000005.1 GCF_000421265.1 Thalassospira lucentensis MCCC 1A00383 = DSM 14000 | reverse complement strand
AGATCCCTGGAAGACCACCAGGTTGATAGGCTGGGTGTGGAAGCGTGGCAACACGTGAAGCTAACCAGTACTAATTGATCGATCGGCTTGATTGATCCCTCTTGCTACTGTCTGCATAGCTTGCGCAGCGGTAAAATCTAGCAAGACCAAATACAACAGTGTTCGCACACACAATCACGATATCCATTCTCTTCAAAGCTGTGTTTAGATGGCTCGGTGGCATTAGCGGCCGGGAACCACCTGATCCCATCCCGAACTCAGAAGTGAAACCAGCCTGCGCCGATGGTACTTTGTCTTAAGGCACGGGAGAGTAGGTCACTGCCGGGCCTTCTAAACACAGCACATTCCCTATCCAACGATATTTAAAACCCCTGACCTTCATTGGTCAGGGGTTTTGTCGTTTCTGGTGTCTATCACTGGGCAAAAGAAGGCCCGTTTTCTCGCTGTTTTCCAAAGACCACCTCACGCCAGCGTGAGATTAAACCATACATCGCCTCACAGCGGTTTGATGACCCGTGTGTGAAAGGTGCAGTGACCGTTTGCAATCGGGCCGCTAGGGTCAAGGTCTGGGCGATGAACGCTGATCTGCTTTCACATAGAGGGAATAGACGATGAAAAATGCATTGATTTTGGGCGCAGCATTGACCGCCGCGGTATCATTGGCCGCAACCCAACAGGCCGAAGCACAGGGTGCCAAAGAGAAATGCTACGGCGTTTCAATGGCAGGCCAGAATGATTGTGCCGCCGGGCCGGGGACGACCTGTGCCGGGACCTCGACTGTCGATTATCAAGGTAATGCCTGGAAACTTGTCCCGGCGGGTACCTGTGAAGATATGAGCTTTACCACGGCAGATGGCCGTGCTGTCTCCGGAAGCCTTGATCGTCTCGACCGTGACCTTCCGAAGGGATAAGAGCACGCGCGCGATGCAGCTCTGTTTTATTTACTAGAGGGTTCCATGACACATCTGCCCGCATCTGCCGGTGTCGGCTTTAAGGCCGAACACGCAGGCGAGATCCTTGGCGGCAAAGCATCCGTTGGCTGGTTTGAAATCCACCCTGAAAACTACATGGTGGCTGGCGGACCACGTTTGGCGATGCTGGCAGATGTGTGCGCGCAGTATCCTGTGTCCATGCATGGGGTTGGGCTGTCACTGGGTGGCGGAGATCCGCTTGATGTGCGTCATCTGGCCAATCTTAAGCGTCTGGTGGACCGGTTCAACCCCGCCATGGTCTCCGAACATATCGCATGGTCATCGCATGAAGGTCTGTATATGGCCGACCTTTTGCCGACCCCGATGACAAAAACATCCCTTGATCAGTTGGTTGCCGCGATTGATACGGTCCAAAGCCATATCGGCCGTCGTATTCTGATTGAAAACCCGACGTCTTATTTGCCCTTACCGCAAAATTCGATTTCGGAACTGGACTTCATCACCGAGGCGGCACGCCGCAGCGGCTGTGGCTTACTGATTGATGTAAACAACATTTACATATCGGCCCATAATCTGGGTTTTGATGCAGAGGCCTTTGTCGATGGTATTCCCGCCGATCTGGTCGGTGAAATCCATCTTGCCGGGCATGAGCGTGATGCCAATGATCAGGATAGTATTTTGATTGATACCCATTCCCGACCCGTGGCGGATCCGGTCTGGGCGCTGTTTGACCGGTTGATTGCCCGAATTGGTCCAAAACCAACCCTGATTGAATGGGATAATGATGTGCCATCATGGCCGGTTTTGCAGCACGAAGCCGCCTTGGCCGACACGCGATTGAACGCGGTGCGATCACGCCAGCCAGAGATGGCGTCATGAGCAACCTTAAACCGTTTTATGACGGGTTCAGCAATGCCTTGTTCCGCTCGCAGCCGGGCGGCGTACCCGATGGTTTTCCCGCCAAAGCGGCCCATCGTTTTGCCATTTACCGCAACAATGTGCACCGTGGACTAATTGATGCGTTGGCCGCGGCCTATCCGACGGTTGAAAAGCTGGTTGGCGCTGATTTTTTTGCCACCCTTGCCCGCGATTTCATTGCATCCGAGCATAAACGTCCCGGCAGTCTTGCGCTATATGGCGACGGTTTTGCTGATTTTATTGCCAATTATGATGCCGCGCGTGGCATTGCTTATCTGGCCGACATCGCCCGTTTGGAACGCGCCCGGCTGGAGGCCTTGCATGCCTGTGACGCGTCGCCACTTGCCGCAGCCGACCTTACCGGATACGAGGCGGATATTGGTCAAATGTCCTTTGCTGCCCATCCGGCATGCCGATTAGTGATCTCTGATCATCCGGTCATGAGCATCTGGCAGGTGCAGAACGCACAAGACGGGCAGGTGCCTGCCAAAAGCATCCTCAATCAACCCGAAGCCATCTTGGTAACCCGACCGGCAATGTCGCTTCAGATGCAGGTGTTATCCCCTGACGCTGCCGCGTTTTGCCGGGCTGTCCTTTGGGATTGCGCGACCGCTGAAGATGCTGTCGATAGGGCATCAGAAGTTAATCACACTTTCGATATCACGCAGTGCTTTGCCGACCTGCTGCTAAGCGGTGCATTGCGTGCTATATCATGCACGGGAGAACAGCATGGTCGATAACCTAAAAGCAAAATGGCTCGCCCATTATGATTATATGGTCGGCTGTCTGGAAGGTGCGGTTGGTCGGGATCATCTTGGTCTTGTGGCGCGCATCCTGTTTGCCGTGCTGTTGCTGCCCTATTATTTCAACAGTGCCCTGACCAAGATTGACGGTGGTGCGCTCAGTGCCGGTGCCTTCGCCCAGATCCTGCCACCGATTGCCGAACAGTATCTTTATGACACGGCCGCCATCCCGTTTTTCCCATGGCATTTGATTGTATGGGCCGGAACATTTGCCGAGTTCATCCTGCCTGTTCTGATCGCACTCGGGCTGCTTACCCGGCTTTCGGCTGTTGGCATGATCGGGTTTGTGGTGGTGCAAACAAGTGTTGATGTTGCATTTCACGGGGCGGCTTTGGGCAGCCTTGCCAATGGACTGCCGACAGAGCTGATTGATCAACGGTTGCTGTGGGTGGCTGTGTTAAGCATTTTGGTGTTTTCAGGCGGCGGTAAGGTTTCACTTGATCGCGTCCTGAACCGGATGTCGCGGACATCCGCGCGATTTGTGAAGTAATTGCATGTTTTGAACATCCATTTGTTTCTTCTGATGAAATAAAGGAATATATTCCCGGTACGGATTTTCTGTTGATGTCCTGACAATTCGGACACAATCGGCTTTTTGATGGAAGCTCCGGCATATCTTGGTCGTATCAAACAGGATTAAACCGGTGAGCTATCTTAAAAACCATCAGGTCTTTGCGTCAAAAAGCCTGGATCAGACGCAGGCTTTCCTCGCGGAAATGAACAGCATTGATGAGTTTGACCTGCTCGGTAAAAAAGCAACAGCCGATATTTCCATTCAAGCCGCATCACTTGCCGATATTGATTTGCTCGGCGCGTCCTTTGGCCCGGATCGCGTCTCGATCAAAGCACCTGCAACCGAAGATAACGACCTGTTTTTGCTGTTTGTGAATAGCGGCCACGGCAAGGTCAACCATGGTGGCCAAGAGTTCGAAGTGTCGGCCAAGCAGGGCATGATGCGCAACATGCGCATGCCGATGAATGCCATCGAAGACAATTTCGCAGCGCTTGGGGCAAAGCTTCCTGTTGATGCCTTACGCAAACATGCCTTTGCCCTGACCGGGCAAGATGTTTTCCGCAATGATCTGGTATTTGACACGGCACTTGATTTGACATCCCCGGGCGGGGCGCATGTGTCCAATACGCTGCATTATATCGCCAATGCCCTTGATGGACCGCTTCACGATACCAAGAACGGGATCATCCTTAAGGAACTCCGCGATGTTCTTCTGACCAATATCCTGATGTTGCTGCCAAATTCCTATAGCGAACTTCTCCATGACCGGCCATCGGGTATTGCGATGCCGCGTCAGGTCAAACGTGCCCGCGACTATATTCATGAACATGCAGAACATTCGATCCAACTGGTGGATTTACTGGCGCATGTCGGGTGCGGCTATCGCACCCTTCAGCTCGGATTTAACGAGACCTTCGGCATGGCGCCGATGGCCTATGCCAAGATGGTGCGCCTGAACCGTGCGCATAATGATTTGCTTGAAGCAATACCCGGAACAACGATTGCCAGCGTCGCCCGCAAATGGGGTTTTGTGCATGCCGGACGGTTCGCACAAAGCTATACGCTGCATTTTGGCGTTTCTCCCTCCGAGACGCTTAATCGTCGCCGCTAAATCCAACGTGCATGTTGCTAAGTTGTTGCCGTAAAAAGTGTAGGGCTATCCACTTTTGTGCATTGCCTATCCACTTATGGTCGTTAATCGACATGCTGCCTTTATTCCTTCTGGTTTCATTCCATGCTTCTGCGTAATCCTGCCGTATAGGACGGGGAGGGGCAGAGTTTTAATGCGTTGTTCCCTGCGTGACATTCGCCATGCGGGAACCTCAACCCGGATGCAAAAGTAAAAAAGCAAGAAGGATTCGGGCATGCAGATCAGAAGACTGACGCCAATATTAAACTATGCGGGGTTGCTGCTGCTTGCCCTGTTGATGATGATCGTGATGGATCAACCGGCTCATGCAAGTTCGCAGTGGAAGAACTTGCAAGGAGGGCCCGAATGCGGCGGCGTTGATAAACGCGGTAATCTGCAAGAACCGTGCGGACGCGTGTCTGCGAAGTTTCAGTCAAAGGCTGTCGGCAAATGCCCGGATGGATCCTTTTTCGATTTGGGAACATGGACCTGTTATGCATGCCCTGACGGATATAACCGCAACGCAAAAAGCATCAGTGGTGAGAAGGCCTGTGACAAGCCAACCGGCGTAAAGCAGCTTCTGAGCGCGACATTTCTTGGCAAAAAGGAATGCCCGGCTGGTTCGTTCCTTGACAAACGCAATGGCGGTGAATGCTGGTCCTGCCCAAAAGGATATGGTCGTACTGCGGCATCTGTTGATAAATGGAACGCATGTGGCATGGTTCTGAAAAAGGCCGTTAGTGCCACGTTCGAAGGACGTGCCTGCCCGCAAGACTCATTTACCGATCCACGCAATGGCGGCGAATGCTGGAGCTGCCCGGAAGGTTTCAATCGCACGGCAAATGCGGTTACTGGAAAAAATGCCTGCGTGAAAACCATTGATTTCTCACCGGCGACGAAAATTACTGCCTTGACCTGTCCTGCAGGTCAGATTTTCGATTTTATCGATGGCGGGACCTGCTGGTCTTGTCCTGATACCTACCTTCGGACAAGCTTCTCGGTAAAAAGTTCCAAAGCCTGCAAGGCGACCGAAATGAAGTGGATTTCGCCAAATCGGGACATGCCGGGTTTGTTTGGCCTGAGCCCGGCGGTCGAGGAATTGGCACTTGAACTGGTGCGTGATCGCACGGAAATTGACGAGATCATTGCACAGACCGTGCTTGAACTTGATGACACGACCCTCGAAGAATTGTCCAATACCGAATGGTTGCTGATCGAAAATGAGCCATGGCGTAGTGAAGCGCTGTCCGCTTTGATTGCTCAGCGCCTGATGAAAGCAGCAGCAACCGCGCCGGGACAACGGACTGCACTTGAAAAACGGCTGCTTGAAGATGTCGGAAAACAAATTCAGTGGAACCGTCAATTCCTTGCATCGCAGCTCCGTCAATTATTTAACAACTGGGAAAAGACAAAAGAACTCGAATTCGCAGAAAGCAGCGGTCACAACATGCTGGCGTTTGCAGGTTCAGTTTCCGAGCCGCCAAATTTCAATGAGGTTCTCACTGCCACTTTGCAAGGGGGGGCTATGGCCGGCACCCTTGGAAGTGGCGTTGGAATCGCCTATTTCATGCGAACCTTCAAGGCTGTGTTCCCGTATCGCAGATTTGTATCAAAAGCAGGAACCAAGGCGGGGGCCGCAATTGCAGGCCAAGCAGCTAAAGCAGCGACACAAACTACCAAAGCCCTGACCACGATCGTCACGCCGCTGGGCAAAATCTCGGTCACCATGACCCGCTTGGTAACCGGTGCATCAGGTCCAGTAATGACCGCAGTCACCACGGCAATTACCATTGCCATGGAACTCGACAAGTTCATCAAGATCGAAGCCGCCGAAGGCAAGATACGCCAAGCTGAATCGATTGCCAGCCGCCCGGCCGACATAGCACTTCTGTTGCAGGAAAAAGCCGGTGATGAGCAGTTGATGTATCACTGGACCATTTTGACAGCCGGTGATACGCGGCCAAGTGCGAACTATGCCCGCGCGATTGCTTCGATCAAGGCAGGTGGCACTGTTGCTGCGTCAACAGGGCCGGTTTTGCCGGTTATTGTCGGGGGCACAGCCTATGATGGGGGCAAGGCGGCAATTGCAGCTGAATCAAAAGTCCTTAACGATGGTCTGAAAAAGCAGGAAGCCAAAGTCCCCGGGACGTTCCGCCTTGAATTCACCGCAAGCCCTGGGCTTTGCCTTGTTAAGCAGGGCGGTGACAGTCTTGTTGCTGTCCTTGGCGAATGCAATACGCCTGAAGCACCATGGGTATTTCCAAATGCCCGCACCAGAGAACTCGTGGTGGTCGACAATTATTGTCTGAGCATCGAGGCCAAACAACTTGGTGTTAATGACCCGGTATGGATCCGCAAATGTTCCAACGCCAACCTCAAGACCTGGGGGCTCGATCAAGCGGGACAAATCCGATATGTCGGGACGGGCAGGCGCATGTGCATGACGGTCGCAGACGCGAAACCTGCTATCGGCTCTGTGGTGAAAATGGAGCCCTGCAAAGTCAAAAGGTTTGAGTCGCAGGTTTGGCGTCCTTGGACTTATTCCGGTTAATTCAAACAACACTTAAACAGAAGCAGTTCGGTCAAAACACAGAAAATGTGTCGGCCGGATTGCTTCTGATTTCATGGGGAAATTGTCGGCATCCACTCATTGGTGCTGATAAGTGGGGATATCATTTTGCGTCAGTTTACATACCAGCGTTCCGTTCATGGACGCCGCCGCGTTTGTCGTCATGCCTTGATGGGGGTGTCACTTTTGGCACTTGTCGGGTGTCAAACCACGGGCATGGATGGGGGCCAAACGCGATCTGGTGTGGTCATGTCAATCGACAAGCCGCTTGAATATAACAAATCTGTTTTGGGCATGCCCGCCGAAGACAGCGCAATTCAGGCACTGGTGCGTGACAGCATCGATTTCCTGAAACAGGGAAATGCCAAAGAGGCATCAAGACTGATCAATTTGGCGCTTAAGCTTGATGTGACCAATCCGGATCTGCAATTTCTAAACGGGTTGACCTATCACTTGATGGGCGTTCTGGGCGATGCATCAAAGTTCGAACTTGCCGAACAGGGCTACAAACAATCTTTGAAATTTGATCCGGGCAACCTGCCGTCGCGCTATCAGCTTGGCCTGCTTTATATGGATCAGCGGCGCTATCCATTGGCGCAGGAAAACTTTGCCGCCGTTGCGCTTCATCACAATGATGATCCGGCTGTTTTATACAGTCTGGCATCGGCGTCCTATTATTCCCGCGATCCACGCACGGCCGCTGCTGCGTTGAAACGTTTGATGGAAATTTCTCCGGAAGCACGGGAAAACCCGGAAATCCTCAAAGCGACGGCACTGGCACTTTCGGCTATGGATGACCGGTCATCTGCCCAAGAGTTCATTACGACATATCGTGATGTGATCAAGGATGTGAACCGTGCGCGCGATCTTGATCGACGTGTTGAAGGCTGGCAGTCCTTTTATGAAAGCGAAGGAAAATACATTCAGGCCCAATTCAGCGGGGAGCCATTTGTCGAACCGGAAAGTGACGGTGAAATATCCCCGTTTGACAGCAACCCGTTCGGCCAGACAACGGAACCTTCCGATCCATTTGGCAGCGTGCAAGACCCGTTTGGTGGGCAGAATATCGACGATACACAGACCGAATTTGTTGATTCCGGGATGGTCGTGGTTGATGTGGTTCTGATCGGAACCCAGGAAGATATTCGTGATTCACGGGGCATCAATCTTCTCAATGGCTTGCAATTACAGTTTGGCGATCCGCTAACCGGTGCGGCCGGGTTGGGATATGGTTCAACAAAAACCAAGGATTATCTGGGAACCGGGCTTGAAGAAAGTACGCAGACCATCACCCGCCAGATCGGCATTCCCGCAGTGACCTATTCGCTTAACATTGCCAATTCGGCGGATGCCAATAATCAGGTTCTCGCCAAGCCAAGCCTTGTCGCACAGGCTGGTGAAACGTCGGAATTCTTTTCAGGAACAGAAATTCTTGCCGCCGCCGTTTCCGGGGGCAGTGGGGATAGTGTTTCTGTCCAGAAGGAAGTCGGTGTGAAATTGGCGGTTACGCCTGAAATTCTGCCCAATGACATGATCCGCCTGCATGTTGTTGCAGAACGAACCTTTTTGACCGATCCGTCAAATTCGGTTGTGTTTGAATTCCGCCTTGATACCACCAAAACCAACGTCAACTCGACCGTGACGATGAAGTTTGGTGAAACCCTGATCCTTGGGGGCTTGAGTGAACGCGAAACGTCAAAGTCGGCGGATGGTGTTCCGGGCCTGATGGATATTCCGGGCCTGAATTATTTCTTCTCCCAGCGGGTTGAACGCGAATTCGAACGTTCCATCCTGATCCTGATGACACCGCGCCGACCGGTTTATACCCGACAGAGCGGCTCTGACCGTGCTGCGGTAAATGGGGAGTTGTCGGAACTCGAACAGGAACTTGCCAAACTCGAACGGCGCCATGGGGATTGGTACACCCCGCGACCGACATTTGATGTTCTGCGCGAGCAGCTTGAAGGCAAGGCATTCTTTGAAGAATTCCGCGCTGGCGATGTGCAGATTGATGCGTGGCAAAGCAATCCTGAGTCGCAACAAATGATCGCATCTGTACGGGATCGGCTGCTTGAAAACTAAAGTCTGGCCTTGGGCACGCGTTTGGCGAATGGACAGGCAAAGTAACAGCAAGGGTGGATAGACCAATGAAACGTTGTTTTCAGGTTCTTGTTTCCGGGATCTGGTTCCTGTGGGCCGGATTGGCCGTCGCACAGGAAGGCGATTCCAGTTCTTGGGCTCAACTCCCCGGAACGGCTGTCGATGTCTCGATCAATGAAGACGGGCAGGCCTATTCCGTCGGATTGGACGGGGTGCCATGGCGATGGGATAAGGGTGAACAACGCTGGCGGCAGATGTCGGGCAAATTTGCCCGCATATCTGCCGCAATTGGCAACCGCCCTTGGGCGATCAATGCGCTGGGGGAACTATCCCAATATAACGGATTGTGGTGGGAACCGCGTGAAGTCGATGTTCTCGATGTTGCTGCTGATACCGAGGGCAATGTTTATATCGCCAAGATAAATGGCGACATCTGGAAATGGTATGCCTTGCGCAATGAATGGCAACCGATTGCCGGAACGGCAAAACGCTTGGCCATTGGCAAATCCGGGCTGCCATGGGCGATCACAGATGCGGCCAAGGTGCGTGCCTATGACGGTGACGTCTGGCGGACCTATCCGGGGCGCGCACGCGACATTGCCTTTGGTGCGACGGATGTTGTCGCCATGGCCGATGACGCGGGGCTTGTCCGTATTTGGCTGGCCGCGCGCAAAAGATGGGAAATTATCGATGGCGTGAAGGATATTGTCAGTCTGGCCGTAACGCCGCAAGGCAACATCTGGGCGGTCCGAAATGATGGCCTCATCTTTGCCAATGGCGGGCTCACCATTGATGATACGTCCGATGAGGCCGCCGACGTGTCTGCGACAGTGCCGCGCCCAAAGGATGCCCGTGCACAAGTTAATGTTGCCGACGCACCGACCGCCGAGGTTGCTTTGGCACCCGTTGATGTCGCACCGTCTGCCGTTGCGCCGGACGTCGTTGTGCCAGATTCTGGCAACACCGAGGCAACCTCATCAGGGGGTGGTTCAGGCGGGAATGATACCTTTACCGATCCGGTAACCGTCACCACAACCGATGCGATTGTCTTTGTAAATACGCTGAAATCTGCTGCATCACTTGCGATTGGCGGGGATGGCAGTGTCTTTGGCCTTGATGGCGCGGGCGGAGTTTTGCGTTGGTCGAACCGGCGAAACGATTTTGAAAGCTTTCCCGGTGAGTTGGTACGGATCACCGTGGACCGCGAAGGCAATCCATGGGGCATTTCGGCACTCGGGCGGGTGTTTCGCCATACCGGAACCCTTTGGAAGCAGATCACGGGTGCAACCGGATCAGACATATCCGCGGGCTATGACGGGACGGTTTTACTGACCAATGCAGCGGGCAGGATTTTTCGCCTGAACGAAGCACAAACCCGGTTTGAAATGATTTCGGGAACCGGGGCATCCTTGATTGCCACTGGACCTGATGGCACGCCGTGGATTGTTCGATCCGATCGGCTTGTTTCGCGCTGTGACACCAATCCTTGCAAGGTTTTTGCACAAAAGGCCAAGTCGATTGCGGTTGGGCCCGACAACAGCGTTTATATCGTATCGACCAATAATTTGCTGATGCGATTGGATCAGGACGGCAAATTTATTCGGGTTCAGACACCGGGGCATACGCCCGCCAGTGTGGCGGTCGGTCCGATGGGATATCCTTGGCTGGTCAGTGACAAAGGGATCGCATTATCCTCAAAGTTCTTCGATCGTGACGAAGGTTCTGATCTGATGGTTGCCAATGCCACCAGTGGTGACACGGTGGGCACGGGGGAAACCGAACAGGTTGTCAGTACTGAAACATCCGGCATTGTGTTTCGAAAGAACATGCGATTTTCAACCGTGCCGATGGATCAAAGAACCAGTGCGGGGCAAGTCGCAACCGCCTCAGATGGCTCTGTCATTATCGGCGGCGGCAGCCAAGAGTTTGAAAAATATGACGAAAGGCGCAAAAAATTCGTCCAGTTCTCGTCGAATCTGGTGGATTCGTCACGCACTTTTTCCGCCATTGATATCGCGCCAAATGGCGATGTTTGGGCCATAGCCACAAGTATGACCGCAGAGCTTTACCGTGAACGTGATCAGGTTGTTAAGGAGTATTCAGTCAGTGGATTTTCCCCAAGCGAAGTCACCGTCGCACCGGATGGGACTGTCTATGTGACGTTTAGATCAGGCAGCGACACCTATCTCTATAGCAAGGCGGAAAATTCCGAAGAATTCAAACGTTTTAATAACTTCAGCCAGGTTCATGTGGCGGGTGCCGGGCCGGGGAATGATATCTGGATTGTTGATAAAGATGATCTGGTCCGGCAGTGGAATGGGTCAAGCTTTGAAGTACGGCCAAAACGCGGAAGCCAGGAAGCCTCATCCATTGATGTTGGCGCGAACGGAACGGTCTATATCAGGGACATCAACAACGCCTTGCGCAAATGGAATGGTGCCAATGACAGCTTTGACGAAGTCAATAATGCACCGCTAGGCTCGATTGCAGTCGATGCCGATGGGCGTCCGTGGATTGCAACCGGTGGCTCTTCTCCGACCATCAGTCGCGCCAGAGACTGACAAGGGGATAACTGGCTAGGCGCAGTTTCCCAAACGAATGGTACACCCGCCAATGGTTTTGTCTTACTTGAAGGCAGGCATGTCATTGGCGGGCGATGCTTCGCGCAGGCTGACGAGGTAATCCTGACTGATGTCATGCACTTCCATGATGTGCGCATACAGCAATTCTTCGGTTGCCTTGCTGTCGCCGCGCAAGATCGCATCGACAATGCCTTGATGTTCGGCGTGCGAGGAGGCAAGCCGCGCAAGGCTGGTGAATTGAACGCGCCGGAACGGGGCGACGCGGCGGCGCACCGATAAGGTCACATCGACCAGAACATCATTATGTGTCCCGCGATACAACGTGTTGTGAAACGCCCGGTTAAGCGTCTCATACCCGTCACTGTCGCCAAGCCGTACGGTTTCGGCCAATTCATGATGCAATTTATCAAGGTTATGGCGCTCCCCGCTGGTCATGCGTTTGGCGGCCAGACGCCCGCACATGCCTTCAAGCTCGGCCATGCTTTCAAACATCGCGGTTAAACGTTCCGGGGTGGCAAGTGAAACATAAACCCCCTTATTGGGGATTTTTTCGGCAAGCTCACTGGCTGTTAGCAATTGCAATGCCTCGCGGACCGGGGTGCGCGAGACGCCAAACCGCTTGGCAAGAAGCGGTTCTTCAAGCCGCTGACCGGGCGGCAGTTTACCCGTGACGATATCATCTTCCAGTGTCTGACAAAGTTGCTGTGCAATGCCAACACCATCAGACGGTTCTAATGGGGCCGACTGCATGGCAAGCGACTGGGTAAGCTCAATCATCTGGCGTTTAAACCCTTATTGCGCGGTTTGAAGGCTTCTTATGAAGATGATGTATACACGATAATTTCCTGTAAATCCAAGCATCGCAATGGTTGTGAAAACAAGCATGTTTTTCGCACGAAGCTTTGCGCAATTATTGTGCAATAAAAAAGTGCACTGCAATATAAAGTTTAAAAAATGTGCAATCATGACACTGAATCTAGAGTGTATTTTTGTTAAGTCATTGAAAAAAATGGATTGGCATGTGTGTTGCAGGATGTATACACAATGCGGATCAAATTCCGTTGAGATTACTTTTCTTTGAAATAGCTATCTCTATCAGGGAGTCATCAATGACAAATGTTAAACGCCGCGACTTTCTCACCAAGTCGGCAATCGGTGCAGCAGCAACCGGGGCCGCTGTTGTCGCCGCTCCGAACATTGCGCGCGCACAGGAAACCTTTAACTGGAAAATGACCAACGCCTATGGTCCGGGCTCGCCATTTTATGTCACCGGTCCGGGCAGCCCGGAAGATTTCTGTAAACGTGTGACGGAAATGTCCAATGGGCGTCTGAACATTCAGCATTTCGCCGCCGGTGAACTGATCCCGGCCCTTGAAGGGTTCGATGCGGTTCAGGCCGGTACGGTCGAAATGAATGCTGCCAACGCCTATTTCTGGGCCGGTAAAATCTTTGCCGCGCAGTATTTCACCACCGTTCCGTTCGGCCTGAATTTTCAGGGTGTAAATGCGTGGCTCTATCATGCTGGCGGGCTTGATCTGTGGCACGAGGTTTACAAACCTTACGGTTTGGTTGCCTTCCCAATGGGCAATACCGGCGTCCAAATGACCGGCTGGTTCCGCGAGCCGATCAACAGCCTTGAAGATTTCCAGGGTCTGAAAATGCGTATTCCGGGTCTTGCCGGTAAGGTCTATCAGCAGATCGGTGTTGAGGTGAAGCTGCTTCCGGGCGGGGAGATTTTCCCGGCCCTTGAACGTGGCGTGATTGACGCAGCCGAATTCGTCGGCCCGTATCAGGACCGGCGTCTGGGTCTGCAAAAGGCCGCGAAATACTATTACACCACCGGCTGGCACGAACCATCCAACGTGACCGAACTTCTGATCAATCAGAAAGCCTGGGAAAGCCTTCCGGCCGATCTTCAGGCGATTGTCAAAAACGCAGCACAGGCCTGCAACCTTGACAGCCATTCATGGTGCGAAGCCAACAATGCGGCTGCTTTGCGTGATCTGGTCGAAAATTACGGCGTCATCGCGCAAACCCTGCCGGGTGACGTTGTCACCAAGCTCAAAGGCATCACCAAGGACACCCTTGAGGCCGAAGCCGCCAAGGATCCGGTGACCAAAAAGGTCCACGAAAGCTTCATGGCCTTCCGCGATACTCATCGCGAATGGGCCGCCATCAGTGAAAAGCCGTATCACGGCATCATTTCATCGAAAGACGGGATGAGCTGATATGACTGCGACCCGCACTGAGCCGCTCCCGGCCCCTGTTCTTGACCGTGTTCTGGGCCGGATTGTCGATGTCGCCGGATGGGGGGCAGCATTAAGCGGCCTTGCTCTTGTACTGGTGGTCGGCGGAAACGTGTTGCTGCGCTATCTGTTTAATTCCGGCAGTGTCGCAATGCAGGAACTCGAATGGCATCTGGTGTCACCGATTGCCCTGATGGGGATGGCCTATGGCATGCGCCATGGCGGCCATGTGCGGGTCGATTTTCTCTATGAACGTCTGAGCCCCCGGGCTCAGGCGATCATTGACCTGATTTCAGCCGTCCTGATGGCCATTCTGGGTGCAGCCCTGATCTGGTTTTCGATCCCCTATGTCGGGCAATCGATCATGATGGGCGAAGGATCACCTGATCCCGGTGGCTTGCCGTATCGCTTCTTGCTCAAATCCTTCATTCCGATTGGCTTTGGCTTGATGTTCATACAGGCGATTGCCCAAGGGCTGATTAACTATCGTCAAATCATCGCCAGCGATGGCGCACGTGCCTTTGATGCATCTGATGCCCCCGGCACCTCTGGTGTGGTGGCGCAAAATGGTGCAGGAGACTAATCAATCATGACCGGAAATGAATGGCTGGCCATCGGCATGGTCGGGGGCTTTTTTGGCTTCCTCGTGCTGGGTGTGCCTGTGGCGATCTCGCTTGCGATTTCGGGATTGGCCTTTGGGATTATGGGCTTTGGCACAGGCCTGTTTAATTTGCTGCCCGCCCGCGTTTACGGGGTTGTGACCAATTACACTTTGCTGGCATTGCCGCTTTTCATCTTTATGGGGGTGATGCTTGAAAAATCAAAACTGGCCGAAGAACTGATTGATGTCATCGGCCATGCCATGGGGCGTCTTCGCGGCGGCATGGGGCTGGCGATTGTCATTGTCGGCGTTTTGATGGGCGCGTCCTCGGGCGTTGTCGGTGCAACGGTCGTCACCGTCGGCTTGCTGTCGCTACAACCCCTGATCAACCGTGGTTACAACAAGGGGGTTGCCTGTGGCGTGATTTGCGCATCGGGCACGCTGGGCCAAATCATCCCGCCCAGCCTTGTTCTGATCCTGCTTGCCGATATTCTGGGTGAGTCCGTCGGCACATTGTTTGCTGCGGCCATGGTACCCGGATTGATTTTGGCCGGGATGCTGGCCCTTTATCTGGTGTTGCTCGGTATTTTCAAACCCGACATGGTGCCCGCCATCCCCAAGGAAGAACGCGACGCACTCAGAACGCAGCAACTTTTGATCAAAATCTGCAAGGTGGTCATTCCGCCTCTGGCCTTGGTCTTTGCCGTCTTGGGCTCCATCGTTGGCGGTATCGCCGCCCCGACAGAAGCGGCCTCCATGGGCGCACTCGGCGCGCTCATTCTTGCCCTTGTTGCAGGGCGATTGAACCTGTCTGTGATGCGCGATGTCTTGCATGACACGCTGGTCACCAGTGCGATGGTGTTCTTTATCCTGATCTGCGCGCAACCCTTTGGCCTGGCGTTTCGCGGGCTGGGCGGCGAAGGATTGGTGCATGCCATGTTTGAATGGGTGCCCGGTGGTGATATGGGCAATCTTCTGTTCATGATGGCGGTGATCTTTGTGCTCGGTTTCTTCCTTGAATGGATCGAAATTTCCTATATCGCGCTTCCGATGTTCCTGCCGGTGTTTATCAACAGCGGGATTGATATGGCGTGGTTGGCCATTCTGGTGGCGATGAACCTGCAAACCAGCTTCTTGACCCCGCCATTCGGCTGGGCGCTGTTCTTCCTCAAGGGGGTGGCGCCAAAATCGGTCTCCACGGTCGATATCTATCGCGGCGTGATCCCGTTTATCGGCATTCAGGCGGTGGCTTTGGTCTTGCTGTTTATTTTCCCGGAACTGACAAGCTGGCTGCCCAACCTGATCGGGTGGTAGCGCGATTATTCTACGATGTGAAAAGGCGCTGAACGGATTTTCAAAACAGCGCTATCAACAAAACACCCGGACATGCTGTGCACCCACGTGCAGCATGTCCGACGGTTGACGCCAAGGAAACCAGAGTAAAGGCCGATTAAATGTTACGTTCCAGAACCGCCCTTGGGGGCATGATCACCGCCCCGCATCATCTGGCCGCACAGGCAGGCCGCGATATCTTGCGTGATGGTGGCAACGCGGTTGAGGCGATGATCGCCGCGGCCGCCAGTATTGCGGTTGTCTATCCGCATATGAATGCGATTGGCGGTGATGGGTTCTGGCTTATTTCCGAACCGGGCAAGGACCCGGTGGCCATTCGCGCCTGTGGCGGGGCGGCGGGTCTTGCGACCCCGGATTTTTACCGTGAACAGGGTAAGGCCGCGATCCCGGCACGCGGGCCACTGGCGGCCTTAACCGTGGCCGGTGCGATTGGCGGCTGGATCAAGGCGGCTGAGATTGCCAAGGGGGTGGGCGGTACACTTCCAATGGCGCGGCTGGTGGCCGATGCGGTCCATCACGCCAAAACCGGCGTGCCGGTGACCAAATCTCAGGTCGAACTGACGCATTCCAAAATGCCCGAACTCAAAGGCTCACCGGGCTTTGTCGATACTTATGCTGCCAACGGCGTTCCGGCCATCGGCGATGTGCTAAAACAACCCGCCCTTGGCGCGACGCTCGCCCATCTGGGCAAGGTCGGACTTGATGATTTTTACCGCGGCGATGTCGCGCGCAGCAATGCCAACGGCCTGTCTGTGGTCGGAAGCCCGTTGCGGCTGTCTGATTTTGAAACCTATCACGCCAAAGTCACCACCCCGCTGTCGGTCAAACTTGCGACCGGCACGGTGTTTAACATGGTGCCGCCAACCCAAGGGGCGGCGTCACTCATGATCCTTGGTCTGTTTGACCGTCTTGGTGTGACAAGTGCCGAGGGTTTTGATCATATCCATGGCTTGATTGAGGCCACCAAACGCGCCTTTTTGAAACGTGATGCCCATATCGGCGACCCGGACCGGATGACGATTGATCCGATGGACCTTCTGACTGACGTGATGCTCGATGCCGAGGCCGCCAAAATCAACATGAACACCGCCTTGCCATGGCCGCATGTCGCCAAACCGGGCGATACCATCTGGATGGGGGCGGTTGACGCCAATGGTGTCGCGGTAAGCTATATCCAAAGCATTTTCTGGGAATTCGGATCGGGGGTGGTCGTGCCCGAAACCGGCGTTTTGTTCCAAAACCGGGGTGCCAGCTTCACTTTGCATGACGGCCCCAACCAACTCGGACCGTGCCGCTTGCCGTTCCATACCCTGAACCCGGCACTGGCAAAACTCAACGATGGGTCGGTGCTGACATACGGGACTATGGGCGGGGAAGGCCAACCACAAACCCAGTCGGCGATCTTTACCCGCAACGTGATGTTCGGCCAAGACCTGCAAGACGCCATCACCAAACCACGTTGGTTGCTCGGCAAAACATGGGGCGATGAAACCACCTCCCTCAAGCTCGAAAATCGTTTCGATCCGACCCTGATCGATCAACTTGAAAAAGCCGGTCATGTGGTCGAACTCGTCGGCCCCTATGAAGACATCATGGGCCACGCAGGCGGCATTCGGTTGCAACCCAATGGTGTGATGGAAGGTGCGACCGATCCACGCGCGGATGGGACGGTTACGGCCCTTTAATCCTGCAAAATATTGGGTTTATATTGAAAAGTCCGCAAAACTCAGACCAAACGATCTGCGGGGGCGGAAACTAAGCATTTTCTTTCAGGTTGTGTTTCGCTAACTTGCTAATAGGTATCCTTGCCGTTGATCGGTGGGGCAATTGGCAAAGGAAGTGAGACCGTGAATACTGTTGCTGTGGTCCTGACGGGTATCGTTGCCGTCCTCGTTATACTGCTGCTCTATGGTGTCAGTTTATATAACCGTCTGGTCTCTCTGCGCCAATCAGCGAAGGAAGGCTGGAGTGGCATTGATGTGCAGCTAAAGCGGCGCAGCAACCTTGTTCCAAACCTTGTTGAAACGGTCAAAGGCTATGCAACGCACGAAAAGCAGTTATTCGAAGAAGTAACTGAATTACGTGCCAAAACATCTGCTGCCAGTTCAACCAACGCCGATGGGCGCCAAGAACTGGAAGGCCAACTTTCAACGGCTTTGATGCGGATATTTGCAGTGTCCGAGGCATATCCGGAACTGCAGGCCGACAAGACCTTCATCGAATTGCAGAAATCTTTGTCCGAGCTGGAAAACCAGATTCAAATGGCGCGGCGCTATTACAACGGTACGGTCCGCGAGCTTAATACCACTGTGCAATCATTCCCCAGCAACATCGTGGCAAATACATTTGGTTTTGCCGAAGACAACTATTACGAAGTCGAACACGTTGTTGAGCGTCAGGTTCCCGGCGTGAAGTTTGATTGATGGTCTGGGCCATGCGAAAAAATTGGTTTCGGGGTACGCGCGTCGGTCAGACAATTGCCGTGTGTCTGGTGCTGCTATGTGCGGTTTTTCAGATAAATTCTGCCGCCGCACAGACAACGCGCTCGTCTTCTTCTGAACGTATTACCGCATTCAATTCAGATATTCGAATTCTGGAAAACGGTAATATCGAAGTCACCGAGGCGATATCAATTGATGCACGTGGCATATCAATCAAGCGCGGTATTTATCGCGACATTCCCCTTGTCGTACTGAACGCAGCCAAATTCTATGATGTTGGGGGCATTACAATTAATCATGTTTTGCTTGATGGTCGGACCGTTTCCTACAAAGTTGAGAAGCTTCGTGGCGCAATCCGCATCTATATGGGGAGTTCGCGGCAACATTTGACGGTCGGGGACCATACATTCACGCTCACCTATACGATGAATGATCAACTGGCCTTTGGGGCGGATGTCGATGAGCTTTATTGGAACGTCACCGGAAATGACTGGCAATTTGCTATCGAGAACGTGATGGCAACGGTGTATCTCCCGAATGGCGCGACGGTAAGTGATGTGTCTGTTTATACCGGCCCCAAAGGCAGCACAGGCGGACGATACAGCATTCTTTCCGGTACGGGGGAACTGGCAAAGGCCCGGACGGTGACAGGTTTGCCACCAGGTCATGGTATGACACTTGCCGTTTCCTGGCCTGCCGGATATGTGGCGCGACCCACATTCATTGAAAGCTTGGCAAAGCTTCTTGTTGATAACAAAGGTATTTTCGTCGGGCTAGCACTTTGCCTCATACTGCTGGCGTATTATACGCTGGCTTGGCGCAAATTTGGCAAAGACCCAGAAGGACCAACTGTTATTCCAAGGTTTGAGCCACCTGCAGGAATGTCACCAGCCGAGGTTGGCTTTATGTGGCGCAATGCTAATGGAGGGCAAAACTTCGCAACCAAAGCATTTGCCGTCGTTCTGACAAGCTTGGCAGTCAAAAAACGGCTTACCATTAAGGTAACGAACAAAGACGAATACGTTCTCACAAGGATACCGGGACACCCCGAAGACTTACCGGATGACGAACAGACGGTTTTAAATTCCCTATTGCGCCAATCAAGCAGCACGGAAATCACGATTGGGCGGGAATACCGCAAGGAAGTTCAAAGTGCGCGTAGCTCGCTCCTTACTCGGTATTCGGCGGATAAAAGGCGCACATACTTTGTTCGTAAGGAACGGCAGTGGCAAATTGGGTGTGTGATCGGTGTTCTTGCGGTCGCAGCGACAATCATGCTCGATCCATTATTTGGCGCATATGATGTTGAATCCACTATCGGTGCGGCAGTTATCAGTGTGTTGTTTGTCGTTGCTGTTAACCTTGTCCTTAATGGCCTCAGGCGTTTTTGGATCAGTGCGGTTGGTAAAGGGGACGGCGGGCTTGGGAACTATTTTAAGTTCGCCATGGTTGGCGGTGCGTTTGTCGGCCCGGCCTTGGCATTTGGAATAATTCTTGTTGGCGCTATTTCGCCAATTGCGCTTTGTGTTGGAATAGCGGCCGTCGCGATCTGTTGCCTGTTTCATGTCTTCCTAGAAGTTCCCACAGCCGAATTTCTAAAGTTACGCTCAGAAATCGAAGGATATCGGCGCTATCTTACCGTGGCGGAGGAAGATCAACTGAACTTCAAAAGCCGTGAGATGGGGGACGCCATCGAACTGTTCGAGAAACATCTGCCATTTGCTATGGCGCTGGATGCAGAAGATGTCTGGACCGAGCGGCTTGAAGCCTTTCTGACTGCGATGCCGGAAAAGCACGGGGATGATGCTCATCAGTACAATCCGGTATGGTATCAGGATAGTCGGCGAGGATGGCGAGGTATTAGTAATTTCGGGAGCCGAAGCGCCGGCCAGTTTAGCTCAGCAGCCGTCTCCTATGGTGCACCCAGCGTCCCGTCCGCCGGAATTGCGTCTCGTGGTGGCGGGTTTTCTGGCGGTGGCCGCGGTGGTGGTGGCGGCGGGGGATGGTAAAGCCAATCCAATCTCATGTGGCAAGCCCCGCAATCGCGGGGCTTTGTTGTTAGGAAAACTCCCACTCAATCACATGTCGATACGTCTCACCGGGCTCAAGCCAAGGGCTGGGGAAATCCGGGCGGTTCGGGCTGTCGGGCCATGTTTGCGGTTCAAGTGCGATGCCTGCTGACTTGTGAAGCGAAACGCCCTCTTCGGTTTTCATGTCTGCGGTGAAATGCTGACAAAGGTAGAATTGCAGACCAGCCTCGGTTGAAAACAGTTTCATGGATCGGCCACTATCGGAATCAGACAGGGTGGCGATCTGGCGCAGTGTGCCGCGATCGCCGGTCAGGCAGAAATTATGATCAAACCCCTGCGACGCATGGGGCAGCATGTCCGATACCCGTGCCGCACTTCTGAAATCATAGCCGGTTCCCGCAACATCACGGGTGCCCGGAAGCGGGATCAAATGATCATCAATTGGCAGCCACGCATCGGCATTGATCTGTAAAACATGATCGGCGGCGGTTTTGTCAAACTGCCCCGACAGGTTCCAATAGGCATGGCTGGTCATATTGACCGGGCAGGGCTGATCACAGGTCGCGGTGATTTCAAGGCGCAGCCGATTGGGGGCTGTGACCGAATAGGTTGCCGTTGCGGTGAATGTCCCCGGATAGCCCTGATCACCATCGTCTGAGGTCAACTCAAAGCAGACTTTTGTGTCGCTGGCGTCCTTCACCGTCCAGGTCTTTTTATCAAAGCCGATTTGGCCACCATGCAAATGGGTCCGCCCTTCATTAGACGAAAGGATGACGTCCTTGCCCGACGGGTCAGTATAGCGCGAATTGGCAATTCGATTGGCGTAACGCCCGCAAACTGCGCCGATATAGCTGTCTTGCGCCAGATATGCCCCATCATTTTCCAGACCGACGGCAATGTTGGTTTCATTTCCGCTGCTGGCATCGCGCAGATACAGCCCGCACATCCGCGCGCCAACCGCAGAAAGGCTGACGCGAATCTGATCGGTGCGCAGCACATGCCGGGGGGCATTTGCACCTTCTTTAGGGGTGTCTGATGAGGGGCGTACAACCTTTGAGGATTGCGGTGAATTCGACATTTCCAACTCCCGAAGTCTTTGCTTTTGTTGATCTTAACACATGTTTTGGATCGCGTGTGGCGATCCCGTGTATGAGCGAATAACTATATGGTTGAGTCGCTTCAACTCATATTGTATTACTATATGGCTTTTAAGCAAGAAACCACACTTAGGGAGGAACTCGTGGTGAGTCTCAAAAAATTAGCCGTATCAACTGCGGCACTTGGCGTTGCACTGGGTCTTTCGTTTGCCGCACAGGCAGAAATGATGATCGGCTTTTCGCAGATCGGTTCTGAAAGTGGCTGGCGTACGTCTGAAACCGCATCGATCAAGGCTGAAGCCGAAAAACGCGGCATTGACCTGAAATTCTCTGATGCACAGCAGAAACAGGAAAACCAGATCAAGGCCGTTCGTTCCTTCATCGCTCAGGGCGTTGACGGTATCTTGCTGGCACCGGTTGTTGAAACCGGTTGGGATCAGGTTCTTAAAGAAGCCAAAGATGCCGGTATTCCGGTCGTTCTGGTGGACCGTGGCGTTGCTGCGGACGAAGACCTGTATCTGACCAAAGTGGCTTCTGACTTCGTCGTCGAAGGTGCCTTGGCTGCTGCTTGGTTGGCTGCTGAAACCAACGGTGTTTGTGATGTTGTTGAACTGCAGGGCACCGTTGGGTCGTCTGCAGCCAATGACCGCAAAGAAGGTTTTGAATCCGTTGTTGGCAACTTCCCGGCGATCAACATCATCCGTTCGCAGTCGGGTGACTTCACCCGTTCGGGTGGTAAGGAAGTTATGGAAAGCTTCCTGAAGGCCGAAGATGGCGGCAAAAACATTTGTGCGGTCTATGCGCACAATGATGACATGGCACTTGGTGCCGTTCAGGCCATCAAGGAAGCCGGTCTTGACCCGGCTGATGATATCCTTGTCGTATCGATTGATGCGGTGCCTGATATCTTCAAAGCCATGGCTGATGGCGATACCAATGCCACGATCGAGCTGAACCCGCATTTGGGTGCACCGTCCTTCGATGCGATCAAAGCAGCGATGGCTGGTGAAGAAGTTCCGAAATGGATCAAGGCAAATGGCCCGCTCTACCTGCCGGCGACTGCTGCTGAAGAATACAAAATGCGCAGCAAGTAACGTGCAGTCATCAGGTTATCCGTGCATCACGCTATGAACGGTGATCTGATGAATTCTGGCTGATAATGCGTCGGACGTGCTCCCGCGATTGTGGGGGTGCGTCCGGGTGCATATAGGCTAAAGCAGATGACAGACAAAATGCTTTAGCGCAGTCAGAACCAAAAGGGAGAGGGCGTTTATATGGCACAGGCAACACAGCCCCAACAAACGGGCAAGACGGTGCTTTCAGTCCGCGGGGCGGGGAAATTCTTTCCCGGGGTCAAGGCCCTGCAGGACGTTGATTTTGATTTGCACGAAGGCGAAATTCACGCACTTTTGGGTGAAAACGGGGCCGGCAAATCGACCTTGATCAAGGTGATTACCGGCGTGCATCCACGCGATGCCGGTTCGGTTACACTTAACGGCGAAGAAATCCATCCAAATCACCCGGGCGACGCACAGGCGCTGGGTATTTCCACAGTTTTTCAGGAAGTCAATCTGATCCCGACGTTGTCGGTGGCCGAAAACCTGATGCTGGAACGCCAGACCCGCAAATTTGGTCTGATTGCGTGGAAAAAAACCGACGAAGACGCCAAGGCCGCGCTTGAAATCTTGGGTCTTGATATCGACATCCACCGGCCGTTGGGCTCCTATTCGGTTGCCATTCAGCAGCTTGTGGCGATTGCGCGTGCGGTTGCCCTTGATGCGCGGGTTCTGATTTTGGATGAACCGACTGCAAGCCTCGATGCCGAAGAAATCAAAAGCCTGTTTCGCATCATGCGCGACCTTAAGGCCAAGGGGCTTGGCATTGTTTTTGTGACCCATTTCCTTGATCAGGTCTATGCCGTCACCGACCGGATCACGGTCCTGCGCAATGGCGAATTGGTCGGCACCTTTGTCACCAAAGAACTCGAACAGATTGATCTGATCAATCACATGCTCGGCCATGAGCTGGCCGAAGTCAGCGCACACCGTCATCAGGACGAAGGCAACTATACCGGACCCAAACGTGAAATTCAGGTCAAGAACCTTGGCAAGAAACGCGTACTTGAACCGGTCAGTCTGGATCTTCAGGCCGGTGAGATTGTCGGTCTTGCCGGTTTGCTGGGGTCGGGGCGAACCGAACTTTCCGAACTGATATTTGGCACACAACGGGCGGACAGCGGCCTTGTCTTTATGGACGGGGAACCGGTTATGCTGCGATCCCCGCGCCATGCGATCCGGGCGGGCTTTGGCCTGTGTCCCGAAGACCGCAAACAGGACGGCATTGTGGCCGAGCTTAGTGTGCGTGAAAACATCATGCTCGCCCTTCAGGGCCGCAAAGGATGGTTGCGCCCGATCCCGCGCGCCGAGCAACAACAGCTTGCCGATAAAATGATCAAGGCACTGGGCATTGCCACCCCTGACAGTGAAAAGCCCGTCGGGCAGCTTAGTGGTGGCAATCAGCAAAAGGTCATTCTGGCCCGCTGGCTGGTGTCCAAGCCGCTGCTGCTGATTTTGGATGAACCAACACGTGGCATTGATGTTGGCGCGCATGCCGACATCATCAAATTGATCAAGGAACTCTGTGACGAGGGGCTGGCACTGCTGGTGGCGTCATCCGAGCTTGATGAAATTGTTGCCTTTGCCGACCGCGTTGCGGTGATGCGTGACCGTGAAAAGGTGTCTGAACTGACAGGGGCTGAGATCACGCAGGAAAACATCATCGAGGCGATCGCACGATGAGCAGTTTACACGATAAAAAGAAAGTACGGGAAAGCAGCATCATGTCTGCATCTTCTTTAATAAGCCGTCCGTGGTTTGGCCCGGTTGCGGCCCTTGTCCTGATTATTCTGGGCATTGGCGTGATTTCGCCGGACTTCTTTAACGTTCGCATTGTTGACGGGCATCTTTATGGGTCGCTTGTTGATGTGGTTCATCGCGGTGCGTCAACCGCCCTTGTCGCGGTCGGGATGGCGGTTGTCATTGGCACACGCGGCATTGATCTTTCGGTTGGCTCGGTGATTGCGATTTCCGGGGCGGTGATGGCAGTTTTGATCCGCGATACCGATCTGCATCCCGCCGTAATCATTCTGGCCGCCCTTGGGGCCGGTCTTTTGTGTGGTCTTTGGAACGGTGTTTTGGTCGCCTTCCTTGATATTCAGCCGATTATTGCCACCCTGATCCTGATGGTGGCCGGGCGTGGTATCGCCCAAATGATCACCGGCGGCCAGATTGTGACCTTCCACGGGGCGTTCTTTGAAGGTATTGGCAGCGGGTATCTTTTTGGTATTCCGTGGCGGGTGATCATTGCCGGTTTTGTCATTGGCGGGCTGTATCTGATCATGCGCAAAACCGCCCTTGGCCTGTTTGTTGAGTCCGTTGGCGGCAATGCACGTGCGAGCCGGGTTGCCGGGATTGACGCGCGCGGTATCAAGCTGATGGCCTATGCCACGGCGGGGCTGTGTTCGGCGGTGGCCGGGATTATTATTGCGGCTGACATTCGTGGGGCGGATGCCAACAATGCCGGGCTTTGGCTTGAGCTTGATGCGATTTTGGCTGTGGTGATTGGCGGGGCGTCGCTGATGGGCGGCCGGTTCTTTATCGGCATGACGGTGATCGGGGTTTTGATCATTCAGTCCCTGACAACCGGCATTTTGTTGTCGGGTCTGCCGTCGCAATACACCCTGATTGTCAAGGCTGCTGTCGTGATGGCGGTACTGCTGGTGCAGGCCCCAAAATCGCGTGAACTTGTCAGTTTGGCCTGGGGAAAAATCGGGGGAAAGATGACGCGGGGAAAATCCAATGAAAATTAATGAACGCTTTTACCCGCTGGTCGCGACCCTGGCTGTTTTGGCCTTGCTGTATGGCTATGGGATTTTTGAACATCGTGCGTTTTCAGACACCTACGTTCTGGGCGCACTTCTGACCGATAATGCCTTTTTGATCATTACAGCCGTTGGCATGACCTTTGTCATTCTGTCGGGCGGGATTGATTTGTCGGTCGGCTCGATGATTGCCTTTGTCGGGGTTCTGATGGCCGAGCTTGTCACCGGGTTTGGCATGCATCCGGTGTTGGCCGCAGTGATTTCGATCATTGTTGGATCGGCATTCGGGGCTGTGATGGGGGTGCTGATTGCCAAGTTTGATATTCAGCCGTTTATCATCACGCTGGCGGGGATGTTTTTCCTGCGCGGGATGTGCTTTTTGATCAATCTGGACTCTGTTCCGATTGACCATTCCTTTGTGTCTGAGTTCAGCGGTTTTAAAATTCCGTTGCCTGGACGGGGCTGGTTGACGGCATCGGCGGTGTTGATGATTCTGACCGTGATTGGCGGGATCATCATTGCCCATTACACTCGGTTCGGGCGCAATGTCTATGCCATTGGCGGGGACCGACAATCGGCGGAATTGCTGGGGACTCCGGTGCATGCGACCATCATTCGGGTCTATGCATTGTCAGGCTTTTTCAGCGCGCTTTCCGGTGTTGTCTTTGCCTTTTACACCGCATCTGCCTATCCGTTGGCAGCCGTGGGGGTGGAGCTTGATGCGATTGCCGCAGTGGTGATTGGCGGAACCCTTTTGACTGGTGGTATGGGCTTTGTGATTGGGACGTTTTTTGGCGGGATCATCATGGGTGTGATCCAGACGCTGATTGCGTTTGACGGGTCGCTTAATAGCTGGTGGACCAAGATCATGATTGGGGCCTTGCTGTTTGGCTTTATCGTTTTGCAGCGCCTGATTACCCGGTCGTTCTCGGGCATGCGGGCCGGGGCCAGTTGACGATGTAGACCGGACTTTAAAAGTGTAAAATCGGGCCGGAACGGGGGGCTGTTCCGGCCCGATTTTTATTCAGATATATTGTTTAATTCATCTGATTAGTCATTTTTGGTGAATAATGAGCGGCGGGCGGGCGCAATCCTGGCGGCGGGGGCCGGTTTGTCGATTTTTGACGAAATGGTATTTGTATGAGGAATGGACAGGGCGGCCGTTTGAACCGTTTATCGAACCGGCCATTGGACCGTTTATCGGATCGTTCATTGAACCCTCCATCGGGCCGCCCTGAGTTTTGCGGTTCTAATCAGCAGCCGGTGCAGGTTTTGCTGTCGTCGGTGCAAACCTCGGCGATGATGTCTTTCAGCGCATCGGCCGATTGCTCATCGGCTTTGGAGCAGGCGCTGCCCGCCGTTCCGGTTTTGAGCGCGTCGCCAACCACAAAGTTATAGTGTTTGCCGGAGCTTGCACTGTAGGTCAGGAAGGTCTTGCCGCAATGAAGGTGCGGGTACTTGCTGCCGTCATTGGCACCGGAATTGGTGTAGTATTCTTGATTGCTGCAGTAGTCCTTTTTGAGGTTTGCCTGCGCACTTTGGGTGCCGAGCGCAAAAACAAACAGCGCGCCAAGCGCGATCATGAGGTGTTTCATCACATTCTCCGTTAAAATGAAGAAAACCGGCCAAAGGGCCGGTTGTGCGACGTTTCACGTCAGGGGATGTGATGGGATAGGGGGCGACGAGATGAGATGGGATGAGACAGGGGACGATGCGGCTCGGCTCGGTTCGGTTCGCTCTGTGCTCGCGCGCCCCGCTGAGGTGCCAGGCTGGGGCGGGGGCTGGTCTTGCGATAGGGCGGAGCCATCGGCGGCGCGATCTTCTGGCCGGCTGATCTGCTAGTCCGCTGATCAGGTCCGGACGGGCTGTTGGGCCCGCCAGACGCCAGAAGAACCGTTGAGGGAGGACTACAGCCCGATCACGTCCCAGTCATGTTCGGCTTCCATGCCGAGTTCCTGACGGAGCTGACGCATGGTGCGGCGGAGCAGGCCGTGCATTTTAGCGCGGGCTTCTTCGGGGTCGCGCTGGCTGATCGCGGCATAGACCGCGTGATGATCGGGCAGCGATTTGACGTGCGCCTTGGGCCCGCCAGACGACAGGCGGAACGAGCCGATCAGGGCGGTTTCAATCAGCATGCCAAACGATTTCATGAAATCATTGCCCGACGCATCCAAAATCCCCTGATGGAAGACAAGGTCGGTCATATAGACAGCCTCGGTCCCCGGTTCGGCCTTTTCCATTTCGAAATAGGCGGTTTCCAGATGCTTGATCTGTTCCGGGGTCGCACGGATGGCGGCCATGGCGGCAGTGTTGGGCTCGATAATCAGGCGGGTTTCCAGAAGGCTATAGAGAAACGCCGGGTCGGGATCGGGGAAGTGCCATGACAGCACATCGGGATCGAGCAGGTTCCAACTGGTGCGCGGTTTAACCCGCGTGCCGGTTTTGGGGCGTGATTCAATCAGTCCCTTGGCAGAGAGGATTTTAATGGCTTCGCGAAGGGCCGTGCGCGAGACGTCGAGGGATTCACTTAAGGCCGCCTCGGTCGGCAGGACATCCCCCGGGACCAGTTTGCCAGAAACGATGCGCATTCCAAGATCATGCGCAACAATGCTGTGCAGGCTGCGTTTGGCATAGGTTCTCGACATAGTAGACGACATTAAATTCCCTCCGGCACGGCCTTGTTAAATACGAAAACGGCGAAAAGCCCGCGCTGATATTATTCATATAATATGAATTAATTTTTAGAGCAACTTATCTGGCAGGTGCAATCCCTTGTGCTGCAAAGCATATAATTATTTCAGGGGACTTGTGCGGTGCGATGTAAACCTTCGTGCAAAGGTGATGTGTTATAAACCACAGTTGCCAAGATCGAAAGGCATGACTTCACCTGTTTGACGCTTGACAGGGCCGGATATCCTGATCATTAATGTTATTGTATGAAGAATAAGGGTCAGGGTCTATTAATTTGATTGGACGGGCAGCCGCACCCATCCGGGGCGTCCTTTGCGCCAAATTAATAGACCCTGACCCAAAACAAGATTGTCAGGAGGAAGCATCATGTGGACACAAGGGATTGAGATCTCTGGCACCTGAAAAGGGCGGTGATCCCCCGGTGTGACAGGGCATATTCATGCTTGAGGAAAAATTTCCCCGCTGCGCTGCGCCATCGGCTTTTTGATGCAGATTCTGCCAATTTTGGTGTGAGAATACGGATGTCTGACATACGGAGTCCCTGTATGTTTGACCGACGCATAGAGAACAATAGACCAGAATATGGGAGACGGAACGATCATGGCTGATCGCAAACCGACACACTACACAAGCCTTGAAGACAAATCAGTATTCATCACCGGGGGTGCTTCGGGCATTGGCGAGGCGATTGTCACCGCCTTTGTCGAGCAGGGGGCCAAGGTCGCCTTTGTCGACATCATCGAAGATGCCGGCAATGAATTGGTCGAGAAACTTGGCAAGACGGCGCGCAACAAGCCGGTTTTCATCAAATGCGATTTGACCGACATTGCCGCGTTGCAGGCAGCCATCGCCAAGGCGGCCGAGCTTAATGGCCCGGTCACAGCACTGCTTAATAATGCCGCCAATGATACCCGCCATAAATGGCAGGACGTCACCCCGCAATATTGGGATGAACGCCAGGCGATCAACATTCGCCCATCGTTCTTTGCCATTCAGGCGGTCGCACCGATGATGCAAAAGGCCGGTGGCGGCGCGATTGTTAATTTCGGGTCGGTCAGCTGGATGATGGGGCAGGGCGGCATGCCCGGCTACACCACGGCAAAGGCGGCAACGCATGGCATGACACGCGGCATGGCGCGCGACCTTGGCAAGGATCACATCCGGGTCAATACGCTTGTGCCCGGCTGGGTCATGACGCAGCGCCAGCTTGACCTTTGGGTCGATGAAGCCGCCGAGCGCGAGATTGACGAGCGCCAGTGCCTTAAGAACAAGGTGATGCCACAGGACATCGCGCGCATGGCGCTTTTCCTGACGTCCGATGAAAGCCGGATGGTCACCGCCCAGAACTTTATCGTTGATGGTGGCTGGGTCTGATCCCCGGCACACACACGATAATTCCCGCATACGACAGACTTATATCAGGATATCAGGACGCATTTCATGAGACTGGTTCAATTTAAAGAGACCTCCGGCGCGCAGCATGTTGCCGTTGTTGAAGATGCCGAGACCCTTTTGGTGCTGACCGGGGTTTCTTCGACCCGCAAGCTGGCCGAAATTGCGATCAAGGAAGGTACCACCATGATTGCGGCGGCCAAGTCGCGCATGGGCGAAGACCGCATCAGTTATGACGAGGTCGCCAAAAGCGGGCGTTTGTTGCCGCCGATTACCCATGCCGATCCGGCGCATTTTTTGGTCACCGGCACCGGCCTGACCCATTTGGGCTCCGCCTCGGCACGTGCCAACATGCATACATCGGGCAATAAGGCGGCCGATGAAACCGATTCCATGAAAATGTTCCGCATGGGGGTTGAGGGCGGCAAGCCAAAGGCCGGTGAGACGGGTGTGCAGCCCGAATGGTTTTATAAGGGTGATGGTTCGATCGTTGCCAGTCCGGGGGCGGATATGCCAAGCCCGTCGTTTGCGCTGGACGGCAGCGAAGAACCCGAAATTGCCGCGGTTTATGTGATTGATCCGGATGGCAATCCGGTGCGGATCGGCTTTGCCATTGGCAACGAGTTTTCCGACCATGTGACCGAACGCCAGAATTACCTGTATCTGGCGCACTCCAAATTGCGCGCGTGTTCGATGGGGCCGGAATTGTTGCTTGGCGATTTGCCAAGCCATGTTGAGGGCACATCACGGCTGTATCGCGATGGCAAGGTGATCTGGGAAAAACCGTTTTTGAGCGGTGAAGACAATATGTCCCATACGCTGGCCAACCTTGAATATCATCATTTCAAATATGATCTGTTCTGCCGCCCCGGTGATGTGCATGCGCATTTCTTTGGCACGGCGACGCTCAGCTTTGCCGATGGTGTGACGACACAGGATGGCGATGAGTTTGAAATTGAATCATCGCTGTTTGGCAGGGCGCTGCGCAACCGGTTGAAAACGCAGGCCGCGCGCAAGGTGGTTGTTAAAACCATCTAACCTGATGATTTGCTTTCGGGATTTTTGAAATCCCAAGGGGTGTCAAAACCCCGCCTTCCTCCGAACGACACAAACTTCCCCGGCTCAAGCGATTGGGCCGGGGTTTTCTTTTTTAACTTTAGGTTGTGGTTTGGTGGTGGTTCAGCTTCGACTAAAGTACATTTTTAAAAGCTGCCGATTTAGGGGGGAAATAAAACTGTCCCCTTTTTTGCATTGGAACTTAACCCAATCCCTGACAAAGATGCGTCTGCCGTTTAAGTCATCAACATGCTGCCATTTGTTTAGAGTTGAGAGGTAAGGCAAAATTCTTCAAATAAGGTGGCAGGTGATTGAGTCAGAGCACCTTTGAAACCAGAAGTTCTTTCTTTTGTAATTAAGTTTTTTGTGGTGTATGTTTATTTTTAATTGATGCGATGTTATTTGGTTCAATCGAAGGTGTTGGTTAACCTTGAAGCTAGAAGATCATGTAGTTGAGTTGACTGCTGGCAAGTTGATCGATGGAGACGGTCAATCAAGCGAGTATCAGATTTTTTTCGGAAATAGCCTAAGGGCTTCTTTGGCAGCGGATGCTCAGTGGTCTCAATGGAATTACCAGTTATTGGAAACTGTCGAGGAAGCGCTTGAGAAAGACCCGACAAAGAGTGACTATATTGAACAATTGAGCTTGGAAGATGCGCATTGGAAGTGGGCGGTAAAGGCCCAACATCTCTCAACAGACGAGTATCTTTGGTTCTACTTATTTGTAAATGGAGATGTACAGGGCATTTGCTTACTGTACCATCCCAAAGACAGCATGCTGAGAACCGCGAAAATATTCTATGTGGAATACATCGCTGTTGCTCCTTGGAACCGCAGTCAACATTTCAACGTAAGAAAGTTTCGAGGTGTCGGAAGTCGTCTCCTGCGTATTTCAATCGAATATTGCGTCGAGAAACTTGGCCTTGAGTTAGGTTTTAGTTTGCATTCTCTGCCTAAAGCAGAAGCTTATTACGAAAAAATTGGGATGAAGAAAATAGAAGGAGCAGAGAAGGGGGGCTTAGCATTCTTTGAAATGCCTAGTGACCAATGTGAGAAGTTGCTGAGGTCGTTGGATGAATAATCGGTTTGAAGAGTTTGAAGACTTTGAGGCTTGGTCCACAAGCGCTGGGAGATCCGATCCTCGTGAGGTTGTGGAGAGTTATAGTGCATTCAAAAATTATATAAGTGAGCATTCTAAAGATCGATCACTCGAAAAATTCCTTGGTGTAGGTCAAGAAAGAACTGAAATACTTCAGTTTATGTTTAACGCCTTTGTATCAGGCAATCTTCCGCAATTATTTAGGAAGAGGGAAGACGCTAATGAAGTGTTAGGCGCAGCTTGGTCTTCAAAGGTGTTTTCAGAAGCTTATAAGATTCTTTCTTTGCAAAATGTTCCGCAGTTCGAAGGGCTTGATCGTGAGTACCTTGCTCACATTGCTCGAGAGAGTGTGGAGCCGAGAAATGTTATTCACCTCCCTGAAAAACTTAGGGAGGTCGGTGTGATTTTAGTGCATGAGCGTGTGCCCGAAAGGGCCAAAATTGATGGTATGGTAGCTTTGCTAGGTACTGGTCACCCTGTCGTCGGGATTGGCTTCCGGTATCCTAGATTAGATTTCTACTGGTTCACACTGCTGCACGAATTGTCACATATCGTTTTGCACCTTGATCGTTTAGCCTCGCCCATATTGGACGACTTTGAGGCTGGCGATAGGGTTAGCGCCGTCGAGGCACAGGCAAATCGTCTGGCGAAGAACTCAGTCGTTCCTCGACATTTATGGAGAAACAGTTCCGTCCACTATAATGGTGGGCGCGAAACTATTATTGAGTTCTCCAAACAGATTGGTGTGCATCCAGCGTTAGTCGCAGGTCTGCTTCAGAGGGAACTGAACAGGTATGATAGGTATCGCAGTATTGTCGATGCTGTTGACCTAAGAGAGGTAGTTTTCACCGGTGGTTAAATATGTGCCATTCTTAAAGTTGAAACAGGGTGAAATATTCGCGGTAAAAGAACTCCGAGACGATATCCGCACCCAAATAACTCCTTTCTTTGATTTCGCAAGGAGGGAGAATCAGCAGGACGGTGATTTTCTCGCTTCACTAGGACGCGACATGACATCCGTCGAAAGGAACTTGTCTGATGTCCGCGAACTGTATTTAGATAATTTTGATGTTGTGGATCGTGAAATCGGTGGCATTGATTCCTACCAACTGATTTTAGCGGAGTGTCCACTAGAAAAAACGATTCCTGTGGTTGGAATCGACAGGTCGCTAGCTCACAACAACGCAGTCGTAACAGCTAGGACAGATTTCGGACTAACGTCAGATACTGTTGCTCTTCGAGTTTTGCCAGATGACTTTCAAGATTTTTACGCAGTCGAGGATGAGCTGAGTGAGTTACTCAACAACATTCTAGCTTATTTTGATCGTATAGATCTTGTTTTTGATTGCAGAGTTTGTCGCGAGCTCAATGCTGTTGTGGTCGGAGCTCGGATTAATGAGTTCTGGGAGAGATTTGGTGAGCATTATCCTATACGTAAAGTCATCGTTACTGGGTCATCCATTCCTGCATCTATAGCCGAAATTGTACCTGTGAACAGTATGAGTAATGTAGTTAGAAATGAGTTGGCTATACATCAGGGGGTTGATCAATCAGCTGGGTTTGGAGAGCTGTTTATAGGCGATTACAGTGTTGTTAGTCCCAATTATTCTGACGTCGACATTGAGCCGGAGATACTCCTGAACATTATGGCGCCAAAGATGCTCTATACCTATGATGGGCATCACTATTGCATCCGTGGAGGTGCACTGAGAACACATCCGCGAGAGTACAGCCAATATAATGATTTTTCGGAGATAATCGTTAATCAACCCTTTTACCGTGGTGCGGCCTATTCGTTCGGAGATCAATTTATTGCCGACAAAGCAAATGGACTGGGTGCGCGGGTAACGCCCTCGACTGTCTTACGACCAACAATCAATTCTCACGTAACTTATATGTGGGATTTACCGTAGTAATACTCCGCAGGCGAATTTTCTCCGAAATAGCAACATTAACTTTTTGCTTGGTCAATCTTGCTGACAACTCTTCGGCTAACTCTGCCCGGTTTAATTTTTTAGGTGCCTTTTGGACTCTCGAAAGTAGATCAATTAACTCATCCTTCCAGAGTGCTTTCAGAGCTTTATTTTTACAAAAAAATGGATTGTATGAATGCTTACGTATCGCTTTGAGTACAATTTTTGTAGCTCTTTTGCGCACTAAAATAATACCCCAAAAATCCGGTGCTACTTCCAGGGCTCTTGCAAGGTGCTTTTCTGTCGTTACTAGCGTGAGCTTTGAGAAAGCCAGGTTGAAGTAAGTGGCTTGCTCAATAACTCGCTCTACTTTGTCCAAATCACTTTTTATTTCATAGCAGTGCATCGTGGCCTGATTGCATGCAACAACGTCTGCTATCGCTTTGCCATCATGAATACGCAATTCTTCGACTAATTCACTCTTGTCGTAGCCTCTGCGCTGCAACCTATCAATTAGCTCTTTTCGAATTGTTGAGTCGCTTAAGTACACGGTAGGTTTTGTCCCATATAGGTCAGTATTTTCTGCATACAAATGCACTAATTGTGTAGCAATGCAATAATGTATTGCTCTGAAAGCTTTAGCTCCAAAGCTTTGCAGTGGTCAACTTAGTGGCGACAAGGATAGCCTGTGATCCCCGTGTTGTCTGTGCCCGTAGCGTCCACTTTTTTCTAGCCTAGATCAAAAAGAGCGCGACGTTTTTGGGTTAATGGTTTCGTGCCTATCGATACAACCTATTCAGGGCGCTAAACAGTGCAGAGAAAGGGGACAGACCCCTTTTATCTATTCCACAGCCCTAATCTTGGGATAAAGCGGGTTTCAATCTTTGTCGGATCTTGTTGGAAAAATAAATCTGTCCCCTTTTTCTTCTTTTTCTGCGGTATCATTATTGACGCTTGGCATACGTCGAGAGGGCATTATGAAAAGCGACAGTAAGCGCCAGACGGAAAGTGCCGTTGGCCGGATTTCTAGCAAAGCGCCCCGAAAGGTCAATCTTCCTTTTTCAGAGGCGGAGCTTCTGGTCGGGCTTGATGCGGATGGTGCGCTTTGACACATGGATTCCCGCCTGCGCGGGAATGACGGGGTTTTGTGGCGGGTTTTGTGCTGGGGTGTGTGACGGGGTTTTTGGCGGGGTGTGTGGTTGGGGGCGCGTGCGGTGGCGCATCCGGTGGGATTTGAAACGGAAAACGGACGAAGGGGAAACCTCCGTCCGTTTTGGTTTTGGGTATCGGCACACTTGCACACTGGTACCGTGTCTGGGGGCAGGTTTCTGCCCGGTGCGGGTTAAGCAGCCCGGCTGTGGTGGGTGCCTTCGCTGACTTCCTCGACGATTTTGCTGACGAAGGCGTCAAGGTCGTTGGGGGTGCGCGATGTGACGATCCCTTGCTCGCACACAACCGCTTCGTCCTGCCAGAGGGCACCGGCATTGAGAAGGTCGGTTTTGATTGAGCTATAGGACGTCGCACGGCGACCGCGCAGCGCACCGGCCTCGACCAGAAGCCACGGGCCGTGACAGATCGCCGCGACCGGTTTGCCCGAGGCGACAAATTCGCGCACCAGACTGACGGATGCCTCATCATTGCGCAGAAGGTCCGGGTTGATCTGCCCGCCGGGGATGACCAGCGCGTCATAGTCGGCGATATCGACATTTTTGACTTCGACATCGACATCGACCGTATCGCCCCAGTTTTTATCGTCCCAGCTTTTGATCGGGTCCGATTTGGGCGATGCGATTTTAACATCGGCCCCCTGGGTCGAGAGTTTTTCAAGCGGAACGCGCAGTTCCGAGCGTTCATAGCCATCGGTGGCGAGGATCAGAATCTTTGCGGTATCAATCGCAGGCATAATGTCGCTCCTTTCATTGATGTCGAGCATTACACCCCGTCAACGGCTGCGGTTTGAGAACGTTCCAAATTTTCCTGTGGTGATTTTGTGGCAAGGGGTGAGGAGCGGGTGCTTTGGGGATGGATTCCCGCCTGCGCGGGAATGACTGGTTTTTTTAGGGGGGGTGGACATTAGCAGAATCAGAAAGGGCAGCGGGTTGGTTCCGCTGCCCTTTGGTGTGTCTGGGGTCATTATGGTGGTTGCGAGGGAGAAATGCCCCGGCAGTCGTTCAACTGCCGGGGCGGGCTGGGCCGATGCGGCATCGGCGGGGGTTGGGGCGATGCTGTTATCCCTGTTCGGCGGGAACAGGGGCGGTTCGCAGGCCCAGCGTTACGATGAGAGACGCGGCAAGCAGCAGGAAGCCAGCGATGGTAAAGACGCCAAGCGCGCCGCTGGTGTCAAAGACAAGGCCGCCGGCCGCCGCACCCGTGGCAATGGCAAGCTGGAAACCAGCAACGAGAAGTCCGCCGCCGCTTTCGGCTTCATCGGGCACGGTGCGGGTGATCCAGGTCGACCATGCGACCGGCACACCGCCAAAGGCCATGCCCCAGATCGCGACAAGCACGGTGGTCGGGGCAACCGCACCATCAATGACAACCATGCCGACCCCGGCCAGCCCCATGATGAGCGGCATGAGCGCAATGGTCATGCGCAGCGAGCGCGCAATCAGCGCACCGCCGACATAGGTGCCGATAAAGTTGGCGACCCCAAAGCCCAGCAAAATGCCCGAAACACCCGCCGTGGTGACCCCCGAAACCGTTTCAAGGAACGGGCGGACATAGGTAAACAGCGCAAAATGGCCGGTAATGATCAGGACCAGTGAAAACAGCCCGAATTTCATGCGCGGGCGGCTCATGACCTCGATCAAGGTGCGCAAGGTCGCACGACCGCGCGGCGGCATTTTGGGCAGGGTGGCAAATTGCACGACAAGGGCGAGAACGCCGAGCAAGGAGGCCAGCAAAAACACATTGCGCCAGCCAATCACATCGCCAAGGTAGCTTCCGAGCGGGGCGGCAAAGACGGTGGCCGCCGAAACGCCGCTAAACAGGATGGCGAGCGCACGGGGCACGCTTTTTTCAGGCACCAGCCGCATGACGGTGGCCGCCGACATGGTCCAGAACCCGCCAAGGGCAACGCCCAGCAAGACCCGCCCGGCGAGCAGGATCGCAAAGGTCGGGGCGAGTGCGATCATGATGTTCGCGGCAATCAGAAGGACTGAAAAACCAAGCAGAACATAGCGGCGGTCGATCTTGCGGGTGACGGTCGCGGTCAGAAGGCTGGTGATCAGGGCCATAACGGCGGTGGCCGACATGGCCTGCCCGGCCATGCCTTCGGTAATGCGAAGATCATCGGCCATCGGGGTCAGCAGGCTGACGGGCAGGAATTCGGCGGTGACAAGGCCGAAAACCCCCAACGTCATCGAAATAACAGCACCCCATGCCGCAGATGCGGGTTGGAGGGTGGTTTGAGGTTCACTCATGGGGGATCCTTTGAGTTGATGTTTGTGCATTGCACCCAAGATAGACTGGACGGGTCGGACGTTCTATGGCAGTTTGTCCGAAGTTATTGATCAATCGTCCGAGAGTGCTATGTCCCCCATTGCCAATGCCGCGTTTAACAGCCCGTCCACGCACATCGAAGGCCAGTATGATGGCGGCTTTGATGCGAACGGGCACGATATGGTCAGCGAGCTGTTGTCGGGGGTTCGCCTGCGCGGGCTTGATTACCGCCGGATCGAGATTTCAGCCCCCTATGGGCTGCGGTTTGGGGAGGATGTCGATGACAGCCGGGCGTGGCTGCATTTCATCGGGCAGGGGACGGTGCATTTGCGGACCAAAAGCGGGGCGGTACATACGCTTGGCTGCGGGGACGCGGTGTTGCTGCCCTGTGCGGGCATTCATGATTTATACAGCAAGGACGGGGTTGCGCTGCGCAGTGTGGATGCATTTGAAAAGGTGCATCTGTGTGATGTGGCGTCTGAAATCCGGGCCTGTGAAAAGGATGTGTGCCGGACAAAGGACAACCTGATTTTCAGTTGCGCGATGGAATTTGATCTGGGGTGGTTGCATCCGCTGGCACATCTTAAGCCCGAGGTCATGCATATTGAAACCGTGCCCGATCATGACCCGCAAATCCCCGCTATTCTTGATGTCATGACCGCCGAGCTTAAATCCAAACGGCCGGGGTACGGCGTGATCCTGACCCGACTGGCCGATGTGGTGGCCGCGGCCATCCTGCGCCGCTGGGTCGAGGCCGGATGTGATGTGTGTGGCTGGGTCGAGGCGGTGCGTGATCCGAAGCTGGCACGCGTTTTGGCCGCCTTGCATAAGGAGCCGGGGCGCGATTGGTCGGTGGCCGATATGGCGTCCGAAATGGGCATGTCGCGGTCGGTTTTTGCCGAACGGTTTGTTGAGCTGACCAAAGCGACACCACAGCAATATTTGACAAACTTGCGCATGCGGCTGGCCAGCCAGTGGATCGGGCGCGAAAAACTGCCGATGGATGAGGTGGCCGACCGGCTTGGCTATGCCTCAGTCGCGGCATTCAGCCGGGCGTTCAAACGCACGACAGGCATGTCGCCCGGTGCGGTGCGCCGGGTGGATCACGCGGACTCAACGTCGGTGGCTTAATCCGTGCCATCGGCACCATCCGCGGACTTAGGCGCTGCGCACGACGGCGACGAGATAGCGGCAGTTTTCAGCGGTTTTATTTTCAAACATGCAGTCTTGCGGGGGGCCGAGTTCCAGACAATCGCCGGTATCAAGGTGATGGACCCGGTCGCCTTCGTGAAACAGCAGTGATCCATCAAGAACCCAGATGGTTTGACGGATAAAGGTGAAGGCCGAGGCGGGCATTGCGACCTGTTGTCTGGCGGGCAGGTCAACTTCGACAAGTTCCAGCGGCATGTTGTGGCCCGAGAGGACCTGACGCCGGCCATAGCCGGTTGCCGGATCGGACCAGACGGGTTGGTCGGCATGACGGCGCACACCGTGATGGACGGGATCGCTGCGCGACAGCAATGCCGATACCGTCAGGGAAAGTGCCCCGGACAGACGCCCCAGCACGGTGGCGGTTGGGCTGGCTTCGCCGCGTTCGATTTTGCTGATCATGGCTTTGGAGACACCGGATTTTTCGGCAAACTGGCCAAGCGACCAGCCTTTGGCTTCGCGTTCCCGGCGCAGGCGGGCCGAAAGCCATGCGGCAGATTCGTCTTCTATGATGTTCATGTTTTGCCATATTTCATTTAAAATCAATATTGACTGTCTACTATAATGGACGTAATTCTGCAACATGTTCGTTATAATCTATGCAGGAGGCGAAAATGCATATTCGCACAGCGACCAAGGGGGATCTTCCGGCGATCCTTGAAATCTATAATGATGTGCTTTTGACCAGCACGGCGATTTACGATGATCAGCCCTCTAGCCTTGAAGAACGCCTTGATTGGTTTGAGGGGCGCGTGCAGCAGGGGTTTCCGGTTCTTGTGGCCGAAGAGGGCGGTGCTGTTGTGGGGTTTGCCTCCTATGGCCCGTGGCGGGGGCGGTGGGGGTATCGCTTTACGGTGGAGCATTCGGTGCATGTGGATGCCCGTCATCGCGGTGCCGGGGCCGGCGGGGCGTTGCTTGCTGCGCTGATTGAGTTGGCGAAAGAGGCGGGGCTGCATGTCATGGTGGGCGGTATCGATGCGGAAAACCTGAATTCGATCCGGTTCCATGCGCGCTTTGGTTTTGAGCAGGTCGGGCATGCAAAAGAAGTCGCACGCAAGTTTGACCGGTGGCTTGATCTGGTGACGATGCAGCTGTTTTTAGACGATGGGGATCAAACCCGCGCGGCTTAGCCGTGCGGATTGTGCCGTGTGATACAGGTCAGCGATGGCAATTATAGCAAAGACAACAATGCCGTGCTGACCGATGCAATCAGCATCAGGGCAAAGATGATGTTGATTGCTCGCCCGGCGCGCGGATCAGACAGCAGGCGGGAAAACCCAGCGCCAAAGATCAGCCATGTTGTGTTGACCAGCACGATCACCAGCGTCAAAGCCGCGATTTTAAACGTGTTATTCAGCCAGACAGAGTTTTGCACGATGTGATGGCTGGCATAGACCGCGCCGATGGCGGCAAAGGCCTTGGGATTGGCGATGGCCAACAGCAGTCCGCCCCGAAAGTCGGGCGCGGCGGTTTCGCGGGGGTGCGGGGTTTTGTCCGCAGATCGTGCAGGGTTTACCGGGGCAGTGGCAATTTTCCATGCCAGATACAGAATATAGATCGTTGCCAGTGCGGTCAGGATATGACCGGCAATGGGATGAGCGATCAGGGCGGTGGCGACCCCGGTCGCGACAAGCAGCAAAACGCACGTCGTGCCAATGATGATGCCCGACAAATAGCCAAGACCCGGCCGTATCCCAAAGGCAGAGCCGGTTGCGGCCAGGCTGATGGTGGCGGGGCCGGGGCTGCCCATCAGGGGCAAGGCCGCCAGCCAGAGAAGAAGAAGATTTTCCGTCATCGTCGATGCGCCCGATCTGTTACGCCCCGTTTTGAATAAGCGGTTTTGGTCAGCAGTTTGGATCAACTTTTGGGACCAAGAGTGCCATGGAGTGAGCGGGCGCGTCTTGAACGATATTGGCAATTTTTATGCGGCTTAATCTTTTCCGTGCAGCGCGCGCTGGGCGTTTTCGGTGGCCTGCGTCAATGCGTTTAACAACGTGTCGCGTTTTTGATCGAGCAAGGCGGGCGACGCGCCAAACACCGAAAAGGCCGAAACCATTGTGCCATGAAGCGTGGTGATGGGGACGGCGATGGCGTAAATATCGTGTTCGCGTTCGCCATTGTTGGTGGCAAAGCCCGCCTTGCGGATTTGGGCAAGTTCGGATTTGAGTGCGTTGACATTGGTGATGGTGTGATCGGTCATGCCGGTGAGATCGGCCTTGGCAAAGTATCTGTCCTGATCAGCGAGGCTCATATGGGCCAGCCACAGTTTGCCATGCGCCGTGCAAAAGGCATCGAGTTTCGATCCAATGCGGATATCGACATAGAGCGGGCGGTCGGGCAGGGCCTTGGCAATGCAGACCGCCATATCGCGATCAAACTCGGTCGCCATGCAGGCCTCCCCCGTATCACGCGCCAGTTGATCAAGGATCGGTTGCAGCAGCCCTGCCAGATTGCCGTCGCGCATGACGCGCTGGCCCAAATCAGCAAACATATATCCCAACCGAAACACCCCGCGTGACGTGACACGCAAGGCTCCGGCATGGACCAGCGTGTGCAAAAACCGGTGGGCTGTGATCATGTTGATGCCAAGCGCGTCGGCGGTTTCCTGTGCGGTTAGCTCTATTTTCCCTGCCGCAAACAGATCGAGGATTTTAAACGCCTTAAGCACTGAGCCGTTGAGCTGGCTGGACATGGGATTTTTCCTTCACGCAAAAAGGACCGGTCGTCGCGCTTGACGGTGACCGGATTTCAAGAATAAACTATATTATAAATCATATTTCAAATATAGCAATATCGTAAGAAGGCGTCTGATGAAAAACGACATGGACAAAGCTGCGGGCATTACCCTGACCGCCGGTGGGGCGGTTTTGGCGCGGATGAAGGCGATTGGGATTGATTATATCTTTGCCAATTCGGGCACGGATTTCCCGCCGATCATCGAAGGGCTGGCCGAGGCGGCAGCCAAGGACATTGACCTTCCCCATGCTTTGGTGATGCCGCACGAAAATGCCGCGATGGGCATGGCGCATGGCTATTACCTGGCGACGGGCAAGGCGCAGGCGGTGATGGCGCATACCAATGTGGGCCTTGCCAACTGTGCGATTGGCGCGATCAATGCCGCGACCGAACATGTGCCGATTGTCCTGATGTCGGGCCGAACCCCGGTGATGGAAAAAGGCCGCCTTGGCGCGCGCACCGTGCCGATTGGCTGGGGGCAGGAAATGCGCGATCAGGGGGCGATGGTCCGGGAATCCACCAAATGGGAATATGAGCTTAAATTCCCTGAACAGGTGCCCGATGTGGTGGATCGGGCCTATGCGATTGCATCCTCTGTGCCCAAGGGGCCGGTCTATGTCAGCCTGCCGCGTGAAGTTCTGTGTGAACCGTGCCCCGGTGATGCGATTGACGGGCCGCTGCGCCAGCAACCGGTTCAGATTGCTCCGCCACAGGCCAGTATCGAGGCCGCCGCAGACATTTTGGCCAAGGCCAAAAATCCGGTGATCATTGCCCAACGCGGGACGGGCACCGCCGAGGCGTTTGGCCGGTTTGCCGATCTTGTCGATCAGTGGGGCATTCCCGTCGTGCAATATTGGGCGATCCAACTGGCGCTTGGCACCGAACATCCGATGTTCGCAGGGATGGACCCGGCCCCGTGGTTGAAAGATGCTGATGCGGTGGTGGTGATTGATTGCCTTGCCCCGTGGTCGCCCGACATTCATGCATTGCGGGGTGATTGCAAGGTGGTGCAGATCGGCCAGAACCCGCTGTATTCCCGGTTCCCGGGGCGGAATTTTGCCGCCGATATTTCATTGGCCGGGGAAACCGGCGATGTGATCATGATGCTGGCCGAGGCCATGGATCGTCGGCAGGGTGAGTGCAGTGATGCCTGTGAAGCGCGTCGATCCAAGGTTGCCGCGATCAATGCCGACACCCGGAAGAAGGCCTTGACTATGGCCGATGCCGGGGCGGTGGACCCGATGAGCAAGGGCTATGTGTCGCGTTGCTTGTCCGAAGCAATCGCCAAGCGTCCGGCAACGGTGTTTTCCGAGCTTGGCTGCCCGTTGGAGCCCTTGTCGTTGTCCGCACACAGCAGCTGGTTCCAAGAGCCGCATTCGGGCGGGCTTGGCTGGTCGTTCCCGGCATCGATGGGCTATCAACTGGCCGATAAGGACAAACTTGTGGTCGCGACCATGGGGGATGGATCATACATGTTTGCCAACCCGACGGCGTGCCATCAGATTGCCGAGGCGCTTGAGCTGCCGATCCTGATTTTGGTGCTTAATAACAATGAATGGGGGGCTGTGCGCCATTCAGTCACCGGGATTTATCCCGATGGCTATGCGTCCAAAACCAACGAAATGCCGTTGACAGCGCTTAAACCCAGCCCGGATTTCACCAAGGTTGCCCAAGCCAGCCGCGCATGGGTCGCCAAGGCCGTGCGCGCCGAAGACCTGCCGGGAATTTTGCGCGATGCGATCAAGCACATCGATACCCACCGCAGCCATGCGCTGGTGGAAGTGACGATTGCGCCGTAAGGGCGGATGTCTGGAATGTTGATGAAAGCGGGCAGCGGATCGTCGGTGCCCGCTTTTTTTATGTATTTGGATTGTCTTGGCTTTATGATCGCAGAAGGTATGACAGGTCGTCAAAAAACACAGGGTTCGGACGTTATGACAAAAGCACAAGACAGCGGATCAGGACGAGCAAAATCTGGTCATGATACCCCGATATCCAAGCCCGCGATTGATGTCCATGACGGGGTGCCGTTGCTTGATAGCGGGGTAAACTTTGTTGGCGAGCAGGTGAGCTATCCCAAGGGTAAGGCCAGGATCAAATCGATGCTGGCGACCATGGCGCCGGGGCAGAAGACAGGCTGGCACAAACATGGTGTTCCGACTTATGGATACATCCTTGAGGGGCAAATCACGGTTGATTACGGCGATGCCGGTAAGACGACCTATCATGCCGGTGAAGGGGTGCTGGAAGCCATGGATTACTGGCATGAAGGGATCAATGACGGCGATATACCGGCACGGGTTGTTGTGGTTTTCATGGGGGTCGAAGGGGCGGAAAACGTGATTTACAAGCCAGATTTAGTGTCTGATTAAAATGATATTTCCCAATATGTTAAATGACTTGTGGAATATTTGTGCCTAGTTTGCTAGCACCTTTAAATGCCTGCTTGCATCGCAGGCAAAATCATTATTTCATTGAATTCAAGAATTTTGACTGCCTGCCCTAAAGGAGCCACCATGGATCGTGTTGTCGGAACATCAGGACGGATTGCGTTTGCCAGTGCGATGCGCAACCTGCTTGCGGATGTCTATCCCGGCCATGATCAAGCCGAATTGGTGCGCCGTGTGTTTGAGGTGTTGGGTCTTCCGATTGAGGGCGACGGGCCGGAACCGAGTGAAGAATATTTGCGCAAATGGGATCAGCGCGATGCGTTTCTGATTACCTATGGTGACAGTATTTCACAGGCGGGCAAAAACGGCATCGAAAGCCTTGGTGAATTTCATCAAAAATGGCTGAAAGACTGGCTGACCGGGGTGCATATTCTGCCGTTCCATCCGTTTACGTCCGACGACGGTTTTTCGGTCAGCGATTTTACCAAGCTCCGCCCGGAGCTTGGTACGTGGGATGATGTTTATGCGTTGTCGAAAAACGCGACCGTGATGGCCGATCTTGTCGCCAACCATATTTCCGCATCCCATCCGTGGTATCAGCAATTTCTGGTCGGGGAAAAGCCGGGGGTCGATTACATCAAGACCGCCAGCCCGGACGATGATTTATCCGATGTTGTTCGCCCGCGCAGCCATGCGTTGCTCAATGACGTTGTCACCAAGGACGGTGAAAAACATGTCTGGTGCACGTTTAGCTATGATCAGGTCGATCTGGATTACGGCAACCCGGATGTTTTCTTTGAAATCCTGAAAATCGTTCTGGAGTACCTTAAGCACGGGGTGCGGGTCGTGCGGCTTGATGCCATCGGGTTTATCTGGAAAGAAGCAGGTACGACGTCGATCAATCTGGAGCAAACCCACAAGATTATCAAGGCGTTGCGATTGGCGACAACGGCGATCCATCCCGATGCGATTTTCATCACCGAAACCAATTTGCCGTTGCTCGAAAACCTTTCGTATTTCGGCAATCAGGATGAAGCGCATCTGATTTATAACTTTTCGCTGCCGCCGGTGATCATTCATGCGTTGCTCAGCGGGCGGAGCGATTATATCCGCAAATGCATCATGGCAATGCCGCCAGCACCGGCGGGTTGTACGTTCTTTAACTTTACCGCCAGCCATGATGGCATCGGGTTGCGCCCGGCCGAAAACCTGATCCCGGATGCGGATATCGACGGGCTTAAAGACCATGCGGTCAGGATGGGCGGGCAGGTCAGTTACCGTGCGCTTAAGGGCGGTGGGCAGAAGCCTTATGAGCTTAATGTCACGCTTTATAGCATGCTGGCGGAAAACTTCGCCGGTGAGGCGACCATGGGGCTGGAACGGTTTGTGATGAGTCAGGCGATTGCCATGTCGCTTGAGGGCATTCCCGCGATTTACGTTCAGACCATTCTGGCGACCGAAAATGATCAAGGGGCGTTTGAAGAAACCGGCATTCCGCGCCGTCTTAATCGTAAAATCTGGCAGCTTGAAGATGCGGAAAAAACGCTGACAGACGAGGGACCCGCAAAATCGGCGTTTGATCAATTGCGTGCCTTGATGTCGATCCGCCAAGGGCAACCGGCATTCCACCCCAATGCGACGCAATATACGCTCAACCTTGGCCCGGAATTACTCGGCGTTTGGCGCCAGTCGCATTTGAATGAGCAGAGCATTTTCTGCGTATTTAACCTGACCGAGCGGCCACAGAACCTTGATCTGTCAAAGATCAATCTGATCATGACCGAAGGCTGGCAGGATTTGATCACCCAGCAAGTGATCGAGGATTACGATGGGATCATGACGCTCGCACCCTATCAGATTGTCTGGATTTCCAATCTGGATGGGCGCAACCGCACCGAAAGCCGTTTGTTGCAGCGATATCGGGATGCGATGCCGGTTTGATTCATCATTCGCACTTTAGGCTATCAAGGTAAGTTTTTGTTCGTCTGATGCGGATTAGGTTTGTTGGTCTTGGGCCGCCGAACATAAAAATACTTCGAGGTAGGTTGATGCGAGCGATATGGTTTTTTTCGTTTTTTTTGAGCTCCGTAGCTTCTTTTTCGGTCGGTCAGGCTGCGCCAAATAAAGTGCTTCTAGGTGTTGCTTCCTCTACCATTGTGCCTGTTGAGCAATCTTTTGGCGGTGGGGGTGATATAGTCGGGCAGGGTATTTCGGAACCGAGCGTTCTTTTAGCGCAAAACGATTCATCAAAAACATATAGCGGTTACTTCGGTGGGAGAGAGAAACTTCGCGACCATCTAATGGAAGTGCTGCAGAACGTTTGCTTTCCAAACATCGGGTCTGGAGAGGTTATAGATGCGGCGGCCGTTGAGTATTCGAATGGCGAACCGTTTTTCAGCGAGACTGTGATTGCAGGTGATATCGTTAAAACCAAGTTCTATCCAATCAAACTTGATAATGAGGATACGGCTTGGGTAACCAATGCAGGAGGACGAGCTTGTGGTCTGGCTACCAATCGATCTCTAAGAATGCCACAACATATCCGTCGTGAACTGGATGTCACGATGGAAGAAAAGGTTTCGGAGCTGTTTAACTATGATGATGTTGAGTTGACGTATGGCTCATCAGAAAAGATTCGGCTGCCAATTCGTCAGTACAGTATGGTTGCCGGGCAAAATGACCGAATTGATTTTATCGATTTTCTTGCGCCCGACGTGTCTCTTGCAGATCGCAAATTAACCTACAAGATATTTGACCGTGTGAGCATCAAAGGAGATCAGCTATCAATCGTTCAAGATGGCATGATGTTCGAAGTCATACAAAGTGTGTGTGCGAATGATGTTGGAAACCCAAAACAAATTCTTGAGAAGGCGGCCCAACTAACTGGCAAGAAGGTGTATACCGGAGCTGACAGTGAGTTCACCGTGTATGGTATTGCGCTCACGACGTATCCTTTGGAAACTATGAAGGCCGCTACGAGTTCTTTTCTGTCTTTAACCGAAGATGGAGATGCATGTGGCTATTGGGAGATAGGTTCACCCGCCGGACTAAGGGATTTGTTTGGTAATTTTGATATCGTTGAAATCGAAGACTATGAGGCGGATAAATCTTGGGCGCGATTAGGGTATTTTCCCATTACAAACTTAGCTGTCATCGAGAGTTTCTCTGAAGATGATGTCGGGGCAATGCATCGTATCTTGTACTTAAGTCACGATGCTTACGAGCGTATCGCGTTACAGAACAAACCTGTAATACCATGGAAAACAAACTAATAAAGTTGAGAAAACTTCTGTGTGCTTAATCTGGTGGAGCCGCGCTACCGGATGCGATGGCGGTTTAGCCGACGTTTGGCATTTCCCGTGAGGGCATTTGGTCTTTGCAATCTGAAGTCGATATGGTTTTCTTGATGTGTCTTTTTAAGTAAATCAATCATTCTGTCCGGGGGCTGTAGATGCGCATTTCGTGGGGAATTGTCGCTTCGTTAATGGTTTTGGCCGGGTGCCAGACGACAGGTGGTAGCGATTCTGCAAGAATGCGTGCCCAGAATGCGCAAAAAGACTTTTTGCTCAACGCGATGAGTGACGTATGCGTTGCCAATCTGGGTGATGAAACGGCAATTGATGCCGCCGCGCGTAAAATCAGCATTAAGGACCCCAGTGCCGAAGATGCTTACATCGGCATCAAACAGGTAACTGCGACCATTTATCCAATAGGTTTGAATGGCCGGTTTGCGGGGGTTATCGCACAAAGAGCGGGCGAGACTTGCGGCGTTATAACCGTGCGTTCGATCAATTTCCCTGACACCTTGGCAACTACATATGATCTTGAGATGGAAGACATGCAGCTTTCATCCGATTTCGTGAAAATGAAGGATCTTTATTACGGGTTTAGCAACGATCTGAACCTTCCTGTTAAGCAGTTCGTGCAAATTACGGATGATGGGAAATCGCTTGATGCGGTTGAGTTTATGACACCGACAGCATTTCGAGCAGAAAGTGAGTTATCTGCCAACGTTATTGGTATGCTTAAGAAGCAAAATGCCAATCCTGATGTCGAGGAAGAGGATATTTTCTTACAGGTACTTGATGACGTGTGTCTGCCCAACATTGGTGATTTGGCAAAAATCACGAAGGCAGCCGAGCGCCTCTCAGGTGTATCGGGTATTAAGGTCAACGACCCAAGGACCAAGCCATTTGCCGATGAATTACTGCTTTATTTTCTGTCTTTGAAACCTGACGGTGAAGTAACTTTTATTGGTATATCTGATGATGCATCTTTGTGCGGTTACTGGGCTGTTAATCTGGCGGGTAAAAGTCAAGACGTCTTCAAGCATTATGATCTTGTGCGGATAGAGTCCGGCATGGTGGAAGCAGGCTTTGTTGAACTTGGTTTTAGTGCAGAGGAAAACCTTGCTGTTTTTCAGGTTGCGACCGAGAGCGAAGAACAAACCGTCTACGTGACTGCGCTGATGAAACGTAAAGCCTATGCGGAGTTGAAGTTTCCCAATCTGCCTCAGTTGCCTTGGGATCTGTGACGATAGATGTGTTGCGTCATCGTTTGCTTTTGGTTGTGCTGTGCAGATTGACATCATTACATCATGATTTCTCGGTATAGGTACTAATCCCGATTGCGCGGTTAGGAGGGGGCGTGTACCCCCTTTTACTTGGTTTGAGATACTAAAGGACAGAATGCGCGATGGCGTATGCGCAGGAAACCCGTCTGACCCGTTTGCCCGAAGATGTGCCTGATCGCGTGCGCAAATTGTTCGACGTGTGGCGGGCCGCGACATGCGGGAATGCACTTCCCGACCGAAAAGATCTTAGCAGCGACACCCTTTCGCTGTGGATCAATGACATTGGTATCTATGAGTATCTCCCCGAGCGGCGCGACTTTGTTGTGCGGATTGATGCGCCAAACATGATTGCGGTCAGTGGCGAGAATTATCAGGGGTGTTCACCGCACCAGATTGATCTTGATTTTGGCACGCGGGTGCATGCCACGCTTCTCGATGTCATCGACAGCAGACAGCCGGCATTCCATATCATCGGTGTGGAGCGAAAAGTTTGGGAAGAATGGGTTCGGCTGTTGTTGCCGGTGCAAACACGTGACCGTGCGGGGCAGGGGATCCTTCAGATACTTGTTGCCCATTTTTTCTATCGTGGGCGTTAAGTTTTCTTTCTTGAAAAGAAACCTATTTTGCATGCATGCACTTGTTCTTAAATAGCGGCTTGCCCACTTAATTTTGTGGGAGAAGTTTTAGCTTGGCGGCACGGTATGCTGGAATCAACGGACGTTGAACTGTCGGGTCTTCCGGACGATATCGACAAGTCAATTATTTGCTTTGTCGATGCGTGGCGCGATGCCTGTGCGCAGATGGATAATGGCGCACTTCCGACGCGCACGGTTTTAAGCGCGGAACGGTTGCGTCAGTGGCGCGATGATATTTGCATTTATGAGTATCAGCCAATCAGAGAAGATTTTCTGGTGCGGATTGATGCGCCGACAATCATTGAGAACAACGGCGAAAGTTTTCAAAACAGCACGCCGCGCGAAATTGATCTTAAATACGGGACCTGCTTGATGGCGGCCTTGCTTAAGACGATGCGTCAAAAAAAACCGACATTCCATTACGTCCGCATCGTCAGTGCTTCTGGTGAACCGCGGCAGTGGCTTCGGGTTTTGTTGCCGGTGCAAACATTTGACCGGTTCGGCGATCCGATTGATCAAATCCTTGGTGTGCGGTTTGCGTATGAACCAATGCATTGCATTTAATGCTGCATGGCTTTGGGGCGGGGCCAATTGATTTGACTGGAATGATGGCAAGGAAGACGTGTTTCAAACCTTCCTTGCCATTCTAAAGCAGATTAAATGCAACATGCTTTAAACGCGGTATCGATTTCAGGATTTGCCAATATCCATGTCATTGAGGTCATCTTCGACCGCTGCTGAAAGATGTTCGAAAATGTCGCCCATGGCACTTTCAACCCGTTGCCAGCTTGGAATGAACGGGCTTTCGAGCGGGTTTTCAAGATAGTGCTGACCCGCACTGATGATGACTTCTGACAATACCTCGACACATTTTTCTTCTTCGTCGCGGTTGATCTTAAGGCCGTTAAACATGGCGTCGGCCCGGTATTGCTCGATCAGATCAAGCGCCATGCGGTAATAGGTTGCCTTGAGCGTTCTGAAGGTTTCGTGCGAGAAAATCGTGCCCTGTGTGGCCAGTTTACGAAACAGCGATTTGGCAATGTCGCTTGCCATGCGTGACAGGCCGTCATCTTTTTCGGCGGGGTCAAAATCGCGGTGCTTATGATCATAGATATCGGCGATATCGACCTGGGCCAGACGGTGGACCGTATGGTTGCGATACATTTCCGAAAGCATCGAAACTTCGAGCCCCCAGTCGGACGCGACGCGCAAGCCATAGGCAACATCGGTGCGAATGGCGATTTCGCCCGACAGCGAATAGCGGAAAGAGTCCATGTAATTAAGGAAATCGGTTTTGCCGACCACCTGTTTAAGCGCGCGAATTAGCGGGGTAACAAACAGGCGGCAGACCCGGCCCTTGAGCGTGCCATTGGCAACGCGGGCGTAATAGCCCTTGGCAAAGGCGAAGTTAAACGCCGGATTGGCAATTGGGTACATCAGTTTGGCCGGAAGGTCCGGGGTATAGGTCGCGATGTCGCAATCATGAATGCCGATGACGGAACTACGGCCCGATGCCAGTGTATAGCCCATGCAGTACCAGACATTGCGACCCTTGCCCGGCTCATAACGCGCCAGATCAAATTCGGCCAGCCGGTCATGCACGCCGCGCAGGCGCGGGCCATCATTCCACAGAATGCGCACATGTTGCGGCAGGTCTTTGAAAAATTCGCGGGCATGGAGGTATTGCTGAGCATTGGCGCGATCAAGACCGACGACAATCTGATCAATATAGGTGGCCTGTTTAAGTCCCTCGACAATGGTGGTCATCGCCGGGGTTTCAAGTTCGGAATAGAGGCACGGCAGGATCAGGGTTTGACGCCGTTGCCGGGCAAAGGCGCTCATTTCATAGGCGAGTTCTTCGGGGTTGCGGTCAAGAATGCGGTGCAGGGTCGTGATCGGGCCGCCCTGATGGAAATCAGCCATGAAGTACCTCGCTTTTATTATTGGTATTAATGATTTGATCGAGAATGGACTGCAATGCCGCGTTCCAGCCTTCCGGGCCGGGATAGGGCGCAATCCGAAGGTCGGAATGTGTCAAAAGCGGTTCGGAGCGGATGCCGCGCTTGGGCGGGATTTGAACCGCAATATCGGCCGCAGCCAGCATCGGGATATCATTGGCGGAATCGCCCAGCGCAATCGTGGTGATGGCGGTTTTGGTGGCGTGGGTGTCGTCAGCGCCATCACCCAGTCTTCCGGAGACCACAAGGCGTTCAAGCATTCGCTTCATTGCGGCCCCCTTGTTTGATGGGCCACACAGGGTATGGAACCGACCGCCCTTGACCAGCTTTAGCGAAAACTGGCTGGCGATGTCTGTCGCGATTTCAATGTCCTGTTCGCTTGGTTGCCAGATCAACGGATCGGAGCAATGGCGTTGCCCGGCCCGGATGGCATCATCAAGCGTCAGCCCGGTTTCGGTGGCAATCATTTCCGGCGGGACGGTGCGAAAGCTGCCCAATGGGACGTTGACGGCGGCGATGATCGCGTCGCGGGCGGAATCAATGGTTTGCGATGATGGACCGGGTTGTTCAACCTCGCCACCCAGTGAGATGACCCCGCCATTTTCGCCAATCAAGCCGTCAAACAGGCCGTAATTCAGCTGAATATGGTCAAGCTCGGCAAGGGTTTTTGACGACACGGCGATCAAGGGGATCGAGAGCGATCTTATGCGTTCTATGGCCGGGCGGGCCGCATCCCAGCGATAGTCGTCATGATCAAGCAGGGTGCCGTCAAGATCGGTAAAGATGGCGATGGTGCGTGTTTGTTGCATCGTCCCGTTCTGTTGCGGTTTTTCAAACTGTCGGGTGACCGTCAACGCGCGGTCAGAACAACAGCTTAGCACAGCGATTGTGGCAGTGCGACAGTCGGAAGGTTAAATTTTATGCAAGATGTTGTTTTGATGAAAAATAATGCGTATTGCGGTAGAGTTGATTGTGTCGGCATGGTTGGTTCTGCTGGCTTTAAAATGCCGACACGATGACCCATATATTTTATAGTTTCCATCCATATGACGGGGTGTCGCGACAGCGCATGGAACACTCCGTCGGGCCGGTTATAGATGCCATAACAGTTGGGGGCCGTTGATGATATTGAGACGCTGGCTTCTGGCTGTCTTGCTGTGTGCCGGGAGCCTTTGCAGTGCGATACAGGATGTTCGGGCCGAAGGAGGCAAGCCTGCGCAACCCGTGGTGTCTGAGGTTGTTTTCGCTGTGGGGGAATGGGCCCCGATGATTGGCGAAAATATCGAAAATTTCGGCATTCATTCCAAGCGTGTCATGGATGTTTTTAAGGCCATGGGATATCGAGTTCGGCTTGAATTCCTGCCGTGGCAGCGCGCGTATGAGCAGACCCGGCGGGGGATTTATGTCGGGACATTTTCGTGGCTGTCGACGGCGGATCGGCCCGATGTGTTTTATGTTCCCCATCACCCGATTGCGCGCGCCTATCAGAAGGCGTTTTACAAAAAATCACGGTTTCCAGACGGGTTGGATATTTCGTCCCTTCGCGATATCGCGACACTTGGCCTGCGTCCTGTCGGCGTGGGGTCTTATTGGTATGAGGATGCCTATAAACGGCTTGGACTTGATGCCGATATCGTCACCAATCCGGAATCCGCGTGGCGGTTCCTCAATGCCGGGCGGGCTGATGTCTTTGTTGAAGAAGAAGAAGTCGGCCGTTCGGATATGGTGCATTTCCTTGGGGACGAGGCCGCCACGCTTTACGGTGCATCAGAGCCAATAAAAACAGACGACATGTTTATCCTGTTTTCACGTCAACATCCTGACGGCAAACGGCTTTGGGAAGAATTCGACCGTTATATGGCGTCCGATCAGGGGCTGGAATTGTGCCAGAAATGGCATGCATGTCTTGCGTCAGTGCCGGCCCCATCAACAGGCGACAGATGATCGGTTGGTGATGTTGTGTTGCAAATCGAGACGTTGGGCCGATGCGAAAACCATTTTGTTCCTGACCGATAACTGTCACGTCATAGATGTTCGATTTGTCCAATTATTATCCCGGTTTGTCCATTCTGCCCGTTGGCCAACAGGCGTAGTATTTCCGCAATAGAATTGTTCTTGTTCCATTCAAGCAGGAACAGAAAAACAATGATCTTGTGAGGAAATCGCCATGCATGTTCCTGTCATCATTATCGGGTCTGGCCCGGCCGGGTTGCTGTTGTCGCATCTGTTGCATGTGCAGGGCATTTCATCGGTGATCCTTGAACGCAAAAGCCGCGACTATGTCGAAGGCCGCATTCGTGCGGGTGTTCTGGAAATGGGGACGGTTGGCCTGATGGAACGGGTTGGCGTTGATGCGCGGATGAAAAAAGAAGGCATCATCCATGGCGGCATTTACATCAGCCTGAACGGCAAGCGCACCCATGTGAACATCGAAGAGCTTACCGGTGGTTCCACGGTGATGGTCTATGGCCAGACCGAAGTGACCAAGGACCTGATTGCCGCACGTCTTGCCCATGGCGGCGAGATTATTTTTGACGCCGAAGATGTCAGTCTGCACGACATCGAAAGCGATAGGCCGCGTGTTTGCTATGTCAAGGATGGCAACCCGGTTGAGCTTACATGTGATTATATTGCGGCCTGTGACGGTTTCCATGGGGTTGGGCGCAAAACGATGCCGGGCGTGAAAGAGCTTGAGAAAGTCTATCCGTTTGGCTGGCTGGGTATTCTGGCGCATGCCAAACCGGTGGCCGATGAGCTGATCTATGCCAAGCATGGCCGTGGGTTTGCACTGTGTTCGATGCGATCAGAAACGGTGGTGCGCCATTATGTGCAGGTGCCAAGTTCTGATAAAATCGAAGACTGGTCCGATGACCGGTTCTGGGACGAGTTGCGCACCCGGCTTGGCGAAGAAGACGCCGAACTGGTCAATGAGGGCGAAGTGTTTGAAAAAAGCATCGCGCCACTGCGTAGCTTTGTTGCCGAACCGATGCAGCATGGTCGTTTGTTCTTGGCCGGTGATGCCGCCCATATTGTGCCACCAACCGGGGCCAAGGGGCTTAACCTTGCGGCGAGTGACGTGCATTACCTGTCCGAGGCGCTGATTGCGAAATACAAGAACAATCGATCTGATCTGCTTGATACCTATTCCGATACGGCTTTAGCACGTGTCTGGAAGGCAGAGCGGTTTTCGTGGTGGATGACCTCGATGCTGCATACCTTTGATGATCATAACCAGTTTGAAGGCCGCATTCGTGAGGCCGAATTACAGTATATCCTGTCGTCAAAAGCAGGATTGACAACCCTGTCGGAAAATTACGTTGGTTTGCCTTACTGACCCAACGTAACGGGGATACCCACCCCCGAGGAGCATTCGTATGCTCCATTCCGCCCAGAATTTCCGATAGGGAACAAACGGCCCGCCTCCCACGCGGGCCGTTTTGTCTTTGTATGGCGCGGATTTCTGCGTGATTGGTGAAATGTGCAGGCCATTTTTGATCCTTGCCCGCAAAAGATCACAATTGAATGTGGAACTGTTTGGCATGTTCGTACGTTAGGTGTGTGTTGCAGTTTTCAAGACAACAGGAGAAAACCATGGTGACCAAGACCGAGACGACTGCTGAGAATGCCAAACTTCAGGCCGATGTCGATGCACTTCGCAAAGATCTGGCTGAAGTGACCAAGACCCTGAAAACGATGGGTAGCGATGCGGCACATAGCCGAACGCAGGCCGCAGCAGAACGCATCCGCGAGGTGTCCGGTCAGGCGCGTGACCAGTTTGATCATGCGCGCGACGCAGCCGTGGATCATGTCCGCGACCGTCCGCTTGCCTCTGTCGCCCTGACATTTGGTGTGGGCATGCTGATTGGTCGTCTGCTTCAGAAATGATCGATCAGTTAATTGAGAAACTGACCGATCTGATAATCGACCTGGCAAAGGCCGCAGCCGCAAGGCTTGCGGTTTTTGCCGTGATCGGGCTTACCTTTCTGATCGGGATCGGCTTTTTGCTGGCAGCGGCCTTTATGGCCGTGGCGGCAAAATTTGGTGCGATTGCCGCAGCCGTTGCCTTTGGTAGCGGTTTGATCGTCATCGCACTGGTCGGGCTTGCGATTATGGCGCAACGCGATCCGGGTGAAGGCATTGCCAAACAGGCATCCGACGCACCGCAAAAAGCGGGGCGTAGCGAAGACGACGTGTTGTTTGATCTTTTGCTCCATGCGGCGACGACCGGCTTTGCGACCGGGCAGGGCAACAAGCCCCACATGCAAACCGGGTTTGATCAGATGATGACGGATCTGGAGGCGCTGGGCGTGTTTGACAGGCCAATGTCCAAGTCGGCGCCCAAGCCAGAGCAAGATACCGACCCAGATGAAGATACAAAAACGGCGGGATAGCATAAGCTTCCCGCCATTTTTTTAAGTCTTTGGAAGTTCTTCCGGCTTATTCGCCGTGGAAATGCACCGTGCCGATATAGGGCAGGTTGCGGTTGTTCTGGGCATAGTCAATGCCATAGCCAACCACGAATTCATCGGGAATATCAAAGCCACAGAATCCAATCGGAATGTCGACTTCGCGGCGCGACGGCTTATTCAAAAGCGTGCAGATTTCCAGACGGTTGGGATCGCGGGTGTTGAGCAGGCGGACAACTTCGGAAAGCGTATAGCCGGTATCAATGATGTCTTCGACCAGAAGCACATCCTTGCCCCGGATTTGACCATCAAGATCCTTTATGATGCGCACATTGCGCGAGCTTTCCGTGCTGTCGCCATAGCTTGACGCGACCATGAAATCGACTTCGACCGGGACGGTCAGTTTGCGGGCCAGATCGGCAATGAAAACAAAAGACCCGCGCAGCAATCCGACGACAATCAGCTTTTCGGTGTCTTTGAAACTTTCATTGATCCGGGCGGCAAGTGCATCAATCTTGGTGGCAATTTCGTCCGCCGTTATCAGCGGCTTGACATCGTAATCGGCCATAAATTCCGGTCCTGAAGCGTTATGATATGGTGTGCTGCTTGCTAGCATAGGGAACGGTGCTTGACCAGCCTCTGAATGGTAACAGAAGTATAATCATCAAAAAGCGTGGGTCAGGCCGCCTTTGGGTTGTGGTTTGAGGTGAAAATGCGCGTTCGTCTGAGTGTCAAAACAGCCCGCTGAAGTGTGCCGTGGCTTTTTGCACAGTTATGATGTTGGAGATAAAACAGTGTTTTCAATGGTTGAGCTGGGGGCCTGGGCGCTTAGATTACGGCTTCGGACCAGATTGAGGAAAGCCTGTGCGGCTGGTGGCAGCGTCCGGCCTGATCGCCAGATCAAGCCAATTTGACGCAGCAGAACCGGGCTTTCAAGCGGCCGGAATATAAGTGGCGACCGACCAAGGACCGGCAAGGTCAAGGAGGGCAGGGCGGTGATGCACAGACCCTGTGACACAAGCGCACCGGCGGTAGCGAGATGGGCGACTTCAAACCGGGGGCGAAACAGCAGGTTATTCTGGGCACAGGCCGCATCAATCAATGCGCGGACACTTGTTTCGCGTGACATCGCGACCATCGGCTGTGACAGGATTTCTTCCCAGTGGTAGGTGCGGTCTTCTTTTAGAAAGCTGTCGGGCGCGCCGACGGCAATGAACTTGTCGCTGAGAAGGCGCTGAAATGAAAGATTGTCACTGTTTTCAACCACGCCGGCGGTAAAGCCAAGGTCGGCCCGGCCCATTTCAACTTCACGCAGGACGCCTTCGGACAACATGTCATTGAGTTGGACATCGACATTGGGGTGGGCATCCATAAAGTCGGAAATCAATGGCGGAAGGAGCCCGGCTGTTACCGATGGCAGGCCAGCTATTGTCAACTTGCCGCGTCGGGTATTGAGATAGGTGTCGAACTCTGCCAAGGCAGATTCTGTTGTGTTGAGAACACGTTCGGCGAGTCTGAGGAAGGTTCGGCCCTGATCGGTAAGGGCGACATTGCGGGTGTCGCGGTCAAACAGACGTGCCTGCGTGCGGTCTTCAAGGCGGCTGATCTGTCGGCTGAGCGTTGAGCCAGAAACACCAAGACGTTGAGCTGCCTGACGAAAACTGCCGGTTTCTGCCAAAATGCAGAAAGAGCGGAGTTCGTCTGTATCAAGATTGATGCGTTTCATGCATCAATTATCTCACTATTTGACCTTCCTGCAATAAAAAATCTGATCCACACTTTCTGTCCGCCAAGAATAACGAATGTATAAAGTCGCTGGCGGGACGTAAAACATGCCTGAACAGGCATAGGGAGGAATACACTATGAAAATTGCCAAGTTTGCTTTGGCGAGTGCGCTCGCCTTTGGTCTTTCGCTGCCGGCCTTTGCGCAGGAAAAGTTGCTGATTGGTTCAACCTCGGCGTCTTCGTCGCATTACGGGTATTTTGTTTCTGTTGCCAAACTGGTCAACGATGCAGACAACGGCATTGAAGCATCGGTTGTTGAAACGGGTGCGACGATGGATAACCTGCGCCGGATCGAGCGCAATCAGATTGATCTTGGACTGGTTACCACCAACGTTGCGCAGCATGCCCATGCAGGTGCAAAGGGTTTCGATGGTAAGCCGATGGCAGGTCTGGGCCTGCTTTGGGTATATACCGGCGCACCGCAGAACGTCATTGTGCGCGACGATGCCGGTATTAACAGTCTTGCCGATCTTTCCGGTCAGCGGTTCAATCCGGGGATCAAGGGATCAGCCACGGAAAGTACGACCGAAGCTGTTTTTGAAGCACTTGATCTGACGTCTGACTATGTCCGTGGGTCAACCACCGACGTCGTTGACATGATCAAGGATAACCGCGTGACCGGATACGTTAAATCGGGTGCGGGTCTTAAACTTGACAGCTCAACCCTTGATATCGCGACCTTTACCCCGATCAAGGTTCTGAGCCTGACCGATGCACAGAAACAGACCCTGATCGAGAAGATGCCCGATGTTTCGGTGGTGGATATTCCCGAAGGTGCCTCAGACGGCATTCCGGCGTATTCGACCTGGAGCTTTGGCGTTGGCGTTGGCGCGGGTGCCAGCCTTTCGGAAGATGCGGCCTATAAGATCGTTGAAGCTGTCATGGCCGATACCGAGGTTCAGGGGGCTGCCATGGCAAGTGTGAAGGGTGTCAATCTGGCCGAGCTTACCTTGCAGTATGCGACCATTCCGCTGCATCCGGGGGCCGCAAAATGGTTCCGGGAAAACGGCTATGACATCCCGGCCAATCTCGACCCGAGCAAATAATAAGAAACCAAAGCATCTAGAGGAAAACCGCCATGTCTGTGCGCATCCGCGACGGGTTTGCGTTGCTTGTGGGGATATTCGTTTTTTATACCGCTGCAACAGGCCCGTTTGAAAGTTTGATTCAGAGGGCGGTTTTTCTCGCGCTTGTCACGTGTCTGGGGCTTAGTCTTTATCCATTGGGGCAGGGAACCACCTGGCGCAAGGTTGGTCTGGTCGTTGACCTCATGCTGGCGGCGATAACGGTCAGCGCGTGTAGCTATATCGTGGTGAACTACGATGAAATCATGACGACCCTACCATGGGCGACCAAGCTTGACATGGCGTTGACGGTTGGGCTTGTCGTGACGGTCATGGAAGTCGGTCGCCGGGCGGTCGGGGCAATTTTCCCTGCACTTGTTATTGCCGGTTTGTTGTATGCCTTGCTTGGCAACTATCTTCCCGGAAGCCTTGGCCACCGTGGCTTTGACGTCGAGTTTGTTACCGAGACGATCTTTCTTGGCGACCTTGGCATCTGGGGCATGCTGACCGGGGTTGCGGCCACGGTGATTGCCGCGTTTGTTCTTTTTGGTGCCTTGTTGCTGCATACCGGTGGCGGACAAAGCTTTATGGACCTTGCCATGCGGCTTGGTGGCCGTCAGCGCGGTGGGGCTGCCAAGATCGCGATTATTTCCAGCGGCCTGTTTGGCATGATTTCCGGTTCAGCCGTTGCCAATGTTGCAACCACGGGCAATTTCACCATCCCGATGATGCGCAGGCTTGGTTATCCCGCCCCACTTGCCGCCGCAGTAGAAGCGGTGGCTTCGACCGGTGGGCAGATTGCCCCGCCGATCATGGGGGCGGCGGCCTTTGTCATGGCCGAGATTCTTGGCATTGCCTATGTCGATGTCATGATTGCCGCAGTTATTCCGGCGGTTTTGTTCTATCTGTCGGTGTTTGTTACCGTCCATATCGTTGCCACCCGGCGGAACCTGGCCCTTGTTCCGGAAGACGAACTTCCGGCATGGTCGGACATTCTGGCACTGCGCAGGGTATTGCCGATTGTTGCCGCCCTTGGCTGTCTTGGGGTTGGTATTTTCATGGGCCGTTCGGTCGTGACATCGGCCTTTTACGGAATGGGCGGGCTTTTGGTGGCGTTTGTCGCAACATCCATCGGGCAATTATCGGTGCGCGACATGTTTGGCCGAATTCTTGACGGTGTCACGGATGCAGGCAAGGGCATGGTGATCATTGGTGTCCTGCTTGCCGGGGCGCAAATACTGGTTTCGATGATCAATATGACCGGGATTGGCGTGACGCTGAGTTCGATGATTGTTGCCATTGCCGGGGATTCAACCGTTCTGGTGGCGATCATTGTCGGTCTGGTGTGCATGATCATGGGCATGGGGTTGCCGACAACTGCGGCCTATGTGCTGGTGGCGGCCGTTCTGGCACCGGCCATGATTGCGGTCGGGATCGAGCCACTGACGGCACATCTTTTTGTCTTTTACTTTGCAACCATCTCGGTGATTACACCGCCTGTTTGTGTCGCGGTGTTTGTGGCGTCGGGCATTGCGCAAACCAACTGGTTGCCCGCCGCGGTTGAGGCTGTGCGCCTTGGGGCGATGACCTATGTGGTGCCGTTCATGTTGCTTTTGTATCCCGGCATGACCGGGGGTGGGGGCACGATGGCCGTGGGCAATGCGATTTTGTCCGGGCTGGTTCTGGTGGTTGCTATTCCGGCGTTGCTTGGTGGTCAGCCGCTTTTTGGGCGTCTGTGGGTTGATCGGGCCTTGTTGGTTGTTGTGATTGCCATCGCGCTTTGGCCAGCATTCCTGACACCGCTCATCGCGGCAGGTCTGCTGGGCGGGTTTCTGTTTTTCGGGCGTGATGCGCGCCGTGCGATGCTGGAGGGCGGACAATGAAGGCAATCCGCATTGGAACTGGTGCCGGGTTTTCCGGCGACCGGATCGAGCCAGCTGTTGAATTGGCAAAGCATGGTGAGATTGATTATCTGATTTTCGAATGCCTTGCCGAGCGGACCATTGCCCTTGCCCAGCAGGCAAAAATGCGCGATCCGCATGCCGGTTTTGATCCGTTGCTTGAACGCCGGATGCGCGCAGTTCTGTCCGTTTGTCGTGACAAGGGTATTCGGATCATTTCCAATATGGGGGCGGCGAACCCGGTTGGTGCAGCCAAACGGACGGTCGAGATTGCGCGTGAGCTGGGCTTGACGGGATTGCGTGTTGCCGCAGTTCAGGGGGATGACGTCCTTGATATCCTGTCGCCTGATACGTTTCATATCGACGAAGAAAACTGTGCCCTGCGCGATTTCAACAAACAGGTTGTTTCGGCAAATGCCTATCTTGGGGCCGGCGGGATTGTTGACGCCCTGGTTGCCGGGGCAGATGTCATCCTGACCGGGCGCGCGGCAGATCCGTCGATGTTTCTTGCGCCGCAGATTTTTGAATTCGGCTGGGAAATGGATGACTGGACGCGGCTTGGTCGCGGTACACTTGTTGGTCATCTTTTAGAATGTGGCGGGCAAATCACCGGCGGGTATTTTGCCGATCCGGGCATCAAGGATGTCCCCGATCTTGCGCGGTTGGGTTTTCCGATTGCCGAGATCACCGAAAACGGAAATGCAGTTATTACCAAGCTTGGTGGTACGGGCGGGTGTGTTACTGCTGCGACCTGTAAGGAGCAGCTGCTTTATGAGGTCCACGACCCCAAAAGATATATCCAGCCCGATGTCATTGCGGATTTTTCCGGGGTGGAGATTACAGAAATCGGGCCAGACCGGGTTGCGATCGCCGGTGGAAATGGTTTCCAGAAAACCGGAAGTCTGAAAGTTTCCGTCGGCTATGTGGATTCCTGTGTTGGTGAAGGGCAAATTTCCTATGCCGGACCGGGGGCCGTGGCGCGTGGACGTCTTGCCCTTGATATCTTGCATCAGCGGATGGAACTGGCCGGGATTTGTTGTCAGGAAGTCCGTGGTGAGCTGATTGGTGTGAATTCCGTGTTCCCGCAAGCCGAACCCGCAGACGATGCGCCCGGCGAAGTGCGTCTGCGCTTTGTCGTGAGGACCGATGACCTTGCGACGGCGGCACGCATCGGTGAAGAAGTCGAAAGCCTGTATCTGAATGGCCCGGCTGGTGGCGGGGGTGTCACCAAATCAACACGCGAAGTCGTTGCCATCGTATCGGGACTGTTGCCCGAGGGGCATTTGAAAACACATTTCGAGATGATGGAGGCCTGATGTTGCAGCTACGCGATATTGCCCATTCCCGTACCGGGGACAAAGGCAACATTTCCAATGTTTCGGTGATTGCCTATCGCGCGGAAGACTGGCCAATTCTGGTGCGTCAGGTCACAGCAGAACGGGTGCGAGACCATTTCGGAACAATGGTTCGCGGCGAAGTCCTGCGCTATGAGTTGCCGCAGATCGGTGCGCTTAACTTTGTGATGCATGATGCGTTGGGGGGCGGGGTTACACGGTCACTGGCACTTGATCCGCATGGCAAGTGCCTGAGTTCCCTTCTTTTGACCCTGACGATTGAGCCAACCCACACATAGGTGATTAACCGACATTTGGGCCCGGAAAAGCAATACGCTTTAGGCGGCCTTAAACACAATCGGTGCGTCGCCTTCGTGCCACTGGTCGTATTTGGTCATGGCGCGTTCAAAGAAGCTTGAGGCCAGAAAATCAGCCAGCCAGCGCTGCACATGGACAAACGGCATGGCGTCAAACGCATCACGGTCAGCATTGGCGAACTGGCGGACAAACGGGGCAATGGCAAAATCGGCCAGAGCCGGGCGCGATCCAAACAAATAGCGGCCAACGGCCAAGCGACCATCCAGACGGTTGAGGATTTTTTCGGCATCGCGGCGGTGTTCGGCCGGATCGGCGTGCTCATAGCGGGTATGGTATTTATAGCGATCAAGGTGATGCTTGAACGGGCCGTCATTTTGCGCGATCAGGGCCAGCATATCATCGAGCGTGCCGCTTTCGGGGGTCATCCATTCATTGGGATCGTTTTCGACCAAGGCCCAGACCATGATTTCGAGGCTTTCGTCAATCACGGTGCCGTCGGACTGGATCAGGACCGGCACGGTTGCCTTTGGCGATGCATCGATCATGGATTGGGGTTTGTCGCGCAACACAACTTCGCGCAGTTCGACGTCAATGCCAGCCGAGAGCAAGGCCATACGGGCGCGCATGGCATAGGGGCAGCGCCGGAAGCTATAGAGAACGGGCGGGTTTGTTGCCGCGTTGCGGGCTTCGTTGCTGGCTTCGTCGCTGGCTTTGGCGTCGCTTTGGGCCGGGGTGGTTTGGTCAATCTCGGTCATACCTTCGGCTTAACGGCTGTGCGGGGGGATTGCAACTGCTTTGGGCGGATTTTGCCCCAAAGCACACCGGATGGGAAACGCAGATTGGAAATAATGCGCAAAGTTCCCTATGTTTGAGAAACGGGTCCAGCGTCGAAGATCGGACATATCCTGAAACAGCAGGCGGTAAAATTTGATCAAATCGGTCTTTTTTGCCGTCTCGGGCTTGATTTGCAGGGGTGGTTTGTGGAAGACAATGGGCACAAGATTTATACATCGCAGGATCGCTGCTGACGCCGAGTGGCGCATGCGATATTCTGCGGACTAACAGATGTAAGCCGACTGGAAAGAACAAGGGGCAAGTTCTATGACACCGACTGAAATTGCGCGCGTTACCGATTATCTGCGCCGCACCTTTGACAATAAACTTATCGCCATCGACCCGCCGAAGAAAAAAGGCTACCCGATCGAAATGCGTGTTGGCGATGAATTCGTCGGTGTCGTGCATCGTGACGAGGACGAAGGCGAAGTCAGCTATTCGCTGAATTTGGTCATTCTTGAAGAAGACCTGCCGCCGGCACCCTGATCAGAACTGTTATCAGGCTGAATAAAAACGCCCCGTGCCAGAGACTGGCCGGGGCGTTTTTTTGTTCGTTTTTTCCAAACGTCGCAAATGTTCTGAACACAAGAGGATGTTTAGCGAACGGCGTTCAGTTCGTTTGACAAGGTATGGGGTGAGCCATACCGTTTTGAGTGTGTATGGCGACAAAGTAAAAACGCTATGAGTTTGGTTGGTGGCAGATACAAAAACAAAAAGTCCCAAGCAGCCCCAGACAGCCCAGGCGATACGCACAATCCTGAAAAACAAATGTCAGGCGAGAGGAAACGAAATATGAGTAATCCATCAAATCGTGGCGTGATCTATAAAGGTGCGGGGCAAGTGGCAGTCGAGACGATTGCCTTTCCTGAACTCGCACTGGGCAACCGTAAATGCGAACACGGCGTCATTCTTAAAGTGATCACGACCAATATCTGTGGCAGTGACCAGCATATGGTGCGCGGCCGGACGACAGCAGAAGAAGGCCTTGTCCTGGGGCATGAGATCACCGGTGTGATCGTTGAGACCGGCCGGGATGTTGAATTCCTGAAAGTCGGGGATGTGTGTTCGGTGCCGTTTAACATTGCGTGCGGACGGTGCCGCAATTGTAAATCGGGTCTGACGGGCATTTGCCTGAATGTGAACCCGTCGCGCCCCGGTGCGGCATATGGCTATGTCGATATGGGCGGCTGGGTCGGTGGACAGGCCGAATATGTCATGGTGCCCTATGCCGACTTCAACCTTTTGAAATTCCCCGATGCCGATCAGGCGATGGAGAAAATCCGCGACCTGACGTTGCTGTCCGATATTTTCCCGACCGGGTTCCATGGCTGTGTCACCGCCGGGGTTGGTCCGGGGACAACGGTTTATATCGCCGGTGCCGGTCCGGTTGGTCTGGCGGCCGCGGCATCAGCCCACCTTTTGGGGGCTGCCTGTGTTGTGGTTGGCGACATGATTGATGATCGTCTCGCACAGGCGCGCAGTTTCGGGTGTGAGACCATCGATCTGAAACAGGAAGGGCCGATGGAAGACAAGCTTGAAGCCATTCTGGGCGACCGGGAAGTGGATTGCTTTGTCGATTGCGTTGGGTTTGAGGCGCATGGCTGTGGCTGTAACCATGGTCATGAAGCCCCGGCAACGGTGCTTAACTCTGCCATGCAAATCACCCGTGCGGGTGGTCAGATCGGTATTCCGGGTCTGTATGTCACCGAAGATCCCGGTGCGGTTGATGATGCGGCCAAGCACGGCGCACTTAGCATGCGGTTTGGCCTTGCCTGGGCGAAATCACATTCGTTGCATACCGGTCAGTGCCCGGTGATGAAATATCACCGCAACCTGATGCAGGCGATTTTGTTTGAAAAGATCGACATCGCCAAGGCGGTCAATGTGCAGATGATCAACCTTGATCAGGCACCAAAGGGCTATGCCGATTTTGACGGCGGGGCGGCGAAGAAATTCGTCATCGATCCGCATGGTAGCGTTGCGGCCTGATCTGTTATCAAGGTCTTGCGATCTATGATCTTAACACCCCGGTCTTTGGCCGGGGTGTTTTGCGTTGCGGGCCGGACCAAAGCCAACGCCACAGCCAGCGGGCGTTAAACCGGGGGTGTGGAACCAACACCCGTGTGGGGGCGTTGAGATATAGGTTGGCAGAGCATGCCGTTGGATGAAGCCGGTAAAGGACGCACATGGGTTCGTGGATTGAACAACACGCGACATTGCTTCAGGTCGGGGTCAGTGTGGCCACGCTGTTGGTCTGGGTTTTTTATGCGCAATTGCTGTTTCTAAGCTACCACCGGGCGCGCCGCCCGAAGATCGTGATTAATCAGATGCTGGGCAATTCCGACAAAGCCCGTTTTCTGATCAGCAACATGAGCCAGGAGGCCATCCATATCGATAAGGTGCTGGTGTGTGTGGGAAGCGGCGAAGATCGGGTTTGTGAGCAGGTGACCGATGCCGACCCGGAGCGGGATTCAAACGGGAACGAGCAGAAATCCATGCTGTCGGCCCGACTGGACGAAGTGACCGTGCAAGGGCCGCTTGGGTCGGGGAAATGCATTGAACTGGGCGCGTTTGCGCATTTGCTCAACCGTATCTGGCGTCGGGCAGAGATAAATAACAGTGAGGACGGGGTTTCGCGCAGCAATGCGATTGAAACAGACGATGCGTGCCGTGTCGAGATCATCGTGATCGCCGTCTATAGTTCCGAAAAGGGCGTGGTCGGCGCCAGCCGGGCCTTTTGGCGCAAAGAGGACGGCGCGTTGAGCCCCGAAAACGTCAAAACCGACCAGCATACCGGCTTTTTCGCCCGCCGCCGCATGGCGCGGCTGCATGCGCAGTATGTTTGACAGGAACGGATGTTTACCCCGACAGCATTATGGCAGACCCAAAATAATCGGACCCCAACAAGGGGCCCGATTGGTTTTTGGAATGTGCGTGTCTGTGGTGGCGGGGTTTAGGCCGCTGTTTTGGCGTCTTCGGCCTTGATGGTTTTGTGGTTGTCTTCGTTCAGGCCCTGTTTCCAGTAGCTTGAAATATAAAGATCATCCTTGCCCAGACCACGATCATCGCGGAAATAGCTGCGCAGTTCCTTCATGGCGGTAAATTCACAGGCCGCCCATGCCGAAATCTGCCCATCATGCCACGGCAGTTTTTTGACCACATCGACAAGAGCGGTGCTGTTGGTGCCCGGATGCGGGTTGATCACCCATTCGATGGTGATGTTGTCAGGTTTCACCAATTCCTGCATGTCGGCTTCGGACTGGATTTCAATCACCGCGTAGCCGCGTGCGTCAGCGGGCAGCACTTCCAGATTGACCGAAACGGCGGGAAGGGCAGTCATATCACCGGCAATCAGGAACCAGTCGGCGGTTGGATCGACCAGCTTTTTCGGGCCGGGGCCGCCGATGGTGATCATGTCGCCGGGCGCACAATTCACCGCCCAGTTCGAGGCTGGGCCGCCATGGTCGGTGCCATCGTCACGGTCGCCATGCATGACAAAATCAATGTCAACTTCGCGGCCCTGATCGGTCATGCGGTCATGACGGATGGTATAGGTCCGGCGCAAAACGCGGTCCTTGTCATCGCCTTCGATGGGGAAGATCAGTTTGACATACGCACTTGCCTGATCGTCGGGGAAGCCTTCCATGCCGTCGCCGCCAAGGGTGACGCGCAGCATGTTGGGGGTGACATATTTTTTGCCGATCACGGTCAGGTCGCGGGGGGCAGGTTTGCTCATTTTTGGTGCTCCTTGGTCCATTGGGATTAGTCCGGCTGGACCGTTTTCTTGCAATTGTGGTTTTCCAGATTGTCGGCCATCAGATTGGCAATTTCGACAAAGGTCTGGATCTGCTGTGGCGTAAGCCCGCGTGTCATTCGGGTTCTGACGTCTTGTTCGACACTGCGAAATTCGGTCATCAGTGTGTCACCGGCGGGCGTCAAATGCAGGGTCTGGCTGCGTCGATCTTCGGGGTGGGGCCGTCTTTCAATCAGGCCCTCGTTTTCGATTTCTTTGATAAGCCGGGTGATGCGGCCTTTGTCCTGACCGGATTTTTCGGCCATTTGCTGGGCCGTAATACCCGGCAGTTTGATGATCCATTTCAGCACGCGTTTGTGCGACATCGGCATTGGCATATCGGCGGCCTGCATCGCGTTCATGGTGGTGCGTTTATAGGCATGGATCAACCGGTGCAGGGTTTCACCGGGCACGTGAAGGCTGTTTTCGGTCGTTTGGGAACTGGTTTCACAGGTCGACATGATTTTGGTTTTTCCTTACACGCCAGCCGGACTGGCGATCAGCCCGGTACGAAGCGCATGGCGGCGGCCTTCGCAGATCAGGGCAGACAGGGCGGCGGCAATTGATGCGGCAATCATGATGGTGGTCAGGTCAAACTGGCCACTGGTGCCAATCAGGATCGCGGCCGTGGCCGCCCCGATGGATTGCCCGGTCAGGCGGGCAGTGGAGAGCATTCCGCTGGCCCCGCCAGAACGATCCCGCGGCGCACTGGTTAGCATCAGGCGGTTATTGGGCGCCTGAAACAGGCCGAACCCGGCACCACAGAGTGCAAGGGCGGCAATCATGCCGATATAGCTGCCATCTGCGGGGACGAATGTTGTTGAAAACAACCCGATGGCAAACAGGGCCATGCCCATCCCGGTCAGGTGAATGGGCGAATATTTATCGGCCAGCCGCCCGGCAAGCGGGGCGACAACGGCGGTGGTTAGTGGCCACGGCGTCATCAGAAGGCCGGTTACGGTAATGCTATATCCCAACACATCATGGAAATAGAACGGGAGTGCGACGAACGCAATCATCTGGGCGCAAAAACCACAAATCGACGACCCGATGGAGCAGGCAAAGACCGGCAGTCGCAGCAAATCAATCGGCAACATCGGGCGGTCTTTGGACAATTGGCGGCGCACCAGCACCACGCCCGCCAGAATGGCAATGACAAACTGCGCGGTGATCAGGGCAGAGTGGCTTTCGGTCCCGACATTGCCAAGGGCCGCGATCAAACCGCCAAAGGCAAAGACGTTTAAAAGCGCACTGATGAAATCAAACCGGGTGCGGGTCGGATCGGTAAAGGGCAGCGTGAAATAGCCAATGACAATCGCCAGAATGGAAATCGGCAGATTGATCAAAAACAGCCAGTGCCAGCTTGCAACCGCGAGAATAGCCGAGGAAATCGTCGGCCCGGCAGCGGCCGATACCGATACCGTCATCGCGATCCAGCCAATGGCGCGGCCGAGTTTGGCCTGCGGGAAGATGTGGCGCATGAGCGCCCCATTGATGCTCATCAGTGCCGCACCGCCAAGGCCCTGTAACACGCGGGCCGCGGTCAGAAATTCAATGTTCGGGGCCATGGCACAGAGGCCCGATGCAATGCCAAAAACCGCAATGCCGCTTAGGTAAACCTTGCGAAAGCCAATCGCTTCGCCAAGGGCGGCAAGGGGGAGCAGGGAGACAACAATCGCCAATTGATAGGCGGTAACGACCCAAATCGCATGGGCCGGGGATACCCCCTGATCCTGTGCGATGGTTGGAAGCGCAACATTCATGATCGTGCCATCCAGCACGGCCATCGTGATGGTCAACAACACGGCGGCGGCAGCAAGGACGTTGCGCGGGGCAGGTAGGCCATCCGGGTAGACCGTGGGGGAAACGCGGAGCAAGGTTGGCATGGGGGCAAGGTCGCTTTCATTGGTGGCGCGGCAAAAATGCGCAGACCGTGTGGTGGCACGAGGGGCGCTTTGGGGCTTGCACTTGCGTAGGCTCGACTGGCGCAGACTTAACTGGCGCAGGCTTAATTGGTTGACATGATCAACTACCTAAAAATGGTTGATCTTGTCAACTATAAAAGTGCGAATGGGTCGCATTTATGGTGTGGGGTGTTTCAGGTTGTGGGTGGGGAATATGACGTAGGGGGCTGAAATCGCGGGATTATTTCACGCGATAGACATCATAGAAAACATGCGTCTTATCGCCGAAATCCTTGTGGTTCGGCAGATAGGGCATCGGGTCGGAGTGCGATACCAGTTCCCAGAGTCCCGCGCGCGTGGTGGCGGTCAGGACCTTAATAAAGGCATCGTCATACAGATCGGCGCGGTGGGTGAAACTGACGATGCCGCCGCGTTTGACCACGCGGCAAAACTCGGCCATCAGTTTGCGTTTTTCGCGCACATAGGTCAGGGTTCCGATGCATTGCACGGCGGCAAAACCATTGTCGCCAAACGCCAGTGGCTTGTTCATATCGCGCTTTTTAAGGTGGCGATACACACCCTTGGCCTCGGCGGCTTGCAGTGATTCCAGTGATAAATCAATCCCGGTGAGGTCGGTATATCCCGCACGTGCGAGTTCCTGCCCGGTCAGGCCGGTGCCACATCCGGCATCCAAAATCGGCGCATCAAACGCGATATCCTGTGCGACCATGATGGCGGCCGCGCGCATTGGTGCGTCATACCCCATCTTGGGCAAATCAGCGTCATAGCTTTCGGCCCATTGATCGTAATAGGCCGCCAGACTTTGCGGATCGGCATCCGTCATGCGGGTCAGTTCGGATGCGCTATCGGAAATATCATGACGATTGGCATCGCCATCACTGGCGTTCACCATGGTTTTGCCTCGCTGTTTTTTCTTACAGGTTTCGAAGTCTTTCAAGTACTTTCCGCACAAGCTCAATCGCTTCACGTGCGTTTTGTGCAGTAACGTTCTTAGTTCTGTGTACTGCCTCGTTTCGGCGGTAAATGAGTTTAATGATCCGGCTGTGTTCATCCTTAGTGAGAATTTCCCTCATTAATGACTCTTCGATCATTTTTCTCAATTGCGGAGCACGATTGACATATTTTGAGGACGAATTATCTGAGTGCTTTTCGAAGTACTCTCTAAGAGCGTTCTCTAAATGAGATATGGCGGAAATCAACGCAGACTTGTGCTCACCTGCAGCCATTAGGTTACTGGTCTCAGTTTCAAAGTCTGAGTTCAGTGAAGTTGAAATTTTCTCCAAAGCTATTTTGATTTCATCGAGAAGCTTATCTATTCCTTGGTCGAGAACGTTTCCGCGATGAATCACTGATTCTACAGGAATTTCAGTGGCCGGTTGGCTACCTTTCGGAATGATTTCAATGATTTCCAAAGGGGGGCGATTGTTCTTAGCCCGCTCATGTTTCTTTTGCTGTGCAAGTTTTAGGTCATCTCTTTCGCGAGAGGCATTCTTTTGAGTGTCCACTACTACTACAGATGCTCTATCAATCAACGTGTCCGTGATTGATCTAATATTGTTTCCTTTTGCAAGAACGTCGTCAATGGTCACGGGAACAAAACCTGTGTCCTCTACAACTGGGAATACCATTTTTCTGTAGATGGATAGATACTGCTTAGGTACAGAAAAAAAGCAAAGTCTAGTTGGGGTGTGTCTGGGTAGAAGTAATTCTAGCAAAGGGTCTTCAGAACGGATTGTTTGCTCGGATAACGCATTTTGAAGCCAATAGTTGTGTATATCTTTGAATGTGTTTTCCAGAATTTTTCCGTAATTGTTTTTCGATCCTGGTAAGTTTATGACTTTAACGCCACGTCTTTCAAAGCGCGCCGTTTCAGTCGGGGAAGCATCGACTACTAGAGCATATGCTGGGCGAGTATTCTTGCCCAATCGACTAGAGACGACATTCCAAAGTTGTCTGAAATCTGGATCATCTAAACTGTAGCCAATCAGAATGGCTGTTTTTGATATCAATAGATTAGATAGATAGGTAGCAATCAAAGGGTACTTGTTGATAAATGAGTCATAGTCATTCTCAGTGGCGATTAACCTAGAAGGATGTCGTAGATCTCCATGTAATTTTACTAGTAATGGGTCTGATGAATTCTGGTTTATTGATAATTGATCTTCATCAATAATAATATGGCATGATGTAATTTCTGTGTACTGCTGTTCCAATAAATAGTCAAAATTTGTTGTGCAGACTATGTCAAATGGGATTTGGCAAAAAGCTCGATGAGTGTCTCCAGGTGAAGATTTGTTTATATGTAAAACATCAGTAAGTCTCTCAATTAATTTTGCTCGACCGAACTCATGTTCATATGCAGAGAGGGCGTCTATAGGACCAAGTGGAGAGAAGTCTGTAAGGTCATCTGCAAATAAATCGGTTAAACTATCCCACAATGGCATCTTTTCTCCACTTGGAAGGTCCGCATTAAGGGACATACCTGCGCCAATAATTGGAAGCCAGCGACCTCGGATAAGGTCATCCAGAAGAGGCTTAGGGAATATAGACAATAAAGAATCTGTCATGTTAAATGCAAAACCTTGAAGCAGAGGCTGGTAAAAGGTGCAGCGATAGGTGCTGTACAATTAGAAAGCGCTACTTTAGCTTGTTGAGAGGCGCGCTTCTACGCTAAAGTTGAACTGACAAAACACCCACTCAATAAATACCCCCCCGTAGGTGCTTCCCAATCGACCATCTCGCCGAGGCAGTAGGTGCCCGGACGTTTGATAAGTTGGAAAGTTTCATCCAGTTCTTCCCATGCCACACCGCCAGCGGTGCTAATCGCCTCATCAATCGGGCGGGGTTTGGTGATCTTGATGGGGAGGCTCTTAATTGCCGTGGCGAGTTTGGCGGGGTCGTTCAGGGTTTCACGTGGGGTGACCTCGAAAATCAGCGCGGTTTTGGTGGCATCTAAGCCAAGCGATTTCCGCAAATGGTTGCCCATTGAGTTTTTGCCGCGCGGTTTGGCGAGGCGGGCGGTGACGTCTTCCAGTGTGCGGTCCGGGGCGAGGTCGAGTGTGAGTGTCGCTGTGCCGGTTTCAAGCCATTGATCGCGGAGCGTTGCCGAGATGGCGTAGACCGCGCTGCCTTCGATCCCGGTTTTGGAAATGACGAATTCGCCGCGTACGGTTTGCGTGCGACAGGTCAGGGTGACGGGTTTTACCGGTTGGCCTGCGCATTTATCAATCAAATGGTCGGTCCAGTTGACCTCAAAGCCGCAATTGGCGGGTTTGAACGGGGTGCATTTGATCCCCTCATTTTGCAGGATGTCCATCCATTTGCCATCTGATCCCAGCCGTTTCCAACTGCCGCCGCCCAAGGCCAGAATGGTGATGTCGGCGGTGGCCGTTGTTTCGCCATTTGTCGGGCTATCGGGGGTTTTGAAAACCGCCTGACCGGCATCGTTCCAGCCGGTCCAATAGTGGCGGTAGTGGATTTTACAGCCCAAGCCATCAAGGCGTTTGAGCCATGCGCGCAAAAGCGGGCTTGCCTTCATCGCGGTCGGGAACACCCGACCCGAAGACCCGACAAAGGTTTCAATCCCAAGCCCCGCACACCAGTCGCGGATTTGAGCGGGGCCGAATTTGCGCAAATGTGGTTCGAGGCGTTCGCGTGCGGTGCCATAGCGGGTCAGGAAGGTTTCGAGGTCTTCGCTATGCGTGATGTTCAGGCCCGATTTCCCCGCCATCAGGAATTTGCGCCCGGCACTGGGCATGCCTTCATACAATGTTACCGCATATCCTTCGCCCGCCAGCCGTTCGGCGGCCATCAGCCCGGCGGGACCGGCACCGATGATCATGGCGGTTTTACCGTTGGGGGTGGGGGCGGATGTCGGGGATTGTTCTGGCATGATTGGCCTTGTGAGCGGGTGAAGGTGGTGTGCTGGTTCTATCGCGTTTCGGGTGGGGTGGCAATTTTGTGTGGGTGTTTTGGGTGTGGGGTGCGGGGTGTGGAGCTTGTGGGGCGAGATTCCCGCCTTCGCGGGAATGACGGTGGGAGCGGGGATGACGGAGGTTAGCGGGGGTGACTGGGGAGGGTTTTGCGGGAATGACGTTCGTATCAGTCTTGGTACGAGGTGCCGTCATGCCCGCGAAGGCGAGAATCCATGGGGTTATGTGGTTCTTGTTTGAGATGGGGGGCAATTTGTGTGGGGATGTTTTATTGGGGTGGAGCTTGTGGGGCGAGATCCCCGCCTTCGCGGGGATGACGGGGGGGGAATGCGGTGATGGCAATTTGGGGGGTGTCTAAGTGTGGAGTTTGTGGGTCGAGGTTCCCGCCTGCGCGGGAATGACGTTCGTATCAATCTTAGTATCAGGCACCGTCATCCCCGCGAAGGCGGGGATCTCGGGCTGGATGCTCCACCAGCGGGTGAAATATCGTTTCATGCTGATTGCCTGTTTGGGGCAAAACCCGCCAATTTTCATGCAATAGACGCTAAACATTGGCAATTTGCCGGTGAATCGGCTACCAAAATTGCGAACACATAAATGAACAAAAAATGGTTTTGAGGAGGAAACATGCGTTCACATGATTTGATGCGCGGGGCCGTGCAGGCGACCCGTCGGTCGGTGCTGGCGGTTGCTCTTGGTGCGACTGTGTTGGGGGCCGGGGCGGCAAACGCGGCAGAGAAAATCAACATTGCCGCGCTGACATTCGTTTCAAGTTCGCCGTTGTTTATTGCCAAGGAAAAGGGCTATTTCGCCGACGAAGGGCTTGATGCGGAAATTACGTTTTTCCGGTCGGCCCAGCCGGTTGCGGTGGCGATTGCATCGGGGGATGCTGATTTTGGCGTGACCGCATTCACGGGCGGGTTCTTTAACCTTGCGGGCAAGGGCGCGCTTAAGGTGATTGGCGCGCAGCTTCATGAAGATGCCGGCTATGACGGATCGGCGATTTTGGCATCGAACAAGGCGTTTGAGGCTGGTCTGACGTCGGTTGATAAGCTGGGCGGGCATAGCTTTGCGCTGTCGCAAGTTGGGTCATCGTTCCATTACATGATCGGCAATGTGGCCGAGAAGGCCGGTGTGGACCTTGAAAGCATGGAGCTTAAACCGCTTCAGTCCGTGCCCAACATGATTGGTGCGCTGAACAGCGGGCAGGTCGATAGCATGATCATTGTGCCCCATATTGCAAAGCCGCTGGCCAATGCCGGGGCGGCGCACATCATTGGTTGGGTCAAGGATTATGTGCCCTATCAGGTCGGTGGGTTATTCACATCCGCACGCAATGTTGAAGACCGCCGCGATGTGGTCGAGAAATTCGTGCGCGCCTATCAAAAAGGGGTGGCCGATTACCGGGCGGGGCTTTTGGCAACGGACGGCGATGGTAAGCTTGTGAAAAGTGACACCACCGACGAGATTCTTGAGATCGTGCACAAGTATGTCTATAGCGACGATCCGGCTGAAAAGGCCTATCCGAAAATCCGCAATGGCGCGATGTTCATTACCGAGGAAGGCAAACTTGATGTCGAGGACGTCAAAGCGCAGGTCAAATGGTATCAGGAGCGTGGTTACGTTTCGGCCGATGCCAACCCGGATGACTTCATCGATACGAGCTTTATTGCCCCGCTTGGTCAGTAAGGCGACGTGACATGATGCCGGGCCGAAGCACCATGCCTTCGGCCCGGTTTGCATTTGTTTCTTCCCTTAAAAGAGAGCGCCATGCGCCTTCATATCAAAAATGTCAGTCATAGCTATGATCAGGTCGAAGCTTTGCGCGACATTGATTTTGGCATTGAGCCGGGTGAGGTCGTGGCCCTGATCGGGCCGTCGGGCTGTGGAAAATCCACACTTTTGTCGATCATTGGCGGGTTGCTTAAACCGACCAGCGGCGAAGTCCTGATGTGTGATCAGGCAAAGCCCGAGGGGTGCTTAAACCCGCTGACGTATGTTTTTCAGGACTTCGCACTTTTGCCGTGGCGCACGGTTGCTGGCAATATCAGTCTGGTGCTGGAAGACCATCCATTATCGAAAGCGGAGCGCGCGGCGCGCATTGATGAAGTGCTGGCGCAAACCAATCTTTCCGATTTTGCCAATGCGTATCCCAAGCAGCTTTCGGGCGGGATGAAGCAGCGGGTGGGGATTGCGCGCGCGTTGGCGGTGCGGCCGGCTGTCCTGTTGATGGATGAGCCCCTCTCGGCACTGGATGCGCAGACGCGGATTTTATTGCTTGATGAGTTTTCCGATCTGTTTGCGCGCACCGGCATGACGGCGGTGTATGTCACCCATAACCTGAATGAAGCGGTGCGGTTGGCCCATAAGGTGGTGGCATTGCGCCGACGTCCGGGCACGATCAAGGAAATCCATACGATTGATGTGCCGATCAAGGATCGCCATGAAGGCATGCCCGAACTGATTGCGCATGAGCAGGCGCTTTGGGCGTTGATCCGCGATGAGGCAATTGCGGCCGATAAGGAGCTTGACCATGTCGCGTGATGTTGAGCAGGGCGCACCGGCATCACTGGTGCGGTTCCGGGCGACGGGGTTTAACCCGAAATCCAATCCGGTGGCAGCATGGGCCAGCTTTGTGGTGGTGATTGCCCTGTGGCAATTGGGATCAAGCACCGGGTTTATTTCCGAACTTGCGATGCCAAGCCCGGTGGCGGTGGCCAAGGCACTTTGGCAGTTGATTGTGTCGGGGGACCTTTGGTTGCACCTTGGTGCATCGTTGCAGCGCCTTGTTGGTGGCTGGATCATGGGGACGGTGGCCGGTTTGGTCGTTGGTTTTCTGGTCGGCATGTTTACATGGGCGCGGTCGCCCGGTGTGGCATTGGTATCGGCCTTGTTCCCGATCCCGAAAATCGCGTTGTTGCCGCTGTTTATCATCTGGTTTGGCATTGGCGAGCCATCGAAATTTGCCACCATTGCCTTTGGCGTGTTTTTCCCGACCGTGATCAATACGTTTGGCGGGGTGGATAATGTGCAGCGCAACCTGATCCGCATGGGGCAAAGTTTTGATTTGCCGATGTGGTCGGTGATCCGCAAAATTATCCTGCCCGGCGCGTTGCCGACCATTCTGTCGGGCTTTCGCATTTCATCGTCGATTGCGATTATCTTGCTGATTGCGGCCGAGATGATTGGCGCGCAATACGGGATCGGGGCGCTTATTCTGGCGGCAGGGAACCTCTATCAGACCGATCAACTGATTGCCGGTGTGGTGGTGTTATCCTTGATGGGCTTGTGCGTTTCGTGGTTGCTGGGGCGGTTGGATCGCTGGTTGCTGGGCTGGCGGTAACGCATTTTCTCGCATGAAAACATCAAAGGGGCCGGTCAGATGATCGGCCCTTTTTGTTTTTCGGGGGATTGGCTGGAACATCATGGCGTTTGCGGGCGTTGGCGAGGTATCTGCAACAACAAATGGCAGGTTTGAAATGCCCCATAAGAACCAGTGGATCCTTGTCGCCGATGGTGGCCGCGCACATGTGATTTCCGTTCGTCACGATGCCGAAGGCCGTCATCTGGAAACCGTTCATGAAATGATTGCGGATAATCGTTCAAGTTCGGACATTGCCAGTGACAAGCCCGGTCGCGGCTTTGCCAACCCCGGCGGCAATCAGCAACGCCACGCCATGCCGCCAAGTACCGATCCCCATGAACATGCCCAGGTCGAATTTGTTGATGACGTCATGTCCTATTTGACGGCAAAGCGTAATGACGGAAAGTTTGACAATCTGATCGTGGTGGCACCACCCAAAATCATGGGCACAGTCCGTCAGAAAATGTCAAAACCGGTTGAGCAGGCGCTTGATGGTGAAATCACCAAGGATTTGACCAAACTGCCGTTAAGCGATCTTCCAGAACATCTGAGCGGCACGGGTGGCTGGTTATAGCGCCATCTTGCGATAGCCCGGAATGCGGGAATGCGTCATTCCGGGCGCAGCACAGCGCAGACCTTAGCGGTGATCACGCCGGAACTCTGCCGGGGGCATGTCGGCGTGTTTGGCGAAAAAGCGTGAAAAATATCCGGCATCGCGAAAGCCCAGTTCACCGGCGATCTGCTGCACAGCGATGTCGGTATAAATAAGGGTGCGCTTGGCTTCCAGCATCAGGCGGTTTTGCACAACCTCGCTTGCGGTCATGCCATATATGTCCTTGGCAATGCGGTTAAGCTGGGTGGTGGTGATGCCGATTTCGCGTGCATAGAATTCAAGCGGTTTGTGCTGTTTGTAAAAACTTTCGACCAGCGACTGGAATTTGCGGAATTTGCCGGTTTTCTGTTCCTGACGCGATAGGCGGGCGGCATCGCTGCTTGGGATGTTGCGCCCGATATCAAGCAGCAACAGACCCAGAATATGACGCAGCGCAAACAGCCGTCCAGTTTTGTGGCTGTAATATTCCAAGACCAGCTGTTTGATCAGAAAATCCATCGGGGCCTGTTGATCGGACGGGGTTCTGGTATCGACACAGACCGCCTGATCAAGCCGGGCCAGCAGTTTTGGCGCGGGAGCGAGGATTTGACCGAGATGGTAATCGGTCAGCGAAATAACCCAGCCATCAATATCATCACTGAATTTAAAGCCATGGACAGTGCCCGGCGGGACAGTGATCAATTGCCCGACATGCATGGGAAATTGCTGGTCGTCAAAACTGATATTTGCCTGCCCACGGGTGATGTAAAGCAACTGAAACAGGTTGGTGTGGCGGTGGGGTTTGATGTGCCAGTCATGCAGGCGGGATCGTTCGGGGATGCTTTCAAGGTGAAAGAATTCCGGTTCAGTGATCGGTTGTGGTTCGGCGGTGCTGTTGCCTGGATCGCGCGTGGCATCCAACCCGCCAGCCGTTCGGGCATTGGCATCACGTTCGCCATAGAGTTTATAGATCGGGATGCTGTTGCGCATGGGCTTTCTTATGATGGGGCACGGAACCGGATGGTCAAGTTTACCCTGTTTTGGGTGTGATCAAAAGAAAAGCCCGCCATCGGAAATGGCGGGCTTTGGTGTTCTTATTGGTAACTGGCTATCCACCGAGGAACGAGGGCACAAACAAGGTGAGTGCCGGGACGAAGATGATCAGAAAAATACGGATAATCTCTGCGCCAAAGAACGGCATCACACCCCGGAAGGTCTGGCTCATCGGGACACCCTTGGCCAGTGCGTTGATGATAAACACATTCAGCCCGACGGGCGGGGTTATCAGCCCCAGTTCGACGACAATCAGGGCCAGAATACCAAACCAGATTTTAAGGTCCTCGGCCCCCATGCCATAGGCCGCCGTCGCCGCCGTTGCCCAGTCGCCACCATTGATGTCGACAAGGGCCGGCCAGAAGAACGGGATCACCACGACGATCATCGACAGGCTTTCCATGAAGCAGCCCAGAACGATCAGGGCGAGGAGCATCAGAACCATGATCAGCCACGGATCAAGGCCGCTGGTGGCGGCGGCTTCGGCCATATAGGCCGGAAGGTTGGCACGGCTAAAGAAGCCTTTGAGGATTTCCGCACCCAGAAGGATGAAGAAAATCATCGAGGAGGTAACCGCGGTGTCTTTGAGCGACTGACGCAGACCTTGCCATGTCAAGCCACCCTTGCCACGGAACCGCATGTAGGTGCCATATACCAGAATGGCGAACACGCCAACACCGGCAGCCGGGGTCGGGGTGAACAGACCGGCACCCAGACCCAGAATGATCGCGCCAAAGATCACCATGACCGGGATCAGGCGCAGCAGGGCTTCTTTACGTTCAGCAGGCTCCATCGGGGCGGGTTTGGGGGCCAGTGACGGGTTGATGCGCACCTGAATGGCAATCACCCCCATAAAGAACAGAACCGCGATGAGGCCCGGAATGATGGCTGCCTGAAACATCTGAATGATTGATGCCTCGACGGTGACCGCATAGATCACAAGGGCGACCGATGGCGGGATCAGAATGCCAAGTGTGCCGCCCGCCGCCAGCGTACCGGTTGCCAGACGCGGCGAATATTTCAGCCGGTCGAGTTCGGGCAGGGCGACTTTGCCCATGGTCGATGCGGTGGCAAGTGATGATCCGCAGACCGCACCAAACCCGGCACATGCACCAATGGCGGCCATGGCAACGCCCCCCCGGAACCGGCCAAGGATGGCATTGACCCCCTGAAACAGATCGCGTGACAGGTTGGCCTGACTGGCGAGATAGCCCATCAAAACAAACAGCGGCACGACGGACAGTTCATAGTTCGACACAATCCCGTAAAACAGGGATTTGAATTGCTGCAAATAGGGATCAAACCGCAGGAACGGGAAGAACAGGCTGAGCACATAGTTGCCGCCAATCCCGACACCCACCATTGCAAGGCCAACCGGAACGCGCAGTGCGAGAATGAAGAACAGCAGCCCAAGGCCGCCAAGGCCGATTAATTCGCGTTCAGACATTGGACTCTCTTTCGAAAACCTGATTTCCGGCAATCAGCGCCCACAGGAACATCGATGCGATGCCCGGCACATAAAACGGCCAGATCTGCCACCCCAGAATTGCCGAAAGCGTATTGTCGCTGCGCACTTCGATCAGTCCATGCACCATCATATAGGCAAGGAACAGTGCCAGCAGCGTCATGCAGATGCCCGATGCCGTGTCGACAACACGGGCAAACCACGTCGGAAACATTTTAATGAACACGTCAACAGCGACATGGCCGTGGCGCGATTGGCAGTAGGGGAAGAACATCAATGCTGCCGAACTGACGATCATGCTGACGAAATCTTCGTAGCCGATGATGGCGGGGACATTGGCGTCAAACAGTCGGGCCAGTTTGTCGAGGCCAAAGGCGGTCACATTGACCATCGTCACCACAGCAATCAGCAGGGCAAGAAACCCGCCAGCAACGGCAAACCAGGCGGCGGCCTTATTCAGCACGTTTTTCATGATTCAAACAATCTCGCGGGAAAAACAGGGTCACGCATCGCATGATACGTGACCCCACAAGATTTTCCAGTACCTTGGAAAGGTTACTTGGTATGGGACAGAACGGCTGCTTTGGCGTCTTCGACCAGTTTTGCACCGTCGATACCATTCGAGCTTGCTTCTTCGATCCAGCGATCCACAACGGTTGCGGCCGGCGCATCAAAGGTTGCTTTTTGTTCTGCGGTCAGCTGAACGACCTGGCCTTTGCCATCGTTGATCATTTTCTTGCCGACTTCTTCGACGTCGTTAAAGACATCGCCGATATGACCGGCAAACTCACGACCGGAATTGCGATCAAGGATTTCCTTGAGATCGTCAGGCAGGCTGTCGTAACGGTCCTTGTTCATCGCGAACAGGAAGGTCGAGGTGCCAAAGCGTGAATTTACACCTTCGCCTTCGACGGAATAGGCAACCAGTTCAGCCAATTTAAGTGGCGGCACGACTTCGAACGGCACCAGACCACCATCAACAACGCCAAGTGACATTGCCTGCGGCAGAGCCGGGACCGGCATGCCAACGGGTTCAGCGCCCCATGCTTCGATCATCCATGACCCGGTACGGGTCGGGGTGCGCAGTTTCAGGCCTTTGACATCGTCAACGGTGCGGACGTCTTTTTGGGTCAGGTGGATGGCCTGACCGGCATGAACGTGAACCGCAAGGGTATGAACGTCTTTAAGGTCTTCGGCGTATTCGTCTTTCAGATCCCACATCGCAAGGTTGGTTGCGCGTGCATCACCAAGGTGAACGCCCGGAAGTTCAAATACTTCCAAACGCGGGAATACACCCGGGGTATAACCCGGCAGGGTCCAGACGATATCGGCAACACCGTCACGGACCTGACGATACAGTTCCGGCGGGTTGCCGCCCAAAGACATGGACGGGAAGATTTCAAACTTGATACGGCCGTTTGATTCTTCTTCGATTTTCTTTGCCCATGGCTCGATCATTTTCGACTGGGCCGGTGCTTTCGGACCCAGGAAATGGTGAACGGTCAGGGTAACTTCCTGTGCGTGTACGCCGAACGACACCATGGTCGCGACAGCAGCACCAGCCAGCAATTTGGTGATGTGTTTCATTCTTCCTCCTTTGAACGTTTTGCCGCGTTCATGACGCTGGCAAACGTTTCAGCCACGATGCGCACCCTTAAAGTACGAAGTTTTCCAAGATATTTTATTCTTGTTTTTAGGACTGTTTTTAGGCGTGGCCTGCGGTTGACGCAATTCTGCCATGCCGATTTTGAACCAATCTAAAGGGCACGAGATGGTTATGTATAATGATATGTAAGCACATATGCATAACCAAACGATTATGACTTCCTGCTCGAAAGTGTTGTGTGATGGGCGGATGCTTCTTCACGGACTGCATTGATCAACATTTCGACGGGGGGCGATACCGGGCTATCAATTCGGGTGGTCAAGCCCACCGGACCAAAGGTGTCGCTGGTATCAATCGGCAGTTCAACCAAGTTACCCTCGGCGATATCGGATGCCACAGCCCCGTTTGATATGATCCAGATTGCATCGGTTTCACGGGTAAAGGCGCGTCCGAAAGATGTCGAAACGGTTTCAATCCGGTCCGGCAGGGCACCGATCCCATGGGCAATCAGCATTTTATCAACCGTCGAATGAATGATCGCGTGTTTGGGCGGGACCAGAACCGTGAATTCACGAATGCGGGTGATGTCGGGATTTTTATCGGCCAATAATGGATGGCCGGGGCGGGCGACCAGCGAAATATGTTCGGAATACAAATGGATGAACGACAATCCCGACATCTGATCGGGTTCGGCCAGCCGTCCGACCACCAGATCAAGTTCACCAACGCGTAATTGCCCCATCAACATGACGTTCGGCCCGGCGACAACCTTCACGGTGGTATCGGGGCTAAGCGCCTTGAACCGGCGAATGGCGGCGGGCATCACACTTGCCGCAACCGTTGGCAAAACGCCAAGATTAATCGACAATCCACCTTGCATGCGGACCTGACTGATGCTGTCGACACCTTGGCGCAAGGCCGTGACACTGGCCCCGGCATAGCGCAGGAACACCTTGCCAAAATCGGTCAGGGTGACACCGCGTTTGGATCGGTCAAACAGCCGCGCATCAAGATGTTCTTCGAGTTCGCGGATGGTTTTTGAGACGGCGGGCTGGGTGATTGACAGTGTGTCGGCGGCTTTGCCAACGCTGCGTTGGCGGGCAACTTCGAGAAAACACGTCAGGTGGCGAAACTTAATACGTTGGTCCAGCATGCTACCCTGCTACCGTGAGGTGGATCGTTATTGGGATCGTCTTATTTATGGTGGTTGTATACTTATATAGTTATGCAAAATACGCAAATCCTCATTTTACATAACCAAAACCGTCTGAGAATGTAGGGCGAAATAGTCAGGGTGAAACGACATGAGTTTACACGTCGCCCCGATCAACGGGACACATATCCATTATGCCCAGACCGGCCCAAAAGACGGCCCGGTGCTGGTTTTTTCGAATTCTCTCGGCACGGATCTGCGGATCTGGGACGATGTTGTTGCCGGGCTTTCGGACCGGTTTAACATTGTGACCTATGACAAACGCGGTCACGGGCTTTCAGGGATTGGTGATGCGCCATATGACGTTTCGCTGCATGCCAGTGACCTGATCGGCTTGCTGGACCATCTTGGTCTTGATCAGGTGATCATTTGCGGTCTGTCGGTGGGTGGTTTGATTGCCCAGAAAGTTATTGCTGAGCAGCCCAAACGTATTCGAGGCCTGATCCTGTGTGATACCGCATCGAAACTTGGCGATTATGATGGCTGGAACAGCCGGATTGAGGCGATCAAGGCCGACGGGATCGAGGTTCTGGGCGATGCGATCATGGAACGCTGGTTATCGCCGGATTTCCGTGCCAACCGCCCGCTTGAAACCGCGATGTATCGCGACATGCTGGTCCGCACGACCGCAGATGGCTATATCGGTACCTGTGTCGCACTTCGCGACGGGGACTTGCGCGATGCGGCGGGCAAAATTTCTGTGCCGACCTTATGCATCTGTGGATCAGTTGACCTTGCAACGCCGCCCGATGTGGTGCGTGCGATGGCGGGCATGATCCCGAATGCGACATTTGAACTGATCGACGGGGTCGGGCATTTGCCATGCATCGAAACCCCGGAACAGCTTACCCGGTTGATCGACCGATTTACCAAGGAGAATAACCTTGTCTGAGAGCCGGTATGACGTTGGCATGAAAACCCGCCGTTCTGTTTTGGGTGATGCGCATGTAGATCGTGCATCGAAAAACATCACCGAAATTGACGAAGGTTTTCAGCGCTATATCACTGAAAATGTCTGGAACGGTGTCTGGACGAGTGACAAATTCACCAAGCGTGAACGTTCGATTGTGACCATCGCGCTTCTGGCGGGGCTTGGTCATGAAGAAGAACTTGCCATGCATATCCGCGCGACACTCAATACCGGGGCGACGCGCGATGATATCCGTGAAACCCTGATGCATGTTGCGGTCTATGCCGGCGTTCCTGCCGCCAATACGGCATTCCGCATTGCCAAACAAACCTATGCCGAGATCGACGCGGCGCCCAAGGGAGAGTAGTCACATGTCCGTTTTCAAACCGCGTGATTGGGGATCCCACGCCCCGCTTATTGCGCCGGGTTATAAGTCCACCTTGCTGCGTGGCCCGTCGCGTGCGCCACTTGCGATCAAATCAGGATTGACCGAGGGGACAGGCCCGCGCTTTGCCCCGGCATCGGTGCGTGAACTTGATTTCGATCTGACCAAAAACGGCATCACCAATGGTGAGCCGCTTGGCGAGCGCATTGTTGTGCATGGGCGTGTGCTTGATACCGATGGCCGCCCGCAGCCTGATATTGTTGTCGAAGTTTGGCAGGCCAATGCGGCCGGGCGGTATGTGCATAAAGTTGACCAGCATGACGCACCGCTTGATCCGAATTTTCGGGGATCGGGCCGGTGCATGACCGATGCCAACGGCAATTACATGTTCTATACGATCAAGCCCGGCGCCTATCCGTGGGGCAACCATTTCAACGCATGGCGTCCGAACCATATCCATCTGTCGGTGTTTGGTCCGGGGTTTGCCACCCGTCTTGTCACCCAGATGTATTTTCCCGGTGATCCGTTGCTTGATCTTGATCCGATCTTCCTTGAGACCAAGGATGCGGCGGCGCGCGAACGCCTGATTGCCAAATTCTCGATTAAGAAGACCGAGGAGGGCTTTGCCCTTGGTTATCAGTTTGACATTGTCCTTCGCGGACGCAACGGCACCCCGATGGAGAATTAAGTCATGGCATATGGTGAAACCCCCTCACAGACGGTTGGCCCGTATTTCGCCTATGGCCTGACCGCTGGACAGTATGGATACGACTTTAGCGATATCGTCAATCCGACCGTTGCTGGCCCGGATGCCGATGGCGAGCACATCCGCATTACCGGCACCGTTTTTGACGGCGAAGGTAATCGCGTAAATGATGCGATGATCGAAATCTGGCAGGCCGATGCCAATGGTGTTTACAGCGAAAATCCGGTTGATGTTGCCGATAGCGGTTTCCGCGGCCTTGGCCGTTGCGGGACGGGCACGGATGCCGACAACCGGTTCTGGTTTGAGACGATCAAACCCGGTGTCGTCGAAGATGCCAAGACACCGTTTGTCAATGTGATTGTCTTTATGCGCGGCATGCTTGTCCACGCCTTTACCCGGTTTTATTTCGATGATGAGGCCGCGTTGAATGCCAAGGACGATGTCCTGCAATCAGTACCCGCCGATCGTCGCGACACCTTGATTGCCAAGCGCATCCAAACCCCGACCGGGATTGAATACCGGATCGATATCCACATGCAGGGGAATGCGGAAACCGTGTTCTTCGACGTGTAAGTCGATCTGGCGCGATGGCTGTGGGTGCTGCTTTGGGGAAAGCCAGCTGTCACAGCCATCGATCCTTATTCCTAACGTTATCAGGGGCCCTGGCCCCACGTTTGTTCTGTTTTGTTGGTTTGATACCACAGGAGTTTTTGCCGTGGTTGCACGTTTCATGACGCTTAAAGACGCCGTCGCGTCCTGCATTAAGGATGGCGATACCATCGCGATGGAAGGGTTCACCCATCTGATCCCGCATGCCGCCGGGCATGAAGTGATCCGTCAGGGGATCAAGGATCTAACCCTGATCCGGATGACGCCAGATGTGATTTACGATCAGTTGATCGGGGCGGGTTGTGCCAAGAAACTGGTGTTTTCATGGGGCGGTAATCCCGGTGTTGGATCGCTGCATCGCCTGCGCGAAGCGGTTCAGGAGCACTGGCCACACAAACTTGAAATCGAAGAACACAGCCACGCGGCGATGGCAAATGCCTATGACGCCGGGGCGGCGGGGCTGCCGTGTGCGGTATTTAAAGGATACCGTGGTGCGGAATTGCCGCGTGTGAACAAGAACATCAAGTTCATCGAATGCCCGTTCACTGGCGAAAGTTTGGCCGCGGTGCCGTCGATCCGCCCGGATGCGACGGTTGTGCATGCCCAGAAAGCCAACAAAAAGGGCGATGTCCTGTTTGAAGGCATTGTCGGCGTGCAAAAAGAAGCCGTTCTGGCCGCGAAGAAATCGATCATTACGGTTGAGGAAATCGTCGATGATTTTGGTGATATTTCGCCAAATGCCGTGATGTTGCCGAATTGGGCCGTGACCGCAATTGTCGAGGTGCCGGGTGGCGCACATCCGTCCTATGCCCAAGGATATTACAAACGCGACAATGCGTTTTACAAGGCGTGGGACCCGATTGCGCGCGATCGTGAGGCGTTTACTGCCTGGATCGAAGAACATGTGATGAATGGCGGGCCCGAAGATTTCGCGGCCAAGCGTGAAGCCAACAAAGCGTAAGCGGAGAAAAGATCATGGTTGACTATACCCCGACTGAAATGATGACGGTATCCGCCGCACGCGCGCTTAAAAACGACGATGTGTGCTTTGTTGGTATTGGTATGCCGTCTGCGGCCTGCAATCTGGCGCGGTTGACCCATGCGCCGGAACTGACATTGATTTATGAAAGTGGCACGATTGGCACCAAGCCAGATGTCTTGCCGTTGTCCATCGGTGATGGTGAGCTGTGTGAAACGGCGATGAACACCGTGGCCGTGCCGGAAATGTTCCGCTATTGGCTTCAGGGTGGCAAGATTTCGGTGGGCTTCCTTGGCGCGGCACAGCTTGATAAATTTGGCAACATCAACACCACTGTGATTGGCGATTACGACGATCCCAAAGTCCGCCTTCCGGGCGGTGGTGGTGCGCCGGAGATTGCGACGAGCTGCGGCGAAGTGTTTTTGGTGATGAAGCAAAGCAAACGCGGTTTTGTGCAAAAGATCGATTTTGTCACTTCGCTTGGTCACGGCACGGGCGGGGATGATCGCGCGTCCTATGGTGTCGATACCAAGGGACCGTCGCGTTTGATTACCGATCTTTGCATCATGGAACCGCATCCGGTGGGCAAACAGTTCATCGTGACGTCGATCCATCCCGGTGTGACGCGCGAAGATATCATCGAAAATACCGGCTGGGACGTTGAATTTGCAGACGAAGTTGCGCAAACTCCGATCCCGAATGAAAACGAGCTTAAAGTTCTGCGTGAACTGCATGCCCGTACCGCCAAGGCCCATGAAGGCCAGCAGTAAGACTGCCAGCAAGGATCAAGAACATGGCTGACGCATATATTTGCGATTACATCCGCACCCCGATTGGCCGCTTTGGTGGCAGCCTGTCGCAGGTGCGCGCCGATGATTTGGGCGCTATCCCGCTTAAGGCGCTGATGGACCGCAATCCCGGTGTCGATTTTGGCGCGGTGGAAGACATCATTTTTGGCTGTGCCAATCAGGCCGGTGAAGACAACCGTAACGTTGCACGCATGTCCGCACTTTTGGCCGGTTTGCCAGAAACAGTGACCGGTACCACGGTTAACCGCCTGTGTGGGTCGGGCATGGATGCGATCATTATTGCCGCGCGTGCGATCAAGGCCGGTGAAGCCGATTTGATGATTGCCGGTGGTGTTGAAAGCATGTCACGTGCACCGTTTGTGATGCCCAAGGCGACCTCGGCCTTTTCGCGCAATGCGGAAATCTATGACACGACGATTGGCTGGCGGTTTGTTAATCCGGTGATGAAGAAACAATACGGCGTGGAGTCCATGCCTGAAACTGGTGAAAACGTCGCCGAGGATTTCAAAGTTTCGCGCGAAGATCAGGACGCATTTTCCGCCCGATCACAGGATAAAGCCGTTGCCGCACAGGAAAATGGTATTCTGGGCGAGGAAATTACCCCGGTGACCATTCCACAACGCAAGGCCGATCCGATTATTGTCGATAAGGATGAACATCCGCGTCCGGGCACGACGGCGGAAAAGCTGTCTAAATTGCCGACCCCGTTCCGTGAAGGCGGGTCGGTGACGGCGGGCAATGCATCGGGTGTCAATGATGGCGCGGCGGCATTGATCATCGCGTCCGAAGCAGCGGTTAAAAAATACGGCCTGACGCCGATTGCCAAGGTTGTTGGCGGTGCGACGGCGGGTGTTGCGCCGCGCATCATGGGCTTTGGTCCGGCACCGGCCAGCCAAAAACTTTTGGCGCGTTTGGGCTGGACCACCGATCAGCTTGACGTGATCGAGTTGAACGAAGCCTTTGCGTCGCAAGGTTTGGCGACCCTTCGTGATCTTGGCATTGCCGATGACGATGCGCGGGTGAACCCCAATGGCGGGGCGATTGCGCTGGGTCATCCGTTGGGTATGTCAGGCGCGCGTATTGCCGGGACAGCAGCCCTTCAGCTGAAACGCACCGGGGGTAAATATGCGCTGGCGACCATGTGCATTGGCGTTGGTCAGGGCATCGCGATTGCGCTTGAAGCTGTTTAAGCCAAACAGCGTTTAGATGATTTTTAAATCGAAGCCCCTGTGCCGGTTGACGGGCAGGGGCTTTGTTTTTTGCGGTGTTGACCAACGGTGTTGGTGGCGCGACACTCGCACCCTGATTTCACACCTGTTGATGAAGGTGGATTAAGCCTGATGACCATTTCGCCCTTTGATTCTGCCCTGCTTGGCGATCTTTTCGCTGACCGCGAAATCGCCGAGCTGTTTGAGGACAGCGCGCAGATTGCATCGATGCTGTTGTTTGAGGCAGCATTGGCCGCCGCCCAAGCGCGCGCGGGCGTGATCCCCGAAGCAAGTGCGACCAGAATTGCCGAGGTGTGCCGCGATTTTCAGCCCGACCCGGCGAGTTTGGCGGCGGGTACGGCAAGTTCGGGCGTGCCGGTTCCGGCACTGGTCAAGGCGCTTAAGGCGGAAATTGGTGGCGATGATGAGCGCTATGTGCATTTCGGGGCGACCAGTCAGGATGTGTTTGATACCGGGCTTGTGTTGCGGCTACGCGATGTCATTTCGATCATCCGGCGGCGCATTCGCAAGCTGGCCAAATCGCTTTCAACCCTTGCCGAAACACACCGCAACACTGTGATGATTGGGCGGACCCGGTCGCAACAGGCGGTGCCAACGACATTCGGGCTTAAGGCGGCGGGATGGTTAGCACCGTTGGTGCGGATTGATCGGCGGATTGAGGGGCTTTCGCATGATTTGCTGCGCCTGTCGTTTGGTGGGGCTGCGGGAACGCTGGCATCCCTTGGGGGTAAGGCCGCTTCGGTTGAAAACAATCTGGCCGAGGAACTTGATCTTGAAACCAGCGACATGCCATGGCATGCGCAGCGTGATGTTTTGGTTGATTTTGCAGCTCAGTTAACAGCGTTAACCGGCGCGCTTGGTAAAATGGGGCAGGACCTTGTTTTACTCGCACAGTCGGAAATCGCCGAAGTCCAGCCGGGCAAGGGGGGCGGATCATCGACCATGTCGCACAAATCCAATCCGGTGCAGGCGGAAATGCTGGTGACGTTGGCGCGGTTTAATGCCGGTCAGTTGGGGACCTTTGCCCAGTCGCAGCTTCATGATCACGAACGATCCGGGTCAAGCTGGCTTCTGGAATGGTTGACCTTGCCGCAAATGATCATGGCGGCGGGAACTGCACTTGCGCAGGCGGTCGATATGGTGCCGACCCTTAAGATTAATCAGGACCGCATGGCGGCCAACCTTGAGCTGTCACGCGGGGCGATGCTGGCCGAGGCGGCGACATTTGCCCTTGCCGATCATGTGGGCCGCGATGCGGCTGATAAGCTGGTCAAGGATGGCTTGGCGCAATCGGCGGTCAATCAATCCAACCTGTTTGATGAATTGCCCAAACTGACCGATGCACCGGTTGATTGGGCATCGGTGCGTGATCCGGCCAATTATGTCGGGCAATCGAATGCCTATATCGACCGGGTTCTGGCCACGGCCAAGCGTGGATTGCGCGACTAGATACTGCTGACACACGTGATGTGTGGGAGCGGCTTTCTTGAGGTGCGCGTCCCCGAAATTATGGTTGGGAGGGGCGGCGCAAAGCTTCAAGATGTTTGATGCGCGCGCGAACTTGGTCAGGGTTATGTTGACCGACACCTTCGAGCAGGGCTTCAAGCATGACCATGCTGGCGGCCGAGCTGTCCCATGTCGTGCCGGTTTCGATGCGCACCGGGAAAACGTGGCGGGCAAACTGGGCGATGGGGCTTAGCCACTGGTCGGTAAACAGGATGATCTTTGCGTCCTGTTTTGAGGCGGCTTCGGCAAAGGCAATCACATCAGACTGATAGCGACGAACATCAAAGATAACCAGAACGTCACGTTTGCCGATATCAAGAAGGTCTTCTGCCCATTTTGCACTTTGGCCCGACACGCGGCGGACATGGCTTCGCATGGTGCGAAGATGTTCATAGGCATAGACCGCAAGTGCTGATGTAAAACGGCCTCCCAGCAAATAAACAGATCCTTTGCAGTCACCAATCAGTTCGATTGCACTTTGCAATTCCGCCGGATTGATATTGGCAAGGCTGGTTCGAATGTTGTTGGTTGCTGCTTCGGCGATTTCATGAAGCAATTCACCCATCGGATGGCTGGACCGGTTGCGTGACCGGGGCAGGCTGCTTCGGGTTAAGGGTGACTGAAGGCGGGCTTCGAGTTCGCCACGTAGTCTGGCCTGCATATCAGGGTAGCTGTCAAAGCCGATTTTACTGGCGAAACGCAGGACCGTCGGGGCAGAAACGCCGCAACGATCAGCAAAAGTCGCAACCGTCTCAAGCCCGGCCATTGGATAATTGCCAAGCAGGGCATGGGCCAGCTTGCGTTCCGATGCCGTCAGCGTATCAGCCTTTTGCGTGATTTGTTCGGCGACGGTTGGTTTTGTGTCCTGCTGCGTCACGTCCAAGTGCAACTTTCCCCGTTCATACCATCCACCCGGAATGGTCAAATACCCCTGTATAGGTAGGGTCAGGCGCGGTTTAACCTGCCTGTCATACAAATACAATGATTGTAATGAATTTTACAACAACTGATGTTCTTGTCATGAAAATTGAATTCATGTAACGTTCATTACAAAGGGTTAAACCCATGCCGCGAAAAGCAGCAAAATAATTCAATGACTTGGTGATTGTTCGGTCTTTCAGGGAGGCGGGTTATCACGCGGCATGTCCCGTCATGGGGGCGTGCATTCAAGGGGGCGTAATATGGGTTGTCAGGGCCTGAAGTCTTTCCGTTCAAAGCAGACGTCGATACTGGATCTGTTCGCACATGTTGTGGACGGCAACAGGTGTGTTTGCGTCTGACCGGGGCGTTACGGGCCGTTACGACCTATAAACTGGGAGATGTTGGAGTGGCGTTAAATGCCTGAGTTTATCAAAACCTATGTCAGATGGGTGGATCGCGTTAATCGGATTATTGGCCGGTTTGCCATGTATTTGATTTTCGCAATGCTTGCCGTGCTTATTTATTCCTCGGTCACCAAGCTGATGGAGTTCCCGGCTCTTTGGACGCTGGAAGCCGCACAATTTATCATGGTGTCGTATTTTCTGCTGGGGGGCGGCTATTCCATGCAACTGGACTCACATGTCCGGATGGATTTGCTGTATGGCGCATTGTCGCCGCGCAAACAGGCCGGACTTGATGCGATTACAATCCTGTTTCTGATCTTCTATCTGGCATTTTTGCTGTATGGCGGCATTTCGTCGACCTCTTATGCTTTTCAATATAACGAGACCAGCTATTCGGCGTGGTCGCCACCCATGACGCCGATAAAGTCGATCATGACATTTGGCGTGTTTATGATGCTGCTTCAGGCGATTGCGACCTTCTTTAAGGATCTGGCCGCAGCCCGTGGGGAGAGCCTTTCATGAGTTATGAAATGATTGCTCTTCTGATGTTTTCCACGATGATGCTGATGCTTCTGACCGGGAAACGGGTTTTCGGTGCCATTGGTTTTGTCGCGGTTGTTTTTGCCCTTGGCATGTGGGGCGACGGCGGATCAGAAATGGCGTTCAGTGCCGCCATGAAGCTGATGAAATGGTATCCGCTTCTGACGTTGCCGCTGTTTGTCTACATGGGCTATATGCTGTCGGAATCCGGGCTGGCGGATGATTTGTACCGGATGTTCCATGTCTGGATGGGGCCGGTGCGCGGGGGGCTTGCCATCGGGACAATTGTCTTGATGGTTGCGGTTTCTGCCATGAATGGCCTTAGCGTTGCGGGCATGGCCATCGGGGCCAGTATCGCATTGCCGGAACTTTTGCGGCGCGGCTATGACAAAGTCATGGTGACCGGGGTGATCCAGGCGGGCAGTTCGCTGGGTATTCTGGTACCGCCAAGCGTTGTTCTGGTGCTCTATGGCATGATTGCGCGTCAGCCTGTCGGGCAACTCTGGCTTGCGGGCGTATTCCCCGGTTTGATGATGGCGGGGATGTTTATCCTTTATATTGCCGTTCGGTGCTGGATACAGCCTGATATGGGGCCAGCACTTAGCAAGGAAGAACGTGCGGAAATCACGTTGTCGGAAAAGATCGGCTTGCTCAAGGCCGGGGTTGTTCCGCTTTTCATCTTCTTCTCGATGACCGGTTTGTTCCTGATGGGGATTACATCGCTTGTTGAAAGTTCGGCTGTTGGCGCACTTGCCGCAACCCTTGCGGCCTTGGCCAAGCGTCGCCTTAATCGTTCGGTCATGGAAGAAACCCTTCGCAAGACGTTGTCGATCAGTTGCATGTTCATGTGGATCATTTTGGCGGCCCTCGCATTCGGGGCGGTGTTTGATGGCTTGGGCGCAGTCAAGGCGATTGAGGGTTTCTTTGTTGATAAGCTGGGACTTGGTCCGTGGCAGATCCTGATCATGATGCAGATTTCCTTCATCCTGATGGGGATGTTCCTTGATGACACCGCAATGCTGGTGATTGTCGCGCCGCTTTATGTGCCGCTGGTCGGCGCACTTGGTTTCGATCTGGTCTGGTACGGCGTGCTTTATACGATCACCTGTCAGATCGCCTATATGACACCTCCGTTTGGGTACAATTTGTTCCTGATGCGTGCCATGGCACCACCAGAGGTGACGTTAAAGGACATCTATAAGTCGATTACGCCGTTTGTGATCATTATGGCGATTGCGCTTGGCGTTGTGATGGTGTTCCCGCAAATCGCGCTGTGGCTGCCGGAATGGCACTACGCCCGGTGAACAGCCTGAAGACCCACTACTGGCGGGGTCGGATTGGCCCCGCCAGCCACGAAAAAAAAGAAATTCAGGGGAGGTGTTGATTTTCAAGAAGAGGAGGCGCTGTCGAGCCCGATGGACGGGCAGGGCAGTACAACAAGTGCGTTAACAAACTTCATCGATCAGGGAGATGATACAATGACGACGAGACGCGACTTTATGAAAAAAGCCGGTATTGTAACTGCTGCAGCCGGTACCACAGCGTTCGCTTCGCCTTACGTCAAGGCGCAGAACGCAAAGATCACTTGGCGTTTGCAGACATATGCAGGCCCGGCACTGGGCGAGCATGTGATCAAACCGGCGATTGATGCCTTTAACAAGGTCGCCAATGGTGAAATGGAAATCGAGCTTTACTATGCCGATCAGCTGGTCCCGACCGGTGAACTTTTCCGTGCCATGCAGCGTGGTACCATTGATGCGGTTCAGTCAGACGATGACTCGATCGCAGCCCCGGTTGATGTTTCGGTCTTTGGCGGTTATTTCCCATTTGCCACCCGCTACAGCCTTGATGTTCCGGTCCTGTTTGAAGAATACGGCCTGAACGAAATCTGGGAAGAAGCATACGGCGAAGTTGAAGGCGTTAAGTGGCTTTCGGCTGGTTCGTGGGATCCTTGCCACTTTGCAACTGTTGAGCCGATCAACAGCCTTGCCGACCTTAAAGGCAAGCGCGTCTTTACCTTCCCGACGGCGGGCAAGTTCCTGTCACGTTTCGGGGTCGTTCCGGTGACGTTGCCATGGGAAGACATTGAGGTTGCAGTGCAGACCGGCGAGCTGGATGGCATCGCATGGTCAGGCATTACCGAGGATTACACGGTCGGTTGGGCAGATGTGACCAATTACTTCCTGACCAATAATATCTCCGGTGCGTGGTGTGGGTCGTTCTTTGCCAATGAAGAACGCTGGAACGAGCTTCCTGACCATCTGAAAGTGCTGTTTAAATTGTGCATGGACAGTTCCCACTATTATCGTCAGCACTGGTACTGGGGTGGCGAAGCCAAACTCCGTACACAGGGCACAAAGATGAAGCTGACCTCAATCCCGGACAGCGAATGGGCAACGGTTGAAGCCGAAGCACACAAGTTCTGGGACGAGATCGCGCAGACCAGTCCGCGTTGCGCGAAGGTTGTTGATATCTTCAAGCAGTATGCTGCTGTGATGGAGAAGGCTGGTAAGCCGTATCGGTACAGCTAAGCCGATCAATTGAGCGGGCAGGGCACCAGATACTTTCGGATATTTGGTGCCCTGCATCTACTTGAATTTGAAGTATTTTTAAGGTGTAATAAATAATACAAAAAATCAAAATTTATGTATATTTGTTCGAAAATGTAATATATTTTTCGTTTAGAAAATCAAAAAAATGCGTCGAGAAAGCCGGGAAAAACGACCAATTTGACGTAATAACAAAGCCCAAATAACAGGAGGCCACCGATGCAGGCGCAAGATGTCAAAACCGCCGATGACGCACGAAAACTTATTCAGGAACGTGATATCAAATTCGTCAAAATCGGGGTGTTCGACGTCGATGGAATTATGCGCGGCAAATATATGCATCGCGATAAATTTTTGTCGGCTCTTGATTCCGGTTTTGCTTTTTGTGACGTGGTTCTGGGCTGGGATTCAAATGATCAGCTTTATGATAAATCCGAATTCACCGGCTGGCATACGGCCTATCCGGATGCACCGGTACGGGTGATCCCGGAAAGCTGCCGTGAATTGCCGATGGAAGACGACACAATCCTGTTTCTGGGTGAGTTCGAAGGACGGGCGGAAACCGTTTGTCCGCGTGGAACGCTGCGCCGTGTGCTCGATAAGGCATCGAACATGGGTTACGAGGTTTCAGCCGCGTGCGAGTTCGAATTCTTTTTGTTTGAGGAAACGCCGCATTCCGTGCGGGAGAAAAACTATCGCAATCTGACCAACATTACGCCGGGTTTCTATGGGTATTCGATGTTGCGCAATTCAGTGCACTCGGAATTTTATCGTGACCTGCTTGAACTTGGCGAAAGCATGGATTTTCCGATTGAGGGATTGCATACCGAAACCGGTCCGGGGGTTCTCGAAGCTGCGATCATGCATGACGAGGCCCTTATGGCTGCTGACAAGGCGGCACTTTTCAAGACCTTTACCAAGGTTTTGGCGCAACGGGCCGGCTGGATGGCAACCTTTATGGCAAAATGGTCGCCCGACTGGCCGGGACAGTCCGGGCATATGCATGTTTCGATTAAGGGCAAGGATGGCCGTGCCGCATTCTATGATGCCGATAAGCCCGATAACATGTCAGATGAAATGCGCTGGTTCCTTGGCGGGCAGCAGAAACTGATGCCAGAGCTTCTGTCGATGGTGGCGTGCACGGTAAACAGTTATTCCCGTCTGGTTCCCGGTTTCTGGGCGCCAACGACGGCGACCTGGGGCGTTGAAAACCGTACAACGGCTCTTCGGGTCATTTCGGGGAGTGAAAAATCGCAGCGGGTGGAATATCGGATTGCTGCGGCGGACATAAACCCCTATATCGCGCTTTCTGCCGCGATCGGTTCAGGGCTTTGGGGGATCGAGAACAAGGTGGAGCCGGGCGAAATGGTTGTCGGCAACGCCTATGAACAAGAATTCCCAGAAGACGTGACATTGCCAGCAACGCTTTTTGAGGCCGCCGGACGCCTGCGCAATTCCAACGCGGCAAAATCGTTGTTTGGCGAAGAATTCGTCACCCATTACGCCCAGTCACGCGAATGGGAAGAACGCGAGTTTCGCAAGGCGATTACCGATTGGGAATTGCAGCGTTATTTCGAAATTATTTGATCGGGGATGTCGAGTGGAACCAACCCTGTTGATACCTCGTTCAAATCACTCATCACATCTTTAACTGTGAGGCACTATGTCTGAGAGTTTACGCACTATCTCGCCCGTTGACGGTTCGGTTTATGTCGAGCGCCCGCTTGCTGGTGCGACCGAGATCAATACCGCACTTGATCTTGCCCGTGTGGCGCAAGCCGAATGGCGCAGCGTACCTGTTGCAACCCGTCAGGAAATCCTGCGCAAGGCCGTTGCCGCCTTTGTCGCAAAGAAGGACGAAATTGCCGCAGAAATCAGTTGGCAAATGGGCCGCCCGATTTCCCAGGGGGCAGGCGAGGTTGCCGGTTTTAAAGAACGTGCCGATTACATGATCGACATCGCACCCGAAGCCCTTGCCGATTATCATCCGGGCGAGAAGGACGGGTTCAACCGGTTTATCCGGCGTGAGGCACTTGGTGTTGTTGCAATCATCGCGCCCTGGAACTTCCCATACCTGACGGCGGTGAATGGTGTTGTACCGGCCTTGATGGCTGGCAATGCCGTGGTTTTGAAACATTCGCATCAAACCCCGCTGTGTGCAGAACGTTTTGCGCAGGCGTTTGAGGCCGCAGGCCTGCCCAAGGGATTGTTCCAGTATCTGCATCTTAGTCATGCCAATGCTGAAAAACTGATGGGCGATGCCCGTGTTGATTTTGTCAATTTCACGGGGTCGGTACCCGGTGGACATGCCGTGCAAAAAGCTGTTGGCGGTAAATTCATCGCAACCGGCATGGAGCTGGGCGGTAAGGATCCTGCGTATATCCGTTCTGATGTCAATCTCGACCATGCTGTGGAAAACGTTATTGACGGTGCATTCTTTAACACCGGTCAGTCTTGTTGCGGGATCGAACGTATTTACGCCCACGAAAGCGTCTTTGACGCGTTTGTCGAAAAGGCTGCTGATCTTGTTGGGCAGTACCGGCTTGGCAGCCCGATTGATGCGGAGACCAACCTTGGTCCGATGGTGCGTGCGTCCTCGGCGGCATTTGTGCGCGGTCAGATTGCCGATGCCGTCCGTGACGGGGCAAAGGCCCTGATTGATCCGTCAAAATTTGCCGCCAACGCAGAAGGGACGCCGTATCTTGCGCCGCAGGTTCTGATCAATGTTGACCATTCGATGCGGGTGATGAGCGAAGAAAGTTTCGGTCCGGTTGTCGGCATCATGAAAGTCAAATCGGATGCAGAAGCCATTTCATTGATGAATGACAGCGAATTTGGTCTGACGGCGTCAATCTGGACAACGGATGAGGATGCGGCCCTGAGCATTGGCGATCAGCTTCAGACCGGGACGGTGTTTATGAACCGGGCGGATTATCTTGATCCTGCTCTTGCGTGGACCGGGGTTAAGAATTCAGGACGGGGGTGTACGTTGTCGAAAGTCGGCTATGAGTCTCTTACCCGTCCTAAAAGCTTCCATCTGCGGACAAAGATTTAACGACGCCGATTGGCGCAAAGGATACAGACATGACGAAAAAGATTGTTGGAAACTGGAGCTTCCCGACCTCTGTTCGCTTTGGTCCGGGCCGTATTTCCGAACTGCCCGATGCCTGCAAGGCGACAGGCATGAAAAAGCCGCTTCTGATCACGGATGAGGGTCTTAAAGACCTGCCGATGGTGCGTGACGCGATTGCCGCGAATGAGGCTGCTGGAATTCCGACCGGCCTGTTTGCCGGGGTCAAGGGTAATCCTACGGGCAAGAACGTTGATGATGGCTTGGCTGTTTACCGGGCCGGGGATCATGACGGCGTCATCGCATTTGGTGGTGGGTCGGGTCTGGATGCGGCCAAGGCCGTTGCCCTGATGGCCGGACAAACCCGTCCGATGTGGGATTTCGAGGATATCGGTGACTGGTGGACGCGTGCGGACCCCGACGGTATTGCGCCGATTATCGCCGTGCCGACAACATCGGGGACGGGGTCCGAAGTTGGCCGTGCCAGTGTGATCACCAAGGAAGATACCCACGAAAAGAAAATCATCTTCCATCCCAAGATGCTGCCTGCCATCGTTATTTCTGATCCCGAACTGACGGTTGGTCTGCCTGCGCATGTGACGGCGGCGACGGGGATTGATGCCTTTGTGCATTGCTTTGAAGCCTATTGCGCGCCGGGCTATCACCCGATGGCCGAAGGTGTTGCACTTGAGGGCATGCGCCTGATTGCCGAGGCCTTGCCGCGTGCCTATGATAACGGCAGCGACATCGAGGCCCGTGCCGATATGCTGGCTGCGGCCTCCATGGGGGCAACCGCGTTCCAAAAGGGGCTTGGTGGCGTTCATGCACTGGCCCATCCGGTCGGGGCGATTTTCGATACCCATCACGGCCTGACCAATGCGATTTTGCTGCCCTATGTCATGCAGGCCAACCGCCGCGCGATTGAAGAAAAATGTGAAGTCGTGTGTCGTCTTCTCGACCTCGCGTCACCCGGTTTTGACACCTTGTTTGAATGGGTGATGGCGTTTCGTTCACGGTTGGGGGTGGTTAATACCCTGGCTGAAATCGGTGTTGATGTTGATCGCGCCGACGAAGTTGCCGTCAAGGCCAAGGGAGATCCGTCTGATGGTGGCAACCCGATTGAACTTTCGGTTGCCGACTATACGGCGATATTCCGCCGGGCCTGTGTCGGTGACCTTGGCTAGGGGCATCGCGTAAACGCGTCTTTTGCGGGATCAAGGTGTTGGAATGAGGGAAGCATGAAAATTTTAATTGTCGATGGCAATGTGCGTGCGGTGAACGAACTTAACCGTTCTCTGGGCGGAACACCATCTGGCGAGGGATATGAAGCGGCCCTGAAGCACCTTGATCCCGATCTTGATATCACGATCATTCGTCCCGCTGATGACGGTCCGGACTGTTTGCCAAGCGGGGCGACGTTTTCGGATTTTGATGGCATTGCCTGGACCGGATCGGCGCTGAACGCCTATATCGACGAAGAAGCGGTGCTTAACCAGTTGCCGCTTGCAAAATCGACAGTCACTAGTGGCGTTCCAGTATTTGGCAGTTGCTGGGGCATGCAAATCGTGGCGCGTGCGTTTGGCGGGCAGGTGCGTGCCATCCCCAAGGGACGTGAAATTGGCATCGGGCGCATGATCCAATTGACCCCGGAAGGTGTCCGCCACCCGATGTATTCGGAAAAACCGGCCTGCTTTTCGGCTTTGACGGTTCATATGGACGAAGTGTCCGTTGCGCCCGAGGGGGCGGTTATTCTGGCGGGCAACGATTACAGCGATATTCAGGCTTTTGTCATGGAGAATGACGGGTTGAGATTCTGGGGCGTGCAATATCACCCGGAATATACGCTTGCGGAACTGGCGGCAATTTTCCGCCGTTATGGGCAGCGCCTGATTGATGCGGGTCTGTTTGCCGATCAGGGCGCGCTTGATCGTATGGCAAACGACTGGGAGAACCTGCATAAGCATCCCGGACGGAAAGATTTGGCGTGGCAATATGGCATCGATGACAATGCGCGTCTTGCGGAACGCCGTATGACCGAACTGGGCAATTGGCTGGCGTCAATCTGAGTTGGCTTAAACTACTGCCGTGGCGACGGTACGCGCAGGCGCTTTTCAACGGCGTAATTATGAATGGCAACGCCTGCGACTTCAAAGTCGTGCCGTTCGACGACCTTAAACCCCTTTTTCAGCAGGAAGCTTTTGGCGAGTTCGCTGGCTTCGCAATACATCTTGCCAAGGTTGTCGGCGGTGGCCTTGGCCTCGATCGCGTCATACAGGGTGGAGACGACACCGGTCCCGGCGACGTCAGGATCGGCATAAAGAAAATGGATGTGACCATCCGCTTCGAGGTCACCAAACGCGACGACTGTGTCGTCTGATGTGACGGCCACAAATCCGTTACGTCCATCGTTCATCAATTCGGTCAATCGGTCCGCATCAGGGGTAAGCTTTGCCCAGACGGCGACTTGTTCCGGGCGATAGCGAAGCTTGCCAAGTTCGGTCACAGCACGAAGATAAATCGCCGTCATCTGTGGCGCGTCACTGTCTTTGAACTGGCGAATGGTCGTCATTCCTGTGGTCCCCACGCGGTATCGAAAAAGGCAACTTCAAGCGATGTCGCGCGGCGGAAATGATCAAGGCATTGCGCGCGATCATTGGCCGATAGACCCGGGCCACACTGATCAAGCTGATCGTTTAGATAGGCAATCACACTTTCGAAATACGCGCCGATGTGAAGATCGAGCCATTCGGAATACCAAAAGTCATCCGGGCGTTTGGCAATGGCCGTGTTGACCCGGTCTGCCCAACCAAGATAGGTGCCTTCGGCAACTGCCAAAACCGCAAGCATGTTGGTGTAGCTGTTGCTGTTTGTTGCATCGGTCATCAGCTGTTTGAAGGCTTTGGTCGCGGGCCAGTCGGGTTGATTTTCGCGGTCCGCGTCTGAAACGCCAAGCGCGTCAAATGATCGTTCGAAATAGGTGTTTTCAGCACCGGTCACGAGGGCAAGGAACTGACACCCCGGAATGCGGTCCTTGAGCGTTGGCGCACGGGAAACTGCCGCAGCCAGCAGGGCGACAAACCGGTCAATAAAACGATGATCCTGAATAAGGTAATTTTTCAGGTTGGCGCCGGGCAGGGCACCGTCACCCCATGCATCGGTAAACGGATGGTGTGTTACCCGTTTCCAGTCATCACAGACCGATGCTTTCAGCCAGTCGGAAAATGTGCCAGATGGGTGATTTTCTTGCCAAACCGGAAAGTCATCAGCGGGTTCAATTTTGGGTGCAGGTTGCGTCGCGGCGAGGGTGCTCATGTATCGGATTTCCCATTCAAGTTTCTTGTCTTTTGGCACGTGCGGGGCATCGCGACAAGATACTGGCAGTGTAATTCCGATGTCGTCACAGGTTTTCGCGCCACATTGCGCCATGTCAATGTATTCCATTATTTTATGATGTAATGGTTATGTGGTGTTTTACCAGTATCTGTTGACGAGGAAGAACCATGAAAAATATTGGTGGATTGGATCGTGTCTTTCGGATTGTTCTTGGGCTCGTACTTTTGGCCGTACCGTTCGTGATGGTTAAACCCGATGATGCGATTGTCGCGTTCGGGGCTTATGGCTGGCTGATGGTTGCCGCCGGGGTTGTGATGCTGGTGACGGCAGTATTCCGGTTTTGTCCGATGTATCGCGTTTTGGGGATAAGGACCTGTTCGACGCGGATGTAATAGGTGGAAAATGAGGTCAGACATCGGGTAGACCTCCAACGGGCAGACATCGAGGAAGATGGGTTTTTGTCTGTATTTTTCCCGCAGGCAGTTGCCATAGCCGCCAGATAATGGCATCGGTTATAGCAACTGCTGTAAGGGGACAGACAAAAATGAAACGCTTGAGTGATGAGCTGACCGTATCGCCGCAATTGCCAATAGAGGCCATTGACGAGATTGCCAAAGCCGGTTTCAAAACCGTCATTTGCAATCGCCCGGATGACGAGGACCCGGGACAGCCATCGTTTGCGGAAATTGCCGCCAAGGCCGAGAGCCTTGGCATGAAAGCGATTTTTCAGCCTGTCGCCAGCGGCAATGTTGCTGATGCTGATGCCGATGCGTTTGCCGCCAATCTTGCAGCGGCAGAAAAGCCGGTATTTGCCTATTGCCGCAGCGGCACGCGTTGCACGATCCTGTGGTCTTTGGCCAGTGCGGGTAAGCTGCCGGTGCAAGACATCATCAAATCAGCGTCAGATGCCGGATATGATATGTCGCCGTTGGTACCACGCATCTCCGCACGCGGCTAGAGTGTTGGGTGCTTGCATGAAGTGCTGCATGGCATAAACGCGCGGCACGCTTACCGAAATTGCACTATTGCATTTAAACGTTTCGTGTCGATATGACGCCGTGACATGCTTTGAATGTCGTGGGTGCGCAATGCAGGTGTGATTTTGGGCCAACTTGATGACAGCCAGATCGGGTTTCGATTGGCACATGACGGGGATCTTGATGCCCTGTGTGACATTGAAAACCGTTCCTTTGACATTGACCGACTAAGCCGCCGGGCGTTCAAACGCTTTATCGGTAGTGAAACCGCACGTCTGCGCGTTGCCGAAAGTAACGGTGCTGTTGTTGGCTATGCCTTGGTGGTTTTTCGTAGCAATGTAGCGTTGGCCCGGCTTTATTCGATGGCGGTCGATCCGAACTTTCGCCAAAAAGGCATTGGGCGCGCGCTTGTGAGGCAGGCAGAAGAGCTTAGCCTTGATTACGGTGCGCCGATTTTGCGGCTTGAGGTCAGTCAGGGCAACGCGGTTGCCATCGCGCTGTTTCACGGTGCGGGTTACCGTGAATTTGCGCTGTATCCTGATTATTATCCCGATCATTCCGATGCTCTGCGCATGGAAAGGGTGCTCGTCCCCCAATCGATGCGCCTGCCATCGCCGATCCATTTTTATCACCAGACCCTGCCATTCACCTGTGGTCCGGCGTCCTTGATGATGGCGATGAATGCGCTTGATCCATTGGTTGAAATGGACAGGAGCCTTGAAATCGCATTGTGGCGCGAAGCCACCACCATTTTCATGACATCAGGTCATGGTGGCTGTGGTCCGTTGGGCTTGGCATTGGCGGCAGATCGACGCGGGTTTAACGTCGAGGTCTTGCGCAGTCGCGATGGGCCGCTTTTTGTTGATTCCGTGCGCAAAGCCAAAAGCCGCGAAGTGGTCGAACTGGTGCATTATGATTTTGCCCGTCAGATCGAACAGGCAGGCATTCCCGTATCTGTTGGTGCGTTTGGCGTGACCGAGATCGAAAACCGCATGCGCAACGGCCAGATGGCGCTGGTTCTAATCAGCCAGTACCGCATTTACGGCGATAAAATTCCCCATTGGGTAGTGGTGTCGGGCTTTGATGACCGGTTTGTCTATGTCACCGATCCTGATATTGGCGATGATCATGACCCGTTTAACGGCAGCGATTGCCTGTCATTCCCGATCCTGCGTCATGAGTTTGATCTGATGGCGCGCTATGGCCGCGATAAAGTTCAGGCGGCGGTGTTTGTTAGCAAAAAGGCCGGGTGATCCGCGCTTTCGATCCCCGGCCTTTTTGCTGTTTGCATCAGTACTACGGACGGGCGATCTTGCCCAGAAGATGGGCGATGATGCGCCGGTAAAGCTCCATCCCAAGCACGGCATCCTCAACCCCGCCGTCGATGTTGGGGTTGTCATTGACCTCAATCACCATCGGACCGTTTGGGGTTTCTTTCATATCGACACCATACAGCCCGTCGCCCATCAACCGTGCGGCGGCAAGGGCGGTTGTGACGATGTCTTCGGGGGCGTCTTCGATGGCGACGGTTTCGAACCCGCCTTCTTCATAACTTTTGCCGTCGTCTTCGTGTTTGACGATCTGCCAGTGACCCGGCGCCATGAAATAGCGGCTGGCAAAAATTGCTTCGCCGCCCAAAACACCAATACGCCAGTCAAAGGTGGTTTCGACATATTCCTGAATGACCAGAAGTTCTGAATTCTTGAACATATCACTGGCAACTTCGGCCAGATGTTCGGGTGATTTCACCTTGCGCACGCCGCGCGAAAAACATCCGTCGGGCACTTTCAGAACCGACGGGAAGCTAAACTGCTGACCGATTTCACCAATGCGGCGCTTATCGAAAATCGCACTCTTGGGGGCCGGAATGCGATGTGTGCGCAGTAATTCGGCCAGATAGACCTTGTTGGTACAGCGCAGCATCGAGTCCGGGTCGTCAATGACCGGGATGCCTTCCTTGACTGCACGTTTGGCAAAGCGATAGGTGTGGTGGTCAAGGGCAGTGGTTTCGCGGATCAGAAGCGCATCAAATTCCGACAGATGATGGAAATCCTTTGCTGTGATCAATTCGGCGCGCGCGCCAAGGTCGGCTGCGGCCTGCACGAAAAGGGCAAGGGCGTCTTTGTCTGATGGCGGCATGACTTCGTCGGGATCGTGCAAAATAGCGACCAGGGCGGTTGGCTGGGTGACGTTACCCTGTTTGCGGACGCGTCCACGCAAATAGGCGCGCAAGGCGGCTTCAAATGCGGTCATATGGCCGCTGTTAAGCTGGCTTAGCGATGGGGCTTCGATTTCGCGTAAAGAGGCTTTGCCATCCTTATTGTTCAGATGCAGCCGCAGGATCGGGCAGCGGAACTGATCAAAGGCCCGCTGGGCGATGTGGCGAAATCGTTTGTCGGTGCTGCGTCCGAAATAGACATCAACATAGGTCGGATGATCGCCCGGTTTTGTCAGGGCCTCGGTGATTTGCGGGCCAAGATCATTGCGCGCGGCCTTTTGCAGGCGTTTCCAGTTCAGGTCCAGCAAAACGTCGGCTTCGGGGATCACGCGCTCGGCGCGGGCCGCGGCCAGCAGGCTGCAATAATAACCACGCGACAGATATTCATAGGACCGGCACAGGTTGATCACACGGCGGTTGCGCACCCCGTGATCAAGGGCGAGATAATCGCGCACCCGCATGACGCGCGCACCCGAAACGGCAAAGGGGATGTCAGACAGCCGATCAACAAGGATGAGCGGTGCACCGGTTGAAACCGCAGGCGATTTTTCGGCAATGACATCATAAAGGTCATGCTGCAAACGGATGCCATCGGCACCATCTTCATAATATCCGGACAGGTCGGAAACTTTTTGATATCCGTGACGTTCATAAAGGCCACGTGCGGTATCGTTTTCGATGCGCACTTCAAGGCGAATGCGAAGACAGCCAGCCTCAATGGCAAGGTTTTCCATCCCGGCCAGAAGTTGCGTGCCCAGACCGATGCCCCGCCAGTCTTTGGAAATGGCCAGTGAATATATCCGTGCTGTTATCGAATTTTCGCGCAACAACAACAAGCCGTAGCCGACAACGTTGGGATGTTCGCCGTCCCCTGCGTCCGCGACAAGAAGACGCGCCGAGCTACGGCGCAGAAAACGCAAAAAGGATGCGCGTGTGATACCATCACTTGTGAAATTCGCTGTCTCAAGTGCGCAAAGCCCGTCAATATCGGCAGGCATGGCATTACGAAGAATGACTGCATTGGACTGTGTCGATGTCACGAGATGGATCTCCTGCAATTGGGGGCACGTTGCATCGTGCATTCAACCCCCGGTACGCTCAATGTATTTTTCTGACAAGTGCGATTATGGGTCATTGCCATGCCATTTTTACATGCGAGTTGGCACAGCTGGTCCTCGACCTGTAGAGTAATTGAAAATATGGTGTTTTCAGATAACTGCTTTAAAAGTTGTTCTGATCCCAATACGCGCCATCGCCGTAAATGATAGCAAACCAAAAGACTGTTATCGGTCAAAATAATGGCCCCCAAAGGCCCGGTTGGAACGAAGCAAAAGGATACGACGTTTTTTGACAGACTGCATGTTCCACAACTTCCGGTCTTATGGCCGACGTGTTGCATTCGTACCGCTTTTAATGGCGGGAACGTTGCTTGCAGGCTGTTCGTCGGATGAGGGCGCTGTGGGATTTGGCTTTGGCGCGGATGAAGCTGTTCAGCAGAACGATCTCCGTTCGACCATTCCCTATGAAGTGGAACTTACCGGTATTGATCCGCAAGAAGAACAATTGATCGCAAGCCTGAATGGGGCCAGTACCGCACGGCGTTTGCAGTCGCGCCCGACTGCGTCACGTGCGGGTCTTCAACGCCGTGCCGAAGATGACATTGAACGGTTTCAGGCTGTGTTGCGTTCAAAGGGTTTCTATGAGGCGCAGGTCACCTTTGATATTGCCGAAAAAGTATCAACTGATCCGGTCGATCCCCAATCGCCAGACGCCGAAGATGGGTCTGAAAACGCATCGGAAAAACCGACAGAAAATAAAAACGGCGATATTGACGGCAGTGCTGCGGGCAGTGAACAGGCCGAAGGTGCCGATGCGCCAACACCGCTTGTTCTGAGTTATCAGATTGACGTCGGAACACCTTATCTGATCGAGGCGGTTGATCTTAAAACAACTTATCCCGACAAGGTGATCGAGCGCGCCGCAACTGATGCCGAACTTGAAGCAACCCATTTGCAAATCGGGCAGCGCGCCACGGCGGAACCGATCATTTTGGCCGAACAGTATGGCGTTGATTTACTGCGTAGCCGCGGGTACCCGTTGGCGAAGGCAGGGAAACGCACCGTCATGGCCAACACCGCCAATAAGACAATTTCCGTAACATATGCATTTGATGCCGGGGCCGAGGCCAATTTCGGTACTGTCAATGTCAATGGTGCAGAGGAAGTCGATGCCGACTTCATCGCCGGTTACCGGAGTTGGGGGGCGGGCGAGAAATACGACCCCGAACAGGTCAGAACCACGCGACGCGACCTTGCGCAGTCCAACCTGTTTGACAGCGTCATCGTCAAGCCGGTTGGCCCCATCAGTGACAGCGGCGAAATTCCCGTCGACATCACAGTAGTTGAACGCAAACACCGTTCGATTGGTGGTGGTGTTAACTTTTCAACCGCCGACGGCCCGGGGGCCAATGCGTTTTGGGAACATCGCAACCTGTTTGGTGCGGGCGAAAAATTGCGGTTGGGGGTTGAGGCATCTGGTCAGGAGCAGGGGCTCACAGCAGAATTTCGCAAACCGCAGTTCTTGCGTCGTCGTCAGGCCCTTGTTGCCGAGGGCAATGCCAAGAACCATGATACCGATGCGTATCAGGGGGAATTGGTCGACAGCTTTGTTGGTGTCGAACGCAGGCTTGGTGAAAACTGGTCGGGGACATTTGGCTTCACAGCGGAATATTCGGACCTGACCGGTGCGGATTCCCCCAATGAGCAATTCTATCTGGGCGGTTTGCGCGGCATTTTAAAACATGACAATACCGACAACCCGCTTGACCCGACCGAGGGTAACCGTCTTGAACTTAATGTATCGCCCTATGTCGGGTTGACCGATACCGACACCAGCTTTACGTCCGTTTCACTGGGCGGGTCGCAATATTTGTCGATTGATGATGACGGTGATTACGTCATGGCGGCCCGGGCGCGCACGGGTACCATCATTGGTGAAGAACGCGGCAACTTACCGTCGAACAAACGGTTCTATTCCGGGGGTGGTGGTTCGATCCGGGGCTATGAGTATCAAAAGGTCGGGCCGCTTGCCGATGATGGCGATCCGGTTGGTGGGCGTTCTGTGCTGGAAGTCGGGTTTGAATTCCGTGCGCGCATTACCGAAAGTTTTGGCATCGTGCCGTTTATCGAAGGCGGCAATGTGTATGAAAGCAACAATCCTGACGACATTTCGTTGCTGTGGGCGACGGGGCTTGGTTTCCGCTATTACACGGCAGTCGGGCCGTTGCGCTTTGACGTCGCCGTGCCACTTGATAAACGTGAAAATGTTGATGACGATTATCAGTTCTATATCAGTCTGGGGCAGGCATTTTGACCAAGTCTGATCCCTTGTCCCCACGTCCAACCCAGCCCGCCGCATCGAAACACCCGTTGATAAAGTGGGTGCGCCGAAGTGCGATGGCTTTGGGTGCGCTCATCGTGCTTTTGCTGGTGATCATTGGTGTTGCCGGTACAGGTCCCGTTTTGCGTGCGATCACACCGATGCTCAATGAAACCGTTGCTGCGGCCACTGACAGCCAGTTTGAACTTGGCCGGGTCGAAGGCAGCATCTGGACCGGATTGCAGATCGACAGCCTTTTAATGGCGCGCGACGTCGATGGTTTCCATCTTGAACTTAATAACGGCGTGTTTGACTGGTCGCCCCTGGCCCTTCTGACGGGGCGGTTACAGATCGACCGGGTGTCAATGGCGCGCACCAGCGTGATCCTGCCAGATGGAACAGCACCATCCGAACCCGAAGAAGAAACCGACGAAGAAAGTTCCGGATTTTCGCTACCACTTGAGATCGGGCTGGATGAACTGGCCCTTGATCAGATCGCGATTGTTGATCCGGTATCTGGCAAAAGCTTTTTGTATGAATTGCATGCCAGTGCGGCGGCGGGACGTAATCTTTCGGCCAAGGCGAAACTTGATTTAACCCCGCTTGATGGTGGTGCGGACCGGTTGGCAGTCGATCTGGATTTTGATGGTCCAGACCAGAAACTTCGTGCCGACATTGACGGTAAGATTGACCGTGAAGGACTTGTCATGACACTTGCCGGGCTGGACCCGGAAAGTGCAGCTGACATAACGATATTGCTTAAGGGGGCGGGGCCTGCGGACGACTGGAAGGGTAATATTGACCTTTCGGCCAGTGGTTATGCGACCCTTCGTGGTGATGTTGGTGTGCAGCTGTCGTCTGATGCGGTTGGTTTTGGCTTTGATGGCGGGTTGGAACCGCTTGAGCTGATTTCTGATCAATTGCCCGAACAAGTGCGCAAGGTGATCGAGCTTGGCATTTCCGGGGCGTTTGACCTTGAAAATGACCATCTTTCGTTTGACCGTCTGGCTGTTGAGATGCCCGGTGCGTTGGATGTGTCGGGTACGGCGGATATCGATCTTGCCGAAAGTCAGGTTGTGGCAAAAATATCGGCCAATGTTGATCCTGTATTATCGTCCCTGATTGATGATCAGGTCCGCTGGGGGATGCTTAATGTTGATCTTGCCGCCAAGGGTGGTTTTGATCTGCCCGACGTGCAGCTTTCGATCAATGGACGCGATATAGAAACGCCAGTTTCATCCATTGCTGGACTTTCGGCCCGTGCCGATCTTGCACCTGTATCTGGCGGGATTATTGGCAATGATGATCTTGCGGCATCGGTTACGGTGACCACCAAAGGCCATGTTTGGCAGGATGATAGTCTTGGTGCGATTGTCGGGGACAATCAGTCTCTGTCGGTTGAAAGTGTGATTTCATCGGACTTTGCCAATATCAATCTGCGTCAGTTGTTGCTTGAAACGCCCGCGATGACGGTGCGGGGGCAGGCAATGCTTGATGATGCCATGGTTGTGTCTGATGCGGGTCTGACGGCTGATGTGGCCGACCTTTCGATCTTTGGGCCCGTTTCCGGGCTTGATTTATCCGGGCAGGGGCAAGTTTCCCTGTCGGACATAAAATGGTCGCTGGAAAATGGTGGCGGTTTTGACGTTGCGGTCAATGGCACGCAAACCGGATTTGGCGTTTCTGATCTGGATCGGATTGTTGGCCCGTCACCAACCCTTGCCGGATCGGTTGCGATCAGCCCGGCATTTGATATGGCCATTGACCTTAATCAGGTTCAAACCGCCACAGTGACGGGGGCGGCAAAGGTCGATCTGACTGAAACATTTGGTCAAATGGCCATCGACGCCAATCTTGATATTGCACCGGGAACCGTGCCGCCGGGGATCGGGGTTGCGATTGCACCGGCGAAATTGACCATCGCACTTGATGGCCCGACCAGTGCACCCGCCGGGGTGATTAACCTTAGCACCGCCAAGGTCGATGCGGCGGGGCAGGTTCTTGAAAACGTCAAGCTTGTCAGCAAGATGGGATGGTCGGCGCAATCGGTGTTGTCACTGACGAATACGGTCAAATTCAACCGCGCGAATGCCAAATATGATCTTGCGGCCAATGTTGTTCTGCCAAGTAACGCCTTGCGGGTTGAGGGCATTTCCCTGAGCGGGGAGCATATTGACCTTCGCGGGGATATCACCCTGCCTGAATACGCCGTGCCGATGCAGGGCAAATTTGCGCTGTCGAAGCTTGATGCGGTGATGCTGTCTGATTTTGGTGTGCCCTTTACCAATGGTGCAATGACAGCTGACATCGCGCTGGTGCCTGACGGTACACAGCAAACCGTCAATGTGACGGCGACGACCAAGGGGCTGCGTCTGGAGGCAGCACCGGGTGAAGACCCGGTCAGGGTCGATCATATCAATCTTGCCGCAGACGTTACCAATGCGTTTGAGGCCCCCGCGATCAATGCGACCCTTGAAGGAAAAGACATCTTTGCCAGTGACGTTGCGATTAATGACGTGACAGTTGGGGCTAATGGTGGGCTGGACGCGCTTGATGTCTCGCTTAAGACCCGTGGCACATGGCAAGCCAACGTGCCGTTTTCAGTTTATGCACTTACCAAGCTTGGCCTTGGTGATGATCTGCGTGTGGATGCCAGTAAATTTGATGTCTTTATCGCAGATCAGAAAGTTGCCTTACGAGAACCATTAAGCTTTGTTCAGAAAAGTGATGGTACCCAGCAGCTTGATGCCGATATCACGGTTGGCAGTGGTCAGTTGCGTGCGGTTCTTGACCATAAGGCAAAGCAGATGATTTCTGCGGATGTCACGCTTGAGGGCGTTGATCTTGGTCCGTGGGGGGCGATTGCCGGGTTTGATGGCCTTGACGGGACTGCGAACCTTGCGGCCATGCTGCGTGAAAAGCCGGGTGAGACGCCAACCGCATCGGTCAAAGGTCAAATTGACGGCATTACTGCCAAGGCGGCCAAGGGGCTCAAGCCGCTTGAAATGGATTTGGACGTCAGCCTTAAAGATGCCGAGCTTTCCGGTGCCGCATCTCTGGGCAATGCCGATGAACAGATTCTGAAAGCCAATGGCAAGGTGCTTCTGGCGATTTCAATCCTTGCACAGGAATTTAGTCCCGATATGTCGGCACCGGTTGTCGGATCGGTGCGCCTTGACGGTGAGATTGCGGAATTCTGGCCGTATGTCCCGGCCCCCGATCATGATCTTTCGGGCAACATCAAGCTGGCCCTTGATGTCAGTGGGCGTCTTGATGACATCGCGTGGAAAGGTGACATCAAGCTTGCCAATGGCGCGTATGAAAACCTTGAATATGGCACCATTATTGATGGGCTGACATTCACCGGTGACTTTGACCAGACCGGGCTTTCAATCCCGTCTATAACTGCGACCGATGGTGGTTCGGGGACACTTGATGGATCGGTTGATCTGGGCCTTAACCAAGGATCAATGGTCAAATACGATGTTGCGCTTAAGCTCAACAATATGGCGCTTTCGCGCAAAGATGAGCTTCAATTCTGGGCCGATGTTGACACATCTGTCACGGGCACCGAAGACGGGGCGGATATCAAAAGCACCGTGACGCTTCAGCGCGGTGAGGTGGACTTGAGCCTTGCCTTGCCTGAATCGGTTCCAAGCCTTGATGTTGCCAACCTTCCGGGTGCGCAGGAAGAAGCAAAAGCCAAAAAAGAACAGGAAGCAAAAGGCGGCTTTGTCGGCAATCTGGATGTAACGGTGAATATCCCTGCACGACTTTTTGTCCGCGGTAAGGGGCTTGATTCCGAATGGGGTGGCACGCTTGATATCTCAGGCACAACCAACGATCCGCGCATTGTCGGCAAATTGTCGGCGTTGCGCGGGCAGCTTGATATCATTGGCAAAACATTCGTGATCAAGGATTCGAGCATCACGTTTGCCGGTGCATCCCCGCCTGATCCGATGCTCGACATCAAGGGGGTTTATACAACGTCCGAGCTTGAAGTCACGGCAGGTTTTCAGGGGCCAGCAAGTGACCCTGAACTCGTGCTGACGTCCAATCCGTCCTTGCCGGAAGATGAAATTCTGTCTCAAGTCCTGTTTGGGAAGTCGCAAGGCAGCCTGAGTGCTGTTGAGGCCGTCCAGCTTGCCAGTGCGTTAAATGAATTGTCGGGCGGTGGCAGCGGCCTTGATGTGGTCGGCAGTGTGCGTCGGTTTATTGGTGCCGATGTTTTACAGGTCGGTGGCGGTGAAGACGGGCCGGAGGTCAAGGTTGGCAAGTATCTGACCGACGGGGTCTATGTCGGCACCAAGGCCGGTTCAACGCCGGGATCAAGCGGGGTCGAAGTCGAAATTGAAATCACCCCGAACATCAGTGTGACCAGCGAAACCACCGAGATTGATAGTACGGCTGGTATTCAATACAGGCTTGATTATTAAGGTGGGGCTCAGGCGAGGGTAAGGTCGCTGATGTCGACCAATGCCCCGTGGCGGCCAATGACCCGACCGGCCACTTGTTGTGCAATTACAATGGCCTGTGGGGTTGTCTTTCCGTGTGACTTTGCACCGAGGAAGGCCCCGTTAAACGAATCCCCGGCTGAGGTGGTATCGACAATGTCGGTGATAACGGGGGGCGTGATCGACCCGGTGTCGCCGGTTTGGGTTGCATAGAATGTCGGATCACCGCCCGACTTTACGATGACTTCCGAAGCCCCGGCAGCCAGCCAGCGTTTGGCGGTATCGGTCGGGGATGCGTCACCAAACAGGGCCGCATCATCATCAAATGTTGGTAGAACCGTGTGGCATAGCGGGGCAATCGCCTTATAGGCGGCAATGGCGGTTTTGCTATCAGACCAAAGACGCGGGCGGTGATTGGTATCGAAATAAACCTTGCCACCCTGATCGGCGAAATCAGCCACCAGCTTGATCATTTTTGTCCGATCTGACTCCGACAGGATCGCCAGCGTAATTCCCGAAAGATAGATGCCGTCCAGTTGCGCAAAGGCGGTTCTGATTTTATCGTCATGACCATCAGACAGCATTTGTTTGGCCGCAGCATGTGCGCGCCAGTACGAAAAGCTGCGTTCGCCATGGGCATCGGTCTGAATGGCATAAAGGCCGGGCAAGGCGCCGTCAATCTGGCGCACGAGGTCGGTTCCAATACCGTCTTGCTGCCATGCGAGCAGCATCGCGTTGCTGTAGGGGTCTGTGCCCAATGCGGTGATGTAGGATGCGGTGTTAGCGCTAACATCGTTGGTGTTCTGCGCTTTGCCATCAGCAAGAAGACGCGATGTCCGCGCCATATAGGTCGCAGCGTTTAAGGTGTCCCCGGCAAAGCCAAGCTGTGCGGCGCCAAAAATCGCATCGGGTTTTGAGCCCGAAAGTTCGATCATGCATTCACCGATAAAGGCAATATGGGACATTGGGGGAACCTTTGATGCTGGATACGGATGTGCGTGGTGGCTTAGTCGCCAATCGGCTGACGGCCCGTTGGTGGATTGATGGTTAGTAGGGACGAGCGGATGCGGCGCAGCTTTTCCTTGGCTTGATTGGGCATGCGCCGCGCAACGGCGGTGGCAATTACATCAATCGTTGCCAGAAACGCATGGCGAGTGGCGGTCGGTTTATAGATATCGGGATTTTCGGGCATATCAATGGCCACCACCAGATCGCTTTCGGCCGCAAGGGGGCTGTCGGGATGGGTCAGTGATATGACCTTGGCACCATATTGCCGTGCAATGGCCGCAGAATGGATCAGCTCGGTCGGTCGGCCGCTGGTGGAAATGGCAAAAATCACATCCTCCGGGCCAAGGGTGGACGCCAGCATGCGCTGTAAATAGCCATCACTTTGCGATTGTGCCGGAATGCCGAGCCGGAAAAAACGGTTGGCGGCATCAAAGGCCACGGTTGTTGAACCGCCCCCGACGCCCAAAAAGGCAATCTGTCGGGCCTTGACCAGAATGTCGGCGGCCTGATCAACCTGATCGGATGAAAGCTGATCACGTAGCAGGCGGAGGTTATCAATGATCACGCCAAGAACGTGGTTTGATAAAACATCGGCAGCGGTAGTGTCGTCCGAGATATCCTCGGACGTTAGATATTGCATGCTGACGGCCAGGTTTTGCGCCAGCTGCATTTTGAAATCGCGAAACCCGTCACAGCCCAATGTACGACAAAACCGGATCACGGTCGGTTCGCTCACACCAACATTTTCGGCAAGCTCCGACAGGGCAATGGTGGTCACCGCTTCGAGATGCTCGCTGACATAATCGGCAACCTGTTGTTCGCGGTTGGGGAATTTCCCCGATTGACTGCGCAACAGACTGATGATGTCGGCTGTTGGTTGCATGGGTCTTGTCCGGTGCTGTTCAAAGGACGGGCAGGGGTGCCATCAACGGCACCCCCTTGGGAAGTATCACTATTCAGGCTTATAAGCGATAGCTTCAATTTCAATCTTGGCGTCCACCATCATCTGCGATTGTACCGTGGAGCGTGCAGGTCGCTCGCCCGGGAAGAATTCGGCATAGACGCGGTTGAACGTCCAAAAATCGCGTGTATCGGCCAGCCAGACATTCATTTTGAACACATCATCAAGCGTGCAGCCGGCAAGTGCCAAGGTCGCCTTGACGTTTTCCATGGTGCGACGGGTCTGATCTTCGATGCCGCCATATTCGATTTCACCATTTTCTTTCATGGCAACCTGACCCGAAATATAGACGTAGTCGCCTGCACGAACAGCGGGTGAAAATGGCAGCTTCTGTCCACCGGCACCGCTGCGTTCATTGCCGTAATGTTTGATCGCCATGGATAATCTCCCTGTTGTGGCTGGTGGGGTCGATTGAAAACGACGCCCGTCTGAAAATGTAGTTTAACTACCTAAATCAGCTTTTGGAGAAGGTCAATAGTGGAGAAATCGCTCGATCCATGTCAAAAATATGTAGACAAGCTACAAAATGATACTCAGTATGTAGAAAAATTACATAAAAGATTCATCAGCGGAGAGTTTGGCGAAGATGGCATTACGCCGTGTTGAAACAGCAGCAGCAACCATGAGCCGGTCTTTGAACTGGGTCGTCGAACGCGTCATCGCGGTTTTGATGTTGACCCTTGTTCTCGATGTCTGGCTTGGCGTTATTGATCGATACATCTTTCATTGGCAGTTGCCGTGGCCCGAAGAGCTGGCGCGTTATTTGATGATCTGGTCGGCCTTACTGGCGATATCGGCCGGGATCGCACGGCGCGAACACATTGGCATTGGCATGGTTGTTTTAAGTCTGCCCATGCCGCTACAGCGATCCATCCTGTTTCTGGTCGATCTGATCGCATTGTCGGCGTTTTTGTATCTGGCGATTTACGGATTTGATTTTGCCATGGGCGGCATGAGCCGACAGGCCATGATTTTTGGCATGTCCCTGGCGCTGCCTTATGCGGCTGTGCCGGTGGCGTCATTGTTGGCGGCCATTCAGCTTTTGCTTGTTGCCTTGCGCGATCAGGGCCGCTTCGTTCCGATTGATATTGCGGAGGGCGCAGAATGATCGTCGCCATTATCTTTGTCGTTCTGATGGTTTTGGGCATGCCGATTGGCTTTGCCCTTGGTGTCGCCGGTGTTGCGGGCCTGTTTGATATGGGCGGGGGGATTTTCTTATCCCAGGGTCCAAGCAAGGTTTTCAACGGTTTGAACGTGTTTCCGTTTCTTGCCATGCCGTTCTTTATTCTGGCGGGTGAGATCATGAACCATATCGGCATCACCAGCCGGTTGGTGTTGTTTGCGCAAGCGCTTGTCGGGCATCTGCGCGGTGGCCTTGCGCATACCAATATGCTGGCGTCTGTGTTCTTTGCCGGACTGACCGGGGCGGCGACCGCCGATGCGGCGGCCTTTGGCAAAACCCTTGTGCCGGCCATGGTCGAACGCGGTTATCGCCGTGATTATGCTTGTGCGGTGACGGCGGCGGGATCGATCATTGGTCCGACCATTCCACCATCGGGTTTGATGGTTGTGTATGGATCGTTGATGGGGGTTTCGATTGGCGGGCTGTTTGCGGCCGGTATTTTGCCCGGTCTTATGATTTGCCTGATTTGCATGACCGTGATTGCCGTAACCGCACGGTCCAAGAACCTGCCAAAAAATGAACGTCGGGCATCGCTTTTGGAAGTCTGGAAGATTTTCAAATCATCGATCACGGCGCTCATCATGCCACTGATTATCCTTGGCGGTATTTTGGGTGGGATCGTCACCCCGACCGAGGCGGCGTCCGTCGCGGTTGCATACGCCTTATTTATCGGTGTGTTCATCTACCGGGCCCTGACATTCAATGCCTTCTTCAGGATGCTGATCCGTACCGCGCGTGTGACCGGGGTGATCTTTGTCATCATTGCCTTTGCATCGATCCTTGGCTGGTGGCTGAGCTTTAACCGCATCCCGCAAGAAGTCGCAAACATGGTTCTGGGCGTTTCGGACAACCGGTACATCGTCATTTTCATGATCGTCGGCATGCTGCTGATGATCGGCATGGTGATGGATATCAACGCGATCCTGATCATTCTCGCCCCGGTTCTGGTGCCACTGACCATGCAGATCGGGATGGATCCGATCCATGCCGGGATCATCTTTGTTCTGGCGCTCAATATTTCACTGATGACGCCGCCCGTCGGAGCCTGTCTGTTTGTGCTGTCATCGGTGACGGGTGAAAAACTTGAAAAAATTGCTGCGCAGCTTTGGCCGTTTTTACTGGCCGAACTGGGTGTGCTGTTCCTGTTTGCCTTTTGGTCGGACTTGGCCCTCGCGATACCGCGATTGCTGGGTTTCCGCTAAGCACGGGGCATCGAAATAGCCCCCGGTCAGGTCCGGGCCGGGGGGCGACATGAACCAACAATCGGACACCATAAAGTCGTTAATCAAGGAGAGGCAATATAATGAAAACCGCAAAACGTTTGGGCGCAGCCGCCCTGGCAACCGCAATGCTGATGGGCAGCACGTCAATGGCATTTGCCGAGACGAAAGTCCTGAAATTCGCCCATGATAACAAGGCCGATCCGTTTGAAAATCCGGCCCATGCCTGTACGGCTGTCTTTGCCAATATCGTCGAAGCCGACACCAATGGCGAAATCGAAGTTGAAGTCTATCCGTCCAACCAGCTTGGTTCGGCTGCTGAACATGTGCAGATGGTGCGTGATGGCATCATTCAGGCAACCCTGACCTCGACCGGGGCGTTGGCATCCTACTACCCGCGTATCGACGTTTTGAACCTTGCATTCGCCTTTGACAGCAACGCATCGACCTATGATGTGTTTGATGGTCCGTTTGGTGAAAAACTGGCCGCAGACATCGAAGCAACCCTTGCCGATGTTAAGGTTCTTGGCTTCCCCGATACTGGCGGGTTCTTTGCCGTAACCAACTCCAAACACCCGATTGCCAAACTTGAAGATTTCGAAGGCATTCGTGTGCGCACCATGTCGCTGCCATCGCATCAGAAAATCATGCAGGCACTGGGTGCCGAAGCCTATCCGATGGCATGGGGTGAAGTTTATGCCGGTCTTCAGACTGGTGTGATCGATGGTCAGATGAACCCGGTTCCGACCGTGACCTTTGCCAAGTTCAACGAAGTACAGGGCTATCTGACCCTGACCAACCATCTGTTTTCGCCCTACACCATGATGCTTTCAAAAGCATTCTGGGATGACCTGACCGAAGACCAGCAGAAAATCGTCCGCTATGCCGCCCAGTCCTGCGTTGTTGCAAGCCGTGGTGTTTCGCGTGTGATCGAGGCATCTGATCGTGGTTTGGCCGGTCTTAAGGACAAAATGGAAATCACCGCATTGTCGGCTGAAGACCGTGAAAAGTTCAAAGAGGCAACCCAGCCGGTCGTGATCAAACACGTTCAGGAAAGCCTTGGTGACGAAGGTGTTGAGTTGCTCGACCTGTTCAAAGCAGAAGTCGAGAAAGCCAACGATAATCGCTACATGGCTGAATAAGCCTTTGCATTGTTGAAGGGGCGAGAACCTCGCCCCTTCAAACCCTAAACCGTTATTAAAAGACCAAAAACAAAAGGCACGGGCCATGCGGATTTTTTGCGCCTCGATTGCAACCGAGACCAATACATTTTCACCTTTACGGACTGATTTTTCCGATTTTCAGGAAAGCTTTTATGCACCGCCGGGTCAGCATCCGGTTACCCCGACCCTGTGCAGTGCCGTCTTTACCGAAGGGCGCCTTCGTGCCGCCAAAGAAGGCTGGGACTTGATCGAAGGAACTGCCACCTGGGCTGAGCCCGGCGGGCTGGTCAACCGCGAAACATATGAGAAGCTTCGCGATGAGGTCCTTGGCCAATTGCGGGCCGCCATGCCGGTTGACGGTGTTATCCTTGGCCTGCATGGCGCAATGGTCGCACAGGATTACCTTGATTGTGAAGGCGATCTGATTGCGCGCATTCGCGCTATGGTCGGGCCGGATGTGGTGATTGGTACCAGTTTTGATCCGCATAGCCATTTGACCGATTTGCGCGTGAAAAACGCTGATGTCATTGTCGCGTTCAAGGAATTCCCCCATACCGATTTTGTCGAAACAGGGCGCGCGGTTGTTGACCTTGTCTTGAAAACGCTGCGGGGCGAAATCATTCCGACCAAGGCAGTATTTGATTGCCATATGATCGAGGTGTTGCCGACATCGCGTGAGCCGATGCGATCCTTTATCGACCGTGCCAAGGATATGGAAGGTACTGGCGATATCCTGTCGGTATCGTTCATCCATGGATTTATGGCCGGTGACGTGCCTGACCTTGGGGCCAAGGTGATTGTCACCACCAACAATAACCCTGCGGAAGCCAGACAGGTTGCAAACGATCTGGGGGTCGAGCTGTTTGGTTTCCGTGGGGCCACCCGACCCAGTTTTGTTACACCGGACGTCGCCCTTGATCAGGCATTGGCATCAGATGCCAAGCCGATTGTCCTGACCGATGTCTGGGACAATCCGGGCGGCGGGGTGCCGGGCGACAGCACCATGTTGCTGCGTGCGGTGATGAAACGGGGGCTACGTGATTTTGCAGTGGGTACCCTTTGGGACCCGATGGCGGTGCGGACCTGTTTTTCCGCCGGCGAGGGGGCGACTTTGCCGCTTCGTTTTGGTGGGAAGACCGGGCCCCATGCCGGCGCGCCAATTGATGCCGCGGTCAAAGTCAAAAAACTTGAACGCAATGCGTGGCAGTATTTTGGTGAAAGTATTGTTCCGCTTGGCGATTGTGCGGTGATTGAGCTGCCGGGCGGTGGGGAAGTGATCCTGAATTCCAACCGGTCGCAAAGTTTCGACCCCAGCCTGTTTTCGAACATGGGCATTGATCCAAAATCAAAAAAATATCTGTTTATCAAATCGACCAATCACTTCTATGATTCCTTTGCCAAGATTGCCGGCGAAATCATTTATGTGGATGTGCATGGTCCCTATCCGTCGGATCCCAAAACCAACGGATACCGTCATTTGAACCGTCCGCTTTGGCCAATTGTTGATGATCCGTTTGCTGCCAAGGCAAGTTAATGATCAAATGCCCTTCGCGTCACCACCGAAAATGAAGGACGGTTTTTATGACCCGCTCGCCGCAATATCCTGAACTTGATACCCCGTGTGCGGTGATCAATCTTGATACCGTGGATCGCAACGTAAATGCCTATCAGGCTTATTGCGATCAACATGGCATTGCATTGTGCCCGCACATTAAAACCCACAAAATTCCGGCATTTGCCAAACAGCAACTGGCCGCCGGGGCCAAGGGCATTACCTGTCAGAAAATTGGTGAGGCCGAGGTTATGGCCGATGCCGGACTTGATGACATCCTTTTGACCTATAACGTGCTGGGGACCCGCAAGCTGGCACGTCTGCGCGCCTTGTTTGACCGGGTGAAATCATTGCGCGTGGTGGCCGATAATGTGGCCGTGGTTGAGGGGCTTTCGCGTGCCTTTGCCGATAGTGACAAGCCGCTTGAAATCCTGGTTGAATGTGACACTGGTGGTGGGCGTTGCGGGGTTCAAACGCCAAAGGCGGCGGTGGAACTGGCGCAGAAAATCGAAAGCCTGCCCGGTGTATCCTTTGCCGGTTTGATGACCTATCCGTCGGCTGGCGGTGGCCCAAAGGTCGGCGGGTTCTTTGGCGATGCGATGGCGTTGCTTGACGGGCTTGGCATTGCCTGCCCGATCAGAAGTTCCGGTGGGACGCCCGATATGTGGAAGGCACACGAAGTTGCCCATGTCACCGAGCATCGCATTGGGACGTATATCTATAACGACCGGTCGTTGATGGCGCGCGATGTGTGCGGTGAAGACGATTGCGCGTTGCGGGTTGTGGCCGAGGTGGTGTCGCTTCCGGCGCCGGGGCGGGCCGTGATTGATGCCGGGTCAAAAGTCCTGACATCCGATCTTCTGGGGCTTGAAGGATTTGGCTATGTGGTTGGCCATCCCGAGGTCGATGTGGTTGGCCTTTCCGAAGAACACGGTGTTTTGCATTTCGAGCCGGATTTGACGCCATTTGAAATTGGCGAACGGATCGAAATCATCCCCAACCATGTCTGTGTGGTCAGCAATATGCTTGATCAGGTGCATCTGGTGCGCGGGGAAAGCATTAAAACCGTTGATGTCGCGGCGCGCGGCAAGGTTCTTTAAGGCGGTTAAGCCGGATCGTGATTGGGCAGATAACCGGTAAATCCGGTAATCAGCCACTTACCACTGTCCTGTTTTTCGCAGTAATAATGGGTTTTCCAAAGCAGACGGTCTTCGGATCCGTCTGCTTTTTTTATGCGCCCGTTAAAATGTTTGCGGACCAGCGCACGGTTGCCGGTGATGTCGATTTTATCAAGCGTGGTGGCGCGAAAGACTGCCGTATAGAGGTCTTCGGCATAGGGCACATCCTTAGTCGCAACTGCTTGGCGCAGCCATTCATCCCGGTAAGCGGTAAGGTCGGGGAACATCATTTTCCATACGTCGGGATCATCGGACCTGCAGGCATCAATCGCGTAAAAACCATCGGCCTTGAAATCATCTTCGACCATCGACCAGTCGGCCGCGACAAAGGCGGCAATGTCGCGCGGGACCAGCATGTGCCAAATCTGATTACGATCAAGGTCGGATGCGGGGAAGGGGCTTTGATTTGGGGCAGTCGTCATGATCTATCCAGTTGATCTGAAATTGCTTTCGCGCATTTTCGCATTCCGGTCGGGTAGGTTCAATCATTGTTGACCATTGAGTGCATAAAATACGTAGAGTGCATGTGAAGTGTTTGCAAATGGTCAAAAATTAAACAAAGATCGTTGTAGAATAGTCAATCGTATACAAGACAGACGCGTAAATTCGAGGTGGCGGATGAGTTGGGGCGGTTTCACAGCAGCAGAACTGGAATGGCAATATAATCCGCGCGAAACCGTGCCGGAGTTCATGACCCATTTCGACCGCTTCGTGAAATTGTCCGATGAAACGCGGGCACAACTCAAACCTAAAATCGATGTTCGTTTTGGCGACGGGCCAAAAGAAACCATGGATGTGTTTCTATCGCCCGATACAGGCGCACCAGTACATATCTTTTTCCACGGCGGATATTGGCGCAGTCAGGACAAAAAGGATTATGCCTTTGTCGCCCGTGATCTTGTGGCGGCGGGCTTTACGGTGATTTGTGCAAATTACGATTTATGTCCCGATGTCACGGTTGCCGATATCACCCAGCAAGCGGTGCGCTGCGTGAAATATGTCTATCAGCATGTGGGTGAGTTTAACGGCGATCAGGACCGGATTTCAATTTCAGGTCATTCGGCGGGCGGGCAGATCGTTGCACGATTGGCGTCCTGTGACTGGGAAGATATCCTTGGCGATCCCAACCCGTTTTGTGCTGTGGTGCCGATTTCAGGTGTGTTTGACCTTGAACCGGTGCGCCATACAACGATGAATGATGACATCCGCCTTGATGAAGCATCAGCGGCGGACAATTCACCGATGCTTGATGCGGTGCCGCTGGATGTGAAAATGATGGCAATTGTTGGCGGCAATGAAAGCCCGGAATTTGTCCGGCAAAGTGATGCCTATGCCGCATATTGCAGGCGTTCTGGCCTGACCGTTCCGGTCTATAAGGCGTGGGGGGCCAACCACTTTACCGTGCTTGAAGAAGTCTTTCTGGGCACAGGATCACTGTTTGGGCATCTCAAACGGTTTTTGCAGCCGTAAAACGACGACAATTCCCCAAAAAACAGCATAAAAAACCAGTCCTCTTCCTGTGACTGAGACGGTGTGACGTGATATAAAAGAGGCTGCTACCACACTGAAATCAAAAATAGTTATACAGGAAGGCTCATGCGTTTCGTTTCGGCAGAAGATATCGACAAGTTTGTTTCGCCCCGTGATCTGGTCGAAGCCCTTCGTGACGGGTTTGCCCATGGTTGTGAGGCGCCGCTGCGCAGTCATTTCAACATGGAACGCAGCAACGAGGATGATGCGACCTTCCTGATTATGCCGGCTTGGCAAAAAGATGGTGCGGCGGGGGTCAAGGTTGCCGCCGTGGTGCCGGGGAATTCGGCGCGGAACCTTCCGGCGGTGTCGGGGACCTATATCCTGCTTGATGCGGTGACCGGGCAGCCATCGGCGGTGATTGATGGCACCAAATTGACCACACGTCGCACGGCGGCGGCATCGGCACTGGCCGCGGATTACCTTGCGCGTAAAGATACCACCGACATGATGATGGTCGGGTCGGGGGCGATGGCGCCGCAATTGATCCGCGCACACGCATCGGTTCGTCCGATCAAGAATGTCACAATCTGGAACCGCAATGGCGATAAGGCAAACAAGCTTGCGGGCGAGATAGCCAAACTTGGCTTTAATGCCACCGGCACGGATGATCTTGAAGGTGCGTGTAAAGCAGCCGATCTGATTTCATGTGCGACGCTTTCGACCGAGCCGCTGGTGCGTGGCGATTGGTTGCGCGATGGCACTCATGTTGATCTGGTGGGGGCGTTTAAACCGAGCATGCGCGAAACCGATGATGCGGTGATGAAAAAATGCCGCATCTATGTCGATAGTTTTGAGGGTGCGAGTGCCGAGGGCGGTGATGTGGTGCAGGCAATCGACAGTGGTGCGATTGCAAAATCCGATATTATTGGCGATCTGTTTGGCCTGACGCGCGGTGAGGTCAAGGGCCGCGAAAGTGACGGCGAATGTACGGTGTTTAAATCGGTTGGTCATTCGCTGGAAGATTTCGTGGCGGCTGTTGCTGTGGTCAAGGCCGCCCCAAAATGATCAGTACGGACCTTTTTGCGCCACAACCGCTTGAGGCATATCGCGGCACGATCAAACCGGAATGGATTGATTTTAATGGCCATATGAATGTCGGCTATTACGTGGTGGCATTTGATCTGGGGTCGATGGCGTTTTTAAATGCGGTCGGGATGGGGGTAACCTATCCCAAGGAGCGCGGTGGATCGACGTTTGGTCTTGAAATGCATGTGACCTATGACCGGGAAATTCACCTTGATGCGCCGTTTGTGATCCATACGCGCGTGCTGGATTGCGATCCGAAACGCATTCACATGTATCATGAAATGCGCCATGGGACCGAGGGTTGGCTGGCATCGACCAACGAAATCATCACCATGCATATCAATATGGAACAGCGGCGTTCCGCACCCTTTCCCGATGATATCATGGTGACACTGAACAAGATCAAGGATGCGCACGCGGGCCTTGAAATCCCGTCAGGTGTCGGGCGCAAGATCGGCATTCGGCGCAAATAATATAAACCCCGCATTTTTGCCAGATGCGGGGTTTTTCTTGGGGCTGGCGGTGCCAGATTTATGGGCGGGTTGCCCTGTAAAGTCGGCACATTTCATCGGAATGATTGACGTCTTCGTCGCGCAGATATGTCATGCCAAGTTTTTCCAGCAAGTTGACCGATGCAACATTGTCGGGCAGGCAATAGCCATACAGCTTGTCAAAACCAAGATTTTCCCATCCGTGCTGCACCAATGCCTGACAGACTTCAAAGGCATATCCCTTCCCCTGATGGGCTTGGCAAACGGCATAGCCGATGTCGGGTGCGTCAAGGGTATCGCGTTTGACAAAGCCGATAAGGCCGATCTGTTTGCCAGTTGATTTTTCACATGTGACATAGCTTCCAAAACCATGTTTTGCGTAACTTGAAAGCAGCCGTTCGTGGATATAGGCACGCGCCGCATCAAGATCATGGATGTCGCGGTCCCCGATAAAGCGTATCCAGCCCGGATCATTAAGCAATTCGATGACAAATGCAGCATCATCGAGGGTTGCCTGACGCACGATGGTGCGCGGTGTTTGCAGAATGGTCATTAAAATTTCCGTGTTACGGTGGTGGCGCTACTGCAATCTTATCGTGTGTGGCGTAAGATAAAAGTTCGTTTTGTTCATTGCTTTGGTCGGAGACTGTCGATGCCCGGAAAACCCGTTAAACTAACTTTTGACGGCGCCCATGGTGCCAAGCTGGCAGCAAGGCTTGATATGCCGACCGGGCCGGTGAAGGCCTATGCTTTGTTTGCCCATTGCTTTACCTGTACCAAGGATCTAAGTGCGGCGCGCAAAATTGCCGAGGCCCTGACCTTGCAAGGCATCGGGGTACTGCGGTTTGATTTTACCGGGCTTGGCGGATCAAGTGGTGATTTTGCCTCGACCAATTTTACATCGAACCTTGATGATCTTGAACGGGCGGCAGACTTTTTGCGTGATGAATTTCAGGCGCCGAAGCTTTTGATCGGGCATTCGTTGGGCGGGGCGGCGGTTCTGGCCGTTGCCGACCGCGTGCCCGAAGCAACCGCGATCGCCACGATTGGCGCGCCGGCCGATGTTGATCACGTCACGCATAACTTTGCCGCCCATCTTGACGACATTAAAAACAACGGTGAGGCGGAAGTCTCGCTCGGCGGGCGGCCGTTTGTGATCAAGCGCCAGTTTGTCGATGATCTGGCCAATCATGATCTTGCCCGTGCGGTTGGTCAGATGCGCAAGGCGCTTCTGGTTTTACATGCGCCGATGGATCAGACCGTCGGGATTGAAAATGCGGCGAAAATCTTTGACGCGGCCAAGCATCCCAAAAGCTTTGTATCCCTTGATGATGCCGATCATTTGCTGCGTGATCCGGCGAATGCGGAGTATGCCGCATCGGTGATTGCGGCTTGGGCGGGGCGGTACATTCCCGCCGATAAAGTGGTGGAAAATGACATCGGTAACGGTGTTGTCGTGCGCGAAACCGGGCAGGGCAAGTTTCAGGCGATGGTCATGGCCGGGCGTCATCGCATGCTGGCCGATGAGCCGGAAAATGTTGGCGGGTTTGACAGCGGCCCGTCGCCCTATGAGTTTTTGTCAGCCGCCCTTGGCAGTTGCACGGTGATGACGGTTCGGATGTATGCGGACCATAAAAACATCCCGCTTGAAGCGGTGCGGGTGGAAATCCTGCATGATAAAATTCATGCCGATGATTGTGCGGAGTGTGCCGAGGAACATGCGCAAAAAGGCGGCAAGATTGACCGGTTCGAACGCAAGATCACCTTTGTCGGCGACCTTGATGATGCAACCCGGGCAAAGCTTTTGGAAATTGCCGATAAATGCCCGGTGCATCGCACACTTGAAGCCAAATCCTTGATCGTGACCCGCGAAGAACGCGCCTGAACATAGCAGCATGGATCGCTTAAAACAAAACGCCCGGCCAGATTGCTCTGCCGGGCGTTTTTTGTGGGGTCGTTAAAATTACGGCTTGGCCGCAATAATCATGAATTCGACCAGAAAGTCAGGGGTGGCAAGTTTGGCTTCGCCACAGGCACGGCCCGGGGTGTGACCCTGCGGAACCCATGCATCCCAAACTGCGTTCATGGCGGCGAAATCTTTCATGTCGGCCAGCCAGATGGTGGTCGACAGGATGTTTTCTTTGCTCGAACCGCATTCGGCCAGAAGGGCATCAACCTTTGCCAGACATTCTTTGGTCTGGTTGGTGATGTCACTTTTGGCATCGCCAACTTGACCGGCAAGATAGATGGTGTCGCCATGGACAACGGCCTGGCTCATGCGTGGGCCGGTGTGAAAACGTTGAATGGTCATAAAAGTCTCCTTGATGTGAGTTCGGATAATTTATTCAATAATACGAATTAGCTAGCACGCTTTTGCACGCCGCACCAGTCGGCAATAAACAGGGCAAGGACCTCGGTGACTTCCATCATGCTGGCAATCGAAACCCGTTCATCAATGCCATGAATGCGTTCGGCTTTGGGGCCATAACAGGTGGCCGGGATGTTGCCGTAAATCTGGAAAAACCGGGCATCGGTTGTTGCGGTTGAGGCATAGTTTTTGATCGTGTTGCCGGTGACTTCCTGATGGATATCGCCCATCATCGTCATCATCGGATGATTGACATCCATTTCGCATCCTTCGGCCTGAAACCCGCGATAGGTGATGTCAAACGAAGCACCCTTGCACGCCGGGTGGTTGTCAATCGCACTTTGTTTGACGGCCTCAATCGTTTCGCGGACTTTTTCAAGTTCCATGCCGGGGTAAAACCCGACACGAATATCAGCAGTGCATACCGGCGGCACGGTTGATGCCCATTCGCCGCCGTCAATTTTGCCAAGGTTAAAGTTCACCGGGTGAACATGCGCGCCATAGGTGGCATGACGATGGGTCGGATGGTTCCAGATTTCTTCGACTTCTTTAAGAACCTCAAAGAAGCCAAAGGCAGCTTCAATCGCGTTGCTGCCGGCTGAGGTATCGAGAACATGCGCCGGGCTACCCGACACATGAAGCTGAAACCACATCACGCCAAGCTGGGCGGTCATAAGGGTTTGGTTGAACGGTTCGGGAATGATCGCACAATCGGCCTTGTACCCGGCATGAAGACAGGCCAGCGCGCCATTTCCGGTGCATTCTTCCTCAATAACCGATTGTAAAATCACCGGTGCGGCGGGTTCCAACCCGATATCGTGAAGGGCTCGAAGCGCGTGGCAATAGGCAATGATCCCGGCCTTCATATCCCCGGCACCGCGCCCATAAAGCCAGTCACCCTCGACATATGGATCAAACGGGCCGCGTCGCCATTTTTCCGTCGGGCCGGTTGGCACAACATCCATATGGCCATTAAGGATCAGGCTGCGCCCGGTTGGGGTTTTGGGGCGGTGCAGGCCAATGACGTTTTCGCGTCCGTCATAATCATCAATCACCGGCGGGGAAAATCCCGGTTGATCGCGCAGGGCGTCGATATCAATCGCAACCCGTTCGACATCAAGGCCCATATCGGCAAACTGATCGGCAATCCAGCCTTGTGCGGAGGCTTCGTTGCCGAGCATGCTGTCGTGACGTACCAGCGTGCACAGGTCATCGACCGCCTGCGTCGTGCGGTTTGTTACGGCCTTGCGCAAGCTGTTGCGATCAAAGCGGGTCATTGGTGTTTCTCCGTTTAGGCGGTGTAGCCGGTTATTTCCCGGTCACCAGCGACGGGCGGGTTGCCGAGAGCGCATCCTCGGTAATGCCAAGCTTTTGCATGTGGGCCGGGATGCCGCCGCCACAGATCAGGCTGGCGGCATATTCCCCCATGGCCGGTGCGGTTTGAATGCCATATCCGCCCTGACCGGCCAGCCAATAGAAACTGCCATCGGCGGGATCAAATGCCGAAACCGGATCGCCATCGGCAAAGAAGCTGCGCAACCCGGCCCAGCTTTCGCCGGGACGGCGGACTTCGATGCTGGTTGCGGTCATCAGCCGGTCAATCGTGATCGCGATATCGAGTTCTTCGGGCTGGACATCATGGGGTTCGGTCGGGGTGGTATCGGCGGGGGAGACCAGCAACCGTCCGGCGTCTTCCTTGAAATACAGGCTTTCATCAAGGCTGGCGACCAGTGGCCAGCCATGGGCATTCACATCCGATGGCAAATCCACCATTACGGCTGTGCGGCGTTTGGGCGTAATGCCAAGCGGGTTGACACCGGCCTTGGTGGCGATGTCATCGACCCATGCGCCTGCGGCATTAACGATGATATCACCGCTGTGGGTTTGCCCATTGCCAAGGGTTACCTGCCATGTGCCATCGGTTTTAGTGATCGCACTGACATCGGCCTTGGTGATCAACGTTCCGCCCAGTGATTTGAACTGGCGGATAAAGCCCCAATGAAGTGCGTGAACATCAATGTCCATGGCATCAGTTTCATGGGCCGCACTGGCAATCAGATCGGTATTGATCACCGGGATGATTTCTTTGAGCTCGGCCGGGGTCAGGGAAACAAAATTTGCCCCGTTTGCGCGGCCTTCGGTCAGGATTTCGTCAAGTTTGGCTTCTTCGCCGGGGGCGGCGGTCATGATGATGCCGCGCGAGGTCAGGATCGGGTGGTCGGTAAACCCGTCGGGCGGAGTGATGAAGAAATCCCGACTTGCAGTCGACATCTTGCGAATGATTTTGGGGCCATAGGTTTCGCTATACAGGGCCGCAGACCGGCCGGTGCTGTGATACCCGGGCTGGTCTTCGCGTTCCAAAACCGTGACGGACTTTCCGGCCTTTGCCAGAAAGAATGCCGCAGACATACCGGCGATACCGCCGCCAATAATCAGGATGTCGGAATGGGTCATTTGGGGCCTTCTGATGTCTAAGCGTTTTTTGGGGCGTTTTTGTCGTTGGTGGTGCGAAACGCGCTGATGAATTGATACAGGTTTTCTGCCAGCGTGTTACTGACATAACCCCCTTCCTGCACTAGCACGGTTGGGCACTTAAGGGTGCCAATTTTTTCACCGATTTTGGCAAATCCGTCCGGGCTGACGGTCAGGCCGCCAAACGGATCATCGCGCGATGCATCAAGTCCAAGGGCGATGACAACCGCGCCCGGATTGAAATCATCCATCACCGCCAATGCCCGGTCAAGTGCGCTGAGAAAGGCCGCATCACCGCTGCCAAGGGGCAGGGGATCGTTATGGTTAAAGCCAACCCCGGCACCTTCGCCACGTTCCTGCGCATGGCCCCAGAAAAATGGATAAAAATCACTGGGGTCGGCATGGATCGAAAGCGTCATGACATCATCACGGTCATAGAAAATATGCTGCGTGCCATTGCCATGATGCAGATCGACATCAAGGATCGCCACCCGGTCATATTTGGCGCGCAATTCCTGTGCGGCAATCGCACTGTTGTTGAGATAACAGAACCCACCGGCGATGTTGGAACTGGCGTGATGGCCGGGCGGACGACACAGCGCATAGGCCGTGTTGGCCCCGTCATCAAGGACATGGCGTGTGGCGGCAATGGCGGTTTGCGCACTGGCATAGGCCGAATACCATGTGGTTTCCGATACCGGACAGGATGTGTCGCCCAGATGGAAGCCTGCCTTACCGACATGATGACGCGGATAGGGACCATTGCGATCAAAGGGGTGAATATTGGGGATCACCAGTTCCGACCCACCGGCAGCTTGCCATTGCTGGTAGATGGTTTGAAGGAATGTCAGGTAATTGGCATCGTGAATGGCGGCAATCGGGTCCATCCCGAAATCACGCGGCGCACGCAGCGAAAGCCCAAGGCGCGATACCGCCCCGCTCAGGATTTCGGCGCGTTCGGGGACTTCGGGGATCGGTTTACGTTCACCGGCAACAATGAATGTTTTGCCGTGATGGCGTAACTGATCGTCTGAGAAATAGGCATGCATCATGGCTGCCGCCTTTCACGTTAAGCGTGGTCGTAACGGGTGATGGCGTCTTTGTCTTTGTGTCCTTGGCGCTGGTCGCGCGATGGTGTTTTGGCTAAAAGGCGACCTTATCGCCGCCTTTCAACCCAAGTTGAGCACGGGCATCATTGGGTGTTGCGATTTCAAGCGATAAACCGTCAAGAACCTCGCGGATTTTACGGACTTGGGATGCGTTATCGGGGGCCAGTTCACCCTTGCGCAGATAAAGGTTGTCTTCCAGCCCGACCCGCACGTTTCCACCCATGGCGGCGGCCATGCTGGCAAGTGGCATTTGATGGCGGCCCGCGCCTAAAACAGAAAACTGGTATTGGTCGCCAAACAGCTTGTCGGCGGTGCGTTTAAGATGGGCGAGGTTATCCGGGTCGGCACCGATACCGCCCAAAACACCGAGCACAAACTGGATGAAAATCGGGCCTTTGATCAGGCCGCGTTCAACAAAATGGGCCAGCGTATAAAGGTGCCCGACGTCGTAACATTCAAATTCAAACCGCGTGCCATTGGCTTCACCAAGATCGGCGAGAATGGTTTCGATGTCGGCAAAGGTGTTTTTGAAAACAAAGTCGCGGCTGTTTTCAAGGAATTCTGGTTCCCAGGCATGTTGCCAGTCGCGATCCACCGCAAGGGCGGGGAACAATCCAAAATTCATCGTTCCCATATTCAGCGATGCCATTTCGGGGGCGGCAATGCTGGCGGCGCGAATGCGGTCCTTGACCGTCATGGTCATGCCGCCACCGGTTGATATGTTGATCACCGCATCGGTTTCAGCCTTGATCTTGGGCAGGAATTCTAAAAACAGATCGGGGTCGGGGCTAGGAAATCCGGTTTTGGGATCACGCGCATGCAGATGCAGGATCGATGCCCCGGCATTGGCTGCATCAATGGCCTGTTTGGCAATGTCATCGGGGGTGATGGGCAAATGCGGGCTCATGGATGGGGTATGAACCGATCCCGTAATCGCACAGGTAATGATGACTTTGCGGCTCATGAGAGAGCTCCGGCAAGGGCAAGTTCGTCCTGAAGGTCGCTAAGGGCGGCGCGCAGCGGACCCAGAATGTCGGCAAACTGATCCGGGGTGATCGACATCGGCGGGCAGATCATGACGTGATCGCCGCGATACCCGCCGCGTGTGCGGCGCCAGTAAATGATCAGGCCCATGTCATAGGCGATATCGACCAAACGGGCGGCTGCCATATGTTTGGGATCAAGCGTTTCCATGGTGTTGCGGTTTTTAACCAGCTCAATCGCGAGCAACAAACCAAGGCCGCGCACATCACCGATCATGGTGAAGTCATCGGCAAGTTTACCAAGTTCGGCCTTTAACGCGGCCCCACTGGTCGCGGCATTTTCAAGAAGCCCGTCCTCATCAATGACATCAAGAACCGCATTGCCCGCTGCACAGGCCAGCGGATTTCCGGCATAGGTATAACCATGAATGAACCCGCCGTGATCCAGCACTGGTCCGACAATGCGGTCGGGCGCAATCATCGCACCGAGCGGGGCATAACCCGCCGCCAATCCTTTGGACACGGCAAGGATATCGGGCGTGATGCCCCAATGTTCGGCGGCGAAATATTTGCCGGTACGACCGGCCCCGGTCATGACCTCGTCATAGATCAGAAGGATGCCGTAGTGATCGCAAATCTTACGAATGCGGTGATAATAGCTGTCGGGTGCAACCAACGCCCCAGTCGCGGCCCCACCAACCGGTTCCATGATGAAGCCAAGGACGGTTTCGGGACCCTGTTTGAGGATTTCAGCCTCAAGCATGTTGGCATATTTGATGCCACGTTCATGGTCGGTCAGATCATCGCGATCCAGATAACAGGTTGGGGCGGGGATTTTCGGTTGATCGACCATCATCGGTGCAAAGGGCGCATGCATTGGCGTATAGCCGGTCAGGGCCAGCGCGCCCAGTGTTGCGCCGTGATAGCTTGGAAACCGTGAAATAACCTTGGTGCGTTGGGCATCACCCTTTGCCAGTGCATATTGGCGGGCAAGCTTGATGCAGCTTTCGACTGCCTCGGACCCGCCAGACACAAAGAAAACCCGTTCCAGATCACCCGGTGCACGTTCAGCCAAACGCCACGCAAGGTTTTCTGCCGCATCATTTTCAAAATGCAGGCGATAGGCAAAGCTGGCTTTTTCAAGCTGTGCATTCATCGCGGCGATCACGCGCGGGTCGCTATGGCCGATATTGCTGACCATGGCACCGCTGGATGCATCGATATAGCGTTTGTCATCGACGTCCCACATATAGACGCCTTTTGCACGGTCAATCAGCGGACGGCGTGACCGGCTTTGGTAAAACAGGCGGGATTCCCGGTTGTGACCGACCGGGGCTTTGTCGGTATGCGTCATTTTTGGTGGCTCTCCTGATCCGGTCAGATTGGCAAATCAATCTTGGTGAAATCAATCCTGGTGACCGGGCAACAACACACAATTACGGGCAGCGATATGCATAAAGATATCGGCACCTTCCTGATGGGGGCGGGCATCTATCGGATTTATGACCTGCCAGTCGCGGCCATTGGCTTCGACAAAATATCGGGCCTGTTGACCGAGATAATCGACAGTCTTGATCTTGCCGGGAATGGAAATAACGCCATCACCCGATCCGTCCTGTTCGGACAGGCCAATTTTTTCCGCCCGAATGACCGCACGGACGTCTTTGGAGCCATTGGCCTTGGCCGTTTGCTCATCGGTGGTCAAAAGCGTTTCGCCCGATTGCAAGTTTACATTGGTAAAGGCCGCATCGGGACCGCCAAGGGCGCCGGCAATGATGTTTGAATGGCCAAGGAAGTCGGCAACAAAGGCCGACGCTGGATTGTTATAGACGTCTTGCGGTGCGCCTTCTTGTTCGACAAAGCCATTGTTCATCACAACCAGTTTGTCAGACATCGCCAATGCCTCGGACTGGTCATGGGTGACGAATACCGTGGCAATACCCAGTTCGCGCTGAATGCGTTTGAGCTCAACGCGCATTTCTTCGCGGAGGTTGGCATCAAGGGCCGATAGCGGCTCATCTAGCAGCAAAACATCGGGTTCAATCACGATGGCACGTGCAAGCGCGATACGCTGTTGCTGGCCGCCAGAAAGCTGATTGGGATAGCGTTCGGCAACATTGGGCAATTGCACCAAATCAAGTGCACGATTGACCTTATCGCGGATGTCAGACTTGCTGGTTTTGCGGTATTTCAGGCCAAAGGCAATATTGTCGAAAATCGATTTATGCGGAAACAGGGCATAGTTCTGAAACACAAGGCCCAGATTGCGCTTGTGGATCGGCAGGCTGTTGACCCGCTTACCCCGGATCAGCAAATCGCCCTCTGTGATGTCGGTCAAACCGGCAATCATGCGCAATGTCGTGGTTTTGCCACAGCCCGACGGCCCCAGAAACGTGACGAAACTGTTGTCTGGTACGGTCAAGTCAATGCGTTTGACGGCAGTAAATTCGCCGTAGCGTTTGACGACATTTTGCAGTTCAACGGCGTTTTCGGTGTCTGCCATTGTTAAATACCCTGTCAGAAATAAGCCGCACCTTGAAAAAGGCGGCGAAGGTGTCCTGGCCGGTTGTGCAATGACCAGGACACCGGTTCACGTAAGCAGGAACGGCTTAGTAGCCGCGCTGCACACGGGAGAAGGTTTTCGACCAGTCAGCTTCGTTTTCGTTCCAATACGCCGGATCAAAGAAACTGAGTGACGAAAGCGTTCCGGACGGATCAAATGCTGGCAAGGTCGGGATGATCTTGCCAAGTTCGACTTTGTTCGGATCAAGGGCAGGCGGATAGCTTTGACCTTCGGCAACCGCAATCGCGACTTCGGGTTCAAGCATGAAGTTCAAAAGCTCTTCACAGGCAGCCATTGGGCTTCCGCGCAGAACGAAGATACATTCCTGCCACCCCAGACCACCGGCCGGATCATGATAGCCGATGTCATGGCCCTGATCCTGAAGTGCCTTGATGCGGCCAGACCAGCCTTCGGTGACATAGATTTCTTCTTCGGCCAGAAGGCTCATCAATTCCGCCCCTGAACTCCAATATTTCAGGGCCAGATCACGATGCGAACGGATCATGTCCCAAACGGCATCAATGTCCTTGATGTTGTTCGGATCCTGATCGGACTGAAGTGCGCCGTACCAGATACGAGTTTTCCATTCGCCCCAGCCGCCGATTTTACCTTTGTAGGCTTCATCGACCATCAGTTTCGCACCTTTGGCCTTGGCTTCTTCATCGCTGATGTATTTGCGGTTATAGGCAATGCCGGTGGTGCCATAGTCATATGGTACAGCCGACAGGGTGCCGCCTGTGATTTTGCGCAACGGCTCAATCAGGCTGGGGATGACGTTTTTCAGGTTCGGAATGTTGTCTTCGTTCAGTTCCGACGTCAGTTCCAGACCATGATAACGGGCATAGTCAAACACACCGGAAAGATGGGCGAGGTTAAACTCACCCGGCTGACCGGCTTTGACACGTGCGATATATTCATCCGCACCGCCAAAGGTGCCCGAGACAACGTCGATGCCGGTTTTTTCGGTATAGGGCGCGAAGGCATATTTCTCAAACGCCTCGGACACAACACCGCCCCAGCCGTCAAAGCGGACCTGTTCAGGGGTGGCTGCGTGGGCGTTTCTGGCCAGCAGGCCCATCGGGCCACCGGTCACACCGGCAACAACACCGGCTGCACCAAGAGCGGTTAGAAAAGTACGGCGGCTGATATCACCATCGCGATAGCGATTAAGCAGGCGTTCGTAACGTTTGGTATCGTCCATTTAAGGCCTCCTGATAAGGATTTATCCGTTAATCGGTTATGTTCTTGGTCGTTGTTATTGTATTGGTCTTGTTGTTGGTTTTGGCGGTTTCCCGCGATATTCAAGGTCCGTATTAGGCAGTTTGTTCAGAGCGGTTACTTGCACGATTGCTAGCGCGTATTTTGCGCATTGAAAGAACGCGTGATACCGATGCCGCCACCAGTGGCAGCGCAATGGTAAAGATCACCATCACAGCGCCCAGCGCATTGATTTCCGGGCTGATGGAATTGCGCAGCATGGCGAAAATCTGGGTCGGAACGGTTTCAACGCCGCCCGGTTTCCAGAACAGCGTGCCGGTGATGTCATCAAAGGAAATCGTGAATGAAAACAGCATTCCGGCCATCACCGCAGGCAACATCAAGGGCAGGGTGATCTCAAAGAATGTCTGGATCGGTGTGGCGCCAAGGCTCATGGCGGCTTCTTCTACGTCGCGGCGGATGGAGACAAGCCGGGCCTGAACCACCAGAACGACGAAGGGCAGGGTAAAGACCACATGCCCCATCAAAAGCAACCCAAAGCTTTTGGGCATGGACAAGAACTGCAAGAACAACAGCAATGCCACGGCCAGAACGACTTCCGGGATCAGGATCGGGGCAACCAACAGGGTCGAAATGGTCCGTTTTCCCGGAAAATCGTATCTGACCATGGCAAGGGCGGCGAGGGTGCCCAATGTGGTCGAAACCGCACTGGTCAAAAGCCCCAGCAAGAGAGATGTTTTAAACGCCCGCACAATGGCGTCATTGTTCCAAAGCGCATCAAACCAGCGCAAGGAGAATCCTTCAATCGGAAAGCCGCCAAACTGATTGGCGTTAAACGCCAGCAGGATCACAACCGCGACCGGCGCAAACAAGAACAGATAGACAAGGATCGTGGCAATGCGGATCAGGGACCAACCAGACATGATTTTCATCTTCTTGCCCCTTACTTGAAACTCTTGGCGATTTGATCGACGCCAAGATAACGGGTGTAGATGACGACCAGCACACCCAGAAGGGCCAGCAGGACGAGTGAAAGTGCCGATCCAAGCGGCCAGTTGAGCTGGGTAACGATGGCCTCAAACACCAGATTGGCAAACATCGCATCGCGCGGTCCGCCCAGAACAATCGGGGTGATATAGGTGCCCGCCGCCAGCACAAAGCACAAAAGCGATCCGGCGGCCAAGCCTGGCATGGATAGCGGCAGAGTGACTTCGCGAAATGCCTGCCATCCCGTGCAGCCAAGACTTTGGGCAGCTTCGGTCAGGTTTTTATCAATGCCATCAAGGCTGACATAGACATTGAGGATCATGAACGGCAGCAGATAATGCACCAGACCCAATACAACGGTCGTCTGATTATAAAGCATCTGGATCGGCTCATCGATGATGCCAATCGACAGAAACAGCGTGTTGAGCGCGCCCGATGTGCCCAGAATATTGATCCACGACATGGTGCGGATGATGTAGCTGATCCAGAATGGCAGCATCAGCATCAAAAGCAAAAATGCCTTGGATTTCATCGGAGTATTGGCAACGAAATAGGCCGGGATATAGCCAATAAACGCACAAATTACCGTGGTGTAAAAGGCGATGGCAAAGGTCTGAAACAGGATATCGCGGTAAAACCGGTCGCCCAGCACTTCGATCCAGTTATCAAGATAAAAGCCAACCTGATCCGCCCCGGTCGCGGTGCGCAACCAGAACGAATACACGACGATAAACAGCATCGGGATGATGAGTAACAACCCGACAGTTGCCAGCGATGGTGATAACAGCACCCACGGGGCTCTGCGCTCCCCGGCGATATCTGCGGCCATTTATGCCTCCCGTTATATGCTCCGGCTGTGCCGTGCGAATTTATTTGGCCGTGATTAAATGGTGAAGCTATTCCACCCCAGACTTGCATATAGCGCAAATAGATAAGTAGAATAGATCCCATAGCTAATGGCTATGGGACGCAAGGGAATGGGGGGAAACGGGTATGAATGAACTGCTGCGCCGCCAGTTTGACTGGAACCTTTTGCATACCTTCACCGTGATTGTCGAAGAACGTTCGATCACCGGGGCGGCCAATCGGCTGTTGTTGCGCCAACCCAGTGTCAGCAACGCGTTAAAGCGGCTTGAAGACCAGATTGGTGCGCGACTGATTGACCGGGAACGCGGCCGGTTTGAGGTCACCGAACAAGGATTGGCACTCTATCATGAGTGCCGGGAAATATGCGGCGCTATCGGGCGACTGTCTGATGTGATGTCAGACAGCGGCAATCAATTGACCGGGCATTTGCATCTTTGGTTGGCCAGTCATGTGGTGTTTCCGCCACTTGATGATGCGTTGTTCGAGTTTAACCGGTCCCATCCGGAGGTGACCTATGAGATCAATGTCGCAACATCGGGCCATGTGATTGATCAGGTCCTGTCCCAGCAGGCCAGCTTTGGCATCTGTCTGGTTCGCGAACAGCATCCTCGATTGGAATATCGCCGACTTTACCGTGAACATTTTGGGTTTTTCTGTGGGCCAACGCATCACTTGTTTGGCCGAAAGGACCTCAAACTCGCCGATTTAAAAAGCGAGGCGTTCGTATCTTTTTCCACCGATCAGCTTTCCGATGCGCTGGCACCCGTCGCCGTATTGCGCGCGCAGGAAGGGATGAAAGGCAAGGTTGTCGCGGTCAGTCCGCATCTCGAAGAAGTCCGGCGCTTGATCAATGCCGGGCTTGGCATTGGGCCGCTTCCGATCCACGTTGTGCAGAATGCCACGGAACGGGGGCAGCTTTGGCGGTTGCCGCCCTATGACGCGCCGCCCGCAATTGACATTTACCTTGTCACCAACCCGCGCATGTCGCAAAGCCGTGCTGAACGGTTCTTCATCGACAATCTAACGGCACGGTTGGAAAACGCGCCTGACGGATATTTTGTGTATCCGTAATCACGGTATCGGGACTTGCGCGATGACACTGATTGCGTAAGCATGTCTATCATTGAATGCCAACCATCAGGATTGAATATGAAGCTGGTCTATTTCTCGTGGGTCAAAGACCGTATCGGCATGGCCGAAGAAGCCGTTGAGCTGCCCGAAGATGTGAAAACCGTTGCCGATCTTTTGGAATGGTTGCCCGGACGCGGGGCGAATTTCGCCGATGCACTGGCCGAACCTGCCATCATTCGAGTTGCGGTTGATCAGGAATATGCCACACCGCAAACCGATGTGACCAAGGCATCGGAAATTGCCTTATTCCCGCCGGTAACGGGCGGATAGGCCGCATTTGAATTCCTCATACAAAAATGGCGGCCCATGATTGAGCCGCCATTTTTAATGTGATGATTTGAAATCAGTCCGGTGCAGATGCCGTCTGCGTCAGGCTGTCAAAGAATTCCCGGCGGCCCAAGGTGCCTGATATCTTGCCCTCGCGGGTCAGGATGACCGGGTTCTGGGTGATCGACCGCATTTCAATCAGGACTTTAAGAAGCACATCATCAGGTGCGACAAAGATCACCGAGTTATCGGTGGCATCAAGATCGACGGGCAGGGTGCCATCATATGTGATCAGCTTAAGCTGCCCGCTTTCAGTCGTTCTGGCGGCCTGAACCACCCCATCATCAAGCGTGATGCGAAGATCTTCATCGTCAATTGTGATGTCACCGGTTGCGTCGCGTTGATCCTTGGTCACGCGATGCATGATTGCGCGACCGCGCAGGATATTGACCGGGTTCATATGTGCAACAAAGTCGGCAACATAACCATTGGCCGGACGAAGCGCGATGTCTTCGGGCGTGCCATGCTGAACGACATAGCCGCCTTCCATGATCGCAATGGAATTGCCAAGTTTCATGGCTTCATCAAGGTCATGGCTGACAAACAGGATGGTTTTGTTCAGCTTTTCCTGAAGATCAAGAAGCTCGTCCTGAAGCCGGTTACGGATCAGCGGATCAAGTGCCGAAAACGGCTCATCCATCAAAAGGATCGGGGCATCGGTGGCAAACGCGCGGGCAAGCCCAACACGCTGTTGCATACCGCCCGACAGTTCATGGGCATATTTATCCGCCCACTGATCTAGGCCGACAAGGGCCAGCTTTTCATCGACGATGTCGCGGCGTTCCTTTGGGGCAAGGCCACGGAGCTCAAGCCCGAAGCCGACATTCTCAGCAACGGTCCGCCATGGCAGAAGGCCAAATTGCTGAAACACCATGGCGACACACTCACGGCGCAATTTGCGCAATGTCGGGCCATCGCACTTTGTGACGTCGACCGACCAGTCGCCATCATATACCCGTAGCGACCCGCGTGAAACTTTGTTCAACCCGTTCACACAGCGCAAAAGCGATGATTTACCAGACCCTGACAGGCCCATCAGAACGCAAATCTCGCCTTGTGGGACATTGAAGCTGACATCGGCAACGCCAAGGACGTTGTTTGTCACCTTGGCTATTTCTGCGCGTGTTTTGCCTTCGTCGAGCAGTTTTAGCGATTCTGCCTGACGGTTGCCAAAGATCACGTCGATATTATCAAATTCAACAGCATTGCTCATGATCACTGCCCCGATGTTTCGTTGTTATCACGACGGCAGATGCGGTCCAGCACAATGGCAAGGATCACAATCGCAAGACCGGCTTCAAACCCTTGGGCAATGTTCACGGTATTAAGGGCGCGCACAACCGGTTTGCCAAGGCCATCTGCCCCGACAAGGGCGGCAATCACCACCATCGAAAGTGACAACATGATGCACTGGGTCAGACCGGCCATGATCGATGGCATGGCGGATGGCAGTTCGACCTTAAACAGCAACTGGCGCGGTGTGCAGCCAAAGCTTTCGCCCGCTTCGAGCAGTGCCTTTGGCGTGCTGGAAATGCCAAGATGTGTCAGGCGGATCGGGGCGGCAATGGCAAAGATAACGGTTGAAATCAGTCCCGGAACAACACCCAGACCAAACAGGATCAGGGTCGGGATCAGATAGACAAAGGTCGGGATCGTCTGCATCAAATCAAGAATCGGACGCATGGCTTGATATAGCCATGGGCGGTGGGCGGATGCTACGCCAAGCGGCACCCCGATAACCATGCAAAACAGCGACGCATAGATCACAAGCGCCAGCGTTTCCATGGTTTCTTCCCAATAACCAAGATTGACGATCAGAAGCAGGGAAAGAATGGTAAAGGCGGTCAGTTTCCAGGATCTATGCAAAACAGCAGCAAGTGCGCCAAATCCGGCAATAATCAAAAGCGGTGGGAGCCACAGCAGAAAATCGATGGTGTTTTCAATAATGAATTCAAGAACATCCGAGATGGTATAGAAAACGAAATCGGCATGTTCGTTAAGCGCATCCATCAAAGACGAAATCCACTGTCCCAGCGGAATCTTTGTTTCCGTGAGCCATTCCATGGGAATATTTCCGTTTGTTTTTAAAATCAGTTAAATGCACGATACGCCCACGCAAAGGTCCGAATTATCGGGTGCGGGGCGTATCGGCAGGATCATAACACCGGACTTTGCCGGTTAGATGCGAAGCTTAAAGGCCAAGATCACTTTTCAGCGCAGCCTTTGCATCGCCACCATCAAAGGTGGTGACACCATCAAGCCATGCATAAGCAGCATCCGGGTTGGCTTTAAGCCAGGTCGAGGCTGCTTCGGCCGGGTCGGTGCCATCGTTGAGGATCGCATCCATGATTTCGTTTTCCATGGCGAGGCTGAATTTCAGGTTGGTAACGAATTTACCGGCATTCTGACATTCATCGGTGTAACCGGCACGCAGGTTGGTGTGAACCGTGGCTCCGCCAAAGTTCGGACCAAACACGTCATCACCACCATCAAGATAAGCCATGTCGTATTTCGCGTTCATCGGGTGCGGTTCCCAACCGAGGAAGACGATGAACTGATCGCGTGATGATTTACGCTTAACTTCCGACAGCATGCCCTGTTCAGAAGATTCAACCAGCTCAAATCCGCTGAGACCGAACTGATCGCCATCGATCATATCCTGAATCAGGCGGTTGCCGTCGTTGCCCGGTTCAATGCCATAAATCTCGCCATCAAGTTTGTCTTTGAACTTGGCGATATCAGCGAAATCTTTCAGGCCTGCGTCATAGGCGTTCTTGGAAACCGCAAGGGTGTATTTCGCCCCTTCAAGGTTTGCACCGGCGCTAACAACCGTTCCTTTGTCAAGGTACGGCTTGATGTCAGCGGCCATGGTTGGCATCCAGTTGCCAAGGAATACGTCAACGTCGCCATTGGCAAGGCTGGTGTAGGTGACAGGAACCGACAGAAGTTCGGTTTCGGTGTTATAGCCCAATGCGTCGAGAATAACCGATGCGGTTGCCGTGGTTGCGGTGATGTCGGTCCAGCCAACATCAGAGAACGTCACGGTTTTGCAGGCTTCGCTATCAGCTGCCTTGGCACTTGCCGCACCAAAAAGTGCACCGGCAATAATGGTGCTGCCAAGAAGACGGCCGAAAGTGGAAAGATTGGTCATGTTTCTGGTTCTCCCTTGTGTAAACCTAATGTTACTGCGGACCGCAAACGGCGGTCTGCAGAAGCTCTCGGTTCCGGAGGCCAGACGAACATCAACGTAATATCGTTGTCGCTAACACTCGCCCAGAGCCGTACGAAAAGGTTCCCCCGAACCTGTCCGTATGGACCGGAATAATCACAAAAACAGCCGCAAAGCCGCGCAGCAAAGGAAGCACCCTTGATCATTGCGCCGCAAATATCGGCGTGTTTTATTGATTGATTGTTCAATTAAAATACAGCATATTCCCGATACGTCAATTGAGTAGGGTTAAAAAGTACGCTGCATGACGTTGCAGCGGTTTCAAGCCCTTCAGATCGCTTTGAATTGGATTGCTTGAATGCCCAAAGTTGGTATGCAGCCTGTACGCCGCAGGCAGTTGATCGACGCAACGATTGAAACCATTCACCGCCATGGGTTTGCCGATACGACGATTTCGCGTATCGCAAGTGCGGCGGGGATGTCATCGGGCATTATTTCGCATTATTTCGGTGGCAAGAACGCGTTGCTCGAAGCAACCATGCGGTTTCTGATGCAGGAATTGCGCAACGATTACCTCATGCGTCTGGATCGTGCCAAAACGCCGGTCGATCGGCTCGAGGCGATTGTAAACACCAACTTTAATGAAGAGCAATTCACCCCGCAGGTGACTGTGGCGTGGTTGTCCTTCTGGGCGCAGGTGCCGTTTTCAAAGGCATTGCACCGGATCAACAGCATCTATTTTCAGCGACTGGCGTCCAACTTACGCCACGAGCTGCGCCAACTGACAACAGATCAGCGGGCAGACGAAATTTCGGCCGCAATGGCGGCCATGATTGATGGCATCTGGGTGCGTTCGGGGCTTTCGTCCGGGCGCGCAGATGTCGGGGCTGCGCGTGTGATGGTGCTGGGTACCATGCATCTCTATTTGGCGAATTCGCCCGCGCGCTGAGCCGAACAGACACACCAAGATCACGGTCGCCCGGTTTGGATGCGGCCCGCAGGAGTTTTGACATGAGCCTTTACCAGATACAGAATTTCATCAACGGCAAGAAAACCAACGGTTCTGGCGCGGAAATGACCACGCTGAACCCCGCGACCAATACTGTTCTTGCCAAGGGCAATGAAAGTACAGCCGCCGATGTTGATGCGGCGGTAAAGGCCGCGCGGGCCGGATTTGAAATCTGGAAAGCGACACCTGCCGCACAGCGTGCGCGTGTGTTGTTCAAGGCCGCCCAGATTTTGCGCGATCGTAACGATGAACTGGCACTGGTTGAAACCCGCGATACGGGCCGCGCCATTCAGGAAACCGAAATTGTCGATGTGGTTTCCGGTGTCGAGTGCCTGGAATATTTCGCCGGTGTCGCCGGGAGCCTTGCCGGTGAGCATATCGACCTTGGGGCGAACTTTGCCTATACCCGCCGCGAGGCGGTTGGCGTTTGTGCCGCGATTGGCGCATGGAACTATCCGATCCAGATCGCCTGCTGGAAAGCTGCCCCGGCCTTGGCGTGCGGGAATGCGGTTGTTTACAAACCGTCCGAAGTCACCCCGCTGTCAGCGATTGCGGTGGCCGAAGCCTTGCAGGAAGCTGGTCTTCCCGATGGTGTTTACAATGTTGTTCAAGGCGCGCGCGAATGTGGTGCATCGCTGGTTGAGCATCCCGGCGTGGATAAAGTATCGCTGACCGGGTCGGCGGCAACCGGGGCCAAGGTGGCGTCTGTTGCTGCGGGTGGTATGAAGGCCGTGACCATGGAGCTTGGCGGCAAATCACCGATGATCGTGTTTGAAGATGCCGATCTTGATAATGCGGTGTCGGGTGCGCAGATGGCGAACTTCTATTCATCGGGGCAGATTTGTTCAAACGGGACGCGGGTTTTTGTCCATGAAAGTGTTGCCGATGCCTTCATCGAAAAACTGATCGCGCGCAGCAAGGATCTTGTGTTGGGCGATCCGGAAAAGCCCGATACACAGGTCGGCCCGATTGTGACCAAAACCCAGTATGACCAGATCATGTCGTTCATCGAAACTGGCAAGAAAGAGGGCGCGAAATGCGTTCTGGGTGGCCATGCGGTTTCAGAGGGCATGCCAGAAGGCGGTCTGTTTATTGCCCCGACGGTGTTTGCCGGATGTACTGATGACATGACCATCGTACGAGAAGAAATCTTTGGCCCGGTGATGTCGGTTCTGACATTCACCGATGAAGACGAAGCCATCAAGCGCGCCAACGATACGCCATATGGTTTGGCTGCAGGCGTCTTTACCAAGGATTTGTCGCGCGGACATCGTGTTGTATCGCGCCTTGAAGCAGGGACCTGCTGGATCAACACCTATAACATCACCCCGATTGAAATGCCGTTTGGTGGGGTGAAGAAATCAGGTGTGGGCCGCGAAAATGGCCGCGCGGCGATTGAGCATTACACCCGTATTAAATCGGTCTATGTCGAAACCGGCGATGTAGAGGCGCCGTACTGATTGGCTTTTACCAATCAGAGAATGGCTGCCCGCAACGCTTGAAAGATAAAGGGATCAAACATGTCGACCCCGACCAAGACTGAAAAATATGATTACGTGATTGTCGGTTCCGGCTCCGCCGGGGCTGTTTTGGCCAACCGGTTGTCAGAAGACCGTGATGTTAAGGTTCTGGTCCTTGAAGCCGGCCCCGTCGATCATTGGTGGGATTGGCGCATTCATATGCCAACTGCTTTGTCTTATCCGATGCAGTCGGAAACCTATAACTGGGCCTATTGGACCACACCGCAAACCAATCTGAACAACCGCCGCATGGAAACGCCGCGTGGGCGGGTTTCGGGCGGTTCAAGTTCGATCAATGGGATGGCCTATGTCCGTGGTCACGCGCTTGATTACAATCGCTGGGCCGAAGAAGACGCCGCACTTAAGGAATGGGATTATGCGCGGTGCTTGCCCTATTTCCGCAAGGCCGATACCCGGAATGAAAATACCGGTGGCGATGAATATCACGGCGGGGATGGTCCGCTACATGTGACCACGGGGGCGTGCCAAAACGATCTTCACAAGGCATGGATGAAGGCCGGTGTTGAGGCCGGATATACCCATACTGACGATCAGAACGGGTATCGCCAGGAGGGGCTTGGGACCATGGATATGACGGTCTATAAAGGCCGTCGCTGGTCCACCGCACAGGCGTATCTTCACCCGGCCGCCAAGCGTGATAACGTCACAGTTTACAATAAGGCATTCGCACAGCGCGTTGTTTTTGAAGGTAAACGTGCGATTGGTGTTGATTTCATCCATGAAGGCGAAACAAAGCGTGCGGTGGTTGACCGTGAAGTCATCCTATCGGCGGGATCAATCAATTCGCCTAAACTGTTGATGTTGTCGGGCATTGGTCCAGCGGCCCATTTGCGCGAACATGGCATTGATGTTGTCGCCGATCTTCCCGGTGTTGGTGAAAACCTTCAGGATCACCTTGAGCTCTATGTTCAAATGGAATGTACCAAACCGGTCAGCCTGAACAGCAAGCTTGATTGGTGGAGCAAACTTAAGATCGGTCTGGAATGGTATCTGTTTAAAACCGGCCTTGGTGCGACCAACCATTTCGAGGCGGGTGGTTTCATTCGATCCAAAGCAGGCGTTAAACATCCGGACCTGCAATATCATTTCATGCCAGCGGCGATTAATTACAATGGGTCGAAGGCCGCCGAAGGTGATGGTTTTCAGGCCCACATTGGTCCGATGCGATCGAAATCACGCGGCACGGTTCGCTTGGCGTCAGCAGACCCCAAAGACCGTCCGATCATTGATCCAAATTATATGAGCCATCCCGAAGACTGGGAAGAAATGCGCGCCTCTGTGCGTTTGACCCGTGAAATATTTGGTCAGGAAGCCTTTGCCTATTTGCGCGGACGTGAAATTGCTCCGGGCAAGGATATCCAGACGGATGCGGAAATTGACGCATGGGTCGCCGATCACGCCGAAAGTGCCTATCACCCGTCATGTTCATGCAAGATGGGCAGTGATGACATGTCCGTGGTTGATGCGCAAACCCGCGTGTATGGCGTCGAAGGCCTGCGCGTGGTCGATAGTTCAATCATGCCAACGATTGCCACGGGCAATCTGAATGCGCCGACCATTATGATTGGCGAAAAGGCGGCTGATATCATTCGCGGGCGAGATCCGCTGGCACCATCGAATGCGCCGTATTTTGTGCATCCTGAATGGGAAACCAAACAGCGTTAAAATGCTGCGAGGGACGCTATTTGTTCTTAAAATCCCCGGTCGATTGGCCGGGGATTTTTTGTTTGGGTGATTGCATTCGCATCATAAGCAGGTGATCATTCGAACATATTGTATCGACCACATCGCACTTTCCCGCGACCCTTTAAAGTATCCTGTCATGCAAGAAATCAGTCTGCTGAATTCCGTTATTGGTCCCGTCATGCGTGGGCCGTCAAGTTCGCACTGTGCTGCGCCCTATATGATGGCGAAACTGGCGCGTGAACTGTCTTGCTCAAACGGGGAAGTGTTGAAAAATGCGGTTGTAAGGTTTGATCCACGCGGCTCTTTTGCGCCGGTGTATAAGGCGCAAAGTTCGGATGAAAATTTTGCTGCCGGTCTTGCCGGGGCACAGCTTACCGATACGGATTACCGCGATATCTTGCCGCGCGTGATGCAGGGTGAGGGGTTTCAGTTCACCATTGAGATATGTGAGCTTGAAAACAACAACCATCCTAACCGCGTTGACCTTGAACTAACGGTCGAAACCGTCGAGGGGGAAGCGCGAACCGATTTGTATGCCGGTGCATCAGTTGGTGGGGGGATGTATTACATCGACGCGATGAATGGCGCGCCGGTTTTTCAGACGGGTAAAAGTGCCACTGTCTTTATCTGGGGCGAGGCGGCGGTTTTGGCGGGCGATGATATTGCCGGGCAACTGGCGGCGGGCGGCAACAAGCTGCTTGGAACATCGGTTGATCCGGAACGCAATCGCATTGAAGTTTCCCTGCAATCTTTGCCGGGGGCGGACTTGATTGCCGCTGTGCGTGGGCGTGAGGGTGTTACCGACCTTCGGTATGCTGATGCATCGCAATATCCGGTTTGTGCGACCGAGGATTTGTTTTCAACCAGTGATGCTGTGATCTCGGTTGCCGAGGAGCAGGGCGGATCATTGGCCGATGCCGCCCTTGTGCTGGAGGCCAAACGCCTTGGCCTGTCACGCGACGCGACGCGCGTCCTTTTCCGCGAACGGTGTGAGTTGATGTTGCGTGTGATTGCCGAGGGGTTTGATGCCAAACCCGAAGATAACGTGATGCGGTTCTTAACCCTGCGCGCACGGAAAGTCCGCGATGCCAATCTGCCAGCTGGTCTTGGCGGTGCGGTTTTGCAGGACGCCATGGCGGGCGCACTGTCGGCAATGGAACGGGATTCAAACCGGGGGCTGGTCTGTGCAGCACCAACGGCGGGCAGTGCCGGGGTTGTGCCTGGAACGCTGTATGGCTTGATCCGCCATGGGATTGATATCGAAGGTGCGACTGACGCGCTGCAAGTCATGGCCGTGATTGGGGCTGTGTTTGCTGCACGTGGGACATTTGCCGCCGAATGTGGCGGATGTTCGGTCGAAACCGGCGCATCGGCCGCGATGGCGGCCGCAGGTGTTGCGCAAGCACACGGCGGGGATGCCAAACAATGCTTTGACGCAGCCGCGATGTGTTTGATGAATACGCTTGGTCTGGTCTGTGATCCGGTGGGTGGGGATGTTGAAATTCCGTGTCATGCCCGCAATGTCGCGGGGGTATCACACGCCTTTTCATCGGCGATGGCCGTTCTGGCCGGGTTCGATGCGGTTCTGGCCTATGACGAACTGGTTGATCAGACAGTGAAAATTGGTGCGATGATGCATCCTGATTTACGCTGTACGGCGCGTGGGGGCTGTGCGGCAACCAAAACCGCCCTTCGCATGGTCGAAGCTGTGACCCAAGGGGCCTAAGACTCTGTTTTAGTTGCGTAGGTCTTGGTCGGTGAGATTAAAAAGGGCCGCAGGTATCGCGTTCTATCGGCGTCTTTGCGCAATCCTTTTTCCTTGGCGATGCCTATTTTGGTATAATCGGTGAAATCCATCCAAATACAGCTGGAAACGGCTGTTTTCCCTTGATAGATGCCCCTGATCGGGCAGGATGTCGCGATAAAGAACAACCAAATTGAGGCTCCCTCGTGTTTACCCCGAATTTGCTGACCGCCAATGACAAGGCAGGAACCTATCCGGCATCCTATTATGCCGCGACCGCCAATAAGACCGCACCGTTCGAGACAATCGAAGGGGATCTGTCGTGCGATATTGTGGTCATTGGTGGCGGCTTTACCGGGTTGTCATCAGCCTTGCATCTGGCCGAACGTGGCTTTGACGTCATCCTGCTTGAAGCGCACCGGGTTGGCTGGGGCGCTTCGGGCCGGAATGGCGGGCAGGTCGGATCGGGCCAGCGGCGTGAACAAGATGACCTTGAAAAAATGGTCGGGCGCGATGATGCCAAAAAACTTTGGGGTATCGCCGAGCAGTCCAAGGACATCGTCAAATCCCTGATCACCAAACACGACATCAAATGTGATTGGAAACCGGGCATTTTACATGCCGACCATCGCGCGCGGTTTGTGTCAGATACCCATGCCTACACCGAAAAGCTGCAAAGCGAATATGGCTATAACCAGATCCGTAACGTTGACCGTGCTGAAATGCGCGAGATGCTGGGGACTGAGTTTTACCATGGCGGATCGCTTGATATGGGGGCGGGGCATATTCACCCGCTGAACTTCGCGCTTGGCATTGCGGATGCAGCCCGCGTCGCAGGGGCACGCATTTTTGAAAATGCGGTTGTGACATCCTATGAAAACCAGTCGGGCAAGGTCATGGTTAAAACCAGCAATGGTGCGGTTGTTAGCGCTAACAAAGTGATCCTTGGCTGCAACGGATATCTTGATGCGCTTGAAGACCGCGTGGCAAAGCGCGTGATGCCGATCAATAATTTCATCATTGCGACCGAGCCGCTTTCTGAGGATTTGGCGCGCGACCTGATCCGCGATGATGTGGCGGTTGCCGATTCAAAATTCGTGATCAACTATTACCGCCTCAGTGCGGATAACCGCATGCTGTTTGGCGGCGGGGAAACATATGGCTATCGCTTCCCCCGCGACATCAAATCGTTCGTCTCTCCGCATATGCTTGAAGTCTATCCGCAGCTCAAAGACGTTAAAATTGATTATGGCTGGGGCGGGACGTTGGCGATTACGATGAACCGGATGCCATTTTTCCGTAAGATCGAGGATAATGTCTTTACCGCAACGGGTTATTCCGGGCATGGGGTTGCGATGGCAACCTTGGCCGGGCAGATCATGGCCGATGCGGTTGCCGGAACAATGGAGCGGTTTGACGTAATGTCGAACTTGAAAATACCGGCATTCCCCGGCGGTAAGACGCTGCGCTATCCGATGCTGGTGGCGGCTATGGTTTGGTATTCGCTGCGCGACAGGCTTTAAGCCGGTTCGCTTTGCTGCGTTGTCGTTGATGGTGTGTGACGGGTTTGATCAATCCTGTCTTTCGCGCCAAGGGCCACAAGGCGGGATTTCGTTTCGCGCCAGTTTTGTTGATTGTGCGCAAGCGTGGTCGCATCACTAAAAGAAACATCATAGCCGCGGTTAAGTGCGGCCTGCATGGTCGCCTTAACGCAAAAATCCCCATCAAGTCCGACAATGATAAGTTTGCCGATATGATGCCGATCCAGGACACGATCCAGTTCAGCTTCATGGAATGCATCGGCGCGGGATTTAACGATGTCGTGGTCAATATCGCCATCAATCCGGGCATCAATATCGAGCCCCTTTGATGTCAGACTGCCGCGCCCCTCATTTAGCAATTTGACGAGAAAATTGATGTACCAGCCTACAAATGTTTGCCGTATGGAGATAACAGGTGATCCATTGGCATTGGCTGTTTCCACCAGTTTGTTGATAGCCTCGATGCCATTGTTCAACGCCTCGGCGGGATAGGTGTATTTTGCGGTGCTTGATGTGAAATCATCCTGCAAATCAATCAGCAGCAGGGCAGTATTTGAACGTGATGCACGATCAATTTTCGGGCCGGTACTAATGGCCAGATGGCGGCGATGTCCGTGCAAAGTATAGGCAACCAGTGTAACCAGCAAAAGGACGGCAACAAGGATCCCAGACCACATCGTTATTTTCTCCGTTTTTGTTCCATTCTGGAGTGGGCTTCGCGGCGGTCAGTTTTATCAAAAACTGATAATACACAGATTGATATAATTTTCTTTTGGGTTCAATGCCTTGTTGTTGTCATACATCCAAATCGGTTTACTTTGGTTCCCAGTTTGCAACCGGGTCATAGCGTTCGCCCTTGGACAGGATCACACCGTTATGGGCCGCGATGCCGATTTCAAAGCTTGATGCGATGCGAAGGGCGCGTTCCATGAAATGTTTTGCGGCGGGTTCGTCGCAGTGTTCTGACAGGGTCTGGGCAAACAGTTGCAGCCAGCGATCAAAATGATGGCGGGTGATTTTAAGGGGCATGTGCTTTTGCATCGGGCGACCGTCATAATTACCGGTTGCCAGTGCGACCGATGACCAGAACATCACCATGCGATCAAGGTGCGTGTCCCAGTTTTCAACTTTTTCCTCGAACACCGGACCGAGCATGCCGTCTTCGCGGACCTTGGCGTAAAAGCCGTGAACGATGTTTTTGATCATGTCCTGATCAATCCCGGTGTCTTCTTTGATCCGCCTGGTGGCGATTTCGCGGCGTTCCTTGATCTCGGCAAGGGTTGGCTGTTTGTCAGACATGGTCGATCGGCCTGTGATGCGGTCAGAATGTCACAGGATTAGCGCAACCTGCGACGGTTCATCATGACATATGTCAGTTTGACCAATTACGCAAACCGATCCCGTAATCCGTAATATCGATAGGCCGCTGACCGGGCGACACGGCGCAATTTTGGCAACGGGAAATCATCCATCGGCGTGCCAAGAATCGCGCCCAGATCTTCGGCGCCAATTGCACCTTGCATCCGTTGGGCCAGAAGTTTGCCGCCCTGACTTGCCAGCGCGACACCATTGCCGTGCCAGGCAAGGGCTGTCCACACATCCCGATGACCGGGAACCCGCCCGATATAGGGCCGCCAGCTTTGCGACAGACAGGCAAGCCCATTCCAGTGATGGGTGAGCTCAACATCGCGCCATGCCGGGAACATGCGGTTAAAGTTGCTCAGCAAGTCGCGTTTGCCCGCGTCAAAGGCCGCCGGGGTGGCGGTAATGCCGCCACGTCCACCAAACAGAAACCTGTTGTCGGGCAGTTTGCGGAAATAATGCAGTAAAATCCGGCTATCAAATGCCATCAGGTCGCTGGTCCAGCCCTGTGCGGCAAGTTCATCGTTGCTCATGGGGCGGGTGACAAAAATGCCCGAAAAGACAGGCATCAGCTTGCCCCCAATCCAGTCGGGCAGGTTTTCCGCACTGTATCCGTTGGTGGTGATGATGATCTTGTTGGCTGTGATTTGGGTTGCGCCTGCATACAGGGTGTATTTGCCGCCAGCTTCGTCAAACCGGTCGATTTTTGCCTGTTCAAATATTCGAACACCGGCCTTGATGCACTGTGCGTGTAATCCGATCAGATACTTCATCGGATTGAGGCCAAATCCGGTTTTCACATGCAGCCCGCCATACGTTTCCCCGGCATTCAGGCCACGTTCCTCAAGGGCATCACGATCAAGAAGTTCTGATTTAATGTCAGTGAAATGGTTGAGTTCGTCGATTTCTTCGTGCAGTTCACGCACCCGGTTGGGTTTATGAGCCAGAACGACCTCGCCATCCGAATGGCGGTCGGCATCAATGTCCCAATCGCTCAGGCGTTGATCGACCAGATCAATTGCATCGCGTTGAATACTGGCAAATTTACGAGTTTCATCCTCGCCAAATCGTTTGGCAAGATAGCCGTATCCCTTGCCACTGCCGCCCATGCAACAAAAACCGCCATTACGCCCCGATGCACCCCAACCACTGCGTCCGGCATCAAAGACGGTAACATTTGTGCCGCTCGTCGCAAGTTCCAGTGCCGCTGACAAACCGCAATACCCGCCGCCAATAATCGCGACGTCGGTTTTAAGCGCGCCATCAATCGGAAGTCTTTCGCAATCTGGCAGTGGTGCGGCACTTTCGACCCAATAGCTGTCGGGCAGGGTGTCAGTTTGATAGGCGGCGGGCTGGTAAATGCGTTTGAGCATGGGGCACTCGTTGCGATGGGGTAAAACGATGGGATCGGATGCGCGGGATTAAAAATACCCGGCGATGATAGGTCATGCCGGGTATTTCGTTAAGTCACAGAAATTGTATGATGATTACGTTTTGCCGATTTTCTTGGCAGTATCATCCAGTGCCGCACGGAGCCGTTTGACCAGCTCGTCGACTTCGTCGTGAGTAATGCAAAGCGGTGGCGACAGAACCATACGGTCGCCACAGGCTCGTGAGATAACGCCGTTGGCAACGCATGCATCGCGGCAGATGGTGCCAACCGTGCCCGGCTTATCAAATGCTTTGCGGGTTTTCTTGTCATCAACCAGCGGCATGCCGGCAATCAGGCCAACCGTTTCAACCGCCCCGGCCAGCGGATGGTCTTTAAGGGTGTCAAGCTGTTTGCGGAAATACGGGCCGATGTCATCACGGACCCGTTCGACCATTTTTTCATCGCGCATGATGCGGATGTTTTCAAGGGCCACAGCTGCGGCCGCCGGGTGGCCGGAATAAGTAAAGCCGTGGGTAAACTCACCGCACTGATTGATCAAAACATCGGCAACGCGTTCGCCAACCATAACCGCCGAAATCGGAAGGTAGCCAGACGACATACCCTTTGCCATCGGCATCAGATCGGGTTTGATGTCAAAGGTCTCAGACCCGAACCAATTGCCGGTCCGGCCAAAGCCGCAAATGACTTCATCGGCAATCAGAAGAATGTCGTATTTTTTGCAGATACGCTGAATTTCCGGCCAGTAGGTTGACGGCGGAATGATCACGCCGCCAGCCCCCTGGATCGGCTCACCGATAAAGGCGCCAACGCGGTCTGCGCCAAGTTCCTCGATTTTTTCTTCAAGCTTGCGCGCGGTCAGCAGACCGAATTCTTCGGGGGTATGATCGCCGCCTTCGCCGTACCAGTAAGGCTGATCAATATGAACGACATCGCGCAGAAGTGAACCTCCCTGTGCATGCATGCCCGACATACCGCCAAGCGATGCACCGGCCACGGTCGAGCCGTGATAGGCGTTCTTGCGACTGATGATGTGGGTGCGCTCAGGTTTGCCCTTAAGATTCCAGTATTGATGCACCATACGAACAACCGTGTCGTTCGCTTCAGACCCGGAATTGGCGTAAAATACGTGGTTGAGGCCTTCGGGCGTGATTTCAGCGAGAACTTTGGAAAGTTCAATCGCAGGCGTATTCGCACACTGGAAGAAGTTGTTGTAGTAGGGCAGTTCAAGCATCTGCTTATAGGCCGCTTCGGCAAGTTCCTTACGGCCATAACCGATATTGACACACCAGAGACCCGCCATGCCGTCAAGATAGCGCTTGCCGTTGGAATCCTCGATAAACACACCCTTGGCGCTGGTAATAACGCGCGTGCCACGATTGTTCAGGTCCGCCGTATCGGTGAACGGATGAATATGGTGTGCCTGATCTATGTCCTGCCAATAGGCGGTTTTGTCGAAATTATTCATAGCGTCTCCTGACAGCGGTACTTGCCTGTTTTGTGCGATATGTTGAACATCTGCTTTTAGTGTTCGTTTTTTTGAACACCTTTGCAAGAGGAAATTTTGGATAATATTTTGCGGTAAAATGCGTTGTTTTTTGTTATCTGCTGGTTGTTGTGGGATGCTGGTGTCAGCTGATTAATTTCACGTATTCAGAAATTGTGCGCTGCACGAATTGCACGATATATCGCACGAATGGGCTTGACCGGGGCTGTTTGGCACGGCACGATGCGGCAGGGATAAACCCTGCGAATACGAGGCCTTTTCTGGGAGTATAAGACGATGAACAAGTCGTTCGTCGAAGACAGTAGGGCAGAAGCCCAACGATTCTTTGAAGAAAATCCTGATATCGAACTTATTGAATTGCTGATCCCCGACGTTAACGGGGTGTTTCGTGGCAAGCGAATCAGCAAACAGAAATTCCTTAAAAGCTTTCAGGAAGGCGTTAATCTGCCGGGTTCCGTCTGTCTTGTCGATATCACCGGTGACAATCCGGAAGGCACGGGACTTCTGTGGTCCAGTGGTGATCAGGACAATATAGCAAAGCCGATCGCCGGTACGCTGTGCCGTGTTCCATATGGCGAACTGCCTTTGGCCCAAGTGATGATGAGCTTGTATAACCTTGACGGTTCGCGCTTTTTTGCCGATCCGCGCAATGTTTTGCAGTCGGTTGTTGATCGCATGGCCGCGGACGGTTTTTATCCGACTGTGGCACTTGAGCTTGAATTCTATCTTGCCGATCAGGATCGGGAAACAGCCGTGCCATTGCCCCCGCAGCCGCTTGGTGGCGGGATCGCATCGGATGGTGTGCAGGTTTATGGTCTTCAGCAGATCGAAGATTTCGAACGGGTTCTTCATGATGCGGTTGCCGAACTGAACCGTCAGGGTATCCCGGCCGATACCATCGTTGCCGAAGCTGGCCCCGGACAGTTCGAAATCAATCTGGGCCATGTCAGTGACCCGATGATGGCCGCAGACCATGCCATGCAGCTTAAACGCGTGGTTAAGGGCATTTCATGGGATCACGGTGTGACCGCGACCTTCATGGCCAAGCCGTATTCTGATCAGGCTGGTAACGGCTTGCACGTCCATGTCAGCTTGCGCGATGAAGACGGCAATAACGTCATGTCGCCCAAAGGCGATGAAGAAGTGTCAGACAATCTGCGCTTTGCCATTGGTGGCCTGCAGGAAGCGATGTTTGAAAGCATGGCGATCTTTGCGCCGAACCCGAATTCATTCCGCCGGTTCCAGAACAAGGCCTATGCGCCGATGTCGCCGAACTGGGGTTTGAACAACCGGACTGTGGCATTGCGCATTCCCGCAGGTAGCCCGAAGGCGGCACGTGTTGAACACCGTGTATCTGGTGCCGATGCAAACCCCTATCTGGTTTTGGCCTGTGTTTTGGCTGGCGTGCATTACGGCATGAAAAACAAGCTTGATCCGGGTGAGCCAACAGTTGGCAACGGCTATGAACAGCACGGAGGCAAGATCGTCCCACGCAGCATGATTTCCGCCCTCGACCGGTTTGTCGAAGGCGATATCGTCAAAGAATATTTGGGCGAGAAGTTTGTTGAAGTTTTCGACATTTGCCGTCGTGCCGAATATGACGAGTTTTTCTCTGAGGTGACCCAGCTTGAATATCGCTGGTACCTTGATGCGGTCTGACCGCGCATAAAAATATAAAAAGCGTGCGATAGGGAAAAGAACAGGAATGTCACAGAAGGTAGGGGATCGCCTGAAGGCTGTGCGCAGCATGTATGGGCTGTCACAACGGGAACTGGCGCGGCGTGCCGGTGTCACCAACAGCACGATTTCGACGATCGAACAAAACCGCGTCAGCCCATCGATTGATAGTCTGGCCAAGGTTTTGGCAGGAATCCCCATGACCCTGATCGATTTCTTCACCATCGATCTTGATACCGGTGAAGAGATTTTCTTTAACAAAGAAGATCTTGTTGAGCTGGCCGACGGAACGATGTCGATGCGTCTTGTCGGGGCAACGCGCAAGGATCGTAATTTGCGTGTTCTGCATGAAACCTATCCGGCTGGCGGTGACACGGGTGACAAACTGATTGTCCAGAAGGGTGAAGAGGCCGGTGTTATCGTGCGTGGCAAACTTGAAGTGACGGTTGGGGAGCGGGTCAAGATTCTTGGCCCGGGAGACGCATATTATTTCAATGCGGAAATCCCGCACCGTTTCCGAAATGTCGGGGATGGTGAATGCGAAGTTGTCAGTGCCGCGACACCGCCATCTTATTGAGCACGTCATAAAACGGGCAAAATGCCCGTGTATGTTTATCGAAATCGAACAAGGCCCAAAGCGCCATCCGTCAGGAGACTTCCGATGACCAATCCGTTGAATTTTGAACAGCTGACCGCACAGGCCGCAGCCCTTGATATTCGCAATAAGGCGTTCATCAATGGCGCCTATGTTGATGCGGCATCCGGCAAGACCTTTGACTGTATCAGTCCACGTGATGGTTCGGTCCTGACCAAGGTTGCCGAATGTGATGTCGAAGACGTCAACCGCGCGGTGGCGTCAGCTCGTGCTGTGTTTGAAAAAGGCAGCTGGTCGGAAGCAGCACCGGCAAAGCGCAAGGCCATCCTGCTTCATTTTGCCGATCTTCTCGAAAAGAATGCTGCTGAACTCGCCTTGCTTGAAAGCCTTGATATGGGCAAGCCGATCACACTGGCGTCGCGCGATGATATCCCGCTTTCATACAAATGCATTCGCTGGTATGCCGAAGCGATTGACAAGGTTTATGACGAAGTATCGCCATCGGAAATCAATGCAATTGGCATGATCACCCGTGAACCGCTTGGCGTGATTGCGGCTGTTGTGCCTTGGAACTTCCCGTTGATGATGGCGGTGTGGAAACTTGGTCCGGCCTTGGCGATGGGCAATTCCATTATCCTTAAACCGGCAGAACAATCGCCGCTTACCGCCCTGCGTGTGGCGGAGATCGCGGTTGAAGCGGGTATTCCCGAAGGTGTCCTGAACGTTGTTCCGGGCTTTGGCCCAACAGCGGGCAAGGCGCTTGGCATGCATGAAGATGTCGATTGCGTGACCTTTACCGGGTCTGGCGAAGTCGGCAAGCTGTTCTTGCAGTATTCGGGTCTGTCGAACATGAAGCGTGTTTGGCTGGAATGTGGCGGGAAAAGCCCGAACATCGTTCTGGCCGATTGCCCGGATATGGATGCGGCGGCCGCGGCTGCGGCAGGTGGCATTTTCTATAATCAGGGTGAAGTTTGCACCGCGGGTTCGCGTCTGATTGTCGAAGAAAGCATCAAGGACGAACTGATCGAAAAAGTCATTGCTGCGGGTGCAAAAATGCAGCCGGGTGACCCGCTCGATCCCAAAACCGAGATGGGTGCGATTGTCGATGAAGGTCAGATGAACCGTGTTCTGGGCTACATCGAAAAAGGGTCTGCCGAAGGGGGCGTTTTGCGCACCGGTGGTAAGCGTGCCCGTACTGAAACGGGTGGCTATTACGTTGAGCCGACCGTGTTTGACGGCATTAAAAACGACATGACCATCGCCAAGGAAGAAATCTTTGGTCCGGTTCTGTCGGTTATTTCGGTCAAGGACTGGAAAGAAGCTGTTCAGACCGCAAATGATACGCCATATGGTCTGGCCGCCGCCGTCTGGACGCGTGACATCAACAAGGCGCATCTGACCGCAAAGAAACTGCGGTCTGGTCTTGTCTGGGTCAACTGTTGGGATGGCGGCTCCATCACCATGCCGTTTGGTGGCTACAAGCAGTCAGGGACAGGTCGCGACCGTTCCCTGCATGCGTTGGACAAATATTGTGAAATGAAGTCGACCTGGATTGCACTGGGCGACGCCTGAGCAGACTTTTAGTCTTCATTCAGAGATAAGGGATGAAAAATGAGCAGCACCGGGGTCATTGATTCCAAAGGCGGCGATAATGCCTTTACGGCGAAATCCGTGCATCAGAACACCAGCGAGCCGATGTACTCCGGCGCACTGTCGTTCATGCGCCGCAAATATTCCCGCGATCTTACCGGCATTGATGTGGCGGTAACCGGTATTCCCTATGATCTGGCGACATCAAGCCGACCGGGCACGCGACTTGGCCCGCAGGGCGTGCGCCGTGCCTCGGCCAATCTGGCATGGGCACCGCACTTTCCGTCAGGGCGCGATATTTTTGCCGAACTGTCGGTGATTGATTATGGCGATATGGTCATTGATCCGGGCCACCCGGAAAAGCTGCCCGACATGATCGAAGACCACGCACGCGATATCGTGCAGTCCGGATCCAAGATGCTGACGATTGGTGGCGACCATTTCATCACCTATCCGGTGTTAAAGGCCCATGCCGAAAAATATGGCGATGGTATTTCTTTGATCCAGTTTGATGCCCATTCCGATACTTGGGAAGATGACGGCGACCGGATTGATCATGGCACCATGTTCTGGCATGCCGCCCAGAAGGGCATTATCGATCCATCAAAATCCATTCAGGTCGGCATTCGGACCCACAATGAGTCGGCGCATGGGTTTAACATCCTCTATGGACCGGATGTTCAGAACATGTCGATTGACGCGATTGTTGCGAAGATCAAGGAAACGGTCGGCAATCGTCCGGCCTATATCACCTTTGATATTGATGGTCTGGACCCGTGCTATGCACCGGGGACGGGAACACCTGTTCTGGGCGGGATGACCACCCATCAGGCCGTTTCAATCCTGCGTGGCCTTGCCGGACATATCGATCTGATCGGCAGCGACGTTGTTGAAGTTTCCCCGCCGTATGATGTTTCTGACATCACATCGCTTGCCGGGGCGACAATGGCATGGGAAATGCTGAACATTCATGCGGTTAACCGTTCGAAATAAGCATTGCGACATAAGTGTTTAACGCATTGGGCCGGGCTTATTTCATGAGTCCGGCCCTTGTTTTTTTAGATTGCTGTGCTCTTATGTCGTGAAAACATCACTTAGGAGAACGACATGAAACAGATTTCCATTTCCATGCTGACAATTTGCGGCATTGATGAGCTGCCAACCCATCGCAGCAGTGCTGTTTCACATGTGTTGTCCATGATTGATCCTGATCGGGATGATCCCGATGTTTTTACGCATTACAGCCCGCATGAACGGACCTTGCTGCGGTTTCATGACATTATTGATGATAAAGCCGACATGATTGCGCCGAGCCCCGGCATTGTCGAAGAGGTGCTGCGTTTTGGTGAAGCACTGAAAAATACGGTTGATCAGCGGTCAAACGGGCATTTGCTTGTTCATTGCCATATGGGGGTGTCACGTTCGACTGCGGCAATGCTGACATTGATGGCACAAGCGCAGCCTGACCTTGACGAAGATAGTCTGTTTAACGAGCTTCGGACCATTCGTCCGATTGCATGGCCAAATTCACGCATGATTGGCTATGCCGATGATTTACTGGGGCGTGATGGCCGGTTGGTTGCGGCGTTGCATCGCCATTACCGCGCACAGCTTGATCGCGATGCCAGTTTTGATGAGTGGATGCGGTCCCTTGATCGTGGACGTGAAGTGGATCAGGGGTGGGCGGTCTGAGTGCCGCGCGGTCATAGTTCGAAGATCGGAAGACAGGTCGTTTCGAAAGAAACGGCCTAATTCCTTTGCGTGATGAATTGAATCGATTTAAAAGCGGTGCGTCCCACAGCAAATGATATGATCCCGATCCATGATCCGGGTGATAAAAACGGAGAAACGTAATGACGGCAAAAGCTGTTTGCCTTGGGGAACTTCTGATCGATTTTGTGCCGACTGTGACGGGAACCGGCCTTGCCGATGCGCCTGCTTTTGCCAAGGCTGCGGGTGGCGCGCCGGGGAATGCGGCTGTGGGATTGCAACGTCTGGGCATCGAAACCGGCTTTATTGGCAAATTGGGCGATGACGCCTTTGGTCATTTTCTGGTTGATACGCTTAAAAGTGCCGATGTTGACACATCCGGTATCGTCCTGACCAAGGAAGCCCTGACCGGGCTTGCCTTTGTGTCGTTGCGCGCTGATGGGGAACGTGAATTTTCGTTCTATCGTAGCCCGTCGGCCGATATGCTGCTGTCACCGGCTGATCTTGATCCGGATATGCTAAAATCGACCGATCTGTTCCATTACGGAACGCTGTGTATGATTGATGATGATCCGCGTGCCGCGACGCTTGAAGCAATCAAGATCGCGCGCGAAAACGGTGCGATTATTTCCTGTGATCCCAACCTTCGTTTGCCCCTATGGCCAAGCGCGGAAAAAGCACAGGAAGTCCTGCGTCTGGCGATCAGTCAGGCCGATATTGTCAAAATGTCGGATGAGGAAATCCTGTTTGTATCGGGTAAGGATGACCTTGAAGATGGCATCAAGGATTTGTGGTGTGACGGATGGCGGGCCTTGGTTGTGACCTATGGCCCCAAAGGATCGCGCTTTATCACCCCGGAATTTGATGGTTTTGTCCCGTCTTATAAAATCACGGCCGTGGATGCGACTGGGGCAGGGGATGGCTGCACGGCGGGTTTCCTGTCGCGACTTTTAAAAGATCCGGATTTACTTGGATCAGAAGAAAAACTGCGCGCCGCATGTGCCTTTGCCAATGCGGTGGGCGCGATTACCGCTACCAAACGCGGTGCGATCAACGCGCTTCCGACCGAGAAAGAAGTCGAAGCCTTTCTGTCCGCGCGTTGAGGATTTAGGAATACCGTGTAAGCGTGGCGGCAGCCCCATCACCGCCACACTCTTTACGCAAACTGTCCCACAAACAGTGTGATCACCGTGCTAGGTTGCTTGGCATGGTGATTGTGTGTGAAATGATTTGAATTGGCCGAGGGTGGTATGTCCGCAGATAAAATGACCGATAGCTGGGAAAAACTTGATCGCCTTGGTGCGGATGTTTCCGAAAAATTGAACCTGCGTCAGGCGTTCGCCGACGATCCCAAACGGTTTGATCGCTTTAACGTGTCACTGGATGACCTGTTTGTTGATTATTCGAAAAACCTGATCAGCGATGACGTCATGGTCGCTCTGCGCGAACTGGCGACTGCGGCCAATGTCGAAGGTTGGCGCGACCGGATGTTTGCCGGGGACCGGATAAATGTCACCGAAAACCGTGCTGTTCTTCATACGGCCCTTCGCAATCTTGATGGCGGTTCGATCGAGGTTGACGGCGAAGATGTCATGCCCGCGATCAAGGACGTTCTTAGCCGGCTCAAAGCCTTTGCCGCGCGGGTTCATTCGGGTGCGTGGAAGGGCCATACGGGCAAGAAAATTACCGATGTCGTCAATATCGGCATTGGTGGATCTGACCTTGGTCCGGTGATGGTTAATGAGGCGCTGCGCCCGTATCATGTTGACGGCATCCGGTGCCATTTTGTGTCGAACGTGGATGGCGCGCATATTGTCGATACGCTGAAACACCTTGATGCGCAAACAACGCTTTTCATCATCGCATCCAAAACCTTCACCACCGATGAAACCTTGACCAATGCCTATTCGGCGCGTGATTGGCTGATTAAGGCATTGGGTGACGAAAATGCCGTTGCCAAGCATTTTGTCGCCGTTTCAACTGCGCTTGAAAAGGTTGCGGCATTCGGGATTGATACCGAAAATGCGTTTGGTTTCTGGGACTGGGTTGGTGGGCGCTATAGCCTGTGGTCGGCGATTGGCCTGCCGATCATCCTCGCCGTTGGCTATGACAAGTTTGAAGAATTGCTGCGCGGTGCGCAGGCGATGGATACTCATTTCAAAACAGCACCGCTTGACGCCAACATTCCTGTGACCCTTGCCCTAATTGGGGTGTGGTATCGCAATGTGTTGGGCGCATCGAGCCAGGCCATCCTGCCATATGATCAGCATCTTTCGCGGTTGCCGGCCTATTTGCAGCAGGCCGATATGGAAAGTAACGGTAAATCAGTGACCCGTGATGGTCAGCCAATTGCCTATGAAACCGGCCCGATCATCTGGGGGGAGCCCGGCACCAATGGGCAGCATGCGTTTTATCAGTTGATCCATCAGGGAACCGAACTGATCCCGGTGGACTTCATTGTCGCGGCCAAGGCGCTTCATCCGCTGTCAAACCATCATGACAAGCTGGTCGCTAACTGCTTTGCACAGGCCGAAGCCTTAATGCGTGGTAAGACCGAGGCAGAAGTTCGTGATGAGCTTGCTGGTGGTGATCTGTCCCCGGCGGAGATTGATGTGCTCGCCCCGCAAAAGGTTTTTGCCGGCAACAAGCCCAGCACGATGATCCTCTATAAGCAGCTTGACCCGTTTACGCTGGGCCGTTTGGTGGCAATGTATGAGCATAAAATCTTTGTTCAGGGCATCATCTGGAATGTGAATTCCTATGACCAGTGGGGCGTTGAGCTTGGCAAACAATTGGCCAAGGAACTGCTTCCGATGGTGCAGGGTACGGAAAATGCCGGGTCACGCGATGCTTCGACCGCTGGTCTGATCAAGCAGATGCAATCCTTGCGCAGCTGATTGCCGGAGAGGGACGTCGCGTGCGTTCAACGCATGGAAAGGGCGATGTTGGTTTTGTCTAACGTCGCCCTTTTAGCGAGGGCTGGTTGCGGCATCGTTCGGAACAATATCGCACCGTGTCCCAGCAGTCCTTCCATTTACGCCGCCATGAAAATGGTCGATTGCAGGCCGGGCAGGTCTTTTGTGGCAAGTCGGCCTTTGAAGGGCGTTGTCCGTTTGCGTTACGCGGCATGTTGGTACGTTCTGTTGTTAGCGCTACCCTATCAGGGTTTCCATCATGGCGTGCGCGGCGGTTTGGCCGCTGCGCCATGCGGCTTCGACCCGTGCGCCAAGGCACCAGTCACCTGCGGCAATCACCCGACCATTCATACCGTTTAAATAGCTTTTGCCAAGCGGCACTTCCGTACGGGCATAGCGCCAGCGATGGGCGGCGATACTATGCAGTTCGGGCAGTTTGACACCACTTGCGGCGCGAAGGGCCGATAGAAGCTTTTCAATCACCCGGTCTTTGTCTTCTTCGAGATGGTCGCGCGACCATTGTGGTGTTGCGTGCAAAACCCATGGGTCGGGGGTGCGGGTGTGAAAGACGCCTTCGTTTTGTGTGCTGCGCGCCGCCCAGCTAATTTCCGGAGACGGATAGAGCATGGCATCAAAGGCCGTCGGCAGTGGCTTTTCAAATGCCACCATTACCGCCCAGCAGGGCGCCATCACCACCTCACCAATCGGATCAAAACGGGGGCTGAGCGGGCGTAAAATATCCGCAGTTTGTGGTGCGGGTGCGGAGACAATCACACCGTCAAATGGCCCAAATGTGCCATCAAGATCATCATGCAATATGAACTGGCGCGGGCCGGATGGCTCAATCGCGATGATGCGATGCTGTTTCTTGATGTCAAAGTCATCCACCAGCGGATGGATCAGCTTATTCATCTGCGGTGCGCCTTGAAACCAGCAATCAACCGCAAGGTTACCGACCGTGCTGGTCTGAGCTGTTTGATCAAGTTGCGAGATGGTGTCGGGGTTTTGTGATATCTCTTTGGTAGGGTATATCGATCCACTTTCTATGTCGCCGCGATGGAGGTTCGGGCGCCAGTTTTGCGCGGATTTATGGTCGGTTGCCTGACGCAGGAAGGCATCAAATCCTGGATTTCGGGCAGTCACATATTGGGCACCATGATTGAAATGACCAAAATCGGTGCGCCGGGATGCCAGACGGCCGCCAAGACCACGGCTTTTTTCAAAAACGGTGACGTTCATTCCGATGTTATGCAGCGTGCTTGCGGCTTTTAGACCGGCCATTCCCGCGCCGATAACGGCGATGTTAATCTGTGGCATGAAGGCAATCCTGTCTGGCTTGGGTCCTGTCAACGCGACGGTTTGACTATTGTTACGGCTTCGCACGCCGATTGGAGCAGTCATTGCCAAAAGATATTTATGAAACGGTCACCATTTGGTCATCAAACGGTTACATCAAATCCGCAGGTTGTCTGTTTTGATGAACCATTTACCAAGGGGGAATTATGCGTTCTTCACTTCTGGCAACTGCCGCCGTTTCCGTACTGCTGAGCGCCTGTGCCGGGACCGCCAGTAACAGTGTCATGATGGCCGATGGGAGCACCAACGTTGGTGCACATCCATTTACGATTGTCCCGATGGGCGAATATCGGACAGGAATGCTTGACGAAAGTGCGGCTGAAATTCCGGCCTTCGACCCGGAAACAAAGCGTATTTTCGTGGTCAATGGTGCCGACAAGGCGATTGATATTCTTGACATGTCGAACCCGGATGAACTGACCAAGGTCGGTGCCATCACACTTTCGGCGTGGGGCAAGGGTGCCAACAGCGTTGCGATCATGAATGGGGTTGTCGCGGTTGCGGTTGAAAATGCCGACAAACAGGCCTCCGGACAGGCTGTGTTTTTCAATACTGATGGCGACTTCATCTCGGCTGTTACGGTCGGGGCATTACCCGACATGATCAAATTCAGCCCGGATGGTAAACATGTTTTGGTTGCCAATGAAGGGGAGCCGAACGACGCCTTTACCAACGATCCGGAAGGCAGTGTTTCGATCATTTCACTGTCAGGCGGTGTTGACGGGCTGAGCGATTCTGATGTGCGCACAGTTGATTTTACGTTCCTCAATAATGCCGACCTGCCATATGGCATGCGGACATCAAACCCCGACACCTCCAGCGTCGCGCAGGATGTTGAGCCGGAATACATAGCTGTCAGTAAAGACAGCAAAACCGCCTATGTCTCGCTTCAAGAAAACAACGCGGTTGCGATCATTGATATTGAAACAGCCAGCGTAAAACGCGTTGCCGGGCTTGGTTTCAAGGATCATTCGGTGCATGCGTTTGATGCCAGCGACAAGGATGGCAAAATCAACATCCGCACATGGCCGGTCTTGGGCATGTATATGCCAGACACCATTGATGCGATTGAGATTGGTGGCAAGACCTGGGTTCTGATCGCCAACGAGGGCGATTCACGTGATTACGACGGTTACAGCGAAGAAACGCGTGTCGGTAAGCTGACCCTTGATCCGGTTGCCTTCCCGAATGCAAGCAGCCTTCAGAAAGATGAAAATCTGGGCCGGTTGAAAACCACAACCGCACAGGGCGACACCGACGGTGATGGTGACGTCGATGTAATTTACAGCTATGGGGCGCGGTCGTTCTCGGTCCTTGATGCCGATGGCCAAATGGTCTTTGACAGTGGTGATGCGTTTGAGCAGTATTTGGCAGCAAATTACGCCAATGTATTTAACGCATCCGACACCGAAAATTACAGTCGCGACAACCGTTCTGATGACAAGGGTCCAGAACCCGAAGGCATCGCATCGGGCTATGTCAACGGCACGCCTTATGCCTTTATCGGTCTGGAACGTCAGGGTGGCTTTATGGTTTATGACCTGACAAACCCGAGCAATCCGCAATTTGTTACTTATCACAGTGATCGTCGTTTTTCGGGCAGCCCGGAACATGACACTGCTGGTGAACTCGCACCAGAGGGCTTCCAGTTCGTCGCGGCCACAGACAGCCCGACCGGCAATGCGATGCTTGTTGTGGCGTCCGAAGTATCGGGCAGCACCAAGGTTTATGACCTGAAATAATCTATCACATTCTAGGATGTGAAGGCGTTGAAACGCATTGGAGAAAGCCGGGAAACACTCGGCTTTTTCTTTTATCAGCGACAATTGGTAAAATGGTTCAAACCGTTGGCATTATCGACTAAACTCCGCCCAAGGCTCAAACGGGCCTGTCTACCATAGGGAGGTGGGGACTCTGACTACGCGACGTGAACCTCATATTCTGGTTGTCGATGACGATCAGGAAATCCAGAAGCTTTTGAAAAAATTCCTGCTGCAACATGGCTTTCGGATCACCACGGTGTCTGATGGCAATGAGATGCACAGGGCTTTACGTGACTGGAAAATCGATCTGGTGATTCTTGATATCATGTTGCCAGGTGAAGACGGCTTTGCATTGTGCCGTGACGTGCGTCGTACATCCAAGGTGCCGATTGTTATGCTGACGGCGGTGGGTGAGGATACGGACCGTATTCTTGGACTTGAACTTGGTGCGGATGACTATCTGACCAAGCCGTTCAATCCGCGCGAATTGCTGGCTCGTATTCGTGCCGTGTTCCGCCGGTTTGAAACCGGTACTGCCGGGCCGGTTGATAATGAAGTCGCGCCAACCAAACGGATCATTTTTGGCGAATGGACCCTTGATATCGGGTCACGTGAATTGCTTGATGCCGACCGTGTGGCGGTTCACCTTTCAACAGGTGAATTTTCGCTGTTGCTGGCATTGGTGAAAAACAACAAGCGTGCGCTTTCACGTGAACAACTGGTTGATATCGTGCGCGGGCAAAGCTCGCTGCCGTTTGATCGCAGTATCGATATCCAGATCAGCCGCCTGCGCCGTAAAATCGAAAAAGATGCCAAAAACCCCAAACTGATCAAGACCGTGCGCGGTATCGGTTATCAGTTCTGCGCTGATACGCAAACGCTTTAGGGGCGGCTGATGGGCGGTATGTTCGCGGAATTTAGCAACCATCTTCGCCGCTATAAACCGCGTACCCTTGGCGGGCGCATCTTTATGCTCATGATGCTGGGGGGCGTGATCATCGCCATTCTCAGCACCATGGCATCCCTATATGTCATTGAACGCAACGAGCGGATCGGGCGGGCTTATACACTGGGCTTTACCATCCGCGAATTGCTGCGTATTGCCGAAAATCCCGAATTTGAGTCCAACATCGTCGATATCGCCGCGCGCGATGGCATGGTACTGCGGATATTATCTCCCGATGATCTGGGGACGTTGCTTTTGTTCTCCCGCCCGGCACAGCACATTGCCCTTCCGGTCAGGTTGGCCAACACCGGGTGGCCGATTTCGGTAAAGGTTCATTTTCTGCGTGGACGGCTAAGTGCTGAACAGCGCGCCGTCATCGAGGCCACCGAAAATCCCAGCCTGTTTCTTGCCGAGCTGTCGCGCGAAATTGCGCGGCTTGGTCTGGAAGCCCAAGTTGAAATTATGATGCCATCAGGCAAACGGTTTCTGGTGAGCCATGATGAACTTTGGGCAAACTATTCGTCGCCGTCGCTTGTTTTCTTGATGTTTTTGATGGGGGTCGCCGCCGTTTTGGCGGTGTTTGCAGCCCTTGCTGATTTGCTGGCTGGACCGTTCAAGAACCTGACACGTGCCATCATCAATCACGGAGATGAAGTCGATAATCCGCCAGTCGAAGAACGTGGCCCGACCGAAGCCCGGTCGATGGCAGCGGCCTATAACGATTTGCGCGAGCGGATATCGCGCATGCTAGGCGACCGAACCCGGATGCTGGCGGCGATTTCGCATGACTTGCGCACACCCAGTACGCGGTTGCGCCTTCGCGCTGAATTCATTGAAAATGATGAGTTGCGCGAAACGGTCCTGCGCGACCTTGATGAAATGGACAGCCTTTTAAACGATGCGCTCGACTTTCTGGGCGACTGGATTCAGAAGGAAGAAGAACGCACCGTTGATTTCGTGTCTGTTCTTGAGGCAATCTGTGACGATTACGCCGATCTTGGTCGCCCTGTGTCCTTTGATGGCCCCCAGCCGTTGCAATTCAGTTCCGTCCATACGGTGTTTGGAGGTGGGGATGAACCACATTCCTTTGACGGCAAACGCAGCATTCGTTTGTCCTGTCGGCCCGGCACTCTAAAACGTGCCTTTACCAACCTGATTGAAAACGCCCTGAAATACGGTCATCGGGCAAAAGTCAGTCTTGAGGCAACAGCCGACACCGTTTTGGTCACCATCCGCGATGAAGGCCCGGGTATTCCCGATGAGCATCAGGATAAGGTGTTTTTACCGTTCTATCGGGTTGAAGGATCACGCGCGCGAAAGACAGGCGGCAGTGGCCTTGGACTGTCGATTGTCAAAACCGTGGTTGATGCCCATGACGGTCATATTGCGTTGCGCAACATGCCGGGCAGGGGGCTTGAGGTGATTATATCGCTGCCCCGGCGCGTTACGGTCAATCCATGATCCGTTGAACGCGGTAATAAAAAAAACGGCCCACATCGGGACCGTTTACAATCTACGTGAACCTGGCATTTGATGCATGTTCTGACGCCGCCTTCGATCTGGGCATACGCCAAAAAGAAGAATGGCGGGTGGCCCCCAGAACCACCCGCCAGTCAGATCAGATCCGCAACTCGGAATCCGGGTCAAACAGACTGATCTGAGACATGTCGGCCGAGAACGTCATGCTCTCGCCCGGTGTCGGTGCCCGGTCTGGCCGGACACGTGCGACGATTTCTTTGCCTGCAATTTCAATCACAGTCATGGTGTCGGCACCTGTCGGTTCGATCACTTCGACTTTGCTATCGAAATTGACGTACTGGCTGTCGGCAGAGTCTGAGCTGCTACGTTTGTGCGTAAGAGCCTCAGGACGGATGCCAAAGACAACCTTTTTTCCAGCATATGCGCGGTAGCTTTCCGGTGCTTCAAACAACGGAAGGCTGATCGGGCTGCCTTCGCGGTCAATATGAACCGAAAGCGTGCCGTTTTCATCGCGCAGGGTCGCATCCATGAAGTTCATCGACGGTGAGCCGATGAAGCCGGCAACAAACATGTTGTTCGGGCGCTCATAGATGTTCTGCGGGGTATCAAACTGCTGCAGGATGCCGCCCTTCATGACTGCGATCCGCGATGCCAGGGTCATGGCTTCGATCTGATCGTGCGTCACATAGACAATGGTCGATCCAAGGCGCTGATGCAGCTTCTTGATCTCGGTACGCATGTCGACGCGCAGCTTGGCATCAAGGTTCGAAAGCGGCTCATCGAACAAGAAGATGTCCGGATCGCGCACAAGTGCACGACCCATGGCAACGCGTTGACGCTGACCACCTGAAAGCTGGGCTGGTTTGCGATCCAGGAGCGGTTCGATCTGCAGAAGTTTTGCAACATCGGCAACTGCCTTGTCACGTTCCGCGTTTGAGACGCCCCGGATTTCAAGACCAAAGGTGATGTTCTTACGCACCGTCATATTTGGATAGAGTGCATAAGACTGGAACACCATGGCGATGTTACGGTCTTTGGGATGCACGTCGTTAATGACGCGATCACCAATGCGGATTTCCCCGTCCGTGGACGTTTCCAGACCTGCAATCAGGTTCAGAAGGGTCGATTTACCGCAACCTGATGGACCGACAAGGACGAGAAACTCGCCATCGTCAATCGACAGGTTGATTTCCTTGAGAACTTCAACAGGGCCAAATGCCTTGCGAACTTTATCGAGGGTGAGTGATGCCATTTGCTTATCCCTTCACCGAACCAGCGGTCAGGCCGCGGACGAAGTATTTGCCTGCCAGAACATAAACCAGCAACGTCGGAAGACCCGTCAGCAGGGCTGCGGCCATATCAACGTTGTATTGCTTTACGCCGGTAGTGGTGTTGACGATATTGTTGAGTGCGACGGTCATTGGTGCGTTTGCGCCAGAGGCGAATGAGGCACCAAACAGGAAGTCGTTCCAGATCTGGGTGAACTGCCAGATGACCGAAACCACGATGATCGGGGTCGAGATCGGCAGAATGATACGCCAGAAAATGGTGAAGAAACCCGCACCATCAATGGTGGCTGCTTTGACCAGTTCGTCGGGGATCGAAACATAGTAGTTCCGGAAGAACAGGGTGGTAAAGCACAGGCCATAAACGACGTGAACCAACACAAGGCCCGGGGTCGAACTGGCAAGACCAAGCTTGCCAAGAACCTGCGACATTGGCAGCAGAACGACCTGAAACGGAATGAAGCAGCCAAACAGCAGAAGGGCAAAGACGATGTTCGCACCCTTGAACCGGAATTTGGTCAACGCATAGCCATTGATCGCACCAAGGAAGGTCGAAATCAGAACAGCGGGAACCGCCATTTTGACCGAGTTCCAGAAATAGATTTTGATACCTGTACATTCGACGCCGACACATGCCTCGTTCCAGGCATAGTTCCAAGCATCAAATGTGATGACACGCGGAAGTGAAATCAGGGACCCTTCGCGAATTTCGTCAAGCGACTTCAATGACGTTGAAATCATGACAATCAGCGGGAAGAGGTAGTAGATCGCAAACAGGATCAAAACGAGATACAGCAACCCGCGCAGTACGACGTTTTTCCAGCCTGCGTCTTGGCTATAGGTCTGAATATCAGCCATTTTTCTTGCCTCCGCGCAGTTCGGAATACAGGTACGGCACAATGATCGCCATAACGGTTGCCAACATCATCATCGCACTGGCCGCGCCAATACCAAGCTGGTTGCGCTGGAATGCCATGGTGTACATGAAGGTTGCCGGAAGATCGGATGAATAGCCCGGGCCGCCACCGGTAAGGGCGATGACCAAATCAAAGCTTTTGACAGCCAGATGGGCCAGAACGACAATCGCGCTCAGGAAGACCGGGCGAATTGACGGAATGATAATGCCAAAATAGATGCGGGGCAGGCTGGCACCGTCCATATAGGCTGCGCGAATGATGTCTTGATCAACGCCGCGCAATGCCGCAAGGAACATTGCCATAACAAAGCCCGATGCCTGCCAGACGGCTGCGATGACAACGGTGTAAATCGCCATGTCTGAATTCACCAGCCAGTCGAACTTGAAGCTCTCCCAGCCAAGGTTATGCATCATGCTTTCAAGGCCAAGGCCCGGATTAAGTAGCCATTTCCAGACAGTACCCGTCACAATGAACGACAGGGCCATCGGATAGAGAAAGATCGTGCGAAGAGCGCCTTCGGCGCGAATACGCTGATCGAGAAGAACTGCCAAAAGGCACCCGATAAACAGGCAGGTCACAATAAACAGACCGCCAAATATAAACAGGTTTTCAATGGCAACATGCCAGCGTTCCATCTGCCACAGACGTTCGTATTGTCGCAAGCCTGCCCAATCCCAAACGGGAAGCATGCGCGACTTGGAAAACGCCATATAGCCGGTCCACAGGATAAACCCGTAAACGAAAAACAGGGACGCAGCAAAGGACGGTGCAACCACGATCTTGGAAAGATGACGTTGGATGCTGGCCGCCAGGTTGCTTTCGGTGCTTTGAGAAGCCCCCATACCCTTTGCCTCAAAAGTTAAAGTAGTGGGAAGCAGGCCCCGGAAAACCGGGGCCTGCGCGCTATTCAGACAGAAATACTGTTCTGATCAGATGAGATTAGTCTTTGGCCAATTCAACAGCTTCGACCAGACGTGAGACAGCTTCGTCAGACGTCATGTCGGAGTTGAAATGTGCTGTCACGACGTCAACGATGGCACCCGAAAGGTGACCGCGAAGCGCCATGCCATGTGCCATCGACGGCAGGAAGCCGCCAGCATCCTGAGCAGACTTGAGGTCAGCTTCGGATTTTTTTGCACAATCATCAAACTTGTCCATCGGAACGCCAAGACGTGCCGGGATCGAACCTTTGAGAAGGTTGAAGGTTTCCTGGAATTTTTCACCAACAATCAGCTCAGCAAGCAGTTTCTGACCAGCGATTTTGTCGTCGCCAGAAACGTTGAACATTGCAAAGCTGTCGGTGTTGAACAGGTAACCATTTTCTGACGGGGTCGGTGCGCAAAGGAAGTCTTTGCCCGGTACTTTACCAGCAGCAAGGAATTCGCCTTTGGCCCAGTCGCCCATAATCTGCATGGCGGCATCGCCATTCATGACCATTGCAGTTGCAAGGTTCCAGTCACGACCCGGGAAGTCGGCATCGACATACCCACGGATTTTACGCATCTGGTCAAACACCGCTTTCATGGTGTCAGAATTCAGCGCGTCGTCGTCCAAGTCAACCAGTGCTTCCTGATAGAATTCCGGACCGCCAAGGCCAAGAACGACGGTTTCAAAGATGGTTGCGTCCTGCCAAGGCTGACCACCATGGGCAACCGGCGTAATACCAGCAGCCTGCAGTTTGTCAGCAAGGGCATTGAACTCGTCCCAAGTGGTCGGAACCGAGTCTGCACCAACTTTTGCCAGAAGGGTCGGGTTTGCCCAGATCCAGTCAACGCGGTGAATGTTCACCGGAACAGCAACATAGTCGCCTTCGTATTTCATAACGTCCTGAATTGCCGGCGGAATGACATCATCCCAATTTTCGGCAGCGGCAACGTCGTTGAGATCAGCAAGTGCGCCTTCTTCGGCCCATTCCTGGATCGCCGGACCTTTGAGCTGTACAGCAGCCGGTGCATCACCCGACAGAACGCGCGAACGCAGAACAGTCATGGCTGCATCGCCAGCACCACCAGCGACCGGGCTATCGACCCATTTGCCGCCTTTGGCTTCAAAATCTTCTTTAAGAGCTGCGACAGCTTTTGCTTCGCCGCCCGAAGTCCACCAATGCAGGACTTCAGCGGTTGGTTCGGCATGAGCAAAGCTGGCAGTTGCGAGAGCTGATAACGCCACACCTGTGGCGAGGATGGTTTTGCGCAGATACATTATATGTTTCCTCCCTGGCTTTAAACCAATTACAGCGACAACATGCTGCGAGAGGCGATCTATTGCATCCACAAAACTGTAACAGGGCGTTTCCAGAATGCGAACTGAAACAAAGTGTTACAAAAATAGTATAATAGACTCTAAATATATTGCAAAGCAGCAAAAACAATTAGAACGTTTATGGGCATTAAAGCTGTGACTTGTGCGCACAAATGCGGACATTTTGAACAAGATTAATACGTTTCATGGCAGTTGGCGGGGTGAGTGAGGTGTGGAATAGCGGCCCGGTTATTGATTGGATAGCGTGTAAAGGACGGTTGATCAGCGATCCTCTTGTGTTTTTGGAACAATAAATGTTTCAGGTGAAATCTAACGGACTTCACATTGCGTGCGCACTTTGTCCGCTCGAATCTTTGCACTAGCAAGGTCGCGGTTTGGCCCTATCTTTGGGATATCGAAAAGGGGGCGGAACTTCACGAAGTTTCCCATGGCATCTCGGTGCGCATCAAATTGGCAAAAATTGATTTGAAAGATCACCACCCGATTGTTGCGGATCTGCCCGAACTTGGTTTGCCATCGCTTTCCTTTGGTGTCGGGCTTCATTACGGTGAAGTTGTCTATGGCAACGTCGGCTGGGCGTATCGTCTTGATTTCACGGTGATGGGCGTTGCGGTTAATCGCACCGCACGGTTCGAATCGCTGACCAAGTAAATTGGAATGCCGCTGCTGGTGTCAGACGTTCTGGTAGGCCTGATACCAGAGAAAACAACCTATTGCGGGGACTATGCGGTCAAAGGTATTGGCGAACCACTTAAGGTGCATGCGCTGTAAAACGCTTTGCCGTTGATACCGCCCGAGTTTGATGTTTGCCAATATCTGCGCCTCATTCTTGCTGGAACGGCTTTGAAATGCTGCGACGCAAAAGTTCCCTGACGTGTGGAATGCTTGAAAAATCAGGGAAGTAATCGTTCCATCCACGACCTGACGGCGGGGATCCTCAGTTTACTATGTTCTACCTGTGAATTTTTGGAATAGATGATGTGCATACTTAGGTGATTGAGGATCGAAAGAGTTTTGGGCATATTGCATCGCAGAAGTTGATGAGCAGAACGCGCCAACAAACATAGAAGCTCAAAACGATCAGGCTTTAGGCAGCGTTCTTTTTTAGTAACCCAAGGAGGTTCAACATGATCTTATCTAGTATTTTTGTTGCTGTTCGCCGTTGGGCCTATGCTCGCTCTGTTGCGAATGAACTTTACGGTCTTGATAAGCGCGACCTTGATGATGTCGGGATTTCCCCTTGGCAGATCCGAGACGTTGCACGTAAGGCAGCTCGCGACGCGATTGCATAACGCCAGCGATATATAGGCGCCCTTTCAATAAGGGAATGCCATGCGAAAGCCGGACATCTGTCCGGCTTTTTGTGTTTTAGCCTGTGTTTTGCAGACTACACGGGGACGTACGAGTCGGGCAGGGGAATTACACCAAATGGTCGATAGGTATCCATAAATGCGGCGAACCGATTTGCATTCTCATGTAGCAGTGTGCGAATGATTTTTACTAAACCGCAATTGAAACCGGATTTTGGGAAAAACGCCTAAATTATTGATAATGGTAATCAAAGGCGTGGTTTTCCCTTGAAACAAGGGTGTATGGTTACCAATATCTGGTCAGCCGAACCATCAGGAGAGCCACGATGAAAGGTGATCCCAAGATCATCACGTATCTTAATCGCATTTTGACCAGCCAGTTGACTGCGATTAACCAGTATTTCCTGCATGCCCGTATGCTCCGTGACTGGGGTGTCGAAGAAATGGGCGAGTATGAATACAAGCTCTCGATCCAGGAAATGAAACGCGCCGATGACACCATCGAGCGCATTCTGTTCCTCGAAGGGCTGCCCAATCTTCAGAACCTCAATAAACTCATGATTGGTGAGAATGTTGAGGAAATTGTCACCTGCGACATGAAGTTTGAATTGGCTTCCTTGCCGCTGCTACGCGAAGCAATCACGGCCTGTGAAACCGCCGAGGATTTTATCACCCGCGACCTGCTGGTTAAATTCCTTGAAGCACAGGAAGAACATCTCGATTGGCTTGAGACCGAGCAGTGGCAGCTTGAAAACATTGGAATGCAGAATTACATCCAGAGCCGTTCGGGCGACGGCGATTAATCAGATCAGGAGCTTACGCCATGAAGGGCAGTAAAAAGGTTATCGCCGCGCTAAACAAACAGCTTACCGCTGAATTGTCGGCAGCCGATCAATATAATACTCACGCAGAAATGTACGCTGATTGGGGTCTGCACGCGCTGTATGAACGCATGCATCATGAAAAGGACGAAGAGCTTGAACACGCAAAGCGTTTGATCGAGCGAATTTTGTTCCTTGAAGGTGTGCCAGACACCGCATCACGTGAGCCGATCAAGATCGGCAAAACCGTGCCCGAGATGATGAAAAATGATCTCGAACACGAGTATCATGTGATCAATCTTCTCAAAAAGGCGATCAAGGTTGCCGAAGCAGAAGACGATTTCCAGACCCGGAACATGCTGACCGTGCTGCTTGATGATAGCGAGGAAGACCATGCATATTGGATCGAACAGCAAATTCGCCTGATCGACATGATGGGTCTGCCAAACTACATCCAGTTCAAAGCCGCGGGTGAGCCAACCCCGCAAGGATAAGGCTTGATACATTAATATCTAAAGGGCCCCGGTGCAGTGTTGCATTTCGGGGCCTTTTTGTTTGTGCCGACTTTGCTTTGGCATTTGGTTTGCGGTTGTTTGATTTTCCTGCTTGACCTTCCAGTTGCTGGAAGGTCTATCGTCGCCTATATCAGACATGAAACCACGTTAAGGATTCAGGAAAATGAGTAGCCGGACAAAAGCAAAAGACGCCGCGATCAACGATCCTGCGTCAGACGCGAAAACACCACAAAGCCCAAGCGCCAACAGCCGCGACGTGAACCTTGAAATCACCGGTATGAGTTGTGCCGGATGTGCCGGACGGGTGGAAAAGTCGGTTGGTGGACTTGAGGGGGTCACAAGCGTTGATGTCAATCTTGCCCTCAATACCGCACATGTCGCATTTGATGGCGACAAAGTGGATGTGCGGCGCATTGCGCAGGCGGTCGCGGATGCCGGTTATTCCGTCGCCGAAGAAACCTGGTCCTATGACATTGATGGCATGACCTGTGCCAACTGTGCCGGTCGTGTGGAAAAGGCATTGGCCGCATTGCCCGGTGTGACAGAGGCCACTGTGAACTTTGCTCTTGAGCAGGCCAGCATCACCGCACTTCCCGGTCAGATGAATGATGAAATCGCTATCCGTTCGGTCGAAGATGCCGGGTATCATGCGACATCACGGAATAAATCATCTGCAAACGACAACAATGATAGCGAAACCGCGGCGCGGTCAGCCAAACCGGTTGACCGGTCGTTGCTGTTGCTGGGCGCGTCGGTTGTTCTGACTGCACCGCTGGTGCTTCAGATGGTCTGGATGTATCTCGGCGTTGAATATCATTTGCCTGCGTGGGTTGAGCTTGCCTTGGCAACACCGGTTCAGTTCCTGATCGGGTGGCGGTTTTATCGCGGGGCGTTTGCCGCATTACGCCATCGCAGTGCGAATATGGACGTCCTCGTCGCATTGGGCACGTCGTCGGCTTATTTCCTGAGCCTGTACAACATGATTGTCGCCCAGAGTGGCCAATCACATCTGTATTTTGAGGCGTCTGCCGCCATCATCACCCTGATCCTTGGCGGTAAGATCATGGAAGACCGTGCCAAACGCGGGGCATCTGCCGCCATTCGCGAATTGATGGCATTGCGTCCGCGCCGTGCCCGTAAAATCGTCGATGGCAAGGATATTGATGTTGCCATCGACGAACTGAAGGTTGGCGATATCGTGCGGGTGTTGCCCGGTGAACGTTTGCCTGTTGATGGCATTGTTGACGCGGGCGAAAGCGAACTTGATGAAAGCCTTATCACCGGTGAAACACGCCCGGTTGCGCGCGTGGCCGGGGATGAGGTTGTCGGTGGGGCCGTCAATGGTACCGGGCGGATTGATATCATGGTCAGTGCTGTTGGCGACGACACCACGTTGTCGCGCATCATTCGCTTGGTAGAAAAGGCACAAACCGGCAAAGCACCCGTTCAAAAACTGGTGGATAGGGTTTCTGCTGTCTTTGTGCCCGTCGTCATCGTTATTGCGCTTGTGACGCTGGCTGGTTGGTTGTTCGCCGGTTTCGGGGTGGAAGCATCTATCGTTGCCGCTGTGTCAGTGCTGGTGATTGCGTGCCCCTGTGCACTTGGTCTGGCAACACCAACGGCGCTGGTTGCCGGTACAGGCAGTGCGGCGCGTGCGGGTATTCTGATCCGCAATTTTGATGCGCTTGAACAGGCACATAACATTGATACCGTCATCTTTGATAAAACCGGCACCCTGACCGAAGGCAGCCCGGGCGTACGCGATGTCAAACCTGTTGACGGTGTTGATCAAAATGACCTTTTGCGTTTTGCCGCCGCGGTTCAGGCGGCCAGCGAACATCCATTGGCCCGTGCTGTGGTGTCGATTGCTCGTGATCAGGGGATGGATATCCCAGATGTGATCGAGTTCCGGGGCAAAACCGGTGCTGGCGTGATGGCAACGGTCGAAGGCAAATCAGTTGTCATCGGAACGGACACCATGTTGCGCGATCAATCAGTTTCCATGCCGGATGCCGATGTCATTTCGGCTGATATTGCGCAACATGAGGCGCGTGGGCGAACTGTCATCCTGATCGCGATTGATGGCAAATATGCCGGTTTTATAACCCTTGAAGACCGCATTCGCGAAAGTGCCAAACAGACGATTGCCGACCTTAAGGCGAGAGGGATTAACAGCATCATGCTGTCAGGTGACAGTCAGGAAGTTGCAAGCTATGTCGCCGAACAACTTGGTCTTGAACGCGGTGAAGGGCGCATTCGTCCGCAGGACAAGGCGCTGGCGGTTGAAAAACTGCGTAAAGAAGGCCGCCATGTCGCCATGGTTGGCGACGGGATCAATGATGCACCAGCATTGGCCGCAGCGGATGTCGGTATTGCTATGGGTGGGGGAACCGATGTTGCCATGGAAACGGCAGGCATTACCCTGATGCGTTCCGATCCAGCATTGGTGGCCGACGCCATTGATATTTCAATCGCAACCCGTCGCAAAATTGCCCAGAACCTGTTTTGGGCCTTTGCCTATAACGTCATCGGTGTGCCTCTGGCGGCCTTTGGTGTGCTGAGCCCGGCGATTGCCGGGGCGGCGATGGCACTTAGTTCCGTATCGGTTGTCAGTAACTCTGTGATGCTGCGACGCTGGAAAGCGCGGGGGGCAGAGAAATGAATATTTCCGACGCAGCAAGTGCTTGTGGATTGCCCGCCAAAACCATCCGGTATTACGAAGATATCGGTCTGGTGACGCCGGGACGTCTTGCCAATGGTTATCGCGATTATGGTGAGGATGATTTGCACAAGTTGCGCTTTTTACAGCGTGCACGCGGGCTTGGGTTCTCGGTTGAGGATTGCCGCGTGTTGTTGTCGCTGTATGAAGACCGCAACCGCGCGTCGTCGGATGTCAAAAACATCGCAAAAACCCATCTGGCGGAAATCGAACGCAAGATTGCTGAGTTGCAAAGCCTGCAAAAGACATTGTCTCATCTGGTGCATGCCTGTCATGGGGATGATCGCCCGCATTGCCCCATCATCAATGATCTCGCCAGTTAAAAACGCGCGATAAAAAACAAAGAGAGAGTTCACAGTGAAAGATAAAGGCGTTTTCGTCGTCGGTGGGGTGGTTGGTGCCGCCATTGTTTATGGCATCATCACTTTCTTCGGACCGGGGGCTGGTGGGGATCAATCCATTGAACTTCGCCCGGATGATTTGAAGTTGGTCGCACTTGGCAAGAAAGTCTATGACGCCAATTGTGCGTCCTGCCACGGTCGGCAATTCGAAGGACAGGACAACTGGCGCGAACGTGATGCGAATGGATTGCTACCTGCACCACCTCATGATGAAACCGGCCACACGTGGCATCATCCTGATGCGGTGCTGTTTGCTCTAACCAAATATGGGCCATCGGTCATGGCCGGGGAAGATTATCAGTCGGCGATGCCCGGTTTTGAGGATGTCCTGACGGATGAGGAAATTCTCGCCAGCCTTTCTTACGTCAAAAGCCGTTGGCCCGCCGAAATCAGAAAGCGCCACGATCAAATAAACCTTTCGGCCAAGCAGCAATAAGCCAGACCAGAGGCCAACAGACAGCAAAGCCCGCATCAGAAGCCAAAGTGCTCCGTTGCGGGCTTTACGTATTTTGGATTTGTCTATGTCGGGCGGTGATCAGAGACGGGGCAGGGTAATGCCCACAGTCGTTCCCTTGCCAAGCGCACTTTCGATGCTCATGCGGCCACCGTGCAGTTCGACCAGAAGCTTTGCCAGGGGCAGGCCAAGGCCGGTTCCTGTGCTTTCCTTAACTCCGGAAGGATGAAGCTGTGCAAACCGCGCAAAGGCGCGCGGGATGTCATTCGGGCTCATGCCGACACCAGTATCTGCGATGGAAATCGTGATGTCCTTGTCGGTCTGGGCAAGTTCAACGGTGATGACACCGCCATCGGGGGTAAATTTTGCCGCGTTGCTCAGGATGTTGATCAATATTTGCTTGATCTTGAGCTTGTCACAGCGCATCGGGACTGGTGTTTCGGCAATATTGAAGTGCAGGCTGTGCTGGTGGCGGGAAATATCTTCACGTGCAAGCTTTGTGGCTTCTTTGATGACGCAGACAAGGTCTTCGTCGTTTAACTGCAACGTCATGGACCCTGCCGACAGCTTGGAAACATCAAGAACGTTATTGACCAGTTCCAGCAGGTGCTTGCCGGCCTCAAAAACATCGCGACCACAATCACGATATCCGTCGGTAATATCGCCAAGAACGCCTTCGGCAATCAGCTCGGAATTGCCGATAATTGCATTCAGCGGTGTGCGCAACTCATGGCCCATATTGGCGATAAAGTCGGATTTTGACGCATTGGCATCGGACTGATTGCGATTTTGTTCCATCAGGCTGCGTTCGGCCTGTTTTTGACGATCATTTTCAAGAAGTGTCATCAAGACAGCCGTGCGGGTCTCATTGTTCTGGAAGTATTCCAGCGGCGCAATCGACAGGTCACAGACATGGCTGTCGTTATTTGCGCTGACCAGCACAATGTCACCGCGCCAGGACCGCCCGGATGCGAAAACATCTTCAATGTCGTTCAGAAGGCCCTTGGACAGGAAGCCGGCGGTGGTGCCCAGCATGCGTTCCTTGGAAACACCAATCATCCGTGCAATGGCTTCGTTACATTGCAGGACCTTGCCGTTGCGGTCACAAATGATCGCGGCATACGGAAGGGCGTTAAGAACGACCTGATCTGCCAATGGTACGGTATGCGTGCCAATCGGTGTATTGCTGGTCATGTCGTCCCCTGATCCCATCATTCGTCAGTAACGCCCGTTCAAAAACGTTCGATACCTAACCCCGTTAGTGGAATGTCTGGGCGTTTGCGGCTTATCAGGTCGGCGATTGCCTTGCCTGATCCACAACTCATTGTCCAACCCAACGTTCCATGCCCCGTATTTAGAAATAGATTACCATATTTTGTGCCCCCAAGAATAGGGGCAGAATCCGGCGTAACCGGGCGCAGGCCTGACCAAAACTCAATTTTGGACCGATCGCCGGAATTCGGGAATAATTCGAATGCTTTATCAACAATCAACTGTTTGCGACGTTCGGACATTCGCAGGGAATATCCATCCAGTTCGGCTGTTCCCGCCACGCGAAGCCGGTTGCCAAGGCGCGCATAAACCATTTTCACACTGTCATCAATCAGTGCGGTTTGCGGAGCACCATCATGCCCGGTGGTGTCGATGCTGATTGAGTAGCCCTTACAGGGATATATCGGAAGATGGATACCAAGGGGGTTGGTCAAAAACGGGCTGTAACTGCCCAAGCAGACGGCAAAGGCATCGCCGGAAATCTTCCCTTGATCGGTGCGCACAGACGTAATGCGCCGCTGATCATGGTCAAGGCCCGTGATCGTGGTGCCAAATTTGAAAATTGCGCCACGTTCGATACATTTTTCTGCCAGAAGGCTGGTGAATTTCTGCGCGTCCCCGCTTTCATCGTCGGGGGTAAAGCTGCCGCCGATGATGCGGGCCTTGCTGTGATGCAAGGTTGGTTCAATTTCGTAACATTCATCTGCACTGACCACACGCCGGTTCAGGCCAAAGTCGCGCATTTGCGCGGTGGCTGTCTCAACCGCGGTTAATTCATGGTCATCACGACATATGTGAAGGATGCCCTGTTGGCGGTGATCATAGTCAAGGCCGGTATCCTTGCGCAGTTGCCTTAGGCAGTCACGGCTGTAGACGGCAACCCGCAACGCCTTTTCAAGGTTCTCTTTTGCCCGTGCATCGGTGCAATTGCGCAGGAAACGAAGCCCCCAGGCAAACAGCTTTGGGTCAAAGCGCATTCGAAACAAAAGGGGTGCTTCTTCGCGGCCCAGCCATTTCAGGATTTGTTTGGGAGTGCTTGAATTGGCCCAAGGTGTTGCATGACAGGCCGAAATTTGCCCGCCATTGGCAAAGCTGGTTTCCTGTGCGCTGGCATGTTGGCGGTCAATGACAGTAACCTGATGGCCATTTTCCAAAAGATACCAGGCCGCCGTCGTCCCAATGACGCCAGCGCCCAAAACGACAACATGCATGCCGGAAAAGCCTCGTTGTGAATTCTCGCGTATGCGGGCCGATCAGACCAAAACACCAATGCAAATGATCGTAACTGTCTTAACTGTCTGACTCGCGAAATCGTTTGCAATATACTGAGCCGAAAAACAAATGGCTACCGATGTCTGTTGCTGATTTACAGTCGGAGCTTAGGTTGACTGCGCCAAGGATGTTGATAGGGAATGTTGGTAGGGAATTTTGAGGGTGAAAAATGTTTGAAATTCTAACAACCGACCAGATGTATGACGCCGACCGAAAGACGATTGACGGTGGCATTCCCGGTGACGTCCTGATGGAAAATGCCGGGCGGACGGTGTTTGAGGAAATCATACGCCATTGGTCGCCCAGATCAGTTTCGGTTCTCTGTGGTCCGGGCAATAACGGTGGTGATGGGTTTGTCATTGCCAGATTGCTGCGTGACGAAGGCTGGTCTGTGCGTCTTGGGTTGCTGGGTGAGATCGAACACCTTGGCGGTGATGCAGCCTTTCATGCCCAAAAGTGGGACGGGGCAACCGAACGCTTGTCACCGGCATTGGTGGTTGGTGCGGATCTGATTGTTGATTGTATTTTTGGCGCGGGGCTGGCGCGTGACATTACTGGCGACGTTGCCGACCTTGTTGCATCGGTCAATGACAGCATGTCGGTGGTGGTTTCGGTCGATGTGCCAAGCGGTGTTGACGGAAACACCGGGTGCATTATGGGGTGTGCGATCAAGGCGGATCTGACGGTGACATTCTGTCGGGCCAAGCCGGGGCACTATTTGTTGCCGGGACGGCAGCTGTGCGGTGAACTGGTCATCCGTGATATTGGCATTTCCGATCAGATAGTGTCGGAAATCCGTCCGACATGCTGGCGCAATGATCCGGTGTTGTGGCGGGCTGGTATTCGCTGGCCGGGGCTTGATGGTCATAAATATCATCGTGGCCATTTGCTGGCTTTTGGCGGGACCATGATGACGGGTGCGACACGGCTTGTCGCGCGCGCGGCACGGCGTTCGGGTGTTGGGTTGTTGACCATTGTTTCCGATGCGTCTGTATTGCCGGTCTATGCCGCCGATGCCCCGGGCACTATGACGGCATCCATTTCCGGGCTTGAAGCCCTCTTGAACGACTGTCGGCATAATGCTTTTGTTGTTGGGCCGGGCTATGGGGTTGGTGACAGTACGCGCAGTCTGGTGTTGCAGCTTTTGCATCTTTGCCGGTCAACCGTTTTGGATGCGGACGCGCTGACCAGTTTTTCCGACGATCCATCCACATTATGTTTTGCCGTGCAGGGGCCAACGGTTCTGACGCCGCATGAAGGCGAATTTACACGCCTGTTTCCCGATATTGACGGCGATAAGCTGGCCCGTGCGCGTGCAGCGGCCAAGCGCAGTGGTGCCACGGTCCTGATAAAAGGGGCGGACACCGTTATTGCGGCCCCGGATGGACGTGCCGCCATCAGTGCGGTTGACGCCCCATGGTTGGCAACAGCCGGGTCGGGGGATGTTTTGGCCGGGGTGATTACCGGGCTTATGGCGCAAGGCATGGAGATGTTTGATGCGGCCTGCATGGGTGTTTGGTTGCATGGGCGCAGTGGCACAGATATTGGGCCGGGTTTGATTGCCGAGGACATCTCCGATCATTTGCCGGTGATCTTGCGCGAATTGTGGCTGGCATCGCGCAAATAGCTTTTACTTAGCCTTTGCGTGGTCATTTCGATGACATCTTTGTTGCGATGCTGGACGCAGAACAAAACAACCCCGATATATCAAGACATCAAGTATGACTAAGCGATGCGTATCTTGTGCCGTCATGCCTGATTTTGAAATTGTCGGCGCAGTACAATATTTCTCCCAACAGAGCGTTGGAGGCCATCATGTCGCAAACATTTCTAGACAGAACACTTGATAATTTGCGTGGTGCGTGGCGTGAACTGCGCGACAGTTCGGTCGTACGCAGTTTGGGACGTGACGAAAACCAGAGCCGTCAGGAACACTGGCGACGGCAGATTGCTGATTGTCTTGCCGGGCGCGGCGGGGCGGTGTCGGCACGGGGGCGGGCGGCCGCCCTTGGTCATGATTTCTTGCGTCTTGATGACGATGGCAAGCGGGCGTTCTTGCACTTGCTGGTCAATGAATTTGGGATCGATCGCGACCGGGTTGCGGCCATCATGACAGATTGGGATATGGCCGATGATCTGGCGGAAAGGGCGTTGCTCGAATCTGAACTGCGCGATGCGCTTGTGCCACCGTTTCGATCAATTCTTAAGGAATTCAATTCATTACCGCAAGGTGTGAAGTTTCTGGTTGATCTTCGCGGTGATCTTTTGCGCTGGCGCAAAGAAGCCCCCGGACTGGCAATGTTGGAACGTGATCTCAAGACCTTGCTGGCGGCGTGGTTTGATATCGGGTTTCTTGAACTCGAACGGATTACGTGGAATTCACCCGCGTCGCTATTGGAAAAACTGATTGCCTACGAAGCCGTTCATGCCATTCAAAGCTGGGATGATTTGAAACGTCGGCTTGCACCCGACCGGCGTTGCTTTGCCTTTTTCCATCCGGGAATGCCAGATGAGCCTTTGATCTTTGTCGAGGTTGCCTTGGTCAACGGAATTGCCGGAAACATCGACAAGCTTATTCAAGCCGACGATGATGATGAAGGTCATGATGGCGATAATGCGGGATCAGTCGAGAGGGCTGATACAGCAATTTTCTATTCCATTTCGAATGCGCAGGCCGGTTTGGCCGGGATCAGCTTTGGTGATTTCCTGATCAAGCGGGTGGTGAGCCAACTACAACGCGATTTGCCGCATCTAAAACAGTTTTGTACCTTATCCCCCATACCGGGGCTGCGGACCTGGATGGATCGTCAGCTTGATGCCATGGCAAAGGGGGCGGAAACCGGCTTGCCCAAGGTCATCGAAGCGGCATTAAACGATTGTGATGAATTGATGGGGCCAAAACCACCCGCACAAAGCCCCGATGCGGTGGGGGAACGCACCAAAACCAATATCGAGTTTTTGACTGCATGGTATCTTCTGAATGCCAAACGACCAGAAACCGGGTCGGCATTTGATCCAGTCGCACATTTCCATCTCAGCAATGGCGCACGCATCGAGCGTTTAAACTGGAACGGTAACGGTAAGCTGGACGGCTGGGCGCAGTCATTTGGCATGATGGTCAATTATCTTTATCACCTGCCGATGATCGAAAAAAATCATGAAAACTATGTCGGGCAGGGGGAAATCGCTGTTTCAAGCAGTGTGAAGCGCCTTTTGCGTTAGTTTCATGACATAACGAAGCCAGCAGAACCGCAAGGTTTTGGGTTGTTGAGGCCGTTTAATTGGAGCCAGAACGCAAATGTCGAAAGGCGATGCTTGCATGAGGTCAGCGAAGTTTGTATTAAGGCGCACTCATGCCGGTTCGTCCGGCGTGTTTGGTATGCTTGTGTGCGGGCGTGGCGGAATTGGTAGACGCGCCAGGTTTAGGTCCTGGTGAAGCAATTCGTGGGGGTTCGAGTCCCTTCGCCCGTACCACTCTGCAGACCATACATTTGGACCAGATTACATATTCGTTTAGTCATTTTGACTTTCTGACGTCCGGACTGCGTCGCGTAACGGACATTATTCGAACCAAGCAAAAGAGTTATCTATGCAGGTTACTGAAACCAAAAACGAAGGCCTGGCGCGCGAGTTCAAAGTCGTGGTGCCAGCCGCACTCATCGAAGAAAAAGTCGTCGCCAAGCTTGACGAGATCAAAGACCAGGTTCGCCTTCCAGGCTTCCGTCCGGGAAAAATCCCGGCGAAACTCCTGCGTCAGCGCTACGGTCAATCGGTCATGGGCGAAGTTCTTGAAGCCACTGTGAACGAAAACACAGGCAAAGTTCTTAACGACAATGACCTGCGCCCGGCCGTTCAGCCGAAAATCGAAGTAACCAAATTCGATGAAGGCGGGGATCTTGAGTTCGACATTGCTGTTGAAGTCATCCCGGCGATCGAAGCCATGGACTTCAAAAAGCTGAAGCTGACCCGCGAAGTCGTTGAACTCGACGATGCCAAAGTCAATGAAACGCTTGAGCGTATTGCAGCGGCACAGGGCACCACTGCTCCGTTGGCGCGCAAACGCAAATCGAAAACCGGTGATGTTGTCGTTATCGACTTCCTCGGCAAAATCGATGGCGAAGCATTCGAAGGCGGCAAAGCCGAAGCTTACGAACTTGAACTGGGTTCCGGCTCGTTCATCGAAGGTTTCGAAGAACAGCTTACCGGTGTTAACGCTGATGACGAACTCGTCGTTAAAGTTAAATTCCCGGAAGAATACGGTGCTGCTGAACTTGCAGGCAAAGATGCCGAGTTCGACGTAACCGTCAAAGAAATCAAAGAAAAGAAACCGGCTGAGCTGGATGATGAACTGGCCAAAAAACTCGGTCAGGACAGCTTTGAGGCGCTCAAAGACGCAATCCGCAAGGATTACGGCCGTGAGTACGAATCGGTCGCGCGTCAGAAAATGAAGCGCGAGCTGCTTGACGCGCTGGCTGAGAACCACAAGTTCGAACTGCCGACCTCCTTGGTCGACAACGAACTCGAAGGTATCATTGGTCAGATCAAACAGGCCCGTGAAGCTGGACAGGAAGACGACGAAACCAAAGGCAAGTCCGAAGAAGAGCTGACCGCCGAGTTCCGCGAAATCGCAGAACGCCGCGTTCTTCTTGGCCTGCTTCTGGCTGAAGTTGGTCGTAATAACGACATTCAGGTTACTCAGGAAGACGTCAACAAGGTTCTCGTTGCCGAAGCCCAGAAATATCCGGGTCAGGAACAGCAGGTTATTGAATTCTACAAAAATAACCCGCAGGCCTTGCAGGCGCTTCAGGGCCCTGTATATGAAGACAAGGTCGTTGATTTCATCGTTGAGCTTGCCAAGGTTGAAGAAAAGACCGTTACCGTTGAAGAGCTTCTGAAGCCTGAAGAGGAAGAAGAAGCTCCGAAGAAAAAATCGGCTGCCAAAAAGGCACCGGCGAAAAAGGACGCAGAGAAAAAGGCTCCGGCCAAGAAAGCTGCTGCCAAGAAACCGGCTGCTAAAAAGAAAGCTGACTAATCGGAAGTGAATACATCCTTACCGGAATCGGTTTGGGATCATGCAGGAGGATTGCAGTTGATGATTGAAGAACGGATGAACTCGCTCGTACCGATGGTGGTTGAACAGACCAGCCGTGGTGAACGGGCCTATGACATCTTTTCGCGTTTGCTCAAGGAGCGGATCGTCTTCATCAACGGTCAGGTTCATGACGGCATGTCGTCGTTGATCTGCGCGCAGCTCCTGCATCTCGAATCGGAAAATCCTGATAAGGATATTTCGCTCTATATCAACTCTCCGGGCGGTGTTGTGACTTCTGGTCTCGCCATCTATGACACCATGCAGTACATCCGTTGTGATGTCTCTACGGTGTGCATGGGGCAGGCGGCTTCCATGGGCTCACTACTGTTGATGGCCGGTGCAAAAGGTAAGCGTTATTGCCTGCCAAATGCACGTGTCATGATCCACCAGCCGTCTGGCGGCTTCCAGGGGCAGGCATCGGATATCGAAATCCATGCCCGCGAAATTCTGGCACTGCGTCAGCGTCTTAACGAGATCTATGTCGAACATACCGGCCGCGATCTCAAGACGATCGAAGATGCGATGGAGCGTGATAACTTCCTGACCCCCGATCAGGCCAAGGAATTTGGTCTGATTGACGAGGTGGTCACGTCGCGTCCGAAGACGGAAAGCGCCGAAAAGAAAGACTGATCGTCTGATAACGGTCGGTGAAAACGCCCCGGTCGTTGGCCGGGGCGTTTTTTTATAACTTGCCTCATGGCAGTTTTAAGTCATAGACAAGAGGGTGCGTGGCTTTTTGGCCGTTGATTGGAACTTGCCGGTTACTCAAACGTTTGGGTGATTAGAGTAAGGGGTTTCGCAACCACAATGGCGATCCCATATCAATCAAGTAGCCAAATGGCCGAAAAGCGCAGATTAAACGTTGAGATCGGTATCGTTTACCGGCTAACATGGCGATAAAAGATAACGTCAAACGTAATTGGGGTTTGTATGAGCAAATCGAATAGCGGGGACTCCAAGAACACTCTGTACTGTTCTTTCTGTGGAAAGAGCCAGCACGAGGTTCGCAAGCTCATCGCCGGTCCAACCGTATTCATCTGTGATGAATGCGTAGAGCTTTGCATGGACATCATCCGCGAAGAGCACAAAACCCATCTCGTCAAATCGGCTGACGGGGTGCCTTCTCCGCAAGAGATTTGCAAGGTCCTTGATGACTATGTCATTGGTCAGGGCCATGCGAAAAAAGTTCTCTCGGTCGCGGTTCACAACCATTACAAGCGTCTGCATCACGCCAGCAAGAACGAAGATATCGAACTGGCAAAATCCAATATCATGCTGGTGGGTCCAACCGGTTGCGGTAAAACGCTTCTGGCCCAGACCTTGGCACGGATTCTTGATGTTCCCTTCACCATGGCGGATGCCACGACACTGACCGAAGCCGGTTATGTCGGTGAAGACGTCGAGAACATCATTCTTAAGCTGTTGCAGGCTGCAGACTACAACGTCGAACGCGCCCAGCGCGGCATCGTCTATATTGACGAAGTCGACAAAATCTCGCGCAAGTCGGACAATCCGTCGATTACGCGTGATGTTTCGGGCGAGGGCGTCCAGCAAGCATTGCTGAAGATCATGGAAGGCACTGTTGCCTCTGTGCCGCCGCAGGGTGGCCGGAAACATCCGCAACAGGAATTCCTCCAAGTCGACACGACCAACATCCTGTTCATCGTAGGTGGCGCATTTGCGGGCCTTGATAAGGTGATCTCGCAGCGTGGCAAGGGCAGTGCAATTGGCTTTGGTGCCGATGTTCGTAGCCCAGAAGAGCGGCGCACGGGTGATGTTTTGCGTGGTGTCGAGCCGGAAGATCTTTTGAAATTCGGTCTTATCCCGGAGTTCATTGGTCGTCTGCCGGTTTTGGCAACGCTTGAAGATCTCGACGATGATGCTTTGGTCCAGATCCTGACCGAGCCGAAAAACGCGCTGATCAAGCAGTATGAGCGTCTGTTCGATATGGAAGACGTTAAACTGACCTTCCAGACCGATGCGCTCAAAGCAATTGCCGAGAAGGCGATTCAACGTAAAACCGGTGCACGTGGCTTGCGGTCGATCATGGAAGGCATCTTGCTTGATACCATGTTCGACCTGCCAACCCTCGAAAGTGTCGAGGAAATCGTCATCAGCGCTGATGTTGTCGAAGGAAAAGCAAAACCATTGCTGATCCATGCGGAACGTCAAGAAGGTGTCGAGCACTCTGCCTGATATCAATTTCCCGCACCGGCAACCTATTGCGGTGCGGGAATTTCAGATTATCTTCTGAATGTTCGCGTTGCTGGCGGGGCCTAAAGCAGGACCGCAGCAACGTTTTGGCTCAGATTAGGGAATAGAACATAATGGTCGAATTAGCGCGTGGCGAAATATATCCGGTGCTGCCGTTGCGCGACATTGTCGTGTTCCCGCACATGATTGTCCCCCTGTTTGTGGGACGTGAAAAGTCTGTGCGTGCGCTCGAAGATGTCATGCGCGAAGACAAGCAGATCCTGCTTGTCACACAGAAAGACGCCGGTCTTGATGATCCGGCAGTCGAAGATCTCTATGAAGTTGGTACTGTTGCAACTGTTTTGCAGCTTCTTAAGCTGCCGGATGGCACGGTAAAGGTATTGGTCGAAGGCGGTAAACGCGCCGAAATTTCGGGATACGTTGATAATCCGGAGTTCTTCCAGGCCCATGCCGGCGTGCGCGAGGATGCTGACGAAGACGACAGCGAACTCGAGGCCCTCGCCCGTTCTGTGGTCACACAGTTCGAACAGTACATCAAACTCAACAAGAAAATTCCGCCAGAGGTCCTGGTTTCGGTCAATCAGATCGAAGAACCGGCGAAGCTTGCGGACACGGTTGCATCGCACCTGTCGCTTAAGATTTCCGAAAAACAGGAACTTCTGGAAACCGCCCTTGTTGGTGACCGTCTGGAACGTATTTTCGGGTTCATGGAATCCGAAATTGGTGTGCTGCAGGTCGAAAAGAAGATCCGCAACCGCGTCAAACGCCAGATGGAAAAAACCCAGCGCGAGTACTATTTGAATGAGCAACTTAAAGCCATTCAGAAAGAACTGGGCGAGGGCGAAGACGGCAAGGATGAAGCTTCTGAACTCGAAGAGAAGCTGAACAAAGCCAAAATGCCCAAAGAGGCAAAGGAAAAGGCCGAAGCCGAACTCAAGAAACTGCGCAATATGAGCCCGATGTCGGCAGAAGCCACCGTGGTGCGCAACTATCTTGACTGGATGGTGTCTATTCCGTGGAACAAGCGTTCGCGTGTGTCGCACGACCTGAAAAAGGCTAAAAAGGTTCTTGATAAGGATCATTTTGGTCTGGAAAAGGTCAAGGAGCGCATCCTTGAGTATTTAGCCGTTCAGGCGCGGACCAAAAAAGTCAAAGGCCCGATCCTGTGTCTTGTTGGTCCTCCCGGCGTTGGTAAAACCTCGCTTGGTAAATCAATGGCCAATGCGACCGGTCGCAGCTTTGTGCGGATGTCGCTTGGTGGCGTACGTGATGAGTCTGAAATCCGCGGTCACCGCCGGACCTATATCGGGTCCATGCCGGGCAAGATCGTGCAGGGCATGAAAAAAGCCAAATATTCGAACCCGCTTTTCCTTCTCGATGAGATTGAAAAAATGGGATCGGATTTCCGTGGCGACCCTGCGTCGGCATTGCTTGAGGTGCTCGATCCCGAACAGAACTCGACCTTTAACGATCACTATCTTGAAGTCGATTACGATCTTTCTGATGTCATGTTCGTCACCACGGCGAACTCGCTTCGGATGCAGCAGCCGCTGTTGGACCGTATGGAGATCATTCGTCTTTCGGGGTATACCGAGGACGAGAAGGTCGAAATCGCCAAGCGTCACCTGATCCCCAAACAGGTCAAGGATAACGGCCTGAAAAAGGATGAGTGGAGCATTTCGGACGACGCGTTGCGTGATCTGATCCGTTACTACACCCGCGAAGCCGGGGTGCGTAGTCTTGAACGTGAACTGGCCCGTCTTGCCCGTAAGGCGACCAAGCGGATTTTGCTCGAAAGCATCAAATCTGTGCGTGTAACGCCGCGGACCCTTGGTAAATATGCCGGGATCCGTAAGTTCCGCTATGGCGCAACCGAGGGTGAAGATCAGGTCGGTGTTGTTACCGGTCTTGCCTACACCGAATTTGGCGGCGATCTGTTGCAGATTGAATCGGTCACTGTACCGGGCAAAGGCAACATGAAAACCACCGGTAAGCTCGGTGAGGTCATGACTGAATCGATTCAGGCAGCGACATCGTTCGTGCGGTCGCGTGCCGTAGACTTTGGCATCAAGCCGACTCTGTTCCAGAAACGTGACATTCACGTTCACGTTCCTGAGGGCGCAACACCAAAAGACGGTCCGTCCGCTGGTGTTGGCATGGTGACGTCGGTTGTTTCGGTTCTAACAGGAAATCCGGTGCGCAAAGATGTCGCCATGACAGGCGAGGTTACCTTGCGTGGTCGTGTTCTTCCGATTGGTGGTTTGAAAGAAAAACTTCTGGCCGCATTGCGCGGCGGGGTGAAAGTTGTCCTGATCCCGCAGGAAAACGAAAAGGATCTCGAAGAGATTCCCGATAACGTTAAACGCGGTATGGAAATCATTCCGGTGTCGCATGTCGACGAGGTTCTCAGCCACGCACTGGTCAATCCGCTGGTGCCGATTGAATGGGAAGAGGGTGTCGATGACGTTGTCGTCAAATCCAAAGACGACGAAGAATCGGATGTTGGTGGTGTGACCACGCATTAACAAACGCCCGAACTGGCAGAAATCAAAGGGGAGCAGCATGATTGCTCCCCTTTTTCTGTGGATAACTTTGGCCAAGAATCGACAAAGGTCTATGTCTGGGGGAGTGTAAAGTGCAAAAAATCGAAAAAAACGTCAGAAACCGCAGAAAACTGCGTCTCTCGCATTGACGAGATGTTTGTGACCTGCTTACACTGCCCATGCAACAGGTTTGGGGCAAACCAAATTTCCTCATAACTCCGAACGTCCAAACAAGGGGGCCAGGAAGTGAATAAAAACGATCTCGTTGGAAGTGTAGCTGCTAAAGCCGATCTTTCAAAAGCTGACGCCGCTAAGGCAGTTGATGCTGTTTTCGATTCCATCACCGATTCTTTGAAATCCGGCGACGAAGTTCGTCTGGTTGGTTTCGGTACCTTCGCTGTCGCTGCTCGCGCTGCTTCAAAAGGTCGCAACCCGCGCACCGGTGAAGAAATCGACATCCCGGCATCGAAACAGCCGAAATTCAAGGCTGGTAAAGGCCTTAAAGACGCCGTCAACTAAGTTTGGCGATGTTTTGAATAAAAATGCCGGTGACATCAGTCACCGGCATTGCTTTTTCTAAAATCCATGCTATGTTCCGCCCGCTTTCGCAAGATAGCGCGGAAACATCGGGTGATTAGCTCAGCTGGTTAGAGCATCTCGTTTACACCGAGAGGGTCGGGAGTTCGAATCTCTCATCACCCACCATGATTAAGGCACCCCTAAAGGGTGCCTTTTTTCTTTGTCTGTTTTTGATCGAATCACATCGTCGTCAAATTCGTTTCGAGCTGTCTTGATATCGCGCCGTTTTCTGCTGTAAAACGCGTAAAACAGGGTGTCACGGTTGACCATGTGGCAATGTTAAATACCCTTGAAATAGAAGTTTCAATTTTCTGCAATGTATCGATTGCTTTTTGCAAAAAGCATGCTAAGTTCCGCCCCGCTTCCGCAGAATACAGCGCGGGAACATCGGGTGATTAGCTCAGCTGGTTAGAGCATCTCGTTTACACCGAGAGGGTCGGGAGTTCGAATCTCTCATCACCCACCACGATTAAGGCACCCCTAAAGGGTGCCTTTTTCTTTGCCTGATTCACATTCCCGATAATTCCTGCATTTCCCCACATAACGCCAGTTTTCACACTGCGTCCAAAACAGCCACGCTTTTGGTGCGCCAAATCCATTTTGTGGATCAAACGGCGTCAGGACATCCTGCAGTGCGTCATCCATAAAATGTATGATCCATATGGATATTGGGCCCACAGTGTCGCAGTGCGATAATATTTGCGGTGCACACGCACAAATCGCACGAGGCCTAGCGAATCGGATCGGTGGTCTATCGGGGCCATTCATGGCGCTGGCCGGTGTAAATGACTGTAAAAGTTGACGCTTGCTAGCCTGACAGGCACTCTTGATCTTGTGGCCACGAGAAATTGGAAAATAACCATAATGAACGACCGTCAATCCAAACTGATTTCAACGTGGCTCACGCCGTTTTGCCGGGATATGTCGTCACTGGGCGACAAAGTCGCTCTACGAAGCCTCAGGAGCTTCCTGCTGGCGCTGTTGATGCCTGTGGTCCTTGTTGGCTGTTATCTCCCCGAAGCCTTCACCATTGATCTCAGTATGGAGCGCAACGGTGATTATCGGCTGAGCTACCGGGGCTTGCTTGTGCAGCCAACCATCACAGAGGGCCTTTTGGATGGTACCCTTGATGCCGATGCGGAAAAGGAAAAGGTCGCAGTTGTTTTGGCCGACCTGAAACGCGATTCCGGTGTGCGGCAGCTAACGTACAATGGGCGCGGGGTGTTCAACATCGTTTATGAACGCCGCAGCAATATCATGCGCGATAAAAGCTTTGTCTTTGTGCGCCGCAATTCCCGCATTCTCGAGATGTTCTTTTACACAGACTCCAATACCGTCGAAATTCGTGGCGGGTTCGTTCCTGATCGCTATGAGGAGCGCCTGACCGCATTGGGCTATCAAATGACCGGCAAGATTGAAGTTCGGACGTCTGCTGGCATCCGCAGCCATAACGCAGATGAGTTCACCAAGGTTGGTGGGCAGAACCGCCTGCGTTGGGAAATCAAGTCGATTACCGACCCGGTCCCGAACGTCATCATTGGATAATCAAAGTACATAATTAAAATGGCGGGCAGGGGTAGGCTGCGCGTAAAACAGTCTTAGCCGTTGTTGAGGGTGCATAAAAGACAAAGGACAGCGCGAGGCTGTCCTTTGTGAAATCGTTTTGACGTGGCCGCGGGGCTTAATAGACCATTTCGTCTTCGCCGCCGCCTTCGGAAATAACGATCTGGCCCTGTGCCGCCAGTTCCTTGGCCAGTTGCACAATCATCATTTGCGACTCTTCGACATCCGACAGGCGGACAGGCCCCTGTGCGTCCATGTCTTCGCGCATCATCTTGCCTGCACGTTCGGACATGTTCTTGAAGAACAGGTCGCGCATCTGATCGGTCGATCCTTTGAGGGCCAAGGCCAGTTTGTCTTTTTCTACCTGACGCAGCAGGGTCTGAACACCGTTGTTGTCCAGGCGTGCAAGGTCTTCGAAGGTGAACATGAGGGCTTTGATCTTTTCCGCAGAGTCACGGTTACGTTCCTCAAGTGCGGTAAGGAACCGGTCCTGACTCTGGCGATCAAGGCTGTTGAAGATATCGGCCATAAGTTCGTGGTTATCCCCGCGCGAACCGCGCGCAAGGTTGGACATGAACTCGGTGCGAAGCGTTTTCTCGATATTGTCGAGGACTTCTTTCTGCACGGCCTCCATGCGCAACATACGCATGATAACTTCCATTGAGAAGTTTTCCGGCAAAAGCGACAGCACGGCCGCAGAGTGGCCGGGTTTAAGCTTTGAGAGCACAACGCCGACTGTCTGTGGGTATTCGTTCTTAAGGTAATTTGCCAGAACGGCTTCGTTAACGTTGTTGAGCTTGTCCCACATGGTGCGACCCGCAGGGCCGCGGATCTCTTCCATGATGCCGTTAACACGGTCTTCGGACAGAACTTTCGAGAGCAGGCGTTCGGTTGTATCAAACGAGCCGACAAGCGAGCCGGTTGAAGAAAGCTGATCTGCAAATTCGACAAACAGGCGTTCAACGATGTTAGATCCGATGGTGCCAAGGCTCGACATGGTTTGGGAAATCTCTTTGATTTCCTCATCATCCATCATGCTGAACATTTTGGTCGCGTGTTCTTCGCCAAGTGCGAGCATGAGAATCGCAGCTTTCTCAGGACCGGCCAGTGATCTGTATTCTTCTTTAACGCGCCCCACGAGTGGTCTTCTCCGTCCTAATGACTCTGTTCGAAATCAGTTGTGGGATGTTCGAACTTGCCCCTATCGCACCGTAAGATAGGAGAAATTTGTCAACAATTCTATAAAAGCTGACGCCCCAATGCAAAACCCCAAACGAATTGAGGGCGTAAAATGTGCAGAAAGGGTTAATTCAGTACAAAAGGAGCCGAATTTGTCATTCACAGGGTGATGTTGGCGCGCCTAAATGTCGAAAGGGTTGAAAACACTGCTAGCTGCTTGACTTGGTTTTGGGTGTGGTCTAACAAAGGCGCGCCGAATGATGGTCATTTTGCGGGCGTAGCTCAGTTGGTTAGAGCGCCGGCCTGTCACGCCGGAGGTCGCGAGTTCAAGTCTCGTCGCTCGCGCCATGACCCTTCATCTGTTGCCTTTTATCGGGCGTTTCGTCTTTTCCGCGGTCGCCTTTTCATGTGTTGCTAACGTTGCTTCGCACGATTGGGTCTTGATCATATCGATGTGCGGCCCGATATCGGACGATAGTAAACGGTAAGAAAAGATTAGAAAGTTTCTGGACTTAAGACGGGTCAAACTGTTCGAATGTCTGGAACTTGTGCGGCGCATACGCTATGGTGCGCCGATATTGGCCAGGTGGGGACCTGGTCGGGTCAGAAGGCCTGTTCTTGAGAGGTCAGAGAGATGCAAGAGCTTCTTTCGGAATATCTTCCGATCCTGGTGTTTATCGGGATCGCCGTCGGTCTTTCGGCGGTAATCATCATCGCGTCGCTGGTTCTTGCCAAACAGGCACCGGATGTCGAAAAACTGTCCGCATATGAGTGCGGTTTTGCGCCGTTTGAAGACGCGCGCATCAAGTTTGACGTCCGGTTCTATCTGGTTGCAATCTTGTTCATTATTTTCGACCTTGAAGTCGCGTTCCTGTTCCCGTGGGCTGTTACCCTCGGCGATATCGGCACATTCGGCTTCGTTTCGATGGTGATCTTCCTGGCCGTTCTGACGGTCGGATTTATCTACGAATGGAAGAAGGGAGCTTTGGAATGGGAGTGAGCACCAATACAGGCGCATCCCTGGCACCCGGCACGGATCAGGATACCCTGCTTAAGGGCGTGTTTGATGAGATGAACGACAAGGGCTTTGTCCTTGCCAATCTCGACAAGCTCGCTAGCTGGGCAAGCACTGGTTCGATGTGGCCAATGACCTTTGGTCTGGCATGCTGTGCTGTTGAGATGATGCATTCGGCTGCGTCGCGTTATGACCTTGACCGGTATGGTCTTGTCTTCCGCCCAAGCCCGCGTCAATCAGATGTCATGATCGTTGCTGGTACACTGACCAACAAAATGGCCCCGGCACTGCGTAAGGTCTATGACCAGATGGCAGAGCCGCGCTGGGTTATTTCGATGGGGTCGTGCGCCAATGGCGGCGGTTACTATCACTATTCCTATTCGGTGGTGCGCGGTTGTGATCGTGTTGTTCCGGTTGACGTATATGTTCCGGGGTGCCCGCCGACAGCCGAAGCGCTGATTTACGGCGTGATGCAGTTGCAAAAGAAAATCCGCCGAACTGGTGTTTTGACACGCTGATCCGTAATAGGGGGCTTGCATGAGCGAACTGCTCAGCGATAACAGCGCCGCATTGAAAGATCTTAAAGATCTTGTGGTGTCCCAGCTTGCAAACGAAATTCTCGAAACCGAGATTCGTTACGGCGAGTTGACCGTCATTGCCAAGCGCGATGACATTCTAAAAGTTCTGACCTTCCTTCGGGATGATACCGGCTGCTTGTTCAAGCAGCTTATCGACGTTTGTGGTGCAGATTACCCGGAACGCGCCGAGCGTTTCGACGTCGTGTACCACATGCTGTCGCTTAAGCATAACCTGCGCATCCGCGTTAAGGTACGGACTGACGAAGAAAGCCCGGTACCAAGCTGTGTCTCGCTTTTCAGCGCCGCCGACTGGTTTGAGCGCGAAACGTGGGACATGTACGGTATCTTCTTTGCCGGTCATCCCGATCCCCGTCGTCTCCTGACCGATTACGGTTTTGAAGGTCATCCGCTGCGTAAGGATTTCCCGCTGACCGGTTATGTCGAAGTTCGTTATGACGATGAGCAGAAGCGCGTCGTCTATGAGCCGGTCAAACTGGTTCAGGATTTCCGCAATTTCGATTTCGAAAGCCCATGGGAAGGCATCCAGAATGTTCTTCCGGGCGATGAAAAGGCGGAGGGCAAGGCCTGATGTCCGAACAAAAAATCAAAAATATGACCATGAACTTCGGTCCGCAGCACCCTGCGGCTCATGGGGTTCTGCGTCTGGTCCTGGAAATGGACGGCGAGGTCATTGAACGTGCGGATGCCCATATTGGCCTTTTGCACCGTGGTACGGAAAAGCTGATCGAATATAAAACCTATATTCAGGCAACGCCGTATTTTGACCGTCTCGACTATGTCGCGCCGATGAACCAGGAACATGCTTATTGCCTGGCCATCGAAAAGCTGATGGGCGTCGAAGTTCCCAAACGTGCTCAGTATATCCGTGTTCTGTACGCCGAAATTGGTCGTATCCTGAACCATATCCTGAACATGACGGCGTTTGCGCTCGACGTTGGTGCGATGACGCCGCTTCTCTGGGGCTTTGAAGAACGTGAAAAGCTCATGGAATTCTATGAGCGCGCCTGTGGTGCCCGTCTTCACGCCAACTATTTCCGTCCGGGCGGTGTTGCTGTCGATCTCCCGGCTGGCTTGCTTGAAGACATCGATGCCTGGGCTGATCAGTTTGACATCTTCCTGAACGATTTTGATCGCGTTCTTACCGGCAACCGTATCTTTAAACAGCGTACGGTTGATATCGGAACCGTGACCGCCGAAGAGGCGCTTGATTGGGGCTTTACCGGCCCGAATATTCGCGCATCCGGTCTGGCATGGGATCTTCGCAAGTCGCAGCCTTACGACTCTTACGAAGATTTCGATTTTGACATTCCGGTCGGCAAGAACGGTGACTGCTATGACCGTTTCCTCGTGCGTTTCGAAGAAATGTGGCAGTCTCTGAAAATCATCAAGCAGGCCGTCAAGAATATGCCTGATGGTCCTGTAATTGTTCAGAACAACAAAGTGGCACCGCCGTCGCGCGCGCAGATGAAGCGTTCGATGGAAGCCCTTATTCATCACTTCAAACTCTTCACCGAAGGGTTCCACGTTCCGGCTGGCGAATGCTATGCCGCGGTCGAGGCACCTAAAGGCGAGTTTGGTGTTTATCTTGTTTCGGATGGCTCGAACCGTCCGTATCGTTGCAAAATCCGCGCCCCGGGGTTCCCGCACCTTCAAGGCATCGACTTCATGTCAAAAGGCCACATGCTGGCCGACGTCGTTGCAAATATCGGGTCGCTAGATATCGTGTTCGGTGAGATTGACCGATGAGCCATTTGAGAAGACCAGCTCCGAAAGAGCTTCAGCCTGTCAGCTTCGCCTTTACGCCAGAAAATCTGGATAAAGCGAAAAAGATCATCGCCAAGTACCCGGAAGGCCGCCAGCAAAGCGCTGTCATGCCGTTGCTTGATCTGGCACAGCGTCAGACCGAAGGCAATTGGGTTCCGACAGTCGCAATGGATTACCTTGCCGACATGCTCGAAATGCCTGCCATTCGTGTCTATGAGGTTGCGACCTTCTATACGATGTATAACCTTGCCCCCGTAGGTAAGAACTTCATCCAGGTCTGCACCACAACGCCGTGCTGGCTTCGCGGTTCTGCCGACGTTGTCGATACCTGTAAAAAGGAACTCGGCATTGGTGTTGGCGAAACGACGCAAGACGGTCAGTTCACCATGATCGAAGTTGAGTGCCTTGGCGCGTGTGTTAACGCACCGATGATGCAGATCAACGACGATTATTACGAAGACCTGACCGCAGATACGACCAAGGCCATCCTTGATGCCCTCAAAAAGGGTGAAAAGCCAAAAGTCGGCCCGCAAAGTGGCCGTAAAGGCTGCGAGCCGCTTGATGGTCCGAAGGTTCTGAAAGCATTCTGTGGTTGCGGTGCTGCACCGCAGGACGCCGATGCAAGCAAAGGGGACGCCTGATATGCTGCAGGATAAGGATCGTATCTTTACCAACCTTTATGGTTTTCAGGACTTTGGCCTTAAGGGCGCGCAGTCACGTGGGAACTGGGATGGTACCAAGGGTTTGATCGAAAAAGGTCGCGACTGGATCATCGATGAAATGAAATCATCGGGGATGCGTGGTCGTGGCGGTGCCGGTTTCCCGACCGGCCTTAAATGGTCGTTCATGCCCAAAGAATCTGATGGTCGTCCAAGCTACCTCGTCGTTAATGCCGATGAGGGCGAGCCGGGCACCTGTAAAGACCGTGAGATCATGCGCAATGATCCGCATACTCTGATCGAAGGGTGCCTTCTGGCCAGCTTTGCGATGAATGCGCATGCGGCTTACATCTACATTCGTGGTGAGTTTTATCACGAGGCATCCAACCTGCAGCTGGCCATTGATCAGGCATATGAAGCAGGGCTCGTTGGTAAAAATGCCTGTGGGTCGGGTTGGGACTTTGACATTTACCTGCATCTAGGAGCCGGTGCTTACATCTGCGGCGAAGAAACCGCATTGATCGAAAGCCTCGAAGGTAAAAAAGGTCAGCCGCGCCTAAAACCACCGTTCCCGGCGAACTCGGGCCTTTATGGTTGCCCGACCACGGTGAACAACGTTGAATCCATTGCTGCGGTTCCGACCATTTTGCGTCGGGGCGGTTCGTGGTTCTCAAGCTTCGGCCGCGAGAACAATCACGGCACCAAGCTTTTTGCCATTTCCGGTCACGTCGAAAAGCCGTGCACCGTCGAAGAGGCCATGAGCATTCCGCTGCGTGAATTGATCGAAAAGCATTGCGGCGGTGTTCGCGGCGGCTGGGATAACCTTCTGGCGGTTATTCCGGGTGGCTCGTCTGTTCCGCTGATGCCTAAAGACGTTTGTGACGACGTGCTGATGGACTTTGATGGCCTGCGTGAAGTGGGCTCGGGTCTGGGGACGGCGGCTGTGATTGTCATGGATAAGTCAACTGACATTGTCTATGCCATCGCGCGTCTGTCGGAATTCTACAAACATGAAAGCTGTGGCCAGTGCACGCCGTGCCGTGAAGGTACCGGTTGGATGATGCGCATGATGACGCGTATGGTCCGCGGCGAGGCTACGCTTGATGAAATTGATCTGTTGTGGGATGTGACCAAACAGGTCGAGGGCCATACCATTTGTGCGCTTGGCGATGCTGCTGCATGGCCAATTCAGGGCCTTATCCGTCATTTCCGTCCCGAAATGGAACGTCGGATTAAGGAATATCGCGCGCGGATCGCGGCCTGAGAAGGACCTGTTGAGAGGGATTGAGACATGCCGAAACTAACAGTTGACGGTATAGAAGTTGAAGTAGAAGCCGGGGCGACAGTCCTACAGGCCTGTGAAGAGGCCGGTAAGGAAATCCCGCGTTTCTGCTATCACGAACGCCTGTCAATCGCCGGCAACTGCCGTATGTGTTTGGTTGAAATGGAACGCGCGCCGAAACCGGTCGCATCCTGTGCCATGCCTGCAGCAGATGGAATGGTGATTAAAACCGATTCTGATCTGGTTAAAAAAGCGCGTAATGGCGTGATGGAATTCCTGCTGATTAACCATCCGCTTGATTGCCCGATTTGTGACCAGGGTGGCGAATGTGACCTTCAGGATCAGGCCATGGCCTATGGTTTTGACTCTTCACGTTATGCCGAGAAAAAGCGTGCCGTGAAGGACAAGGAACTGGGCCCGATCGTTAAAACGATCATGACCCGTTGCATTCACTGTACCCGTTGTGTGCGCTTCTCCGAGGAAGTCGCCGGTGTTGGCACCATGGGTGCTGTTTACCGCGGCGAAGATACCGAAGTCGGGCCTTACATCGAAGCATCGATCAATTCCGAACTTTCGGGCAACCTGATTGATCTTTGCCCGGTTGGTGCCTTGACCTCAAAACCATATGCGTTCACCGCCCGTCCTTGGGAATTGAAGAAAACCGACAGCATCGACGTTATGGATGCGGTTGGCTCGAACATTCGCATTGATGCGCGCAGCTCCGAAGTTCTGCGTGTTCTGCCGCGCATCAACGAAGACGTGAACGAAGAATGGATTTCGGACAAAACCCGTTACGCCATTGATGGCCTGAAACGTCAGCGTCTCGACCGTCCTTATGTCCGTGTTGATGGCAAGCTTGTTCCGGCAAGCTGGGACGAAGCCTTTGCCGCGATCAAAGCCAGGGTTTCCGGTCTGGATGGCAAAAAGATTGCCGCCATTGCCGGGGATACGGTCGATTGTGAATCGATGACGGCGCTTAAAGATCTGATGGGCAGCCTTGGTTCTGCGAACATTGATTGTCGTCAGGACGGATCAAAAGTTGGCGGTCCGCGCAGCTCTTATATCTTTAACACCACCATTGCTGGCATCGAAGAGGCAGACGCTTGCCTGATCGTTGGCGCAAATGTGCGCGCCGAAGCACCAATCATCAATTCCCGCCTGCGTAAGCGCTGGCGTGCGACCAACGGTGATTTCCGCGTTGGTATCATCGGCGAGAAGTGGGATCCGACCTACAAGAACGATTATCTTGGTGCCGGTCCGGAAACCCTTGCCGAAATTCTTGATGGTAAAAACGACTTCGCCAAGATTCTTAAAGCCGCCGATAAACCGATGATCATCGTCGGCATGGGCGCTCTGAACCGCGAAGATGGCGATGCTGTTCTGGCCGCAACCCGCGCAATTGCCGAGAAATTCGGCATGGTTGCCGGTGAGTGGAACGGCTTTAACGTTCTTCATACCGCAGCATCGCGCGTCGGTGGTCTTGATCTGGGCTTTGTCCCGGGTGAGGGCTGTCTGGCAACCAACGACATCCTTGATGGTGCTGCAAAAGGCGCTGTTGAAGTTGTCTACCTATTGGGTGCCGACGAAGTCGACATGAGCAAACTGGAAAAGGCATTTGTCATTTACCAGGGTGCAATGGGGGATGCCGGTGCGCAGGCAGCGGACGTGATTTTGCCCGGTGCTGCCTATACCGAAAAGAACGGAACTTACGTCAACACCGAAGGCCGCGCCCAGCAGGGCTGGCGTGCAGTCTTCCCGCGTGGTGATGCACGTGAGGATTGGGCGATTGTTCGGGCACTTTCCGGTGCGTTGGACAAAACCCTGCCGTACAACAATATCGATGCCGTTCGTGCGCGCATGGTGGAACTCAGCCCGACCTTCGCGTCACTGAACGTTCCGACCAAGGCCGAATGGACCGATTTCGGTAATGCAGGTGAGATGAAGTCAGATGGCTTTATGTCCCCGGTTCGCAATTTCTATATGACCGACCCGATCAGCCGTGCATCGGTGACGATGGCCAAATGTACTGAGGCCTTTGTCAAAGATGCGGCTGCCGAGAAGGTTGCCTGAGTAAGGGGGGCGGCGATCTGATCGTCGCCTATTCCGCAAGGGGGTGTCCCAATTCAGGGACGAAACGCAAAAGATACGGTTTGACCGATGGAACTTCTTTGGGACGGATATATTGAACCACTTGTCTGGATCGTCGCCAAGATTTTGGCGATTGTGGTCCCGCTGCTGGTTGCTGTCGCCTATCTGACCTACGCTGAGCGTAAGGTTATCGGTGCTATTCAGCTCCGTAAGGGCCCGAACGTTGTGGGGCCGTTTGGCCTTTTGCAACCGCTTGCCGATGGTCTGAAGCTGTTTCTGAAAGAAACAATCATTCCGACAAGTGCAAACAAGGGCGTGTTCATCATCGCCCCGATGCTGACCTTCATTCTGGCCATCATTGCCTGGGCGGTTATTCCGTTCGACGAGGGCATGGTTCTGGCAGATTTGAACGTTGGTATTCTGTACCTGTTCGCGATTTCTTCGCTGGGTGTCTATGGCATCGTGATGGCCGGTTGGGCTTCGAACTCCAAATACGCATTCCTCGGCGCGCTGCGTTCTGGCGCCCAAATGGTCTCGTACGAGATTTCGATTGGCCTGATCATCATCTCGGTTCTGCTTACAACCGGCTCGCTGAACCTGAGCGACATCGTACGCGGCCAGATTGGCGGCGTATGGGAGTGGAACTTTGTCTATCACTTCCCGATGTTCATCGTCTTCATCGTGTCCATCCTGGCAGAAACCAACCGCGCACCGTTTGACCTTCCCGAAGCGGAAGCAGAACTGGTTTCAGGCTATAACGTCGATTATTCGGCAATGACCTTTGCGCTGTTCTTCCTGGGTGAATACGCCAACATGATCCTGATGAGCGGCCTGTGTGCTGTTCTGTTCCTGGGGGGCTGGACCGCACCGTTGCCGTTCCTTGACTTCATCCCGGGCGCGATCTGGTTCATTCTGAAGATCTGTTTCGTTCTGTTCATCTTCCTTTGGGTCCGTGCAACATTCCCGCGTTACCGTTATGACCAGCTGATGCGTCTGGGTTGGAAAATCTTCCTGCCGCTGTCGTTTGCCTGGGTCATGCTCGTTGCTACGTTCCTGGTAGTTTTTGACAAGGTCCCGGCCTGATCGCCGCGCATCGGAAAGAGAGAGGTAAACGATGTCATTTATTGATCGGACGGCCCGGAGCTTCCTGCTCGCGGAACTCGTATCGGGTATGGCGCTCACCTTGAAATATATGTTCAAGCCAAAAGTGACGCTGAACTACCCGTATGAGAAAGGCCCGCTGAGCCCGCGTTTCCGTGGTGAACATGCCCTGCGCCGCTACCCGAACGGCGAAGAGCGCTGCATTGCATGTAAACTGTGTGAAGCAATTTGCCCGGCACAGGCCATTACCATTGAGGTAGAGCCGCGTGACGATGGTTCACGTCGTACAACCCGCTACGACATTGATATGACGAAATGCATCTATTGCGGTTTCTGCGAAGAAGCCTGCCCGGTGGATGCCATCGTTGAAGGTCCGAACTTTGAGTTCGCAACCGAAAACCGCGAGGAGCTTCTTTATGACAAAGACAAGCTTCTCGAAAACGGCGAGCGCTGGGAAGCCGAGCTTGCTGCACGATTGGAGGCAGACGCACCTTATCGGTAAGTGTCGCGTCTGATCGTTATAAAGAGAGTTCATGGATCGTTGTTTGCCAATGGGGCGGCAACGATTCGCCAAGGGGGTACCTTATGGTCGTACAGGCTTTGGCTTTTTACCTGTTTGCTACCATCGCGGTTCTGTCCGCGACAGCGGTTGTGACCGTTCGCAACCCGGTGCATTCGGTACTGTTGCTGATCTTGACATTCTTTAACGCAGCCGGGCTTTTCGTCCTGCTGGGTGCTGAGTTTCTCGCCATGCTGCTCGTCGTCGTCTATGTCGGCGCGGTCGCGGTTCTGTTCCTGTTCGTTGTGATGATGCTGGACATCAACTTTGTTGAAATGCGCCAGGGTTTCCTGAACTACCTGCCGATCGGGGTTCTGATCGCGGTTGTTCTGTTCGTCGAACTGGCGTTTGTCGGTGCCGGATGGACGCTGACCGACGAGGCGGTTGCGGTTCTTGCCCAGCCAACGCCCGCAGGGGTCGGAAATGTCGAGGCACTTGGTCGTTTGATCTATACCGATTACGCATACATCTTCCAGTCGGCTGGACTGGTTCTGCTTGTTGCGATGATTGGCGCAATTGTTTTGACGCTGCGTCACCGTGAAGGTGTCCGCCGTCAGAAAATCTCCGAGCAGGTCAAGCGTACCCGCGCTGATACGCTTGAAATCAAAAAAGTTCCGGTCGGAAGGGGGATCTGATGGAAATCGGTCTTGCACATTATCTGACCGTCGCGGCGATCCTTTTCACACTCGGGATCTTCGGCATCTTTATGAACCGTAAGAACGTCATCATCATCATGATGTCGATCGAACTGATGCTGTTGGCGGTCAATATCAACTTTGTGGCGTTCTCGTCGTTCCTTGGCGACCTCGTCGGTCAGGTTTTCACCATCTTCGTTCTGACGGTTGCGGCGGCCGAAGCTGCAATTGGTCTGGCGATCCTGGTCGTCTACTTCCGTAACCGCGGCACCATCGCGGTTGAAGATATCAACATGATGAAGGGGTAAGGCAGATATGTATCCGTTGATTGTATTCCTGCCCCTGATCGCGGCAGCCATTGCCGGGACCATCACGCTGGTCGGCGCCATGTCGACCGCGAAAGATGCCCTGCATGACGCGCACGGTCATCACCATCATGGTGTTTCCTCAGCCGACCGCGTGGCACAGCTTGTCACCGTTTGCGGCGTGGTGATTTCCTTTATCATTTCGATCTTTGCCTTTGTCGATGTTGCACTTGGCGGCAACCCGGTGACGATTGAACTGTTTACCTGGATTACCTCGGGCAACTTTGATGTCTCATGGGCCCTGCGTATTGATACGCTGACCTGTGTGATGCTGATTGTTGTGACCGGTGTTTCCTCGATGGTTCACATCTATTCCATCGGCTATATGTCGCATGACCCGGACAAGCCGCGCTTTATGGCGTATCTCAGCTTGTTCACCTTTGCGATGTTGATGCTGATTACCGCCGACAACCTGATCCAGCTGTTCTTTGGTTGGGAAGGTGTGGGGCTTGCGTCCTACCTTCTGATCGGTTTCTGGTATTCCAAACCGTCGGCGTCCGCCGCTGCGATCAAGGCATTCCTTGTTAACCGCGTTGGTGACTTTGGCTTTGCCCTTGGTATCTTTGCGGTCTATGTGCTGTTTGATAGCGTTCAGTTCGACGTGATCTTTGGCAATGCCGAAGAAGTCGCCGGCACGACGCTGATGTTCCTTGGTCATGAATTCTCGGCTTTGGAAATTACCTGCTTCCTGCTGTTTATCGGTGCGATGGGTAAATCGGCACAGCTTGGTCTGCACACTTGGTTGCCTGACGCAATGGAAGGCCCAACCCCGGTTTCCGCACTTATTCACGCGGCAACCATGGTGACGGCCGGTGTGTTCATGGTCGCGCGTCTGTCGCCGATCTTTGAATATGCGGAAACCACCTTGATGATCGTTACCATCGTTGGTGCGTCGACCGCGTTCTTTGCGGCGACCATCGGCTGTGTTCAGAACGACATCAAACGCGTCATTGCCTATTCGACCTGTTCGCAGCTCGGCTATATGTTCTTTGCCTGCGGTGTGTCGGCTTATTCTGCGGGTGTGTTCCACCTGATGACACATGGTTTCTTTAAGGCGCTTCTGTTCCTTGGGGCCGGTTCGGTCATTCATGCGATGTCTGATGAACAGGACATGCGCAAAATGGGTGGCATCTGGAAAATGGTTCCGCTGACCTTTGGTGTGATGATGATCGGTACGCTGGCCATCACCGGTGTTCCGGGTCTTGCGGGCTTCTATTCCAAGGATCTGGTCATCGAAAGTGCCTATGCTGCCCATACCAATGTTGGTCTTTATGCCTTCTGGGCCGGGATCCTTGCGGCCCTTATGACCTCGTTCTATAGCTGGCGTCTGATCTTCATGACCTTCTTTGGTGCCCCGCGCGCTGATGAACGGACCATGGCCCATGTGCATGAAAGCCCGGCTGTCATGACAGCACCGCTTCTGTTCCTGGCTGTCGGCGCGATCTTTGCCGGTTGGTTTGCCAAGGACTGGTTCGGTGGTGGCAACTACGAAGAAATGCTGAACTTCTGGAACGGTGCGATCTTCATGGCCGAGGGCCACACAGCCCTTGAAAGTGCACACCATGTTCCGGGCTGGGTTAAACTGGCACCGTTTGTTGCGATGATTACCGGCTTTGCCATTGCGGTTGTGATGTACAAGCTTGTTCCGTCGCTGCCACGCACGCTTGCGAACACCTTCAACGGTCTGTATCGCTTCGTGCTGAACAAATGGTATTTCGACGAACTCTACGACAAGATTTTCGTAAAACCGGCCTTTGCACTTGGCTATGGCTTATGGAAATCGGGTGATGGTGCGATCATTGATGGTTGTGGCCCTGATGGGGTTGCTGCTGCCTGCCGTAACATCGCACGTCGCGTCAGCGCCATTCAGAGTGGTTTTGTCTATCACTATGCATTTGCAATGCTGATTGGCATTGCTGCGCTGGTCTCCTACACAATTTGGAAGATGGGTTAACGGGCGATGAGTGATTGGCCAATTCTTTCGATCGTCACCTTCTTGCCGTTGCTGGGCGCAGTTCTGCTGCTGTTCATCAATGGTGAAGAGGCGAATGTCGCCCGCAATTCCCGCGGAGTTGCGCTTTGGACGTCGGTGTTCACCTTCCTTGTATCTTTGATGCTGTGGGTGAACTTCGATAAAACAACTGCTGACTTCCAGTTCGTCGAACAGGCGGACTGGATGCCGGGCCTGAACATTTCCTATCACATGGGCGTGGACGGTATTTCCGTTCTGTTCGTCCTGCTTGCGACCTTCCTGACACCGATTTGTATTCTGTCGGCATGGGAAGCGATCCAAAAGCGCGTGAAGGAATACATGATCGCCTTCCTCGTTCTTGAAACGATGATGATCGGCATGTTCAGTTCGCTTGACGGTTTGCTGTTCTATCTGTTCTTCGAAGGCGTCCTGATCCCGATGTTTATCATCATCGGTGTCTGGGGCGGTCAGCGCCGCGTTTACGCTGCATTCAAGCTGTTCCTTTATACGCTTCTGGGCTCGGTCCTGATGCTGGTTGCTCTGCTCGCGATGTATTTCGAAGCAGGCACCACCGACATCCCGACCCTGATGGCATACGGGTTCGACTATAATATGCAGTTGTGGCTGTGGCTGGCGTTCTTTGCATCCTTCGCGGTGAAAGTTCCGATGTGGCCGGTTCATACCTGGCTGCCGGACGCCCACGTCGAAGCACCAACAGCTGGTTCTGTTATTCTGGCTGGTGTGCTTTTGAAAATGGGTGGCTATGGCTTCCTTCGGTTCTCGTTGCCGATGATGCCACTGGCGTCTGAAACCTTTGCACCGCTGATCTTCACCCTGTCGATTGTTGCAATCATCTATACGTCTCTTGTGGCCCTTGCCCAGCAGGACATGAAAAAGCTGATTGCCTATTCGTCGGTTGCCCATATGGGGATTGTGACGATCGGTGCCTTCACCTTTAATCAGCACGGTATCGAAGGTTCGATCTTCCAGATGCTCAGCCACGGTGTGGTCTCGGGCGCGTTGTTCCTGTGTGTTGGTGTCGTCTATGACCGCATCCACACCCGCGAAATCGACGCTTATGGCGGTCTGGTTCATCGCATGCCAAGCTACGCGCTGATCTTCATGTTCTTTACCATGGCATCTGTTGGTCTTCCGGGTACCGGTGGTTTCGTTGGTGAAATCCTGACGTTGCTCGGTGCATTTGAAGCCAACACCTGGGTCGCGTTCTTTGCTGCAACCGGTCTGATCCTTGGTGCGGCCTATGCGCTTTATCTCTATCGCCGGATTATCTTTGGGGCCCTGACAAAGGATAACCTCAAATCGATCCTCGATCTGAGCCCGCGTGAATGGCTGCTTTTTGCACCGCTTGTGATCGTTGTTGTTTGGATGGGGGTCTATCCGGTCTCCTTCCTCGACATCATGCATGTCTCGGTTGAGAACCTCGTCAACCAGGTCGAAACGGCCCAAGCTGCCGCGGCTAGTGCCGCCCAGCTGGCTGTGAATTGAGGGGAATGATCATGGGAGTTTCTATGCTCAACCTCGGGGCCGCACTGCCCGAAATCTTTATGGCAGTCTCTGCCTTGGCTCTGTTGATGCTTGGGGTTTTCGCCGGCAAGGACAAAGCGTTCCGTACCGTGTCCTGGCTGGCTGTTGCCGCCCAGATCATCACCGTCATCCTTGTGGTGACGGGCGAGGGCGGTCCTGCCTTCTTTGGCCAGTTCACGGCAGACGCCTTTGCACAGTTCTGCAAAGTCATGATCCTGATCGGCTCAAGTGTCGGCATCATCATGTCGATGAAGTTTGCCGAACGTGAAAACATGGCTCGTTTCGAGTTTCCGATCCTGATCACTCTTGCCACAGTTGGCATGATGGCGATGGTTTCGGCATCCGACATGATGTCGCTGTATCTTGGTCTGGAACTGCAGTCGCTGGCACTTTACGTGGTTGCTGCGATCCGCCGTGACACGATCCGGTCGACAGAATCGGGCTTGAAATACTTTATCCTTGGCTCGATTGCCTCGGGCATGCTGCTGTATGGCATGTCGATGGTCTATGGCTTTACCGGGACCACCAATTTCGCAGTTCTTGCCGATACCCTTACGGGCGGTGATCTGCCGGTTGGGGCAATGGTTGGTCTGGCATTCATGTTTGCCGGTCTGTGTTTCAAGATTTCCGCCGTGCCGTTCCACATGTGGACGCCCGACGTTTATGAAGGTGCACCAACCCCGGTAACGGCATTCTTTGCGGTCGCGCCAAAGATCGCGGGTCTTGCACTGTTTGTCCGTGTTGCGATTGGGCCGTTTGGCAGCGTTGTTGCAGACTGGCAGCAGATCATCGTTCTGATCTCGATCCTGTCGATGCTTGTTGGTTCGTTTGCCGCCTTGCGTCAGGAAAACATCAAACGTCTGATGGCCTATTCGTCCATCGGTCACGTTGGGTTTGCGCTTGTCGGTCTGGCCGCAGGCACCGAGGAAGGTGTGACCGGCGTTCTGGTTTATCTGGGGATTTACCTTGTGATGAACCTGGGCACGTTTGCCGTGATCCTCTGCATGCGTCGTAATGATCGCATGAATGAGGAAATCACCGATCTTGCCGGTCTGGCCAAAACCAAACCGCTGATGGCAGCGATTACCGCAATCTTGATGTTCTCGATGGCTGGTATTCCGCCGCTCGCCGGGTTCTTTGGCAAGTTCTATGTCTTTAAGGCCGCCGTTGATGCTGGTCTTGTGACGTTGGCTGTCATTGGTCTGGTGACCTCGGTTGTCAGTGCGTACTACTATCTGCGCATCATCAAGGTCATGTATTTCGACGAGCCGGTCGAAGGGTTTGATCGCAATGGCACGGAAATGAACGTTATCATGGCGGTTGCCACGATTGCCATTCTGGCCTTTGTCTTCTTCCCGAACCCGTTGATGGATAGCGCAGCCATTGCTGCCGCCTCACTGTTCGGCCAGTAAGTATGAAGTCGAACACGATCCGTCTTCCAGAAGGTTTCTACCTTCACCAACTGGACTCGGTCGACAACACAAATGAAGAGGCCAAACGCCTCGCAGACAAGGGCGCCCAGAGTGGCGCCCTTGTTTTAGCCAGAACTCAAACGTCCGGTCGCGGTCGCCGCGGGCGGGCATGGTCGTCCCCGGTGGGCAACCTGTATTCGTCGTTGTTGCTGCGTCCGACCTGTTCACTTGCCGAGGCCGCACGCCTGACGTTCCTGATTGCCGTTGCCATGGCCGAGGCGATTGAAACGATCACGGGGATGCAGGTCCGACCTGACTGCAAATGGCCCAACGATCTGATGGTCAATGGGCATAAGATTTGCGGTATTCTTCTTGAAAGTGCATCCAACCACCTGTCGTCGACCGATTATCTGGTCATTGGGACAGGGGTGAATGTGGCGTTTTATCCAGACGATTCCGAACGTCCGGCAACCTCGCTTGCATCCCTTGGGGCACCGGTTTCGGTTCATGAACTTGTTTCGGTCTATGTTGAACGTATTGCATACTGGTTGCCGATCTGGGAACAGCAGGGCTTTACGCCAATCCGCGAAGCGTGGCTGACACGGGGATATGGGATCGGCGAGCCGGTTGTTGCCCGATTGACAGAACGCGAGTTGCAGGGGACTTTCGTCGGACTTGATGATGATGGTTCCCTTATCCTAAGAGAAGGCAGCGGGTTCGAGCATCGAATTGGTGCTGGCGAAGTTTTCTTCAGGGCCTAAATTGAATAATATCTTGCTGCGAAGTGGAGGCGTGTAAGCTTCATGTTGCTTGCGATTGATGCCGGGAACACAAATATCGTTTTTGCTGTCTTTGATGGAGATACCATCAAGGGGCAATGGCGTTGCTCGACCACAACCGAACGTACTGCCGATGAATTGGGTGTTTGGCTGCATCATCTGTTCACGCTCTCAGACGTGCCGGTTGATGCCATTTCCGGGGCGATTATCGCAACGGTGGTACCGGCCGCGGAATTTAGCTTAAAGACCCTGTGTCGTCGGTATTTCAATGTTGATCCGATGGTGGTTGGCGATCCGGATGTTAAACTGGACATGAACATCATCATGGACCGACCAAGCGAAGTTGGGGCTGACCGTCTTGTCAATGCGGTTGCCGCCCATAAGCTGTTTGGTGGTCCGCTTGTGGTTCTCGATTTCGGAACTGCGACCACCTTTGACGTTGTTGATCACAACGGCGACTACCTTGGTGGCGTGATTGCGCCCGGTGTCAATCTGTCGATCAAGGCATTGCATATGGCAGCCGCCCAGTTGCCGATGGTCGCAATTGAAGCCCCGCGCAATGTTGTCGGTAAAAACACCGTTGAAGCCATGCAGTCTGGCGTGTATTGGGGCTATGTTTCGATGATCGAAGGGTTGCTCGCGCGTATTCGCCAACAGCAGGGCCTTGAAACCATCAAGGTGGTTGCAACCGGTGGGCTTGCGCCACTGTTTACCAAGGCAGTAGACGAAATTGAGCATTTGCATGGCGATTTGACCATGCTTGGCCTGTTGATGATTTACCGTCGCAACAGCCAGGAACAAGATACTCAGGCCCAATAAGGGTTTGCACCGGGCAGGGGCATAAGCCCCGCCTGATCAGAATGCCGAATGTAAAGGAAGACCGTCCGTGGATTTGTATTTGCCAAAAGACGAAGTGCTGTTTGTGCCGCTAGGCGGTTCTGGCGAGATCGGCATGAACATGAACCTTTACGGGTATGATGATCAGTGGTTGATGGTCGATATGGGGGTTTCCTTTGGCGAGGAAGGCCTGCCGGGTGTCGATGTCGTCATGCCCGACCCAACCTTTATCGAGGAGCGTAAGGACAAGCTTCTGGGGCTGGTTCTGACCCACGCACACGAAGATCACCTTGGGGCCATTCCGTATTTGTGGAAACGCCTTAAGTGCCCGATCTATGCGACGCCCTTTGCCGCAGCATTCCTCAAAGCCAAGCTCTCGGAAACCGATTTTGCCGACGAAGTTCCGATCCATGTGATCGAACTGGGCGGCCGGTTTACCTTGGGGTGCTTTGACATCGAGTTTGTCACCATGACCCATTCGATCCTTGAGCCTAATGCCTTGGCCATTCGCACGCCCAAGGGGTTGATCGTTCATACCGGCGACTGGAAATTTGACCCTGATCCGCAGATTGGCGAAGCATCCGATGTCAAAAAGCTCGAAGAGCTTGGCGACGAGGGTGTTATGGCGCTGGTCTGTGACTCAACCAATGTCTTTTCCGAAGGCCAAGCCGGCTCCGAAGGTGATGTTGCCAAGAATCTGTCGAAATTATTCGCCGAACATCCGCAAGGACGCATCGCGATTGCGTGTTTTGCCACGAATGTTGCGCGTCTGCAGTCTGTGATCGAAGCCGCCCACGAAAACAACCGGTGTGTTGGTTTGGTCGGGCGCTCGCTGTACCGTGTGACCGAGGCAGCCCGCGAAGTTGGCTATCTGACATCCTATCCGAACCTTCTGACCGATCAGGACGCGATGGAAGTGCCTAAGGATCAGGTGCTGTTTCTCTGCACCGGGTCACAGGGCGAACCGCGTGCTGCACTTTCGCGCATTGCCAAGGGCGATCACCCGATGGTCGAACTCGATCCGGGCGATACAGTGGTGTTCTCTGCGCGTGAGATTCCCGGCAATGAAAAATCTATCGGCTATATCCAGAACCTTTTGATCCGTCGTGGCATTAAGGTCATCACCGCACGCGATGAACCGATCCACGTATCGGGGCATCCGGGCCGTCAGGACTTGGCGCGGATGTATCAATTGACTCGTCCGAAAATCCTGATCCCTGTGCACGGCGAAACCCGCCATTTATGCGAACAGGCCGCCCTTGGGGCGGAATGCCAGATCCCAGAACAGGTGATCCCGCATGACGGGACGGTCATTCGCCTGTCGCCGGGCAATTCGCAGGTCATTGGTGTGGCCGAAGCTGGCATTCTTGCGCTTGATGGCGGTCGTTTGCTCAAACGTGATGCAAACACCATCCGTAACCGCAATCGTATCGTTTGGAATGGCGTGATGTTTGTCACCGTGGTGCTCAATCAGTTTGGCGAAATGGTCAAGGATCCCATGATCACCGCACCAAGCCTGTTTGATGAGCCCGATGACGATGTCCGTCTTGATCATTTTGCTGCTGAGATCGGCAATCGGGTAGATCGGTTGGGGGATGAGGAAGTCCTTGATGATTCTGCTGTGATCCTGGCGATCCGCCAAGCCTTGCGCCGTCCTGTGCGTCAGCGTCTTGGGAAGCGTCCGCTGATCGAAGTCCATCTGGTCCGCGTTAAGGAATAGCAAGGGGCTTTGAAATCCCGTTTGGTGGCCATATTCGACCAAATGGGCAATTGTCACGGGTGCTAACGCTAACCTAGATTAGAAGTGATCGGGCAGATCACTTTGCAGGAGTAAGAATATGATCGGACGGCTGAACCATGTCGCCATCGCAGTCCCCGACCTTGAGGCAAGCATTGCGCAATATCGCGATGTGCTGGGGGCTAAGGTCTCCGAACCGCAAGATGAACCGGATCACGGGGTGACGGTCGTTTTTGTTGAACTGCCCAACACCAAGATTGAATTGTTGTATCCGCTGGGGGAAAATTCCCCGATCAAGGGGTTCCTTGAAAAGAACACCTCTGGCGGTATTCATCATGTCTGTTACGAGGTCGATGATATTCTGGCCGCGCGTGATAAGCTTAAAGCGACTGGCGCGCGGGTACTTGGCGACGGGGATCCGAAAATCGGGGCGCATGGCAAACCGGTTCTTTTCCTGCATCCCAAGGACTTCAACGGCACACTGGTTGAACTCGAACAGGTTTAGCTGATTGTGGGGCTCCCGATTAACCGCCCCGCAATCTGATCAAGTGATCGACACACGCTTCATCATCAACAAAAAGAGCATTTCATGAACTGGTTTTCCGGAACTCTGGTCTATATCGTCATCTGGTGGCTGGTTCTGTTTATGGTGTTGCCCTTTGGCGTCAAACGCACCGAAAATGTCGAAGCCGGTCATGACAGTGGCGCACCGCAGCAAGCTCATATGTGGAAAAAGGTTCTGGCCACCAGTGCCATTTCAGGCATTTTATGGGTGGTGGCATGGTTCGTGATCACCAGCGGTATGATTGAAGTCCGTCCGCCACAATAAGCGTTACGGTCCTTTGCCAAAACAGAAAACCCCGCACATATGTTGCGGGGTTTTGTCGTTTGGGGCTGCACAAAAATGATCGAGAAGGCGATAAACCAAAAAAAAAGCAAGATCCAAAGGATCTTGCTAAGATGCTATTTTTATAGCTGTTTTTCCCGTAATCTTCTTATGCTTCCTCCTAAGACCTGGGCATCTAGCACAGGTTTTAATTCGACGTCGCGCCTGCTTCTTGTATGCTTATTGGCAACAAAGCCTCCCGCAATTTTATGAGCGGCTGCGATACGCCTACCGCAACGATCTTGCGCCGTTAGCGGAGGACTAAAAAGCCACATGTTTCCGTTTTATGCAAGATGTTTTGACGAATATTCACAAATGATTCGATGCTGCATTGCACACAGATAGGGTGAAACTCAAAGATGAATAGTAATTCATTGGCTAAGCCTATTAAGCGCCATGTTTCTGATCTTAACATCAGACTATTAAAGGCATTGGCATCGGTTGCACTCATTTCTGTTTTGCCCTCTACGGGGTGGGCGCAAGCCGATTCTCCTTTCCCGTCATCACAGCAAGATGGCGTTGGCGCGGGCAATGATGCTGCAGCACTGCCGCAGGGCGAAGACGCCAAGCCAACCATCACGGTAACGCGTTCGGCCTGTAAACAATTGGTCAAACATGTGCCCGACGACGATGTTGCCTATCAGTCGGGTGTGGATGTGCGGGGGAACAAGGTTGCACCGGCTGATCTTAACGGTGGCAACAACATTCTGAACTCCTTACCAAAGGAAATTGAGTTTCCGGTGACTGTTGATTTCTTCGAGTTTTCCGGGATTTCCGTCCCTGATGGCGCCAGTGGCGAGCAAAGCATCGGCAAGATTTCCTATCGTAACGGCCGGGTTTATTTTAACGATCAACCGCTGGGCGACGATGGTGCAAGTGCCGAACTGATCGAAGCTTGTCGTCAGGCGGGGTTCAGATAACACCGCCCGGTGGGCGTTATGGGGGCAATCTGTACACACAGTTGCAGGCCTTCGCGGACAATCGTAGTTTTGCCATCATTGGAAACTAACCAGACTGCGATCAGATAACATAAGTTCCAGCTTGCGTTTCGCGCGATGCTGTCGCATTTTCCGGGCAAGGTAATTAATAAACCCAACAATTCAGATTTGTTCATCACGAGGCATTGATGCGTCTTTCCCAGTTCTTTCTGCCGACCCTGAAGGAAACCCCGTCAGAAGCCCAGATTGCTTCTCACCGTTTGATGCTGCGCGCTGGTATGGTCCGCCAGCTCACGGCGGGTATCTATTCCTGGCTGCCGCTTGGCCACCGTGTTCTTAAGAAAATCGAACAGATCGTTCGTGAAGAACAGGACAAGATCGGCTTTAACGAACTGCTGATGCCAACCATTCAGCCCGCCGAGCTCTGGCAGGAAAGTGGTCGTTACGATGATTACGGTCTGGAGATGCTGCGCATTACCGACCGTCATGATCGTAAAATGCTGTTTGGGCCGACCAACGAAGAAGCCATCACCGATATATTCCGCAATGATGTGCGTTCTTATAAGCAGCTGCCGCAGATGCTCTATCACATTCAGTGGAAATTCCGTGACGAGATCCGCCCGCGCTTTGGCGTGATGCGGGGCCGCGAATTCCTGATGAAGGATGCCTACTCGTTCGACATCGACTATGAAAGCGCGCGTCACACCTATAACAAGATTTTCCTGGCCTATTGCCGGACCTTTACCCGTTTGGGTGTGAAGGCGATCCCGATGGTGGCTGATACCGGCCCGATTGGTGGTGATTTGAGCCACGAATTCATCATTCTTGCCGAAACCGGTGAAAGTGAAGTTTTCTGCGATCAGAAATGGCTGGAAAAAGATCTGAGCGGGCAGGGTGTTGACCTCAATGACCGTACCGGCCTTGAAAGCTGGGTGCAGACGACACTTAAAGATTACGCCGCGACCGAGGACATGCACGATCCAGAACAGGATGCCGTAAAGTCATTGGGCGATGATCTGGTGACAACGCGCGGGATCGAAGTTGGTCACATCTTCCATTTCGGTGCGAAATATTCCGAACCGATGGGCGCAACCGTTCTTGGCCCGGATGGCAAGGATACGCCGGTTCAGATGGGGTCTTACGGAATTGGCGTTTCACGTCTTGTCGGTGCGCTCATTGAAGCATCCCATGACGAAAACGGTATCATCTGGCCCGACGCGGTTGCCCCGTACAAGGTTGGCCTGATCAATCTGCGTACTGGTGATGATGCTTGTGACGCGGCCTGCGAAGACGCCTATGCCAAGCTCACCAATGCTGGTATCGAGGTTCTTTATGATGACCGTGACATGCGTGCCGGTGGCAAATTTGCTGATATGGACCTGATTGGTTTGCCATGGCAGATCGTCATTGGTCCGAACGGGCTTAAAAACGGTGTGGTTGAGCTTAAAAACCGCAGAAACGGCGAGAAAACCGAAGTTACCTTCGATGCTGCTCTGAACCAGCTTAGCGCCTGATCAAATATTAAAAAACGGGGCAGCGATTGCTGCCCCGTTGTGATTTCCGGCTTCGTTTGATGTTTAGGCATGCGGGGCCATTTCCTGACCAGCTTCCACAAGGATAGAGTGCCCATGTTCAGTCCGTTCGAACGTATGGTGGCCTTTCGCTACCTGCGTCCACGTCGGCAGGAAGGTTTCGTTTCCGTTATCGCCATTTTCTCGTTGCTGGGCATCATGCTTGGTGTGGCAACGCTGATTATTGTGATGTCGGTCATGAACGGTTTCCGCGCCGAATTACTTGGTCGGATTTTAGGGTTGAACGGGCATATATCGGTCTATGCACAAAGCAATGACGGCATTGCCAATTACGATGCGATTGAAAAAGAGATCGCTGAAACCGGTAATGTAAAGCTGTCTGTTCCTGTCGTTGAAGGACAGGTCATGGCATCGAAAAATGGCCGGGCAAGCGGTGCCATTGTGCGCGGCATGCGTCCTGACGATGTTAAACAACGTAAAACCATTGCCGATAACATCGTGTTTGGGTCGCTTGATAATTTTAAGGGTGATGACAGCATCATCATGGGCGCACGTCTTGCGATGAAGCTTGGTGTCGGAGTCGGTGATACCGTCAATCTGATTTCGCCCAAGGGCAATGTCACCGCATTTGGCGCCGTCCCGCGTGTACGCGCCTATACCGTGGCCGGGCTGTTTGATATTGGCATGTATGAATATGACAGCGGGTTTATCTTTATGCCGCTGTCTGCCGCACAGCTTTATTTCCGCCTGCCCGAGAAAATCACACATTTTGAAGTGATGCTTGATGATATCTCGTCACTTGATGACACCATGGATACGCTGTTGACAACGCTTGCCAGTGAAAAGCTGCGGCTGGTCAATTGGCAACAATCAAATTCCGGATTTTTCAATGCGTTACAGGTCGAACGTAATGTGATGTTCCTGATCCTGACATTGATCATTCTTGTTGCCGCCTTCAATATCATTTCGGGCATGGTCATGCTGGTAAAGGATAAGGGGCGCGATATTGCCATCCTGCGCACCATGGGGGCGACCCGCAAATCAATCATGAAGGTGTTCTTCCTGGCGGGCGCATCCATCGGGGTTTTGGGCACGCTGAGTGGTCTGATCATCGGTGTGTTGTTCTGTCTGAACATCGAAAACATCCGCCAGTTCATTCAGACCCTGACGGGCACCGATTTGTTTAATGCTGAAATCTATTTCCTGTCGCAACTGCCGGCCGATATGGATACGGGCGAGGTCGTTCTGGTTTGCGTCATGTCCCTCACACTGACCTTCCTTGCCACGGTTTATCCGGCATGGCGGGCGTCGCGTCTCGATCCGGTGGAGGCTCTGCGCTATGAGTGATCAGGTCAAAACAACTGCTCAGGAACGCTCGCGTACTGTTGTTCTGCGCCTTGAAAAGATTGATCGTGTTTTCAATCAGGGCCCCGATCAGCTGGAAATCCTCAAATCAGTCGATCTTGAAATCCATCAGGGCGAAATTGTCGCCCTTGTCGGGCCGTCTGGTGCGGGTAAATCAACCTTGCTCCAGATCGCCGGATTGCTTGAAAAGCCTGACGGCGGTTTGGTGTCGATCGGTGGTAAGCGCAGCACGGATTTGTCTGATCTTGCGCGGACCGAAATGCGCCGTCGCCACATCGGGTTTGTCTATCAGTACCATCATTTGCTGCCGGAATTTTCTGCAATTGAAAATGTCGTCATGCCGCAAATGATCAATGGCCTGAAACGCTCCGAAGCCGAAGTGCGCGGTCTTGAACTCCTGCGTTGTCTTGGCCTTGAAAATCGTGCTGAACATCGTCCCGCGCGCTTGTCGGGTGGTGAGCAGCAACGGGTTGCCATTGCGCGTGCTCTTGCCAATGTGCCGGACGTTTTATTTGCCGATGAGCCGACCGGTAACCTTGACCCGCAAACAGCGGCAACTGTCTTTGGCATGTTGATGTCTCTGGTGCGTGAAACGGGTCTGGCATCCTTGATCGCAACCCATAACCCGGCACTGGCAAGCCAGATGGACCGGGTAGTGACCTTGCGGGATGGTCATTTGGTCGAACTTGATCCAGCCGAACTCGCCTAGGTTCTGTCCCTAAGCGACCTTTCGCAACGGCTCAAAATTCTCTAAGCTGATCGAACGCGGTGTTTCGCCATTGTACGAAACACCGTGTGACCAGTCTTTTGTCTTCTTTTCCGGGGTAAAATTACGATGGAAAACGGTTTCGTCCATCTTCGTGTTCACACCAACTATTCGCTTGCCGAAGGTGCCATCACGACGAAGGAGCTTGCCAAGCTTTGCGCAGCCGACGGCCAACCTGCCGTTGCGATGACCGATACCGACAATATGTTCGGCGCGCTTGATTTCGCTGGCGCCATGAGTGGTGCGGGTATTCAGCCGATCCTTGGCGTGCAAATGGGTTTTGAGCGGTTTGGCGATAAGCCTGCTGTTGGCAAAATCATGCGCGAACCGATGCCTGATCGCCTTGTTCTGATTGCCCAGAATAAGGAAGGTTATTTCAACCTTCTGAAAATTGTTTCGCGCGCCCATATGACGTCTGAGGCCGGAAGCGAACCCAAGGCGCTGTATGAGCACATCGAACAATATTCCGACCATGTGATTTGCCTGACCGGTGGCCCAACCGGGCCCTTGGCGCGCCTTCTGGCCGAGGAACAGGTTGATAAGGCCGAAGCCTGTCTGACGAAATTAAAGGGCATCTTTGGCAACCGCCTGTATATCGAGTTGCAAAGACACGGCGAGGCGCTTGAAGAGCAGGTCGAACCGGGTTTGGTTAAGCTGGCCTACGATCATGACGTGCCACTTGTTGCGACCAACAATTGCTATTTCCCGTCGGGCAACATGTATGAAGCCCATGACGTGTTCATCTGTATCGGGCAGGGGGCGGTCGTCGGGCAGGATGAACGCTGGAAACTGACGAGAGATCACCGGTTTAAGACCGCAGATGAAATGCGCAACCTGTTCGCCGATATCCCCGAGGCCTGCGACAATACGGTGGCGATTGCCAAACGCTGTTCATGGCACGTCGAAAAAATCGATCCGATCCTGCCGCCCTTTGACTGTGGCGAAGGCCGGACCGAGGTCGACGAACTGCGCCACATGTCCGAAGAAGGCCTTAAGGGCCGACTGGCAAAATATGTCTATACCGATGATATGTCGGATGCTGACAAGGAAGAAATCGCCAAACCCTATTGGACGCGCCTTGATTATGAGCTTGGCATCATCAATCAGATGGGCTTTCCGGGCTACTTTTTGATCGTTGCCGACTTCATTCAATGGGCGAAGGATCATGAAATTCCGGTTGGACCGGGCCGTGGGTCGGGGGCAGGGTCGCTTGTGGCCTATGCGCTTTTGATTACCGATCTTGATCCGCTTCGGTTTTCGCTTCTGTTCGAACGTTTCCTTAACCCGGAACGTGTGTCGATGCCTGACTTTGACGTCGATTTCTGTCAGGATCGACGCGGCGAAGTGATTGAGTATGTGCAGAAAAAATACGGTCATGACCGTGTCGCACAGATCATCACATTCGGTAAGCTGCAAGCCAAGGCCGCCGTGCGTGACGTCGGGCGTGTGCTGAGCATTCCATACGGCTATGTCGATAAAATCTGTAAAATGATTCCCGGCGATCCGGCCAAACCGATCCCGCTCAAAGAAGCGATCGATATGGAACCGGACCTGCGCCGGATTGCACGTGAAGACCCCGACATCGACCGCTTGCTCACCATCGCCATGCAGATCGAAGGGCTGTACCGCAACTCCTCGACCCACGCGGCCGGGGTTGTGATCGGTGATCGCGATCTTGATGAGCTGGTCCCGCTCTATCGCGATCCGCGCTCGGACATGCCGGTGACACAGTTCAACATGAAGTATGTTGAAAACGCCGGGCTGGTGAAGTTTGACTTCCTGGGGCTTAAGACCCTGACGGTGATTATCGAAGCCGTCAATTTGATGCGTCAACGCAAAGACGTCCCGCAAGATTTTGATATCAGTGCAATTGAGCTTGATGATCGTCCATCGTTTAAACTGTTGTCTGCCGCTGAAACCGTCGGCGTGTTCCAGCTTGAATCCCAAGGCATGCAGGACGTTTTACGCGGTCTGAAGCCAGATACGTTAGAAGATATTATCGCTGTCGTGGCGCTGTATCGTCCGGGCCCGATGGATAACATCCCGCATTACATTGCACGTAAGCATGGTCAGGAAGAACCTGATTACATGCACCCGATGTTGCAGCCGATCCTGCAAGAAACCTATGGCATCATGATCTATCAGGAACAGGTCATGGAGCTGGCCCAGATCATGGCGGGCTATTCGCTTGGCGGTGCAGATTTGCTGCGCCGTGCGATGGGTAAAAAAATCGCCGAAGAAATGGAAAAGCAGCGGTCGCTGTTTGTCGAAGGATCGGAAAAGAACGGTGTTGATCGCGGACAAGCATCCGACATCTTTGATCAGGTCGCCAAATTCGCATCCTACGGCTTTAACAAATCACACGCCGCCGCCTATGCGCTGGTGGCCTATCAAACCGCGTTTCTAAAGGCCAACTATCCGGTCGAATTCATGGCCGCGTTGATGACGCTTGATATGCACAACACCGAAAAACTTGCGGTGTTCAAGCAAGAAGTCGAACGGCTTGAAATCGAAATTCTGCCGCCCTGCATCAACCATTCGCAAGTCGCGTTCTCGGTCGAAAACCACGAGAGCGGCGGTAAAATCCGCTATGCACTGGCGGCAATCCGCAATGTCGGCGATGCGGCGATGGAAAGCTTGGTTGCCGAGCGCGAAGCCAACGGGCCGTTTAAAGATCTTACCGATTTTGCATCGCGCATCGATAGTCGGGCCGTCAATAAACGCCTGCTTGAAAACCTTGTCCGTGCCGGTGCGCTGGACTGTCTGGCGACTAACCGCAAGGTCATGCTTGAAAATGTCGATAAAGTCATCGCCGTTGCCCAGCGCGAAATGCAGGCACGTAATGATGACCAGATTTCGATGTTTGGTGATGAAAGCGCCTTTGCCAAGGACGCGATCAAACTGCCTGATGAGCGTGACTGGGTGCCGATGGAAAAACTGACCGAGGAATTCTCGGCCATCGGCTTTTACCTGTCGGCCCATCCGCTTGATACGTTCGGCAAAAGTATTCAGCGGATTGGCATTGCACCGATCAAGGAATTGCCTGCCCGCATGCGTGCGCAGAATAAAGGGGCGATCAAACTCGCCGGAACCTTGATCAATGCCCGTGAAATGATTTCGAAAAAGAACGGTTCGAAATTTGCCTTCGTGATGTTTTCCGACCCGACCGGTAGCTTCGAAGTCGCCTTCTGGGCAGAAGCCTGGGCGGCATACAAGGAAATCATCAATGCCGGACGGCCGGTTCTGTTGATTGTTGCGGCTGAAATGCGCGAAGGGCAACTGCGCATTCAAGGTCAGCGCGTAGAGGATCTTGAACAGGCTGTTTCAGGGGCGGCCGAAGGCATTCGCATTCGGTTGAACCGCCCTGATCCGGTTTCAGAAATCCGCGAATTGCTTGAAACGGCGGGCAAGGGAAGGGGCCTTGTGACCTTGTCGTCCATGTGTGGCGATGGCCGCATGGCCGAGATCGAGCTTGAAGACAGTTATAAGGTCGGGCCATCTCTGATCGGCGCCATCGGGGCTATTCCGGGCGTTGAATTTGCCGAGGAAATTTAGAGGAAACTTAATCGCCGGGGTTTGTGGAAGTTCAGGCGCCGGTCGGCGTGCTCGCTATGCATGATCGCGCGTTTATGCCAAACCTCATAACGTTTCATCGTGCGGCGACCAGTTTTCTTCTGATACTCGCCCCACCGGCTGCAAGTCCCAGCACGATGAAAACCATCACCGCATGGTCCGGGCCAAACGCGTCCATCAATATCCCGAAAACGGGGGCTCCCGCCGTTTGACCGACTGCGATCATAAGAAAACCGATCATTAATCCCATCGCAGGGCGATTGGGTGACGCGGCAACGCCCCAGATCAAATACACCCCGGTTAACATGACATAAGAAGCCCCGAACAAGGCACCACCAAGAAGGGTGGTGAAGGGGGTAGCCCCCGTCATGCCGACGGCGAGAATGCCAACGGACATCAACCCCAGAAACATCCAGTGGGTGCGGTTAAGGCCAAAGCGCGCAACAAATGCACCGGCAAAAGCACCGAAAATGCCTGCTGAACCGATGGCAACCCATAGCATCCCGATATCGTTTATCTTCCATCCCATGTGTAAGTTTGCCAACTGGCCGCCAAAGGACCAAAGGGCGGTACTGGCAGCCCCCATCAGAAACGCTGCGATAATCAGTCGCACGACATCATCAGTAACTGGCGGTAATCTTTGCGGCGAACTTGGGGTGTCGTCCGTGCGGGGCAGGGTTATGTGTGCGACGAATGCCATCAATAGGGCAACAAGCGCGAACCCGCCAAACGCCAAACGCCATTGCCCGGCAACCAACAATGCAATCGGGCCTGAAAGTGCAATGCCCGCACTTGTCCCGGCATTGATCGTGGTGTTTGTTATGTTCTGCTGATGACGTTTTACCGCTGCTGTGACAGCGGCGGCCATTGGTGGGGATGCCAAGCCCGTGCTTGATCCCGCCAAAAGTACAGCACCAGCAAGCCAGACTGCGTTTGGTGCCGCAGCAATTCCGGCCATACCAATCGCCGCGACCAGCGATGCGCAGACTGCAACTGCACGTGCACCGAACCGCTCGGTTAACGTGGCCGAGGCGACAATTGCAATACAATAGCCAAAAAATGAGCCGCCTGAAATGATACCCGATAGGGTAGGACCAAGAGAAAGGTCATTGTCAATTTCTGGTAGGAACAAACCAAAGGCAAAGCGCGCAAAGCCATAACAAACAGCGATCAAGCCAAATCCGGTGGTTCCGATGCGAAGTGCAGCATTCATGATCGGGCCTGCGCAATCAGGACAGCCGCTGCGTCGCGTGCCGCAGAAATAGCACCTTCGCCTTGGTAAACTGAAACGGATGTGGCGCCTTCAATCAAGATTAGTATTTGGTCGACGAGGGCGCTGACGTTTGCATCACTAAGCCCGACTTCTGAGCGGACTATTTCGTCAAGTCGGTTGCGAAATGCCGCTTTATGACGCAAGACGACCTCCGCTATTTCCGGTGTGTTCCCACCCGTTTCGCCGTAGGCCCGCAGGAAAAGGCAGCCGCGCGCGCCTTCATCCCGAACCCATTCCGCCAGCGCGTTGAACAGTTCATCAAGACTGTTGACGTTGATCTTTTGCATGAAACGTTCGTCTCGCGCCGTCAAGACGGCGGTTACGAGGCCAGTTTTCCCGCCAATATGTTTGTAAAGCGTGCGGCTGGACATATCTGCGGCTGCGGTCAAACGGTCCATGCTGGTTGCCATGAAACCATGCCGATCAAAAAGCTGCTCTGCGGCTATGAGGAGTTTGGTTTTTATGTTCATATCAAATATGTAAAACGAACGTTTTACATCGTCAATGGTTTTTCGGTATGCATTTCCGGTTCGATCAATGTCTTTACGCACGCCGGGGCGGCTGTTTCTTTGGGTTTTTTACTATGAAAATGTGGGGCTGATCGTTTAAAGTGTTGTTCCAGATTGCAGTTCTGGTTCTGCTGAGCAGGCAAACATGTGTCATTGCGTGTCAGCGGGGTTTTAGGGCTTGCATTCTTTACGGGACGGGATTAAAACCCGCTCGAACATCGCACGCGAAAGAGCGGCGACTGCCGTCATATGGCAACTCGTCCATCCGGTGTTTCATGCATGAGGCATGAAATTCCCTTTCGCGGAGGTATTAACCGGAAAAAGGTAGGAATTATCATGGCTTTGCCAACCTTTACCATGCGCCAGCTCATGGAAGCTGGTGTCCACTTTGGTCACCACACCCGCCGTTGGAACCCGAAGATGAAACAGTTCATCTTTGGTGCACGTAACGACATCCACATCCTGAACTTGCAGGAAACTGTCCCGATGCTGCATCGTGCGATGCAGGCCGTTCGTGACGTTACCGCTTCAGGTGGTCGTGTTCTTTTCGTTGGTACCAAACGTCAGGCATCCCCGATCGTTGCTGAAGCTGCAAAACGTTGCGGCCAGTACTACGTGAACCATCGCTGGCTCGGCGGCATGCTGACCAACTGGAACACTGTTTCCAATTCGATCAAACGCCTCAAAGAACAGGACGAAATCCTGACTTCGGGTGCCGAAGGTCTGACCAAAAAAGAAATCCTGAACCTGACCCGTTCGCGCGACAAACTTGAACGCGCTCTGGGCGGTATTAAGGACATGGGTGGTCTGCCAGACATTATTGTCGTGGTTGACACCAACAAAGAAGCACTTGCCATTCAAGATGCCAAGAACCTGAACATCCCGGTTGTTGCTATCCTCGATACCAACTCTGACCCGGCGAACGTTCAGTACCCGGTTCCGGGCAACGATGATGCGATCCGTGCGATCCAGCTGTATTGCGATCTGTTCGTTGGTTCTGTTCTTGATGGTATTCAGGAAGAAATGACCGCTTCTGGCGCGGATCTCGGTGAAGCGGAAGAAGTTCCGGCTGAAGCGAACGCGACGAAAGAAGCAGCTGCAGAAGCAGCTTCCGCATAACTTTCATTTTGTACCCGGGGAAACGGCGGCTAGGATGCCGCCGTTTCTTTAGGTGTTAACTTGATTGCGTAATAGGGGCTTTAAGAAATGGCTATTACCGCTGCTCTCGTAAAAGAGCTTCGCGAAACCACCGGCGCTGGCATGATGGATTGCAAAAAAGCGCTTTCCGAAACCGATGGCAATGTCGACGCTGCTGTCGATTGGCTGCGGACCAAAGGTCTTGCAAATGCTGCCAAGAAAGCTGGCCGCGTTGCTGCCGAAGGTCTTGTTGCCGTTGCGGTTAACGGTACCAAAGGTGCTGTTGTCGAGCTGAACGCTGAAACTGACTTCGTTTCGCGTAACGAAGACTTCCAGAAATTTGTCAACGAAGTTGCCGTTCAGGCCGTTTCTGTTGATGGTGACGTCGATGCGCTGAAAGCTGCTGCTTTCCCGGGCACATCGCGTAACGTCGAAGAGCAGGTCACCCACATGATCGCCACCATTGGCGAAAACATGTCTCTTCGTCGTTCGGCTGGCCTGTCGGTCGAAAAAGGTGTTGTTGCTTCTTACATCCACTCTGCTGTTGCTACCGATCTCGGTAAAATCGGCGTTCTGGTGGCTCTGGAATCCGAAGCTGACGCTGCTGTTCTCGAAGGTCTGGGCAAACAGATCGCGATGCATATTGCGGCAACCAACCCGGCTTCGGCAACCGTTGCGGATCTTGATCCGGAACTGGTCGAGCGTGAAAAAACCGTTCTGACCGAACAGGCTAAAGAATCGGGCCGTCCGATCGAAATCATCGAAAAAATGATCGACGGTCGTATCCGTAAATATTACGAGCAGGTTGTTCTGGTTGAGCAAACCTTCGTGATTGACGGCGAAAACAAAGTTAAAGACGTAATCGAGAATGTCGCTAAAGAAGCTGGCAAGCCGATTACCCTTAAGGGCTTTGTTCGCTTCGAACTCGGTGAAGGCATCGAGCGAGAAGAGAAAGATTTTGCGGCCGAAGTTGCTGAGCAGCTGAACAAATAAAACATCTTTTCGAAATGGTGCGTTACGCGCCATTTCGTGTATGATCCAGACCGGCGAGGTCGGCAGCGCAAATCCGCCCTGTTACTCGCCGGTCTTTTTATATCTGAATTTTGCATTTCCCCGTCGTTGGGGGATGCGTGACATCGGCATTAAGAGGCATTGAAGACATGGCAGAAAACGACCAACTGAAATTTCGCCGCGTCCTTTTGAAGCTCTCGGGTGAGGGACTTCTAGGTAAACAGCAATATGGTATCGATCCTGAGACGGTCGACCGGATTGCCAGCGAAATCAAGGTCGTTCACGACATGGGGGCTGAAGTTTGCATGGTGATTGGCGGCGGGAACATTTTCCGTGGCGTCAAAGGTGCCTCTCAGGGCATGGAACGTGCCACAGCCGATTACATGGGCATGCTGGCAACCATCATGAATGCGCTCGCGGTTCAAAACGCGCTTGAGCGCCACGGTGTTCAGACTCGCGTTCAGTCTGCCATTCCAATGTCTTCCGTTTGTGAACCCTATATTCGCCGTCGTGCTGTTCGCCACATGGAAAAAGGTCGCGTAGTGATCTTTGCTGCGGGAACGGGCAATCCGTTCTTTACCACCGATACCGCTGCGGCATTGCGTGCGGTTGAAATGGGCTGTGATGCGCTGCTTAAAGGCACGCAGGTCGATGGTGTTTATACCGCTGACCCGAAAACGGACCCGACCGCCGAGCGTTACGACTCACTTACCTATATGGAAGTTTTGTCCAAAGATTTGCGTGTGATGGATGCATCGGCTATTTCTTTGGCACGCGAAAATGATATTCCGGTTATCGTATTTTCTTTGCATAATCCGGGTGCCTTCGCAGATGTTGTCTCTGCAAAGGGGACGTTTACGATTATTTCGAATGGAGACTGAACGTGTCTGACGTTGCTGGCCTAAAAAAGGACCTGTCCCGCCGTATGGAAGGGGCCGTAGAAGTACTGCACAAGGAATTTACCGGTCTGCGTACCGGACGTGCCAGTGTAAGCCTTCTTGAGCCGGTCATGGTCGAAGCCTATGGCGTTCCGACCCCGCTCAATCAGGTGGCTTCTGTCAGTGTTCCTGAATCCCGGATGCTTTCGGTTCAGGTATGGGACAAAACCATGGTCAAATCCGTTGAAAAGGCTATCCGCGATTCTGGCCTGGGCCTCAATCCGGCGGCTGATGGCACCCTTGTTCGTGTTCCGATTCCGGCATTGAACGAAGAACGCCGTGCCGAGCTGTCCAAAATTGCCGGCAAATATGCCGAGCAAGCCAAAATCTCAGTACGTAACGTCCGCCGTGATGGCATGGACCAGCTGAAAAAATGGGAAAAGGACAGCGATATCTCCAAAGACGAGATGCATGACGAAGAAAAAGAGATCCAGAAGCTGACCGATAAGGTCATTTCCGACATCGATGAGACGCTGTCGCACAAAGAACAGGAAATCATGCAAGTCTGACCATGGCTGTTCTGTCTTCGCAAACTCACCAACAAGAACTGCCGTGTGTTCCGCGTCACGTTGCCATCATTATGGATGGCAACGGTCGTTGGGCACGCGGGCGTGGCAAACCCCGCACGATGGGGCATCGTGCCGGGGTCGAAGCGGTGCGTCGCACGGTCGAGGCATCTGCCGAGCTTGGCATTGAGTATCTGACGCTCTATGGGTTCTCGACCGAAAACTGGAAACGCCCGGAAAGCGAAGTCAGTGATCTGATGGGACTTTTGCGGCTGTTTTTAAAGCGTGAGCTTGCGACGTTGCACCGAAACAACGTGAAAATTCGCATCATTGGCGACCGGACACGTTTTGCCGATGATATTCGCGGTCTTTTGGCCAAGGCCGAAGACCAAACCCGTGACAACACGCGTCTTAACTTGACGATTGCGTTGAGTTACGGGGCACGGGCCGAAATTACGCAGGCCGTGCGCGAGATCGCGCGCAAAGTCGCATCGGGGGAACTTTCAGCGGATGCTGTTACCGAAGACTTGATCGAACAGAACTTGTCGACCGTTGGCATGCCCGATCCTGATCTTCTGATCAGAACCAGTGGTGAACAACGGATCAGCAATTTCTTGCTGTGGCAATCGGCCTATACAGAGTTTGTCTTTGAAGACGTTCTCTGGCCTGATTTTGACCGCAGCCATCTGGAAAGAGCCATTGACAACTTTGCCGGACGGGAGCGGCGTTTTGGTGCAGTCATCTGAAACCGAACGTCAAAAAGATACGAATTCCGGACTAAAACCACGCATTCTTTCTGCGCTGGTCATGACACCAGTGGCAATTGCCGCTGTCTGGTTTGGTTCACCCTATTTCGACATTCTGTTATTTCTGTTTTGTGCGGGCATGATGTGGGAGTGGGCGCGCATGTGCGTGCCTGCCCATTATAACGGTGTGTCTATTGTCGCGGCTGTGGCCGTTGGCGTTGCCATGCTGATGCAAATGACCGGGCAGGGCCCGCTTACATTTATGCCAATTGCAATCGGTGTGATTATTGCGGTTGCCCGTGGGGGCAAAAACTGGCTGCTGGCTGGATTTGGTGTTCTTTACATCTCACTTGCCGGATTGTCGGCATTGTGGTTGCGCAATCAGGATGCTGACGGTCTTCTGACCATCATGTGGTTGTTCTTCCTTGTCTGGGCGACCGACACAGGCGGCTATGCCTTTGGTCGGGCGATTGGTGGACCAAAACTGGCACCGCGTTTCAGTCCAAAGAAAACATGGGCTGGTTTGATTGGGGGCATGTTCTGTGCTGGCGTTATTGGCGGTCTTGTGACCTATTTCAGCAATGATGCGGTCAACTGGCTCATTGTTCTGGTCAGTATGGTTCTGGCGATTGTGGCTCAGATCGGTGATCTGGGTGAGTCTGCTCTTAAACGGCGTTTCAAGGTTAAGGACAGCAGCAATTTGATCCCGGGGCATGGTGGGCTGCTTGATCGTGCTGACGGAATGCTGACGGTGTTTCCAGTTGCCTTTGCCATTGTCTGTTTCGCTGGACTTGCATTGCGATAGAGCCTGATATTAGTCCGGTTCTTTTCTGACAGGTGTTTGATGAATTTGAAGAAATCCGTCAGTGTTTTTGGCGTTACGGGATCTGTCGGCACAAGTACGGTCGATATTTTAAAAACGCACGCTGACAAATATTGCGTCGATGCGGTTACCGCGCACCGCAATGTTGATGCACTTGCCAAAACCGCCCGGGACCTTGGCGCAAAATGTGCTGTCATTGGTGATCCCGACTGTTTTTCCCAACTGCGTGACGCATTGTCAGATACGGACATTGAGGTGATGGCTGGCGAAGACGCCCTTGTCGAGGCAGCTTCACGACCGTCTGATATTGTCATTGCCGCAATCGTCGGGGCGGCGGGCCTTAAGCCAACACTGGCGGCCATTCGTCGTGGTGCGCGGGTCGGACTTGCCAACAAGGAAACGCTCGTCTGTGCGGGCAGTCTGATGTCCCGGGAAGTTGTGACGCACGGCGCAACCCTTATTCCCGTCGATTCGGAACATAGTGCGATTTTTCAGGTGCTCGAAGACCGGGCCGAAGACCAGATAGAGCGTATCTTGCTTACCGCGTCCGGGGGACCGTTTCGGGCATGGTCACTGAACGAGATGAAATCGGTGACCCGCGCGCAGGCGCTTGCCCATCCAAATTGGGATATGGGTGCCAAAATCTCGATTGATTCGGCAACCATGATGAACAAGGGGCTTGAGCTGATTGAAGCGCGCCATCTTTTCCCGGTTCCCGAAGAACGGATCGAAATTGTTGTCCATCCCCAGTCGGTCGTGCACAGCATGGTCGAATATGCTGATGGATCTGTACTGGCCCAGCTTGGCTCGCCCGATATGCGAACACCGATTGCCTATGCGCTTTCATGGCCTGAACGGATCAAGGTTGACGCACCGCGTCTTGATTTTGCCACGATCGGAGGTTTGAACTTCGAGGCGCCAGATATTGTTCGCTTCCCGGCACTGCGTTTGGCACGAGAAGCCTTGCAGGCGGGGGGCACACTGCCTACTGTCTTGAATGCGGCAAACGAGGTTGCGGTTGCAGCGTTCCTTGGCGACAAAATCGGCTTCCTTGCGATTGCAGAAATCGTCGAGGACATGATGGATAAAATCGGCAAGGAATATCTTGTCGATCTGGATCAGGTGTTTGCGACAGATGCCATGGTCCGACGTGAAACAGCAGCACGCATTGCTGCTGTTTAAGTAAATAACACCGGTTTTACCGGATAAGGGACGTCTTGATGGAAACCTTGCTTTCTTTTCTATTTGTGCTCTCGGTCCTCGTTTTTGTTCATGAGTACGGGCACTACTGGGTTGCGATCAAAAACGGCGTAAAAGTCGAAGCCTTTTCAATTGGTTTCGGGCCGGAACTGTTTGGCTGGGTTGATAAAAAAGGAACCCGCTGGAAAGTCAGTCTTCTGCCGCTTGGCGGATATGTGAAGATGTTTGGCGACATGAACCCGGCAAGTGCCGGGCAGCGTGATGACCTTGCCGAAGACGAAAAACAGTTCGCGTTCCATAACAAAAGTGTTGCCGCACGGGCTGCCATCGTTTTTGCGGGCCCACTTGCCAACTTCCTGTTTGCGATTGTCGTTTTCACCTTCCTGTTTGCTGCCGTTGGTCAACAGCGCGCTTTGCCCGTGGTTGGCGAGGTCATGGACAACAGCCCGGCCGCGAGTGCCGGCCTTTTGGCCGAAGACCGCATTACCGCGATTGATGGTGATCAGGTCGAATGGTTCTCCGATCTATCTGAAATTGTCCGCGCTCATCCGGCCGAAGAACTGCGTTTGTCGGTTGTTCGCAACGATGCACCGCTTGACCTGCTTGTCACCCCGGAAGCTGTAACGCCCGAAGATGGCGATGGAACGCAGACGTTCGGGCGTCTTGGTATTACAGCCGGGGCTTTTGAAACCAGTCGGGATGGTGTGATTGATGCCGCGGGGCGGGCATTTACGACGTTCTATACCTTAACAACACAAACGTTCTCGGCCATTGGCGAAATGATCAGTGGTGATCGTGACAGTTCGGAATTGGGCGGGCCGATCCGCATTGCGCAAATGTCTGGCGAAGTCGCCGAAGGTGGCTTTGGTCCCTTGCTGTTCTTTATGGGGTATTTGTCCATCAGCCTTGGGTTGATTAACCTGATGCCTGTTCCGGTTCTCGATGGGGGCCATCTGGTGTTTTATGCGATTGAGGCAATTCGCGGTAAGCCATTGGGGACAAAAGCACAAGAATATGGTTTCCGTATTGGCGCGGGTTTGGTATTCAGCTTAATAATTTTCGCAACCTGGAACGATTTGACGCAGTTGGGCGTCTTTAGTTTCCTCAAAGGACTTGCTGGCTAATGAATGACGGCAAAAGGGGGGTTAACTTGCTGCGTAGGGTAAAAGCAGCCGTAATTTTTGCGGCTTTGCTTGGCGCGACGACGCCAATGATTGTGTCCACGGTTGCATATGCTCAAAGTTCGGGCGTGATCCGCGACATCAAGGTGGATGGGAACAATCGTATCGAAAGTGCGACCGTTGATGCCTACCTGACGGTTGCAGCGGGCGATCCTTACGACGCACAGAAAATTAACGATTCCCTTAAAGCTCTGTTTTCGACAGGACTTTTTGCCGATGTATCGATTTCATTCAATCAAGGCGTGCTTCTGGTTAATGTCGTTGAAAACCCGATCATTAACCGTATTGCCTTTGAAGGTAATCAGCGCCTGAAAGACGATACGCTCAGTACCGAGCTTCAATTGCGTCCGCGTGTGGTTTACACGCGTACCAAGGTTCAGTCCGACGTGCAGCGTATTCTTGAACTTTACCGCCGTAATGGCCGGTTTGCCGCGACGGTCGAACCCAAGGTCATCCAGCTTGAGCAAAACCGTGTCGATCTGGTTTTCGAGATTGAAGAAGGCGAAGCGACGGGCATTCGGAAAGTCAACTTCGTTGGCAATAAGGCCTTTGACGATGGTGAGCTTCTCGAAGTCATTCGCACAACCGAAAGTGCCTGGTGGAAAATCCTGACATCGGATGACAATTATGATCCGGACCGCGTGACGTTTGACCGTGAACTGCTGCGTCGTTTTTATCTTTCGGCGGGCTACGCTGATTTTCAGGTGCTGTCTTCCGTCGCGGAGTTGACGCCGGATCGCTCCGATTTCTTCATCACATATACCGTCAGCGAAGGCAGCCGCTACCAGTTTGGCACGATCAATGTGGTGTCGCAGATTGACAAAATTGATGCCGAAGCATTGGTGCCACTGATCGAAATCGAGGCTGGCGAATGGTACAATGCCGATATGGTCGATGACGCCATTGAAGTTTTGACCACCCAGGTTGGCGATCAGGGCTATGCCTTCATTGATATTCGGCCAAATGTTCAGCGTAACCGTGAAAACGGCACGATTGATGTGACCTTTACCATTGCCGAAGGACCAAAGGTCTATGTCGAGCGTATTAACGTTGTCGGGAACGTACGAACACTTGATGAAGTGATCCGGCGTGAATTCCGTCTTGTCGAGGGCGATGCGTTTAGCAGTTCGAAAATGAAGCGGTCTAAACAACGTATCGAGAACCTGAACTTCTTCAAGTCGGTTGACGTCAAGACCCTGCCGGGCACAACACCTGACCAGACCGTTCTTGAAGTCGATGTCGAAGAAAAATCGACAGGTGAATTCTCGATTGGGGCGGGGTACGGTACTGATAACGGTGCGTTTGGTCAGCTCGGTATTCGTGAACGTAATCTGTTGGGTAAAGGACAGGACTTGCGTCTTAACTTTACGCTTGGATCGACGGATCAACAGGTTGATCTTTCCTTTACCGAGCCATATTTCCTGGACCGTGAAATCGCCGCTGGCTTTGATGTTTATCGCCGTGAAGAGGACAATCAGGACGAAAGTTCTTACGACGAAGAGCAAACGGGTGGTCGCCTGCGCGCCGGGTTCAAATATTCAGAGGAATTGTCACATTCGTTCCGTTACGGTCTGGAACAGAATTCATATTCTGACATCAACGAAAATGAAGCGTCACGACTGTTGTTAGCGGAAGAAACGGAATTCGTTGAATCTTCGATCGGTCACACACTGACCTATGACAAACGTGATAGCTCTTATTCTCCCACCGAAGGTTATTTCGCACGGCTGTCGAACGATTTCGCCGGGCTCGGTGGCGATGAAACCTATCTTCGCACGCGTATTGAAGGTGGATATTATTATCCGCTGGATCGTGAAAATGAGTGGGTGCTCTCGACACGTGCGTCGACGGGGTACATCTTTGGTATTGGGGACGACACACGCATCTCCCAGCGCTTCTTTACGGGTGGTGCAAACCTGCGTGGGTTTGAATCGGCTGGCGTTGGACCGCGAGACATCGCCACAGGCGATGCTCTTGGCGGAAAAACCTACTATACGGGGTCTGTGCAAATGGACTTCCCGCTTGGACTGCCGTCTGAGTTTGCCCTGAAAGGTCGCGTCTTTAGTGACTTCGGTTCGTCCGAAGGTGTAGACGGTGCGCGGCCTGGCGAAATCTATGACGAAGGTTCACTGCGTGGATCTGTCGGGGTTGGCGTTGGTTGGGAATCGCCGTTTGGTCCGATTGGTGTCGATCTGTCACAGGCCGTTTTGAAAGAAGATTACGACAAAGAGGAAGTGTTCCGTCTTAACTTCGGGACCAGATTCTAAAATGAGCATTATGAAATCGATTCGTAACGTCGCGTTCGCTGTTGCAGTTATCTCGGGCATCGGTTTGTCGACCGAAGTTCGGGCGCAAGATGCGTTATCGACGGAGACGCTTGCAAACGTCATGATCGTCGATATCGACGGTATCTTGCGTGAATCATCGGCAATGCGCGACGTCAATAAGCAGCTTAAAGAGCGTCAGCAGGCCTATCAGCAGGAAATCGAAACCCGCCAACAGGCCCTGCGTGAAGAAGACAAACAAATGGCTCAGCAGCGAACCCTGCTTGCCAACGATGTCTTTCAGGAAAAGCAAAAGGCCTTTCAGCAGAAAGTTGCCGATTTTCAGAAATTCGCACAGGGACGGAACCGCGTACTTGATGAAGCACGTGCGGTTGCCAACGGAACTTTTCAGAAAAAGCTGATTGAAATCGTTGCTGCACTGGCCGAAGAACGTAAATCAACCTTGGTTTTACGTAAAAGTGAGGTCATCCTCCATGCCAAGGGGATGAATGCATCGGCTGAAATCCTCAATCGCATGAATGCGCAACTGCCAACTATCCAGGTTGAATTCAAGGAAGGCTCGTAATGGCTGATCCGCGTTTCTTTCATCGCAAAGGACCGTTCAGCATCAAAGAAATCGCTGATCTGACTGGTGCGACCCCGGTAAATGCACCGGACGCGGAACGCCGTTTTGATGATGTCGCACCGCTGCAAATCGCCGATAGCACGATCCTGAGCTTCTTTGACAATCGCAAATACATTGATGCGTTTGTCGGAAGTCATGCCGGTGCCTGTTTCGTGCGCCCCGAATTTGCAGATCGCGCCCCCCAAAACATGGTGCTTTTTACGACCGATGATCCGTACCGCGCCTATGCTAAGGCCGCGACAGCGTATTATCCATTTGAAACCGGTAATGGCGTTATTTCGGATCGTGCGGTGATTGATCCAACGGCCAAGCTTGGTACCGGGGTTCAAATTGATGCCTGTGCGGTCATCGGCGCCAATTGCGAAATTGGCGACGGCACGATCATTGCGTCCAACGCGGTGATTGGCGACGGTGTTGTCATTGGTTCGGGCTGCAAAGTCGGTGCTGGTGCAACCATCAGCCACAGCCTGATTGGCAATCTGTGCCTGATTTATCCCGGCGCACGTATCGGTCAGGATGGTTTTGGCTTTGCCATGGGCCCGCAAGGCCATGCAAAGGTTCCCCAACTTGGCCGCGTTGTCATCGGCAACGATGTCGAGGTTGGTGCAAACGCAACGATTGACCGCGGGGCAGGGCCCGATACCGTGATCGGGAACGGGTGTCGTATCGACAATCTGGTGCAAATCGGCCATAACGTCGAACTTGGCATGGGCTGTGTTATTGTGTCCCAGGTCGGGATTTCGGGGTCAACCAAGCTTGGCAATTTTGTTGTTCTTGCCGGTCAGGCTGGCATAACCGGGCACCTTGAAATCGGTGATGGCGCCAAAGTTGCTGCGCAATCAGGTGTCATGAAAAATATCGGACCGGGTGAGACCGTGGGCGGAAGCCCCGCTGTCCCGGTCATGGACTATCATAAGCAGACGGTGGCCTTGTCGCGTCTGATACGAAAAAAGAAATAAGGACGATACGCATGACCGAACTGTTAAGTGTTGATATTCAGCGCATTATGGAAATGATTCCGCATCGTTACCCGTTCTTGCTGATCGATAAAGTAATCGATATTGCCCCGGGTGAGTCGGCGACCGGCATCAAAAACGTCACGATGAACGAGCCGCAGTTCACCGGTCATTTTCCGCAGCAACCAATCATGCCGGGCGTTCTGATTATCGAAAGCATGGCGCAAACGGCGGCCATTCTTGTCGTGCAGACTCTTGGTGAGGGTGCCGAAGGCAAACTCGTCTATTTCATGAGCATCGACAGTGCGCGTTTCCGCAAACCGGTGACGCCGGGTGACGTCATGCACATTCACGTGGTCAAAAAACAAAGCCGTGGTCCGGTCTGGAAATTCGAAAGCCAAGTCAAAGTGGATGGGCAAGTCGTTGCCGAGGCCACAATCGCCGCGATGATCCGGGATAACTGATAATGTCAAAAGTGCATCCAACCGCCGTCGTCGAAGATGGCGCGCAGATTGGTCAGGATGTCGAAATCGGGCCCTATTGCGTGGTCGGCCCGAAGGTTGTCTTGGGGGACCGGGTAAAACTGCACAGCCATGTGGCAATGGCGGGCGTGACAACCCTTGGTGATGAATGTGAAGTCTATCCGTTCGCGTCTGTCGGTCATGCCCCGCAGGACCTTAAGTTCAAGGGCGAACAAAGCCGTCTGATTGTTGGCAACCGTACCAAAATCCGCGAGGGTGCCACCCTTAATCCCGGCACCGAAGGCGGCGGGATGGAAACCACAATTGGCGATGACTGCCTTTTGATGACTGGGGCCCATGTTGGTCACGATTGTCATGTCGGGAACCATTGCATTCTGGTCAATAACGGAACCTTGGCAGGCCATGTCCTGGTCGAGGATTTCGCCATTGTTGGCGGGCTGTCGGCCGTTCACCAGTTTGTCCGCATCGGCAAACACGCCATGATCGGCGGCATGACCGGTGTTGACAGCGACGTGATCCCGTATGGATCGGTGATTGGCAACCGGGCCTATCTTTCCGGTTTGAACATCATTGGCCTGAAACGGCGCGGATTTGATCGTGAAACGATCCATTCCCTGCGCAAAGCCTATCGCCTGCTGTTCGCACAGGAAGGTACGCTTGCCGAACGTGTCGAAGAAGTCTCCAAGGATTTCGAAGGCCTCGGTCCGGTGATGGAAATCATCGACTTCCTGAAAGCAGAAAGCATGCGTTCCGTATGCACACCAAAATATGACAGCTCCTCAGGATAATTCGCCGCCGAAATTGGGCATCATTGCGGGGGGCGGCGCGCTTCCGGCCCGTTTGGCTGCTGCTGCCAAGGCTGCCGGGCGGGCTGTTTTCGTTGTGATGCTTGATGGTCATGCCAATGACCCGACGCTTGAAAGCTACCCACAAATCACATTGCGTCTTGGTGCCGCGGCTAAAATCCTTGAAGCCATGCGCGCAGAGGACTGCGTTGATATTGTGTTGGCCGGCAAGGTGGCACGACCAAGCTTTTCCGCCATGCGGCCTGATTGGCGCGCCACCAAACTTCTGATGAAAGTCGGTCTGAAGGCGCTGGGCGACGATGGGCTCTTGCGTCTTGTTGGTCAGGAACTGGAACGCGAAGGTTTCCGGCTGATCGGGGCGCATGAAATCCTGACCGATTTGGCAGTCGAAGAAGGCGTTCTTGGCACAGTTCAGCCAGATGAACAGGCAATGAGCGACGCCAAACACGGCCTTTCGGTGGCCCGGATCCTTGGTCAGGCCGATGTCGGGCAGGGCTGTGTGGTTCAACAAGGACTTGTTCTGGCTCTTGAGGCGATTGAGGGCACCGATGAAATGCTCCGCCGGTCTGCGCTGTATAAACGCGAAGGCGTCGGTGGTGTTCTGGTGAAATCGGCCAAGCCGCAACAGGACAAGCGCCTTGATCTGCCGGCCATTGGACTAAGAACCATTGAAGAATCTCATAAGGCAGGCCTGCGTGGCATCGCACTTCTTGCCGGTGGGACCATGATCATTGACCGTGAGGCGGTTTTGGCCCGTGCTGATGCCCTTGGGATGTTTGTCGTTGGTTTGCGCGCGGAAGATAATCAATGACCACTCAGTCCGTTTCTAACGGCCCTAAGATTATGCTTGTTGCCGGTGAAGCATCTGGCGATCAGTTGGGCGGGCGTTTGATGGCTGCCATCAAGGCACAGGCACCCGATGCGCGCTTTATCGGCGTTGGTGGCCCGCGCATGGAACGCGAAGGCTTAAGCAGCCTGTTTCCGATGAATGAAATGTCGGTCATGGGCCTGACGGAAGTCGTGCCGCACATCCCGCATCTTCTCAAACGTATTTCACAGACCGCTAAATTTGCCCAAACCGAACAACCCGATGTCGTGGTGACAATTGATGCCCCCGATTTCAGTTTTCGTGTTGGTAAGAAGTTAAAGGGCAAGGGCATACCGCTTGTCCATTATGTAGCACCCTCTGTCTGGGCATGGCGCGAAGGGCGCGCGCGCAAAATTGCCGGTTTCCTTGATCACCTTTTGGCTCTTCTGCCGTTTGAACCGCCCTATTTCGAAAAAGAAGGCCTGCCAACCACCTTTATTGGCCACTCAGCCGTCGAAGAGCGTCACGATGGGGATGCAGATCGTTTTCGGGCCAAGCATGGTCTGAGCGACAAGACAAAGCTGCTCGCTGTTTTACCCGGCAGCCGCAATTCAGAAGTCAAACGTCTGTTACCTGTGTTTAAAACCGTGATCACGGACATTGCGGCCAAATATCCTGATACACGCATCGTTGTGCCAACCGTAGCCAAGGTCGCTGATGTGGTCACTGCAGAAATGAACGATTGGCCACTGTCACCCATCGTTGTTTCAACCGATCAGGAACGTCACGATGCGTTTGCCGCCGCGTACTGCGCCTTGGCCGCATCGGGCACGGTATCGCTGGAGCTTGCCATTTCCGGTGTGCCCCATGTGATTGCCTATCAGGTGAACGCAATAACCGGCTGGATTGCCAAACGCCTGATCAAGATTGATACGGTAACCATCGTCAATTTGGTGCTGAGGCGTAAGCTGATCCCGGAATTCCTGCAAGATAAGTGTCAGCCGGGCAATATTACACCAATACTTGATGGCTTGCTCGGGGACAGTCCGATCCGTCAGGAGCAGAAGGACGGCTTTGACGAAGCCTGTCACCTGCTGGGGTTTGGCGGGCGTGCGCCAAGTGAAAAGGCCGCCGAGCAGGTTTTGAAAATCATCGCCAAAAAATAGTCGACGCAGGGTGGTGTTATCGCCTGATAACGCATAGTTTCACGTCATTGATCACTTCATGACGGAGACATTGTTATGCGTTATTTGCACACGATGGTGCGTGTCGAAAATATCGATGATTCGCTGAAATTTTATTGTGACCTGCTCGGCATGAGCGAAACCCGCCGCATCGAAAGCGAGCAGGGGCGTTTTACCCTGATTTATCTCGCGCCGCCCGCTGACGTTGACAGTGCCAAGGCAACCAAGGCACCGGAACTTGAACTGACCTACAACTGGGATCCGGAAAGCTATTCAGGCGGTCGCAACTTTGGCCATCTGGCCTATGAAGTTGATGACGTCTATGCGCTCTGTCAGAAACTGATGGATGCCGGTGTGACCATTAATCGTCCGCCCCGCGATGGCCGGATGGCATTTGTACGTTCCCCTGATGGCATTTCCATCGAGTTCCTGCAAAAGGGTGAAAACCTCAAATCAGCTGAACCATGGGCCAGCATGGAAAACACCGGAAGCTGGTAAAACACCGTAGTTTCATACTTTAGATGCAAGAAAGGCCCGGAAAACTCCGGGCCTTTCTTTTTGTTCAGATCGCTTACAGGATCGCCGCGAATTAACGCTTGTCGACCGGAATAAACGGACGTTCTGCGACGCCGGTAAACAGCTGACGCGGACGACCGATTTTCTGCGAAGGATCTTCGATCATTTCTTTCCACTGGGCGATCCAGCCGACGGTACGTGCAACCGCGAACAGCACGGTAAACATGCTGACCGGAATGCCCATCGCCTTGAAGATGATGCCCGAGTAGAAATCGACGTTCGGATAGAGTTTCTTCTCGATGAAGTACTCGTCTTCACGTGCAATACGTTCAAGTTCCTGTGCAACGTCAAGCAACGGATCGCTGACGTTGAGTTCTTTGAGAACTTCGTGGCAGGTTTCCTGCATGACTTTGGCGCGCGGATCGTAGTTTTTGTAAACGCGGTGACCAAAGCCCATCAGGCGGAACGGATCGTTCTTGTCTTTTGCTTTTGCAACATATTCCGGGATGTTTTTCACATCGCCGATTTCGTTGAGCATTTTAAGAACGGCTTCGTTCGCACCACCATGTGCCGGCCCCCAAAGGGACGCGATACCAGCAGCAATACATGCAAACGGATTTGCACCCGAAGAACCGGCAAGACGTACGGTTGAGGTCGATGCATTCTGCTCATGGTCGGCATGGAGGATCAGGATACGATCCATTGCTTTGGCCAGAACAGGATTAACAACATACTCTTCGCACGGGTTGCCAAACATCATCTGCAGGAAGTTTTCCGCATAACCGAGTTTGTTGTTCGGATAACGGAACGGCTGACCGATCGAATATTTATACGCCATCGCTGCGATGGTCGGCATTTTCGCAATCAGGCGATATGCCGAAATCAGACGCTGCTGCGGGTCATTGATGTCGGTGCTGTCATGATAGAAAGCAGACATCGCGCCAATAACACCAACCATAATGGCCATCGGATGCGCATCGCGGCGGAAGCCGTTATAGAAATTGCGCATCTGTTCATGCACCATGGTGTGCAGGGTGATGTCGGTTTCGAACTGTTTCTTTTCGGTGGCGTTTGGCAACTCGCCATAAATCAGCAGATGGCAAACTTCCAGGAAGTCTGAATCTTCTGCAAGATCGTCAATCGCATACCCACGATGGCGCAGGATACCCACATCGCCATCAATATAGGTTAGCTCGGACTGGCAGGAGCCGGTTGACGTAAAGCCAGGATCGTATGTGAAAAATCCAGTTTCAGCATAGAGTTTACGAATGTCGATAACATCCGGTCCTACGCTACCCTTAAGCACCGGCATCTCGATCGACTTGCCTGTGGCGTTGTCGGTCAAGGTTACGGTGTGGGAAGTCTTGGAATTATCAGCCATGACTATTTTTCCTTCCCTGTTTGAACGAACACGGTTTCAAGTTGAATGCAGCATAATGCTGCGGCGCACCAAGCGCAAACAGACTATTAACTTTTTCGTTATTCGCTGTTGTTATGCATCGAAATGTCGGATGCGTTTCAGCGTTTGCTCTTTGCCAAGCACGATCATTACGTCGAAGATGCCTGGTGAAGAATTGGAACCTGTGAGCACCGCCCGCAAGGGTTGCGCGACTTTACCGAGTTTAAGATCTAGTTTTTCGGCAGTTTCGCGGACACTTGCGTCAACGTTCTCTTCGGTCCAGCTATCAAGCGCTTCGAGACTGTTGGCCAGTTCTGCAAACAGACCTTCGGGTGCACTATCAATGAGGGACTGAGCTTTCTCGTTAAATGACGTAACGCCATCCGTAACGTAGAAGGCCGAAGAGCAGGCGAGCTCGATGAGTGTCTTAGCCCTTTCTTTAAGGCCTGACATGCCATTGATCAAGATTTCTTTTTGCGCTGCATCAATTGCATCGCTTCCAATCAGGGTCGCAACCCGTTGGGAAATCTCGTCTACTAGCCTCTTGTCATCTGCCTGGCGCATGTAGATGCCATTCAGGTTTGTCAGCTTCGCGAAGTCAAATCGCGCCGCACCCTTACCGACATCGGTGATGTCAAACCACTCAATTGCCTGCTCCTGGGAGATAACTTCATCATCACCGTGACCCCAGCCAAGGCGCAGCAGATAGTTGTTTACCGCTTCAGGCAGGAAGCCCATTTCATCGCGATAGGAATCAACACCTAACGCGCCATGACGTTTGGAAAGTTTTGCACCGTCCGGGCCATGAATAAGCGGAATATGGGCAAATGTTGGAACATCCCAACCCAGTGCGTCATACAAAGCTTTCTGGCGGAATGCGTTGGTCAGATGATCATCGCCGCGAATGACATTGGTGACACCCATGTCATGGTCATCGACAACAACCGAAAGCATATAGGTCGGCGTGCCGTCACCGCGCAGAATGACGTAATCATCAAGCTGCTCATTGCCGACCCGGACTTCGCCCTGCACCTGATCATTGATCTCCGCATCGCCTTCTTGTGGCGATTTAAGCCGCACGACAGGTTTGATGCCCTCGGGGGCGTCAGACGCACCGCGGTCACGCCACGTGCCGTCGTACTTCATCGGACGGCCTTCTGCGCGTGCTTTTTCGCGCATGATGGTCAGTTCTTCGGGCGAGCAATAGCAATAATATGCCTTGCCTGCATCCAGAAGGGATTGGGCAACCTCGGCATGGCGGTCGCGACGGGCAAACTGGAAAGTCGGCTCTTCGTCGGCGGTCAGGCCCAGCCAGTTCAACCCGTCAAAAATAGCGTCGACAGCTTCAGGAGTTGAACGTTCGCGGTCAGTGTCTTCGATACGCAGCAAGAACTTGCCGCCAGTATGTTTGGCATAAAGCCAGTTATAAAGGGCGGTACGTGCGCCGCCGATGTGTAAGAACCCGGTCGGGGACGGGGCAAAACGGGTAACAACCGTCATTCAATATATCCGTTATTTGGATGTTGTCGCTTGTCGCAAGGACTTTTGGCGTGCAGGCTATAGCACAAATGACACGCTGTTGCACCACAGCCGATGTTAGATAGAAACTAACCGTCGGGTAGGCTATTGGACATTCGTCGAAGACACTTCAGTGGAATGTTGAAAAAACAATATCTTGTGGGGATAACTTCACAGATTGCATCCGCTGTCGCACATCAAAGAAATAAATGGTTCCTGTCATCTGTTCTCTTCTTTGGGTTGGGATGCGCGCTGTATTTTTGCCTTCCTGCGCGTATCTGGCCGCATCAGGCCGCTTTGGCTTTGATTCTTTTGTTGTGCGGATTTTGGCGGTCCCGCCGCCGGGCCATGGTGGCGTTTGTCCTGCAATCTTTGGCGTGTCTTGTCGCCGGACTTTTGATCGCTGCCCTTCATACCCAGGCCGGGCCGGCGAACCTTCTGACGCGGACGTTGTATTCAACCACAGTGACCGGCGTGGTTTCTGGCCTTGAACCGCGTGGAAGCCGATTGCGGGCAACCATTGATCCGACGCATATTGATGGTTTGGATCAGGATAACTTTGATTGGAAAGTGCGGATCAGTTTTCTGGGCGATAGCGATCTTGCGATTGGCGATCAGATATCGGCCAAGGCCCGCCTGTTTCCATTGCGCCCGCCGTCCGTGCCCGGTGATCCCGATTTTGCCCGCAACCTTTACTTTAGTGATATCGGCGCAACCGGTTTTGCCTTTGGTCGTCAATTCGAAGTGTCTCGATCCCAAGGTGATAAGTCTAATGAAATCAGTTCATTATTAAGTTATTTCGAAGTTTTGCGACAAAACGTATCACGCAGGATTGACGATGGTATGCGCCCTCCGGAAGCCGGAATTGCCAAGGCCCTGATCATTGGGGAACGTGGTGATGTCCGGCCCGATATTGCCGAAGATTTGCGAAAATCCGGACTTGCCCATCTTTTGGCAATATCAGGCCTGCATATGGGGCTTCTGTGTGGAACGGTATTTTTCCTGATCCGCTTGGGCTTGGCGGCAGCCCCAACGATTGCCTTGCGTTATCCGATTAAGAAATGGGCCGCAGTTGGTGCGATGGTGGCCGGGCTGGTCTATCTTGGATTATCCGGCGCAACCGTTCCGACCCAGCGGGCATATGTCATGCTGCTTGTGGTTTGGGTTGCCTTGCTACTGGATCGACGCGCCATTTCGCTGCGTCTGGTCGGGGTGGCTGCGGTGATTGTTTTGCTCTTGCGACCTGATGTGGTTTTGGGCGCAAGTTTTCAGCTTTCCTTTGCCGCTGTCGGCGCGCTGGTTGCCTTTTATGATGGACCGGGACGGCGTTGGCTTGACGGGCAGGGAGCCCGGCCATGGTTTGAACGCGCGATGGTCTATCTGGTGGGGCTTGTCATTACGGGCATCATTGTTACCGCTGTGACGGCCCCGATCATTGGCTATCACTTCGGCAGGATATCGGCCTTGGGCGTGGTGGCAAACCTGATTGCCATACCGGTAATGGCGTTTTGGATCATGCCATTGATTGTCGCCGCCCTTGCCCTAATGCCCTTTGGCTTGGAGTACCCCGTACTGTGGTTGATGCAGCCTGGTTTGACCGTCTTGCTTGATACTGCATCCGGGTTGGGCAGTGTCGAATGGGGATTATGGTACGTTGCGGGCCTTGATGCTGTGGCGGTATCTTGCGCGATGTTAGCGCTAACATGGTGCGTGATCTGGCGGGGTCGCTGGTTGGTGTTACCTGTGATCCCGATACTGATCGCGGGGATAATCATTCAATCGCGCCATCATTCCCCCGATATTCTGATTTCCGGGGACAGGGAAAGCTGGGCGGTGTTTGATCGCGACCAACAGGTTCTCCACATCCCGCAAAAACTGTCTTCATTTCAAAAATCCCTATGGATGGCGCGGTTTGGGCTGCGTCCTGAAAATGAAGACCGGCATCTGCAAACATGTGCCAATGATCCGTGCCGTGTTGTGATGGGCAGTGATGTAATGGGGGGTGACGTAATGGGCGGTGATGGGCAAAAGACCATCGTGATCGCCAACACATTCGCCAACCCGTTCTATGCCTGTCGCAATGCCGATATCGTGGTCGATCTCAAAAGTGATCTGCCCCAAACCCAATGCCGCGCAGCAGGGGCTGACATTCTGGTCGATGATGATGTGTTGTGGTGGCAGGGCGGTGTCACCATCGATCCCGACAATCATGAAAACCCGGTGAGATCGGTTCGAACCGAAACCGGCGGCTGGCCTTGGATTGTGATTGGCGGCAGGATTGCGCGCTGATCTGCACCGGAACCGGCAAAACAGCCAGTAACAAACAGCACGAAACCACCAAAAAAGTAATCATCATACAAATGAATTTCGCCCGGCCTTCATCAAAGCCGGGCGAAACAAAAATGGGTGTATGTATGGGGCAGGGCTTAGTCTGGCTTGCCTTAGTACTGGCGCAAAAGCCCCACCAGGCGTCCCTGAATGCGAACCCGGTCCGGTGACAATGATCGGGTCTCATAACGCGCGTTGGCTGGTTCAAGCATGACTTCACCGCGGCCGCGTTTAAGGCGCTTCAGGGTCGCTTCACTGTCATCGACCAAGGCAACGACGATGGTGCCGTCATGGGCCTGCTCGCACCGCTGGATCAGCACGGTATCGCCATCAAGAATCCCGGCCTCAATCATGGAATCGCCTGATACCTCAAGCGCATAGTGATCACCAGCCCCCAGAAGGGCGGCGGGAACCTGAACCATTGTGCTTTGATCGCGTAGCGCCTCAATCGGGGTACCCGCAGCAATCCGGCCATACAGCGGCAGCGAAATGGCGTCACTGTTGTCAGAAAAGGCCGTCGGAACCGTTGTCGGCCGATGCGGGGTTTTGCGCGCACTGGCAAGCGATGTCACATTGTTCGGGGTCTCGGGCGCATCATCATCGCTGTTTTCCGGCAGGCGCAAGACCTCAAGCGCACGCGCGCGATGGGCAAGGCGGCGGATAAAACCGCGTTCCTCAAGCCCGGTAATCAGGCGATGAATGCCCGATTTGGATTTAAGGTCCAGTGCCTCCTTCATTTCATCGAAAGAGGGCGAGATACCGCGATCGCGAAGGTAATTGTCGATATAGACCAGCAATTCATATTGCTTGCGCGTCAGCATGATATTTTCCGAACCTGTAACAAGAACAAAAAGAATACATAGATGTTCTACTTTAGTTCTTTTTACAGGTCAAGCGCATCGATACGATTTTACATCAAATGTGTTTAATCGCCGGTATTATTCAAAATATGTGAATAATCGAACAGGGGATCAATCCGCGACGAAAGTGCCTGATTTGCCACCTTCTTTTCGGGTCACCCGCAGGTCGGTAATCTGCATGCCCTTATCCACCGCCTTGCACATGTCAAACACCGTTAGCGCCGCAACAGAGGCCGCAGTCAATGCCTCCATCTCGACCCCGGTTTTGCCCGTGGTTTTGCAGGTGGCGGTAATATCAACCGCATCAACACCGTCAACCAGTTCAAGATCAACCGTCACCGATGTCAGCGGCAGGGGATGACACAGCGGGATCAGGTCCGGGGTTTTCTTGGCCCCCATAATCCCGGCCAATTGGGCAATGGCAAGAACATCACCCTTTTTATGGCCGTGATTTGCGATCAGCGCATATGTCTCGGCAGACATTAAAACGCGGGCCTTGGCAACGGCAATGCGGGCAGTCTCGGCCTTGGCCGAAATATCAACCATCACCGCGTTACCGCCAGCATCAATATGGGAAAGTTTGTCTGCCATAAAACTGTCCGATCCCAATCAGGCCGCAAGGCCAAGTAGCGTGCGGGTGGCCGTGGCAACGTCGTCCTGACGCATCAGGCTTTCGCCAATCAGGAAGCATTGCGCGCCGACCTTTGCCATGCGCGACAGATCATCTGGGGTGAACAGGCCACTTTCGGCGACCAGCAAACGGTCCTCATCAACCATGGCGGCCAGTTCTTCGGTGGTGGTCAGCGACGTTTCCATGGTTTTGAGGTTGCGGTTGTTAACCCCGATCAGGCGCGATTTCAGTTTTAACGCCCGTTCAAGTTCCGGGGCGTTATGGACCTCGATCAGAACATCCATGCCAAGCGCACGGGCTGCATCTTCAAGCTCAGCCGCCTGAGCATCTTCAAGAGCCGCCATAATCAGCAAAATGCAATCGGCACCCAGTGCACGCGCCTCGGTGACCTGATAGGGATCAATCATGAAATCCTTACGAAGCGCCGGAAGGTCCACAGCGGCGCGGGCCGCGACCAGATAGCTGTCATCACCCTGAAAATACGGCACATCGGTCAAAACCGACAGGCAGCTCGCCCCGCCAGCCTGATAGGCCTTGGCCAGTTCCGGCGGATTGAAATCGGCGCGAATAAGTCCCTTTGACGGGGAGGCCTTCTTGATTTCGGCAATCAGGCCATAGCGACCATCGGCCACCGACGTCTCAAGGGCCGTGATAAACCCACGTGGTGCAGATTGTTCATTGGCCGCAGCTTCAAGGGAACCAAGCGTCGTGCGCGCCTTGCACGCTGCAACGTGATCGCGTTTGTCGTCACATATTTTGGTCAGTACGTCGCTCACGCCGCGTTTCCTTCGTTGGTGATCGTAACAAGGCCTTGCAGCGTTTCTGCAGCCTTGCCGCTATCAATGGCGTCGGCGGCCTTTTTAATGCCGTCTGCAAGGTCGCTTGCGATATCGGTGACCACAAGGGCGGCACCGGCATTCATCAAAACGATATCGCGATAGGCACTTTTCTGACCGGCCAGAAGGTCAAGAATGGCTTTGGCATTCACATCCGCATCGCCACCCTTAAGCGCATCAAGGGTCACGGTTTCAATACCATAGTCACCGGGGCTGATTTCAAAGGTTGTGACCTTGCCATTTTTGACTTCGGCACCAAAAGTCGGTCCGGTGGTCGAGATTTCATCAAGCCCGTCATGACCATGAACAACCCATGCATGCACCGATCCCAAACGGTTCAAAACGTTGGCAATCGGCTCGACCCATTCACGGGCAAAAACGCCGAGAACCTGACGTTTTGTCTTGGCCGGGTTGGCAAGTGGGCCCAGAAGGTTAAAGATGGTGCGTGTGCCCATCTCAACCCGGGTTGGCATGACGTGGCGCATGGCCGAATGGTGACGGGTCGCCATCATGAAACACAGATTGATGTTTTTAAGCGCCTTTTCCAGAAGCGCCATGTCGGCATCAAGATTAACACCAAGCGCCATCAGAACGTCCGCTGATCCCGATTTGGAGGATGCCGCCCGGTTACCATGTTTGGCAACGGTCGCACCAGCGGCTGCGGCGACAATCGCGGCTGCGGTTGAAATGTTATAGGTTCCGCTGCCATCGCCACCGGTGCCGCAGGTATCAACCGCGTTTTCAGGTGCAATAATCCCGGTCGCCTTGGCGCGCATGACACGCGCGGCCCCGGTGATTTCATCGACCGTTTCGCCGCGAAGGCGCAAGCCCATCAGGAACGCGCCCATCTGTGATGGGGTAGCCTGACCCGACATCAGAACGTTAAAGGCCTGTTCGGCCTGTTTTTCGTTCAGCTTTTCGCCAGTTGCGACTTCGGCCAAGATGGCCTTGAGATCATAGTCAGTCGACATACAGGTGTCCTCGGTTTGCGGTCCGGTGCAGGGTCATGCGCCGGTAAAATCGATAAAATTCTTTAATAATGCGTGGCCATGTTCTGACGCGATGCTTTCGGGGTGGAACTGAACGCCATGAATTTGATGGGTTTTATGACGCACCCCCATGATCAGACCATCTTCGCTTTCGGCGGTAATTTCAAGGCAATCGGGCAGGGTGTCGCGTTCGATGACCAAAGAATGATACCGTGTTGCTGTAAACGGACTGGGCAGCCCGTCAAACACACTTGCCGCGTCGTGGTTCATTGCATCGGTTTTACCATGCATGCAGTTTGGTGCACGGATGACCTTGCCGCCAAAGGCCTGACCAATGGATTGATGGCCAAGGCACACGCCCAGAAGTTTGACCTTACCCGCGGCCGCCTTGATAAGATCAAGGCAAATACCAGCCCGTTCCGGATCACAGGGGCCGGGTGATATCACAATGCCTTCGGGGTTCAGTGCAAGAGCCTCATCAACCGTGATTTCGTCATTACGGCGCACTTCGACCTCGGGGCCGAGTTCGCGCAGGTAATGCCACAAATTGAAGGTAAAGCTGTCGTAATTGTCGATGAGGAGATACATCGCGGGAAAGGCCTATGCATATTCAAGGTCGCCAGAGAATAAACGCACCTGCGGCCACGTCAAGCGGAAGCAGGATAAGGATTTTTTCGCCTGCATGGGGTGGTGATGATCCGGGGTTAACAGGGTGCTAACCAGACGCGGTGTAAAAGCAGCAAAACAACAGCCGACACGATCGGTCTATAATCACCATATGGGTAGCACGATCCGGTAAACGAGGCCGGGCAAACAAGACTGGAGACGACCACGTGGCACGTCGGGCACAACCCGCCAAACGTAAAAAGGCGGCACCCAAAAAAACAACCCGCAAGAAGTCTGCACCGAAAAAGAAATCGGGCGGTATCGGTCGCCTGATGCTGGGCGGGGCTTTTGTGGCCGGGACACTGTCGGCGATCATTGCGGTTGGCAGCATGCTTGAACTTGACCGCGCCTCGGATGAATTTGGTCGTGCCGTTGATCAAAAGGCCCCGGGTTATACCCTGGCCGAACCGGCCCCGACGCCCAAATTGCGCAAGGACTACAAGCTTTCGGAAGACACACCGACACGCGGGCGGACGGGCTATCTTGTCGGCAACGAGGAAAAGACAGAAGGTGGGGCGCCTGAAACGGCGGCAGTACCCAAGCCCCGTGAGACCAAACCGGAACCAGATATTCTTCCCGGTGACAGTGGATCAGATCACGGTGTTGCGCCAGACAGTGACAGGAATGCGCCATGGCGCAAATATGCCGCCCTTGCCCCGAATGCCGGAAATGCGCCGGTGATTGCGATTGTCATTGATGATGCGGGGCTTGATCAACCGCGCACGGCACGCACGGTTTTGCTTCCCGGACCGGTCACTATTTCATATCTGCCCTATGCGCGGGATTTGCAGCCACAGGTCAATGCCGCGCGCAAGGCCGGCCACGAAGTGATGCTCCATATGCCCATGGAGCCGTCATCGGCATCGGTTGATCCGGGGCCGCATGCCTTGCTGGCCAAGTATGACCGGCAAAAGATTTTAAACGAAATGACATGGATGCTGGATCAGTTTGACGGTTATGTCGGGGTTAATAACCATATGGGCAGCAAGTTCACATCCGACCCGGAACGCATGAAGATCGTCATGGAAGTCATGAAGTCACGTGGTTTGATGTTCCTTGATTCACGCACCAGCGCCAAATCGGTTGGTTTTTCGACCGCCAATGAGTTTGGTGTGCCGGCCATCACCCGTGATGTGTTTATTGATGATGCCGATGATGACGCCAAAATCGCTGATATGCTGGCAAGAATAGAGCGGGTTGCCGCCAAGCAGGGCTACGCCATTGCCATTGGCCATCCACGTGACCGAACGCTTAAAGCACTTCAAAACTGGATTCCATCGCTCAAAGCCAAGGGGTTTGTCCTTGTCCCGGCGACGGAAGTTTTGCGCCGCACGTCGCAACGTGCGACGGGCTAGTCGCAAAGGTTGCAACCATCAAGCATTCACTGAAAAGGACCCCGTCACTTTGCTTCTTAGGTGAGTATTCACCAGCCTTTAGCTATAGCGAATTGTAAGTTGTTCAAGCGACTGGAACCGTCGATCAACTTCGATATTTGGGTCAGCTTCCTTTATGCGGTCAAGAAGTTTAGGGACATCATAGCTGACGCTGCCTTTCGCCCCAAAAACAAGCCATAGTAGGTCGAGTACTTCCGATGGGAAATTTTCCGGTGCCTGACTATTTTTAATTGGGTAAGTGCTGGCACGTCTGCCGCTATATAAGCTGAAATATGGTCGTAATTTTTTGAGTGCAATGGGAAAATGCTTACCTGAGCAGATCACTATAGACATCAGGTCATGGTTGAACGCGTCATCAATGAAGCAGCTTTCTTTAGGCCACACTCTCTCGAAGAAAGGTTCGACCATCTTTTCCCAAGCCTCTTCGCCGCCTTCTTCATCATTTTGCATCCAACGGGCTAGGACGCTGAGTGCCCCGCAGCGTATATTAAAAGGGGATTCACGTAACGTGCGGCTTACATCAGACTCGCTGATACCCCAGAGGTCGGGATCATTGCCGCGTAAAGAGGCAAGTGCTGCTCGCAAAATGTTAGAAGCTATTTGTTCCGAGAAACTTGAAATTGCTTGTGTTTCTATGACTCCGCGCAGAACAATATCGCTTGCCACTTTGGTGACTTCAGGAGTTATCTCGCTTTGGGAGACCATTACCGCGCGTAACGCTCTTGCTTCATCTGTATCTGAAGCCAATCGACGCATGAGGTGCTTTTCAACCAGCTCTGCAGCGACGCTGTGCATAAACGCGAAGTTTTGGACAAGTACGGCTCGCCCCAGAATCCCGGCTTGGCTTTTGTCAGTTACGATCAACTCAAGTCGCTTGCGCTGCCGCGCCTCGTATTGCCCATCGGTTTCTCTCGTGTGATTAAGTTCCTTTACAAGAATCTCTGTTAGTCGACCTGCAGCACTATTGATTGCTGTCATGCCGATGTCTTTTTCGAAGTCTGCCTCATGCTCCACAAGTTGCACCGCAGCCCAGAGCCGGTCGCACCAGTTCTCGAGATTTTTTATACACCCCCGTGACCTGAACAGGAGCAGATCGATAATGCTTGCTGCGATAGGTTTGAGGTCCAATTTGTTGAGGTCCTCCAACAGTGAAAGTGATTCCACCGAAAGTTGGTCGCGCAGCGTTGCATTATTCTCTTCATTGCTTTGGGCTAACACCGACAGAAGATCACCCCACAAGGCGATATTCGGTTTTGTCAGTTCGGCGAACGCGAGCGTATCGAATGCGCCCTTAGGGTCGGATTGGCAATAACTTCTCCACCCCAGTTGCATGTCGATATCGCGGCTTATACGGAGCTCTGCTGCGACTTTAAGGCGGTCATCAGGAGCGGCCTCTAAGATCGGTCCGCTGTCGCCTACGATGTTTCGCACGCCATAGCTATAGGAACCGAAGAAGTCTTTGTCCTCTATATCGCGATCTAGGTGAGGTCGCCGCAACACGATTGCATCAAGTTCGGTCCGCCCCGCCGTTGAGACCGCACCTGCGGCGTCGAGCATCTTCAGGCGGAGCCAGACGTCTTTGTCTCGAGCATGCGCACGCCAGTCTACTTGATCCTCTTCGAGCGAATAGCGAGCATAAAATGCTTCACCGCTGTTTCGGATCCGGGCCTCTACTTCATTAACGAGTTCTTTTTTAGCTTCGGAAGCTCTATCACGTAGTACCAACGCTAACTCTCGGCGGATGATCCAGAAATCGGTATCCTTTAGCTGGAGCAGTAAACGCAGAGCGTCGTCGCCAGAGAAGGCGACTGGATCGCGTGCGCTATGGAGCAGCATCCGAGCGCCGATGCGCCCCGGCCAAGTCCGCCATTGAGCAGCCTGCGTAAGAGCCCGGTCACGATTGAATTTAAGTGCTTTCGGGAAGGTGTTCATGATCGTGCGGACGAGGAATATTACGCCATTGTGGTGCGCGTTCTGGGCATGTTCCTCAATCGAGGGTACGCTGAAGTCGCTCCAATCGAAATCGTCGACAATCATCCCTAGGTCGACAGATTGCTGAAGAGAGGAACTTAGAGCTTGGTTGCCCAATTCAAGAATACGCATCTCATAGCCGTCTAACTTATCCAGTGCTTTGATAATATCAGCCGCGCTAGTGTCGTCGGCAACGCGGAGCTCAAGATTCACAAGGTTTGACAATCGTGGTTCGTCCAATTCCGATTCATCTATATCTTGAACATTACGCTGCCACGGTCGCCGGGCTACGAGCATTGGCGCAAGCAACGCGATCGACTGCCTGAGGTCGCTATCGAGGATCTGGCCAGACTGAAGCTTCCAATTGAGATTATAAGCCTCTTGTTCGAACGCATCGGAATGCTCTGCTGGTTGGAGCGAAACAAAGACGCGCCATGACTTGAGCCAGAAAGGTGATACTGGCGGATTTTGCTGTAGTCGTTGCTCTAACCGCGAGATGAAGTCATTACCGAGGATAGTATACCACTCTACCGCAGTCCTGTAGCTTTGAGCGCTTTCAAAATTGTTTGCGATCCACGCTGCTATAACCCAAGCTGCGTCTTTAGTTGACCAAAGTTTGTTTTCTTGAAAGACCTTAAACCAACTCGGATCAGAGAGGGTTTTGAGTGCGACAGGCCATAGGTCGTTTCGATCAGAGAAGAGCCAGGACAGTTCACTTAGTTGCTGGTCGGTTAGAGTACTACTATTACCAGTCAAAATCCTTTGTGTAAGCTTTTCACGTGATTGTTTGGGGCGTTCAACCATGTCAGCGAGTTGGCACAGATCGTCCCAAAGTGGTGAGTGATCAGGGTCGCCGTTCGCAGGGTTGAACTTGCAATATGGAAGCGGTTTAACGGCAAGTGTTCCCCAGCCTGTCTGCGCCTCGATAGGATCACGTTCGTAGGCATCGAAGGCGTACACCTGATGCAGGTCGGGGAACCGAGCACGGTCGGCTTCTAGTACATTGAGGAAGTAGCGGATCGGTGCGTCGTTTGCACTATAGCCAATAAGGACGAGGGTCTTGCAACGGGCAAGATCGAATAGGAACCGTGAAGCCCAGCCCGAACGCATGTAGGCGTCGCCATAGTCGGAACTGGTAAGCACAAGAGATGTTGCTTCTAAGTCAAGTTCCGGGTCGCCCAATCTGCCGTGTAAATGGATAATCCCGGAGAAATTGGGGCCTCCGGGAGCAGGGAGTGCCTGACCGGCAAAACTTTTCTGGCGGTCTCTATTCGGAGAATTTTCTAACGCGCGCTCGAGCAAAGTGTCAAAGTTAGTAGTAACAGTTAGAACGCGGTTGTTAAGATCGCGCGAGAGCCTCAGTATCGTTTGATGTTTGTTAAGCTGCGGCTCTGAGGGCACAACCAACTGTTCAGAGACTGTGCGAACCATTGCCTCGGGATCGGCGAGGCGGCGTCCAAGAGCTCCGAGCACTTCCTCATAGCGCTGTCCTTCATAGGAGCGCTCTTCGGCGGCATCTTTATCGACATCAAGCCGCTTATAGGTTTGATCGACCAATGTCTTGAAATCTGGAAGTTGTGGAACGCTAATGCCGCTACCACACAGGAAAACAACTTCTCCGGCCGATAGTGCATCGATCAGCTCAGAGGGAAATTCCGGTCCATGTTTCGAAAAGCATAGGGTCACCAAAACAACCTTTCTTAAAGTATCGGCAGAAGGTCGGGGTCAGAGTGCGAAGCGTGAGCTTGGTGTCTTAGGCAAAGCGATGGGCTTCGCGGGCCGCAGCCATAAGCGCGCCTGCCTTGTTTCGGCATTCCTTGTCTTCAAGTTCGGGTTGGCTGTCGACAACGATGCCAGCCCCTGCCTGAATGTGGATTTGCTCGTCCTTGATGACGGCGGTGCGCAGGGCAATACAGGTATCCATTGAGCCATCGGCGGAAATATAGCCAATGCATCCGGCGTAAATGCCGCGACGGACCGATTCCAGTTCATCAATGATTTCCATGGCGCGCACCTTGGGGGCACCCGAGACTGTTCCCGCCGGGAATCCAGCCTTGAGTACATCCATCGCATCGTATTTTTCGTCAACTTCACCCACGACGTTGGAAACGATGTGCATGACGTGAGAATAATATTCGATCTTTTCGCGGTCGGTGACGCGTACGGTTCCGGGTTTGGAAACGCGGCCCACATCGTTGCGGCCAAGATCAAGCAACATCAGATGCTCTGAGCGTTCCTTGGGATCGTCCAGAAGGTCCTGCGCCATGACTTTGTCGTCTTCGGGTGTATGACCGCGGCGGCGCGTACCGGCAATCGGGCGAATGGTGACTTCGTTATCGCGCAGGCGCACCAGAATTTCCGGGCTGGCGCCAACCACCTGAAACCCACCGATATCAAGATAAAACATGAAAGGCGACGGGTTGATCCGGCGCAGCGCACGATAAAATGCGAAAGGCGGGAGCTGATAAGGCAACGTGTAGCGTTGTGACAGCACCACCTGAAAAATATCGCCCGCGCGGATATATTCCTTGGCCTGATCGACCATTTTATGGAACCCGGCTTCGTCGACGCTGACCTTGGGGTCGGGCAGGGTGTCGGGCACCGATTTCGAACGCCGGTCGATAAACAGATTGCGCTGGAACTGTAAAACCACGTCATTGAGGCGCGCACAGGCCAGATCATAGGCCGCGTCAGCACTGATGCCGTCTTCAGGGCGTACAGGTGTTACCACGGTGACCGTGTCCGCGATGGTGTCAAAGCTTGCCGTGACCGTTGGGCGGATAAAAATGCCATCAGGAACACCAAGTTCATCCTTGTTGCTGTCGGGCAGTTTTTCCATCAGACGCACGGTGTCATAGCCCATATAGCCAACAAGACCGGCACTCATGGGCGGCATATTGTCGGGCAGGGTAATGTGGCTTTCAGCCATCAGCTTTTTCAAGCTTTCGAGCGGGGCGTCTTTTTCGGCAACAAATGCGTCGGCATCGGCCATGGCACGCCGGTTGAGTTCGGCGCGATCGCCAAAGCACCGCCAGATCAGATCGGGTTTCAGGCCAAGGAACGAATAACGACCGCGAACAGCGCCGCCTTCAACAGATTCAAGCAAATAGGTATTGGGCATGCCGTCGGCAATTTTAAGGAAAGCCGAGACAGGTGTATCGAGGTCCGCGGTGAGTGCTGTCGAGAGAACCTGCGAAATGCCGTTTTCGTAATTTTGCTTGAAACTGGTGAAATCCGGTTTGATTTCCATGGGGATGTCCGATTTCCGGTCTTGTGGCGTGGGTGGATTTTATAAGAAAAAGGGCGGCCTGTTTAAACAAGCCGCCCTTTGCGTTGGATGATTAGTTTGCCGCGGCGGGCGCATACAGCCCGTTGATCACGCTGTTGTTGATGCTGACCGAGATTTCCTCGTTCAGGTAATCAAGATACTGCGCGAGGATGTCCTGATTGATGGCTTGTTTAAGCTCATCGGTGACAGGGGCCGCATCCGCGGTGTCCGTATTGGCAGCCTTGATGTCATCAAGTTTGACGATGACAACGTTTTCGCTGGTCTGGAGTGCTTTGGCCTTGCCATCCTCAAGCGAGAACAGGGCAGCGGCAACAGATGGGCTAACGTCATCGTTAAGTCCATTGCCGTCACGTTTGGTCAGGCCGCTTTGTTTGACTTCCGCCCCATCATTGGCCGCCGTGGTGGCGATGTCTGCACCTGTGTTGTTGATGTCACTGGCCAGTTCTTCGGCCTTGGCAAGCATCAGGCGTTGACGTTCATCGGTTGTCCATGCGGCCACAACCTCGTCACGTACGTCCTCAAACGGACGCAAGGCTGACGGGGTGATCTGGTTTACCCGCAGGACATAGCGTACGCCGTTTGCAGTTTCTTCAAGCAGGCTTTCTTCGCCACCTTCGAGTTCAAAGATTTTGGCGTTGATTTCATCCGAACCATCGATGGTTTGACCGGCCAGACCTTCGCCACGGACAACGCCCGACAGGTCATAGGTTTTTGCCCCGACCTCGCGTGCGGCATCTTTGATCGGGGTGCCTGCACCAAGTTCTTCGTCGAAGGTGACGGCAAGATCATAAATCGCGTCTTCGGCTTTGAACTGTTTCAAGCCATCAACAACGGTGTCGCGAACGTCATCAAGTGACTGGGTTTTGCCTGCTGTGATCGACGGAACACGCAGGATATGCCAGCCAAGTGCGGTTTCAACCGGTTCGGAAACACCACCTTCAGGCAGATCAAAGGTCGCATCGCGCAAATCAGGAAGAATGTCATTGGCAGTGAATTCACCCAGATTAACCATCGAGCTATCCATGCCGGCTTCTTTGGCGACGTCCATGAAGTCAGCGCCTTCTTGCAGACGTTTGTAAGCGTCTTTGGCTGTCTGTTCTTCGTTCGGGGCAAACAGGATCTGCTGCACGGTGCGTTTTTCCGGTGTCTGGAATTCGGCAATGCGCTGGTTATAGGATTCGAGGATTTCTGCGTCGGTCACGTTGATTGTGCTGATCAGATCCGCAGAAGACAGTGTCGCCAAGGTGACGTCACGGGTTTCAGGTGCGGTAAACTGCTGGGCATTGTCTTCGTGATATTTGCGAAGGGTGGCGTCATCGGCGGTTGCGATGTCGTCAAACTCTGCGCGGTTAAGGGTAAAGAATGACCCCGAACGCTGTTCGTTCCGATATGAAACGATCTGCTGTGCCATAATTTCAGGAACTGCGGCAGTGCCGGTCAGGCTGCCAACGATCTGCTGGCTCATAAGATCGCCACGCACGCCGTCGATGAATTCCTGTTCCGTGTAACCTGCGGCATAGAGCGACTGCATGAAACGATCACGGCTGAACTGGTTGGTTGCCGGGTCTTTGAAATTGTCCGACGCAAAGATGGCGTCACGGACTTTTTCATCGCTGATGCCAATGCCCTTGTCGCGTGCGTCTTCACGCATGATCTTCTGGGAAACCAGTGACTGAACCGTATTGTTCAGGAGGCCCATTTGCACGGCCTGCTGCTGGTTGAAGTTCGGACCAAACACATTACGCATGTTCTGAACACTGCGCTGGAAAGCGCGGTCCAGTTCGACGGGGGTGATCGACTGATTGCCGATTTCCGCGACTTGACGTGATGTTCCAAGGTCAAGCATGGACGCATTGAGGCCCCAGCCGACGAAGCTCAATGCAATCAGGCCAAAGATGATTTTGGCAAAGATTGATTTCGAAAATTTGCGAATGCCAGCAAGCATATGAATAAGCCTAACAATTCGTGGTTTGGTGTCGAAATGGTGTCTCGACAGGTTATAATTTTGTCCGTCACGGTACGGAACCCGGTTCGGAATTGTCGCGCATCTTAATGGCGAGAGGTACCCCCGGCAACATCCGATTACATAGAACAAATAAGCAGGACAAAACAAGGGCCATATCACCACCGTTTCCGGGGCTTGGCGCAGAGCATGCCGCGTGCTAGAAACCGCGTATCAAGATAGAATGTAACGGATCGTAACCGGGCTATGCGCCCGACGACGCATTTGTTAGAGATACCGAGCCTGTTTGACCCTGACCCAGCAAGAGGACCACATCCATGACCCAACGCCGTCCCATGATCGCCGGAAACTGGAAAATGAACTGTTTGCGCGCGGATGGTGTCGCGCTGGCTACGGCCCTTGCGGCCAAGGCGGGCGAACGCGGGGTTTTGGGCTGTGACGTTCTTGTCTGTCCGCCAGCAACTCTGTTGTCCGAGGTTGTTGCGGCGACCAAAGACAGTGCGGTGATGGTCGGCGGGCAGGATTGCCATGTTGCGACGTCAGGCGCGCATACCGGGGATGTGGCTGCACCGATGCTGGCTGACATTGGCGCGGGTTATGTTCTTGTCGGACATTCCGAGCGTCGTGCCGATCACGATGAAAGTTCCACCACCATCCGTCTGAAGGCCATCGCCGCACATGATGCGGGGTTGGCAGCGGTTGTCTGTGTTGGTGAAACCGAACAGGAACGTGATCTTGGGGCGACGCTTGCGGTGGTTAATGGTCAGGTTGCCGTGTCGGTGCCCGATGGGGCGACGGCGAAAAACACGATTATTGCCTATGAGCCGGTCTGGGCCATTGGCACCGGGCGGACGGCCAGTGTTGCCGAAGTTGCCAAGGTTCATGCCGCAATTCGTGCCGAACTTGTTGAACGTTTTGAAGACGGTGATGAATTCCGTATTCTTTATGGTGGTTCGGTCAAACCGTCCAACGCGGCGGAATTGCTTGCTGTCGAAGATGTTGACGGTGCTTTGGTCGGCGGGGCCAGCCTCAAGGTTGATGATTTTTGGAAAATTATTGAAACTTGCGCCTAGCCAACAGCCATAAAACGGGTTAAATACGCATCAAATTTATGCCCGATCCGGGGCAGGTTGCGTTCGGATCGGAAGTTAGGACAAGAGTTTCGACACCATGCAAACAGTTATTCTGGTAATTCACCTTCTTCTCGCGCTTGGCATGATTGCCGTCATTCTCGTACAGCGCAGCGAGGGCGGTGGGCTTGGTATCGGTGGTAACAGCGGTGGCGGCGGAGGCGGCGGCGGTTTTGGCGTGATGAGCTCACGCGGTGCTGCAAACTTGCTGACCCGCACGACTGCGATACTGGCCGGCGCGTTCATGATCACCAGCATCATCCTGGCCCTCCAGTCCAATAGCCACACCAAGCCAGCTTCCATCTTGGAACAGGCTCCGGCAGCATCGTCCTCGGCGACCACGGATGCCCCAGCGGTTACTGAACCCGCTGAGGATACCGGGCCCGCGGCTCCGACCCGCTAGACAAAATAACCGACGACCCGAGGCGGCAAACTTGCCGCCTCATTTTTTGATTGTTGTATTTCCCGGTTCATGATGCACTGCATTGGAACCGAGGCTTTGTGCTTTGAGATGAGGCAAAGAAATGACTCGTTATATCTTTATCACCGGTGGCGTTGTTTCTTCGTTGGGCAAAGGCCTGGCGTCGGCTGCTTTGGGTGCCTCGCTACAGGCACGTGGTTTTACCGTTCGCCTGCGCAAGCTTGATCCATATATCAACGTTGATCCGGGCACCATGAGCCCGTATCAGCACGGTGAGTGCTATGTGACCGAAGACGGGGCCGAGACCGACCTTGATCTTGGCCATTATGAACGTTTCACCGGGGTGTCATCGCGCCGTTCTGATAACGTGACCACCGGGCGGATTTATTCCAATGTGATTGCGCGCGAACGTCGCGGGGATTACCTCGGCGGGACGGTGCAGGTCATTCCGCACATTACCGATGCGATCAAGGAATTCGTTCAGTCCGATGCGACCGAGGATTTCGTTCTGGTCGAAATTGGCGGCACGGTTGGCGATATCGAAAGCCTGCCGTTCCTTGAAGCCATTCGTCAGATGGGCAATGATCTTGGCGATGGCCGGACCTTGTTCATGCATTTGACTTTGGTGCCGTATATTTCATCGGCCGGTGAGCTTAAAACCAAACCAACCCAGCATTCCGTCAAGGAACTGCAAAGTGTTGGTATTCAGCCTGATATCCTTCTGTGCCGGTGTGATCGTGAAATTCCGATCAATGAGCGCCGCAAGATTGCGCGTTTCTGTAACGTGCGTGAAGCGGCTGTTATCCCGGCCTATGATGTTGATAACATCTATCAGGTGCCGATCAGCTATCATCAGTATGGTCTTGATAACGAAGTGCTTCATCACTTTGGCCTGCAGGCACAGGACCCCGATTTGCGTCCGTGGGATGAAATCTGCAACACCATCCGCAATCCGGAAGGTGAAGTCACCATCGGGATCGTTGGCAAATACATTCAGTTGCCTGATGCCTATAAATCCCTGACCGAAGCGCTAACCCATGGCGGCATTGCCAATAAGGTCCGGGTTAAGCTGGAGTGGATTGCGTCAGACGCGCTTGAAAAAGAGGGTGACGTTAGCGAAATCCTGTCCAAGCTTGATGCGATCATGGTGCCGGGTGGTTTTGGCGAGCGTGGCGCAGAAGGCAAGATTGCCGCAGCCCGTTATGCCCGTGAAAACAAGGTGCCGTATTTTGGCATTTGCTTTGGCATGCAGATGGCGGTTCTTGAGGCCGCCCGTAATTTGGCCGGCCTTAAAGATGCATCATCATCGGAATTTGGTCCGACGAAAACACCGCTTGTCGGTCTGATGACCGAATGGTCGAAAGACGGTGGGTCGGTTGAGCGTCGTTCGGATGAAGACGATCTTGGCGGGACCATGCGTCTTGGCAATTACGAGTGCAAACTGGTTGACGGGTCGCGCGCGCGCGACATCTATGCCAGTGAAACCGTGCTTGAGCGCCATCGCCATCGCTATGAAGTTAACGTAAACTTCATGGGGCAGCTTGAGGAAAAAGGGCTTAAATTCTCGGGCCTGTCGCCGGATGGGCGGTTGCCGGAAATCGTCGAATACCCGGATCATCCGTGGTTCATCGGCGTGCAGTTCCACCCGGAACTGCGGTCGCGTCCGCTTGATCCGCATCCGCTATTTGTGTCCTACATCAAGGCTGCCAAAGAGCGCAGTCGTCTGGTGTAACCCTATAACGTGCGTGCCTGAAGCCTTGAGTGAAAGTCAGTGAAGTGACCGAAATCAAAACCGTTAAAGTCGGAAATATCGAAATCGCCAATGACCGGCCGTTTGCTGTATTGGCGGGCCCGTGCGCGATTGAAAGCCGTGCGCATGCGCTTGAAATGGCCATCGCCCTTAAGGAACTTTCCGAGGGGATGGGCATTGGGCTTGTCTATAAAAGCTCGTTTGATAAAGCCAACCGGACCAGCACGACGTCAAAACGCGGTGTTGGTATGTCCGAGGGGCTTGATATTCTGGCCGAAGTCAAAGACAAGACCGGCCTTCCGATTGTAACCGATGTGCATTTGCCTGATCAGTGTGCGGCTGTTGGTGAAGTTGCCGATATCCTGCAGATCCCGGCATTCCTGTGCCGTCAGGCCGATCTTTTGCAGGCGGCGGGCAAAACCGGGCGCGTGGTTAATGTCAAAAAGGGGCAATTCCTGGCGCCTTGGGACATGGCCAATGTGGCCAACAATATTGCTGCTACCGGCAATGAAAATATTATGCTGTGTGATCGTGGAACCAGCTTTGGCTATAACACGCTTGTTACAGACTTCCGCGGACTTCCCACCATGGCCCGTCAGGGCTATCCAGTTGTCTTTGATGCAACCCATTCGGTTCAACAGCCGGGCGGTCAGGGCACCACATCAGGTGGCCAGCGCGAATTCGCGCCGGTCCTTGCGCGTGCGGCCGTTGCGGTTGGTATCGCGGCACTGTTTATCGAAACCCACGATAACCCGGCGACGGCCATCTCCGATGGCCCGAACCAAATTCCGTTGAACAAACTCCCCGAAGTTCTTTCGGTCCTGATGGAACTCGACAAGGTGGCCAAAGCCAACCCGGTTCGTCTGGATATGTTTGACGTCTGAAAATAAAAATGCCGCCAGAACATGTCTGGCGGCATTGTTTTTGCTGTAACCCGCAAGCCCAATAAAGGGCTTGCTTCCTCGTCCTTAAGGAGAACGTTTCAGTCATGACCGCTATTATCGATATTCGCGGCCGCGAAATCCTTGACAGCCGTGGTAACCCGACGGTCGAAGTTGATGTCACTCTGGAAAATGGCGCCTTTGGTCGTGCTGCCGTTCCGTCTGGCGCGTCAACCGGTGCGCACGAAGCTGTTGAGCTGCGTGACAAAGAAGACCGCTATATGGGCAAAGGTGTCACCAAAGCAGTGGCCTCGGTCAATGGTGAGATTTTTGAAGCGCTGGTTGGTATGGATGCCGAAGACCAGATTGCTGTTGATACCGTCATGATTGATCTTGACGGTACCCCGAACAAAGCCCGCCTTGGCGCAAATGCGATCCTTGGTGTGTCGCTTGCCACAGCCAAGGCTGCGGCCGAAGATGCGGGCCTGCCGCTGTTTCGTTATGTTGGGGGGTCGTTTGCACGCACCCTTCCGGTGCCGATGATGAACATCATCAACGGTGGCGAGCATGCCGATAACGCCATCGATGTTCAGGAATTCATGGTTGTTCCGGTCTCAGCCGAAACCGGGTCAGACGCGATCCGTATGGGTGCTGAAATCTTCCATAACCTGAAAAAGGCACTGTCCGCAGACGGTCTGAGCACCTCGGTCGGGGATGAAGGTGGTTTTGCCCCGAACATCGCATCGACCGAAGCTGCAATCAGCTATGTCATGAAATCAATCGAAGCTGCTGGCTATCGTCCGGAAGAAGACGTTGTGCTGGCGCTTGATGCCGCATCAACCGAATTCTACAAAGACGGCAAATACGTGCTGGCGGGCGAGGGTAAGACCCTTGATGCCGGTGGTATGGTGAAATACTGGGCCGATCTTGTCGGGAAATACCCGATCTTCTCCATCGAAGATGGTATGGCCGAAGATGACTGGGACGGTTGGGCAGAACTTACCGCAGCAATCGGTGCTAAAACCCAGCTGGTTGGCGATGATCTTTTCGTGACCAACCCGATCCGTCTTGCCGACGGCATCAAAAAGGGCGTTGCCAACTCGATCCTGGTCAAAGTCAACCAGATCGGCACGTTGTCGGAGACGCTTGAAGCTGTCGAAATGGCCCATCGCGCAGGCTATACTGCCGTGATGTCGCACCGTTCGGGCGAAACCGAAGATTCGACCATTGCCGATCTGGCGGTTGCCACCAATTGTGGTCAGATCAAAACCGGTTCGCTGTCACGTTCTGACCGTCTTGCAAAATACAACCAGTTGATCCGCATCGAAGAGATGCTTGATGCCGGTGCGTATTATCCGGGTCGTTCGATCCTGAAGTAAGCCGTATCGGTTTTAAAGATCGATAGATGTTAAGGCGGGCCGTTCCGGGAATTTCCGGGGCGGCCCGTTTTCCATGTGCAATGAGCGGTGTCACAAAAGACGGAACGCCGCGCCAGTGGCGGATGAGGCGGCTGCTCATACGTACTCTTGCTGCCCCATTTCCCTAATTCAGAATTACCTGTTTGACCGTATTTTTGTGCGTTTGAAGCGCGCGGTTAACTCTATTTTTACGCGTTTGGGTGTTACTTGACGGGTAATATTACCCGGCTTTTGACCTTAGCAGGTGTTATCTACCTGATAAGGCATGAGAATAACGTATGTTGTTTTCATGTTGCGGAGCCGGAATAACTTTTTAAGCCGTCAAATCGGCTTTGTGCGCACGGGCAGGGGTAAATGTCTTCAACATCACCGGTCTTTCGTCGCCTTAAACAGGCTGTTGCACCGGTCATCGCATTTACAGTAATGGCGTATTTCATCTTCCATAGTGTGGAAGGTGATCGCGGTCTTTTGACCTATTGGTCGATGCAGGATCGTGTCACCGAGATTGCTTTGGTCCGCGATGAGACGACGCAAAAGCGCAAACTGCTTGAACAACATGTTGTGTCCTTGCGCGCCAAGCATCTTGACCCTGATCTGCTTGATGAACGCGCGCGCGCGATGCTTAATGCCGCCCATCCAGATGATGTGATTATCTTCCATCATGATGGCTACAGCGACACCGCAACCATCACAGCGCAGAAGTAATCTCCCCGGCACTACGTCATCGTTTCTTCCGGTGCTTTAAAACAGGCCGGAGAATCCATTGATTGCAACTATTGTAACTTTTGCCGTTTTGGCACCGGTTTGGCACAAATCCTGTGCTTGATGTGAATATTTATAGTTGTGAAATGGCTTCAGTAATAAATCCCTTTGGATAAGGTTTTGTTTCAACTGACTTTTGGTTGAAATGCCAATTCCTCAGGAAAACAGTTGAGGGCGTTGATATTGAATGCCTTCTGGGGTTGTATTTGTTCTTTTACGGCTATGCGATATTATGTTCATAAAAGCATAGCATTTGTGACGTGAGGGAATGAACGGATTTTAAAGGATCGCCCCAAGTAGCTGAAAACTCTGAAAATCTGTATATTTGTGAAATTGCGATAATTAACCATTTTATGGTTTATCAGCAATTGTGCGTTGCAAAACAAAGGTTTATTCAGTGTTAGATTACTTGCCCTTCCACGTGGTTTTAGGTAGTCATTTCGGTGGTCCAGTACCGAATTAAGCGCTCATACATGATGCTTAAGCGACAGCCATCCACCGGGAGGAAACATGGCGACCACGAAACGCAAACGCGCCACAACGCGCGCCGACAATCAGGCGAGCAGTGACGATCTCCTCAAATATTACCGTGAAATGCTTCTGATCCGTCGCTTTGAAGAAAAAGCCGGTCAGCTGTATGGCATGGGTCTCATCGGTGGCTTCTGTCACCTTTACATCGGGCAGGAAGCAGTCGTTGTCGGCATGCAGGCTGCTGTTACCGGCGACGATGGTGTTGTCACCAGTTACCGTGACCATGGACATATGCTTGCATGTGGCATGGATGCCGGTGGCGTGATGGCAGAGCTGACAGGACGCGAAGGCGGGTACTCCCAAGGTAAGGGTGGCTCGATGCATATGTTCTCCAAGGAAAAGAATTTCTATGGCGGACATGGTATCGTTGGCGCACAGGTTCCGCTTGGGACCGGTATTGCCTTCAATTACAAATATCGCGGTGAAGACAAGGTCTGCCTGACCTATCTTGGTGACGGTGCCGTCAACCAGGGGCAGGTATACGAGTCCTTCAATATGGCCGCACTCTGGCAGCTTCCGGTGATTTATTGCATCGAGAACAACCAGTACGCCATGGGTACCTCTACCCAGCGTCATTCATCCAGTCCTGATCTTTATCAGCGCGGCTCTGCTTATGGCATTCCGGGTGAACAGGTTGACGGTATGGATGTTCTGGCGGTGAAAGCCGCTGGCGAACGTGCGGTTGAACACTGCCGCGCAGGCAAGGGCCCTTATATCCTTGAGCTGAAAACGTATCGTTATCGTGGTCATTCGATGTCGGATCCTGCGAAATATCGCACCAAGGACGAACTCGACAAGATGCGCAAAGAACACGATCCGATCGATATGGTCAAAAAGCTTCTTATTGATGGCGACATCATTGACGAAGCTGGCCTGAAAGATATCGACAAGGAAGTGAAATCCGACGTCGCAAAAGCGGCCGAGTTCGCACAGAACAGCCCGGAACCGGATGTTTCGCAGCTGTTTACCGATATTCTGATCGACGCGTGATCGCAAGCTATCGCGAACCGCTTTTGAACGATTTTTCCCGGGAGAGAGGGAACAATGCCGATTGAAGTTTTGATGCCGGCGCTGTCGCCGACCATGACCGAAGGCACGCTTGCCAAATGGATTGTCAAGGAAGGCGACACTGTCGCATCCGGTGACGTCCTCGCAGAAATTGAAACCGACAAGGCGACGATGGAAGTCGAAGCTGTCGATGAAGGTACTGTGGGCAAGATCGTGATCGCTGAAGGTACCGAAAATGTCGCGGTGAATGCAGTCATCGCGTACATCCTCGACGAAGACGAGGATGCGTCTGCACTTGATAATGTTTCTGCGTCACCTGCGCCCAAAGCAGAAGCCGCACCGGCACCCGCCGAAGAAAAAGAAACACCGGCACCGAGCACGGCAAAGGCCGCCCCGGTTTCCGCAAGTGGTACGATTGAACGTGCGGAGTCTGATCCGCGCGCCATGAGTGTTGTTAACGCAACGCAGGATGAGAAAACCTACACCAGCTTTAAAACCCAGTCGGTGCGTGAAGCCTTGCGTGATGCAATGGCCGAAGAAATGCGCAGTGATGAAAACGTCTTTGTCATGGGCGAAGAAGTTGCGGAGTACCAGGGGGCCTACAAAGTTACCCAGGGTCTGCTTGATGAGTTTGGTGACAAGCGTGTTGTTGATACGCCGATTACCGAACAGGGGTTTGCCGGTCTTGCGACGGGGTCCGCATTTATGGGCCTGCGACCGGTTGTCGAATTCATGACGTTCAACTTCGCCATGCAGGCGATTGACCAGATCATCAACTCGGCAGCAAAGACGCTTTATATGTCTGGTGGGCAGCTTGGTTGCCCGATTGTGTTCCGTGGTCCAAACGGTGCCGCATCGCGCGTTGGTGCCCAGCACTCGCAGTGTTATGCATCATGGTACGCACATTGCCCGGGCCTTAAGGTTGTTGCACCGTATTCAGCCGCAGATGCCAAAGGTCTTCTCAAGGCGGCGATCCGCGATCCGAACCCGGTTGTCTTCCTTGAAAACGAACTGATGTACGGTCAGAGCTTCGAAGTTCCTGATGACGACAATTTCGTTCTGCCAATCGGTCAGGCCAAAATTGAACGCGAAGGGACCGATGTCACTATCGTTGCTTTCTCGATCATGGTTGGAAAGGCACTGAAAGCTGCTGAACAGCTGGCAGAGCAGGGCATCTCGGCTGAGGTTATCAACCTGCGTACGATCCGTCCGCTGGATGTGAACACGATCATTCGCTCGGTGATGAAGACCAACCGTATTGTCACCTGTGAAGAAGGCTGGCACTTCGCCGGTATCGGTGCGGAAATCGCATCGGCGGTCATGGAACATGCATTTGATTACCTCGACGCACCGGTTGCGCGTGTCGCCGGGGAAGATGTTCCGATGCCGTATGCTGCAAATCTGGAAGTGCTTGCACTTCCGCAAGAGCAGCACATCGTCGATGCGGCCAAGGCCGTTTGCTATCGCTAAGTGATACGGACAGGGGCAGGTGCGGTTATAAAACGCACCGCCCCGTTACCGGGAGAATGTGTTCATGCCTGTAAAAGTATTGATGCCGGCGCTTTCGCCGACCATGACCGAAGGCACCTTGGCAAAATGGCACGTCAAGGAAGGTGATACCGTTGAATCGGGCGATGTCATCGCAGAAATTGAAACCGACAAAGCCACGATGGAAGTCGAAGCCGTCGATGAAGGCAAAATCGGTAAAATCCTTGTTGCCGAAGGCAGCGAGGGTGTTCCTGTAAACGAGGTAATCGCGCTTCTGCTTGAAGAAGACGAAGACGAAAGCGCTCTTGACGGTGCTGATACGTCAGCAGCGGATACCTCGGCGGCAGGTTCCAAAGAAACAAAAGAGACTGCACCCGCCAAAGAAGACGCACCAGCGGCTGCTTCTGCCCCGGCAGAAGCAAGTCAGGCACCAGCAGCCCCTGTATCTGGTGGTGAGCGCGTTAAGGCCAGCCCGCTTGCACGACGCATTGCGTCGAACGAAGGCGTTGACCTTGCGGCTGTAACCGGCTCTGGTCCGCGTGGTCGCGTTGTCAAACGTGACGTCGAAGCGGCCATGTCGTCGAAACCGGCAGAAAAGAAATCGGACGCAGAGGCTGCGCCATCTGCACCGGCTGCATCTGCCGCCCCGGCGGCATCTGGCTGGAACCCGGATTTGACCGGTCTTCCGGAATACGAAGAAGTTCCGAACAGTGGCATGCGCAAAACCATCGCGCGCCGCCTGACGGAATCTAAACAGCAGGTTCCGCATTTCTACCTGACGGTCGATTGCGAACTCGACAACCTTCTTGCCACCCGTAAGCAGCTAAATGAAAAAGCTGGCGACGGTGTCAAAATTTCGGTCAATGACTTTGTCATCCGTGCTGTTTCGCTGGCACTTAAAAAAGTTCCGGCGGCAAATGCCATCTGGACCGACAAAGCGACCCTGATGTGCAAGAAACAGGATATCTCGGTGGCGGTTGCCATCGAGGGTGGGCTGATTACGCCGGTTGTGCGTGATGCCGGCTCCAAAGGCCTTGCTGAAATCTCGGGCGAGATGAAAGCACTTGCTGGCAAAGCACGTGATGGCAAACTTAAGCCGGAAGATTATCAGGGCGGGACCTTCTCGGTTTCCAATCTGGGCATGTTTGGCATTAAGGAATTTTCTGCCATCATTAATCCGCCGCAGGGTTGCATTCTTGCCGTCGGTGCAGGCGAGCAGCGTCCGGTTGTTAAAGACGGCGCGCTTGCCATTGCCACGGTCATGAGCTGCACCCTGTCTGTTGACCACCGTGCGGTCGATGGCGCGGTCGGTGCCGAGTTCATGGCCGAATTCAAAAAGCTGATTGAAGATCCGCTGAGCATGCTGCTCTGAGGGTCCAAAGTTGCGCGGGGACTTTAATTAGTCCCCGCAAGCATTTGAATTTCAAGACCTGTAACCGGTGACGGGCAGGCGAAGGAGATCCTACGATGGCGGATAGCAATTTCGACGTAATCGTGATTGGTGCAGGTCCGGGTGGTTATGTAACCGCAATCCGTGCTGCCCAGCTTGGCCTGAAAACGGCTGTTGTTGAACGTGAACACCTTGGTGGTATTTGCCTGAACTGGGGCTGTATCCCGACCAAGGCGTTGCTGCGTTCAGCCGAAGTATATCGCAATATGAACCATGCAAAGGAATATGGCCTTTCGTGCGAAAAGCCATCCTTTGATCTTGATGCCGTCATTCAGCGGTCGCGTGGCGTTTCCAAACAGCTGACCGGCGGTGTTGGTCATCTTCTCAAGAAGAACAAGGTTACCGTCATCAACGGCGAAGCCAAGTTTGATGGCCCGAAAAAGATCGTTGTTGAAGGCAAGGATGCAGGCACCTATACGGCAAAGCATTACATCATTGCCACCGGCGCACGTGCCCGTTCGCTGCCGGGGCTTGAGGCCGACGGCAAGGTGGTCTGGGATTACAAAAAGGCGATGACGCCGGACAAAATGCCCAAAAGCATTGTGGTCGTCGGGTCGGGGGCAATCGGGATCGAATTTGCCAGCTTCTATCACACCATGGGTGCGGATGTGACCGTGGTTGAAATCATGTCGCAGATCATGCCGGTCGAAGACAAGGAAGTTGCCGCCCTTGCGCAGAAGATGATGACCAAGGACGGGATGAAAATCCTGACCGAAGCCAAGGTTGCCAACCTGAAGCGCAATGCGGATAACGTTGTTGTGACGGTTGAGACCAAAGACGGCAAGAAACAGGAAATCACCGTTGATCGCGTGATTTCGGCTGTTGGCGTGATTGGCAATACCGAAAACCTCGGTCTTGAAACTACCAAAGTCAAAGTTGATCGCAACGTTATTGGCGCCGATGAATATTCGCGCACCGCAGAACCGGGCATTTATGCCATTGGTGATGTTGCCGGTCCGCCGATGTTGGCCCATAAGGCCGAGCATGAAGGTGTCATCTGTGTTGAGAAAATCGCCGGTGTCAAAAATGTTCACCCGATTGATCCGCTTAAGATTCCGGGCTGCACCTATTGCCATCCACAGGTCGCCAGTGTCGGCCTGACCGAAGCCAAGGCCAAAGACGCCGGGTATGATGTCAAAGTTGGCAAATTCCCGTTCATTGGCAACGGCAAGGCGGTTGCATTGGGTGAGCCCGAAGGTCTGGTGAAAACCGTGTTTGATGCGAAAACCGGCGAATTGCTGGGCGCGCATATGGTGGGCACCGAAGTGACCGAGCTTATTCAGGGCTTTGTCGTGGCCATGGGGCTTGAGACGACCGAAGAAGACCTGATGCATACGATCTTCCCGCATCCGACACTTTCGGAAATGATGCATGAGTCGGTCCTTGACGCCTATGGGCGTGCGATCCATTTCTAAAATATCGCGTTTTACCGGGCAAGCATGCCCGGTATGACGTAATTTGACGAATGTCGGTTTGACAAATACGTGGCGTGGCGGCACATTGCCGCCCGTCAAATCCTTCGGAGGTCACTCTATGTCGACGGCGCAGAACGAGGCGAAAGCACTTCGTCACCCGGAAAAGCAAAAACGCCCGGATCGTCCATCAGGGCGCAAGCCGTCCTGGATCCGTGTTAAGGCGCCGACGTCGAAGGGGTATCAGGAAACCCGCGAACTTGCGCGTGGTCTGAATCTGCATACGGTCTGCGAAGAAGCGGCATGCCCGAATATCGGTGAATGCTGGCAGAAAAAGCATGCATCCTTCATGATTATGGGCGACACCTGCACACGGGCATGTTCGTTCTGTAACGTTAAAACCGGGATGCCGAACGCACTTGATCCGTTTGAGCCGGAAAATCTGGCGATGGCGGTTGCCGACATGCAGCTTAAGCATGTTGTGATCACGTCTGTTGACCGTGATGACCTTGCTGATGGCGGGGCAGCCCACTTTGCCCGCGTGATCGAAGCGATCCGTCATAAAGCGCCGGAAACCACCATTGAAATTCTGACCCCGGATTTCCGTGATAAGCCGGGAGCGGTTGAAATCGTGGCCAAGGCCCGCCCGGATGTGTTTAACCACAATCTGGAAACCGTGCCGCGTCTTTATACCAACATCCGTCCGGGCGCGCGCTATTACCAGTCGCTGCGTATTCTGGATCGGGTGAAACAGATTGATCCGACGATCTTTACCAAATCGGGCCTGATGGTTGGGTTTGGCGAAGAACGTAAGGAACTCTCACAGGTAATGGATGATCTGCGTGTTGCTGATGTCGATTTCCTGACGATTGGGCAGTATTTGCAGCCAACCCTTAAACATGAGCCGGTCAATCGGTTCGTGACGCCTGATGAATTCGATGAATATGCATCGATGGCACGTGGCAAGGGCTTCTTGATGGTGTCAGCAACGCCGTTGACGCGTTCGAGCTATCACGCGGACCGAGATTTCGAACAGCTGCGTGAAGCACGTGAGAAGAAGCTGGCGGCGGCAGATCAGGCCAAGGCAAAAGTTGCACGCGCAACCGAAGCCGCCGAATAAGTTAGAAACGACACGCGCGACGATAAGGGGAGATATCGAGTGCCGACGCATGCAGAGCGCAGGAAGCTGCCTTATACGCAGGAACAACTCTTTGCACTCGTCGAGGATGTCGATTCCTATTCCGAGTTCTTGCCGTGGTGTGTCGCATCGCGTGTACGCAGCCGTGAGGGTGATGTTCTTAAAGCCGATCTTGTGATTGGCTTTAAGATGTTCCGTGAGAAATACACATCCAAAGTAACCTTGCAGCGCCCGGACCGGATTGATGTCGAGTATCTGCAAGGACCGTTTAAATACCTTAACAACCATTGGGTGTTTGAAAAGGATGAGGACGGCGGGACCTGGCTTGATTTCTTCGTTGATTTTGAATTCCGATCTGCCCTTTTGCAAAAGATGATCGGGGTGGTCTTTAACGAAGCGGTCAAAAGAATGGTGGGGGCGTTCGAAAATCGCGCCCGTGAAGTGTATGGCGAGCCGAACGTGCCGCCATCGGGCGACTAATTCCCTTTTATATCTCGATCATGGAGGCTGGGGCAGGCATATATTGCTGTGATCAGCCTCTTAGCATGTCGTTGATCATGGCAAAGGCGTGAAGGATGGTTGCCTTACGCACCGCATGGCGATCACCGGGAAAGACTTCGTGATACAGTCGGGTCGGGCGTCCTTTGCCTGCACAGCCAAAATGAACCAAACCAACAGGTTTTAACGCACTTCCGCCACCCGGACCGGCAATGCCGGTGACAGAGACGGCAATGGTTGCATTCGGGGCGCGCTGCAATGCGCCTTCGCACATCGCCTTGGCGACCTGCTGTGACACGGCACCATGTTCGGCCAGTACATCTTGGCTCACACCGATCAAGCTGTGCTTTGCCTCGTTGGAATAGGTGACAAACCCGCAATCAACAACAGATGAGCTGCCATCGACGGCGGTCAGTGCGCCGGTGATTAATCCACCCGTACAAGACTCGGCCGTTGCGATCATTTCGCCCCGTTGGGTGCATTTTTCGATCAGATTACGCGCGGCGGTCAGGATATCGTCATCTATCATCATACAAATCCCCCGCTGATGAAATGATGGATGCCGGCAAGTATGATCATTGCGAATATTCCTGCCAGAACATCATCACACATGATGCCAAACCCGCCCCCAACACGGCGATCAACCCAGCGGATCGGCCATGGTTTTAAAACGTCAAATACACGAAACGCGACGAAAGCCCCAAACAGCCAGGCAAGATCAATCCAGCCATTGCCAAGCGGAATGACCATCAGGCACATCCATTGACCGACAACTTCATCAATGACGATTTCACCGGCATCATGGACGCCGATCATGTGGCTGTATCGATCAGCGATAAACACGCCGAAAACGAAAACAACGATGCTGGCAACGATAAGGGCAGTGTTGCCACCGTAAGCCCACAACAACCAGCCGAACGGTAATGCGGCAAAAGACCCCATCGTACCGGGGGCCTTTGGACTTTTTCCGCTATAGAACCAGGTGGCGGAGCAGGTGATCAAAAAACGGGAAAAAGGCATTACTGATCCGCACATTAGCTATTGAACATGCCATTAAGTACCATAGCAAAGCAACCGACCGGAGAAAATTTTGAAGTTAAGGTTGCGTTAACATGCTTGCCTGAGTGGCGAGTAACAGGTAGCGTAAAGATAAAGCAAAAAATAAGATCGATGGGGCTAAGAAGAAACAATGCGTGATCGGGGGTCCCGGATGCGTGAGTACGGGCAAGTAGGGGTTATATACTGAATATGTCGGCGTTTGAACGCACGCGTCGCTTGGTGAATAAATGGTTCCCGGACCGGCAGATACTGGTCCGATCAAACGATTCTGTTTACCAGCTTCGGCTTGGAAAATACGCACAGCTCGGTTTGGCTTCGTTCGGGGCGGCTGCCATCACGTGGATGGTCGGTGTGTCGGGGTATAGTTGGTACCTTGATCAAAGGCTGGCGACGCGCGAACAGCAACTTTTTCGCAGCGAGCTGTCCTATAACCAGTTGATTACGCGGGTTACAGAAAGTCAGCGTCGGTTTGGCGAAATTACGACCCAGATGGAAGGGACGCACCGCAACCTTCTGTCGATGGCCGAAAAGAACATGCAGCTTCAAGCGCGTGTACAGGATTATACGTCCAAGCTCGAAAGCAGTGAGAAAGAAAAAACCCGTATTTCTGCGCTTCGGACATCGATGGACAACCAGATGTCGGCCCTTCAGGGGCAGATCGACGGGATTACCAACCGCAATCTGGCACTGCGCGATGAACTCGAAACAGTTGAAACTGTGATGTCGCGGCTTATGCGTGAACGGGATCAGGCCTTGCAGCGGTCAAAGAAGTTGCAGGTTGAACTGAGTGACACGCGCCAACGTATTGCTGATCTGCATACCGTGCAGCAACAGGCGATGCAGCGGGTGGCAGAAACCGCAGACAGCACTATTCTTGAACTGGAAAGTGTTCTTGAAATGACCGGCTTGCAGCCGGAAGAATTTATCCTGCCGCCGATGAAGCCCGATGAACCGGGGATTGGTGGTCCGTTCGTGGCGTTTGAGCCCGAACATCCGCAGGACGAGGAATTCGTCAATACAGCCGTGGCCTTGAATGATCGCATGGATCATCTTGCCAATCTGAATGAGCGAATAACGAAGGCACCGATCGGGGAACCGGCAGGGGCTTATTATCTATCCAGTCCGTTCGGTAAACGAAAAGACCCGATCAATGGGAAATGGGCCTTTCATTCCGGCGTCGATCTTGCCGGGCCGGTCAAAACAAAGATCTTTGCTACAGCACCCGGAAAAGTGGTGCACGCAGGGTGGAGTGGCAAATACGGGAAGATGGTCGAACTCGATCATGGGAACGGCGTTCGAACCCGTTTTGGGCATTTATACAAGGTCCTCGTAAAGAAGGGCGATGAAGTAGGTTATCGAGACATCGTTGCATTGATGGGAAGTACCGGTCGAAGTACGGGAAGCCATGTTCATTACGAGGTCTTGGTTAATGACAAACCGGTCAATCCGATAAAGTTCATTGAGGCGGGACGTTATGTTTTCAAAAACGAGCAAGACGAAACAAACGGCAACAACTAATCACGGTGGTTCTGCTGCCGAGAAGAAGGGTGGCCTTTCAGTAATTAATGCGGATCTTCGGGTAACCGGTGATCTGATTTCGGAATCTGATGTGCAGGTTGATGGTTCTGTGAATGGTGACATTCGCACCCGTAATCTGACCATTGGTCAATCTGGCGAAGTCCGCGGCGAAATCGTTGCCGACAAGATTCGCATTTGCGGTTCCGTCACCGGGCAGGTCCGAGCCCGTGACGTATCGCTGGCAGACACAGCACGCATGATGGGCGATATCCTTCATGAAAGCCTGTCAATCGAGCCCGGTGCCCATATCGAAGGGCACTGCCGCCGTATTGAAGGCCTTGCCGAAGAAGGCGGCCTGACGGTTATTCAGGCAGGGCAGGTTGTTGCGTCTCATATCAAAAAAGAACACAACAAGTGATCTAAAGATGATCATCTGGGCGCGACCAACAAGTCGCGATCCGCTGGTTCCATAAAATGAAAGGCAGGCCCGTTTGGCCTGCCTTTTTTATTGGTCGTGATGTCGTCTGTCAAAAAAACGCTGCGGTGTTCCCTGTTACGCTTTTTGTGGTGCCTCAATCAGGGGCAAAAGTTCGTCCAGACCGTTTAGGACCACATCAGCCTGATGCGACAGGCGTTCCATCGGTTGTTTGGTGCGATTGATCCAGGCGGTGCGGAAACCGAAATGCCCGGCACCGGCAATATCCCAGCCATTGGACGACTGGAACGATATCTCGGCGGCGTCAACTTCGAGCTGATCGACTGCCAATTGATAGACATCTGGGTGCGGCTTATAAGTTTTGAGATCATCGACACAGATAATGTGATCGAACAAGGTGAGTATGCTCGATGATTTTGCCGCTGAAATCAGCATATGCTTGGCCCCGTTCGACAGGATAGCCAGTTTGTGGCCCTGCGATTTAAGGGCTTTAAGCGTTTCGACAACTTCCGGGAATGTATCAAGTGACAGATAGGTTTCCATCAGCTTGGCGCGTAAAACCGGGTCTTTTTTGCCGGTCTCTTCCATGGCGAAATCAAGGGCATCGCCAGTAACGGTCCAGAAGTCGGTGAAATCACCCATCAGGCTGCGCAGCCAGGTGTATTCAAGTTGCTTTTGCCGCCAGACTGCGGAAAGTCGCTCTGCCTCGTCGCCGACGGTGTCGCGAAACTTGGCAACGGCGGAGCCGACGTCAAAAAGTGTACCGTAAGCATCGAATACAAATGCGCGGCAGGATGAAAGTTCTTTATCGGACATATTTTCGACCTTCTTCTGACAAGCAGGATGGATCAAATTTGGTGCGATGGTAACCATTGCGCAAGCCGGTGTGTTTTCCGACTGTGCGCAACGGTGGGTTTATTCGTCGGTCTTGGCGTTGTCTTGCCCCATCGCGATTTCGTCGCGGGCAAAGCGCCTGCGATAGACATAGGTTCCTTCCATCACGCGCTGCACGTAATTTCGGGTTTCGCTATAGGGAATCATTTCAATCCAGTCGACCACATCAACATCGGGATCGCGTGGATCACCATATTCGTTGACCCATTGGCGCACTCGGGTTGGTCCGGCATTGTAACTGGCAATTGTCAGGACTTCTTCGCCACCCCAACGATCGAGTAACCGTGCAAGATAGGCACGTCCAACAGCAATGTTGAACGACGGGTCTTCGGTCAGACGTTCGGTTTCATATTCAAGGTCCAGCGACTGTGCCATGCGCTTTGCCGTTGCGGGCATTAATTGCATCAAACCGCGTGCACCGGCAGACGACACTGCATTCGGGTTAAACAGGCTTTCCTGGCGCATGATCGCATGTACAAGGCCAGGATCTGGATTGCGTCCCAACGGAACCTGTTCATGGACCGGATAGGCGGCATCAAGATAGCCGCTGCCAGAACGAATGCTTCGTTTGGCAGCAATAATGCCAAGGTCGGCCCGGCCATATTCACGTGCAAGATCGGTCGCCATGGCAAGATATTCCGGTTCATCATGTTCATAAACCAGTGCCATGATGAAGGGGCGGATGATGTTGCCAAGGCCAAGATCGCCAAGTTTGCGAACAACCTGTGTCAGTTCCTGATTTTCAAAATCGGCACGTTGTTCTGCTGTCGGAACTGGCTGGATCACTGAATAGCTTGGTTTGGCGCCAAGTGCATCGATTGCCAGTTGACCATAGAATGTATGGGCATGTTCCGCAGCAAGTTTATACCAATGGTGTGCACGGTCCTTGTCGCCAATTTTTTCACTGGCACGACCGGCCCAATAGGCACCGCGAGACAGGCTGATCGGGTACTGCACAACATCATAAAGATTCTGGAAGTGCGTGAGGGCGATATCCGCATCGCCAAGGAATTCAAGTGCAATCCACCCGGCATACCATTCGGCTTCTGCAATATCCCCTGCATCGGTTTGACCATGGTTGGCGACCAAACGATAGGCATCGGTGATATGGCCCTTTTGCAGGGCGCGACGCGCCAAAATGGCCTTTTCAAGCCACCAGTATTGTGGGCGGATCGAGATGTAGGCCAGATCATTTGCCTGTGACAGCAGCAGATCACGGGCTTCCTGATCACGGTCCTTGATGCGACGCCAGCGAACACGTTCGTATATCAATCCCGGATCATTGCGGTATTTTTCCGGGACGCGGTTGATTGCCGCATCCACACCGCCACTCATTGAACGCAATGCCGCACGGGCCTTTGCCAGTAGGCGATAGTCGTCACTGACATATTCCATCGTGCGCGATGCCGGGCCAAGTCGGCCTTCCCACAACAGGCGGTCAAGGCGCTGTTGATGGGTATCCTGATCGATGTATTTGCTGTTCCGGTCAAGGAAACGGCGTTCCTGTCCACTGCCGAAATTTTCGTTGATCCAACTTGTGCGGATCAAGGCGGTTGCAGCAGATACCTGTCCGGCGTTCAAAAGGGCCTTGATCTGGCGGGTTGCGCCATCGGCGGTTACCGGTGCAGATCGTTTGAACCATGCGAGAATTTCGGCGTCAGGCACCGCATCGGTCATGACTTCTTCGGCACGCTGGCGCAGCAATGACTGACTGGGCCATTTTGGATGGGCGTCGATAAAAGTGGTGATTTCTTCAAAGCTGCGCCCCGAATTCGGGGCAACAAGCCACATCCATTCTGCGGCCTTTTGCAGCAACGGATCCTCAAAATTCGGGAGCAATTGCTCAAACGTTTCTGTACGCCCGTTTTCAAGAGCATCAAGAAATGCATTCAGTCTGGCCCGGCTGACTGCGGAATAGGCCGGCGAGGGCGGTTGCGTTTGAAGAAGATTGTCTTCGTATGCCTCGGCCTTTGCCTGATTGCCTGTTGGCATCAGCATTGAGAAGCCCAGTGCCAATGCGCAGACCGAAATCTTGCGGAAAGACGCTTGCGCCATGTAATTGTCCCCTTGTGCCTTTCGGCAGCTTTTGCGCTTTAGACCTGCGCATTATGGCAGTGAATTTGACAAAAGCCAAACAGTCCTCGTCGGAAATTGCAACCGCAATCGCAGAACCGACTTATTAATGTATACAGTGCTTGCGGGAATGACCAACAGCCGCTATTTTCGCGTCCGCTTTCAATCCATCCAAGATTTGGAGATCTCTATGTTTAAGGGTTCTATTACCGCTTTGATTACACCGTTTGACCGTGATGGTGCGATCGATGAAAAGGCGTTCCAGGATTTTGTGGATTGGCAGCTTAAACAGGGCACGACAGGTGTTGTGCCTGTCGGAACCACCGGTGAATCGCCGACCCTTAGTCATGCCGAACACCATCGCGTGGTTGAACTGGCACTTGAAGTTGCCAAGGGGCGCGGCCCGGTTATCGCCGGTACAGGTTCAAACGCGACCGCAGAAGCCATTTCGCTGACACGTCATGCCCAGAATGCCGGTGCGGATGCAGCCCTTGTTGTGACACCTTATTACAACAAACCGACCCAGGCGGGTCTGTATGCGCATTTCAAGGCAATTCACGATGCGACCGACATCCCGATTGTGATTTACAACATTCCGGGCCGTTCGACCGTTGATATGTCGGTTGACACCATGGCGTCGCTTGCGAAACTGCCGCGCATTGTCGGTGTTAAAGATGCGACCAGCGATCTTGAGCGTCCTGCACTGACCCGTTTGGCCGCAGGGGCTGATTTCTGTCAGCTTTCGGGCGAAGACGGGACAATTGTTCCCTTCCTTGCACAGGGCGGACATGGTTGCATTTCGGTGACATCAAATATTGCCCCGAAACTCTGCGCTGACCTTCATAGTGCATGGGCGGCAGGGAACCTTTCGAAGGTTCAGGAGTTGAATTATCGACTGATGCCGGTTCACAAGGCGATGTTCTGTGAATCTAGCCCCGGACCTGTAAAATACGCGGCAGAACTTCTCGGCCTGTGCGGACGCCATATGCGTCTGCCGATGGTCGAGATTGCCGATGAAACCAAACGCAAGGTCGAAGCCGCGCTTAAGGGCGCTGGTATTCTCGGCCACTAGGCGATTAAAGCTGATTTATGGCACCCAAGAAAGAGACCGATAACACGAATATCGTCGCGCAAAACAGGCGCGCCCGCTTTGATTTTTTCCTGACGGAAACTTTTGAAGCCGGGATCGTTTTGCGTGGAACCGAGGTCAAATCGCTGCGCGATGGCAAAGGCAATATTCAGGAATCCTATGCCGAGGCCAAAAATGGCGAAGTTTGGCTGGTGAACTGCTATATTCCTGAATATCAAAGCAAAATGCCGTTCGGGCACGAAGAACGCCGTCCGCGCAAGTTGCTGCTGCGTAAGCGTGAAATCACAAAGATGCACGACGCACTGAACAAAAAGGGTTTTACCCTTGTTCCCGTGAAGCTGTATTTTACGGAACGCGGCATTGCCAAACTTGAAGTCGCCATCGCGGAAGGCAAGAAAAAAGCCGATAAGCGAGAAGCGGTTAAAGCGCGTGACTGGCAGCGCGATAAAGCGCGTATTCTGCGCGATTTTAGCTGATATTGACCCTTAGCGGGTAACATCGCGCGCATGTGAATTGCACGCGCCCCAAGATTTAGTGATTAAATGGCGACGTCATGGTGAACATGTCGGCGCCATTTTTCGTATCGGCTTGTAGTAAGGGAGAGTTCTGTGACGCAAAGTTTCAGTGGCAAAATCAAGGACAAGCTGATTGCGGCCAAACGCAAATGGGCCGAAGACGGGCGTCTTTTGACCGGTACGGCGGATGAAAAGCACGAGAACCGTTTGCCGCCGGGCCAACGTTTGGTCAAGGATTGGCCGGTTCTTGATCTTGGTATTACGCCGCATATCAGTCCAGATGCTTTTGAACTGTCAATTACGGGGGAGGTGGAAAACCCGCTCATCCTTGATTTTCAAGCGCTTCTTGATCTGCCAAATGTTCAGGCAAAGAATGATATTCATTGTGTCACCAGTTGGTCGCGATATGACAATCACTGGCATGGTGTGTCGGCGTTGGCACTGGCTGATATCGTCAAGCCGACCAAAGATGCGACGCATGTTTTGTTCACCGCCCATGACGGCTATACGACCAATGTCCGAATTGATCAGTTCCTTGATGACGATGTGCTCATCGCCCACCATTGGGAAGGTGAGCCCTTGACCGAGGAGCACGGTGGCCCGGTTCGCGTGGTTATTCCGAAACTGTATTTTTGGAAAAGTACGAAATGGGTGCGCGAGATCAATTTCGCCAAGCACGACAAACCGGGATTCTGGGAAGAACGCGGATATCACAATAACGCCGATCCCTGGACGGAGGAACGATATGGCTAGACGCGATTACCCAAGTAGCAAGTCATTTCAATTCGTTGTATTGTTTTCACTTCTTTTTGTAGCAGTCATTTTTTCCGGGAGAGGAAGTATGGCATCGGGTGATGCGCACACTGCGTATGACTTTTCATTTCCTGCCATTGATGGTGGTGAAATTAATCTGTCAGATTATCGTGATAAGGTCATCTTATTGGTCAATACCGCATCCATGTGCGGTTACACGCCGCAATATGAGGGGCTGCAAAAGCTGTGGGACGATTACAGGGACGATGGTTTGGTCGTTCTGGGCGTGCCGTCAGGTGATTTTGGGGGGCAGGAATATGGTGACGACGCAGCAATTCAGGATTTTTGCGAAGTCAATTTTGATATCGATTTCCCGCTGACGTCCAAAACCGGGGTTAAGGGACCAGACGCCCACCCATTTTTTAAGTGGGCGGAACAAACACTTGGTGCGGATAATGCGCCGCAGTGGAACTTCCATAAATATCTGATTGGTCGGGACGGGGCGCTAATCACCAGCTTTGAAACGCGCGTCAAACCCGCTGATGACGAGATCATCACGGCGATCAAGGCCGGACTTGCAGATCAGTAGCTCATTTTCCGAGTGGCCTTACTTAACTTCAGATAGATGGGCGGCTGTGATTAACGCCGCCCATCCATAACATCCAAAAATGCCAAGCCATATTGGTCGAGCTTTTTCACGCCAACGCCATTGATGGACATCATGTCTTCAAGGGTGCGGGGTTTGAAACGTACCATTTCCCAAAGTGTCCGGTCACTAAAGATCACATACGGCGGGACATTCTGGCCGGTGGCGAGCTCACGGCGCATGGTGCGCAGCCGTTCCCAAAGATCGCGGTCTTCTTCATTTTCAAATTCGGTATCGAAATCGCGCAGGCGCCGCGTTGTTGCGCGTTTGCTTTCGCCCGGGTCTTTACGCATTTCAACGACTTTTTCGCCGCGTAAAACCGGTCGTGAGTCTTCGGTCAGGTAAACGCCGCCATGGCCTTCGACATCGACTTGCAGATACCCCATCGCCAGCAGTTGACGAAAAACAGATCGCCATTGCGGCTGGGCGATGTCTTTGCCAATCGCATATACCGAAATATTATCGTGACCGTTTTGGCGGATTTTTTCAGTTTTGCGTCCGATCAAAACCTCGATCACATGGGCCGGTCCAAACCGCTGTCCGGTGCGGTAAACCGCCGACAAGGCCTTACGTGATGCCTCGGTCGCGTCCCATGTTTCCACCGGCTCAAGACAGGTGTCGCAATTACCGCATGGCTCATGGCGATCTTCGCCAAAATACGACAAGATGACTTGCCGACGGCATTTGGTGGTTTCGGCAAGGCCAACAAGCGCGTCGAGTTTGCGCGATTCAATGCGCTTTTGCGCTTCGGGGGCTTCGGACCCGGCAACCATGCTGCGGATTGATACGATGTCAGACAGGTCGTAATTCATCCACGCATTGGCGGGCAACCCATCACGACCCGCACGGCCGGTTTCCTGATAATAGGCTTCCATGCTTTTGGGCAGATTGAGGTGGGCGACAAACCGGACGTTGGGTTTGTCGATCCCCATGCCAAAGGCCACAGTGGCGCAAATGATCATTCCATCTTCGCGCAGGAAGCGGTCCTGATGGCGTTGGCGCACGTCCTGTGTCAAACCAGCATGATAGGGAAGGGCCGGGCGACCATTATCGGTCAGCCATTGGGCGATGTCTTCGGTTTTGCGACGCGACAGGCAGTAGACAATCCCGGCATCTTCGACGTGTTCACGGTTTAAGAATGACAATAACCGCTGTTTGGCGTTGCCCTTGGTTTCAATCCGGTACGTGATATTGGGGCGGTCAAAGCCGGTCAGAAAGCACTGTGCATCTGTCAGATGAAGGTTTTCTGCGATGTCTTTGCGCGTTGGTGTGTCTGCCGTTGCGGTAAGGGCAATGCGCGGCACATGGGCAAAGCGCGTAGGCAACAGATCAAGGCGACGATACTCGGGGCGGAAATCGTGGCCCCATTGCGATACGCAGTGGGCCTCGTCAATCGCGAATAGTGAAATGCTAATGCGGTCCAAAAGGTTCAAAAACCGATCAGATGCAAAGCGTTCCGGTGCGACATAAAGTAGATCGATGTCGCCATCAATCGCACGTGCCTCGATCTCGCGCGCGGCATCGGGGGCCAGTGTCGAATTGATAAAGGCGGCCTTCACACCAAGCTGGCTTAGCGCGTCGACCTGATCCTTCATCAAGGCAATCAGGGGCGAGACAACAATCGCCGTCCCCGGTCGACAGAGGGCTGGAACCTGATAGCAAAGCGACTTACCGCCGCCAGTCGGCATCAGGACAAGCGCATCGTTGCCGGCAATCACATGGTCAATGACTTCGGCCTGTTGACCGCGAAAACTGTCATAGCCAAAAACGTCGCGCAGAACGTCAATCGGCAGACGTTGAGCAGGTCGGTCGAGCAAGTCGTGCATGGGTGGTATATCGGGCAATTTAACCGTCCAGATGTGCGCGGATGTCGACAAAGACGTTTTCAAACATCTCTGGCGTCAGGCGATAGGTCTGGGTGTTGTAGCGCGAACAGTGATAGCTATCAAACAATGTGATGCCATTTTCCATGCGATGTGATGCACGGTGGGCGAATTTAAATGCTGAAAGCTTCAAGCCATAGGTGCGCATCATCGCCTGATGGGCGACCTGACCAAGGCACAAAATGGCCGAAAGGTTGGTCATCGCGTCAAATTCACTGATCAGGAACGGGCGGCAGGTGTTGGCTTCTGGCCCGGTCGGTTTATTTTCCGGCGGAACGCATTTAACGGCGTTGGTAATGCGACAATCAAGCAGTTCTAACCCATCATCAGGACGTTTGTCGTAGGTGCCCTTGGCAAACCCAAATTTTTTGAGCGTGTCATAGAGAAGATCGCCGGCATAATCGCCGGTAAACGGGCGGCCTGTGGCATTGGCACCCTTTAGGCCGGGGGCAAGGCCGACAATCAAAAGTCGGGCATCAATCGGGCCAAATGGCCGCACCGGGCCATTATAGAAGTGGGGAAATTTTTCCTGATTTGTCCGGCGAAATTCAACAAGGCGCGGGCAAAGCAGGCAATCTCGGTCGGGCTGCTGATAAGCGGGCATGGCAGATCTGACAGTTTGCCGGTTACGGTGCGGGCCGTAACCGGTCGTGATCAGGATGGGCGGGCACGGCGTTCAATCAGGTGTAATCAAACTCATCATCAAGTTCAGGGTGGTCGGGGTGATCATCAATATCAGGATGATCATCGTCACGACGTTGCTGAACCTTGCGTGCGATAGTGCCTTCAAGGTCGGTCAGTTCGATGAAATTGTCGGCCTGACGGCGCAGCTCATCGGCAACCATCGGCGGGTTCGATTTAACCGTGGAGACAACCGTTACACGGACACCTTTGCGCTGGATGGCATCGACCAAACGGCGGAAATCACCATCGCCTGAGAAAATAACAACATGATCAAGGTGTTGCGCCATTTCCATGACGTCAATCGCCAACTCGATATCCATGTTGCCTTTGATTTTGCGACGGCCTGTGGCATCGGTAAATTCCTTGGTCGGTTTTGTGACCATGGTATAGCCGTTGTAATCAAGCCAATCGACAAGCGGGCGAATGGGGGAATATTCCTGATCTTCAATCAGCGCCGTGTAGTAAAATGCACGGATCAACTGACCTTTTTGCGAAAACAGTTCCAAAAGGCGTTTGTAATCAATGTCAAAACCAAGCGCACGTGCAGCAGCGTAGAGGTTGGAGCCATCAATAAAGAGCCCGATCCGCTCTTGCGGGTAAAAAATCATCATATAAATTCCTCAAACATCAAATTTAAGTATGCTGTTCCTAAAAAAAACGGAACACCAAATGTTTACCGTGGGTAGGTGGACAAGGAAAGGTGAAAATGTCACAGAATGTCATAGACAGAATATGCTGACTCCCTTAGATATGCCGTCTTTCCCAACACCCACAGACCCGAAAGCCTGCTTTGTGAGCACCTCGTCGACGTCCAACAGTCACCATACGTCTGAAAACGCTATTCTGATCGCTTTCGGTGCAAATCTGCCTACCGATCAATATGGTGCGCCAGCGCAAACATTGAAGGCGGCACTGGAACATTTGGCCAAGGATGGCGATGTTTTGGTGGATTGTGTGTCATCATTTTATGAAACAGCCCCGGTGCCGGTTTCCGATCAGCCTTGGTATGTGAATGGTGTTGCGCGGTTGTCGACGGACCTTTCTGCCCATGATTTGCTATCACGTCTGCATGACGTTGAAACTGAATTTGGTCGGGTGCGTCGCGAACGCAATGCCGCACGGGTGATTGATCTTGATCTGGTGGCTTATGGCCGTGAGTTGATCGCCGAAGACGGCGGAATTCAGGTGCCCCATCCCAGAATGGCCGAACGGGCGTTTGTTCTTTTGCCGTTGCGCGATGTTGCGCCAGGGTGGGTGCATCCGGTTCTGAACAGGTCGGTCGAAGACCTGATTTCCGATCTTCCATCCGATCAGCAGATCAGACAACAGGCAGATCGCTGAAAAATGCAGTGAAAACCTGTTCTAAAGTGTGGTTTCGCTGTTGCAACACAAACGATCCGGCGCTATAAAGCTCGGTCTGGACACCCCAAAAGTTTTTCTGGAGACATTTATGGCGCGCGTTACCGTCGAAGATTGCGTAGACAAGATTCCGAACCGCTTTGAGCTGGTTATGATTGCTGCTCAGCGTGCACGCAACATTTCGGCTGGCGCTGAACTGACCATTGATCGTGACAACGATAAGAACCCTGTTGTTTCGCTTCGTGAAATCGCTGAAGAAAAAGTTGATTTCGACGAACTGCGCAATGGCTTGGTTCAGGGTCTGCAGCGACATGTTGAACCTGATGAGCCAGAAGAATCCGAAGACGATTTCGGACCGAAACTGGTTGCAGAAGCAGTCCAAGATGCGTCGGTTGGTGTGGTTGCACCATCCGAAGAAGAATAAGGTCACAGCGACGTTGTTGTGAGACCGTTTCAAAAGAAAAGCCACGGTGTTTATCTTCCGTGGCTTTTTTTTGTCTAAATCGTACTATCTTATGAACGGGGCGTGGTTTGTGCCCCAGTCGTGATTTGCGGAGATGCCCCCTGAATGATGCGTCAATATGAACTTGTTGAACGGGTAAAGGCTTACGACCCTGATGCGTGCGAAACCATGCTTAATCGGGCCTATGTCTATGCGACCCAGAAACATGGTTCTCAAAAGCGCGCCTCGGGGGATCCGTATTTTTCCCATCCGATCGAAGTCGCGGGCATTCTGACCCATTACAAGCTCGATTGCGATACGATCATCACGGCGCTTCTGCATGACACCATCGAAGATACCGATGCCACGCCAGAAGAAATTACCAAGCTGTTTGGCACCAACATCCTCAAGATGGTGGATGGTGTTACCAAGCTGACCCAGATCGAGTTGAAATCAGCCGATTCAAAGCAGGCCGAGAACTTCCGCAAGCTGCTGCTTGCCATGTCAGAAGACATTCGGGTTCTGTTGGTCAAGCTGGCGGACCGCCTTCACAATATGCGCACGTTGCATTACATCGACAAACCCGAAAAACGGGTGCGCATTGCCGCAGAAACACTTGAAATTTATGCCCCGCTTGCTGAACGCATCGGTATGCATGACATCAAGGAAGAACTCGAAGATCTGGCGTTTCAGCATATCAATCCTGAAGGCCGTGACTCGATCCTTGCCCGGTTGGAGTTCCTGCGCGAGAAGGACGACAATGTTGTTAATCGCATTGTCTCAGAGCTTAAAGACGTTATCGTACGCCAGGGCCTGAAGGTTGATATTTATGGGCGTGAAAAACGGCCATATTCGATCTGGCAGAAGATGCAGCGCAAGAACATCACCTTTGGTGAGCTCTCTGACATCATGGCGTTTCGGGTGCTGGTGGAAGACATGCCGCAATGTTACGAGGTTCTTGGCTATTTGCATGCCAATTACAAAGTCGTACCCGGGCGGTTCAAGGATTACATCTCCACCCCAAAACCGAACGGTTACCGGTCCATTCACACAACCGTTCTTGGCCCGGAAAACCATCGTATCGAGGTGCAAATACGTACCCGTGAGATGCACGAAGTAAACGATAACGGCGTTGCGGCACACTGGGCGTACAAGCAGGAAGGTGGCTCGCAAAAGGCTGGCCCGCAAAAAGAAGGTGTGCAGTACCGCTGGCTGCGCGATCTGCTAGATATTCTTGAACATGCGTCCGAGCCAGAAGAGTTCCTTGAACACACCAAGCTCGCAATGTTCCAGGATCAGGTGTTCTGCTTTAGCCCGAAAGGCGAAGTCATTGCATTGCCAGCACGCGCGACCCCGGTTGATTTCGCCTATATGATCCATACCCATATCGGCGACACTTGTGTCGGGGCAAAGGTCAATGGTGCGATGGTCCCGCTGCGCACCGTGCTGAATAACGGTGATCAGGTCGAGATCGTCACGTCAAAGGCGCAAACGCCTAATCCGACGTGGGAACGGTTTGTTGTTACTGGCAAAGCACGCGCGCGAATTCGCCGGTTCATTCGCCAGCAGCAGGAAGACCAATACAAGGACCTTGGCAAAGCGATCCTGCAAAAGGCGTTCCGTCAGGAAGGCTACGATTATTCCGACAAGGCCATTGATGGTGTTCTGAAAATCTTCAAGCTGCCAACGGTTGAGTCGTTGCTAAGCTCGGTCGGGGCGGGGCACCATACCGGGCGTGAAGTTGTTCATGCCGTATTCCCGGGATCGAAAGACACCGAAACCGCGCGCAAGATTATACCGCTTGAAAAAGGGCGCACCCGCAAGCACGAGCATGCTATCCCGCTTAAGGGCCTTATTCCGGGCATGGCGGTGCATTATGCCGGGTGTTGTCATCCCTTGCCGGGCGATCGCATTGTCGGGATTGTGACGACGGGTAAGGGCGTTACGATCCATACGATTGACTGTGACACGCTTGAAACCTTTACCGAGCAGCCTGAACGCTGGCTTGATGTTGGCTGGGACAATGATGGTGACCCTGAACACTTTATCGGGCGTCTTGGCCTGACCGTCGGGCACGAGCAGGGCGCACTTAGTTCCATTACAAGTGTGATCGCCAAGAACCATGGCAATATCACCAACTTGCGCTTTACCAACCGCACCACGGATTTCTTTGAGATGTTGATTGATGTCGATGTTGTCGATGTCAAACACCTGACCAATATCATTGCGGCTTTGCGGGCAACCCCGGTGGTCAATACTGTGGAGCGCGCGCGCGGGTAATGGGGAAACGTAACGTCCTTCGCCTTTTCGATTGTTTCGGCGTAAAAGCCTTGCCAAGTGCGCAGGTAGCACTTACCCATATGCCTCGACTTTGTCTTGGTTTACCTGATTTTTCCCAGAACTGATCCCACATGTTTCGGCGCCGCATCAAACCAAATTCCTTTGAAAAATTTCGCAACGTGGTTTGGCCGCGCGGCGGATGGCGGCGCTCGTCGCAATATTTTGCCCACCGTGTTGCACGTTTGCCCGGTTCCCCCTATAGCATTGCGTCGGGTTTTGCGATCGGGGCGGCAGTTTCCTTTACGCCGTTTATCGGGTTTCATTTTGTTCTGTCTGCGATTCTAAGCTTTGTCTTGCGAAGCAACCTTGTTGCATCGCTGCTGGGCACGATTATCGGTAATCCCTGGACATTCCCGTTTATCTGGATATGGCTTTATACCAGCGGAAACTGGATACTCGGTGTGGATGAAACCGCACAGGCGGTTCATTTTGATATGACCGTTCTTTGGGATTTTATCACCTTGGGGCTGAGCTATATTGGCGGGGGATTGATTTTTGGCCATTGGGATCCGGCCGATCACACGACACTGGGAAATCTGTGGCACGGCATTGTCGATATTATCTGGCCGATGATCGTTGGCTGTGTTCCGACTTCACTTGTGGTCTGGATGCTGTTTTACTTCCCGGTGCGTCGCGCTGTGGGGATTTATCGCCATAATCGTATTTTGCGTCGCATGAAAAAATCGGATCGCCATGGGTTGGTGCCGATGCTTGAAAGTGCGAAGGAAAAGATCGGAAGTGCGGCAAAGAGTGCCACCAAAAAGCAGGATGAAACTTCATGAGTTCGAAACTTCGGCTCGGCGTCAATATTGACCATGTTGCGACTGTGCGGAATGCCCGTGGGGGTGCTGCACCTGATCCTGCACGTGCGGCGGCCCTTGCGCAGGCCGCCGGTGCAGACGGAATTACCGCGCACTTGCGCGAAGACCGTCGTCATATTTCTGATGATGACATGAAAAAACTTCGTGAACATATTGATATTCCGTTGAATTTTGAAATGGCCGCAACCGATGAGATGCTGGCGATTGCGCTTGAAACAAAGCCGCACGCTGTTTGTCTGGTTCCGGAAAAACGTGAAGAACGCACGACCGAAGGCGGTCTTGATGTCGCTGGTGGCCACAATCATCTTAAACGGTTTGTGTCTGAGCTTGGTGATGCCGGTATCCGGGTATCGCTGTTTATCGAAGCATCGAAAGAACAGCTTGATGCGGCCAAAAGTCTTGGCGCACCCGTTGTTGAAATTCATACCGGTGCCTATTGTGATGCGCAGACCGAGGATGATCGTAACCGGGAACTTCAGCGTATCGGCAAGGCAGTTGCCTATGGTTCTGCGATCGGGCTTGAAATCCATGCCGGGCATGGGCTGAATTACGACACGGTCAAACCGATTGCGGCGATGCCAGCTATTGCGGAACTTAACATCGGGCATTTTTTGATCGGCGAGGCGATCTTTGTCGGTTTGGAAGCTGCGATTGGCAAAATGCGCCGTCTTATCGATGAGGCGCGTGGCATTGAAACGGGTGCTAAATGATTATCGGGATCGGCACAGATTTGTGTGACATCCGCCGGATAGAGACGGCTCTTGAGCGTCACGGCGAACGTTTCATGAAACGTGTCTTTACCGAGGTTGAAATTGCCCGTGCAAAGCGCCGCCCGCATCGGACTGCATCATCGCTTGCCATGTCTTTTGCTGCCAAAGAGGCGTGCTCAAAGGCATTGGGAACAGGCTTTCGCCGGGGTGTTTATCACAATACGATGGGGGTTGTGCACCAACCCAGTGGTAAACCCGACATGGTTTTGATAGACGGTGCTTTGAAACGACTTGAAGAATTGACCCCTGACGGGAAAATTGCATCAGTGTATGTGACGTTGACGGATGAATATCCATTGGCCAACGCTGTTGTGGTTATTTCGGCGGATTGACAGATTAAAGTGATTGGTAAGACACGGAATGGAAAAGCTAGTGCATAAAAAGAAAACGGGTGGAATTCTCGATACTCTGAAAACCGTTTTCTGGGCCGTTCTCATCGCGCTTCTGGTTCGCACGTTTGCATATGAGCCGTTTAACATTCCGTCCGGGTCGATGATTCCGACCTTGCTGGTCGGCGATTACCTGTTCGTGTCAAAGTTTTCGTTCGGGTATTCCAAGCACAGTTTGCCCTTCAGCCTGCCGCTGATACCGGGTCGTGTGATGGAATCACAGCCTGAGCGCGGTGACGTTGTTGTTTTCAAACTGCCGTCTGATACGTCGCAGGATTATATCAAACGTGTGATCGGCCTTCCGGGTGATACCGTTCAGGTGACCAACGGGCGTCTTTACATCAACAACAAGATGGTCGAACGCGAACGGATCGAAGATTACATCCTGACCGATGGGACCGGGCGTTCAGCAGCCGTTGCACAGTATCTTGAAACGCTTCCCAATGGTCGAGTGCACCGTATCCTTGAGCTGTTTGGCGATCAGGGGCCAAGTGACAACACCGAGCCATTTACCGTCCCTGAAGACCATTTCTTCATGATGGGTGATAACCGCGACAATTCGGCAGACAGCCGCGCATTCCCGTCACGCTTCCGCTTCGTTCCGATTGAGAACCTTGTTGGCCGTGCTGAATTCCTGTTCTATTCCAAGGACAGTTCGCAGCCGATCTATGATTTGGGCAGCATCCGCTATGACCGCCTGTTCCAAGGGGTTAACTGATGGGCGATGGTGCACCGCTGATCCCAGAAATTGATCACGGTTTTTCTGACCCGGATCTTCTGCGTGTCGCCTTAACGCATCGAAGTGCGGCAAAGGGCAAAGACGCACTGAGTGGGGGCAACGAACGCCTTGAGTTCCTTGGCGATCGTGTTCTTGGTCTGGTCGTGGCTGATATGCTATACACCCGTTTTGGGCGCGAACGCGAAGGGGCTATGGCCAAGCGTTTTGTCGCCCTTGTGCGGCGTGAGACACTTGCGCGTGTTGCAGTCCAAATCCATCTGGGTGATCACATCCAGATGGCAAAAGGCGAACGCGCTGCGGGTGCCGATACCAATCCGGCAATTTTATCTGATTGCATGGAAGCAGTGATTGCCGCACTCTATCTTGACGGTGGCTTGGAACCGGCGCGTAGCTTTATTGAAAAGCTGTGGACGCCGCTTCTTGATGAAGATAACAAGCCGCCCCAGGATGCGAAAACCCAGTTGCAGGAATGGCTGCAAGGACGCGGGAAGCCGCTTCCAAAGTATGAAATGGTTGGCCGCGAAGGCCCGGCTCATGCACCTGTTTTTACCATCGAACTGACCACCAGTGATGGCGACAGTGTCAGTGCCGAAGGCAAATCAAAACGTGAGGCGGAACAGATAGCCGCCCAATTGATGTTGGATAAACTGAGCTATGAATGAGGTTCCCACACCTGTGAGTGAAGACAGATTACCTTATCAGCAGCGCTGCGGCTTTGTTGCACTTGTTGGTGCGCCAAACGCAGGTAAATCGACCCTGCTGAACCAGCTTGTCGGTACGAAAGTATCGATTGTCTCGCCCAAGGTGCAGACAACCCGTACCCGTGTGCGCGGTATTGTCATGACCGAAGACGCACAAATTGTTTTCATTGATACGCCGGGGATTTTCGCCCCCAAACGCCGCCTTGACCGTGCCATGGTCAAAGCTGCGTGGAATAGTGCGGATGATGCGGATCTGATTGTTCTTGTTATTGATGCCGGGGCTGGTGTTACCGCAGAAGATCAGGCCATCATCAAGCAGCTTAAAGATCAGCACCGCAAAGCCATATTGGCCTTAAACAAGGTCGACAAGGTTACGGATAAGGAAAAACTTTTGCGCCTGTCGCAAGAGCTGTTTGCGCATGAAGTCTTTACCGACGTGTTTATGATTTCAGCCAAAAAGGGTGCCGGAACACAGGATCTGGTTAATTTCCTTTCGGCAAAAATGCCTGATGGCCCTTGGATGTTCCCCGAAGACGATGTGTCTGACATGCCGCTTCGTCTGCTGGCAGCGGAAATCACCCGCGAGAAGCTGTATTATCAGCTGCAGCAGGAGTTGCCGTATTCTGCAACGGTGGAAACCGAGCTTTGGGAAGAGCGTAAAGACGGTTCAGTTAAGCTTGAGCAAACTATTTTTGTCGAGCGTGAAGGCCAAAAGGCCATCATTCTGGGCAAGGGTGGCAAACGGATCAAGGCACTGGGCAGTGATGCGCGCAAGGAACTTGAGGCGATTTTCGAACGTCGTGTTCATTTGTTCTTGTTTGTTAAGGTGCGTGAAAACTGGGGCGACGATCCCAATCGGTTCGCCATGTGGGGCCTGGATCCCAACGCCTGACTTAAACGCGCCGTACGGATGAGCTATCAATCACGGGATAGATAATGGAAATCGGATCGTTTTGGGGCGTTGTATTGATTGTTGTTGGCGCTGTTGCCGCAATGATTGTTGCACGCATTGCCAGAAAACCTTTCCGGAAACGGATTGATCGTTCGTCCGTACGACGCGAAACCTCTTTTTTGCATCGACCACTTAACCTTATTGCGCTGCTGGCAGCGCTGAGCATCTTTTTGCTCGGGTTGTTCTGGAAGATGACGGGCGGAGGCCCGAATTAATGACCAAACATTCCACCGATCCAATCGATATGGCTGTCGAAGACGTCGAAAACCGTTCCTGGGGTAGAAAAGCTGTTCTGGGCGTGGCGCTTTTCTGTCTTGCGTCCTGCTTGATTGGTTTCTTTTTCCTTGTGACCCGACTGATAGTGCCCAGCGGTTTTTTCTAAGGGGCGTGCATGGACTGGCGTGATGACGGCATTGTTCTTTCGACACGCAAACTCGGCGAAAATGCCGTTCGTTTATCCGTCCTGACCCGTGACTATGGCCGCTATGCTGGCATGGTGCGAGGTGCCACCAGCAAATCAATGCGCGGTACACTTGAGCCGGGCAATGAAGTGCGGGTTGGGTGGTCGGCACGGCTGGCGGAACATCTTGGACAATTTCGCTGTGAGTTAACTGGTGCGCACGCGGCTGATCTTTTGCTGTCTGCGGGGCCGTTGATGGCGATGAGTTCGGCCTGTGCCATGCTTGATGCGACCTTGCCCGAACGTGAATCCCATCCTGATTTATTCCATGGAACCATCGCATTGCTGTCGGCTTTAAAGGCCGAACAGTGGCTGCCGGCCTATATCCGTTGGGAAGTCGGCCTTCTTGAGGAGCTTGGCTATGGTCTTGCACTTGATTGCTGTGCGGCGACAAATGCGACCACGGGGCTTGCTTATGTGTCGCCCAAAAGTGGGAGGGCTGTGGCGGAAGAAGCCGGTCATACCTATCGTGATCGTCTGTTGCCATTGCCGGCCTTTCTTGCCGGTGGGCAGGGATCGGACGCACGCAATGCCGCACCGCTTTCCGATCAGATACGCGATGGGCTTAAGCTTACCGGGTTCTTCATTCACCGCGATATTTTCGAAGCAAAAGCCCTAAAGCCTGTCGCGGCACGCGACCGTCTTGTCAGTCATGTCTGGCGGTCTGTGCCCGTGCAAGAAAAATAAATCACCCATTTTGTACAGCACATGTTGACCACTCCTACGCCGGGCGTAGTATGTTGCCAGAACAGTGAGACATTAACGCCAAAATCGTTTGTGTTGTCACACCTGTCCATTCTGCAAAGAAATAAGAAAAACCGTTCATGAGCACCAAGACTTCCGACCCGGCCGGTGCCGGCCAAATCAGGGAAACCCGCCTTGCCGACGCGCTGAGCGAACGTTACCTTGCTTATGCGATGTCGACGATCATGTCGCGTTCTCTTCCCGATGTTCGCGATGGATTGAAACCAGTACATCGCCGTCTTCTTTTCGCCATGCGCCAATTGAAATTGAACCCGGAACACGGGTTTAAGAAATGCGCGCGTGTGGTTGGTGACGTGATCGGTAAGTATCATCCGCATGGTGACCAGTCGGTCTATGACGCGCTTGTGCGTCTGGCACAGGACTTTGCGGTGCGTTATCCGCTTGTCGACGGGCAGGGTAACTTTGGCAATATTGACGGTGATAACGCCGCGGCCATGCGATATACCGAAGCCCGTATGACCGCCGTTGCGGCGGCTTTGATGGACGGTCTGGACGAGGACGCGGTTGATTTCCGTTCGACCTATGATGGTGAAGAACAAGAGCCGATCGTTATGCCCGCCGCGTTTCCGAACCTTTTGGCGAACGGTGCGTCGGGCATTGCAGTTGGTATGGCAACCAACATTCCACCCCACAATGCTGATGAGCTGTGTAAAGGTCTGATCAAGCTTATCGACAATCCGGAAACCTCGATTGCAGAGCTTGTGCGTTGTGTGCCGGGGCCCGATTTCCCGACAGGTGGTGTTCTGGTTGAGCCGCGCGAAAATATTCTTGAGGCCTATGCGACTGGGCGTGGATCCTTCCGCCTGCGCGCCAAATGGGAAGTCGAAAAACTCAGCCATGGCCTCTATCAGGTTGTGATCACTGAAGTTCCCTATCAGGTTCAAAAGGCCAAGCTGGTTGAACGCATCGCCGACTTGATGATTGCCAAGAAGCTGCCGCTTCTTAATGATGTTCGCGATGAATCGACCGATGTTATCCGTCTTGTTCTGGAACCACGCACCCGTGCGGTTGAACCAGAACATCTGATGGAAATGCTGTTCAAAAACACCGAACTGGAAATCCGGTTTGGCTTGAACATGAACGTTCTTGATGGCGATAACACGCCGCGTGTGATGAATTTACGCGAAGTTCTTCGCGCGTTTCTGGCGCATCGTCAGGATGTTCTGATCCGTCGTTCCAATCATCGACTGGCCAAGATCAATCATCGTCTTGAGGTGTTGGAAGGCTACCTTGTTGCCTATCTGAACCTTGATGAGGTTATCCGCATCATCCGGTTTGAGGATGAGCCAAAGGCGTCTTTGATGAAGGCGTTTGACCTGACAGAAGTTCAGGCCGATGCGATCCTAAATATGCGTCTGCGGTCTTTGCGCAAGCTCGAAGAGATGGAAATCAAGAACGAGCACGCCAAACTGACCGAAGAAAAGGAAGGCCTGGAAGCGCTTCTTGCCAGTGAGACAATGCGTTGGGAACGCATTCGCGACGAAGTCGAACTGATGCGCGAAAAATTTGGCAAGAAAACAGCACTTGGCAAACGCCGTACCGAGATCGGTGATGCACCAGAGGAAATTGAAGTCCCGCTTGAGGCCCTGATTGAACGCGAACCGATTACGATCATTTGTTCGAAAATGGGCTGGGTCCGTGCCCTTAAGGGGCATGTTGCCGACCTTGGCGACCTTAAATTCAAGGATGGCGATGAAGGCCGCTTTGCGCTTAAGGCCTTTACGACCGACAAAGTAATTATTTTGTCAACGGCAGGGCGTTGTTACACCATGTCGTGTGACAAGCTGCCCGGTGGTCGTGGTAATGGTGAACCGATCCGTCTGTCAATCGACCTGCCACAGGAACATGACATCGTCTCCATGATCGTTCACAAGAATGATCGTAATCTGCTTGTGGCAAGTTCAGCCGGACGTGGTTTCCAGGTTGCTGAGAAAGACGTTGTTGCCCAGACCAAGAACGGCAAACAGATCCTTAATCTTGGCGCGGGTGAAGTTGCCAAGATATGCCTGCCGGTCGAACACGACCATGTGGCTGTTTTGGGTGATAACCGTAAACTTTTGATCTATCCGATTGCCGAAGTGCCTGAAATGACGCGCGGCCGCGGTGTGATTTTGCAGAAATACCGCCAAGGCGGTCTTTCGGACCTGATCATGTTCAAGCTTGAAGACGGTCTGAGCTGGGCCATGGGCGGCAACGAAGGCCGTACCCGGACTGTGACCGATCTTGCCGAATGGACCGGCAAACGTGCCGGGGCAGGGCGCCTGCCGCCAAATGGTTTCCCTCGGTCCAACAAGTTTGAATAAGCTTTGATTTGTTGAACGCAGAACGATTGAAAAGCCGGATGGGGCCGTTCCATCCGGCTTTTTTTATGGTCGGACGGGCCAAAGACATCTGAAACAGTATCCATGACAGTAAAAATGCCCGGAAATGGCGGAAATACGCACCAAAAGATATAGCGCTTTCGATGTTTAATATGTAACTTCGCAACCTGAATAACAGGAAGCCCGCAATTTTCCTGTGCGATACATAAGGGCTTGGGAGTGGAAAGTGAGATTTCTGGGAAATTTCGTCCGCGCGATTGATGGTCTGAATGACCTGATCGGTCGTGGGGTCGCTTGGCTGGTGATCCCGATGGTGGTGATTACTTTTTTGGTCGCCACATTACGATATGGCTTCGCGATCGGCTGGGTTTCGATGCAGGAAAGCTACATGTGGCTTTACGGCATCATGTTCATGGTCGGCGCGGGATATACGCTTTTGCATGGTGGTCATGTGCGCGTTGACGTGTTTTATCGTCCGGCATCTGCGCGCTATAAGGCGTGGGTTGATCTGTTTGGATCGCTGTTCTTGCTGATGCCGGTTATCATCATGATTCTGATGTATAGCTACCCGTATGTTGTGACCAGCTGGCACCGTCTTGAAGGGTCGCACGAAACGGGCGGTCTTCCGGGGCTGTTCCTTTATAAATCTGTGATTCTGGTGTTTTGCGTTTTGATGCTGCTGCAAGGGTTGTCCCTGGCAGCGCGTAGCGTTCTGGTGCTTGCCGGTCATAAAGAATTTGAAATCAACGAAGAAGAGCACGAGGGCGTTTGATGACAGGTGAAGTTCTTAGCCTGGTAATGTTCGCCGTTGCGTGCGGCGTGCTTATTCTTGGTTTTCCGGTTGCCTTCTCGCTTGCGGGCACCGGTCTTGCTTTCGCACTGATTGGCAATGCGCTTGGCGCGTTTGATATGCCGCTTCTGGGCTCTTTGCCGTCACGCTATTTCGGTGTGATGACCAACGAGCTTTATGTTGCGATCCCGCTGTTCGTCTTTATGGGCGTGATGCTGGAACGTGCGCGGATTGCCGAAAAACTGCTGACCACCATGGGAATGCTGTTTGGCACCATGCGGGGTGGTCTTGGTATTTCGGTGGTGATTGTTGGCATGTTGCTCGCAGCATCCACCGGTATTGTCGGTGCGACGGTTGTTACAATGGGTTTGCTGAGCCTGCCTGCGATGAACAAAGCCGGGTATGATCCGAAACTGTCGACCGGTATTATTTGTGCGTCGGGCACCTTGGGGCAGATCATTCCGCCGTCAATCGTGCTGGTCCTGCTTGGTGATATCCTGCAAGGAGCCTATGCCGAAGCACAGCGTTCGATTGGCAACTGGGCCCCTGAGCCGATTTCGGTGATGGACCTGTTTGCAGGTGCCTTTATCCCGGGGATCATGCTGGTTGCGTTGTATATCGGCTGGATCATCATCAAGTCGATCATTGATCCCGAATCTGCACCAGCCCTTGTCGAAGGCAAACGTCCGGAAGGGCTTTGGGGGGAGGTGCTGCGTGCACTTTTGCCGCCGGCTCTTTTGATTGTTGCGGTTCTGGGATCTATCCTGACCGGGATTGCCACACCAACGGAATCGGCTGCTTTCGGGTCTGTCGGTGCGATGGTTCTGGCAGCGTTCTATCGTCGTCTTGATATGGCAGTTCTGCGCCATGTTGTGCGTCAGACGGTTCAGGTCAGCGCGATGGTGTTTGTCATCCTGCTCGGCGCGTCGGTGTTCTCATTGGTGTTCCGTGGTCTTGGTGGCGATCAACTGGTTGAAGACCTTTTGCACAACCTTCCGGGTGGCACGTTTAGCGCGATTCTGGTGGTCATGCTGTTGATGTTCTTCATGGGATTCTTCCTCGACTTCATCGAGATCGTGTTTGTTGTGGTCCCGATTGTCGGTCCGATCCTGCTTAAGATGGATATTGATCCGGTCTGGCTGGGCATCATGATCGCCATCAACCTTCAGACCAGCTTCTTAACTCCGCCATTTGGGTTTGCGCTGTTTTATCTGCGCGGGGTGGCGCCGCCCTCGATCAGGACGATGGATATCTATCGCGGTATTATTCCGTTCGTGGTTATTCAGATGCTGGGCTTGTGCCTTGTCGCAGCCTTCCCATGGCTTGCGACGTGGCTGCCAAGCGTTCTGTTCTAGCCACTAACAATATCCAAAACGATCTTGCGAGAAGGGCACCCAAATGGGTGCCCTTCTTCGTTTCTGGGCATCTTTCGGATCGAATGGTTTGTAAGAAGCGCACATGAAAAAAGGGCTGGCAAAATGCCAGCCCTTTGTCGTTTCCATAAGGCGGAGACTTAGTATTTGAACGGCAGGATACGTGCCTGTGCGAAGGACGATTCCGAGAATTTCGACCATGCGATCGACTGGGTCCGGAATTTAATCAGGCTTTCGAAGACTTCCTGCGACAGCGGATTGGATGAAACCAGATCACGCAGAACTTCGCCCGACAGTTTGCCAAGGCCCGTCAGAATGTCGTCAGAGAACGGACGTACATCGACATTGTGCTTGTTACGCAGGGTATCAAGCGCCTGATTGTTACGTGCGGTGAATTCCGACAGGACCATCTGGTTTACTGCCGTGTTGGCCTGCGAAACGATCGCCTTGAGATCATCTGGAAGCGCATTCCATGCATCCAGGTTGATGAAGTTATCAAGAACGGTCGCTGGCTCGTGCCAACCCGGGTAGTAGTAGTATTTCGCCGATTTATAGAGGCCAAAGGCCAAGTCGTTGTATGGACCAACCCATTCGGTCGCATCAATCGCGCCAGACTGCAGAGCTGGCGGAATCTCACCACCCGGAAGGTTCACAACGTTAGCGCCCGCTGCTTTGACGACTTCGCCACCAAGGCCCGGAATACGCATTTTCAGACCTTTATAGTCATCAATGGTATTCATTTCCTTGTTGAACCAGCCACCCATCTGGGTGCCAGTGTTGCCCGACGGGAAGAACTTACAGTTCAGTTCAGCATAGACCTTATCGGCCAATTCCTGACCACCGCCCCACTGGAACCATGCATTTTGTTCCTGTGCGTTCAGACCGAACGGCATTGCGGCGATATATTGGGTCGCGTCGACTTTGCCTTTCCAGTAGTAAGGCGCGCCATGGCCCATTTCGACGGTGCCATTCCCAACAGCATCAATGGCTTCGAATGCCGGAACGATTTCGCCAGCGCCGAAAACGGTGACTTTCAGTCGACCTTCAGATGCCTTGGTGATGTATTCAGCAAGAAGGTTTGCGCCGGTTCCCAGACCCGGGAAGTTTTTCGGCCAGGTCGTGATCAGACGCCATTCACGGACGTCCTGCGCAAGTGCCGGTTTGGCAAAAGTAGATGCAGCGGCAGCAGTTGCACCTGCTACTGCGGCGCCAGATAGAAATTGGCGACGTTTCATTTGTTACAGCCTCCCAAAGATGCAAGCTCATGATTTATATGTAAAAGCCAGTTAATTGGCTTTGTCAGGCAGCTTATATGCGTCTTTGGGTGCAGGCAACCGGGGATCGAGCTGTGTGATTGGACTTTAGTATAATGTGGAAAAACAAAGGTCAGGAACTGCCGTCGGGACGGGTTTGGTTTACGTCGTCTGACATGATTTCCCATCGACCATTTTTGAAGCCTTCGAGCGGCTGGAAACGCATTTTATAGGACATTTTACGACAATCAGAAATCCAGTACCCCAAATAAATATGAGGAAATTCAAACGCCTGCGCTTCTGCTATCAAGTCCAAAATGATGTAGGTCCCAAGACAGCGCTTATGCTCCTTGGGATCAAAAAAGCTATAAACCGCCGAAAGACCATCAGACAAATTGTCAACCAGTGCTACCGCAATCAGGCTGCCATCCGGACGCCGGTATTCAAAGATGGATGTGTCAATCGTGCTGTCTTCGACCATCGCGCGGTAATCACGCGCATCCATTCGTGCCATGTCACCATTGCCGTGGCGTGCATCCTGATAGGTGCTAAAAAGCTGAAATTGTTCTTGTGTGGCCGATGCGGGAACGATGCTGCGAACAATGTCGTCGTTCTTGGCTTGGATGCGGCGGAAGGAACGACCGGGTTTGAAGTCAGCACACGACACGCGAACCGGCACACAGGCGTTGCAATCGCTGCAGGCGGGAAGATACGCTATTGAATGACTGCGGCGGAACCCGGCACGTGACAGAAGATCATGAACACCATTGGCTTCTGGCCCACGCAATTCTGTCACCAGCTTGCGTTCAAAACGCCCGGGCAAATAGGGGCAGGGCATTGGGGCCGTCATGAAATAATGCTGGGTAAGTCGGCGCTGATTGACTGTCATTTAGCTTTTCTGTGTCCCGGTCACATTCAACCTTCTCTATTATATGAGATTAAGTGTTGTTTATGACAGTTTAAAGGGCTGAGACACAAAAGGACCGCGCAAACCCGGTTTGCGCGGCTGTTTTATGGCTGTGACGGGACGGAGAATGACGGACGTCGCACCGGCGCTGGTGATGTCCTTGGGTCAATATTTTCCCCCGACGTGCCCGTTGTTTCCCCACCTGTACCATTTTCCGGACCCCCCTCAAGTGCGGTGCGTTCACGGGTACCGCGCAGCAACGTAATGCTGATGCGTCGGTTGCGCTCGTTATCAGGGGCTTCGGGCATCAGCGGATCGGTATCGGCAAGACCGGCAACTTTGGCAAAGCGATCCGTGTTTAGACCAAGATCTTCAAGGGTTCTGCGTGTTGCAAGTGCGCGTTCAGAGGAAAGTTCCCAGTTTGAATAGCCGTCGGAGCGGTTAAACGGAACCGAGTCTGTATGTCCTTCAATTGCAACGTCTTGTGGCAGTTTTGCAATAATCTCAGCGACCTTTTGAAGAAGCTTTTTGGTATGTTCGGCCATCGAGGGGCTGCCGCTTGGGAACATCGCAGTGCCGTCTTCATCAAGCAGCTGGATGCGAAGGCCTTCATCGGTGTCTTCAATGCGGATATTCTTTTCGAGCCCTTGGAGCTCTTCGCTGCTTTCGATGGCTTTGCGAAGTTCTTCCTGAGCTTCATTGAATTCCTGTTCCTCCATTTGGGCCACGCGAATGGCTTCGCGTTCATCGGGCGATTGTTGTGGCGGAATATCCATACTGACCGTCGGCGACCCAAATTCAGACCGCAACGCACCTTCTTCGGCAAGACTGGTACCGCCTAGCAAGCCACCCGACCCAGAGTCGTTTTGCGAAATGGTTTCCGGGGTGAAATAGTTCGAGACCCCCTGAAGCTGTTCTTCGGTGGCGCTTGACAGCAGCCACAGCAACAGGAAAAACGCCATCATTGCCGTCACAAAGTCGGCATAAGCAACCTTCCATGCGCCGCCATGGTGGCCGTGTCCACCTTTCTTGATTTTCTTTATGACGATATCAGGCATGCGTCGTCTTTTTCCCTAAACCGGAACTTTACTATTCAAGAAGATCAAGCTGTTGGTGCATTTTGCAAGGCTTCATCAAGTTCCTTGAAGCTTGGTCTTAGGCCGTGCGGCAGGGATTTTCGCGCAAATTCAACCGAAACCTGGGGCGCATATCCCTGCATGTGTCCGATCAATGCAGCCTTGATGCAGGTGTAATATTTTGCATCCGTATCAACGGTGTTCTTGATGATGGAAGCCGTCGGGGCGACAAACCCGTATGCTCCGAGAATACCAAGGAATGTCCCAACCAGTGCTGCCGCGATCAGACCACCAAGAATTTCGGGGGGTTCTGTCACGGAACTCATGGTCACAATCACGCCCAGAACAGCCGCCACAATGCCAAGGGCAGGAAGCCCGTCGCCAACAGTCTGAACGGCATCGGAAACCGCGTGCTCTTCCTCGTGATGGGTTTCGAGTTCCTGATCAATGACAGCTTCCAGCTCATATGGATTGGTTGTGCCAAGGGTCAGCAGGCGAAGATAGTCACACATGAATTCCAGCGCGTGGTGGTCCTTCGTCAGAATCGGAAAATTGGAAAAAAGGCTGGAACTTTCGGGGTTCTCAACGTGGCTCTCAAGGGCGAGGTCGCCCTTAGATTTTGCAAGTCGAAAAATTGCGTAGAGGCAAGTTAGAAGCTCGACATAGGCGACCTTCTTCTTGGGGCCCTTCATGGCACGCAAGGTGTACGAGAACGACCGTTTGACAACGTCTAGCGGGTTGGCTGTCAAAAACGCACCAAATGCAGCCCCGAAAATAATCAGGACTTCAAGCGGTTGAACGAGAATGTCAAATGACCCGTGTGGTAAATAACCGCCCAGCACCGAGCCGAGTACTATGATATAACCGATTATCAGAAACACTATTTTTCCCCGTTACGCCGATATCGATACCGGATCAATTCACGATACATTTATCTGGCCCCTAGCTGTTTTTGCATCCAGATAAGACGCAAGCCCCATCTATATGGTCCTATTAACTTTTAATGTTATTAATATCGCGTTTAAATCTGCTGCGAGATAGGTTTGACAGCGCGAAGATTAATCGCCATTTTCCCTTTGCCCTGAGCAAGGGCCGTTAGATAATATGTTTAGTCAGTAAGAGCATTCTTCAATATGTCATTCTCTCCGCGCGATTTTCGTGACTGTCTGGGTCAGTTCGCAACAGGTGTTGCTGTTGTGACGACACGCGCACTGGATGGAACCAAAGCAGGTATCACCATCAACAGTTTTGCCTCCGTGTCGCTTGAACCGGCCTTGGTCCTGTTTTCTGTCGATTGCCGGGCGGCGACACATGACATGTTTGCAGGCGAATGCACCCGGTTTTGCATCAATATCCTGCGTCAGGAACAGCAAACTCTGTCTGATCTTTTTTCCTCACCCGGTCAGAATGATTGGGATGGTGTGACCTATCGCGATGATTGTCACGGTGTTCCGTGTCTTAGCGACAGCCTTGCAACATTTTCGTGTAAGCGCCACGCGATCCATGATGGTGGGGATCACAGCATCATTGTCGGGCAAGTTCAGGAAATTGACTTGGGTAAAACCGGGAATCCGCTTTTGTATTATGGCGGGCGTTACCGCGGACTTGATTGCTAACAGCACCAAACATCAAAGTTAGAAAAAACGGGCCGCAGCGAAATGCTTGCGGCCCGTTTTTTATTTCACGTAAAGCTATTGATCAATCAAGTGATGTGTTGCCAAGCAGTCTTCCGCCAAACCCAGCGTTAATCAGGCGTGCAATGACCTGTTCTGCATGTACGGTGTCGCGGACCTCAAGAACCATATCAACGTCGGTCTGTTTGGCCGGGACATCATAGAAATGACGCTGATGATAGACTTCAATGATGTTGGCTTCTTCTTCACCGATCAGGGTGCTGATGGTTGCCAATGCACCCGGGACATCAGGGATTTCAATGCGAACACGCACAAGGCGACCCTGACGGGCCATGCCGCGCATCAGGACCTGTGCCAGAAGTCGGGTGTCTATGTTGCCACCACTTATGATGAGACAGACCTTTTTGCCCTTAAACCGTTCGGGATGGTCGAGCAGGGCGGCAAGTGGTGCCGCCCCGGCACCTTCGACAACGCTTTTTTCGATTTCAATCAACATCTGGATGGCGCGCTCGATTGAGCTTTCCTCAACCAGAACCACGTCATCAAGTTTTTCCTTACAGATTTCAAGTGTTAGGCCACCGGGTTGCTTAACTGCAATGCCCTCGGCAATTGTCACGCCACCGCCAGTGAACTCCTGATCTGTCATGCCTTCAAGCATCGACGGATATAGCTTTGTTTCGACACCGATGATTTCGATGTCGGGTCGACGCGCCTTAATCGCTGTTGAAATACCCGACGCAAGGCCACCGCCGCCAATCGGAACGACAATGGTGTCGATGTCGGCATTTTCATTGAGAATCTCAAGTCCGACAGTGCCTTGTCCTGCGATGATATACGGATCATCAAACGGATGCACAAAAGTCAGTCCACGCTCTTGCTGAATTTTGCCCGCAGCCTCGAGGCTTTCGGCAAATACATTACCGATCAGGACAACTTCGGCGCCATGAGATCGCGTGTGATGTACTTTGGTAAACGGGGTATTTTTGGGCATCACGATGGTTGCCGGAATGCCAAGTCGTTTGGCGTTATAGGCCACACCCTGTGCGTGGTTGCCCGCCGATACGGCAATCACGCCTTTTTCGCGTTCTTGCGGTGTCAGGCTTGCCAGTTTGACATAGGCACCACGTTCTTTGAAGGACGCGGTGTATTGTTGGTTTTCAAGCTTAAGATAAACTTCTGCCTGACAAATATTTGAAAGCGTTAAGGACTTTACCAAAGGTGTTTTGGCAACAATGCCCTCTAAAAGTCCGGCTGCACGGACGATATCGTGATAGGAAACAGCCATAATTTTCATGCTCCTGCGGCCACCATCAAGCTTGATGTGGTGGCAATATTATCATGTAACGGGTGATAAACGGGTTTAAACCGGTCCTGTCATTCGCGAATGACAGGGATCACATTCGCAGGTCGGAAATCCCAATAATCATGGCCATCGCACCGGCACGAAGCGTCGGACGGGAATGCGATGCGGGGATGTCATTGTATAAAGACATTGCCATGTTCTTTCAGGTTTATGGACGTGTGTTCGAGCGCAGCTTTGCGGATTAGTTGCCTAAGGTCAAGGGCCGCAAAAGAAAAACCGGGTTGCAAAAGATGCAACCCGGCAAGGTCAAACGCCTGGCATAGGGTTGGTTTGGCGTTATTCCATGTTCAGAATGATGGTTTTCTTGTAGGTGAAATGTTCAAGCATGCTTTCAAGCGAGGCTTCCTTGCCCAGCCCGGAAAGCTTGATCCCGCCATATGACAGGTTGGGTTGAACAACAAGATTCTGGTTGACCTGAACAAATCCCGCTTCAAGGCGCTTGGTTGCCGTCAGAGCGGTTTTAAGGTCGGTTGTCCATACGGTTGCCGCCAATCCAAAATCACTATCGTTGGCAAGCTCAAGTGCCTCTTCAAAGGTTTTGAACTTGAACACGCATGCCACCGGGCCAAAGATTTCTTCGCGGGCGACGCGGGCGTTCGGATCAACGTTGGTGAAGACCACCGGGCGCACAAACGTACCATCGGCCAGCGCACTATCGGTTGGAAGGGCGCTTAGTTCATGCTTGGTCGCACCTTCCTTTTCGCCGATATCAATGTAGCTGCGGACCTTGTCGAACTGCTTGCGGTTGATGATGGTGCCGATGTCGGTTTCTTCGTCAAGCGGATCCCCCATCTTAAGGGCATTGACCTTGTCAATCAGCCTCTCAACAAACTCATCATGAAGTTTTTCATGAACAAGAATACGAGATGATGCCGTGCAGCTTTGCCCCTGACGGGTAAAGCGCATACCACCAACAGCACCGGCAATTGCCTTATCAAGGTCGGCATCGTCCATCACTATCATTGGTGATTTACCGCCGAGCTCAAGGGTGACCGGGATCAGTTTTTCAGCCGCAGCTTTGTAAACCGTGCGGCCGGTTTCGACAGAGCCGGTAAAGGATACTTTTTTGACGTCCTTATGTTCCACCAGTGGTCCACCGCAGGACGGGCCAAAGCCAGATAGGATGTTTAGAACGCCCTTGGGCAGGATTTCCTGCATGATCTGACAGACGCGCAAAGCTGCAAGCGGGGTGTCTTCGGCCGATTTTACAACAACTGCGTTGCCAGCAACCAGTGCCGGCGCGACTTTGATCGCCATCAAAAGAAGCGGCACGTTCCAAGGAATAATCGCACCAACAACGCCAACCGGCTCACGGGTGGTTAAGGTCATCATGTTCGGATTAAACGGGACGGTTTCGCCCTTAAGCTCGGAAGCCAACCCGCCGAAAAAGACAAACATATCGGCAAGAACAGACGCTTCAACCCGGCTTTCGGTGCGCAGAGCCTTGCCCGATTCAAGGGCAATCAAACGACCCAGTTCTTCGGTGTGCGACATCAGCACACGACCACATTCGGCAACCAGCTTTCCGCGTTCTCGGGCAGGGCGCTCCGCCCAGTCTTTCTGTGCCTTCTTTGCAACCCCAACGGCAATTGCCACGTCCTGGGCGTCCCCGTCTGCCGCCTGACCAATGACCTTGCCGGTTGCGGGGTTCAAGACATCAAAGTTTTTGCCGCTTTGGGATGCAACGAGTTCTCCATTGATCAGGTGGCGGCCAGAAAGTTCACGGGCAAGGCTGCTGGGATCAAGGATCGGGTCGATGGGCATTTCAGGCTCCCTGTATGTTGGCGTGCTGTGGCGCAGAAAAGCGTAAATCACACGATATTGGTTATTTGGTATTGGTTTACCAATTTATCGGCGGGCGTTTGGAATATCAAGATCAATTCGCCGGTTGGGGCATGACAGCGCCCAAAAGGGCTGCTACCCTTATGTTTATAAATGGCCAGCCCGGCGATAATGCGTGTCTGGGCGCCAGTTACCCGTGAACGATGGAGTTTACATGCCGCGTCATTTCGATACGACGTTCGATGTTGTTAAGGAACTTAAGCCGTCCTATCCGGTCTATTGTCTCAGGCCCAATATCCTTCGAGAAACAGCGCAGCGCTTTGTCGATATGTTCCCTGGTGACGTTCTTTATGCGGTGAAATGTAATCCGCATCCCGAAGTCATGCGCTATCTGCATGAAGGTGGGGTGCGTCATTTTGATACGGCCTCGCCAGATGAAATTGCATTGGTGCGCCGCCAGTTCCCCGGCATGAAGTCCTACTTCATGCACCCGGTTAAAAGCCGCGATGGCATTCGCAGTGCGCACCGGGTCTTTGGCATTGATCACTATGTGATTGATACTGAAGATGAACTTAAAAAAATCCGCGAAGAAACCGACGGCGACACCAATCTGAAAATTCATGTGCGTTTGGCGACCCCGCCGGCCGGTGCAATCTATAATCTATCTGCAAAGTTTGGTGCCCGCCCAATGGCTGCGGCCGAACTTCTTAAGCAGGTTGACGCACTGGGGTATGAGGCAGGGCTTTGCTTCCATGTTGGGTCGCAATGCACAACGGCAAACGGCTATCGCATTGCGATTGAGCTGATCCGCCAAGTTGTCGATTTCTCGGGCGTGAAGGTAAAACATATTGATGTGGGCGGCGGGTTCCCTGGCCAGTATATGAACCAGCGCGGTCCGGCACTTGAAGAAATCATGGATGAAATCAAGGACTGCATCCGGTGGCTTGATATGCCTGAAACGACCTTCATGTGCGAACCGGGCAGAGCCCTTGTTTCAAGCGGTGTTTCCTTGATTACTCAGGTGCAACTGCGCAAGGAAGATCAGCTTTTCATCAATGATGGTGTGTATGGCAGCCTGTCAGAAACCGTCACCGGTCAGTTACGCTATCCTGTGCGGCCCATGCGCCTTAAGGGCGAATTTGATCCTGAGGAAACGCTTGATTTCACCATCTATGGACCGACCTGCGACAATATGGATGTCCTGCCAGCAACCGTCAATTTGCCAGCAGATATTCGTGAAGGGGACTGGATCGAATTTGGTCATATTGGGGCCTATAGCAACGCACTTGCGACGAGTTTCAATGGGTTCCACCCGGAAGTCCAAGTCACCGTCGGCGAGGCTTTCCCGTTTGTTGACGGCGAGTTCCCGTACGTTGCGTAATCTTTCCGCCTAACGCATTTGGCATAAAACCAACCATTACGGTAAAATAGTACTTGTTTACCGATAATGGTTGGTTGCACTATGCTGCCCGCGAACATGACCGACAGCAGAAAGCTGCTGGTTCAATGATAATTCATCGGGGAAGCGTTACTGTGACCAACAGCCTTTTTATACGTATTCGGGACCGGTTCCCGGCTGATTTGTCGTCGGTTTTGATCGAAACACCAGATGGCAAGACTTATAGCTATGGCGATGCGGATAGGTATTCAGCCCGCATTGCGGGGCTTTTGATCTCACTGGGGGCCCAAAAGGGCGACCGGATCGCGGTTCAGGTCGATAAATCACCTGAAGCCCTGTTTTTGTATCTCGGATGTATTCGTGCCGGTCTTGTTTATCTGCCACTCAATACTGCTTATCAAGCCGGTGAGTTGGCGTATTTCATGGGCAATGCATCGCCGGTGATTTTTGTCTGTCAGCCGCATCGTGAAGCAGAAGTCAGCGCAATCGCCGCAGAACAGGGTGTTAAATCTGTTTTGACCCTCGGCACGGAAGCGGACGGGACGCTGGTCTCAGGCGGAGCAGAGCAGGGCGATGATTTCGCACCCGTTGCCTGTGCTGATGATGACCTTGCCGCAATCCTTTACACGTCGGGAACAACCGGCAAGCCCAAGGGCGCGATGATGACCCAGATGAACCTGTGGTCTAATGCGTCAACACTCGAAACGCTGTGGGGCTTTACCGGCGACGATGTTTTGCTGCACGCCTTGCCGATCTTTCATACCCATGGCCTGTTCATTGCCTGTCACTGCGTGATGTTGTCGGGCTCAAAGATGTTTTTCCTGCCGAAGTTTGACCGTGATCAGGTTCTGGCGCTTTTGCCGCGCAGTACGGTCATGATGGGGGTTCCGACCTTCTACGTCCGTTTGCTGTCCGAGGATGATTTCACTGCCGATGTTAGCGCTAACATGCGGTTGTTTATTTCCGGTTCCGCCCCGTTGCTGCCCGAGACCTTTACCGCGTTTGAACAGCGCACCGGCAAGGCCTTGCTTGAGCGCTATGGCATGACTGAAATGGGGATGGCGACGTCAAACCCGCTGGATGGTGAACGCATTGTGCATACAGTCGGACCGGCTTTGCCCGATGTGGATGTACGCGTTTGTGATGATAACGGTACGATATTGGCAACAGATGAAGTCGGGGTGCTTGAAGTGCGTGGTCCGAATGTATTTGCTGGTTATTGGCAGATGCCCGAAAAAACGGCCGAGGAATTTCGCGATGATGGCTTCTTTATCACCGGTGACATCGCCAAGATCGATGCCAAGGGATATGTCCATATCGTCGGTCGGGCAAAGGATCTGGTGATTTCGGGTGGATTTAACATCTATCCCAAAGAAATTGAAACGCTGATCGACAAGATGGACGGTGTTGTTGAAAGTGCCGTCATCGGTGTTGCGCATCCAGACTTTGGCGAGGCGGTCGTTACGGTGATTGTACGTAACAATGATGAATTGTCAGAAGACGATGTCATCGGTGCCATCAAATCACAGTTGGCCAATTTCAAAGTGCCAAAACGGGTATTTTTTGTGGGCGAACTGCCACGCAATGCGATGGGCAAGGTGCAGAAGAATATCCTGCGCGAAGAGCACAAGGCGCTATTTGCCAATTAGACGGCAGAACATTGATAGGCTCTGCGGGGTAGGTCATTCGTTTGGTCTATTGCAGCAGGCAGATAAAGAAAAACCCCGGCAAAACTGCCGGGGTTTTTTTCGTCAGACGTTTCAGTCGTTGATTAACGACCGAAAGCAACGCGGTGTGCTACATCGTCGATCATGTCGCGGTTCAGACCGATGTCGGCAAGTTCGCGCGGATCAAGTTTACGCAGCGCAACCTGGGTCTGGTACTGAACGCGAAGAGCGCGGAGGAAAGCAAAAATTTTAGTTACGATCATTTCATCACCTATTTCAAACCGGCCGATTTTTCGGCGCCTGTTCAGATAACCGGCATGTTCTCACCGAAGGTATTCCGCATGCGGAATAGTTAACTGGTTTGACGTGTCGGTTTGCTTACAATGTATCGAGTGATCATCTGCTTGATGGCGCATTCACCAGTCGATACGTCCTATTCATTTCGTGAGGGCAATCTACGCTCAACATTTGTGTAATTCCAATGCGTTTTTTGCATGGCAGTCGCTTGGAAAGTGCAAAAAGTCACCGAATTGCAATGAATTGGCTTTAATTCTGTCATGGAGCGATGCTTTTCGATGTTTTATTGCTATGCTTACAGCGCATGGCTAACGAAGTTGCTTAACGCGTAAGGGTTGTTTAGTCCCGAATGGCCTTGCATTAAAAAATTGGGATGTAAAAAGGTCGCTTAATCGGGTTGAATGGGCCCGCTATGCGTTCCGCACCCCATACGATCAGGAGAATCGAACATGAGCATCAATCGCCCCAGGCTCAATTTTGAGCAGGCAATCGAGGCCTATTTGCATTATGCGCCCCGTTTGCCGGAGGTGCGTGCCGATGCGGTGCCCCAAAAGACAGAATATGTTGAAAACCTTCTGTCGATTGCGGATCAGTTTGATTTGATCGTCTTTGATGCCTTTGGCGTGCTTAACAGCGGTCCAACAGCCATCCCAGGTGCAGTTGATACCATTGCGCATTTACAGGGCATGGGCAAAAGCATTGCTGTTGTTACCAATGACGCGTCAAGCTCGGCCGAGGCTATTTTGGCCCGCCACCGTAATCGCGGATTTGATTTTGATGCCAGCAGTCTGATCAGCAGCCAGCAATTTGTCGCCCCGATGATGAATAGCCATGGCGACATTACGTATTGGGGGGCAATGGCGCCAAAAGATTGGCCGTTCCATGTGCTGCCTGACACTGTTGAGCCGCTTGGCGAAGACCGCGCACTATATGATGCGGTCGGTGGTTTCCTTCTTATTGATTCTGAAAGCTGGTCTGACTCCCAGCAGAACCTGCTCGAGCAAAGCCTGCGTGACAATCCACGACCGATTTTGGTTGGTAACCCGGATATCTGCGCCCCGATGGGGGAATTCCTGTCGGTTGAGTCAGGTTATTTCGCGCATTTGGCGGCGGACGCCTGCGGTGTGATGCCGCAATGTGTTGGTAAACCGTATCATCACGTATTCGAAGAAGTTCTGCGGCGGCATCCGGATGTAAAACGCGACCGTGTGCTGATGGTTGGGGATACGGTTCATACCGATGTGCTGGGCGGGCTTTCTGTCGGGATTAAGACCCTTTTGGTGCATCAGGGTGGTTTCCTTGATGGGCAGGATATCGAAGGCGTATTTGCCCGTGCCGGTCTTCGCCCGCATTTCTGTGCCCGCGCGATTGGATTTGGCATCGGCGACAATATCAAAACCGAAGTCGCCTGATCGAAAATCAACCACATAGACCATACAACAAAGGGCCTCTGGTGAGGCCCTTTGTTTCGTTCAATAATCTTTTAAGTCAGCTAGTTACATTTTCAGATTAAAGCGCTTCGGCAACTTCGATTGCGCTGTAGGTCAGAATGCCCGATGCACCGGCACGTTTGAAACACGACAGTGTTTCAATTGCGCAGCCAAGATAATCCAGCCAGCCATTTGCCGCGGCCGCACGCAGCATGGCGTATTCCCCCGACACCTGATAGGCAAAGACCGGAACGCCAAATTCCTGACGGACCCGATAAAGCACATCAAGATAGGGCAAACCGGGTTTGACGATGACGGAGTCTGCACCTTCGTTCAAGTCGTAAGCCACTTCGCGCATGGCTTCGTCGGTGTTGGCGGGATCAAGCTGATAGGTTTTTTTGTCAGCCTTACCCAGCGCGCTTGCCGATCCGATGGCATCGCGGAACGGCCCATAGAACGATGACGCATATTTCGCAGCGTAGGCCATGATCTGCACGTTTTTAAGGTTCTCGCCCTCAAGTACGTCGCGAATGGCGCCGATGCGGCCATCCATCATGTCAGAGGGGGCGACAACATCACAACCTGCCTGCGCCTGAACCAGTGCCTGACGGACCAGTGCCTCGGTGGTTTCGTCATTGAGGATCTGACCATCGACCACAATGCCGTCCTGACCATCGGCATTGAACGGATCAAGGGCAACATCGGTGATCACGCCAAGGTTAGGGCAGGCGTCCTTGATCGCCTTGGTCGCGCGACAGACAACATTGTCAGGATTGTATGCTTCGCGTGCGTCCTTGGTTTTAAGGCTAACATCAATGTAGGGAAACAGGGCAAGGGCCGGAATGCCAAGGCTTTGCGCATGTTTGGCCGTTTCAACCAAAACATCAATTGATTGACGTTCGACACCGGGCATGGATGGAATTGGCATACGTTGATTGGTGCCATCCACAACAAACACCGGCAAAATCAGATCATGGGGTGTCAGCCGGGTTTCCGCGACCATTTTCCGTGACCAGTCGGACATGCGGTTGCGACGCTGGCGGTTGCGGGGGAATGCGCCATAGGTATGGGATTTGGCCATGATCTGTTCTCTGTTTTGTGGGCTGCTTTGTGGGGCGATGTCACCGGCAGGACCGGCTGGTCAATTTATGCGGCAGAATGCACGCCGGATCAACCATTGCCCGCAATTTGCAAACGCCGACGCATGGTTAGCAGATAAACAGGAATGATCAGAGACAGGAAACTGGCGGTGACGATAAAGGCATTTACAAGCCCGAATACTTCGCCAATTGCACCGATAACTGGCGGTCCGGCCATGATGGCTGAATACCCCGTGGCCGCAATAATTGAAACGACTGTGCCACCGCCTTTGCCCGTGGCTTTTGATGCAGCAGACAACAGCAATGGTAATATCACGGCAAGTCCCATCCCCGCGATGGCACATCCGATCCAGGCCACAATGAAATGTGGAGACAATGCGATGATGAATGTGCCCAGGGACGCCAAACATGAACTGGCCAGAAGAACCTGTGCTCGGCCAAATTTCATCACCAGCATGTCGCCTGACAATCGCGTTGCGGCCATGGCGCATGAATAGATCGCAAATCCAACCGCCGCCATAGTTGGGCCGGACGACAGTTCGCTGTTCATAAACACGGTTGCCCAGTCGGTAATCACGCCTTCGCCAAATTGCCCGATGAAGGCACAGACCCCAAATGGCAACAGAAACACAATGAGCGGGCGCCGTTTGAGGTTTTGGGTACTCGGGTTGGGTTGCTGTATGTCAGGTTGAGATGTTTGAGCATGGACGGCGGCATCAGGGACGAGGCCCGCCTGCATGATCACATGCGCGACAAGGAAAATAGACAGCACGGTTGGCAAGTGCGCTGCGATCGGGATGGGCAGGGCAAACCACGCGGCCGCGATCCCGGCACCAGCAAAGCCGCCGAGGCTCCAGAAGCCGTGAAGACCCGACATGATGCTACGGTCCCGAAGGCGTTCCACATTCAAGCCGTTGGCATTCATCGCGACATCCAGAAACGCGCCAGAAAAGCCCAAGGCAAACATCGCAATCGTGATGCTGAGATAGGACGGCATGAATGCAGGAAGCCCAACGGCAATGAAATAGAATAAACCGGAATAGCGCACGACACGTTCACTGCCGAAACGGTCAGCCAGCCGTCCGGCAATTGGCATTACGGCCAAAACACCGATGGCCGCCGCCAGCAAAATGCCGCCAAGATCATTGTGACCAAGATCAAGACGTTCCTGAACCAGCGGGATGTGGGGAACCCAGCTTGAAAACGCAGCCCCATGCAAAAAGAAAATGGCGCGGACCCTGTTATGGGCTTTGGTGTAATCGTGCATGTCGTTTACGCCTGAATAACGTTAAGGCCGCGATCAGAATAATTGGCGAGGTACCCCGCCGAAAGTTTCCGCCCGGTCACAAGGTATGAAATCGCGTCAATGTCACATACGCGGTAAGGAAGGCTTGTTTCGAGTTTATCGGCCGTTGTGACAGCAATGATTTCAGCAGACTGGTTAATCATGGCGGCCTTGGTCGCGCGTTCTTCGGCCGTGCTGGTCGAAAGACCGGCTTCGGGGTGAAGTGCGCAGGTCCCCAAAAGGGCGATATCGGCATTGTAGTTGCGAATTTCGTCAACCGTTGTCGGGCCGCTGACCACCATGTCGTCTTTCAACAGCACACCACCAATCATGATGATGTTGGCGTTGGGGTGCTTGGCCAGTTCAACCGCAACCATTGGGTTAACCGTAATGATCGTACCGCGGAACGATGGTCTTAGATGCCGGGCGACTTCGCAGATGGTCGTGCCGCTGTCAAAAAAGAAAACACCGTGATCGGGGATAAGGTCGTTTGCGGTTTTTTTGGCGATGGCCGCGCGTTCGGGCTGAAGTTCCTTCGCGCGTTCGTCATAGGTTGCTGTGGCAGTATTGGGGAGGATCGCTCCACCATGAATTCGGCGCAAGTGTCCTTCGTCTTCAAGTTGGCGCAAATCACGTCGGATCGTATCAAGAGATGCGTGAAACAAAGCGGCCAGATCATGGATATGGACGGTGCCATGGGCACGGACCAAAGTTTGTATTTCCTGTTGCCGGGTGGTGACGGACATGATCGTTTGCCTGTTGTGTAAGTTGCGCGTTTTGCATGTTTTGCCGACAATGCGCATTTACGGCGTTTGGGCAACGGGGTCAACAAAAAACCGGCCATGAAATGTCATGGCCGGTCTTGGTCTGAGGCGATTGCTTTATCGTAACCGCGCAGATTGTCAGGCTTTAGCAAGCGCCTGTGTCAGATCAGCAAGGATATCGTCAATATGCTCGATCCCAATGGAAAGGCGAACGTAGCCATCGGTCACACCCGATGAAAGACGGTCTTCTTCTGAAAGCTGACTGTGAGTCGTTGTCGCCGGATGAATGGCGAGTGAGCGTGTGTCACCGATGTTTGCAACATGATAAAAAAGTTCCAGCGCATTGATAAACTTTTCACCGGCTTCCTTGCCGCCCGAAAGTTCAAAGCCCATCAAGGATCCGTAACCGCCCTTAAGATAAGTGTCCGCACGTTTGCGGCTTTCGCCATCTTGCTGGCTGGGGTGAATGATTTTTGTGACCTTGGGGTGCTTGGACAGGAAGTCGGCAACCTTATTGGCGTTTTCGCAATGGCGTTCCATGCGAAGGGCCAAGGTTTCCATGCCCTGAATGGTCTGGAACGAATTGAATGGAGAGGCGGCGGCTCCAATGTCACGCAGCACGGTGCAGCGCAGTTTGATAGCATAGGCAACCGGGCCAATCGGTTTGACGGCCTGCGTCCAGACAGCCCCGTGATAACTGGGGTCGGGTTCGTTCAGAAGCGGGAAACGGGTTGCATGTTTTTCCCAGTCAAATTTACCGGAATCAACCACGATCCCGCCAACCGATGTGCCATGGCCAGCAATGAATTTGGTTGTTGAATACATCACAATACTCGCACCATGCTCAATCGGCTTACAGATCACAGGCGCCGCAGTATTATCGACGATCAACGGAATGCCGAGCTCATCGCCGATATTGGCGACATCACGGATCGGGAAAACGTGCAATTTCGGATTAGGCAGGGTTTCGGCGTAATAGGCACGTGTCTTGTCATCGGTTAGACGGCGGAAGCTTTCAGGGTCGGACGGATCGGCAAAGCGGACCTCGATCCCCATCTGTTTAAAGGTATTGGCAAACAGGTTCCATGTGCCGCCATAAAGGTCGGTGGAACTGACAATATTGTCGCCAGCCTGGGCAATATTCAAAATCGAAAAGGTTGATGCAGCCTGACCGGACGCCAGTGCCACGGCTGCGACACCACCGTCAAGGGCGGCAACGCGTTGTTCAAGCACATCATTGGTCGGGTTCATCAGGCGGGTATAGATATTGCCCAACTCTTTGAGCGCAAAAAGGTCAGCTGCGTGTTGTGTGTCACGGAACTGATAACTGGTGGTTTGATAAAGCGGTACGGCAACAGAACCGGTTGTCGGTTCGGCGCGGTATCCAGCATGGAGGACAATGGTTTCCGGTTTCATGGACGTCATGATGTCGTTTTCCCTGATTTATGATTTTTCTCTGAGGCAAAAGGTACGCGCACCGATAGGGCGTCAGCAAGAAACATTTGGTGATTTCGACAAATGTTTTGCACGTCGTTGGTGAGGCTGTGATGTATTGTGATAATTCGGTACTGTTATACCGAATGAATTGACAAACAGGCCGTTTCACGTTTACGTAAAGGGAAAATAGAAGAACATCAGAGGCGGCGATCCAATGGAATTCAACCTGACAGACGATCAGCAGGCTTTTGCTGATGCTGCCCGCGATTTTGCCCAGAACGAAATGGCGCCAAATGCGGGTGAGTGGGACGCAAAACATATCTTCCCCGAAGAAACCCTACGCAAGGCGGCTGAGCTTGGCTTTGCCGCGATTTATACCCGTGATGAATATGGCGGGTCGGGCCTTGGGCGACATGACGCGGTTGTGATTTTTGAGGAACTGGCAGCGGCATGTCCGTCGACTGCGGCCTATATTTCCATTCACAATATGGCCTGCTGGATGATTGACAGCTTTGGGACGGATGCACAACGTGCCCGGTTCTTGCCAAAGCTTGTCACCATGGAGCATTTTGCAAGCTATTGCCTGACCGAACCCGGTGCCGGGTCTGATGCGGGTGCCCTTCGGACCAGTGCGGTACGCGACGGCGATCATTATATCCTAAATGGTGAAAAGGCGTTTATTTCCGGTGGATCGCGTAGCGATATCTATGTTGTCATGGCGCGTACCGGGGATGATGGTCCGGGCGGGATTTCGACCTTTATTGTCCCAAAGGACGCCGTGGGCCTGTCCTTTGGGAAGCTTGAAGAAAAGATGGGCTGGAACAGTCAGCCGACTTCGGCTGTTATTTTTAGCAATTGCAAGGTTCCAGCCGAAAACCGCCTTGGTGCCGAAGGCGAGGGATTTAAGTTTGCCATGAAGGGGCTGGATGGCGGGCGCCTTAACATTGCTGCCTGCTCAATCGGTGGGGCGCGTGCCGCGATGGACCATGCGCGTGACCATATGAAAGTCAGAAAGCAATTTGGCCGTAGCCTTGATCAGTTTCAGGCGTTGCAGTTCAAGTTCGCCGATATGGTAACCGAACTCGAAGCCGCCCGCTTGATGCTGCATAAAGCCGCCTGGAAACTCGACCTTAAGGCCGATGACGCGACACAGTTTTGCGCCATGGCCAAACGGTTTGCGACCGATATCGGATTTCAGGTCTGTAACGAGGCCCTGCAACTGCATGGCGGATACGGCTATATTCGCGAATATCCGATTGAACGGTTGCTGCGCGATTTGCGGGTGCATCAAATTCTGGAAGGCACGAACGAAATCATGCGCCTGATCATATCGCGTGCCGCCCTAAAGGATTGAGAAATGACCAGCGAAAAAAACAACGATCAGAGCCAGCTGTCTGAAGCCCCCGTCTTGTTCAAAAAAGACGGACCGGTTGGTCATATCCTGTTGAACCGTCCGCGCGCGCTGAATGCGCTTGATCTCGATATGGTGGACATGATGGCTGCCCAACTGAAATCGTGGGAAAATGATCCTGCGGTCAAGGTTGTTGTTGTCGAGGGTGCAGGCGAGAAGGCATTTTGTGCTGGTGGCGATATTCGCGGTCTTTATGATGCGCGCGCTGTCGATGATGAAGATATGCTCGATGCGTTCTATCGCCGTGAATATCATTTGAACCATGCCATCGCCAATTACCCAAAACCCTATGTCGCGATGATGGATGGCATCACGATGGGGGGCGGTGTCGGTGTTTCCATTCACGGTCGGTTCCGCGTTGTGACGGAACGCACCATGTTTGCAATGCCTGAAACCGGCATTGGCTTTTTCCCGGATGTTGGTGGTGGGTATTTCCTGTCGCGATGCCCCGGAGAAATCGGGATGTACCTTGGTTTGACCGGGGCGCGCCTTAAGGCGGCGGACTGTCTTTATGCAGGTCTTGCGACCCACGGTGTTCATGCCGATCAGGTCGCGGCAGTGAAAGCTGCGTTGGTGCAGGCCGATTACGGTTCGGATGCTTTTGCCGCAGTCACAGAGATTCTGACCGGTTTTCATGCCGACATGGGCGCTGCCAGCCTTGTTGCGCAGCGTGATACGATTGATCAGACATTTTCTGCTGACAGTGTTGCGGCAATTTTTGATGCGTTGGGGCGTGAGGACACGGCGTTCAACACAGATTGTCTTAAGACATTAAGTGGCAAGTCGCCAACAGCACTGTGCGTCAGTTTCGATCAAATCCGCCAAGGGCAGGATATGACGCTAGGCGAAGTGCTGAATATGGAATTTCGCCTGTCACAGCGTATGGTCCGCAAGCCCGATTTGTTTGAAGGGGTGCGTGCCGTGATTATTGACAAGGATTATGCGCCGAAATGGCAGCATGGTGATGTTGGGCAGGTTGATCCGCGTGAAGTGGCCGAATATTTCGCACCGTTGCCAACGGATCGGGAACTGAACCTTTAAGTCACAGCGATCTGTGGCGAATGTGATGAAAACAAAGTCCCGCAAACGGGACGTCAGAGGAGACTTCAAATGGCGAATATCGGTTTTATCGGCTTAGGTAATATGGGCGGGCCAATGGCGGAAAACCTGCTTAAGGCCGGTCATGCGCTGAAGGTATTTGATCTGTCTGCAGATGCGGTGGCCAAGGCAGTTGAAGCCGGTGCCACCAAGGCAGATACAGTTGCCCAGGCTGTTAGCAATGTGAACTTTGTTGTCACGGTTCTTCCGGCGGGAAAACATGTTTTGTCGGTTTATGATGGACCGGATGGCGTGGTTGCCAATGCGGCACCCGGAACGATCCTGATTGATAGCTCGACGATTGAAGTGGATGCCGCGCGCAAGGCCGCAGACTTGGCAAAGGCCAAGGGGTTTGGCGCTGTTGATGCACCGATATCTGGCGGTACGGCCGGGGCGGCTGCTGGGACGTTGACGTTCATGGTTGGTGGTAGCGAAGCTGATTTCGCCAGTGCCGAGCCAATCCTTGATGCGATGGGCAGCAATATCATCCACGCGGGTGACAGTGGGGCCGGGCAGGCAGCCAAGATCTGTAATAACATGGTTCTTGGCGTGAATATGATTGCTGTGTCCGAGGCATTTATGTTGGCCAAGCGTCTTGGTCTTGATGCGCAGAAGCTGTTTGATGTTTCATCAAAGGCGTCAGGTCAGTGCTGGGCCTTGACCAGCTATTGCCCAGTGCCGGGGCCGGTACCAACGTCACCAGCAAACCGGGACTATCAACCGGGCTTTGCGGTGGACATGATGCTTAAAGATTTGAAGCTGGCCCAGCAAGCATCGGCGGCATCGGGGGCGACCACCCCGATGGGGGCGTTGGCCGAAAGCCTTTATGCGCTTTATTCCAATGGCGGAAATGGCGGTATGGATTTCTCGGCGATTGTCAAAATGCTTGATGGTGAGAAGTAACGCATCATCTTGACGAGTTGTTACGACGGGTCCGGTTCGTTTTCGTTATAACTATTGCGTTGTCTGAAAATGCGCGCAAAATAGGACGGCATTTTATCCCGAGTAAGGTTTTACGTTCGACATGAGCACGCGCCCAACCACGACCCGAGAGATTTATTTCGAACTGCGTCAGGTCGGAACCTATTTGCGGTGCACAGCGATTGACGGACAGACGGGAACAGAAGTGACTGTGGCAGGGCCGGTCAGCCGGAATCCGGAACAGTTGAAGCGGGTTGCTGCACGAAAGCTTGAATACGTTCTCAACAAGGGATAATGTATACAATATAAAGAGCGGGTGGCGGTGTCGGTCAGTGTTTTATTCCAATTCCAAATCCGGATTTGGTGATTTCTGCTAAATTCCGAAAGCCGCTTGCAGCCTTTGAACACATGTGTCTAAGGTTTGCGCTCTAATCGCGTTCCCGGACGGAAGAGCCACAAAAAGAATGGCCGTCTCCGGGAGCTAAACGGGGTCCTACCCGATAACAATAAGACGGAGGCTTTGCGGGGTTTGCAAGGGGGCAAGGGGGAGACTATGTCTCATCCAATCAATACATATATCTATGACTTGATGCCTTCTGTTGATCAGGCGAAGACCTTGTTTGTCTGTGCCAAATCTAAGGTTGTGCAATGGATTGGGCTTATTTCCTACAACAATTGATCAACGGTCTGACGCTGGGAGCCATCTATGGTCTGATCGCCATCGGTTACACCATGGTGTATGGCATCATCGGTATGATCAACTTCGCGCACGGCGAGATCTATATGATCGGTGCGTTTCATTCCCTGATCACCTTCCTGATCTGTCAGGCAGCAGGGATTAGCGGTATTTTACCGCTCACACTTCTTTTGATGCTGTTCGTTTCAATGGTTCTGACCTCGATCTATGGTTGGGGCGTTGAACGGGTCGCATACCGGCCGCTGCGCGGATCATTCCGGCTTGCAGCGCTGATTTCTGCCATCGGCATGTCCATTTTCCTGCAGAACTTCGTTCAGATTTCGCAAGGTGCACGCGTTAAGCCGATGCAGCCGCTTATTGAAGGCGGCATCACCATGATGAAAAGTGCGAACTTCGATGTTCAGCTGAGCTATATGCAGATCATCATTATTGTTCTGACCTTTGTGCTGATGGTCGTGTTCTCCACACTGATTGCCAAAACATCACTGGGTCGTGCGCAGCGCGCTTGTGAACAGGATCGCACAATGGCGGGCCTTCTGGGCGTCAATGTCGACCGCACAATTTCGACCACCTTTGTTATGGGGGCTGCCCTGGCATCGGTCGCAGGGATGATGGTGACACTGTATTATGGTGTGATTGATTTCTACATCGGCTTCCTTGCTGGCGTTAAAGCCTTCACCGCCGCTGTTCTGGGCGGTATCGGTTCACTTCCAGGTGCGATGCTCGGCGGGCTTTTGATTGGTCTGATCGAGGCATTCTGGTCGGGGTATCTCACGATTGAATACAAGGACGTTGCAACGTTCGGTATTCTCGTTCTCGTGCTGATCTTCCGCCCTTGGGGTCTGCTTGGTAAGCCTGAGGTGGAGAAAGTCTGATGTCTTCTGCATTTGCTTCATCTCGTACCAGCGGCTCAGAGATCGTCAAGGAACTCGCGTTCTTTGCCGTGATCGCGCTGCTGATGTCGGTCATGATCCTTGGGGTCGAGACCGTTGACCGTCCGACCGGACTTGAACTGGCTGTGCGGTGGGACCTTGTCCTGATCGCAATTGGATCGACGGTTATTGGCCGCCTTGCCCTGATCATTCGTCGTGAAGGTATCTCACGGCTGGTTCAGGCCCTCATGATTACGCTGGCTGCGGTTTGCGTTTTCGAAATGTTTGTGCGTTTCCGCGACATGGACGACCGTTGGGCATCACCTGTGGTTCTCGATATGGCGGTTGGCAGCTTCACAAGCATTGTTGTGACGGTTTGTTTCCTCGCGATTGTTTTTGCCATCGCGTACTTCTCGATGAAGGAAAAGAGTGCTGTCGTCGTTGATGAAAGCACGAAAATTTCATCGAAAATTCAGGTTGCCTATCGGTCCAATACCAAAAAAATCGGTTTAATCGGGATCATCTTCTTCTTCATCTTCCCATTGATCTTTGGTGAAAACCGTTCTGCGATCGATCTTGCAACCCTTGTTATGATTTACATCATGCTCGGTTGGGGGTTGAACATCGTGGTGGGGCTGGCCGGTCTTCTTGATCTTGGCTATGTGGCCTTCTACGCAGTGGGTGCATATTCCTATGCATTGCTGTCGCAGAACTTCGATCTGAGCTTCTGGCTGTGCCTGCCGCTTGCCGGTATCTTTGCCGCAAGCTTTGGCATTATTCTAGGCTTCCCGGTTCTAAGGCTTCGCGGTGATTATCTGGCGATTGTGACCTTAGGCTTTGGTGAAATCATCCGTGTTATCCTGATCAACTGGTATGATTTGACCGGTGGGCCGGATGGCATTTCGTCCATTGAGCGTCCGAGTTTCTTTGGACTGGCGGAATTTTCGCGCCGTGTTCCCGAAGGCTCCATCGGGTTTGGTGATTTGATGGGTATTGAATACTCATCCATGCATCGCCTGATCTTCCTGTACTACCTGATCCTTATTCTGGCGTTGGTTACGAACTTTGTAACCATGCGCTTGCGTAAATTGCCGATCGGGCGGGCGTGGGAAGCGTTGCGTGAAGACGAAATCGCCTGTCGTTCTCTTGGCATCAATCCAACCAATACCAAGCTGTCTGCATTTGCAATCGGCGCGATGTTTGGTGGTTTTGCCGGCGCGTTCTTTGCAACCCGTCAGGGCTTCATCAGCCCGGAAAGCTTCACCTTCCTTGAATCTGCTGTGATCCTGGCCATCGTTGTGATGGGCGGTATGGGCAGTCAGATTGGTGTGGTGCTTGCCGCGGTCGTGATGATTGGCTTCCCGGAAATGTTCCGTGAGCTTGCCGAGTATCGCATGCTGATCTTCGGGGCTGGTATGGTTGCCATCATGTTGTGGCGCCCACGTGGACTTTTGTCTTTCCGTGATCCGACCATCCTTTTGAATATGAGCAAGAAAGAAAAAGTTGCCGGAGAAGCCAAATGACCGACAACAACGTCCAACTTGAAGTCGAACACCTGACCATGCGCTTTGGCGGTCTGGTCGCCATTGATGATCTTTCTTTCACCGCGCGAAAGGGTGAGATCACGGCAATCATCGGCCCGAACGGGGCAGGGAAGACCACGGTATTTAACTGTCTTACCGGTTTCTACGTTCCGACTGAAGGTCGTCTGACGCTTTATGCCAATGATGGGCCGCGTCTTTTGGAGCGTAGTGAAGGCTTTCGTATCCCACGTAACAATGGTGTGGCACGTACTTTCCAGAACATCCGCCTGTTTACCGGCATGACTGTTTTGGAAAACCTGATCGTGGCGCAGCATAATGCCTTGATGGATGCATCGGCCTTTTCGCTGGCGGGTTTGTTCAATCTTGGTCGCTATGCCAAGGCGGAGAAAGAGGCGCTTGAAACCGCCAAATTCTGGCTGAACAAGGTTGGTCTGTATGATCAGGCCGACTGGAACGCGGGCAACCTGCCGTATGGGTCGCAGCGTCGCCTTGAGATTGCACGTGCGATGTGTGTGAACCCTTCACTGCTGTGTCTTGATGAACCGGCAGCGGGTCTTAACCCCCGTGAGTCTTCGGAACTTAATGTTCTGTTGCAGAGCATCCGTGATGATCAGGGGATTGGTCTTTTGCTGATTGAACATGACATGAGCGTCGTCATGAAGATTTCCGATCATGTGATCGTGCTTGATTACGGTAAAAAGATCGCCGATGGCGATCCCGATGCGGTCAAGAATGATCCGGCTGTTATTCGTGCTTACCTCGGTGAGGATGAAGACGATGAATTGCCGCCGGAAGTCGCTGCCGACCTTCATCTTGATCCGAAAGCGCAGTGAGGGAGTAGATCGATATGTCCATGCTGAAAATTGAAGGTGTACATACCTTCTATGGCAATATCGAAGCCCTCCGGGGCGTCGATATGGAAGTCAACGAAGGTGAGATCGTTACACTGATCGGTGCCAATGGTGCTGGTAAGACGACTTTGCTGATGACGTGTTGCGGGTCACCGCAGGCCACCAAAGGACGCATTTTGTTCGAAGGTCAGGATATCAGTCGCATGCCAACGCATGAGATTTGCCATCTTGGTATTCAGCAGTCGCCCGAAGGTCGTCGTATTTTCCCGCGCATGTCTGTGCATGAAAACCTGCAGATGGGTGCCAACACTCAGGATCCGAAGTATTTCGAAGACGATCTTGAAATGGTGTTCGATTTGTTCCCGCGTCTGAAGGAACGTATCAACCAGCGTGCCGGGACGATGTCCGGTGGTGAGCAGCAAATGCTGGCGATTGGCCGTGCGCTTATGGGCCGTCCGCGTCTGTTGCTGCTTGATGAACCGTCGCTTGGCATTGCGCCGCTGGTCGTCAAGCAGATCTTTGAAACCATCAAAAAGATCAACCGCGAGAAGAAAGTTACGGTTTTCTTGGTCGAGCAGAACGCGTTCCATGCGCTCAAGCTTGCCCATCGCGGTTATGTGATGGTGAACGGCAACATTACCCTTTCGGGAACAGGTGCCGAACTTCTGGCCAATCCGGAAGTCCGCGCAGCTTATCTCGAGGGTGGCCACTAGGAGGGCGGATATGGAAGCGATTACAGGTACCAGTACTGGTGTCACGATCGGAATGACCGTCATCCTGATGGGGTTCTGTGCGTTCATGACCGGGCAGGCGATTGCCAATACGTGGCGTTCTGTCCATCAGCTCTATGCATATTCATTGCTGCTGGGGCTGACTGACCGGTTTCTGACCTATGCGTTGTTTGAGGGTGAGTTACTTTCGCTTTCGGGCTACATTTTTGACACGGTGATCATTTTTGCGATCATGTCGGCAGCCTTCCGCGTGACAAAGGTCAACAAGATGCTGTCGCAATATCCGTGGCTTTATGAACGTGTCGGACCGTTTGGGTTCCGCGCACGTGAAGGGGCGGACGTCTGATCATCCGATGGTGGCAGGGTGTTGCCACCATCGCGTTGCTAAATTGTTGGCAGCGCATTGCTTTGTACTATTGCACACCAATTTATGGGTGTTAAAGTACACGGAGATGAAACCGGTAATCGGAAGATAAAACGAGCCGGTTTTGTGTCCAGAAAGACGGTTCTGTCATGGTGATGGAACCAACCTTTGGAACAGGGAGACTTCTCTAATGTCGAAAACCAAGCTCGGCCTTCTGGCAACTGCTTCTGCACTTGTACTTTCGATGGGTGTGGCAAAAGCAGACATCGTTATCGCGACCGTTGGTCCGATGACCGGCCCTTATGCCGCCTTTGGCGAACAGATGACCAAGGGCGCCGAGAAAGCTGTGGCGGACCTCAATGCTGCTGGTGGCGTTAACGGCGAAAAAGTCGTTCTCGAAATCGGCGATGACGCATGCGATCCGAAACAGGCTGTTGCTGTTGCCAACCAGCTCGTCAGCAAAAATGTTGCACTTGTTGCTGGTCACTTCTGCTCGGGTTCTTCGATCCCGGCTTCTGAAGTGTACTTCGAAGAAGGCATCGTTCAGATTTCTCCGGCTTCGACCAACCCGCAGCTCACCGAGCGTGACATGGACAACGTATTCCGTGTTTGCGGTCGTGATGACCAGCAGGGTGAAGTTGCTGGTAAATACTTGGCTGAAAACTATGGCGACAAGAAAATTGCCATCGTTCACGACAAACAGGCTTATTCCAAAGGCCTGGCTGACGAAACCAAGAAAAACATGAACGCTGCTGGCGTTGAAGAAGTGATGTATGAAGCCATTACCCCGGGTGAAAAAGATTACTCGGCACTGGTGACCAAGCTGAAATCTGAAGGCGTCGACGTCCTGTATTACGGTGGTTACCACACCGAGCTGGGCCTGATTGTTCGTCAGATGCGCAGCCAGGGTCTTGATACCCTTGCAATCTCCGGTGATGCACTGAACTCGCTTGAGTATTGGTCAATCACGGGTGATGCCGGTAAAGGCACGCTCTTCACCGCAGGTCCGGCTCTTGAAAAAGATCCGCGCAACGCTGAACTCGTAAAATACTTCGAAGCTCAGAACTACAAGCCTGAAGGTTATACCCTTTACACCTATGGTGCGATCCAGGCTTGGGCACAGGCTGCAACCAAAGCCGGTACCACTGACTCCGAAGCTGTTATCGAAGCTCTGCATAGCGGCGATGCATTCGACACCGTTCTTGGTTCGATCTCGTTCGATGCCAAAGGTGATGTTGCTGCTCCGGGTTATGTTTTCTACGAATGGGAAAACGGTTCGTACGATTACGCAAAATAATCAAATCATCTGATTTGGGAAAAGCCCGGCGTTATGCCGGGCTTTTTTATGGGTGATTCAAACAAAAACGCCGTTCTGAACAAACAGAACGGCGTTTTTGTTTTAGTCGTTTGGTGATCGGGCAGGGCGTATTACTTCGCCTTGCGACCAAGACCGATTTTCTTGGCAAACTGCGAACGTTGTTTTGCATAGTTCGGCGCAACCATCGGGTAATCAGATGGTAGACCCCATTTCGCACGGTATTCTTCCGGCGTCAGGTTGTAGGTCGTGCGCAGATGGCGTTTCAGCATTTTCAGCTTTTTGCCGTCTTCAAGGCAGATGATGTAATCATCACCAACCGACTTGCGGATCGGAACAGCCGGTTTAAGCGGTTCTTGCTCTGGCTCGTTCTCGTCGGCGCGGATTTCGTCGAGCGAGCCAAAGACGGTCGAAATCAGTTCAGGGATTTGTGCCGCGGCAAGTGCGTTGTTACTCACATATGCAGAAACAATATCGACGGTCATCTGCAAGAGTTCGTCGCGATCAAGCACGCTATTATCGGCGTCAGCCATGAGTGACAGTTTCCTTTAGTTTGAAAATTACATAAAAATTAATGCACTAGTTACCCGATATAGTCAAACAACAGAAAAGAGCAAGAGGATTTAATAATAAAATGATTTAATCAAAGTACATTCGATTGCATCAGTGACACCCAATTGTCTGTTGTCATTAAAAGGCGGTCATGTCCGAAAAACTAATATTTTGGTCTGTGAATAATCGTGCTGGGTGTGCTTAATGGTGTTTCTTTAATTTCATCACGCTATGATCATTTGCGCGTATGTGGGGGCAATAATAATATTATAGCGTGTGTGAAGCTTCACAACATGACTGGCGCAACGATTTCTGTTGTTGGAACGCATATCTGGTCTTCGTAAAACTTGCAGATCAGGGTGTCCTGCGCGTTGGCAGTTTGCGTCCTATATGCTACAAGGCGCTCAAATTTAATCACTGACTTCGTTCAAGGGCGCGCCGATGACTGTAAAGACCATTGCCATTGCTGCCGATCATGGTGGCGTCGAACTTAAAACCGCAATTATCAGTGCTCTTAAGGATCGCGGCATTGAAGTTTTCGATTTTGGAACGAACGGCTCCGAATCTGTTGATTATCCGGACTATGCACAAGCCGTTGCCAAATCGATTATTGATGGTCAATCCGAAGCGGGCATTCTTGTATGTGGCTCTGGGATAGGCATGAGCATTGCCGCCAACCGTTTCCCGGAAGTGCGTGCTGCCTTGGCGCATGATCGCCTTTCGGCCGAGCTTTGCCGTCAGCATAACAACGCGAATGTGTTGTGTCTCGGCGCGCGCATCGTGGGTGATGCGAAAGCACTTGATTGCGTGGATGCGTTTATTTCGACCGAGTTTGAAGGCGGTCGTCACGCGCTTCGTGTTGCGAAGATGTCTTAATCCTACCAATTACACCGCCATCTGGCATCAACCAGACCGGGTTGGTTCGCTTCGGTTTGCACCAACCCGTCATATTGCATTGAGAGAGGCCCCAGCATGTCGTTCAAAGGCTTTTTCACGACCAGCTTGTCCGACGCCGATCCGGCATTGTTCAAATCCGTCACCGATGAACAGGATCGTCAGCAAAACCAGATTGAGATGATTGCTTCGGAAAACATTGTTTCCAAAGCCGTGATCGAAGCTCAGGGAACGGTTCTGACGAACAAATATGCCGAAGGTTATCCTTCGCGTCGTTATTACGGCGGGTGCGAATTTGTTGATGTTGCCGAGCAGCTTGCGATTGACCGCGCCAAAGAACTGTTTGGCTGTGAATTTGTCAACGTTCAGCCGCATTCCGGTGCGCAGGCGAACGGTGCGGTTATGCTGGCACTGTGCAAGCCGGGCGATACCATTCTGGGGATGTCGCTTGATGCTGGTGGCCATCTGACCCATGGCGCACGTCCGGCCCTGTCAGGGAAATGGTTCAATGCCATCCAGTACGGTGTACGTGAAGACGATTTGACCCTTGATTACGATCAGGTCGAAGCACTGGCTGTTGAACACAAGCCTGCCTTGATCATTGCAGGTGGTTCTGCCATTCCGCGCCAGATTGATTTCAAACGGTTCCGTGAAATCGCCGATAAGGTCGGTGCACTTTTGATGGTTGATATGGCGCACTTTGCCGGTCTGGTTGCCGGTGGCGCGCATCCGAGCCCGCTTCCTTATGCTGACGTTGTAACCACCACCACGCATAAAACCCTTCGTGGTCCGCGTGGCGGCATGATCCTGTCGAACAATCTTGATATCGGCAAAAAGATCAACTCGGCTGTGTTCCCTGGCTTGCAGGGTGGTCCGTTGATGCACGTGATTGCAGCAAAAGCGGTTGCCTTTGGCGAAGCACTGCGTCCGGAATTCAAAGATTATACGCAGCAGATCATCGACAATGCCAAAGCACTGGCAGAAGTTCTGGTGAAACGCGGTTTTGATATCGTGACCGGTGGCACGGATACTCATCTGATGCTGGTTGATCTTCGTCCCAAGGGCCTGAAGGGCAACACAGCAGAAGTCGCACTTGAGCGTGCGGGCATCACGTGCAACAAAAACGGCATTCCGTTTGATACCGAAAAACCAACCATTACGTCGGGGATCCGTCTGGGTACACCAGCCGGTACGACGCGCGGGTTTGGTGTTGAGGAATTCAAACAGATCGGTGAGCTGATCGGTGATGTTCTTGACGCAATGGTCGATAGCCCGGAAGGCAATTCCGAGGTTGAAGCCGCTGCGCGTGCGAAGGTCGAAGACCTTTGCAAACGCTTCCCGATCTATTCCTGATCGCGTCAAGAGCGAGTAAAGAAAATGCGTTGCCCGTTTTGCGGACATACTGACACACAGGTCAAGGATTCCCGTCCGACCGAAGAGCATCACGCTATTCGCCGTCGCCGGTTCTGTCCTGCATGCGGATCACGTTTTACGACATTTGAACGTGTTCAACTGCGTGAACTGATGGTTGTTAAAACCGACGGGCAACGCGAATTGTTCGACCGCGATAAACTGGCGCGGTCGATCTTTCTGGCCTGTCGTAAACGCCCGATCGAGGACGAGCGTGTTGAAAAGGCCTTAAATGGCATTCAACGACGCCTCGAAAGCAGCGGTGAAAGTGACATTACCACCGATACCATCGGTGAAATGGTGATGGAGGCGTTAAACGCACTCGATCAGGTGGCGTATGTGCGCTACGCTTCAGTGTATAAAAACTTCCGCGAAGCCCGTGATTTCGAACAATTCGTGGAAAACATGCAGGACGGGGAAGAAGAGGCGGACGCAGAGTAATGACAGCCCCCGCGTTTACAGAAGACGACCGGCATTTCATGCGGGTCGCGTTAAGCCTGTCTAAACGCGGTTTGGGAAATGTCTGGCCAAACCCGGCTGTTGGGTGCGTTCTGGTTTCTCCTGACGGTGTGGTTGTCGGGCGTGGTCATACCCGACCCGGTGGTCGTCCGCACGCTGAACGTGTTGCCCTTGATATCGCAGGCAGCCTTGCAAAGGGGGCGACGGCCTATGTCACTCTTGAGCCCTGTAGTCATTTTGGCAAATCCCCACCATGCGCATCAGGTTTGATTGATGCGGGTGTTTCCCGTGTTGTCAGTGCGCTTGAGGACCCCGATGCCCGTGTATCGGGACGCGGCCACCAAATGCTGCGGGATGCAGGGATAAATGTTGATGTTGGCCTTCTGGGCGAAGAAGCACGTCGTCTGAACGAAGGGTTTCTGTCGCGGGTTGAGCGTCATCGTCCTTTCGTGACGCTGAAACTGGCATCGACCCTTGATGCACGTTCGGCGACCGCACACGGTGAAAGTCAGTGGATCACAGGGACAGTGGCACGCGCGCAGGGGCATCTTCTGCGGGCCAATCATGATGCAATCCTTGTTGGTGCCAGCACCGTTGTTGCCGATGACCCGACCCTGACATGTCGTATTGCCGGGCGGGAGCATCAATCGCCTGTGCGCGTCATTCTTGATCGGACAGGGGGTGTGCCAGCATCAGCGAAACTTGTTCAAACCGCGAATGAGGTTCCTACCTGGCTTGTCGTATCAGACGATCACTTTGCCGAACTATCGGAAAAATTTGAAAAAACTTCGGTAAAAGTGATCGCTGCGGGATGCGTTGACGATCATTTGAACCTACATGACGTCATGCGAAAGTTGGCTGATCTGGGACTAACGCGTGTTCTGGTCGAAAGTGGCGGGAACCTGGCGGCCGGGCTGATCAAAGCGGATTGTGTTGATCGGGTCGTTCACTTTACGGCCCCGTTGATGATGGGCGATGATGGCAAGGCAATGGTCGCGGCACTGGGTGTCAAACAGCTTTCAGATATGCCACGGTTCGAACGTGTTTCGGTTCGCGAAATAGGTGAAGATATCGTGACAACCTACGACAATAAAACGGATTAAGTGCATGTTTACTGGCATTATCACCGATATTGCAAACGTTCGCGCAATTGAAAAAACGGGCGATACCCGTTTTGAATTCACCACATCATTTGATACGTCCAAGATCGTTTTGGGAGCATCAATTGCGTGCAATGGCGCGTGCATGACCGTGATTGAAACCGGCGACAACTGGTTTGCGATCGAAGCATCTGCCGAAAGTCTTGACCGGACAACGCTTGGTGATCTGTCGACGGGATCGAAAGTTAATCTTGAACAAGCGACACGTGTTGGTGACGAACTGGGCGGGCATATCGTGTCGGGCCATGTGGACGGTGTCGCGACACTGACCAAACGTGTTCCTGAAGGTGATTCTTTGCGCCTGACCTTTGAAGTGCCAGAAACCTTTGCCAAATATATTGCGTCAAAGGGGTCAGTGACCCTTGAAGGTGTATCTTTGACGGTCAATGAGGTTGACGGAAACACTTTCGGTATCAATCTGATACCTCACACACAGATACACACCACGTTGGGTTCGAAGCTGCCGGGTGACCGGATCAATTTCGAAATCGACATGCTTGCACGCTACGTTGCGCGCATGCTGGGCAAGGATTGATCACAGATGCCAAACAATTATCTTTCGCCGATCGAAGACGTCATCGAAGAAGCCCGCAATGGTCGGATGTTTATTCTGGTCGATGATGAAGACCGCGAAAACGAAGGCGACCTTGTCATTCCCGCCCAGATGGCAACCCCGGATGCCATCAACTTCATGGCGACCCACGGGCGCGGATTGATCTGTTTGACCCTTGAGAACCAACGGTGCGACGAATTGGGTCTGACTATGATGAGTGCCCATAACGGCACCCGCCACGAAACGGCTTTTACCGTGTCGATTGAGGCAAAAACAGGTGTGACCACCGGAATTTCTGCCCCGGACCGTGCGCGCACGGTGGCGGTTGCCATTGATCCGAACGCGGGACGGCATGATATCGTGACACCAGGCCATGTGTTTCCACTGCGTGCGCGGGCAGGCGGGGTTCTTGTGCGGGCTGGCCATACCGAGGCATCGGTAGATATTGCGCGTCTTGCCGGATTGAATGCGTCAGGCGTAATTTGCGAAATCATGAGTGATTCCGGTGAAATGGCACGCCTGCCGGAACTTGTTGAATTTGCCAAGAAACATGACCTTAAAATTGCCCAGATTGCCGATTTGATCCGTTATCGCCGCAAGCATGAAAAAGTCGTGCAGCGCAAAGCAACGACGAAAATCAAAAGTTCGAATGGTGGCGAGTTCGATCTTCATCTCTACGTTAATAACGTTACCTATGCGGAGCATATTGCCCTTGTGAAAGGGGACATCAGTGACGACGCGCCGGTTCTGACCCGTGTGCATGCGCTGAATGTTCTTGATGATGTATTGGGCGATACCCAGTCGGGCCATCATGGTCATTTGGCGGCCGCCATGCGCCAGATAGGCGATGAAGGACGTGGCGTCGTTGTTCTGATCCGTGAACCGCGGCCCAACAGCCTGTCTTCTTCTGTTGCAAAACTGATTGAGATGAATGGCGGAGACGGCGAAGCCCTGCGTCAGGAACTGGCGCAGGCGACAGGTGAAACAGATTTGCGCGATTACGGCGTTGGCGCACAAATCTTGCATGATCTGGGTATTCGCGACATGATTCTGCTTTCAAATACCAAGCGCCACATTGTAGGACTTGACGGCTTCGGTCTAAATCTGGTTGATCAGCGTCCGCTTGTCGTCTCGGAGGAATAAAACCATGAAAAACGCCCCCCACATTTTGATTGTGGATGCGCCGTATTACACGCATATCGTTGAAGACCTCGTGAAGGGGGCTGCATCTACTTTGGAAGCTGGTGGCGCAACGTGGGACCGTATTTCGGTATCAGGCGCGTTCGAAGTGCCAATTGCCATCCGTTATGCGGTACAATCAATGCAAGAGCTTGCAACCGGTCCGCGTTATGACGGGTATTTGGCTCTTGGATGTGTTATCCGCGGCGAAACGACCCATTACGATCACATCTGCGAAGAAGCCAACCGTGCTTTGATGCAGCTTTGCCTCGATCTTCGACTGGCGATCGGGAACGGTATCCTGACCGTTGAGGATGAGGCACAGGCAATTGCACGCTGTAAGGCCGATCAGAAGAACAAGGGTGGCGAGGCTGCCAAAGCTGTTCTGCGGATGATCGAAGTTCAAAACCATTTTGGAATCCATCACAAGTAATGACTGATAAACCAAAGGCATCTGCCGCACAGCGGCGCAGCGCAGCGCGTTTTTCCGCCATTCAGGCACTTTACCAGGCCGAATTGTCGCAGCTTTCGGCCGGTGACATCGTTCGGGAATATTCCGATTTTCGTCTTGATGGCGAAGGTGGACGTGATCTTGATATCACCAATGATGATTTGATTGATCCGGATCGCGGCTTCTTTGCCGATCTGGTTCAAGGGGTCGCGGCCCGCATGGTTGATATCGATGCGTTGATCGATGGCGCGCTTGAAAAAGGCTGGACAACCAAACGTTTAGAGACGGTTCTGCGCAGCATCATGCGTGCCGGTACCTATGAACTTATGGCGCGTGAAGACGTTCCGATGCGTGTTGTTATCACCGAATATGTCGATGCAGCCCATTCATTCTTTGATGAGAATGAACCAAAACTTGTCAATGCGGTCCTTGATCGCATTGGCAAAACGCTGCGTCCCGGTGAAGCCGGGAAAAACTGATATGGCAGCGCGGTCAGGGGAATTTGATCTGATCGCGCGCCATTTTGCGCCTATTGCACTGCGTGACCCTGCGGCATTGTCGCTTAAAGATGATGCCGCGGTCTTTACACCGCCAACCGGCTGTGAAGTTGTCGTCACCACCGACGCGTTGGTTTCCGACGTCCATTTCCGCAATCTTGATGCCCCTGAGTTGATCGCCAAGAAGGTTCTGCGTGTGAACCTTTCTGATCTGGCTGCAATGGGCGCGACCCCGCTTGGCGTGGTTTTGACGGCAGGATATGGCCCGGATGTGTCCGAAGACTGGATAGAACGCTTCGCCAAAGGGTTTGGCAAAGATTGTGCGGCCTATTCGGTTGCGTTGATGGGCGGCGATACGGTCGGAACGCCCGGTCCAACATTTTTCAGTCTGACAGCATTCGGATATGTCGCGACGGGCATGGCTCTGCGACGCGATCAGGCGCGGCCCGGCGACCTTTTGGCCGTTACCGGCACGTTGGGTGACGCGGCGATTGGTTTGGCCGTCCTGGCGGGTGACTGTAATGACCTTGATGACGTGGCGCGCGATCACTTAAAAGACCGCTATTGGTTGCCTCGTCCACGCATTGATATCGCGAAATCCTGCGTTGCATTGGGAAAACGGTTTGCTGCGATGGATATATCGGATGGGTTGGCGGGGGATTGTCGCAAGATTTGTGCTGCATCAAGCGTTGGCATGACGATTGATCGAATGAAAATCCCGCTGTCAAATGCCGCGTTGCAAGCCGTTGAGCATGATGAACACCGATGGCAAAACGTTTTGGCTGGCGGCGACGACTATGAATTGCTGATCGCGGGCGCGCCAGATGACGTGGCCGCATTGGGTGATCACGTGACGGTTATCGGCACGGTTACCGACAAGGTTGGGCAAGTCGAACTGATCGGGCCAGATGGCAAAATGGCCGAACTCGCACCGGGCGGGTTCGACCATTTTCGATAAAGCCTGAAGGTGTGATCAGGATGCCGTGTTATTTGCCTTCGCTGAATCGACCAAGGTTGCCAAACAGCTGTTGCAGAATGGTCATTTCACGACCTTCGGTCGGCGTGACGCGATCTGATGGAATAACCGGTTTACCATCTTCAAGATCATATTCGCTGAGGATATCGACACGGTTCGCCTTGTCAAAACTGATCAGGACAACTTTTTGCTCAACGGTTTCGGGGGCAAAAAAAGCGACGGTTTCCGTCCTGCGCGAAATATAAAGCCATACATTTTCGTCAAACGCGGCGACGGTGGATGGGGAGCCCAAAATATCGGTGACATCGCCCTTGGTCGATTCTCCGATTGTGATCTGTTCAAGCATTTCTGGTTCCGGCGCGTTACCGCGCGACGCGACCCGGGGACTGCAAGCCGATACATACAGGACGGCCAGTCCTGCCAGCATCATCAGGGGAATGCGTGTAGTTTTATTGTGCATGAAGCTCACCAGAGCGACCCTCTTATTGAAACCAAACCGGAATTGCCTTGAGTTTCTGCGCGATGCGCATGATATTGCCGGGCAATGTTTGGGGCAGATGCGCCCCTGAAGATTTACGGCATTCTGCGTGCCACGACAGGAATGTCAACGAAGGAGTGTTACTGTTGTTTGGATGGCTTAAGAAAAAAGACCGCAACCAGTCGGCTGCGTTCGATCTTTACACCGCAATGGTCACCCAGGCGCGCCAGCCTGTATTCTATTCAAAGCTGGGCGTTGCCGACACGCTGGAGGGCAGATTTGACCTTATTCTGGTCCATGCCTTCATCCTGTTTCGCCGCTTGAAAACCGAAAATGGTGACAAAGATCTGGCGCAGAAGGTATTTGACGTGATGTTTGCTGATCTTGATCAAAACATGCGTGAAATGGGCATTGGCGACGTTGGAATTTTAAAGCGCATCCGTAAAATGTCGGAATCCTACCACGGTCGGATCGTTGCATATGAAGAAGGTGTGCAAAGCGGTGCTGCCGAACTTGCCGCTGCCTTGAGCCGCAATCTTTATGCCGATACCGAAGTCCGTGACGAACAACTGATGGCATTGGTTGGCTATGTGCATGACGCACTGAGCATGCTTGAAAAGCAGCCAGTCTCAGAAATACAAAACGGCGATGTGCGTTTCCCGGCTGTGCCGGTGCCTGCCGTAACCGCAAACTAATTGAAAAAAGAGTCCACCCATGTCTAAAAAATATACCCCGGAATTTTCCCGCATCGTCAACACCGAAGAACAGGTCAGTAAAAAAGAGAAAATCATCCTTGAAGCCAGCGCACAGGAACGTGCGGCCTTGGCCAAGCGGTTTGAATTGGTCTCGATTGACAGCCTGACAGCTGAACTGACAATCATTGCGGCATCAAATGGCGAAGTAACGGTGCGCGGCCCAATGCATGCGCAGATCGTACAGAGCTGTGTGACGACACTTGAACCTGTGCCTGAAATGGTTGAAGACGAGGTGAAAGTACTGTTCTCACCGCACGTGTCAGAAGAAGACATGCCGTCAAACCCTGATGACCTTGAAGACCTGTCGGAAGATGAACTGATGGCGCTTCTTGATCAGCCAGAACCGCTTGTTGATGGCAAAATTGATGTGGGTGAGGTCGTTTCGCAATTTTTGGCCGTCGCAATGAACCCGTATCCGCGCAAAGATGGCGCAGAACTTCCTGAGGCTGCTTTGATCGAAGAAGAAGCTGATGAAGAACGCCCGAACCCGTTTGCCAAGCTTGCTGGTCTCAAAGAGCAGCTTGAAAAGAAGAAGTAAGCCGGTTTCGGCTTGAAAATTTGACGCGATGTGTCAGGTGAAATGCCGGTCTTTACCGGCATTTCACTTTTATGGAATACAGTGCGGGTCGGTTACACTGGTAAGGTTGGTTCGGTTCGTGTGCTTTACCTTGTATCTGGTCGAGAATTCCGGTAATTACGGGCGTTCCGGCCAATAGATGACAGGTGACGGTCCAAAGGACCACCTGCCGGAAATCCGGTTCAGATGTTTTAGAACAACCATAAGAGAAGACGTTGCCTGAACAGGTTTGCATATCACTTGACGCGATGGGAGGAGACCACGCGCCAGAGATGGTCGTAGCTGGTGCGGAGATCGCACTTAAGAGGCTCCCCCATCTCAAGTTTTTGATGTTTGGCGATGAAGCGCGACTTACGCCGCTGCTTGCCAAATACCCAGCATTGAAAGCGGTGAGCGAGGTTCGCCACGCTTCGCAAGAAGTCACGATGGACGACAAGCCTTCTGTCGCGCTGCGTCAACGCCGTGACTCCAGCATGCGTCTGGCGATCAATGCGGTCAAAGACGGTAGCGCACAGGGTGTCATATCGGCCGGGAATACCGGTGCGTTGATGGCGATGGCAAAATTCGTTTTGAAAACCGTGCGCGGTATCGATCGTCCCGCCATTGCGACATATATGCCAACCCAGCGTGGCGAAACCGTCATGCTTGATCTTGGTGCCAACATTGAATGTGATGAAAACAATCTGGTGCAGTTCGCCCTGATGGGGGAAGTATTTACCCGCATTCTGTTTGGCCTTGAAAAACCGTCGGTTGGCTTGCTTAACGTTGGCATCGAAGAGCTTAAAGGCAACGAATCGGTTAAGAAGGCTGCGGTGATCCTGCGCGAAATTGATTTGCCGATCCGCTTTGCTGGTTTTGTCGAGGGCGATGATCTTGCAAAAGGTACAGTCGATGTGATCGTCACCGATGGTTTTACCGGCAACGTTGCCCTTAAAACCGCAGAAGGCACAGCACGACTTCTTGTGCATTTCCTGCGTGAAACCTTCAAAAGTTCATTTTTTGCCAAACTTGGCTATCTTCTTGCGCGTCGTTCGCTTCAGCGTTTTCGCGACCGTATGGATCCGCGCCGCTACAACGGTGCGATGTTGCTTGGCCTTAATGGTATCGCTGTTAAAAGCCATGGCGGCACGGATGCTCTTGGGTTCTCAAATGCGATTGGCGTTTGCCATGATCTGATTGTGAATAATCTCAATGACAGCATCAAAAATGAACTTGCTGCCTTTGAACAGGCTATGTCGGGTAAAACAGTAGAAGAAATTGCTGTTTCTGCCGGTCAGGCCGACTGATAAATTCAACAAAATATTAGAAAACTGGCGGTCTTCACATCATGACAGTTCGTTCTCGCATTATTGGTTGCGGCTCCTACCTTCCTGCAAATGTCGTAACCAATGACGAGTTGGCAAAGCGCGTCGATACATCCGATGAATGGATTGTTGCGCGCACAGGTATTCGTCAACGTCACATTGCAGCCGACGACCAGACCACCAGTGTCCTGGCGGTTGAGGCGGCTAAAAAGGCGATGGAACATGCCGGTGTTACGGCTGCTGATATTGATCTGATTATTGTTGCGACCGCCACACCTGATAATACATTCCCGGCGACCGCGACTAAGGTTCAGCACCGTCTTGGTGTGACCGGCTTTGCCTTTGACGTTCAGGCGGTATGTTCTGGCTTCATCTATAGTTTGACGACGGCTGATATGTATATCCGCAATGGTCAGGCCAAAACAGCCCTTGTGATTGGTGCTGAAACATTCTCGCGTATCCTTGACTGGGAAGACCGCCGGACCTGTGTGTTGTTTGGTGACGGGGCAGGGGCTGTTGTCGTTCAGGGATTTGAAGGTACCGGAACGCTCGAAGATCAGGGCATCCACGCCAGCCGTTTGCATTCAGACGGCAGTAAGTATGAACTTCTTTATGTTGACGGTGGCCCATCTGCGACCCAGACCGTCGGACATCTGCGGATGGAAGGCAAAGAAGTCTTCCGTCATGCCGTAACCAATCTGGCCGGTGTGATTCGTGAAGTTCTTGCTGATACCGGGCTTGAGGCCGCTGACATTGACTGGCTGGTTCCCCATCAGGCGAACCGTCGCATCCTTGACAGTACGGCCAAGAAATTCGGAATTTCGCCAGACAAGGTTGTGGTGACTGTTGATCGTCACGCCAATACATCGGCTGCGTCAATTCCTTTGGCATTGGCAGAAGCCGTGCATGATGGACGCATTAAACGCGGCGATATCGTTATTCTTGAGGCGATGGGTGGTGGTTTTACCTGGGGTGCGTCGCTCGTTCGCTGGTAAAATGACGGCAGTTATCTTTGCTGTTGGGCAGAAAAGAACATCATTTTCTTAAAAATCACAACATTCCGCCATAAAGCAGTGTATCCTGTTGATATTGACTGATTTCGCCACCAGATATAGCCTTGTGTATATAGTCCCGAAATAAGGAGGCGGCCTGTTATGTCGGAAACAACGATTACCCGTGCGGATCTCGCTGAAGCCGTTTACCAGGAAGTAGGTCTGTCGCGGAACGAGTCCGCCCAGCTACTTGAAACTGTTCTTGATGAAATTTCGACCGCGCTGATCAAAGACGAAGTGGTAAAGATTTCCTCGTTTGGAAGCTTCTCTGTACGTCAAAAAGGCCAGCGTATCGGACGGAATCCTAAAACGGGTGACGAAGTGCCCATCTTGCCGCGGAAGGTTCTTGTGTTCCGACCGTCGCAGGTGCTGAAAGCCCGCATTAACACTTAAGAAAAGAAGTCATGAAAACGAACTTGGGGGCTGCGGCGGGACCATCCCGCCGGACAGCAAAGTCTGATTCTGCCTTTCGCACAATTAGCGAGGCAGCAAAAGAACTTGGTCTTCAACAGCATGTGCTGCGGTTTTGGGAATCCAAGTTTCCTCAAATCCAGCCAATGAAACGGGCTGGCGGGCGTCGCTACTATCGTCCGGAGGATATCGAGTTCCTCGCCAGTATTCGTACGCTGTTGCATGATCAGGGTTTCACCATCAAAGGTGTCCAGAAGCTGCTTGATCAGAACAAGGGCAAACTTCCCGGTGAAATCACGGTAAATGCCAGTGATGTTGATCAGGGTGCTGTTGCTGGTTTTGCATCCAGTGCTTCAAGCAATACCGGCTTGAATAAAGCTGCGGTTGAGGGCGTTCTTGGTGAATTACAGGAACTGCAGGACATCCTTCATGCCAGCTTGCAAGACATCAAAAAAAATCCATAAAAACCATTTGCGTCTTTGGCGCCGCGCGGCTATTTATCGAGCCGCGCTAAAGAGCGCAAACATACGGTCGGAGCGTGGCGCAGCCTGGTAGCGCACCTGCATGGGGTGCAGGGGGTCGGAGGTTCGAATCCTCTCGCTCCGACCAATTTATTTCCCCTTACAGATAAATCCCACATCAGGTGCCTTGTGATGCGTCAGGCATCAGGCGGCCGACAGTTGTTATGTCACCATTATCCGTGACACGGATCAGAATGATTTCGCCAGACTGTGGGTAAATCCCGGTCAGAGCTGTGATATTCACCTGATGGGTAACCATTAAGGCCTTCATGCCGGTCGGAAGACTGCCAAGGCGTTCAATCGTCTGATTGGTTTGGCTGTTTTGCATGCCACGGTCTGAGAAAAACGAATTAAGTGCTGGTTCTTCCTGAACGGCCCCCAGATCAAGCAGTGCTGCGGTTTCAAGGCACCGACACCACTGACTGCTCAGCACGATATCAATCGCAATGCCCTGCGCGCGGATAAGTGTCCCTGTAGTGCGTGCCTGACTTTTTCCGGTGTCATCAAGATTACGCTGGGTGCTGCAATCGCCCAATTTAAATTGGGCGGGATCACCGGTTCCCGGCGCAATTGCATGGCGCATCAAGGCATGAACGCCCGGTTCGGCCAATATTTCCCATGGGTCTTCTGGGGATGATTGCGCATTGGCAGGTATTCGTCCGAGCGTTAGTGCAACACAGACAGATACTATTGTGAGGATGGATCGCATGACACTTCACCTTCGTTGGTGACAAGGAGATGTCCTTGATACCCGGTGACCTGTCATACGGATCAGTTTATATGCTTCGTCGCACGTGAGCAGGATCGTCAGATCACAGGTTTTGCGCAACGACTTGCCAGCAAGCAGACCGTCCTGCGCATTCTAAAATGCCCTATGCCCTATGCCCTATGCCAAAGGGCCACGCCTATGCATTAGTCGTAGAAACACGGCGACCTTCGTCGGTCAGTTTGCAGATCAGCCAATCGGGCTTGATCGGGTTGTCGAACCAAGGTGCCGCCCAGCCATGATCAATGCAGCTTTGGACTGTCTTGTCGCTGATCTGTTTGCCATTTTTGTCAAACAGTGGCAGTTTTCCGCCCGGCTGGCTCAGGCCCCGACGTAGCCATTCAAGCTGAACATCGGTTGGTTTCGAATGTTTTTTACCCGTCATCGGTACTCCCTGCACCGTTATGGTATCAGTGATATATTCAACATTGGATGCCATCAGTGTGGCGGATAATCAACTTTGGAGCAATCGCAATGACAGCAGATCACTTTCAGCCAAGCGAAATGTCATTTTTGTATGTCACCGTTCCGAATATGGACATGGCGCGTGTGATTGCGGGCGGTGCCATTGGTGAAAAATTGGCCGCATGCGCAAACGTGTTGCCCCAAATGACGGCTATTTACGAATGGGATGGGGATGTCGAAGAGGAAAGCGAACTTATTGTGATCCTTAAGACTGCAAAATCAACCGCATCTGCTCTGGCAAAATGGATCGAAGACAATCACCCGTATGAGGTGCCTTGTATTCTTGAAATACCGCTTGGCCGGGGGAACCACGACTATGTCAACTGGTTGCAAAAGCAGATGGGATCAAGATCACGGTTGATGTGATTGCATCGCAGCGATTTGCCCCCTAGGATGGCGCAAATTTAATCCATTAGGTGACGTGTTTTAATGAACCAGCTTACCAAAATGTCCCTTGAAATGGGGCCTTTGATTTTATTCTTTGCCGCCAATGCGACAACCAATCTGATGACGGCAACGGCTGTGTTCGTTGCCGCTACGGTTGTCGCCCTGAGCGTATCTTACATCATCGCGCGCACCATCCCGATTATGCCGCTTATTGGTGGTGCTTTCGTTATCGTGTTTGGTGGATTGACCCTTTATCTTGATGACGATCTGTTTATCAAAATCAAACCGACGATTGTGAACCTGTTGTTTGCGGCAATCCTGTTTGGCGGCCTGATGGCCGGAAAGCTTTTTCTCAAGCTGGTTTTGGAAAGTGCGTTCAAGGCAACCGATGAAGGTTGGCGTATTCTGACGTGGCGCTGGGCGATCTTTTTCGTTGTTCTTGCGGTGATCAACGAAGTGGTCTGGCGCAACTTTTCAACCGACACATGGGTTGCGTTCAAGGTTTGGGGCATCATGCCGCTCACCATGGTGTTTGGCATGGCGCAAGTGCCGGTGCTGATGAAGTATCAGTTACCAGAAGAAGAGGGCGGCCCAGCGGCTTCCTGATCGACCGGGCATAAAAATAGACAAAGGGGCAGGATATAAATCCTGGCCCTTCGTTTTTCAGCGAAAGGTGCTGGGTGCGGATCCGGATGATTATGTGATCGGGAGTGCGATACTGGCTGCAGCCTGTGCTGCGATGCCTTCTTCGCGACCGGTAAAGCCAAGTTTTTCGGTGGTGGTGGCTTTGACATTGACCCGGTCGATATCAATCGCAAGTATTTCTGCGACTTTCTGGCGCATCGCGCTTGTATGTGGTCCGATTTTAGGCCGTTCGCAAATCAACGTCAGATCGACATTCACAATCCTGCCGCCGCGTTGACGGACAAGGTCTGCGGCATGCTTAAGAAAGATATCAGATGCCGCACCTTTCCATTTCATATCGCTGGGAGGGAAATGCTGGCCAATATCACCTGCTCCAATCGCACCAAGGATTGCATCGGTTAAGGTATGCAGTCCGACATCGGCATCGGAATGCCCCTCAAGGCGGGCCGTATGCGGCACTTTAATGCCACACAGGATACAATGGTCGCCCGGTGCAAACCGATGTACGTCAAAGCCGGTTCCCGCACGGTATTCTTCCTGTGGCATTGCCGTATCTTTCATTTTGTTCATCTTAGTGGGGCTGATCCAGTTTTGTGCCCGGCCAAAATCATCGCGCTGGGTGATCTTGTCATTCTCTGCTGCACCTTCGACGCAGACTACGTCCAGACCAAGTTGTTCTAGAAGGGACGCGTCGTCGGTCTGTTCTTGACCCTCGAACTGCGAATGGGCATCCAAAATGGTCTTGAAGATAAACCCTTGCGGGGTTTGGGCGCGATGAAGGCTATCGCGCGAAATGGTGCGCAAAATGATATTGTTTTCATCTGTTTGCTTGATCGTGTCCGCGACGGGCAGGGTGGGTATGGCCCCGGCATGGGTTTCAAGGGCATGAAGAACGCGCGAAATAACCGCATCGGAAATTCCCGGCCGGGCGGCATCATGGATCAAAACAACATCAGGCGATTTTCCCGCCAGTGCCCGCAAACCATTTAAAACGGATTGCTGGCGGGTTTGGCCACCGTTAACCGGCATTGGGATATCGGCCTTGCAGGCAACTTCGGACATCGCATCCTCGTACCAATCCTGATGGATTGGATTATAGACGATTTGAATAAGGTCTGCGGATGTATGACCGACAAAGCAATCAACGCAATGAGCCAGCAGGCTTTTGCCGCCAAGTTGGTGATATTGTTTTGGTAATGGGTCACCAAATCTGCTACCGCTGCCCGCAGCAACGATGACAACCCCGATTTTTTGGGTCATAAATATTATGCCGTCGCTTGTCTGAATTGCGCCGCAGGCTATCTTTATGCGGAGAATTTGCCAAGTCGGCATTTTGCCTATCGAGATCTTTCGATCAAGACAAACGGATCAACGGACCTTCCTATGCTGGCTGCATACATTCATATCTTGGCGTTGTTACCGCTGACCGCGCAGATTTTGCGTCAGGAGCCGCGTCGCGACATATGGCTGTATGGATCGATTTTTCTGGCCGCGATCGGGACAATGGTTTTGCTTGGCGTGACCGGTGAAGAAGTGCAGTCACGCGGATTTGCCGCAGCCCTGCACTGGTCCGAGCTTACAGTTATTGTGATATTCGGCGGATTGGTGATTTGCAAGGGGCCGCAACAGGTTTGGCGACTGGCGGGCTATATCGGCGGGTATTTGTTGCTGTTTGCGGTGTTGGCGGCTGTTTTCAGTGTGTTGTTGTATCGACATGAGCCGGCAACCGTTCACGGTCCGGCTTTATATTCTGGCTGGCTGTGGGCGCATATCGGTAGTTCGCTTGTGACCTATGCCCTTGTGACCTTGGCAGCGATTGCGGCAATGGCCTATGTTGTGCAGGAACATGCTCTCAAACATCGAAAGCCGACACGATGGAGCCGTCGCTTGCCACCGCTTCGCGATAGTGAATACATGTTGGTTGGCTTTTTGAAATGGTCGGCATGGGTGTTGGTGATTGGCATTGTATCGGGCTTTGCGCTTCGTTATGTCGAAGGCAGCCCCATTTGGTCGATTGACCATAAAATGCTTTTGACCCTTCTGGGTTTTGCCACGATATGCACGCTTATCTTTATTCATGAAAAGTCTACCTTGCGCGGTCGAATGGCTGTGCGCTTTGTTCTTGGGGCATGGTTGCTGCTGACGCTGGCATTTCCGGGCGTTCGGTTTGTTACTGGTTATATCGTCGGCTGATCAGTGCGTAATTGCTGATCAGTGTGCGGTGCGATATGTCTTCGCCTTAAGTCGACACTCCCTAAAACATCCCCTGTTTTCAGTATATTCCTGATCGTTTACGTGCTTTCGCACAACGTTATTTCAGATGATACGCTTAGAGTTGTTGCAACCGGGGGCCAGTTTTATTAATCTGCCCAAGTTTTAGGCAATCGGAATTCCTTCATGTCATTGCAGATTGGTTCTGTACACGTGCCAGAGAATGTCATTCTGGCACCCATGTCAGGTGTGACTGACCTTCCATTTCGACAGCAGGTCCGCCAATTTGGCGGTCACCTTGTTGTGTCTGAAATGATTGCGTCAGACGCCATGATTCGCATTCAGCGCCACGATAAGGAAGTGCGCAAGATGCATGGAGATTGTGCAGCCGAAAGCCCGCTTTCCGTTCAACTGGCCGGGACAGAGCCCGAAGAAATGGCGCAAGCCGCCAAGATGAATGAGGCACGCGGTGCAATGATCATTGATATCAACATGGGCTGCCCGGCAAAGAAAGTGACCAAGGGATACGCGGGTTCGGCCTTGATGCGCGATGAATGCCTTGCAGCTGATATCATCAAGGCCACCGTGGATGCGGTGTCTGTTCCAGTGACGCTTAAAATGCGGTTGGGCTGGGACGATGATTGCCGGAATGCACCGGCTCTTGCCAAAATTGCCGAAGACCTCGGCATTGCGATGCTAACCATTCATGGTCGTACTCGGTGCCAGTTTTACAAAGGTGACGCGGATTGGGATGCTATCTCGCTGGTCAAGGATGCGGTTTCCATTCCCGTGATCGGCAATGGGGACGTTAACAGCGAAGAAGACGCTGCTGAACTTTTGAAACGTTCCGGTGCGGATGGTGTCATGATTGGGCGCGGTGCGCAGGGGCGGCCTTGGTTCCTTGAACAAGTTTCACATTATTTGAAAACCGGCGAGAAACTGGCGGCACCATCACTGGCAGTCCAGCTTGAAACCATCCTGCGTCACTATGACGCGATGATTGCCCATCATGGTCGTCAGGGTGTCCGTATCGCGCGCAAACATCTGGCTTGGTATTGCAATAGCCTGCGCAACGCGACGGAATTTCGGCGCGTTGTCAATATCTTGGATGATCCAGATAAGGTGAAAGATCAAATTCGCGCTTTTTACGAGCCGCTGGCGGAAAACGAAATCAAACTCGATCGGCAAGCAGCCTGATCGTATTATAACAATAAAATGACGATGAAAATCGTTGGGGAAGAATTGAATGAGACTGGGATTTGGAAAAGGCAACGGGGTTGACCCGACTGGCGTACTGAACGCCATTGCGAGTGCCGTCGTCGTTGCCAATCGGGATGGCAATATCCGCTTTGTCAACCAGGCGACGGAACAACTGTTTAACACCAGTGCAAGTGTGCTGTGCCGCACCAATCTGACGGACTATATCCCCGGTGATAGCCCGGTTTTTTCTTTGATCAGGCAGGCAATTGATGGCGCAACTTTGGTTGCAGACCACAACCTGATGATCGAAAGTCCGAAAATCGGTAAACACACAGTCAATCTCACCGTCGGTTCGATGCCAGATGAAAGTGACTGTGCTGTTCTGACATTTGAACCACGCTCTATCGCGCAAAAAATTGACAATCAGCTGCTGAGCCGAAATTCTGCCCGCTCTGTCAGTGCCATGGCCGCCATCCTTGCCCATGAAATCAAAAACCCGCTTTCGGGTATTCGTGGTGCAGCACAACTGCTTGAACAGACAAGCAATGAGGATGACCGGGTTTTGACACGTCTGATTTGCGATGAAGCCGACCGGATCGTCGATCTTGTCGATCGGATGGAGATTTTCTCTGACAAGCCGCTCGAACGTGGGGCTGTGAATATTCATACGGTTCTTGAGCACGTGCGTCGCCTGGCTGAAAATGGTTTTGGCAAACATCTGGTCTTCGAAGAGGTATATGATCCATCCTTGCCGCCGGTGTTCGGCAACCGCGATCAGCTTATTCAGGTGTTTCTCAATCTTTTGAAAAATGCTGGTGAGGCGGTCGATGCCGACGATGGTACGATCATCATTTCTACGCGCTATCAACACGGTGTCCGTCTTGCGGTTGCGGGTGCGGATGCGCGGGTGCATTTGCCGCTTGTCGTGTCGGTCCGCGACAATGGTCCAGGTATTTCGCCAGATATGCGCGAAAGCCTGTTTGACCCATTTGTGACAACAAAACCAACTGGTACGGGACTTGGCCTTGCACTGGTGGCGAAAATTATTAATGACCATGGTGGCGTGATTGAGGTCAAGGATGTGCCGGGGGGCGGCGCTGAATTCCAGATCATGCTGCCGATATATAACCGCGCGCTGGCCGAAGATGTCGACGAGGGGGAAACAATGAAGAACAGGGGTGAAACCGTATGACCACGCGCCCGGCAAGAATTCTTGTAGCCGATGATGATCGTGCGATCCGTACCGTACTGACACAGGCGTTGTCCCGTCAGGGGCACGAAGTCCGCAGTACAGGACATGGCCGCACACTTTGGGACTGGATTGCCGACGGGGATGGCGATCTGGTGATCACGGATGTGATGATGCCTGACGAAAACGGGCTGGATATGGTTCCGCGTATTCGCAAGCTGCGCCCGGATCTGCGCGTGATTGTTATGAGCGCACAAAACACGCTTATGACTGCGGTTAAAGCCGCCCAGCGTGGTGCGTTTGAATACCTTCCAAAACCATTTGATCTCAATGAGTTGATAAGTATTGTTGATCGGGCACTCGAAACGCCGCAGCAAGACGAAAAACGTGCCGCCACAGATGAAGAAGGCGATGACCGACTGCCGTTGATCGGCCGTTCGGCTGCAATGCAGGAAATTTATCGTGCGCTGGCGCGCTTGATGAATACCGACCTAACTGTGATGGTGACTGGCGAAAGCGGGACGGGTAAAGAACTTGTTGCACGTGCCCTGCATGAATACGGCGGACGCCGTCATGGACCGTTTGTTGCGATTAACATGGCGGCAATTCCGCGCGAATTGATCGAAAGCGAGTTGTTTGGGCACGAAAAGGGCGCCTTTACCGGTGCCAACGAACGCAAGGTTGGTCGGTTTGAACAGGCCGAGGGTGGAACACTGTTCCTTGATGAAATCGGTGACATGCCGCTTGAAGCCCAGACCCGACTTTTGCGCGTTTTGCAGGAAGGTGAATATACCCGTGTGGGTGGTCGCACACCGATCCGGGTTAATGTGCGCATTGTTGCGGCAACCCACCGTGATTTGCGCAAATTGATCCGCGAAGGGACCTTCCGCGAAGATTTGTTCTATCGCCTGAACGTTGTACCTATCCGTTTGCCGTCGTTGCGCGAACGTCTGGAAGACATCCCGGAACTGGTTAATCATTTCCTGATGCAAGCCAGCGAAGAGGGACTACCGCGTAAAACCCTGTCATCAGACGCGATGGCACGGCTTAAGGCGCATCGCTGGCCGGGTAACATTCGCGAACTTGAAAATATGGTTCGCCGTCTTACCGCTCTTTATTCGCACGACGTGATCGGCGTTGATGTGATCGAGACCGAGTTTTCCGAGAACAGCCTCAATGATGCAGCACCAAGTACCGAACCACAGTCGCTGTCGGAATCGATCGAACGTCATGTGCGTGAGTACTTTGACGCCCATGATGAAGACTTGCCGTCTGCCGGGTTGTACGATCGCATCTTGCGCGAAATGGAACGTCCGCTTTTGAATATCACTCTTGAAGCGACCCGGGGAAATCAGGTCAAGGCGGCAGAAGTGCTTGGGTTGAACCGAAATACCCTGCGTAAGAAAATTCGTGATCTTGGGCTAGAAGTCGTCAGAGGCACGAAATGAATAATACCGACCGTTCAATCTCCAACCGGTTTTTACGGTCGGGCTTTGTACGGTTTCTGGGGCGGTTGGGCCAATCGCGCAGGTTTGCGTTTGGCTTGGTCGCAGCGGCACTCATATCGGTAACGGCAACCTACCTTGCGATGACGGGGACGGCGCCATTCCAGCCGGACCCGCGCCTGATCCTGTTGCTGTTGAATGCCGATTTGGTGTTGGTGTTGCTGCTAGCAACACTGGTGGCCCGGAAACTGGTGCAGATTTGGGTCGAACGTCGGCGTGGTGTCGCGGGCGCAAAGCTTCACACCCGTATGGTTTTGATGTTTTCGTTGGTGGCGGTGACGCCGGCGATTGTGGTGGCTGTCTTTTCAGCCCTGTTCCTGCATTTCGGGATTCAGGGCTGGTTCAGTGATCGGATCAGAACGGCGGTCGAAGAAAGCATGGTGATTGCTGATGCGTACCTTAAAGAGCATCAGGAATTGATCCGTGCAGACGTCCTGGCGACGACCAACGATCTTCAACGGTTTGGCGTGAATTTCTCGACCAATGCGGATCGAATTTCCGACATTCTAACAGATCAGGCGCTGGCGCGTGGGTTGCCGGAAGTCTTGATGATTGATGGTTCCGGGCAGATTATTGCCCAGTCGGATTACAGTTTTTCGAATGATTTTGAACTAAAGAATATCCCGCCGGAAGTTTTTGACGACGCACGGATCAAGGATGTAGTCCTGATGATCGGGTCGTCTGATAACCGGATCCGGGCGTTGGCAAAAATCCCAAGTTTCGTTGATGCATATTTGCTGGTCGGCCGGTTTGTTGATCCCAACGTTCTGGACCGCATTGACAAGGCACGTCGCGCTGTTGATGCCTATGAAAGTCTCGAAGGTGAACGATCAGGGATTGTCATCACCTTTGTGATGATCTTTGTGTTGATTTCGGTTGTGTTGTTGCTGGCTGCAGTGACCCTTGGTCTTATGGTTGCGACGCGATTGGTGCAGCCGGTGTCCCAGTTGATCATTGCTGCTGAGCGCGTGCGCGATGGTGATCTGACGTACCGTGTACCGCTGGACGGGCAGGGTGACGAACTGGAAGCGTTGTCGCGTGCCTTTAACCGAATGACCGCACAGCTTGATACGCAACGCAATGAGTTGGTCGCTGCAAACCGGCTAAATGATGAACGACGACGCTTTACCGAAGCGATCCTTGGCGGGGTGACTGCGGGTGTGATTGGCCTAGACCCTGAAAGCAATATCGAGCTGCCGAACCGCAGTGCATCCGATTTGCTGGGCGTGGACCTCGAAGATTATCTCGGTCAGAAGCTAAGCACTGTTATCCCCGAGTTTGAGCCGTTGTTTGGCGATCTGACCCGTGATGGGGATCGCAGCAAGCCGCGCCAGATCGAAATTCGCCGAAATGGCGTCAATTTGACTCTTCTGGCACGTGTTACCGCAGAATGGGCGGACGATGGTGCTGTTTTCGGTTACGTCGTCACATTCGATGATGTCACTGAGTTGCAAACTGCCCAGCGGATGGCTGCCTGGGCCGATGTTGCACGCCGTATCGCCCATGAGATCAAAAACCCGCTTACCCCGATCCAGCTTTCGGCTGAAAGGCTTAAGCGGCGTTACCTCAAGCAGATCGGCGACGACAAGGAAGTGTTCCAAACCTGTACCGACACGATCATTCGTCAGGTGTCTGATATCGGTCGTATGGTTGACGAGTTTTCCAGTTTCGCTCGGATGCCAACGCCCAAAATGCGTTCAGAGAAAATAACCGATCTTGTTAAGAGTGCTATTTTCCTTCAAAAACAGGCGCATACAAAGATTACGTATGACTTTGATTCGAATGCGTTTAGCGATCTGAAAATCTCATGTGATTCACGACAGGTGAACCAATGCCTGACAAATACGCTGAAGAACGCGGCTGAGGCAATTGATGGTCGCGATGGCGATGCCGGTGATCTGCCACCGGGGCGGATCGAAGTATCAATCACGCAATCAGATGAAACAAAACGTGTGTTTGTTGCGGTTTCCGATAATGGCCGTGGGCTTCCGGTTGAACATCGTGAACGTCTAACCGAACCGTATGTAACGACCCGTGCCAAGGGAACAGGACTTGGATTGGCGATCGTCAAGAAAATCATGGAAGATCATGGTGGAGAACTGATACTGTCTGACGGTGTTGAAGCGGGGGCAACGGTTACGCTTTCCTTCCCGCTGGTTGTTGATCTTGCAACGGACGATCCAGCGGACGACGCACACTCCTAAGGCAGTTGATCCAATTGCCTGCCTTACAATGAAAACAGAAAATTGATTTGGTCACGATATGGCGCACGACATTCTGATTGTCGATGATGAACAAGATATCCGGGCACTTATTTCCGGTATTTTGGAAGACGAGGGCTATACCACACGACAAGCGGGTTCGAGTCAGGAAGCGCTGTCGCAGGTTTCTGCGCGCCGCCCCAGTCTGGTTGTGCTCGATATCTGGATGGATCAAAGCGACCACGATGGTATTGAGACGCTTAAGCTGATCAAACGTGAACACAGCGAAGTGCCTGTTGTGATGATTTCAGGCCACGGCAACATTGAAACCGCACTCGAAGCATCGCGTAGCGGAGCATATGACTTCATTGAGAAGCCGTTTAATACGGATCGTCTGTTGCTGGTTGTCGAACGCGCCATTGATGATGCGCGCCTGCGTCGTGAAAATCGTGAACTCACTCTTAAGGCCGGCGGTGATAACGAACTGATTGGCAAGTCTTCTGCGGTTAATAATTTGCGTCAGGCGGCCGAACGTGTTGCCAGAACGGGCAGTCGTGTCCTGATCAGCGGACCAGCAGGGTCGGGCAAGGAAGTCATTGCGCGGCTTATCCATAAGAAATCTGCACGGTCAGAAGCCCCGTTTGTTGTATTGAACTGCGCAAATATCTCGCCTGAAACGATGGAAGAATCCCTGTTTGGTGCCGAGGCATCATCAGATCGTGACGCGCGCACCGGGGTTCTTGAACTGGCGCATGGCGGGACACTCTTGCTTGATGAAGTGGCCGATATGCCCTTGGAAACGCAAGGAAAAATTGTCCGTGTTTTGCAGGATCAAACGTTTGAACGCGTCGGTGGTGCACTTCCGGTAAGTGTCGATGTTCGTGTGATTGCGACAACCGCGCGTGATCTTGAAGCCCGGATTGCCGAGCAAACATTCCGTCAGGATCTTTATTATCGCTTGAACGTGGTTCCACTTGAGGTGCCATCACTTCAGCAACGTCGCGACGATATCCCCGAACTCGCCGAACGGTTTCTGGTGCGCTATGCAGAGGCCACTGGCCTTCCGCAACGTAAACTGTCGCCAGAAGCCATGGCCACCCTTCACGCCTATGACTGGCCGGGGAATGTTCGCCAGCTTCGTAACGTCATTGAACGTTTGATGATCATGGCACCGGACGACAATACAACCGATATCATCACGGGCAAGATGCTGCCGTCTGAGCTGTTTTCGGACATGCCAACATCGCTAAGCTTTGACAAAACCAGTGAAATCATGGCATTGCCGCTGCGCGAAGCACGCGAGATGTTTGAAAAAGAATATCTGCAGACACAGATCGACCGGTTTGCGGGCAACATTTCCAAAACAGCGGCCTTTGTCGGGATGGAGCGTTCCGCGCTGCATCGCAAGCTTAAAAGTCTGGGTGTTGGCGGCTGATTTTCAGTCTGCTGATACCAGTCTTCAGACCACTCTGATTACCAGTCGCGACATCGCAGGCTGCTGTGAACGGGAGAATACACGATGAAGGTCATCATTTGCGGGGCCGGGCAGGTGGGTTTCCACATTGCCAAATATCTGTCTGCAGAAAACAATGATGTAACCGTGATCGACCAGTCCGAAGAGCTGGTGCGGAAAATTTCGGACACGCTAGAGGTCAAAGGCATTATCGGGTTTGGCTCTCACCCCGATATTCTCCAGCAGGCAGGCGCAGAAGAAGCCGACATGCTGATTGCGGTGACCTTTGCTGACGAAGTCAACATGACAGCCTGTCAGGTCGCGCATTCATTGTTCAACGTACCGACCAAGATCGCCCGTATTCGAAGCCAGACCTATTTGCAGCCGGAATGGGCCAGTTTGTTTGGCCGTGAAAAGTTGCCAATTGATGTGGTGATTTCCCCGGAGATGGAAGTGGCCCGTGCTGTTGCACGCCGTTTACAGGCGCCCGGTGCGTTCGATATGATCCCGTTTGCCGATGACAAGGTCAAAATCCTTGGCCTGCGGTGTAGCGAAGATTGCCCGGTGATCAATACGCCACTGCGTCAGCTTCATCAGTTGTTCCCGGATTTGAATATTTCGATCCTTGGCATGATCCGCAATGACAAGCCGGTCTATCCCAAGGGCGATGATCAGATGCTGGCCGGAGATCTTGTGTATCTTGCGGTGTCAAGCGATCAGGTGGATCGGGCAATGTCCGCTTTCGGGCACGAAGACCCCGAAGCACGCCGTATTGTAATCTTTGGTGGGGGGAACATCGCGCTGTTCCTGGCCGAAGAAATCAACAAGAACTTCCCAGGCGTGACCACACGCCTTGTCGAGGCTGATGCCGAGCGCGCGCGTTATGTTGCACAGAAGTTGCCAAAGAAAAGCGTGGTTTTGCACGGTGACGTGCTTGATCCAGAATTGCTTGAAGAAGCAAATGTCGGCAATGCCGAGGCCGTGGTTGCGCTTACCAACGATGACGAAACCAACATTCTGGCATCTTTGCTCGCAAAGCGGTATGGCTGCCCGCGTGCCCTTACGCTGATTAATAAAAGCACCTATAACTCGCTGGTGTCTGAACTGGGTGTTGATGTTGTCATCAGCCCGCGCATGACGACGGTGTCGACGATTCTGCATCATGTCCGCCGTGGGCGTATCCGTGCGGTTCATAGCCTGTCAGAAGGCTTTGGTGAGGTGCTTGAGGCTGAGGCACTTGAAACAGCACCGATTGTCGGTAAGGCGATTAAGGATATTGCCATGCCAGCCAGTGTGGTGTTTGGCGCAATCTTGCGAAATGGCGAAGTTGTCATGCCGCGTGCCAATACCGTGATCGAAGCAAATGATCGCATTGTTGTCTTTGCCGGGTCTGAGCAGATCAAAAAGGTCGAGAAAATGTTTGCTGTGCGTCTCGAATACTTCTGATCTGCGTCGGGATTTCTATAATCCTCATACAAATCATATCCACCCAAGCCACCGGATTTCGTTATGTCTGACCAATTGCCCCATCGACCAAATGCCGTCCTGTTTGACTGGGACAACACCCTTGTTGATAGTTGGGGCACCATTCAGGCAGCCCTGAACATGACATTTGAAGAGTTCGACAAACCCAAATGGTCGCTTGATGAAACCAAGCAACGGGTTGCCCGATCACTTCGTGACAGTTTCCCTGTTTTGTTTGGCGAAGATCGCTGGGAAGCGGCCAAGGATAGTTTCTACGCGCATTTTCGCAGCATTCACCTTGAAACGCTGACACCTTTGACCGGTGCCTATGATCTTTTGTGTGCGCTGCGTGAAAACGGGACCTACATCGGTGTCGTCAGCAACAAGAACGGCGATTTCTTGCGCAAAGAGGTTGAACATCTTGGCTGGACCGCGTTTTTTGGTCAAATTGTCGGGGCGACAGATGCGGCTAATGATAAACCTGCTGCCGATCCGGTGCATATGGCAATGGGCGACTCTTCGGCGCCGCAATATGAGAATCTCTGGTTTGTAGGCGATAGTGTTGTCGATATTCAATGCGCGCGCAACGTCGGGGCAACTGCAATCCTGATCGGGGATGAAATTACCGGACACAGTGATGCGCAGAATTCCGCGAATCTCGAACCTGATTGGCATTTCGCTGATTGCGAAGCGCTTGTAAGGGTTGTAAAAACCTTTACGAAAGTCTTATAGTTCAGGTTGGTCATTAAGATGGGGCTGGAACCTTGACGAACTTGACGTCGATAGTTCCGCATTTTGCTTGGCCGCCCGAAACTAAAAAAACGCTCATAAAAGAAGGCTAGGTCTAACCAATGGCGGAAAAATCACAAAATGTTCAGGACGTTTTCCTGAATTATTGCCGTAAAAACAAAACGCCGGTTACCGTGTTTCTGGTCAACGGAGTCAAATTGCAGGGGATTATCACCTGGTTTGACAATTTCTCTGTTTTGCTGCGGCGCGATGCTCACACCCAGCTCGTGTACAAACACGCGATCTCGACGGTAATGCCGACGACACCGATCAAACTGTTTGATCCGAGCCAGCCAGCAACGGAAGAAGAAAATAGCTGAAGAATCTCTGACGTCGGGGGGAGGCACTGAGCCGGAAGCCCCCCGAGTCCTCGTTTTCCACCCGGAACTAAAACGTGCGGACCAGAAAGCGTCCTGGCGCGACGCGTCGTCGCGTCTGGCCGAGTCAATCAGTTTGACTGGCGCGTTGGATTTTGAAGTGGTGGGCGCAGATATTGTGCCCATTGCAAAAGTGCGCCCTTCTACTTTGTTCGGGAAGGGCGTTACCGAACGGCTCGGTCTGCAGATCAAGGCAGAAGAAGCCGACATCGTTATGATCAATGGCCAACTTACCCCGATCCAGCAGCGTAATCTGGAGAAAGAGTGGAAGTGCAAGGTTATTGACCGTACCGGTCTGATCCTTGAGATTTTTGCTGACCGTGCGCGGACCCGTGAGGGACGCTTGCAGGTGCAACTGGCTTTGCTGAGCTATCAGCGGTCACGACTGGTTCGGACCTGGACCCACCTTGAGCGGCAACGAGGTGGTCGCGGCTTCCTTGCCGGCCCAGGTGAACGTCAGATCGAGATTGACCGTCGTTTGATCGGTGACAAGCTTGCCAAACTTCGGCGTGAGCTTGAGGAAGTTAAACGAACACGTGAGCTTCACCGCGAAGCACGTCGCCGTGTACCATATCCGATTGTGGCTTTGGTGGGTTATACCAACTCCGGAAAATCGACGCTGTTTAATCAGCTGACCACGTCCGAGGTGTTTGCCGAGGACATGCTGTTTGCCACTCTTGATCCGACCATGCGCGGTCTGATCCTGCCAAGTGGACGTAAGGTCATTCTGTCTGACACTGTCGGATTTGTTTCCGATTTGCCGCACGATCTGGTGGCAGCATTCCGTGCAACACTTGAAGAAGTGCTTGAAGCGGATTTGATTGTCCATGTCCGTGATGTGGCTTCGGCAGAAACAGAAGAGCAAAGGCTTGATGTGCTTGAAGTTCTTAAGGAACTTGGGCTGCAAAAGGCAATTGACGGCGAAGAACTTGTTGAAGCGCTTAACAAAATTGACCAGCTTAAAGGTGATGACCTGCAGGCGGTGAACGAGTCTGCGGCGCGCCACGACAACACGATTGCCATTTCGGCCATCAAGGGCACGAATTGCGATGCGCTTCTGGGCTTGGTTGAAGACCGGCTTACGGAACATATGCCGGTGTTTGAACTGTGCGTGCCGTATTCGGATGGCAAATCGCTTGCACGTCTTTATGAGCATGGTGAAGTTCTTCATCGCACAGAAGGCGATGACGGCATTGCCATTCAGGTGCGGATAGATTCTACGCGGGTGGGGCGTTTTGAAGACTGGTGTGCTAAATCTGGTTTTGAAATACACGTTGTCTGATCGTCGTTAAACGCCAGAAGGAGAAGTTGCGTTGTGGTGAAAGTCGATATTGAAAAAGTTACCGGTATCATCCGGGAAGTATCGGCTGCTGAAATTGCCCCGCGCTTTGGGCAACTGGCCGATGAAGATATCGAGGCCAAAACCCACGCGCTTGATCTGGTGACCATCGCCGATACAGAAGCCGAACGCGTTTTAACTGCCCGGTTAACCGACCTGTTACCGGGCAGTATCGCCTTGGGTGAAGAGGCCGCACATGCCGATCCGAAATTACAGGACCGTGCATTTGCCGCATCTGATCCCGTCTGGATCATTGATCCGGTCGATGGCACCAAAAACTTTGCCCACAATCGTCAACCGTTTCGCTGCATGGTTGGTTTGTATGTTGCGGGTGAAACAGTTGCGGCATGGATTGTTGACCCGATTGAGGGAACTGCAACCGTGGCCGAAAAGGGTGCTGGGACGTGCTATCAGGGTAGCCCTGTTTCGGTGCGATCCCACATCACAAAAGCCAGCGATTCCAAAGGGTTTCTGATTTCCTATGCGCGTGACCGTCTTGTAAGACATTACGGCCATATGGATTTCTTTGACACTGTTGCGCATTATTCATGCTGCGGGGCTGAGTATGAAGAATTGGCACGTGGTGATTTCGATTTTTGCGCCTATCGGACTCTAAAGCCTTGGGACCACGCGCCGGGCACGCTTTTGGTGCGCGAAGCTGGTGGGTATGCCCGCTATATTACCGCAGACCGTAGTAATGAATATAACGCCAATACAGAGGCCCCCGGTCTTTTGTGTGCCAGTTCCGAAGACCTTTGGTCCGAGATGAATGAAATTCTTCTGCCGCTGTTTTCGTAAGTCGATCCGAGCCACGGCTTGACGCAAGATCGCAAGATTTGTCAAATCGACGTGTGTTAGCGTTTTCAAAGTGCACAACAAATTGCATGAGAGAACGATGAACAAATTACATGCCCAACGCTCCTACCAAGACCGCCTTGCCCGCGTGCAGGCCCACATCCATGACCATATTTCTGACGAACTTGATTTAAATCGACTGGCCGAAATTGCCTGTATGTCGCCAACGCATTGGCATCGCATTTATCACGGTGTGTTTGGTGAAACCGTCGCCGCGACGGTAAAGCGCGTTCGCCTTCATAGCGCGGCCGGGATGCTGGCAAACAGTGCAATTCAGATTGATGAGATCGCCAAACGATGTGGCTACCCCAATCTGCAATCTTTTACCCGAATATTCTCTGACAGCTATGGGATGCCACCGGCGCGCTACCGCAAAGAGGGCAGCCATCGCCAATTCCATTATGCCCTTGAAGAACAGGGTGAAACCGTCTGTGGTCCATGGACTGTCGAAATACGCGATGTGCCTGAAATGTCGCTTTTGACCATCGATCACCACGGATCATTCATGCAAATTGGGGAGGCATTTGATCGCCTGTTTGGGTGGCTTGCGGTGCGTGACCTGATTGAACCAAATGTCAGACTTATTGGCGTGTATCACACCGACCCTGATGCCTTTGCCGAAAACGATCTGTTCTCAAAGGCGGGTGCGCTACTTGATCAGACGGAATCAATTACGGTTGAGGCACCGATTAAACGCACAGTGGTGGGGGCCGGAAGATACGCATGCCTGCGGTATAAGGGGCCATATGCTGATATGAAATCAGCTTATTTATGGTTATTTGGCAAATGGTTGCCCCAGTCTGATGAAGAAGTACGCGAAGGCCCAGTGTTCGAGGAATATTTGAATAACCCGCGTGAAACGGCACCAACCGAGCTTTTGACCGAAATTTATATGCCGCTTGAAGGTTGACGCACATACTATATGAAGGGTCAGGCGCCGTGCCGGTGCACTTATGCCTGACCCCGTTCAACCTTCTTAGCCTTGTTCCAAAGCGCGTCCATTTCTTGCAAGTCCGATTGTGACGCGGTGCGGTTCTCTTTTGCCAGTTCGTCTTCGATGAAGTGGAAGCGACGGGTGAATTTATGGTTCGCGTGCCGCAGGGCGACTTCGGGATCAACGCCAAGCTTACGACCAAGGTTTGCCATGACAAATAACATGTCGCCCAGTTCATCCTCGATACGGTCCTGATCGGGGTTTTCGGTCATTTCGGCTTTAAGCTCGTCAATTTCTTCATGAAGCTTGTCAAACACTTCATCCGCACTTGGCCAGTCAAAGCCAACACGTGCAGCACGTTTGGTCAGCTTTTCAGCCCGCATGAGTGCGGGGAGGGCGCTGGCAACACCGTCAAGCGCGCTGTGACGGTCGTGCCCCTTGGTTTCGGCCTTTTGCGCCCGTTCGGCGGCCTTGATTTTTTCCCATGTCTGGTTGACGCCATCGGTTGTGGTGGCGTCCCCATCGCCAAACACATGGGGATGGCGGCTGATCATTTTCGTATTGATGCTGTTGGCGACATCTTCGAAGGTGAAATGGCCTTCTTCCTGTGCCATTTGCGCATGGAAAACCACCTGCAGCAGCAAATCCCCCAACTCATCGCGAAGTTCGTTCATGTCACCATCGGCAATGGCGTCGGCAACTTCATAGGCTTCTTCGATGGTGTAGGGAGCGATGGTCGAAAAATCCTGTTCCAGATCCCAAGGGCACCCGCCATGCGGGTCGCGCAGCTTGGCCATAATATCAAGAAGGTCGTTAATCGCTTTGCTGTTATGGGTGCTCATCCGGGCTTTCCTGAGAAACGGGCGTTAGACTAGAATAGAGGGATAAGTCCTATCGCGACGCACCATCTCTGACAATGACAAGTATGGGGTTGGCGCAAAACAAAACCCGCAGGCTTTTGCAAGCACTGCGGGTTCTGATGTGATGTTAGGATGCCTTAAGGCTTATGCAGCCTTAAGCTTGTCCTGTTTGTTAGCGCTATCATTCTTGGTCTTTTTGTCTGATGCGCCTTCTTCTTTTTTACCTTCAACAAGACCGCGATGCAGGGCAACGATTGCCTTGTTGAAATCGCCTTCTGCCACAACAAACTGCAGATCGACGCGACGGCTCGGGAAGTGCGAGGCAACCAGTTCGACGCCTGCCTCATCAAGGACTGTCACAGCACGTGCAAACAGGCCAGGCTGATCAATATTGGCGCCAATCACCGAAACAATCGCGACCTTACGGGTCTGAACGGTTGCTTCAGGGTGCTTTTCCTCGATCTCGTCAACACAACGACGAATCTGTTTCAGCGGTGCTGATACATAATGCGTAATTGTATTGGCGTTCAGGTTCTTGGTAACGGTCGGAACCTTATAACGTTTAAGCACGCTAAGGATTGATTCCTCGCTGCCCGGAATACCCACCATATCCTGATTGAAGACCTCAATCTCGAACGCGGTCGGAACGCCAGTGACAATCTCAACCCGGCTGTTTTCCGGATCCCAATGATCGTCAATGACCGTACCGGGATGTTCCGGTTCAAAGGTATTGGCGATACGCAGCGGAATGTCGTTCTGACGCAAGCCCTTGGCTGCACGCGGGTGGATGGCTTCCATCCCCATGTTTGACAGCTGATCAGCCACGTCATAGCTCGTGCGGCCAATCGGGCGCACGGCATCTTCGCCGACGATGCGCGGATCTGCACTCGACAGGTGGAATTCCTTGTGAATGATCGCTTCGCGCGCCTGTGTCAGGCATGCAATGCGCGAGAAGGTGACTTCACTATAGCCGCGGCCATAGATGCTCATCAGGCCTTCGCTGCACTGGGCATAGCCGGTTGCAATTGCAAGCTGACTGCCAAGGTCAATGTCGTCGAAGACTTTTGAAATGCGACCATCAAGGGTTGATGCTTCTGGCTCACGCCACCCCGAAAGGTCGGCGAACACAGCATTCACGCCCTTGGCGCGCAGCAGCAACATGGTGTTGTGCGCGCTATGGGACTCACCAATGGCAGACAGCATCTCACGAACGGTCAACAGGTGCTTTTCAAGTTTGAAATGCCCAAAGCTGCACAGGCGATGGAGGTCCATCAAGCAGCTGCGTGTACCTTCAACGCGTTCCTGAACAAAGGCATTGGCCAGTTTCAGTTCGGGTGCATCACCAAAGATTTCTTCGTTGATGGCGCACATTTTCTCGGAAACTTTGGTCAGAGCATCGCCCCAGGCCCAATCGGTTTCCGATCCGGCATAAAGCTGATAGACGCCTGCTTCACCGGTTTTCTTGTTTTCCAGCAGAAGGTCGGTGAACCCGCCATAAGCTGAAACGACAAAGACCCGATTATACAGTTCTTCTTCGCTGCGATTGCCGACCAGAATGTTGTCCATGACCGCTTCAACCTGGGTCATCGACGTACCACCGATCTTGTGAACGCTATGCCCAGCGTCCGTTTTTTTCTGGGCTGAAAGCATGTTGCCTCCTTTGGGGGCGTATCCTTGAAAACTATTATTTCTTAAAGTCTGGGGCGGTTTTATCCCCCGCCCCAAACCAAAACTTAGCTGGCAAGTGCGTCGCCATCGAGCGGGTAAACCCCGTTCTCGTCATGGACTTCGCGGCCATTGAGCGGCGGGTTGAACGCGCATGCGACAACCATATCCTCTGTGCCGCCGCGCAGATAATGGCGGTCGTGCTTATCAAGGATGTAAACCGTTCCTGGCTCAATTTTGTATTTTTTACCATCAGCAATGGTTTCGACTTCGCCGTTGCCTGAGATGCAATAGACGGTCTCGAAATGATTGGCATAGCAAATTTCGGTTTCGGTACCGGCATAGATGGTGGTGATATGGAAAGAGAAGCCCATACCATCTTCAGCAAGCGACATACGCGTGCTTTCCCAGTTGTCAGAAACCACACGGCGACCGGATGCTTCACATTCTTTCAGGGTGCGAACAATCATTTTTAACTCTTTGAATTATTTAAGGTGTGGGGCTGTCTAGGTGGTAGGGAAGGGCGACACCCAATGGCATCGCCCAACCTTATTATTCAGCAGCGGCTTTGGCCGCAACAACGTCCTTGCCCATGGCTTTGGCGGTTGCCAGCTCAAGGATGTCAAGGCCGTGACCCAAATCCTGCTTGGAGATGATCAAAGGCACAAGGCATTTGACAACTTCATCTTCCGGGCCACTGGTTTCAATGATCAGGTTATGCTTGAAGCATTCTTTGGTAACCTTCGATGCGAGTTCACCACTTTCAAAGCAAATACCCTGCATCAGGCCGCGCCCTTTGCGATAGATTTTTCCGTCGCCATAGCGTTCGGCAATTTCTTCGAGGCGCTTGCCAAGGAATTCAGCCTTGTCAGACACTTCGGATGCAAACTTATCATCTGACCAGAAGTGATCAAGGGCTGCTGTAGCGGTGACAAACGCATGGTTGTTTCCACGGAAGGTGCCGTTGTGCTCGCCCGGATGCCAGACGTCAAATTCCGGCTTCATCAGAACAACCGCAAACGGCAGGCCATAAGCTGACAGCGACTTTGAAAGCGTAATCATGTCAGGCTTGATACCAGCGGGTTCAAAGCTAAAGAACGTGCCAGTACGGCCGCAGCCTGCCTGAATGTCATCAACGATCAGCAGAATGTCGTGCTTACGACAGGTCTGTTCGAGCTTTTTCAACCAACCAAAGTCAGCCGCGTTCAAGCCGCCTTCACCCTGCACTGCCTCGACAATCACAGCAGCAGGAAGTGACACGCCGCTTGAGTTGTCGGACAGAACACGATCAAGATAGTCGACGGTATCAACACTGTCGCCCATGTAGCCGTCAAACGGAACGGCAACGGCGTTATCAAGCGATACACCAGCAGCCCCGCGATGATGCTCGTTACCGGTGATGGCAAGCGCGCCCAAGGTGCAGCCATGGAAGCCGTTGGTGAATGAGATCACCGTTTCGCGGCCTTTGACGCGGCGAGCAAGTTTCAATGCGGCTTCAACAGCATTGGTGCCCGTTGGACCGGTAAACTGAACCTTGTATTCCATGTCGCGCGGCTTGAGGATTTTGTCTTCAAGCGCGGTCAGGAAAGCTTCCTTGGCCTTGGTGTGCATGTCCAGACCATGGGTAATGCCGTTTGATTTGATGTAATCAATCAGCTTTTCCTGCAGAACAGGATGGTTATGGCCATAGTTCAGGCTGCCGGCACCGGCAAGGAAATCAAGATAACGGTTGCCGTTCTCATCGGTGAGCCAGGCGCCTTCGGCTTTTTCAAACGTAACGGGGAAGGAGCGTGCATAGCTCTGAACTTCCGATTCAAGGCGATCAAATACAGTCATGGTTCCCTCTTTCAGATTGGGAAAAGTCAAGTCCACTTGTCATGTCAAACGCCCCGGCGAACCGGATGTTCCCAATAACGGTCTTTGCCGTTTTGAGGCATGAAAGCGGTGAAAATGGTTGTTGAGGATCAGGCCGCGACGCGTTCGACGTCTTCACGTTCAAACGGGCCAATCTGCCACAGGATTTCACTGGCAGCCGCGCCGTCAAAATGCGTTTCGCGTTCAAACTGAACTTTGCGTTTGACGTCGGCGCCGAGCTCGCGTGCGACTGAACGGAACACACCCTGAGACGGTGCATTGGTTGACGTGATCGTCGTGTTCAGTTGCGACACATTGTAGCATGCCGGGCGATCCAGAATATCAAGGATCAAACGTTTCGCCAGACGAAGGCCACGGGCCTTCGGGGAAACGGCAACCTGCCAGATAAAGAGCTGTTCAGGCGTACTTGGGACGATGTAACCGGAAACAAAGCCCACAGCTTCGCCATCGAGTTCCGCAATCGCGCATGTGTCGCCAAAGTGCGAGCACTGCAGCAAGTTGCAATACATCGAATTTTCATCCAAAGGCTTACAATCGGCGATCAACGCATTGACCGTTGCGCCGTCGGTGGCCTTCGGTTTTCGGATAATCAGGTTGGCTTTGCGGCCGGTGTTGCCTTGATTGTTGGCAATTTTCATCGGTCTGCCTGCTCTGTTATTTCGATATGCGATCATTCATGTCGCGAGAGATGTATAGAATAGCGATACAAATTGATCAACCCTTTCTCGATGAAAATAACGTGAAACCAAGTAAGATATTGATATAAAAGAAAACATAAATTAATCGGTCTTCGATATTGATGGTTCGATGTCGCGGACATATTTTCGTCATGAAATACCGAAAATCGATGAAATAAAATATCGTATATCGATGGAAGATCGTCTTAAACCGTTGCGGTTTCGCGGTTCTGGGGCTAAAACATCTTTTGTAGCAGGACAACAATTGACGCCCGGAAATTCAAATGGACAAATTGCATGAAGCGTTGATCTCCATTCGCCGCATTCTACGCGCGAGCGATATTCACGCTAAAAAACTTGGTAAAATCACCGGGTTGAAGACATCGCAGCTTCTGGTTTTGCAATCACTGGAAGAATACGGCGAGATGACGGTTGGCCAGATTGCCGCAAAGGTGAATCTGGCGCAGGCATCAACAACCTCATTGGTTGATAAGCTTCAGGCGATGGAGCTTGTCTTGCGTGCGCGTGGTGACACGGATAAGCGCAAAGTGTTTGTCCGCTTAACGGATCAAGGACGTTCCATCCTTGATCGGGCTCCCATGGCACTGCATGACAGATTTTCAGATAACTTCAATGATCTTGAAGAATGGGAACAGACGTTCCTGATCGCTGCCTTGCAACGTGTGTCCGGCATGATGGATGCAAGCGACATCGATGTCGCGCCACTGCTTGATCATGATGTAATTGTCGATAAAAACTGACGGTTAGGCGTCATCCCGTCTTTTTTGATTCCCGGAAATCTTAGTACTTAAAGGCGGAAAAATTCCTTCGGTGCAGAACGCTTACCGGGCAGGGGTGTTATTCTGCGCGTTCTTGCGCTGCATATGGCGCTGGAACCACTTTGCCATGATCGGCGCAAGTAAGACGATTTCAAATATACGCACGATGTGGTGGAAGGCAACGAAGCTTGGCTCGACATTCAGTGCCAGTGCGATCAGCGACATCTCAGCAACGCCCCCCGGCGCAAACGCCAGCAACACAGCAATGAAATCAAGATCAAGCCACTGCGACACCATCCAGGCAACGCCGCCGGTAAAGGCCAAAATTACCAGCGTGGCAAAGATCGAATAACCGGCCAATCGCGCCAAAAATGATAATTTGACGCCTGCAAAACGGCTGCCGATGGCGGAACCAAGGATCAAAAGGCTTCCGGCCAAAAGCCAATCAGGCAAATTACCTTCAACGACCCCGGTGACGTGCAGAACCATGCTGGCAAGCATTGCACCTGTCATATAGGCAGCTGGGACGCGAATCTTGCGAAACAGCAATACAGTGAGAAGGGCCGCACCACCTGTCAAAAGACCTTCTGACAGTGTCATATAGACCGCATCACCATCGCCATGACCGCTGGCAACGACACCCGTAATCATTAAAACGATCAAGGGGGCAGACATGACCAACAACAGAACGCGCAAGCCTTGCGTTAATGCGATTTCCTGTTCATTTCCGCCCGCAGCAGCGCCAAGGACGACCATAGGCGTCAGACCTCCCGGTGTTGCTGAGAACAGGGCTGTTGCGGGGGCAAGTCGGGCGATTTTGGTATAGAACCACGTCACAAGAACCGTCACGACGGGCACGTAAATCAGCACCGCAATCATGCTGATTGGCCAGCGGGCCGCCTGATCAAGGGTTTCAGGGGTAAAGGACGCGCCAAGAAAAATGCCGATCACCCCCAGAATGACCGAACGAAACTCCATCGGAATGCCCATCTGAACGCGCATCAAGCTTGCCACAAAAGTTGCAAGCATCGGTCCCATCATCCACGCGAGCGGCATGTTTAGGCTATGTGCGATCAATCCACCAACAAGGCCAATACCAAGGGCAATAGAGAGTCTTTTGAAAAAGCGCGGTGTCATTACACCCGAAATACGGTTGATCCAACTGGACGTGGCTGGATCTTCGGGTGATCTGCTCATTATGCGCTGGCCTTGTTCTTGTTGATCTGTTCGAGGAACCCATCAATCGCATCGCGCAGTCGCGATGCTTCGGTATTAAGTGTGTTGGTTGCGCGCGTGACATTTTCCGAACCGTTGTGAACGCGGGCGGTTTCGGTATCAAGAGCACCAACGGCCTCAGCCACAGTGCGCATCCCGCCATTGGCATCATGAATGCTATCGGAAATACCAGCCGTCGATGCCTGTTGTTCTTCCACAGCTGCGGCAATCGCCGCGGCCGATTGATCAACCTCACCAATCACATTTGCAACACTTTGCAGTGCGCCGACGACATTGTCTGTCAGGCCACGGATCTCATCGACCTGATTGGAAATATCTTCGGTCGCGCGTGCTGTTTGCGATGCAAGGTTTTTAACCTCACCGGCAACGACGGCGAAGCCCTTGCCAGCGTCCCCAGCACGTGCCGCTTCGATGGTGGCATTCAGGGCCAGTAGGTTGGTCTGGCTTGCGATGTCTTCGATCAGACCGACAATATCGCCAATGCGTTGTGTCGCGTTGGTCAGCTGTTCAAACAGGGCGCGGGACTGTTCACTTTCCGAGCGGGCCTTGCCAGCGACTTCGGCCGAATTCTGTGCCTGATGGCCGATCTCGGCAATGGCTTCGGACAGGCTTGCCGTGGTTTGCGATACGGCTTCGATATGATGGAGAACTTGTTCGGAATGCTGATTGGCATCAGCAGAACGTGCGCTTGCCGACGTTGCGATCTGCTCCATTTCACTTGCCGATCCGTTCAGTGAGCCAAATTCACGGTCAAACCCGGAAAGGGCATCTTGAACGGTGCGCTGGAAATGATCGGTAGCGCGGATCAGATCCTGCTGGCGTTCGCCTTCGATCGTTCGGACGCGTTCGCGTTCTTTGCGCAGGCTTTCGGCTTCTTTGGATTGATCGCGCAAAACAGTTACAGACCGCGCAACCGTGCCGATTTCATCACGGCGTTGAACGCCACGAACATCAATGTCCAGATCGCCATTGGCGATTTGTTCGATCAGATGTGAAAGATCGGTCATGGGGCGTGAAATGCGCCGGGAGACGAACACAGAAACCACCCCGGCAATAAACACAACAAGGATGGCAACAATCACGAATACCCGTTGCAAGGCTTCTGCCTGTGACGATGCATTGGCAAAGGATGTTTGGGCCAGTTCGTGGGTCTGCACCAGAATTTGAGTAAGCGGAACCTGAAGGGCGCGGAATGTTTCATCGGCCTGCGCAATGACTTCGAGTGCGCCGTAGATGTTCATTTCGCTTTCAACCAGGAACTGGTCAACCTGTTCGATGTATTTCTCATAGTTGCTGGTGAACTCGTCGCCACCAACAACCGCAAGCCGTTGTGCGAGCGGGGCAAGGTCTTCTGAAATATGGCTGACCTGTTCGCGCAACTCAGGAACAGTTGCAGCATTAATGCCGTTGGAATCCCATGTTAGGATACGAAACAGCGATCCATGCACCTCGTTCAGTGCGTTGCTGAGTGTGAGTGCGTCAGACCGCCGCTCATAGGCTTCGACGCGAAGGCTGGTGAGAGTGTTTTTCTCGCTTTCAAGTGTGGCGACCGTTGCAATCCCCATCGCAACGATCACAACCATCAGAAAGACCGGGACCAAAAGTGTTTTTGGCCCAATCGCCAAATTATCAAGAAAGCGCATTCATCCAATTCCTTCGCGTCGGAAGCTTTTCAGGTCTTAGAATTCACCGTCGTTTGGCACCGCTTTGCGGTTTTTTACCCATTGGCGCAGGTTGCCGACCAAAGGTGCTGACAGGAACAGGGCACTGAGCAGGAGGATCACAAGCGTGATCGGACGTTCCCAAAGGAAGGCCAGCGAGCCATCACTGATCATCAATGCACGGCGCAGGTTTTCTTCCATCATGCTGCCCAGAATGAAGCCCAGCAGCATCGGCGCCATCGGATAATTCAAAAGGCGCAGCCCAATGGCGATTGCTGCGGCAATGACCATCATGTGAATATCAAAGGCGTTAAAGGTCACCAGATAAACACCGATCAGCGAGAAGAACAGCACGAACGGGACCAACAATTGCTGCGGCAGAGCCAAAAGGCGCGAGATATAAGGGATCAGCGGCAGGTTCAACACCAGAAGAACAATGTTGCCGATATACATCGAAATAATAACCGACCAGAAAACTTCCGGCTGCTCAACAAACAGACGCGGGCCTGGTTGGACACCATAAGAAATCAGAGCGCCCATCATGACGGCCGTCGTACCAGACCCCGGAATACCAAGGGTCAAAAGTGGGACGAAAGAGCCAGAACAAGCGGCATTGTTGGCGGTTTCAGGGGCGGCAAGGCCACGAATGGACCCCTTGCCGAACTGAAGCTTTTCCTTGGCAGATGCAATGTTGCGCTCCATACCATAGGCAAGGAAGGATGCAATGGTCGCACCGGCACCTGGCAGAACGCCGGTAAAGAAGCCAAGCACCGAGGATCGACCGATTACCGGGATCATGGTTTTGACTTCTTCTTTGGACAGCTTCATCGAGCCAAGGTTTTTCAACGCCCGTTCTTCGTCGGTGCGTGTATCCTTGGTCGGACGTAGGATCGACAGAAGGGCTTCGGAGAGTGCAAAGGTCGACATGGCAAGCAACAGGAAGCTGATGCCGTCAATAAGGTCCATGTTGCCAAAGGTAAAGCGCGCAACACCAGCGGCAGGATCAGTGCCGATGGTCGACAGCATGATGCCAAACAGCGTCATGGTAATCGCCTTGAGAACCTGACCTTTACCGGCAAAGGCCGATACTGCCGTCAGGCCCAATACCATCAGGGCGAAATAATCACCCGACTGGAACGATAGCGAAACAGAAGCAAGGACAGGGGCTGCAACCAACAAAAAGATCGCGGCAATCGTGCCACCGGAAAATGACGAGTAGGCGGCAATTGCCAGTGCCTTGCCAGCCTGACCTTTTTGGGCCATCGGGTAACCGTCAAAGGCCGTCGCAACGGTGCCTGCTACGCCCGGCGCATTAATCAGGATTGACGATGTAGAACCGCCAAAGATGGCACCGTAATAGACACCGGCCATCAGGATCAGGCCGGTTGAGGGATCAAAGCCGTAGGTGATCGGGATCATCAGCGCAATTGCGGTGATCGGACCGAGCCCCGGCAACATGCCGATAAAGGTCCCGGCGAAACAGCCGACAGCAACCATCAGAAGGTTGATCGGCATGACTGCGGTCGAAAGACCGGAGAAAATTCCTTCAAGCATTTCTTTCGCCCTAACCCAGCATTTCGAAGATGTCACCCGGTGCCAGATAGATGCCCATCAGTTGGGTCAGCAGGTACCAGAAAATGAAAACAACAGGGATGGATGCACCCAGCAAAACCTTGATCCGGCGTTCACCAAGAACGGCAAAGCCCCCGACCAAAAAGATCGTGGTCGAGATCAGGAAGCCGAGATAGCGAATGGTAAAGCCATAAAAGACCATCAGCACAGCAAGCTGAACAACACGGCCCCATTTCAAACCGCGGAAGGCGGCAGAAAGGTTACCGGCCTCTTGATTGGCCGGTATGACCAGTTGGATGAAGGAAACCACACCTAATATCCACGCAAGCGCATTAGGAAGGGTCTGAGCATTAAACGGCGCATCTTCGTCGCCAAACAGCAACGGGATATCATCGACATAAAACCCGTAGATCAGCGCAAGGCATAGAAAAAGCAGTGCGCCGAATTTGTCACGATTGATGGACATGGCGTGGTTTCCTTCGGAAGTCTTTTTGTCGGTTTTCTAATGGCTTATTTCAGGAAGCCAAGATCGCGCATCAGGTCGCCAACGACCTTTTCCTGGTTTTCCATAAAGGTGGAAAACTCTGCACGACCTTTATAGATTTTTTCCCAGCCGTTACGTTTGCGCACGGTGTCCCATTCCGGGGTTGCCTGCACGTCTTTGAGAAGTGCTGCATACGCATCTGCTTTGTCAGCCGACAGGGAAGGTGAGCCGAAGTAACCGCGCCAGTTTACGAATTCTGCATCAATGCCGAGTTCGCCGAGAGCCGGAACTTCCGGAGCTGCTTCGATACGTTCGTTCGAAGTTACCGCAAGAATACGAATCTGGCCTGCTTTGGCGAGTTCAAGAAGTTCACCAAGACCGGTCGACAGAACGTCGGTTTCGCCCGACAGAAGACCAGCAATTGCTTTGCCACCCGCATCATACGGAATGTATTTTACCTGTTTGGCATCACCGCCGCCCTGCTGCACAGCGTAGGCTGCAACAATGTGATCCATGCCACCACGGACCGAGCCACCACCAAATTTGACCGATGACGGGTCAGATTTGACAGATGCAACAACGTCGGTGAAAGATTCGAACTTGCTGTCTGCCGGTACGGCAAAGGCCGCATATTCAGCAACAACAGCAGCAATCGGGGTCAGGTCGCGGAACGATTGTGGGAAGACCCCGGTCAGCGAACGCACGATGATCGGAGTGGAGTTGACCATCAAGGTGTTATCAAGGCGGTCAGCAGCTTCGATCATGTAAGCAATGGCTTTACCGCCGCCGCCGCCAGACATGTTTTCATAAGATGCGGTGCCAACCAGACCGGATTTTGTCAGGGCTTCGCCTGTACCACGTGCGGTGCCGTCCCAGCCGCCGCCTGCGCCGCCCGGAATGATGAAGTGAACTTCATCCATTTCTGCAGCTTTGGCAGTCGTAACAGCAAAAGCAGCCGTCGAAACAGCCACAGCAGTTGCTGCAACCATAAATCCGCGACGCGAGAACATCGTCAGCTTGTTCATCAGGGTCTCCTCCAGACACTAAAGCATTTTCCCAAGCCACCAAAACGGTGGCGCGCCGATCATTAAGGACAGAACTTCAGCAACGGAGAACGATCACGACCTTTCAGGTGTGCAAACGCAACCTGACTGTCGAATTGAAAGTAAGTCCTCCCTTGCCGATATTCTTGTTTTTGATCCTTGGGCGGTTTTACCCCCTGATCGGCAGTGGCAGGACGTTAACAGTCAAACCTGTCACCAACCTGTCATTGCCAACAATCAGGTGAAAAAAAGGCATATGTTTTATGAAGCTGTGGCATAGACGGTGCCGAATATGGCGGGAAAGTGGGCCTTACGCCGAAAGAGAGCGGCCACATTCAAGGGCATGGGATTTCAATAAAGACAATACGCTCTGACGTTTTTCTGCTGTAAACCGGCTGCCCGGACCCGACAATGACAAAACACCCAACATTTGTTTGTGTCGGTCAAGAACCGGAACAGCGATGGCCGAAATATCTGGGTCGCGTTCACCCTGGCTTTGCGCAAAACCGTGTTCAAGGACTTCTAGCGCCCGATCATCAACGCCGTTGCCCCACGCACGAACAACATGTCCGGCAGCCCCACGTTCACAGGGCAGGATGGCACCTTCTTCAAGATGATGGCGCAGGCTGCGGGGTGAATTTTCGCGAAACAGGCACAGGCGGTTTGACCCTTCCGGGACATAGAAAGAGGCTGTTTCACCGCTTTGATCAACAAGTGCGCTTAGATGTGGGCGGACAACGTCATCCATCCTAAATGATCGCCGATAAATGGACCCCAATCGCCATAAGGCCGGGCCCAATCGATATCGCCCACGCCCCGAAATCATTAGAAAACCATTCGACTCTAATGTTCCGGCCAGTCTTGAGATAGTGCTTTTGTACATTCCGGTGCGTTCAGCGAGGTCCTTAAGCGACAGATCCGCATCCTGATCGGTAAAAACATCAAGGATCATAAGTGCGCGTTCAACGGCGCTAACATTCTGTTCTGACATGGTCTTTCCAAATTCCAAGAGGCGGCAGCCTGATCGCTGACTGATTGAACCGTTTTGCGAGGACAGTAAATTCTATATAATAGAACATAATTCTACTAGACAGAATATTGGGAAACAGCATGCAAAATACCAAACCGCTTCATGGTGTCACGGTTTTGGACCTGACCAATGTGCTTGCCGGACCGTTTTGTTGTCATCAACTGGCACATCTTGGCGCAACAGTGATTAAGGTCGAAGCTCCTGGGCGCGGTGATTTGGCCCGGCAACTGGGTGCGGATGCCGGTTTGAATGAAAAACTGATGGGGGTTTCGTTCCTCGCCCAGAATGCCGGGAAGAAATCGATCACACTTAATCTGAAAGACCCACGCGGCAAGGATATCCTTAAAAAACTGGTCAAGCAGGCCGACGTTTTAGTTGAGAATTTTCGACCCGGCGTGATGGATCGGCTTGAGCTTGATTATGACGTGTTGTCCAAGGTGAACCCCGCTTTGATCTATTGTGCGATATCCGGGTTCGGGCAAAGTGGTCCGATGAAAAAGCTGCCAGCTTACGATCAAATCGTGCAGGGCCTTTCTGGTATCATGACCATAACGGGTGAAGAAGATAAGGAAACCTATCGGGTCGGGTATCCGGTTGCCGATACCATTGGTGGTCTCACGGCAGCTTGTGCGATCAGTTCAGCACTTGCGGGCAGGGCGCTTGGCAATAATGAGGGCAAGGGTAGCTTTATCGATATTTCGATGCTGGAATCGGTCGTTGCGACCATGGGTTGGGTGGTTTCGAACTTCCTTATTGCCGGGCAGCAACCGACCGCAAACGGCAATGATAACTTTACGTCATCACCGTCCGGAGCGTTTCGTACTGCAGATGGTCAAATCAACATTGCGGCGAATAAGCAGGAACAGTTTGAAGCCGTGTGTGATGTGCTTGAACTAGACGCGCTTAAAGCCGACCCACGCTTTCTGACCCGCTCTGATCGTCTTTCAAATCGCAAAGAATTGGCCGGGTTGTTTGAGAGGGTACTTCAAACAGGTCGTACCGATGACTGGGTGCTGGCATTTAATGCGGTTGGGGTGCCAGCCGGGGCGGTTCTAACCGTGCCACAGGCACTTTCATTACCACAAATCGCCGACCGCGGAATGATCGCCGATTTCGCGAGCGTGCCGGGTGTTGAACGTGACATTCGCGTCCTGCGTACGGGCATGAAGCTTAATGGCGAAGCCCCAAGTGTCGATGCGCCGCCGCCCGTTTTGGGACAGGACAATGAAACCATTTTGGCCGGGCTTGGATTGTCGGTTGACGAAATCAAAACGCTGATAGCGGAGGGCGTATTATGAGCGAGAAAACAGCAGGTGATGTTGAACACGAAGTATCGGACTGGTGGCAAAGCTCGATCATCGATATGAAGCCCGGCGAAATTCGCTATTCAGGGTATGCCATCGAAGATTTGATCGGAAATGTCAGCTTTCCGGCAATGATCTGGTTGATGACCCGGGGTGATTTGCCCAATCCCAAGCAGGCAAAACTGCTTGAGGCAGCATTGGTGGCTGCTGTTGATCACGGCCCACAAGCTCCAAGCATTGCTATTGCCCGCATGGCGGCAACCTGTGGCGTTGGACTTAACAATGCAATGGCAAGTGCCGTAAATGTGCTGGGCGACGTTCATGGTGGTGCGGGCGAGCAAGCGGTTGCCTTATATCGCGATATTGCACGACGTATTGATGATGGCGTATCCGTCGCGCAGGCGGTTTCGGACGGGCTTGATCACCAGATTTCCGAACATGGTAAACATATCCCCGGATTTGGGCATCGTTTCCATCCGACCGACCCGCGTGCGCCGCGTTTGTTGGGGCTGGTGGAGGATGCGGCCAAAGACGGTATTGTTGAGGGGCATTTTGGCATGATTGCCCGTGAAATCGAAAAGAAGCTTGAGGTGCGTAAAGGCAAAAAAATCCCGATGAACATAGATGGTGCGACGGCGGTTATTTATGCCGAGTTGGGATTTGATGCGCCCCTGGCACGCGGATTGTTTTGCCTGTCACGGTCGGTGGGCATTCTTGCCCATGCATGGGAGCAAACCCAGCAAGGTGGCCGCAACAAAGGCCCAATCCCGCGTCGTATGATCTGGAATTATACCGGGCACGAACAGCGTCCCGTACCGATGGAAAAGCAGGAAGGTTAATCGTTTTCAAACGTATGGGGGGATGTGTTTTAACGCCGGTTTAAAAGTGCATCCTGCCATCGACGAATAAACCGCTGACGTTTTGCCTGATCAAGATAGACCAGCAAGCCGGGACCAACCGGAAAGGAGCGTACACGTTCTCCGTAGCGGTCAAAGATCAATGAGGAAAATGGACTTTGCGGAACATCGGCGCGCACCGGGTTAAAATTACCTGCGTCCTGCAGAACGGTTTGTCCTTCGATTGAGAGCATGTAATCAAGGAAACGTGCGCCAAGGTTCGGGTTGCGCGCCCCGCGCGGGATGATGGCAATACGCGAATAAACGACAATGAAATCATCGGGAAGGATGACGCCAAGGTTGGGTGTTCTGTGGCTAAAGGTTTCCGCATAGGATCCTAGAAGGTTATAGCCAAGGACAACCTGACCGTCGGCGATTTTTTCCAGCATGGGTGAGGTGTTTGAATACAGCTTTACCTTGGATTGACCCAGTTGCCGGATGAAGTCCCATATACCGGGGAAAAATCGTTCATCACGGGCAAGAAAGAGAAAGCCAACGCCGCTGCGCTCGATATCGTAGGTTGTTACTTTTTCGCTGAGTAAATCATCATTGGCACGCAGCAGTTCAAGGAATGCTTCGCGTGTGCGTGGTGGTTCCAGTTCATTTTCGCGGAAAAATTCCCGATTATAGGCAATTACGGCGGGTTCCTGCGTCACGGCGAATGCTTCGTTGCGCCAACGCGCCCAATTGGGCAGGGCATCCGTTTGCGCACTTTGGTGGGCGATTGCGTACCCGTCATTTGCCAGCTTCATCTGCAAATCCATGGAGGAACTAATGATCAGATCGGCATTGGCGGCACCACTGATGCGTTCCTTGATCGTCATGTCATACATTTCAAGTGTCTGAAGCTGATGATATTCAATGCCAACCTGCGGGTTGTTCTGCTGAAATGCTTCGATGGCGGGGCTAAAAGCGCCAATGTCGGCAGAGCCGTATACAACGGCCACCTGATTATAATTGGTCAGAAGGGCTTGTTCTGGGTCGGCGGGCTGGTTTGCGTGCAGGGCAGGGAACTGAAACACCTCGGCAAACGCAGAAGATGCTTGCATCGCGACGGCAATGACACATAAACGAATACAGGAACGTCCCAAGGTCATAGTGTACTATCCTAATCGGGCGTCGATTATCGATTTCATCGGCCAGAACTACCGACTTGGTATAATGCACCAAATCTGCGGAACCCGATTATCGGTTTATCAGGGAAGAGTACGACAAACAATGAGAGTCCTCGTCGTCGAAGATCATGCCGCACTGGCGGACGGCATAGCCAGATCGCTTCGGCAATCTGGCTATGCTGTTGATGTGATCGCAGATGGTGAAGAAGCCGATGATATCCTGCGCACTCAGGAATACGGGTTGGTCGTGCTTGATCTTAATTTGCCAAAGCTTGACGGGCTTGAAATTCTGCGCCGATTGCGTCATCGCGGTGCCGAAAGTGCGGTTTTGATCCTGACCGCGCGTGGAGATATCGAAGATCGGGTCAAGGGGCTCGATCTTGGCGCGGATGATTATCTTGCAAAGCCGTTTGAACTGGTCGAGCTTGAGGCCCGCGTACGGGCACTGATGCGGCGGAATGCCGGCACGCACAACACCCAGATCAGATGTGGTCAGTTGGTATTTGATACGGTGGCACGGCGTGTCATGATCAACGGCGATGACATTGAAATTCCACGCCGCGAGCTTAATATCCTTGAAATTCTGCTGTTGCGGCTGGGGCATGTTCTGAGCAAGGAACAGATTGCCGATCAGTTGGCCGGGTTTGAGGACGATATCAGTGCGAACGCGGTAGAGCTTTATATCAGTCGTTTACGCAAACGCGTTGAAGCGGCTGAGGTCAAAATTCAAACGGTACGCGGACTTGGTTATTTGTTGAAAAAGACATGAAATGGCGTAACGGATCACTCAGGCGACGGCTGATTATCTGGCTTCTGATCCCGCTTTTGGTGATCAGTTCTTTAATGCTTCTTGAAGTGCGAAGCAACGCTGTTCACTCGACAAATCAAGCATTTGACCGTGCACTTTTAAGTTCTGCATTGGCAATTGCCGACCGTGTTGTCCTGATCGGGGGCAAGATAGAAGTTGATGTACCGTATGTCGCACTTGAGATGCTGACAAGTTCGGCCGAAGACCGCGTTTTTTATCAAGTTGGCACCATACAGGGTGAATTTATCACCGGGTACGAAGATTTGCCGCCGGTACCAGACGCGTTATTGCCACTGCGCGAAAATCCGGTGTTTTATGATGCGGTGTATAACGGCGAAAATGTTCGCATTGGCGCGTTGTCGCGCTATGTCGCCAGCGTTCGAAAGGCAACACGTTTTCAGGTACTTGTTGCTGAAACCATGGGCACCAGAACAAGTCTGAGCGAAGACATCCTTGCCAGTGCGGCTGCGCGTCAGATTGCACTGATTGTGATTGCGGCTGTTATTGTCTGGTTTGGTATCGGGCAGGGGCTCAAACCGCTCACACGCCTTGAAGAGGCACTTAACCGTCGATCGCCAACCGATTTGAGGCCGATTGAGCATGATGTTCCCAATGAAGTGCGGCATCTCGTCGGCGCGATTAATCATCTTTTTCAACGCCTTGGAAACAGTTTGGCAACCATGCAGCGCTTTACAGCGGATGCCGCACATCAGTTGCGCACGCCACTTGCCGCATTGCGCACGCAGTCTGAGTTGGGCCTTCGTGAAGATGATCCAGAAAAACTGCACCAGATCATGGAAACGATTGCAACGTCCACTCAGCAAACGTCGCATTTGGCCAATCAGTTGCTTGCATCGGCCCGTGCCGCACCGGAAGGTCTTGCCGGTCGACCGTTTGAGAAAATTGATCTGTGTGACATCACCAGAACAGTGACAGCATCAAAAGTCATGACGGCCATCGAGAGCGGCATTGATCTTGGATATGAAGGCATCACAGAACCCACGATGATCATGGGCAATGCCACTTTGATTGAGGAGCTTTTAAAGAACCTTGTGCACAATGCGCTGACATATTGCCCGGAAGGAAGTGCAGTCACAGTCCGACTGGAAGATGACGTGGTGCGCAACAGTGTAATCTTGACGGTCGAAGACAACGGTCCGGGAATTCCATCGAAATACCATAAGGATGTTTTCAAACGGTTTTATCGTATAGCCGAGAACGGAGAGGACGGGTGTGGGCTTGGATTATCGATCGTCCGTGAAATCGCGCTGCGTCACCATACGACTGTGAAGCTGACGAAACCTGATGATCACAACGGATGTGTCTTTACTGTTCAGTTCGAGCGGGCGGACGCAGCAAGCGATACATCTGCCTAAAAAGCTGACCGAATGGTCGCAGAGAATTATAGAATGGCGCGCGTGGCGACCGCGGTACAATACAGTTCCGCAAATTCAGGATTGACAGTCGCCAATTTCAAAACCGCTCATTAGCGTATGGATCGGAATCTTGCGATCAAACACAGCTCGTGTCGCTTTGTCTTTTCGGCCAGATACCCGTAGTATGTTTGAGGCATATCAGATTACAGACACCTAATTTGTGGAGTTCCGAATCTGACTTTACCTGCTTTATGCGGTTTCTGAGGACTTTACGACAGAATCGCGCTCTACCAATAGGCACTCGACTTTGATTTGGTTGGGGTTTGCGAGTAAGCCGCCAACGCTATCAATCAGGAGTTCCGCACCAATTTCGCCCATTTCGTAGTGTGGTAAAATCAGCGTGGTAAGAGACGGGTGGGTGTGCTGCGCAATTTCCCGGTCATCGAAGCCGATCACAGCGACATCTTCCGGAACGCTAAGGCCCAGTTCGCGCAAGGCATCAAAACACCCAAGTGCCATCAAATCATTGGCGCAGAAAATCGCATCCGGCGGATTATCCAATGCCATAAGTTCGTGTGTCATTGAATAGCCTGTTGAAGGCTCCCAATTGCCCGGACGAACGAGTTCCGGGTGGAATGGCATATCGTTGCTCGCAAGTGCCTGTTTGTATCCTTTAAGCCGGTCTCGCGATGCGTCGACACCTTTTTGGCCGTTAATGATAGCAACGCGTTTGCATCCTGCACTGATCAGTCGTTCTGTCGCGGCACGTCCACCGACAAGGTCGCCTGGTAAAACCGACGGTAGTGTGCGTGTGCTATCATAGCAATTAACGAGAACGGTTGGCTTTTTTGACAGTGCTGCCGGCAACTCTACCAGTCGGGTCAGTATCGTACCGTAGAGAAAACCAATGACATTTGAATCTGCCATCTGATTAACGATACTGGCTTCGATGTTGGCATTGCCATGGCTAACGGCCAGACAGACATTAATCCCGTATTCCAGTGCCTTATTGTGTGCGCCTTCAAAGGCGAGGGCCATCCAGGGGTCTGTGCTAATTTCATCTACAATGAAGATAATCGTAGAGCGGACTTTGCTGCTTGGCGCCATTTGGCTTTCTCGACGAACAAGCTGGTAACCAACGTCGTTGGCAGAATCGATCACGCGCTGTCGGGTGGCTTCAGTTAATTTGGCCGGGCTACCGTTTAGCACAAGCGATACCGTCGCCTGTGACACGCCGGCCATTGTCGCCACATCCATCATCGTAGGACGGTTTTTGCCACCGTAGAGTTTCTTTTCCGACATTGACTTGTTCTGCCTCTGGTCTTTTGGCCAAGCACTATTCTTGAGCGGTTGCATCAGGCGTCCCGAAACGGACGGACAAATTCTGCCGTTCATTTGACAATTTAATCGATTTGGCGCGGGGTAGGTCACCAAAGCGCCAATGGTAATACCTTTTCGGTCGTATCAAGACAACCCGCCAGGCGGGAGAAAGGTAATAATTATTAATTGGTCCGAATCATGAATTTATTCGGGTCATTTATCGCAAGGTTACTTGACTCATTATTATTAATAAATATTATTAATTCAATAGGGAGAAAAATTAATGAAAATTCTGATTACGGGCACAACCGGAAAGGTTGGCAAAACGTTCTTGCCATCATTCCTTGAAAAACCACAATTTTCATCCGCGGAGGTCGTGGCACTGTGTCACAACCGTCGAATTGAGGCGGGTGAACGGGTGGAGGTCGTGACCGGATCGCTTGCAGATCCGCAAGCTGTTGCATCGGCAATGGACGGTGTGACCCACGTGCTTCACATGGCTGCAGTGAAAGAAAGCCCCGATCTGGTGATTGATGTGGCGATCAAGGGAATGTTTCTGTTGCTTGAGGAAGCCCGCCAGTCACCGACACTAAGGCAGTTCATCCTGATCGGAGGGGATTGCAGTGTCGGGCATATTTTCAAGGACTATCCAGCACCTATTACTGAAAACTCGCCGCGGAAAGCATACAGAGGGTGCTATGCACTGACCAAGGTGCTTGAGGAAGTCATGATCGAGCAATATCAGATCCAGTATGGTCTGAACGGCACTGTTTTACGTGCGCCCTGGATCATGGAAAAAGATGATTTCAAGCACGCGCTCTCATTCGGCCCAGACCAATTTGGCGGGCCAATCTGGAGTGATTTGATGAGTGCCGACAAGGCAGCGCGCCTTGGCCTCGGGGGATTTGTTCCGTTAATGCGCGACAGCACCGGGGCGTCGCTTAAACGCAACTTTGTCCATGTTGATGATCTGGTCGCCGCCTTGCTGGCAGCATTGGATAACCCGCGTGCAAAGCAGGAGCTTTTTAATATCGCGATGGACGATCCGGTCGATTACGCATCGGTGGCGGGGTATCTCTTGCGGACGCGGGGGATGGAGATTGTTGAAATTCCGACGTCGTTTCATAGCAACTGGCTGGACAACACAAAGGCGCGTCAGGCGCTTGGTTGGCGGCCGCAAGTAGATTTCGAGGGGATGATCGAGCGCGCCTGGTCTTATGAAAGGAAGCCGAACGATCCTCGGACAATCTGGTATCCGGGGTAATCAACTCCGGGCCAGACCAACTAGGGAGAGCGAAACGTGAAAAATAAGATGTTACTAATTCTCACATCTGCGCTGATTGTCGCGGCAGGTGTTGGAACCGCAAATGCCAATGATAAAAAGACATTGGCCATTGTAGTTAAAGGCTTGGATAACCCTTTTTTCGAGCAGATTAATCTGGGGTGTCAGAAGTGGATGTCCGAGAACAAAGACTCGGAATATGAGTGCCTGTACACCGGGCCTGCATCAAGTGCTGACGAGGCAGGTGAAGTTCAGATCGTCGACGATCTGCTGACCCGTGGTGTTGCCGCGATTGCAATCTCACCTTCAAATGCGCCGGCAATGGCAAACCGCATCCGTCAGATCAATCCGGATGTGCCGGTGATGACGATCGATGCTGATTTCCTTGAAAAAGATCGCGATTTGCGTGCGACCTATCTGGGGACGGACAACTACCTAATGGGTGTCAAAATGGCCGAAGAAGCCATGACATTAAAACCGTCTGGTGGGTCTGTGTGTCTTCAACTGGGGAATGTTGCCGCAGACAATATTAATGCGCGTGCCGCCGGCTTCCGGGACACGATTGCCGGCACCAAAGGCATTGAGCGCCTTGAAAGCACCAATGGCTGGACGGAAATCGAGGGTTGCCCTGTGTTTACAAATGACCAGGTCGATCTGGCCAATCAGCAGATGGCAGATACCTTTACCGCAAATCCAGATTTAGACGCCTTTATTCTGATTGGCGGCTGGGCCCAGTTTGCACCACAAGCCTATGCGCAAGTAACCGACCAGGTGATGGATCGCCTGAAATCCAAAGACATGATTTTGATTGCGGGCGATACGCTTCCTCCGCAGACGCAGGCTTTCCGTGATGGGCGTAGCCATGCTCAGGTCGGACAGCGTCCGTTTGAAATGGGCTACCGCGCGCCAGACGTCATGATCGAGTTGATCAACGGAAAATCAGTCGATGATCCACTGTTCACCGGGCTTGATGTTTGCAATCAGTCTGATCCGGGTTTCTGCGCGGACAACTAACATCGAGAAATCATGAGCTGGGCCGGGTCTGTTTTTCAGATCCGGCCCAATTTTTATCAACTTATGGCAAGGCAGGCAGCAGGCGTGGCAACAAGAAAAATCAACTGGGGCATTCTTTCGACAGCCAATATTGGGCTGGAGAAAGTGATACCCGCAATCCAGAATTCGGCTTCTTCGAATGTTTTGGGGATTGCATCGCGGAACGCTGAGCGTGCAGCGCAGGCGGCTAGGGATCTTGGGATTCAAAAAACATATGCCTCGTATGAGGCGTTGATTGCGGACCCGGAAATTGACGCGATCTATAACCCGCTACCAAACGATATGCATGTAGACTGGACAATAGCCGCAGCGAAAGCCGGCAAGCATGTGCTCTGTGAAAAACCTATCGGACTAAACGCCCAAGATGCCGAACGGCTTCGCAGTTGCCCAAAAGATGTAATGGTCACCGAGGCCTTTATGGTTCGCTACCATCCGCAATGGCTTCGTCTTCGTGAAATGGTCCGAAGCGGTGAGTTGGGGCAGGTGCGCGCCATTCAGGCGGTCTTCAGTTACTTTAATGATGATAAGAATAACATTCGTAATCGCCCGGAAAACGGGGGTGGTGCGATGATGGATATTGGCTGTTACCCAATTACCGCTGGCCGTTTCCTGTTCGAAACGGAACCCTTGCGGGTAACCGCGCTGATCGAGCGCGACCCGCAGTTTAAGACCGATCGCACTGCGAGTGTCGTTGCGGACTTTGGGGGAGGTCGGCAATTGTCCTTCGTTGTGTCGACGCAATTATGTCCGTACCAGACGTTAAATGTGTTCGGAACAAAGGCCCGTGCTGAGGTCATGATTCCCTATAATGCGCCAGCAGGCGAGGAAACAGTCGTAATCGTTGATCACGGTGACAGTTTCGACGGCAGCATGGCAGGGTGTGAGGTCATACCACCATGTGATCAATACACCGAGCAGGCTGAACAATTTGCCCAAGCAATTCTGACGCAAACACCATTGTCATACGGGATTGAGGATTCCATTGCCTCCATGCGCGTCCTTGACGCGATTTTCGCAAGCGAAACCAAACAAAAATGGGTCAATGTCTGAGTTGAGATATCAACTTACGGTTTTTTGACGAAAAGAGCTTGATCCAATATTATTAATTATATTATTAATTAATCAGCACGAAGATAATTTATAAACACAGATGTGCTGGCAATTTATCGGGAGGACTAACAATGAAAATTGCATCAACAGTTGCGGCGTTCAGTTTGTCGATGGTTTTGGCAGGTGGAGCATTCGCACAAGAAAAACAACAACTGGCTTTTGTGGTTAATGCTGCATCTGACTTTTGGAAACTTGCCGAAGCGGGTGTTGAAGCTGCACAGGCTGAACTGCCAGAGTATGAGTTGCAGTTTCGCTATCCTGCACAGGGGACCGCTGCGCTTCAAAACGCATTGATGGATGATTTGGTGGCAGGCGGGACCGATGCGATCATGATTTCATCGGCAGACCCAAAGAACTCGATCGATGCGTTTAACCGCATTGCGGCCCAGGTTCCGCTGTTCACCACAGATAGTGATGCACCGCAAAGTGATCGTATTTCCTATTTGGGTTCATCAAATGTCGCTGCTGGTGTTCAAGCTGGTGAAATCGCGGTGCAATCTATGCCAGACGGCGGGAAATGTATGGGATTCGTCGGATTCCTTGGTGCGGATAACGCCATCGAACGTATTGCAGGATTCCGTCAGGCTGTTGAGGGGGCAGGTATTGAGCTTGTTGACGTTCGCGGCGATGATGTTGACTTTGCCCGCGCGCGTTCAAACGTCGATGATGTACTTGCGGCCAGCCCGGACATCAACTGCATGGTCGGGTTCTATTCCTACAACCCGCCTAAAATTTATGAAGCATTGCAGGCTGCCGGAAAATTGGGGCAGGTCACAGTTATTGCGTTTGACGAAGATCCTGTAACCCTTGGGGCTGTGCGTGAGGGCAGCTTTGCAGGCACGGTTGTTCAGGATCCCTATCAGTGGGGGTATCAGGGCATGCACCTGATGGCTGATTATCTGGAAGGTGATACGTCACAGGTTCCAGATGATGGTCTTATTATTGTGCCCACCAAAGTGATCGATAAATCCAATGTCGATGCATTCGAAGCAATCGTTAAGGAAAGAATAGGCGGGTAATTTCTTCCCCCTGCCTAGCGAGTGGGTGTGTGCGGATATGAGACTGCCGCCATGCCCACTCGCACCTTCTGTTGATATCGAAGACATTGGGGAGCCGAATGTAATGAGTGCAGTGCAGAGGCTTGATCTGAGACTGGAGGGTGTCACTAAGGTGTACCCAGGCGTCGTCGCATTGAACGACGTGTCTTTGCAGATCAAAGCTGGTGAAGTGGTTGGCCTGCTTGGGGAAAACGGGGCGGGCAAATCAACCCTCATGAAAATTCTAGGCGGTTTGATTGCGCCAACTTCGGGACGGATCATACTAGATGGTCAAGAGCATTGCAGGTTCGATGTTCAACAATCACAGCAAGCAGGTATCGCTTTCGTTCATCAGGAACTGAATGTTTTCGATAACATGGATGTTGCGGCAAACATCTTTTTGGGGCGTGAAAAGGTTCGTGGGCCACTGCGTCTTACTGATAGAAAACGCATGAATGAATTGGCGCAACCGCTCCTTGATCGTGTGGGCGCACAGTTTCATTCAGACACACCGGTTTCGACGTTGTCGCTGGCGGAATGCCAGTTGCTTGAGATTGCCAAAGCTTTATCGATGAATGCGCGGTTGGTCATTATGGACGAACCGACGTCAAGTCTTACCCTGTCTGAAACCAACATGCTGTTAAAGGTGATCGCGGATCTAAAGGCGGAAGGGATTGCAGTTGTCTATATTTCCCATCGGCTGAGTGAGGTTGAGGAATGTGTCGACCGTGCAGTTGTTTTGCGCGATGGCCATAATGTCGGAACGCTAGAGCGTGAAGACGTTACCCATGACGCCATGATCCACATGATGATTGGACGTGATCTTAAGGCGCTTTACACACCGCCCACACAAATGTCGTCCAAACCAATTTTATCCGTCAGAAACTTTTGCATCAAAAGCAAACCTGATCGTCCTGCAAGCTTCGACCTGATGGCAGGAGAAATCCTTGGTGTCGCCGGACTGATTGGCGCCGGACGCACGGAGCTGGCCGAGGCCATCTTTGGTGTTGGTCAAAAGCTTGGCGGCGAGGTGTTGATAGATGGTGAGCACCTAAACACGAAATCGCCGGCCGATGCGATTACCGCCGGGCTTTATCTTGTTCCGGAAGATCGTAAACGTGCCGGCCTGATTCTGGATTTTCCAACGGTCGAGAATATTACAATGGCCAATCTTCCTGCCTTCACGTCGCACGGGCTGGTTTCGCAAAAACGTCAGATAGAGGTCGCCGAGGTTCAGCGGAGTTCTTTGGCGATCAAGACACATGATGTTTGCCGCGCTGCCAATGAAATGTCAGGCGGAAATCAACAAAAAGTCGTTCTGGCAAAGTGGCTTTCTATGGATCCGAAGGTCATCATTTTTGATGAACCGACCCGCGGGATCGATGTGGGTGCGAAAGCCGAGATTTACAGTTTGATGCGATCTCTGGCTGATCGTGGAGTAGGAGTGATGATGATATCTAGTGATATGGAAGAGGTGATCGGTGTGTCTGACAGGATTGTCGTAATGAAAGACGGAGTGATCACTGGGGAATTGCCACGCCTGAAATTTTCCGAAAGTAACGTCCTTAATCTTGCCGTCGGCAGGGTGCTGGAAGAGGCCTGAAAAATGCAAAAAAAAGACATCGGTTTGGCGGTTCTGATTATCGTTGTGGGTATCATCGTTTACATGCGAAACCCACTTTTTCTCTCGCCAATTAACCTTGGCAACACTGCAAACCTGATTGGGTTGTTTGGGTTGTTCGCCATTGGGCAGGGTTTTGTTATCATGACGGGCGGCATTGATCTTTCGGTTGGATCGGTCATTGCCCTGCTTGGCGTCTTGTTTGTCGATATGGTCGGTAAATTTGGCGTTCCATGGCCCTTGGCCGTCGCACTGATGATTGTCTTGGGGGTGGCAATTGGTTTAGCACACGGCGTTTTAATAACCCGGTTTAAACTGCAGCCATTTGTCGTGACGCTATGCGGGTTGCTGATTTATCGCGGGATAGCACGGGGATATACGGCGGAATCTACTGCTGGTTTCCCATTCGGGTCGAACTACCCGCAACTGGAATGGCTAACAATCGGGCGCAGCTTTGGTGTGCCGCATTCGTTTGTTGCAATGCTGATCGTTGCTGCAATCATGTGGGTTGTTTTGCACCATACCGTCTTTGGCAGGCATCTTTGCGCAGTCGGCAAGAATGAAGAAGCGGCACGTTTCTCAGGGATCAATACCCGGTTTGTGACCATCGCGGCTTACGTAATATGTGCGGTGTTGGCGTCTATCGCGGCGATCTATTTCGCAATGTTCACCAAGTCTGTTCAGCCGTCATCTCATGGCAACTTTTATGAATTGTACGCGATTGCCGCGGCTGTATTGGGCGGATGTTCGCTTCGTGGCGGCGAAGGATCTGTGATTGGCATTGTTCTTGGCGCCGTGCTGCTGCAGGAGCTGCAAAATCTTGTCAACCTGTTGGGAATTCCGTCTTCACTGAACTTCGCAGTGATGGGCGCTGTTATCCTGCTTGGCGTTTTGGCAGATCAGCAATTTGCGGCCTATCGCAACAGGAAGAATACTGAACGCGCTTTGGGTTTGCTGCAAAAATCATAAATCACAATAAGAAGTACTCTGTGCATTGCCTGATAAATCGGTGCGGCGGCAGAGAAGGGGGGTTAATGAACGTTCTGGAATTAAAAAACATATCCAAAAGCTATGGGGCTATTCAGGCACTTAGAGACGTTTCTTTGGCGATTGAGCCCGGGGAAGTTGTCGGTCTTATGGGCGATAATGGTGCTGGGAAATCCACATTAGTCAAAGTCATTGCGGGCAATTTCGCACCAAGTTCTGGTGATATTTTTATCTCTGATCAAAGAACGGTATTTCACAAGCCATTGGATGCTCAAAAAGCTGGTGTCGAGGTCGTCTATCAGGATCTTGCAATCTGTAACAATATGACGGCCGCTTCGAACGTATTTTTGGGGCGCGAACCGACCCGTAAAATCGGGCCGATAAAAATCGTCGACTATGCATTCATGCGTAAACGGTCTGCTGAGTTGTTTGCGCGTTTGAAATCAGAAACCCGACCACGTGATTTGGTGCACAGAATGTCTGGTGGGCAGCGTCAGGCGGTTGCAATTGCCAGAACACTCTTGAGTGACGCAAAGATCGTTCTGATGGACGAGCCGACAGCGGCGATTTCCGTTCGTCAGGTCGCAGAGGTTCTTAATCTGATCCGGCAATTGAGTGATCATGGGATCGCAGTGGTTTTAATAAGCCATCGCATGCCCGATGTATTTGAAGTTGCTCATAAAGTTGTTGTGTTGCGGCGTGGGGAACTTGTGGCCGACAAAAAAGCGTCAGACTCGTCGCCAGAAGAAATCACAGGCCTGATTACCGGGGCAATTGAAACAGCATGAGTGGAAATGAAAAAGGAACAATGAGCATGTCAGATCCTACTCTTGCTGATGCCATTAACCGTTCACAGCATCACGGATTGATCGCGCGCATTACAAGCCAGCAGATTTTCTGGGTGTTTATGGCTGCCGTGTTTGCCTGTCTTGCATTAACTATTCTCACAGACAGCTTTGCCACGGAACGTAATCTTTTCAATGTCACACGCAACTTTGCGTTTGTCGGGATTATTGCGCTCGGCATGACAGCGGTCATTGCCTCGGGCGGCATTGATTTATCGGTTGGCTCGACCTTGGTGATTTCTGCGATGACTGTAAGCGTCATAATGTCTGCAGGAATGCCGTTCTGGGTAGGGTGTCTCGCAGCACTTTCGGTTTCAATGCTTGTTGGCGCAATAAATGGCGTTCTGATCGCATATGCCAAGATGCCACCGTTTGTCGTCACGCTCGGTATGCTGTCTATCGCGCGTAGTCTGGCCATGGTGTTGTCGGACAACAAGATGATTTATGAATTTGGTCCTGACCATGACTTTTTGCTGTGGCTTGGCGGCGGCGCGACATTTGGTTTGCCACATCCGCTGATCATTTTGATCATCCTAGCGGTTATAACGGCTTTCGCGTTCCGTCAGCTGCGCTGGGGGCAGCATTTGTTCGCAATTGGGGGCAATGAGAATGCGGCTGTTCTGACCGGTATCCCAGTCGCGCGGATAAAAGTCAGCGTCTATATGTTTTCTGGCCTGATGGCCGGTATTGCAGGTGTTCTTGAAGTGGGCTGGCTTGGTGGTGTCACGACCAATCTGGGGCAAGCTATGGAGTTGACCGTGATTGCTGCGGCTGTGATTGGTGGGGCTAATTTGGCTGGCGGCGGCGGCACAGCATTCGGTGCTGTGATCGGCGCACTATTAATTGAAGTGATCCGAAACAGCCTCATTCTGTTAGGCATCAGTACATTCTGGCAAGGAACATTCGTTGGGGCATTTATTGTCATTGCTGTTGCGTTTGATCGCTTCAGGCAGGAGAAAACATAATAGTATCAATCGATAGGTGGTGTGAGTTGATATATGACATTTAGTGTAGGGTTTGGGGCGCGCTGAAGCTACAGCTGATTATTATTTGTCATAATATATATTATGGAACGTCAGTCTAATTTCAGGTGTGTTGCGTTGAGCGCGTCTAAATGGCGTTTTTATTGGTTGCGATAAACTTTCTGTCGTATTTACAAATCGTTATGACAGTTCAACACATTCGTTCTCCAAACTTACCTGCCGATTTCAATTCTATCGTCGTCACGGATACGCGCGGTCTCCCGCGTTACTGGCCAACCGTGTGGGAGGCATTGCATGGAAACGCACTGCGGAAAAGCACCCTCTCAGGCAAGCTTTCAGCGATCGATCGACTTTATCGCTTTGTCGCGGATTTAATGGATGAAGACTGCCTAGATAGCTTGCTTTTCGAAAGCAAGTACTCGGAAATTGAGAGCTGTCTCGAAGCATATTTCATATCGCTTCGTAATGAAGCCGGTCGTGGAAACAAATCCAACTATAATCGGAACTGGAAAACAGCTTTCGAATTTGTCCGCGAGATTTTAATTCGAAATCAAGTTCAAAATCAGAACTCTGACATTTCCTTTAACTACCTCAATCGGAAAATTAAACGAATTGAACGCCTTTATGCGAGCCTGAATGTAAAACGACGCCCTCGCAGGCGACCTGTGCGCGCCCTACCCGCTAGTGTCATCGAGGATCTGTATGAAATTGCGGACCCGCTATCTAAGCGAAATCCATTTCGATCTGAATCTCATCGTTGGCGCAATTATTCTCTGTTCCTTTTGTATCTACATCAGGGTATTCGTCGCTCAGAAGCACTCGTGCTCCCTGTTGATGCGATTAAGCAGGAATGGGACCAGACAATTGCCAGTCACAGATACTGGATTAATGTTACTGAAAATGAATACGAGATTGAGGATCCAAGATTCTTAACCCCCGGAATTAAAACTGACCTCTCACATCGCCAAATACCGCTATCTCGTTCGCTCTCCCAGCTCATCCAATTCTACTTGGACAATTATAGAGGGCGCCAACCCCATAGCTTCATGTTCGCATCGAACCGGAAGCAACCTCTATCAGTTCCAAGTATAAATGTGATTTTTGACCGGTTTTCGTCTGCTTTGGCGAAAACGGCTAAACGCGATTTGTATTCCCGCCAAGGCGTAGAAAAAGTGACGCCGCACGATTGCCGACATACGTGCGCGGTTTTTCGACTTCGCCAGTTTGTCGATTATGGGTTGGAGATGGAAGTTGCCCTGCAAAACCTAAGAGTATTTTTTGGGTGGTCAAAAAATTCAGACATGCCTCGCCATTACGCGAGAGCGTTTTTTGAAGATCGGTTGAATTCGGTTTGGAACTCACAGTTTGACGAGCGCGTGACAATGCTCCGTCAGTTATCTTCGGTCACATCGTACTGATTATCGGAAGCATGTTCATGACTAGCCAAATGAGCTTTGGATTTGATTGGGATACTTCGGTTCGCGAACACATTCGAAAACTCCCCAAACTTCCGTCGCATATTCGCTATGTCGACGAATACGACGAAGACTGGCGAACAATCGAAAGCCCATATCAAAGTGACGTCTGGCAGCTAAATTTTGATACCACCAGAGTGAACATAAATTTCTCCAAATTCGAAGATTTGGACGTACGGTACTTGTTGAAACATTTCATGTTCTGGTTACTTGGTCGCAATGCCACAGGATATGCAGCAAGATGTTTTGGAGCGCTCTTAACAATCAAACAGAGTCAATCTGAGACTTGGTTTCTCAAGGCAATAGATATGCCGATTGAGGAATGGAAACTCCATTGGGATGGTTCGTGGTGTGATAGTCCTGCAGAAATTAATGTACATACCATAAAGCTACTCTTGAACTTCTTCTGCGAGCTATCTATCGGTCATTTTTGCACAGATAAACAGGATTTTATTCGCTTTCTCCCTGTTCGTTACGCGAAAGGTTCCCGCGGTGTTCAAAGCGGAGAAGTAATTTTAACTCTGACCGAAGAGACCGCGATTGTTTGTTATCTCGATGAAATGGCTCGCAAAAGTAATAATCTAGATGATGCAGAACTACTAAAAGCGAGTTTGCTGTGTATCAGCTATCAACATGGTCTTCGACCAGTACAGATTTGCCGGCTAAACTTAGCTGAATTTACAATTTTTGAGGGTGTCGACGGAATAAAAACGGCTCATTTTCAAGCCCATCGAGCGAAGAAACGCACTCCCGAAGCTAGATTTGGATTTAAGAGAAGAGTGAAAAGGGAATGGTCGCCTATTTTGGTAGAGTACCTAACTCGGCGGCAGCATTCTAAAGTCTGGAAACATTCGGAAAGAGCCAAAGATACTAAGTTTTTTCCAGTGGAACGCTCGAAGATTACTACACTAATTGGGGACACAACAGAGGCGATCACTGGTGTTAGGCGTACCGCAATACCTCTCAGGCACACAGCAGCGCAACGATTGGTAGACAGCGGAGCTAATGCGGAAGAGGTGGCCGAGTTTCTTGGCCACTCTCATACCAAGACTTCACTCTGTTATTTTGAAGCCTCGCCAACTCAAGCTGAGAAACTTAACCAAGCTCTTGCTGTATCTCCCATTTACAGTGCGATTTCTGAAGTTGCTAAAACCAAGACCATCGATAAGCAGAAGCTGCTCAGGATGCCTGCTGATCAACAAGTGGGAGGAGTTCCCCACGGGATTCCTATTTCTGGCATTGGTGCTTGCGGCATAGGCCAGTCAATGTGTGCAAAGCACCCTGCTCTCTCTTGTTACACTTGCCCCAAGTTTCTACCAGTTAGCGAGCGCTCTGTGCATTCGACAGTATTTGATAATCTTCGGCAAGTGGTCAGATTCTTTTTTGACGCATCTCAAGGTGACAATCAGTCACCTGCTTTTGTTCAGCTCAAAACAACATTGGAAGCGATAAAGCAAATAATTGTCGACATTCCCAGCGAAGAAGTAGGTTCTGAACATGAATAAATTTTTCTCAACATTTGTCGCACTTGGGAAACATCATGCAGAGCAAAAAGGTATCAAGTGGGGGTTGGCTGGCGGCGAAACTGGGATGGTACCCAAACATGAGGCATGGAACCTTACTGCAATTGCAGGTGCTACTCCGCCTCCTGTGCATTGGTTGCGAGATCTAGGGTACGACGATAATACGGTTAAGGTATTTAATCAGACTGAAGGATATGTATCTGGAAAGGTCCCTTTGAGCCAAAGTTGGCAAGACCTGATCAAAGCTGCAGCGATACAGCAGTTATGCGTTCAGAGAAACACGACTGCCTGCGATACAGCTGACCGAGTTCAAAAATCTGGAAAACTGAGAGAACTAATCATCAGCAACATCAGATTGATATTTGATGCGCAACAGCTTTGTGATCGTGGTCCCTTCTATCATCTCTTTAGCAGTCGAAAAGAGCTGAGAGCGAACCAGCCTAGACCGGAAGTTCGAAAGACACTGTCAGAAAGAAGAAACGGCCGCAAGTTGCCGGAAAGCCGTGCATTATGGGAGTTAGTGAGAATTGTCTTTACGGAGAAACCAAAAACTTTCTCCGATTTTATTAGATTTTCTCAATTAAAGGTTCTTTTGTTGTGCGGTTTGCGTATTGGGGAAGTGTCCTCTATTCCTGCAGACTGGAAGAGAACCATAGACCACGTCGATTTCGACAGCCGGTCAGCCGGGGAATGTGGGGGCATTTCACGAACATTGATGTTGAGACATTTTGCCGAAAAGTAAACTGGTAGAGAACAGCACAGCGTGCTGTTGCATGAGGCGGTTCAACATATCCCAACAATGTTTGAGAAGATATTGGAAGAGACGCTCGATGAAGTTGTGCGTGTCACAAAACCTCTTCGGGAACGATTAAAGCTCCAGGTATCAACAGGCAGAGTATTTCCCGATTTAGATACTAACTCGGTATTGCCAGCTTACCAGCTCTACACGAGGTTGACAGGTAATCCGCAAATTCGCGTATCGGCTATTCCAGAACATCTAGTTCAGGAATACAGAGAGAACTTCAATTCGAGTGTCTTGAGAGAAATCGCCTGCAATCAAGTTTATTCGGGAGACGCATTTATAAACGCTGTCTATCTTTACTGGATTAGGAAAGCAAAAGAAGGATGGCCGAAGTTACGGCCTGGCGATTTGGCAGAGGTCAAGGAGATCGAGGCCCTAGTAAGGAAGACTACGCCAACCAAGGTATCGGATACGGATCCTATCAGGTTGGCTGATGGGCGTTCAATTCAGGCGCACGAGTTTCTGTTTCTGAACCCAAAGCGAGCACTGGCAGAAGCTCGAAATGACGGTATTTGCGATTTGAACCTCTATTTTTCGGTCGGCAGAGTTACGTCGGAAGACCTCAGTATTCATCTGGCACCGGGCAAAAAAGGCATCTTTGCCCGTTATGGTGAAACTGAAGAAGATCGTCAGCTTGGCTTGAAAAGTCATTCGCTTCGCCACCTCCAAAACACTGAACTCTTCCGGCTTGGAATTTCCGACGCAATCATTACAAAGCGATTCAATCGCAAAAGTGTTGCCCAAAGCTACGAATATGACCATCGAACGTTAGCTGAAGAGCTTTCTGCGATTGATCTCCCACCAGAAGCACAAGAGCTTCCGGAAAGATCCAAAACGGTATTGGCTATGATTCAGTCGGGAAAGGTCTCGGGACCAATTGTGGGGACATTCAGAAAAATCCAAAAAGAGCTCGGAGACGTAGCCGCTTTTGATTTTCTTAGTGCTGAAGCGGACGGCTTTCATGCAACGCCTTATGGTTATTGCGTTAACAGTTTCACCGTAGACCCCTGCCCTAAACACCTACAATGCTTCAATGGCTGCAGCCATTTGGTGGCGACAGATAACACTAAACACCGAGAGAACTTGGAACGGACCAAGCAAAACATGCAAACTGCAATTGATGAGATATCTCAAAGGCCAGAAGGTATTGGTGCCCAAAATCAATTGAAACATGCCAAACAAATGATTGATGGTATTGATAAAATCCTTGCGACTAGGGATGGTGAAAAAGTGTTCGAAGAAGGCGATGACTTGTCGGAGCCTATTAAAAGTAGAAGCCAAGTCTAATAATGAGAAACGTAAAATTTCCCGAACGAAGGACGCGCACCGCAGCGCAGAGGGACCGCGAGTTTCTTCGTGTCCTCGATAGGATGTTTCAGACAAATGAAACGATAACTGCGCGTTCTGTCTCGCGGTCAGTAAGTGGCTTCTCTGCAGCTACCTCAATTACACGAGATGAATGGAGAAGCGCACAACTGGCCGAATGGATTAAACGACAGTCTCATTTGCGTAAAATCCAGGAACAAGCCGATAAGCAGTCTAAGCCAAAAATGCTTGCCAAACTTGAGCAAAAAGAAAAAAGAATTCAGGAGCTAGAACAAACCGTGGACATTTTGCTGTCATCTCATAGGGCTATGATCCATGCCGTCGGAGAAGTGGGTGGAATGAAGGCTTGGCTAAAGTTTTACGAGAAACACCAGGCTATTCAGCAGAAATTATCTGATATTGGTGCGATCCCCTCCTCTGTAATTTCCATATCGTCCAATAACGACAAATCACGGTGATTGAGAACTAACAACTAAATTTGTCTCTCTTCGTAATGCATCGATAACGATGCATTATCCTACGATTTACCACTTAATGTAGCGATATCGAAGCATTACAGAAATTCAATCTGTTTTGTAAAAATCAGCGTAAACACTCAATAAATGTTAGTTTGTTCAGCAACTCGAACTCGATTTCACTCGCTGGTTTCTCGGAATCGAAGCAAATGGGGCTAGACTGATCCGATGGTACGCTGAAAAAAGAAAAGATTACCGTTTGTGCTACAGGCTCGGCTCGTCGTGATGAATAGCCCCTGAAATTGTAGACACCTCATCACTTATAAAGTGAGGCAAGGAGTTTACGATGCCCAAGAGTCATTTTACCGATGAGTTCAAGATTAATGCCGTTCGTCAGATTACAGAACGAGGCTACTCAGTAGCGGAAGTTTCTGCTCGTCTCGGTGTCAGCACACATTCCCTGTATGTGTGGAAGAAGAAGTTCAGCAAGTCCCCTGATGCGAT